>NZ_CTEI01000003.1 GCF_001368815.1 Paraliobacillus sp. PM-2 | reverse complement strand
TCAAGATGAGACTTCCCATCTTTTAGAGTAAGATCCCTCAGAGACGATGAGGTAGATAGGTTCGAGGTGGAAGCGTGGTGACACGTGCAGCTGACGAATACTAATCGATCGAGGACTTAACTATATTTAAAAAGCGAAAACGACCGTTTAGCAACGTACAAACTGGACTGAACCGTAGGAGATAAAGGAAACACAATGAGCATAGCGAATTGATGTTAACTTATCGTACGAAGGCGAAGGAAGTTGTGCTAGTTGCTGGGAGTTGTAGCTGGATTATATATTTAACAATATGAATACTTGTCTGTCTTATCTAGTTTTGAAGGTGCATCCTTCAATTAAATGGATGTTCGACTAAGGACGTCACGTCCTGTGACAACGTCAAACTGACCTTCATTGTGAAGGCCTAGTGACAATAGCGAAGAGGTCACACCTGTTCCCATGCCGAACACAGTAGTTAAGCTCTTCAGCGCCGATGGTAGTTGGGGCCTTGCCCCTGTGAGAGTAGGACGTCGCTAGGCAACCTAAAAAATCCCTTTTGAATTTATTTCGAAAGGGATTTTTTTATTTGAAACACGGCTCTATACTAAATGCGGTGGTGCCCTTTGTTCTATCAAGATTTCAAACAAACGTTAGATGAAGCATACCAATTGAAAAATAAGCTTAATCAATGGTTTAAAGAAAGTGATGACAAGACTGCAAAACAGGAGAATTGGTAACGGTATACATTAAGAGTTGATCAAAAATAAGTCTTGAAAGACACAAATAGTTGGTTAAAATTAAGTCGATTTTACTTATCTCAAGTAAAAGTTATCTTATGTTTAACTGTTTTTTATAACATTTTCATGATATCTTAATTATAGTAGTACAAAGTTAAAATAAAAGGAGATTAGAATGAAAAAAATAGCCTGGATAACAGATAGTACGTGTGGATTATCACAAGAATTTATTAAACAAAATAACATTCATGTATTACCAATGATTGTGAATATAAATGGTATTTCATATAGAGAAGACGTAGATATAACAAAAGAAGAAGTATATGAATTACTAAAAATACATGGAGAGGGCGCTAAAACTAGTCAACCTAATTTCGGTGAATTTGTTACTTTATATGAAGAATTAAAAGAGGAATATGATCTTGGTATTGCTATACACGCTTCTAGTGCCTTAACTGGAACATATCAAAGCTCAATAAGTGCCGGAGAGATGGCTGGTTTCCCGGTAGAAGTTATTGATTCTAAGATAGGTTCGTACGCTTTGGGAAAGATGATATCTAATGGAATCGAACTTCAGAAGAATGGAAAAACCTATGAAGAGATTGTACAAATATTACGAACTTACCCTGAACAAACAGAGATGTATCTACTACCTGAGAGTTTGGAGCAATTAAAAAGAAGTGGTCGAGTTAGTACAACCCAAGCCGCTTTTGCTAATTTGCTATCAATAAACTTATTGCTTAAATTTGAAGATGGAAAGGTAGTTGTTCAAGAGAAAATAAGAAGTAAAAGAAAAGCAGCACGTAAAATTTTTCAAATTGTAGAAAAAGCAATTACAGATCACCATGTGAAAGAAGTATGTATTTTACATGCAGGTGTTAAAGAAAAAGCGGAACATTGGAAAAGTGAATTGGAAAAAATTCATCACTCTATTCAATTTAAAATTGAAACTTTAGTTCCTGTTGCAGGCGTACACACGGGTTTTGGTACAATGTCTGTTTCATGGCTTAAAACAGAATAAAAAATTATAGTAGGTCATCTATTAAGATGATCTATTTTAAATAGAGGATATTTAGAAAAAACCTGTTGAATAACTAACATTTAAGGGTAAAGGTAAACATACAATATAACTTAATAAAAAAAGGAGGGATTAAGCTTTTCAATAGCTAAATAATATGAATGGTATAGAAGAATTTTTTGATCAAGAATTTGTGACAATGAGCACAAGAATAATTATTGCTTTAATTTTATCAGGATTAATTGGATTTGAAAGAGAAATAAAACAACATTCTGCTGGCTTTAGAACACATATATTAGTTGGGGTTAGTGCGTGCTTGATGATGCTTCTATCGATATATGGATTTACATCCTATCTTAACGAATACGGCGATGTTGTGCGTTTTGATCCCGCACGTATACCATCTTATGTTATCAGTGGAATTGGCTTTTTAGGGGCAGGAACAATTATAGTAAATGGAATGACTATTCGAGGGTTAACAACAGCTGCGTCTATTTGGGCAGTAGCTGGATTGGGATTAGTTGTTGGGGTAGGTATGTATAAAGAGGCTATACTTACGACGATAATAATTTTATTGAGTTTAATATTTTTAAATAACTTTGAAAAGAGGATCTCTAAACATAAATCGCTTGTTTCCTTTCAAATAGTAATAGATAAAAAATTGGAATTACGTCATCTATTTATTAGTATCGAAAAATTTCATACGAAAATTCGCAAATTAGAAATTAATCGTGACGAAGAGGATGAACATGTTGTTTTTGTTGAGATGGAAGGGAGAGATTCACTAGATAAAACAGAGCTATATTACTCCTTGTTAGAAGTTGACTTTGTTAAGAAAGTGAATGAAATACAATAAGAAATAATATTTGCAAGAAAATATAGGAATAGTATAATGAATACATAGTCAAAGTTAGTCAAAGTCAATTTAAGGAGGAGGCAAATGCGAAATATTTCGGATGTGATTGAGGCATACTTAAAACAAATTATACAAGGAAATCATCAAAATATAGTAGAAATAAAACGAAGTGAAATAGCAAATCAATTTGAATGTGTCCCTTCTCAAATTAATTATGTTATTAATACACGCTTTACAATTGAGCGGGGTTACTTAGTTGAAAGTAAGCGTGGTGGTGGTGGATATATACGTATCACACGAATCACAAATGATGATAAGGCTAAATTAATCGATGAAATTATCGAGATGATTCAACCAAAAGTAACGCAGCAAGCATGTATTGATATTTTAGACCGTATGCTTGAGGAGAAATTGATTACAAAACGAGAAGCAAAAATAATGGTTAGTGCACTGACACGTGATACACTTGCCTTCCAGCTACCAATTCGTGATGAAGTAAGATCTCGTATAATGGCGGCCATGTTGACTGCGTTAAAATATGAATAAAATTCTACAATAGTAGTAATTATCATATAAATAAATGATAGACGCATAAAAGTTGTAAAAGGGAGGACCTGAAATGGAATGTGAAGAATGCCATGAACGCCCTGCAACCTTGCACCTTACAAAGGTAGTTAATGGAGAGAAAAATGAAATTCATGTTTGTGAACATTGTGCAAAGGAAAAGGGTTATATAGATTATGATGAAGAAGCATACTCCATTCATGACTTATTAGCAGGCTTATTTAATTATGAAGCAACATTTTCTAAGGGTCACCAGTTTAGTGATAAACAAAAAAGAGGCTTAAGTTGCCCAAAATGTGGTATGACTTATAGACAGTTTACCCAAATTGGAAAATTTGGTTGTGCTTCATGCTATGAGGCGTTTGCTAATCACCTAAATCCTATCTTTAGGCGTGTGCACAGTGGCAACATTACACACGATGGAAAAATCCCTAATCGTCAAGGGAAATATTTAAAGAAAAAACAATTAATTCAAGATTATAAATCTAAATTACAGCGTTTAATTGAGAATGAACAATTTGAGGAAGCAGCTGTTATGCGTGATAAAATCAAGGCTTTAGAAAAAAATTCATCTGAAAACAACAAGGATGGTGAATTATAATGTCCTTGCAACCATTTATAAATGAAGCAATTAGCCCTTGGATGAAAGAAGAGGGGCCGGACAATGATATTGTATTAAGTACAAGAATCCGTCTAGCAAGAAACTTTGATCAGTTCACTTTTCCTATTATCGCTAGTGCAGACGAACTGACTCCTATTGTGAATTTAATTCAGAAATATTATCATCACCAAACGTTTGAGGAATATCAGGATTTAGAATATATATCAATGGCAGAGCTACAACCCATACAAAAACGAGTATTAGTAGAAAAGCATCTAATTAGTCCAAATCTTGCAGAGAAGTCAAAAAATAGTGGGGTGCTCATTTCTAAGAATGAGCAAGTTTCTGTAATGATTAATGAAGAAGATCATATTCGTATGCAATTATACTTCCCTGGATTACAATTAGAAAATGCCTTAAAAAATGCATTTGCTTTTGATGATTGGTTAGAAGAGAAAATTGACTATGCATATGATGAACAAAGAGGCTATCTTACAAGCTGCCCGACTAATGTTGGAACTGGGATGCGAGCTTCTGTTATGATGCATCTCCCTGCCTTAACATTAACTCGAAAATTAAATAAGATGATTCCTGCGATTAATCAGATAGGTTTAGTGGTAAGAGGGATATATGGAGAAGGAAGTGAAGCGGTTGGTAATATTTTTCAGATATCAAACCAAGTAACATTAGGGCGATCTGAAACAGACATTATCGAAAATCTCCAAAGCGTTGTAAAGAAATTAATTGAACAGGAACAATTCGCAAGACAGTTACTAGTAGAACAGTCGGACTTGCGTTTAGAGAATCAGATTTTTCGATCTTATGGAACTTTAAAATATAGTCGGATTATTGAATCAAAAGAAGCGGCTACATGTTTGTCAAATCTACGTCTAGGTATAGACGTTGGTTATATTAATCACTTGTCTAAATCAATCTTAAATGAATTGATGATTTTGACCCAACCAGGCTTTTTACAACACTATGCACAAGAAACACTATCAGCAAAAGAGAGGGATATTAGAAGGGCCTCAATTATAAGAGAACGTTTGAATTTAGAAAATGGATGAGTTAGGAGGAATATCCAATGATGTTTGGTCGATTTACAGAAAGAGCTCAGAAAGTATTGGCTTTGTCACAAGAGGAAGCTGTACGCTTAGGGCATAATAACATTGGAACAGAACATATATTACTAGGTCTAGTCAATGAAGGTGAAGGAATTGCTGCTAAAGCACTGACAAGCCTTGGATTAGAAACAGAGAAAATTCAAAAAGAAGTAGAAAATTTAATTGGTAAAGGACAAAAGGTCTCACAGACCATCCATTATACACCAAGAGCAAAAAAAGTAATTGAACTATCAATGGATGAAGCACGAAAGCTGGGTCATTCATATGTAGGCACAGAGCATATTTTATTAGGTCTAATTCGTGAAGGGGAAGGTGTAGCAGCACGGGTATTAAATAACCTTGGTGTAAGTTTAAACAAAGCTCGTCAGCAAGTATTGCAGCTTCTCGGGAGCAATGAGACAACAAGAAAAAGTCAGGGTAGAAATGGACAGGCAACAACAGCCAATACACCAACATTAGACTCTTTAGCACGTGATTTAACAGCAATTGCTAAAGAGGGGAATATTGACCCTGTAATTGGTCGTGAGAAAGAAATTGAGCGTGTTATTCAAGTGCTTAGTCGTCGAACGAAAAATAACCCTGTCTTAATTGGGGAGCCTGGTGTAGGTAAAACAGCTGTAGCAGAAGGGTTAGCTCAGCAAATTGTAAATAACGAAATTCCAGAGATGCTACGTGATAAACGAGTGATGACCTTGGATATGGGTACAGTAGTTGCTGGAACAAAATATCGTGGTGAATTTGAAGATCGCTTAAAGAAGGTTATGGAAGAGATTCGTCAGGCTGGTAATGTTATTTTATTTATTGATGAATTACACACTTTGATTGGAGCAGGTGGCGCAGAGGGAGCAATTGATGCTTCCAATATTCTAAAACCATCACTTGCTCGAGGTGAATTACAATGTATTGGTGCTACAACTTTAGATGAATATCGTAAATATATAGAAAAGGATGCAGCGTTGGAACGTCGTTTTCAACCAATTCAAGTAGATGAACCGACATTGGAAGAATCCATTTTGATTTTAAAAGGATTACGTGATCGTTATGAAGCACATCACCGTGTAACAATTACCGATGAAGCAATTGATGCATCAGCTCATCTATCGAATCGTTATATTACAGATCGTTTCCTCCCGGATAAAGCAATTGACTTAATTGATGAGGCTGCTTCACGGGTGCGGTTACGTTCATATACAGCACCACCTAATCTTAAAGAATTAGAACAAAGTCTAGAAGAGGTAAGAAAAGAAAAAGATGCGGCTGTTCAGAGTCAAGAGTTTGAAAAGGCAGCGTCATTACGTGATAATGAACAACGCTTGCGTGAAGAATTAGAGACAACAAAAGAAAAATGGAAAGAAAAACAAGGTCAAGAGAGTTCTGAGGTAACAGTAGAGGATATTGCAAGTATCGTATCTACATGGACTGGTGTGCCGGTATCATCTTTAACAAAAGATGAGAGTGAGCGCTTATTAAATCTTGAATCTGTCTTGCATAATCGTGTGATTGGTCAAGAGGAGGCTGTAGATGCAGTATCTAAAGCAATTCGACGTGCGCGAGCGGGACTAAAAGATCCAAAGCGCCCAATCGGTTCTTTTATTTTCTTAGGTCCAACAGGTGTGGGGAAAACAGAATTAGCAAGAGCGCTAGCTGAATCAATGTTCGGTGATGAGGATGCTATGATTCGAATAGATATGTCTGAATATATGGAGAAACATACAACTTCTCGTTTAGTTGGATCACCACCAGGTTATGTAGGTTACGAAGAGGGTGGACAGCTGACAGAGAAGGTAAGAAGGAAACCTTACTCCGTTGTGTTATTAGATGAAGTAGAGAAAGCTCATCCTGAAGTGTTTAATATTTTATTACAAGTGTTAGAAGATGGTCGATTAACCGATTCTAAAGGTCGTTTAGTTGATTTTCGGAACACAGTTCTTATTATGACTTCAAACGTCGGAGCAAGTGAATTAAAACAAAACAAATACGTAGGTTTTACGCTTGATGACGAAGTAGCTAATTACAAAGATATGAAATCAAAAGTTACTGAAGAAATGAAGAAGGCATTCCGTCCAGAGTTTCTAAACCGAATTGATGAAATTATTGTTTTCCATTCTTTAGAGAGAAAACATATGAAAGATATTGTTACATTAATGGTAGAGCAACTACAAAAACGCTTAGTAGATCAAGGTATTGATTTTGTATTATCTGATGAGGCGATTGAAAAAATTGCAAATGAAGGATTTGACCCAGAATATGGTGCAAGACCATTAAGACGATCGATTCAAAAAAATGTAGAAGATTTATTGTCTGAAGCTTTATTGAGAGAAGAAATTAAAAAAGGTCAAAAAATCAAAATTGGTATAAATGATAAAGGTGAGTTTTCAGTATTGAGTAAGTAATTACAGTATATGCTGGCTTAAAAGCATTTTAAAATCGGGAGGTAGTACCCTTCCGATTTTTCTATTTTAAAGTATAATGACAACGTATTAAGACTTTCATTGTTTTTACACAAATTATTAATCTATATGTAACTTTCAAACAAGTTATTTCGTATATAATAGGTAGTAGGAAAAGGTGGTTATGTATGGCTAAATCGAAAACAAAGTTTGTCTGCCAAGAATGTGGATATGAAACACCAAAATGGATGGGAAAATGCCCAAGTTGTAATAATTGGAATACATTAGTTGAAGAAGTTTCTACAAAATCTTCGTCTAAACATAGTGGGATTGGACAAGTAAATTCGACAAAGCCAGAGAGTATTACAATGGTTGAATCGAAAGAGGAAGCAAGAGTTGCCACCCAGATGCCAGAATTAAATCGTGTTTTAGGTGGTGGAATTGTAGCGGGTTCGCTTGTATTAATTGGAGGTGACCCTGGTATAGGTAAGTCAACACTTTTGCTACAAGTTTCTGATCAATTAGCTAAAAACGATATACGTGTACTTTATATATCTGGAGAAGAATCCACCAGACAGACTAAATTACGAGCAGATCGTTTAAATATATCATCTGACAATCTCTATGTTTTATCAGAGACAAATTTACATTATATTGCTAATCAAATTGATCAATTAAAACCAAAGTTTATTGTGATCGATTCCATTCAAACTATTTTTAAAGAAGAAGTAGCGAGTGCTCCTGGAAGTGTTTCGCAGGTAAGAGAATGCACAAGTGAATTAATGCGTATTGCTAAAACAAATCATATCCCAATTTTTATTGTAGGACATGTGACAAAAGAGGGAGCTATTGCAGGACCAAGATTACTTGAGCATATGGTAGATGCTGTTTTATATTTTGAAGGAGAGCGGCATCATACGTTTCGTATTTTGCGTAGTGTAAAAAATCGTTTTGGTAGCACACATGAAATGGGTATTTTTGAGATGAAAGAAGAGGGGTTGAGAGAAGTCCTTAACCCGTCAGAGATATTTTTAGAAGAACGTTCACAAGGTGTAGCTGGTTCTACGGTGGTAGCTTCGATGGAAGGGACACGTCCTGTTTTAGTAGAAATCCAATCACTAATCTCACCAACTAGTTTTGGACAGGCGCGAAGAATGGCAACAGGAATTGATCATAACCGTGTACCGCTGTTGATGGCTGTTTTAGAAAAACGTGTTGGACTACTTATGCAAAATCAAGATGCGTATGTTAAAGTTGCGGGTGGTGTAAAGTTAGATGAACCAGCTATTGATCTAGCAGTTGCGATAAGCATTGCATCTAGTTTTAAAGATCAAGCCTCTAAACCGGATGATGTGCTGATTGGAGAAGTAGGTTTAACTGGGGAGATAAGAAGAGTATCTCGTATTGACCAACGTGTACAGGAGGCAGCTAAGCTAGGTTTTAAACGAGCGATTATCCCAGCGAAGAACTTAGAAGGTTGGACAATACCTTCTACAATAGAAGTGGTAGGAGTAAATTCTGTACAGGAGGCATTGCAAGTGACATTAGATCATTAATTCGACAGAATAGAATAATATCTAACATGAATTGACTTTTTAATTTCATTATGTTAGAATTTTATGTTTATAGTTTGACTTTATATGTAAATTATGTTAAGTTATAAAAAACTTTTGGCTTTAAACTGATTATTTTTCTATTGATTGGAGATACTATGTGTTAGGAGGTGACTGTGGTGCTGAAAAAAGTTGTGCAATTATTTATTATTATTGCCGGTGGTACCGCTGGATATTTGTATATACCAGAGATTATTAAGCTAATAAGTTTTATTGGGGATAGTTGGTTAAGTTCGGAATATGTCGCACCATATATAGGTTTAGTTTTAGGAGCTATTATATTTTATTTATTAACATTTTGGCTAATAGATTATATCGTTCATTTTGTTAAGTGGTTAGAAGATACGTTGTTAAAAGCGCCGGTAACAGATTTATTTTTTGGAAGTTTAGGTTTAATTGTTGGTCTGGTGATTGCTTATATCATTAATCAACCAATTCAGGATATCCAGATTACTGTTGTATCACAAGTTGTTCCGCTATTCGTTATGATTTTATTAGGGTATTTAGGTTTTCAAGTAGGTTTTAAACGAAGAGATGAATTTTTAAGTGTACTTACGATTGCTAGAAAAGATAAGGATAGAAAAAATGAAAGAGTTGAATCAAATGAACAGCCACTCTTGCCTAAAGCGAAAATCTTGGATACCAGTGTTATAATCGATGGTCGTATTGCGGATATATGTCAAACAAGTTTCCTAGAGGGAACTGTGCTTATTCCTCAATTTGTTTTAGAAGAGTTGCAACATATTGCTGATTCCTCTGATGCATTGAAGCGTAACCGGGGACGTCGTGGTTTAGATGTGTTAAATCGGATGCAAAAAGACCTGCCAGTCAATGTAGAGATCTATGATGGTGATTTTGAAGAAATTCAGGAAGTAGATAGTAAATTAGTGAAATTAGCTAAAGTAATTGATGGAATTGTAGTAACCAACGATTTTAACTTAAATAAAGTTTGTGAGTTTCAAAATGTTCAAGTATTAAATATCAACGATCTTGCTAATGCTGTAAAACCGGTAGTACTACCTGGGGAAGAACTGACTGTTCAGGTTATTAAGGACGGTAAAGAACAGAATCAAGGTGTTGCCTACTTAGACGATGGAACAATGATTGTTGTTGAAGAAGGAAAAGATTATATTGGTAAAACGATTGAAGTGTTAATAACTAGTGTATTGCAAACATCGGCTGGTCGAATGATATTTGCAAAGCCAAAACTACTTGAAAAAGCACTGTAAAAAGAGTATAACAGATTAAGTAGAAGTGATAACTTTGTTATCACTTTTTCTTATGAGGTAATAAAGTATAAATCTAATCCTGATGAATAATAAATGATGAGAGGGGAGTATGTATCATATCGGCGAAGGGGATATTGGCTTTCATTTGCCTGATAATGCTCCAACGCTCATAAAAATAAACCTAGAAAAACTACTGGCAATTATTTTAGAAATGGTGCAAAATAAAAGTTATGAGGCAGGTGTACAGTGCCTATTTAGCAACCTAAGCTAACACGCGCATTTCAAAAATTCGGCAAAACATTCTCGTATACTACGAATAGATTATGGAGATATTAATGTGAAAGCTACTACCATAGAAGGATTAGGTTTTATTGGACGAGAAAAAAATTGCACCACTCGTTAACCTGTTGAAAAAAGGGAAACACGCAAAATAAAGAAAAAAATGATAGAATAGAACCAAAGTGCCGACGAAAGAAAGGGGAACTTTAAAATGACAAATGATATACGTGTGCGGTATGCACCAAGTCCGACAGGGCATTTACATATCGGAAACGCAAGAACAGCACTTTTTAATTACTTATATGCAAAACACTTGGGTGGTAAATTCATTATTCGTACGGAGGATACAGATGAAAAGCGTAATGTAGAAGGTGGGGAAGAGAGTCAGCTGCGCTATCTCAAATGGTTAGGGTTAGAATGGGATGAAGGTGCAGACATTGGTGGAGACTATGGTCCTTATCGTCAGATGGAGCGTTTAGATATTTACAAAAAGTATGTAGATGAATTGTTAGATCGCGGGCTTGCTTATAAATGTTATATGACAGAGGAAGAACTTGAAGCAGAACGTGAGCAACAACGTGCCAATGGACAAGTTCCAAAATACTCTGGAGCACATCGTGATTTAACAGCTGAGCAAATTGAACAGTTTAAATCGGAAGGAAGACAAGCTAGTATTCGCTTCCGTGTCCCTGAAGGTAAGACGTATACATTTAATGATATTGTTAGAGAGAATATTACCTTTGAATCCAGCGACTTCGGTGACTGGGTGATGGTGAAGAAAAATGGTATACCGACATACAACTTTGCTGTTGCAATAGATGATCATTTAATGGGCATTTCCCATGTTTTACGTGGTGAGGAACACATTTCAAATACACCTAAGCAAATGATGATTTATGAAGCGTTTGGATGGGAACCGCCAAAGTATGGCCACATGACACTTATTCTAAATGAAAATCGCAAAAAATTAAGTAAACGTGATGAACACATCTTACAATTTATTGAACAGTATAAAAATCTTGGTTATCTCCCTGAAGCATTATTTAATTTTATTACATTATTAGGGTGGTCTCCAGTTGGAGAAGAAGAGATTTTTACACAGCAACAATTTATTGAAATATTTGATCCAGAGCGTTTATCAACATCTGCGGCTATTTTTGATCCGCAAAAGTTAAAATGGATGAATAATCAATATATAAAAGCAGCAGATTTTGATCGTGTGGTAGAATTGACTTTACCTCACCTAGTTGAGGCAGGAAGATTACCAGAAAATATGGATCAGTCAACAAAAGACTGGGCACTTGAATTAATTGCTTTATATAAAGAACAACTAAATTATGGGCAAGAAATTGTTGAGTTAACTTCTCTCTTTTTCCAAAAAGAGATAACATATACGGATGATGCGAAGGAAGTATTGAGTGGGGAACAAGTTCCAGAAGTTATAAGTGTATTTAAAGACAAAATACAAGCACTTGATCAATTAAGTCCAGCTGCAATTAAATCTGAGATAAAAGCGACTCAGAAAGAAACAAAGCAAAAAGGAAAAAACTTATTTATGCCAATACGTGTAGCAACTACTGGTCAAGTGCACGGCCCAGAACTTCCAAATGCTATTTATTTATTAGGTAAAGAGGTTGTTGTTGCAAGATTAACAAATGTATTGGAACAGTTATAAAGGTTTAAACATATCATAGTAAAAAATGTAGAACGAAGAAGAGGAAAAGTATAAACAGTCGTTACTTATTCAGAGAGAATCACCTTGGCTGAAAGTGATTTTAAGTACATGTTTAGAACATGCACCTCAGAGTCCTTTGTTGAATCGGAGTAAACAAAGGCGGTACGCTCACCGTTATAGGAGCCAAAAGTAGAGGGAATCAAGCTGATTTTCTAAACAGAGTGGGACCGCGCAAAAAGCGTCTCTGTGTTGAAGAACATAGAGGCGCTTTTTACTGTGTAGCGGGTCCATTCATAAATGAATTTATACCATTGTTTGTATATACTGCACTATAATAACAATTTTTATGTGTTATATGGGGGTGAAGTGATGCGCTTTTGGAAGCAATTAAAAGAAGATATGGATGTAGTATTTGATCAAGATCCTGCTGCACGTACACGTGTAGAAGTTTTCCTCACTTACTCAGGTCTACATGCCATCTGGTCTCATCGTATTGCACATGCATTATATCGAAAAAAATTCTTTTTTATTGCTAGGGTTATTTCACAAATTAGCCGTTTTTTAACCGGAATAGAAATTCACCCAGGTGCTCAAATTGGAAATCGTTTCTTTATTGATCATGGCATGGGAGTGGTGATTGGAGAAACATGTGAAATAGGTAATAATGTAACCATATTTCAAGGTGTGACATTAGGTGGAACGGGAAAAGAAAAAGGAAAGAGACATCCCACCATTAAAGATAATGCTTTAATAGCAACAGGTGCAAAAGTTTTGGGCTCTATAACCGTTGGAGAGAGCGCAAAGATTGGCGCGGGATCAGTCGTGCTAAAGGATGTCCCTAACCATTCAACAGTAGTAGGTATTCCAGGTAAGGTAGTTGTGCAAAATGGAGAACGGATGAGACAAGATTTAGATCACCATAAGCTTCCAGACCCTGTATCAGAGGTGATGAAAGAATTAAATGAGGAAATAGATGAATTAAGACAAGAAGTTAACAGATTAAAGGGAGTGAATCCAGATGACAATTCAAATTTATAATACACTTACTAGAAAAAAAGAGATATTTAAACCAATTGAAGTAGGGAAGGTTCGTATGTACGTTTGTGGTCCAACCGTTTATAACTATATTCATATTGGTAATGCAAGGCCAGCAATTGTATTTGATACGGTTCGTCGTTACTTGGAATATAAGGGCTATCAGGTAGATTATGTGCTTAATTTCACTGATGTAGATGATAAGTTGATAAAAGCTGCTCATCAGCTGGATGAAGAGGTAGAAGACGTGGCAAATCGCTTTATTGATGCCTATCGATCGGATGTGCAAGCGTTAGGAGTGAAGGAGGCTACGTATCATCCAAGGGTAACGGAATCCATGGAGGATATTATTGATTTTATTGATGCGTTAATTGCTAAGGGATTTGCCTATGAATCAGCAGGTGACGTTTATTTTAAAACCCGTTCATTTAAGGAATATGGTAAGTTATCACACCAATCCATTGATGATCTACGTTCGGGTTCTAGAATTCAAGTTGGAGAAAAGAAGGAAGATCCGTTAGATTTTACACTTTGGAAGAAGGCGAAACCAGGTGAAATTGCATGGGATTCTCCATGGGGGGAAGGAAGGCCGGGTTGGCATATTGAATGTTCTGCTATGGCAAAGAAATATTTAGGTGAGACAATTGATATCCATGCTGGTGGGCAAGATCTTACTTTTCCGCATCATGAAAATGAGATTGCTCAGTCTGAAGCGTGCAATGATCAAAGCTTTGCTAACTATTGGATTCATAACGGGTATATAACGATTGATAACGAAAAAATGTCAAAATCCCTTGGTAATTTTATTTTAGCTCATGATTTAATTGAGAAATTTGATCCGCAATTAATCCGTTTCTTTATGTTAAGTGTACATTATCGTAATCCAATTAATTTTAGCGAAGAACTGCTGGAAAATGCCAAAAACGGCTTAGATCGTATAAAAAATGCTTATCAAAACTTGGAACATCGAAAACAAGCTAGTCTTAACCTAGCAGAAGATGCTGATAAATGGTTGGATGAAATTACTCGATTTAAAACAGCGTTCTTAACAGAAATGGATGATGATTTTAATACAGCTAATGCAATTGCGGTTATTTTCGAACTAACAAAAGAAGCAAATGTGTATATTCAGCAAAATCAAACATCAACAGAAGTAATGGAAGCATTTCAATCACTTTTAAAAGATTTATTACAAGTATTAGGAATTCAAATTGATGGATTAGAAGAATTAGTTGATGAGGAGATCAATCACTTAATCGAACAACGTGAGCAAGCAAGAAAAAATAGAGACTTTCAATTAGCTGATCAGATTCGTGATGAATTAAAAGAAAAAAACATTATTTTAGAGGATACACCGCAAGGTACAAGATGGAAGAGAGGCTAATGATGAAAGAGCAAAGAGTAAAACAAATGAAGAGTCTGGCGCTTGCTTATATGGGAGATGTGATATATGAGTTATATGTTAGAGAGCATTTAGTTAAAATGGGTTCTCAAAAACTAAATACTCTACATCACGCTGCAATTAAGTTTGTTTCAGCAAAAGCTCAAGCCAAAGTCATCCGGTATTGGCTTGAGCAGGCAAGATTAACAGAAGAAGAGCAAGCGATTGTTCGTCGAGGACGAAATGCTAAATCGGGTTCTATTCCAAAAAATACAGATGTCCAAACGTACCGTTACAGTACAGCATTCGAAGCATTGCTAGGATTTCATTATTTGTCTGAAAATGAAGAACGTTTACAAACATTAATCAAAGAAGCGATTGAGTTTGTGGAGAAAGGAGAAGGTTAATATGTCAGAAGAATGGATTATAGGAAAAAACCCTGTTTTAGAAGCGTTGAAGTCTGGTCGGTCTATTAATAAATTGCTAATTTCTGATCAATTAAATCAATCAACAACAAAAAATTTGGAGAGCTTAGCTAAGCGGCAAGGTACTGTTGTGAATCGTGTTCCTAAGCAAAAGTTGGACAAGCAAGTAGATGGAAATCATCAGGGTGTCGTTGCAGTAGTAGCTGCATATGAATATGCATCCATAGAAGATTTGTTTATTCGTGCAGAACAGAAAGGGGAAGAACCGTTCTTTATTATTTTGGACGAAATTGAGGATCCACATAATTTAGGGTCTATTCTGCGGACTGCTGATGCAGTAGGAGCACATGGGATTATCATCCCTAAGCGAAGAGCGGTTGGTCTGACTGCAACTGTTGCTAAAACTTCTGCGGGTGCAATGGAATATATACCAGTTGCGCGCGTGACAAACATTGCACAAACGATTGATGAACTAAAAGATCGTCATGTATGGGTTGTTGGTACAGAAGCGGAAGCTACAAGAGATTATCGCTCGCTAGAAGGATCGTTGCCGTTAGCTTTAGTAATCGGTAATGAAGGAAAGGGAATCAGTAGGTTAGTTAGAAAAAAATGCGATTGGACAGTTCGCTTGGCAATGACAGGTAATGTATCATCTTTAAATGCTTCGGTTGCCGCAAGTATTTTGATGTATGAAATTTACAGAAAGCGTTATCCGCTTGGTGAGTCCTGATGGATGTTCTGCTTGTTGATGGCTATAACATGATTGGAGATTGGCAAGAACTAAAAAAAATTAAAGATATTGACTTAGAGCAAGCTCGAAATTTGTTGATTGAAAAGATGGCAGAGTACCAAGCGTATCGAGGCTATCGTGTTATTATTGTTTTTGATGCGTATGAAGTAAGTGGGGGAGAAACGAAGCATACAAACTATAAAGTAGAAGTGATTTACACGAAGGAACAAGAAACCGCTGATGAGTGTATAGAGCGCTTAGTTAAGGAATTGAAAAATGTTAAGACAAAGGTGTATGTTGCTACATCTGATTATACAGAACAACGAACTATATTTGCTCAAGGAGCTTATCGAAAGTCAGCTCGAGAGTTATATTTGGAGATTGAAAACATCCAACAAGAAATAGAAGACGACCTTAAATCTTACAAAGCTCGACAAATATCTACCAAAATCCCTATAAAGCAAGATGTATTAGAAATTTTTGAACAGTGGAGAAGGGGTCAAAAGTAGGGAAGGTTCTGTTGACGCAATTGAAGCGCTTCCTGTATAATATTTCTATATCTTCACTTTCAACAACTAGGGGGAGTCCAGGTTGAGTGTCACTTATGCGCAAACAAAGAGTCGAGTGCTAGATTTAGAATTGTTAGAAGATGATGAGCTGATTATACTTGCTCACCATGAAAATAGCTATGTCTTGGACTATCTAATTAATAAATATCGTGGGTTTGTACATGCGAAAGCTAGAACCTATTTTTTAATTGGAGCAGATCATGATGATATCGTGCAAGAAGGAATGATAGGTTTATACAAAGCAATACGTGATTATAAATCGGATAAATTGTCTTCATTTAAAGCATTTGCAGAATTATGTATTACTCGCCAAATTATTACCGCTATTAAAACAGCGACCAGGCAAAAGCATATGCCTTTAAACTCGTATGTATCTTTAGATAAACCTATTTACGATGAAGAATCTGAACGAACCTTGTTAGACGTATTGGTGAACGCAACTGTGACGGATGACCCGCAAGATTTACTTATTAATCAAGAAAAACACGGGATATTAGAGGGTAAATTGTCAGAGGTATTGAGTGAATTAGAGCGTGAAGTACTTGCATTATATTTGGATGGTCGTACGTATCAAGAGATTTCGTATAAATTAAAACGCCATGTTAAATCGATTGATAATGCTTTGCAACGAGTAAAAAGAAAGCTTGAAAAATATTTGGACCTTAGTGAAATAAGCTTATGAGCAGACAGAGAATAACCTGAGAAAGCGTTGACAGGGAATAATAACCGTGATAAATTAATAAGAGTGTACAACCCTTAACGGATATAAGGGGTGAAATAATTGCAAAAAAAGATTGTATTGGCATGCACTGTATGTTTAAGTAGGAACTATAGTTCAAATAAAAATACCACAATGACTGAACGTTTAGAAGTGAATAAATTTTGTAAAAGATGCAATAAGCATACTTTGCATCGTGAAACAAAGTAAATGATTTTTTAAAAATTGGCAGAAGTTTGGGGGTTACCACCTATGAATCTTGTTACATTTTTTAAAAATGTGTCTAGAGAAATGAAAAAAGTATCATGGCCTGGTGGACAAGAGTTGTTTCGTTATACAATTACAGTAGTAACGACAGTGGCTTTTGTTGCGGTATTTTTCGCTTTGATAGACTTAGGTATTACACAAATTCTTAATTTATTTTTTGAATAGATTACGCAATTATATGCTATAATGATAATAAATAGAACGTTTCTAGAAAAACCCGTTTTAGCGGGTTTTTTAAATTGGGAAAAATAAAAGGGAGGGAAGGACACGAGGTTGTCCTGCAAGATGGAAAAACAATGGTATGTAGTCCATACGTATTCTGGATATGAAAATAAAGTGAAGACTAATTTAGAAAAAAGGTTAGAATCAATGGGTATGGAAGATAAAATTTTCCGTGTCCTTGTTCCGGAAGATGAAGAAGCGGAAATTAAGAATGGGAAAAGAAAAATTGCCAAGAAAAAAGTGTTTCCTGGCTATGTGTTGGCAGAGATGATTATGACGGATGATTCTTGGTATGTTGTTCGTAACACACCAGGTGTAACAGGTTTCGTTGGTTCAGCCGGATCTGGTACGAAACCAACGCCACTCTTGCAAGAAGAAGTTGAAACTATTCTGAAGAGAATGGGAATGAATGAGACGGTAACTGAAATAGATTTTGATATTAAGGAAAGTGTTCGTGTAACAGACGGGCCCTTTAAAGATTTCACAGGTACTATTGAGCAGATAGATTCAGATAGGCAAAAGGTAAAAGTGCATGTAAATATGTTTGGTCGTGAAACTCCTGTCGAACTAGACTTTACGCAAATCACTAAATTATAACTTTAATAAATGAATTGAAGAAATAGTTAACAACTAACACTTGCAATTTTTGTTGTATCATGCTAGAATTTTAATGTTCTTTATACTTGGAGTATAAGGTTTTAATTTGTATATGAAATGAGTGGGAGGGTATTGCCCTATTACCACATCACGGACTTAAGGAGGTGTGTCTCGTGGCTAAAAAAGTAATTAAAGTAGTTAAACTTCAAATCCCAGCAGGGAAAGCAAATCCGGCACCACCAGTTGGACCAGCTTTAGGTCAAGCAGGTGTTAACATTATGGGATTTTGTAAGGAATTTAATGCCCGTACGCAAGATCAAGCAGGTATGATTATACCGGTAGAAATTACGGTTTTTGAAGACCGTTCCTTTACATTTATTACAAAAACTCCGCCGGCTGCGGTGTTACTTAAAAAAGCAGCAGGTATCGAAAGTGCATCAGGCGAACCAAATCGTAATAAAGTAGCAACATTAAAGCGTGATAAAGTAAAAGAGATCGCAGAAACAAAAATGCCTGATCTAAACGCTGCTGATGTAGAAGCTGCTATGCGTATGGTAGAAGGTACTGCGCGTAGTATGGGTATTGTTATTGAAGACTAATCCCATATCGTAGACGGACGATGTAAAGGTTGCGTGAATGGAAGATTATGGCCATTACGCAGCCTTTTTGTAAGATGGTTAACGATAACCATTAACTAGATGAGAATCTAGTGTCTGTTATCTTTCTGTGTTGTTAGATAACAGCGGCCGCTTTTTAAAGTGGGAGGTATAACCGCTAAAACCACATTCAAGGAGGAAATTATAATGGCTAAGAAAACAAAAAAACAACAAGAAGCTCTAAGTGTTGTTGATCGTACGAAGGCGTATGATGTTAGAGAAGCTTTGGACTTAGTGAAGCAAACCGCTAAAGCAAACTTCGATGAAACGGTAGAAGCTGCTTTTCGTTTAGGTGTCGATCCAAAGAAAGCAGATCAACAAATTCGTGGTGCAATGGTATTGCCGCACGGTACTGGTAAAACACAAACGGTTTTAGTTTTTGCTAAAGGTGACAAAGCGAAAGAAGCAGAAGCTGCTGGTGCAGATTATGTAGGAGAGCAAGATCTTATTAACAAAATCAATCAAGGTTGGTTTGACTTTGATGTAATTGTAGCGACTCCAGATATGATGGCTGAAGTTGGTAAATTAGGTCGTGTGCTTGGACCAAAAGGTTTGATGCCAAACCCTAAGACTGGTACAGTTACATTTGAAGTAGAAAAAGCAGTGAAAGAAATCAAAGCTGGTAAAGTAGAATATCGCGTGGATCGTCAATCTAACATTCACGTTCCAATTGGAAAAGCTTCTTTTGAGTTAGATCAACTAGTAGAGAATTTCCAAGCGCTAGCTAATACACTGATAAAAGCTAAACCTCAGGCATCAAAAGGTATTTATATGCGAAATGCAGCTGTAACATCTACGATGGGTCCAGGTGTTAAAATTGACCCATCAACTTTTGCGAAATAAGAAATTGACTATTGACTTCATTATGAGCCTTGGCTATAATGAACAATGTTGAATATAAAAACAAATACGTTGTACCGTAGACAGTAGGTGCTTAAAGGCTTAATAATTCCTACCGAGGTGTCTGAATAAAGATGGTATTGTGCTACAATATCAATCTAACCCATTCAAACAAAACCTTCATGTCTACACGGCATGGAGGTTTTTTAGGTATAGGTAATCCTGATGTTCCGGTATAATGATTAGTCAATAGGAGGTGGAACAATGTCAACCATTATTGAACACAAAAAACAAGTTGTATCTGAAATTGCAAATAAGTTCCGCGATAGTAAAACTGCAATACTTGTAGATTATCGTGGCCTTGATGTTGCTGAAGTTACAGAACTTCGTAGCCAACTACGTAACGCAGGTGTGGATTTCAAAGTGTATAAAAACACAATGACTCGCCGTGCTACAGAGGAAGTTGAATTAACGGATTTAAATGATGCGCTTGTAGGACCAACCGCTATCGCATTTAGTGATGAAGATGTAGTAGCTCCTGCAAAGATTTTAAATAATTTTGCAAAAGAGCACGAAGCATTGGAAATTAAAGCTGGTGTGATTGAAGGTAATATTGCAACGCTTGATCAAATTAAAGAGCTTGCGGATCTACCAAACTACGAGGGCCTACTTTCTATGCTACTCAGCGTATTGCAGGCTCCAGTTCGCAACTTTGCATATGCAACAAAAGCAATTGCAGAGCAGAAAGAAGAACAAGGAGCTTAATTGCATCATAGTTCGTAATAAAGCTAAACGGTATAAAATAAAAACCTAAAATAGGAGGAAAATATAATGTCTAAAGAGCAAATTATTGAAGCGATCAAAGAAATGTCTGTTCTTGAATTAAATGATTTAGTAAAAGCAATTGAAGAAGAATTTGGTGTAACAGCAGCTGCGCCTGTAGCAGTAGCTGGTGGTGCTGCTGGTGGAGAAGCTGTTGAAGAACAAACTGAATTTGATGTTGTTCTAGAAAGTGCTGGATCATCTAAAATTAAAGTTGTTAAAGCGGTTCGTGAAATTACAGGTCTTGGACTTAAAGATGCGAAAGATCTTGTAGATAACGCACCAAAAGCAATTAAAGAAGGCGCTTCTAAAGAAGAAGCTGAAGAAATGAAAGCTAAACTTGAAGAAGTTGGCGCTTCTATAGAATTGAAGTAAGTATTGATCATAAAGCTCGTCTACTAGTAGACGAGCTTTATATTATATCATCTAAAGTAGGTGCTAATATGTCGGAGCAATACTTTGTAAATCAACCCCAATCTAAAAGTAACCCCAAAACGTGGACATATGAGCTGCGTGGTCAAACCTTTCAGTTCACAAGCGATCTCGGTGTTTTTTCAAAAAATGAAGTTGATTTTGGTTCAAAAACATTGATTAACGCTTTTCAACCACCAAATATACCAGGGGATATCATTGATCTTGGATGTGGTTATGGACCTATTGGACTCTCGATTGCCAAAACGTTTCCGGAAAGACAAGTCATTTTAAGTGATATTAATGAGAGGGCGCTTGAATTAGCGAAAGGAAATGCAAAACAAAACCAGGTTAAAAATGTTGTTTTTTACATTGGTGATCGGTTGGAGGCAATTCCGAAGCGTTCTTACGCAGCAATTTTGATAAATCCACCGATTCGTGCAGGTAAACAAACGGTGCATCAAATGTTTGAGGAAAGTTATGATGTCTTAAGTGTTGATGGTGAGTTATGGATTGTTATTCAAAAGAAGCAAGGCGCTCCATCTGCGATTAAGAAGTTGAATGAACAGTTTCGTGAAGTAGAGACTGTAAAGAAAAATAAAGGATACTTCATTATTAAAGCAAAAAAATAAGCGACAGTAAAAAACTTGACCACATGTTTAGTTTATGGTAATATTAAAAAATGCCAATAGGCATGTTTGCTTGTCAAGTGTTAATTTTACCATATTAAAGATGTATATTACTTTTTTATAAGGATAGAATGGTAAAACGTGGACTTGGTAGATGAATTTAGCATTATGCCTAGTAGAAGATTAATTAATATGTACTGCCATTTGTTCAAGGAATGAATGGTTTATTATAACTTGTGAGTTGCTTAAGCATTCGCAAGTTTGTTCGGTATGTGTACCGAACAATTTTTATTCTGATTAAATTATACCTTTTCCATTATATAAGTCAATACCGATAGATGCATTTTTGTATCGGGAGAAGGTATACAAGCTTAATATAAATCTATGTATATACATTAAGCTTGCTATGTTTTTTTATTCTTGATTTAAGGGGTGAAGCAGTTGACAGGTCAACTAGTTCAGTATGGACGGCACCGCCAGCGCCGAAGCTACGCGCGTATTAGTGAAGTTTTAGAATTACCGAATCTTATTGAGATTCAAACCGCTTCCTATGATTGGTTTCTAGAGGAAGGTTTGCGAGAAATGTTTAAAGATATTTCTCCAATTGAAGACTTTGCAGGTAACCTATCGTTAGAATTTGTCGATTATAGCTTAGGAGAACCGAAATATCCTGTAGATGAATCAAAGGAAAGAGATGTTACTTATAATGCTCCACTTCGAGTGAAAGTTCGTTTGTTAAACAACGAAACTGGGGAAGTGAAAGAGCAAGAAGTATTTATGGGAGATTT
Source organism: Paraliobacillus sp. PM-2 (assembly GCF_001368815.1). GTDB lineage: Bacteria > Bacillota > Bacilli > Bacillales > Amphibacillaceae > Paraliobacillus. The sequence continues at coordinate 271,382 of NZ_CTEI01000003.1, read as the reverse complement.
CCCATTAATGACAGATACAGGAACATTCGTTATTAACGGAGCTGAACGAGTGATTGTATCACAGCTGGTTCGTTCGCCAAGTGTTTACTTCAGTCAAAAAATTGACAAAAATGGTAAGCGAGGTTATACAGCTACGGTGATTCCTAACCGTGGAGCTTGGTTAGAATTTGAAACCGACGCAAAAGATGTTGTACATGTTCGTATTGATCGTACAAGGAAGATGCCTATCACCGTCCTGTTACGTGCGTTGGGCTTTGGTAATGATCAAGAAATCATTGATTTAATTGGTGATAACGAATATTTAAAAAATACATTAGAAAAAGATAATACAGAAACAAGCGAAAAAGCATTACTTGAAATTTATGAACGTTTACGTCCTGGTGAACCACCAACCGTTGAAAATGCTAAAAGTCTACTTGTATCTCGCTTTTTCGATCCAAAACGATATGATTTAGCTAATGTTGGTCGATACAAAATAAACAAAAAATTACACATCCAAAATCGTTTGTTTAATCAAACGTTAGCCGAGACCTTGGTAGACCAGGAAACCGGCGAAGTGATAGGAGAAAAAGGGGCGAAAATAGATCGTCGTTTGTTGAACAAAATCCTACCATACTTAGATACAGAAGAAGACAGTTTTGGTGAGCAGTACTTACAACCACATGAAGGTGTTCTAGAAGATCAGATCAAAATTCAGTCAATTAAAATTGTAGATCCGACTGATCCGGAAGGCGAAAGAACACTCAATGTTATTGGGAATGGTGCGGTTAACAATTCTGTTAAGAACATTGCGCCGTCTGATATTTTGGCAGCAATTAGTTATTTCTTTAATATTTTACATCAAGTTGGGGACACGGATGATATTGATCACTTAGGTAATCGACGTTTGCGTTCTGTTGGTGAATTATTACAAAATCAATTCCGGATTGGTTTATCTAGAATGGAACGTGTAGTGCGTGAGCGTATGTCTATTCAGGATACATCAGCGATTACACCACAACAACTGATTAATATTCGCCCTGTAATTGCATCTATAAAAGAGTTTTTCGGCAGTTCGCAACTTTCACAGTTTATGGACCAGACAAATCCGTTAGCAGAATTAACACATAAACGTCGTTTATCTGCTTTAGGGCCGGGTGGTTTAACGCGTGAAAGAGCTGGCTTTGAAGTTCGTGATGTTCACTATTCACACTATGGTCGTATGTGTCCAATTGAAACACCAGAAGGTCCTAACATTGGATTGATTAACTCATTATCTTCCTATGCGAAAGTGAATAAGTTTGGATTTATTGAGACGCCGTATCGTCGTGTCGATCCAAACACCGGGAAGGTAACCGATCAGTATGACTATTTAACAGCAGATGAAGAGGATAACTATGTAGTAGCACAAGCGAATGCTAGTTTAACTGAAGATGGTGCTTTTGCTGATGAGGAAGTTATCGCTCGTTTCCGTGGTGAAAACACAATCGTAAGTCGTGATCGCATTGATTACATGGATGTTTCACCAAAGCAAGTTGTTTCAGCTGCAACGGCGTGTATTCCATTCTTAGAAAATGATGACTCAAACCGTGCGTTGATGGGTGCGAACATGCAGCGTCAAGCAGTACCACTTATGCAACCACGCTCACCAATTGTTGGTACTGGAATGGAGTATGTATCTGGTAAGGATTCTGGTGCGGCTGTAATTAACCAGCATGAAGGAATTGTGGAACGTGTAGAAGCCAAAGAAGTACATGTCCGTCGTGTTTCTGAAGTTGATGGTAAAGAAGTTCAAGGCGATCTCGATCGCTATCGTTTGCAGAAGTTTATTCGATCAAACCAAGGTTCTTGCTATAATCAACGTCCAATCGTTCGTGTAGGCGATCGTGTTACGAAGGGTGAAATATTAGCGGATGGTCCGTCTATGGAAGATGGTGAATTAGCATTAGGACAAAATGTGCTAGTTGGCTTCATGACATGGGAAGGCTATAACTATGAAGATGCGATTATTATGAGTGAACGTCTTGTGAAAGATGACGTTTATACATCGATCCATATTGAGGAATATGAATCAGAAGCCCGTGATACAAAGCTTGGACCAGAAGAAATCACAAGAGATATTCCTAATGTTGGTGAGGATGCGTTGCGCGACTTAGATGAAAGAGGGATTATTCGCGTAGGTGCGGAAGTAGAAGATGGCGATTTGTTAGTAGGAAAGGTAACACCTAAAGGAGTAACAGAACTTTCCGCCGAAGAAAGATTACTACATGCCATTTTTGGAGAAAAAGCTCGTGAAGTACGTGATACATCACTTCGTGTGCCACATGGCGCTGGTGGAATTGTACTTGATGTAAAAATCTTTAACCGCGAAGATGGAGATGAATTGCCACCTGGTGTAAATCAACTTGTTCGTGTATACATCGTTCAAAAACGGAAAATACATGAGGGGGATAAGATGGCTGGTCGTCACGGTAATAAAGGGGTTATCTCGAAAATATTACCTGAAGAAGATATGCCTTTCTTACCAGATGGTACACCAATTGATATTATGTTAAACCCATTAGGGGTTCCTTCTCGTATGAATATCGGTCAAGTATTAGAGTTGCATTTAGGTATGGCCGCTCGTCAACTTGGTATTCATGTTGCAACTCCTGTATTTGATGGTGCGCGTGAGGAAGATGTTTGGGAAACAATTGAAGAAGCTGGTATGGCAAGAGACGCAAAAACTGTTCTTTATGATGGCCGTACGGGTGAACCATTTGATAACCGTGTATCTGTAGGTGTCATGTATATGATCAAACTTGCGCACATGGTTGATGATAAATTACACGCGCGTTCTACTGGTCCTTATTCACTTGTTACGCAACAGCCACTTGGTGGTAAAGCGCAATTTGGGGGACAACGTTTTGGTGAGATGGAGGTATGGGCGCTAGAAGCTTATGGAGCTGCCTATACATTACAAGAAATCTTGACCGTTAAATCCGATGACGTAGTGGGTCGTGTGAAAACGTATGAAGCAATTGTTAAAGGTGATAGTGTTCCTGAACCAGGTATTCCAGAGTCGTTTAAAGTATTGATTAAGGAATTACAAAGTCTTGGTATGGACGTTAAAATGCTATCAGCTGATGAAGAAGAAATAGAATTACGTGATATTGAAGAAGAAGATAACCAATCTGCTGATCAGTTTAACTTAGAGTTAGAGGAAAGATAAGCGGTGCGTTGTTAGAGTTTAATTAATAGATAACTTCAAATTTAGTGACCAAATGAAAGGTTTACAACACCTTTCATTTGGCTGCTATTTTCGAACACATACTAAAAGGGAGGTAGGCCCCTTGCTAGATGTAAATAATTTTGAGTATATGAAAATTGGGCTAGCATCACCAGACAAAATTCGTTCTTGGTCATATGGTGAGGTTAAAAAGCCAGAAACCATTAACTATCGAACACTTAAACCTGAAAAAGACGGCTTATTTTGTGAAAGAATTTTTGGGCCACAAAAAGACTGGGAATGTCATTGTGGAAAATACAAGCGTGTACGTTATAAGGGTGTTGTATGCGATCGTTGTGGTGTAGAAGTTACAAAATCAAAAGTTCGCCGTGAACGCATGGGACATATAGAGTTGGCAGCTCCTGTTTCACATATTTGGTATTTTAAAGGAATCCCGAGTAGAATGGGTCTAGTATTAGATATGTCACCTAGAGCATTAGAAGAAGTAATTTATTTTGCTGCTTATATCGTTATAGACGCAGGTGAGACGGCACTAGAGAAAAAACAACTTCTATCTGAAAAAGAATATCGTGCGTACCGTGATAAATACGGTAATGGTTTTCAAGCTGATATGGGCGCTGAAGCAATTAAACGAATTTTAGAAGACGTAGATTTAGAAAAAGAAGTAGAGATTTTACGTGAAGAATTAAAGACTGCTCAAGGTCAACGTAGAACAAGGGCAATTAAACGTTTAGAAGTATTGGAAGCATTCCGTAATTCAGGAAACCACCCTGCGTGGATGATTTTGGATGTATTGCCGATTATCCCACCTGAGTTAAGACCGATGGTTCAATTAGATGGTGGTCGCTTTGCGACTTCTGATTTAAACGATTTATATCGTCGTGTTATTAACCGTAACAATCGCTTAAAGCGTTTGTTAGATCTTGGCGCTCCAAGCATAATTGTGCAAAATGAAAAACGTATGCTTCAAGAAGCTGTAGATGCTTTAATCGATAATGGCCGTCGAGGTCGCCCGGTTACCGGACCAGGAAATCGTCCATTAAAATCACTTTCTCATATGTTGAAAGGTAAACAAGGTCGTTTCCGTCAAAATCTATTAGGTAAACGTGTTGATTACTCTGGTCGTTCAGTAATTGTCGTTGGTCCACACTTAAAAATGTATCAATGTGGTCTGCCAAAAGAAATGGCTGTTGAGTTATTCAAACCTTTCATCATGAAAGAGTTAGTTGAAAGAGGTTTGGCACATAACATAAAATCCGCCAAAAGAAAAATTGAAAGATTACACCCAGAGGTCTGGGATGTATTAGAAGATGTTATTAAAGAACACCCTGTATTATTGAACCGCGCACCAACATTACACCGTTTAGGAATTCAAGCATTTGAGCCTACTTTAGTAGAAGGACGCGCGATTCGTTTGCATCCATTAGTTTGTACAGCATACAACGCTGATTTCGATGGTGACCAAATGGCGGTTCACGTACCGCTGTCTGCAGAAGCACAAGCTGAAGCTAGAATTCTTATGTTAGCAGCACAAAACATCTTAAATCCAAAAGATGGAAAACCGGTAGTAACACCATCACAGGATATGGTGTTAGGTAATTACTACTTAACGATGGAACGTGCAGGTGCAATTGGCGAAGGAATGATCTTTAAAGACCTTTCCGAGGCTTTAATTGCCTATCAAAATGGGTATGTACACTTACACACGCGGATTGCCGTGCAAGCATCTTCGCTTAATAAAGAGAACTTAACAGAAGAACAAAAAAATCAATTGTTAGTAACAACAGTTGGTAAATTAATCTTTAATGATATGCTTCCTGATTCATTCCCATATATGAATGAGCCAACGCAAGAAAACCTTGAAATACGTACACCTGAGAAGTATTTTATTGAACAAGGTGTAAATGCTAAAGAAATCATTGCAGAGCGTGATGCTATTCTTCCATTTAAAAAAGGTATTTTAGGAGATATTATTGCGGAAGTATTTAAGAAGTTTAAAATCAGCGAAACATCAAAAATGCTTGACCGTATGAAAGATCTTGGTTTTAAATATTCAACAAAAGCTGGTATAACTGTTGGTGTTGCCGATATTGTTGTATTAGCAGAGAAAGAACATATTCTTGAAGAAGCACAAATTAAAGTAGATAAAGTGTTAAAACAATTCCGTCGTGGTCTGATTACGGATGAAGAACGATATGATCGTGTCATCTCTATCTGGTCACAGGCGAAAGATTTGATTCAAGACAAATTGATGAAAACATTGAATCCACGAAATCCTATATTTATGATGAGTGATTCTGGTGCGCGTGGTAATGCTTCTAACTTCACACAGTTAGCTGGTATGCGTGGATTAATGGCTAACCCGGCTGGTAGAATTATTGAACTACCAATCAAATCTAGTTTCCGTGAAGGTTTAACAGTATTAGAGTACTTTATCTCTACGCACGGTGCACGTAAAGGTCTTGCTGATACAGCGCTAAAAACAGCTGACTCAGGTTACTTAACCCGTCGTTTAGTTGATGTAGCACAAGATGTAATCATCCGTGAAGAAGATTGTGGAACAGATAAAGGTTTAACTGTTCGCTCTATAACAGAAGGTACAGAAATGATCGAACCATTACTTGATCGTTTAATTGGTCGAACAGCATTCCAAACAGTTCGTCATCCAGAGACAAATGATGCGATAATTGGAAAGAATGAAGTGATCACAGAAGATATCGCTAAACAGATTGTTGAATCTGGAATCGAAGAAGTAACTATTCGTAGTGTGTTCACATGTAATACGAAACATGGCGCTTGTAAAAAATGCTATGGACGTAACTTAGCAACAGGAGAAGAGGTAGAAGTTGGAGAAGCAGTGGGTATTATTGCTGCCCAATCCATTGGTGAGCCTGGTACACAGCTAACCATGCGTACGTTCCACACTGGTGGGGTTGCTGGTAGTGATATTACACAAGGTCTACCTCGTATTCAAGAGATTTTCGAAGCAAGAAATCCAAAAGGGCAAGCTGTTATCTCTGAAATCACCGGTATTGTTGAAGATATAACAGAAGTAAAAGATAAACAGGAGATTGTTATACAAGGAACTGTTGAAAAGCGTTCATATACTGCACCATATGGCGCGCGTATGAAAGTTGATATAGGTGACAAAATTGAAGCGGGTCAAGCGTTAACAGAAGGTTCTATTGATCCGAAAGAATTGTTAAAGATCCAGGGTATTGATGGGGTACAATCATACTTGTTAAAAGAAGTGCAAAAAGTATACCGTATGCAAGGGGTAGAAATCGGTGATAAGCACGTAGAAGTAATGGTAAGACAAATGCTTCGTAAAGTGCGTATTGGTGATGCTGGTGATACAGATGTGCTTCCTGGTTCGCTGCTTGAGATCCACCAATTCCGAGATGCGAATAAGAAAGTGCTGTTAGAAGGTAATCAGCCTGCAGTCGGTAGACCGGTTCTGCTCGGTATTACAAAGGCATCTCTCGAGACAGATTCATTCTTGTCTGCTGCATCATTCCAGGAAACAACTCGTGTATTAACTGATGCAGCAATTAAAGGTAAACGAGATGAGCTATTAGGACTTAAAGAAAATGTGATCATCGGTAAACTAGTTCCTGCTGGTACCGGAATGCAAAGGTATCGAAAAATACAAGCAGAAACAGAAGAACCAATTGATCAGATTACAGAAGAGATAGAAGAAGAAGTAACACCATAATAGTATGGTTTAGAGGACAAGGTGAAAAACGATGCATTTTGAATATAGATTCTATCAACAAATGATGACATTTTTTGTTGACATTAGAATGTTAGAATGGTACTATATTCAAGGTGCTTCTGTTATCCTTGTTGCTTTGGAGGATGTGTAAATGTCTTATGAAAAAGTGGCACAGGTTAAAGAACAATTAGTTATAGGCACAAAACAAACACTTAAAGCCATTAGAGATGGTGAAGTGAATGAAGTTGTTATAGCTGCTGATGCAGATCAGCATATAACAAATAAAGTGTCGCAACTTGCAAAGGAAATGGATATACCGTGTGTTCAAGTTGATTCCAAGAAAAAACTTGGTAAAGCGTGTGGTATTGATGTGGGTACAGCGACAGTTGCAATAAAGCAATAAAGTTTTGATGCATGGGTAATACCATTCATGAAAACTTTGTTTTTTGCTTATAAATGAACCACCTGGATGTGTGGTATTACAAACGTTAGAAGAAGGGAGGAAAAAACATATGCCAACTATTAACCAATTAGTACGTAAAGGTCGTGTGAGTAAAGGTAAGAAGTCTGACTCACCAGCTTTAAATAAAGGGTATAATAGCTTTAAAAAATCATTAACAAACCAATCTTCTCCACAAAAACGCGGAGTATGTACGCGTGTTGGTACGTTAACTCCAAAGAAACCGAACTCTGCATTACGTAAATATGCTCGTGTTCGTTTAACAAATGGAATTGAGGTAACTGCATACATTCCTGGGATTGGGCACAACCTTCAAGAACACAGTGTTGTACTTATTCGTGGAGGACGTGTAAAAGACTTGCCAGGTGTGCGCTATCACATAGTACGTGGTGCGTTAGATACAGCTGGAGTTGAAGGACGTGCACAAGGCCGTTCAAAATATGGTACTAAAAGACCGAAGAAAAAGAAGTAAGTGAAATAAGTTAATGATTTTAGAAAGGAGGTTAGACAATGCCACGTAAAGGTCCAGTAGCAAAACGTGATGTCTTACCAGATCCGTTATATAATTCAAAGCTTGTTACTCGCTTGATCAATCAAATTATGGTTGACGGTAAGAGAGGTAAAGCACAAAAAATTCTTTATAAAGCATTTGAACTTGTTCAAGAACGTAGTGGTCAACAAGCTATGGAAGTATTTGAACAGGCAATGAAAAATGTAATGCCAGTACTTGAGGTGCGCGCTCGCCGTGTTGGTGGTTCAAACTATCAAGTACCAGTAGAAGTACGTCCAGAGCGTCGCCAAGCATTAGGTCTTCGTTATATTGTTAACTACTCTCGCTTACGCGGAGAAAAAACAATGGAAGAACGTCTTGCGAATGAAATTTTAGACGCTTCTAACAACACAGGTTCATCTGTTAAAAAACGCGAAGATATGCACAAAATGGCAGAAGCAAACAAAGCATTTGCTCACTATCGTTGGTAATATAAAAGCAAAAATGATTATTTTGAATAAGATATTCTCTTGCTTTTATACTAACTGTATATTTATATCCAAAACATGATATAGTAAAAATGGAATTTACAAACAGGAAGGAGAAAGAAACATGCCTAGAGAATTCTCCTTGGAAAAGACACGTAATATTGGGATTATGGCCCACATTGATGCTGGTAAAACAACAGCAACAGAGCGTATTCTTTTCTATACAGGACGTATCCATAAAATTGGTGAAACACACGAAGGTGCTTCCCAAATGGACTGGATGGAGCAGGAACAAGAGCGCGGGATTACCATTACATCTGCTGCTACAACTGCTCAATGGAAAGGTCATCGTATTAACATCATTGATACACCAGGACACGTAGACTTCACAGTTGAAGTTGAACGTTCTTTACGTGTACTAGATGGTGCAGTAACAGTACTAGATGCGCAGTCAGGTGTAGAACCTCAAACAGAAACAGTTTGGCGCCAAGCTACTACTTACGGTGTACCAAGAATTGTTTTCGTTAATAAAATGGATAAAGTAGGTGCTGACTTCTTGTACTCAGTTGGTACAATTAGTGATCGTCTTGGTGCAAATGCACATCCGGTTCAACTGCCAATAGGTGCAGAAGATGAATTTAACGGAATTATTGACTTGATTGAAATGGAAGCTCATTATTATTTAGATGATTTAGGAACTCGTGATGAATCACGCCCGATTCCTGAAGAACATTTGGAACAAGCTGAAGAGTACCGTACAAACCTTATTGAAGCTGTTGCTGAAACTGATGAAGAACTAATGATGAAATATTTAGAAGGAGAAGAAATTACAAAAGATGAGTTGCGTGCGGCAGTTCGTAAAGCTACTCTATCTGTTGAATTCTATCCAGTATTTTGTGGTTCTGCATTCAAAAACAAAGGTGTACAATTACTAATCGATGGTGTTATTGATTACTTACCAGCACCAACAGATGTTAAACCAATTGAAGGCCATGTACCAGAAACAAATGAAGAAGTAGTGCGTAGGGCAGATGATAACGAACCTTTCTCAGCTTTAGCATTTAAAGTTGCAACAGACCCATTTGTTGGTAAGTTGACATTCTTCCGAGTGTATTCTGGTAGATTGGATTCAGGTTCATATGTTAAGAACTCTACGAAAGATAAGCGTGAACGTGTAGGGCGTATTCTACAAATGCACGCAAATTCTCGTGAAGAGATTGCTTCTGTATATGCTGGTGATATTGCTGGTGCAGTAGGATTGAAAGATACTGGCACTGGAGATACACTATGTGATGAAAAAAGCTTAGTTATTCTTGAATCTATGGAATTCCCTGAGCCGGTTATTTCTGTAGCGATTGAACCTAAGTCTAAAGCGGATCAGGATAAAATGTCGATTGCTTTAGGGAAACTTGCTGAAGAAGATCCTACTTTCAAAACAGAAACGAATGTTGAAACAGGACAAACAATCATCTCTGGTATGGGTGAACTTCACTTAGATATCATTGTTGATCGTTTAAGACGCGAGTTCAAAGTAGATGCTAACGTAGGTGCACCACAAGTATCTTACCGCGAAACATTCCGCAGTGAAGCGGAAGTAGAGGGTAAATTCGTACGTCAATCTGGTGGACGTGGACAATATGGTCACGTTTGGGTTAAGTTCGAACCGAATGAAGAAGGTGCTGGTTTCGAATTTGTTAATAAAATTGTTGGTGGTGCGGTACCTCGTGAATATATCGCATCCGTTGAAGCAGGAATTAAAGAATCGATGGAAAACGGTGTTGTAGCTGGTTATCCACTAATTGATTTGAAAGCAACTCTATTTGATGGTAGCTACCACGATGTCGATTCAAACGAAACAGCCTTTAAAGTAGCTGCATCAATGGCATTAAAAGCTGCAAAAAATAAATGTAACCCTGCGTTACTAGAACCTATGATGAAAGTAGAAGTTGTAATCCCAGAAGAATATATGGGAGACATTATGGGTGATGTTACTTCTCGTCGTGGTCGTGTGGAAGGTATGGAAGCACGCGGAACAGCTCAAGTGGTAAAAGCTTTTGTACCACTTGCAGAAATGTTTGGTTATGCTACATCACTTCGTTCAAACACGCAAGGACGCGGTGTATACACAATGCACTTTGATCACTATGAAGAAGTACCAAAGAGTATCTCAGAAGAAATTATTAAGAAAAATACTGGAGAATAATTGATTTTTTCCACATTCTAAAGTATAACTTGTATTGTGAGCTTAGAAATAAGTAACTATTTTGTTTCTAAGCAAGCTTACATGTCATATAAACATATTTTTTTAAAATTAAAGGAGGAACTATAAATGGGTAAAGAAAAATTTGACCGCTCCAAAGACCACGTTAACATTGGTACTATTGGACACGTTGACCATGGTAAAACTACACTAACTGCTGCTATTACAACAGTACTACACAATCGTTCTGGTTCAGGTACTGCAATGGCTTATGATCAAATCGATGGTGCTCCTGAAGAGCGCGAACGTGGAATTACTATCTCTACTGCACACGTTGAGTATGAAACTGAAAATCGTCACTATGCACACGTTGACTGCCCAGGACACGCTGACTATGTTAAAAACATGATCACTGGTGCAGCACAAATGGATGGAGCTATCTTAGTAGTATCTGCTGCTGACGGCCCAATGCCACAAACTCGTGAGCACATCTTACTTTCTCGTCAAGTAGGTGTACCAGCGATTGTTGTATTCTTAAACAAATGTGATATGGTAGACGATGAAGAACTTCTTGAGCTAGTAGAAATGGAAGTACGTGACCTTCTAGCTGAGTATGACTTCCCAGGAGATGACGTACCGGTAATTAAAGGTTCTGCTCTTAAAGCACTTGAAGGCGAAGAAAACTACGTTAATGCTATCTATGAATTAATGGATGCTGTTGATGAATACATTCCTCGTCCTGATCGTGACACAGAAAAAGATTTCATGATGCCAGTTGAGGACGTATTCTCAATCACTGGTCGTGGTACTGTTGCTACTGGACGTGTTGAGCGTGGAGTAGTTAAAGTTGGAGACGAAGTTGAAATTATTGGTCTAGCTGAAGAACCATCAAAAACTACTGTTACTGGTGTTGAGATGTTCCGTAAGCTTCTTGACTATGCAGAAGCAGGAGACAACATTGGTGCACTTCTTCGTGGTGTTTCTCGTGAAGATATTAATCGTGGACAAGTACTAGCTAAGCCTGGTTCTATCACTCCGCATACAAACTTTAAAGCAGAAGTTTATGTATTATCTAAAGAAGAAGGTGGACGTCATACTCCATTCTTCAACAACTACCGTCCACAGTTCTATTTCCGTACAACGGACGTAACTGGTGTAATCAACCTACCTGAAGGTGTTGAAATGGTTATGCCTGGAGACAACGTTGAAATGACAGTTGAGCTTATCTCTCCAATCGCGATTGAAGAAGGAACTAAGTTCTCTATTCGTGAAGGTGGCCGTACAGTAGGCGCCGGCGTTGTTGCAACTATCGAAAAATAATATATTATTTTAAGAACAGGTAACTCAGTTACCTGTTCTTTTTCTTATTGGAATTTCAGTTAATTAAAATTAGGAATAGAATCTTTTTTTATTTATGTTTACTAATCAATATAAGAAAAAGAACTGCTTAACTATCATTATTCCTAAAAAAAATACAAAAAAATATCATTTTATTAAAAAAAAAAGCGAAAACATTCGAAAAAAAAATAATTAATTAGGATTTGAACTTGCATTTTAACGATCTTTTTTATATAATGAACGATGTTGGTCATAAAAAGGCGATGATGCGGAAGGTTGTTGGCACACCCGGCCCCTTTGCCATGGCGGGGTGCTAAGGAATTTTCGCGGAGAATGTCTATTAAAAAAATGGGCGAAAAGGAGGGAAAATAATGGCAAAAGAAAAAATTAGAATTCGTTTAAAAGCATACGATCACCGTATTTTAGATCAGTCTGCTGAAAAAATTGTAGATACTGCAAAACGTTCTGGAGCAGGGGTATCAGGACCAATTCCATTACCTACTGAAAGATCCGTATATACAGTTTTACGTGCAGTACACAAGTACAAAGATTCTCGTGAGCAATTTGAAATGCGCACACACAAACGTCTGATTGATATTGTTAGTCCTACACCACAAACAGTTGATTCATTAATGCGTTTGGACTTACCGTCTGGTGTAGATATTGAAATCAAACTTTAATAGATTAAAATTTTAGGAGGTGTAACGGATGACGAAAGGAATCTTAGGTCGCAAAATCGGCATGACACAGCTTTTCTCTGAAAATGGAGAATTAACGCCGGTAACAGTTGTTCAAGCAGAACCAAACGTGGTTCTACAAAAAAGAACAGAAGACAATGATGGCTATGAAGCAGTTCAATTAGGTTTTGCTGACAAGAAAGAATCTCGTTCTAACAAACCAGCAAAAGGGCATGCTGCAAAAGCGAGCACGAACCCTAAGCGCTTCATTCGTGAATTCCGTAACGTAAATCTTGATAACTATGAAGTTGGTCAAGAAATTAGCGTAGAGGTTTTCCAAGCTGGAGATGTAATTGATGTAACAGGAACTTCTAAAGGGAAAGGTTTCCAAGGTGCTATTAAACGCCATAACCAATCACGTGGTCCAATGAGTCACGGTTCTCATTATCATAGAAGCCCTGGTACGATGGGTGCAATTGATCCAATGCATGTATTTAAAGGTAAAAAACTACCTGGACAAATGGGTGGAGAACAAATCACTATTCAGAACTTAGAAGTAGTAAAAGTCGATGCAGAGCGCAACCTTTTATTAATCAAAGGTAACGTTCCAGGTGCAAAAAAATCATTCGTAAAAATCACGGGTGCAATAAAGGCTAACTAATTATAAATTGAAGGGAGGATATGTCATGCCTAAAGTAGCACTATATAACCAAAGCGGATCGCAAGTGGGTGATGTGGAACTGAACGATGCAGTGTTTGGTATTGAACCAAATGAGCACGTATTGCACGATGCAGTTGTTATGCAACAAGCGTCTCGTCGTCAAGGTACACACGCTGTCAAAAACCGTTCAGCAGTAAAGGGTGGAGGACGTAAGCCATGGCGCCAAAAAGGCACAGGTCGTGCGCGTCAAGGTTCTATTCGTTCACCTCAATGGGTTGGTGGTGGAACAGTATTTGGACCAACACCACGTAGTTATAGCTATAAACTACCTAAAAAGGTACGTCGTTTAGCACTTCGCTCAGCATTATCTTCTAAAGTAAAAGAAGATAGCTTAGTTGTTTTGGAAACATTAGCATTTGATGCTCCAAAAACAAAAGAAGTTGTTAACTTATTTAACACGCTTAACGTGGATGCCAAAGCATTAATTGTTACTTCAGAAAAAGATGAAGTAGTAACACGTTCTGCTAATAACTTGCCAAACGCAAAAGTATTACCAGTAAGTGAAGTTAACGTTATTGACTTGCTTACGCATGACAAGCTGATTATTACAAAAGATGCAGCTGAAAAAGCAGGGGAGGTGCTTGCATAATGAAAGACACACGTGATATTATTAAGCGCCCGATTATTACGGAACACTCTGCAGACCTAATGGTTGATAAGAAATATACGTTCGAGGTAGATCCAAGAGCGAATAAAACAGAAATCAAACAAGCTGTTGAATTAATCTTTGGGGTGAAAGTGATAAAAATAAACACTATGAATCTTAAAGGTAAATTCAAGCGTATGGGTCGTTACGGAGGATTTCGTCCTGATCGTAAAAAAGCTGTTGTTCAACTTTCTGAAGACAGTAAAGAACTAGAATTTTTCGAGAGTGTTTAATATAACGCTATAAAAGAAGGAGGGAAAAAAGATGGCGATTAAGAAGTATAAACCAACTTCAAATGGTAGACGTGGCATGTCAGGATCTGATTTTGCTGAAATCACAACTACAGAGCCAGAAAAAACGTTGCTTAGTTCACTACACAAACGTGGAGGACGTAACAACCAAGGGAAATTAACTGTTCGTCATCAAGGCGGTGGACATAAACGTAAATATCGTGTTATCGATTTTAAGCGTGACAAAGATGGAATACCTGGTCACGTTGCTACAATCGAGTATGATCCCAACCGTTCTGCTAATATTGCATTAATTCACTATGCAGATGGTGAAAAACGCTATATTTTAGCACCAAAAGGAATCAAAGTAGGTCAAGAAATTATCTCAGGTGAAAATGCAGATATCAAATTAGGTAATGCATTGCCACTTGTAAATATTCCAGTTGGTACAATTATTCATAATGTTGAATTAAAACCTGGCCGTGGTGGACAGCTTGCTCGTTCTGCGGGATCTCAAGCGCAAATCCTAGGTCGTGAAGATAAATATGTATTAGTTCGTTTAACTTCAGGTGAAGTTCGCTTGGTTCTAGGCACTTGTCGTGCAACAGTTGGCCAAGTTGGAAATATAGAACACGAATTAATTAATGTGGGTAAAGCAGGACGTTCCCGTTGGAAAGGTGTTCGCCCTACTGTTCGTGGTTCTGTAATGAACCCTAATGATCACCCACACGGTGGTGGTGAAGGACGTGCGCCAATCGGACGTAAATCACCGATGTCTCCATGGGGTAAACCTACACTTGGTTACAAAACACGTCAACGTAATAAACCATCAGATAAATTTATTGTACGTAAACGTAAAAAATAACGGGGTTGTAAGACGGACGATACTACTCGTCCGACAATCACGAAGGGAGGTTTATGCATGGGTCGTAGTTTAAAAAAGGGACCTTTCGTAGATGACCATTTAATGAAAAAAATTGAAAAATTGAACGAAGATGATAAAAAGCAAGTGGTGAAAACTTGGTCTCGTCGTTCTACTATTTTCCCTAACTTTGTAGGTCAAACAATCGCTGTATATGATGGACGCAAACATGTACCTGTATATATTACAGAAGATATGGTTGGACATAAATTAGGTGAATTCGCGCCAACACGCTCATTCAGAGGGCATGCGGGCGATGACAAGAAAACAAAACGCTAATTATGAGAGGAGGCACTCTTGATGCAAGCTAAATCTGTTGCAAAAACTGTTCGAATTGCTCCTCGTAAAGTTCGTTTGGTAATTGATTTAATTCGAGGAAAAGACGTTGGAGAAGCAATTGCAATTTTAAAGCATACACAACGAGGCGCATCGCCAGTTGTCGAAAAAGTTTTAAACTCTGCGATCGCAAATGCAGAACACAACTATGAAATGAACCCAGATGATTTATATATATCTGAAGCATATGTGAATGAAGGCGTAACATTGAAACGTTTCCGTCCACGTGCACAAGGTCGTGCTAGTCAAATCAATAAAAGAACAAGCCACATTACAGTGGTTGTATCAGAAAAGAAGGAGGGATAATCTGTGGGTCAAAAAGTTAATCCGATAGGACTTCGTGTTGGTGTTATCCGCGACTGGGAATCAAAGTGGTACGCTGGCAAAGATTATGCAGACTTATTACATGAAGATATTAAAATTCGTGAATATGTTGAACAACGTCTGAAAGATGCTGCTGTTTCTAAGATTGAAATCGAACGTGCGGCAAATCGTGTGAACATTTCCGTTTCTACCGCTAAACCTGGTATGGTTATTGGTAAAGGCGGATCTGAAGTAGAAGCACTTCGTAAATCACTAAATGCTCTAACTGGTAAAAAAGTTCACATTAATATTGTCGAAGTGAAAAAAGCAGACATTGATGCAACATTAGTAGCTGAAAATATTGCACGTCAATTAGAGAATCGTATTTCTTTCCGTCGTGCACAAAAACAAGTAATTCAACGTGCTATGCGTGCAGGAGCAAAAGGTATTCGTACACAGGTTTCTGGCCGTTTAGGCGGAGCAGATATTGCTCGTGCAGAAAGTTATAGCGAAGGGACTGTACCACTTCATACTTTACGTGCCGATATCGATTATGGTACTGCTGAAGCAGATACAACATATGGTAAACTTGGTGTTAAAGTATGGATTTATCGTGGAGAAGTCCTTCCAACTAAAAACAATAAGTAAGGAAGGGGGCACGCATTATGTTAATGCCTAAACGTGTAAAACATCGTAAGCAACATCGTGGTAAAATGAAAGGTAAAGCAAAAGGTGGTACGTCTGTTGCCTTTGGTGAGTATGGATTACAAGCTATAGAAGCTTCTTGGATCACAAGCCGTCAGATAGAGTCAGCTCGTATTGCTATGACTCGTTATATGAAACGTGGCGGTAAAGTTTGGATTAAAATTTTCCCAGATAAACCTTACACTGCAAAGCCTCTAGAAGTTCGAATGGGTTCTGGTAAAGGTGCACCTGAAGGTTGGGTTGCTGTAGTGAAACCTGGTAAGATTATGTTTGAAATTGCTGGAGTATCTGAGGAAGTAGCACGTGAAGCACTACGTCTTGCTTCTCATAAACTACCTGTTAAAACTAAGTTTGTAAAACGTGAAGAAATTGGTGGTGAAATCAATGAAGGCTAATGAAATCAGAGAACTAACCACTGCCGAAATTGAACAAAAAATCAAGTCATTAAAAGAAGAGCTTTTCAACTTGCGTTTTCAGTTAGCTACTGGTCAATTGGAAAACACTGCACGTCTTCGTGAAGTTCGTAAATCCATTGCACGCATGAAAACTGTTGTACGTGAAAGAGAGCTTAGCGTAAATAACTAGTTAAACCGAGAGGAGGTTAACCTCAAATGACTGAGCGTAATGATCGTAAAGTTTACACTGGTCGCGTTGTTTCAGATAAAATGGACAAAACGATTACTGTACTAGTAGAAACTTATAAGTTCCATAAACTTTATGGAAAACGTGTTAAATATTCTAAGAAATTTAAAGCGCATGATGAAAATAACCAAGCTAAAGTTGGCGATATTGTTTCAATCATGGAAACTCGTCCGCTATCAGCAACAAAACGTTTCCGTCTTGTTGAAGTAGTGGAAGAAGCGGTAATTATCTAATAAAAGTAAAGTTCGCTCGGATTGATTCCGAAGGGAGGTAACGACAGTATGATTCAGCAAGAGACTCGTTTGAAAGTGGCAGATAACTCTGGTGCCCGCGAAGTACAAGCAATTAAAGTACTAGGTGGTTCAGGACGTAAAACTGCTAATATTGGTGATGTTATCGTGTGTTCGGTAAAACAAGCAACACCTGGGGGCGTTGTCAAAAAAGGTGAAGTGGTAAGAGCTGTTATCGTACGCACGAAAAGCGGAGTTCGTCGTAAAGACGGTTCATATATTCGCTTTGACGAAAACGCAGCGGTAATTGTACGTGAAGATAAAGGCCCAAGAGGTACTCGTATCTTTGGCCCAGTCGCACGTGAATTACGTGATGCAAAATTCATGAAAATTGTATCTCTGGCTCCAGAGGTACTATAATAAAACGTTGAATTCAGAAATGTGTTGTTCTGTTATTCATTAAAGGGATAATAAATCAACCCTATCTGTCTTTAATGATTAAAAAGATCGTAATGATAAGCCTTGTAAGGAGGTGCGTTTAGCATGCATGTAAAAAAAGGTGATAAAGTACAGGTAATCTCTGGTAAAGATAAAGGTAAGCAAGGTACAATTCTAGTTGCTTTCCCTAAAAAAGATCGAGTACTTGTAGAAGGTGTGAATATGATGAAAAAACACGCGAAACCTTCTCAAGACAATCCGCAAGGCGGAATTATTGAACAAGAAGCACCAATTCATGTTTCTAATGTATTACCGATTGATCCAAAATCCGGCGAACCAACTCGTGTAGGATATGAAGAACGTAACGGAAAAAAAGTTCGTATCGCTAAAAAATCCGGTGAAGCGTTAGATAAATAACTGTGCTGTGAAAGGAGGGCTACTCGATGAACGAACTAAAGGAAAGATATCAAAACGACATCGTTTCATCATTGGTGGAAAAATTCAACTATGATTCAGTAATGCAAGTACCAAAAGTTGAAAAAATCGTAATTAACATGGGTGTTGGAGATGCAGTACAAAATTCAAAAGCACTAGATAGTGCAGTAGAAGAATTAGCACTTATCTCAGGACAACAACCATTAATAACAAAAGCAAAGAAATCAATTGCAGGCTTTCGTTTGCGTGAGGGAATGCCTATTGGGGCAAAAGTAACCCTTCGTGGTGAACGAATGTATGAATTCCTACAAAAACTTATTGATGTATCACTTCCACGTGTACGTGACTTCCGTGGTATCTCTAAAAAAGCTTTTGATGGAAGAGGAAACTACACACTAGGTGTAAAAGAACAATTGATTTTCCCAGAAATAAATTATGATCAAGTAAGTAAAGTTCGCGGTATGGATATCGTTATTGTTACAACTGCTGATACTGACGAAGAAGCTCGTGAATTATTAACAAAACTTGGCATGCCTTTCCAAAAATAAGCTATAAAAGCTAATACAAGGAGGGAAAATAGTGGCTAAAAAATCAATGATTGCGAAACAAAAACGCACACCGAAGTATAAAGTGCAAGAATATACACGTTGTGAGCGTTGTGGACGTCCACACTCTGTAATTCGTAAATTTAAACTTTGCCGTATTTGTTTCCGTGAACTTGCCTATAAAGGTCAAATTCCTGGTGTCAAAAAAGCAAGCTGGTAAACCCCGATTAGGGAAGGAGGTAATATTTAATGGTTATGACAGATCCAATCGCAGATATGTTAACACGTATTCGTAACGCAAACATGGTTCGCCATGAGAAGCTAGAGCTTCCTGCATCAAAACTAAAAACAGACATTGCAGATATTCTAAAACGTGAGGGCTTTGTTCGTGATTATGAATACATTACAGATAATAAACAAGGTGTACTTCGTATTTTCTTAAAATATGGTACAAACGAAGCGCGTGTTATTTCTGGACTGAAGCGTATTAGTAAACCAGGTTTGCGTGTTTACGCTAAAGCAGACGAGATTCCTAAAGTTCTTAACGGCCTAGGAATTGCGATCGTTTCTACTTCTAAAGGTGTACTATCAGATAAAGAAGCACGTGAACAAGCTATTGGTGGCGAAGTGCTAGCATACGTTTGGTAATAAATATTTAACAAGATAGGAGGTGCCCCAGAGATGTCTCGTATAGGTTTAAAGATTATTGAAATCCCTGAAGGTGTTGAAATCAAAAATGATAACAACAAAATAACTGTTAAAGGTCCTAAGGGTGAATTAACTCGTCAATTTCATGAAGATATGACAATTAATATTGAAGATAACGTACTAACGGTTGAAAGACCAAGTGATCATAAAGAGCACCGTGCTTTACACGGCACAACACGCAGCCTAATTAACAACATGGTTGAGGGTGTGCACAAAGGCTTCGAAAAAGCACTTGAAATTCAAGGTGTAGGTTACCGTGCTCAAAAACAAGGTAATAAAGTTGTAATTAACGCTGGATATTCTCACCCAGTAGAGATTGATGTTCAAGATGGTATTGAAATTGATGTACCTTCAAACACTCGTGTAGTTGTAAAAGGTATTGATAAAGAATTAGTTGGAGCAATTGCTGCAAATATTCGTGCTATTCGACCACCTGAACCTTATAAAGGAAAAGGTATCCGTTATGAGAATGAATATGTACGTCGTAAAGAAGGTAAAACAGCTAAGTAAGGTTAGTTAACCGAAACAGGTTAGTTAGGTAACAGAAAGGAGTGACCTAGATGATCACAAAGCCAGACAAAAATGCCGTACGTAAGAAAAGACATCGTCGTGTGCGTAGAACGCTTTTTGGAACAGCAGAACGTCCTCGTTTAAACGTTTATCGTTCTAACAAAAACATTTATGCTCAATTAATAGATGATGTTGCTGGTGTCACACTAGTAAGTGCGTCAACAGTAGATAAAGAGCTTAGTCTAGATGCGACTGGAAACGTAGAAGCTGCGAAAAAAGTTGGCGAGGTTATTGCTTCTCGTGCACAAGAAAAAGGCCACAAAAACGTGGTGTTCGACCGTGGAGG
Source organism: Paraliobacillus sp. PM-2 (assembly GCF_001368815.1). GTDB lineage: Bacteria > Bacillota > Bacilli > Bacillales > Amphibacillaceae > Paraliobacillus. Next base: position 251,089 of record NZ_CTEI01000003.1, on the reverse strand, counting down.
ATATTTATATCACGGACGTGTGAAAGCATTAGCAGATGCTGCCCGTGAGGCAGGTCTTGAATTTTAATTGTAAAAGGAGGGACATAGATTGCGTACTAATATTGACCCAAATAAATTAGACTTAGAAGAACGCGTAGTAACAATTAATCGTGTAGCAAAAGTAGTAAAAGGTGGACGTCGTTTTCGCTTTGCAGCATTAGTTGTTGTTGGTGATAAAAACGGACATGTTGGTTTTGGTACAGGGAAAGCACAAGAAGTACCTGATGCGATTAAAAAAGCCATTGATGATGCGAAGAAAAACTTAATAACTGTACCGATCGTAGGTACTACTATTCCACACGAAATTGTTGGAGAATTTGGTGCAGGTAGCATCTTAATGAAACCAGCAGCAGAAGGTACTGGAGTTATCTCAGGTGGCCCAGTTCGTGCTGTACTTGAGCTTGCAGGTGTTGGTGATATCCTTTCTAAATCATTAGGTTCTAACACACCAATCAACATGGTTCGTGCAACTATTAGTGGCCTTGCAGGTTTAAAACGTGCAGAAGAAGTAGCAAAATTACGTGGTAAATCAGTAGAAGAACTGTTAGGATAAGGAGGGAAATCACATGGCTAAAAAGTTAGAAATTACCCTCACGCGCAGTATCATCGGCAGATCTGAAGTGCAAAAAGCAACGGTTCAAACATTGGGATTAAAAAAAATCCATCAATCTGTAGTCCGTGAAGATACGCCTGCGGTTAGAGGCATGTTAAATAAAGTATCACATTTAGTAGCGGTTAAAGAAGTATAAAACATTAGCGCAAAGAGGAGGTGCTCGCATGAAACTTCATGAATTAGAGCCATCACAAGCTCGTAAAAAGCGAAATCGTGTAGGTCGTGGAATGTCCTCCGGTAACGGAAAAACTTCTGGACGTGGTCACAAAGGACAAAAAGCTCGTTCAGGTGGTGGTGTTCGTCCAGGATTTGAAGGTGGACAAATGCCATTGTTCCAACGATTACCAAAACGTGGATTTACGAATATTCACCGTAAAGAATATGCAATCGTTAATTTAGACACTTTAAATAAATTTGAAGAAGGTACAGAAGTAACACCTGAGCTTTTACTTGAATCAGGTATGGTTAGCAAGTTAAAAGCCGGCATTAAAGTTCTTGGAAATGGCAATATGGAAAAGAAACTTACTGTAAAAGCTCACAAGTTCTCTGCTTCAGCCAAAGAAGCGATAGAGGCAGCGGGCGGTAAAATAGAGGTGATTTAATGTTCCGTACAATCTCCAATTTTGTGCGTGTGAAGGATATCAGAAGTAAAATTGTTTTTACATTATTAATGCTGATTGTTTTTCGGTTAGGGACATTCATTCCTGTTCCGTTTTCCAATCGGGATGTAATTGAATTTATGGATGATCAACAAAGTGTTTTTGGTTTCTTAAATACATTTGGAGGCGGGGCTTTGAAGAATTTCTCCATCTTTGCAATGGGAATTATGCCTTACATCACCGCTTCCATCATTATGCAATTATTGCAAATGGATGTCGTACCCAAATTCACTGAATGGAAGAAGCAAGGAGAAGTCGGTAGACGTAAGCTAGCGCAATTTACTAGATATGCAACCATTATCCTTGCCTTTATTCAAGCAATTGCTATGTCAATTGGTTTTAATGCCATGGCAGGTGGTCAATTGATTTCAAATCCTGGTATTGGAAAATATATTGTAATTGCAATTGTATTAACAAGTGGAACAGCCTTTTTAATGTGGCTCGGAGAACAAATTACCGCACATGGAGTAGGAAATGGTATATCGATTATCATTTTTGCCGGTATTGTTGCTGCAATACCAAATGGCGTTAATCAATTATTCGAGCAATATTTTGGTGGTAACACAGGTGATGATTTATTCATCAATATTGTTATTGTTTCCTTAATTGTTTTGGTAGTACTTGCAGTTGTAGTTGGTGTTATATATATTCAACAAGCACTTCGTAAAATACCAATTCAATATGCAAAACGTTTAGTAAATCGTTCACCAGTAGGTGGTCACTCTACCCACCTTCCATTAAAAGTGAATGCAGCAGGTGTTATTCCAGTTATTTTTGCTGTATCATTTATCATGGCACCAAGAACAATTGCTAGCTTTTTCGATGGAAAAGTTGCAGACACCATAGAAACGATTTTTGATTACACACAGCCAATTGGCATGGTTATATACGTAACATTAATTATTGCATTCACCTATTTTTATACGTTTGTGCAGGTAAACCCAGAGCAAATGGCAGAAAATCTTAAGAAACAAGGTGGCTATATTCCTGGGATACGTCCTGGTCACAAAACTGAAACGTATCTTACACGTGTTATGTATCGCTTAACTTTTGTTGGTTCAATATTCCTTGCAGCAGTGGCAGTTCTGCCATTAGTGTTAGGAAGTATGGCTAATTTACCGCAAGCAGTCCAAATTGGCGGTACTAGCTTGTTAATTGTTGTAGGTGTTGCTTTGCAAACCATGAAACAATTAGAAAGCCAACTAGTAAAACGACACTACAAAGGTTTTATTAAATAGTTTTTGATTAATGATCCTATTAATCATGAATGAGAGCGAGGGGAATTGCAGTGAATTTAATTCTAATGGGTCTTCCTGGTGCTGGAAAAGGCACTCAGGCTGAAAAGATAGTAGAAAAATATCAGATCCCTCATATTTCAACTGGAGATATGTTCCGATTAGCAATTAAAGAAGGAACAGACCTCGGTAAAAAGGCAAAGACATTTATGGATCAAGGAGAATTAGTCCCTGATGAAGTAACAATTGGAATTGTGCGTGAACGTTTAAGTAAAGATGATTGCAAAGCTGGATTCTTATTAGACGGTTTTCCAAGAACAATAGCACAAGCTGAATCTTTAGAAAACTTACTTCAAGATATGCAGCGTTCCTTAGATTTCGTCCTACATGTTGATGTTCCACAAGATCAATTAATCGAACGTTTGACAGGTCGACGTATCTGCCCAACGTGTGGCACAACGTATCACGTTACTTTTAATCCGCCAAAAGAAGATGGCGTATGTGATAACGATGGTACAACACTCATTCAACGAGAAGACGATCGTCCTGATACAGTTGCTAGACGTCTAGAAGTAAACATTAAACAAACACAACCAATGTTAGACTTTTATCATGACAAAGGATACCTTGTCTCCATAGATGGTTCACAAGATATTAACAAAGTTTTTGAAGATATTGATCAAAAACTTCAAACATTAGTGTAGGTAATTTGTGCAAATACGATAGAAATAACAAACAAATTATAAAGTTTTCTGTGTGTTTGCACATAAATACCAATTAATGTATAAATAACTTATTGCCATTGTAAAAACAACTAACGTTTATAGAAGCGTTTTGAATGTATATACTAATGGTGAATAATGTTATTTCATTTTCAAATCAAGCAAAACCAGGTGCCCGCCTTTCCAATATATCGCATCTAATAAATACAACGTGTGTTAGTAGACTAAAAAGGTACATCTATTTTTGGTCTATGCATACAAATTTAATCATGAGTAAATAATTACTTCATGGTTAATAGCGGGATATGTCAGATAACAACTTTTGCGGATGATTGGACGGTTGTCACAAAACATGGTAAAATATATGTTTGTTTTCTATATATTTTAAAACAATATCATGATTTGTTAATATAACAAATCGGTAAGTGAAGGTGATCATGTTTGAATGATGCGGATTCGTATCCCCAGATAGGTCAAGTTGTTCAAATTTTACAAGGGCGAGAAGCTGGTCAATATGCTATTGTAATAGGTATAGTAGATGATCGTTTTGCTTTACTTGCTGACGGAGAGAAAAGAAAGTATGATCGACCAAAGAAGAAGAATCTAAATCATGTTATGCCGATGAACTTTATTTCTCCTGAGGTCCAAAATAGCCTTCTAGAAACTGGTCGCGTTACAAATGGTAAGCTGCGTTTTGCTATATCAAAATTTGTCAATGAAGTAGTGACTGATTTGAAGAAGGGAGATCAACTCGATGGCGAAAGACGATGCAATTGAAGTAGAAGGTACTGTTACTGACACATTACCGAACGCAATGTTTAAAGTTGAATTAGAGAATGGTCATACCGTTTTAGCTCATGTCTCTGGAAAGATTCGTATGCATTTTATTCGAATTTTACCTGGAGATAAGGTAACGGTTGAACTTTCTCCATATGATTTGACAAGAGGACGTATTACGTACCGTTATAAATAATGATAAGCTCCGATACAAGAGGAGGTATGGATGATGAAGGTAAGACCATCTGTAAAACCAATATGCGAAAAATGTAAGGTTATTCGTCGTAAAGGGAAAGTTATGGTAATCTGCGAAAACCCGAAGCATAAACAAAAACAAGGTTAATCAATAAGGAGGTGCACAACACGTATGGCACGTATTGCAGGTATTGATATTCCACGTGAAAAACGTATAGTAATTTCTTTAACTTATATCTATGGCATTGGTAAATCTGCTGCAAAAGAAGTTTTGGCTGAAGCTGGTGTTTCTGAAGATACTCGTGTTCGTGATTTGACTGAAGATGAATTAGCAAAAATTCGTACTGCAGTTGATAATCGTACTGTAGAAGGCGATCTACGTCGTGAAATTTCTTTAAATATTAAACGACTAATTGAAATTGGCTCATATAGAGGCTTACGTCACCGTAGAGGGTTACCACTTCGTGGACAAAAGACAAAGAACAACTCTCGTACTCGTAAAGGCCCACGTAAAACAATGGCTAATAAAAAGAAATAAGTATTAAAGGAGGTTCGTTAAGCTAATGGCTCGTAAAACAAATACGCGTAAAAAACGTGTGAAAAAGAATATAGACACTGGCATAGCACATATTCGTTCTACTTTTAACAATACAATCGTTACGATTACAGATGTGCAAGGTAATGTAATAAGCTGGAGCAGTGCTGGTGTACTTGGCTTTAAAGGTTCACGTAAATCGACTCCATTTGCTGCACAAATGGCTGCAGAAGCTGCTGCTAAAGCTGCACAGGAGCACGGAATAAAAACATTAGAAGTAACAGTTAAAGGACCTGGCGCTGGTCGTGAAGCGGCAATCCGTTCACTACAAGCAGTTGGTATCGATGTAACTGCCATTGTTGATGTAACACCAGTTCCTCACAATGGTTGTCGCCCACCAAAACGTCGTCGTGTATAAATAATTTATCCGTATAGAATTTGTCAGACTGTCTATAATGATTTATGAAGCTAAAAGTTAAGATGAACGATTTAAAGTGATGATTTAATGTAATAGTTAAAAGTCACCATTGCTTAAGACAGATTTGAAGTATACGAATGGACTTAGTGCAGAAGCGGGAACTGCCTACATGAGGAATTTCGGTTAGGCAAATAGTCTAACCGGGGTTTCGACGTTTGAAGGAGGGTTTTATTAATGATCGAAATTGAAAAGCCAAAGATTGAAACGGTAGAAATCAGTGATGATGCTACATTTGGAAAATTCGTCGTAGAACCACTAGAACGTGGATATGGGACTACACTAGGAAACTCCTTACGTCGTATTCTATTATCCTCACTTCCTGGTGCTGCTGTAACATCCGTGCAAATTGATGGCGCATTACATGAATTTTCGACGATAGATGGTGTTATAGAAGACGTTACAACGATTATTCTTAACCTGAAGAAACTAGCTCTAAAGATTTACTCTGAGGAAGAGAAAACATTAGAAATAGATGTACAGGGAGAAGGCGTTGTTACTGCTGCGGATATTACGTATGACAGTGATGTGGAAATTCTTAATCCGGATCTTCATATTGCTACATTGGGTAGTAATGCAGCATTGCATATGAAGATGACTGCTGAACGTGGACGTGGATATCGTCCAGCGGATGCTAACAATCATGATGATCAACCAATAGGAGTTATTCCTGTTGATTCGATTTTCACTCCAGTATCTCGCGTTACTTATCAAGTAGAGAATACTCGTGTAGGTCAAATCACGAATTTTGATAAATTAACGTTAGATGTTTGGACAGATGGGAGCATACGTCCAGAAGAGGCAGTATCTTTAGGTGCTAAAATCTATACTGAACATTTAAATATCTTTGTTAGTTTAACAGATGAAGCACAAAATGCAGAAATTATGATTGAAAAAGAAGAAGATCAAAAAGAAAAAGTACTTGAAATGACAATCGAAGAGCTTGACTTATCCGTACGTTCTTATAACTGTTTAAAACGAGCAGGGATTAATACGGTACAGGAGCTTGCAAATAAATCTGAAGAAGATATGATGAAAGTTCGTAATCTAGGACGAAAATCACTAGAAGAAGTGAAACATAAACTTGAGGATTTAGGATTAGGTTTACGTAAAGAAGATTAATCATATGAAAACATCTTGAGATATTCCGAAAAAGGGAGGGATAATCGATGGCTAGAAAACTAGGTCGTACGACTGATGCACGTTTAGCACTACTTCGAAATCTTGCTACTGATTTGATTATTCATGAGCGTCTAGAAACAACAGAGGCAAAAGCAAAAGATCTTCGTTCTGTAGTAGATAAAATGATTACGTTGGGTAAACGTGGTGATATTCATGCACGCCGTCAAGCAGCATCATATTTATATAATGTAGAGTCGGCTGAAAATGAAGATGCAGTACAAAAGTTATTTTCTGATATAGCTAGTCGTTACGAAGATCGTCAGGGCGGTTACACACGTGTGTTAAAATTAGGACCACGTCGCGGTGATGGTGCAAAAATGGCAGTTATTGAGTTAGTATAAAGTTTGATATATGAAGGTAAGGGCTTGGACAGAATCTCTGCACGAGGTGAATCAAAGCCCTTTTTTGCTCATGCCTTCATTAGATATAGATAGGTGAAGCCGTTTAGCTACCCAAAGTGGAGCAAACGGCTTTTTTTATTTCAACTTTTTGCAATACAGGAAGGTGTAATAGATATAAACGACCATATAAGCATTATTTTTGATTCCGATACAGCATAACACCCACGTCCCGGCTATTTATGTATTGTGTTTGAATAATCAATCCTATAAAAATTATATTTAGAGCGTAAAGTAATTGATATTCATAATAAAGCATTTTAAAACGTAAGATTAAAATCTATAAATTAGCTATATCAATACAATGAAATTATGATAAAATAATCAATTAGAAGTGTGCCTTATTTTGAAGAAACTATGATATAAATTAATAATATATGACATGTCCCGACAATATACATTATTTCCAGGGAAATATATTGTTTTTTTTTGGAGGAATATATGAATAATACTTATATAGAGTTTCGTAATGTTTCGTTCAGATATAGTGAAGAGCAGCCATGGGTACTGAACAATGTAAGTTTTTGCATCCCTGCTGATCGTTGGGTGGCAATTATTGGGCATAATGGCTCTGGGAAATCAACCATTGCAAAATTAATAAATGGTTTGTTATTTCCGGTGAAGGGAGAAATAATTGTTAATGGTATAACTGTGACAGAAGAAACCGTTTGGGAAGTAAGAAAAGCCATTGGTATGGTTTTTCAAAACCCTGATAATCAATTTGTCGGTACGACTGTTAGAGATGATGTTGCCTTTGGTTTAGAAAATAGAGGAGTAGAGCGACAAAAAATGATTTCTAAGATAAAAAGCAGCCTAGAAGCCGTTTCTATGTGGGATTATCGCCTTCATGAGCCCCATCGATTATCTGGAGGACAAAAACAACGTGTTGCCATTGGTGGTGTATTAGCCGTCTCCCCACAAGTGATTATACTTGATGAAGCAACAGCAATGTTGGATCCAAAAGGTAGAAAAGAAATCATGCAAACAGTTAATAATGTTAGATTACAACAAGGTATCTCGTTAATATCAATTACCCATGATTTAAATGAGATAACACAAGCTGATCAAGTTATTGTGATGAATAAAGGGGAAGTATGGCTAGAAGCTAGTCCAAGAGAAGTGTTTCAAAAGGAAAAAATGTTACAAAAAATTGGTCTGGATATCCCTTTCGTAGCGAAGTTAGCAAATGAAATAAACAAGGATCAAATGATTCTGGAGAAACAACCATTAAATCAAGAGGAGTTAATAGAAGGATTATGGACATATCATTCAAAAATGTAAACTATACTTATCAACCCAATACACCTTTTGAACATCGAGCGTTAACTAATCTTTCTTTTGATATTCCATCAGGTTCCTTTGTAGCAGTTGTTGGGCATACCGGTTCTGGGAAATCAACCTTAATTCAGCATTTAAATGGTTTGCTGCGCCCAACAGAGGGTGAAGTGCGTATTGGCGATTTTAAACTTACAGCTAATGGAAAGCCAAAAGGAATTAAAAACCTACGAAAGCATGTAGGTGTGGTATTTCAATATCCAGAACATCAATTATTTGATGAAACAATAAAAAAAGATATCAGCTTTGGACCGAGTAATTTTGGCGTTTCTGATCATGAAATCGAAAAAAGGATTCCAAAAGTAATGGAAGCTGTTCAGTTATCTACCGATATGTTAGAACGGTCGCCGTTTGATTTAAGTGGTGGACAAATGCGTAGAGTTGCCATTGCGGGTGTACTAGCAATGGACCCTTCTGTTTTAGTGCTTGATGAACCAACAGCAGGTTTAGATCCGAAAGGTCAAAAACAAATGATGGATATGTTCTATCAGCTCCACCATGAGAAAAAATTAACTACTATCTTAGTCACTCATAGCATGGAAGATGCACTTCGTTATGCAGACCATGTTATTATCATGGATCATGGGACAAAATATATGGAAGGCGTGCCTAGTGAGGTATTTACACAAAAGGAAAAATTACAAGCAGTTCAATTAGATTTACCTGAAATCATTCAATTCTTACGCAAAATAGAAGAAAAATTTGATATCTCGCTCCCTTATAAAGGACAGACCATTCCAGAATTAGCTGCTGAACTCACCTTGTTGATGAGAGTTGGTGATGAACATGGGTAATTCTATTTTAATAGGACAATATGTACCAAGTAACTCATTTATTCATCGATTAGATCCGCGTACAAAAATAATGGTTATATTCTTTTTCGTTATTTTTGTCTTTTTTGCTAATTCAGTTCCTAGCTATGCATGGCTAACTACCTTTGCCATTGGAACTGCCCTAGCTACCAAAATAAAACTATCTTTTATTATGAAAGGTCTAACACCAGTATGGTTCTTGATTATTTTTACATTTCTTTTGCATTTAATTGTTACAAAAGAAGGTGACGTACTATTTGAGGTCTTCTCATTTTCGGTTTACACAGGAGCAATTAAACAAGGGATTGCTATTTCTTTTCGGTTCTTTTTATTAATATTAGTAACATCTTTATTGACATTGACAACCACTCCAATTGAAATAACGGATGCGATTGAAAGTCTTTTACGCCCATTGAAGAAGATTAAGTTTCCAGTTCATGAATTGGCCTTAATGATGTCTATATCTTTGCGCTTTATTCCAACGTTAATGCAAGAAACGGAAAAAATATCAAAAGCGCAAGCATCAAGAGGTGTAGATTTTCGAACAGGCCCTTTAAAAGACCGGATACAAGCGGTTGTTCCATTGCTTGTACCATTATTTGTTAGTGCGTTTAAACGCGCAGAGGAGCTAGCTATGGCGATGGAGGCTCGTGGTTATCAGGGCGGTGAAGGACGAACGAAATTAAGAGAATTAAAGATAGAAAAAATTGATATTATTTCATTTATTATATTTGCTCTCGTAATTATCATATTATTCTTCTTACGTTCATAAAGGAGATAAACAATTATGCGACTATTGACAACAGTGAGCTATGACGGCACAGCTTATGCAGGGTATCAAGTACAGCCCAATGCACTTACTATTCAAGAAAAAATTGAGCAGGCATTATCTAAGATTCATAAAGGACAAGAGATACGAATTGTAGCCTCTGGACGAACAGATGCAGGTGTCCATGCTGTTGGTCAAACTTTTCACTTTGATACAGATCTGAAGATTCCGGAAACGAATTGGAAAAGAGCGCTGAATGCAGTGCTACCAAATGATATTTATATTGATCATGTTCAATTAGTCCCTGATGATTTTCATGCTCGATTTGATGTAAAAACAAAAAAATATCAATACTATGTGTTAAATAATGAAGATAAAGATGTGTTTCAAAGAAATTATAGCTATTTTGTAAAAGAATCACTTGATATTGTATCTATGCAACAAGCTTGTACAATGCTTGAAGGAGAACATGATTTTACTGCATTTTGTGCCGCTAATGCTGGAGTGAAAGGTACGAAGGTTAGAACGATCTATCAAGCTACATGCGAGCAACATAAAAATCAGTACATTTTTACGTTTGAGGGCAGTGGTTTTCTTTATAATATGGTTCGTATTATAGTTGGGACACTGATAGAGGTAGGGAAAGGGAATCGAAAACCAATGGAAATAAGAGAAATCTTAGTGAGTAAAGATCGATCAAAAGCTGGAAAAACCGCTCCGCCACAAGGTCTATTTTTAACATCTGTCACTTATAATTGAATGAAATATAAGTATGGTTTGATCTATCTTTTGATCTATCTTTTGAAAAAACAACGCAACCAGGTGAATCCCTATTGACATTAGGTCTGACTTGATGTATGATGATCTATGGCATTTTATTTATATACCACGATTAGCCCCGGAAAGTTAATTGTGTAGAATATAAAAGCAGAAGAAGCTAGAAATAGCGAATGAAACGTAAGATATTAGGTGAATTTTTATATACAGGAGGTTAACGAATCATGCGCACAACTTTCATGGCGAATGAAGCAAACATTGAACGTAAATGGCTTGTAGTTGATGCAGAAGGCCAAACACTAGGTCGTCTATCTAGTGAAGTAGCTGCAATTCTTCGTGGCAAGCATAAACCAACGTACACACCGCATGTCGATACTGGTGACCATGTTATCATTATCAATGCAGAGAAAATCGAATTAACTGGTAATAAGTTAAATGATAAACTTTACCACCGTCATTCCAACCACCCAGGTGGATTGAAATCGCGTACAGCAAATGAAATGCGTACAAAATACCCTGAGCAAATGCTTGAATTAACTATTAAAGGTATGCTTCCAAAAGGTAGCCTTGGCCGCAAAATGGGTAAAAAACTACACGTATTTAGAGGTTCTGAACATAATCATCAAGCACAAAAACCAGAAGCATACGAACTTCGTGGATAATAAAAAAGGAGGTAACGAATAGTGGCACAAGTACAATACTACGGTACCGGACGCCGTAAAAAATCAACTGCTCGTGTACGTTTAGTTCCAGGAACTGGACGTATCATTGTAAATAAACGTGATGCGGAAGATTACTTCCCATATGAAACACTACGTACAATTATCAAGCAACCTTTAGCTGCAACAGAAACAGAAGGTAGCTATGATGTATTAGTAAACGTTGATGGTGGAGGATTCACTGGACAAGCTGGTGCAATTCGTCATGGCGTTTCTCGTGCATTATTAGAAGCTGATCCAGAATACCGCACAGTGCTTAAGCGTGCAGGATTCTTAACTCGTGATGCTCGTATGAAAGAACGTAAGAAATACGGTCTTAAAGGCGCACGTAGAGCTCCTCAGTTCTCAAAACGTTAATAGGTTTATTGATATACCAACGTTTCCAAAGTCTTTGGGTGTAAGTTGGATCAATTTAACGTTATTCTTAAAATGAATGAAGACATCAGCATTTTGCTGGTGTCTTTTTTGCTATAATAGATTTAACCAATCTAAAGCATCGGCATCTCGCCGGTGCCTTTTTTGGTAGTAATAGCAGAAAATAATTTTGTGTTATTTCATGTTTAATTGTTTTGTCTAAATCCCCCCGAATCTTATGAATTTATAGCAAGAAGCAATTTTTCTAAAAAATAAAACAATATCCATATTGCTTCAAACCATTTTTTAAAACTATACTATAGTTGTAAGACTATAATTTAATTAATGTGATAAAACATCAAGTTAATTGAAAACGCATACATCAATGAAATCCTCACATTTAGTTATTATTTAGATTGGAGGTTTGATAAAAAATCTTAATTTAAATAGAAAAATAGAAAAGGGAGGAGAGGGGTAAGAATGAAAATAAAATCAAGAAAGTTATTAACTATATTATTAGCATTGATTTTAGCAGTTCCTTATATGCCAATAAATATAATGGCATTGGAGACATCTAATACTACAAATGAGGTATACACTGAAGATTTTTCTAGCCCAGATTTGACAGGATGGGAAAAAGATCTTGGTGCAGGTCGTTTGGAAGTTGTTAATGAACAACTAGAAATGGAAACAGATGGTTGGGTAGCGGGTTCTATTGATTACCAACAGTACCATAATACCAAAGCACCTCAATTCAAGAATGCTCGTCTAGCAATGGATATTAGTGTTAAAAACACGCATGGACGTTTTGGTATTGTTTATCGTCATATTGATGCACAAAATTATGATTACATCGGCTACGATGTTGGCGGAAAATGGATTCGTGCTACAGTAAGAGATGGGCAGAAGTCTGAAGAAGCGTTGGATGTAAATCTTAATGTTGATAATCAAAGTTTTAGGTTTTCTATGGAATATGTTAATGAAAATATAAAAGTTTATGTGGATGATACGGAATTGTATGATGGGCCTCATACCGATAATGATGCAGGTCATTTTGGTTTAAGAACATGGGGTTATACAGACAACTATGCATTTATACAAGTAGACAATATTGTATATGAAAAAATGCGTGAAAACGAACAAACAGAAGACGGACATTATTTAGTTTCCTTTAAAGACGAAGATCACACAGGCGGTTGGGGTAAAGTAGCTGGTGATGGAACGATGGAATATGCAGACCAGGCAATGAACTTTGCTGCGGATGGAAATACTATTTATTCCGATGCTTATTCACCAAATATGAAAAATGGATTTGTAGAATATGAATTCACTCCGATAACTTCGGCCCGTATGGGGTTTTTATTCAGGTTTAATGGTGCAAATGATTTTGCAGGATTTGGCTATGACGTGGGTGGAAACTGGAATTATATCACTGGAGGAAATTGGGGAGAAGCAGGAAATAAAGCATTGAACATAGGCGAAAAAAATACAGTAAGAATCGAATTTGTAAATGATAATTATCGATTAACAGTAAATAATGATGAAGTATTTAATGGTCCTATTGATGCTTTTACTACAAAGTCTGGTAAAGCAGGTATTCGTACATGGGGGTACGGTTCAGGAGATACACAAGGACAACTCGATCTTCATAATATGGTGATGGGCGAATTTAGTGGTGTTAACTTATCACCAAGTTCAGCTATAGTACGTAGTGGAGATGCAGGCTTATATGATATTAATATTAATATAAGTGAAACTACAAATGTATTATCAAAAATCACGCATGAAGGAAAAGCATTAGAAGCAGGAACAGATTATGTGCTAAATGAAGATTCAACACGTTTAACGCTGAAAAAGGAATTTATTGAACCTCTTCAGGGAGAAACAGATACGAAAACTAAAGTGATTTTAGAATATGAAGATGGATTTAAAGCTGAATTCCCAATCACAGTTTTAGGACCATCTCAAGTAAGTGAAGAACTTTATGTAAAAGATTTCTCTGACGATATTAATGGGATCAAAAAGGTTAGTGGTAATGGTGAGGTAAAACACGATAAAGGTTTAGACATTACTAATGGTCAAAACTTAATCGTTGTTGATGAAAATGCTCCAGAATATAAAAACACTGAAGTAGAATTCATGTTTGATCCAAAAAATGATTCAGGTAACTTTGCAATTGTTTTACGTTATAATGGTCCAGATGATTGGTTAGCTTTAGGGCAAAATGGAGTAGGGGGTAACTCAACTTCATGGAATTTATTTTCATCAGGAGGACAAAACAAACAATTAACACAAGATGGAAATAGAATTTATGCTAATCGCATGGAACCTTATAAAGTAAAAGCGCGTATTGTTGAAAACGTAGCAACAATATATCTTGATAATGCTGAAATCTATACTGGAGAAGTAAGTGGAGTTAGTAATAAAGCAGGTAAAGTTGGATTACGTTATTACGGTGGAGCAGGAGCTAATGTTTCTTATTTAAGTGTTAAAGAAGCTAAATTCCCTACTCGAGTAACTGAAAATATCGAATCAGCTGAAATTAAATCAGAACAATTAACAGTCAATGTTGATAAAGACTTCCCAACTGTTAACCACTATACTTTAGGTGGAGAAACGATTACTGGACAAGCAAATAAAGTCCATGAAGTAGAAATAAACAATACAATGTACACACCAGAAGTAACAAGTGTAGTAAGTGAAAATGAAATTACTTATTCAATGAAGGTTGAGGAAATTGGAGTTTCATTTGATGTTGTATTGACAGTAGAAAATAATGTTCTTGATTTTAGAATTAAGAATATTAATGAAGAAGGACAAATGATTTATACGATTAACTTTCCAGAACATTCTCTTGTATCAATGGAAAGTAATAAAGAAAATGCTGCATTAACAGTGAATAACTATAGAGAACAAAAAAATCTTAACTTATCTGATGTTGAAATTTCAGATGCGTATCAAGAAACATCTATTGCTGTCTTAAGTTCAGATAAAATTGCAGCATCAATTTCTAATGGATCCATTAAACGCAGAAATGAAGTTGCATATCAAACATTTGTACAAGATGGATACACATCGACAGGTATTTGGACAAATGAATATTTATATCGCGGTTTAGATAATGAAGTAATAGAAGAACCATGGACTAAAGTAGCAATTACGCTAGACCGAAACGAAGATGGAATAGTTGATGCTATTGATGGTGCCATTGCCTATCGTGATGATATTGCCAGAAAAGCTGTCGGTAGTGATGTAGTAATGCAATCTTACAACTCAATTGCAATGAATGTAGGAAGTAACGCGCAATATCCGTTCTTAAGAATTTTAGATAATATTAAAAAATTCAATCTAGGAACAGATGGATTTAAACAAAATATTATTATTAAAGGATATCAATCGGAAGGTCACGATGCATCACACCCAGATTTTAATAATTTCTCAGATCGTGCCGGCGGACTTGAAGATTTCTTAGTATTACTCGAAAATGCAGAGGATAATAATGCTACTGTTGGTGTACATATTAACCATACAGAAGCTTATCCAGAGGCAAAACAATACGGAGATGACCTCGTATCATCTGTACCAGGTTGGTCATGGTATGACAGTGCATCTCAAATTATCCGTGAAAATGATATTCTTAAAGAAGAACAAGGTATGCTTGAAAGATTACAAAATTTAGATACATCAACCAAAGGTCTTTTAGAAATGATTTATGTTGACGTATACTTCGATACACGTTGGCCAGCACATAAAATAGCAGACGCTATTAATGACAAATTAGGTATGGCACTAGGGACAGAATATGTTGACGAGTTTACAAAGGATTCCGTGTGGGCTCACCATATCGGTAATCGCTTTAACGATGCTGGAAACTTAGTCCGAGTTATTCATAATAATGATAAAGATATCTTTGGTAATCAAGCGCTATTTAGAGATGCACACACAAGAAACGTTGGATTTAACGGATGGCAAAACTCTGTTGATTACAACAAATCAATTCAAGGATTCTTTACACAAGTATTACCGAATAAATATCTTGCTCAATATCCAATCATGAATTATGAAACAACAAATAAAGCTGTTCTTGGAAAAGAAAGAAACGTTGTTACAGAAATGGTAAACGGAGCTAACCATATATCGCAAGATGGTAAAAAAGTAGCGGAAGGAAATAAAATTTTTATCCCGTGGACAAATGAAGGTGAAAATGAAAAAATCTATGCTTGGAGCGATGATGGATCTGAAAAAACATGGGACCTTCCAAATGGTTGGGAAGATGTAGCTGAAGTTGAATTATTTAAACTTAGCGACCAAGGTAGAGAACTCATAGAAACGATTAAAGTAAATGATGGCAAAGTAACCATAGATTTAGATAAACAAACAGGCTACACACTTTATAAGGGTTCGGAAAATGTTAGTGAGAAATCAAGTGTTGATGTAGATTGGACCCAAGGTTCGGTTGTAAAAGACGCAGGATTTGACTCTCATGCATTTAAAGACTGGAAAAAGGATTCAGGATCAGCTAAATTCCATAATAATAATATTGGAAATACGCATATGATTATTGGTGGTGCAGAAGAAGGAGTTGTCTCTCAAGAACTTACTGGCTTAGAAGTTGGCGAGTCTTATGGAGCATCTGTATGGACATTGGTTGAAAACGGAAAGCGTGCCAAAATTAGAATTACTGATGGCGATAATGTTTATGAAAACTATATCGACAAGAGTGATGTAATTTATGGTGTTAAACATACAGACAAAAATCGGACATACTTCCAACGCATGGGTGTTAAGTTTATAGCTCAAAACGATACAGTTTTATTAGAACTTATTGGTGAAGAATCAGATGCAGATGGTAAAGTCGACTTTAATGATGTGCGAGTTCGAAAATTAGGGCTTTCAGATCAAAAAGGTCATACATTCTTAGAAGATTTTGAGAATGTTGATGAAGGATTCGGACCGTTCGTCAGTACTCAATCAGATAACTCACACTTATCTGAAACAAATAAACCACATACAAAAGATACAATCGATGGACGTTATTCATTAAAGATTAGATATGGGGATCATATGAGAACCCTGCCACAAACAATGAGGCTTAAGGCTAATACTGAATATGAATTGAGTATTGACTATATTGCATATCAAGATGGCATCTTTAATGCAAGTATTAAAACGGATGATGGTAATGAAACGTTAATCACAAAACCAGCAGTTAAACATACAGATGGAGAGAATCCAGGAACAATTAATCTGGAATTTACAACGGGTGACTACGACGATTACTATCTAGACATATCTCCACGAAATGCTGGACAAGGTGAATATATATTAGATAACCTTATTCTTGATGAAATTGTTGATGAAGATGTAGAAGAAGTAGATAAAACAGCTTTAGAAGAAAAAGTAGCTGAGGCTGAAGACTTAGATGAAACAGCTTATACAGAAGAAAGCTGGGATACATTCGCTAAAGCTTTAGCATCGGCAAAAACCGTTGTTTTTGAGACTGATGCAACCCAGGGTGATGTGGATGAAGCACTTGCGACATTAAATGCAGCGCATGAAGGTTTGGAGGAGGCAGAAGAGCCTACAGAACCAGAAGATCCAGCCGATAAAACAGCTTTAGAAGAAAAAATAACTGACGTTGAAGACTTAGATGAAACAACTTATACAGAAGAAAGCTGGACAACATTTGCTGAAGCATTAGCAGCTGCAAAAGCCGTTGCTTCTGAAGGTGAAGCAACCCAGGGTGATGTGGATGAAGCACTTGCGGCATTAACCACAGCGCATGAAGGTTTGAAAGAGGCAGAAGAGCCTACAGAATCAGAAGATCCAGCTGATAAAACAGCCTTAGAAGAAAAAATAGCTGAGGTTGAAGACTTAGATGAAACAGCTTATACAGAGGAAAGCTGGACTACATTAACTGAAGCATTAGCAGTAGCAAAAATTGTTGCTTCTGAGACTAATGCAACCCAGGATAATGTGGATGAAGCACTTGCGGCATTAACCGCAGCGCATGAAGATTTGAAAGAGGCAGAAGAGTCTACAGAACCAGGTGAACCAGGAGCAGACGGTAAGCCAGGGGAAAATGGTGACTCAGATAAAGATAATAATCTTCCAAATACAGCTACTAACATGTTTAATTGGTTAGCTTTAGGGCTGCTAATAATAGGAATGGGAGCATTATTAGTAGTAGTCAGAAGAAAGAAAGAATCTAATAACAATCTTTAATCCATTGTATTAGTTAAAAAACAGATCGTGGTGCTGACTGTGTATGATCACAGAAAGCACCATGTTTTTTTATTATTTATAATAGATAGGGATTTAATGTATGTCTAATGTCAATCTATAACAAGGCATCGCTTATGCTTTGTGTTAAGGGAGCGGTGCCAGCTAAACTTCTATGGGGATTGGGTTCACTAATCATTAATGGATCTTTAGTCTATATTAGTTATTTTTTGTTAAAAATTTAAAATTAACGGTTTACACTTACTATTTCTGGTGATACAATTTACTTAACTTATTAAAAACAATTTAATAAGTTAAGTAAATTATTAACATATAAATGTTATTTTTTTTAAAAATGTAATGAAAACGCTTTTATATAAATAAACTTATTATATGCATTTAAAAAAGTAAAGAGGGTCATAGCAAATGGATAAGATGGAACACTGGAATACGGAGCAGATAAAGCAATATAATCGTTCTTTGGTTTTGAAAATAATTCATAAGAAAGGTCTAATTACAAAAGATGATATTTCTAAAAGTTCAAATTTAACCTTTGCAACAATTGGTAATATAACTTCCGATCTATTGAAAGCAGGTGCTATAAAAATTGCTGGTTATGGAAAATCAAATGGGGGTAGAAAACCCGTTCTATATGAGTTCAATTGGGATAATTTTTATGTGATTGCTTTAGATATTGGTGTTACAAAGGTTTCTGCTGCCTTAGTGAATTTTAAAGGGGATATTTACAAGGAAAATGTAGCTTTAATGAATGATTTTAATCAAGATACACCTTTAATTGAAAAGGTTTACAAAACTATTGACGATGTTCTAAATGAATCTGGGTTAGCAGTTTCAAAAATTGCTGGTATAGGTGTATCGGCACCCGGACCAATTGATGAGAATGGTAGCCAAATTTTATCGCCACCCAATTTACAAGGTGTAGAAAATGTTAATCTCAAAGATCAATTACAAAAACGCTATAACCTTATTACGATCTTAGAAAAAGATGCGAATGCCGTAGCTTTAGCAGAGCAATGGTTTGGTACAGTCAATAATAATGAGAATATTCTTTACGTTTTTGCCGATCAAGGAATTGGTGGAGGAATAATTGTTGACTCGCGCACCTATCGTGGTTTTAAAAATGGAGCTGGGGAAATTGGGCATATATTGATTGACCCTGATGGACCAAGATGTAATTGTGGTAATTTTGGATGTTTAGAGGCAATGGCATCTGGATTATCTATTATCACCAGAATTAAGCAAGAGATCCGTAGAGGAGTGAAAAGTTCATTGACTGATGTTTATATAGACAATGAAAATTCCTTAACATTGGAAACAATCATGGAGCATGGTGAAAAAGGTGATGTCTTAGTATTAAAAGTTTTAGAAGAAGCTTCCCGTTATTTAGGCATAGGGGTTACAAATGCATTGAATTTTTTCGCTCCTAAAATGGTAATTTTCGGTGGCCAATTAGTTGAATTATATCCTGAAATTATTCAAATAAGTGAGGATATTGCTAAATCTAGAGCATTTTCCAACTCCGCAAAAGAAATAAAGTTTATAAAATCGAGTTTTGGAAAGAAATCCGGTCTAATGGGAGCAGCTTCTATTATTCAACAGTTATTATTTGATTCACCTAGGGATACACTTATCAGAATATAAATTAGAACAAACGATAAGGGGGGTGGTAAAAGAAGCAGAAGTATTTTAGTGCACGATCACTCTAATATTAAAAAAGGGGAGAGAATAAAATGAAATTTAGTAAAAAATTTTTAATTCTGCTAACTGTATTAATATCGACCATTTCTCTTGTTGCATGTTCAGGGGGAGAAAAAGACGATGCTAGTTCAGACAAAACAATAGAAGTAGTATATAAATCACCTGATGACTCTTTTAAAGCATGGATGGAAGAAGCTAAAAAGGATTTTGAAGAAAGTAACGAAGGTATAAATGTAAAAATAACGCCAATTGATAGTAATGAAGGTAATTATCCAAATAAAACAATTCTAATGATGAAATCTGATGATACAGCACCAGATATTGTTATGGAAGACTCTGAGGGGCTAAAAGCTGATGCGGCTGCGGGATATTTAGAACCTATTACAAGTAAAGTGGAGAATTGGGAAGATTGGAAACATTTCTATGATCCTGTTAAAAATGGTGTAAAAGGTGAAGATGGAAAGACATACGGTGTTCCAATATCTACGGATGTTCGTGGGCTCTGGTATAATAAGACAGTTTTTAAAGAAGCTGGTTTAGATGTGCCTTGGAACCCTAAGACATGGGATGATGTTCTGGAAGCAGCAAAAACTATTAAAGATGATGTTAAGGTACCAATTTGGATGAATTCAGGAAAAGCAATGGGTGAAGGTACTACAATGCAAACTTTCCTAATGCTTTTATATGGTACGGATAGTAAATTATATAATGATGAAACTGGAAAATGGGTTTTAGGTAGTGAGGGATTTTTAGACTCCTTGGAATTTATAGATGAGGTACATTCTAATGACTTAGGTCCAAGCTTGAGTTGGGGAATAACAGGTCAGGCAGGTGCTAAAATTTCAACTGAACTTATGCCTAAAGGAGAAGTTGGTATAGCATTGGACGGAAACTGGATGTCTGGGAACTGGTTGGAAAGCGGTAACAGTCCTTGGCCAGAATGGAAGGAAAATATAGATATAACTGCAATGCCGACCCAAAATGGGCAGGCAAATGGAAAAGTTACTGTATCTGGTGGATGGACATTAGCGATCCCTTCAAAAGCAGATAATAAAGATCTTGCTTGGGAATTTATTAAAACTGCTACAAGTAAAGAGAATTTAAGATATGGTACTGCACTAACACCAAGAAAAGATATAGCTGAGTTAGAAGATTATCAGCAACTTACTTATCAACAGAAAATAACAGACTTCTTAGATTTCACACATTATCGACCAACATATGATTCATATCCATTAGTCTCCTCAAATATTCAAAAAGCTGTTGAGGCAGTAACAACAGATACATTATCACCAAAAGAAGCAATGGAACAGTTTAAAGAAGATGTCAAGCGAGATGTAGGAGAGGAAAAAGTAGAAGAATAGATACAATTATAAAACGAAAATACTAATCTATAAGAATAGTGACAGAAATTACATTGACATGGGGTCAACCATGATCGTTACATGTTGGCCCTATTAAAGAGGTGTTAGATTTTGAGTAAAAAGAAGTCCTTAAACGGTAATATGTATCTAAAAACATTTTTATTCGGTTTACCTTCAATTATACTGCTGCTATTGTTTGTACTGGGTCCAATTATTATGACATTTTATTATTCATTCACAAATATGGCATTAACAGGAGCAGCAGCTAGCAATACTCAATTTGTTGGCTTTGATAACTTTGTTCGAATGTTCCAAGATCCAAGTTTTAAAACGAGTGTTTTAAATACAATTATTTTTTTAATTGCTTCAGCAGTTATTGGTCAGCAGATTGTTGGATTTCTAGTAGCCTATCTCATGAAACAAAAGGCTCGCCCTTTTAGAAGAATTATAGGAATTCTTATTTTAGCTGGTTGGATAACACCGGAAATTGTTGTTGCGTTTGTATGGTTCGCTTATTTAAGCGATCAAGGTACGTTGAACATAATGCTTGGTTTTTTTGGGGTTGAACCAATCGCATGGTTACTAAACTTCCCGCTTATAAGCGTTATATTTGTTAACATTTGGCATGGAGCTGCTTTTTCAATGCTAATGTACCAAGCTGCACTTGATGACATTCCTCAGGAAGTAGAGGAGGCATCTAGAATTGATGGTGCAAATGCATGGCAAAGGCTTTGGAGAATTACTCTCCCAATTATAAAGGGTTCTGCTGTAACAAATATGGTTTTAGTTACGTTGCAAACACTAGGAGTATTTACATTAATCTACGCATTAACAGGTGGAGGTCCAGGTGAAAAGACAACCACCTTACCAATATTCATGTATGATCAAGCATTTGTTAATTATCAACTAGGTTATGGGACAGCTATTTCATTGGTTTTATTATTAATTGGAATCACTCTAAGCTTAATTTATATCCGTTTTTTGAAAACTGAGTAGTAAATGAGGGATGAAACATGATCAATAAAAAATTAATCCAAAGAGCATTGCCCTACACTGTTCTATCCATAATAGGCATTATGTTCTTTGTTCCATTATTATGGGTGATCTTTGCATCGTTTGATACACATGCAACATTATCAATAAAATTACCTGATGAATTTACTTTAGATAATTGGAAGGCAATTTTAACAGATATCGAGATATTAAGATCTTTTGGCATAGGGATAGCTTTATCATTGGTGTCATCCATTGTGCTTGTTATTTGTTCTGCATTGGCGGCTTATCCTCTATCTCGATTTCATATTAAACATAAAAACTCTGTCATACTTACAATTTTATTTATGTCGGGACTACCTATGACTGCAATTATGGTCCCTGTATATCAACTTTTTGTATTTTTTAATATTAATGATTCTTTAGTTGCAACAATGCTATTTATGGCTGCTTCAGGTTTACCATATGGCATTTGGCTTATGAAAAACTTCATTGATTCTATCCCGTTAACTTTAGAGGAATCAGCTTGGATTGATGGCGCTTCGGTTTTAACTGGATTACGAAAGGTAGTAGCGCCTTTAATGAAACCAGGTATATTCACAGTATTGATCTTTACCTTTACAAATAGCTGGGGAAACTTTTTTGTACCATTTATTTTAATTCAAACAAGAGAAAAACTCCCGGCTTCTGTTACCATCTTTCAATTCTTTGGTCAGCATGGAATGGTTTTTTATGGTCAACTCGCCGCTTTTTCTTTCGTGTATACGATACCAGTAATTATTTTATATTTTATTGGTCAAAAATACATGTCTGCAGGGTTTAGTTTAGGTGGGGCTTCAAAAGGGTGAAGACCAAAAATCTTTTGAATAAATAGTTTTGGAGGCATAACGATGAATGATAATAAGACAGTTCATATTATCTCACATACACATTGGGATAGAGAATGGTATTTACCATATGAAAAACACCACGTTTTGTTAATTGACTTGATGGATGAACTTTTACAAACCTTTGATCAAAACTCTGAATTTAAGAGTTTCCATCTTGATGGGCATACAATAATATTAGATGATTATCTGCAGGTTAGACCTGAAATGCGAGAGAAAGTTCATCAATATGTTACAGAAGGGCGACTTCAAGTTGGTCCGTGGTACATTTTGCAAGATGAATTTTTAACAAGTAGTGAGGCAAATGTGAGGAACCTCCAATACGGAATGAAAGATGCAAAAAAATGGGGAGGTTTAGCAAAGGTTGGTTATTTCCCTGACTCTTTTGGAAATGTCAGTCAGGCTCCGCAAATATTAAAACAAGCCGGTATTAAAACAGCTATCTTTGGGCGTGGGGTTAAACCGACGGGATTTAATAACGAGGTCTCAGATACTGATATATTTGAATCCCCGTATTCAGAGATGAATTGGAAATCACCAGACGGATCGTCCGTTCTTGGTGTTCTATTCGCAAATTGGTATTGTAATGGGAATGAAATCCCTGTTAACAAAGAAGAAGCCAAGGGTTATTGGAGTGATAAAATAGCCTCCATGGAAAAATATGCAGCAACATCACACTTACTTATGATGAATGGCTGTGATCATCAACCCGTTCAAACCAATTTACCAGAAGCAATCAAAACAGCTCAAAAGCTTTATCCATCTATTAAATTCAAACATTCCAGCTTTAATGATTACATCGATCAAATGGAGATATCTCTTTTGGATAATCTAAAAACAGTATCAGGAGAATTGCGCAGCCAGCAAACAGACGGTTGGGGCACACTAGTTAATACAGCTTCATCTCGTTTGTATTTAAAACAGTTAAACCGAAAAGGGGAGGTTCTGTTAGAGAAAGTGGCTGAACCGCTATCGACCTTTGCATATATGCTTGGTGCTGAATATAAACATCATTTACTAGAGTATAGTTGGAAAATTCTAATGCAAAATCACCCACATGACAGTATTTGTGGGTGTAGCGTGGATGAAGTGCACCGTGCGATGGAAACACGTTTTGAAAAGAGTCGACATGTTGCAGAAATGATTGTTGATGAAAACTTGCAATTTATAAGTAACAAAGTAGATACAAATTCTTTTGAGAAATATGGTGAAAATGCTCTTCCATTTGTTGTTTATAATACAACAGGAAAAGAACGTACGGGTGTTGTAACGGTTACACTTGATGTGCAACGACAATATTTCTCAAGCGGCGTTAACAAAAAAGAATTAAAATCCTTCCCAATAGGGGATAAAACTATTGTTGATTCTGAAGGTAATATGCATGCTTGTGACGTTGAAGATTTAGGAATCCATTTTGGCTACGATTTACCAAAGAACAAATTTCGTCAACCCTATATCGCGAGGAGAATTCAAGTGAACTTTTATGCGAGCAGGGTTCCAGCATTGGGATTGAAGACTTATGCTTGTGTCCCTAGCGTTGAGAATACTAATAGTAAAAAACAAACGCTTGTTACTGGTGAAAATATTATGGAAAATAGTTTTTTATATGTAAAGATTCAAAACAATGGGTCACTTGTAGTTAGAGATAAAGTGAGTGGGAAAATTTTCACCGACCTTTGTATATACGAGGATACTGGAGATGTGGGAAATGAGTATATGTACAAGCAACCAGAAAATGATACAACATTAACGACAGAGGATGTAAAGGCTGAAATTAAGCTTATTGAAGACACTTCATATCAGGCAATATATGAAATTAATCATAAGTGGCAGTTACCGGAAAGCGCTACTGAGTTACTCGAATTTGAGCAACGCGAACTTGTTGATTTTAAAAAAAGAAAAGCTACTAGAAGCAAGAAAAAGATACATTTTAATATCACAACTTATGTATCTTTAGAAAAGGAGAGTAAAGGTATTGATGTCAAGACAACCTTTACTAATCAAACTAAAGATCATCGTTTAAGAGTGCTTTTTCCAACAGATATTCATACTAATATACATAGAGCAGATTCGATTTTCGACGTTGTTACACGTAATAACAAACCCTATGAAGGATGGAAAAATCCTGATAATTCACAACATAATCAAGCATTTGTTGATTTGAGTGATAAAACGTCTGGTTTAACGATTGCGAATTATGGTCTTTATGAATATGAAATTCTTCAAGATAAACGTCAAACAATTGCTCTAACCTTATTAAGGTCTGTTGGTGAGTTAGGTGATTGGGGGTATTTTCCCACACCGGAGGCACAATGTTTAGGTGAGCATACGGTATCATTTAAAATCATTCCACACCAAGGGGAAGATTCTAAATTAGACGCATATCATATTTCTTATCAAAGCCAAGTCCCATGGTTGACAAAGCAAATTGGAATTAAAAAAGGTACTTTACCACCTGTTTACTCTTTTATTGAGTACAATTCTAAGTTAAATAGGTTAGTTTTCTCATCTTTAAAAGTATCAGAGAAAACAAATGATATTATGGTTCGTTGGTTTAACATGACAGGTATAATGGATGAAATGAATGTGATTTTAAAAGACATAAATAAAAATATCCATAAAAGTAATATCTTAGAGGAGAGAATAACCCAAATCAAATACACTAATTCCGAAAATTATAAAATAATGGTTGATAAACATGAAATATTAACAATTGGAATTGAAAAATGAACTGCTAGATATATAGGAGGATATGCGTACATGTTTAATAGTTTACCTGTATCGATGGAGCGGTTAGTCGATAAAGTTACATTGTTGTATCAAAATGATCCCAAAATACAGTCTCTGTTTCAAAATTGCTTTACCAATACGTATAGGACAACACTAAAAAATCAAGAAGATGGAACAATGTTTGTAATTACAGGGGATATTCCGGCTATGTGGCTAAGGGATTCTGCGGCACAAGTGCGACCTTATTTAGTGTTAGCAGAAGAAGATAAGTATATAGCAGATATGATCGAGGGAGTCATTTTTAAACAAATGTCATATATCAACCATGATCCATATGCAAATGCTTTTAATGAAGAACCGAATGGGGAAAGGTATCATGACGATAAAACAGAAATGACTCCTTTAATTTGGGAACGTAAATATGAAGTTGACTCACTTTGTTATCCTCTTCATCTCTCTTATTTGTTTTGGAAATCAACTGGCAGGACATCGCACTTTAATGAAGTTTTTCAGAAAGTTGTTCAAAAGATTCTTAATGTATGGGAAACTGAGCAAAACCACGAAGAATATTCCAACTATTTCTTTGAACGAGAGAATGACCGTTTGCAAGATACGTTAACAAATAACGGTAAGGGTTCTCCCGTTGGTTATACAGGCATGACATGGTCAGGGTTTAGGCCGAGTGATGATGCGTGTCAATACGGTTATCTAATACCTTCAAACATGTTTGCTGTCGTTGTATTAGAGCAAGTTATAGAAATATCGGACAAAATACTGCAAGATGAAAAAATCTCAAATCAATCACGTTGTTTAGCTAAAAAAATTGATCAAGGCATCCGTAAATATGGAACTGTCGACCATCCCGAATATGGTGAAATTTTTGCTTATGAGACAGATGGCTTAGGCAATTATAATTTAATGGATGATGCAAATGTTCCTTCATTATTATCTATCCCTTATTTGGGATATTGCAGCATAGACGACACAATTTATCAAAATACAAGACAGTTTCTCCTGAGTACATCAAATCCTTATTTTTATGAAGGGAAGGTAGCAAGAGGTATTGGCAGTCCACATACACCGAAAAGTTATATTTGGCATATTGCACTTGCAATTCAGGGTATGACTGCAAAGACAGATGAAGAGAAACAAAATATTCTTAATTTATTTAAACAAACAGATGGAGAAACCAATTTTATGCATGAAGGATTTTATGTAGATGATCCTAAGCAGTTTACAAGAGAATGGTTTTCCTGGGCAAACGCTATGTTTAGTGAGTTTATTCTGCATTTAAATGGTATAAATGTGAAGGGTAGCGCGTTAGAAAACAATAAAAAGTAGAAAAGGGTGTTTTAAATGTATCAATTTCCTAATGGTTTTTTATGGGGAGCGGCAGCATCTGCAACGCAAACAGAAGGAGCTGCTGAATTAGATGGAAAAGCACAGAACATTTGGGATTATTGGTTTGAGATAGAACCAGAGCGATTTTATGAAGGTGTTGGTCCTAAAAATACATCTGACTTTTATAAATACTTTAAAGAGGATATAGAACGAATGAAAGCTGTTCACTTAAATTCTTTTCGAACCTCTATATCTTGGTCGAGATTGTTACCGGATGGAATAAAAGTAAATAAAAAAGCAGTTGATTTTTACAATCAACTTATTGATGAGCTTATTCAACATGATATTGAGCCAATTATTAACCTATTTCATTTTGATATGCCTTTACATATGCAGGAAAAAGGAGGGTGGGAGAGTCTAGAAGTTGTCGAAGCCTTTAACTTTTATGCAAAAACGGCCTTTGAATTGTTTGGTGATAAGGTTAAAAAGTGGACCACATTTAATGAGCCTATTGTGCCAGTTGAGATGGGTTATTTAAATAACTATCATTACCCATGTGTGATAGATATGAAGCGTGCAGTTGTTGTTGCTTACCATTCCATGCTGGCTAGTGCCAAGGCAGTTAAAACTTATCGAGACTTAAGTCAGGATGGACAAATAGGTATTATTTTAAATTTAACACCCTCTTATCCACGTAGTCAGTCGAAAGGAGATATAGAAGCAGCTAAGATAGCTGATCTGTTTTTCAATCGGAGTTTTTTAGACCCGTCCGTTTTAGGGGAATATCCGACCGATCTTGTTGAATTATTGCGAACACATGATTTAATGCCAGAAGTTAATCAAATAGATTTGGAATTAATAAAAGAAAATACAGTTGATTTCTTAGGTGTGAATTATTATCAACCAAGGCGGGTGAAGGAAAAAGAGGCAAATACTACTAAAACAGATAGTATCCTACCTGAAAGTTTCTTTGATCCGTATATATGGCCAGATCGTCGAATGAACCCATATCGGGGGTGGGAGATATACGAGAAAGGATTATACGATATTGCTACAAATATAAAAGATAATTATGGTAATATTCCTTGGTATGTGGCAGAGAATGGGATGGGAGTGGAAGGTGAAGAACGATTTAAAGATGAAAAAGACATGATTCAAGATGATTATCGAATTGAGTTTTATGAAGAACATCTTAAATGGCTTCATAAGGCTATTGAAGAGGGTTCAAATTGTTTTGGTTACCATGTATGGACATTTATTGATAATTGGTCATGGCTAAATGCATACAAAAATCGATATGGTTTATATCGCATTGATCTAAATACGAAACAACGATATATGAAAAAAAGTGGTCTATGGTTTGGTGATGTTGCCATGCACAATGGTTTTTAAAATATACCGCGCTAAAATTTAATGAGATATTGATAGAGGTGTGCTATAAATGATGAATGTTCTTGCGTTTGATTTAGGTGGGACAAATATTAAATATGGTGTTGTTAGTCAAGATGGGAATATTCTAACCCAAGGGAAAGTACAGACGCCGAATCAGCTTGATGACTTGCTGTTTATTATTAAAGACCAGTTGAGGAATTATTCATTATACAATATAGAGGGAATTGCAATTAGTTGTCCTGGATCAGTGGCTGAAAGTGGATTTATTTACGGATCTAGTGCTATTCCTTATATACACGGGCCTAATATGAAGAAGTTAATTGAAGATAGTACAGGGTTGGCTGTGTCTATTGAAAATGATGCAAACTGTGCTGCGCTAGCCGAAGTATGGAAAGGATCAGCTGTGGGGAAAAGCGATATCGCAGTAGTAGTTATCGGTACAGGAGTAGGAGGTGCGCTTATAAAAAATGGTTCAATCCATAAGGGGAACAACCTGCATGGAGGAGAATTTGGGTATATGATTTTAAATGCAAATAATCTAGGCAATGGAATGAGTACGTTCAGTGACGTTGCTTCTACTTCTTCTATTATTAGGCGTGTCGCATTACAAAAAAAGATTAGTCAGAATTTATTAACAGGAGAAATTATTTTCTCAGATGCAGAAAAGGGTGACGAAATTTGTCAAGAAGCTATAGCGGATTTTTACTATATGCTTGCTATAGGATTATACAATATTCAATATGTTTTTGATCCAGAACTAATACTAATTGGTGGAGGGATTAGTCAAAGACAAGACCTTGTAAGTGAAATACAAGATCGATTAATGCAAATTACAGATAAAATTGATGTAGCTACACTTTCTCCAACGATTGATAGTTGTTATTTCAGTGCTGATGCTAACATAATAGGTGCAGTACATAACTACATGAAAAAAACAGATCAAATAAATTAGTATTAAGATTTAAGTTTATATAATTCTATAAGATTTGTAAGAGCATAGAAGAAAACAATTTATGTATATTAAATTGAGAGAGGGGCTAGATGCTTTGGGCCCCTGCTGTTTTTTGTGAAGTATAACTTTTTTCATTTTTCTTATGCTATTACTTTTCCTCCGCTTCTGCAAGTGCATCGGTATTGTTCCCTCCTGGTGGTACAATTGGATATACATTACGCTCATCTTCAATAGTAAACTCCATCATTACAGGACCTTCTGTTTGAAAGGCTGTTAAAATGATTTCCTTTGCTTCATTTACACTGTTCGCTCTTAACCCCATTGCACCATAGCTTTCTGCCAGTTTTACATAATCAGGTGACGAAATTTTAACCTGTGAATAATTACGCTGGTAGAAAAGTTGTTGCCATTGGCGCACCATTCCTAAATATCCATTTTTTAAAATAGCTATTTTTATGTTTAGGTTATAGTGTACAGCTGTGATGAGTTCTTGTATATTCATTTGGATACTACCATCACCTGTTATGCAAACTACTTGTTGATTAGGTGAAGAAAAAGCACCGCCAATAGCTGCTGGTAATCCATAACCCATTGTCCCAAATCCGCCAGAAGTTAAGAATCGACGTGGTAATTCAAAAGGATAGTGGTGCGCTGTCCACATTTGATGTTGACCAACATCTGTAGCAATAATTGCATCAGTTGCTGCTTTCTCATGCAATGCTTGGATAATTTGATCTGGACCAATAAGATGTTGCTTCGATTGATGAAATCGACTAGATTTTTTATTCCAACTTTGTACTTCTTGGTGCCAAGTAGGAAAATCTAATTGTTTTATTTGTTGAGATAATAATTGTAAAACCTGTTTTACATTACCAATCACAGGGTCATCAATTTCAATTTTTTTATTTACTTCTGCTGGATCAATATCAATTTGTATTTTTCGTGAATATGGTGAAAACCCCTTTGTTTTACCAGTAATTCGATCACTGAATCGAACACCTAAACAAATTAATACGTCAGCTTGGTGAACTGCACGGTTAGCTGCAAATGTGCCGTGCATCCCCACCATGCCTAAATGAAGATGATGGTTTACAGGAACCGCCCCCAAACCCATCAGTGTGCTAACAAAAGGGATCTTCGTTTTATTAATAAATGCCTTTAGCACTTCATTTGCACCGGAAATAACTGTTCCTCCTCCAACGAGTAGAACTGGTTTCTTTGCTGTTTCGACCGTATCGATGACGCGATTGAGAAGTGATGCAGGAATTGTTTTCGTGCTATTCCATTGTGAAATATCAGTAGGGGTAGAAACCTTGCATTCCATCGTTTCCTCTAATAGGTTTGCAGGAAGACTAACAATGACGATACCTGGACGATCAGTTGTTGCAATGTAGAAAGCTTCGTTAATCGCTGCTGGGAACTGGTCTATAGACAATACTGTTATCGTATATTTTGCAACTGCTTTGGTTACCCCTTCTACATCCAGTTGTTGATCAATTTGAGTTGTGACATGCTGTGCAAAAATAACCATTGGAACAGAGTCAAGTTGAGCAGTTCCCATACTAGTAATAGCATTCGTTAGCCCGGAGTCTGCAGTAATAATAGCAACGCCTGGCTTTCCGGTTGCACGGCTATAGCCATCCGCAGCATGAACAACGCTTTGTTCGTGTATAAGCTGTATATTCTCTAAACCGTGTTGATCTAGAAATAGTGAATTTCTATTAGACTGAAAAATAGTTTTAATATCTTTTTCCTTTAAAAAATCACTCAACATTGCAGTTCCAGTCTTTTTTTGAACCAATATTGTATCCAAGCGATCCACGCTCCTTTTTCTTATTATTTTAATTTTTCTGAAAAAACACGTAGTGACTTACATCACTTGGACAAAAGTTTCGCTTAATTAATTAACAAATTTTTTTAGATGAAGAACAAACATTTTTTACTAGGTATATTCCTGATCCTTGTCCCATATAGTGAAGCATAGGCTTCGGTGTGGGAGGGAAAGAAATGAATCAAATAACCAAAGTGATTCTTTGGATAAGTGGTGCAATCTTATTAGTTATTCTCATTCAATACCCTATTCAGAAGACTACCGATTCGTGGGATTCTTGGTCTTTGCCATTGGCGGGTCAAGTCATTGTTTTAGATCCAGGTCATGGTGGTGTAGATGGGGGAGCAGAGGGAAGTGATGATACAAAAGAAAAAGAAATAGCATTAGCAGTCACGAAAAAGTTAAGAGATTATCTGCAGCAATCTGGTGCACTAGTTTATATGACACGTGAAAGTGATCAGGACCTAGCGGAAGATACAAAGGGTTTATCTAATCGAAAAACGCAAGATTTAAAACAGCGTGTAGCTTTCATTAAAGAAAAAGATCCGGATTTTTTTGTTAGTGTTCATTTAAATGCGGTTCCTTCTTCGCGTTGGAGTGGAGCGCAGACATTTTATTACCCATCATTAGAAGGTAGTGAAAACTTATCTAAACTGATTCAATCTGAAATAAAACGAAATTTAGAAAATACGAATAGAGAAGCTTTGGCGATTAATGGTATTTATTTATTGAAGTATGCGCAATGTCCAGGTGCTTTGGTTGAAATTGGATTTTTGTCCAATACGCATGAAAGAGATTTATTAAAAACAACTGCTTACCAAACGAAAATGGCTGCGAGCTTGTATGAAGGGATACTACGATATGTTACAGAGAGCGATGAATAAGCAATTGTTGCTTCACAGACCACGAAATAGATGAAAATATGCTATACTACTTCTAATAGATTTTGTTGATAAAAGAAGGAAGGTGTCATTTTGCTTACAAAAGAAGAAGTAATAGAACGTTTAAATGAAGTAAAGGATCCTTTTTTACATAAAACATTAGAAGAAACAGGTGGAGTAGTAGAGGTACTTGTAAAGGAAGAAAAACAGCATGTGAGTGTGAAGATAGCAATTGCCAAGTTAAATACAGCTGAACAAATGCAATTACAGCAGGAAATTGTGAATATATTAAAACAAGCTGGGGTGCCAACAGTTGGTTTGCGATTTACTCAATTACCGGAGGAAGTTTTACAGAAGTTTGGAACGGAAAATGGTAATGGCAAAGCGACTTTATTAAGCGGGAAAACAAAGACGAAATTTTTAGCGATAGCAAGCGGAAAAGGTGGCGTTGGAAAATCTACTGTCACCGTAAATACAGCGGTAGCCTTGGCAAGACTCGGTAAGAAGGTTGGAATTATTGATGCCGATATCTATGGGTTTAGTGTCCCAGATATGATGGGAGTAACTAATCGTCCGACATTAAAAGGCAATCGTATTGTTCCGGTCAAGCGACATGGTGTGCAAATGATATCGATGGGATTCTTTGTAGAAGATAACTCACCTGTTGTTTGGCGAGGCCCTCGTCTTGGTAAAATGCTTAAAAGCTTTTTTACAGAAGTGGAATGGGACGACTTGGACTATCTATTATTAGATTTGCCACCTGGTACTGGTGATATGGCTTTATCGGTGCATAACTTAATTCCTTCATCAAAGGAGCTAATTGTTACTACACCACATCCTACTGCAGCCTTTGTAGCGGCTAGGGCAGGACAAATGGCAATTAATACAAACCATGGAGTTATTGGTGTAATTGAGAATATGGCTTATTTTGAAAGTAAGGTTACCGGTGAACGTGAGTATGTGTTTGGCCAAGGTGGTGGGGAGAAATTAGCAGAAGAATTAGATACTGCACTTATTGCACAATTACCTTTAGCGCAACCTTATAAAGAAGAGAATTCCCACGCATCTATCTATCAAGAAGATCATCCTTTATCAAATGCTTATCAAGAAATTGCTTCTTATGTAATTAAAAACTTTTAATATAAAGTTTATTTAATAAACAATATATATTGTTTTGTTAATCAAATCCCTACTAAGTAGATCATGCAACTTAGTAGGGATTTTGTTTTTTTGAAAAAATAAACATCTTTACTTTTCACAAACATAAAGTAAAATAAAGGTAATTATTATAATATTGTAAAAGTTAGGACGTGGTAATGAGAATGAATAATAGAAGAGAAGGAAAAACAAATGGGTACAGAAAGCGCTCTTTACGATTTATTTTACTAGGTCTCGTAACAGCTATACTATTGTTTATGGGTGGTTACTTTTTATTAAATCAAGATCAAAACAAACAAGAAGTTATCGAACATATATTGAATGACCAGTTTTCAGCAGCTGATGCAGAGCTAATTCGTTTATTAGAGTCATCAGAAAATGCCACTATTATCGGTGGTAGTGAGTTGGTTGCTTTTCAAGAAGAAACGGAGCTGGAAAATTACTTTGAACAAAAATATAGATCCTATTTTACAGAAGATATGTATGAGAAGTATATAACAACCTATTTTTTTACTTACCGAGTTCCTGCATATTACTCTGATATTCAGTTAAAAGTGGATGACATATCTTTTAAGAAGAGTAATGACTCGGATAATTTATATCATTTCACTGTATACGTATCTTATGGCGATAAACAAAAAGCAGAGGTAACTGGACGGGCTCGTGTGAATGATAATAATAAAATTAGTTATTTTAACATTTTACAAGACAATGACTTATCAAAAGCTATAAGTGGTTTTAATCGCTAAAATAAAATAACACAGACTTCCGTTAAATGAAGTCTGTGTTATTTAATTAAACATATTTTTAGGAGCTCTGCCCACCGGACTCAGACTGTTGACTATTTTCACCGCTTGAACCGGATGATCCTTTTTGTTCCTCTTGCCCGGACCCTGATTGTGATCCTTTCATTTCTTGCGCGGCTTTTAGAATAACTTCTGTCATTTCTGCCTTAAATAGTGGTGAATTCATTGTTTCTTGAATTGTTTTTTCTAAATGTTCACGGAACTGTTGCCCCTTCAATACCGTTACCATTTGTTTTTCCATTTCAGGGTTTGCTAGTATTTCCATCATTTTACTTTGGTATTCTGAGTCACCCATTAACCCTTTTAAAACTTCTTTTTGTTGCTCCATTAAAGATTGCGAGAAACCTTTAACAAACTTAGGATCGGCAAACATCTTATCCCAAAAGGCTTTTCCTTCTTCTGAGGATAAAGCCTTTGTAACTGCATCTTCTACAATTTTTGATTCAATAACGTATGTCTTTTGCATTTCTTCATCTGCCAGCACATCTGTAATTGCTTTTTTTCCTTCATCTGTCTTTAAAATATCTGTCACCATTTTCTTCGTGGTATCATATGTTTCTTGATTTCCACTTGATTGTTCGCCACCTCCGTTACAGCCAGAGAGAAGTAGTAGGCAGATAAACATAATCATATATAATTGTTTCATTTTTGTGTTTCCTTTCTTCCTTCTTTCTTACTCTTAATATGATGAAAAAGCAGTTTTTTATGTATGAAATTGAAGGAATGAGAAAGGATATTGTTGTCATGTTATTCTCTCACTTCATTATTTTCCGCTTGAGCTCGAGAAATTAACTCAGAAATGGTTACAAACGATAAACCTTTTTGTTTTAAAGTAGGTAAAATTGTTTCTAAAGCTTTTGGTGTTTGCTTAACAGAGTCTGATGCGTTTAATAAAATAATATCTCCATTGTTTGTGTTTTTTAGTACGTGATCAATAATTACCTGTGTACCGGGATTTTCCCAATCACGAGGGTTTACATTCCATTGTATAACATCATATCCTTGGTTTTCGGCAAGCTTCATGACCTCGCTATTTAGGTGCCCACTTGGTGTTCTTAATAAGCGTAGGTCGGAATAACCTAATGAAGCAAAGGTATCTTGTGCTTTTGCTAAATCTTTTCGAACTTGTTCAATTTCTTGTTTGACATAACTTTCATAACGGTATCCCATCATCCCTATTTCATGCCCGTTTGCTTCAATTTTTTCAACTAAATCAGGATGATGCTCCGCCCATTCACCAATTAGAAAGAAAGTAGTCGTAACATCGTGTTTTTTAAGTACTTCTAATGTTGGTTCGACCATTTCTGTTCCCCAACTGATATTAAAGGTTAAAGCAATAGAGGGATCATCAGGGTTTCCTTGGCTTAGTGCAGCAGGATTTTCCTTACTAGAAAAAACAGAAAAGTTACTTTCTGATTCAATCCATATAAATAAAGCAGTACATAAAGACAACAATAATAATAATGCAATAGATTTACTTTTCTTTAGTTTAAATACAAAAAAATGTGTCATCGGACTATCTCCTTTTTGTGGACTTGCTATATCATATGAGATAAATATTTTAATATGATTAAAAAGGTTTAAAGAAAGACAAAAAAGAGGAATATTAATTGTAAAAAGTTGTTTAATGATAAAATAAGGTAATAAAGAAATGAGGAGTTTATTTATGTTAGGGATGCTAATTAATGATATAGAGCAAAGAGAAATAGAGTATTTAATTAAGCGTGAATTGGAAGAGTTGTTATTTGATATGGAAGATAGTCGTTTAGATAAATTAGTGAGAACAGCAATGCTTGATCGGTATAAGGTATTATTTAAGCTATTTCGTCGAGTGGCTAACGAAGGAGAAATAGTGAAGTATATTCCTAAAACCAAAAGCGAATGAATCAGACAATTTTTTATATAAATCTACAAAAAACATATTGCAAAATGCAAATTCCTGTGCTATATTATTTCTTGTTGTCAGAACAAATCGAACAAAATAAATAATATATTTATTTTTTAAAAATTGTTATTGACACCTTATTAAAACCATGATATATTATATTTCGTCGCCAAAACAGACGACAAAAATTGATCTTTGAAAACTGAACAAAACAACCAATATGTTAAGAAGTAACATGCTAGTCAAGTAATGAGTAAGCAAACTCAATGATCGTCGACTAAGTTCGCAACATCCGTGTTGCAACGTCGATGTCAGCACATCCGTGTGCAAGCCAATTTTATGGAGAGTTTGATCTTGGCTCAGGACGAACGCTGGCGGCGTGCCTAATACATGCAAGTCGAGCGCAGGAAGCAAGCAATCACCCTTCGGGGTGTGCGCTTGTGGAATGAGCGGCGGACGGGTGAGTAACACGTGGGCAACCTACCTGTAAGACTGGGATAACTCCGGGAAACCGGGGCTAATACCGGATAAAACATTGGTTTGCATAAACCAATGATGAAAGGACTTAACTATATTAAAAAGCGGAAACAACCGTTTAACAACGCAGTGGCTGGAGACAATTAACTGAGATAAAGGAATCACAATTTCTGACAAGAAATTGATGATGACTTATCGTAGGGCGATTGGCGAAGACACCCAGTTGTTGGTTGATGAAGCTAGATTATATATGATATGAATACTTGTCTATCTTATCTAGTTTTGAAGGTGCATCCTTTAATTTAAAGGAATACAGACTAATTTCGCCACATCGTGTGGCAACGTCTGCATGACCTTCATCCTTGAAGGCCTAGTGACAATAGCGAAGAGGTCACACCTGTTCCCATGCCGAACACAGTAGTTAAGCTCTTCAGCGCCGATGGTAGTTGGGGCCTTGCCCCTGTGAGAGTAGGACGTCGCTAGGCAAGCCTTTTTAAATTATTAGTTTAGCTTTGTGAAGCAACAGGTTTATTAGACTATTTATTGTTCCACAGTAGCTCAGTGGTAGAGCAATCGGCTGTTAACCGATCGGTCGTAGGTTCGAATCCTACCTGTGGAGCCATATGCTTCCATAGCTCAGCGGTAGAGCACTTCCATGGTAAGGAAGGGGTCGCCGGTTCAAGTCCGGCTGGAAGCTCTGTGATGATTTTAAATTGGCCCGTTGGTCAAGTGGTTAAGACACCGCCCTTTCACGGCGGTAACACGGGTTCGAATCCCGTACGGGTCACCATTTGGAGGATTAGCTCAGCTGGGAGAGCACCTGCCTTACAAGCAGGGGGTCGCAGGTTCGAGCCCTGCATCCTCCACCATAAGCCGGCCTAGCTCAATTGGTAGAGCAACTGACTTGTAATCAGTAGGTTGGGGGTTCAAGTCCTCTGGCCGGCACCAGTTTCATTTAAATAATGATATGGAGGGATAGCGAAGTTGGCCAAACGCGGCGGACTGTAAATCCGCTCCCATCGGGTTCGTAGGTTCGAGTCCTACTCCCTCCACCATCTTTATAGCATCTTATTAACAGTGGATAAAGCACTGTTATTTTATTGGGCTATAGCCAAGCGGTAAGGCAACGGTTTTTGGTACCGTCATGCGCTGGTTCGAATCCAGCTAGCCCAGCCAGTTTAGTGAGCCATTAGCTCAGTTGGTAGAGCATCTGACTTTTAATCAGAGGGTCGGAGGTTCGAATCCTCCATGGCTCACCATTTTAATAAAATGGTGCATTGCGAAATAATAAGGGGCCTTAGCTCAGCTGGGAGAGCGCCTGCTTTGCACGCAGGAGGTCAGCGGTTCGATCCCGCTAGGCTCCACCATACATAATGTGTTAAGGGAATTGGACGTTATAAATAATGTTCAGTTCTTTTTTTATGGGCTTTTTGTCAAACAGGGTGAAAGTTTGATGAAAAATTTTGTCATATAACCTATTGCTAGTTAATTTAAAATCTTGTTAAAAAAGGGGATCAATCCGCATTTGAAGATATCGTTGCCTTTTATCAAGACAAGGTGTATCAAATATGCTTCCGTATGATAGGAAATACACATGAAGCAGAGGATCTGGCTCAAGAGGCTTTTATACGTGCCTTTGTAAATATCCATTCCTATGATGATAAACGAAAATTTTCTACATGGCTCTTTCGTATTGCAACAAATGTTACGATTGATCGTATTCGTAAAAAGAAGCCTGACTTTTATTTAGATGGAGAAGTGAAAGGTACGGATGGCTTGACTATGTATTCTCAACTTGCCAAAGAACAGCCATTGCCCGAAGAGGAAGTGGAGAGTTTGGAATTGCAATCTTATATTCAGCAGCAAATTATGAGCTTACCTACTAAATATCGTAGTGTTATTGCTTTACGTTTTGTTGATGAACTGTCTTTAGCCGAAATTAGTGAAATATTAGATATTCCTATTGGAACGGTTAAGACTAGAATTTATAGAGGAAGGGAAGCTCTTCGGAAAAAACTTCGTCACGTATAAAGGGATGTGAATACAATGAACTGCAAAAATGAATTTGTTAACTTAATGCATAAATATCTGGATGATGAGCTATCTTTGCAAGAAGAAAGACAGTTAAAAGCCCATTTACAAAAATGTGAGGATTGTCAGAAATATTTCCATGAATTAACGCGTACAGATACATTGGTTAAAAGTACAAGTACAATGCAGCCATCTTCTAATTTTACGACAAAAGTGATGGCTAATTTGCCCAAAGAGAAACGCAGATGGGGTTACATGCGCTGGTTTAAATCGCACCCTATCTTAACTGCAGCAGCAATATTCTTTGTTTTAATGTTCGGGAGTATTTTCTCAACATGGGATCAATCAGGGCAATTATCTGTCTCAAATGATCAGCATGTAATTATGGCTCTATTATATATGTTGGGGTATGAAAAAAATTAAGCAAAATAAAACACGCAAGCTCCTATATCCTTTACACTTGAATTGACGAAAAACAAACCAAAGGGATAGGAGATGCGTGTATATGCAGTTTAACATGAAATTAAACGTAATGCATTCGGCTTTAAACGATATGATCGATTAAGGTTACGTGTATTATTGCATCATCAATATAAAGATTTAGATTTTCAAGTAGGTTAAGGGATAGGAGCAAGTACTCCTACCCCAACATTTGACGTAGAACCGTAATTATTAAAGATGGAAAAGTTATTGTACCAGAGGGAGTTACAATTGAAGGTGATTTGGTAGTGAAAAATGTTGATCTACAGATTGATGGTAATGTAAATGGTAATGTTACATTGATCAATGGCGAGCATTTAATGGCTTCGGCTGGAAACATCAATGGAGAAATAGAACAAGTAAATCAAGTATTTGAGTGGATGTGGTATCACATTAAAAAGTTCGGGAAGAATATGATAAATTTGGCAAATTAACCTTTTAGATAAACAGAGTAATTTCATTAATTCTCTGTTTATTTTTTTAGAAATAATATTTGTTTTATTCTGCAAACTTACATACTTTTGGTATAATAATGAATAGATTATTAGAGTAATGTTTATGAACATTGCTTTATTTATGCTATAATGGACCAAGTCATTATTTTACAGATGGGACGATAAACAATGAGAAGAAGGAAGTGTAATTATGCTTGATGGGGGAGTAGATATATTTAATGTGTTGCGTATTGTAGTAGATATCGCCCTTATCTGGTATGTCCTGTATAAACTAATCATGCTTATCCGTGGTACCAAAGCAATTCAGCTACTAAAGGGTATCTTCGTTGTATTAGGTTTTTATCTTATAAGTTATTTTCTGAATTTGCAAACAGTACAAGTAATTATAGAGCAAGTTATTGTTTGGGGACCAGTGGCAATTATTATTTTATTTCAACCCGAGTTGCGTCGAGCGTTAGAACAAATTGGACGAGGGAGTTTTTTTACTCGTAATAAGAATTCAGAAGAAGAGATTTTGAATCAAGTAATTGATGCTATTACGAAATCATGTAACTATATGGGTAAACGTCGAATAGGTGCTTTAATTACCATTGAAAGAGATACGAATATGGGAGATTTCATTCAAACAGGAATACCGATTCACGGTCAACTTACGAATCAATTATTAACGAACATCTTTATTCCTAATACACCATTACATGATGGTGCTGTTATTCTTAAGCAAGATAAGATAGTCGCTGCTGCATGTTATTTACCGCTGTCAGAGAGCCCGTTTATCTCTAAAGAGTTAGGTACTCGTCATAGAGCAGCAATGGGAGTTAGTGAAGTAACAGATGCGTTAACAATTGTTGTTTCAGAGGAGACTGGTCAGATCTCTTATACAAAGAATGGTGAATTGCATCGTGATTTAGATCAAGAAAAACTTATGAATATGTTACGAAAGGATTTAGAGATTTATTTTATTAAATCCCCTACGGCAAAATCTTGGACTTGGAGGGGAAAAAACAATGAATGATTGGTTAAACAAACCTTGGGTTATTCGTGTGATCTCTTTAATATTGGCTTTGCTTATTTTTACTGTCATCAGATTTGATAACCAAGATAGCAATGGAGATGCGCTACGATTAGATTTATTCAGTAGCTCGCAAGAAACACAGATTGTAAATGATGTACCCATTAATGTAAAATTAGATGATAAGTATGCAGTAAGTGGTGTACCAGATACAGCTACTATTACATTAGAAGGGACAGTAAGTGTTGTTCAGTCTACCGCAACACAGCGGAATTTTGATGTATTTGTTGATTTAGAGGATCTAGAGCCTGGTACGTATACGGTTCCTTTAGAGTACGAAGGTATATCTGATCGATTAAATGTTACCATTGATCCTGAAGTAATTGAAGTTACCATTGAGGAGAGAGCGTCTGCAGAGTTTGAGGTAAAAGTAGATTATACAAATGAAAATCTATTAGCACCAGGATATGAATTACAGGAAGCATCAGTTAATCCTTCGACAGTTAAGATCACAAGTTCAAAGAGTGTGATTGACCGTATTTCTGTTGTTAAAGCCTTTGTAGATGTTGAAGGTATACAAGAGTCAGTAGAAATAGAAGATGTAAAGATACGTGTTTATGATAGTGAGGGTAATGAGTTAAGCGCTAGAATTGAGCCTGAAACGGTTGATGTGATGATAAATGTAGATAATCCAAACAAAAGTGTTCCTGTTAGTGTACAGACCACTGGAGAAACACCTGATGGTATAAAAATAACATCAATTACTCCCAATAAAGAAGA
Organism: Paraliobacillus sp. PM-2; assembly: GCF_001368815.1. Lineage (GTDB taxonomy): Bacteria > Bacillota > Bacilli > Bacillales > Amphibacillaceae > Paraliobacillus. Next base: position 210,097 of record NZ_CTEI01000003.1, on the reverse strand, counting down.
AGTACAAGTTTTTGCTTCAGAAACAGATTTGGAAGGGTTAACAGAAATAGAAACAGAAGCAATTGATCTAAGTGATATAAATGAAGATACCTCTATTGAGGTTAACTTAAATCAACTTGAATATGTTAGATTAATTAATCCAAATACAATTAGAGTAAATATCAAAGTAGATAGAGAAATTAAAACAACATTTGAAGATGTTTCTATAGAGATAAAAGATGTAGATAATCCTTACACTGCTTCATTTGTTGAGGAAACAAGTGGAGCAGTGGATATTACTGTGAGTGGATATGAATCAAAATTAGGAAAGATAGAAGCCTCTGATCTTTCTGTATCTGTTGATGCTTCTGATCTGAACCCTGGTAAACATGAACTTCCAATTGATATCAGTGCTCCAGAGGGATTAAATATATCTTTAGCAAGAGAAACAGTTACAATACGTATTGAATAAACTATTATTGTATGAAACTAACATTGAAAGATAACACTATTAACACAGTAGCAATGATAACGTGTTAATTAGGAACAAAGGAGAGGTACATTATGGGTAAATATTTCGGTACAGATGGGGTTCGAGGAGTTGCAAACCAAGGATTAACTCCAGAACTTGCATTTAAGTTAGGCCGATTTGGAGGATATGTACTAACAAAAGAGACGTCTAAAGCAAAAATTCTTATTGGGCGTGATACAAGAATATCAGGAAGTATGTTAGAAAATGCACTGACAGCTGGGCTTTTATCAATTGGAGCAGAAGTAATGCGTTTAGGAGTTATTACAACACCAGGTGTTGCCTATTTAACTAAAGCAATGAGCGCAGAGGCAGGTGTGATGATTTCTGCATCACATAACCCGGTAGAAGATAATGGTATAAAATTCTTTGGTCCTGATGGATTTAAGTTAACAGATGCACAAGAACAAGAAATTGAAGCACTGCTTGATGCAGAAACAGACGAATTACCAAGACCAATTGGTAAAGATATTGGACAAATTAATGACTATTTTGAAGGTGGACAAAAGTATATCCAATACTTAAAACAATCAGTTGATAACGATTTTGAAGGTATACATATTGCTTTAGACTGTGCGCATGGATCAACGTCTACACTAGCAACACACTTGTTCGCAGATCTAGAAGCTGACCTTTCAACAATTGGAACATCACCAGATGGTTTGAATATTAATGATGGTGTTGGTTCCACACACCCAGAAGCGTTACAATCATTTGTTTTAGACAAAGGGGCAGATGTTGGTTTAGCTTTTGATGGTGATGGTGATCGAATTATTGCAGTAGATGAACAGGGCACCATTATAGATGGTGATCAGATCATGTACATTTGTGCTAAATATCTAAACAGTAAAGGGCTATTGCATCACTCTACAGTTGTTTCAACAGTAATGAGTAATATTGGTTTCTATAAGGCATTAGAAGCAGAAGGAATGAAAAGCGATAAGACTGCTGTAGGAGATCGTTACGTGATGGAAGAAATGCGCAAAGGTGGCTATAACCTTGGTGGAGAGCAGTCAGGTCATATTATTTTCCTAGACTACATTACAACTGGTGATGGCATGCTAACGGCTTTGCAGTTAGTAAACGTCATGCAAGAAACAGGAAAGAAACTATCAGAACTCGCAAGTGAAATGGAAAAATTTCCACAAGTTTTAAAGAATGTGAGAGTAATTGATAGGCAACAAGCACTTATACATCCACGGATACAAGAAGTCATTGCTAAAGCAGAAGAAAAAATGGGTGATGATGGCCGAGTACTAGTACGCCCATCAGGAACAGAGCCACTTGTACGTGTGATGGTAGAAGCACCTACCATTGAAATATGCCATCAGGTAGCAGATGAAGTGGTACAAACAATTGATGGATTGTTAGGAATGAAACAATAGTTAAAAGGGTAGCGGAGTCTTTATAGACAAGCTACCCTTTTTTCACGCTTGCTTGAAAATATCATAGATTATAGTACCGAGAACCAAACCATACAGATGATTGATAAAAAAAAGATTGCTAGCTACGTTATTCTCGGGTAGAATAGAAATTGTTCTTTTTTTAAAGAGCGTTGATTCAAGCATAGAAAGGTGGATCGTTAAGCGAAAAGTAACACAAGCGCCTGAACTATTTTTCGAGCGGTGAAAAATAGTTGACGAGGTGGAGGTTCATTCGAATTAAGTCGGCGGGTACCTCCCGGTTGCACACATCTCCAACCGATAGGCTATCATTCGAAAACAATGAGGCGACTCGTTGTACAAGAATAATAGCAGATGATGTCAAAAACATCATGAGAAAGGGGCAAATAAACGCCCCGATGTATATAACAGGTTTCGTTTGTTTGCCTCTTTCATATTTTAGGAGGAAAACGAAATGTGTGGAATTGTTGGTTATATTGGACAAAATGATACGAAAGAAATTTTATTAAATGGACTTGAGAAATTAGAATATCGAGGTTATGATTCTGCAGGGATCGCAACACTTAATAATCATGGTCTGCATTTGTTTAAAGCGAAAGGTCGTATCGCTACGTTACGCGAAAAAATTGATGCAACGGTGGGGTCTTCTATTGGAATTGGTCATACTCGCTGGGCGACACATGGCGAACCAAGTGAAGAAAATGCACACCCGCACCAAAGCTCTTCTGGTCGATTCACCCTTGTTCACAACGGTGTAATTGAAAACTATTATGAGCTTCGTGATGCTTATTTATCAGATGTAGATTTAGTAAGTGAAACTGATACAGAAGTGATTGTACAATTAATAGAAGTGATATATAACCAGTTTCTAGATGTAGAAGAAGCTTTTCGTCAAACCATATCTCTGTTAAAGGGTTCTTATGCCATTGCGCTGATCGATGCAGAAGATCAGAATACGATATATGTAGCAAAGAATAAAAGCCCGTTATTAGTAGGAATAGGTGACGGATTTAACGTAGTCGCTAGTGATGCGATGGCAACGTTAAAAGAAACCGATCGTTATCTTGACATTCAAGATAAGGAGGTTGTGCTTGTCAATCGTAATTATGTAGAGATTCAAAATCTTGATGGTATTGCAGTAGAACGGGAACCGTTTATTGCTGAAATTGATACTTCAGATATTGAAAAAGGAACCTATCCACACTTTATGTTAAAAGAAATTGATGAGCAACCCTTTGTCATGCGTAAAATTATTCAAGCGTATCAAAATCAACAAGGAAGTATCAAACTAGATGTAGCTGTTCAAGATGCGATGTTAGAAGCAGATCGTATTTATATTATTGCAGCGGGCACCAGTTATCATGCAGGTTTAATTGGAAAACAAATGCTTGAAAACCTAGCTAATATACCAGTAGAGGTTCATATTGCTAGTGAATTTTCTTATAATATGCCATTACTATCTGCCAAACCATTGTTTATTTTTATATCACAAAGCGGTGAAACAGCAGATAGCCGTTCGGTATTAGTCCGGATTAAGGAATTAGGTCACCCAGCACTTACGATAACAAATGTCCCAGGTTCTACCCTTTCTCGTGAAGCAGATTATACCTTGCATTTATATGCAGGGCCAGAAATTGCAGTTGCTTCCACTAAAGCATACACTGCGCAAATTGCAGTACTAACGATATTAGCAGTTGCTACCGCTAAAGCTAAAGAAATGACATTAGACTTTGATCCATTACAAGAGCTAGCCATCGTATCAAGTGTAATGGAATCTTTAACAGATCAAAAAGATACCTTTGAACAAATAGCAAAAGATTTATTTGCTGAAACACGTAATGCGTTCTTTATTGGACGTGGTGTTGATTACTTTGTCGCACAAGAAGCGTCACTCAAATTAAAGGAAATCTCTTATATTCAAGCAGAAGGATTTGCAGGCGGGGAGTTAAAGCATGGTACGATTGCTTTGATTGAAGAAGGTACCCCAGTGGTTGCCATTGCTACGCAAGAAAATGTAAATTATTCGATTCGAGGTAATGTGCAAGAAGTGGCTGCACGAGGCGCAAAAACATGTATCTTTAGTATGGAAGGTTTAAGTCAAGCTAATGATGCCTTTATATTACCGCAGGTACATGAATTACTGACACCATTAGTAAGTGTCATACCAATGCAACTCTTAGCTTATTATGCAGCACTACACCGAGATTGTGATGTGGATAAACCACGTAATCTAGCAAAAAGTGTGACGGTGGAGTAAGAGGATTAGGTTAATAGTTTTTTATATTCAGTTTTTAGAATCATGTACCAATTAAATATAGCATTCTTTTATACACTTCTTCCTTTTATGAAAGGGGGGAGTGTTTTTAAATAACTTCATAGATCTTTAATAAAATTGCCACAGATGGGTGGAAAACAAACTAGAAGAGACAAGGATGGAAAAGGAAAAAAACATATTTATGTTATCACGTAAGAATTATTTTTATTAGTTAGAACGACTTGAAAAAATTGTTAGTTTATATATACTTTCAATTAATAATAGGTCATTTTGGTTTATAATTAATAGTATACATTAGTATTAAATCATAAAGGAGGAAGCGGATGTTTGGATTACTACCTGATGGGATTATCTTTGTATTGTTGTATGGCTTTTTACTTATTGGTCTATTTATAACTATAAAGACTTATCAATTGTGGGGAGAGGACCACATTTCTAAAAAGGATATAGTAATTCTTTTAATTTTATTTTTGTATAATATGTTAAATTTCATTATCATTTTTAGTATTTTGACTGTTCCGCCTACTGAAGCTTCGGGGAATGGGAATCCACATATTCCTTACATTGGATTATCTATGATTCTGTTTTTAGCCTTTAGTATATTAATTGCTAATCAAGGTTACACCAAATTAAAATATAAAAGTATGTCAATTAAATATTTAAGCTTGTTTTTTACATTAATCGTTATATTAATTTCATCATATTTACAGCTTAACTTTGTAGATAGTATAGAAAGAAAATTAAATTATTCAATGAATAATTGGTTGGAATGGTGGAAGGACATACACTTAAACAGCTTGTATTTTAATATTTTTACTTTTGTTTTAATAATAAGTTCTTTTTTATTTATTAGTATACTCTTTAGTTTATTTAAAAAAAATAGAATAGGAAGGCCTATGTTAAAGTAACATGTCAGAATGTTTAGGAGTGTTAAATTGGATAAAGAATCTTCTGTAAAGTTAAAAAGAAAAATTATACTTAACTTATTTATTGTTTTAAGTGTCATATTCGCATTGCAAGCTTGCTCTTTTAGTAATGAAGCTAAAGTTAGAATGGCTATAAAAAAGGTGAATGATTTATTTGTGGATTCAGATAAAGAAGACATCCAAGAGGGGAAATCAGGAAACATAAAGGCTTCAACAAATCAAAAACAAATTGAAAAAGCAATGGAAGCGATTGAAAAAATTGATACAAGTGGTGAGAACCAGACTGAAAACCAAGCGATTGTGTTTGGTCTTCAATTAGGTGTCTTAAATGCTCAACTCCAATTAGCAAAACGGGAAGGGACACAACAAGATTCTTCTAATAATAATAAAGGGGACGAAGAGCAGATAAAAGCGTTTTATCCAGACGAAAAGGATGTAGTTCTAAAGGATGGCAATTTAAAAAATAAAGACACACTTGAAAAGTTTATGAAAGTTGCTGGAGAAAATGGAGAAGACAATGAAAGTGAAATCAGGATAGTGAAGAATGAAGGGATAAAAGGTGTACTTATATATGATCTGAGATCAAGGTATGATAAAAATGCCGATCAGCGTTGGATTGAAGTTTACCCTGATTTGAGCTATTATAGCGCAGCAGAAAATGAATCGCAGGACGTTTTTAACCATGCTCCACAGCAATGCGGATTTATGTCAAAGGATGAAACAGAAGGTTATTATATATTGAATGAATGTAGAACAAATTTGGAGTATCGATTCCTTCCAATTAGTAATTAATTGATAAGAAAAGATAACGCATTTTGATAAGTAGTACTTGATCCTAAAATTGACACGAATTATGGTAAGTTACCAAATAAAATAGATTGAAAAAAGGTGCTCAAGCATGGTATAAGTATACAAGAGGCAAAGATATCTTTGCTTTTTATTTTTGTATAATAATAGGATTTTGTTCGAATGTGTCGATAATGAAAGGATTGAAATTTAGTTATGAAAGATAATTTTTGGCGTGATTTACCACGACCGTTTTTTATATTAGCACCAATGGAAGATGTGACAGATGTTGTTTTTCGTCATGTAGTGAGTGAAGCGGGTAGACCAGATGTGTTCTTTACCGAGTTTACTAATACAGAAAGCTATTGCCACCCAGATGGACATCAAAGCGTTCGCGGACGTTTGACTTATACCGAAGATGAACAGCCGCTGGTGGCACATATATGGGGGGATAAGCCGGAGTTTTTTCGTCAAATGAGTATTGGCATGGCGAAAGAAGGGTTCCGCGGTATTGATATCAACATGGGTTGTCCTGCACAAAATGTGGCAGGTAACGGTAAAGGTTGTGGCCTTATTCGTCGTCCTGAAGTTGCGGCAGAGCTAATACGAGCAGCCAAAGCAGGAGGACTACCTGTCAGTGTGAAGACGAGACTTGGTTATACAGATGTAGATGAGTGGCACGACTGGCTCACACACATATTGAAGCAAGACATTGTTAACCTTTCTATCCATTTGCGTACAAAAAAAGAAATGAGTAAAGTAGATGCCCATTGGGAGCTGATCCCGGAAATTAAAAAGCTACGTGATGAGGTAGCACCAAATACGCTTTTGACAATCAATGGGGATATTCCTGACCGTCAAACTGGTTTAGAGCTTGCTAACCAATATGGTGTGGATGGTGTAATGATTGGGCGTGGTATTTTTACCAATCCATTTGCCTTTAAAAAAGAGAAAAAAGACCATAATAGTAAGGAACTTCTTGATTTATTAAGGTTGCATTTGGATCTTTTTGATAAATATACTGCTGAAGAATCGCGTCCGTTCAAACCTTTACGTCGCTTTTTCAAGATATATGTACGAGGATTTAGAGGTTCAAGTCATTTAAGAAATGAATTAATGCACACCGAGACAACAGATCAAGTACGCGCATTGCTTGATCGCTTCGAGTCTGAGTATGGTGATGTAAGTGAATTGTAAGTAAACAATGTAAAAAAGTTATGATTTTTATAAATATATGTTAGAATTCGGCGAATACAGCGATAATCCGGCGAACACGCAGATAATTCGGCGAATACAGCGATAATCCGGCGAACACATTAGAAATCTACCACTTTTAATCCTCCTTTGGATGTATTCAGTCTGAAGGAGGGCTTTTTCTTTTTGAGAGGATTCATGTTGCTGCTTTCCACAACATATTGCAAGCAGCAGGACAATATGAATCCTTGTTAGTAGCAAATGATTTAAGACAAAAAGGTTATAAAGTTGAATATGAGATGAGTAATAAAAAATTAGGAAAAGCACTTGAAAAAGCAAATAAAGCAAACATTCGTAACGTAATCATTATTGGAGAAGATGAAATCAAAAACAAACAGCTTAAGATAAAAGACATGTATTCCGGAGATGAAAAGATTGAACCATATTTGTTTGCGCGAGTTTAAATAATGATCCAATTTAAATGAAGAGTTGACAATCATTAATCGTTAAGTGTATTGTTATAAGTAACTTTAAATGGAAGGGTGAACCAATTACATGAAGTATTAATCCTATTTACGAAAACAAACAATGTAAGGCTATGTGCAGATGTTCTCTGTTTTATTTTATTGTGCCTTTCATTGTCGTTTTTCAGGATAGGATTGGCTTTCTGTAGTTGGACCCAAGGGAGTAGTCTCTTTTTGGGTACACCTATATATTATAGTGCCTCCTATTCTGAATGCAGATGGGGGGCTTTTTGTTTCCCTTAAACTCGGAGAAAGGGGTTGTTTCGATGCTTTTATTCGAAGCGCAAGATATAAAGCAATATGTTCGAGATCGGTTATTACTGGATATAAATCACCTGCAAATTCATCATAATGATCGAATTGGCTTGGTTGGTCGCAATGGGTGTGGGAAGACAACGTTACTTCAAATCATAAGTGGGAAGATTACGTCAGAAGAAATGAAAATCAGGGAGCATACTTCAAGTGAACTATTGCCACAACTAAAACCAACAGGTACGACTAAAAGTGGTGGAGAAGTCACGCAAGAGTATATTCAACAAATGCTTTCTAGAAATGCGGAACTATTACTTGTAGATGAACCGACGACAAACCTTGATACAGATCACATTGAATGGTTAGAAAAGAAATTGAAAGGATGGCAAGGCGCATGTGTCATTGTTTCGCATGACAGAGCATTTTTAGATGCACTTTGTTCAACAATTTGGGAAATAGAAGAGGGAAAGTTAGCTGAATATAAAGGGAATTACAGTAATTATGTTAATCAAAAGGAAATAGAGAAGCGACAAAGGCAGCTGGCTTATGAAAAGTATGAAAGGGAAAAGAAGCAGCTGGAAGAAGCGATGAAATTAAAAGAAAAGAAAGCGCAAAAAGCGACTAAAACGCCAAAAAAAGTGAGTAAGTCGGAGTCGAAAATGACAAAACCATATTTTGCAATCAAACAAAAGAAATTACAAAAGACAGCCGCATCGATTGAAACAAGATTAGAGAAACTCGAAAAGGTTGAAAAAGTGAAAGAACTTCCGTCACTTAAGATGGATGTGCCAAATGAAGCAACGTTCAAAAATCGAATAATCATTCGTGCAGAGGATGTATCAGGTAGAGTGAACAAACGTCTTCTATGGAACAAAACAAGCTTCCATGTGCAAGGTGGCGATAAATTAGCAATCATTGGCCCGAACGGAAGCGGTAAAACATCACTAATTAGAAAGATTATAAATCAAGAACCTAGTATTACCGTTTCTCCATCAGTAAAGATAGGCTATTTTAGTCAGAATCTGAATATCTTAGCAGATGAAAAATCGATTTTGGAAAATGTCCAGTCTTCGTCAAAGCAAAGTGAGACATTGATTAGGACAGTACTGGCAAGAATGCATTTCTTTAACGAGGATGTTTATAAATGTGTAGGTGTTTTAAGTGGTGGAGAAAAGGTGAAAGTCGCACTCGCAAAACTATTTGTAAGCGATATTAATACGTTGATTCTAGATGAACCGACGAACTTTTTAGATATAGAAGCTGTGGAGGAATTAGAAGCACTTCTCCAAGCATACGAGGGTAGTGTAATATTCGTTTCTCATGATCGCCAATTTGTCGAGAATATTGCAACCCGAATATTAGAAGTTCGTAATCAGACCATACATGTATTTGAAGGAAACTATCAAGCGTATAAACAGAGCCAATTACAAGAAGAACAACATTTACATCATGATGATTATTTAGTACTTGAAACGAAAATATCTGAAGTGCTTAGTCGTTTAAGTATGGAACCATCTGAAGAAGTAGAACAAGAATTTCAAAGGCTTATTAAACAAAAAAGGGAATTAGAATAATTGAACATTATGATATAGTAAAACGTATAAGGAAGGAAAGGAGATGTTGTATTTATGTATAACAAACGAAATGCTGAGATTGTAATAAACGGGGAGGTATGCACAAAATAGTCTGCATCTAACCTCCCAAACGTTTATTATCTAAACTTTAGGAGGAAATGAAATTGAATACAATTAACATGAAAAACTTAGGACTTACTGAAGCATTTATCGAGGAGTCTAATAAACATAACAACCTTTATATTGGCCGTGTGTCATCGCAATATAAAAATGTCTATAAGGTGATTACGGAAAATGGTGAAATGGCTGCTGAGATATCAGGGAAGTTTCATTATAGTGTAAAAGATCCTTCTGACTATCCCGCTGTGGGAGATTTCGTTATGATGGATAGAATAAATGATTCACAAGGCAATGGAATTATTCATCATATATTGCCGCGTAATAGCACTTTTGCAAGGAAAGCGGCAGGAACAAAGGGAGACATACAGGTAGTTGCCACAAATATTGACACTGTCTTTATTTGTATGTCGTTAAATAATGACTTTAACCTTCGAAGATTAGAACGTTATATTTCTATTGCTTGGGATAGTGGTGCAATGCCTGTTGTTGTTCTTACAAAATCAGATTTATGTGAGGATATCGAGGCAAAAGTTAATGAGGTATCTTCCATTGCAATCGGTGTGGATATTCTTGTTACAACAAGCACGTCTGATGACAGCTACCAATCCTTAAAAAAATACCTTTCGAATGGGAAGACAGTCGCTTTAATAGGTTCATCAGGTGTTGGGAAGTCGACCTTGATTAATTGTTTGCTTGGTCAGGATATTTTAGAAACCAACGTGCTAAGAAATGATGATAAGGGTAAACATACGACCACAAGACGGGAACTCATTATGATTCCGGATTCTGGAGTTGTGATCGACACGCCTGGTATGCGAGAGCTTGGTATTTTTCATGCTGATTTGAAAAAATCCTTTGCTGATATTGATGAACTGGCTCAACAATGTAAGTTTAATGATTGCACGCATAAGAATGAGCCTAGTTGTGCAGTCCAACAAGCCATTAAAGATGGAGAATTATCACATGAACGGCTAGAAAGCTACTGGAAGTTGAAAAAAGAAACAAAGTATGAAGGCATGAATGCTAAAATGATTGAAAAAGAAAAAGCAAACGAAATGTTTAGTGCTGTGGGTGGCATGAAAAATGCCAAAAAATTCATTAAAGAACAAAATAAAAAGAAACGATAATGGTCTTAGATTGAAGTGATTGAAGTGAAAATTGTGAAATGTCTAATTTTCAGCTATCAGGAAATTTGGTGTAGGTCATTAATAATTAAGAGGCTAACTATTGTTAGCCTCTTTTCATTATGGCTTGAATTTTAATAACCTTAATGCGTTTAAAATAACTAGCAACGCTGCACCAGTATCACTTAATACAGCCATCCAAAGCGTCAGCCAGCCTGGGAATATAAATACTAGTGCGATTAATTTAATAAGAATAGAGAACCAAATATTTTGTTTAATAATCGTTAATGCTTTTCTACTTAGTTTAACGGTATGTGGTAATTGTTCTAGATTATCTGCCATTAAGATAATATCAGCAGTTTCCATCGCAGTATCTGTCCCCGCTCCTCCCATGGCAATTCCTAGGTCGGCAGTAGCAAGTGCTGGTGCATCATTAATGCCATCACCAACCATAGCAACCTTGTGGCCCTCTTGCTGTAGTTTTTTAATGGCATCTACTTTATCTTCTGGTAATAATTCTGCAAAATAGCGATTAACAGTTGTTTCGTTTGAAATCGTCTTAGCTGTGCCTTCGTTATCGCCGGTTAGCATAACTAATTGCTTGATTCCAACTTGTTTTAATCGTTTTAATGCTGTTAAAGTAGTCGATCGAATGGAATCTGCTACAGAGATGATACCCATTACTTCATTTTTTGTCCCTATGATTACTACTGTTTTACCTTGGTTCTGTATGTTGTTTATTTTTTTCTTGAGATGATCTGAAAGTACATTCATTTCTTCAAACAATTTTACATTTCCAGCATAATAAACTTGCTCATCGATTGTCGCTTGTACGCCTTTACCAACAATATTCTTAAATAATGTTCCATCTTTACTCTGAATGCCATGCTCTTTTGCATATGAAACAATGGTTTTTGCAATTGGATGTGTGGAGTGTATTTCTAGTGTTAATGCCAAGGAAACCAAGTCTTCTTCCGAGGTAGTTAGGGACTCAATTTTGTCGACTTTTGGTTTTCCTTCTGTTAGCGTTCCTGTTTTATCAAATGCTACTGCATCAATCGTTCCTGCTTTCTCAAGGAATGTTCCACCTTTGATTAAGGCACCATTTTTTGCAGCATTACCTATTGCTGAAACAATGGCTACAGGAGTGGATATAACTAAGGCACAAGGGCAGGCAACGACTAGTAATGCAAGTCCTTTGTAAATCCAATTATCCCAAGATCCAAAGCCAAGTACAGGTGGTATCACAATGGTCGCTAATGCAAGTACGAAAACAATTGGCGTATAAATACTAGCAAACTTATCAATAAATGCTTGCGTTGGGGCTCTTTGCTCTTGAGCTTCCTCAACTAAGTGAATGATTTTTGATAGGCTTGTGTCCTCTACTAACTTAGTAACTTTTATTTCAATGGATCCACTTTCATTAATTGTTCCTGCATATACCGTATCACCTATTAATTTATCAACAGGAATGGATTCTCCGGTAATAGGGGCTTGATTAACACTCGTTTCGCCTTGTACGATCTCACCATCTAATGGAATTCGATCACCTGGTTTAATCACTACCAGTTGTCCGACTGAAATATCATCAACTGGCTTTTTAACAAGTTCCGATTCTACTTTTACCCATGCCTCTGAAGGTGCTAGGTTCATTAAATTGCGGATGGAAGTTCTTGTCTGTTCAATGGAACGATTTTGCAAGGCATTACCTAATGCAAATAACCATACGACTGTCGCCCCTTCAAACCATTCTCCGATCAATGCAGCACCAATTGCTGCGGCTGACATTAGTACATTCATGTCTAAGGAACGACTTTTTATTGCATAATAAGCACTTCTTAGTGGTTTATAACCATTGATAACCATAGCAATAGCATAAAACATAGTAATAACTACAGTAGATAAATCATTGTATGAACCGATAAAACCGTAAGCAATTAAGATACCAGTGAAGGTAATTAAACCATATCCTTCTTTGTTTTTAGGTGTTTCTGTAGGATGATTCTTGTTTGTCTTTGTTACTAGTGAGGCTTTATAACCAAGTTTGGCTACTTCAGAAATAATATCATCAACACTATTTTCATGTTCCACCTTCATTTTGCCTGTCGAAAAATTTACCGTAACGGAATGAATAGTAGGAAGGGTATTCAAATGATTCTCGATACTTTTAGCACAGTTACTACAGTCCATTCCATGTACTAGATATTCCATTTTCTTACCTTTAGTAGGCGTTGGTTTAGCGGCTAGTGTTTCAGCATTTATCGTTATGTTTTCAGTTTTTCTATGGCAAGAGCTATTTTTATCGTTAGTAGTTAATGACTCTTCATTAGCACCACAACATTTATCACCCATTCGTTTCACCGCCTTAATCTATATGATTCTCACAACAAGCAATATCGTTTTGAACATCTTCAAGTACCACATCAAACATGGTGAGCAAATCACGTACGAGTTGATTACGCACACGATAATATACATATTTTCCATTTTGCTTTCTAACAATAAGCCCGCAGCCTTTTAAACAGGCTAGATGTTGGGAGATGTTTGATTGATTTCCATTTAGATCATCAACAATTTGAGAAACAGTTTTTTCTTCTTCCTTTATACTTTCAAGTATTTGAATTCTTGTTTTATGTGAAAAACCATGTAGAAATTTCATCTTAGTTTCCATATCGATTTTTACCAAACGGGTAACCCCCTCATATTAGTCATTGGTAATGTGTTTTGATATCATATTACCAACAACTAATATGTGTGTCAAATTATTTTCTGAATGAAGAAAACTCCCACCTACAACAGAGGTGGGAGCTTTTAATTCTAATATTTACTGATTTTTAGTAAGTTCTCTACGTTTGAACAGGAGTACACCAACCATAAGGATTAGTAGACCTACTAACATATAGTTATAGAAATCCATACTGGTTTCCGGTAATTCTTGTCCCTAACACAGTTCCATAGTGGGGAGAAGAATCACTAGGAAAATAGAATAACATATTATTAAATATATAAACGCTGTTGCATGTTAATGACCTTATGAAGCCATCAATCTATTTTGAAATTTTATTTATTACTTCAAATATTTGATTGTGCTTGGTAATCTTCTTTTAAGGCTTTAAAAAGAGATACAATCATAATTAGTAGTATAAAAGCGAAAGGAAAGGCCGAGACAATAGAGGCTGTTTGCAATGCCCCCAGTCCGCCGGAAGTAAGCAACACAGAAGCTGTTGCTGCTTGAATAACTCCCCAAATCATTTTTATCTTGTTTGGTGGATTTAAGCTACCATTTGTTGTTTGCATGCCTAGAACAAAAGTTGCAGAATCAGCAGAAGTAATGAAAAAGGTGCTAATCAACAATATTGCAACAATGGTTAATAATGAGCCGTAGGGAAATGATTCAAATAAACCAAATAAAGTTTCCTCTTTAGCTAGATCCGTCAAACCTGTATTAATACCATTTAACTCTTGAAATAAACTAGATCCACCAAAAACAACAAACCATAATGCACAAAAAATAGTTGGAATAAAAAGTACGCCAAAGATAAATTCACGTATTGTTCTCCCTTTTGAAATACGAGCAATAAAGGTTCCTACAAACGGAGACCAAGCAATAAACCATGCCCAATAAAAGACAGTCCAGTCTTGAATCCAATTATTGTGTTCTTCATTAAATGATGCCATTTGAAAACTAAGTGATGGTAGTGAATTAATATAGTTTCCAATAGTAGATACAAAGGTTTCAAATATAAATACAGTTGGTCCTAGTACAATCGTTAAAACAAGGAGTAAAACTGCTAAAGCGATATTTGTATTACTTAGATATTTAATCCCTTTACTTAAGCCTGTCCAAGCAGATAACATAAATAAAATGGTTACAATAGCAATAATAATTAGTTGTGTACTAAAGTTGTTTTTAATATCTGTTACATAAGATATTCCTCCACTAATTTGAGAAGCTCCCAAACCAAGAGAGGTTGCAACTCCAAAAATGGTTGCAAATACCGCTATAATATCAATTATGTTGCCAATCCAACCGTTTGCCCGATTTCCTATTAGGGGTTGAAATGTGGAACTGATAAGTCCTGGTGCGCCTCTCCTGAATTTAAAATAGGCGATAGATAATGCGATTACTGTGTAAATACTCCAGGTCTGTAATCCCCAATGAAAAACCGATGCCCTCAAAGCATTTTGAGCAGCTGCTATTGTTTCAGGTTGTGCATTAGGAGGGGATGCGAAATGAGCAAGAGGCTCTGCGGCGCCCCAAAATATAATTCCAATTCCCATGCCAGCACTAAATAACATAGCAAACCATGTAACTTTATTATATTCAGGTTTCTCTCCTGTTTGTCCTAAACGCATACTCCCGTATCGGCTAAACATAAGATAAATAGAAAATACTAAGAAGATAACAACAGAAAGGATATAAAACCAACCAAATTGTGATGTAAGGAAAGATTGAACGGTAGAAGTAATAGATTCTAAATTAGTTGGGGCTATTACCCCCCATAAAACAAAGATAGCAGAAATAAATAATGAAATCCAAAAGACTTTTCCGATTTTGTGCATAAAATGATCCCTCTTTAACATGGTGTAAAATTCATAGATGTCTTAAAGGTGATTTATAATTAAATCACAATCCTATTGTAATGAAAAAACCCTCCTTTATTAACGCTTAGTCTACTTAATAGTGTATATTGAACATCCTTTCTATTTTTAACATATGATAAATAAGGAAACAACTATTTTAATTCTTAGAATAGTTAGAGTTTTTATAAGAAAATAGCTTTCTTAACTAAAGTTTTTTAATAGAAATAGAATATTGATTTTATCTATAAAGAGAAAAAATAAAAATTAGTGTAAATAATACATAAATTAACTATTAATGCGTCTATTTGCGGATGAATTATATTAAATAAAATTAAAAATACGACAAACTATCTATTTAAAAAGGGAAGTAGAGTTTGTTAAAATAAAACTAAAAATAGGCAGAATTCAAAAAACTATCTTTTTTAATATTAAACAGTTGAAAGCATGATATGACAATTATAAATTTGATAAAGGCAAACCTACTGAAAAGTTGGGGCGCAAAACTATAAGGGGCTAAGGACATCACAATGTCTATGCTAGCCAGTTGCCGTAAAAACAAGTACACTCCCCTTGTTAGCGGTAGTGTGCTTTTTTATTGGAGGGAGGAAGGAGGTTCATCATGATTAAAAAATGGTCGATTTTATTATTGCTATTATTTTTTATATTTATATTAGCTGGGTGTAAAGGGGAGGAAGCCTCAAATAATGTAGATGCTAAAGCAGATGGTGATGCAGTATTATATGAAAATAAGATTTTTGATATATCTATTGCGCACAATTCAGATTGGAAATTTAAATCTGAAACTGAATCAGATAATTTAAATGTAATATTAAGTCACGGTAAATCACAGGCTATTATATCTTCTGTTTCAAGTAATCGGACATTTGAGGATATAAAACAAGAATTGAAAGCCGGGACTAAAAATATTGAAGTCATTTCAGAAGAAAATAAAACCTTGTCATATAAATCAAAATTAAAAGATGCTGTTCGTACGGATATATTTTTTGTAGAGCATAATAAATCAATAAATTTAATTGTTATATTTATGTCACCTGCTTCAGCATATGAACAAGCGAAACCCAATATGGAAAGTTTATTAAATCATATTAATAATTTATAAAGGGGAGAGATAGGTATGAAGAAACAGTTATTTAGCGTTGTTTTAGGCACTGGTTTACTAGTTGGTGGTGGACAAGTATTAGCAAATGAAACAGAAGAAGTGGTAAGTCCGTATTCAGAATTATATGATACAACTCGTTTGATGGAAGAAGTTGAGTATGAGTTAACGGAAGATAAAACGGATAAAGCTATTTTGCAAGATCAGTATGCAGCAGAGAGATTAGAAGAAGTAAAAGTGGCAGTAGAAAATGGAGATTCAGAGACTGCCGAACAATTAATCAATGAATCTGAAGCAAGTGCAAATCAAGCGGATGCTGACTTAACCGAGGCAAAATCTTCTGATGATGAAGATGCAGAAGAAGTAGAAGAAACTCTTTCAAAAAGCCTTGAAGAACGCACCAAAGAATTAACAGCTCTTATTGAGCGAGAAGATCTCCCAGAACAAGCAAAAATTAATATTTCTTATGTAATTGAGAAGTTGGGTAAAGTGAAAGAAAGAGCTGAAAAGCGAGAAGAATTACAGTCTAAGCTAGTGTCTGGTGAAATAACTGAAGATGAATTTAAGAGTGAAATGAAAACATTAGCTGATACATTTAAGGAAGAAGCGAAGAAGGATAGGGAAGAAGTGAAAAAGAAACGCGAAGAAATAAGAAAGAAACGAAAAGAAGATCGAAAAGAAAAAGCTAAAGAGCGCGAAGAAGATGCAGAAGAACAAGTAGAAGAAGCTGAAGAAGACGCGGAAGAGCAAGCGGAAGAAGCTAAAGAAGACGCAGAAGAGCAAGCGGAAGAAGCTGAAGAAGATGTAGAAGAGCAAGCGGAAGAAGCTAAAGAACGCGAAGAAGAGCGAAAAGAAGAAGCTAAAGAACGCGAAGAAGAGCGAAAAGAAGAAGCTAAAGAACGCGAAGAAGAGCGAAAAGAAGAAGCTAAAGAACGTGAAGAAGAGCGAAAAGAAGAAGCAAAAGAACGCGAAGAAGAGCGAAAAGAAGAAGCTAAAGAACGCGAAGAAGAGCGAAGAGAAGAAGCTAAGGAACGTGAAGAAGAGCGAAAAGAAGAAGCTAAAGAGCGTGCAGAAGAGCGAAAAGAAGAAGCTAAAGAGCGTGCAGAAGAACGAAGAGAAGAAGCCGAAGAGCGTGCAGAAGAACAACAAGAAAAAGCTAAAAAGCGAAAAGAAGATAGAGAAGATGACGATGAAGATGATGAGGAAGACGAAGATTAATTAGTAAGCTTAGATAATGTAGAAAAAGAAGGCAATAGATAAAATGAAGGCATCCTTTAAGAAAGGGATGCCTTTATTAATTTCCACTCACATCTATATATAGGGTTGTGTGATATAGTAGAATATATGTAAAGTATAAAAGGGAAGGAATCTATCAATGAAAAAGAAAAATACTTTAGAACATAAAATGAAGATGTATTTTTCACTTATCTTTTTTTCTACAATCATATTGTTAGGCCTTAGTATAATGCAGTATAGTAATAAGCAGTATCAAAAGCAAAGTTATCAATATTTAAAACATACTGTAGAGTCGAATATTAGTCTTTTAGATAAATATTTTAGCAGTTTACAGAATGTAGCACGAATAATAGTAAGTGACCAAGATGTAAGAACTGCAGTTGCCTACAGAAATCAAGTTGATGAAGTAGATTATTCAATTGAATTGTATAATCGTTGGAATGTAGATGAGAAATTACAACATCTAAAAATGTTTCCCTATGTTACGAATGCTGTAGTAGTTGGAAGTAATGAGAGGAGTATTTATTCTTATAAAGAAACGGTAAATGAAGATTATGATTTTGGAAATCAAAAATGGTATAAAAAAATAAAGGGAAAAGAAAGCGCTTCCGCAGGAAATAGTTTTTTTTCCAATTATCATAATACGGATTATTTAAAAAATGATAAAGGAAAAGAAACGATATCGATGGTTACGCCCATCTTAAATAAGCAAGCTTTCGATTTTAAGAATAATGCTTACCTCTTATCTGACGTAGATATATCGTCTATTCTCCTAGAAAACACTAGAGAAGATGGTGTGCAGCTAGCGATTACGAATGGTTCAGAATGGATTCATTTGCCTGAAATGGAAGGGGTAACAAAGGAACAGTTAGAAGAAATAAAAAAGAAAATAAATGGTGATAAGAAATATTTTCTGCTTAAAGGTAAAGGGTGGAGAGATCATGATTTATTAGTTGTTCGGAATACAACTAATACTACTGGATGGAACATTGTAGGCATTCAAAGTCTTAAAGGGATACAAGAAACGAAGATAACTGTATTTCTATTCATTATAGCAATAATTATTTTATCAGGTATTATAATTGCAGTTGTCTCTGGTTTTATTTCGAAAACCATTTTAAATCCAGTAAACCAACTAATTGGTAGCTTTAATAAAATTGCTCAAGGTGATTATTCTGTTAAGTTCGAGCAGAATAGCAGCGAGGAAATATCAAAACTCTCACGAACAGCAGAGAATATGATTCAAAATATGTTACATCTTTCAAATAAAGTTTTAGAAGAACAGAAAAAGCTATCAAAGGCACAAATTAGATCGTTACAAAATCAAATTAATCCACATTTTTTTAATAATGCTTTACAATCTATAAAAGCGCTTTCTATAAATGGTGAAATAGATAAAATATCAAAGTTAAGTACATTATTAGGTAAAATGTTATCATATTCTGTTTATCAGCCATATGAACAAGTCGCGCTTCAAACAGAATTAGAATATACCGAACATTATATTATGATACAAAATGTCCGGTTTGAAGGTAAGATTTTTTATTCTATTGACTGTGAAGAGGAACTAAAAAATGTAAAGGTTCCCAAATTAATTATTCAACCTGTCGTTGAAAATGCTTTAAAACATGGATTCGAGAGTCAAGATAAAGGGTTTTTAAATATTTCAGTTGAAAAAGAAGGAGAAGACGTTTGTATACTTGTTACAGATGACGGTAAGGGTATTGAGGAAAATATGGTGAAAGTAATAAATGAAGAATTACATTACAAAGACTCCTATTCCACTCAGAAAAGTATCGGTTTACTTAACGTAAATCAACGGGTTAAAGGTGAGTTTGGTCAAGCTTATGGTTTGCATGTTATTTCTAAAAATAAAAAAGGTACGACCGTTATTATCAATCTTCCATATATCATGTAGAGGGGGATCAACATGTTAAAAGTATTGTTAGTAGATGATGAATTACTTACTATTCGTATGTTAAAGCGTTTAATTGATTGGGAAAAGTTTAACTTTGAGTTAGTTGGTTATGCAAAAGACGGAGAAGAAGCCTATGAAGCATATTTAAAATATGAACCAAATATTATTATCACAGATATACAAATGCCCAATATGACTGGAATGGATTTTATTAAGAAAGTTAGAGAGACGAATAAACAAACAAAAATCATTCTAGTTAGTGCTTATGGCGATTTTTTAAATATACAAGCAGCTATGAAGATGGGATGTTCAGATTATATTTTAAAGCCGATTGATGAGCAAGAATTAAATGAGGCCTTAAAGAGAGTAGCAGAAAAAATAGACGTTGAAGAAGAACAAAAGCGAATGATTAATAAAAGTGAATTACAAATAAAAAAACTTCAGTTATGGAATTACATGAAAACAGGCGTGAATACGCATCATATTTTAAAACTCCAAAAAGGATATAATCTAAATTTTGAAAGCTATTATATCTTAATTTTTGAGTTGTATTACAATACCATCGATGAGTTTGTTAATATGCAAAATATTGAATCATTACAGATGGGATATATTACACGTATCATGAATCATAAGCTTAGTGATTATCAAAATATTCTTTTTGAATTTGAAGGTAGTTCATGGATAGCTTTATTATCTGGTATAGATCAAGAAACACTTGTTTATCTAAGTAGAGAGATTATAACGACACTAAAGGAAGACTTTCATATAAATGTAAAAGCATGTTTTAGTGATTGTATAAATGAATTAGAAGACTTACCAATGAAATACAAGCAAACAAAACTTTTATGTAGATATAATTTTTATGTGGATACAGAAGATATATTAGGCTATGGTTATAATTGTAAAGAAGAAGATTTTAAACAAATTCAACGTAATACATTAGTAAGCGAAGTGGAAGAAGCTTTAAAAGTAAAAGATATTGCCACTATAGAAAAGCTGTTAAATGAAATCTTTTATCTATCTAAACATATTAATCCGTTTGAATTAGACCTTATTTATGAAATGTGTTTTGAAATTATTATGATTATGAAAAAAATTATTTCCGATAAAAGTAAAAAGACAGTGCAAATGGATGATATACTATCTATCTCTTATCAAGATATATTAGAGTTAAAATCAATAAATAGCCTTAAAGATTATATGTGGAAACTAATAACAGAAATTCTAAATCAACATGAACAACATAAACAGCAATATAGTGATCTAGTTAAAGAAGGGATAACGGTTATAGAGAGTAATTATAATAAGAGTCTTTCATTAGAAGACATATGTAATGAAATTTCAATAAGTAAAAACTATTTTTGCTATTTGTTTAAGCGAGAAGTAGGCACTAGTTTATGGCACTACTTAACGGAATTAAGGCTAAAGAAAGCGAAGGAACTTTTATTAGAGACAGATATGAAGAGTTATGAAATATCCTTTCAAGTAGGCTATGATAACCCGAGCTACTTTTCGAAATTGTTTAAAAAATATGAAGAAATGACACCTAATGAATTTCGAAAACAAATGCAGAAACAGTAATAAACTTGTAGAAATGAATAATTTTCTTTCTTTTTTTATTTTGTAACCTTCTTTATAGTGAAGGGGAATCTTAATATAACGATGTTGCTGTATATAGAAAAGACAGTGACGCGTGATTAATTTTTTCTTAGCTCGGTAACTCTAGGAGGGAACAAAATATGAAAATAAAAATGCTGGAACATGAATACTGGTATGGCGGCTATGTGCACGAAGGGATAAATCAGCCAATCGGAAAAGAAGATACTTGTAAGGTAGATTTATTCTCTAATCAAACGCCGAATCAAGCAATGCCACTCTTTCTTTCAACTAAAGGTAGGTATCTATGGTCGTCGAAAGGATTTGTTGTAACCTTTGATAACGGAATGATAGAAATTAAAGGGGATGATGTAGAATTAGGAGAAGGTAAACAGCATTTAAAAGGCGCGTATTTAAGTGCAATGGCTAAGCATTTTACTTTTAATGAGAATCACTTAAGTATGGAATTATTCCAAAACCCTATTTATAATACCTGGATTGAATTAACTTTCAATCAAAATGAAAACGATATCTTGAGATATACTGATGATATTTTGGCCAATGGTTTACCTGCTGGTGTGTTAATGATTGATGATGGTTGGTCGGATTATTATGGAAAATGGACATTTAATAAGGAAAAAATCCCAAACCCTGAGCATATGATTAAGAAACTACACGATAAAGGATTTCATGTCATGCTTTGGATATGTCCATACATAACACCTGACACAGTCGAATATCGCGAGACAAGAGATAAGGATTTATTAATAAAAAACAAAGATGGAAAACCGTTTATTACTGAGTGGTGGAATGGTCATTCCGCTGTCTTAGATTTTTCCAATCCAGATACAATAACGTGGATGGAAAAGCAATTAGATAACTTAGAGAGAATGGGGATAAATGGGTTTAAGTTTGATGGGGGAGATAGTCTTTACTATCGTCAAGATAATGTGACATATGGTGATGTTACTCCTGATGAACAATCATTACTGTGGGCTAAGTTTGGCGAAAAATATACACTTAATGAATATCGTGTTACTACTAAAGCCGGGGGAATGTCATTGCTTCAGCGCTTATGTGATAAAGAACATTCATGGGGAGATACAGGTATTCATGCTTTAATTCCCAATAGTCTGTTACAAGGTATTACTGGTCATCCATTCAGCTGTCCAGATATGATTGGTGGTGGTGAGTATCTTAATTTTATCGATTGTTCCGACGGTTTATTAGATGCTGAGCTTTTTGTAAGACATAGTGAAATTGCATGTTTAATGCCAGCGATGCAGTTTTCAGCTGCCCCTTATCGTATATTAGATGCTGAACATTTTGAAGACATACGAAAAAGTGTTCAAATTCGACAAAAATATCAAGCGATCATTGATGAATTAGTTGTTCATGCTAAAGAAACAGGAGAACCTATTATTCGTTATATGACATATTGTTTTCCGGATGAGCCAGTAGAACAGGTCATTGATCAATTTATGTTGGGAGACAATATACTTGTTGCACCTGTATGTGAACAAGGTGCAATGGGTAGAGAAGTCTATCTTCCAAAAGGTAATTGGAAATATGAAGAGGAAATAATAAATAGTGTAGGTGAATATCGTTACTTTGCTAGTTCAGCAGGAATTCCTATAATATTAGAACAGATGGAATCGTAATATAGTTATATAAATGACTGGGAATGAAAAAATACTATTTATTCACTTGAATAAATAGTATTTTTTTCGCATGAAGAGCGTAATATTGATTATTTATTGTCTTTTATAAAGCGGTTACAATGTATGTATCACAACGAAAGAGGGGTTTTAAATGAAAAAGAAAACGATTGCATTTTTGTTAAGTATGATTATGTTAGTAGGCACCTTGATAGGTTGTTCGAATGAGTCAGGAAGTGAAGGGGAAGGTTCTGGTTCAGAAGATGAGGTAGTAAAACTTCGGATGATGGCTTATAATCCAGAGTCCACAAGAACAACATACTTACAAATGTTGGATGAAAAACTTCCTAATATTGAAATTGAATTTGAATTTGTTGCACTTGATAATTTTAATAATGTTTTAAATGCACAGCTACAAGCTGGAGAAGGACCAGACATCATTGAAGTGGGTGGAGAAGCAAAGCTACTTGCAAAAGCTAATTACTTACTAGACCTTTCAGATAAAGATTTCACTTCAAAATATGTTGATGCAGGTCTTAAGCCATATTCAGTAGACGGTGGTATATATGCAACCCCATTACAATCATGGTTTGAAGGTATTTTTTACAATAAAACAATCTTTGAAGAAAATGGTGTAGAGGTTCCAAAAACATGGGATGAATTAATTGCTATAAGCAAGAAGCTAGCTGAAAATGGTGTGAAACCACAAACAATGGGTGCTCAATCATGGGAACCAATGATGAAACAAAGTATTGGATTAGTAAACAATGAATTTTATGCGGATGAAGCAAATAGTGATTTTGATAATAAGTTTAATGAGGGTGAAGCGAAATTAGCAGAAGCGTGGCTTCCCGCTGTAAAAGAATGGTCTAAAATTATAGATGAAGAAATCTTAACAGATGATATGCTCGGTTTAAGTTATGATCAAGCATTAGATCAATTTGCAACTGGAAAGGCCGCGATGTGGGAAAGTGGACCATGGGCCGTACCAACCATTCTTGAGAAGAATCCTGATATTGAAATTGGAATGTTTCCAATTCCAGGTACAGAGGAAGGTCCTGGTTGGTTAATAGGTGGTCCAGGTTCTGCTTTAGCAATTAATGCAAATTCAGATTATATTGATGAAGCAATTCAGGTATTGGAATTAACCGCAACAGAGGAAGCACAGTTAGCACTAGTTGAAGACAATGCAGGAAGTTCTTTCCTAGAAGGTGTTGAAGTAGATTTAGGAGAGATTTATACGGATAGTGAAGAAGCATTTAAAGCAGGAAATGTATATGCACCATGGACAGCTGTTTGGACTTCAGGAAATCCAATTGTACAATCTTATGGTAAATCATTACAAGAAGTTCTAGCTGGAACAAAAACAGTTAAAGAAGCGCTTCAAGATGCAGATGAAACAAATGATAATTTAAGACAGACGCTAAACTAGAATTAGATGGAAGACAGGTTGTACGGAAAACTTAATTTGTAATCGTTTTCCGTACAATTATTCTTAAAGCCTAATTATATAAATAGAGTAAATAAATTAGGGGGACCGACATGTACAACAAAAATCGACAAAGAGTCTTTATGTTAATGATTCTTCCAACATTTATTGGATTTTTCATTCTCTATATTGTACCTACAGCAATGAGTTTTTTCTATAGTTTGACAAATTGGTCCGTATATAATGCTGATCTCCAATTCGTTGGGTTAGATAATTTTAGAATGCTTTTTGAAGATTCAAAAACACTAGCAGGAATTAAGAATACTATCATTTATGCTTTAATCACTCTAGTAGTCCAAAATGCTATCGCTATTATATTAGCGGTGTTTTTGGATAAAAAATCAAAAAGCGCAAATTTTGTAAAATCATTAGTTTTTTTGCCTGCGGTTTTAAGTATTTTAGTGGTAGGATTTCTTTTCCAATATATAATGACCTCAGCAGACTATGGATTATTAAATAACATTATTCAATTTTTCGGTGGTGACCCAGTCAACTGGCTTGGTGATAAAGATATTGCGCTCTATTCAGTAATAGCTACACAAGTATGGCAGTGGAGCGGTTGGTTGATGGTAATCTATATAGCAAATCTAAAGAGTATTGATTCGGCACTTTATGAAGCGGCAGATATTGATGGGGCTAGTAAAATGAAGAAATTTTTTAAGATTACTTTACCTTTGTTGTATCCAGCAGCTTCGTTTAATATCCTTTTAAGTTTAATCAATGGAATGAAAGTCTTTGATGTGATTTTAGCGATGACCCAGGGTGGACCCGGATATGCCACAGAGACAATAATGACTACTCTAATTAGAGAAGGATTTAATAGTGGAAGAAATGCCTATGCATCAGCGTTGGGAGTAGTGTTCTTTATCGCAGTATTTATATTATCAAGGATAGTAATTACATTCTTAAATAAATGGGAAAGGAAATTATCATGAAGAAGAATATATTTGGAAAATCGCTATATACCATTGGACTTACGATGATTTGTATTATTATGTTCGTGCCGATTTACTACCTAGTTGTTACAACATTTAAGTCACCAGAAGAAGCAGCGGTGAGCCCATTAGGCCTACCGAAAGCATTAGATTTTTCAAATTATGCGAAAGCACTGGAGGCGATGGACTACCTACAAGCATTAAAGAATAATTTGATTATTACTGTTGTTGCTGTTATATTATTGGTTTTTTTCGCTACAATGGCGGCATATGTCATCGCAAGGAGTCAAAAGAAGATCTTTAAAGTTATGTATTCTATCTTTCTAGTAGGATTAATCATACCCTTCCAAATAGCAATTGTACCATTGTATCAAATTATTTCTGGTCTAAACTTAATGGATACACATTTAGGTGTTATTTTAGTTAATGTTTTTTGTATAAATCTTCCATTATCTATCTTTTTATTACGTGGTTTTATAAGTACAGTTCCAATTGAATTGGAAGAAGCCGCTTTTATGGATGGTTGTGGTACATTTAAAACTTTTTGGGTTATTATCTTTCCATTATTAAAACCAATTGTTTCAACAGTTATTATCTTAAATACGTTAGCTATTTGGAATGACTTTTTGACGCCTCTGTTATTTTTACAATCACCAGAAAAGGCAGTCTTATTACAACAGGTTTATAGAAATGTTGGTCCATTTTCTACAGATTGGACATCGTTCTTCCCAATGCTTGTTATGTCAACATTACCATTAGTTATTTTCTATATCTTTATGCAAAAACGAGTAATAGAAGGCGTTGTAGCAGGTTCAGTAAAAGGTTAATTCATTTTACTTATTATGCATATTAGTTACGTACAATTGAAACGCTCTACAATTATCTAAAAAGGATGATGATAATGAAAAAAATCACCAAATTTCTTTTAGTTTCGATTATTTTATTTATCTTTAGTAATATAGGGGGATTTGCAGACAAAGCCTTAGGAGCGGAGAGTAATGTAATTACATTTAACCCTGACAACGGAACGCAACAAAAACAGGTCCATTTAGCTACTAATGAGACATTGAAGGAAGAACAAGTTCCCTTTTCTAGTTTAGAAAAAGAGAGCTATGACTTTCTTGGGTGGTACTATGGAGAAAATAATAAATATGAAGTTATTTTTCCTTTTTCGACAGACCAAGATATTACTTTGACAGCAAAGTGGGGAACACATACTTCTCCAAATCCCGTGGAAAAAGAAGGGTATCGTCTCATCTTTAACGATGAATTTAATAATGATAATGGTATCCTAGATTCAGGAAACTGGGTGGATAAATACTTGTCGTCTTGGACAAAAACACCTCAACATGCTAGTCCAACGTATAACTTGGAAGATGGAGTAATGAATCTGCAAATTAAAGAAGAAACCGAGCCATGGGCACCTGAATTTGATGGACAAACGGTAGTAAGTGGTTTTACGACAGGGAATAGAAATGCATTGCATAATTGGAATGGTACGAATGTAGTGAGAAACCCTGTTGAAACAGAAATATCACATATTAATCAGTATGGATATTACGAAATTAGATCCAAAGGTCAGGCTGGCTCATCTAGACATTCAGCTTGGTGGTTATTAGGTTTTGAAGACAGAAATGATCACTCCGCAGAGATTGATATTTTTGAAATTCTAGGAAATGATGCTACAAGCGTACCTCGAGCATTTCATAATTGGAATGATGGTGATGCTTTTAATGTTAAAGATTCAGGAGATAGATTTATAGATAGTAATGCAAATTTCCATGATGAATGGCATACATTTGGACTTGATTGGCAAAAAGGAACTGGCTCTGGAGATTTTCCTGATAAACTTGTATTTTATATTGATGGCGAAGAAGTAGGTAGTAAAAATGTGAACATTGATTATCCTATGATTCAATTATTCTCTCTTTATGAAAAACGAGCTGGAGGATGG
Organism: Paraliobacillus sp. PM-2; assembly: GCF_001368815.1. Taxonomy (GTDB): domain Bacteria; phylum Bacillota; class Bacilli; order Bacillales; family Amphibacillaceae; genus Paraliobacillus. The sequence goes on along the minus strand of NZ_CTEI01000003.1, from coordinate 182,921 downwards.
ACTGGTCCATGGGAGTGGATGCCATATCCAAACTCTTTTAACATTGATTATGTAAGAGTATATAAGAAATTGCCAGATAACCAATCTGAACTACCAAAAAGTGAATTGGAAATTACTGATATCGAAGACTCAACAGTAACCGTTCAAGAGGGACAAGCAAAATTAACACAATATACTTCAGGTGTGAATGGCGAAGAAGGAGAAGTGTACACAGAGCCGAATTTACCTAATACACTTTCTTATGTTGATGTCACTTGGAATGATGGTATAGTTACCCAAGAATTTGTTAAATGGGATCCTATTACAGAAGAAGATTTAACAAAGTTAAATAATGGAGAATCGATCACGAAAGAAGGTACGCTTCCTCATGTAGAAAAAGGATCTAATGTACCGAATCCAACGTTACATGTGGAGGTAACTCCGGCTCCTCCTTATTCAAGTGAGAATTTAGGGACAGAAAATAGTCAAGCAGAATTAGCAAAACTATTTGATGGTATGTTAGGTGATAACAGTGGATTATTTTACTTCGAAAATAATCATCTCCCTACAGATAAAGAAGTAAATATTATGTATGATTTTACGAACGAAGTTACATTAAACACCATTTCTTTTACAACTAATTATGGTGAAGATCAGGGCATTAAAAAGTTCAAATTGTCAACATTTGATTTAAACACGAATGAATGGGTTGTGTTGGATAAAGAATACAGCATTCCATGGACGGATGCAGGAAAAACAGAGGCTGGCGAAACGATAGCTGTCGATGTGAATTCTATTAATACATCAAAGATAAAAATGATTATTACGGATGCAGGCTTGACGTGGAATAATAAAATAGCAATGCGAGAGATTGCTTTTAATTACGATGTAAATCTAAAACCGTTACATGATCTTATTGGGACTGCAAAAGAAGTAAGCAATGAAGATGAATCCTATACACCTGATTCATTTGCAGCTTTGCAAACAGCAATTACTAATGCAGAGTCAGCACTAGAAGACATTGAAACAGTAGACGATCTTAATGTAGCTATAGACGCATTACAAGTAGCACTTGATAATTTAGTAGATAGCCCAATTGATGTAACACCATTAGAAGCTGTAATTACAACTGCAGAAGAAATAAGCAATAATGACGGAGTGTATACAGCTGATTCGTTTGCGGCTTTACAAGCAGCAATTGCAAAAGCAAAAGAAGCACTAGAAACTATTGAAACAGAAGAGAACTTAAATACAGCTATAGATGAATTGCAAGCAGCAATTAATCAATTAAAAAAGGAACCAACAACTGATGACGAAACATCAGACGATAACCAAAATGTTGATGATTCTCAAGATGGAGAAGATGAACAGTCAAACGATCAAACAGGTAATGAAAGTCAAGAGGACAACGGTAATAAGCTTCCGAATACAGCAACACCGATTTATAACTGGATTGTAGTAGGGATCGCTTTATTGATTGTTGGTTTAGGTACGACACTATTCGCTGCAAGAAGACGTAATTAAAAAAATGGGACACGAGGTCTGACCCCGTGTCCCATTTCCTCTTTCCCTTATTGCAATAGAAATGTAATATTTATTTTATGGAAAAAATGACAATTTTGCAGTAAAGTAAACACTATAAATAGTGAGCATTTAGGGGGGAAAGGAATGAAAAGAAAGTCATTAATTATATTAGGTTCTATTTTTGCTGTTGTTGTTATTGGTATGGCTGTTCTGCTAGGTTTAAGTACAACAACGGATACAACCGATGCGAATGACACAACCAATACGTCTGATAATGATACGACTAAATCACTGGATAAAGCGGTTGATACAACACCAATTGATGGACAAAAAACAGTATATTTAGGTGATAAAGAGGCAGAGAATGAAATCTTCTTAGCCTTTGACTATTCATGTCCAGCTTGTAAACAATGGATGAATGAAATTCTGCCTGAATTAGAGCAGGAATATATTGAAAATGGTAAAGCCAAATTCAGAATGCAATCAATGGTCTATTTAAATGATGCATCTTTACGACTTTCTAAATTTGATCAAAATCTTATTTACTACAACAAAGAACAATATTATGAAATTGCTGAAAGGATAATGAGCGATTCTCAAAGTCAACAAGAAGCTTGGGGAACAGAGCAATATATTAAGGATATTATTTCAGAATACAATCTTGATCAAGATACGATGCTTCAAGACAACGAGTTGGATGCTATTAATGTTACGAGAAAATATACACGTGATCTAGGGATTGAATCCGTGCCGAGTATATTTGTTAATGGAGTACAAGTTGAAGAGCCATTTAATATAGAAGAAATTAAAACATTACTTAATGAATAAAGTGTTGATATAACAAAGCCCTTGTTTGAAAAGTGTTGTTAGTAAAGTGAAGGGTGAGGTAAAGGATCAAGTTGGTAATGCGAAAGATGATCCAAGACTTCAAGTAGGAGATAAGAAGGATAAAGCAAAAGGGAACATTCAAAATAAAGTAGCGAATAATAAAAAAAGATGAACAGAATAAGTAAGCGGAAGCAAGATGAAGCGGCAGATCAACTATTGATCTTGCCGCTTTGTTTGTGTTAGAAGCAAGTAAATGATTGAATTTGGCGTAAGTCAATTCCAAAATAGATCCATCTAAAACCATTCCAACGATATCCGGAAACAGATCTGCGTCCCACATAAGTTGGATAAAACCAGAATTGTTGGAATCCTCTTAGCCAGATATAAGTGTAGCGATATAAGCATCCACGAATACTCCCTGGGTCAACTGCAAAAGTTTGAGCTTGCTGTGTTTGAGAAGGTGTGAATCCAGGTGGTGGTCCCATAGGTGGCCCAGATTGCTGCTCTTGTCCTGGAGGTGGAAAGGGAGGTGGTGAACCTGGTCCTCCTTGCCCTCCTCCGAAAGACGGGAGCCAAGGAAATAATTGTCTCTGTTCATCTGTTTCTGAATAAATACTAGGGTCTTGTGGTGACCAATTATACAAATCTGTATCATTGTACAGATGATTGTAACCATGTAAATTATCTGAATACATTAGATCTACTCCTTACATGAAAAGTTAATTACTAAAGCCTATTAGACTCATATCACATCCTATGTTAGAAACAGACAACACTCAACTTGTACGTATTAAATTGTGCGTTCACCCATATCTGAATTGATATGTAAAAATGAGCTTTGTTTTAGAAACAAAACTCATTCTAATCTGTTAATAATAAGGATACGGTGGATAAGGCTGATACCCAAATCCTGGTCCGTACCCGGGCCCATAACCTGGCGTCAATAAAGCCCCAGCTGCTACACCAGTTAAGAATGGGACGCCAAAGCCAATTAAAGGTGAGCCAAATCCAAATCCGGGTCTACCAAATCCGAATCCAGGTCTACCGAATCCTGGACCAGGGAATATACCAAATCCTGAGAACGGACCACCAAATCCAAATCCGGGTCTTCTTCTATCATCTTGTCGATAAGGTGGATTATACATATTGCTGTATGGAGTCATTGATCTTCTCCTTCCAAATTTTTTGATTCTGTTTATCCAAGAAACAAAGGAACTCTTATATTGGAGGTTCCATTTATTATATGCAAGGTGGGTGAAAGCTCTTGGGAAAGTGTCCTAGAAAATAAAAAAGAAGAGATTTTTCAATCTCTTCTGAATTACCTGTGATTATCCATAGAATGTAGCGCCAACGATTATAAGAAGAATAAACAGTACTACAATCAAGACAAACGTATTATCATATCCACCACAATGGCTCATCTTGTTTTCCCCCCGTAAAATAGTATAATAAATCTACATTACATCCTATGCCTTTAAGCAAATTCTGCTTGGGCGAATTAATTCATTTGTTTTCACCTATGACGTATCTTAATTACAGAACACATCCGTGCTATAATAAAACAGACTGTAACAATAATAATGTAAACGCTAAACGTATAGGAGTATTTATCTAGAGGGGGAAAGGTTATGGATTATAACTATCAAACACCACGATATCTCGTTGTTATTGAGCAAATAAAAGCGAAGATAAAAGAGGGCGAATTGGAGCCTGGCGAACGCTTGCCATCAGAAACAGACTTCTCCAAAGAATTGCATGTCTCGAGGAATACATTAAGAGAAGCATTGCGAATATTAGAGGAAGAAAATATTATTATTCGCAAGCATGGTGTAGGCACCTTTGTCAATAAGAAGCCAATTTTTTCTGGAGGTATTGAAGAGCTGTTTAGTATTACTGATATGATAAAAAGGGAAGAGAAAGTTCCTGGTACAAAATTGCTTTTCACAGGTTTTGTTGATCCACACGGCGATGATATTTCTGAATTGGAAATGAATCAAAATGAAAAGGTCATGCTCGTAAAACGTGTTCGTACTGCGAATCAAGACCCCCTTGTTTATTGTATAGATAAGATTCCAGCAAAATTGCTAGATAAAGACTTTGCAATGCACGGTCAATCCATATTTGATTCACTACAAAATGATGCTGGAATTACAATTAGTTATGCAAAAGCAGATATAAAAACAATTGGCTATCACGAAGAAATATCTAATATTTTAAAGTGTGAACCAGATATACCGTTGCTCGTTTTAAAGCAAATTCACTATGATACAATGGACAAACCAATATTATATTCATTAAACTTTTTTAGATCAGACCAAGTTAGTTTTAATGTATTTAGAAAAAGAATCCTATAATGGTAGGAATTTGTTAAAATTGATGACATGGTACAGAATGTCATCAATTTTTTTATGAAATGAATAAATTAACAATTGACTTGTTGGACGTCTAACCTTTATCATAAATGTAAGGTAATATGTAAGGGGTTCCAATGATTGGTTTGGTTTATACTTTGCTTACGTATTAAGGGATAAATTAAATAAAGTTGTCCAAATTACAGATAGAAAGAGAGTTGTTCATCATGAACCTATTGTGGGGGATTTTCGGTATAATAGTTGTATTATCCATTGCGTTTCTTTTATCTTCAAGTAAGAAATCGATTCGTGCACGAACAATTTTAGGTGGTCTATCCATCCAAATAATTTTTGCATTTATCGTCTTAAAGTGGGAAGCTGGTCGAGAAGCGTTAAAATGGTTCACACTACGTGTGCAAGACATAATTTCTTATGCTAATGAGGGGATTAGTTTTTTATTTGGTACACTAGCAAATAGTAATGAATTTGGGAGTATTTTTGCTTTTCATGTGTTACCAATTATTATATTCTTCTCGGCACTTATATCTGTTTTGTATTATTTAGGGGTTATGCAGTGGTTTATTAAAATCATTGGTGGTGCATTATCTAAATTATTAGGTACTAGTAAGACAGAATCGATTTCAGCAGCATCCAATATTTTTGTAGGACAGACCGAAGCACCATTAGTTGTACGACCATTTTTAGAAAAAATGACAAAATCTGAATTGTTTGCAGTTATGACAGGTGGGCTTGCTTCTGTTGCTGGATCAGTGTTAGTTGGTTACTCGTTATTGGGCGTACCACTTGAATATTTATTAGCTGCTAGTTTTATGGCTGCACCTTCAGGATTAATTATGGCTAAAATGATAATGCCTGAGACAGAAACATCACAAACAACAGATGAGGTTAAATTAGAAAAGGATACAGAAACTGTAAATGTTATTGATGCTGCTGCTAAGGGGGCGAGTGATGGATTAAAGCTAGCTCTGAATGTAGGTGCAATGTTATTAGCTTTTATTGCATTAATTGCGTTGATTAACGGCATTTTAGGTATTTTTGGTGGGTTAACATTGGAAGGTATTTTAGGATATCTTTTCTCCCCAGTTGCTTTTGCAATCGGTGTTCCTTGGTCTGAAGCAGTTACAGCAGGAAGCTTTATTGGTCAAAAATTAGTATTAAATGAATTTGTTGCGTATTCGTCCTTTGCTTCTGAAATGAATTCATTATCAGACAAGACAAATTTAGTAGTAAGTTTTGCATTATGTGGTTTCGCTAATTTAAGCTCTATGGCTATTTTATTAGGTGGTTTAGGTGGATTGGCTCCTAGTCGTCGTAAAGACATTGCAACTTTAGGCCTTCGTGCTGTAGTAGCAGGGATGCTAGCTTCTTTGTTAAGTGCTGCGGTAGCAGGAATGTTTTTTTAATGAAAGATAATTTTTAAGAGGGAAGGAAGATAAACATGAGAATGGTAGATATTATTGCGAAAAAACGAGATGGTAAAGAACTATCCAAAGAAGAGATTGATTTTATTGTTACAGGATATACCAACGATGAAATTCCTGACTATCAAATGTCTGCATTAGCAATGGCATTGTATTTTCAGGATATGACAAAAGAAGAACGTGTTCATTTAACAATGGCAATGGTAGAGTCAGGAGATCAAATTGATCTATCTGATATTGAGGGGATTAAAGTAGATAAACATAGTACTGGTGGGGTTGGAGATACAACAACATTAATTTTAGCTCCACTTGTGGCTGCTTTAGATGTTCCTGTAGCAAAGATGTCTGGAAGAGGTCTTGGTCATACAGGTGGAACCATTGATAAATTAGAATCAATTGAAGGATTTCAAGTGGAATTAAACAGTCAAACGTTTAATCAATTAGTAAATCAAAATAAAATTGCTGTTGTTGGTCAGAGTGGAAATTTAACGCCAGCAGATAAGAAATTGTATAGTTTGAGAGATGTGACAGCAACAGTTAATTCGATTCCATTAATTGCAAGTTCGATTATGAGTAAAAAAATTGCTTCTGGTGCAGATGCTATTGTATTAGATGTTAAAACAGGATCAGGGGCTTTTATGAAGGACTTAGAAGATGCAAAAGCTTTAGCAAAAGCAATGGTTGAAATAGGTAACGGTGCAGGACGAAATACGATTGCGGTTATCTCTGATATGAATCAACCACTTGGTATGGCTATCGGAAATGCACTAGAGGTGAAAGAGGCAATTGATACACTAAATGGAAATGGACCAAGCGATTTACATGAATTATGTCTGACTCTAGGAAGTCAAATGGTTTATTTAGCAAACAAAGCAGATTCCATTGACCAAGCGCGTATGTTGTTAGAAGAAGTGATGGAATCTGGAAAAGCAATAGAAAAATTCAAAACATTTGTCGCATCACAAGGTGGAAATGCCTCTGTTGTAGACGACCCTAGCAAGTTACCAACAGCAGCAAATCAAATAGAAGTAAAGGCAAAAAGAGACGGGTATGTTACAGAAATAGTAGCTGATGAAATAGGTATTGCGGCTAGTATGTTGGGAGCTGGTCGGATGACCAAAGAATCAATAATTGATCTAGCTGTTGGCCTTGTATTGAATAAGAAAGTCGGTGATGCGGTTCAAGAAGGCGAAACAATTGTGACGATTCATAGTAATCAGGCTGATGTTGCTGAAGTAATAGAAAAAATTAAGCAAGCATATACGATTGGAGATCAATTGCCTGTAGTCAATGAATTAATTTACGGTGTAATTGATCAATAAACCCTGTTGAAAGGTTGGACATCACACCACGGTGTGGGTACAATAGTATAAAGTAGGAGAGTGACAATGAAAGAGCTTATCTTAAGTTTAGTAGCAGGTATCATTGTTGGTATTTTATTTAAGTTTTTAAAACTACCATTACCAGCCCCACCAGTGCTCACAGGTGTGCTTGGGATCGTAGGAATTTATTTTGGCGGCATAATTGTAGATTGGATAAAAACTATATTTTAAATAGAAAGGACGATATTTTATGAGTACACCGTTTAAACGAGTTTTTGTCATTGTAATGGATTCAGTGGGTATAGGAGAAGCCCCAGATGCAGCGAAATTTGATGATGTTGGTGCAGACACATTAGGGCATATTGCAGAAGCAATGAACGGTTTAGATATGCCGACAATCGGTGAGTTAGGGCTTAGTAATATTCGAGAGATTCAAGGAATTGAAAAATCATCACAGCCACTTGCGCATTTTACAAAAATGCAGGAAGCATCAAATGGAAAAGATACAATGACAGGTCACTGGGAAATAATGGGTCTTTATATTGATCAGCCATTTCAAACATTTCCTGATGGGTTTCCAGACGATTTATTACAGCAACTAGAAGAAAAAACTGGTAGGAAAATCATTGGTAATAAACCTGCTTCTGGTACAGAAATCATTAAAGAATTAGGACAAGAGCATATGGAAACAGGAGCGCTGATTGTTTATACGTCTGCAGATTCTGTATTGCAAATTGCTGCACATGAAGATATTATTCCTATTGAAGAACAATATGAAATCTGTGAAACAGCACGTGCATTAACTAAAAATGATAAGTACATGATCGGTCGTATTATTGCACGTCCATTCATCGGTGAACCAGGTGCCTTTGAGCGAACATCTAACCGTCATGATTATGCCTTAAAGCCATTTGGAAGAACAGTGATGAATGAGATGAAAGATAGTGGTTATGATGTAGTTGCTTTAGGCAAAATTTCAGACATATATGATGGTGAAGGAGTAACAGAGGCTATTCGAACAAAAGATAATGACGATGGTATGGAAAAATTCATTCAATCAATGGACAAAGACTTTAAAGGGCTAAATTTTTTAAACTTAGTTGATTTTGATGCGAAATATGGACACCGTAGAGACCCAGAAGGTTATGGTAAAGCTTTGGAAACATTTGACCAAAGACTGCCAGAAGTATTAAACAAATTAAAAGAAGATGATCTACTAATTATTACGGCAGACCATGGAAACGATCCAGTTCATCACGGTACAGATCATACGCGTGAATATGTACCGTTGCTCGTCCATCACAAAGGAATTACAGTTGGGGAAGAATTATCAATACGAAAAACATTTGCTGATATTGGTGCAACGATTGCAGACAATTTTGAGATTGAAATGCCAGAGCATGGTACGAGTTTTCTAAAAGATATTAAGTAAGGAGGGAGAACGAATGAATCTGCAACAAATCGAAGAAGCCGCTTCGTATATTGCTGAAAAACTATCAAAAACTCCAAAAGTGGGACTAATTCTTGGTTCTGGCTTAGGAATGCTTGCGGATGAAATTGAAGATCCAGTAAAAATTAAATATGAAACGATTCCAGGTTTTCCTGTTTCAACAGTAGAAGGGCATGCAGGACAACTCGTTAGCGGAACCTTAATGGGAGTTCCAGTTGTTGCTATGCAAGGGCGCTTTCACTTTTATGAAGGATATGAACTGGATGCAGTTACTTTTCCTGTTCGTGTGATGAAAGAACTAGGAGTAGAAAAGTTAATTGTAACAAATGCAGCGGGTGGGGTGAATCCAGATTTAAATCCTGGTGATCTAATGTTAATTACAGATCATATAAATAATACAGGACAAAATCCATTAATAGGGCCAAACGAATCAAAACTGGGTGTTCGTTTCCCCGATATGTCCACTGCATATGATAAGACATTACAAACTATTGCACATGACGTAGCAAAAGAGATGAATTTAGCTTTAAAAGAAGGGGTCTATGTATGGAATACTGGTCCAAGTTATGAAACACCAGCTGAAATCCGTATGTTACAGACACTAGGTGGAGATGCGGTTGGCATGTCTACTGTACCAGAAGTTATTGTAGCACGACATGCTGGTATGGCTTGTTTAGGTATTTCTTGTATTTCAAATATGGCAGCAGGTATTTTAGATCAACCATTGTCACACGATGAAGTAATTGAAACGACAGAAAAAGTAAGAGAATCGTTCTTGCGTTTTATTAAAGATGTCTTAGTTCGAATATATTAATAGGTTAAGCTGAGGAGGAAATGCGATGGTAATAAAAGAAAAGATGATTGAAGAGGCTAAAAAGGCAAGAGAGATGGCTTACACACCTTATTCAAAGTTCAAAGTTGGTGCGTCATTACGTACAACTGATGGGGAAGTTTTTCATGGATGTAATATTGAAAATGCCGCGTATTCCTTAGCTAATTGTGCGGAGCGAACTGCTCTGTTTCACGCCTACGCTTCGGGTGCTCGTACATTTGATCTACTTGTAGTTGTTGCTGATACCGATCGTCCTGTATCACCATGCGGAGCTTGTCGTCAAGTTTTAGCTGAATTATGTGAACCGGATATGAAAGTAGTGTTAACCAACTTGCATGGTGACATACAGGAGACTACGGTGAGTGATTTATTACCAGGTGCCTTCGTATCTGATGACCTATCAAATGCTGAATAAAGAAGTGACAATAGAACCAAACAAAAACCAGGAGGAATAACAATGGTAAATCAACTTGCAAACAAAATCGATCACACTGCACTTAAACCTGATACAACTAAAGAACAAATTACTACATTGTGTCAGGAAGCGAAAGAACATGGTTTTTATTCTGTTTGTGTGAACCCAACTTGGGTGAAGGAAGCGGCTAACTTATTAACTGAATCAGATGTGGCTGTTTGTACTGTGATCGGTTTTCCTTTAGGAGCATCAACTTCTGAAGTGAAAGCATTAGAAACGAAAGACGCGATTCATAATGGTGCATCAGAAGTGGATATGGTAATTAATATTGGCGCATTGAAAGATGGAAACCATGATCTAGTTCAATCGGATATTCAAGCTGTAGTTGATGCTGCTAAAGGAAAAGCACTAGTAAAAGTAATTATTGAAACATGCTTATTAACTGATGAAGAAAAAGAAATAGCATGCAAGTTAGCTGTTGAAGCAGGAACAGATTATGTCAAAACATCTACCGGTTTTTCTACTGGTGGAGCAACAGTCGAAGATATTCGTTTGATGCGCCAAACAGTTGGCGAACATATTGGTGTAAAAGCTTCGGGTGGTGTACGTGATCAAGAAACAGCAGAAGCAATGGTTCAAGCAGGTGCTTCCCGTATAGGTGCTAGCGCAAGTGTGTCTATTGTACAAGGGAAAAAGTCAACAAGTGATTATTAAACGTATGAATTAATCTTTTAATAAGAAAACGCATGAAAGCAACAGTTAATAGATACCATTTATAAAAGTTTGTATTAAATTTAACTTTTTAAAGTGGTACCTTTTGATTTCATGCGTTTTTCTAACATTCATTCATAAACGACAGGCCACATCTCTTTTGGATTTAACTCATAAGCATTATTTTTACGAAACATGAATTGATGCATAACCCATTCTCTTCGAATGGTGGCATAATCTTCATGATACTGTCGAATATATACATTTATCTCATGTTCAGAATAAATATGATGGGGTTGTATATCGCGAATTAAATAAGCCAAGATAAGTATTTTCTTCTTTTGCTGGCTAGGTAAATGTTTTAATGTACCGTCCGGAAGCAAGAAATTTTTTATGATTGCATCTTTCTCTTCTTTTGTCATCTCTTGTTTGAACATAGTATGCACACCTAACTGTGTAATAGCTGCTGCACTCTGCTCAAGCTTTTTTTGATCAAGGTAAAAATAAATCGTATTTTTATCTCTTCGTTGATAAACTAGTCCGATATTTCGTAATTTTGACATGTGGTGAGTAATAGTAGCTGGTTTTAAGCCTAATTTATGTGCGATTGCTTGACCATGAAGGGGTTTCTGTTGAAGTAGTACAATAATACGGATACGTGTTGGATCTCCTAGCGCTTTATGATAGTTAACAAGCTTATCTAACTGCATTTTCATTCTCCTTTTAACCTAATTAGATTGTAATCTAATTTAACATATAGCTAATTAGATTTCAATCTAATTATAGTTCACAGACCATTATCGCTAGCATTAAATAATTTAAGGATAAAGAAAAAACGAAGTCAATTGACTCCGCTTTTACTCAAAGATTATTTTTTATTGTATGCACCATGTTTTACTGGACCGACAAATTCATTTAATTTCCATCCGTTTTTAATGGCTGCGTGAGCAAAATCTTTTGCAGCTACTACAGCATCTTTAACTGTTTTTCCATTTGCTAAATTAGCAGTAATAGCAGCAGCAAATGTACAACCTGCACCATGATTATAACTAGTATCAATTTTATCTTTTTCTAGTAGAATATGTTCATTACCGTCATAGAAAAGATCGAGTGCTTTATCATGATCTAAGGATTTACCACCTTTAATCACTACATTTTTTGCTCCTAAGGCAATAATTTTTTCAGCTGCGTGTTTCATTTCTTCAATTGTCTTTATTGGTCCTGTTTGTGCTAACTGACCAGCTTCAAATAGGTTAGGTGTAGTAATTGTTGCAAGTGGTAATAGTAGCTCACGCATTGCATCTGTATTTTCAGGTTGCAATACTTCATCTTCGCCTTTGCAGACCATAACGGGATCGATTACTACTTTATCTAAATTATGTGCTTTAATTTCTTTCGCACCAAGTTCAATAATTTCTACTGAGCCAAGCATACCTGTTTTCATAGCATCAATACCTACAGATAAAATAGTCTTCAATTGCTTTTCTACCGTTGAAACGTCTATAGGTGTTACTTGATGACTCCAATCTTTAGGTGCCATTGAGACAATGGAAGTAAGTGCGGTCATTCCATATACCTGATGTTCTTGAAACGTTTTTAGGTCTGCTTGTATGCCTGCTCCACCACTAGAATCAGAACCAGCTAATGTTAGCGTTTTTTTCAAAATATCCCCCTCCAAATCATTCTAATTTATGTCTAAGTATACTTTATCACACTAGAGAACAGATGGAAAATACGACTGTGTTTCTTAATCGTATATTGGTTACTATCTCTTAACTAAATGAAGATTTAATTATAAAATGCAAACCATTTCAGAAACACCCTCATTTCTGGTAAAATTGTGACGTATATCACTAAATTATATTTGATTGTAAATAGTAATAACATTATAATAAAAATCCAGTTTAATCATGAATTTTTGATTGAAGGAGTGAGGAAATGAGAGAAAAAAACCAAGTAACAAAAGAAGATAATATTGAGGTGTGGGCAGATCTTGTAAATATAAGACATTTGGTATTTGCATTAGTTCTTACAAGTGCCTTTACACTTGGCGCATATTTTATTGCTCCGAATGAAGAGCCAAAACCATTATATTTTGGTTTGATTGGATCACTAATAGGATTTATTATTTCTAGTATGGTAATTAAACCAAAAAGAAAATTTAAAACAGTTGAGAATGGGGAAGCATAATGGATATCGCGTTAATTATTCAGATGATTATAGCAGCTGTAGCAGGGACATTTATTTATACAATTATAGGAATTGCGCCTGGTACAGATGAGACCGCCGTACTAGCACCTGTCACATTGGTTTTAGTATTAACAGGGTTAGAGCCAATTGTTATATTAACATTTTTTATTGCGGCAATTATTGCAAAAAAATTGACTGATTCTATTCCGGTTGCAGTAGCAGGGATTCCTGGAGGTGTCATGGCTGCTCCGATGGTGGAACATGCACTTGTTTTAAAAAAACACGGTAAATCTGATCTGAGTATTCGAAAAATGGCATCAGGATCTGTTATTGGTACAATTGTAGCAGTACCGTTAAGTTTACTTCTAGCAAATGCACTCATTCCTTTTTCGGATGTTATTCAGACCTATACGAACCAAATTTTGTTTGGTGGTGCAATCATTTTAGCATTAATGTCAAGAAATAGGTGGATAGCTCTTGCGTCCATTGTACCATTTGCTATACTAATACAAGGCTTACGTTATTTATATTGGGGAGTAGGTGTAGTCCCAGAAGGTACAAATGTTTTTATTTCTTTCTTTTTAGGGATTACAATTGGTCCGGTTATTTTAACATTATTTGAGTTATTAAATAAAGATAAAAGAAAAGCAATGAATCGTTATGGAACAAAAACGATAACATTAAATAAAGATAATCGTTATAAAGGAATTCCAAATCCATTTAAGATTTTAACAAAACAAGAATTAAGTATAAGTACACTATCGTCATTTTTTGGTTCCATTCTATTTATTTTAAGCCCAGTGGGGATAACGATATTATTAGGCGAATTAGTTTCTTCTAGGGTGAAAGATCCGGTAAAGAAAAGTTCATTGGCGATTTCGAGCATGGATGCTCTAACCAATGCTTCTTATATTGCTGGTACACTTATTCCATTGATTGCATTAGGTATCCCGTTGTCACCTGTAGCAATTGGTCCAGCGAATGCATTGTTTAATGCGCCACCAGTGTTTACATTGGAACATAATATGCACCATATTCTTTCTAACGCTGACTTCGTTTGGGCAGTTGCAATAGGTGCGATTGTTGCAATTGTGATAACTTATTTCATTATTGTAAAATACGCACAACAAATTTGTACATTTGTATTTAAATGGGTGCCACATGAAGCGATGCTAGGTCTGTTCTTTGGCTTAGTTCTACTGTTGGCTTATATGGATGGTGGTTTAGTTAATATTGGCGGTGTGTTATTAATTGGCTTGGTAGCTGGTTTTATGCATCGGTTAGGCATTAATTATGGTGTGCAGTTTATGGTATTATACGCTGCACCATGGATTGTCACACAACTTGCAAGTTTATCTTAAAGTACGTTTGGGAATCGTTCTTGAGGATGCAGAAGAAAACGTGTTAAATAAAGGAGAGGCAGCAACATGTTAGAACTACCGCAAAAAACAGCAATAGGTAGCGCACATAGTAAACTGATTTTAGTAGGTGAACATGCCGTTGTATATGGAGAGCCAGCAATTGCTTTACCATTTCCATCGATACATGTGAAATCAGTAGTCACACCACATAAAGGTCCTGTATTGCTTGAAAGTAGTTTTTATGTGGGACCATTAAATAGTATTCCAGAAAAACTAAAAGGTATTGCTGCTTGTATTGAACAAACATGTAAAAAACTTAATAAACAAGCTAACCATTTTCGTATGCACATTAAGTCAACGATTCCGATTGGTAGAGGGCTAGGCTCTAGTGCGGCGATCGCAATTGCTGTTGTGCGTAGTTTATATCACTTTTTTGATCAGCCATTGGAAAAAAACGATTTATTGGAACTTGTTCATTTAGCGGAAACATATGCGCATGGTAGTCCAAGTGGAATCGATATGGAGGCAGTAAGCAGTGATGTTCCTATATGGTTTGAAAAAGACAAAGCAATTGAACAAGTAGATATAAAACATGCTTTTCATTTGGTGGTAGCTGATACTGGGAGAATAGGTGACACACACGCAGCGGTTTCGAGTATTAAAGAAAAATATAAATCAATTACTGATCAAACAAGGCAATCAATAAAATCATTAGGCCATTTAACAAAAGAGGCAAAGAAGGCTTTACAAGAAGGTAATCATTCTATTTTAGGTGAAATTTTAAACCGTGCACAAAAAGAATTGGTCAGTCTAGGTGTTAGTGATGCAGGAATAGATCACTTAGTGAAAATTGCACATCAAGCTGGAGCACTTGGTGCAAAGCTTACAGGTGGTGGTCGTGGTGGTTGTATTATTGCACTTGCGAAACATGCAGCTCATGCAAAAAGTCTAGCGGAAAGGTTTTTACATGCGGGGGCAGATCAAACATGGCATTTTCAAATTGGACATGATGAAGAGCAATATACAACGTCAGTTAGTGGAACGTAATTAAAAGGAGCCAGAAGATGAGAGCGTCAGTTAAAGCACATACAAATATTGCATTAATTAAATATTGGGGTAAACGAGATGAACAGTTATTTCTCCCTACAAATAATAGCTTGTCGGTAACATTGGATAAATTTTATACGATTACAACGGTGGAATTTGATGAATTACTGCAATCAGATCAATTTTTTTTAAATGGAAAACAAGCAGAATCAAATGAAATGAAAAAAGTAGCTCAGTTTTTAGATAGAGTTCGTACAAAGGCTAACCGAACAATATATGCTAAAGTAGATTCCGAGAATCATGTGCCAACTGCTGCAGGTTTTGCTTCCTCTGCTTCAGGATATGCCGCTTTAGCTGCTGCTTCTGCAAAAGCGATTGGATTGAATCTGAACCAACGTGAACTTTCACAATTAGCAAGACAAGGATCTGGATCTGCTAGTCGGTCCATTTTTGGTGGTTATGTTGAGTGGAACAAAGGAATAGAGGAAGATGGATCTGATTGTTACGCAGCCCCTATTTTGGACACAGATGCATGGGATTTACGTGTGCTATCCGTAGAGGTGACGACGAAAGCAAAAAAGGTGCTATCTCGAGCAGGAATGAAGCGGACCGTTGAAACCTCTCCTTTTTTCGCTGGGTGGTTAGAAGCGGTTGAAGAAGATCTAATTACAATTAAACAAGCTTTGCAAGAAAGAGACTTCACTAAGCTTGGACAAGTCGTAGAAGCAAATGCGTTAAAAATGCATGCAACAACCCTCGGTGCGAACCCGCCATTTATGTATTGGCAGAGTGCAACAGTCGAAGTGATGCAAGAAGTTCAAGCACTTCGTGAAAGAGGAATTGAGGCATATTTCACGATTGATGCTGGTCCTAATGTTAAAGTTGTCTGTCAGCCTGAAGATGAACAAAAGATTCATGATGCGCTTGCGTTTTTGCATGTTGTTCATGACATCCATCATTGCCGTGTGGGTCCTGGTATTACGTATTTAACAGATTAAAACAAGGAATGGGAGAAGGACTTTTATGCAAGCTTGTTCTTATCAAATTAAAACACCAGGTAAATTACTGATTGCGGGTGAATATGCGGTAACTGAACCGAATCAGCCTGGAGTTGTTGTTGCAGTTAATCGATATATTACCGTTCAAATTACAGAAAGTAACCATAATAAATTGGATTTGCCGCAGTTAGGGTTAGAAAACCTTAGCTGGCATTATGATGAGAAACAAGTTCATTTCTCTATTAACAATAATCGTCTTCGTTTTATTCATCAAGCAATGCAAGTTGTTTATCGTTATTTATCTGATCCAATCATTCCTTTTCACTTAACAGTATCTAGTGAGCTGGATGATGAATCCGGAAAGAAGTATGGACTAGGTTCTAGTGCAGCCATTGTTGTAGCGGTCATAACAGCTATATTGAAGTTACAGAAAGAACAAGAGCCAACAGAGGATGAAATTTTTAAACTTGCCTCCATTGCACACTTTAAAACACAAGGAAATGGTTCATGTGCAGATATAGCAGCTTCTACATATGGCGGATGGTTGTATTATGTTGCGTTTGATGGGGTTTGGTTATTGGAACAACTAGATCAACCATTAACAATCAAGGAACTTGTTTCTATGAAGTGGCCAAGCCTATATGTTGAACGATTGCAATTGCCTAAAAGTTTGCAGTTCTGTGTAGGGTGGACTGGTAAAGCAGCAGCAACCGCTCCGATGGTCAATAAAATTCGTAGTTATCAAAGGAATAATCCAAAAAACTATCATGCGTTTTTGAGAGATTCTTTAGCGGCTGTTCAACAGATTGTTCAAGGTTGTAAAGAGAACAAGATAACGCTTGTGCTTGATGGAATTGAGCGTAATCGAGAAGTTTTACGTTCAATTAGTCGATTAGCAAACGTAAAGATTGAAACACCTCAATTAGAAAAATTAGCAGAAATTGCTGCAACATATGGTTGTGGTAAATCATCTGGTGCTGGTGGTGGTGATTGTGGCATTGCTTTTGTTGAGGGTGAGAACAAAAGCGCACAATTAAGAGACGCATGGCAAGTAGCTGGAATAAAAGCCTTAGATCTTCAGCCGTCTACTAGTGGAACAAGTGTGATTCTTAATGAGTTTAAAGGGTAATGATCCGTCGAATGCTCCACGCATAGATGGATTATTTTTTGTGACAAAAGTTCAAAATTAGAATTAAAAAACCACATTATTTATAATTGCTGTTATGAATATTACTATTAATAATAGAAAAGGTAAATTTGAAAAATCTTTATTTTTATCTCCTAAAATAAAACGCATTGCTGTTTCTATCAATCTAAAGGTTATGAAAGTGATAAAGAACAGCACAATTCCTAATAATATAGTTAATTGATCGATAGAATCTAATACTAAATTAAATGATATTAAGACGATGGGAATGGAGAGTAGGCAAGCCAAGTCGTTTTTAGAATCCAATAACCATTGCTTAAAATTAGTTAAAATAAGATCACTTCCTTTGTTTAATTTTAACATAAATCCGGAAAAAATCACCCACCGCTTCCTATTGAAATGATGGATGATGTCAGTGATAAATGAGAATCTTTGTTTATTGTTAGTAAAAGAATGAAAGTCTCAATTAATTATGATTTTTGGCATAAAAGTTCATTGCATCGCGCATGAAAGTCGCTAGGCCGTCACCGAATTGGTTAATATTTTTAGTAAATCGTTCATCTGCTACATACATTTCCCCTAAACCTGCAAAAGTCTCTAGCGAATAGTTCCCCATCTCATTTAGAAGGTAAAACCATTTTTCAATTTGTACTTGTGCTTCTTCAGATGCTGGGGATGTGTGACGAATAGTAGCTAGATCAGCATAAATTTGATTCATGCGAGTAGTTAATTCTTCTTCACTTCCTTTGATTCGTTTATTTACCTCATCGACTGTTTGGTTGCCCCATTTGTCTTTTGCTTCTTTTTCGTAAAGATTCACGTTAGTAAAGCTAAATCCCTTGAACTTTTCTTCGTTCGTCATCATGATCTCTCCTTCATCATGCAATAATGTCCGATCAATCTTTTCAATCATTTGAGTAATTTGCTTTTGTCTTTGTAAAAGATTATGTCGGTGTAGCTGTAATGTCTTTTTTCGATCATAGGTTGGATCTTGCATGATTTCTATAATTTTTTTCAAAGGAACATCGAGTGCTCGAAAGAAGAGAATTTGTTGTAAGTCATCCAAGTTTTTCTGAGAATAGTTACGGTACCCTGATTGAGTTATTGTATCTGGTTTTAAAAGCCCGATTTCATCGTAATGATGTAGTGTGCGCACACTAATATGGACTAAATCAGCTACTTCTTTGACTTTCATTTTCTCTTCGCCTCCTTTGTAAATTAAGCATAATCTATGACGTAACGTTAGGATCAAGGGATTTATAAAATTAAATTATTCATCATTCTTTTTTTTTGATCGATCAAGTGCTTTGAGAAAGTAAGCCGTTGGTAATAATACACCAATTGCTGCTTCGATGATAGAAAAAAATCGAGCTGTTCCTACTGGTAGCATGTCACCATAACCAATAGATAAAATGGTAACACCGCTAAAATAAAGAAGGTTTGAGAAACTATGATCAATCGGCTCTCGCTTAGAAATTGATTCAACTAATATAGTATCCTGTTGAGCCAAGGCATAATAAAGCACGGCAAACCCAAAGGTAATTCCAATTAATACGAAAAAAAGCTTAAAGAATAAGGCTGTACTAAAATAACTTTTTCGATACGTTTTATTCATGAAAAAGTAATATAAGTTTAAACCAATAAAAATAATTGCTGCTCCAACAAAAAAATGTGCCATCACGTCTTCACCTCTAATAGGTATATCACCGTGATCGCACGTTTATAAACATTATTTAAAAAACTTCTTAATTAGCCTAAATCCTTTTTCAGATCCAGGATATCGGAACGGTAGATCGAATTTTGTTGTTTGCTTTAATATGCTTTTATAGTGACTAAATGTATCAAAACTTGCTTTGCCATGATAGGAGCCAGTTCCACTATGCCCCACGCCACCGAAAGGAAGATAAGGCGTGGCTAAATGATAAATCGTATCGTTTATGCATCCACCACCAAATGGTATTTGATCAATGACTTGTTGTTCGGTTTGTTTGCTTTCCGTAAATAGGTATAGTGCTAATGGCTTTGGTTGATCGGATACTTCTCTAATAACAGTTGGTAATTCTTTATAGGTCATGATAGGCAAAATTGGACCGAATATCTCTTCTTTCATGATTGGCATTTCCCAATCAATTTCTGTCAAAATAGTTGGTTCTATTTTGCATTTTTCTAGATCAGATTTGCCTCCATACATTAGATGGCCGTCATCTATGAGTTTCTGTAGACGATTAACGTGTTTATCATTAACAATCTTAGGAAAGTCTTGATTGTCTAATGGTTTTTCACCATATAAATCTGTGATCGCTTGATGTAGTTCTTGTAGAAAAGTCTTCTTTACATGATCATGTACATAGATGTAGTCAGGTGCAACACACGTTTGTCCAGCGTTCGTAAACTTTCCCCAAGCGATACGTTTGGCGGCTAATTTGAGGTTAGCATCTTCATGTACAATAGCGGGGCTTTTTCCTCCAAGTTCTAATGTAACTGGAGTTAAATGTTTTGCAGCTTGTTCCATGACAATTTTACCTACAGAGGTACTACCTGTGAAAAAAATATAATCAAATGGCTTTTGTAATAAGGCTTGACTAGTTTCGGCATCACCTTCTAATGCGGTAATATAATCGGAACGATAGGTATCCTCTATTAATTGTGATAATACCGCTGATGTATGGGGGGTTAACTCAGATGGCTTAATGATTGCGGTATTACCAGCTGCTATAGCTCCAATTAATGGAGAAACAGCTAGTTGAAATGGATAATTCCACGGTGCAATGATTAATGTAACACCATAAGGTTCCGGATAGATCACACTCTTTGATCCAATATGAGTGATCGCTGTTTTTACATGTTTCGGCTTCATCCAATGCTTTAGCCTTTTCTTTACAAAATCTATTTCTTCATATAATATTCCTATCTCTGTTAGAAAGCCTTCAAATGCCGATTTATTTAAATCTTGTTGAATTGCTGAAAGAATGTTGTCTTCATACTTTTTTATTGCTTCTTTTAAATTGGTCAATGCTTGTAATCGAAAGGATAAAGACCTTGTTTCCCCTTGTTTAAAAAAGGATGCTTGATTCTGAAAGATTAAATCTAATTGATTCAATACACACAGCTCCTTTGGGACAGAGGGTCAGACCCCTCGTCCCATCATTTCTTTTATAATTGCTTTATTTCTTTGTTTAAGTTCATCATTATGGGAAGACACCATCGCTTGTCTAGAAGCTTCAGGATCTATATATTTCTTTGCCATATTTACTGCATTAGCTGCATCTTGATATGCTCCAGCAATTAAATGCAACTTTCCTTCATGATGAAGTATATCTCCTGCTGCATATATACCCTCTACAGATGATTCGCTAGACGGACTACCTGCAATAAAATAATCATCATGTAAAGTGATTGGCAAAGGACTATATTGTAACAAACTTGTATCTCGAATATACCCATGATGAACAATCACGTCATCAAGCGCTAGTTGATGTTTTTTATTAGTGTGTAATTCAGTCAATTCTACTTGTTCGATCGTGTCACCTGAATCAGATGGTATGAACTTAGTAATATTTGTCTCAAAGAAGCTTGTTACTTTTTTACTTGATAATAAATGTTTGATAACTGTTTCATGCCCTTTGAAAGTGTCTCCACGATAGGTCAAATAGATTTTGTTAACAATAGGTTCTAATTCAGCTGCCCAATCCATAGCAGAATGTCCACCACCAGAGATAAGGATATCTTTGTTTTTGAAATATGCTAGTGGTTTCATTAAATAATGTAAATTAGTTTGTTCGAAATGAGTGATATGTTCTAATTCTAATCGTTGTGGTTGTAAGATTCCACCTCCAATTGCAATGATAACAGTTTTTGTTGCGTGTATAGCACCTTCATTAGTATGCAGGTGGAAGATTTTCTGTTCATCTTGTGTAACGGACGTTACTTTTGTATTTAAAACAATGGTAGGATCAAATGTTAATCCCTGTTCTACCATTTGATCAATTAACTTTGCGCCAGATAACGGTGGAACCCCTCCAACATCCCATACCATTTTTTCAGGGTAAACATGTACTTTACCACCCAAGTATGGCTGGAATTCAATAATTTTTGTTTTTAATCCACGTAATCCACTATAAAAGGCAGCGAATAATCCGGCGGGACCACCGCCAATAATGGTTACATCATATGTTGTATTCGTTGTCACTATATTTACCCCATTTCTATATAATCAATCGTATTTTTAAAAATTGAGTTGACAAAAGCTGCTTAAGATAAGTATATTATCATTATAAGCGAAAATGAGAATCGTTATCAATGTGAAATGATAGGGAGGTCACTTTGTGTCTCGTTTATTTACGGAAAATTTATCTGTTGGATACGGTGAAAACTTAATTGTGAAAAATATGGAGATCACTATACCTGATCAAAAGATTACAGCGATTATCGGAGCAAATGGCTGTGGGAAATCAACATTATTAAAAACTATGACCCGGATCATTACTACAGATCAAGGGAAGGTTGTTTTGGATGGTGCTTCTATTCATACCCAAAACACAAAAGAATTAGCTCAAAAGTTAGCTATTCTCCCGCAAACACCAGAAAGTATGCCAGATCTAACCGTTGGTGAATTAGTATCATATGGAAGATTTCCTTATCAGAAAGGATTAGGAAGATTAACAAAGCATGATAAAGTAATGATTGATTGGGCCTTAGAAGTGACCAATACCCTTTCCTATAAACATGAATCTGTTGATGCATTATCAGGTGGACAGCGTCAAAGGGTTTGGATTGCAATGGCACTCGCGCAAGATACTGAAATCATATTTTTAGATGAACCAACGACCTATTTAGATATGGCGCATCAATTAGAAATCTTAGAGCTTCTTCAGTATTTAAATCAAACAGAAGGCAGAACGATTGTTATGGTTTTACATGATATTAATCAAGCTGCTCGTTTCGCCGATTATATGGTGGCAATGAAACAAGGGGAGATTGTAAAAACAGGAAGCCCTGATGATGTCGTTTGTCATGATGTATTAAGGAGAGTATTTCATATTGATGCAAGTGTGTGTCAAGATCCATGTTCGAACAGACCAATGTGTATGACCTATAACCTTATTAAACAATCAATAACGAAACAAGCAAATTAAGAGGAGAATATATGATGAAGAAAATATTTATGCTGCTAGCAATGCTCGTATTTATTGCAGGATGTACGAATCAAACAGAAGAAACAGAAAATACGGGTGATAAAGAGACAACAGAAACCGTTACTTATGAATCAGAGAATGGTCCAGTGGAAGTTCCCGCTAATCCTAAGAGAGTTGCAGTATTATCTACATTTGCAGGAAATTTAATGGAATTAGATATCAATCTAGTTGGTGTAGATTCTTGGTCTAAAATGAATCCGAATTTTGACGAAGAACTCGCAGATGTAGAAGAAGTTTCTGATGAGAGTTTAGAAAAATTACTTGAACTTGAACCAGATTTAATCATCGGTTTATCGAATATTAATAATGCAGATAAACTAAAAGAAATCGCACCTACGGTTACTTTTACTTATAACAAAGTGGACTATCTCACCCAACATATTGAAATTGGTAAACTAGTAAACAAAGAAGAAGAAGCAAGAAAATGGGTAGAAGATTTTAAAGCACGTGCGAATCGTATTGGTGAAGATATAAAAGCAAAAATTGGTAAAGACGCTACTGTTACAGTAATTGAAAATTTTGAAAAACAATTATATGTTTTTGGAGATAATTGGGGTCGAGGCACAGAGATTTTATATCAACAAATGGGACTTAAAATGCCAGAGAAAGTAAAAGAAATGGCATTAACTGATGGTTACTATGCCATCTCTCCTGAAGTATTACCTGAGTATGCTGGTGATTATATGATTTTTAGTAAGAATACTGAAACGGATACCTCCTTTCAAGAAACAGAAACATATAAAAATATTCCAGCCGTAAAAAAAGATCATGTATATGAAGTAGATGCACAAACTTTTTATTTTAACGATGCAACAACACTAGATTATCAATTAGATTTCTTTGAAAAAAGTTTTTTAGAGAATGAGTAAGTAGATGAACAGGATTCTAATTTATCAGAATCCTGTTCATTGCATGTTTATGTTAAAATCGTTTAAGGATAATTTAGATTTACACAATGGATTTCCGTTTATTCATACATACATTTAACAGATTATCTGTTGGATTTACTAGAGTAAGGGAGCGATAATTTTTGCTGAAAAAGATGCCGTTTATATTTCAATTGATTTTAGCATGTGGTCTCATGCTATTATCTTTGTTAATCGCTCTAGTGTTTGGAGCAGCAGATATTACGATTGTTGACCTTTGGTATGCTTTTACCGATTCGGGTAAAACCGATATGACCTCAATTATTTGGGAGATTCGTTTTCCACGTGAAGTGGCAGCAATATTCGTTGGTGGGGGATTAGCTATAGCAGGTGCTGTAATGCAAGGTTTAACTCGTAATCCATTAGCAGACCCTGGTTTGTTAGGATTAACGACAGGAGCAAATTTAGCTTTGGCAATTACATTAGCTTGGTTACCAACTATTAATTATTTTGGAATTTTACTAGCTTGTTTTATTGGTGCAGGTGTTGGTGCTTCGCTTGTGTTTGGTATTGCTTCGATTAAACGTGGTGGCTTTTCTTCTTTTAGAATTGTGTTAGCAGGTGCTGCCATTTCAGCGTTTTTAGGAGCTATTGCTGAAGCGATAGGGTTGTATTTTCATATTTCAAAAGATATTTCCATGTGGACAGCCGGTGGACTCATTGGATCAAATTGGAACCAATTAGCTATTATTATTCCTTCTATGGTTGGCGCAACGATTGTCACATTATTTCTAGGAAGACAACTAACGATACTTAGTTTTAATGAAGAAGTTGCTGTTGGCTTAGGGCAGCGTACTCGCTCTATCAAGGGGCTTTTATTCCTTGTTATTATCATACTAACTGGTGCCTCTGTTGCTCTAGTTGGTAATCTAACCTTTGTTGGACTTATGATTCCACATATTGTACGTGCAATGGTTGGTAGTGATTATCGTTTTATTATTCCTATTTCTGCATTTGTTGGAGCAAGCTTTTTGTTGTTAGCAGATACCTTAGCACGTACGTTGCATGCACCATATGAGACACCAATAGCAGCGATTGTCTCTATACTTGGGTTACCTTTTTTTCTTTTTCTAGTACATAAAGGAGGGAAAACCTTCTCATGATTCATCCGTCAATCATAAAAAAACAACGAATTATTCTTTTATTTTTATTCCTTGCAATTATTTGCGCATTTTTTATTAGTATTGCACTAGGATATGCTTCACTACCAGTTAGTCGATTACTTCCTACATTATTTGGTCAAGGGACAATGAAAGAAGAATTTATTTTATTTACAATACGCCTGCCAAGAGTTTTGATTACAATACTAGCCGGTATAGCGCTAGCCACTTCTGGCGCAATTCTGCAAGGCATTACAAAAAATGATTTAGCTGATCCAGGAATTATAGGGATAAATGCTGGTTCTGGTGTAGCAATTGCTATCTTTTTTCTGTTTTTCCCGGTTGAAGCGGGCGCTTTTGTTTATTTGCTACCAGTCATAGCTTTTCTTGGTGCTTGTTTGACAGCGATTGTGATTTTTAAACTTTCCTATCAAAAAAATCAAGGACTACAACCAGTGAAGTTTGTATTAATGGGTGTTGGTATTTCCATGGCCTTATCTGGTGTAATGATTGTGATTATTTCTTCGGCTGAACGTGCAAAAGTTGATTTTATAGCCAGCTGGTTAGCAGGTAATATTTGGGGTGGAGATTGGCCATTTATTCTTGCCATGTTACCTTGGATGTTGGTGTTGCTCCCATTTGTCTTATATAAAGCGAATCGTTTAAATATTTTAACTTTACATGATCATGTGTCTGTTGGTTTAGGAATAAATAAATCAAGGGAACAATTTGTTTTGATCGGTGCGGCAGTTGCATTGGCAGCCGCAGCAGTTTCTGTCACGGGTGGTATTGCTTTTGTGGGATTGATGGCTCCACATATTGCAAAATCACTTGTGGGACCACGATTTCAATTATTCCTTCCAGTTGCTATGCTGTTAGGAGGGTTATTATTACTAATAGCAGATACGATAGGAAGGAATGTCTTAGAACCAGACGGAATCGCGGCTGGAATAGTCACCGCCTTAATAGGCGCACCATACTTTATCTATCTATTAATCAAATAATGGGACAGAGGGTCAGACCCCTCGTCCCAAATCTTTCTTCATTACATAGTGTGGGATGCCGTCTTCTAAAAAAGATTCTGATTTTGTTTCGTATCCCAACTTTTGATAAAACTTTTCTGCTTGGGTTTGACCATGTAAATAAACAGTATGCATTCCTTTGTTTCGTACAATCTCTTCTAAAGCGAGGACAATTTCTTTTCCTAATCCATGCTTTCGAAAATTAGAATGCACACAAATACGCTCTAATTTCCCTTGTTCGTTCACAACACGCAAACGTCCAGTTGCTGCAGGAGCACCTTCTATTTCAAGTACAATATGTATAGTAGTTGGATCATTATCATGTTGATCGAATTCGTCCTCGATAGCAACCCCCTGCTCCGTAACAAATACATCTTTGCGAAGTTGATAGACTTTTTCCCATTGTTCTTTGGATGTTACTTGACTTATTTTCATCTGATATCCCCTTTGTAGTAGCTTCTCCACTTATCATAGTGTATGATTGTTACCATTTCAATTAAAAAGCGTAGCCTAATAAATAGACTACGCAAACAATCCAGCATTAAATAACAGTACTTACCTCTCGTGCTCGCTTATCTAATTTCTCTGCAGCAGAAGAAATCGTATCAAAATCTTCTGTGGCCATTTTCATTTTCTTTTGGGTATTGTCCACATGATTATAAACTTTATTTGTACCATCTGTAATAGCTTTTATTTCTTTTGTAATAGATTCAACATTTTCTCGAATCTCAGTGATCGATTCATCTACACCAGTGGATAGCTTTCTAACTTCTTCAGCAACTACACTAAATCCACGTCCATGTTCACCTGCTCTGGCAGCCTCAATTGCCGCGTTTAAAGCCAATAAGTTCGTTTGTGAAGCAATTTTTCGAATGGTTTGTACGATTCCTTGGATAACATCGGCCTGTTTTTGTAGGTTTTTTAATGTTGTGTTGTTTTCCTGATAAACAGAGGCAATGGTATCAATTGTTTGAGAAATTTCTGTTCCGCGAGCTATCCCCTCCTCCGCACGGTGATTTAAATCTTCTGCCATGTGCTGTAGCTCTGCTACTACGTTTGTTATTGTATGTTGTCGTTTAGTAATGTCAGTAGCAATCTTAGTAATACCAATGACATGATTATGCTCGTCCACTATAGGCATGTAAGTAGCTTCTAACCAAACCGATTTCCCTTGTTTATTCTTTCGTTCTATTTTATCTTGAAAACTATTTCCTGAAAAAAGATTCTCCCAAAAAATGTGATAATCATTACTGTTAGCAAATGAAGGGAAGCATAATGATTGATGACCCATTCCAATCATTTCATTGACAGTATACCCCATGGTTTCTGCAAAAATTGGATTAACATAAGCTATTCGTCGATCAAGGTCAAAGCGAATAATGGCTATATTTTTATTCATTGTTTGTATCACTAATTCATCCATTCGGTTGTTTATTGCTGTGTCTGTTAACATGGTATCTCTCCTAGGTGTTTAAATTTGTAAAATAATTGCAAAAAAATATATAATTTCTATACATATTGAATAAATATATTGTTTATATACCCACGACTGTATGTTAGTAAACAGCTTTAATGAAAATTGTTTAAGACTTTTGACATAGAAACTGGTTTTTTAACTGTTCCGAAATTATTAAAATAAAAGACTAATAGTAACTAGGATAGTATTTCTTTACAAATATATATTTGCTATGCTATATATAGAAAATTTTCATCTGGTGAGGAGTTTGGATAATGCGCTCATATTGGTTATGGTCTTTCGTATTTCTTTGCACATGGTTTATCACATTATTTTTTTCATATGGAACTTTGTTTGTACAGCCAATGATTCTGCTTATGAGTGCACTTTTTTTTGGATTGTTTTTTCTATCCCCTTTATGTCAGCGCTATTATGTTATACATACAGTACTGTTCTTTCTAATGGGATTATTATGTTTTCGTATTCTTCATCCGTCTCAAGTAGAAAGTGTATCTTTTTTTAGTTTTCTTATCTATGTGTTAATCGCAGGAAAAGGGTTTTATCGGTTACCTCTCCGATATGCGATGATTACTTACTTATACCTTATCACATTAGCAATTATTCCATATTTTCAAAATGTTGAAATACTAATTAACATTATATTTACTGGTTGTTTAATCGGCGTTGCCTTTCTAGCTTTTTCTCAAACGATTAGAAAAGAAAAAATTATAAGTGAGCTATATGAGACATTACAAAGCGAATTCCGTACGGTGAAAAGAAGACTAGCGACAACAGATAAGTTAGCTAGAAAAGAAGAGAGAGAACAAATTGCTCGTGATATGCACGATTCGGTGGGGCACCAACTGACAGCACTTTTAATGCAATTAGAAGTGCTGCGCATGCAATCAACAGATGAAAAAACAAAAAAACAGTTTACCTATATAAAAGAGTTGGCTAAAACTAGTTTAGATGAAACGAGAAGTGCAGTTAAAACGTTAAAAAATGAAGAGGAAGGTGGTCTGTCCGCAATTATTCGACTCATTCGCAAGTTGGAAGCGGAGAGTCATGTTCGTATTACATTTTCAGTTAAAAATGGAGCTTTTACTGCCCCTTTATCAAATGAACAAACTGTTGCTGTATATCGTGTCGTCCAAGAATCACTTACAAATATGATGCGACATAGTCAGATAAAGGAGGCAACAATCATTTTTGAATTAGTAGCAAATAATTATTTTCAAGTAGAAATAAATAATCCATTTGAACACCAATCGTGTGTGAAAGAGGGGTTTGGAATAACATCTATGCGAGAAAGGATGGAACATGTTGGTGGGAAATTGGATGTTCAGAAATTCCGTGGACAGTTCATTGTTAGAGGGAAGATCCCATTGGAGAGGGAGCTGTTTGATAAATGATTAGAATTATCTTGGCAGAAGATCAAAAAATGGTGCGTCAAAGTCTGCGAATGATGATGGAGACAGATTCGGAAATAAGTGTAGTAGCTGAGGTTGAAAATGGAAAAGAAGCGATTATGGCATGTGAGAATTATGCGTGCGATATGATTGTACTTGATATTCGTATGCCGGTAATGGATGGATTAACGGCAGCACAGGTTATTCATAAGAGGTGGCCAAATCGAAAAATCTTAATATTAACCACTTTCAACGACGAAAATTATGCCGTTGAAGCACTAAGAAGTGGGGCGAACGGATATATGTTAAAAGATGCAGAAGCTGAAGATCTCATTCGCGCGATTCGAAGCTGTTTGTCTGGTGGCTTATCGCTTCAAGACCAAGTAGCTGCAAAAATAATGCCTACTCTAATTAACCAGCAACAAGAAAGAAGGGTTGATCCTTCTTTAACTCCTCGTGAATTAGAAATATTGCAACAACTAGGGAATGGAAAAAGTAATAAAGAAGTAGCTGAGGAACTCTTTTTATCTGTAGGTACAGTGAAGAATCATATTAGTGTAATCTTAGATAAATTAGAATTACGTGATCGTACCCAACTAGCTATTTATGCCATTCGGAATCACATTGTATGACTTTAGTAATGGATGATGAATAAATTTGTGACTAAAGACAGTATTTGTACTGTCTTTTTCTTTATATAGTAGTACTACAAACAAGTAAAAGGAGGTAATCAGATTGCTTGAGACAGAAGCTTTGCAAAAAAAATTTAAAAATCAGCTTGCGGTAGATGGAATAAATATTTACATGGAAAAAGGTGAATCTGTTGGACTATTAGGTCCAAATGGAGCTGGTAAATCAACAACAATATCCATGATTTCTTCGTTGATTAAACCTACGGAGGGTGACGTACGATTAAACGGGAAAAGTGTGGTCAAACATCCACAATTGATTCGAAACGTATTAGGCGTTGTGCCGCAAGAAATTGCACTATATGAAGAATTATCTGCTTATGAAAATCTAAAATTTTTTGGAAACATTTATAGGATTCATGGAAAACAATTAGAAGTTAAAATTGATAAGGTTTTACGTATGGTTGGTTTAAAAGAAAGACAAAAAGATGTTGTCAAAACATATTCTGGTGGAATGAAACGTCGGATTAATATCGCAATTGCTTTGCTACACGAACCAGAAATATTAATTATGGATGAACCAACAGTAGGGATTGATCCGCAATCAAGAAGTTACATTTTGGAAATGGTTCGAAAACTTAACGAAGAAAAAGGGTTGACAATTTTATATACGAGCCACTACATGGAAGAAGTAGAAAGGCTATGCGATCGTGTATATATTATGGATCACGGTAAGATTATCGCATCTGGTACGAAAGAAGAGTTAAAGCGTGTGCTTTCGAATGAGGAAACCATTTTGATTGATATGCATCCTTCTTCACCATCATTAATGGAAGCATTAGCAAAGGATCAAGAAATATTACAAGTGTCAGAAACCGATAAAGGAATGAAACTAATTGTTCCAAAGGGTAGTAATAAGTTAGCCAGTATTTTTCATCAGACAGAAGTATTTGGTGTGCAAGTGACAAATGTACAAGTGCAAATTCCAACATTAGAGGATGTTTTTTTGCATCTTACAGGTCGCACCTTACGAGATTAAGGAAAGGAGGTAGGAGAAATGTGGAGCTTTTTAAAAAAGGATATATTAGTGCTGATCCGTGAGCGAAATGAACTTATGATATTAATTTTAATGCCGGTTATTCTTATTTCTATATTAGGATTTGCACTAAGAGGAATATGGAGTGATGATGGTGAAATACTTCATATGAATATGGCCATTGTTTCTCAAGATCAAGAACAGGCAGGAATCGAGGCTTTTGAAGCTGAAGTGACACAGCTTACTTTACCGAAGGAAGCAAAAATGGAAATGATAGCTGCTTCAGAAGACATACTTCCTAATACTTTACTCAAAAAAGTGTTTCAAACAGACAAGGTAGAAAACATGATACATACGACAGAGATGAGTAAAGCGCAAGCGATAAAAGCATTAGAACAAAAAGAGATTGCAGCGATTGTTATTCTTCCAGAAGATTTTACGTTGCATACATTAAAGAAAATGTTTCTTTTAGAAGGTTCCGGAAGTCAAATAGAGTTAATAGTAGAGGAAGAAGGCAGTGTAAAAGCAAGTATTGCTAAGCAAGTAGTAGAAGAATTTTCACGTTCGTTAAATTTTCAGGCGGCGGTGGCAGCTGTAACGGACAAAAAGTTAAATGTTATGGAAGAACCAGCGGAATCATTAGGTGGAACAATTACGATTGCTTCAAATGATAAGCCAATCTCGGCAATGCAGTATTACACAATTGGAATGTCAGTCATGTTTGTTTTGTATGTCGCATCCATGATTGGAAGTAAAGCATATATTGAAAAAAGCCAACATGTGTTTAATCGTATTATTTTAAGTGGAAAATCGCCTATTATCTATTTAAGTAGTAAATTTGTTTCTACAACAAGTATAGTGATGTTACAATTATTTGTTTTAATTTCGATCTCAACATTTCTATTCCAATCGTTTAAAGGGTATAGTATATCATTTTGGTTTGGTATGATCTTCATATCATTTTTGCTTGCTTGTTCTGTTGGTGCATTCGGAGCAGTTCTTTCAGCTTTATCTGTTCGTATGCATAGTAATCATGTAAATGCGATATTTTCTGGTGGAATAACAACTATTTTTGCTTTTTTGGGCGGAAGTTTTTTTCCGACGGCACAACTTCCGGATTTTATAAGGAGAATAGGGGAATGGACGCCGAATGGGGCAGCGTTATCTGCTTATATTCAATGGATGCAGGGAGTATCACTAAG
Source organism: Paraliobacillus sp. PM-2 (assembly GCF_001368815.1). GTDB lineage: Bacteria > Bacillota > Bacilli > Bacillales > Amphibacillaceae > Paraliobacillus. The sequence continues at coordinate 151,349 of NZ_CTEI01000003.1, read as the reverse complement.
CAATCTAAATTTTTTGTTTATTAAGCTAGTTATTATCTCATTAATTTTATTTCTCCTTAGCATGGTCATCTTCCCAAAAAGGAGGTCATCAGTATGAAGTCGGTTTTACTTTTACAGTTAACTCGCATGAAGCGAGCGCCTATGCTAATTCTCTCATTTTTTGTTTTAACCATTTTATTTGTTGGCATGATGACGGGATTCGGGACTTCTGATCAACCTGAAATGGTTTATGTCTATAGTGATATTGAAATGACTGAATGGTTAGAACTACTTAATCAATCTGAAGAATTTCATTTTAAGAAAGTAACAGAGGAAGAAGCAAAAAACTATGTGCAAACTGGTAAATTAAATTATGCTCTTGAAATACAACAGAACAATTATCAATTCTTAGTTAGCACTGAAGACCCTAAGCAAAGGATAGTAGAACAATATGTACACCAGTTATTTGAACAGGAAAGAGCTATCCATAATATAAATCAATTAGTAAATGGTACATCCATCCAAAATGAATTAGAAGCAGCTTTAGATGACCCGGTGTTAACAGTGAATACAAAAACACGAAATACGAGTCATTACTCCAATGCAGACACAAACAGATATCAAGTTTTAATTGGGATGACACTTTATTTTGTCATTTTTACCGTCTTTTTTCATTTAATGCACATTATTATTGAAAAACAAACAGGAACGTGGAATCGATTAATTTTATCTCCGATTAAAAAGTGGCAAATATATCTAGGGCATTTATTATATTGTTTTATTATCGGGTTTGTGCAGATTTGTATCGTTTTTCTTATTTTTCATTTCTTATTTGGATATCATTTAAATGCTTCATGGGGTGCAATGTTAGTAAGTATTGCTTGCTATGTATTCGCTATTGTTTCATTAGGGATGTTAATTGTAGGGATAGCTAGTACACCACAACAATTACAAGCAATTAATCCAATTGTTGCTACAGGAATGGCCATGTTAGGAGGGGCATTTTGGCCGATAGAGGCCGTTTCCAACCCTTTTATGTTGGCTGTTTCGAAAGGTATGCCAATATTCTATGGTGTAGAAGCACTGAAAGATACCATGATGTATAATAGAGGATTTGACGCTATTTTAGAACCGATTGCGATCTTGGTATTGTTTGGAGTTATTTGCATGGGTATTGGGATCAATCTAATGGAGCGGATAAAACAGTAGGATTCATATGTCAGAAATAGGTTGAAAACGAGTCTGTGGAACGATATGATGATAGATAAACAAAATGGAGGTTTTTGGATGAAATTTATTTTGTTGTTCGGCCCACAGGCAGTCGGTAAAATGACGATTGGTCAAGAATTAGAAAAAATGACAGATTTTAAATTATTCCATAATCATATGACCATTGAATTAGTACAGCCATTCTTTAATTTTGGAACACCAAGTTTTGAACGATTAGTTCACCTGTTTCGAAATGAAATTTTTGCAGAAGTAGCTCATAGTGACTTACCAGGCTTTATATTTACCTATGTTTGGGCGTTCGATCAACAAGAAGATTGGGATTTTGTTCAAAACGTGACAGCCATTTTTGATAAAGTAGGTGCAACGATCTATTATGTAGAATTAGAAGCGGATGTAGAAGAACGCTTAAAACGAAATACAACACCTAATCGTTTAGCGCATAAAGCAACGAAGCGTGACACACAACAATCAGAATCAGAGTTATTGCAAACGATGAAAACGTATCGATTAAATTCATTTCCAGAAGAGATAACTGCAGATAATTATATTCGTATAGATAATACTGATTTGACTGCAAAAGAAGTAGCGTTACAAATAAAAGAAGCATTTCAATTTTAAGGAGAGAATAAGTGGATGGTAGCTTGTAATCATCAATCAGACCGATTGTGTTTAGCACATGTACCGATTTTTAATCACCTTACAGAGGAAGAAATGAATCAGATTAGTAAACATTTGCAAAGTATCACATATGAAAAAGGTTCATTAATTTTCATGCCGCAGGATAAAGCACAAGGATTAATCGTAGTAAATGACGGAAAAGTAAAGTTATCTAAAATTAACCAAGATGGGAAAGAACAAATTTTACGTATATTGACACATACCGATTCTATTGGTGAGTTATCGTTGTTTAGAGAATATCATTATACCAGTCAAGCGGAAGCATTAACGGATGTGAAGCTATGTATGATCAAGCGGAATGATATGCAAACCATTGTTCGAACATTTCCAGAGATTGCTCGTAAATTATTAGAAGTGGTTAGTGAACGATTAGAGAATACAGAAAATCATATTGAACAGTTGACACTTCATCATGTGGAACAACGGATTGCCCATGCGTTGGTACAATTTGCAAAGGAACAGTTTCCTAATAAAGTGAATGATGTATGTATTACGTTACCATTAAGTAAAGGTAATTTTGCGGGTCTAATTGGTACAACGATTGAGACATTAAGTAGGAATTTAGCTGTAATGGAGTCTGAAGGATTAATTAAACTAGAAGGACAAAGAAAAATTCAAATTAAAGATATAAATCAATTAAAAAATTAAATGTGTATAAGGCAAGTTTGATGAATGTATTTCATTGAACTTGTCTTTTTAACTTATAGGAAAGTATAAGTTTTTGTTGATATACCGATGGTTAAGGAGGAAAATATTCAAGTTGCAATAAATATTTTAAAAGCCATATTGCAAGATTACTGACCACGCTTTTTGGAAGAAAACAAGGGTCAGATGCGTTATGGAAAAGTAGATCATCGACAGCTTTGCTGGAGATGATCGCAAACTTTCCGAGATATTTTTCAAAAATTTGATGTGGGTCAAATTAAAAAAAACGTATTGCATGTAAGCTATTAGTAAGAAAAGAAAACAAAGTATTGTTTCACTTAATTATTAAAATGTACTCAGGTCAGAATTATTTAAAAAGTATGGAGGGAGTCATATGCAGCGAATTATTCTGGCAAAGAAAAATAAAATTACATTAATCAGTGCACTTCTGATTGCTCTTGGTTTCTTTGCTCATTTTGGTTTAGGTAATCTGTTCATTTTTAACTGGTCATTAATTACTGCGTCAATTATTGGTGGTACACCGATCGCTATTCAAGCCTACCAAGCTTTAAAGGTAAAGGTTGTAAGCATAGATGTATTAGTCACAATTGCAGTTGTGGGAGCTTTACTCATTCAAAACTATGAAGAGTCAGCAATTGTTACGTTTCTATTCTTATTTGGCGCTTACTTAGAAAGACGGACATTAAATAAAACACGCTCAGCTATTAAGGAATTAACTGAGCTGGCACCTGAGCGTGCACAAAAACAGCTGGAAAATGGAGAGTTTGAAGAAGTAGATGTGGATGACGTAGAAGAAGGTGATATTTTACTAGTGAAAACCGGTGCAAAAGTTCCGGTAGATGGAATTGTAATGACTGGTGAAGGTCACATAAATGAAGCAAGTATTACTGGTGAGTCTGTTCCAGTAAGTAAAGCAAATGGTTCGGAAGTATTTGCAGGAACAATCTTGGAAAATGGAACGATTAAAATCCAAGCCAACCGTGTTGGAGAAGACACAACATTTGGCCGAATTATCGAATTGGTAGAAGAGGCGCAAGATTCGAAATCGGCAGCAGAACGTTTTATTGATCGATTTTCTAAATACTATACACCGGCTGTTCTTGTCCTTGGTATTATTGTTTGGCTATTTACAACTAATGTTGAACTAGCTATCACGGTTCTTGTTTTAGGATGTCCTGGAGCATTAGTCATCGGTGTTCCTGTATCCAACGTTTCCGGTATCGGAAATGGTGCGCGTAACGGTGTACTTTTAAAAGGTAGCGAAGTCATCAATGATTTCAGTAAAGTAGACACTATTTTTTTTGACAAAACAGGGACATTGACAGTAGGCAACCCAGAAGTAGCAGAAATGGAGTTTTACGGAACAGACAAAAAGGAAGTTCTCGGATACTTGGCCAGTGTGGAACGTGAATCGGATCATCCGTTGGCAAAAGCAGTCATAGAATATATTGGTATAACAAACTTTTTCACCGTGGGAGAAACCGAAGTCATCAAAGGAGGCGGGGTTACTGCACAAATCAATGGACGCCGTATTGCGGTTGGCAACGTAGCTTTAATGGAGAAAGAAAATGTTGTATTAAACGAAAAAAGTAGAGAAGATATTGAAAGCTTTGAACATAATGGGAACTCTTTGGTTCTTACTGCGGTCGATGGGGAACTAAAGGTTCTAATGGGCATTCGAGATCGCGTTCGTCCAGGGGTAAAACAAGACCTTCAAAAGTTAAAAAAACTTGGTGTAAAAAACCTTGTCGTACTTTCAGGGGATAACCAAGGAACGGTTGACGTCGTTGCTCGTGAACTTGAGTTAACGAAAGCACATGGACATATGCTTCCGGAAGACAAATCAGCTTATATTGAAAAAGTGCAAGCAGAAGGTCAGACCGTTGCCTTTGTTGGTGACGGCGTGAATGACAGTCCTTCCCTTGCCTTAGCTGATATCGGGATAGCCATGGGGAGCGGAACAGACGTTGCAATCGAAACATCAGATGTCGTCTTGATGAACGCTGACTTTAGCCGCTTACCACACGCATTAGGTTTGACAAAGTCAACCGCAAGAAACATGAAACAAAACATTATCATTGCAGTAGGTGTCGTATTGATTCTATTAGCAAGTCTACTATTTAGCGAGTGGATGAACATGTCGATTGGAATGTTAGTTCACGAAGCAAGTATTTTAGTAGTTATCCTAAATGGAATGAGATTGCTTCGCTACCGATTAAAAGGTTCCAAGCATGACACAATAGCAAGCAGAGGGAACGATAAGGAAAGTAAAGCTACCTAAAAATATAACAAATTTATAAAGAGATTTTAAAAATTGATTTGTATCAATTTTTAAAAATCAAAACCGCATTATACTGTAATTGTAAAGAAAAAAAGAAAACAAAATAAAGACTGAATATAAAAAAGGAGATGTATACAATGCAAAAAGCAACAATTCAATTAGAAACATTATCATGTCCATCGTGCTTACAAAAAATTGAAAATGCTGTAAAAGGATTAGACGGTGTAGAAAAAGATAGTGTGACAGTTTTGTTTAATTCTAGCAAAGTAAGGGCAAATTTTGATTCAGAATCCATTACAATCAAAGATATTGAAAATGCGATTGGAGACTTGGGATATCCAGTAATTAAGTCAAAAGTAACTTCTGCTTAACCTGCAAATATGTAGGGAAATATACGGTATATTGATTTTGATAAGAAAACGGACTGAAATGATGATACAGTCCGTTTTCTTTATTATTGATGCACGAAAAAGAATCGGGTAGTAATTAAGATGTTATTTTATATTCTAAATACTTAAAAAGCTTTTTTCTCGTCACTAAAAAAAAGGACTTTTAAATGTAAATAAGAACGCGCCTTCCTGTTTTGTGTTAATTATGCTAGAATACAGAAGATTGAATGAAGATAAATATTGAAATTAGGAATAGCAAAAGGTTACTAGAATAAATTTCTAGTTACAAAAAGATTTTTTACCGATTTATTTCCCAGTGCAGAACTAGGCCATATAATCTGACGCTCACGTATATACAATTCCTGTTTGTCAGTCTGAGATTCTGTCTACATCTTACTTCATATTCTGCCTCTGACCTTAAAAAATATATTCAAATATAAAAAAGAAGCTAGGAAAAACCTGACTTCTTCTAATATCCAAATTAAAATAATTATATCCATACTTTTAAAAATTATTTTACCCCCCTGTTGTATAAGTAGTTGCTTCATTGTACATGGAATATCCAATTTCATAATCTGTATCGAACCATAGATAATTTACTCCATGCTCTGCAGTAGCATTATAATACTTGCCATTTTTAATATAACCACGAATCATCAAGCGATAAGGGTGTTCTTCCCCGCCTTGGGAACCATCATAAGGGTTACAAACCACTTTACCACCCGCATAAAGATATGCAACGACTGTTGTACCTTTAAAAATACGGCACATACGGCGAACTGGAAATGTGTAACCAATATCGTATAGTTTATCTCCATAATTACTAGTATATGCTTTGGAATAGTTTCCCATTTCAAGATTGGTATAAATTGTTCCAAAACCGTGGTCCAACAGGAGAAAAACATGTATCCTAAACGCATTTACGTATTTATCTCCCTCAAAATATAATTTACAAAAAATGCATGCATTTACAGGTTCAAAAGAAGAATTATTGTGGAAAGTGGTACGAGCAGAAATGCATTCCGAACATCATTTAGCTAGAGCAATTGTAGAAGAAACAAAGTATACATTTGGTACGTCCATTTCGCCTGGAGAGGATTTTACTGTGCTACCTGGACGTGGGATTACTGCTATAGTTGATAATGAAAAACTGTTGATCGGAACGAGGTTAATGGATGAGTATGGATTTTCATTTTTCTCAAGAAGTGAAAGATCAATTACAAAGCATAGAGAGTAGTGGTCAAACAGCCATCTTAGTCGCAAATAAAGAGCATTTACTTAGCATTCTCGCAATTGCAGATAAAGCAAGACAAGGTGTTAAGCAAATGATAGAACAAATAAAACAAACAAATGCAAAAGAAGTTATTATGTTGACAGGAGACAATGAACGAACCGCCTCAGCTATTGCAAATGAACTAAACTTAAGCCAATTTATGCACAATTATTACCTGAAGATAAGGAGGAAGTGATTAAAGAGTATCAACGAGCCGTAAAAATTGTTGGCGTTGGTGGGTGATGGGGAGTAATTAATTAAATGTATAACATAAACGAAAGTACAACGATATCTAACATTAAATAAATCTAAATATTTCTTTAAGTAGACTATAGAAGTATAACTATAAATAAAATTTTGTGAGTTCCATGTTCCTACCTGTTTTTCTCATCAATTTCCAAATTAATGATATTCACTAAACTCATTAGCTACTTTTTTCTTTCGACCAATTATTCTATAGAAATTATATATAGAAATACTTTATAATCATAAATTCAATTTTGATAAATTATTTCAATTTTGTTAAGATAGTGCAATTGAAACGTTAACATTATATGATTTAGAGAAATATATGCTTTATTTATATTCTATTCTTTGTACCTTGTATAAAACACAATCAGTTTAATTGAGGTGTCCATACGAAAAATGAATACTAGTTTAAAAAAAGGTACTAGGGTTGTGAAGGTACTATGAAAGAAAATTTTTAATCATTGAGGTGGTGTTTTTTTTGAAATTTATCATAAAACTTTTTTTGATTATATTAATAACTGTTGTTTTCAGCGGTTGTATGAATACTACTGAAGATAATATAATACTAGAAGGCGAAGGTGAAATGTGGAAAATACAGCTAGTTAATCCAGCAAATAAAAATGCAAAGCTTTTAATTAAACCAATTAAACTTTCAGATAATATTCAAGATATCAGTGTGACCTTATTTGTAGGGAGCAGTTTTGAAATTGGTTTAGAACAAACAACTTTACAAAAAGATGAAATACTATCAAGATCCATCTCTGAGGATATGATTACAGATATAAAAAAACAGGAAAAAGTAAAATTTATAATTAAATGGAATGAAAAATCTGAAGAGATAATAATTAAAAATAATTCCACGAAAAAAGCTTACAATTAAATGGAATGAATGTTATATATAAGTATATAATTAAAATTAGGAATTTATTATTACACTAGTAAAAAAAGTAGGGTATTTAGGGATTTTATTTGGTGCACTGTTGTTTTTAGGGGTGAGTAGTAAAGCGTTTGCTTCTAATGCTGATGTTCTTAAAGAGTTAGATATAGAAGTCGAAACTAGCAAAATTAAAAGTAAGCAAATAATAGATAGCAAGTATTCATTAAATAATACATTATCTGAATCTAATAACTATCAAACTAAAATTTCCGCTAAAGTAACTCATGAAGCTTTAGCATAACTCGACTAAATTAATAAGAACCTACTAACATTAGTGCGTAAGGTCAGCGACGGATGATTTTATCCATTATGTAAACGTAGCAATTGTTAGGGCACTTTTTTATCGGAAGTTATCCTTTTTCACTTACTTAAATTGTTGAAATTATACAAAAGTTGCACCCTCCAACTACGTGTTGGGAAGGTGCAACTTTTTATTATCATCTTAATTTTGTCTCAGACTTTTTGAAATTTATCTAAAGGTTATTCTGCATAGCTGAACGTATTTTTTCGCTTGCGAAAAAGCCCAATTGTACTGACTGACATGTGTCAGTACGTAAGTGGGCACTCCGTACTTTCTCACTATGTATCAGGTTATTAAAAAAATGATTTATACTTAAGTACAAAGAATTAATAAATCATTTAAACTTCAGCGACAACCATTTGCAGGATGAAATAAATTTGTTAGAAAACAAATTAGAAAATGTCGTTTATAAAAAAATAATACAAAAATAGATATAAATTTGTGTTATATACTCTTGTTGCAAATGTTCATCTTATTTAACTAAAGGGATGCTAATGAAGCTTTTATTTTTTGTCTATTTTAAGAAGGCGAGAAAAGGGATATAAAAGATAAGTTATAAGAAGCAGAGAGATGAAAGATTTCCAGTGAAATTAATATTAGATATAGCTCGTATTAAAGGATTTTTAAAATACTTGAAATGATTTGACTTAAACTCGACTCAGGAAGTGTGTTCTAACATAATATTTTTTGAGAATTGCTCATGTTTTGCTCATGCTCATGTTTAAAAACAGCAATTTATAATGTGTTCAAAAGATGTTAATGCTGATTTATCAGTTTTTTGAAACATATTTATTTATATTTTCTTCATTAATATATGGTATTAGTGATGCCCCTGCATTGGCAACTGCAGGAACAGATGTGGCGATGGAGACTGCTGATTTAGTTCTAATGTCTAATCAGTTAGAAAAAATTCCATATTCACTCGCACTAAGTCGCGCAACCGTTCGCAATATGAAGCAAAATATTTACTTTGCTGTAGCTATCGTTGTTGGCCTATTAATTGGAGTGATGACAAAAAATGTTTTTCTAGCTTCAGGTATGCTGATTCATGAATTAAGTGTATTGCTTGTTATTCTAAATGCTATCCGAGTTATTCGTTTTGGGAACAAATCATTAACTGCATCGTAACGAAAGTATATCCCTGAATCATTAATAAATAGGACTTTCGAATGTAAATAAGAACGCTTGTTCCTATTTTAAATTAATTATGGTATAATACAAGCAGATAATGTTCTTTTAGGGAAAGGTCGGCTAGCCTCGTAATAAGGAGGTGATGCCTGTGGGTATGTATGAAAGTTTTATGGTACTAATTGGATTTGGTACATTATTGATTGCATTACTCGCGTTGATTGTGTCACTGATCAATAAAAAATAGACCTCCCTATTTACCCTAACAAGTGACTAGGAGAGGTCTATCGTATAAGTAGATAGCCGATCCCTCTGGGGGAACCGCTTATCTTCAGGTCACAGGACGGCTGTGACCTTTATTTAGTTTTTAACAAATTAATTATACCATACATGTATTCGCTTGAGAATCAAAGTTGCTTTATCAAAGTTTTCAATTGTATGTATCGCTCACCCAAAACCTATCACCATTTTCCTTCAACAAATAAACTTTATACATCCTTTAATATCCACTATGTGAATCTCTGTGGTACTGTCCATTTGCTTGATATAGATAGTTTTCTGGAACCGCTTGTTCGATCATCGGAAAAATTGTTCGTTCTTCCAGACGGACATGCTTTTCCAACAAAGCACCAAGTTGACGAAACAAATCTGGCTTAGAGGATTGGTTCATTCGAATTTGCCGAATGTAACTTCGAATCTCTACATGTTGTATTAACATTTCCTGAATGCATGGTTGATCGACGGACTCATATTGTGCGTATAACGGTAACAATACTTCCTCTTCATCACGAAAGTGTTTTTCTCCATCCTGAATCCAAAAATCAATGATTTCTCGTGTAGTGGGCTGAATACGATCGCTATCACTGAATTTTTTAAGTTTCTGAGCCATCACTAATGTATGATGGTGATGGTGGGTGAGAGGATGTAATGATTCATGTCGTTTCATATGATATCTAATCCTTTCTACTTTTATTAATAAAGCTAGTTTAACATTATTTTGATGGCTACATTGTGATTATGATTATAGTGTAAACAAATGTAGATTAAACAATGTATTAATTAAAATCTCTTCACTTCCATAAAAACGTTGCAATTTTTTGATCTACACCAGTGTGTTCGTGTAGACCGGAATGTGTAGCTTGTTTGTCATAAAAAATTTCACGTTGAATCTGGTCTTTGTTAACAATTTCTTCAATACCCATGGCGCTACTAAGACTGACTAGTCCATCTGTCCCTGTTTTATCAATTACTCCTGCAATAGTTAATACTTTAATCGTAGGATCAAAACTTTCTCTATTCGCAATGATTTTTTTTAATGCTTCTGATTCTGTTTTCAGATCAACTGCAGCAGGCCCCGTATTAACAAAGAAATAGTCAGGGTTATCGATTCCTTTGAATGGACTTGCGATAACGACGAGTTTCTTTATCGTAGGTATAGCGTTGCTGTCTTTATTTTGTAAAATAACATTAGTTGCAGTAAGGCCACCCATGGAATGGCCGACTACATTTACTTGTTGCACATGATAGACCTCTTTTAATTGATGAAGTATTTTTCTCACCCATTGTGTTTGTTGCGCAATCGTTGCTCGATTATTTTGAAAGATAACTTGTATAAAAGAGGGATATTGCTTTGCTAAGTTACCGGTTATTGCCATATTGCCATTTGGAGCAACATGTATTACCATTGCTTTTTCGCCCAATTGTTTTTGTTCAAACCTTCTAAGCATGGTTTCAAATGATCTTGGTCCTCCTTTATAGCCATGTATGAATAGAGTTGGGGTGTTCTTGTACTGTTTGTTTGAATTTGTTGGGTCGGCGTATACAAAAGCAAGCAAAAGAAAAGTAGGTAGGATGATGCTAATTAATAATTTCAAATTTAATTCAATCTTTCTCACTGTTTGTATACTCCTTTTTTATTATTGTGAACGCGTCGCCAAAAATTGTTCCAAGCCATTTTTTCTTAACTTACATGCAGGGCATTCACCACATCCATCAGCCTGAATCCCGTTGTAACAAGTTAGTGTTTCCTCTCGAATAAAATCGAAAGCTCCTAATTGATCGGCTAGTTCCCATGTTTCCGCTTTGTCTAACCACATGAGTGGTGTATGTATGACGAACTGATCCTCCATGGATAAGTTTAACGACACATTGAGTGATTTAATAAATATATCTCGGCAGTCAGGATACCCGCTAAAGTCTGTTTCACTTACACCAGTAATAATATGCTTTGCTCCGATTTGTCTGCCTAAAATGGTTGCAAAAGATAAAAATAATAAATTTCGGCCAGGAACAAAAGTAGACGGTAACTCTCCATTTTCACCATCTGTAATTGCTTGATTTGATCTGGTTAATGCGTTAGGTGCGAGCTGATTTAATAAAGACATATCCAATATTGTTTGTTTTACTTCTAGTTTCTCTGCTATATGTTTAGCTATTTCAATTTCTTTATCATGCCGTTGCTGATAATCAAATGTTACTACTTCAACTTCATTAAATCGTTCTAATGCCCAGAACAGACATGTTGTACTATCCTGTCCGCCGCTAAAAACAACAATTGCTTTATTATTTTTCATTTATTTTAGATCCTTTCTTTATGAATAATATGAATCATCTTGAGTGGTTTATTTTAGTTTGTAAACATTATTGTACAGCTCATACTAGTATGATGACAATAAAGAAAAAGCATCCAAATGGATGCTTTTTCTACTTCTGTTTTTGATTGTAATGATGGAATGTATCGAGAGCAAGTGTGACTCCTTGTGCAAAGGCTGCACCACCGCCGAGTGCAGCACTTACTCCAATTGTTTCTGCTATTTCTTGTTCAGTTGCGCCATTCTCGACTGCCCCTTTTGTATGATAAATGATACAATATTCATCCTGTGCATAGACACTAATGCCTAATGCCATTAATTGTTTTTGTTTTTTATCAAGTGAACCTGCTTTAAAGCAAGCATCTGTAAATGACATATAAGGTTCAGCGACGTTAGGTAAAGTCTTTTGTAAATAGGCTGTTCCTTCTTTGTAATCCATGATAGATTGGTCAAAATAGTTATAAGTCTTCTCTTCATTTGTATCCATCTAATCCCACCTTTTCAAGTTGTCAGTATAGTTTTCCCACAAGTTTTGCTTCTATCCAAAAGATGAAAATTAGCTTCATATGTTTGTTTACTGTAAATCATGGTTAAGTAGTGGGTAACAGGCGCTGTAGTTTATTTAAAAATAAGGGAAAACATTAAAGGTGTTAAAGTGAAAAAAAGTCGCGGAACTGCGTTAATAAATGTACGACTTATCTAATTATTTTCTTTGGTATTAGTTTCTCGTAACCATACAAAAACGCCTTTTGATTTTTTCAAAAGGCGTGAATTTCGTTTATTGTTTTTCTACTAAAGGATTAGTTTTCTGGAAAAGCAAAAACGGGTTGGGTTGGATCTGCATCCATAAACGTTTTCTTTTTGTTACGTGTTGTCAATTTGTCGATAAAAGAAATTACTTTAAAAGTGATTAAAATTACCGTGAGGAAGTATAAAGACAATAACATACGCAACTATCCCCTTTCAACATATAAAATCGTTCATTTATTAATGAATTCATGTATATAATACCAAATATTGCGAATAAGTAAAGTTAATTTAATAAATTCTTTTAAATTCTTTTACATGCTTTATCATATGTTATATTACTACAAATGTGTAATATAATTTTTTAGGAAAATATCTGCCTACCGTTGTATTCAAGGTGCTGTTGATTTCACAAAAAATTAACATAAAACTATTGAAATTACTTTTATTATGTGGTATTGTTTTTAGCAATATACCTTTTTTTAAAGCAGAGAAGGAGGCGTAAACATGCGTAAAGTAACGTTAGAAATGCTTATTAATCATCCTATTGTGCAAAAATATGTTGGCCGATCAGGGATGGAACACGCAATCTCTGTTGCAGAAAAAGCAGTTGATATCTCCGCAGATTATCATGTATCTCCAGATCTGGCTGCCAAAGCTGGCCTGTTACATGACATTGGTCACTATGAATGGTATCAAGATGGGAAATGGGATTTTGAAAAGTATAAGGAAAATGACATTCATGCAATCAAAGGTGCAGCACGCGCACATAAGCTATTGGTTCGTTTAGGGGAAAACCTCCCTGATGCAAAAGAGATTGCGTTGGCAATTCTGTTGCATACTGATTCGTATTTACCTGAAGGAACATTGCATTTACATCCCTTACAGAAACTTGTTGCACAAGCCGATACTGCTGATGAGGAGCCGAGTGGCGGTCATCATTATCGAAAAATTGATTTTGAAACAGCAAGACAACGTATTATCCTCTTGGATCAAAAAATTGATTACCTCATAAAAACAACATCTTCTATTCAACAATTAGGTTAATTCCTGTAGCGAAAGCGTTGCTACGGGGTTTTTATTTTTCTTAACAATTATTCCAAAAAGACACACATACAACATTGTTATATGGTAAACTTTACCCATAGTATTTATGGTAATATTTAAGGTATAGCGTTGTTGTTTATAAAGGTGTGATAAATGGATGTTTAAAAGATTTAAGAAAAAAACGGAACTATCTGAGCAGGAGTTCCGTCTTATATATGATCTGTTTTATGAGCGCGTATTTCGGGATGCTTTTTTTGTTATAAAAGATCAGCATCTTGCGCAAGACGTTGTTCAAGATACATTTGTCAAAGCATTTAAGTATATGGATCGATTAGAGAATAGAGAAAAAATGGGTGCATGGCTATCTACAATTGCAACAAGAACTGCTATTGATTTAATTAGAAAGCAGAGTTCTTGGAATGGCGTTCCAACAGAAGACTTTGTATTAGACCATGTAAAATCCAAGCAAGAAGTATCTGCAAGCCTCGAAACGACAGTAGAAAATAAGCTAAGACAAGAGGCCATTATTGATAAGATAGCCATGTTAAAACCGGAATACCGAGAAGTATTAGTTCTAAAGTATATACATGAACTAAAAGATAAAGAGATCAGTGCATTTACTGATTTAAAAGAGGGGACAATTAAATCCCGTATTCATCGAGCAAAAAAAGAACTACGTATGCAAATGGAAGCTGATGAATCTTGCAAACATCTTTTTGGTGGTGAAACGTAATGAATGATGAAAGAAAACAAAAGTACATAGATGATCAATTACTTCAACAAGTTGTTAAGAAAGAATATAATGAAGCTCCTAATGCTGCTCCAATGAAAGAATTCATGTGGAAACAAATCCAGATGGAAATAAACGAACAGCCAAAAAGAAAATCATTTATTCTTTATCATAAAAAAGTGTTAAGTGTAGCAAGTGTATTTCTTATTCTTTTGGTAGGATCTCTTTTTACACAATTGAAAGATGGGGAAGCATTTGGGTGGTTCTCTAATTACTTTGTAGAAAAGCAAGCAGATCGTACAGAAATTAACAATCAAATTTCTGATGAACCAATTGAGCAGCCTCCATCACCACCGCCTTATGATGAATCGTTAAAATCAGAGGAACTGCACCCTATAGATACAGACATGAGTTTGAAGGAAGCAGTACAAGAGGCATCTTTTCATATTGTAACCCCTAGTAAAATACCTAAGGGATATCGGTTGGATTATGTTACTCGAAGGACATATGAAGGGGCGCCATTAGAACATATTTTTTTAAATTATGAAGGAAAAGGAAATGCATTTGTCATTAAACAAAGTAAAATTATTGGGGAATTCTATTCTAGTAATATGACGGTTAATAATCAATTGGCACAAGTCGAAACAGTTAATTTAAATGGAGTAGAGGCTACGTTAATCTCTTATGATGACGGAACAACAACATTACTGTGGGTGAGGATGCGCACAGAAATAACCATTACCGGTGAGTTAGAAAAAGATGATATAATCAAAATGGCAAAATCTTTACATTAAAAAAAGCCCTTAAGGGCTTTTTTTATTTGGATCTATACTAAATGTGGTGGTGCTCTCTATTTTATTAAGGCTCAGAAGGTAACATGCATTTAGTATAAAAGCGCCTTAGCAGAGGAAATATGCGAGACTCCTGCGGGAATAGCACGAGTCCGAAGATCCACTTGGTAAAGTGAATTTCTTTACCAAGTTAGCTTCGGCCGTGCCCGCGGAAAGCGAGTGTATTTCCCCTGCGGTTTAGGTACAAGCATTACTTATAATAAGCGTTTTATAAAAGAGATGGTGGAGCGAGAACCACACCACCACATTTGACAGAGAACCTTTTATTTTATCTAAAATCTATTATGCTTGAATATGTTATATCACTTTCATATGAACCATTATCTTTAATGAAATGAACAATTTTTACACGATAGTAATAACCACGTTGCAATTGGAAACTAGTTGTTCTACTAATGGAAGAGGTATTAGAATCTGTATACTCTTTGCTTTGTGTAGTGTTAACCCAACTACTTTGTTTCCTCTGAAGATAAATACGTAAACCAACTGTATCTACAGTGGTACTACTATCTAAACTACTACTAGAATATAGTGTTGACCCGTATACACTAACTGTATTTGTTGTATTTGTAATGTTATTCAATGTTTGCATGTTTACCGTTATTTCACTAGTAGAAGTATTCTCTTCTGCATGTGCTAATGTAGTTGGTAGTAAAAAACCGATAAATAATAAAGAAATCACTACTACTTTTTTCATAATAGGGTCCCTTCCTTTCTAAAAAGTTAATCATATAGTAGACAGATAAAAATAAAAAAACGTTCCCATTTTTATCTAAAATTTTTAAAATAATTGCGCAACATCTTATTTATTTCTTTTTAATTGTTTAAAAAAATTCATAAAATTGTTTTTTACATTCTTCTGAAATTTCTAATGATTATGATAAAATAATAGATATTCTTTTCAAATAAGAGATTTAGATCTAAGGAGGACTATTATGCAACAAGAAAAAGAACTCAAACGAGCGACAGGGGATACGCAGATAAGTAGCCTATCCTTTCGTTTAGGAGCGTTTGGGGCATCAGTGCCATTACTTTTTTTCGTCGTATGGGCGATTACTACAAGTGTCTTGCAATTATCTTCTGAAATTGGATTAGTCATGGGTGCTGTAATAGGTATCACATTAGGTTTATTTTTATGTAAGAGTAAATGGGCTGATTATGCACAAGGCTTATTTGATGGACTAGCTCAACCTATTGGGGTAGTAGCCATGGTAGCTTGGTTTTATGCCGGTATGTTTGCGCAAGTTTTGCAAGTTGGTGGCCTGGTAGAAGGACTGGTATGGGTAGGTACAGCTACAGGTTTTACTGGTGGTTTATTTGTTGCACTTACCTTTATTCTAGCAGCAACCTTCTCTACAGCGGTTGGTACAGGGTATGGAACTACTGTTGCTTTTTGTACATTAATGTACCCAGCAGGTGTTGCTACAGGAGCAGATCCAACTATGTTATTTGCAGCCATTCTTGCTGGTGCAGTATTTGGTGATAACTTGGCACCTGTTTCTGATACAACGATTGTTTCAGCAACGACGCAAGATGCTGATGTGCCAGGAGTTGTGAAGAGTCGGTTTAAATATGCAATTAGTGCAGCAATCCCTACGATGATTTTGTTTATTATTTTTGGTGAGGGGAATACATTGGAAAATCAAGTAGCAATAAATGAAACAGTTAGTCCCTCTGGATTATTGATGCTGATTCCATTTGTTATTGTACTTGTTTTGGCGATATCTGGACATCATTTACTAACATCTTTAACATGGGGAATCCTAACGGCGATTATGATGGTTGTTATTTTTCCAATTGGTGAATTTTCAGCTATTATTTCGTTTAATCCAAATTCAGATGCAGTAATAGAAGGTGCACTTATTGATGGAATTACTGGTTATATAAATATGGCAATTTTAATATTATTAATTGTGGCATCAGCTCATCTATTGAAGCTGGGTGGAACAATGAGAGTTATTACAAGCGTATTGGTTAAGTGGATTAAAACATCAGTGAGACGCGCAGAGTTTTCCATTTGGGCAATTGTTGCACTGTTAAATAGTGCGATTACTATTAATACTGCAGCAGAAATAGCCGCTGCTCCGTTTGTTCGAGAGTTAGGTGACAGGTATAAAATTCATGCTTATCGCCGGGCGAATATGCTTGATGCTATTACATCCGCATTAGGTTATATCTTCCCTTGGGGAGCACCAGTACTACTTGGGTGGTCTACAATTAATATGATGCAAGAAACTTATCAATGGTTACCCACCGTTAATCCAACCGATGTCTTTCCATTTGTCTTTCAAGGTTGGTTCTTAGTTATTGTTATGTTTGTATCAGCTATAACAAGTTGGGGGTTGCGTTATCAAGGGAAAAATGGTGAAGAATTAAGGGAGCCACCGAGAAATTAATATGAAAAGGATTGGTTTTGAGCGTACAGTTCATCACAACCAATCCTTTTTTATTATATAACAAATCGAATGAGGGTTCTTGTGTTGGTGTTTATGCTTCTAGTTCAAATAATCGACTGATTTCTACAATTGTTTGCACTGCCTTTTTCATATTATCTACAGATATATACTCATATTTTCCATGAAAGTTCTCTCCACCAGTAAATAGGTTTGGTGTCGGTAAGCCCATGAATGAGAGTTGTGAACCATCTGTGCCACCACGAATTGGTTGAATGATTGGCTCTATATTTAATTTTTTCATAGCGTTAGAAGCAATCTCTACAATTTCATGAACGGGTTCAATCTTTTCTCTCATATTGTAGTACTGATCTTTCATATCTAAAGCAATTGTATCTGTACCGTATTTTTTATTAAATTCTAGTGCTATCTTCTCTATTAAAGCTTTCTTCTCAACAAATTGATCTTTATCATGGTCTCTGATGATGTAATAGAGTTGTGCAGTTTCAACATCACCCTCCATTGAAAGCAAGTGATAAAAGCCTTCATAGCCTTCGGTGAATTCGGGTGCTTCGTTAGCTGGTAAGCGATCGTGGAAAGCCATTGCTATTTTTAAAGCATGAACCATTTTATTTTTAGCTGTTCCTGGATGTACGTTATTTCCTTTAAAGGTGATTTTTGCTACGGCAGCATTAAAGCTCTCAAATTGTAACTCGCCTAACGGCCCACCATCTACTGTATAAGCAAAGTCAGCCCCGAACCTTTTCACATCAAATTTATGTGGACCACGTCCAATTTCTTCATCTGGAGTAAAGGCAACACGTATGTCGCCATGTTTAATTTCTGGGTGAGTGATAAGGTAATCCATTGCAGTCATAATTTCTGCAATACCTGCTTTGTTATCTGCGCCGAGTAGTGTTGTTCCATCTGTCGTAATCAAGGTATGACCTTTATAATGATGTAATTCTGGGTAATCTTGTACCTTTAGAACAACCCCTTGCTCTTTTTGTAAGACAATATCGTTACCATCATAATCATTAATGATTTGTGGTTTTACATTCTTTCCAGTAAAGTCTGTTGCTGTGTCTAAATGTGCTAAAAATCCAATGGTTGGCACATTTTTTTCTGTGTTTGATGGAAGTGTAGCCATCAAGTAACAATGTTCATCAATGGTTACATCTTGCATGCCAATAGCCTTTAATTCTTTTTCAAGCTTATGTGCTAATGTCCATTGTCCTTCAGTCGAGGGACAATTAGGATTTGCCTCATTAGACTGTGTATCCACTTTCGCGTATGAAGTGAAACGATCAATTATCTCTTGCTTCATTATTCATTCATCTCCAATATGTTAAATTATATCTATTTTAGCACAGGTAACGAAATGAAGCAGTTTAGGAAAAGGAAAAAGGAGTTAGCTAAAGACTTACTTTGTTAATTTTTCAACTTTATCATTTACTACTAAAAGTAGATTGCTTAAACCATACTTTCCAGTCTTCTATTTCTCCAGAAATAACGTAGTGTTGATAGGTTTCAGATACTTTCGGTGCAGCATAACCCCCGATAACAAAGTCCAACCCTGGTTTTTGTTGAGAAATAAGCTCAATAAACGCTTCTAAATCATTAATGTGTTCTTCCATTGTTACAGAGAAACAAATCAATTTAATATGATTTATTTCAATTAGTGAAACGAGATCTTCTATTGGCGTATTCTCTCCAATAAATAAAACATCAACATTTCTTTTTTGTAGGAAAAGTGAAAATAGCAAAAGACCTATATTATGAAGTTCTTGTGGGGGACAAATAGCTAATGCTTTTGGATGTGTTTGTGCATAATCAATAGCTTGATAAAAATGCATTATTTTTTGTCTAATAAATTGACTAATAAAATGTTCCTGCGCAACGAGTAAGTTTCCCTTCTCCCATTCTTCGCCAACTTTATATAAGAGTGGAAGGCAGACGTGATGAAATACATCTTCCGAATCGTACGTTGATAATAAGGTGTTTATGGTGTGGGTAGCATAAACCGTTTGATAGTTAGCCAATGCTTCAAATATGTTATCTAATATTTGTGTATCTCTTAATTCAGTTATGTTACCTAAGTGCTTATCATTATCATACTTTTTTAACCCTTTCAACATAGCCATTGCTTGTTGAACAGATATTTTATGTTCTTTTTTATACTGTATGACCCAAAGTAAATCATTAATATTTTGTTCTGTATAGATACGTGTACCGCCTTTTGTTCGTTCTGGAACGATCACACCATATCGCTGTTCCCATGCTCGCAATGTAATTGGTGTTAAACCAACTAATGCTGCAGCTTTTTTAATCCCGTACATATAATCGCTCGCTTTCTACGTTTTCTCTAAAAGTTATTGTCAAAAAGTTTTCACCTAATGATAACAAAAAGTGGTTTAACTTTTTAGAAAAAGGTTATAAATCTATACAAAAGTTATACAATCATTATATAATTACAGTCATTGTATGTCACGAACCTTTTTTCGACAGGTTTTTTATATGCGCTGCATAGGAGGATAAATGATGAATAAACAGGTGATAGTTGTTGGTGCAGGCCCAGGTGGCTTAGCTGCTGCTATGCAGTTAAGTACAGCAGGATATCAGGTGAAGGTGTTAGAAAAGCAACCGCAAATTGGTGGACGTACTTCTAAGTTAACGGTAGGAGACTATCATTTTGATTTGGGGCCAACGTTTTTTATGATGCCACAGATTCTAGAGGAAGTATTTGTTCGGTCTGGCCGAAACTTACATGATTATGTTGATATGCAAGAAGTTAATCCGTTATATACATTGAAATTTGGTGAGGTTTCTTTTTCACCAAGCACAGATAGTGAAAAAACAAAGGAAGATATTGGTCGTCTATTTCCTGGGAATGAAGAAGGATATGAACGTTTTCTTCGAATAGAGGGAGAAAAATTTGATCGAGTGATTGCTCTATTAAAGCAACCATTTACAAGTATTGGGGATTTTTTCACAAAAGACATGTGGCGGGCATTACCTCGATTAAATGCTTTTGATACTGTATATAAAAGACTATCAAAATATTTTTCTGATGAACGATTGAAATGGGCTTTCTCTTTTCAGGCGAAGTATTTAGGCATGTCTGCATGGGATTGTCCTGGTACTTTTACAATTTTATCTTTTTTAGAACATCGCTATGGTTTATTTCACCCAATTGGAGGAGTGAATCAAGTTTGTCACGCGATGGCAAAAGTAATTAAAGAAAATGGTGGCGATATTTTAACCAATACTAATGTAGAGCAAGTGTTGGTGAATAAGGGTGAGGCAGTTGGTGTTCAATTAGATGATGGTAGTGTCTTACGAGCGAATGATGTTATTATTAATGCTGATTTTGGCTATGCAATGACACATTTATTTGATCAAAAGGTTTTACGTAAATATAAAAAGGAACGATTAAAGAAAAAGGGTTTATCATTATCAACTTTCATGCTGTATCTTGGTGTGGATGGCGAATTAGATTTACCACATCATATGGTATTATTCGCTAATGATTATAAGCAGAATGTCGATGATATCACAAAGTACGGACGGATTTCAGAGGATCCATCCATTTATGTGCACAACCCATCCCGTTTGGACCCGACGCTAGCACCAGAAGGAAAATCTTCCTTATATGTATTGATGCCTGTTCCTAATTTGGAAGCAGCTATTAACTGGGAAGAACAAAAACCGCTGATAAGAGAGCAAATTCTAGAAAGATTAGAAAGAGAGCCAGGTCTGGTAGATATTCGTGATAGAATAGAAGTTGAAAAAATTGTGTCCCCACTTGAATGGGAGAAGAATTATAATGTCTATCGCGGCGCTACATTTAACTTATCACACACGTTGGATCAAATGATGTATTTTCGACCACACAATAAATTTGAAGATGTGGAGCATTGCTTTTTGGTTGGAGGAGGCACCCATCCTGGCAGTGGATTACCAACTATTTTTCAATCGGCTATTATAAGCGCTGATTTGCTACAGCAACAATACGATTTGAAAGATGTTGTTTCGTTTGACGAGGAAGTAGCGGCCGTAAAGGAACATTTCTAATGAGAACGGCTATTATTGGTGCTGGTATAGGTGGTTTAACTGCTGCATTGTTATTAAATAAACAAGGACATCAAGTTAGTATTTATGAAAAAGAAAATTATCTCGGTGGCCGATTAACATTCGAATCAAATGGAGAGTACCGGATAGATCAAGGGCCTACAATTGTACTATTACCAGAGTTGTTGATCGATATTTTAGAAGAAGCTGGTGTGAGCAAAGATAAACTTCATTTAATTCCTTGTGATCCGTTATATGATATTCATTATGCAGATGGAACCATATATCGAAAGTGGCGAGATGATAAACGTCAACAAGAAGAGATTGAAAAGACCTTCCCTGGAGAGTCTTTTGGTTATAAACGTTATATGCATCAGATGAAAAAAGTATATGACTTCGGAACGGATGCTTTTTTATCTAAAATTTTTATAAATAAGCGAGATTTTTTGTCGCTTCAAAATATTAAATTCGTTTTGTCTTCACAATCTTATCAATATGTTTCCAACTATTTATCGACTTTTTTTAAAGATCAACGATTAAAACATGGGTATGCGCTACAAACACTGTACATTGGTGGAGCACCACATCAGGTGCCTGCATTGTATGGATTGATTTCATATAGTGAGCATGCTTATGGCATTTGGTACCTTAAAGGTGGTTACGCTAGTTTAGTTCCTATACTAGAGTCAATTTGTAAAATAAGAGGTATCAAGATCTATAGAGAGCATCCAGTAGATCAAATTGTTATTGACAGTAAAACTGAAACAGTAACAGGAATAACAGTTAAGGGCGATTTTAAGCCATTTTATTATGTTGTTTTTAATGGGGACTATCCAACGATTGATTATTTATTACCAGAGAAATATCAAATGAAAAAAAGATTAACTCCCTCTTCTGGCTGTGTATTGGTTTATTTAGGAGTAACGGAAAGGTATTCAGAAAGCTTAACACATCAATTCTTTTTATCAGAGGATTTTGATCATTTTATGAAGCAGGTTGTTAATGGGGAAGCCATTCCATCAGATCCTTCTTGCTATGTTTTCAATCCAGTTGCCATTGATCCAGATGCAGCTCCTGAAGGAAAAAGCGTTTTATATATGCTCATTCCTGTACCAGCATCCATTAATCCTAGTGAAGAAGAATTAAACAAATTAGTAGATAGCCAGATCGATAGAATAGAGAAAAAAAGTTTTAAAGGATTACGACAGGCGATTGAATGGCAATCCATTCGGACGCCCAGAGAAGCAGAGTTAGACGGGTTGTATCTAGGAGGAAGCTTTGGTGTGGCACCAAACATGGCACAATCTGGTGGATTTAGACCACAAATCATCCATTCAAAAATTAATGGTTTGTTTGCTGTTGGTGCTTCCGTTCATCCAGGTGGTGGTGTTCCAATTGTTATGCAAGGCGCTCGTCTATTAGCTCAATATTTTAAAGAAGAGGGGAAAAAAACATGTTAGATGAACGTGTAGCTCTTGCTTGTAAAGAAATGATAAAAAAGGGGTCATCAAGTTTTTATCATGCTTTTAAAATTTTACCGAGGCAACAGCGAGAAGCGGTCTATGTTATCTATGCTTTTTGTCGAATGATTGACGACGCTGTGGATGATCCAGATGAGTCAATATATACATTAGAAGAATTAGATTATCATTTTACTCATTTAGACCAAGCAGATGGACATTTTATATGGCCAGCTTTGCGTTGGGTAATGGATACATTTCAGTTGTCAAAAGAACCTTATTATGTTCAGATGAGTGGGCAACGATTAGATTATTATAAAACAACTTATGACACAATGGATGATTTAGAGGATTACTGTTATCGCGTTGCTGGGTCAGTAGGAGAAATGTTAATTCCTGTGTTACATGAAAATTCTAATCAACATGTTGTAGAAGCGGGTATTGCACTTGGTAAAGCCATGCAGATTGTGAATATTATTAGAGATATTGGCGCAGATCAACGATTAGGTAGAAGATACGTCCCATTAAAGATTATGGAAAAACACGGATACTCAATTAAAGATTGGGAGAATCAAATTGTCAATGACTCTTTGCGTGCGGTAATTAGAGATTTAACGAACCAAGCGGATCAATGGTTTAATGATGGGCTTCTTTATATTCATGAATATCCAAGAAAAAGTGCCTTATCTATGAAACTAGCTGCTGGATATTATCGTGAAATTATTCAAGTAGTAGAAGAGAACGACTATCAGGTTTTTACACAACGAGCAATCGTGACAAACAAACGAAAAAGTAAACTACTATTGCAGTTAACAACCTAGTAGGTCATTACTTATGTCAGCTCAAACAAATCGTTTGTTTATATTTCCAATATTTACTACGTGGTATGTGATCGGATTTGTTCTTCAAGTTTTTTGGGAGGTTCCAAGTTTTCTAGCATTCTCTCAACCTTTATTTCTTGTCTTTTATGCTTTTTGTCTAGTTGAATTAACCATCAAACAAACCAATTATTCCTTTCGTTATGTTCTTGCTTTATTTATTGTATGTGTTGTTACTTTTTCAATAGAGGCATGGAGTGTAGCTACTGGTTATCCTTTTGGAAGCTATCAATATTCATCTATACTCGGTCCTAAGGTTTTGGGTGTACCCATAACGATTTCTCTTGCATGGGTAGGTGTATTACTTAATAGCTTGTATGTAGCAAATCAAAAATCAAAACATATGCGTGCTTTAGAAACAGGAATCTGGATTGTTGTGCTTGATCTTATTTTAGATCCTGTTGCAGAAGCATCTATGTTTTGGGAATGGAATGGCTCAGGTGCTTATTTTGGTATACCTCTTAGCAATTTTATTACATGGTTTATTATAGGCGCGATTTTGTCTTATCTTTTTCCAATGTATCCAAAGCAAAAAACAATTCATCGTAAAGTTAGCTGGGTTTTTCAGGGGATGATATTTTTATTTGGGATGATTGGGCTTCGGTTAGGGCTAACAGTTATTGGAATATTAAGCCTTGTATTTATCTTCATGATAGAGGGTAGGTATCAGTATGATTATCGCAGAAAAAAATGAACGTTTTGAGCAGTTATTTTATTATTATTTGCGTTATTATTTATTGAAAAAGCATTTTAAAATAAATGCTTGGTACATTTTTTTGGTGAAGTATTATCGTTTTAATGAAATCTTTGATTGATAAAGCTAATCAACTCTCTTCTATTTACAGCTTGTTTCTTCCGTTTGGTGTATTGCTGCTGGTGATTATTAGCATGGATTAATTAATCAATAGTTTTTGGGATGTGGGTTATAATGGAAAGGAAGAACGAAATGTTTATGAACAATGTGGTAATTGTTGGCGCCGACTAGGAGGACTTAGTTATGCTATTCGGTTGGCTTATCATGAATTTTCCGTTACAGTAGTGGAGAAGCAAACAACTATTGGGAGTAAACTTCAACAAGTGGATGCGGAATTCTGCAATTTGTTTTAGGACTAAGTACAATGTGTTCACAACTTGTCATCTAGGTGGGGTAACCCCTATGGTAATACTGTCTGGAACACTTGTGGCTAATGAAATTATACATAGTTATCAGTAAAGGGGACCTCAATATGTCAGAATCAATTAATAAACGAAAAGCAGAGCACATTGAGCTTTGTTTAACAGATCAAGTAACAGGTAAAACAATTACAACAGGAATGGAATCGGTGCGTTTGGTTCATAATGCGTTGCCTGAAATTGACTTAGATGATGTGTCATTAACGCAGTCATTTCTTGGTTTTAAACGGAAAACACCTTTTCTAATAAGTTCCATGACTGGTGGAGCAGAACTAGCAGAAACGATTAATCGAAATTTAGCTATTGCCGCAGAAGAAAGAGGATGGACGTTTGCATTAGGATCCACGCGTGCGTTAGTAGAAAATAAAGAATTCCGGCCTTCATTTCAAATTAGAAAGTATGCTCCAACTGTTCCGATCATTGCTAATCTAGGTGCGGTTCAATTAAATTATGGTTTTGGTGTGGAGAAGTGCCAACAAATTGTAGATATTACAGAAGCGGATGTATTGGTACTTCACTTAAATGCCATTCAAGAAGTCATCCAAACAGGCGGGGATACAAATTTTGCTCATTTATTAGGCAAAATAGAATCACTTGTGAAGAAGTTAGATATTCCTGTAGGTGTTAAAGAAGTTGGTTGGGGAATTGATGGAACTGTAGCAAAGCAGTTACGTGATGTTGGTGTTTCATTTATTGACGTAGCAGGTGCTGGTGGTACGTCTTGGAGTCAAGTAGAAAAGTTGCGTTCAAAAGATAAGATAAAAAAAGAAGCAGCTGAAGCCTTTGTTGACTGGGGTATTCCGACGGTTGAAAGTATTGTATCTGTCCGAGATCATGTATCAGATATTCCTGTCATCGCAAGTGGTGGAATGAAGACAGGCTTAGACGCAGCAAAGGCAATTGCCATTGGTGCTGATATGGTTGGTTTCGCACGATCGATTTTACGTGAAGCAACAGAATCGGTTGATAAATTGTTAGAATTAATGGAGACAAGAGAATTAGAAATGCAAATGGCTATGTTTGCTTTAGGCGTTCGTAACATAAACGAATTAAAGCAAACGAATCGGGTCATTATTTCATAAGAATAGATAGTAAAACACCTCAGCTGACATGAAAGTCTGAGGTGTTTTTGTTGAACTATTAACATCATAAAACTAATACCTGTGATGATGTTTCAAGATAAAAATAATTAAATATCTGATTGTTAGGGTACAATACGCAGCTTCTATTTGATATATTACATAATAAACGAATCATGTTCATGCTGAGTTACCTGGAGCGGATGGTGGCGACTCCTGCGGGAAAGGCATGTGTCTTGAGACCCCACAGGAAGTGGGATTCTTCCGAGGAGGCTCAAGCCATGCCCGTGGAAAGCGTCCGCCAGCAGTGAAAGGTAACGGAGTCATTGAAACTATCATTTTTGTGAATTAGTAAGAATAAATAGGATTATAAAATAGTGGGAATATTTGAAAGGAGGGGGTTCGGCGTTGGATAAAGATCTTGAATTATATGATGTAACCATTATAGGTGGAGGAACAACAGGGCTATATGCTGCTTTTTACAGTGGCTTAAGAGAAATGAAGACTAAACTAATCGAAGCAAGCTCACATTTTGGTGGTAAAGTAGCTTTGTTTTATCCTGAAAAAAATGTTTATGACCTTGGAGCGATGCCTGGTGCTACAGGAGAAGAGATTGTTCAACAAACAATGAAGCAAGCACACATGTTTGATCCGACTATGATACACAATCAGTGGGTAGAAACGATAGAAAAGAAAGCAGATGGAACATTTTTTTTAACAACAGCAGGTGGTGAAATTCATTGGTCAAAAACAATTATACTGGCAGCTGGTAATGGTGAATTTTCCATTGTAGGTCCAGAACTTTTTGATGTTAAGAAAGATGAAAATGTTCATACGACGATGGAGAATTGGAAGCAGTATGAAGGTAAACGTGTTGTTATTTTTACCAATAGTCGAATTGGATTAGACTGGGCATGTAAAATAGAAAGTATAGCAAAGCAAGTATATGTGTGTAACCAGAAGACAACCTACCAAAAGGCCAAAGAAAAAGACTTTCAACGTTTAGCAGAAAGTAGTATAAAAGAGCAAAATGGAGTGATCTTGAAAGAAGTAAGTAGACAGCATAATCAAGTGAAAGAAGTGATGGTTGTCAATTCAAACGGTGTAGAGGAACGAATTGTTGTCGATGATGTATTGGTTTATGAGGGAATTGAGCAACGTTCAGCACCTTCTCAAGCATGGGGATTAGATACAGAACAAGGACGAGTGTTAACAAACACAGAAATGACCACGAACATAGAAGGTCTATTTGTTGCAGGGGATACAGCAATTTACCCAGGTAAAACAAATCTAATAGCAACTGGTTATACCGAAGCGATGGCTGCTGTGAATAGTGCTAAAAGGTACATTAATCCGAAAGCAAGTGCGCAAATCTATACGACAGTTATTTTTCGAGATAAAAATTAAGATATTGTGAATAGCTATTAAAAAAATATTTTCAGAAAATATAAAAAATATTGAAAAGATCAGCTTGAAGGATTATAGTTAATAGAAAGAGAATTGGAGGGAGAGTAATGTCAAAAGATTTAAGAATCAAAAGTAATGTATTTGATGACTCTAAGCGTGCACCGAACAGAGCCATGCTTCGTGCAGTTGGGGTAACCGATGAAGACTTCAAAAAGCCAATGATTGGTGTTGCAAGCACTTGGAGTGAAGTAACACCTTGTAATATTCATTTACATGATTTAGCGGAACAAGCGAAAGAAGGTGCAAGAGAAGCAGGTGGTGTGCCGCTAATTTTTAATACGATTACTGTATCAGACGGTATTTCGATGGGAACAGAGGGAATGCGATATTCCTTACCTAGCCGTGATGTAATTGCTGATTCAATTGAAACCGTTGTTGGAGCCGAGAACCTAGATGGCTATGTTGCAATTGGTGGGTGTGATAAGAATATTCCTGGTTGTTTAATTTCCATTGCTCGCTCTGATGTTCCAGCCGTGTTTGTCTATGGTGGAACAATTGCACCTGGGTATCGTAACGGTGAAAAGCTAGATATCGTGTCTGTTTTTGAAGGGGTAGGAAAACATAATAATGGTGATATTTCAGATGAAGAATTGCACGGTATAGAGTGTCATGCTTGTCCTGGCGCAGGTTCTTGTGGTGGAATGTACACAGCGAATACGATGGCATCTGCTGTAGAAGCATTAGGCATGAGCTTACCTGGTAGTTCTTCACATCCGGCTGAATCACCTGATAAATATGAAGATACAAAACTTGCTGGTGAAGCAGTTTATAAACTATTAGAACAAGGCATCTATCCAAAGCATATTTTAACGAAAAAGGCATTTGAAAATGCGATTACAGTTGTCATGTCGCTTGGTGGTTCAACAAATGCAGTCTTACACTTATTGGCAATTGCTCATGCTGCTGAGGTAGATTTAACGATTGATGACTTTGATCGTATTCAGAAGAATGTACCACATCTTGCTGATTTGAAGCCTAGTGGGAAATACGTGATGGAAGATTTATATAAAGTTGGCGGTGTGCCGGCCGTAATGAAAATGTTGTATGAAAATGGCTACTTGCATGGAGATTGTCTAACAGTAACTGGTAAGACAATTGCTGAGAATCTAGCGGATGCGCCTGACTTAGCTGAAGGGCAGGAGATTATCTTGCCATTAGAGAAACCATATCGTAAAACAGGACCATTAGTAATTTTGAAAGGTAATTTAGCGCCAAAAGGAGCAGTAGCTAAAGTATCAGGGGTCAAAGTAAAACGTCATACTGGTCCTGCTCGAGTATTTGATAATGAAACGAAAGCAACCAATGCTGTGATGAAAAATGAAATTAACGAGGGCGATGTACTCGTTATTCGAAATGTTGGACCTAAAGGTGGACCTGGAATGCCTGAGATGCTATCTATTTCGGCAATCCTCGTCGGAAAAGGACTTGGAGAAAAAGTGGCCCTATTAACTGATGGACGCTTCTCCGGAGGAACACATGGATTAGTAGTAGGTCATATTGCACCAGAAGCACAAGTAGGTGGACCAATTGCATACTTGCAAGAAGGTGATATTGTTACCATTGATTCGGACAGGCAAGAGATTCTCATGGATGTAACGGAAGAAGAAATAGAACAAAGAAAACAAAACTGGACTGCGCCACCATTGTATAGTAAAGGTGTATTAGGTAAGTACGCACACAATGTGTCTTGTTCTTCAAAAGGTGCAGTAACAGATGACTTTCACATTTAAATAAATGCATGAAAAATAGATGTAGTTTAATCGCTACATCTATTTTTTGTTTTCTACAATTTGACTATCGATTGACCGAAAAACAGCTTCATTCGAATAAAGAGAGGCTCAATAGAAGAGCTAATCACCGAAAACCCACTTTATTCGATTGCTCCAGCAACAGGATAATCATTAGGGTCAATACGCATCGATTCTCCTAAAACAAGGTGTGCCAATTGTTGTCCGAGAAATGGTCCTGTCGTTAAGCCTGACGAGCCTAGCCCATTTGCTGTAAATAATTGATCAAAACCTGGGAGCTGACCGATCACAGGTAAAAATCCCGGTGTACTTGGTCGAAAACCTACCCGAGTTTCAAGCACAGTACTTTGTGCTAACCCAGGTGCAATATCAAGTGATTTATTTAGAATCTCTTGCAAACCAATGGGTGTCACCCGCTGATCAAATCCTAAATTATTTTCATGTGTAGCACCGGCTATAATTCGTTGGTCATCATATGCTACTAAATAATGGTCACTCGGAGGCATAACAACCGGCCATTCACTTGTATCCGTGTTAGGTAATTGCATATGCATGATTTGTGCTTTTTGAGCTTCTACTAAAAAATTAATGCCGAGTGGTAATAATAGTTGTTTACTCCATACACCAGCAGTAATAATGATGTGATCTGCGAAGATAGGTTGATCATCTACCATCGCATAGACTTGCTGCTTCTCTTGTTTTAGCCAAGCATTTCCTTGAATGACATTTGCCCCGTGTTTCTGTGCTGCACGTATTAATGCATCACGCAGTTTCCTTCCATTCACTCGAGCAGCTCCACTTACATGAATTGCTCCAAATTCTCCGTCAAGAGGTGGAAACATTTCTTTCGTTTGCTCGGGTGTTAATTTAGTTAACTCTCCAATTTCTGGTGCGTCTTCTCTTCGCTTCAGTGCACGTTTCAGCATGGCATCTAGCTTTTCTTCCGATTGTCTAATACTAATGGCACCAACTTGTTTGTAACCAGTATCTAATTCACCATCTTCAGCTAATTGTTTTATTAACGTTTGATAATAACGGGCGCCTTCTTTAGCTAAGAAATACCATCGTTTATTTCTACGTTGTGATAACCAAGGACACACAATTCCAGCTGCAGCGTCTGTTGCTTGACCAGCATGTTTTTCATCAATAACAGTTACATTCACCCCTTTTCTTGCCAAATGATAGGCTGTGGAGGCCCCCAGTATCCCAGCGCCAATAATAAGATGTTTCATCATTGTTATGCTCCTTTACTTTCGCTTATGTATCGAGCCATTGCATGAAAGATATAAACAATTTAAAAATACTTCATATAATAAAGTCCTTCTATAAGTCTGCAAAAATTAATGATAAATAGCAAGTTTTACAATAATCAATTTTTAAATTAGATGTGACAAAACAAAAAAACAGTGAATAATAATGTATATTTACCTATAATTATGTGATATAATAATGCGCATAATTCAGAAAATTTAAAACAGAAAGAATATATAAGGGGGCGTAGAAATGATAAAAAAGTTGTTAATTAGTTTTATTGCTATGATAAGTGTTTTATTCATTACAGCATGTGGTTCTAATGATGCCACCAATTCAGATAGCGGTGAGAACGCAGACTATACGATTGGTGTATCCCAATTTGTAGAACACCCATCGTTAGATGCAGCGTACGAGGGTTTTAAAAGTGCTATTGAAGAAGCTGGTTTGAATGTAGCGTATGATTTCCAAAGTGCGCAAGCAGACCAAAATAATACCTTACCTATAGCCAAGAATTTTGTATCAGATGGGGTAGATTTAATTTTTGCGAATGCCACGCCTAGTGCGCAAGCGGCATTACAAGCAACAAAGGATATACCAATTGTATTTACATCTGTAACGGATGCGATTGGTTCCGGCTTAGTAGAAGCAATGGATCAACCTGGTGAGAACATCACTGGTGTGATGGATCTTCATCCAGATGCAATTGCTAATACGGTAGCATTTATTGATACGTATTTTGAAGGTTCTACAGTTGGTGTGATTTATAATGCTGGTGAGCAAAATTCTGTTGCGCAAATTGATACAGTGAAACAAGCAATGAAGCAAACAAGTTTATCTCTTGAAGAAAGAACTGTATCTACAACAGCAGAAGTACAGCAATCAGCCTCAACATTAGTTGGTGTTGCAGATGTTATTTATGTTGTTACAGATAACACGGTTGTCTCTGCCTTAGAAAGTGTTGTTGGTGTGGCAAATGAACAAGATATCCCACTAATTGTTGGAGAACCGGACTCTTTAGAACGTGGTGGCTTTGCGACATATGGAATTGATTATAAAACAATTGGTCATCGTGCTGGAGAGATGGCAGTAGAAATTCTTACAGGTGAAAAAACAACAGCAGATATTCCTGTAGAATATCCTTCTGAAATGCAGCTCTTTATTAATAAAGATGCAGCAAAAGAACAAGGGATAGAATGGAATGATGCTTGGGATGAAGAAGCGCAATTTAAAGAAACGAAAAAAGAGTAAGTGATTGTGTAGGTTTTAAAAAATTGAAATATACAATATAAAAGATAAACCGGCTCTTATCCTATTTGGTTTAAAGTCGGTTTTCTTTATATAAATATTTCCAAGCATATCATGTAAGAAAAATAGAATTTTTACGATAAAGATTTAGTGACATAGTATGTTTTTAACATATTGAAGGGGAGAAGATGCATGTTCATACCGATTTTTCAAGCTGTCGAGTCAGGAATCATATACGCTATTATGGCATTAGGTGTCTATTTGTCTTTCCGTGTTTTAGACTTTCCTGATTTAACCGTAGATGGAAGTTTTGTTACGGGTGCTGGTGTTGCTGCAATTGCAATTATAAACGATGTACCAACTATTATTGCTACTCTATTAGCCGTAATAGCTGGCTTTATAGCAGGTAGTATCACAGGAATTTTAAATACAAAAGGAAAAATAAATCCGTTATTGTCTGGGATTTTAATGATGACTGCACTCTATTCCATTAACTTGCGAGTCATGGGTCAACCCAATTTAGCATTATTAAACGAAGACACGATATTCACACAATTAACTGCCTTTTGGTCTTCTATTGGTATTGATGACGTATTAAATAATATGCTTACCTCATTCGGAGTAGAGAATGTACCTGGTACGTGGGGGATTTTATTCGTTATGATACTTATTACAGCTATTATAAAATTAATAACAGATTATTTCTTAAAAACAGAGGTAGGATTAGCATTACGTGCTACAGGTGATAATGAAAAAATGATTCGAAGCTTTTCTGCTAATACAGATAATCTTAAAATTATTGGGTTAGGTTTCTCTAACGGATTTGTGGCATTATCTGGTGCCCTCTATGGTCAATATGGAGGTTTTGCGGATGTTGGTATGGGAATAGGGATGATCGTAATCGGATTAGCTTCTGTTATTATAGGTGAAGCATTATTTGGAACAAAATCAATTATGCGAACAACATTGGCAGTTATCGGAGGAGCGATTATTTATCGAATTGTAGTGACACTTGCACTTCGAGTAGATTTTTTGGATACAGGGGATATGAAAATGATCACGTCTGTGTTGGTTATTTTCGCGCTAGTTGTGCCAAAGGTTATCTCTAGTCAAAAGGAAGCAAAAAGAAAGAAACGTAAACGAATAGAATTACAAAATAGATTGAAGGGAGAGGCATAAAATGTTAACTATTAATCAGGTGTCATTAACATTTAATGAAGCCACTCCAGATGAAAAAAAAGCATTACAAGGTATTAATTTATCATTAGATAAAGGTGATTTTGTAACGATTATTGGAAGTAATGGTGCAGGTAAATCAACATTAATGAATGTCATTTCAGGTAGTCTAATCCCTGACGTTGGAGATGTGTTAATTGATGAAAAAAATGTAACAATGGTACCGGAATTTAAAAGATCTAAGTTGATCGGACGTGTTTTTCAAGATCCAATGGCGGGCACTGCACCTTCTATGACGATAGAAGAAAACTTAGCAATGGCTTATGCTAGAAATAAGAAAAGAAAGCTTCGCTTAGGAGTAAACAAAAAACGCAGAGAATTGTTTCGTGAATATTTAAATACGTTGCATCTAGGATTGGAAGATCGTTTAACTGCAAAAGTAGGATTATTATCTGGTGGAGAAAGGCAAGCATTGTCTTTGTTAATGGCAACTTTTACTGAACCAAATATATTATTACTCGATGAGCATACAGCAGCATTAGATCCATCACGAGCAGAATTAATTACACAGTTAACAGGTGAGATTGTTGAAAACTTTCATTTAACTACCTTAATGGTTACACATAATATGCAACAAGCACTTGATCTTGGTAATCGATTAATTATGATGGATAAAGGACAAATTATCTTAGATGTAGCTGGCAAGGAAAAGCAAGCATTGACAATTGAAAAATTGTTAAAAGAATTTCATCGTATTCGTGGGACGCAAATGGATAATGATCGTGCCATTTTAGGATAACGTAAATAATAATAGAAAATAGTTCTAAATATAGTACAAAAAACAGTCGTGATTAAAACAATTAATCTTACGACTGTTTTTTTGTTAACTTTCTTTTATTGAAGATGTTCTTTTATCTCGTCGGGTTTTGCTACTTTACCTGCTACTTTCACCTCATCATCTACAACTAGCGCAGGCGTACTCATTACACCGTACTTTGTGATTTCTTTAAAATCCGTTACTTTTTCAATTGAAGCATCTAATTTAAGTTCTTTAACAGCTACTTCAACGTTTTTCTGTAATTTTTTGCAATTTGCACAACCTGGTCCTAATACTTTAATAATCATATGAAACATCTCCTTAAAATTATATTAATCACCTATTAAAATAGGAAATCTAATCCATTAAAAATATAGCCAATAATGATAATACCAATTGTTATAATCGCGATAAATGTAGCTAATAGTTTGGGCTTAACTACTTTACTTAACATGATTAAAGATGGTAGAGATAGAGCTGTAACAGACATCATAAATGCAAGAATAGTACCAACCTCGACGCCTTTTCCAAATAATGCTTCAGCGATTGGTAATGTACCAAATATATCAGCATAAATAGGAACACCGATCACAGTAGCGATGAGAACGGCAAAAGGATTACCTTCCCCAATTACTGCTTCAATGGTGGATTGCGGGATCCAATTATGAATGACTGCGCCAATTGCTACGCCGATAAGGATGGCGTACCAAACTTTTTTAAAAATAGCTATTACTTCATTAAATGCATAATCAATTCTATCCTTGTAAGTTAATTCTTCCAATTCATTTTCCACATGTTTCCCCTCTAATACAAAGGGTTGCACCTGTTTTTCTAGTTGTAATTTATCAATAATCGTTCCACCTATTACAGCAAGAACCAGACCGACAATTACATAAATAGCGGCTATTTTGACCCCGAAAAAAGAGGTTAATAATAGAAATGACGCTAAATCTACCATCGGTGAAGATATTAAAAAGGAAAAGGTCACACCTAATGGTAAACGAGCTGAAGTAAACCCGATAAAAATAGGAATACTTGAACAACTACAAAATGGAGTGATGGTACCAAGTAACGCACCTAAGATATTTCCCTTAATCCCCTTGATGCCTCCAAGTAATTTTTTCGTCCGTTCTGGAGGAAAGTAGCTTTGGATATAAGAAATACCAAAAATTAAAACAGACATTAAGATAAAGATTTTGATTGTATCATAAATGAAGAAATGAATACTTCCTCCTAGCTTTTCATTAATAGAAAAATGAAAAACATCTTCAACTAATAAACGGACAATAGTTGACAGCCATTCCATTCTAAGCAATTGATCACTTAACCACGAAAATATTAACATTTTATTGCCTTCTTTCTTTTAACCAATCAGGAATTTACTGTAAAAATGGAAGAACACTATCTTTATTTAAAAAGTAAACGGTGTATCGTCCTTCTTTTTGAGATCGAATAACATTTCCTCTTTCTAATAATTTTAGATGGTGAGAAATAGTGGATGTGGGAATATCTAAACCAGCAACTATTTCACACATGCAAAGATTATCAACCAACAGCATCCCAATAATGCGTAACCTTGTTTCGTCTCCTAATGCTTTATAGAAATCTGCTGTTTCTTTTGTTTTCGTATCTTCTTGCAATGTTGGTAGTAGTTTCTCTGATTGATTTACGATGAATTT
Organism: Paraliobacillus sp. PM-2; assembly: GCF_001368815.1. Taxonomy (GTDB): domain Bacteria; phylum Bacillota; class Bacilli; order Bacillales; family Amphibacillaceae; genus Paraliobacillus. The sequence continues at coordinate 115,832 of NZ_CTEI01000003.1, read as the reverse complement.
AGCTTCATCAGTCGTTTTTACAGTTGATTTCACGAAATCACACTCCTTATCTTTATTATAAAACTAATTTTCTAGTTTTGTAGTTATGAAAGTGACAATTTTATAAAGATTTTTCTCGTGATGTAGTTATTTTTTGATGTTAACTCTCCCTCGGTAGTAAGAAAAAATTATCTAGATATCACAATATTAATTAAAGAAATTACGCTTGTATTCGATGGTTAACATGTTATAATAATAAAAATAATTTAAAATAGTTTGATTTTTCTAAAAATAAAGGTGGGAGTAGTAATGAAATATGGTTTTTCACATCGTGTACGTTATTTAAAATCATCAGCTGTAAGGGAAATACTTAAAGTTGTAAATAACGGAAATGTGATATCATTTGCTGGGGGATTGCCCGATGAAGCTTTGTTTCCAGTTAATGCTGTTAGCGAAGCGTTTCAAAAAGCAATTCAATTTGATCGAAAAGCATTGCAATATGGGGAGACAGAAGGCGTTTATAAATTAAGAGAACAGTTAGCTAATCGTATGAGACAACAAAAACAGATTATAAGACAGCCAGAAGATATATTAATTACTTCTGGATCTCAACAAGCAATTGATTTATTTGCAAGAATAATGATAAACCCTGGGGATGTTGTTCTAACAGAAAATCCAACATACTTAGCTGCCTTACAGGTATTTTCCTCGTATGAGACAAATATTGTTGCGGTTGAATCTGATCAAGATGGCATGTTAGAGAATGATTTAGAAGATAAGATTAAACGACTAAAACCAAAATGTATTTATGTTGTACCAACGTATTCTAATCCAGGAGGAAAGGTATGGTCCCTTGAAAGAAGAAAAGCATTATTACAATTAGCACATAAATATCATGTGGTTATTCTAGAAGATGATCCATATGGAGATATTCAATTTGAACAAGGAGATACACCGCCACCATTAGCATCAATGGATCAAAATAAATATGTTTTATATACCAGCACATTTTCAAAAACAGTTGTCCCTGCTATAAGAATAGGTTGGATTGTTGGTCCTCATCAAATTATTCGTTTGATGACACAAGCTAAACAAGCAGCTGATCTCCACACTAATTCTATTAGTCAATATGCACTTGTTCATTTAATGCAAGATTTTGATCTTGATCAACATATTCAAGTAATTCGGGACACTTACTATGAGAGAATGCTTGTGATGAAAGGATTACTGGATGAGGTAAATATAGAAGGCATGTCTTATATTGTACCTAAGGGTGGTATGTTTATGTGGGTTAATATGCCAGAAACAATAAACACTACTGATTTATTACAGATAGCAGTAGAACATGGCGTAGCTTTTGTTCCGGGCGCACCATTTTATGTTTCAAATCCGAAAGAAAATACAATGCGGCTTAACTTTACGAACGCTACTCCTGATTTAATTGAGGAAGGGATGAATCGCTTCGTTACCGTGATGGAAAAGGCAAAGGTTCAATCTGTTGAGAATGCGTACTAAAAAATGAGTAGGTGAGATTTAAAGAAAAAATCTTCACCTACCTTTTGTGCAAAAATAGATTTAATTTGAACCAAATAATTTAGACCAAAAAGAAGTGTTCTTTTTTGGTGGTTTTTTCGTAGAATTTGTTTCATGTAAAATGATGTCCTCATCACTATAATCTACCGCATGATCATAAGTGAGTACCAGTCCATAATCCGATTTAGCATCGCGGTTGTTTACCGTAGTGTACAATATGTTATGCTTGCTAGCTAGTTGGCGATAGGGCTTAAAAAATCGGAACGTAATATTACCATTTAATAATAACGTTGCTTCTGGGTTTTCAAGGATTTTTTTTTCTAATTCTTTTTTTCCTTTTGCTTTCATTACTTCGCCCTTTGTTAAAACAAAAACGACTCTTTCGCGTAAAGTGCCAAGAAACAATTTTCGTTCTGCAGGGTTAATCTCTTTTGCACCGTATATGCCTTCTTGCAAATAATCATCAACATCTTTTTTCATTACACAACACACTCCCTAAGAAGCTATTCATCGTTATTATAAAGTATTTACTAGGCTGAGTACAAATTCATTTAGTAACAATAGACCAAGATTTAGTATAGAGACTATAATAACTTCTTAACTATATAAATAAAAAAGCATCTCAACACCATGGTTGAGATGCTTTTTACACTTATCCTTATCCTTCATCTACTGGATATACGCCGTTTTCGTCGTGTACTTCATTCCCTGTTAGTGGAGGATTGAAAACACAAACCATGCGCATGTCTGTTTTTGCGCGTAATAAATGTTCATCATTTTCATCTAAAGCATATAGCTGGTCTTTTTCAATTGGCCATACTTTATTATCACTTAATGTTACTACTTCTCCTTCACCTTCAATACAATATACAGATTCAAGGTGATTTTGATACCAAATATGTGTTTCTGTCCCAGCTTTTATGATGGTGTCATTGACAGAATAGCCCATGCCATCTTTCTTCGTAATTAGACGACGGCTAATCCAGTTACCTCCGTCCACCTCATGCTTCGTACCTAATACTTCTTCTAAAGCTACTACTTTCATGTTTGTTCCTCCTGTATTGTTATCTACGTTCACTTATAAATTCCAATGGTTTTTGCTAATTAGTTTGTTATTGGTTCTTTAATTGCATCTTTAATGCTTGCTTCAATAATTGCTAGCCCCTTATCTAATCCTTGATCATCAATGTTTAAAGGTGGGAATAGTTTGAATACCTCATCGCTTGGTCCGGATGTTTCCATGATTAAGCCATGTTTAAATGCTTTTGCTGCAATTTTATTGGATAAGCCGTCTACCCCTGTTGCAACACCAACCATAAATCCGCGGCCACGAACCTCACCTTCCATTTCAGGATACTTTTCTACCATTTTTTCTAAGAAATCTAGAATTCTTTGCGATTTTTCTCTCACATTATTTTCTAATTGATCATCTTTCCAATAATCAAGAGCAGCCGTTGCAGTAACAAATGCATGATTATTTCCACGGAATGTACCATTGTGTTCCCCAGGAGCAAATATATCAATGTCTGGGCGAATAAGTGTAACAGCAAATGGTAAGCCATAGCCACTTAATGATTTAGACATACAAACAATATCTGGTTTTATTCCGGCTGGTTCGAAGCTAAAGAAAGTTCCTGTACGACCAACACCAGCTTGGACATCATCTACGATTAACAGAATTCCCCAACGTTTACATACGCGTTCAATTTTCTTTAACCATTCAAAGCTTGCGGCGTTAATTCCACCTTCCCCTTGAACCGTTTCTAAAATCATTGCAGCAGGAATAGCTACCCCACTACCACTATCTTCTAAGAAACGCTCTAGATAATCGAGGGAATCTTGATCATCTACATAGTTATCATAAGGCATTGTCACAACGTTCTGTAATGGTATACCTGCACCTTTACGCTTCATGGAATTACCTGTAACAGATAGTGAACCAATTGTCATACCATGGAAACCGTTGGTAAAGCTAATCACATCTGTACGGCCAGTGACTTTACGAGCAAGTTTTAATGCACTTTCTACAGTATTTGTTCCTGTTGGTCCAGGGAACATAATTTTATAATCTAATTCACGTGGCTTTAAGATTACATCTTGAAATTTTTCTAAAAAGTCAGCTTTAGCAGTGGAAGCCATGTCAAGTGAATGTGTAATTCCGTCATTAGTTATATAATCAATTAATTTTTGCTTCATATGGTCATTATTGTGTCCATAGTTTAATGCACCTGCACCAGAAAAAAAGTCAATGTATTCATTTCCAGCCTTATCCCACATCTTATATCCTTTTGTTTGAGTGAAAACAGTAGGGAAACTACGTACGTAACTACGAACCTCGGATTCTAAATTTTCAAAAACTTTTATATCTTCGTTCACAGATTTTCCTCCTTTATTTTTTCGCATACAAAATATAGTATAGTATGCTATACCCTTCATAGTGTTCGATAACACATTTATTACAATTTAAATGGTCCAACTCGAAACTTACATTCTTCTTCATGTGAATCATCTGGGAATAAATCTTTGGTGAAAAACTCGCTTTCTTCGCATGTGGTGTTATGCTGACGAGCTAATTTATGGAACAACGCTTGTGACGCTTTATTCGATGGCGTAATGGTCGCTTCTACAAAACGAACGTTTTTACATGCTTCGCGTTGTAAGAGTTCATTCAAAAGTTTAGATGCAATTCCTTTTCCCCTTTGTGATGAATCAACACCTACTTGCCAAACGAAAACTGCATCCGGACGTTCGGGGGCGATAAATGCAGTAACAAATCCTACTAATTCTTGATCTAATTTTGCAATAACACAGGTTTCCGCAAAATACTCACACATCAATATATATTTATAAGCAGAATTTTGATCTAATGTTGAGTGGTTAACTAATTCCCACATTGCTGCACCATCTTTTACTGTTGGTTTTTCTAAATGAACAGCATCTGATGAAGCAGTTGCGCTTTGATTGTTGATGATAATATGCTCCTTTCTTGGTAAGTTGGTAAAATAATAATTAAGTCAGAATGTTTCCATTTATTATATTATAGGGAAATGACTGGACTCGCAAATAAGGTTAAAGATGATTAATTGCTTTAAGGTTGGAAAAATCGTGATTAGATGAATGAGAGTAGCGTAGCTTTAAAAATGCTAGCATATTGTTAAGTATTCTTACAATTCGATTTATTTTGTCAAAAAAAACCTACATGATTAGAACATGTAGGTACTTTTACTTTATTTTTACTTTTTATGTCTTCTGGCAACTCTTTCATCTGCTTGTTTCATTCGCTCCAGTGCTTCCTTGTCTTCGATATCTGCAACTGATTGAGAAAATGAAACATCCTCAGCTTTTTCTATTTTATCGTTGTCTTTGTTAGTCATTATTATCATCCTTTCTGAACTTATTTTGTGGTTAAGGTGATAAAATATACAAAAATGAAAAAATAAATGGGGCTCGAAATGTGCAGATGATTACGCGATAATAAAGGTGGGAGGCGAATATGTTATGTTACATTTAGAGAATGTTGGTTTACTCCGTAATGGTAAATGGATATTAAAAGATATAAATTGGAATATGAAAAAAGGAGAGCATTGGACCCTATTAGGGTTAAACGGTGCTGGGAAAACAGCATTATTACATATGCTATGTGCATATTATTTCCCTACAGAAGGATCTGTATCTGTGTTAGGTAAACGATTTGGTAAAGATCCATTAGGGGATGAGCTTAGACAACAGATTGGTGTCGTATCTTCTAAGATTCAAGCTAGATTTTATGAGTCAGATAGTGCTTATCAGATTGTGTTAAGTGGAGCTTTTGCCTCGATTGGACTGTATGAGGAACCAACAGATTACATGCGGTTAAAGGCACAAAAGTTATTAAAAAATCTAGGTTGTTATCAGTATGCAAATAGGAGTTTTTATACATTATCCCAAGGGGAGAAGCAGCGTGTAATGATTGCTCGTGCACTAATGGGTGATCCAAGACTACTAATATTAGATGAACCAACCATAGGATTGGATTTTTTGGCGAGAGAACAATTATTAGAGACGATTGAACAATTAGCGAAAAGAACAGATAGTCCTTCCATTATCTATGTAACACATCATGTAGAAGAGATTTTACCTTGCTTTCAACATACGTTGCTATTAAAGGAAGGAGAAGTATTTACACAAGGAGATACGAAATCAACTATTACAGAACAAAGTCTAACCCATTTTTTTAATATACCTGTTGTCTTATCATGGGAGGACAATAGGCCTTATATAAGAAAGAAGTGAGAATATGATGCTTAATTAGAAATAATGTGTTACATGTGATAGTTGCCTTAATCACCTTATTCAGTACAGGAATACAATAAATCATCTGAATAGAGAAGAGGTGAGGGTGTTTTGTTAAGTGTGTTTGAATTTACATTATTAGGTTTAGCTGCTTTTAGATGTATGCGTCTATTTGCTTTCGACCTTGTATCGATTAAACTACGTCAGTACTTTCAAGTGGAAGAAGAACATTTCTTAGAGGATGGAACCGTAGAAGTTATTATAAGTGGAAAAGGCAAAGGTATTCGCTATATAATTGGCGAAATGCTTGCATGTCATTGGTGTGTAGGGATGTGGTCAACTATTGGCTTATACACCGGATATACATTAGCTCCAATGATTTTCACACCGATCATTGTTGTATTAGCAATTGCAGCTTTGGCTGGTATCATAGAAGTTTTTCTAAGTAAGTAAAGAAGCGACTGATCACCTGATTTACTAGGTGTAGTCGCTTTCTCTTTTACATCTTAGATAACCATAATTTTAAATCTAAAATATAATCGGACATAGCTACTCTTCTTTGATTTCGGTTACATGTGTAGCTGAGTTATTATCCGAATTTGAGTTCTCCGTAATAGTTAAGTTTTTTTTCTTTCTTTTCATTCTTCTTTTACTGCAACCACAACCACCTGAGCGTCGCACGGCTTTAGCTGCTATAACTCTACGTTGAGTCAATTGATTGACCCCCCTTTACGAAATTTTTAGTGATTATATAGAAAACTTATGGAGATTAATTTGTGCTCTCTTAAGTTTTCATTTATTTTATGTAATAAATGGTTTGGATGATTGTATCAAGACCTATAAAAAATATAGATCTTGATATTTTTATTTGTATTAAAGAAGTGAATCATTGCTTCGCTACTTTATATATTGTAACTAGTTCATTAATCGATCAAGAAAGCGTCGAAACGCAGATTTTTTATCTTCTACAGTTTTTGTATTATCAACTTGTATATCCGCTTCATGTGATGTATATAATGTATTATTTTTTTCTGCTGATTCTATCCTTTCTTCTGAAGGTTCGTTTACCGATTCTATAGTTGGTTTGTTACTCTCTTCTAAGTGATCTAACTGCACTTCTTTGTTAGAAAGATCTAAATGATTGCTTTTATTTAGTTGATCTTCTTTCCTTTCTTTTATATTTTTCATTTTAGATTGTGGAAGCAAATGCTCGTGATTTGTAATGGTCTTTTTCTTTTCAGGGAGTATATAGGCCTTTTTATAGGATTGTAGGTCCTTAAAATGGAAGGGTTTTGGTTGTGAAGGTTTATTGCTACTTCCTTCGTTGTCTGCCGGCTTACTTAATAAGGGAAAAGCATTATTTTTGTTAATCATATCATCTGAATGATTTGGATTAGACTCAATCATCTTATACACCTCCTTAGTCGTTTGTTGATTTAATGAAATCCAGTGATGGTATAGGTGATAAATTGCTAGAAAATGAACAGAAATTTCATCAGCAACTAATGATTGTAAGAAATCTGTTGTTTCTTTCACCACGTCAGACGCTTTCGTTTCTTCTAGCTTCTGTTGTAATTGTTTATTTTGTTTAAGTAAATGTTCGTTTTCTTTTTTTTGATTTTTCATCTTTTCTTCTAATGCAATAATTTCTTTTTTTAAATCACTTATTTGAGAAACTAATTTTTCATTTTTTTGCTTTAATATCGTGTATTCTTTACTTACGTCATTTCGTTGATAGCTTTTAATTAGTTTTTTATAGCGCTTTTGTTGTAATAATAAATATTGAATTTCCTCTTGTTCATATCTCATAGATAGTCAGCTCCAACATTACTATACTAATGTAATTATATGATGCGTAATTACGTGTGTGCTTCATATACAAAATGAAATTAGATTTGTGTTAAAAACCCTTTTTTAATTTATTAAGCAGAAAATAGACTACTGTACAAAGCATTTATAAGTTATATACATACTGTATTATCGAAAGCAAAATAATTTGTGAAGGAGAGTTAGATAAGATGCAGGGTCAATCATCAAACGGAGGACAAGAGCTTGTTTGTTTTAATACAGAAAAAGTGTATGATTGGGTAGTTCTTCAAACAACTGTAAACCAAAACATACCAGGATCAGATATAACTGGAGTTACGATTAATCCATGTGCTTCTTCAATTACTAATTTATCTGCTAGATGTTTTCTAACAGATTCATATGGGAATCCATTACCAGAGAATGCTGAGATTGAAGTAGAAGAAACAGGGGATAGACAAGATCGTAAATTTGTAATTGATGGTAATAAAGTAAAACTTCAACGAGTTAGCTTTGACAAAACCATCTACGTAGTTATTGTATTCCGTGGTTTGGATGGAGGTTATAAATTTGTAGAAAAGTCTGATCCAATTGAACTAACAATTCCCGAAGCGCCATATCTTTGTGCTCCAGAAGGAACAAGATTAGTTGTTCGAATTTCTGATGTAGATTGTAGCGCTAATGTAAAATGTACGTCATCATATGCATTAGAAAGTGTGGATTTATCTCTAGGTATTTGTCAAAGTGTGCAAACTGTAGCGGACGTAACACTTGAATTAGTAGCAGATTTCTGTCAACCAAGAGACAACATTCTTGCAGAAGTATGTCCAAACCCAGTAATTCCACCACAATGTCCAGTCGTCTTTCCGGGAACAAATAGCGGTTGTTCTGATTCAAACGATTAGTGAATGAACAGACTATTTCATTTTTGAGATAGTCTTTTTTTCTTTTATATAATAATTAATATTTTATTTTATCTAACATAAATTGATACAAAGGAGGCGGTTGAATGAATAAAGTGTCATTTAAAATAGAGGAGAAATTACAAGAATTAGATCTACAAAGGGAAGCGTTTATTTCAAAGGTAAAGCGAATTATGGATAATAATCGGACGATGGAGGAAGAATTAGTGGAAACAGAAGGGCAATTGTTAGCTTATTTTTCTCACAGTTGTAATATGACAGATTTAGAGGGTCAAGATAATCTTATTATTGGGAGTTTAACCATACATAATCATACGAGTAAACCGGTTAACCAATTATCTGTTGGCCTTGTAATTAAAGCAGAAAATGAATATCAGTTTTCGGGGAAATATGTGACAGAAACAAACCAAGGCACCCAATCGATGCTTGCTAACTGGAAGCGGCAGATGGACAAAGTAGATAAGCATACGTATTGGTTTCAGTGGATCGGCGAACAACCGATACAACCTTTTTCAACGGTGGCATTTTCTGATTTCACAATAACCTGGAAAAATGATAGCCCTTTTTATTGCTCTGTAGAAGGGTTTATCTATACGGAAGAACTGAAAGATGGTATACAGGTGAATAATAAAATTAGTCTACAGTTAGACTAAAAAGGAGTGATGGGGAAAGTGAATAAGGATTTGTTGTGGAGGACAATAAAAGAAGAAGTAGAAGATTTGTTGCTAAATGACCAGGTGGATCGTGAAGCGATAGAAGACACTTTGTATTTATTATTGCTTAAGAGAAAGTGGTTTAAAGATACTGGGCCATTAACGTTATCAAACCAACGAGAATCAAGGATTGTTAATCAAATTGAACAGTTGATGGAAAAAGAGAAAAGTAGTTTTGAAAGTGTCCTAACGGAATTAAATCAAACATTTTATTAAAAGGAAGGAATAGCTGCCTTCCTTTTTTCTTTTGTCTTTAAAAACATGCTACAATGAGTGCAACTTTGATAAATAAGGTGTGATAGATATGGCAGAAAAAAGACGAATGAAGAAGGGAATAAAAACTATTATTCTAGCAATAGGTAGTACGTTTGTGATTACCTTTGTGCTTTTTTTATTTGTACTGCTTGCTAATGAACGCCTAACAGATTCCTCGAATGCTTATCCACTAACTGAAGCTGTTCTATCTTATCAGCCATTAGTCGAACAAGCACTTGCAAAAGAAAATAAGGAAGCGTATACCGCTGTTGTTTTAGCATTAATGATGCAAGAGTCTGGAGGCAGAGGAGATGATCCGATGCAAGCCTCTGAAAGTTTGTGTGGTAAAATCGGTTGTATAGATAAACCGAAAACGTCCATTGAGCAAGGTGTTTCTTACTTTATGGATACATTGGAAGCAGCAAACGGCGATGTTGAATTAGCATTACAATCGTATAATTTTGGTCTAGGTTTTATTAACTATGCCAATAATAAAGGGGAAGGTTATTCTATAGCATTAGCAATTGAATTTTCTAAGAAAAAATATCAAGAGTTAAAAGATACGGGGATTTATAGCTGTGTGCGAGAAGAAGCCGAAGCATATGATGCATGTTATGGTGATATCTACTACGTAGATGCTGTTTCCAAGTATTTTCCTAGAGCGTTAGAACATACACAGAAAACGGTTGAAGTAGCACAAGTGGCGTTAGTAAGAAAATAATTTTCAAAATAGCTCGAAACTTGTCGATTATATATAGTAAACTATTGTTAATCTGATAACAAAGGGGAAAAAGTATGACTGAAAAAGTATATTTTAATCATGATGCAGGGGTAGATGATCTTGTTTCTTTATTTTTATTAACACAAATGAAAGAAGTGGAACTGACTGGTGTATCCGTCATTCCAGCGGATGGTTATTTAGAGCCTGGTACGGATGCAAGTCGAAAAATTATTGATCGATTTTCTGATTATCCTGTAGAAGTGGCAAAATCTAATTCACGTGGAGAAAATCCTTTTCCAAGTGATTGGAGAATGCATACATTTGTTGTGGATGCTTTGCCAATCTTAAATGAAAGTGGGGAAATGAAGACGCCACTAAGTTCACTGCATGCGCATCATCATATGGTAGAGAAACTTTTAGAGACAAATGAAAAGACTACCCTCCTGTTTACTGGTCCGTTAACGGATTTAGCGAGAGCGTTGGATGAAGCGCCAGAAATAGAGGATAAGATTGAAAAATTAGTGTGGATGGGTGGAACCTTCCAAGCGGTAGGGAATGTACAAGAACCAGAACATGATGGTACTGCAGAATGGAATGCTTTCTGGGATCCTGCAGCAGTACAACGTGTATGGGCAAGTGGAATAAGAATAGAAATGATTGCATTAGAGAGTACGCAACAAGTACCATTAACACTAGATGTTCGGAGGAAATGGGCAGCTTTAAGAAAAGATGAAGGTGTAGATTTCTTAGGTCAATGTTATGCGGCTGTTCCACCACTTGTACATGTAGAAACAAACTCAACGTATTATCTATGGGATGTCCTAACAACTGCTTATATAGGTAAACCGGACTTAGTAAAGACAAAAAAAGTTAAAAGTAAAGTGCTAACACAAGTCCCAAGTCAAGGAAGAACAATAGAATCAGAAAGTGGACGAGAAGTAAATGTCGTTTATGATGTAGCTGCTCAAGCGTTCTTTGATTATATTACTGGACTAGCACAACAAGTAAAGTGAGAGGATGAATAAAATGAAACGTGTAATTATTGATACAGATACAGCTGGTGATGATACAATTGCGTTGTTGATGGCACTTCATCATTTTCAAGTGGAAGGCGTAATGATCACTGGTGGTAATGTCCAGTTTGATCAAGAAGTAGAGAATGCACTGTACACCATTGAAGTTGCGGGTAAAGGAGGAGAAGTTCCTGTTTTCAAGGGATATGAAGCACCAATTCTACAGTTGGGGGATGAACAACATCGTACAGTAGAAGATGTTCATGGTTCGGATGGAATGGGAGGTGCTAATTTTCCAAAGGCGAAACAACGTCCCGAATCAGAACATGCTGTGGATTTCTTGATTCGAAAGGTACATGAAAATCCAGGAGAATTATCCATTATGGCGATTGCGCCTTTAACCAATATCGCAATGGCGATGAAAAAGGATCCGACAATCGTACCTAAGATAAAAGAAATTTTTATTATGGGTGGTACAAACAATTACTTAGGAAATATTACGCCAGCAGCAGAGTATAATTTTTATGTAGATCCAGAGGCCGCACGAATTGTCATGCATTCAGGTGTACCTATGACAATGGTTGGTTGGGAAATGTGTACACAATATTCAGTAATGAATGATCAAGATCATCAGGAGATCGAGCAACTACAAACAAAAGGTTCTGATTTCTTTATTGCAATCAATCAAGTAGTAAAAGCGTTTAACAAAAAGGTGCATCGATTAGATGGAACAACACACCCGGATACACTACTGATGGCTATTGCAGCAGATGAATCGATTATGACAAAATCAACGTACTATTTTGTCGATATTGAAACAAAAGGGGAATTAACGAGAGGATACAGCCTTGTTGATATCAATGGGAGATTTGATCGCCCAACCAATGTGCGTGTTTGTGAAACAGTGGATCGAGAACGTTTTAAATCTGCACTAATAACCTGTTTAGATGCAATTCGTTAAGTATGATACGAATCACTACTTAAGATTCAGATGAATAAAAGCAGCGCTTACTTTCTCAATAAAAAACGGTATCGTTCAATAGAACGATACCGTTTTTCTCTATATAAAATGGGGGGGGAGACTATCCTTTAAAAGCATTGCGATATACTTCAGCTAATTCAGTAACAAGTGGTAATTTAGGATTTGCTGTTGTACATTGATCTTCAAATGCGCGATCAGCAAGGTAATCTACTTTTGCTTCGAAATCTTTTTTATTAACACCGTTTTCTGCAATGCTCATTGGAATGTTCAATTCTTTAGCTAATTTATAGATAGCTTGAACTAGGCTTTCTACACCTTCTTGTGTCGTACTTGCAGGTAATCCCAATTCTCTTGCAATTTCAGCATAGCGTTGGTCTGCAATAAAATGTTCATATTTAGGGAATGACACAAATTTTGATGGCTTTTTAGCATTATAGCGAATAACGTGTGGCAATAGAATTGCATTCGCACGACCATGTGCAATATGGAATTCTGAGCCTAGTTTGTGTGCAAGACTATGATTAATACCTAAGAATGCATTTGCAAACGCCATTCCGGCAATAGTAGATGCGTTATGCATTTTTTCTCTTGCTAATTCATTGCTACCATCACGGTAAGCCTGTGGTAAATATTCAAAAACAAGCTGAATGGCTTTAATAGCAAGACCATCTGTATAATCGTTTGCCATATTAGAAACATATGCTTCAATTGCATGTGTTAAAACGTCCATACCGGTGTCTGCTGTTACTGTTTTAGGAACAGTCATAACAAATTGTGGGTCAATAATTGCTACATCTGGTGTTAATTCATAATCGGCTAATGGATACTTTACGTTGTTTTCTTTATCTGTAATAACAGAGAATGATGTTACTTCAGATCCAGTACCAGAAGTAGTAGGTATTGCAACAAATTGTGCACGTTGACCTAACTCTGGATATTTATAAGCACGTTTACGGATATCTATAAATTTTTGCTTAAGTCCATTAAAGTCAGTTTCTGGATGTTCGTGGAATAACCACATTCCTTTAGCGGCATCCATTGCTGAACCACCACCAAGAGCGATGATAACATCTGGTTGGAAATCGTCCATTGCAGCAGCGCCACGCATAACGGTTTCTTTCGATGGATCTGGCTCTACATCTGAGAAAATTTCACAGTGTACATAATCTGGACGCTTACGTAGGTGATAAAGTACTTTGTCCACATAACCTAGTTGAACCATCATTGGATCTGTTACGATAAATGCTTTTGAGATTTTAGGCATTTTCGCTAGATATTGTACGGAATTCTTTTCAAAATAAACTTTTGGTGGAACTTTGAACCATTGCATGTTAACATTCCTTCTCGCCATTTTTTTCACATTAATTAAATGAATTGCTCCTACGTTTGTTGATACAGAGTTACCGCCGTATGAACCACATCCAAGTGTTAATGATGGCATATACGAATTGTAGATATCACCAATTGCCCCTTGAGAAGAAGGCGCATTGACAATGATACGTCCAGCTTTCATTTTTGCACCAAAAGCGTCAATCACGGTTTGATCTGCAGAATGGATAACAGCAGAGTGTCCTAAACCACCAAATTCTAGCATTTCTTCTGCTCGTTTAATTCCTTCTTCATTGTTGTTTACTTTATATGCAGCAAGTACAGGGCTTAGTTTTTCACGAGAAAGTGGATGTTCAGGCCCAACACCTGTTAGTTCTGCAACAAGAATCTTTGTATCCTCAGGTACCTTAACGCCAGCCATCTCAGCAATTTTTACTGGTTTCATACCAACAATTGCAGGATTAACAGCACAAGTATCTTCGTTGATTACTAGTTTTTCTACTTTTGCCTTTTCAGCAGGATTTAAGAAGTAAACACTGTTATCAATCATTTCTTGTTTCACTTGATCATAAATCTCTTTATCAACAATAATTGCTTGCTCAGAAGCACAAATCATACCATTATCAAATGTTTTTGATAAAATCACGTCATTTACCGCGCGTTTTACATTAACTGATTTTTCAATATAGCAAGGTACGTTACCTGCACCAACACCCAGAGCCGGTTTTCCGGAACTATACGCCGATTTAACCATTCCTGGACCTCCAGTTGCTAGAATAGTTGCGACACCATCATGTTTCATTAATGTTTGTGTACCTTCAATAGAAGGCTTCTCAATAAATTGAATACAATTCTTTGGTGCGCCAGCCTTTACCGCTGCTTCATATACAACTTTCGCTGCAGCTGAACTACATTTTTGTGCTGATGGGTGGAAAGCAAAAATAATTGGATTACCTGTTTTTATAGAAATAATTGATTTAAATAATGTTGTTGATGTTGGGTTGGTTACTGGAGTCACTCCGGCAACAACACCAATTGGTTCAGCAATTTCTACCATACCTTCATGTTCGTTATCGCTAATAACACCAATTGTTTTGTCATACTTTACGTTGTGGTAAACATATTCAGTTGCAAAGATATTTTTAATAATTTTATCTTCATAGACACCGCGACCAGTTTCTTCAACAGCTAATTTTGCCAATTGCATATGTTGATCTAAACCAGCAAGTGCCATCTCTTTAACGATATAATCAACTTGTTCTTGATTTAATTTTCTCATTTCCGTTAGAGCTTCTTGTGCGTTTCCAACCAATTTGTCAATGCTTTCTGCAACAGTTACTTCTTGTTTCTTTTCCACTTTTGAGACCATGTAAATACCTCCTAGTTATTATGTGAATTATTGAGCATAAAAACCCAAAAAATAATTAATTAGTTAACGACGGGTTACGGGGGACTTTGACAAAAGATACATCCTTGATCATGCGTGTGTTCGGTTTAATTACGACCACGTAATGTTTTGTCCAAATATAGCTTGGGATATCTTGGTTTTCTTCCAAACACATGGCTTCGAATGTATCACCAACTTGTTTTTCGAAGTTCTCCTGTGTATAAGATTCAGCGTCTGTACTAAAGTCTTTCCACTGATGTAAAATCATTTTTTATCACCCCTTCGCTCTTTCTGATTTCATCATAACACCTGTTAACGCTTACAAAATAAAGGTTTTGTGACAGGTTTGTGAAACATTTCACAATAAAACGTTATCATTTACTTTTCTTATTTATAACAATAAATATAGCCCTATAAATGAATTTTTATAAATGAAGTTGAATAATTATCTTTATTTATAAAGTGAAGCGGGATAAAGAAAAATGGGAAAGTTACTTATTCTTATTTGTTTTAGGAAAGTTTTGGGTTATAGTTAAATAGGATAGTAAATAGATGGAGGATGTAAATGATGAGAAAAATCTTTTGGTATTTTTTATTTGTAGTCATTGTTTTGTATTTAGGGGGTTGTGCCGCTAGTGTGGAGCCTGTTTTAAAAGGTACCTATCAGACTACAGAGGAGATTGATGGCTATCCAAAAGGTACGATTGTTATGTCTTTTCAACCAGATGAAGAAAGTTTTGTTCAGTATATAAGTAGTAGGGAAGTCAATAAAGGTACTTATGAAGAAATTAAAAATAACGTGTACAATAAAACATTTAAGCTTAAAGGCGATATGCAAAATCTTGAAATTGAATTAACGGAGAAAAACACATTTGAAATAGTTATTAATAAGATGAACAATGGAAAACGAATTCAATTAACACAAGTAGATGATGTGCCAGTATATTTCTCAAATGAATTTGATGATGTAGACGAATATAAAGCTCTATTAAAAGAGGATTAGTACTGGTAGATTTAAAAAAGTAAAACACAGAAATCTGTGTTTTACTTTTTTAAATCTAAATGGTGCACTTTCGCATCACGTGTATTTTTTAGGCGAATTTCAATGGGTGTGATCTTTAATACAGTATAATTTGGATCTTCTGGCCCTTCAAACCAAGGTTTTAAATGATCATTCCATAATCTTTTTTTCATATCTTCTTCTTGGTGAATGGATGCTTCACCTTCTATCTCAATGTATTCATCTCCTGTACCATCAAATGTATAACCTATTAAGATATGGACGTGCGGATTGGTTTCTATATCTTTTACTTTGTGTGTCTGTATGTTTGTTGCAGTATACAAAGTAAGTTCGTCATGAAAAAAAGTCATATAGCGTGAGTATGGTTTGTTACCTTCAACAGTAGCGAGTGTACCAATTTGATGATCATCAAGAATCTTCAATACCGTTTCTTTTACGTTTTGATTGTTCATTATATCTAACCTCCAAATTACTTCTCTACATATTATTAGGAAAGTAATCGGAATTATACATAAGCAAAACTGGATAATAAATCATAAAAGAACGAAATTTAGGAGTTGCATTTGCATTGAACTTCTAGATGGCAACGTGTGTCTTTAAAGAATAAAACTCCACATATGATGGAGTTTTATTTAAAATAATTATATTCTTTTATAAGCTTGCTTTATATATTGAGACTGCATCTTCTCTTGTTAATGATTTGAAATTACCGAATTCGGGGCGGGCAATGATTGTTTTATCAGCCATCTCTTCAACGCTGTTTTCATTAATATTGTAATCGGCCAAACGAGAAGGCGCACCAATACTATTCCAGAAGTCACGTAATGCTTGGATACCCTCTAATGCAATCGCATGATCAGACTTTCCTTTTGGATCTACATCAAACACGCGTACAGCCAGTTGTTTGAAGCGCATAACATCTTTATCTAGTGTATGTTCCATCCAATGAGGAAATAATATCGCCAAGCCACCGCCGTGTGGAATATCATGAATAGCTGAAACAGCGTGTTCTAAGTTATGTGATGCCCAATCTCCTTGGTATCCCATGTTAACCATCCCATTTAATGCCATGGTTCCACAGTATAGAATTGTTGCACGGTGTTCATAGTTCTCAAGGTCACTTAGTAGTTTTGGTCCTGTTTCGATCACGGTGCGAAGTAATCCCTCTACCATCTCATCTTGTAGTAATGTATTTTTTTCATGATGGAAATAGTGTTCAAGCGCATGAGACATCATGTCAACTATGCCGTAAATCGTTTGATCTTTAGGTACTGTAAATGTATTTGCTGGATCTAGAATCGAAAAGCGAGGAAAAGTATGCGGGCTACCCCAGCCGTGTTTTTCTTTTGTTTCCCAGTTAGTAATAACAGAACCAGCGTTCATTTCTGAACCAGTTGCAGCCAGTGTGAGGACGGTACCGAATGGAAGTGCATCTTCAGCTTGTGCATTTTTCGTTATGATATCCCATATATCATGTGATGTTTTCGCACCTGCAGCAATCGCTTTGGTACAATCAATTGTACTCCCTCCACCAACAGCTAAGATAAAATCAATTTTTTCTTTTTTGCAAATTTCAATTCCTTTACGCGCAGTGGTTACACGCGGGTTTGGTTCGACCCCTGATAATTCAAATACGTTTGCATTGATCGCTTCTAAATGATGCAACACTTCATTATATAATCCGTTGCGTTTAATACTACCGCCACCATAAACAAGCAGTATATTTTGACCATATTGAGGTATTTCATTTTTTAATTGTTCAACTGTGCCTTTACCAAATATTAGTTTTGTTGGATTTTGAAAAACAAAATTTTGCATTACTGAATCGCCTCCTGTCATTATGATGGCAACTTTCATTTTTAAAGTAAAGTAATTTGTTTATAAACTGATTAGTCAATTTAAAGAATTGGAAGTGAATTTCTACCTATTAATTATTATTTTTTTAGAAAGAGATCAATAAATTGACATTCAATTTATGAGTTGATTATAATATAGGCTATGTTGGATAAGAACTAATAGGTTTAAAAAATGACCCGTTAGTCACCGGTTGATGAAGGAGATAAAAATGACAGAAAAAAAATTAAAAGTAATGCGTGCTGCTATTAAACTTTTTTCAGAAAAAGGGTATCATGCCACCTCTATGCAAGAAATTGCTAATAATGCTGAAGTATCAAAGGGGCTATTATATAAATACTTTGAATCAAAAGACTCCTTACTTATCAATGTATTTAAACATAATCATGACAATATGGTGGAACGAGCCAAGTATATTGATATTGATGCAACCTTAACTCCAAAAGAAAAATTGAAAAAGATAATTGAAGTTGAATTTGAAGGGGTATTGCACAACGAGGATTATTTTAATCTACTTACAAAGTCATTGTTGATAGAAAATAATAAACACATGCAACCTTTTTTTAAGCAAGTCCGATCAGAAATGTTGGACTGGCATCAAGAGATATTATTGAAAGTTTATGGTGAGGAAATTCGGCCAATCATTTGGGATATGGTGATGGTATTACAAGGCATGCTTAAAGAATATGTTAGCTTCATTATGCAAGAGAAACAATACCTATCTTCTGAAGATGTCTCCAATATTATTGTGGATAATATGGATGCTGTTATCCAAATAAGAAAAGGCAAAAGCCCTGTTATATCCGATGTTCATATGGAACATTGCATGCTTAAAACAAATCAAGAATTACTAACGATTCATGAGCAATTGAAACAAATAATTACAAAGTTAAAACACGTTGTTAGGGTGAAAAAACCTTGTACTGTAAATCATAAGGATGTTTATCATACGATTCAATTGTTTGAGAAAGAAATAGAGCAAGAGACTCCGAGGTTTTTTCTATTAAAAGCATTGTTTTATTTTTTAGATGAACATTTGATTGAAAGTGAAGAGGTAGCTTTTTTAGGAAACCTGTTAGATGAATTAGATGAATAGAGAAAGAAAGAGAAAGGGGTGCCAACATGACGAATGAAAGCACACAGGATTTTAATCGAACACCAATTGTACTTGTTTTGTTGGCTGGTGGCTTTGTATCCATTTTAAATCAAACGCTTTTTGCAACAGCCACACCACATGTTATGAATGATTTTCAGATCGAAGAAAATATTGCTCAATGGCTGACAACCATTTTCATGCTTGTCAATGGTGTGATGATTCCGATTACTGCTTTTCTAATTGAAACATTTACCACAAGAAGACTTGTATTAAGTGCGCTATCTATTTTTGCTTTAGGTACGTTTATTTGTGGAATCGCACCAACATTTGCAATTTTGATGATAGGAAGAGTGGTTCAAGCAAGTGGTGCTGGAATTATTCTGCCCTTAATGATGACAGTATTCTTAACTATTTTCCCAATTGAAAAAAGAGGAGCTGCAATGGGTACGGTAGGATTAGTTATTTCGTTTGCCCCAGCAATTGGACCAACGTTATCAGGTTGGATTGTGGAAACATATCCATGGAGAACGATGTTTTTTATTATTTTACCAATCATTATTGTGGATATTATTCTAGTTTATATTTTTATGAAAAATGTAACGGAGCGTACCTTCCCCAAATTAGACATTTTATCAATCATTCTGTCAACATTGGGATTTGGTGGTTTATTATTTGGTTTTAGTAGTGCTGGAAGTGGAGAATGGAGCTCTCCACAAGTCATTATTGCTTTAATTACTGGACTGTTTTCACTAGTGTTCTTTATTCGTAGGCAGTTTCAATTGGATCAGCCTATTTTAGAATTTCGCGTATTGCAATCTAAAACCTTTACGATTTCAACATTAATTGGAATGATTGTATTTATGGGATTGATTGGTTCAGAGACCATTCTCCCTATATACATGCAAAAATACGCTGGTTTTTCTCCACTTGAGTCTGGTTTGATGATAATGCCGGGGGCTTTATTAATGGGCTTCATGTCTCCTGTTACTGGTCGTATTTTTGATAAAATTGGTGCTAGATATTTAGCAATAGTGGGGTTATCTATTGTTACAATTACAACCTTTTTATTCACCAATTTATCAGCGGAAACATCATTGGTGTTTTTGACAATTGTTTTCGCATTACGAATGTTTGGGATGTCTATGGTGATGATGCCTGTAACAACTGCTGGATTAAATCAATTACCAGTTCGATTGATTGCGCATGGTACAGCAATGAATAACACATTACGCCAAGTAGCAGCGTCGATTGGAACGGCCATTCTAGTAACAGTGATGACGACATCTGCTTTAGATAGTGGACCTAACGCTGCACCTAGTGATTTAATACACGGTGTAAATATTGCCTTTTTTGTGGCAACGGGCTTAACGTTTATTGGTCTTGTACTATCCTTCTTTATTAAAGGAACCAATCCACAAGAACAAAAAGAAGCAAGCAATTATTAACGCTGAGAATAGTAGTAAGAAAAGAATGCAGGAGCATTCTTTTTTTTATGGAAAAGCCTAACTAATGACTTGATAGAATTTTGTCTAAACTCATTGCAAAAGACTAATTTTTCCTAACAGATATTGCCTTCTCTCTGTTATAATGTAATTAAATAATCACACTATAACAGCATGGTACAGTTTACCTGTATTATTATATAAATATAATTGTTCTACTAACTACGTGCATTAAAAATGTTGTTTTACCAATAATGTATCCGAATTCATTTAGTCTATTTCATAGTAACACTTTGCCGTGTTAAAATTTGAACATTTTAAGAACATTTATTATAACAGTTTAAAAATGTGATGTTTTTCACTTTATTTTATAGATGAAAAGGTATATAATGTAGTTAAGTTAAAGGATAAGAGTTAATTGTTTGTGCATGATTACACAAACGTTATTATTTGAGGAGGTAAAGGAAATGAAAGTAGCAGAAGAGGTTACACAAAACAATCCTTGGGATGGCTTCCGTGAAGGTAGATGGCAAAAAGAAATCGATGTTCGTGATTTTATTTTAAAGAATTTTACATTATATGATGGAAATGAAGAGTTTTTAGCAGGTCCAACCGATGCAACAAAAGCATTATGGGATAAAGTAATGGACCTTACTAAAAAAGAACGAGAAAATGGCGGAGTATATGATCTAGATACAAAAATCGTATCTACTATTACTTCTCATGGTGCAGGATACTTGAATAAAGATCATGAGAAAGTGGTTGGTGTTCAAACGGATGAACCATTTAAGCGTTCATTACAACCTTTTGGTGGAATCCGTATGGCAGTAGCTGCTGCAGAATCTTATGGATATAAGCTTGATGATGAAGTAGTAAAGACATTCACAGACTATCGTAAAACACATAACCAAGGTGTATTTGATGCATATACTCCTGAGATTAGAGCGGCACGTAAAGCAGGTGTTGTTACAGGTTTACCAGATGCTTATGGTCGTGGAAGAATCATTGGTGATTATCGTCGTGTAGCATTATACGGTGTGGATCACTTGATCGCAGAGAAGAAAAAAGAACTAGACTTAATTGGTAACGGTACAATGATTGATGATGTTATCCGTGACCGTGAAGAAACTTCAGAACAAATTCGTGCATTACAAGAGTTGAAACAACTTGGTGAAGCGTATGGATTTGATATCTCAAAACCGGCAACAACTGCACAAGAAGCTTTCCAGTGGTTATACTTTGGATATTTAGCAGCTATCAAAGAACAAAACGGTGCAGCAATGAGTCTTGGTCGTGTATCTACTTTCTTAGA
The DNA here is from genome assembly GCF_001368815.1 of Paraliobacillus sp. PM-2. Lineage (GTDB taxonomy): Bacteria > Bacillota > Bacilli > Bacillales > Amphibacillaceae > Paraliobacillus. Next base: position 94,194 of record NZ_CTEI01000003.1, on the reverse strand, counting down.
TATTTATGTAGAAAGAGATATTCAAAACGGCGTAATGACTGAAGAAGAAGCACAAGAGTTAGTTGACCATTTTGTAATGAAACTTCGTCTTGTTAAATTTGCAAGAACACCTGAATATAATGAATTATTTAGTGGTGACCCAACTTGGGTAACAGAATCACTAGCAGGTATTGCGGAAGATGGTCGTCCATTAGTTACAAAAAGTTCTTATCGTTTCTTACACACGTTGGATAATCTAGGACCAGCTCCAGAACCAAACTTAACTGTATTATGGTCTACTAAATTACCAGACAACTATAAGAAATATTGTGCGAACATGTCTATTAAAACAAGTTCTATCCAATATGAAAATGACGATTTGATGCGTGAACACTACGGTGATGACTATGGTATTGCATGTTGTGTATCTGCAATGCGTATTGGTAAACAAATGCAGTTCTTTGGTGCCCGTGCAAACCTTGCAAAAGCATTACTTTACGCAATTAACGGTGGAGTAGATGAAAAATTAAAAATTCAAGTAGCTCCAAACTACGCACCAATCACTTCTGAATATTTAGATTATGATGAAGTAATGAAAAAATATGATACAATCTTAGATTGGTTATCAGGACTGTATGTAAATGCATTAAACATCATTCACTATATGCATGATAAATATAGTTATGAAAGAATAGAAATGGCATTGCATGATCGTGAAGTATTACGTACTATGGCATGTGGTATTGCAGGACTTTCAGTAGTAGCTGACTCCTTGAGTGCAATCAAATATGCAAAAGTAAGAACAATTCGTGATGAAGATGGTCTTGTAGTTGACTATGAAATCGAAGGGGATTTCCCTAAATACGGTAATAACGATGACCGTGTAGATGACATTGCAGCTGATCTTGTAAAAACATTTATGAACAAAATTAAGAAACATCATACGTACCGTAATTCTGTTCATACACAATCTATTCTTACAATTACTTCTAACGTTGTATATGGTAAGAAAACTGGTAACACACCAGATGGCCGTAAAGCAGGCGAACCGTTTGCGCCAGGTGCGAACCCATTACACGGGCGTGACCAGAATGGTTCACTAGCTTCATTAAGCTCTGTTGCAAAAATGCCATATGAATATTCATTAGATGGTATTTCTAACACATTCTCTATCGTACCTAAAGCATTAGGTAAAGATGAAGATACAAGAAAAGCCAACTTAGCAGGTATGTTAGATGGTTATGTAACAAAACGCGGTCACCACTTAAACGTAAACGTATTTGATCGTGAAACATTACTAGATGCAATGGAACACCCAGAAGAGTATCCGCAATTGACTATCCGTGTATCTGGCTATGCAGTTAACTTTATTAAATTAACAAGAGAACAACAAATCGATGTAATCAATCGTACATTCCATGAAAGTATGTAAGGCGAAGTAAGAAGGGATTTCCCTTCTTACTTTTAAAACCTAGGGGAGGGCGAACAAAATGAAAGGTCGAATTCATTCAATAGAAACATGTGGTACAGTGGACGGACCCGGCTTACGTTATGTCATATTTACACAAGGGTGTCTTTTACGTTGTAAATTCTGTCATAACCCTGATACATGGAAGATGGGCGAAGGAAAAGAGATGTCTGTACAAGATCTAGTAAAAGACATTAAAGACTATCTTCCGTTTTTCCAATCAACCAATGGAGGGGTAACAGTAAGTGGAGGCGAACCATTACTTCAAGCTGAGTTTTTAGTTGAATTATTTACTGAGCTTAAAAAAATAGGTGTACACACAACAATTGATAGTTCTGCCGGTTGTTTTAGTCGTTCTCCTCGCTTTATGGAAAATTTAGATAAATTACTTGAAGTAACCGATTTAGTATTATTAGATTTAAAACATATTGACCCAGTTGAACACAAAGAGTTAACAGGAATGTCGAATGAACATATCATTGATATGGCAAAATATTTGGATCAAAAAAATGTGCCGGTTTGGGTACGTCATGTTTTAGTTCCTGGTGGTAGTGATAATGATGAATATTTACAACGTTTATCTGATTTTATCGCAACATTAAATAATGTAGAGAAAATTGAAGTGTTACCATACCATAAACTTGGTGTTTACAAATGGGAAAATCTCGGTCTTTCTTACCCACTAGAAGGGGTAGAACCACCGACAGAAGATCGGGTAAAGAATGCAGAAGATATTCTAAATCGAGTGAAAGTTATATCATAAAAGAGAAGCCAAATGTGGCTTCTCTTTTTTTGGAATAAATTTTTTGTAAAAAAAATGCTCATCTCCGGTTTTGGGAGATGAGCACGCAAAAATATCGGCGCTCACGCAAAAATATCGGCGCTCACGCAAAAATATCGGCGCTCACGCAAAAATATCTATTCAATAATCTGTAGTTCTTTCGGGAATTTTGTTAGTGTCTCAAATCCATCTTTCGTAATCAATACGTCGTCCTCAATGCGGACACCGCCAATACCAGGTATGTAAATCCCTGGTTCGATAGTATAAATCATGCCTTCTCTTAAAATGCCATCATTCAAATGACTCATTGAAGGGAATTCATGTACATTAATTCCCATTCCATGTCCAATTCGATGTGGGAAATACTCGCCATATCCTGCTTCTGTAATAATATTTCTTGCTGCGTTGTCTAATTCACCAATACGAGTACCTGGTTTGCTAGCTTCTAAGGCTGCCAGTTCTGCTTTTAGTACGATATCATATATTTCTTTCTGCTTATCACTTACAGATTTATAGGCTACTGTTCTCGTAATATCTGAGCAATAGCCATCGAGTACAACGCCTAGGTCAAATAATACCATATCACCTGCTTTTAATTTACGATTACCGGGATTACCATGGGGATTACCAGACTTCTCGCCAAACAGAACCATGGTGGAGAACGACATTTCACGAATTCCTTGTTTCTTTAATTCATACTCAATTTTAGCCAGTACTTCCATTTCTGTAATACCTTCTTCAAGTGCATCAACGCCTACTTGAACACCGTAGTCTGCCATTTTTGTTGCTCGCTTAATAATTTCAATTTCATTTTCATCTTTTACCACACGCATGTCATTCAATTTATCTTCAACAGACACAACATGTGCCTTTGGGAAAAAGTGAAGCAATGCTTCAGTACGACCGAAAGAGAGAACTTCTTTTTCAAGTGCAACGACATTCGCTTTTGTCACTTTTCTAGATTCAAGTGACGTTTGAATCAAATTCCAAGGATTTTCGTGGTCAGCATAGCCAATAATTTCATATTTCCAACCCGCATCTCTTAGTTGATTTACCTCCATTGATGGTAAAACAAACAGCGGTTCTGCATTTTTAAATACAAAGATCCCCATTAAGCGTTCGTGTGGATCTGTAAGAAAATCAGATAAGTAGTATACATTTTCTGGTGAATTTAGAAACGCAATATCAATATCTTTTTCATTTAGCCAATCTGTTAAAGCTTGTAACCGTTTGTTCATAGTAGAACACTCCTTAATTATTTATTAGTATTAAAGGGAACGGTGAGGAACAAAACTCATTAAATTCCTCACCGTTCCAATAATTATTTTGTTTTATTTTTTCTTTTGTGTAACTAATGATACTAGAATTAGAATAATAATTGCTACTGGAACAGAAACAACTGAACTGTTTAAATCAAATGGTGTATCAAGCACTAACTCCCATACTAGGGTGGTAACAACACCTGAGATCATTGAAGAAATACCGCCTATTGTTGTTACACGTTTCCAAAAGAATACCGCCAAAATGGCTGGTGTAATACCTGCGCCGTAAACCGTATAGGAATACATTTGAACTTCCAATACCGTGGGGAAATAGCTAATTAATAAGTAAGATAATGCACCAAGAACAACAATAAATACTTTAGTCATTACTAATTGTCTTTTGTCAGATGGGTTCTTATTAATGTACTTTCCATATATATCATACGTCATATTTGTTGCTGCGGAAAGTAAATAAGAATTCCCTGTTGTGATAATAAAGGCAGCAGCTGCCGCTAGTAAAATACCACCAACACCTAATGGTAATACAGTGGTAGTCGCCATTAATGCCATTCCTGGATCAATATCAGGAAAAAGAGAACGAGAGACAAATGCAATAATAGAAATTGCTGGTGAAATAAGTAGCATAATACCCAACCAGCTCAGTGCGGCACGTTTTGCTGACTTGTCTGCATTTGAAGCCGCTAAACGTTGGTACATATTTTGGTCACTTAATAAAAGGAATAATGAAGGCAATAAATAGCCCATTAATTGAATGGTCGTTAATCCACCTGTTGCTGTCATATGAGAATCTGGTACATTAGCAACAATGGAATCCCATCCACCTGCGACAGAGATTATAATAGGAACAGTAATGATTAAACCGCCCACCATTAAAAATCCACTAATAGCATCGGTTTGTGATACGGAACGAAGTCCACCAATCATAGCTAGGAATATGATTAATACTGCCGCAATTATCGTACCAAGCTCAACGCTCATTCCTGTAGTTAAATTTAATATAAATCCAAGACCAGTCATTTGATAGGAAACAATGCCAACGTAAGCCAAGATAACGATAATACTTGCAAGGTTACGAGCGAAGGAACCGTATTTTGCTTCAAGGATTCCTGAGATCGTATATTTACCAAAAGCCCGAATTTTTGGGGCAATGCTATAAAGAATAAAAATACCAATAACCGTTGGAATCATCAACATCAAAGAAGGGATAATACCAAAACTATAGGCAACAGATGTTTCTCCACCTGAAATACTTCCACTACCTGTCCAAGTAGCTAGCAACGTTCCCATTAATACAATAGGCCCCAAACTTTTACCAGCTAAAATAAAATCTTTACTATTTGATACTTTTTTTGACATATAAATGCCGATGCCGACCATGAGAACGGCATAAATCCCAATAAACCACAATAATTGGGGGTTTTCTTGTAATTCCATTTTTAGGTCACACTCCTGATGTGTAAAAGTTTTTGTTATTATTTCTTATTATGTTTTCTTACTTAATAAAGATAAAAAATCACGACTATCTAGTAAATCTACATCGTGATTTTAAAACATTAATAATGAAATAATTAAGTTTTAAAAATCCTCTGTTTTTTTCAACTTTAAAATAATAACACGCTGAAAAAATGGAATCAAACAGCTTGTGTAAGCATTTTGAAGTCTGTGAAATCATTTATTACTTTGCATTACTTTGTGTTTGTTTATTCGAAAAAATGCGTAACTATTCGAAGTGAGATGTGTATTTTCAGAAAATATAATAAAAAATAGTTTAAAGTAGATTTAAAAAGGAATACTTTTTATAGGATAGCCAACATCCTGTAAAAAATATTTTAAGGAGTGTTTCAATTGAGTAACGTATTATTTACTTCTCATGCAACAGCACAAGGTGGACGTGAGGGTCATGTTAAATCAGATGATGGTTTAATTGATTTAAATCTTGTTCAACCTGGATCAGGATCAAGTGAAAAAGGTTCCAATCCAGAGCAGTTATTTGCAGCGGGATATGCAGCTTGTTACGATGGAGCACTTAATTTAATGGCTTCAAAGCAAAACAAAGAAGTTGACTCTACTATCACAGCAGATGTTAGCTTATTAAAAGATCCAAACGATGATGGTTTTCAAATTGGTGTAACACTAAACGTTGAAATCGAAGGTGTTTCTCAACAAGAAGCTGAAGAACTAGCCAAGCAAGCGCATGAATTTTGCCCGTATTCAAAAGCAACACGAGGTAATATTGATGTGGAAGTAATTGCAAAAGCTGTATAAAAAATAGAAAACCCTTTTGAGTTTTCCACTCAAAAGGGTTATTATTATTATTGGCCAGTACCAGCCGGAGCTAGTGGTTGATCAGGCATGTATAATTTTTTAGAAAGTAATTGTTGGCAAATTAAAAATATACCACCAACTGTCCAATACAATGGTAAAGCAGCCGGCGCATTAAAGGATACAAATCCTATCATCATTGGAGAGAGTAGTCCCATAAATGCCATTTGTTTTCTTTGGCTAGGATCCATTCCCATTTGTGAAACACGGAACTGAAAGAAATATACCGCAGCTGCAACAAAAGGCATAATTAAATCACTTTGACCAAGATTAAACCACAAAAAGCTGTGTTGAGCAATTTCTTGTGTCGTACGAATGGCATAATAAAAACCAATTAAAATTGGGAATTGAATAATCATTGGTAGACAACCCATTGATGCAATTGGATTAAAGTTATGCTTTTGATAGAGTTGCATGGTCTCTTGTTGCATTTTGCTTTTTGATTCAGCATCTTTTTTTCCTTTGTATTTCTCTTGTATTGCTTCCATTTCAGGTTTAATAATTGCCATTTTATCACGCATTTGATAGCTTTTTTTTGATTGTTTTAACATTAAAGGCATCACAGCTAAACGAATAAGTAATGTGACGAAAACAATCGATAGACCGAAGTTCCCTCCTAAGAAAGAGGCCACTCCTTTTATAATACCCGAGAATGTTAGAACAAAATATTTTTCAAAGAATCCTGCTGTTTCTGGATCAATTGGCTCTCCTGATGCTGCAGCTTGACAGCCCGATAAAAGAATTACCGCTATTAAGGCTAAACCAATGAACCGATATTTTTTAATATAAGTGAATACAGATTGTATGTGCATGTTTTTCCTCCTAGTAATGTTCGTAAGTATAGATGGAACATGGAGGAATGATTATCTTCATCATCATCTGGACTTTCTTTTCGTTTCATTTTAATGGTGATCCAATTACGAATATCTTGCCATTGACTTAGATGAAATATTGCTTCTTGCCGTCGGAGATAGACAGCATGATAATTATTTTTTATAACTTTATGGTGTCTTGTTATTTCGTAATGTGTTACATAAAGCAAACCATAGGAACATATTAGTGCAATATAAAACGTCAAATAAATATACATTGGGTGAAGGTCACTATTTAATTGCCCAATTAATTCTACTGTCATCTGTATTCACCTCCTATTTTAAAAGTTGAAGTACTATTCTATCATGATACAATAGGGCCAGAAAGTCAAAGACAGATGTGTGACAAATTCGATACTGATGAAACGTTTCATTCCCTTCTTCCGTATATATATGAAAGATTAAATGGGAGGAATGAACATGCTAGAAAGAATATTGATGCTTATCGTTGGTATTGCAATTTTCTTTGCGTTTAATTGGTTACTCGGATATCGAAAAAGGAGTATTGTTATAGATCTCGATGACCGTTACGTTGACTGGAGTGATCATGTAACAGCTGCAAAAGTAGAACTACAAAAGCAAGGTAGAGAGGTATCTTATCTGGGTAATGGTGAATTTATAATAGATGGTGAGTATTACATGATGATAAATTGGAATGTTAGTATGGCTCGTGTACCATTACAGCGAACCCTTTTTAAATATGATAGGAAGAAAAATAAGTCTAAGCAAATGAGGAGAGATGTAAGTGAGTAAAGTTGTTTTTATCGGTGCTGGTAGAATGGCGCAATCAATCATAGCCGGCTTAACGAAACAAAGTCATTGGTCAATTGTAGTTAGTAATAATGGTAATGTGAATCGTTTAGAGGAAATAGAAAAGAAGTATGGTGTTCAAACGACAGATAGTTGGAAAGAGGAAATTGATGATGCGGCAGTAATCGTATTGGCGATGCCCCCAGAAGCACATGACTCTGTTCTAAAAGAGCTAGCGTTGTTTATTGATAAACAATTAGTTATTACAGTTGCTGCTGGTATTGGACCGTCCTATCTGGAAGAAGCATTACCAGAACAAACCCCGGTTGCTTGGTTGATGCCAAATACTGCTGCTTCAAAAGGTAAATCGATGACGCTTTGTGCGAAAGGAACACATGTAGAGCAAGCCCATGAATCCATGCTTGCGCAAATATTGGCTAGTATTGGAACGGCAGAGATCGTTTCGGAAGAACAGGTCCATACCTTAACACCGATTACTGGGAGTGCCCCTGCATTTGTTTACCAAATGGCAGATTGCTTGATCCAACCTGCAAAGGAAGCAGGTATTTCGGAACAACAAGCGAGGAAATTGGTAGCTGATATGATTGCGGGAGCGGCTGCAATGTTACAATCAGGTGATGATCCCCAACGTTTAATTGATCAGGTTGCAACACCTGGTGGGGTCACAGCAGCAGGATTAGACGTACTAGAACAGCATGATTTTAACAGCATAATGAAACAAGTCATAAAGGCTTGTCATGATCGTTCCAATAATGAAAAAAGCAAGAAGGATTGGTGATTCATGAAAAAGAAATTGATTGCTGTATTTAGTTTAGTATTACTGCTTTTCTTAGTGGCATGTCAAGAGGACGATAAGGATATTGATCAAAATGATGAACAAGATTCGAAGGATGAAGTATTAACACCTGAAGACTTACAATCAGAAGAGGCATTGAATGAGTTAAAGCTAATCACTAGAACAAACCGAGAAGAAACCATTATTGATACATTAGCTGATCAGGCTTTTATTTTTGAGTTTCAAATAGATGAATCATACAAGGACCTTAAAGTATGGGTCGAAACATATCAACTTGGAGAAAAGCAAGACATTGACAAATACCAAAAGGCAATAAATAAATCAGGAACAATTATTTTTTCCAACACAGCCGTTGGTGGAGAGAACATAAACAATCAAAGGCTCGGCATAATTAGCGATAACGGCGGTGGATATACGAGTTATGCAAATGAACTTACTATGTTTGATGAATACGGGTTTACGGCGATGCCAGATGTAAATGATGCAACGATTGAAGTAACGGAAGAACCGATTGTATTAGCCGGTTTACTGTATGGAGAAAATGAAGTGCAGTCCCTTCCACCTGACTTCTTTAATAATAGTAGCGACAATATGGACGCACTAAAAGATTATGAGCTTGCTTACATTTTAAAAGCACAGTTTTCTAAATAAAGAAATACTCTGTATTTTAAGAATGAAAAGCAACTGTATTTTTAGAACATAATAGCTGCAGAGTGAAATAACCCAGAGGAACTTTCATAAAAAGTAAAATCCCCAATGTCTCATTATAGATATTGGGGATATTTAAGTCTCTGATGTATTTTTAGTCAATATTTAAAGTTATCAGACATATCTATCTCTTGCAGCTCCAATTCCGAATCCCATCATAAGGATAGATATAAAAAGAATGACAATAATTGGCATGGTCCATGATTGGTTAACGTCATAAATTGATCCAATAAGGATAGGCCCAGTTGCTGCGAGTAAATAACCGAATGATTGCGCCATACCCGATAGTTCTGCAGACTGTTTTGCATGTCTAGCACGTAAACCTAATAGTGCAAGAGCTAAACTAATACTTCCGCCGAGTGCAATGCCAATCAGTGTAATACACAAAACAAGCCAAATAAATGTATCTGCAAGTAAAATGCCACAGTAACCGATGATCGCCATCGAACTGAGTGTAATGATAATGCTCTGTTGTTTTTTTACTCGGCCGGCTATAATAGGTGCTAAGAAGGTAGCAGGTAAACCAACAAATTGCATATAAGATAGTAACCAACCACTTGTGGAAATGGAAACGCCTTGTGCTTGTATGATCTCTGGTAACCAGGAGATGGTGACATAAAATAAAAAAGATTGTAACCCCATATACAAAGTAACTTGCCAGGCTAAAAAGGAGCGAAAAAGGTTGCTTCCAGTTGTTGCGAAAAAATCACGTTCTGTTAATTTGGGTTGTGTACGATATAGAACAAACCATATAATTAAACCAAAAAATGTAGGAATAGACCAAATAGCTAGTGCATATTCCCATCCTAACCCTGCTGTTTTAGCTAGTGGTACACTTACACCTGAAGCAATAGCAGCAAAAATAGACATACAAGTTGTATATATGCCAGTCATTGTTCCAATGTGATTAGGGAATTTCTCTTTAATAATACCCGGTAATAATACGTTACAAATTGCAATCCCTAATCCAACCAGAGTCGTCCCAACATAAAGTGGAAAGCTATGAGGAATAATACGAGTGATGATACCGATAAATAATAAAATTAATCCAATCAAAATGGAAAGCTCATTTCCGACACGATTGCGTAATTTTGGTGCTAATGGTGACATGATTGCGAAAGAGAGTAGAGGTAAACTGGTTATTAAGCCGACATTCCAATTGTCTAGCCCCATTTGGTCCCGAATGGGGCCCACTAATGGACCAACAGATGTAATGGCTGGACGGAGGTTGAAGGCTACAAGAATGATTCCAATTGTAAATAATATATATCGTGTTGAGAAGCGATTAGACATGATAACATCTCCAAACGAATAAATTTATATATATAAAGCTAGTATAGGACAGTAGTGCATGACTAGCAACTTTAAAAAAGTTTATTTTCTTTATGTTAACTGTAGGTTTGATTAACATAAAAATACATATAAATGATAGAATAATAGAAATGATATTTTTCTACACTACATCATACAGAAAGAAGTGGGCGTTTTATGCTTAAAGGATTTGCACGAGAGTTATTCTCATGGCTAAAAGCAATTATTATTGCATTAGTAATCGTATTTGTTGTCAGAGAATTTTTAATGACACCTTCCATTGTTAAAGGAGAGTCTATGTATCCTACTTTACAAGATGGAGATCGTATTATGATTAGCAAAGTTACTCCAATTAATCGGTTTGATGAAATTGCCTTTCATGCACCAGATACTGATGAGAATTATGTAAAGCGAGTGATCGGATTACCTGGTGATTCCATTGAAATGAAAGATGACATGCTATATATTAACGGAAAAGCATATCAAGAAGAATATTTAACTGATAAAAAACAAACTGCTGTCAACAATTATTTTACAGAAAATTTCACTTTAGAAGAAATAACCGGAGAAACCGTAGTGCCGGATGGTTATTTATTTGTTTTGGGTGATAATCGCCCGGTAAGTAGAGATAGTCGTAGGTTTGGGTTTGTAAAAGAAGATTCGGTCATTGGTGATGTTGTTTTTCGTATCTGGCCGTTAGATGCTATTGGTATACCTAAATAATATTTTTTGTAATGATGGAAATACTACACCTAACTTAAAGAAAGTTAGGTGAAAATATATGGAAATTAAAAATGAATCTTTTCATCCAGGTGACATTGCATATGTCATTATAAGAAATCCGCATGTTCAAGGTGCTGCCAATGTTCAACAGGCTGCAGTGGTGAATAATCCTGAACGCCCAAATGAGTTAGCGTTGTTTATATATGAAACATATTACCCGCTCTCTGAGGATGTTGCTGTTTATCAAACACAGCACGAAGCAGAGACAGCTTTTCAACAAGCATTCGGTGATACAGAAGTTGAGGGCTACTATGGTTAAACCATTTGTCCCTCAATTAGTTTATTTTGAACCGAAGGCATTAGAATATCCGTTAGGAAAGTCTTTATATAAAAAATTTTCTAATATGGATGTCGAAATTAGAGAAACGACGTCACATAATCAAGTTCGTAATTTACCAGGAGATAATGACTTTCAAAAGTATCGCAACGCTAAATCAACCCTCGTGGTAGGCCTCAGGAAAACCTTGAAATTTGATACGTCAAAGCCTTCAGCAGAATATGCGATACCGTTTGCGACAGGCTGTATGGGGCACTGTCATTATTGTTATTTACAAACAACGATGGGCAGTAAACCGTATATTCGTACGTATGTGAATACAGAAGAAATTTTTGACGCTGCGGAAGAATACATGAAGGAAAGATCACCTGAAATAACGCGTTTTGAAGCTTCTTGTACGTCTGACATTGTTGGGATTGATCATCTAACACATACATTAAAAGGAGCAATCGAATATTTTGGTCGATCTGATCATGGAAGATTGCGTTTTGTAACAAAGTTTGCCCATGTAGATCATCTTTTAGATGCAGATCATAAAGGAAAGACACGCTTTCGCTTTAGTATTAATGATGATTATGTGATTAAATTTTTTGAACCGGGGACATCCAGGTTACATGAACGATTAGAAGCGGCTGCTAAGGTTGCGCATGCTGGTTATCCATTAGGTTTTATTATTGCTCCGATTTATTTACATGATGGTTGGCGGGAAGGATACCGTTCGATGCTAGAAAAACTAGCAGAAACACTTCCGGCAGAGGCAAAAAAAGATTTAACCTTTGAACTTATTCAACATCGCTTTACTAAGCCGGCAAAGCGAGTGATTCAAAAAAATTATCCAATGACAAAATTGGAATTAGATGAATCAAAGCGTAAAACAAAATGGGGAAGATATGGAATATGGAAGTATGTCTACACAGATCAAGAGCAAGAAGAGATGAAACAATTATTTATCGAAACGATTAAAAAATTATTTCCGACTGCTTCTATTGAGTATTTTACGTGATAATATATTAAATCCTACATTAGAGAAATTTTTAATACATCAAACCTTATATGTTTGACAAATAGGTCAAATAATGATTAATTTAAAGTACAACATATATAAATAGAAACCACTAGGGGCGCCGAAATGGCTGAGATAAAGAGTATTCTTTGGTCCCTTTGAACCTGAACTGGGTTATGCCAGCGTAGGAAAGTGGAGTCGGTTCTTTTAATTATTTCATCAAGATAGATCTATACATTCAACCACTCCATTTTTTGGGAGTGGTTTTTCTTATTTGTATGTATTCGATTATGAAGGAGGGGGATAATGATGACTCAGATTGTCAGTGCATTAACGATTGCAGGAACCGATCCTACAGGTGGTGCCGGCATTCAAGCCGATTTAAAGACATTTCAAGAACGCGAAGTATATGGGATGAGCGTATTAACATCTGCTGTTGCACAAAACACTCAAGGGGTACAGGCCGTGCATCATTTACCAATTGATTTTATTGAAAGGCAATTAGATGCCGTTTTTCAAGATATAAAACCACATGCCATTAAAACAGGTATGATCTCTACGATTGAAATGATGGAGCTTATTGCAAACTATGTGTCAACAGACAGTATACCGTATGTGATTGATCCAGTAATGGTTTCTACTAGTGGAGATGCATTAATGGAAGAAAGTTCTCGTCAAGTCATTCGTGATGTATTAGTACCAAAAGCTACGGTCGTCACTCCAAATATACCAGAAGCAGAGATTTTAGTTGGCTTTACGATTCAAAATATAGAAGATATGAAAAAAGCCGCAAAGGTAATTGTAGAGGAATTAGGTGCTGCTTCTGCTGTTGTTAAAGGTGGTCATCTAGATGGAAAAGCAGTTGATGTATTTTATGATAGACAATTTCACTTTTTAGAGGCTGATCGAGTGAACACGAAACATACACACGGTACAGGGTGTACGTTCTCTGCTGCCATTACTGCTGAACTTGCAAAAGGAAAATCAACCTTGGAAGCAGTAAAAATGGGAAAACAATTTATCACTGCTGCGATTCGTTATCCATTAAACATTGGGAAAGGAAATGGTCCGACAAATCACTGGGGTTATCGCTTAAAAGAATTACCAAATCAAGGGGGAAATGAAAATGAGTCTAACAACAATGATTAATGCTGTTCGCAAAAAAAATCCATTGGTTCACAATATTACAAACCAAGTGGTCATCAATTTCACGGCGAATGGATTATATGCACTAGGTGCTTCGCCTGTAATGGCCAATGCAATCGAAGAAGCGGCGGATATGGCAAGAAATGCAGATGCATTACTATTAAACATTGGAACACTAACGAGTGACCAAGTCGATGCGATGATCGAGGCTGGAAGAGCTGCTAACGACAAAGGTATTCCAGTTATTTTTGATCCGGTTGGTGTAGGTGCAACACCATATCGAAATCAAGCAGCATCACGAATTTTAAATGAAGTAAAAGTAACGATGATCCGTGGCAATGCCGGTGAAGTTAGTCAATTAGCAGGATTGGAAGCACAAGTTCGTGGAGTAGATTCATCGGGTTCTTTTGATAATCAATCCATTGCACGTCATGCCCAACAAATCTTAGGTATCCCTGTATTGGTCACTGGAGAAAAAGATGTGATTACCGATGGTAAATCCTTATTCGAAGTATCTAACGGTACGCCTATGTTAACAAAGGTAACAGGGACCGGTTGTTTACTAGGTGCTGTTGTTGCTGCATTCCTAGCAACAGGTGAAGATAAAGTCAAAACGGCGACCGCTGCTGTTATGTTTTATAATGTAGCTGCAGAAAAAGCTGCTCAAAATGCCGAAGGTCCAGGTAGTTTTCAGATTGCATTTCTAGATGCGCTAGCGTCAACGACGAGTGTGGATGTTTCTGCAGATGCAAGAATAACGCATCATATTGTAGGTGAGGGATAAACGATGTTTCAAAGAGAACATTTAGCTGTGTATTTTATTATGGGTAGTAATAATGTTGGTGATAAAGATCCATTAGCGGTTTTAAAAGCTGCTCTAGACGGTGGCATTACGATGTTTCAATTTAGGGAAAAAGGTAGCGGCGCATTAACTGGCAAAGACAAACGCTTATTAGCAGAAAAAATGAAAGCATTATGTGGACAATACCATGTGCCTTTTATTGTGAATGATGATGTAGACCTTGCTATTGAAGTGAAAGCAGATGGGATACACGTCGGGCAGGAGGATGCCTCTATTGATGAAGTGAAACAGCGTTGTCCAAACTCATTTATTGTTGGCGTGTCTGCAACAAATGTAATAGAAGCGGAACAAGCCGCTAAAGCTGGTGCAGATTATATTGGTGCAGGTCCTGTTTTTGCTACAGATACAAAAAGAGATGCAAAGGCACCTATTGGATTAAAGGGGTTACAACAGATGAGAGGGATAATTGGTGATACACCAATGGTTGCAATTGGAGGCATTGCTGCTTCTCATGTATCTTCTATTCGATCTGCTGGCGCTGATGGTGTATCTGTCATTTCTGCTATTAGCTTAGCCGAAGATGCAGCTAGCGCGGCTAGTCAATTACACGTATGAAAAAGCTCATAGTATAATAGCAACTTCATCACCTACCCACTTAATGAAAAAGTTTTAAGCATGCACTTTTTCATTAAGTGGGCTTAGCATATCACAGGGTCTACCCGATTTAACCATTTTTCCTTCGTTTAAAATCACCATTTTATCAGCCAAAGTTCTTGCATCATTTTCGTCATGCGTAACAAAGATGGAAGTTGTTCCTGTCTTTTTGAGAATTACTCTTAATTCTTCTCTGATCTTATATTGTAAATTTGCGTCTAAATTACTGAAAGGTTCATCAAATAACAAAAGCACGGGATTAGGAGCTAAAGCCCTGGCTAAAGCTACACGTTGCTGTTGACCACCACTCAGTTCATGAGGATAGCGTTTCTGATAATCAGATAAGTTTACTAAATCAAGTACTTCCTCTAATCGTTGTTGCACTTGTTTACGCCCCCATTTTTTTAATCCAAAGGTAATATTCTTGGCAACTGTCATATGTGGAAATAAAGCATAATCTTGAAAGACCATACCAATCCCACGCTTTTCAGGCAATACAAAATCACTTTTACTGAAGAGAAACAAATCGTCTACTTTAATGGAACCGCTAGAAGGGACTTCTAAACCAGCTAGCAATCGTAGGATTGTACTTTTTCCACTGCCACTTTCTCCGAGAATGGATAAGATTTCCCCCTTGTTTAAATCAATAGAAAAGTGATCGACTGCTATCTTTTCTGTTTTTTTATATGTGAAACATAGATCTTTAATTTGAATGTACATTAGGATTACTCCTTTTCCATAATATAATGTAAGAAAAAGATAAAAATACCACTGATTACAACGATAATAATAGAAGGTATTGCCGCTTCTTGGATCATTTCATTTCCGGCATATTGGAACGCCTTGGTAGCCAATGTTTCAAAATTAAATGGCCTAAGTATTAACGTCAAAGGTAATTCTTTAATAATTTCAACCCAAGATAAGATGAATGCACTAAATACGGCGCTTTTTATTAATTTTAAATCCACTTTGAAAAATGTTTGTGTCATCGTCATTCCTAACATTCTCGATGCTTCAGTATAATGGTTTCCATGTTTTGCATACCCAGCTTCAATGGAGTTGTAACCAATTGCTAAAAAGCGAATGACATATGCAAAGCATAACAATAAAAGACTAGTACTTAAAGTTAATGTTTGATTGATACCGAGTAAATCATAAAAGGAACGAAGGAATTTATCCAAACCAATAAATATTGTCAAAACCCCAATGGCAATTACTGCACCAGGTATGGAATAACCGAGAATAACAAACTTTTCCGAAATTTTGGAAAACAACCCATTATTTAACCTTGTAAAGTTACCAATTACTAAAGCAATGATTACAATTGCAATGGAACCGACGCTTGCTACAAAAATGGAGTTTTTAATTATTTTAAGAAATTCCTGATAAGGAACTGCATCATAAGCCATAAATACCCATATGACCAACTGTGCAAAAGGTATTAAAAAAGCAAATGTAAAAATACCTCCACAGTAAAAAAGAGTTATTCCTGCTTTCCATCCAGTTAATTTTATTGGCTGAAGAGGGCGCATCTTCGTAGTTGTTGAACTATATTTTTTTCTACCGCGCAATATTTTTTCTATTATTAGAAGAAAAAGAACGATTGCCATTAACGTACCAGCTAATTTTATTGCCGATTCGAGGTCGCCTAATCCAAACCACGTTTGAAAGATAGCAGTACTGAGCGTTTGAATGCCAAAGTATTTAACAACACCGTAATCATTTAAAAATTCTAAAATAACAAGACTCACGCCGCCAACTATTGCTACACGAGAAATCGGTATAACAATGCGAAAAAAGATTTCAAATGAACTACTACCTAGTAATCTCGCATTTTCAATAATCGAAGCAGATTGTTTTGCAAGAAACGCACGTGTGATCATAAATACATAGGGAAATAAAAACATCGTAAAAATAAAAATAGCTCCCGGTATGTTCATAATGTCGAAATACTTTTGATTTACTTGAATCGCAAACAAATCACGCAACGTTGTTTGAATGATTCCGGTGTAATTTAATAGACCATGGTAAGTATAGGCACCTATATAAGGTGGAATAGCCAATGGTAAGATTAGTCCCCATTTTAGGAATCGTTTCATTGGGAAATCGTATGCAGAAACAAGCCATGCTAGACTTACACCAATAACGATTGTAAGAACCCCAAGGCAAGCTAACATGATAAAAGTAGTAACTAAGTATTCTTGCAACATATACGTTTTTATGTGTTCCCAATTTTGATTTGGTTCAGAAAAAAGTTGGAGAAGAATAGTTAAGTTTGGTAGGAGGACAATGAGAACGAATAGGAACGTTAACATAGACCAACCATTAATATGAATAAATAGTTTTTGAATTCGTTTGATGGTAGACACACCCTTGCAATCTAAGTTAAACATATATTTTTTCTTGTAAAGTTTAGTCGTGTCAGTCGAATATTGCAAGCAAATCTTTCACGAATAAAACAGATTGCCCCACCCTATGTTAATGGATGAGACAGTCTGTGTGAACATATATTTTTTATTTCCAACCAACTTCATTAAAAATCATCACTGCTTCAGCGTTGTTTTCACCAAGCTTAGTTAAATTAATGTCTTGTTCTTTAAATTTACCCCAAGATTTAAGTAAATCAGATACTTCTGCATTTGGATTAACTGGATACTCGTAGTTTGCTTCAGCAAAACGTGCTTGAGCTTCTTCACTAGATAGGAATTCGATCAACTTTATAGCATTGTCTTTGTTTTTTGCGTGCTTTGTTACACCAAGACCACTAACGTTAACATGCGTTCCTGTTGTTTCTTGATTAGGGAAGAAAAGCGATAGCCCTTCAGCAACTTTTACTTCCTCTGGATCTTCAGAATGTAACATCTTTCCGAAATAGTAGGTGTTGATAACTGCAATATCCCCTTCTCCAGCTGCAATACCTTTCGCTTGATCTCTATCTCCACCTTGTGGTTTACGAGCCATGTTTTCAACGATACCATTTGCCCATTCTTTCGCAGCATCTGCTCCATTTAATTCAATGAAAGAGGCTAGAAGTGATTGGTTATAAATATTTTCAGAAGAACGAATGAGTACTTTCCCCTGCCATTTATCATCCGTTAGTGCTTCATAAGTTGAGAGCTCTGATTCATCTACACGGTCTTTCGCATATACCATTACACGAGCACGTTTCGTTAGACCAAACCATTGATTATCTGCATCACGAAGATTTTCAGGAATGTTATTGCTAATGGTTGTACTTTCTACTGATTGTAATAGGCCTGCTTCTTTGGCGCGGAACAAACGGCCTGCATCAGCAGTAAAGAATAGATCGGCCTCTGTTGCTTCGCCTTCACGATTTAGGCGCTCAATTAATTCATCAGAGTCACCTTGTACTACATTTACTTTGATACCTGTTTGTTCTGTAAATGTTGCAAAAAGTTCATTATCAGAATCATAGTGACGACTAGTGTACAAGTTTACAACGCCACTTTCTGCATTCTGGTTACCTTCCGCTGAATTATCTTTCTGTTCTTTCTCTCCACATGCAGATAAAACAAGGACAGCAGTTAGTAATAATACTAGTCCGAGTAACAAACGATTTTTATTCAATTTAAATCCCCCTATGTAATCTCTTAAATGATATTGATTCTCAATATCATTTTACTGATAATTATATTTAAGTCAATGCTTTTTAATAAAAATTTTTAGGAATGTTATTAAAAACCTTTACGATATTGCGTGTGAAATTTTCACAAATATATGGTATACCTAAAGTAAAGTTGTATTTTTCTATCCAGTTTTATAGCGATATGCTATCGTGAAAGAGAGAGGAGGAATACATACAATGTTCAACTATACCATTGATGAGGAAATATATTTGAAACAGTTGGAGCAATCAGATGCAGAAGCAATCTTTTATTTAACTGATCAATCACGAACTTATTTGAGGAAGTGGTTGCCGTGGGTAGATGTAACGAAAAGCGTACAAGATACAATAGATTTTATACATGCGACGATTAAAGGGTATGCAGATAACAAGTCATTAAACACAGCTATTATTTTTCAAGGTCAAATCGTTGGAGTAGCTGGTTTTAATTCCTTTGATTGGACAAATAAGACGGCTCATATTGGCTATTGGCTTGGGGAACGTTATCAAGGGAAAGGGATTATGACCCGAGTTGTTTACGGTCTGACAACTTATGCATTTAAAGAACTAGCAATGAATCGTGTAGAAATTCGCGCAGCAATATACAATCAGAATAGCCGGGCGATTCCGGAAAGGCTAGGATTTACATATGAAGGTAGGTTGAGACAGGCAGAAAGAATAGATGGATGTTTTGTGGATCATGCCATTTATAGCATGTTGGCAGCAGAATGGCTACCACAGCAGGAAAAAACTCTGATGGAAAATTATATTCTTGATCTTCGTAAATATGTTGGTACAAAACCGTTAATCATGGCGGGTGCTGGAGTGATGGTATTTAATGATAAACAGGAAGTATTACTTCAGCTTCGCTCAGATACGCATGATTGGGGATTACCAGGTGGCGCGATGGAAATTGGTGAAAACTTGGAACAGACAGCCAAAAGAGAATTATTGGAGGAAACTGGTTTGCATGCAAATCAGTTAACCTTTATCAAATTGCTATCAGGGGATCATTTATATGATAAATACCCGAATGGAGACCAAGTGTATCATGTTATCTCACTGTTTAAAACGAATGATGTGTCAGGAGAATTACAGATGAATGATGGGGAAAGTGAGGCACTTTGTTATTTTTCAATGGAAAATTTACCTACTCCACTGCATAAAATAACCCAAATCATGCTTAAAGCATATCAAAAGGGTGACTAAATGTGGAGAGAAAATCAGCATTTGAAACAGCAGTACTTTTTGTAGAACACTATTTTCCGAATTGTAGTGCAGCAATTTTAGCAGGGAGTGTCGTGCGCAAAGAAGCAACAAGTACTTCTGATTTAGATATCGTCATTATAGATGATACAATGGACCATAGTTATCGTGAATCACTGGTAGCTTTCGGATGGCCGATCGAATTGTTTGTGCACACCACAACTTCCTATTCTTCTTTTTTCGCAATGGATGCAGCTAGTGGTACACCTCATTTACCTCGGATGGTTGCAGAAGGGAGTATTATTCGAGATAATGGCATCGTATCGGTGATGCAAACAGAAGCGCAACAAATCATTGCAAATGGACCAGCAGTATGGTCAGATCAAACGATCAAGATACAGCGTTATACATTAACTGATCTTGTTGATGATTTTATTGGGGCGACAACGCGACAAGAAGCGATTTGTATTGTGCTAAGTTTAGCAGCTACATTACATGAATTTTATTTGCGAATAAATGACCAATGGGTTGGAGAATCGAAGTGGATTTATCGAGAATTAAAACGGTATGATCAAGGCTTTGCTGAACGTTATATCCATGCATTAGAAAGCTTTTATAAAAAGGGAGAAAAAAAGCCGCTGATCGATTTAGTTGATGAAGTGTTAGCACCATATGGCGGCAGATTGTTTGAAGGTTTTTCTTTGGGGAAAGAATAACAGTATAGGTTGTTAAGTTAAACAAAGGAGGGGTTACATGCGTCTTGCTAATAAAAAAATTATTGCATTAGTAGAAGATGATTTTGAAGATTTAGAGCTTTGGTATCCTGTACTTCGTCTACGTGAGGAAGGAACAACGGTAGATTTAGTAGGAAAAGAAGCAAATAAAACCTATAATGGAAAATATGGCGTGCCAGCAACATCGGATAAAGCTTTTACAGATGTAGATGTGTCATCCTATGATGGGATCCTTGTACCAGGTGGTTGGGCACCAGATAAATTGAGAAGATACCAAGAAGTGATTGACTTCATAAAACATATGGATAAGATGAAGAAGCCAATTGGTCAAATCTGTCATGCTGGTTGGGTATTAATTTCAGCTAACATTCTACAAGGGAAACAAGTAACGAGTACACCAGGCATCAAAGATGACATGACCAATGCTGGGGCAACGTGGCATGATGAAGCGGTAATTGTTGATGGACATATTATTTCTAGTCGTCGTCCACCAGATTTACCACCTTATGTCAAAGCATTCGCTGATAAATTAGCAGAAAACTAAATTTTCAGGTTAGTAAGGATGGAGTTGTCGTTATCGACAACTCCATTTTCTACTTCAAACTAGCGAAGGGGGAGTGTATATGGTGGATATCATTATTTGGATGTTAATTATTGCAAGTTTTATTTTGAGCTTTGTTGGAATAATCTATCCGATCATTCCTTCGCCACTCGTTTTGTGGATAGGCTTTTTCTTGTATTATTTCACTTTCAATTCAGATTTTAATTGGATATTTTGGACATCAATGGCTGTCTTGACGATTATACTAATTGTCTCAGATGTTTTTGCAAATGGCTATTTTGTTAAAAGATATGGTGGCAGTAAATGGGGAGAGCGAGCAGCTGGTGTAGCTGTGATTGTTGGTTCATTTATTGTTCCGCCATTTGGTATCTTAATTGTTCCATTTGTGGTGGTTATTTTGATTGAATTGATGCAAAAACGAACAGGTAAAGAAGCGATTCGAGCTGCGATAGGGTCATTATTTGGCTTTTTAGGTGGCGTTGCTGCAAAAGTGTTCATTCAACTGATGATGATCATTTGGTTTTTTGTCTCTTTAGCCATCTGGTAATGCAACGGGAAGGAAGGATTTAACATGAAAGCACGCGTATTAAGTATTGCAGGATCCGCTGCGCAAGGAAGTGCAGGGATTCAAGCGGATTTAAAGACTTTTCAAGAGTGTGATGTATATGGCATGGCTGCAATTACAGCAATTGTAGCTAATAACAGTAAAACAACACAAGGAATTTTTATCCATGATAAAGAAATGGTAAAGGCGCAATATGAAGCAGCTTTGGAACATGTCGGTGTCGACACGATTAAAACAGGAATGCTTTTTTCAAAAGAACTCATTGAGGAGATTGCTACTTGGTTACAAGATTGTCCTACAAAACAGATCGTAGTAGATCCGGTGATGATCGGTAAAATGGGTTCGCAGCTTTTAGCAGATGATGCGATTGTAGTCTTAAAGGAAAAATTAATACCTTTAGCAACGATTATTACACCAAATTTACATGAAGCAGGGAAATTATTAAATAGAAAAACGATGATTCGTAGCGTAGTAGATATGGAGAAAGCGGCCAAAGAGCTTTTCAAATTAGGACCAAGCTACGTATTAATCAAAGGTGGTGCGTTGAAAGACCAAGCGATTGATGTGTTGTTTGATGGGGAGCGGTTTAACTATTATGAAAAGCCAAGAGTGCGTACGATTCATACAAGTGGGGCTGGCTGTAGTTACTCTTCTGCAATTGCAGCTGAATTAGCTAAAGGAAGAGACATGGAAGAGTCGGTACGATTAGCAAAAGAATTTGTTCATGCCGCTATTCGCCATTCCCTATCCTTTGGTAGGGGAGTTGGCTCAACTAACCATGCTGCAAGGAGAAACTATGGTGTGGAATGATGGTTGCTATTACAAATGATAGCAGCTGATAATTTTATAAATTAAATAGTCTAAAAGCCTTATCTTTATTAAAAATGAAACAATTAATTCATTATATCCGTAAGTATATTTAGTCTTGGCTGTAGTCTAGAAAAAAAGAATGAGTTTGACTTTCTCTAACACTAGATTATTGGTATATTATATACTGTTCATCGTAGTTACTTAGTGGTCATTTACAAGAAGAGATATTGCAGGACAATAAAAAAAGGAGAGTTTTAAGATGAAACGAACAGTAGAGATTATATTAGGGATTATTGGAACGCTTATTTATGGTATTGCCGCAATTCTGGGCGGTTCAATGCTTTTGATGAGAAAAAATCCAGAGACAATTGAAGAGATTTATACAGATATGGTCGAACAAAATCCAGAAGTAGCACTACCAGATTTTCAAACATTTATTGAATCAATGGGAGCTGGAGCGGTTATTTTAATTGTTGTTTCCTTAGCTGCAATGATTGCTGGTATTGTAGCGATAGTATTCCTTAAAGGAAATAAAAAACCAAAAGCAGCAGGGATCCTGTTCATTGTATCTGTTGCAGTTGTAACGATATTGCCCGTAGGAATAAGTATATTCACAGGAATATTTTATCTTGCTGCAGGAATTATGTCACTTATGCGAAAACCAAAAGAAGAAATCGCCAGCCTTTAATGAGAATGGGACAGGGGGTCAGGCCCCGTGTCCCATTATTGATAGATATCTGGGCGGCGATCATCAAAAACGGGGATCGTTTTACGAATGTTATCCACATCTGTTAAATTAATGGAACATCGTAGCATTTCCTCTTCTGTGCTAGCTTCTCTGATTACTTCTCCCCATGGATTAATGAACATTGAATGTCCACCAAATGTATTATTTGGATCTTCTCCAACTCTATTACAAGCTATTACATAGCACTGATTTTCTATCGCACGGGCCGTTAATAAAGTCTTCCAATGATCAATCCTCACCAATGGCCATTGAGCAACGACAAAAAGCATTTTTGCTCCATCAACCATGTTTGTGCGAATCCATTCTGGAAAGCGGATATCGTAGCAAATTACACCAGCACTTGGTTCATTTTCTAATGTAAATAAGCCAGTATGATTCCCCTCTATTAAAAACTTTTCTTCATTCATTAAGCGAAAAAGGTGGGCTTTTTCATATTCCGAAACAAATTCTCCTTTTCGATTAATAACCAACATGGTATTGGTTACCCCTTCTGGCGTACGTTTTGCTACAGAACCACCAACAATATTTACATGATAATGTTTAGCTAATTGTGTTAAAAACGCAATGGAATCTTGGGCATTCGTATCAGCAATTTCATCTAGTCGATTTAAATCGTATCCAGTAGTCCATAATTCAGGGAGAACGACAATATCAACATCTGAATTGATATATTTGAAGTACTGTTCCATCTTCTTTTTATTCCCTTCTGGATCACCAAATACAATATCTGTTTGAAGTAAGGCAATACGTAGACTCATTTGAAAATCAGCTCCTCTTATCTGTGTAATGCTGTATTATCCCACCAAAAGTAAGCGTTGTCAATTAAGTAGCCTATTGTTTCTCTTATAAGGTAGGTAGTGTGTTATAAGCAGGTAGTCTATTTCAGTTATATTACAATTTTATTTTTTTAAAAGTTGTCACAGTATGCTACTACATAAAATGATAGAATAAAAAGGAAGAATGAAGAGAATAATAAACTTATAGTTAATCCAAGAAAGGAGATTGAAATGAGACGAATTCGAACGAGCTTGTTTATTGCAGCAATTTTTGTCATCGGCATAAGCGTTTATATATACATGAATACAGAGGGGGAAAACGAAGCAACGGAACAGGTGAATGTAAAAGAATTAGTAGCAGATTATAGTAGTAATCAAACGACTAGGGAAGCTGCATCTATTAACTCAGAGCAATTAATTGTTAAGAATAGTAATAATAACGAAACAACGTATCAACTTCCAAGTGATGAATTTTTTGTTTCTATTGCTCCTTATGTTCATGCAACACATCCATGTGCAGTTCATAGTTTAACAGGTTGCCAAGGTGAATTAGCAAATGCGTCATTTGCTATTTATATTGAAGATGCCGAGGGGAATACGATTGTAGATAAAACGATACAATCACAAGCAAATGGTTTTATTGATCTATGGTTACCACGAAATAAAGATTATGATGTAACGATAAGTTATGACGGAAAACAAACAACTGCAAGCATTTCTACATTTGAAGGAGACAATACTTGTATCACAACGATGCAATTAGCTTAATAAACGGCGAGATCGTCGAACAGTTCAGTAAATAATACTGAACTGTTTTTTTATTTGTTTTATATTGACAAATATATCACAGTTGTTTATATTGTACATATACTATATATACAATATAAACAGTGAGGTGATACGTATGCATATCCTGCTGTCTAACACCAGTAAAGAACCGTTATTTCAACAAATAAAAGAACAAATTAAAAAACAGATTTATCAAGGAGAATTAAAAGAAGGAGAGGCGCTTCCTTCGATAAGGTTGCTTGCTAAACAGTTGCAAGTAAGTGTTATTACAACAAAGCGTGCTTATGAAGATTTAGAAAAAGAAAGATTTCTGGTTTCTTCTGTAGGAAAAGGAACCTTTGTAGCAGGCCAGCAACCACATGTTTTAAAAGAACGACAAATACGCGAACTAGAAAATGATTTAGAACAGATCGTTGAAAGAGCACAACAAATCGGCTTAACGAAGCAAGCAATGATTGAACGAATTCATTTATTTTTTGATTAATAGAATGGGGGCTTCCAAATGGATGTTATTGAAGTGAGGAATGTTTCGAATCGATTGGGTCAATTTCGAATAGAAGATTTGAATTTTTCCATACCAAAAGGCTATGTTACTGGATTTATTGGTCAAAATGGTAGCGGAAAGACAACAACCATTCAAATGATAATGGATGTGATTCGACCGAAACAAGGCGAAATTGAAGTCTTTGGGTCATCAAACACAAATCCAGAAATGAAGCAGCGAATTGGATTCGTTTATGATGAATTGTATATGTATGACAATTTCACCATTAGCCATATGCATAAATTCATTGCGCCATTATATGAGTCATGGGATGATTCGCTGTTTGAACGTTATCGTAGGGCATTTGAATTGCCGATGAAGCAAAAATTAAAAACATTTTCAAAAGGGATGAAGATGAAAACGTCATTACTTTTTGCATTAGCACATGACCCAGAACTACTTATTATGGATGAACCAACAGCAGGATTAGATCCCGTGTTCAGGAGAGAACTGATGGATTTGTTACAGGAACTTATGCTTGATTCGCAGCGAACAATCTTCTTTTCGACACACATTACCAACGACTTGGATCGGTTAGCTGATTACATTGTATTTATCGATAATGGACGGATTAAACTACAAAAAAGTATGGCAGAGATAGAAGAGGAGTTTCATTTAATAAAAGGGACGAAAGAACAACTTACTGCCATTGGACGTGATGCGTTTTTAGGATTGCGTGAAACAGGGCAAGGATTTACGGGTTTATTTCAAGGGGATAGTACGCCGCTTGCTTCGGGCAATCAAGAGATGGTAGTTGAAAAACCATCACTAGAAGATATGATGTATTTGATGAAAGGTAAAAAGGGGGCGTGGTAGCCGTGAAATATTTTCAGTTAGTGATCGGTCTGTACTGGAAAGCTTATATACCTTTCTTTTTGCTAAACATCTTACTGTTTTTCGTTTTGCATTATTTAAATATATCACCATATGTTTTGCTATTGTTTGTAAACTTACTCATGTTTTATTCGGTTGCAGAAAGGCAGGAGAGGTTTCACATCCAACGATTTGTCTTAAGCTTACCGATTTCAAGATTGGCTTATGTACTCCTCTATTATGTGTTTATTTTACTCTATATTACTTTAGTAGGTTTATTAATGTGGGGTGGATATGAATTACTGCATATTTTTTCATCCGACCGATTTACGTTACAAGAGATTGGATCACATGTGTTTGTTTA
The DNA here is from genome assembly GCF_001368815.1 of Paraliobacillus sp. PM-2. Taxonomy (GTDB): domain Bacteria; phylum Bacillota; class Bacilli; order Bacillales; family Amphibacillaceae; genus Paraliobacillus. The sequence goes on along the minus strand of NZ_CTEI01000003.1, from coordinate 67,702 downwards.
CGTGTTATTTATTGTCATGCTAGCAAGCATCTTTATTCCTTTATTTTTTCGTTTTAAACCAGAAACAATCGAAGCTAGAATCGCTTTCTTTGTTTCACAACTTGTTTTATTTACAACATTTATCTTAGCCAATCCAGGTGGGGATTTTCCAGTAGATTATTTTGCGCAAAATCAAGAGAAACTTATTGGTTTTAGTATTTCTTGCTTCGTTGCGTTTGTTGTATCTTTTGTATGTTCAAGACAACTAGTGGAGAAAAAAGTAGTGCTTTAATGATAGGAGGTTATTTATTTGCAAACAATCATGATGTTATGGCGGAAAGACTTATCGATTATTTATAAAGTATTTTTAGGGATGTTCGCTGCTATATTTTTCTTTGGTGCTGTAGGGCAGACTGTCCTAACGGTTACGGTTTTTATTGTACTGTTTTGTTTTTCTATATTTAGAGAAGATAGAAACAACCAGATCAATATTTTTATTAAGAGCTTACCTATAAGTACAAGAAAGATTGTTTACAGTCGATACGCTTTTTTGCTTATTTCTGTTGTTCTATTTATGACATTTCTAAAATTTATGAACATGTGGGCAACTGTTTCTAGAGGAAAAGGGGCTTCTGCATTTGTCTTTCTATTTAGAATACAAGATTTCGTTTTCACATTTGCTATTGTATTGTTTGTTTTAAGTATTAGTTTACCACTATTCTATTTCTTTCAAAAAAAGTTGGCTGTTGATGTATTGTTATTTGTTTGGCTTGCAATGTGGATTTTTGTTGAATTTAATGCTGATCGATTTGCTAAACAACAAACGCAATATGGTTATCTAGAAAGAACAACCTACGGAACATCTGATTGGCTAGAAATGATCATGCCATTTTCACCTAGTGTAAGTATGATTTGTGCATTATTATTGTATGGCTGTTCCATGCTACTTACCGAGCAGATTCTCACACGCCACTCATAATGCAGATGATTTTTCGAGAAAAACCTTTCTCAAAACAAGCTTCAATATGGTATCTTAAATATAAGTGACGTGTAAAGTATGTTTAGAAAGAAGGAGCAAAAAAATGGCAAAAATTAAAGTTGGAATTGTTTTCGGTGGTAAATCTGCTGAACATGAGGTTTCGCTCCAATCAGCAAAGAATATCGTTGATGCAATCGATCAATCAAAATATGAAGTGGTATTGTTAGGAATAGATAAACAAGGGAAATGGCACATCAATGATCCATCCTCTTATTTATTACATGAAGAGAATCCAAAGTTAATTCAATTGAACAAAAGTAACCAACAGGTGGCGGTTGTTCCTGGTGAAGCAGAGGCGCAGTTAGTAAATGTGTCCAACACAAATCCGCTTGACCAAGTAGATGTGGTTTTTCCAATTGTACACGGGACACTTGGCGAAGATGGTAGTATTCAAGGCATGATGCGCATAGCTAATCTTCCATTTGTGGGAACAGATGTATTAGGTTCTGCTGTAAGTATGGATAAAGATGTTGCGAAACGTTTGCTGCAAGGAGCGGGAATCGCGGTTGCTAAAGGAGTGACTTTTAGAAAAAGTAAGCAAGAGGAGCTGAATTTTGAAGAAGTCAAAGCAGCGTTAGGATTACCGATGTTTATTAAACCAGCAAATCAAGGTTCGTCTGTTGGTGTTAGTAAAGTACGTGATGAGAAAGAATTCTACCAAGGCATGAAAGATGCGTTTCAATATGACCATAAAGTGCTAGTAGAAGAAGCGATTATTGGGCGTGAAATTGAATGTGCGGTTCTTGGAAATGAAGATCCAATCGCTTCATTGCCAGGGGAAATTTTACCACAGACAGATTTTTATTCCTATGAATCAAAATATATTGATGAAACAGGGGCAGAGCTTGCTGCACCAGCTGATTTGTCTGAAGCGTTAACCAAAAAAGTACAACAAGCGGCAGTAGATGTATTCCAGACATTGGATTGTGAAGGCATGGCTCGTGTGGACTTTTTCTTACAAGAAAATGGTGAACTAGTTGTTAATGAGGTCAATACGCTTCCAGGATTTACTAAGATCAGTATGTATCCAAGATTATGGGATATAAGTGGCATACCGTATCCAGAATTAATCGATCGTTTAATTACGTTCGCAATGGAACGACACGATCGTAATAATCAGCTTAAGAATACAGTGCTGGGTGACTAGTAATAATACAGGGAGATCAAATCAAGAAGCGATTTGATCTTTTTTCATATCAGTAAGTGGTGATTTTTTGATGAAAAATGATCATCTCCGGTTTTGGGAGATGATCGCGCAGGAATATATCAGCGCTCGCAGGAATATATCAGCGCTCGCAGGAATATATCAGCGCTCGCAGGAATATATCAGCGCTCGCAGGAATATATCAGCGCTCGCAGGAATATATCAGCGCTCGCAGGAATATATCAGCGAAAAAACGAACTAACAATGGAAGGGAGGCTATGAAATGAAAATCAGAGTTGCCTCAACAGAGGATTACGCCGCAATTGCAAAGGTTCACGTGGACAGTTGGCGTGAGACGTATCATCATATTGTTCCTCATTCTTATTTAGATCAATTATCATATGTTGAAAAGGAAACACTTTGGCAAAAGATACTTGCTAGCGGAGCAAAGGTTTACGTAGCAGAGAACGATTGCGGTCAAATTGTCGGTTTTGCTAATGGAGGAAAAGAACGTACAGGAGATTATCCACGTTATCAAGCAGAAATTTACGCGATCTATATACTACAATCGTATCAAAACAAAGGAATCGGAAAAGCGCTAATTCAACGTGTAACAACAAATCTAAAAGAACAACAATTAAATGGTGTACTCCTTTGGGTATTAGCAGACAATCCTTCCGTAGGTTTTTACCAAGGAATTGGTGGGAAAAAGGTGGATGAAGAAGAAATAACGATTGGTGGTAAACAATTAATAGAAGTAGCTTATGGTTGGGATGATGATTCTCCAAAAAGTTAGTAGAGAGGTGTTAGAATGAGTGAAAAATGGTTAGATTGGGCAAAAAGGATGCAAGCAATTGCTCAAGCGGGGTTAACTTTTTCCAAAGATGTGTTCGACCAAGAACGGTATCAAGAATTAAGCGATTTAAGTGTCGAGATTTTACACGCATATACAGGGGTGAAAACAGACAAGATTACTGATTTATTTACTAATGAGACAGGCTATCCGACTCCCAAAGTAGATGTCCGTGCAGCTGTGTTTAAGCATAATCAACTATTATTAGTGAAAGAAAAATCTGATGATGCATGGGCTTTACCGGGTGGTTTCTGTGATATTGGATTATCCGCATCCGAGAATTTAAGAAAAGAGGTCGAAGAAGAAGCTGGTCTAATTGTTGAGCCTAGAAAACTAATAGCTGTGTTAGATAAAAATAAACATGGCCACCCACCAGATCCTTTTCATTTTTATAAACTGTTTATCTATTGTGACATAGTAGATGGACACGCGCGAACCGGCGTAGAAACAAATGATGTGCAATTTTTTCAAGAAAGTCATTTACCGAATCTATCATTAAAGCGTAATACCGAAGCACAAATTAAGATGATGTTTGACTTTATGAAAAATCCGTCAAAGCAAACAATATTTGATTAGAATAGCTCTTAGCGTATTTAGTTTTGATGTTTGAAATAGTTTAGCACTTAATCGATTACAAGCAAAATCCCACTCTATGTACTGCATAAGAGTGGGAGTAATATAATTTACTTTATTCATTCCTGTTATTTCTTTGGCGTTTCCATACAAAATAGCCAAACCCGACAGCAATCGTAATAATAAGAAGAACTGGTAAATTACCGACTAAAAATACTATCAGTCCTGATCCGGCCGATAACAAGAAGTTTATACTTTTCTTCAATTGTTCTTTTACTTTTTCCCAAGTATTCAAGTCTTCATCTTTAACAATATCTACCCGGTTTTCTCGGATATGCATAGTTACCGTAGCAAGATCTGATTTATTTTCTAAATAGTTCATTCTTCCAGTGATTTGCTCGATTTCCTCTTGTACCTCAGCAAGGTCATTAGAAATTTTTAATAGATCTTCTGTTTTTTCTGCTTTTTCCATAAAGGATAGTAGTCTTTCTTCAACGACTTGTTTGGATTTCAATCTTGATTCTAGATCGACATATTGTTCGGTCACATCTTCACCAGATACACTTTTTTGTAATACCTTCATGTCACCTGTTTCTACCAAGCGAATAAAGCTATCAAATTGCTCTTGTGGAATTCTTGCAGTAATCGTTCCTTCTTTTTGTTCATTATCTACCTGGTATGACTCTGAAGTAACAATATAACCGCCTGTGCCATTAATTTCTTTTTCCAACTGGTCCATTGCACCTTGAAAATCTGTTACTTCTAAGTCTAAATTGGCATGATAGATAATTTTACGATCTGCCTTCGCTCCTTCAGGAATAGCTTCATTACCTTTTTGCTCGACTCGTTCATTTGATTGATTTGCGGCTTCGTCCTCTGAGTTAGAAGGTAGTTCCTCACCTATTGAAGAATCCTCTGTCATCATTTCCGTTGAATCATTCGCTCCTTGCGATGTACTTTCCATTTTATCATTACTACTACAACCGAAGAGTATAAACATTAACAACAATACCAACATCAATCCGAGTTTTTTATACATGTCATTAACCTCCTTTTTTTGGTAGAAAAACGTTTTCTTATTATTATAGTCGTCATGGACTTACAAAAGGTTGCAACAGTGTATAAATATTAAATAATCATGCATATTTAATTTCTTGTCTGATATAACTATTTATATTTTAAATAGATTATTTTTATTGTAAAAATAATAAAAAACATTTAAAAAATTCTTAAAAATCACTTGAATTAATATACTGAATGGTGCATAATAATTCATACAAACAAATGAAACGTATTTAAAGAAATAAATAAATTGTTAGGAGAGGTTATACATGGCGAAGGAAAAAGTAGTATTAGCATACTCTGGCGGGTTAGATACATCGGTAGCAATTAAGTGGCTTCAAGATCAATACAATTATGATGTGATTGCAGTAGGCTTAGATGTAGGAGAAGGCAAAGATTTAGAATTTGTAAAAAAGAAGGCCTTGGACGTTGGTGCGATTAAATCTTATTCTGTTGATGCGAAAGCATTATTCTCAGAAGATTACGTGCTACCAGCTTTACAAGCAAACTTATTATATGAACAAAAGTATCCGCTTATTTCTGCGCTATCACGTCCATTAATTGCTAAAATATTAGTTGATATTGCGGAAAAAGAAGGAGCAGTTGCAGTAGCACATGGCTGTACAGGGAAGGGAAATGATCAAGTTCGGTTTGATGTTGCGTTTACTGCACTCAATCCATCATTGAAGATCGTTGCACCAGTTCGTGAGTGGAAGATGACAAGAGATGAAGAAATTGCATATGCAGAGAAAAATGGTATACCCGTCCCTGTCGGATTAGATAGCCCTTATAGTGTAGATGAAAATTTATGGGGACGTAGTAATGAATGTGGTATTTTAGAAGATCCTTGGGCAGAAGCACCAAAGGATGCATTCGATTTAACTACAGATCCAGTTGATGCCCCAGATACACCAGAAACGATTCAAATTTCTTTTGACAAGGGGAAGCCCGTAGCTATTAATGGTAAAGAGCTACCGCTAGATGAGTTAATTTTACAACTAAACAAAATGGCGGGGAAACATGGTGTTGGACGTATTGATCATGTTGAAAACAGATTAGTTGGTATTAAATCACGTGAAATTTATGAAGCGCCAGCTGCATTAACATTGATTGCGGCACACCAAGAACTTGAAGCATTGACATTACCTAGAGAGGTGGCACAATTTAAGCCAACTATTGAACATAAATTAGCACAAACAATTTATGATGGCTTATGGTATTCCCCACTTACTAGTGCATTACAGGCTTTTATTAAAGACACACAAACGTATGTATCAGGAACGGTAAAAGTAAAATTATATAAAGGCCATGCACAAGTGGTAGGCCGTGAATCAACACATTCGTTATATGATATGGACCTTGCAACTTACACAAAAGGTGATGCATTTGATCATGAAGCAGCCTTAGGATTTATTAAACTTTGGGGATTACCAACACAGGTACATGAAACAGTAACAGGTGCACAACAAGATAAGAAAGCTGTTATTACAAAAACAACGATAGATGTAAAGGAAGCGATCAAGCAATGAAATTATGGGGCGGACGGTTTACCAAACCTACCAATCAATTAGTAGATGAATATACAGCATCCATTCGATTTGACCAAAAGCTAGCCGCTTTCGATATTCAAGGTAGTCTCGCCCATGTTGCTATGCTTGCAAAATGCAATATTATCTCACAAGCAGATGCGGATACAATTGCTAAAGGTTTAAAGGTAGTTGCAGATAAAATTGCGAATGAAGAAGCGGAATTAACAGAAGAGAACGAAGATATTCATATGAATATAGAAAAACTGCTCATTGATGAAGTAGGGCCTGTTGGTGGGAAATTGCATACGGGGCGAAGTAGAAATGACCAGGTAGCACTCGATATGCGGTTGTATTTACGTGATGCTGTAGTAACAATCAATCAGTTATTAGTAAATGTACAAGAAGCTTTATATAAGCAAGCCCAAAATAATTTAGATACTGTATTACCAGGGTATACCCATTTACAACGAGCACAGCCTGTTTTATTTGCACACCATATGATGGCATATGTGTTTATGTTTCAACGTGACATAGAACGTATCATTGATAGTTGGAAACGAATCAATCGTTCTCCCTTAGGAGCAGGTGCTTTAGCTGGTACGTCTTTTGCAATTGATCGTCATGATGTAGCCGATACATTAGCTTTTGATGGTGTCACTGAAAATAGCTTAGATTCGGTAAGTGATCGTGATTTTGTTGTTGAATTTTTAGCCGATGCTTCCTTAATTACTACACATTTATCTCGATTATCTGAAGAACTTGTACAATGGTCTAGTGCTGAGTTTGATTTTATCGAATTAGATGATGCTTTCTGTACAGGAAGTAGTATGATGCCTCAAAAGAAAAATCCAGATGTACCGGAATTAGTGCGTGGAAAGACAGGACGTGTCGTTGGTCATTTGATGGGTATGTTAACAACTTTAAAAGGACTGCCACTTGCTTATAATAAAGATATGCAAGAAGACAAAGAAGGTATGTTTGATACGGTGGAAACATTGAAAGGCGCGCTAGCATTGTTTGCGCCGATGATTGAAACAATGGAAGTAAAAAAAGAAAATATGTACGAAGCCGTTGCAAAGGATTATTCCAACGCAACCGACTTAGCTGATTATTTAGTTGGAAAAAACATCCCCTTTCGGGAAGCACACGCTGTTGTTGGGCAAACCGTACTATACAGTATCGAACAAGAAAAATATTTGCTTGATTTAACATTAGCTGAATTTCAACAATTTTCAGATGAAGTTGAAGCAGATATCTATGAAGTGCTAGCACCAAAATCGGTTGTCAATGCTCGAAATGTAGCAGGAGGAACCGCTAAAAATCGCGTAGAAGAACAATTCAAACAGGCTGACGAACTGTTTGAGACAAATAAAATCTGGTTAAAAGAGAAATTAACCATCCTGCAAAAGTTATCACTAAATAAGTAACAGATCTGTTTTAAATTAAAAAATTTGAGTGTCCAGTATAGACAATAGAAAACTAGCATCATGCTAGTTTTCTTTTAAGAAAAAATGTATATTTATTAGTTTATTAGTATAATTATGCATAAGTGAATGGAGGGATAAAAGATGACAAAGCAAACAGGTTATCTGATTTTAAATACAGGGGATGTATTGGAGGGGAAATTTCTTGGAAAACCAATAAAACAAGAAGGTGAAATGGTCTTTAATACAGCCATGACTGGTTATCAAGAAGTGTTAACAGACCCTTCTTATGCAGGACAAATTGTTACACTCACTTATCCATTAATCGGAAACTATGGTTGTAATGATACAACGAAAGAAAGCTATTGCCCATCATTGGCTGGTTTAATCATCGGAACAGCTTGTAATACACCAGATCATTATCAATCCGCTTATTCTATTAAAGACATGGTAACCAAATACAACATCCCAACGTTACAGGAAATAGATACTCGTGCATTAACTCGAATCATTCGTGAGTATGGAGAAGTATACGGGAAGATAACAACAAATCAAGCCGATAAACCAAAAAATTGCAAGGTGAATCCTAACCTTGTAAAACAGGTTTCTGTTCCATCTATGCAACAATATCATGCTTTGCAATCTCCTTCTTCTCATCAAAAAGTCCATGTTGTTGTGATTGATTTTGGATATAAACACTCGATTACAGAATCATTGTTACATTTAGGCTGTGATGTCACAGTTGTTCCTTATGATACTTCCTTCGCTTCTATTAAACGTATCGATCCTGATGGGGTGATTCTTTCGAATGGTCCAGGTGATCCAACAAATGTACAAGAGCAATTACAGACACTAAAACAAGTGGTACAAATCTATCCTACTTTAGGCATTTGTTTAGGTCATCAACTCATTGCATTAGCGTTTGGTGCTACAACGAAACGACTTCCATATGGTCATCGAGGAAGTAATCACCCAGTAAAAGATTTATTAACAGGGAAAGTAGTGATTACTTCACAAAATCACGGCTATGTTGTGGATGATGCTTCTATTGACAACACAGATTGGATTATTTCGCATCGAAATGTAAATGATCAATCGGTCGAAGGGTTAAAACATAGGCATATGGATATTACAACAGTACAGTTCCATCCAGAAGCACATCCAGGCCCGAGAGATACACATGAAATCTTTGTGCATTTTGTTAAGCGGCTAAGTGAAAAAGGAGTGAAACAACATGCCTAAGCTTGAGCAGATTAAGAAGGTATTAGTCATTGGTTCAGGTCCCATTGTTATTGGGCAAGCAGCCGAGTTTGATTATGCCGGTACACAGGCTTGCCTTGCGCTGAAAGAAGAAGGTGTTGAAGTCATTCTTGTTAATAATAATCCAGCAACGATTATGACTGATGAAAATATTGCAGATACTGTTTATTTAGAGCCTTTAACTTTAGAATCCCTTCAACATATTATTGTAAAGGAAAAACCAGATGGCTTATTACCTACATTAGGCGGACAAACTGGATTAAATTTAGCAATGGAATTAACAGAAGCAGGTGTGCTAGAAAAACACGATGTGACATTATTAGGCACACCATTAGAGACGATTCAAAAAGGAGAAGATCGTGAAATATTTAAATCAATGATGAAAGAGATTAATGAACCGATAGCAGAAAGTGTGTCTACAAGTTCGATCGATCATGCACTAACGTTTGCTGAGAAAGTTGGTTATCCAATCATTGTTCGTCCAGCTTATACACTGGGTGGCGCTGGTGGTGGCATTGCAAATAATGCCTCTGATTTAAAGCAAATTGTTAAGCAAGGGATGCATGCTAGTCCAATCAGTCAAGTATTGATTGAACAAAGTGTAAAAGGGTGGAAAGAAGTAGAATATGAAGTGATGCGTGATGCAAATGACACATGTGTAATTGTTTGTAATATGGAAAACGTTGATCCGGTTGGCGTACATACTGGTGATAGTATTGTTGTTGCACCCTCACAAACGTTAACAGATAATCAATATCAAATGTTACGATCATCCTCTGTAAAAGTCATTCGAGAGCTTGGTGTGATTGGTGGTTGTAATATTCAATTTGCTTTAAATCCATTAAGTAACGAGTATATTATTATTGAAGTAAATCCTCGAGTCAGTAGATCAAGTGCATTGGCGTCTAAAGCAACAGGGTATCCCATTGCAAGAATTGCAGCAAAAGTAGCACTTGGTTATCACTTAGATGAAGTACTAAACCCTATCACAGGAGATACCTATGCTAGTTTTGAACCAGCTATTGATTATATTGCAGTAAAAATACCACGTTGGCCATTCGATAAATTCTATCAAGCGGATCGTTTACTAGGAACACAAATGAAGGCGACTGGAGAAGTGATGGCGTTAGCAAGAAATTTTCCAACAGCACTAAATAAAGCAATTCGTTCACTTGAAATTGGTTTGGATTCCTTAGAACTACCTGCATTAGAAAGTTGGAGCAATGAATCTATTAATCAAGCATTAGTTAATCCAACCGATGAGCGTTTATTTGTTGTTGGTGAAGCAATTCGTCGAGGCTACACGATCGAACAATTACATGAAATTACAGCAATCACGAAATATTTCTTACATGAAATTGCAGCTATGATAGAAATGGAGCAAAGCTTAAAACAAAATAGTTGGCTAGAGGTTTCTAAAGAAGATTTAAAGAAGGCAAAGCATTATGGCATATCAAATAAAACGTTAGCATCTATTTGGGCTGTTTCCGATAAAGATATTCAAGTTCGCTTAGAACAAGAGTCAATTGTACCGGCATATAAAATGGTAGATACATGTGCTGCTGAGTTTGCGGCTGATACCCCATATTTTTATAGCTCATGGAATGAACGAGATGAAGTGGAGTCCTTAACAGAGAAGCGACGCATGGTTGTACTTGGCTCAGGACCAATTCGAATTGGTCAAGGGGTAGAATTTGATTACTGTTCTGTACATGCGTCCATGTCATTAAGGGAACAAGGAATTGCAGCAATTGTTGTTAATAACAATCCAGAAACAGTAAGCACGGATTTTAATACAGCTGATCATCTCTATTTTGAACCGTTGACGGCAGAAGATGTCATACAAATCGTAAAAAAAGAACAAGCAGATGGCGTACTTGTTCAGTTTGGTGGCCAAACAGCTATAAAGCTAGCAAATGATTTAGTAGAACAAGGGATTGCCATAACAGGTACAGACTTGCATGTCATAGAGGCTACAGAAGACAGAGATCAGTTCTATCAATTACTAAAAAAATTAGACATCCCACATATTCCGGGTGATACCGTGATGTCGACAGCAGATGCACAGCATGTTGCCGAAAACATTGGTTATCCTATTTTACTTCGCCCATCTTATGTCATTGGTGGCCAAGGAATGGTCATTCTTCATAATGAAGAGGAACTTATCACATATTTAACGCAATTAAAACAAACCACTAGCTATCAGCATATTTTTCCCCTGTTAATTGATCGGTTTATTCAAGGGTCTGAAGTGGAAGTGGACGCAGTATGTGATGGGGAAGATATTATCATACCTGGAATTTTTGAGCATGTTGAAAAGGCTGGTGTTCATTCTGGAGATAGTATTGCTATTTTTCCTGCACCAAGTCTTTCTAAAGCAGAAAAGGAGATAATTGAGGCTTATACTCAAAAAATTTCTGCTGCTTTAGAGGTGAAAGGGATCATGAATATCCAATTTGTAATTAGTGCAGATCGACAAACGATTTATTGTTTAGAAGTAAATCCTAGAGCCTCTCGAACTGTACCTATTGCGAGTAAGGTGACAGGTGTACCGATGATTGACTTGGCAACACGTGTCCAAATGGGAGAGAAACTTAATCAACAACAATGGAATCTTGGATTGCATCAAGATGTCCCATTTTATGCGGTGAAGATGCCAGTTTTTTCAACCAATAAATTACCAGGGTTAGATCCGATTTTAGCACCAGAAATGAAATCAACTGGAGAAGCCATTGGGATTGGCTCTACTGTAGTAGCCGCATTAACAAAAGCATTCGGATGGAAAAAAGAGTTCTTCCAACCAATAACAGACGATAGTGCTATATATGTATCATTGGAGCAAGTGGAAGAAGAATTGGCAAATGTTTTGCAAACAATTACGGGAAAAATTGTGGCTGATGATGAGACGGCGACTCTTTTATTAGAAAAAGGAGTGGAAGTTGATCAGGTAGCATCCATACAAACGGCTATTGCATCAAATAATCAAGAAACTTTTTCCGTAGTATGCAGTACGAAGCTTGACAAATTAAGTAAGAAATTGCGTGAAAGTACTTTACAAGCAGGTGCAATCTGCTTAACAGCAAATCAGACATTACGGGCGTATGTACAAGTAATGACACAAACATTAGAAGCACCTAAGTCCATACATGCGTATCAAAAAAAACAGAATGTAAACAAAAAGGAGGGCGTATTACGATGATTAAACAAAATAATGTATCATCAAACCTTATCGGAAGAGATTTTTTAACACTTACTAACTATCAACCAGAAGAGATTATGTATCTATTAGAATTAGCAAAAGAAATAAAACAGAAACAAAAGAAAGGAGAAGTCTATCAGCCATTAAAAGGAAAAGTATTGGGACTGATTTTTGAAAAATCATCTACACGAACACGTGTATCGTTTGAAACAGGAATTTATCAACTTGGAGGAACAGGGTTATTTTTAAGTTCTAGTGATATTCAACTAGGTAGAGGAGAAACCATAGCAGATACTGCCAAAGTGTTGTCTAGTTACTTAGATGGGATCATGATTCGTACGTTTGCGCAATCAGATGTAGAAGAATTAGCGAAAAATGCTAGTATTCCGGTAATGAATGGATTAACTGATCTGTATCATCCTTGTCAGGTGTTAGCTGATTTACAAACGATACAAGAAGTGAAGGGAACATTGGCTGGGCTAAAAATCGCATATATCGGTGATGGTAACAATATGGCACATTCACTCATGCTAGGTGCAGCGAAAATGGGAATGGATTTTAGTACTGCCGCACCTGAAGGCTATTTACCAGATGACTCGATTGTTAAAGAAGCGAAAGCTATTGCAAACCAATCTTCAATTACGATCACGACTGATCCAAAAGAAGCGGTGAAAGATGCGGATGTAATCTATACGGATGTCTGGGCGAGTATGGGGCAAGAAAGTGAGCAAGCAGCCCGTGAAAAGTTGTTCGCTGCATATCAAGTCAATGAGGAACTCCTTACGCATGCTAAGTCAGATTATATATTTATGCATTGCTTACCAGCACATCGTGAGGAAGAGGTTGCTACTGCTATTATAGACGGTTCTCATTCTGTCGTATTTCAAGAAGCAGAAAATCGTCTTCATGCCCAAAAAGCATTGATGGTAGCGTTAATGGCCGGTGCTTAATATAATGATGAAAAGCTACAAGGTTAACTCGTTAGCCTTGTAGCTTTTTTAGATAAAGGTCTTTACATTACTAAATAATGCTTTATAATTAAAAGTGAGTGATTACTCACTTTTTTAATTTGGAGGGGGTAAGCAAATGTGTTCGATTATTCATTTGGATCAAGTAAATCAAGCTTATGGAAAAGAAGTTGTGCTTAAGGATATTCAGCTAGAGATTAACAAAGGCGAAATATATGGATTATTAGGTCCGTCTGGCTCTGGCAAAACCACTTTGGTAAAAACAATCATTGGTGCCATAACACCAAAAAGTGGTCTGATTGAAGTAGAAGGTGTAAAAATGCCTAACTTAAATAAATTAAATGATATTGGTTATATGGCACAAGCTGATGCATTATATGATGAACTAACCGCCAATGAAAACTTAGCATTCTTTGCGAAATTATATCGTATGCAAGGTTCCTATAGAAAAAGACGAATAACTGAAGTGTTAAAGCAAGTAGATCTATTAGCAGATAAAGAAAAACGAGTTGAGCATTTTTCAGGTGGTATGAAAAGACGATTATCACTTGCGATTGCTTTACTGCATGAACCCAAATTATTAATTTTAGATGAACCAACCGTTGGAATAGATCCGGTACTGCGCAATCAAATTTGGGATAGCTTTTACCAATTAAAAGAAGCAGGTGTCACTGTTATTATTACGACACACGTAATGGATGAAGCGGAGAAATGTGATCGCTTAGGCCTTTTACGAAATGGCCATATTCTAGCAAGTGATACGCCAATCTCATTGAAGCAACGAACAAATACAGCAACCATTGAGGAAGCTTTCTTGCAGTTAGGAGATGTTCAATAATGAAAATAACCGCTATTATTACACGAATTGTACAACAGTTCATTCGAGATAAACGAACACTCGCTTTATTGTTTTTGGCTCCATTACTAATTTTAATCTTAACCTGGGTTGTTCTTGACCAAGAAGCAGCAGGTGATTATGCTATTGCAGCTGTAAGTGTCCCTGAGCCTGTCGTGGAAAAGATAGAAGGTGAGCATATTGAAATGGTGGAAACGAGTACGCCATATGCAGATTTAGCAGATGGAGAGGTTCAAGCAGTCTTGACTTTGGAAGATCAACAATTACAGCTTACTGTTGATAATAGCCAACCTAATGCGGAGAAAGCTTTATTCATGCAATTACAGCGTGCCCTTTCAACAACGAACAATACAAACATTGCATTAGAAGTGACTGATTATTACCAAGCAGAAGTAGAAACGACGTTTGATTATGTTGGTCCCGTTTTAATCGGATACTTTGCCTTCTTTTTCGTATTTTTAGTTGGAGGTATTTCTTTTTTACGAGAAAAATCCCAAGGTACAATGGAGCGGTTATTTGCAACACCTATAAGGAGCTGGGAGATCATTATTGGTTATCTAGCAGGTTTTGGTGTGTTTGCAATTATCCAGTCCATTGTAGTAATTGCCTTTAGTGTGTATGTGTTATCTATTCCAATTCAAGGATCTGTTTTACTTGTTATGTTTATTACCTTGATGCTTGCATTAACTGCACTTACATTGGGAATGTTGCTGTCAACCTTTGCTAAGAATGAATTTCAAATGATGCAGTTTATTCCAATTGTTATTGTCCCTCAAGCCTTTTTCTCAGGACTATTTTCTTTGGATAATGCACCTGCATGGGTAGAGGGAATCGGTCGAATCATGCCGATTAAATACGGTGCCTCTGCACTAACTGATGTTATGATTAAAGGCAATGGCTTTGGTGAGGTTAGCTTGGATCTCCTCATTTTATTTGGATTCTCTAGCTTATTTTTTATCCTCAATCTTGGTACACTGATAGCATATCGTAAATAAGGGTGAAAACAATGATGGACAAAGCATATATTCAACAATTATTAGAAGTCGACAAAGAACCAGTAAAATTAACAGAAAAGAAAGCGGCTATCTTAACAAAGGCAATTGAAAACTTTGCAAAATATGGTTATGCAGCAACCTCCACTAGTGAAATTGCTAAACAAGCAGGTGTTGCGGAAGGGACAATTTTCCGACATTATCCTTCAAAAAAAGATTTACTAATGGCTATTGTTAAACCAGGTATTTTGCAGTTAGCCGTTCCTTACTTTGCTGAACAAATGATAGAAGAAGTATTTCATTCAGAGGAGGTAGATTTAGAGGGGTTATTACGTGTGTTTATTTACAATCGAATTAGTTTTGTAAAGAAAAATGTCCAAATGATTCGAATAATTTTACAAGAAGTAGCTTTTCATCCAGAGATACAACAAGTGTTTAAGGATATATTTGTAACAAAAATTTATCCAACTGTGAAAGAAAGGCTAGAAAGCTTACAACAGAAAGGAAAGTTAAAGGAACTTCCGATAGATACAAGTATTCGTTTTATCTTGTCTACGGTGTTAGGGTTTATTTTCCATCGTTATATCCTAACGACAGAACCTGTATTAAATGAAGAACAAGAAGTGGACTATGTAATAACATTAATTTTTCACGGATTACAGCCTAATCATACAAAAGGATAAAAACGGAATACTGTAAATAAAAACGAATGTAATGGAAATTTTTTACGAGAATAGTGTAGCGATGTGACATACATCTACAAAAGCTCCAGAAAATCTGTATTGGCGAATAGGTCAGTCTCCTGCTATAATTTAGGTTGTGTAGTTTTTTACGTGTGTCATAATGACAATTTAAAGGATGATTATTATGGAGAAAGAGCCTACTGTTTTTCAAGCATTAAGCCAATTAACTGCTGAAGAAAATATTTTAATAGATGAACCACTTAAACATTATCTATATACAAAACTAGGTGGAAAAGCTGATTTTTTTGTTACGCCAGCGAGTATAGAAGAAGTTCAAGCCATTATTCAATACGCTAATCGGGCAAAAATCCCTTTCACACTATTGGGAAATGGATCGAATCTAATTGTACGTGATGGTGGTATTCGTGGTATTGTGATGAGCCCCAAACGATTTACTAGCATACGTCGAGACGGAAATACATTAATCGCTGAAAGTGGTGCTCGTATTATTGATGTATCTTATCGCGCGCTAGATGAAAAGTTAACCGGTCTTGAATTTGCGTGTGGTATTCCGGGCACAGTCGGAGGCGCATTATATATGAATGCTGGAGCTTATGGTGGAGAGGTTAAAGATTGCCTAGAGAAGGCGGTTGTTGTTGATCCTAGTGGTACGTTGTTAACGCTTGAAGCCTCACAATTAGATTTAAGCTATCGATCAAGTAATATTCCTGAAAAAGGATATATCGTACTAGAAGCACATTTTCGCCTTGAACCTGGAGAGGAAAAGGAAATCAAAGCAGTGATGGATGAGCTTACGTATAAGCGGGAGTCAAAGCAACCATTAGAGTACCCATCATGTGGTAGTGTATTTAAACGACCACCAGGTTATTTCGCAGGAAAACTAATTCAAGATAGTGAGCTGCAAGGAAAAGGTATTGGTGGTGCAGAGGTTTCAACTAAACATGCTGGCTTTATTGTCAATAAAAACAATGCGACGGCATCGGATTATATTGCTGTTATTGAAATGGTACAGCGAACGGTTAAAGAAAAATTTGGTGTTGAACTAGAACGAGAAGTTCGTATTATAGGAGAAGATTAACTAAATTATTTTACAGCATACCAACTAGAAAATGGTGTGCTTTTTTTATAGTCAAGGAAAAAAATCCATTTATATTAGACAAGTTAGTTAAAAGCTTATTCTGTGATAGAATAAAGAGATAAACTTCGAATGGAAGAGTAGCTTGTTTGCATATATATGAATATAATCGAAAGAAATATAAGAAAGGATTCAACGAATGATTAGTCTTGATCCCATTATTATTTACTCGATGTTGACATTAATTTGGATATGGTATAGAGGAAATCGCTATTTATCTCATAAAGGGAGATTTCGTTTTTTAAGAGAGATTGTTATCAATTTATTTTTTGTTTATTTGCTTGCCGTTACTTATGTAACCATGGAGCCATTTTACTTCACCAATGCACTAACAAAAGAAAATACAATTAGCTTCGACACGAACCTTTTTTATAATTTGCTTCATATGGCAGATGGTTATTTAATGTTTCAACTATTGTATTCTTTAGGTAATGTAGTGCTTTTTGTCCCGCTTGGTATTTTTGTTCCATATTTGTTTAAACATACCCGTCATTTTTTTGTTATTTTGTTGTTAGGCTTTTTTTCATCATTAACGATTGAATTGATACAGACATCTTTTACATTAACACGATTGGCAACGGTAGATGACCTATTTTTTAATACATTCGGTGCAGTGCTTGGGTATTTGGTATTTACAACAATAAGATTTAGTTATTACTCAAATTCCTCACTAAAAAATAACTGCTGAGCGTTAGCTGTACTATGACTAAATATTTGTAAACTCTAATGTACCATTACCTGCTACAGAAGCAAATGGATCCCCTCTCCGTGGGCTCAGCCTCAGCTAACTTGATAAAGAAAATCACTTTACCAAGTGGATCTTCGGCTTAAGCGGTTCCTACTAAATCGTCTTTAATGCATTATTATGTTTTTAGACTATCTAGCGTGTCAAATGAAATGGACGAGACTCCTACGGGAACAGCACGAGCCGAAAATCCATTTTTAGAAGTGCTTTTTCTTCTAAAAATTAGTTGAGGCCGTGCCCGTGGAAAGCGAGTTCATTTCACTTGAGGAGCGGTAAAAGATATAATTTTATGGGAGTTTACCACCTTATAGAATAGATGAAATGAAGGCTGTTACATGACAACTGTAGAATAAATTTTTCAAGATGCATGAAAACAAACAGTTAAGTCGAAGTCAACTTTACCTTTGGATTGTGGAGACTTCCTAGTTATACCAAGGTTTATTTGTCAATTTCCCTCTCCGAAAGTTGAGTTATTACAAGACTATTTAGCTTATAAAAAAAACAGAAATGCATAAGCATAAAAAAGAAAAAAACTTGAGTATCTACTATAACCATGTTAAACTATGAACAATCGAATAGGTAATTCCTTTGGGGCAGGGTGTAAATCCCGACCGACGGTGATAGATAGACGAATATCTTCAGTCCGTGACCCGGAGCACATAGGTGTGAAGGTGGATTTGGTGAAAATCCAAAGCCGACAGTGAAAGTCTGGAGGGGAAAAGGAATAACGAGTAGACATAACCAATAGGATATGTTTATTTACTAACGCTAACAAAGCCCCAGAACTAGAAAGTCTGGGGCTTTTCTGTGCTTCCACAATAAAGAAGGAGTGGATGCAGATGACAAAGGAAAATTACATGGATATTGCTTTATCACTAGCAGAAAGTACAATTGGACAAACAAGTCCTAATCCATCGGTTGGAGCAGTTATTGTTAAGGATGGACGAATTGTAGGCATGGGAAGCCATTTACAAGCTGGCAAAGCACATGCAGAGGTGGTTGCAATAAACCAGGCAGGAGAGCAAGCAGAAGGTTCTGATGTATATGTGACCTTAGAACCTTGTGCACATTACGGTAAAACAGCACCATGTGCGGATTTGCTTGTCCAACACCATGTAAAGAAAGTATATATTGCTTGTGTTGACCCGAATCCCGCAGTAGCCGGAAAAGGGATTGAAAAATTAAAGCAAGCAGGAATTGAAGTAGAGGTTGGAATTAGGGAAGCAAAAGCGTTAGAAATAAATAAACATTTTTTTCATTACATGACACATAAACGCCCATATGTCACCTTAAAAGCTGCCATGACACTAGACGGTAAGACTGCAACGAAAACTGGTGACAGCAAATGGATAACCTCTGAAGAAGCAAGACACGATGTTCACAGAGAGCGTTCTATCCATGATGCCATAATGGTTGGTGTCAATACTGTCCAACAGGATAACCCACAGTTAACCACCAGACTGCCCCAAGGTGGACTAAATCCCATTCGAATTATTTTAGATACGCAGTTATCGATTAATCGAGAAAGTAATCTTTTGCATGATGATCAAGCACCTACATGGATTGTTTGTGGAAGTAAAGCAAATACTAACGCATTTCAAAGAGAATTTCCTCACATTAAACTATTAAAACAATTGACACCAAACGTTCAATTGGCAGCTATGTTAGATCAGCTTGGTGAAATGGGAATTCAATCTTTATATGTAGAAGGTGGAAGTACGTTGCAAG
Organism: Paraliobacillus sp. PM-2; assembly: GCF_001368815.1. Classification (GTDB taxonomy): domain Bacteria; phylum Bacillota; class Bacilli; order Bacillales; family Amphibacillaceae; genus Paraliobacillus. The sequence continues at coordinate 48,512 of NZ_CTEI01000003.1, read as the reverse complement.
GTTCATTTGTAGCAGATAAATTATTCCAATCATGTCATTGGTATATTGCGCCAAAACTATTAGGTGGAGCAGATGCATATACGACAGTCGGTGGAAGCTCACCAGAGAAAATGTTGGATGCAGCACAATTGTCGATCGACTCAGTAGAACAGATTGGATCAGATATAAAAGTAATTGCATATCCAAAACAGGAGGTAGAGTAAATGTTTACTGGAATTGTGGAGGAGAAAGGAACCATTTTATCCGTAAAACAGCAAGCAAATAGTTTAAAACTAGTCATTCATGCGAAAACAGTTCTATCTGACGTAAAAATTGGAGATAGTATTGCTGTAAATGGTGTATGCTTAACTGTCACTTCGTTTCTTTCAGATCAATTCTCTGTTGATGTGATGCCAGAAACGTATCGCTATTCTTCTTTATCACAAGCTCATACAGGTGTTGAGGTAAACTTAGAACGAGCCATGCATGCTAATGGTAGGTTTGGTGGTCATTTTGTATCTGGTCATGTCGATACTGTCGGAGAAATTTTAAATAGTTGGACAGAGGCCAATGCACAATATTTTTCCATACAAGTAACAGGAGATGGTATAAAGTATCTCATGCCAAAAGGTTCGATTACCATAGATGGTACGTCCTTAACAGTTTTTGATGTGGACACGGATCGTTTCATCGTTTCATTAATCCCTGAAACACAGCAGAAAACTATTCTAGGGGATAAACAAAAAGGTGATCTAGTTAACTTAGAGTATGATATGTTAGCGAAGTACATGGAAAACTTGATCAGGCATAACGAGACAGAGAAACAGACAAGTAAGGTAACTGAAGACACATTAAGAGAACATGGGTTCATCGATTAGGAGGAAACAACGATGTTAAATACAATACCAGAGGCCTTAACTGCATTAAAGCAAGGAAAAATAATTATTGTTGTTGATGATGAAGATAGAGAAAATGAAGGGGATTTTGTTGCTTTGGCAGAGCATGCCACCCCTGAAGTAATTAATTATATGGCAAAAGAAGGGCGTGGCTTGATTTGTACGCCAATGGCAACAGAATTGGCTAGTAAATTAGGATTAGAAGACATGGTTACTCGAAATACGGATCCACATGGTACGGCATTTACAGTTAGTGTAGATTATAAGGATGCACATACTGGGATTAGTGCATATGAACGATCATTAACCATTCAAAAATTAATCGAACCAGAAGCCATAGCAACTGATTTCAAACGGCCAGGGCATGTGTTTCCGTTGATTGCAAAAGATGCAGGTGTATTAGAACGGGCTGGTCATACAGAAGCTGCAGTGGATCTCGCTCGTCTAACAGGATCTAAACCAGCTGGAGTTATTTGCGAAATTATGCAGGAAGATGGGACAATGGCACGTTTACCTGCACTTAAAACCATCGCAGAAAAAGAAAGTATGCCGATCATCTCTATTCAAGATCTGATTGCTTACCGTAAAAGGTTTGATACGTTAATTCAAAAAGAAGTTGAAATAAAACTACCAACCAGTTACGGTGACTTTAAATTAATGGCATACACTGAAAAGTGGACAAAAAAGGAACATTTAGCTCTAGTAAAAGGTGATATAACAGTTAATGATACACCATTGGTTCGGATTCATTCCGAATGCTTAACTGGTGATATATTCGGATCACATCGTTGTGATTGTGGACCTCAACTAGAAAAAGCATTACACGAAATTGAAGCGGCCGGAAAAGGCGTATTAATTTATATGCGACAAGAAGGAAGAGGCATTGGCTTACTAAATAAGCTGAAAGCATATAAATTGCAAGAAGAAGGATACGATACGGTTGAAGCAAATCATCAATTAGGATTTCCTGATGATTTACGTGATTATGCAATTAGCGCGCAAATGTTAAGAGACATCGGAGTTGGGAAGTTAATATTACTTACTAATAATCCAAGAAAAATTGCTAGTATGACTGAGTATGGAATCGATGTTGTAGAGAGAAAAGAAATCCAAATTCCGCCAAATAAAGATAATGAAAATTATTTAAATACAAAGAAATCAAAATTAGGACATTTATTAAAAGGATAAGGAGAGAAAATGATTATGGCAAAATTAGTAGAAGGTAATTTAGTAGGAACAGATTTAAAGGTAGGTATTGTTGTAGCAAGGTTTAATGAATTTATTACAAGTAAGCTATTGGGTGGAGCGGAAGACACATTACGTCGCCACGGTGTAAATGAAGAAAATATTACGATCGCTTGGGTACCAGGAGCTTTTGAAATACCATTAGTAGCAAAACAAATGGCATCATCCGGAAAATACGATGCAATTATTACGCTAGGTACAGTTATCAGAGGATCTACTCCTCATTTTGATTATGTTTGTGCAGAAGTTTCAAAGGGCGTATCAAAAGTAGGTATGGATGCAGATCTTCCAGTTATATTTGGTGTGCTGACAACAGAAACAATTGAACAAGCAATCGAACGAGCTGGTACAAAAGCAGGAAATAAAGGGGCAGAAGCAGCAGTCTCCGCAATTGAGATGGCCAATTTACTTAAAGATATAAAATAATTTTATAAAAAACGAACTTGATTCAGTACTGCGCCCTTAAGGTGGATTTTTAACTCAAGCTTTAGTGGTACAGTACCTTCGAGTTCGTTTTTTATGTTTATTGCTCTAACTTTCTACTATTTTGTACTTAACAACTTACCAAAAGGCTTAAAAATCTTATCAATTAATTCTGTCGGACCTGGCATATCCGGAAAATAAAGAATAGAAATGGAGAGCGTTACGCTTGTCAGCATAAGTACTACAAAGGCTTTTTTTTCTTTTTTTTGATTCTTTTTTAACTTTGGCCATTCGTAAAGAGTAATGAGCAATGCTATGAGAATTATTCCCAAAACAGATAACCACTTCATTTTTTAACTCCTTCTTCTTTTTGTGTTCCTTGCGGTATATTGGATCGCCCTGGTCTTCTTATATAGGCTTTACAATTAATTTCAACTTCTAATTCAGGGAACTTCTCAGCCCACATATCCTTTTCCTTATTCCATTGTTTCGGAAATTTACGGTAGAAGGCTTCTCCAAAACCAAAAACGTCTGCCCCAATTTCTTTCTGAACATAATCTAATGTTTTTTGAATGCGTTCAGTTACCTTTTGTTCCAATTGTTTTTCGAGTTTGTCTGTTATTTTTGGATCAAGTACATCTAAATTTGTTTCGTTTTCTACCACGTCGTCCTCTGTAGTGATATTAACAACCATTTTCCATTTCCCGTTTTTAATTGTAGGACTAAGGTCTGTACTTGATCGTAATAGCTTAAACGAGATGTAACCTTCTGTATTTTCAGGTTCTAGTGTAACGGAAGATAATTTTATCTCATCTCGTAACCATAATACTCCTCTTGATAATGCGTTATCTATTTCCCCAACCATTTTATTTTCTTTTATAATGGCGGATCCGTTCACTCGGAGTCCCTTTGTGCCTACTGGTTTATCTTCAACTGTTATGCTTGGTAGTGCAATCGAACTCGATTCATTCGCTAATTGTTCTAATAAATCTTTTGTTGTTATATTCATCCCTATTTTTAATTTGGCAAGCTCCCTAGCCACCTCGGAAGAATTTAATTCAAAATCAGATGGAACCTTTAAGATGTCAATGACTTTACTATCGACAATAAATATATTTGCTCTTAACCTTGGAGAAGGAAAACGCGCAAAAAAATCAATATGCTTTTGAATGCCTTCTTCAGCTAATGCCTTACTAATAAAAATAACACGATTATGTCCTTCAAAAAGTTGACGGGAAAGACTTTCTTGAAGTTTAGACCTGGCGTCAAAAATGGTCCTGCCTGTAACTGTTTCAACCACAATAGGATTACCACTAGATTGACCACCACTACTACCTGATCCTGCCATTGCTTTAGGATTGGCAATTTGTACAGAAAGTTCTATATCTCCTTCTTCTGTTTTATCAAGACCGATCCCCATAACAATGGCTAAATCATTTATCTCGACTCTATCCCAACAGCCATTCAAGACTAATAATAGTAAACAGATAAGAATCGTTCGTAATAGTATGTTCGTTCTTAAAAGATGCATGCTCTTCTCCTTTCTGGTGCATGTTTAACTATTTACACGTGTTAGTTCGTTCACTTACTTCTTTTTTTGCGTATGATTGCTATAAATAGAAGAGAAATAGGAATTAACATTTGGAATAAAAACGCATAAAAGGGCCAGGTAGTTCCAGAAAAATCAATTAACTTCTGCAAGCTTGGAGTGGACCATATACTCACGACCACTAGTAAAAATCCAATCGGAAAAACAATTGGGCGATAGTTAGTTAAATCTAACCACTGAGCAACGCCAATAACTACGGCATAATAAAAAACAGAAATTTTGATAAACATACCGGTCACCCATAATGCCATTATGATAGACTCCACATGTTGTAGAAAATCAGCTATGCTGATATAACGGGCAGCATCCATAAAGGGATAGGTGAAAAACGGTGTGAGATCGCCAAACAATAGAAGCGAAAATAAATTAGAAATGACTAAAGTTATCATGACAAGTGTTACTGCTATTATCCCCCATTTTAACCCTTTTCCGTTCCTATTTAAGTAAGGGAGAAAAAAAGAAATAAGTATAAATTCGTTAAACCATTGTGAAGGTATAAGGGCCCCCTTTAACGATGGTGTCAGTCCTTCACCTAAAATAGGAAATATATTCTCAGGATTTAGAACAGGTACAAGTAATATAATGATGAATAGAAATAACACCACAAATACTGGGAAGAAGAATTGAGAAGCTCTTGCCATTACTTCCAGTCCCCCATATACTGTTATGGCACAAACAAAGGCCATGCTTAAAATAATAACGATCATTGGCGTTTTCGGTAAAAAATTTCCAATAACAAATTCACCATAATCTCTTAAATTCAATCCATTTGTGTGAAGTAAAAAGAACAAGAAACCAAAACTGATTAACTTCCCAGGTATCACCCCAACAATTTTCTCGCTAAATTGTATAAGTGTTTTCTGTGGATAATAGTGATGAAGAAGATAGGCTATAAAGACGGAAAGGTAACCAAAAATAGATGCCCATATTGGTGACAGCCACATATCTTGTTTCGCAAAATTTCCTGTGGTAGCTGGTAAAACAAGAATTGCCGTTGCGGTGATAGTTGGGTATAACAATACAGTCATCTGTAAAGCACTGATTTTTCCTTTTTCAAGCATTAAGTCCTACCTCACTTCATTATCAGTTCAGTTAATCTTTACCTCTTATTGGAGATGGTTTTTGTCCGGAAGACTGACGATATTCATTATATTCTCCAGTTAGATGGGGCCTTTTATTTAATTTCCACCAAGGTGCTCGCATCATGGTATCCTTTATTTCACTATATTTCATTGGTGCCATTGGGCTAAGGTATGGAACACCGAACGAACGTAAAGTAGACAAGTGAACAATGACCATAATAATGCCAAGCATGATTCCAAGTAATCCTAACATCCCACCTAGAAAGATTAGAGGAAAACGAAGCATACGAAGGGCAATAGCTGCTGAATAACGTGGAATTGTAAAAGAGGCAATGCCTGTGATTGCAACAACAATAACCATTGGTGCAGAAACAATTCCAGCAGATACTGCAGATTCTCCGATAACAAGCGCACCTACTATACTAACGGCGGAACCGATTTGTTTCGGTAATCGTAATCCAGCTTCTCGTAAGGCTTCAAATGTAATTTCCATTATCAATACTTCTACAATTGCAGGGAATGGGACTTGCTCACGAGAGGATGCCATACTAATCAATAAAGCAGTCGGTATCATTTCCTGGTGAAACGTGAGCAAGGCAACATACAATGATGGCAAAAGTAATGAAATGATAACCAAGATAAATCGAAGCCAACGAATCGCTGTGGCAATTAAAAAACGATTATAATAATCCTCATTAGCCTGAAGGAATGAATAAAATGTGATTGGAACAATAAGTGCAGATGGCGAGCCATCTACAAGGATAGCAATTCGTCCTTCCAACAGATTTCCTGTTACGGTATCCGGTCGCTCTGTTTCTAATATCTGCGGAAAAGGAGAATATGGATTGTCTTCGATAAACTCTTCGATTACACCACTATCCAAGATGCCATCGATATCAATTCGCTTTAATCGATTTTCCACTTCTTCTACTAGTGTTTTGTCCACCACACCATCGATATAAGTAATTATCACATTTGTCTTCGTATACCGTCCGATTTCCATCGATTGCATTTTAAGTTTGGGGCTTCTGATTTTTCTGCGGAGCATAGAAATATTTACTGCTAAAGTTTCTACAAATCCCTCGCGTGGTCCTCTAATCGCTTTTTCAGCCTCTGGTGCTTCAATCGAGCGTTTTTCCCATTGAGGCAATCCCACTGAAAAACCTGTTTTACTATTATTTACTAGTACAACAGGATTTCCAGAAGATATCAGTTGAATACAATCTTCAATGGTCTTCACTTCTTTTACATCAGAAATACTCACTCGGTTCTTAATCAATTTATCGATTTGTAGATCACTTTGGTCTTCTTGGGTTTTTACCATTAGTGGGGAAAGGACATTATCATCAATTTCTTCTCTATTAGATAGACCATCCATGTAAATAAGAATAGCCTGGTGTTTTCCACTTATCATGAAAGAACGTAAAATGAAGTCAGAACAATCCTGATAAATCGAACGAAGCTGGTTCTTATTATCTGATAAATTGGTAGATAGCGGGTTCTGTCCCTGCTTGGATTGTTTTGTTGCTGTTTGTTTCTTCTTTTTTTTCTGTTTTTTCGGTTTTAATAGGTTCCACGCCATGACAGTCACCCTCTTCAAGTTAAACTAAACATTTCCTGGTTTAGTGTGCTACAAGTTTGGGAATTTTATAATCGAATTTGACTGAAAAGAGGAAAAATAGGTTTTATTTTAATGGAATGTTTTGCTTTAAAGGAGAAAACTATCATCACTTATGGTTGTTTGATAAGGGGGGGAGCCGACTAATATCTACAAGAATACATTTGGGGTGATGTTACAAATAGGTCATTACAATAACATTTTTGACGAATGTGGTAATTATACTTTTGGATCATTGTCAGTATAGAAATAAAAGGATTCGACAATTATAATAATACTGTTTTAGCAATAATAGCAGGTATATATAAGGTTAGTTTTGTAGTTACTCTGTGTAATTGAACTTGGAATATACATTGTTTCTACCATCGAAATATGCGTTTAGGAGTAGGTGGATTTTTGAGTACAGAGGGAAAAATTTCAGTGTTCCAAATGGGTATAATGACTTATCTAATTAATGGTGCAACAGCAATTCTTATCGTGCCTTCCATTACCGCACAATATGCAGGACGTGATATGTGGCTTTCACCGATCTTGAGTTCCATAAGTGGTTTCCTTATCGTGTGGATTACTTGGGGATTACACCAACTATTCCCTGGGGAGACAATTATTGAATACAGTGAAAAAATTCTTGGTCGTCTATTAGGAAAAATACTTAGTTTTCTTTTTCTTTTTTTTCTATTGCACACGTTTGGTACGATTGCAAGAGAATACGGTGAATTTATTGTAGGAGAAATTTTAAATACAACTCCTATTGTTGTTGTGATCGGAAGTATGCTTGTTGTTTGTGCATTTGCAGTTCGGGGGGGTATTGAAGTTATCGCAAGGTGTGCACAGATGTTCCTACCGATCGTCATTCTATTTTCCATCATAATGGTTCTTTTATCGATTCCTGATTTTGATCTAACGCATATGTCCCCTGTGATGGAAAGTGGTTGGAAGCCTGCTATCGAGGGTTCAATTATTCCACATGTTTGGTTTATTGAGTTGGTTTTAATTACATTTTTATTCCCGGTTTTGCATAGTCACAGAAAAGCTTTAAAAGGAGGAATGGTCTCTGTACTTGCTTTAATGGTGACGATGGTTATTGCTAACTTAGTCTGTCTTTTTGTACTGGGAGATGTAACAGCGACTTTCATCTTTCCGGTATTTCTCGTCGGTACGTACATTAGTATCGCTGAATTCTTTAAAAATTTGGATGCGGTGATACTAGTAATCTGGGTAGGAGGAGGGTTTATTCAGTTATCCGTATGGTATTATGCACTTGCTGTTGGTACGGCTCGCATGTTAAGCCTATCAGATTATCGGCCAATTATCTTCCCACTAGGTTTTTTAGCACTATTATTTAGTATTTGGGATATTGCAAGTTTGCAGCAGTTGGTGTTTTTCTTCTCTACATCTGTGATTCCATTTGCGTTTACTGTTTGTGCAGCTTATCCATTGCTTTTATTATGTGTAGCAGTTATACGAAAGAGGTTAAAAAAAGCAACCACTAAAGGGAATGGATAAGCTGTCTAACTTCTAAGAAAACTTTTGTAAGGCAAGAAAAGTCTCATTTCAGTAAAAATAGACTTCTTTTGTAACTGGTCGGTAGTTCACGCTAAAGCTTGTTGAATATCGGCTTCTATTTCTTCAGGTTTCGTCTTCGGCGCATAACGTTTTAATACGTTCCCTTCTGTATCAACAAGAAATTTAGTGAAGTTCCATTTAACTTGATCAGTTAGTATACCAGGTGCTTCTTTGGTAAGAAATCGAAATAATGGATGTGCTGTTTTCCCATTTACGTCAATTTTACTAAACATTGGAAAGGTAACACCATAATTGCGTTGACAAAAAGAGTTAATATCATCATCTGAACCGGGCTCTTGATTCATAAATTGATTACTGGGAAAACCTAAAATTTCAAAACCATCTTGATGGTATGTATCATAGAGCTTTTGTAAGCCTTCATATTGTGGGGTGAAGCCACATTTACTAGCTGTATTAACAATTAACAAAACGTTCCCTTGGTAGTCAGCTAAAGATTTATTCTCACCATCGATCGTTTTTACTTTGTAGCTATATACAGTCATCATTTATGAATTCCCTCCCTTTTATGTAATTAAAAAGATAGCAGTAGGTATATGTAATGTCAAAGTAAAAGCCTTATAACATCATGTAAGGATATATGTGTTTTTGCTTTATAATAACTATTTTTCTATATACAAAATAAAAAAAGAAATAACGGAGTGAAAATCAAACCACCATATTTGCCCGAAAGTATAAAAAAGTCGCTACGTATGGTAGCGACTTGTCTATTGATCAAATTTATATGGCTGTCGAAACACTATCTTCTTCTTCGATTTGTTGCAATCTTGCTTGAATATCTTCTGCTGTTAAATCATGCTCTTTTACATACATGTTTCTCGGTGATACACGACAATCGTGTGTGCAACCACGCATATATTTGTGTTCATTTTCTTCTGAACATAAGATTTGCTTATTACATGCAGGGTTAGCACAGTTCACATAACGTTCGCACGGTTTTCCATCAAAATAATCTGTTCCTACGATAACGTGTTCTTTTCGATTAATCGGTACACTAATACGTTCATCAAATACATACATTTGCCCATCCCAAAGTTCACCTTGCACTTCTGGATCTTTTCCGTACGTCGCGATACCTCCGTGTAATTGATTGACATCTTCAAACCCTTGTTCAACTAACCAGCCAGAGAATTTTTCGCAACGTATACCACCAGTACAATAGGTTAGTATTTTTTTATCTTCAAATTGTTCTTTATTTTCTTCTATCCATTCTGGTAATTCACGGAATGTGTGAATATCTGGACGAATGGCACCGCGGAAATGACCTAAATCATATTCGTAATCATTTCTTGCATCAATAACAACAGTGTTTTCATCACGCATTGCCTCATAAAATTCTTTTGGTGTTAAATAGTTACCAGTTGTTTCTTTTGGATTGATGTCATTTTCCAATCGAAGTGTTACTAATTCTGGACGAGGTCGAACGTGCATTTTTTTAAATGCATGACCATCAGCTTCATCTACTTTAAACATCATATCTGCAAAACGAGGATCGTTATGCATTGCTTCCATATATTTATTCGTTGCTTCTACCGTACCAGAAACTGTACCATTCATTCCTTCTTCGGCCACGAGAATACGTCCTTTTAATCCTAATTCGTTACAAAAAGCTAAATGTTCTTCCGCATAGCCTTCCGGATCTTCCATGTGTACATAATTGTAATACAGTAATACTTGATACTTTTCCATTTTGGTTAACCACCTATTCATTCGTATTTGCAAGATACGCGTGTAGGGGTGCAAATTTTTTGCATGCCTCTTGCAAGCAATTATTATACAAAAAAATTATTATTTTAGCAACTTATCGGTATGTAAAGTATAATTGTCGAATGTAGTCGTGAATTTAGTGATTCTATCCATTTTAGATGGTTGATTTTATAATGAAAACGTAGTACATTTGTAATGTAAAAGCAATTGGAAGTAGTATATTTCTTTACGATCTCTTCACAATAAGTGTTGTAAAGGTAATATTATTGGTTCCATTACTTTTGTAGTTTTATTGTAAGGAGGTCGATGAGCATGACAGGAACAGTAAAATGGTTTAATGCAGATAAAGGTTTCGGATTCATCGAACGTGAAGACGGTGACGATGTATTCGTACATTTTTCAGCAATTCAAGCTGAAGGTTTTAAAACCTTAAACGAAGGTCAAACAGTTGAATTCGAAATTGTCGAAGGCGACCGCGGACCACAAGCAGCTAACGTTGTAGCTCAATAAGTTTAAACAAACTTCAAAAGGTGTATCTCTAATACAAGAGATACACCTTTTTTCATTGTGATAAAATTAGTGTTAGATAATTTTTCTAAAAGGAGAGATGGCATGAACGAACGCGATGAACAGGTGATTAAATATTATCAAGAACAGGAAAAAGAAATGATTTTACTTTTTGCACAGTGGTGTATTAATCATAATCTAGACCCAAAAGCTGTTTATCAAGAAGCATATCCAATGCAACCAATAAACACGCTATTAGAAGAAGTATTAAAAGATACAATAGATGCAAATGAATCAGATACCATCAATCATGAATTACTTTTGCAAGTGCTTCAAGCGTTTGGTAATGATGATTTAGCTTTTGTTGTTGCTCAGTATGGTAAAAAAACGAAAAAATAAAGTGCTATGCCAATTATATGTTTCCAATAAATAATCGATTGAAAGCTAATTGCATTGGTTATACTAATCATGCCTCAAAAATTGAATGAAGGAGGCAAGATAGATGTTAACACAACAACAGGTAACTTTATTTAAAAAGCAGTTAATGCAGTTAAAAAAAGAAACCGAGGCTCATTTGGCTGATCATTACGGAATGACAACTGCCCAAGTCAATGAATCGGTTGGGGAGTTATCTAATTATGATAATCATCCAGGTGATACAGCGACAGAATTATATGAAAGAGAAAAAGATATTGCCTTAAACGAGCATAGTGAAACAGAATTAAAGGCAATTAATCAAGCTATAAAAGCAATCGAGCAAGGAACGTATGGGCAATGTGCTGTTTGTCGCATAGATATACCGATAGAGCGTCTAGAAGCGTTGCCAACCACGTTGTATTGTGTAGATCATACAGAGGAGCAATCTGTTGAACGTGTTCGACCTGTGGAAGAAGATATTCTTGATAGCGATATCAGTAGAGATGATGAAGATGATACGACCATGTTTGATGCAGAAGATGCATGGCAACGCGTAGGAAAATATGGCTCATCAGAAACTCCATCTGATTTTTATGATACAGAAAAAACATATCAAGACATGTTTTTTGATTCAGATGAATTAGTTGGAAGTGTGGAAGAATTAGAAGGATTTTTATTAAGTGATCGTGATGGGAAATTTATCGGCGTGAATGAGCGTCATGAACACTATGAAGATTATTTAGACGATCAAGATGTTAATTCAATTATGTATGATTAAATAAATTAGGCAAGGGTTTCCTTTTAGGATACTCTTGCTTATTGTTTGTGAAACGTTTTACCATGGATATACGTATATATACATAGTAATGCAAAGGAGGACGAAGAAATGAACGAAAGTCATGGATGTGTGAAATGTGGTAGTACTGATGCGGCACAAAAAGAAGTGGCAATGTCAGGGACAGGTTTATCAAAAATGTTTGATGTACAGCATAATCAATTTGTTGTTGTTTACTGTCAAAACTGTGGTTACTCAGAATTCTACAATAAACAAAGCTCAACAGGTAGTAATATCTTTGATTTATTTTTTGGGTAATGAATTAAAGATTAAAAAGGCACTGGGAAGAAAAATCCACGGTGCCTTTTATCTATATAAAATTCTAGTCAGAATAGAGAGAAGGTCTATCCTAACTAGAATGACTTAGTGGTAAAGGTTAACAAAGGTGGTCCCCTATAACTGTGTTCACTTTTTTAGGTATTAAAAGGATGCGACTTTTAATATTATGCTTTACTGTTGTGTTGTTTCTTGCTGTTTCGTTAATGTAAGGGTTGTTTCTTGTTGTTCTCCTTGACGATAATAAGTCAAGTTGATTTCGTCACCAATATTGGTTTCAGAGTATAAGAACTCTTTTAGATCCAGCATTGATGTAATTTCTTTATCATTAATTTTAGTAACCACATCATAACGCTTTAAACCAGCCTGATCAGCAGCTGAACCTTGTTGTACTTCTGCAATGACAACACCATCTGTCACATCTTCATTTAGTTGTAGTGTTTGTTGCATGTGACGTTCAGGAACAGTAGAAAGTGCAACTGCACTAATCCCGATAAATGGGCGTGATACTTTTCCGTTTGTCTCTAATTGTTCAATGACTGGTTTTGCATCATCAATTGGAATTGCAAAGCCAATTCCTTCTACTGATTTTAGAGCGATTTTCATTGAATTAATACCAACAACCTCACCACTACTGTTAACTAACGCACCACCACTATTACCAGGGTTAATAGCAGCGTCTGTTTGAATGACTTCTGTTGTCCAATCAGGAGCGCCATCACCATTTAAATCTACCTCTACAGAACGCTCTAATCCACTAATAATTCCTTTTGTTACAGAGCCGGCAAACTCTGTACCTAATGGATTCCCAATTGCAATTGCTGTTTCACCAACGACCAAGTCAGAAGAGGTTCCTAATGTGGCTACCGTATCCACATTGTTTCCATCAATCGTTAAAACAGCTAAATCAGTTAATTCATCTGATCCTAACAATTGTGCATCAACACTTTCACCGTTTGGCAAGGTAACATTTAATTCATTCGCACCATCTACTACGTGATGGTTGGTTACAATATAGGCTTTTCCATCTTCTTTCTTATAGATGACACCTGATCCAGTTCCAGCTTCGGAAGATTGACTCCATAAATCAGCTGTTTGAATGTTGGAGACACCAACTACTGCCTCACCAACATTGGTTAGCGTATCCGAAGATATACCAGTTTCATTTGTTGATGTTTTAATCACATGACTTGCTTTTGCATCGTCTGGTTGATTTGTATCCATTGTTTGGTCTTTATCAATTGGTATAATTCCCGTGAATAATAAAATAAACCCAAGTATAGCAACGGTAATTCCTCCGGCTAGACTACTTATAAATAATGCCCAACGATTCTGTTTTGGTGATTGGTTAGGCTTTTGTGGTTCTTGGTTTAAAAAAGCATCATTTGTTTGTAATACTTCCTCTTTTGATGCTACCTGTTTATCCACAATATTATCATCTGCATTATTATCAAATGGTTGGTCATCCCATTGCTTTTGATTATTGTTCTCATCTTGATAATTCATCTACTAATACCACCTTTCTTTTACTATGTTGTATCTCCTTCTTGTATCTTTTATTATAGACAGTAGGTTTGGCAGGTTTTCGGTACAATTGTGGAAAAAGTATGTAAAAGTATCAATTAGGCTTTTCATTAATAATATGCGAGAATAAGTCTAATAAGGAGGGTAAACAATGAATCATAGCATTTTTATTGTAGAAGATGATCCAAATATACGTGATATTGTTTCTGCCTATTTAAACAAAGAAGGTTATCAGGTTTCTATGGCTGATAATGCAGAAGATGCTTGGGAGTTAACGAGTGAACACGCACCAGATATGTGGATTTTAGATATTATGCTACCAGGAATGGATGGCTATGAATTATGTAAAAAAATAAGACAGAAAAGTGAAGTGCCTATTATTATTATTTCAGCAAAAGATGAAGAAGTAGATAAGATACTGGGGCTTGAATTAGGTAGTGACGATTATTTAACAAAGCCATTCAGTCCTAGAGAGCTTGTTGCACGTGTCAAACGTTTATTTAAGCGGGTAGATACATCACTCCATTTGAGTGAGCAGCAATTAAATCATGATATATTTGAATTGGGAGATCTAGAGCTTCACGTTGAGGGCAGAAGGGTATTCTGGAAAGGGCAAGAAGTAGAAGTGACGGCGAAAGAATTTGATATGCTACATATCTTAATTCGAAATCAAAATCGAGCGTTTGCACGTGATGAACTCCTTTCCCTTATTTGGGGAGAAGATTATTTTGGTAGTGATCGAGCGGTTGATGATTTAGTTAAACGCTTGCGAAAAAAATTAGATGGGTTACCGATAGAAACGGTTTGGGGCTATGGCTATCGCTTAAGTAATGTAAATGAGGAAGCCGAATGAAATTACAAACACAGTTAACGATTGCCTTTACCACTTTACTTATCATTATTATGTCTATTGTTTCGATTATGATCTATTCGCTTATATTAGATGTGCTCATTCAAAATGAGCGAGAACAATTACAGGAAAAAGGCGATATCCTTATTCAATTTTTAATGAGTGAAGTAAATATCAATAACTTTGGTCAGTTATTTGGTGATGAGTCACTGCAGTTATTCATTTATGATGGTAACACGGAACAAGTTGTATTAAGTACACTTCCGGAAAATTTAATCCAATATTGGATGGAAAATTACGATATTAATAAATATGATCAGCCTTTATGGAAAGCTGGTGATGAACGTTATGTTGTTTCTATTCTACCTATCTATCCTGATTTATTAGACCAGGAACTTGTATTAGTTACGCCATTAGATGATTTACAGGAAGTCCAAAGGGATTTATTTAGTCGGTTAATTTTTATTTTCCTTATTGGAATAGGGATTATTAGTATTTTAAGTCACTATCTAACAAGAAGATTAGTTACACCGCTAACTAAATTAAAATATCAATTAAAGAAAATTGAAAAACGTAAATTTGATGAAGTGAAACGCGTGAAAGCAACTGGGGAAATTAAAGAAGTAGAGCAAAGTGTGTATGATATGGCCAACGAACTCAATCGTTATATTCAATCACAACATCATTTTTTTCAAAATGCAAGTCATGAATTAAAAACGCCATTGATGACAATTCAAGGCTATGCGGAAGGAATACGTGATGGTATTTTTGAAAAAGAAGCATCTGATCGAGGCCTAGAAGTAATGGTTGCAGAGATTAATCGTCTGAAAAAAATCATTAATGAAATGATCCTGTTAGCTAAATTAGATAGTGAGGAAAATATATATAAAGAAGAAAAAGTGAAGATGGCAGATGTAATAATATCTACAGTTGATCGTGCATTGCCATTGGCTAGTGAAAAACAAGTAAAAATTGATCACTATGTGGAAACAGATGTAATGCTAAATGTTGATACAGAAAAATTGTTGCGGGCAATGATGAATATTGTTTCGAATGGTATTAGACATGCAACATCAAAAGTAGTTATTCGTTTATATAAAGAAAATCAACAAGTTAAAATAACAGTGGAAGATGATGGGGAAGGCATTGACAAAGAAATGATGCCACAACTTTTCCAACGGTTTATTAAAGGGAAAAATGGAGAAACCGGCTTAGGATTAGCCATTTCACGCGCTATTATTGAAAGATCAAACGGTTCGATCTCTGTAAATCGATCCACATTAGGTGGTGCCCAATTTACCATTACTTTTCAATTATAAATGAAAATCATTTCTTTTTGATAGTAGAAATAAAATGGCGTACTATAAAAGTATGAAGAAAAAATAATATAAAAATAGCTATCATTCGACAATTGTGATATAATTGTTTGGTTATCGAGAAAATCGAACGTTTTAGAAAGAGGAGCTGAAAGAGGGATGCAATTAAGAGAAGATATTCGTAACATTGCGATTATTGCACACGTTGATCACGGCAAAACAACACTAGTTGACCAATTGTTACGTTATTCTGGTACATTTCATGAACATGAACAAGTAGATGAGCGAGCAATGGACTCAAATGACATAGAAAAAGAACGCGGTATTACAATTTTAGCGAAAAACACAGCCATCAATTATAAAGATACACACATCAATATTCTAGACACACCTGGACACGCAGACTTTGGTGGAGAAGTAGAGCGGATTATGCGTATGGTAGATGGAGTATTGTTAGTGGTTGATGCCTATGAAGGGTGTATGCCGCAAACACGGTTTGTATTAAAAAAAGCTTTAGAACAAAAACTAACGCCCGTTGTTGTGTTAAATAAAATTGATCGTCCAAATGCTCGTCCAAATGAAGTGATAGATGAAGTGCTTGATTTATTTATTGAATTAGGTGCAGATGATGCACAATTAGAATTCCCAGTGGTTTATGCATCAGCATTAAATGGTACATCTGGTGAAGAGCCTGAAGAACAAGAAGAGTCAATGGAAGCAGTATTTAAAACTATTTTAGAACATATTCCTGCTCCAGTTGACAATTCACAAGATCCACTGCAGTTTCAAGTAACCTTGCTTGATTACAATGATTATCTTGGACGTGTCGGTATTGGACGTATTTTCCGAGGAACGATTAAAGTTGGTCAACAAGTAGCTTTAATGAAAAAAGACGGATCTGTTAAAAACTTCCGTGTGACAAAATTATTTGGTTTTATCGGATTAAAGCGAATTGAAATTGAAGAGGCGAAAGCTGGAGACATCATTGCATTATCTGGGATGGAAGATATTAATGTAGGTGAAACAGTATGTCCAGTTGATAAACAGGAAGCATTACCTATTTTACGTATTGATGAGCCAACACTTCAAATGACTTTTGTCGTAAATAATAGTCCGTTTGCAGGTAAAGAAGGAAAGTATATCACATCTAGAAAAATTGAAGAACGTTTATTAACACAACTTGAAACAGACGTTAGTTTGCGTGTCGATCCAACAGAGTCACCAGATGCTTGGATTGTGTCTGGACGTGGAGAGTTACATTTATCCATTCTTGTGGAAAATATGCGTCGTGAAGGGTATGAATTACAACTTTCCAAGCCGCAAGTTATCATTAAAGAGGTTGATGGTGTACCTTGTGAACCAGTTGAGCATGTGCAAGTAGATGTTCCTGAAGAACATACAGGAGCAGTAATGGAATCATTAGGTTCACGAAAAGGTGAAATGATTGATATGGTAAACCAAGGTAATGGACAAGTACGAATGGAATTCCATATTCCTTCTCGGGGATTGATCGGTTACTCTACAGAATTTATGACACAAACACGTGGTTATGGAATTATTAATCATACATTTGATTCTTATAAACCAGTTGTAAAGGGTTCTGTAGGAGGTAGACGACAAGGCGTACTAGTTGCTTTAGAAAATGGTAAAGCATCTACTTACGGTATTATGGGATTAGAAGATCGTGGTACGATTTTTGTTGAACCTGGTACAGAAGTATACGCTGGAATGATTGTTGGAGAGCATAACAGAGAGAATGATTTAACTGTTAATATTACAAAAGAAAAACATTTAACGAATGTTCGTTCAGCAAACAAAGATCAAACGGCAACGATACGCAAGACACGAACCTTAACATTAGAAGAAGCGATTGAATACTTGGATGATGATGAATATTGTGAAGTAACTCCAGAAGCGATTCGTTTACGTAAAAAAATATTAAACAAAAATGAACGTGAAAAAGCTTCAAAGAAGAAAAAATAAATAGAATTTAAGAAGAAACCAGTGAATTAATTCACTGGTTTTTTTTATAAGTAGAAATCTGGTAAGAAGAAAATTTTTTTACAGGGGCGAATTTTTTATTCCTCAACCACTATGGCTTTAACTAGACAATTAAAGCAGAAGATGTTGTGAAAGATGAGAAAGTAACTGAAATTATTGACAAATGATCCTCGTTGCACATAGAATATTGGAGTAAGGTTAGTTTTTTTCCCTAAGGCAAAAAATAAAGATTTAAATAATAATATGATTTCATAAAAAAGGAGTTAGAAAGCAATGATTCAATCGCTTGCAGATTTAAATCCAGTGCTTTTAGCCCTATTGGCAACTTTGTTCACATGGGGATGTACTGCATTTGGAGCGTCGTTTGTTTTTTCAACAAAGAAGGCAAATCCTTTAGTTTTTGATAGTATGCTAGCATTTGCTGGTGGGGTAATGATCGCGGCCAGTTTTTGGTCACTATTGGCACCTGGAATTGAAATGGCTGAATCACAAGGAGTACCAGCTTATATTCCAGCAGCAGTAGGTTTCTTGTTAGGTGGCGTATTTTTATTATTGGTAGATCGAATCTTACCTATGATTAATGACGAATTATATTTTAAAGAAATTATTGATCGAAAAGCGAAGCATCGAACAGCTATGCTGATTTTTTCAATTACCATGCATAACATTCCAGAAGGATTAGCAGTAGGTGTCGCATTTGGTGCGTTGGCTTCAGACTTTACAACTAGCTCCTTAACAGGGGCTATCGCTCTAGCACTAGGAATTGGCATACAAAATATACCAGAAGGGACAGCTGTATCTATTCCTTTGCGTAGAGAGGGAATGAGTCCGAAAAAAAGTTTTTTCTATGGTCAATTTTCGGGAATGGTAGAGCCGATTTCAGCCGTAATAGGGGCAGTAGCGGTCATATTTATTGAACCTTTATTACCTTATGCATTAAGTTTTGCGGCTGGTGCAATGATTTTTGTGGTTGCAAAAGAGGTAATACCGGGATCACAAGAAAGAGGTCATATTCAAATAACAACGATGAGTTTAATGGTTGGTTTCGTCGTTATGATGATCCTAGATGTTGCGCTTGGATAAAGAGCGATACAAAGTCCCATTTAGTTGAAATACAACTTAAATGGGACTTTGTATTATATTTCTCTACGCATCGCTTTTAGTATATCAATTCGTGTTGCTTTTTTTGCTGGTCTTGATCCAGAAATAATGGTAACTATCAAACAAATAGCAATAGCAATGATTACTAATGTCGCTGGTATCGCTGAGAATTTAAATCCTTCAGGTAATTCTTCTTGAAAAGCTGATTGTATTATTATTGGTATAACAAAATTAACGAATAAACTAATCATATAAGCAATAATAGTTCCTATTACAGCTCCAAGAAGACCAATATAACTACTCTCTAATAAGAATATACGCTTAATTACTTTAGGATTTGCACCAATTGCTTTCATAATACCAATATCAGGCGCACGCTCTGTAACAGCCATCGTCATGGTGTTGTATATACCAATGGAAGCAATTAAAATTGCAATGGTACCAATAAAGATTAATCCAGCCTTTGCAATAGTAAAGATCATATTTAATTGATTTAGAGAACTAGCTACTGAGTAAACAAGATAATTGTTATCTTCTAATTTCTCAGTTAGTGTTTGTACTTGTTCAAGTGAGTAAGAATAGACTGTTATGTTAGCGTAATGTTTTTCATTTTCTATATTTTCATTTGGAATAGTTATTTGTCCATTAGGAGTCCCTGTGTATTGTTCTATATCATGTAATAATGATTCAGATATTCGTACTTCTGTATCCATCATCCAATCGCGTGCTGGTTCCTCCATAATGCCTGCAATGGTTATCGGTATTTCTTTTGTTTCTTCTTCTCCGTCTTTATTCATTCGCGTGACTGTCATTTGGAATGTTTGACCAATAATTTCTTTTTGATATTGGTAAGCTTCTTTCAATTTTCCTTTTTCATTGTATAATTCTTCTTCCTTGTCGGTATCAGTAGGAAATAATTGAGTGGCAAAGTGATAACCAACAAGTACCTCGTTTTCTTTAGAGGGAAAAGTTCCGTCTTCTAAGGATATTCCTGCATTTCGCTCTGCATTAAAGTCAACCGCCATAGCACCAGTTTCTAATTTATAATTATCAATAGAAAAAGTAGTTGGCTGCTCAATGTAGGACTTAAACGTAACCGCTTTGACGTTTTTGAATTGTCTAAGATTCTTTATGTCTTTTTCGGTGATAGGTTGGTATCCTTCATCCGTTTCGATACCTTGGACATTTATTTCATTAATCGTATCTTGCTGTAATAAGTCTTTTACAAATGTTTGATGAAGTCCAAATGGAACAGAAGCAATAACGATAAGAAAAGCACAACCCATTGCAGTTGCTAAGACCGTCATAAAAACACGCATTTTATTTTTCTTCATATTTTGTTTGACAAAGCGGAACTGGTCTCTGATTCTCATAAGGACACACTTCCTTCCATTAGCCAACCGTCTCGAATTTCAATCACTCGATTCCCGATGCTTGCAACTTCATCATCATGTGTAATAATTAAAAAGGTTATCCCTAATTCTTGATTTAATTGTTGAATAAATCCTAAAAGATCAGCTTCTGTTTCACTGTCTAAACTTCCCGTAGGCTCATCTGCCAAGATAATTGGTGGATTTAATACTAAAGCTCTAGCAATACTAACTCGTTGCTGCTGTCCTCCGGATAATTCACTTGGATAATGTTCGTGATAATCTAGTAATCCAACTCTCTTCAGCGTTTTTTTAGTAATTTCCGTTCGTTTTCGTTCGTCAATACCTTTTAAAATCAATGGAAGTTCAACGTTTTGATAAGCAGTCATGCTAGGGATAAGTTGAAAGTTTTGAAAAATAAACCCGATATGATTAAGGCGAAAATCAGCGAATCCTGCTTCATTCAATTTTGTCACGTTTGTTTCATCAATCCAAATGTCACCTTTACTAGGACGCATAAACCCGCCAATCAAGTTTAGTAATGTAGACTTACCTGATCCGCTTTTTCCAACAATAGCAACAATCTCTTTTTTATCAATAGTAAGTGAAATATTATGAAGCACCGGGATGCTCGTTTTAGATCCTTTTTTTCCTAACTCAAAATGATGCGATAAATCTTTGATTTGTATCATGGTTTCCTCCTGTTTTATTGTTCTTAATAATAAAGACGAAAAGTAGCTACAAATAATCACATTTTTTTAGGAAAAAATAAACTAAAACATAAAAAAGCTAGGTAGTGGGGTGACTACCTAGCTTTAAAACATAACGTCTATGACTATTCTTCACGACGAATTTGATTTAGTTTTTCCTTACGAAATCCACCAGCAATATCAGCTTGTTTAAATGCGCTGTTGTAATTTACTTCTTGTGCATCTGATAATTCAACACCTGATTTTTTTGTTGGTTGATATTGTTGTTTGCGTGCCATATGTTGTATACATCCTTTCATTAATTAGATTGGTTGCTTATGGCTATAAATTATTTATTCCCGATAAGATATCCCGTTAAACATAAAATATTTTATTTTTATCCCATGATGTTGTAACCACCATCTACATGTAAGGTTTCTCCAGTAATACCGCTAGAAAGAGGACTTAATAACATTAAAGTTGCTTTCCCTACTTCCTCTTGTGTCACATTTCGTTTTAATGGTGCTTTTTCTTTTGTATCTTTAAGCATTTGTTTAATGGTTGGTACACCTTGAGAGGCTAATGTTCGAATAGGTCCAGCAGAGATTGCGTTTACACGAATACTATCCGGTCCTAAATCAAGTGCTAAATGCTTACAAGTTGATTCCAAGGCTGCCTTTGCCACACCCATTATTTTATAGCCGTCAAGAACTCGCTCTGCACCAAGAGCACTCATTGTTACAATCGATGCTCCGGACGATAAATAAGGACGTGCTTCTCTAGCAACGGCAATTAATGAGTAAGCACTTGTATCTTGAGCAAAAGCATAGCCGCTTCGTGTCGTTTCAATAAAATCATTTTGAAGATCTTCACCATGAGCGAATGCAATCGCATGAACGATCCCATCAATCATCCCCATTTTTTGATGAATGGTTGAAAAAGCCTGCTTGATGCTTTCATCTTCATTCACATCACAAGCAACCATTGGTGCATCTTCTATCCCTTCTTGTTCTAGAAGATTAGATAACTTTTGGTAAGAGCGTTCCTTTCGATAGGTAAAAGCAAGCTTGGCGCCAGCCTGGTGCAGCACTTTTGCTACACCCCAAGCTAAGCTACGTTCGTTTGCTACTCCCATTATTAAAATAGATTTGTCTTTTAATTGTATTAAATCGTTCATCATATCCTCCTTACTAAAATTGTTCAATTAGTTGTTCTAATTGAATAAATAATGCTGGAATAGAAACAGTAGGAAGATTTGTATGTAAACTTTTGTAAATCTCTTGATAATACCATCGTTGAGAATCTTTACTGCTTTTGAAGTGTTTCCAAATCTCACTACCAAATATCTTTTCATTTTCTAAGATAGAGCGGATATTGTCAATTTTATCTGCACATACAACTAGCCTTGCTTCTAAAGGTGCCTCCTTCAGGTGATGAATGGTGTGCTTTTTTCGTTCTTCCCATGTATTATTTCTATCGGGCTCAGTAGCAAAGGAAACAAGTTTCGCAATTTGGTTACCAAATAAATTAGAGATTTCTCCAATTGTGCCGTCAGTATCTTCTACTACATCGTGTAACAAACCTGCAATGACAATGTCATCATTATATCCCTCTTCTTTTAAAAGCATTGCTACGCGATAAGGGTGTACGATATATGGGACACCATCTACTTTTCTTATTTGTCCTTCGTGTTTTTTTGTTGCATATGTGATCGCGCAAATTAATTTATCAGCTAACATTCGTATCACCTCTTCTCTTCTTTATTATTATACCCGATTTGTTTTAAATAAAAAAAGAGATGCAAATTGAATAGACTATCTTTTTGAGAATGAAATTGATAAAATGTTATGAAATGAAAAACATTATGATATAGAAAAAAACAATATATTAGAAAGGTGATACATCATGAAAATAGAAGTAATTGTTCAAAATGCAGAAGATGCAAAAGAGGCAGAAGTAATGGGAGCAGATCGATTAGAATTAGTATCAGCAATCAGTGAAGGAGGATTAACTCCAAGCTATGGAACGATTAAACAAGTATTACAAAGCGTGAATATCCCTGTGCAAGTAATGATTCGTCCGCATAGTAATCACTTCTATTACAATGAATCTGACTTAGCTATTATTTTAGAAGATATAAAAAATGTGATCACACTTGGTGGAAATCGGATTGTATTTGGTGCTTTAAATAGAGATAATACGGTTAATCAACAAGCATTAAATAAAATTGTAGAAATAGCACCACAGCTAGATATTACTTTTCATCGAGCATTTGATGAAGTAGTATCACAACAAGATGCATATCACACGCTGACTCAATATAAGCAAGTGAAAAGGATTCTAACGTCAGGTGGAGCAATTAATTGTGAACAAGGAAAAGAGGAATTAAGGCAATTAGTAACATTAGCAAATCAGTTAAAAGGACCTGCAATTCTTCCAGGGAGTGGACTAGATTCCATGAATATATCAACACTTCATTCCTATATTGGTGCAACCCAGTACCATTTTGGTAAGGCAGTACGAAACCAAGGTTCTTTCGCAGAAGGATTCAACCATGATGTATTTACAAACATCAAACATATTCTAAAATCCTAGAAAGTCTCAGAATACATAAAATATGTAGTATTGGTTGTTTATCTCATAAGGGGAAAATAAACACTTCATTGAGGAGTGGAAACAATGGGAAAAAGAATTAGATTAGTTATATTTATCATTTTTATAGGTAGCCTTTTACTTTCGTGCCAAAAAGGCAAAGAGCAGTATGAAACGTCCTATCATGCTAAACGTGATGGAATAGATATACTATTGAAAGAAGAACTGGACATTATGCAAAGAAAGCGTAATGTTACACTGGCTGCAGTAGGTGACATATTAATTCATGACCGGGTATATAATGATGCTAAAGGAACTGAGGGTTATCATTTTATGCCAATGCTTGAAAAAGTTCAGCCATATTTATCCCAACCAACGATTACAACAGCCAATCAAGAGACAATGATTGGCGGGGAAGAAATAGGATTATCTTCTTATCCACGCTTTAATAGTCCGGTAGCAGTTGGTGATGCGTTAAAAACAGTGGGTGTTGATATTGTATCACTTGCAAATAACCATACACTAGATCGAGGAGAACAAGCGATACAACGAGCCATTTCACATTGGAATAACATAAATATGCCTTATGTTGGATCGTATCACAGCCAAGAAGATAGTGAGAAGGTTCGTGTAATCCATACTGAAGAAGATATTTCTTTATCTTTTTTAGGCTATACCTATGGAACAAACGGTATTCCTACACCAGATGGGAAAGAATATCTCGTTAATCGCATTAATCGAAAAGCAATTGCAAAAGATGTAAAAAAGGCAAAGAAAGTGTCAGATGTTGTTGTACTAAACCTACACTTTGGTAACCAATACGAGAGAATGCCAAACGAAAAACAAAAGGACCTTGTACAATATGTAGCTGATTTAGGAGTAGATGTTGTTTTTGGGCATCATCCACATGTCTTACAACCAATGGAATGGATTGAAGGTGAAAAAGGAAATCGAACCTTCGTTATCTATTCACTAGGTAATTTTTTATCTGGACAAGATGAATTCTATCGACGCATTGGAGGCATGGTGCAGCTAACGATCCAGAAGGAATGGGATAAAGGTAAAGAAAGAATTACATTACATTCCCCTAAGTTTTTACCAACATTTGTTGACTTCACCGAAGAATCAGAATCAGATTATCAAGTCATTCCGATGTATCAATTAACTGACGAACAACTAACTGATCATGAAAAACATTATAAAGAAATGCAACAGCACCTATCACAGTGGATGCCTGAATTAACATTCATTGAAAAGTAAATGTAAATTCTAATTTAAATTTAAGTGGTTCATAAAAAATCAGTATGTATTTCTTATCCAATTTTGCTATAATACAGAAGATATATACTTATTTTAAGGGGATAATACATATGGAATGGAAAAATATTTATCGCGGTATGATGATGGGAGCGAGTGACGTCGTACCAGGAGTAAGTGGTGGCACCATTGCTGTAGTACTTGGTATTTATGATCGTTTAATTACAGCAGTCAATGGATTTTTAAGTAAGGATTGGAAGAAGCATTTGTCATTTTTAATTCCATTAGGCATTGGGATCTTAACGTCTATCTTTTTGTTGGCAAGGGGAATTGAATTTTTATTTGATCATTATCCCAGACCAACACAGTTCTCTTTTTTAGGTCTGATTATAGGAGTATTACCTTATTTGTTTCATAAATCCGAGGCAAAATATAAATTTAAAGTGAATCACTACTTTTTACTGCTTGTTGGAATGATGATAGTTTCATCGATGTTGTTCTTAAAAGCAGGTAATACAGATAGTATAACAACGATGAATATACAAACGTATGGATTTTTATTTTTTGCTGGCTTCATTGCAAGTGCGGCAATGATTTTACCGGGGATCAGCGGGTCATTTCTACTATTAATATTAGGTGCGTATAATACGATTATTAATGCAATCAGTGAATTTAAAATAGATATTATCGCAGTTGTAGGCATCGGAATTGTTGTTGGAATTGTAGTAATGAGTAAAATGGTACATTATTTCCTAGCAAATTACACTACCGCAACTTTTGCCGTAATTATTGGACTTGTAATTGGGTCTGTCTTTGTCATTTTTCCAGGTTGGCCAACAAGTACAAGTGAGGCAGTAGTAAGTATTATTACCTTTGCACTAGGGCTGTTTGTTGCCTTTTTGCTTGGCCGTGTGGAGTATAAAAATGTGTAAACAGATTCATTGCAAGCATGATAGCAAAATGATAAAGTGAGTGGTAAAAAAGGAGGTATATTTAATAATGAAGCATATTAATACAAAAGAAGCATTTAATCAGGTCATTCAATCAGAAAAACCTGTTATCGTTAAATTTTATGCAGACTGGTGCCCGGATTGTAAACGAATGGATATGTTTATTGGTGATATATTAGAGACGTACAAAGACTATCAATGGTATGAAGTCAATAGTGATGAAATTGAAGGATTAGCACAAACATATGAAGTGATGGGAATACCTAGCCTACTCATTTTTAAAAATGGTGAAAAAATAGCACATCAGCATAGTGCTTATACGAAAACACCAGAAGAAGTTACCGCATTTTTAGAAAAAGAACTAGCATAATAAAACGGACATCGATAACGGTGTCCGTTTTATTTATCTTTCTAACAGAAAAACAAATTCTCTGTTGTGCTTAAACAATACATAATGTATCGTTTGAATAAGTTATAATACGTTTAAAAGATGGTTAACGGAGGTTAGACCGATGATTCGCAAAGCAACAAGTGAGGATTTAACATACATAATGGCAATTGTAAAAAGGGTCGTTACAGTAATGAATAGGCAGGGAAGTTATCAATGGGACGATTCTTATCCACAAGTAAAAGATTATCAAAAGGATATAGATAGAGGTGAATTATACGTTTTTGAGACAAATTCAACGTTGGTAGGAGTATGTACAATTAGTAACAGAGGGCATGAAGAATATCATTTAATTGCTTGGACACCCCATCACAAGTTTTTTACTCTAAAACGTTTAGCAATAGACCCTAGTGCAAGAGGGAAAGGAATTGCAGATCAATTTTTTACTTATGCAGAACAGTTAGCTTTAAAAAATAATGTAACACTTATAAATACAGATACTTTTTCTGAGAACCATTATGCACAACAATTATTTAAACGAAATGGCTATCAATTTGTGCAAACAAGAAAAGAAAATGAGCATGCACCAAAATTGGCTTATTTTGAGAAAATCATTGAGTGATGGACTAGTTGTACGAAAAATAGTATATCTACTCCTTCGATAGTTTGTTAGCTATTGTGTTAATATGGATGTTCTTTAGGGGAGTAGGTAGATTTAAAAATTATAGAAAGAGGAAAAACAATGGATGAACAAAAAAAGTTATATCAAAGAAAAAAGCAAGACCCTTCTTTAAAACTATTTGTGGTTTTATCTAAAGCATATCGATCGGTATCTGATCAAGTGGCAGATGACATCAGAAAAAAAGGATTAAACACAACAGACTTTGGTGTATTAGAACTATTGTATCATCAGGGAAATCAATCATTACAAAAAATTGGAGATAAAATATTATTAGCTAGTGGTAGTATCACCTATGTAGTTAATAAGCTAGAAAGCAAAGGTTATATTAATCGAATACCAGATGAGTCTGACCGCCGAATCACCTATGCTTCCATTACAGAGAAAGGGGAAGCATTATTAAATGACATTTTTCCTGCTCATTGGAAACAAATAGAAACAATAATGAATGGCTTAACAGAGGAAGAAAAATTGCAAGCTATTCAGCTCCTAAAAAAACTAGGAACCTATGCAGATCAACTGAAATAATAAAACTTGATAATACGCCTCCCATTGTCGGTATCAAAATATAAGCACCAGGGTAAGTTTTCTTGTACTAATTCTTAAAACAAGTGACAATAAAATGAAAAAGTAAAACAATGAAGTTTAATCTTTAGTGTAGTGGGTATCTAATAAAATGAATTAGTTACAGAGTCCTGTATATTACGAATTGATTTCAGAAAATTAGTAAATAGGTACTGATTATTAAACAACTTGAAACACAGATACGTTTGAGGAGGAGCCATGATGGAAGGGAAACAGCAAGTTACCATTTATGTCAGTAATAATTGTTCAGAATCAAATAAGTTAATTCATTTTTTGAAAGAATTGGGTATTTCTTATGAAATAAAAAACATTACGGAAGATAAAAAAAATTTAAAGGAATTACAAGAACAACATATTTATGCAACCCCAGTAACTATGGTAAATAATCACAAAATATTAGGGTTTCAAAAGCACAAATTAGAAAGCGAATTGATTCGTTTGTAAATTAGGATAAGAACAATTAAATGATTTGATGCATAGGATATAGCAAAAGATTGAAAAAGAGGTGTTCACTTCTATGTCAAAACAGAGAAAGGGTCCGTTTCCTTTTCAACCTTTTGAGGGTGATCCGTACAATCCAAATAGCTATTCGCCTTTCCATTCTCAAAAACCAAATAACTTAACATCTCAACAAGCGCCCTTTCCAACACCTTATCAATATTTTTCAAAACCGCCGCATCCAATGGAATGGTATCCGGAACAATCACAAACATCTTTTAGCACATATGGCCAACAAGCAAAAGGCTTTATGCAGTATTTTCAAGATAAAGATGGACAAATGGATTTAGATAAGATGTTAAATACGGTCGGGCAAGTGGCTAACACGTATCAACAAATTACTCCAATGATAAAAGGTCTTGGATCATTCATAAAGGGGTTTAAATGATGATCCTTGTCAGAAAGGTGACAAGGATTATTTATTTAAAGAAGAAAGGAATTCTAGAAACTCAATTGTATTAAACAGTTGTATAAAAAATCATATAAGAAAACAGCCAAGTCTGATTTCTGCGCCCAGTAACTAGCAAACCACTTATGTTGTTTATGAGTACAGTTTGTTCGCATTTAAATGGGCGCTTTTAGCTTTGATCTGAAAAAGGCATAAGCAAATGTAATAGGGGAATAGTAAAGAAAAAAGAAAGGGATGGAAACATGATTGGGTGTTTATGTATTCATGGTTTTACTGGAGGATTATATGAGATAGAACCGTTGGTAACATATTTGAAAAAAAATACAGATTGGATCATAAAATCACCAACACTACCTGGTCATGGAATAGATTTAGCGTTAGATGATGTATCATATACAGAATGGATCCAAAAAGCTGAACAAGCCCTAATTGAATTAAAACAAAAGGTTGATATAGTGTATGTGATTGGATTTTCAATGGGGGGAATGATTGCTTCTTATTTAGCTTCCAAATATAACGTAGCTAAGTTAGTTCTATTATCACCTTCCAGAAGGTATATAAATGTTGTGCAAATGGGATTAGATATAGGAGATATTATTAAAGATAAAATAGCAGGTCGTTTACAAGAGAATGTTTTATATAAAATATACCAACATAAAAGAGGCCACATTCCGATTCGAGCCTATATCGAATTTTTGAAGTGTATGAAATTTACTAAACCAGCTTTAAAAAATATATTCTGTCCTGTATTTGTAGCACAAGGAATACAAGACGGAATGGTTCCATATACGTCTACACACTATCTTGATGAAGAAATTCCAACAGATATTGAAGCAATTTATTATTCTGACTCCAAGCACCATATTTGTTTAGGGAAAGATAAAGATGTAGTGAATGAAGCGGTACTTAATTTTTTAAACAAAGCAATTTCTACTAAGGTTAAATAGAAATTGCTTTTTTGATATTGTTATTTTTTGTCTTTAAAAAACGAAATAACTAAAGAACCTTCTCCAGTGTGAGTAGAAATTACAGATCCTATCTCAGATAATATCGTTTGTTTAAAACCATATGTTTGTTGAATATTTTGGATAACCTGTTCTGCACGACCTTTTGCATTGCAGTGTGTCATCGTTAAAACTTTATTTTCTGCATGATTAATATAATCACCGATTTGCTCAACAAAGCGTCTTAATGCCTTTTTGTCACCACGGACTTTTTCTAATACTTCAATTTTCCCCTCGTGATCTGATCGTAATAATAGTTTAATGTTTAATGTTTTAGCAATTGCGCCTTTAACCTTATCAAGACGACCGCCGCGAATTAAATTGTCTAATGTTTTTAAAACAAATAATGTAACCGTATGGTCAACCCTATCATATAGATGGGAGACAAGCTGATCAAAATTATAACCTTCTGTAAGTTTTTCACCAGCTTCATTTAATAATAAAATCAAACCAGGGGAGGATGTATTTGTACTAATGACTGCTATCTTCCGGTTTGGTTGTTCTTCTAAAAGCATATCTTTCCCCATCACTGCATGGTTGTAAGCACTACTTATTCCAGCGGAAATTCCTAAGAAAATGATAGGTGTATCCTCTGGGATATCTTTAAATGTTTGGTAGTATTCTTGTGGTCCGGGAGCAGATGAACTTGGAAATGAATCAGATTCTTCGAGCTTTTTTAGGAAAGTAGAAGTATTCTCTTATCTATATCTAGATGTTTCTGATAGACAGGATTATCTGAGTATTCCCTTATTTGTTTCATTAATCCGAGGCCACCTCTCAATTTAAAGTGTATCACTACTTTTTACTGCTTGTTGGAATGATGATAGTTTCATCGATGTTGTTCTTAAAAGCAGGTAATACAGATAGTATAGATCGGAATGTCACATGTGTGAACTTGCATGTCATCACCTTTTTTAAAAAATAAAATATAGTTTTAGTATATCATTTCTATATGTTACTTTGTTTAATTTAATATACAGAAATTTTTATACCTTTAAATAATATGAAAAATACAGAAGTTCTAAAAAAATAGTATATTTATACGATGGTGATTAAAAATAGAGGTAATAAGGTACAGAAACAAAGTCATTTGGATCTAAGGAAAAGTGAATAGGTCACAATAAGACTAAACTTTAAATGAAATAATTAATTTAAAATAACACGATAACTTCTCCTATTTTTTCTCTTTATGATGTAAAAGTTTGAAATACATTAAGTTTCTATGTAGAATTAATAAATAGAGTATGGTAAGATGTAATAATCCATTGAATGCTCGATAACAAGCCTCTTCCGTGTGTGGAGGAAGGCTTTTTTCACGTTAATGATTCAAGGGTTTAAATACACCCTTCCTTCATCTGGAAGCTGACGAGAAGTATTTTTTAAACTTCTGTTCTAAATTTTGTTGGGATAAGATAAGGTAAACCACAATTGGAACGTCTTGATTCACAATATATATTGACAATCATTATGGCAGTGAAGCCGTTATTTTAATAAATAAATGATCTAGATAAATACATCTTAACATACAAAAGAAGTTGTTAACGTGTTAAACGTGCGAACTATGAGATATAAAAAAGAAGGAGTATGAAAAGAAATTGACAACAACATTTCAATCTTTAGGTATTTCAAAACCGATTATGAAGGCTCTTGACCAAATGGGTTTTGAAGAAGCAACACCGATACAAGAGCAAACGATCCCTTTAGGACTAGAAGGAAAAGATGTCATTGGACAAGCCCAAACCGGAACTGGTAAGACAGCTGCATTTGGTATTCCGATGATCGAAAAGATCAACAAAGATCAAAAGAAAATCCAAGGTTTGGTTGTAGCACCAACACGCGAACTAGCAATCCAAGTTTCCGAGGAAATTCATCGTTTAGGTAAATTTAAAGGTGTACGTACACTGCCTGTTTATGGTGGTCAACATATGGAGCGTCAGATCCGTGCGTTAAAAGATGGCCCACATATCGTCGTTGCAACACCAGGACGTTTACTTGATCATATTCGTCGTAAAACAATTAATACAAGTAATGTACACACTGCTGTATTAGATGAAGCAGATGAAATGCTAAACATGGGATTCATTGATGATATTCGAGATATCTTAAAAGCAATTCCTGAGCAACGTCAAACGTTACTATTTTCTGCAACGATGCCAAAAGAGATTAGAGAAATTGCGACAACATTGATGAAGAAACCAGAAGAAGTGAAAGTGAAAGCAAAGGAAATGACGGTTTCTAATATTAATCAATTCTTTGTAGAAATTAATGAAAAACAAAAATTTGATACACTAACTAATCTGTTAGATATTCATGCGCCAGAGCTTGCAATTATCTTTGGTCGTACAAAGAAAAGAGTAGACGAAGTAACAGAAGGTTTACATGCGCGAGGATTTAGAGCAGAAGGAATCCATGGTGACCTGACGCAAGGGAAACGTATGTCTGTATTAAATAAATTTAAAAATGGGCGTATTGAGATCCTAGTTGCTACTGATGTTGCTGCTCGTGGATTAGATATTTCTGGTGTAACACATGTATATAACTTTGATGTCCCACAAGATCCGGAAAGCTATGTGCACCGAATCGGGCGTACAGGGCGTGCAGGAAAAGGTGGAGAAGCAATTTCATTTATTACACCAAGAGAAATGCCACATCTTCACTTGATTGAAAAAACGACAAAGAGTAAGATGACACGTATGCAAGCACCATCATTTGATGAAGCGCGTCGCGGACAGCAACAAATCACTGTAGACAAGCTTAATCGCACAATTGAAAAAGCGAATTTACAAGACTATCGTGAAACAGCTGCTGAGTTATTAAATCAACATGATTCAGTTACAGTTGTAGCTGCTGCTTTAAAAATGATGACAAAAGAAAGAAGACAAACACCTGTTACGTTATCTTCTGTTCAACCAGTAAGTGTGAAAAAAGCAAAAAATGATAAATCAAAACGAAAAAATTACCGTGGAGATAATAAACGTAATTTTTATCGCAAAGGAAAACAAGCTGGCGGTAGAAACCGTAAGTTCCAAAATAAACGAGCATCAAATAAGAAACAATAAGTTAATATTCAAAAGCCAGTGCATGTTTGTGCACTGGCTTTTACTATGTTATAGATTAAAAATATTGCCGAGGAATCCTAAGATAACTAGGGCGATAATAATTCCCCATATAATATTCCCTGTGTTTTTACCAGAGAGTATTCTTCTTTTTTTCCATCGGTTAGGATTAAAGTTAATTTCATTAGGTTCTTTCTGTCGTCTTCTATTACGCCAAGGAGAAAAGGCTTTTGCTTTTGTTAGAATAACTGGTCCTAAAGCAACACCTGCAATAAAACCAAAAAGGTGAGCATAGATATTAATGCCAGGACGTATGAATGTCATCAGTAGTCCAATAATGGAGATAATGACAATTATTTGTGAACTAGAGGGGTCGATTAAATCTTTTCGGAAAAAGGTCATGTAAATGTATAAACCAATTAGTCCATAGACAGCCCCAGATGCACCATAGTGTAAATACATGGAGTTAGAGTCTATAAGGAATGTGAATATATTTCCGACAACTCCAGTGAATAAATAAATGAAAATAAACTTCCATTTCCCAACCATTTGTTCTAAGGCAGGACCAAATAGTACTAAAGAAAAAGAATTAAACAAGACATGGCTAAATGAATTAGGACTGTGAATGAAAATGGATGTAAGTAGTCTCCAATATTCCCCTGCAGCAATAGCAATATTCCAACCACCACCCCATTCAATAATAATCAGTTGTTCCAATGTGTTGGAAAAAGCGGTCAATAACCAAATAATTAATTGAATGGCAATGATCCCAGTAATAATTGGATAGAACCGAATGAAATCTTTAAATGATTCTGTGCGAAAAAACATTTTCATGCTCCTTTGATAGTATTCATATCGTTTTTATTAATCACAATAAAAAAAGTATAACATTTTAATTCCAAATGTATAACAAAAACAATTCCAATCATGATATGAAACATGACTGTCATTAGATTCGGATATTCGATATACTAAAAAGTAGATAAACAAAAAAGGGTGATCAATAACGATGATCAACGGCATTGGTATAGATATTGTTGAGATTAGTAAATTGAAAAAAGTATATGCAAGGAAATCGCGGTTTGCTACAAAAATATTAACAGATCAGGAAATCGCGCAATTGGGTAAATGTAAAACAGAAAAACGAAGAATTGAATTTTTGGCAGGTCGTTTTGCTGCGAAAGAAGCATTTGCCAAAGCTTATGGTACTGGGATTGGTAAGCTAGGATTTAAAGATATAGAAGTAATAAAAAATGACTATGGTGCTCCAGCTATACATTCGTCCTTTACTAGGGACAAGCAAGTGTACGTATCCATCTCACACAGTGAGCATTATGCTGTCGCACAAGTTGTCATTGAGAGTGAAAGAAGTTAATTCAGCATATTTTACAAAGTAAACTCATATAGTTTACTGCGGGTAGGAGGGAATGAAGTGTATATTGTTACCGCATCTGAAATGTACGAAATTGATCGAATTACAATGGAGGAAAAGGGATTAGATGGAAGTATTCTAATGGAAAATGCAGGACAAGCTGTAGCTGAAAAAATCAAACAACACATTAGTAAAAATACTAGCGTACTGATTCTTGTTGGTAGTGGAAATAACGGTGGAGATGGGTACGTGATTGCGCGTAGCTTATACAACCAAGGTTATCAAATAAGAATCATGCAATTAGTTTCGGATGAAAAAGTAGTAGGCGATGCAGCCTATCATAAACGTGTTTTAGAGCATTTTGGTGTAAATGTAGAGCGATATGACTCGACAAAAGCAATGGAAGTAATGATTGAACAAGCAGATGTCATTGTTGATGCCATGTTTGGTATTGGTGTAAAAGGAAGCTTGCGTTCACCATTTAAAGAAGTCGTTACTTCTGTTAATGCTTCTGGATGTATGACCATTTCTGTTGATATACCTAGTGGTGTGCCAGCAGATGGGGGAGGAAGCGTTGAAGAGGTGATATGTGCAGATTATACCTATATCATTGAAGCGCCAAAACTGAGTGCGTTTTTATCAAAGTATGCTCCTTATTATGGGAAGTGGGACGTGGTGCAAATCGGATTACCAATTCGCACGATTTCTCACCAAATCAATAGAGGTGTTTGGCAAGCTGAAAATGTACAAGCTACATTGCCAAAACGTTTAGCATTCTCCCATAAAGGCACACATGGAAAAGGGATAATCGTTGGCGGTAGTGGTGAAATGCCAGGGTCAATTACAATGACAGCAAAGGCTGCGCTTCGTTCAGGTGTGGGCTTACTCACTATTGCAACTGTCGAGCGTGCTATTTCTTCCGTTGCAGCACAATGTCCAGAGGTGACTTTTCATTCATTAAAAGGTCAAGAAGGGGAGATTATTAACCAACCATTTGATGTATTAGGTTATGATGCATGTGCAATTGGTATGGGGATGGGCAGAACAGAAGAGGCAGGTCTGTTTACCATTCAATTACTAAAAAAAGCGGATATTCCTATGATTATTGATGCAGATGGTTTAAATCATCTTAATGGTAGATTGGAACTATTATCTGCAAGAGAGTCGCCTACAATTTTAACGCCACATCCTGGAGAGATGGCTGCTTTACTAGAATGTTCTGTTTCTGAAGTAATGGATTGTCCTTTTAACTTGGCAAAGGAATTTGCCCAAACGTATCAAGTATACCTTGTGTTAAAAGGAACTTATACGATTATTACTACTCCAACAGGTAAGCAATGGGTGAATATGACAGGTAATGCAGGGCTTGCTAAAGGTGGAAGTGGTGATACGCTAGCAGGAATAATGCTTGCATTAATCATGCAAAAACAATCGATTGAATCAGCAATTGCTAATAGTTGTTTTATTCATGGGAAAGCTGCTGATAAACTAGTTAATCAGACGCACTCAACCTATGATCTTCTGGCGACAGATGTAAGTGATGCCCTTCCTTCTGTATTTCGTACATTTTTAGATTGACGGAAAACTGGTCATTCCCTTTGTCCTTGGATCTTGAATCGAAGGAGTTGTGACCATGAAAAAATACTTCACCGTTGTGTTGGTGATCTTTGCATTATTTATACTTGGTGCATGTGGTGAAAAATCAAAAGAAGATGTAATTACAAAGTTAGAAGAAACATTGGAAGAAATGAGTGGTTATCAAACACAAGCAACAATGCAACTAAAGACGGGTGAAAAAGAACAAAGTTATGATATGGATATCGCGCATAAAAAGAAAGCGTACTATCGTGTGTTATTGAAGAATGAGCAAGATGAAGAAGGTAGTCAAATTATTTTAAAAAACGATGACGGGGTCTTTGTATTAACTCCGGCATTAAACAAAAGCTTTAAGTTCCAAAGTGATTGGCCAACAAATAGTAGTCAACCTTACTTGTATCAATCGCTTGTTTCTGATATTTTAAACGATAAAGATGCTACTTTTAAAACGACTGAGAATTATTACGTGTTTGAAACAAAGACAAATTATCAGAACAATACCACACTACCTTATCAAGAGATTTACTTTGATAAGAAGCAATTCACTCCTGTAATGGTAAAAGTGTTTGATCAGGATCGGAAAGCTGTTGTAACCGTAAGTTTTGCTGAGTTTACACTAAATCCTACTTTTGAAGACAACATGTTTGAGATGGAACATAATATGACAAGTAGCTTATTCGGTATTCCAGTTACTGGAGATGGCGTTCTTGAAAATAATGACGAACTAAGGGTGTTGTATCCAAATGAACTATTAGGTAGTACATTGGCTGAAACATCAGAAGTAGATCTAGAAGAGGGGCAACGTGTGCTGTTATCTTATGAGGGTGAAAAGAATTTCACGCTCGTACAAGAGAAAGTTATAGCACATCCAACTACTGTAATGAGTCCGAAAATAGTACCTGGTGAACCAGTGAGTTTAGGTTTTACAGTAGCGGCTCAAACAGATTCAGCGCTTGAATGGAGTTATCAAGGAGTAGATTACTATTTAGCGAGCAAAGAATTAACTAAAGAAGAAATGATTGAGGTAGCAACTTCAATTACTACACAAGCAAGTAAATAACAAAATCTCAAAGATAATATATATAACAAGCAGATACCTCTAATAAAAGGGCTCTGCTTTTATTTTTGTATAAAATGGGACAGGGGGTCAGGCGCTTTGTCCCAAGTCAATTACTAACCAAGTAGAAGTTGCTTGTGACATGAATTTAAGATAAAGTATTTGTTATAAATAAACGTAAACTATTATTAACTATTCGTATTTTGTTTGTTGCATTTGTTTCCATTTTAAGGAGAGATTGTACATGGGAGAAGTTTCATATCGTCCTGCTTGGATAGAAGTAGATTTAGGCGCAATTTACTATAATATACATCAATTACAAAATCGATTACCAGAAGGTACAGAAATATTTGCGGTAGTAAAGGCAAATGGATATGGACATGGTGATGTGGAAGTAGCAAGAACTGCAATAGAGGCTGGCGCTTCGATGTTAGCTGTTGCGCTATTAGAAGAGGCGCTGCACTTAAGGGAAGGTGGTATATTAGCACCTATCCTTGTACTTGGCTGGGTGGATCCAAAATATGTTCCGATTGCGGTCGAACACCACATTACCTTAACTTTTTTTCAAAAAAGTTGGCTCGAACAAGTGAAGCAAATCCCATTCAAAGGTGAATTATCCCTTCATTTAAAAGTAGATACAGGAATGGGCAGACTTGGTGTTACTACAAAATCAGAATTAGAAACCCTCTTGGAAGTGTGTAATGATTCAAGATTACATATAGCTGGTGCGTTTACTCATTTTGCAACTGCAGATGAACGGGGTTTGGCTTATTATGAGCACCAGCAATTGAATTGGATTAAATTGCAACAAATACTCCAATCTTATAAAAATGATCTACTACTTCACACTGGAAATAGTGCTGCTAGCATGCGATTTCCAAACCAAATGTTTGATGCAGTTCGTTTTGGTATTAGTATGTATGGGCTTTATCCATCTCCGATTGTTAAAGAAGAAAAGCCAATCAATCTTCATCCAGCGATGTCCCTGCATACTAAATTAATTCATGTGAAGCAAGTCCCTACAGGTAGATCGATTAGTTATGGTGCAACCTATACGACAGATAGAGAAGAATGGATAGGTACCATTCCACTAGGCTATGCTGATGGATTAGCTCGACAATTAACTGGTATGGATGTTTTAATTGAGGGAAAAAGAATGCCGATTGTCGGAAAAATTTGTATGGATCAATGTATGATTAGGTTAGATCAATCGTATCCTATTGGTACACAAGTAACATTGATTGGCAAACAATTTGAAGAAGAAATTACTATGGATGAAATTGCTGCTCGATTAGAAACAAT
Organism: Paraliobacillus sp. PM-2; assembly: GCF_001368815.1. GTDB lineage: Bacteria > Bacillota > Bacilli > Bacillales > Amphibacillaceae > Paraliobacillus. The sequence goes on along the minus strand of NZ_CTEI01000003.1, from coordinate 10,738 downwards.
TAATTATGAAATTGCATGTATGCTAAGTTCTCGCATTCCTCGACACTATTTAAATAGTACTCGCTGAAAATTTATTGTTTTAGTATAGCATTTTGTTGCATATGATTTACATTGTACTTATAAAATTTTTAGTAAAGAAATTGTATTGCAAATTAAATTGCTAGGATGAAATAAAAAGATAAAAATGCCTTTGCAAAGCACTTTTAGTAATGATAAGATAGTATTGGATTAAATTTTTACTTGTAGATTTGGTGGAGGTGTACGGTTTGTCAGAGAGTGTGCAAGAAGTAGTTGTACGATTACCTAAAAACCTACTTAATGAGGTGGATGATCTAATGAAAAATGAGAACAGTGATTTAAGTGAAATTGTGTGTCAAGCAACCAAATCATATTTGCGAGACAGAAAGAAAAATCATATTCGTGAATCAATGCAACGTGGTTATATGGAAATGGCTAAAATTAATTTAAATATTGCTTCAGAAGCTTTCCAGGCTGAAGAGGAGGCAGAAAACACCTTAGAGCGCTTAGTGAGCGGGGTGTAGTATTTTGATAGTAAAAAGAGGCGAAGTTTATTTCGCTGATCTTTCTCCGGTTGTTGGATCAGAGCAGGGGGGCGTACGTCCGGTATTGGTCCTACAGAATAATATTGGAAATCGTTTTAGTCCAACGGTTATTGTAGCCGCAATTACTGCGCAAATCCAAAAGGCAAAACTACCTACACATGTAGAAATAGATGCGGAAAAGTATAGATTTGAACGTGATTCTGTTATTTTATTAGAACAGATTAGGACAATAGACAAGCAGCGACTTACAGATAAAATCACATATTTGGACGATAATATGATGGATAAAATCGACAAAGCGTTAGAAATCAGTTTAGGCTTAGCTGAATTCTAATTATAATTTAACAAACAAAAGAAGTTCTTATATTTAAATATAAGAACTTCTTTTGTTTGTTATTATTGTTGAAAAATACGAAAAATTGTAATTTGAAAGAAAAAATAGTCATATATTCTGGTACTGTCTGTGAAACAATGATAAATTATTAGTAAGAATTATAAAAAGTGTTAAAATAAATTGAAGATTAGATCTGGAATTGGAGGATTTCTTATGCATAGAAAACTGCAATCGATTGTGGTAGAGAATAGTGATACCATTATAAAAAATTGGTTAGAACAAATATCGGAAAAGCGAAAGAATGAGTATACATCTGCTATTTCTGAAGAATTATTTCAAAGTACAAGTCGTGAATTTGTAAATGTTATTTTTACTAGTCTAGATAAACAAGGGTTAACGAGTGAATTAGATCATTTCTCTGAACGATTAATTAATTTGGGTTGGCCATTAAGTTATATAACAGATGGGCTTCAAGTATTTAGACGTGTAACAATTGATTTTATTTTAAGTCGCTCAGAGCAAATTGATTCTGAATATTTTTCTACTGTCTTAAATATGGTAGATAGTTGGGTTGATCCAATTATCAATCGTTTGGTGAATGAATATTCCGGTAGTTGGGAACACACGGTTTCTTTACAACGCGTGGCTCTACAAGAGTTATCTGCTCCTTTGATTCCTGTTATGAAAAATATTACAATCATGCCCCTTATCGGTACGATTGATACAGAACGTGCTAAGCTAATCATGGAGAATTTATTAGAAGGCGTCATTAAACATAATGCAGAAGTTGTATTAATTGATATTACAGGTGTCCCAGTAGTAGATACAATGGTGGCACATCATATTATTCAGGCTGCTGAGGCGGTTAGGCTAATTGGTTCTACTTGTATCTTGGTAGGTATTAGGCCAGAAATTGCACAAACCATTGTTAATTTGGGCATTGATTTAGGAAAATTCCCAACAAAAAGTTCTTTAAGAAAAGGATTTGAAACTGCGCTTGAATTAACTGATAGAAAAATTATTCGTTCGCAGGAAAAAGAGCAAGCCATTGAACAACTACTTAGTTCTTTAAATAAGGAGTGATCTAGATGCGAATACCTATTTTAAAGCTACATAATTATTTATTAATCTCCATTCAAATCGATTTAGATGATCAAACAGCGATTCAATTTCAGGAGGATCTGTTGAGCAAGATTCACAAAAGCGGAGCAACTGGTGTTGTCATTGATCTAACATCTGTTGATATAATCGATTCTTTTATTGCGAAAGTGTTAGGTGATGTAGTGACGATGTCCGATTTGATGGGAGCGAGAGTAGTTTTGACTGGCATCCAGCCTGCAGTGGCGATGACATTAATTGACTTAGGTATCCACTTGCAGGACGTTCCAACAGCATTAGACTTGGAACAAGGATTGATCAAACTTCGCCAGGAAATGGAGGACTGATGATGGACTTCCAATCCTGCGTACACATTAGACAAGAATGGGATATTGTTGGTGCTAGGCAACTAGGGAGAGATAAAGCGAAAGAAATTGGTTTTGGCACGGTAGATCAGGCACGAATTGCAACAGCAATTTCAGAGCTTGCTAGAAATATTTATCTATATGCAGGGAATGGTAAAATCTGTTTTGAAATCATCGAAGATCTGGAGCATAAAGGTTTAAAAATCATTGCGAAAGATGATGGTCCGGGAATTCGAGATTTAAGCCAGGTCATGGAAGACGGCTATTCTACTTCTGGTGGTTTAGGAGCGGGGTTACCTGGTGTGAAGAGGTTAATGGATTATTTTGATATTGTTTCCGAGCATGGAAAAGGAACGGAGATTCGAACAGCAAAGTGGGTAAGGTAGTCTTAGGAGGTGCTTAATTGGAAACTATTAAACTTGATTTAGAACAATATCGTAAAATTTTAAAAGAATACTTATTAACTAAAAATGAAACAGCACTTTATCAAGCGGAACAGTTTAGTAAGTTATCCATGCAACACAATATCTCACCTGAGGAAATTGTTAATGTTCATATCAAAGCTTTAAAAGAACTCTATCCTAATTTACCGAAAGAAGTAGATGATTCATTGAATTTTTTATTAGAGGCGATGATTTCGTATGGATTAGCCTACCAAGAGTTTCAAACCCTGAGAGAAAAGCAGTCTGAATTAAAATCTGAAATATCTGTGGCGGCAAAGATGCAAGAAACGTTGTTATCTACAGTGAAACCTAATATAAAAGGATTAGATATAGGGGCAATTAGTGTTCCTGCAAACCAGATGAGTGGTGATTATTACCATTTTGTTGCTGATAATGATGATACTTTAGGGATCGCGATTGCTGATGTAATTGGTAAAGGGATACCGGCAGCTTTGGCTATGTCCATGATTAAATATTCGATGGATAGTTTCCCAGAGAACCAGAGGGAACCAAGTGCTATTTTAGAAAATTTGAATAGAGTTGTTGAGCGGAATGTTGATCCCAGCATGTTTGTTACCATGTTTTACGGATTATACAATCCAAATACGGAAATGTTTTCTTATGCTTCTGCAGGACACGAACCAGGTTTCTATTATCATGCAGATAAACAATTATTTGAAGAGATAGAAGCGAAAGGTTTAGTTTTAGGCGCAACAGATAACGCGGTATATAAACAATTTGAAAAGAAAATCAATAAAAACGATCGGCTCATTCTTTTAACTGATGGTGTAACCGAATGTCGTGTAGGTGATCGATTTATTGAGCGGGATGAAATTTTAGAGGTTATTCAAAGATACATCCATCTACCAGCACAAGAAGCGGTAGAACAAGTATATAAACATTTTGAACGACTGCAAGAATTCCAATTTAGAGATGACTTCACATTGATCATTATTCAAAAATTAGTTTGATTTATATAAATAAAGGGTACATGTTAAAGCAATTGAAGATAATTGGAGGTAGCTAAATGAATATTAATTTAGATGTGGAATTGGTTGAAAAAGGTACCACTTTACATTTATTATTGACGGGAGAAATAGATGCCTATACAGCACCAAAGTTAAAAGAGCAATTACTACCTTTGACAAGAAAAACTGGTATGGAAATAATAGTTGATTTAGAAAAGGTGAATTATATGGACAGTACTGGATTGGGAGTTTTTATTAGTGCGTTAAAATCAACAAAAGAGTATGATAGCGAACTTAAATTAGTTCAACTCCAGGATCGAGTACGTCGTTTATTTGAAATTACAAGTTTGGATAGTATCATTACAATTGAGTCAACAGTACGAGGTGGAAACTAATGGAACGATTTGATTTTGTAGAAATAAAAGTACCTGCAAAACCTGAGTATGTTGGTGTTGTGCGCTTAAGTGTATCTGGTGTAGCTAATCGAATGGGCTTTTCTTATGAAGATATTGAAGATTTGAAGGTAGCTATTTCAGAAGCGATGACTAATGCTGCAACACATGCCTATGAAGATTGTGATGATGGAGAAGTAACAATAGGCTTTGGTTTGTATGCAAATCGATTAGAAGTTATGGTGGCTGATCACGGTGGTAGCTTTGATTTATCCAAGGTAAAAGAGGGGATAGGGCCATACCGACAATCTGAATCTGTTGCAGATCTCCGTGAAGGGGGTTTTGGTCTATTCCTAATTAATGCATTAATGGATAAAGTAGAGATAAAAAATGATTATGGGGTAATTGTACTGATGACAAAATACCTTCATGCGAATGAGGTGGGATTAGATGACGACCAAATCTCAGCCACACAATAAACGTGGGGATGAGATTTACCAATGGATAGAGCATCTACAAAAGAATCCTAAAGACGAAGAAATACAAGAGAAAATAGTCTTAACATATCAAGATCTTGTACACTCAATTGCAAGGAAATATGCTAAAAACAGCATGATACATGAAGATCTTGTACAGGTAGGGATGCTAGGATTATTAGCAGCAATTAGAAGATATGATCCAACATTAGGTAAATCATTCGAATCGTTTGCTATTCCAACAATTATTGGTGAAATTAAACGTTTTATTCGAGATAAGACATGGAGTGTGCATGTACCAAGACGAATTAAAGAATTAGGGCCGAAAATCAAGAAAGCTACTGAACAGTTAATGACTGAACAACAACGCTCTCCATCCGTGAAAGATATTGCAACATACCTTGAAGTATCAGAAGAAGAGGTATTGGAAGCGATGGAAATGGGACAGAGTTATAAAGCTCTCTCTGTTGATAAGAAAATTGAGGCGGATTCTGATGGAAGTACTGTTTCTATTTTAGATTTAATTGGTGAGCAAGATAATGGTTTTAAAAATACTGACCAACGCATGTTGCTTGAAAAGATTTTGCCTATTTTATCAGAACGTGAACAAAATATCCTTCAATACACCTATTTTGAAAATAGAAGTCAAAAAGAAACAGGTGACTTATTAGGTATCTCTCAAATGCATGTATCAAGAATTCAACGTCGGGCATTAAAAAAACTTCGTGAAGCGCTACAAGCGAATGGAACAGGAGTATAACTGTGACACAAATGCATATGGATATCTCTGTATTCCAGAAACCTAAAAAAGGTAACTATTACTGTGGAGATAGTTACTATTACAAAGAAACCGAACAAGGATTTATTTGTGCACTTGCTGATGGTTTAGGTAGTGGAGAATATGCAAAAGAGTCTTCACAATTAGTGATGGATATCATTGAATCAAACACGAACGCTTCTGTGGAACAAATCATTAAAGTGTGCAATCAAAAATTAGTAGGTAAGCGTGGAGTGGTTTTAGGTATATTAAAAGTTGATTTTAATGAAAAGAATTATACTTTTTCTTCTATTGGAAACATCGGTTTAATGACAATATCAAGCAAATCAGAGAAAAAGCGAAATATTCCAAATGCCGGTTATATCGGTGGTTTTCCTAGACCTTTAAAAGTCTTGCGTGATAACCTATTGGATGAAATGGTTTTTGTTATGTTTTCCGATGGTGTGGATTCACTAGATTTATCATCCAGTTATTTCTTAGGAAAAGACGTTTCGAAAATCACTGAATTATTCTCGCATTTCTTATCTGATTCTATTAAAGATGATACTACCTTACTTGTTATGAAATATAATGCTTAAAAAGTTCTTGTCGCAAAAGATAAGAACTTTTTTCTGTTAAGAGGTAAGCAAAGTATCAAAAGAATAGACTGTGAGCTTGCGTCTTTAACGTAATGTGTGTTGGGAAAAAACCAATAGTCTGATACACTATAAAAGAAATAGTTAGGAGGAAGATGTGTGGCAGAATCGAATAAAGATCAATTAATGAAATGGGTTGCAACAGAAACGGCAATCGCAATGCCCTCGATTAAACAAGTCATTTCATTATTAGAAGAAGGTAATACCGTACCGTTTATTGCTCGTTATCGAAAAGAACAAACTGGAGCACTTGATGAGGTGCAGATTAAACAAATTGAAGATAAATGGACCTATGCACTAAATCTAGCTGAACGGAAACAAGAAGTGATACGGCTAATTGATGAACAAGGAAAGTTAACGGATGCGTTACACAAAGATATTCTAAATGCAACACAATTACAACGTGTGGAAGATTTGTATCGACCTTTCAAACAAAAAAGAAGGACAAGGGCAACAATTGCAAAAGAGAAAGGGTTAGAACCTCTGGCACTCCGCGTTTGGGAACAACAGAATATAGACTTGCATGTGGAAGCAAAGGCACATGTGTCTGAAGAAAATGAGTTGTTATCAGTTGAAGATGTATTGCAGGGTGCAAATGATATTTTAGCAGAATGGGTGTCCGATGAAGCGACATACCGAGAATATATTAGAGATACTACATATAAAAAAGGTCTAATTAAGACAGAAGAAAAGAATAAAGCTGAAGATGAAAAAGGCGTATATGAAATGTATTATTCATATGAAGAGCCAATTCGTACGATTGTTGCCCACCGTGTACTAGCAGTGAATCGAGGTGAGAAAGAAGGGATACTTAAAGTTTCGATTATCTCACCGGCTGACAGCATTGAAACTTATTTAATGAACAAGATTATGAAACCAAATGCTGTAGAAGCTATCCGAGAGTTTCTGAATGCAGCAGTATTAGATAGCTATAAGCGCTTAATTCAACCGTCTATTGAGAGAGAAATTCGAAATTTATTAACAGAAATGGCAGAAAAACAAGCAATAGACATTTTTTCGAAAAATTTAAAAAACCTATTATTGCAACCCCCATTAAAGGGAAAAACAATTTTAGGTGTGGATCCAGCTTTTCGAACAGGGTGTAAATTAGCCATTGTTGATGAAACAGGAAAAATACATGATATCAATGTTATATATCCAACTGCACCAAAGCATGATGTGAAAGGTGCAGAAAAAATAGTGTTGGAATATATTAAGCAATATCCTATTGAACTAATTGCTATTGGCAATGGAACAGCTTCAAGAGAAACAGAACAGTTTATTGCAGACTTAATTGCGAAACATAATTTATCTGTCTCATATATGATTGTAAATGAGGCTGGAGCAAGTGTGTATTCTGCCTCGAAGTTAGCTAGAGAAGAGTTTCCAAATCTGCAAGTTGAGGAAAGAAGTGCGGTATCTATAGCCAGACGTGTACAAGACCCATTGGCTGAATTAGTTAAGATTGATCCAAAATCAATTGGTGTTGGACAATACCAACATGATGTCAGTCAAAAAAGTCTAAATGAATCACTTAAATTTGTAGTGGAAACGGCTGTTAACCAAGTTGGTGTAAATGTTAATACAGCATCAGCCTCTTTATTGCAATACGTATCTGGACTTAGTAAAACCGTGGCAAACAATGTAATTAAGCAAAGAGAAGAATTAGGGAAATTTACTGATCGAAAACAATTAAAAAAAATACCAAGACTCGGTAATAAAACTTATGAACAAAGTATTGGTTTCTTACGTGTCATTGATGGAACAGAACCACTTGATAGAACGCCTATACATCCTGAAAGCTATCAAGCAACAAAAAATTTACTTAAGATGATAGGTTGTACATCAGAAGATATAGGAACAGAAAAACTAATTAAGCAATTAGATACACTTCAAACAGATCATATATTAGAAGCGTTACAAATCGGAAAGCATACGTTATCTGATATGATGAAAGCTTTACGTAGCCCAGCCCGTGATCCGCGTGATGATTTACCTAAACCATTATTAAAGAAAAATGTTCTTTCTATGGAAGATCTACAACCTGGATTAGAACTACAGGGTACTGTTCGTAATGTGGTAGATTTCGGTGTGTTTGTCGATATTGGTGTAAAGCAGGATGGGCTTGTTCACATATCAAAAATGTCTAATAGCTTTGTAAAACACCCGATGGATATTGCTTCGGTAGGTGATGTCATTACTGTCTGGGTTGATCATGTTGATGTTCAAAAACAACGCATAGCTTTATCGATGATCAAAGCAGATTAATAATAGAAGGGTATCGAATTATTTTGATATCCTTCTATCTAAATAAAAAAACCAACATTGATTTAACATTTTTATTTGATAGATATTTTTTGTTAGAAAAGCGTTTGTCATTTGTATTCTGAACCAATTAGGCATCCCTTTCACCTCCTGGTCTAAAATGTGCAAGCAAATCTAAATCTATTTAAATTCAACGTCTACAGTTGAAAAGAGTAGGGGTCGAGATAATATAGTTTATGAAGTTTAGGCTTATATGGTGATTTGTCCAATCGGTTTTAAAATAATAATGTATGCTTATGTATGCTTCATGTATACTTAAAACCATTTTGTAGGAAGGAGAGGGAAGATAGTGAATGCATTAGAATTACATCAACTGGTCAACGAGATATCAATGACCTACTTTAACAAACCTTTTAAAGATTGTGTGGCATTTAACGAACGACTACGAACTACTGGTGGAAGATATTTACCCTCTAAACGTAAAATTGAATTAAACTCAAAATTTTTAACAGAGCTAGGAATGGAAGAATTCAAAGGGATCATTAAACATGAGTTGTGTCATTATCACTTACATATTGAGGGGAAAGGCTACAAACATGGTGATAGAGAATTTAGACAGTTATTAAAAAAAACAGGATCTCCACGACATTGTCAGCCTTTACCAACGATGCAAAATCAAACATTACTTACGTATAAATGTAGTGGATGTAATCAAAGATATAATAGAAGGCGTAGAATTGATACAAATAAATACCGTTGTGGTAAGTGTAGCGGAAAGCTGAAAAAAGAAATATAAAAAAACATTCTGTATTTTATCTGAAACCATTGACGAATTAAGATATTTCATGTTAAATTATATAAGCATTTGAAAAAAGATGTGAAAAACATTGTCGTCTTATACTTCAGTTACATTTTGAAATTAAATTTTTAAAATGTGTTGACAAATTGTTTTTAACAAGATATAATATCTATCGTCGCTGTTAGTTATTTAAAAAATTACATTATTCCACAGTAGCTCAGTGGTAGAGCAATCGGCTGTTAACCGATCGGTCGTAGGTTCGAATCCTACCTGTGGAGCCAGTGGAGAAGTACTCAAGTGGCTGAAGAGGCGCCCCTGCTAAGGGTGTAGGTCGTGTAAGCGGCGCGAGGGTTCAAATCCCTCCTTCTCCGCCATTTTTTATGTCTTATGGCCCGTTGGTCAAGTGGTTAAGACACCGCCCTTTCACGGCGGTAACACGGGTTCGAATCCCGTACGGGTCACTTACTATTAAAAAAAGAATAGGTCCGGTAGTTCAGTTGGTTAGAATGCCTGCCTGTCACGCAGGAGGTCGCGGGTTCGAGTCCCGTCCGGACCGCCATTGTTGGGCTATAGCCAAGCGGTAAGGCAACGGTTTTTGGTACCGTCATGCGCTGGTTCGAATCCAGCTAGCCCAGCCATTTTCGTCTTTAACACTCAAATATGTTTCTTTTACAAAAACCTTTGAAACAAATTTGTTTTCGGAGGATTTTCTATTTTGAAAGTTGATATTAGATGTGATATTAAAGTTCCGAGCCATTAGCTCAGTTGGTAGAGCATCTGACTTTTAATCAGAGGGTCGGAGGTTCGAATCCTCCATGGCTCATCAAATAAAGTGTTTTTAACACTTTATGCGGTCGTGGCGGAATGGCAGACGCGCTAGGTTGAGGGCCTAGTGGGAGGTAATCCCGTGGAGGTTCAAGTCCTCTCGACCGCATCAAAAAAACTATTGACATACTATCGCATTGTGTGATACATTAGAATATGTCGCTTTACTGAGCGCCCGTAGCTCAATTGGATAGAGCGTTTGACTACGGATCAAGAGGTTAGGGGTTCGACTCCTCTCGGGCGCGCCATTACGGGAAGTAGCTCAGCTTGGTAGAGCACTTGGTTTGGGACCAAGGGGTCGTAGGTTCAAATCCTGTCTTCCCGACCATTGAGAGAAAAATGAAATTAAATATCCCATTTAGTATTTATGCGGGTGTAGTTTAGTGGTAAAACCTCAGCCTTCCAAGCTGATGTCGAGGGTTCGATTCCCTTCACCCGCTCCATTAAATGGGCCTGTAGCTCAGCTGGTTAGAGCGCACGCCTGATAAGCGTGAGGTCGGTGGTTCGAGTCCACTCAGGCCCACCATTTGATCTTTGAAAACTGAACAAAACAACCAATATGTTAAGAAGTAACATGCTAGTCAAGTAATGAGTAAGCAAACTCAATGATTGTCGACTAAGTTCGCAACATCCGTGTTGCAACGTCGATGTCAGCACATCCGTGTGCAAGCCAATTTTATGGAGAGTTTGATCTTGGCTCAGGACGAACGCTGGCGGCGTGCCTAATACATGCAAGTCGAGCGCAGGAAGCAAGCAATCACCCTTCGGGGTGTGCGCTTGTGGAATGAGCGGCGGAC
>NZ_CTEI01000002.1 GCF_001368815.1 Paraliobacillus sp. PM-2 | reverse complement strand
CTTGAAAGACCTTAACCAACTCCTCGAGAAAACACACTCAAACTATTGAACCGCCGTGTACGGAACCGTACGCACGGTGGTGTGAGAGGTCGGATAATCAACTAATGATTATCCTCCTACTCGATTAGAATCTTTATTTTCCATCCAACTTATTAAATCCTTGACCGGTCCTTTCTTCGTCTCCATTACTTCGTATCCATCTGGAGATTCTAAATAAATTTTTTTGTTGGGATTTTTTTCACTTGGAAATATAAAAAATTTAAAGTATCCCATATAAGTCACACTAATAAATTTATTTTTTTGCTTTACATTTATTTCTTCTATAGCTTTCTCAGATTCTACTACCTCCATCGTCTTAAGTATTTTATTGGATAGCTCTTTTATTTTTAACTCTTGTTCTTCAGAATAACCTACTTCTTCCTGATTATTCCATACTATAATAGGAACTTTTTTATCTACTTTTTCAAACAACTCTTGATAGTAGGGGTCTTCTATTGCGAAATTCCCATCGCTTTGACATGCTACCAGCAGACCCACGATACCGCCAATGAATAGAATTTTTTTAAACAAAGTATTCACTCTCCATATGATGAAAATACAAGCTGTTAAATATAAAAAAGCCATTTCAACAATTTAGTGTCGCACCTAATCAACTGCCAACTTAGTCTTTTACTTTATTTATAATAACATGAATAAGTGTTTTCTAAATATCATCATTTGATTAAATTTAATGCTATTCATTACGATTACACAACATTATCCAACCGACTATAGTATAGTTTATTCTTCATCTAAATCTTCATCTTTTGCCACACTGTGTGCGAGACGACTAGAAGCAGCTGCAGCAATCGCCCCTATTATGTCATCTAAAAAGGTATGACATTTCCCAGATGATTTATCATTCAACTTTTTTAAAATACCTGGCTTTTGTTTATCAATATATCCATAGTTTGTAAAACCTATTGAACCGTACACATTTACAATAGAAAAAGCAATAATTTCATCCACACCATATAAACTTTCATCTACTTCAATGGTTTCTTGTAATGGAGAAGCGAGTTGTTTTTTTTCTGCAAGAATATCTAATTGAATACCAGTCAATATCGCATTTTGTACTTCACGTTTACCTAAAACCTTCTCCACATTGTAAATGCAATTTTCCATTGTTAAGTGGTCATGATATTTATTTTGTAAGTAGTAAACAAGCTCTCCAATATCTTGAATTGAGACACCGCGTTCATATAACCAATCTCTTGCCTTTTGTTCTAATTCTGTTCTTGGTCTTTGTTTTCCCATTATTTTATCCGACCCTTCATTTACAAGCTTTTATTCTTACTATACCCACTTATAGGTAATTCAAACGAATAGAAATTGTTCTTTTCTGGGGAGTAAATACGTAAAGTATACCATCAGAAAGGAGTGCGTGTAATGGATATTATATATCAATATGTGGAATATTTTAATGGCGATTTAGTAAAAGTAGGTGATCGTGAGGCCTATTATGTTGATGGTTCTTACTATTTTATTATTCCAACAAATGAATTAGAGCAGGTTCATATCGAACAAGGTTGGTTTGCTAACCATTTAATAGAGCAGGAATATCTACGTATTGCAAAACCAATAAAAAATATAAATGGGCAATTTATTACGGAGGAAAATGGTCAAAACTATATCGTATTACAAGCCATGAAATATCCTTATGAATCAAAAGATGTTCCCACTAGATTGGCTACATTCCATTCTATAGGTAAATCTTATGCTTATATGCCAAGATATATTTCAGCTTATGGTGAGTGGCAAACACTATGGGAGAAAAAAATTGCACTATATGAAGCGTATTATCGAAACCAATTAGAAGTTCGGCCTGTCACACGTTATCAGCGATTACTTATTGATACCTTTCCATATATAATAGGTTTAACCGAAAATGCCATTCAATATTTACAAGAGTCAAATAATGAAACAAGATTTGCAGGATCTGACCAAGGGTGTATTACCTTTCAACGTTATACAAATCAATTGGATCAACCTTTTATATTTTCTAATGAATTCATATATGATCATCCAGTCAGAGATATAGCAGAAAGTATACGACCATATTTTTTAAAAACTGACGGCAATAAAGAAGCAGTTCATTTTTTAAAGAAATATGAGGATGTATCCCCTTTATCAATATTCAGCTGGCGATTACTATATGCGCGTCTTATCCTCCCTATCCATCTATTTGACTTTATTGATCAAACCGTTGGAGAAACGAATAGTGAAGAAACGTATCTATCCTACCGGCAATTGTTAGATGATCAAATAAAGTATGAAGGACATTTGAAATCATTTTTTCAAGATAATAAAATAGATCCATTTAGGAATCAAATATATCAATTGGATTGGTAATTTCATTTTTTCAGAAATTTTAGGTAATTGCTCCTTGAATAAGTAGAAGGGGAAAGGTATAATGTCCACTGTAGATAAACAAATGTATTTTAAAGAAAACAGGGGGAGGCGTTCTTTGTGGAAAAAATTCATGTTGGTTTATGTGGTCTCGGGACAGTAGGAACTGGTGTAGTCAAGATTCTACAAGATCATAAAGAACATATTAAACATAAACTAGGCTGTGAAATAGAGATTGCTAAAGTACTGGTAAACAATATTGAGAAAAAGCGAGATGTTGTAATTAACCGAGATTGGTTAACTAGTGACCCAGCGGAACTAGTGGATCATAAAGATATTGATGTTATTATTGAAGTGATGGGTGGCATTGAAGACACAAATAAGTTATTAGAGCGAGCATTAGAGAATAAAAAACACATTGTAACAGCAAATAAAGATCTTATGGCTGTACATGGTCAAAAATTGTTACGATTAGCAAAGAAAAATCATTGTGATATTCTTTATGATGCTAGTGTAGCAGGTGGAATTCCTATTTTGCGTTCTTTATCAGATGGATTGGCATCTGATCATATTCAAAAAATAATGGGTATTGTCAATGGCACAACAAACTATATGATGACAAAAATGGCTGATGAAGGGCTTGCTTATGAAGAGGTATTAAAAGAAGCACAAGACCTAGGTTTTGCTGAAGCAGATCCTTCTGCGGATGTGGATGGATTAGATGCGGCAAGAAAGATGACATTGCTTGCTAATTTGGCCTTTAAAATGGAACTACATCTAGAGGATGTTGATGTTTCAGGAATACGAAATATTACACAAGAAGATATCAATTTTGCTGAAAGTCTTGGTTATACCATTAAATTAATTGGTATTGCTTCGATGCATAAGGGGAAGGCAGAAGTAACAGTAGAGCCGACTTTATTACCTAAAGATCACCCATTAGCACTAGTAAAGAATGAATATAATGCGGTATATGTATATGGGGAAGCTGTTGGAGAAACCATGTTCTATGGACCAGGTGCTGGAAGCTTACCGACAGCAACTGCTGTTGTTTCAGATTTAATGGAAGTTGTTAAGAACATCAGATTGGGAAGTAGTGGTAATGAACATGTAGATCCACAGTTTGAACGTCAATTAAAAGAAGATAAAGAAAAATTTTCACGTCATTTTATCCGCTTAGATGTTGACGACCAGGCTGGTGCTTTTCAAGAGATCACGAATGTCTTCTCTGATCATGAGGTTAGTTTCGCAAAAATTCTACAATTACCGGGTGATCAAGAAAAAACTGCTGAAATAGTAATGGTTACGCACAAGATTAGTAGAGAGCAATTATTAAAGAGTATGGCAAAATTGGAAGGATTAGATGTTGTTAAACGTTTAATTAGCCATTATCGAGTAGACGGGGAGGAATAAGAAATGGCTTGGGAAGGATTATTAAAACATTATCAAACCTATTTACCTGTAGGAGAAGAGACACCATTCATTACATTACATGAGGGTAATACACCATTAATCAAGTTGGAAAATCTATCGAAAAAATATGATGTAGAAGCATATGCTAAAGTAGAAGGAATTAATCCTACTGGCTCATTTAAAGACCGTGGCATGGTAATGGCAATGGCAAAAGCAATTGAAGATGGCGCAGAAGCAGTTATCTGTGCATCAACAGGGAATACATCTGCATCAGCAGCAGCCTTTGCTGCTCGTGCAGGCTTACGTTGTATCATTGTTATTCCAGAAGGTAAAATTGCACAGGGGAAACTTGCACAAGCGGTTATGTATGGTGCTGAAATTTATTCGATTCAAGGTAATTTTGATGATGCGTTACGTATTGTCCGTAAACTAGGGGAACAAGATGGAATTACTTTAGTTAACTCTGTCAATCCACATCGAATTGAAGGACAGAAAACAGCTGCCTTTGAAGTATGTGATGTATTAGGTAGTGCACCAGATTATTTATTTATTCCAGTTGGAAATGCAGGGAATATCACTGCTTATTGGAAAGGATTTAAAGAGTACCATGAACAAAAACATACCGGCTTACCGAAAATGATGGGGTATGAAGCGAGTGGTGCAGCCGCGATTGTACATAATCGTGTGTTTGAAAATCCTGAAACAGTTGGTACGGCAATTCGTATTGGTAATCCAGCTAGCTGGAAACAAGCAGTTGCTGCACGTGATGAATCTGGAGGAACGATTGATGAAATAACAGATGAAAAGATGATTGAAGCCTATCAATGGATGGCCGCAAATGAAGGGATATTTGCTGAGCCAGCATCTAATGCATCTGTAGCAGGGCTATTTAAAGCACTAGAACAAGGAAAAGTGAAAAAAGGATCAAAAGTAGTTTGTGTGCTTACAGGAAATGGATTGAAAGATCCAAATACCGCAATTGATTATAGTGAAATTAAACCACGGGTGCTGCCGAATGAAGAAGATACCGTAATGAAAGAAATATTAGGTAGTGTATCTGTATGAGTTGGGTGATCCATGTGCCAGCAACCACTGCAAATTTGGGGGCTGGCTTTGATTCAATTGGTGTAGCGTTAAATTTATATTTAACTTTAGAAGTTGAGTTATCAGAGGAATGGGAATTCGTTCCTTTATCTGAAGGCATGGATGGTCTTCCCTTGGATAAAAACAATTTAATGTATGAAATTGCTCTTCAAGTGGCTAATAAATTTGATTTCAATGAAGTTCCTGCGTGTCGGGTGAAAATGACAAGCAATATTCCTTTAGCAAGAGGATTAGGAAGTAGTGCTACCGCCATTGTTGCAGGCATTGAGTTAGCAAATGTATTGCTGGATCTATCTCTGTCTTTGGATCAGAAGTTAGAGATTGCAACAGCAATTGAAGGGCATCCTGATAATGTCGCTCCTTCATTATTAGGTGGATGTGTTATTGGACATTATGATAATCAATTAAATTGGATCCATGTTCCGATTCACGATCTGATTTTTTTAGCGATTATTCCTTCTTTTGAATTAAAAACAACACAGGCACGTTCTGTTTTGCCAGCTACATTTTCTTATAAAGAAAGTGTCCAAGCTAGCAGTGTGGCGAATGTTAGTGTAGCTGCGATTTGTCAAGGGGATTGGGAGTTGTTAGGTACTATGATGGAAAAAGATCATTTTCATCAGCCATACAGAAAAGCGTTAATTCCACATTATGATGCGTTAATGGAGCTATTAAATGAAGATGTTTATGGAACATTTTTAAGCGGAGCTGGTCCAACCATGATTGCATTAACAAACGAAGCGGTCATGAATCAAAAGCTAAAACAATGGAAAAATGCTTATCCATCTTTTCAATGGCTCCCATTGCAGGTGGAAAATAACGGCGTAACAGTAAACGAAATATAAAAGAATTGATTTAACATAAAAAAGCGACACTTAAACGAAAGTGTCGCTTTTAGATATACATTTATATCATTTAGAATACTTGTTCAATTTCAGTAACGCCTGGAACTTCAGCCATGAGTGCACGTTCAATTCCTGCTTTAAGTGTAATAGTTGAACTTGGGCAGTTTCCACACGCTCCCATTAAACGAAGACGTACAATGCCATCATCAACATCGACTAGTTCAACATCGCCACCGTCACGTAGTAAGAATGGACGTAATTTATTTAATACCTCTTGCACTTGCTCTTGCATCATCCATCTTCCCCTTTCTATCTTCTCTTATTAGTATATCATTTTTTAAAAAAAAATCTATGCGTAAGATCACGTCATTTTCAAGAATTATTTTAACTTTATCAAAAAATTTTGTAAAATAGAATTAATTAGATTAACAGCTGGTTGATCTAAGTAGGGGGTGGATAGGATTGATCCAGTTAACCGTTTATGGTGCGGAGCAATTATGTGCAAGTTGTGTGCAAGCACCTAGTTCGAAGGAAACGTTTGAGTGGTTGCAAGCTGCTATAGGTAGGAAGTTTTATGATACGAATCACATTGTATTTACGTATATTGATATTTTTAGTGAAAATAATGGGGAGGAACATGAGCATTGGATCGAACAAATCAAGCGTGATGAATTATTTTATCCAGCAGTCGTAGTGAATGGAACGTTAGTAGATGAAGGAGTTATTCGAATCCAAAAAGTATACCAAGCTATTCAAGAACGATTTGATCAAATAACATAGTAATACGCTCTGTTAGTATGTAATACTAAATTCAATAAAAATACTTAATTCGGAGGCTATTATGAACATACCTTTTACTAAAATGCACGGTTTAGGCAATAGTTATATTTATCTTAATTTGTTTGAATTAACGATCGAGGAAGAAAAGTTATCCCCATTAGCAGTAGAGGTGGCAAATCCTAATACAGGAATTGGTTCAGATGGATTAATTTTAATTCAACCAAGTGAGGTTGCATCTGTAGGCATGCGTGTTTTTAATAAAGATGGATCAGAAGGAAAAACATGTGGGAATGGGATCCGTTGTGTTGCCAAATATGCTTATGAAAATGATTTAGTACAATCCAAAAGGTTTACAATTGAAACCAAGGCAGGCAATGTGACAGCTGAAGTGCATGGTACGAAAGAGTCTGTCAACGAAGTAACGGTTGATATGGGGGCACCAAAATTTAATCGCCAAGCAATACCAATGGATGGGACGGATGATCATGAAGTGGTTGCTGAGGCTTTCGATGTAAGTCATCATCCGATGCAATTAACAGCAGTTTCGATGGGGAACCCACATGCAGTATTTTTTGTTGATGCTATTGAAAAAGCACCATTATATGAATTAGGACCGGTTATTACAGGAGATCATCGTTTTCCAGAAGGTGTAAATGTTGAATTTGTTGAAATAATCAGCCCAACCGAAATGCATTTCCGTGTGTGGGAAAGAGGATCGGGCGTGACCCAGGCATGTGGAACAGGCGCTTGTGCCGCAACCGTTGCAGCAATTAAAAACAACTTCGCAGCAAAAGGACAAGAGGTCACTGTCCATTTAAGTGGTGGTGATTTGTTTATCTGTTGGTCAGCAGATAATAAGGTTTGGATGAGAGGACCAGCAGAAAAGACAATTGAAGGTACATTTTACTCTACTTGCTTATAGACAAACGTGCATGACAATTGTATGCGCCAAATAACCAGTTTTTTTTTGTGAAAATGTGGTATAATAAGTAATAAGAAAACGTATAGTAAAAAAGACCGTAGCGCTAACTACGGTCCCTAGATACCCATTCTTTGAATAGGGGATTGGCGTTATCTAGTGATTGACCAGAAAATAGCCCTTACCCATTTACGCAGAATAGGGGGCTATTTTTTTGCGTTCAAAACAGCAACAACGACAGCGATCAGCGCATGAGAATCCGTAAAGTTGAAGCGTAAAACAAATCCTTGTATACTGAAAAATGGAAATGGTATTCGAAGGAGGTATCCAAATGGTTTTAACAATTACTGATAATGCTCGTGCTCAAATAGAAGAAATGATGAAAGAAGAAAATCGAGAAACTGTTCGTTTGCGCTTTGGTGTAAAGGGTGGCGGTTGTAGTGGCTTGTCTTATTCACTAGGTTTTGATTATGATGTCAATGAAGAGCTAGATGCAAAAGAAGAAATTAACGGCATTCCCGTTACTATCTTTAAACAGGACATTCCAATTATCGAAGGCACAACGATTGATTTCAAACAAAACATGATGGGTGGCGGATTTACGATTGATAATCCAAACGCCATTGTATCGTGTGGTTGTGGCTCATCGTTTAAAGCAAAAGAACGAGAAGGAACACCTGGGGATTGCTAAACACCCCCCCTTGATATAGCGACTGTATAATCGTTTCTCTTTTTAATATTTATAAATGGCTTATGAAGGACTACCTTTTTGATAGTTAAATCTTGTATTTACACTATTGAGAAGGTAGTTTTTTTCTAACTTTGTTAAAATAAATTAAATTTCAGAAAGAAGGGATATGTTGAGAAGAGTTTTAAGTATTTTATCTTTAGTTTTATTATTTGGGTGTAGCAATGAAACAGTTGATAAGGAACGGTTAACTATTCATGAAGATGAAAGCAGTGTAGCTTATGTTGAGAGTGAAAACTTATTAGCACCAAGGGTATGCTTAGAAAACCAACAGAAAACTCAATCTGTTGACCCATATCTGATAACATTTGAACTAACAGATGATTTGAAAACCATTGTAGATAAAACGTCTAATGTATCTCTTGATAGTCGGAATTTATTTAATAATGATGGTGATTCAAATTCTCCAAGAAAAGAAAAATCGTTTTGCGTTGGCACTAATTTACCATTAAAAGAAGAAGTTAACCAAGATAAATTAGATAATTTGATTACCGAGGGTAATATTAAAGTATCTGTTACTGAACTAAATGGTGATGTAATATTTACATATACTTTGCAGAAATTTGTTATTGGAAAACCCGATGGTTCGGTGGTTAGTCCGTAACTGTTATATCATAAAAATGGAACTTCTATAAATCAGGAAGTTCCATTTTTTATTAAGAAATAACATGAAACGTTAGCAGTCCTTTTTAATAACTTGGCTTTTATGAATGTTTTTAGACCAATGCACAGTAATGTATAAGAAAACATTTGGAACTATTTGTATTAAGTAAACGTCTAATATATATTAACTTTTCATTGTACTAAATCACCAAAAAAGTAATTGTATATTTATGTTAGAATTAATGTAGAAAATGTGAATGATTGTTCTTGAAATGATATGACAGAGCATTAAGAGAGATAAATGCACTTTCTATTTAAAAGAGGAGGTAATAATGAAACCGAGAATTATTTATGCTTTGGTAGCAATTATAATAATTATTATTAGTATTTTTGGAGTGAGACAATATTTAGAAAATGAAAGGTATGAAAACTTTTTATCTAGGCAGGTGGCGAATGATATTGGGCGACTTACAGGTGCTGTTCGAGTCAACGAAACCATCTATGATGAAATTTCAAGCTCAAGGTCACTATCTCTAGAACAAGTGGAAACTCTTTTTCACAATAATCATTCAATTGTAAACATTGCACAAGAACATAAAAATTTAGTCTTACAATTTAAACGGTCTGGTCAAGAATTAGATAATATTCCAGCAAATAAAGCGAGCGATATTGCGTATTACTTCAAAAGGCTTATATGGGATATTGCCGAAAGACAAGGGATAGATGTATCAAATAAAACAACACAATTCCCAATTCACCTTTCAAAATCAAAACCTTATCCAATCAAAGACAAAGAGTTAAAAAAAATACGTATAATTAAAGGATTGAATAATACATGGAGTCAAGTTATCTCCAATAATGTTAAGTGTGTTTCAGATGAGGGTATAATGAATTCTGATATATTTTTTGATGAGTATGTTGACAAAGGAATCACTTCTGATTATTGGGTGAACGTTGCAGTAGAGATGGAGAAAAGAACAGATAAATACCTAGATAAGAATTATTTGCTTTTAAACTAACATGATACTGCATTTGAAGAATTGCATTGTTGTTCTGTTAAAGAAGCAGTAATGCACAATGTGATGTTAAAAATTTATATAATAGGAGTGAAAAGAATATCCTAGGAAATATATTAAAGTTTACTATTTTATTATTTATTTCGGTATTTTTATCAGCTTGTAACGGTAATGCAATAGAGTTGAAAGATGGAGATAGACACATTACTAAAAAAAAGCATGAGATAATTTCAAATTACATTATAGAGCATTACTCGTCTTTATACGGCTCGACAGAAAAGCAATTTGAGGTTCACAAAATATATGGTACAAGCGAATCCGATGGGGTGCTTAGTGTGTATATGTGGTCTTATTATTGTGGTTTTAATAAAACGACTGGTACAGAAGAACAATCAGGTCATTCTTTGCCTGCTGTCATTAAGTTGAAGAAAGAAGAAGAGCGTTATGCTGTTATCGAATATATTGAACCACAAGACGGAAATGGATATCAATCATCTCTAAAAAATATGTTCCCTGAAAAATACTTAGAGTTAGTACAACAAGATAATGGTAATATAGAAGATTTGCAAAAAGAAATGAATAAAAAAGTAAAAAAATGGTTAGAGGAATAAAAATATTTCATATATGAAATTGAGATTATATTGAAACAATGGGAGAAGAAAAATATGAAAATCAAAGATAGTTCTATCTTGTATTAACGAGGATTTTTCTATTTTAGAATAAAGGGGAAGAATATGCAAAATTGGTTAACGGATATAATGAATGAGTTTGGTTATATGGGTATTATGTTTTTAATTGCTTTTGAAAATATTTTCCCTCCTATACCGTCTGAAGTGATACTAACGTTTGGAGGTTTTATGACGACCACATCTAAACTTAGTATTATTGGCGTGATTATTTCAGCAACAGCAGGTTCAGTTATTGGAGCTATTGTTCTGTATATTATTGGCTTGCAACTTGATGTAGAAAGGTTAGAGAAGATTGTAGGTAGATGGGGACATATTCTTCGTATAACGAAAAACGATATTCATAAGGCTGATGCTTGGTTTGATAAATATGGTCCTTGGACCGTCTTTTTTTGTCGTTTCGTGCCTTTAATTCGTAGTTTAATTTCCATTCCTGCTGGTATGTCAAATATGAATGTTAGTTTGTTTCTTTTATTTACAACAATAGGGACGTTGATTTGGAATATTGTTCTTGTGTACCTAGGTGCTTCAGTAGGCGGGTCTTGGGAAGTAATTGTAGAATATATGGAAATCTACTCAAGGGTTATTTACGGTATATTGTTTGTACTTGTAATTGTTCTATTGTATTTATTTATGAAAAGAAAAAAGTAATTCTTAATAGATTGCTAGGTTAGTAAATAAAAAAATTCTATGCTGTACAAAAGTAAAGGAGCAGTTTCATTTGAAATTTTAAATGAAAGGTTTATTAATTAGTGTTCTTGTAGGAATAGTAGCAGTAATAATCTTTGCTATAATCAAACCGACTAATTTCTTTTTTAAAATAACACTTATTTTTTGTGTTGGAGCTTTCGGAGCAAAAATAGGCAATTATTATAGAAATAATTAAAGGAAAGCAATAAGACAATGAGAAGTGAGGTGTTTATAGTTGTGGGAGATTTTAAGAGGTAATGAAGATATTTATATTATCATATACTGCATAATTGTATTGATAATTAACATCGACTACTTAAAGGATTTCAAAAATATAAAAAAAGGACTTAGTAATATATCCTCTGATGATGAGTTGGAAGTGGATCCAAAATCTATTTCATTGCTTTTTATTGTATTGATTTTTAATTTCTTTCGAAGGTGGTTGATTTATTTATTTGCGGTGTTAATTACAGAGAACATAATTGTAATTATTGTTTCATTTATTTTATTTCTAATAAGTCTATACCATAGCTTATATAATTTCAGTCTTACAAAAGTGAAAAAATCCAATGTTGGATTGTACCTGGCAGTAATCGATACATTATTCATCTCAATTTTTGTTGTTTATCTTTTTGGTTTTTAAAAAATATTAAACCAACGGAAGTTTTAGTGTCACAGCGTTTATTGCTAATCGCTAACTGAGTAGTAATGTATTTGTAGGGGGGAGAAGAAAAATGAAAAGACAAATAGCCATTGGATTTTTCCTTTTTATACTTTTATTATCTGGATGTGCAAAAGAACAAACATTTGAAGAGTTTTTTCATCAAAAAATAAAAGAAATACACGTAGGAGAAAAGAATTATTCGTATTCTCTTATTGATACCAAGTTAAATGTAGTTAGTGAAGATGATGCTATCGCTGTATTTAAAGAGCAAAATGAGCGGGGAGAACAAATATTTATAGCCTATTTCAAAAAACAAGATAATCAATGGGAATGGAAACATACAAGAGGAAGCGAATGGGATACCCCTGTCAAATGGTCTGCTATGCATCAACCACCTTATATTTATTCTGGTCCAATTAGTGATAATTCAATAACTGAAGTGTTTGTAGGCAAAGAACCAGGAATAATTATGGAAGTTGAAAATGATAAAAGGTTTTGGTATGCAATTAGTCCAATACAAGATAATGAAGTTTTTTATATTAGAGAAGATGGGACTCGAGAAAAAATTGAGGAAGTTGAGCACGAAAAAAATATAAATAATTGAATCTTTTTTTGTAGAATGTTGCGCTTAAATTAATGCATGCTTTAGTAGAAAAAGAAGTGGAGGAATTTAATGTTTCCTGTTAATTATTTAAGTATCGGGAAGTAGTGTGGGTTATGCAGGGATATATGCTTGATAGTCTTGAAAAAGGTAAACTAATGAAATTAATCTATGAAAGTATTACAACAATCTTTCTTAGAAAAATAATTACAATCTTTTATTCTACTAACTGAATCGGTTACACTTAATTGGACAAGTTAGTTAAGGTCAGTTAGACTTGGTTCAAATAAAAGCCAAGGAGTTTTTAAAAATGACCAGAAGATTGAGACGAAGCTTTTCTAAAGAATTCAAAGAACAGATGGTACAATTGCATGCATCTGGTAAACCCCGTGCCGAAATAATTAAAGACTATGAATTAACCCCTTCATCCTTTGATAAGTGGGTTCGTCAGTATCATGATAATGGATCGTTTCAGGAAAAAGATAATCGCACACCGGAACAAGAAGAATTAATCAAACTTCGTAAAGAAAATCAAAAGTTGGCCATGGAAAATGATATTTTAAAGCAGACCGCGCTGATCATGGGACGAAAGTAGATGTGATCCGAAATAACCGTCACAAATACTCGGTATCAGCAATGTGCGACGTCCTGCAAATTGCCCGAAGTACGTATTATTACGAAGCAAAAATTCGTGATGATCAGAATCAAGAATTAACAGATCTGATTGTTGCTATTTTTAAGAAAAGTCGTCATAACTATGGTCAACGAAAGATTAAGGTTGAGTTAAAAAAACTTGGCTGGGTTGTGTCACGACGTCGAATTGGACGAATCATGAAAGAACAAGGACTTGTCTCAAAATATACAGTCGCTCAATTTAAACCGTCCAAATCATCGTGCAATGAATCAGTAGTTGGAAACACGCTCAATCGAGCATTTGACCAAGATGAAGAATTAAAAGTAATTGTAAGCGATTTAACCTACGTGAAGGTTGGGCAGAAATGGCATTATATTTGCGTTTTAGTAGATTTATATAATCGTGAAATTATTGGTCACAGTGCAGGACCTCATAAAAGTGCTGCTTTAGTTCAACGCGCCTTTGCATCCGTTCTGTACAATCTTCATCACCTTGAATTGTTCCACACGGATAGAGGTAGCGAATTTAAAAACCAGCTGATTGACCAAGCGTTAGAAACGTTTGGTATTGAGCGTTCTTTGAGCGAGAAAGGAACGCCGTATGACAATGCCGTTGCAGAAGCTACATTCAAGACTATCAAAACAGAGTTTGTCAAAGGGGCTTATTTTACTGACCAACACGAACTTGACCTTGAACTGTTTGATTATGTTCATTGGTTTAATCATATTCGAATTCATGGATCCCTAGATTACTTAACACCTACTGAATACAAGTCGGTTAACCTTTAAAAATGTGTCCAATTTAGTGTTGACATACCTAACATGTGCAATAACTGAACAAGTGGATAAAAAAGCAATTGTAAAATTAGGGTGTTAGCAGGATTCAATTCATACTGTTTATCAGACTAATGGGCAGTGTTGTGGAATAAAAGGAGGGTTATTATGCATTGGAACTGGGAAGATTCAGAAAAGATAAAACCTCTAAGAAGAAGTAAATTAAGAATATATCTTGGAACAAAATACTATCGAACTAAGAGGAGAATTGAATGGTACATAGATAACAAGAAATATGCCTCAACCATTGACAAAAAAATGTACCCCTTTCAAATAAAAAAACATAAATCAATCTTACGAAGGCAGCTAAAAGATGTTGAAATGTGGTATCAAGAGAATAAGATTGTTAATTTAAGAATCGCAATAAACAAAGTGAATGGAATCATCATTCATCCAGGGGAAACTTTTTCCTATTGGAAACTTATTGGTCAAACTTCTAAGAGAAAAGGCTACAAAAAGGGAATGCTGCTCCACTATGGTACTTTTAAATCAGGCACAGGTGGTGGATTGTGTCAGCTATCAAATTTAATTTATTGGATTACTCTCCACACACCACTAACAGTAATAGAACGACATCGCCACAGTTACGATGTATTTCCTGATTCTAAACGAACTCAACCCTTTGGTAGTGGAGCCACATGTGCTTATAATTATTTAGATTTGCAAATATTAAATAGAACAAACAATACTTATCAGCTCTGCTTATATTTGACTGAAACACATTTGGTAGGAGAGTGGCGTGCAATTAACCCTGAAACTATGACATATGAAGTATATGAAAAAGACCATAGAATTACGCATGAACATTGGGGCGGCTATGTAAGACATAACACTATTTATAGAAAAGTTTGTAACGGTCAAGGAGAGCAAATAGATGATGAGTATATTACTGAAAATCATGCTCTAATGATGTATAACCCTCTACTTGCTTATGAAGGTGAAGAGCATATTCTCTGACAAGCATTATGAAACAAAGGGAAATTGATATTTAAGTAACGGGTGAGAAACCCTAGCAAAGTTTTATTAAGGAAAAATGGCTGTTTATGGTGAAATTTTATAAAAGGATGTGCCAACTAATAATGGAGTTAATAGAAAATTTTTTATTGTTTTTTTTACCGTTGGGATCTAATATGGTTTAGTTCTACAAATCCAACAGTCGTTAATTATTGATAAGAATGCAAAAATTCCTAAAAACCGAAGAAGAATGCTTGGTAATTACCTGACTTGTTTTTCAATCGCAGGCTTTTTAGTATCTTATATTTTTAATGCATTGGTTTATTTTAAATTTATTCCTTCACAAATAGTCACAAGTGACAGCACAATTATTAGCTGTCTTTTATTCCTTTTTATGTTTTTTATCTCAAAGTTCGTAATAACACCTAAAAATTATAATCAAAAAAAGCTATCGATTTTAAGTAATGAGTACAAGAACCTTGTATGTTTTAAAAGATCGGGATTCAGAAAAAAGCAATTATAAAAACAGAAGGAGAGAACACATATGACAATTCTATTTGTAATAATAGGGTCAGTTGTATCAGTTTTTATGTCTTCAATTTTTCTAAGTCCAATAATACAAACCAAAACAGGAACGGAAATTATCCTCTTTTCAATACTTCTGGTGTTAGCAGGCTTCTTCCTTTATTATTTTGATCCGAATAATTCAGCAGGTTTAATCGGATTTAGTTTAGTAATATTTGGCTTGGTGACTGGTGTTTCAAGTTTTGTATTTAAAAGAAATTAATAGGCATTTACTTTTTTGAAAGAGAACAAACAAAACAGGGAAATTCAAACCTAACAATAGAAGAAATAAATGAGAGTGTTGATGCTCATCTAAATAATGACTATGAAGATATGTATAAAGATGCTTCAAAATGACTTTCACTGCTCTGCTCTAACGATTTAAAGCATTAACAATCTAGTTATTATTAATACGTGCTTTAGTTAAAAAAGGAATTGCTGTTGTCACAGCTCGCAATTTCTAGCTTATTGAACTAACGAGGCAGGATAGTGTAACAGATGAAAGGGGTGTAAGTTTGTACAGAAGGTTTTTATTGGCTTCATTTATATTACTTGTAATGAGTGCTTGTACGTCTAATGGAACATTGGATACTGGAAATCTTGAAGTAGAACAAGAGGATATCAATACCACATATGTACCAGTGGAAAAGGAAATTGCTGAAGAAGCGATACCTTTTGAGATGGAATATCCATCATATTTTCCTTTTAGGAACGAAGAAACAAAGGTGTTTATAACTGGATGGAAAAACAGTAAGGAAAGAGTTGTAGCATCCATCAGATATCCTTCAGTAGAGGAAGATGATAAGTGGCAAGAAGGTTCTATTGTTCAACCAGCAATACCAAATGTAAATTACACTGTCGCAAATTTTGATAGATATTACAGTAAGTATTCTGATTTAAATGAATACAAGGAAATCGAAATTAAAAATGGTATCACAGGTTTGTTTAAGATAAACGAAGAAATGAATGGTGCAGAATTACATTGGTTTAAGGACAAGAGGGAATATAATTTGTCACTAATGTATTTTAGTGAAGATGTTGAGGAATTAAAAACAGAGCTGGTGAAAATTGCTGATTCGATTTAAATCTTCGTCAACAAACGGGGGTGTATCTACAATAAGCAGATACGCTGTTTCTCTATTAAGGCAGGTTAAGGAACAGGGGAACTGATTTATTAGGGGGATTTTATGCGGAAATATGTATTATTGATGATTTGTTTAATGTTACTATCAGCTTGTTCATCAGAAGACGATGTTGATTTCGACAAAACTATGATAATTACTGGGAAGGTAATTCAAAAAGATGAAAAGAGAGAAGAAGATCGTGTTAAATATTATATAGAGGTATTGACAATAATTGACCAAACCAAAGAGAGTATTATGCTTGAAGTTGAAAATAGGAATGTATGGAACCTAATACTTAAAGACGATGTTTATAGAATTTCGTTTGATACTAAAGATGGTCAAGGATATGAAGTCAATAGTCCAATAATTTCAATAAAAACAGTAGGAGCATATGATAAAACATTTCAAGAAAACTTAAATGATATAAACTAAATAACTAATATTGAAGCATGTTCCTTATTGCATTAACGGAGAGCGATAGTTACACAAGCATTTACTTTGGATATGGTGCGAAACCAGCTAAATGTTACATAACAAAATAGGTAGTGTATTTTATAATATAAAGGAGTAGCATTAATGAAGCTATACTTTATTAGACATGGACAAACAGCATGGAATTTAGAAGGTAAAATACAGGGAAGTAAAGACGTTGCGCTTAATTCTAAGGGTATTATACAAGCTGAACAATTAAGTGAAAAAATAGTAGAGTCTAATTACAAAATCTCAAAAATATATTCAAGCCAGCAAAAAAGAGCAATTAAAACAGCAGAAATATTAAGTGAATCTATTAACACTGAATATATTGTAGTAAACGGGTTAGAAGAAGTGAATTTGGGTGAATGGGAAGGGCTTACCTGGGAAAAAGCACAAGAAAAATACCCTTTAGCATTTGATGAATGGTTTAATAATCGTAGGTACACTAAACCTCCACAGGGAGAATCTTATCAAGATATGTTGAACCGTGTTTTAATTACATTACAAGTAATAGTAAATAATAATACCGAAGATGTTGCAATTGTCAAACATAGTGCAGTTATTATGACTTTACAATGTTACATCACAAATACTCCATTTGAAGATATGACAAGATTTAAAACAGATAATACTTCAATTACAGAAATAGACAGTGAGTTAATATGTTTATAAGTAACTTGTGAATAATTACACTTAAGCTATCGGAGACTTTGGCTTAACAAGCTGTTACAGCCATTGTTGTACTAACGGGCAGTAGAGTTAAACATTTTGTGAATTAAAAACGTGAATTTCAGGAGGAAACATTATGTGGATTGGCATATTTATATTTGGATTACTTTATTTACTGATGGGTTTTATTATTGCTACTGATAGAATGAAACAAAGTAAATTGGGGCAGGTAATGAATTGTATAGTCTTATCTTTGTCGTTTTTTACAATATCATATTTTATGTATCTTATACCTTAAACAAAAGGAGGGAATTTATCCGCTAAAAAAGGGTTAAGTACTACCTATTATATAGGGGACCCGTCTAAGAAAACGGGTGTTTATAGAAGAGATGAAATAGGTGATAAAGAAAATTGGAACAAGGATGTAGCCCTTATTGTGTTAAGGAAGTAGGATTGTTTAAGATGAGAACGAAATAATTAGTGAGGTGATACTGATGAACAGAAGAGGTATCGGTTTGGTTTTTGTGCAATTGCAGCTTTTTTGTTTTCTGTAAGATACGTAACTGGCGCCCTTTATAGTATTAGTGGAATGGGGGGATTTGGCTCATATGGCCCTGGAACTTTTCAAGATCTTTGGCTCAATTCTACTGGAACGCTTCCGTTAATATTAAGCATTATTTCTTTAATTATTGGTGTTGTTTACTTAGTTAGGTCGGAAACAGAAAATAAATAAACTACATTATTATTAATAGTATGGTGAATGGGGGGGACTAACATCATATTGCACTAAAGGAGCAGAAGAGTTTAACAACGAAAAATAGAATATAGTAATGAAACAAAATGAGGTTGGGGGTGTTATTATCTTAAACAGAATATCTGTTGTGGGTATAGTTGGTGGAATATCAGCAATGATTTTATGGGTTAATTTCACCTATATCAATCCTTATAACAATCCTACAATAGCAGGTCCATTGCCTTATCCATTTTTCTTATTGTTTATTCCAGCGTGTTTAGCAATCTTTTCATCTTTAAAAAGAAATCAGAAGTGGATGTTTGTTGCTTTTTTATGGTCATTACCTATGAGTTTATTTATGATTGCCATGCCAGATATTTTCTCAATTTATGGTGTTATTAGTGTTTTTTATCTTGTCAGTTTTCTTTTAATTCGTTTTAAAGGTAGACGTATTGTATAAAATTAACTTTCCACTAACGGGAGCTTTAGTGGAACAAGAAGCTGTTGATGATTGCTTATTGAACTAAAGAGCAGGTTAATTGAATAAAAAGGAGGGGAATATATGTCGGTTACAATGATTATCGCTACTTTTGTAGTAGGACTAATAATGTTAATCCTTGGTTTAGTTATAAAGAATAAATGGTTGAAAATTTTATCACTTATTCCATTTGCAATATTTTTATTTGCGTTAATACGTCTTCTAGGATTTTTATTTCACTAACAGTTATTAAACAAACGGGGTGCCGCTCGACAAGTTCTGCTATAAGCGCTTTAAGTGTGAAAGGCAGAAGATAAACATATTTTATCTTAACTTTATAACCGAGAATGGGAATGATAGATCCATGTTTCTTGAAACCATTCCGTCAATACTCCTGCATGCGTCTTGGCTGACAGGTCAAGGGGTTTGAAGTACAGGTAGATTCGGCAAAACGAAGGCTGAAGCCATTCCTTCGGAAAAGGTATGCCAACGGATATGCCGCACGGCTGAAAAACTAGATATGGTGAGAATTGTTCTACTGCAAAAGAACTGACGAATAACCGAAGGTAAGGGTCTAAAGTTTAGAACATAAGGAAACTTATGGACCATCCAACGATGGTGTGAGTGGTGTAGAGTAAAAATGCACCCTATGAAACACGCTATACCGAACAATTGGCGGTATCCAGCTCACAGGCTTAAAGGTTACACCTACGTTTAGAATAGATAGCTAGGTTATAAGGGACTTGGAAAACAAGGAACGTTGCAACAGGGACTGTCATCCTAAACGGTTGCTATAAGGTAAAACGAAATGCATTTATCCTTGTGAGGGTAGGGGCATGACTGATGAACCTCTTGTAATGAGAGTGGAAGAATAGCCCCAAGTCTAACAATATAAAACAATTATTTTCCAAAAGTGTATTGCACCGATCGGGTAGGAACGTGGGAACATCAACTCCAAAAGGAGTGATGCCACAGTGCAAGCTTTAAGGTATTGGGATTACTACGGCATGACCGAAACATTTACGAAATTATATAATGAATCATCCGAACAAAAGTCTTTTTCACAACTGTACGATATTATAACATCTAGAGAAAATATATTACTGTCCTATCGGACAGTAAAGTCTAATAAAGGTTCTAACACTTCGGGTACTGATGGAAAAACCATAAAGGATATTCAAAAGCTATCTGATGATGAACTTGTCGAAGAAGTTAGAAGCAAGTTGAAGCATTATCATCCTAAGAAGGTAAGAAGGAAGCTTATTGAAAAAGAAAATGGTAAATCGAGACCACTAGGAATACCTTGCATAATAGATAGAATCATTCAACAATGTTTTAGGCAAGTTCTTGAACCTATTGCGGATGCGAGATTTTATAAGCATAGTTACGGATTTAGACCACTTAGGTCTACGCACCATGCAATGGCAAGGGTACAATTTCTTATAAATAAATCGTCGCTACACTATGTAGTTGATATTGATATTCGTGGATTTTTTGATAACATAAATCACACCCTATTAATAAAACAGCTTTGGAACATTGGTATAAAAGACCGTAAGGTTCTAGCTTGTATCTCCAAAATGTTAAAAGCTGAAATTGATGGTGAAGGTATTCCTACCAAGGGTGTACCGCAGGGTGGCCTGTTATCGACATTACTTTCTAATATTGTACTAAACGATCTAGATTATTGGGTAGCTGAACAATGGGAATTCTTCCCCCTTCACAAACCATACAAAACACGAGAAGGTGAGCTTTTAGCAAAGAAGCGAACCGAATTAAAAGAAGGATATCTCGTCCGCTATGCGGACGACTTTAAAATCCTTTGCCGTGATTGGAAAACTGCTCAAAGATGGTTCCATGCTGTAAGAATGTATATAAAACAACGTCTGAGATTAGATATTTCTCCAGAAAAATCACAAGTTATAAATCTGCGAAAACGAGAATCTGAATTTTTAGGATTCACGATTCGTGCGAATCGAAAAGGAAAAAAGAGAGTAGCGCATACAGGAATAAAAGCAAACAAGAAGCGAAAAATCAAGGCTGAGGCTAAAAAACACATTCAAAGAATTAAAGCTTCTCCTACCGCTCAAAACGCAATTCTTTTTAATAGTTTTGTCTTAGGTATTCATAATTATTTTAATCGAGCAACACATGTTAATATCGAGTTTTCACGTCTTGCCTATGAGTTGCAAGCATTTATATATAATCGTCTTAAACCTGTTGGGAAATACGAACATCCTACAAACCCACCACCAACTTATAAAAAGTTTTACAGTTTGGGTTTCAAAACATTTAAAATATCAAATGTGTATCTATTTCCTCTCGCTAATGTAAAAACGAGAAATGCTATGAATTTCAGCCAATCTCTCACACCGTTTACTAGTACGGGAAGAGAAAAGATACAGAAGAAGATTCGTTCAGATATTCAACAGGAGATTTCACAATTAATGAAATCAAAACTTCCGACACGAAGTGTCGAGTATATGGATAATCGAATAAGTCGGTATAGTATGAAAATGGGCAAATGCGAAATTACTGGCATGTTTCTTTCTGCTAGCGAAGTTCATTGCCACCATTACATTCCGTCACATCTCGGGGGAAGCGATAAATTTAACAATTTACGCATTCTTCATAAGGAGATACACAAGTTGATCCATCAAACAGACACAACGACGATTCACAAACTCATAAATAACCTTGGAATCACTGAACCTATGGTTCAGAAGATAAATCAATACCGTAAACAATGCGGTTTAGAACCAAGTATATAATCTCAAATCTATGAGTAACTAGGAACTTATAATTTAGTACATATCTTTAGATGGAACGCGGAGTGCTGGGAAACTAGCACGCTCCGTGTGGAGCAGGGGAAAAGCTGGAGATAACGTCAAATGCTTACCTATTGCTGACTTTAGCATAACAAGCTGTTACTGCTTTTGTTGTGCTAACGGGCAGGATTCTTTAAGATGAGAAAGAACTAATTAGTGAGGTGATACTTATGAACAGAAGAGGTATCGGGTTTGGTTTTTGTGCAATTGCAGCTTTTTTGTTTTCTGTAAGATACGTAACTGGCGCCCTTTATAGTATTAGTGGGATAGGGGTTTCTGGCTCATATGGTCCTGGAACTTTTCAAGATGATTGGCTCAATTCTACTGGAACGCTTCCGTTAATATTAAGCATTATTTCTTTAATTATTGGTGTGGTTTACTTAGTTGGGGCGGAAACAGAAAATAAATAAGCTACATTATTATTAAGCTAACGGGATGCTTTAGTGGAACAGCAGTAGTATCGGTTTTTAACAAAATAAAGAAAATAGTCCAAGAAGTTTACTGGATTTTTATATTAAGGCATTTTTATAAGATAAGGGGGAGAAGTTTTGAATAAAAACAAAGATAGAAACCTTTATTTAAATATGATTTTAGTAAACAAGGGGTTGTCGATTGCGAAGTTCCTGTTACGTTAAAGAAGCAGAAGAGTTGAATAAGAGATATTGATACAAGGGGAAGAGAGATTATGAAAAAATTATATTTAGTTTTAGTAATCGTAGTGATGTTAGTCTTCATATTTAATTACCTGAATAGTTCATTTTACCGAAATGGTAACGACGAGGAATCGATTATCAAAACAATCAAATCGTTAGATTTATTTGAGAATTCTTCAATAGAGATTATAGATATAAAGGATGTAGGTGATGAAAGATTAGTTGCATTTTTAAGCAATAACAATCCAGCCTATTCTCACTTTGAAAAAGATAAATCAGGTAATTATGGTTGGAAGTCTGCTGAAAAAAGAGGAGGCGCCCTTTCTCACTTTTTAATCCCATTAAGTAAAGATATGGATGATGGATATACTAATTTAATTTTCCTCACAATTACAACTAAAGATAACAAAATTTCGAAAATGGAGTTAGGTGCTAATGAACACATATTCGTTAAAGAGTTTAAATTAAATAAAAATTCTGCAATTTGGACAGAGCTACCTAAAGAGAAAGAAATTACGTTTAAATATAAATATTACAATATGGATGGGAAGTTAATTAAAGACAATTAGCCATTATGGAAATGATCGGAAATGCAGCTTTAGTTTTTGTAAACGAGCAGCATTCCTTTAAAAAATAAACCGAGCTTGTGAAGATTTGTACTTATAGTAACGGATAGCGTTAGTTTAACAGATTAAACTGACGAAGCAAGAAAAGGTAGGAAACAGATGGAAAAAATTAAGGTTCTTTTATTATCACAAATTACATTACTCTACATTGGCTATATACGCCCTTACTTAGCATCATAGGAAGTATTAAATGATAAAAATAGTTACTTCTCTTTATTCTAAAGAAAAGATTGATTATTCCATTAACCGATGGCAAGTGTTCAAAAAGGACAGTCGCTTCTTGTATTAACTGACAGGATTATTGAACAATAAATATATTTTTTTAGGGAGAAATTTCATTGAGTAAAAAAGATATGTTTTACTTGGTTTGTTAGGTCTACGTTACATAGTATCCTGTGGTTGTGATTCATCATTGAAAGCAAAAAGAGAAGTCACCTAGTTATTTCGTGACTTCTCTTTATCTATATATTCACATTGAAAACATAAATGAATTTACTCAAACATACTGGTCGAATGCTTCGGTTGCACGCGCGCATCTGGTTCGATATATGCCTTCGCATTATTAATTGCGGTAGGCCCTTCACCAAATCCAGTGGCGATTAAATTTACTTTTCCAGGATAGGTACTAATATCTCCTGCTGCATATATTCCTTCGATCGATGTTTCCATTTTCGTATTGACAACGATACTATTTTTTTCGATCTCCATGCCCCAGCCTTTAATGGGACCTAAAGAGGAAATGAAGCCGTAGTTTACAATGACGTCATCTACATCAATGGTAACCACATTCTCTCCTTTTACTTCGCTTACTTTAACTTGTTCAATTTCATCAGCACCAACAAAAGATTCTGGTACATAAGGCGTTAATATTCGAACGTTTGAGTTCATTAGTTTTTCTACACTATGTTCATGGGCACGGAACTTATCGCGACGGTGAACAAGGGTTACTTCTTTTGCGATTGGCTCTAGCATTAATGCCCAATCAACAGCAGAGTCGCCACCACCAAATAATACGACACGCTTATCTTTGAATTGCATCATATTATCAACAAAATAATGTAAGTTGCGACTTTCATATGCTTCCGCTTCTTTAAGCGATAATTTACGTGGCTGAAATGCTCCGTTACCAGCTGTGATGATAACCGTTTTGGTATAATGCACGTCCGTATTTGTTGTTAATTGGAATGTGCCGTCTTCTAGGCGTTCCACTTCTTGTATTTCTTGATTTAAAGCAATAGCAGGATCGAACATATCCAATTGTTCTTTTAAATTATTTACGAGATCTTGTGCTCTTACTTTTGGAAATCCTGCGACATCATAAATATATTTTTCAGGATATAAGGCGCTTAGTTGTCCGCCAATATGTGGTAAACTTTCAATTATTTTAACACTAGCTTGTCTTAGACCACCATAAAATGCAGTGAATAGCCCGGTTGGTCCAGCGCCAATGATCGTTATATCGTAAACGTTCTGATCACTCATTCTTATTTCCTCCTAATTCGACGTGTGCTTCAGTTGATAACCAACATTTTAACATACTTTTCAGTAAAAGTAGTACTGTTAGATGGTTAAAAAAGATTGCTTGAAAAAAAGTAAAAAACCCCCTAAGATTAATTTAGAGATAAATCGTACAATTTTGTGACTATTTTTGTGAACAAATGAACGTGACAATGAAAAGGACGGAAGTGATCGTGTGGGGAAACCATCAATATTAATCCTAGGTGCAGGCTATGCAGGTATTACAACAGCAATTATGTTGCAGAAAAAACTGCATAAATCAGAAGCAACAATTACATTAATAAATAAACATGCATATCATTATCAAACAACTTGGCTACATGAAAGCGCAGCTGGAACTTTGTCAGATCATCAAACAAAAATTCCAATAGAAACAATTATTGATACAAATAAAATCGAATTTATTGTAGATACCGTAACTAAACTAAAAACAAAAGAACAACGTGTTCATTTGAAAAAGCATGGTGATATCACATATGATTATCTTGTTGTAGCTCTAGGATTTGAAACGAAAACATATAATATACCTGGTATAAATGATTATGCACATACCATAAATAGTGTAGATAAAGCCGGCATTTTACGTCAACAATTGGAGAAAAAACTTGCTTCTTATAGAAAGCTGCAAGAAAATCAGCCTTTTACTATTGTGATTGGTGGTGGTGGTTTTACTGGAGTGGAATACTTAGGTGAATTGACTGATCAATTACCAACAATACTTGAGAAATACCAATTAAATGAACAAGATGTAAAAGTGCTTGCTATTGAAAAAGAACAATCCGTTATGCCTGGTTTTGATTTAGAATTAGGGGAATATGCGATGCAAGTGTTAGAAAATAAAGGTGTATCGTTTTATTTAGGTGCAGCGGTAAAGAGTGTTTATGCCGATTATATTGTTGTGGAAAAGAATGGATTAACAGAGGAGATTCCGGCATCTATTTTTATTTGGTCGGCAGGTGTACGAGCAAATCATCTAATTGAACAATCAGATATCGATCATGTGAATGGAAGTGTAGAAGTAACGGATGATTTACGCGCGCCTAACAGTGATAACGTGTTTGTGATTGGTGATTGCACGATCATTCGTTCAGGGGATAATAATCAAATTATTCCTTCTACAGCGCAATTAGCGATACAACAAGGTAAAGTTTGCGCTAAGAACATTGAAAATTTAATTAAACAGAATTCAAGTACATTGTTCTCTTTTATGTATAAACAACATGGATTAATTGCTTCCTTAGGAAAAAAAGATGCTATAGGTGTCTTATTTAATAATAGAAAGGTTTTTGGAAAAGAGGCGGCTCTTTTAAAACGAATTAATGAAAATCGAGTACTTCATCAAATTGGTGGCTTACCATTGCTTTGGAGGCGAAGGAAATAGCAATTAAGCATAAGTAGGTATAATTTTTTGTTAGAATGGAAAAGCTTACACCCAGAAAGAGGTGTAAGTAAAAATGTTATATTTAAAACGCATTTGTATGAGTATTCTTTTTTTAACAGCTTTTTATACAACGATTGTAGTAGTAACCAATATGTCAGCCCAAGAGATAGTAGCTGGATTTAATCATGCAGAACAAGTGAACGAACATAAAGTAGAGAAACAGCCTGGGAAGCAGTTATCTGAAAAGCAAGTAAAGACAAAAGAGATGGAGCAACGTTATATCTCTAGTGAAGAAATTGAAGCTCCGGAACGTTTGGAAGACGTGATTGATTTAGAATCATATCCATCACATACAGTAATGGCAACAGGATATACGGCTGGGGTAGAATCAACTGGGAAAACGCCGGATCACCCACAATATGGAATAACGTATTCTGGTGTGCAGGTAACAAGGGATTTATATTCAACGGTTGCAGCGGATTTGTCCGTTTTTCCTATTGGAACTATTTTATTTATACCAGACTATGGTTATGGTGTAGTTGCGGATAAGGGTGGAGCAATTAAAGGGAACAAAATTGATTTATATTATCCTACCGTTCGAGATGTTTATGAAAAATGGGGTAAAAAAGAGACATTAGTCTATGTCATTAAGCAAGGAAACGGGAAATTAACAGAAAAAGCATTGTCACAATTAAATGAAACAGAAGCTTTGCAAGTATTTAGAGATCAAATAAAAGAAAGCTAACATCATGATGTTAGCTTTCTTTTTTATAAGCAAAAAATAATAATTAATGTTAGGTAAACCTCTTTAAAATAGAGGATATATTGTTAACGCAAGAAAAATTCCGGTCAATCCTCCGAAAAAAACTTCAATGGGTTGGTGCCCAAGTAATTCTTTTAGTTCTTCTTTCTTTTGGTATTCTTCTTTTTTAGACCAAACTTTTGCTTCTTCAATAAAATAAGTAAAATCCTTAACAAGCATATTCAAGATAATCGCTTGTTCACCTGCTTGTCTCCTTATACCAGTAGCATCAAACATGATAATAATACTGAACACACAAGAGACAGCGAACAGCCCAGAACCTACTCCGTGTTCTATACCAATACCCGTAGTTACAGCAGTTACAGCGGCAGAGTGGCTACTCGGCATTCCACCTGTGCTAAATGCAAGACCTGGTTTAAACTCTTTCATTGCAATAAGATGAATAGGTATTTTTATTATTTGTGCGAATACAATTGAAATAAGTGCTGCCCATAGTGGAAAATTTTCAAACAAGCTCAAGCGACGTTCATCCTTTCTACTTCATTGAAACAATGATCAATGACTTTAAAACTTATTAGTCATTATAACATAGCTACAATAAGAAAAGAAAAAGCTTCGCTTAATTTTGTAATGAATCCTTAAAATGTTACATAGTTAATTACTTATTATGTCATTTTTAATGATTGAATTGGGTAATCGATTAGCTATTTTAACAAGTAACGTAGCTGCGACAACTGCTAGGATGATATCTTTTATTAGAAATGGCGTCATGCTTGCCCATGCCGCGACATAGGGAATAGATAATTCTAACCAACTGTTCATAGCTAAGTGCATGTAATTCACACCAATAAGATAGTTAACAGCTACGCCTACAACGGAAATAAAAAAGGCGTTTGTTAATTTTAATGTGTTTTGTTTTTCTACTAACCAACCAGTAATAAAAGCAACGAAAATAAAACTTAATATAAATCCGCCAGTATAATCAAATAAAGTAAAAAGACCAGCACGCATATTGGCAAAGACTGGCACACCTGCAAAACCAATCAATGTGTAAGCAGTTAAAGAAAGAAAGGCTAATCTCTTGCCTAAAAAGAGTCCTGCGCAAATAGCAAAAAAAGTTTGTAACGATAATGGTACAGAAACACCGCCTATGGGTATTGCCAAAAATGGAAACCAAACAGCAATATTAGCTCCGATCATCATTAAACAGATAAAAATAGCTCCATAAGTTAGTTCTCTTGCAGATATTTTTTTCATATTTATCCCCCCTGAAGGAATAATAAAAGAATCCAGTTTTAATGTCAACATATAAAATAATAAAGTTAACATTATGCATGAAAAATAAGCCCTTTAAAAGGACTTATTACGAAATTTTTATTTAATTGCAGCGTCAAGTGCAACAACAATCATATCATTAAATGTTGTTTGTCTTTCTTCCGCAGTTGTTTCTTCTCCAGTAAGAATATGATCAGATACAGTTAATACAGATAATGCTTGACGATCATATTTAGCCGCTAAGGTGTATAAAGCAGTTGTTTCCATTTCGATAGCTAATACATTGTATTTAGCTAATAGTTCATGTAATTCTGCTCCATTATCACGATAGAACGCATCACTTGTAAATACATTACCAACACGAAGATCTAACCCTTTTTCACTACCTATATCATAAGCATTTTTTAGTAGTTCAAAATTTGCTGTAGGTGCGTAATCAATGTTGCCAAAAGTAACGCGATTCATTTGTGAGTCAGTTGTAGAAGTAGATGCAAGAATTACATCACGAACATTTACGTCTTTTTGAATTGCACCACATGTTCCGACGCGGATTAGTTTTTGTACATCATAACTTTGAATTAATTCATTGACATAGATAGAAATAGAAGGAATACCCATACCAGTACCTTGTACAGATATTTTTTCTCCTTTATATGTACCTGTATAGCCATACATGCCTCGCACTTCGTTATAACAAGTTACATCTTCTAAGAATGTTTCTGCAATGTATTTTGCACGCAAGGGGTCACCCGGTAATAAGATTTTATCAGCAATTTCACCTTTTTTTGCTCCAATATGTACACTCATTTTGTATCCTCCTACTATTTTTTAGATGTTACTCTTTGTATAAGTATTGTATTTTTATGTCTATAAAATACATCCATACTTAAAGAGGTAGAACAACTTAATCATAACGTACCATATTCAGTTTTTGAATACAAATGTTATTATTTTATCAAGGTGAAATCGTTTCAAAAGTTTACTTGTTTTACTTTATTCTTCTTGTACTTTCGTATATAATATGTTTAGTTAGACATTTCACAACTAATGATAATAGAGATAGTTTGATGTGAAATGCAATAGGTATTGAATGAATGGAGGAAAAAGAATTGAAAGAACAAAAATTTACAATTACAGATGATACAGGTATTCATGCAAGACCGGCTACACTATTAGTAAATAAAGCAGGTCAATTTGAATCACATGTAGAATTACACTATAATGGTAAAGCAGTTAATCTGAAATCTATTATGGGTGTTATGTCATTAGGTGTGCCTAAAGGTGCTGAAGTTACGGTTACTGTTGATGGTACAGATGAAGAGCAAGCAATTGAAGGTATTGCTGAAACAATTAAAGAGCACTTAGGTGAATAATTAAAGAAGCTAGATATTTCTAGCTTTTTTATTTTACTTTGCAGACAATACATATATTGGAATTATGTTATGCTATATAAAAAATAATGTAAATGAATTAAGTAGAGGTGTTTAATATGAATGTTTCCGTTTCCCAATTACCAGGAATAGGACAGAAAATAGCACTACAAACTGCTGAAGATAGTATGTTAGTTGTCATTGTCCATCATACAGGTAAAAGAGAACTTTATTTTTTTAATGATGTAGATAGTGATGAAGCTGATTTTGCAATGGATTTAACTGCAGATGAAACACGAGAATTAGGAGCCCAATTACTAGGGGCAACCTATCAACCTGTCAATACAAATCAATTAAAAATGTTTAAAAAGCAAATTGTAATTGATTACATTACTTTAACAGAAAAATCATCCATTGCTTATCAAACAATTGAAGATTCTGAAGTTAGAAATAAAACCGGTACAACGATTATTGGTATTGTACAAGGGGATGAAATGGTTGCTATCCCTGAAGCAGATCGAATCTTAGAACCTGGTGATGTATTAATGGCAATTGGAAAGAAAGATCAAATTGCTATGCTAGAAGCGGTGTGTAAAGGAGAGGATGAGTAAACATTGCTGAATGATTTACCTTCTTTATTAGTAGCTGGAATCATTTTGCTCGGTATTTTTTATTTAGGTTTTGTTAGTATTAAAATAAATTTCCCAAGTGTTATCTTGTATATTTTATTTGGTGTTTTGTTAGCGGATTTCTTAACGCATAATGAACTATTACACTTTGCAAGTGAAATTGGCATTGTTCTGTTATTCTTCCTCTTAGGTCTGGAGTTTAGCTTAAGTCGATTGGGTAATATTGCAAAAAAAATATGGCCAACTGGTTTACTAGATGTTGGTTTATCAATGGGTGTCGCAACGTTAATTGCACTTAGTTTTGGTATGGGATTTTTTGAATCCTTTCTTGTTGGTGGAGTAGCATATGCAACAAGCTCATCTATTACAGCTAAATTATTAGATGATAAAAGTAGAATGGCTAACGCTGAAACTGAGTTTATGCTAGCTATTTTAATTTTTGAGGATTTGGTCGCTCCGATTATTATTGCGGTATTAATTGGATTACAAGCAGGCGGTGGCTCATTTGCACCAGCTGATTTATTGTGGATTTTGTTGAAAGTAGTAGGCTTAATCGGATTAGCGATATTACTTGGAAAGACAGTATTTAAGAAATTCGAAAAATTATTAGCGAAAATTGATGATGAAGATTTTAAAATTACGCTATTAGTAGGAATTGCGATTACTTTTGGCGGTTTAGCACTTTTACTAGGTTTATCTGAAGTTTTAGGTGCATTTTTAGCTGGGATGATGCTTGCGGAAATGGGTAAAATTGAACGTGTAGAGCATGCGGTTGTACCTGTTCGTAATCTTTTACTACCAACTTTTTTCTTATCATTTGGAACGTCAATTGAATTAGGAGAAGGCTTTCCAATGCCACTACTTTTACTATCGTTACTCGTGTGGTCAATGGTTGCGAAGATACTTGTTGGAGTAATTGGTGGAAGATGGTACGGGTTATCCAAAAGGGTATCTCTTCGTGCTGGCTTATCTTTATGTGCTAGAGGAGAATTTTCAGTTGTGATAGCGAATGTAGCGACAGGTGTGACACAAATTTTGAGTGGGATTTACATTGTAGCAGCCGCTTTTCTAGGTATGGTATTGTTTGAATATGCTCCGAAAATAACAAATAAAGTCTATGGAAAGCCACCAGTAAAAAAGAAAAACCTCCGTGTTCCTACCGGTTCAAATGATAAGCATAACGTTAATTAAATTAATAAATACAAAACATATATCATAAGATATGAAATTAATCCTTCCTTTTTTTCCATTTGACTTTACGCAAAAATGATTAATACGAAAACTTTTTGGCTATCCTTTAGATAAAATATATACAAATAAAGGGGTAGGCATATGAGATTTATCGTACTAATGATTAGTTTGCTGTTCTTAGTTTCTTGTCAACAAAATGATTATTCTCCATTAAAAGTATCGTTATATAATCAATCCAATGATCCGGTTGGAACTGCTACATTTACAGAAGAAGCGAATGGTGTAGCGGTAAAAGTTTCCGTAGAAGGATTAACGCCAGGTTTACATGGTATACACATCCATGAATATGCAAAATGTGAAGCGCCAGATTTTAAGTCTGCTGGAAGTCATTACAATCCAGGAGGAAACAAACATGGCTTAATGTATCCGGATGGTGCACACCTTGGCGATATGCCCAATTTAGAGGTAGGAGCGGACGGGACTACTGAGGCTGAATTTGAGCTTGCTGAAGCTACTTTATCTGAGGGGCAATATTCTTTGCTTCAAGAAGATGGTACTTCTATTATTGTTCATGAAAAACAAGATGATGGTGTTAGCCAGCCATCAGGGAATGCTGGAGAGCGAGTCGTTTGTGGCAAAATCACATTGGATGAAGCAAAGGAAGATATGCAACCTACAGATCCAACAGAAACGGATAAGAAAGAAGAAGAGTAAAGTATCTTTAGTAACTTTAAATGTGGATTTTAAATTCGAATGTATGTATAAAATCATAATCAGGTGGAAGGCACTGATCTTTCACCTGATTATAACTGTCTTACTTAGTTCAAATCATCTAATGCAGCAATAATTTTGTCTAGTCCTTCTTGGACATAAGCGGTCGGACTAGCAATATTCATGCGCATGAACCCATTTCCTTCTTCACCAAAAGAAATGCCATCATTTAGTCCTACCTTGGCTTTTTCCTGCATGAATTTTTTCAATTCTGCTTGTCCTAGTTTCATATTTGTGCAATCTAACCAGATTAAATAAGTTCCTTCAGGTTGAATGGCAGTAATTTCATCACGGTCTGCAAGCGTATCTACTACAAGATCTCTATTTCGCTCTAATAGCTGTATGAGTTGATCTAGCCATTCTTTTCCTTCTGTATAGGCAGCCTCTATTGCACTAATACCAAGTGTGTTTATATGATTCATTCCATATTTTCTGAATGCTTTGTTCATAGCCTTGCGTCGTTTTTCATTTGGAATAATGACGTATGATACTTGTAAACCAGCTATATTAAATGTTTTTGTAGGTGATAAACAAGTAATCGTTTGTTGATTGACCTCTTCCGATAGCGAGCTAATTGGAATATGCTTATGACCCGGGTAAATTAGGTCAGCATGTATTTCATCTGACAAAATGGTCACATCATATTGCAAGCATAACTTTGCAAGCTGTTCGAGTTCTTCCTTCGTCCAAACTCTTCCCACTGGATTATGTGGATTACAAAGAATGAATGCACTTACTCCTTGTTTGAATGAATGCTCTAAATCCTCGAAATCAATCGTATAGTATTGACCATCATAAATTAATGGATTCGTTACTAGTTCTCGATCATGCGTTTTAACAATATCAAAAAATGGAGGATAAACAGGTGTTTGTATCACAATTTTATCACCGGGGTTTGTCTGAGTTAAAACAGCCATATGTAAAGTTGGAATGACACCAGGACTATATACAACCCAATTCGTATCTGTTTCCCATTGATGTTGCGTAAGTATCCACTGTTTGACATGTTCATTTATTTCGTCGTCTGTTATGGTATAGCCGAAAATTCCATGGTCTACTCGGTTCTTTAACGCTTGTTTAATCCCTTCTGCAATGGTTAAATCCATATCTGCAACCCACATTGGTTGGACATCATCTGCTCCGTATAGTGTTCTCACCATATCCCATTTCGCAGAACGCGTATTTTTTCTATTAGGAAAATCTTCAAAAAGTGATGACATTGATTTGTTTCCTCCTAATCATTTGTTTGACTTTTTATAATATTCAGCATTATAACATGTTTTTACATAAACTTCGATGTATATCCTTCTATATATTTTAGGTGTAGTTAAACCTAAAGGTCTACACGTAAAAAAAGACAAAAAAATAAGCAAAGCATAAATGCTTTGCTTTTACAGGGGGAATACGAGAAAGTCTTACTTATTACAGTAATAGTATTACCGATTTTTTATTCTTTAAACATCTTTTTTAAAAAAATTGTGTTAGTTTTAAAAAGTATGTTAAAATTAATAATTGTGTATTAAGTAGATATAATTTTTGTGTAAATATCTCATTCGATCATGAATAAAATAGTAGGAGTTGTTAGTATGTCAGAAAAGTTTACTGTAGGGCAAATTGTAGAAGGAAAAGTAACTGGAGTACAATCATATGGTGCATTTGTAGCATTAGATAACGAAGTGCAGGGTTTAGTCCATATTTCAGAGGTTACACACGGCTTTGTCAAAGATATTAATGAATTTTTATCAGTTGGTGATGACGTAAAAGTAAAAATCTTATCTGTAGATGAAACAAATAATAAATATGCTTTATCTATTCGAGCTACAGAAGAAGCACCTAAACAAGAAGCTAAACCTCAATCAAAACCAAAACAACAAGTTAAAACACAGAAAGAAGAGACTGGTTTTAACACGTTAAAAGACAAATTAAACGAATGGATTGAGCAATCAGAAGAACGTTCTAAGTCTTTTCATAAATAAGAAATAAGAAGAAAAAGCCTTTTAGCTGATTTATTAGCTAGAAGGCTTGCTTTTTTTAAAAAAGATTGAAATGTAAATTTTTTTATAAATGATCAATATAGTCAAAAATTAAAGTGAATGTTTATAACCCAGACAATTTATCTATGCAAAAAACCTTGTGATGGATAACGTTGTCTATTATTTTTCGGGTTGTGGTGTTCTATTGGAAGCCATTTCTTCGGCGGGTTTGAACAATAAAGAGATGCAAACCAAACCACTAATGCCCACTAAAGTAAAAATAATTCTAGCGAAAGCACCACTTTGTTCTCCACCAC
Organism: Paraliobacillus sp. PM-2; assembly: GCF_001368815.1. Lineage (GTDB taxonomy): Bacteria > Bacillota > Bacilli > Bacillales > Amphibacillaceae > Paraliobacillus. The sequence goes on along the minus strand of NZ_CTEI01000002.1, from coordinate 701,344 downwards.
CAAATATAGCTGCTACTAAATCAAATTGAAATAAACCAATAAGCCCCCAGTTGATTGCCCCAACAATAACTAGCAATAGAGTAATTCGTTGTATAGCGTTCAATTTCTTAACCTCCTTTTTCACTTTAGTTATAGCTTAACTATAATTTGAAGAAATATGTATTTCTGTTTGAACTTTTTAATTTATAGGATATAATTTCGGTATTTTAGTTATGGTTTTTTATTTTTGTGACTTGATTTACATCACATGTTTAGGTACATTTATAATAGGAATCTCTTACTTTAAAATGGAGGGTATTAAATGACACATGTACGTTTTGAATATGATAAGGCTCTAACATTCTTTGGGGAGCATGAATTAACTTATTTAAAAGAACCTGTTAAATTAGCACATGATATGATACATAATAAAACAGGAGCGGGTAATGATTTCTTAGGTTGGGTTGATTTACCGACCAATTATGACAAAGAAGAATTTGCTCGAATTAAAAAAGCTGCTGAAAAAATAAAATCTGATTCAGATGTTTTATTAGTCATTGGTATTGGAGGTTCTTATTTAGGTGCAAGAGCTGCTTTAGAAATGCTTAACCATTCTTTTTATAATGCATTATCTAAAGAAAAACGTGATACACCACAAATTATTTTTGTAGGAAATAGCATTAGTTCCACTTATATGAAAGAGTTATTCGATTTATTGGAAGATAAAGATGTGTCGATTAATGTTATCTCAAAAAGTGGGACAACAACAGAACCTGCATTAGCTTTCCGTATTTATCGTAAGTTCTTAGAAGAAAAATATGGAGTGGAAGAAGCAAAAGGACGTATTTATGCAACAACAGATAAAGCGAAGGGTGCGTTAAAAACATTAGCAACAGAAGAAGGATATGAATCGTTTGTTATTCCTGATGATGTTGGTGGACGTTATTCTGTTTTAACTGCTGTTGGTTTGCTTCCAATCGCTGCAAGTGGTATAGATATTGATGCTATGATGGAAGGTGCACAAAAAGCACAAGAGGAATTAAGTGAATCAGATATCGATCAAAACCCTGCATACCAATATGCAGCAGTGCGAAATGTTTTGTATAACAAAGGGAAAACAATTGAAATGTTGATTAATTATGAACCAGCACTGCAATATTTTGCTGAATGGTGGAAACAGTTGTTTGGTGAAAGTGAAGGAAAAGATTACAAAGGCATATATCCTTCTTCTGCTAACTTTTCTACTGATTTACATTCATTAGGTCAATATGTACAAGAAGGACGAAGAGATATTTTTGAAACAGTTCTTCATGTGGAAACACCAAAATATGATCTTACGATTGAAGAAGATGCGCAAGATCTTGATGGATTAAATTACCTTGCTGGTGAAACAGTTGATTTTGTTAATGAAAAAGCATATCAAGGAACAATGCTTGCTCACACAGATGGTCAAGTTCCTAATCTGATTTTACATCTGCCTAAGTTAGATGCGTATACATTCGGTTATGTCGTGTATTTCTTTGAAAAAGCATGTGCAATAAGTGGATACTTACTAGGAGTTAATCCATTTGATCAACCAGGGGTAGAAGCATATAAGAAAAATATGTTTGCATTACTGGGCAAACCAGGTTTTGAAAAAGAAAAAGAAGAACTAGAAAAAAGATTATAAATACAAAGAAGGTACTCTTTTATTAGAGTACCTTCTTTCTTCCTGATTACGACATTGGATTCAACAAAAGTAACTGATCGTCTTTTTCTAAGTGAGTATGAAAGGATGGATTAATCATTATGTCATCTTGTCTGATAATGCCTATTAACAAACGCTCTGCTGAAACATAAGAAGTAGACGCTTCTAAAAATGTTTGTCCAACCAGATTTGTAGGTATCTTAATGGAAGAGAACTGTTGTGTTGCAAGGATTTGTAATAAGAATTCAAATGGCTCTTCGGTGGAAACACGAAAAATTTCTTGGAAAAAAAGTGTTCCCATGAAATCATTGGATCGAATGACTGTCGTAGCTCCTGCCCTTTTCGCATTCGAAACCTGTTCTTTTGTTAAAATTTCTGTTACGACATGAATATCAGGGTTATTTCCTTTTATTGCAACTGTTGTTAAAATACTTGTTTGGTCTGCCTGTTGCTCTTTTTTTGCAGGGTCAGCAGTAATAATTGCATAAGCTGCGTTTTTAATATTAGCTTTTTGTAAGGTCTCATCAGAAGTTGGATCTCCTCGAACAAAATGACAAGCATGTTCTTTATGAGAGAATTGTTTTAAAGAATGATCAATTAATACAAACGGCTCTTTCTTGTGATAGGTTTGCATCATGTCTAATAGCTGACGTGTTCGCTCGTTCCACCCAATAAAAATAATGTGATTTTTACCTTTAAAAGCTGTATTTCCTTTAGCCATTTCTTCTTCTCGTTTAATCGTAGCGGACGAAACAGTTGCCATATAAAAAGTAACCAGTCCTCCACCTGCTAAAATTAATAAAATGCCAATTACTTTTCCAAGAGGACTTAAAGGGACAAAATCACCATAACCAACTGTCGATCCAGTGACAAATGCCCACCAGATACCTTCAAATACACTTGGGAAATGAGCAGGTTCTATTAAATGAATGATAAATCCAAATAGAAACATTAAGATACTTACCGTTAAGAGTAGGCGAATGAAAACTGGTAACCGAAAATAAAATGTCATAAACTTATATAAGTACATGTATTCTCTCTCCTTGTTTAATTAATTAGGAAGATCATTCGTTCACACAAAATGTTTATGTTTTTAGGGTTTTATGTTGACTCATGTCAAGAACTGTGAGGTATAAGCTACTAGAAAAAACTTTATATGGTACTTCTTACATGTAGTATTGCCGGAAAATTTGATATGATGTTAATAGACTATTTAGGAGGTCATACATAATGGAAACAAAGCGACAAGCATTTTTATTAGAACTATTGCAAACCCCTTCACCATCAAGTTATGAGATGGAAATTCAAAAAAAGTGGATAAAAGATGTACAATCTTTTGCTGATGAGATTATTACTGACAATGCAGGAAACGCTATCGGTGTTTTAAATAAAGAAGCACCTTTTAAAATTTTATTAGCAGGTCATTGTGATGAAATTGCACTCATTATAAATCGAATAGATGAACAAGGTTATCTATTCGTTGAAAAAATGGGTGGAATAAATCCAAAAGCAGCTATTGGAATGAAAGTTACCATTCTTGGTTATGGCAAGACAATTACTGGAGTTATCGGTGTGAATGCACAGCATCATGGTGGAATCAAAGGTGATTTTGAGTTAGAAGATCTGTTTATTGATTGTGGTGCGAATTCAAAAGAAGAAATAGAGAAATTTGTGCAAATTGGTGATTTAGCAGTTTATAAGCGAGAACCAGAAATTTTAATGGACCGTTATGTGTCTGGACGCGGATTGGATAATCGGACCGGTGCGTTTATTGTCGCTGAAGTACTTCGGAGACTTTCCGAGAAGGAAATAAATGTAGGGGTGTATGCAGCAAGCACAGTAAATGAAGAAACAAACATGGGTGGTGCCTATTTTGCTGCTGCTGGTATTGAACCAACGATGGCCCTTGCATGTGATGTAACGTTTGCAACGGATTATCCGAGTGTCAATAAGAAAAAACATGGAGATGTAAAACTAGATGGCGGTCCAGTTTTAGCAAAAGGGGCACCAATTAATCGAAAAATAAATAAACTATTAGAAGATACAGCCAAACGTTTAAATATGAAAGTACAATATGAATTAACACCAAGAATGACTGGAACAGATGCGGATAAGATGCGCTTAACAGGAAAAGGCGTTCCTGTCAGTCTAGTTTCATTGCCATTACGTTATATGCACTCTCCAGTTGAGACAGCAAGTATAAAAGACATAGATGAAGAAATTGAATTATTAGTAGAAATGATTGCTTCCATGACTGGTGACGAGAGTTTGAATCCACTTGAAGATTAGTCAAATATAGAACGTCACAAATTTGTGATAAATTACACATGTAAGGTACTTCACAAAGATTATGTTTCATTGTATAATAGTTTTAAATTAAATATCGATTCTATCTTCGGGGCAGGGTGTAATTCCCGACCGACGGTAACAAGCAATTTGCTTGAAGTCCGTGACCCGCATGTTGCGGTGGATCTGGTGAGAGTCCAGAGCCGACAGTTAAAGTCTGGATGGGAGAAGATACGGAGCAAAAAGGTATATTTATTATGCCTTTATTTCCTAATACATGTAAACTCTAAAGCCCCCACGAGTGGTTTTAGAGTTTTTATTTTGTTAGGAAAGATAGTTGCTCTCCCTTCATCAAAAGTAAGAGTGGAATCGATAAAGATGAAGGAGGAAGATTGCTATGCAATCATCACGTTTATTAAAATTAATTATTATCGCATTATTAGGCACAATTTCTATGGTTTTGCTTTTTGTCAACTTCCCAATACCATTCTTACCACCATATTTAAAAATTGACTTTAGTGAAGTTCCAGCTCTAATCGCTGGTTTGTTATTCACACCGGTGGCAGGGATCTTAGTAGAGGCAATTAAAAACTTACTTTACTTGCTTTATACAGGTGCAGGTGATCCTATTGGCGTTGTAGCTAACTTTATTGCTGGAACAATGTTTATTTATCCAGTAGCATTTCTTTACCATAAATTGAAAGGTAAGAAAAGTATTATTTCTGGTCTTGTTACTGGTACCGTTGTGATGGCGCTTGGAATGAGTGTATTAAATTATCTTGTGATTTTACCTGCATATAGTTGGTTTATGGGATGGGAAACGATGAGTAGTGGAGTGAAATTTGCTACTGTTTTAGGTGGAGTATTACCATTTAATCTTATTAAAGGCGTTATTTTGACTGCTTTATTTGTCCCACTATTTGTTAAATTAAAACCATGGATTGATCAAAAAAGCATTTCATTTCGTTAATTAAATGTTATAGAATATAAAAAAGGTTTGCTTGTTCATTGTGATCGGGCAAACCTTTTATTTTATATCTTCTTTTCCGTTACTTTGAGTGTGCATCGAGCAGTGGAAATAAGCTGTTTCGCTTCATCAACAATATCTACTTGCCAAACCATTGTTGTTTTTCCAATATGTTTTGGCGTGGCCTGAGCCAGCACCCACCCATCGCGCTTACTTTTTATATGATTTGCATTTATTTCTAATCCAAATACAAGTTGTTTTGTCACATCAATATTCGCTAATGCACCGATACTTGCAGCAGATTCAGCTAAAGCAACATTTGCTCCACCGTGTAGAAATCCCATTGGTTGTTTTGTTTTATCATTCACAGGCATTTTCATTTCAATTAAATTAGGCTGATTTGTTACTAACTCCATACCTAAATGTCCCATGAGTGTATCGTTGAAATTCATGTATTGACCTCCTAATAATAACAGCAAGAACAACAATAGCTGTCCTTGCTGAAATAATAATTGAATATATTTACAGTGAGAAAGGAATGAAAATTTGTATGAGTAGTGAAAGACCAAGTAATGCACCATATATCGTATTTGTTTGTGCAGTAGCGACCATGGCTGGGATTTTTTCAATATTTGTTTTCTTGCCACGGAATGCATCAACTGCTTGCTTGGCTTTCTTCCCACTTAATAGTGCAATGATTGACCAGATAGGTAAAATGCCAGAAATAATAAATATAACAGTTAGTCCATAACTAACAATAAAGCAAGTCGCTAATAATGTTATTGCTTTATTTTGACCTAGTAAAACCGCAATTGTTTTTCTTCCGTTTTCTTTATCATTGTCTAAGTCACGAATGTTATTAGCTAACAAAATCATTCCAATAAAAATGGCTACCGGAATAGATATGAGTATCATATCACTAGCGATCATCATCGTTTGTACATAATAACTTATTCCAATTAACATGGTTCCCATAAAAAAACCAGATACTAATTCGCCCAAAGGGGTAGAAGCAATGGGGTATGGCCCTCCGGTGTATAAGTATCCAAATAGCATGCAAACAAGCCCAACAGCCATTACCCACCAATTTGATTGTAAACAAATATATACCCCTAATAACATAGCTAATAAGAAAAAGATATTAGCTAAACGCAAAACTTTTTTAGCAGGAATGCCATCGCGTACAATCGTTCCGCCTATTCCAACAGAATTTTCATTATCTAAGCCTCTGACATAATCATAGTATTCATTGAACATATTTGTTGCTGCTTGAATAAGCATGGCAGCGACAAGCATAACGATAAATAATAAAAAATGAATAGAACCATCTAATATGGCAAGCATAGTACCAATAAAGACCGGCACAAAAGAAGCTGTTAATGTATGTGGTCTTAAAAGGCGCCACCAAATATGAAAACCAGGTTTTTCATTTAATGTGGATTGTATTGTTTTATCTTCTAATGGCTGCATTGTCATACTCTCTCCTAACTATCGTATAAACCCTTTATTTATATAAAAAATAATGTAAGTTCTGCTCTTTTATTGTAACATGAAATGAACGATACTTTATAAAGTTACATTACTTGCTCACATCATTATAAGTTTAGTGAACGAAGGTAAGCATGTCAACAAATTGACACATTTTAAGTTTGTAATATATTACCTGTCGTTCTATTGAAATATACTATCATGTGCAACCAATCACTGTATTTCTGTGAAATATTGTACGTTAATAAGTTCGTCTTACATGTTTATAAACATGATTGTTGAGAAACCTTGAAAAAGAGAATAGAATATATAATTGGGGAAGGTTTTAAGTTAATACAATTAGTGAATAGAAAGATAATATATAGTTAAATAACCCCTATCATTTTCGGAGGGTTGATGATGATCGAATTAAAAGAAAAAACATTTAAAATACTACTGAATGAAGCATATCAAACAGTAAGAGAAGATACAACGACACGACTTATCAGTGTTACAGAAAGAATAGATCCTGTAAATCCTTTGGTTGTTTTTGAACGCGCCAAAGATGTAGGAAACAATCGATTCTTTTGGTCTAGTGTTGCTGAGGATTTTTATTTAGTTGGCGTTGGGGAAAGCCTTTCTTTTCAAGCTACAGATGATGTGTATGATCAAGTTGAAAAACAATGGAAAGAAATAATAAATAAAGCAATTATTTATAATGAGTATATACAGCCGGGCACAGGTCCTGTTGCGTTTGGCGGATTTCCTTTTGATTCACAGGAGCAATTAAAGGAAGTTTGGAAGGACTTTAATGGAAGTCAATTTAGAATTCCAACCTATTTAGTGGTACGTAATAAAGATGCGTATTATTTAACCATTAATTTAATACTTCATCCGAATGATCAAATGGATGAATTATATGAGCAAGTAGAAAAAGATACAGATGAATTATTATCTGCTCTACTCTTAGATCAAACGCAAGCATTAATGGATAGAAAAGAAGAAAAGGATCCTTCGCACTGGATGGAACTTGTACAAAAAGCAACAAACAAAATTAAACAAGGAAAAGCGGCAAAAATTGTATTGGCAAGGGAGATGGATATTTATTTCCAATCCAAGCCTATTATTACATTAGCATTACAACAATTAGTGGAGACACAGTCATCTAGTTTCGTTTTTGCCTATGAACAAGAGGAATCTTGTTTTATTGGTGCGACACCAGAACGTCTTGTGCGTGTTGAACAAGAACAGCTATTTTCAGCATGTTTAGCAGGAACCGCTCCTAGAGGAAAAACCCTAGCAGAAGATCAGCGTATTGCTACTAATTTATTGGATGATCATAAAAACAGGGAAGAGCATGATTATGTTGTGCAAATGATAAAAGAAGCTGTATCTAATGCTTGTACAGCTGTTGCTATACCAGATAAACCTATTATCTATCCGTTGGAAAGTTTACAGCATTTATATACACCGGTAACTGCTAAGTTAAAAAGTAACTATACTATTTTAGATATTGTAAAATGTCTACATCCTACGCCGGCATTAGGTGGATTACCTCGAGAGGCGTCTATGGCATTTATTCAAGCTTTTGAACCCATCGAACGTGGTTGGTATGGGGCACCGATTGGCTGGTTCGACACGTATCAGAACGGTGAGTTTGCAGTTGCGATAAGATCTGGATTAATTAGAAATAAAAGAGCAACTTTGTTTGCAGGTTGTGGCGTAGTAAAAGAGTCTTCCCCAGTTGATGAGTATGAGGAGACATTGATAAAGTTTGCTCCCATGTTGGATGCGTTAGGGGTCGATAATGAATGAATGACACGGAAAAATTATCAAGATATGTTGCACAGTTTGTTGATGAATTAGCTCAAAATGGACTGAATCATGTGATTATTTCACCAGGATCACGCTCTACGCCATTAGCTATGACCTTTGCACAACACCCTAAGATTCAGACTTGGGTAAATATGGACGAGCGCTCTGCAAGTTTTTTTGCACTTGGCATGGCTAAACAAATCGATTGTCCTGTCGCGCTTGTTTGTACGTCAGGAACAGCGGCTGCAAATTATTATCCTGCAGTTATTGAGGCTTATTACAGCCGAGTTCCTTTACTAGTACTTACAGCTGATCGTCCACATGAATTACGAGATGTTGGCGCACCACAATCTATTAATCAACTCCGTTTGTATGGAGAATATGTTAAATGGTTTCAAGAAGTATTATTACCTGAAGCGACACAACAAAGTTTTTCTTATATTCGTTCCATAGCTGCTAGAGCATTACATGTGACAAATGCAATGAATAAGGGTGTGGTACATCTAAACTTCCCTTTTCGTGAACCACTTGTTCCTGACTTTTCTCTTTCTGGCTTATGGGAAGAGAAAGAAAATCGTAAACAACTAGATGTAGAGCAAGGAAGTAAGCAACTTTCAACTAACCAATTAGAACAGCTGTATCATCAATTACAAGCACATAAGAGTGGAATTATTGTATGTGGCCCGATGGAAAGTCAACAAGCACAATCTGAAATTCTTGCCCTTGCTGAAGCATGGAAACTCCCTATTTTCGCTGATCCGCTTTCCCAATTGCGTCAAGGAAAAGCAAGTCATAGTGTGGTGGAAAGTTATGATGCTATCTTAAAAGATCCAAAAATACGTAAAAATGTTCGCCCTGATTTTATCATACGGTTTGGTGCGATGCCTGTTTCTAAGTCGTATATGCTATGGTTAAGGGAGCATGGGGACATTGATCATTATATAATAGAAGAAGACGATGGATTTCGTGAGCCTGTAGGACATGTTACAACGATGCTCTATACGGATCCTGGATTGTTGTGCGCTGGTTTGCTTGATTTCCCTTTACCATCCTTTGATGAGAACTGGCTACCTCGTTGGAAACAATGGAATCAGTATGCGATCGAAGTTCTAAAAGAGCCAGAGACACAAGTGCTAACAGAAGGATATGCGGTTGTAGAATTAGCTGAACAAATCCCAAATGAAAGTACATTGTTTATCGGAAATAGTATGGCTATTCGAGATGTAGATACTTTTTGGTTTTCAACTGATAAGGTGATCCGTATGTTAGGTAATCGAGGAGCGAATGGTATTGATGGGGTAGTTTCTAGTGCATTAGGTGCTGCTACAGCAAGTAAAAGAGTTACATTATTTATTGGTGACTTATCGTTTTTCCATGATCAAAATGGTTTGCTAATGGCAAAACACTATCATTTAGATATAACAATTGTTTTAATAAATAATAATGGTGGGGGGATTTTTTCCTTTTTACCACAAGCAAAACAACAGGCACCACACTTTGAAGCATTATTTGGTACCCCGTTAGACATTGATTTAGCATATATTGTAAAGTTATATGAAGGACACTATTCAAATCCAACCAATTGGGATCAATATACAGAAGCCTTGAAAAAGAGTTATCAGCGCGCAGGTCTTTCAGTGATTGAATTAAAGACAGTTCGTGAAGAAAACGCAATCTCGCATGAAAGTAAATGGAGGAAAATTACATCGCGTATAGAGGATGAGATAAGTGTATCTAAAAACAACTAATTGTAAGTATTGGGTAGAAACGTTTGGAGAACAAAGAGGCATTCCAATTGTTTTCTTACATGGTTTTACTGGTACAAACAAAACATGGGAGCAGATAATTGCCATGTTAGCTAGGAGCCATTGGTGTGTTTCTCTCGATTTACCTGGTCATGGTAAATCGAAAATGCATCAGCCAATGAGGATGGAAATGTTTTGTGATGACCTTGGATGTGTACTTGATCAGTTACAGATTGATCAAGTACATCTTGTTGGTTATTCGATGGGAGGACGTGCCGCGCTCTCCTTTACTATTCTTCATCCAAGTCGCGTACGTACGCTTACTTTAGAAAGTGCTTCTCCTGGATTAGATTCGCCTGATGAACAATTGGCTCGGCAAACAAAAGATGAGGCATTAGCTGAACGAGTAGAAACAGAAGGTGTAGTATCATTTGTTGATTATTGGGAGGATCTACCGTTGTTCTCTTCTCAAAAGAAATTGACAACAACCGTGCGAGATCGAATAAGGAATGAACGTCTTTCTCAATCAGCATCTGGTTTAGCTGCCTCATTACGAGGTATGGGTACTGGGGTACAGCCTTCTTGGTGGGATAAATTAGCAACTGTAGCTAAACCAATACTTTTAATTGTTGGAGAATTAGATGAAAAATTTGTTATCCTTGCAAATGAAATGAAACAACAGTGTCAGCATGCCGAGTTAGCAATGGTCTCTAATGCGGGACATGCAGTTCATGTGGAACAAAGGGAAAAATTTGATACAATAGTTAATGATTTTATTATACGAATGGAGGAACAAGAATGACAATAGAATGGACAAGTGAAAAAGAATATAGTGATATTCTTTATGAAACTTATAATGGAATTGCCAAAATAACAATTAACCGTCCGGAAGTGAGAAATGCCTTTCGTCCACATACCGTTCAAGAATTAATTGATGCGTTTAGTTATGCTCGTGACGATTCAACAATTGGTGTTATTGTTTTAGCGGGAGCAGGAGATGATGCGTTCTGCTCAGGTGGAGATCAAAAAGTACGTGGGCATGGAGGTTATGTAGGAGATGATCAAGTCCCTCGGTTGAACGTACTTGATTTGCAACGTTTAATTCGAGTCATTCCAAAACCTGTTGTTGCGATGGTATCGGGATATGCAATCGGTGGTGGACATGTACTACATGTTGTTTGTGATCTAACGATTGCAGCAGATAATGCTATTTTTGGCCAAACAGGTCCAAAAGTTGGAAGTTTTGATGCTGGTTATGGTGCTGGCTATTTGGCTCGTATTGTTGGTCACAAGAAAGCACGTGAGATTTGGTATCTTTGCCGCCAGTATAATGCGCAAGAAGCAATGGATATGGGGTTAGTGAATACGGTTGTTCCATTGGATCAGCTAGAAGCAGAAACTGTACAATGGTGTGAAGAAATGTTGGAAAAATCACCTACTGCACTTCGTTTCCTAAAAGCATCTTTTAATGCAGATACAGATGGATTAGCTGGTTTGCAACAAATGGGTGGAGATGCAACCTTATTGTACTATACAACGGATGAGGCAAAAGAAGGTAGAGATGCCTTTAAAGAAAAAAGAAAGCCTGACTTCAAACAATTTCCAAGATTCCCTTAAATACTAAAAAGACGAGCATTGATGTTCGTCTTTTTTCTAATAAGCAGAAAAGTATAACAGTCCGTTTGAATGCACGCTTATAGAATGAGGAGGTGTCTATTATCATGGGTGAAAAAATGCCAAACTGGCTTGATAAGCAAGCTGAATTAAATGGTGATGAAACTGCTATTGAATCACCTTCATTTGGAAAATTATCCTTTCGCGAAGTGAGAGATAGAGCTAGGTTGTTTGCACGAAAACTTCATTCCCTTGGCGTTAAGGAAGGGACACATGTTGCTATCTATACAGATAGCCGCTTAGATTTTATCGTAGCTGTTCATGCATTAAGTTATATTCATGCGGTGGCAGTTTTACTTAATACACGATTGACGCAACAAGAAATTCAATTTCAAATAATGGATGCAGACGTATCCTTCCTATTAGTTGATAAAGAAAAAGAAACGTTAGCTAATGATTTGTCTGTAGAAAAAAATATAACATCTCTTTCGTTTGCAGCGATACATCAATTACCTGATGCCAACTATTCTCTTCATCAAGAACTAGACTTAGATGATGTATATACTATTATCTATACGTCTGGTACAACTGGGAATCCAAAAGGTGTTTTACATACGTATGGAAATCATTGGTGGAGTGCTATTTCTTCTATGCTTAATTTAGGTTTAGATAAACAAGATAAGTGGCTTGCTACTTTACCTCTGTTTCATGTTGGAGGTTTTTCATTATTGATGAAAAATATTATTTATGGTATGCCAATTTATTTATTAGATCGTTTTGAGCCAAAAATAATCAACCATGCAATAATGAACAAAGGTGTAACGATTGTCTCAGTTGTATCTGTTATGCTTGATCGTTTAATGGAACAATTAGAAGCTGATCGTTATCCAACATCGTTTCGCTGTATGCTCTTAGGTGGAGGTCCGGCTTCAGAACAGCTTTTGAATAAAGCAAAGTCCTATCACATTCCTGTTTTTCAAACATATGGGATGACTGAAACAGCATCACAAGTTGCTACTCTAAGTCCTAATGATGCGTTGAGAAAAATAGGTTCTGCGGGGAAAGCACTTTTTTCTGCTGAAGTTAAAATAAGCCATAACAAAGAAAAAGCAAGCCCACAAGTGATTGGTGAAATCTTTGTCAAAGGTCCGATGGTTACACAAGGTTATTATAAAGATGAGTTAGTTAAACAAGATGATTGGCTTCCGACTGGAGATCTAGGTTACTTAGATGAGGAAGGTTTTTTATATGTTGTTGATCGACGAAATGATTTAATTATTTCAGGTGGGGAAAATATATATCCAGCTGAAATAGAAAATGTTTTGTTAAGTATTGAAGGAGTTGTGGAAGCTGGTGTAGTAGGTAAAGAAGATCCGCAATGGGGAAAGGTACCAGTTGCTTTTGTTGTGGTTAATCAAGCTTTTGATTTGAATATAGCAAAAGAGGTGTGTAATAAGGCATTAGCAAAATATAAAGTCCCAAAAGCGTTCTATATTGTAGATGCGTTGCCAAGAAATGCTTCAAACAAACTATTAAGGCACCAATTAGCAACAAAACTGAATAAAATACAGTAATTACCATTGTTAAAAGAACAAGCGTTCGTATATACTATAAACGAACGCTTGTTCTTTTTTGCTATACATGTTTTAAAAGGAGGGGATTGTTTGGACAAAGTTATCTTTCTGGTAGATATGCAGTCATTTTATGCTTCTGTTGAAAAAGCGACTAATTCAGTTTTAGCTTCTAAGCCTGTCATTGTATCCGGTGATCCAAGGCATCGAAGCGGAATTATTTTAGCTGCTTGTCCAATAGCCAAACAATATGGTGTGAAAACGGCAGAAACATTATGGGAAGCTCAAATCAAATGTCCTGAAGCCGTGGTTGTTCGTCCCCGTATGCAATTATATATGGAAGTTTCGTACCAAATAACAAAAATCTTAGAGCAATTTTCAGATTTAATTGAAGTATATTCAATTGACGAGCAGTTTATAGATATTACAGCAAGTCAACATCTGTTTGGTACACCAATTCAAATTGCTGAAAAAATTCAACATGTTATATCTGAAGATATTGGTATCCAGGCTAGGGTAGGAATTGGCCCTAATAAAGTACTAGCTAAAATGGCGTGTGATGTTTATGCTAAAAAAAATACTAAAGGAATTTTTCAACTAGATTATACAAAATTAGAAAGTCATCTATGGCGTCTTCCAATTGAAAATTTATTTGGGGTTGGAACAAAGATGGAAAGGCACTTAAAGAAAATGGGACTGCATACAATCGGAAATGTGGCAAATTATCCACTTCGTTGGTTGAAAAAAAGATGGGGGATTAACGGGGAGGTGCTGTGGCGAACAGCTAATGGAATGGATGACAGCCCTGTTACTACTCAGACACACCAACAACAAAAAGCAATTGGGCATCAGATGACGCTGCCACATGATTATTATCGTTTGGAAGATATACAAGTTGTCCTATTGGAACTAAGTGAAGAAGTTGCTCGACGCGCTAGAAAGCAAAATTATTTAGGGAGAAGTATAGCTATTACTGCAAGAGGAACTAATTTTAATCTGCCGACTGGTTTTCATCGTCAACAAAAGCTAGCAACTGCGACACATTTTGGAGCAGACATCTATCAAATTGCCTTTTCTTTGTTTCAAAAATTTTGGGATGGTTCACCAATTCGATCAGTGGGAATTACGTTAGGACAGCTAGAAAAAGCAGATAGTTACCAACTCTCTTTATTTGATCGAATGGAAGAAAAAGAAAAATTGAGTAAAGCAATAGATTGTATGTATGAAAAGTATGGCCCAACTGCAATTGTTCGAGCATCTTCTTTGTTAGAGGCAGGCCAAGTCCATGAACGAGCAAATAAAATTGGAGGACATTATAAATAGGAGGGGATTATGTGAAACCTAATAAATTAACACCAGGGTATAATATTATGTGGGAGTCTAGCCGAATGATCCTCCCTGAACATAAAGCAATTTTACGAAAACATCAAAAGGAACAAAAGAAATATGAAAGGCCAATATTTGATGAGCAGCAACTTGCTCAACTTTCAGAAGAGGTTTCACTCGCCTTTTATAAGCAATCCGAAGTACAGATAGAAACCTATCATCCACAACAATCCATATATTTAACTGGTGAAATAAAGAAAATAGATCAACAACAGCAGGCAATTAAAATAGTAAATAATGAAATGGTGGATTGGATTTCTTTTAACGATGTCTTACGCATTACGTTTTTAACTTAATAAATAGACGGATTTCCCCTAATCACCACATAAAATGAGTGATAAACATTCTCATTAACCATTGACGAATCTCACTATACCCAATAAACTAGAAGTATTCGGAAGTTATAGTAAGCAACGCTCGTGAGGGAGAGATTGCAGATGGAATCAATTGCTACGCAGTCATTGACATTAGGGTATGGAGATGCAGTTATTATAGATGATTTAAATATAGAAATTCCAAAAGGTGAAATTACTGTTTTTATTGGTGCAAATGGTTGTGGGAAATCTACATTACTTCGATCCATGGCAAGACTTTTAAAACCAAAAGAAGGTAGTGTCGTGCTTAATGGTGATAATATTGCAAAAATGCCAACAAAAGAAGTCGCACAACAATTATCTATTCTTCCACAAAGTCCGACAAGCCCAGAAGGATTAACCGTATTAGATTTAGTGAAGCAAGGCCGTCACCCATATAAAGGTATGTTTAATAGATGGTCTAATGAAGATGAAGAAGCAGTTCAGGATGCGCTAACATCTACTAATATGTTAGATCTAAAGGATCGCCCTGTCGACTCATTGTCAGGAGGGCAAAGGCAGCGTGCATGGATTGCAATGGTTTTAGCACAGAAAACAGACACGATTTTGTTAGACGAACCAACGACTTACTTGGATATGACACACCAAATAGAAATTTTAGATTTATTATTTGAATTAAATGAGAAATATCATAATACCATTGTAATGGTATTGCATGATCTTAATCTTGCTTGTCGCTATGCACATCATATTGTTGCAATTAAAGATAAAAAGGTGCATACACAAGGGAGACCAGAAGAAATTATTAACTGTAATATGGTACAGGATGTATTTCAAATGAAATGTGATGTAACTTATGATCCGATGTTTGGTACACCAATGTGCATTCCACATGGTCGAGGTCGTTGTTTAATTAAAGAAGCAGTAGCTGAATCACGTATAGCACAATAAACCAAAGGGTCCCACATTTTATAAGTGTGCGGGCTTTTTTTTATAAAAATCAGAACGTTTCTGCATTGGTAACAATATCTTCTGGTATTTAATATCCTCTAGTTCATTATACTTCGTGAAAGTAATTCAAATGTAAAATGATCTTCCTGTTCCTCACTCCTTTTAAAAAAATTAAGAAATAAAGAAACTTTTTTGTTCGTTTAAACGTTCTATATTGTATACGGGGTAAAGAGGTAAAACGTTCCGTGTTGCATGTTTAAAAGTGTGGAATAAAAGGTATAGAAATAATACAAGGGGTGGGAAGAGATGAAAAAACAAAAGATAAAAATACTTATTGGTTTGTTAGCAATTATTCCATTGATTATATTTTCTTATCAAGAAACAGATGAAAATCAATTAACTCGTACTCATGAGATAAATGTAGTGCAAGAAAAAGAAGTAATGGCAACAAATAAATCAAAAAATCAGCCTATTGTACGTGCAGCTCAAAATGACCAAGCCACACTTACCCATCAACAAATAATAGAAACAACAAATCGATTTATGGAAACACTTGTTCAAGATGTCGATACACAATACAAAGTGAAAAAAATGCAAACAAAGGAAGAATTAATTCGTGCGTTTGATTATTTGGCAACGAGAGATGTTGTTAAAACATATGTAGATTATTATTATAGAGAAAAAGAAGATGGATTATATATTGTGCCTACGGAAACACCACCATGGTTTGTGGAAAATGAACCCTATCAAAAAAAATGGATAAAGGATAATATTTGCCTTATTACACAGCATAATCAAAGTGATCTGTATGGAGATTATGTGATAAACATAGAAATGACTTATAAACAAGAAAAATGGAAAATAACCAAAATTAATCACAATAACCAAAATAATGTTACAATAGAGGCAAATCAAGCAATATAAAGAGGGAAGAACATGGAAGTTTTTAAAGATTATTATGCAAACGAAGTAAAACTATCATTTGAAGATCATCCATTTGAAAAGAATCCAAAACATGTTTGGGTTATTTGTAGGTGGAAAGATAAATGGCTTTTAACAAAGCATAAGAATCGAGGGTTAGAGTTTCCAGGTGGAAAAGTAGAAATTGGTGAGACGCCAGAAGAAGCGGCTATTCGCGAAGTAAAAGAGGAAACGGGTGGGGTGATAAAAACATTAACTTATGTAGGACAATATTATGTAAAAGGTAAGACAGAGCATGTAGCAAAAAATATTTATTTTGCTGAAGTAAGTATGCTAACCACTCAACCTACTTATTATGAAACGGAAGGTCCTGTGCTATTAAAAGAATTACCAGAAAAAATTGCAACTAACCGCACATTTAGTTTTATTATGAAGGATCAAGTATTGCCATATAGTTTAAAACAAATAAATAAAGTATTAGAATTAAATAAAAAGTAGAAGCTTGCTAGCAAGCTTCTACTTTTTATTTATTCCTATTGTTAATAATAAAATAGGTGGATAAAACGTTATATTTTCTTTACGAGCCATGCTTCAAACTTATTGACTGCTTGGTACATGATCGCTGCAATAAAAGCAATGACTAATAAGCTATATAATACAAGGGTAAAGTTAAATACTTGAAAGCCATAAACAATTAAATAACCTAATCCCTTGGCTGCTACTAAGAATTCTCCTACAATAACCCCTACCCAAGATAATCCAACATTTACTTTAAACGTAGAAATAATAGAAGGGAGTGAGGCAGGGAACACGGCTTCTTTGAAACATTGCCATTTCGTTGCACCAAAACTCTGCAAAACTTTTGTATAATTTGCATCCACTTCTCTAAAAGCACTATAAACAACCAAACTGGTAACAATAATGGAAATAATCGCACCCATCATGATAATAGAAAAATAACCAGGTCCCAGAGCAACAATAATAATTGGTCCTAAAGCGACTTTTGGCAAAGCATTTAAAACAACTAAATAGGGATCAAGCACATCATAAAGCTTACGTGAATTCCATAGTAAAAACGCAATAATAATCCCACCGATTGTTCCAATAAAGAACCCAGCAATTGTCTCTAATACGGTAACACGCATATGATACCATAGATTTCCATTAATTGTATTTTCATATAATAATAAAAATATTTTTGATGGTGAACTAAAAATTAACGGGTCAATCCAATTTAATTGACTAGAAAGCTCCCAAAGAGAAAAAAATGAAAGGAAGAGAAGTAGTTGCATATATCTTGTATGACGTCGATCTGCTTTTACCTTTTTTATATAGTTATCAAACAGATTTCTATCAGATAGTTGATTTCGTTTCAAGGCTATTCAACTCCTCCCAAATGCGATCGAATAAATGTTGGTATTTAATATGTTTACGTGCCTCAAAAGGAGAAAGATCGCGAACTTCAATTGGAACTTCAAACCTCTGGTGAATTTCTCCAGGAGCGGCTTTCATTAAATAAATTTGATCACTCATCGCAATTGCTTCTCCTATATCATGTGTGACTAATATGGATGTTTTATGATATTGCTTTAATAATGCAGAAACAAAATCTTCTAGCTTTAATTTCGTTTGAAAATCTAATGCAGAAAAAGGTTCATCTAACAAAAGTAAAGAAGGATTAGTAATCAACGTGCGGGCAAGTGCAACGCGCTGACGCATTCCCCCCGAGAGATTATTTGGATAAGATTTTAATACTGTCTCTAAGCCCATATCTATTAATAATTGCTTTGCTTTTTCAGTCATTTCCTCTTGGTGACTTCCGATTATTTTTGGGCCAATTAAAACATTGTCTATAATGTTTTTCCAAGGAAATAAATAATCTTGTTGGAGCATATAGCCAATTTCTCTTTGTGTTTTTTTTAAGGGGGTGTTATTTATCGAAACATTTCCAAATGTCGGTTCAATAATACCAGCCATAATGGATAGTAAGGTTGTTTTTCCGCAACCGCTTGGTCCTAAGATTGAAATAAAGGTTCCTTCATCTACAGAAATCGAAATATTATTTAAAGCCTTCGTATAATTGGATGGGTTGAAATAATAATGCGTGATTTGTTTCAATTGTAAAAAACTCAAGGAACATAACCTCCTTATTCATTCATAACCTCTTCAGCGATCTCTGTATTGACAATAGCATTGTGTTTTACATCTGCTGGCAGTTCACCTGCTTCATCCATGATAGCCTTTAGATTATTCCATTCTTCTTCATCAAGTAATGGATTCTCTGCATAAGATCCTTGTGATTTATATCGCTCGACAGAAGAAGTTAATAAATGTAGATCTGTTTCTTCAAAATAAGGTTGAACAATCCGAGCAATTGTTTTTGGGTCATTTTCCTGTATAAATTGTTGTGCTTTGTATACCGCACGTGTGAATTTCTTAGCTGTATCACGATTTTTTTCTAAATAGCTTTGTTTTGCCATAAATACCGTATAAGGAACATGACCAGAATCTTCACCAAAAGAAGCTACAATGGTACCATTTCCATCTTTTACGAATTGGCTAGCCGTTGGTTCAAATAATTGTACATAATCACCGGTACCAGATAAAAAAGAACTAGCAATGTTTGCAAAGTCAATATTTTGAATCAAATTCAAATCTTTGTGTGGATCAATGCCGTGTTCTTTAAGTACATATTCTCCAACCATTTGTGGCATCCCACCCTTGCGTTGACCTAAAAACTCACTTTCTTTTAAATCGTCATATGAAAAATTTTCAACGGGTTCTCTAGCGATAAGGAAGGTTCCATCGGTTTGGGTCAATTGTGCAAAGTTAATAATAGGGTCTTCTGCTCCTTGTGCTTTTACATAAATAGATGTTTCTGATCCAACTAAACCAATGTCTGATCCTTCAGATAAAAGAGAAGTCATTACCTTATCTCCGCCAGCAATTGTTTGTAGCTCAACTTCTAATCCTTCTTCTTCAAAATAGCCTTCTTCTAATGCAACGTATTGTGGTGCATAAAAGATACTTCTAGTAACTTCAGCAACTTTTACTTCAGTTAAATCATTTGTATTTGTGCAACCAGTAATGAAGAGTAACAACAAAAATGATATAGGTAAAAAATAATGTTTTTTCATAATAGGGCTCCTTCATTCAATGATTTGCTTTACTCTATGCGAAAAAATTAAAATGTGTGCTTGCCTAGTTTCTTTCTAAAAGGATAAAGGATTAATGGGAAAAGAGAAGTGGAATACTTGTATTAGGAGGTGTTTTTAAAATGAAGACCCTTATTTTATATGACCAATATTGTTATCTTTGTAATCAAAGTAAAAAAATAATGAAGTGGTTCGATTGGTTTCGTGTGTTTAAATGGGAATCGTTACAGGAGTATCAGCAAAGAATAAAGCTTTCAGAAAAAGATAAGCAAGCATTAGAAGGAGAGATTCATTTAAAACGACCGGATGGAAAGATAGTAAAAGGTTTTTATGCTGTTAGGTATATTTTACTTCGTTGTGTACTTACTAGCTGGTTAGGTTTACTAGCTTATTTACCATATGCAGATCGGATCGGGAATCCAATTTATCGTTTTGTAGCAAGAAATCGTTACCGATTATTTAAAAATAAATGTACAAATGGAACCTGTCGAATTCATTAGATTCATTAGCAATAAGGCTCATTTATATTGACAATAATAAAGGGTTCCGTTACGATAACATTCGAGTGTATTCCTAAAGATAAATAAATGATGTAAACTAGTTACTATTAGGAAAAGCATAAAGTTACTAGACATTATTATTGCAGAATAAATAAGGAACGCGTAAAATAAATTTATTCGACAAAATTTTATAGTCGGTAGAAGTGTAAGAAGGGAGATTTAGCAGAATGGCTGCAAATCGTCGATTATTCACCTCAGAATCAGTAACAGAGGGGCATCCTGATAAAATTAGTGATCAAATCTCTGATGCGATTCTTGATGAAATTTTAAAAAATGATCCAAATGCACGTGTAGCGTGTGAGACTACTGTGACGACAGGATTAGTGTTAGTTGCTGGAGAAATTACTACATCTACGTATGTAGATATCCCACAAATTGTTAGAAAAACCATTAAAGAAATTGGATATACAAGAGCAAAATTTGGATTTGATGCCGAGACTTGTGCAGTGCTGACAGCAATTGATGAGCAATCACCTGATATCGCTGGTGGTGTTGACCAAGCATTAGAAGCGCGTGAAGGTAATATGACCGATGATGAAATCGAAGCGATCGGTGCAGGAGACCAAGGGTTGATGTTTGGTTACGCAAACAATGAAACAAAAGAATTAATGCCTTTACCAATTGCTTTGGCGCATAAATTAGCCAAACAACTTGCTGATGTGAGAAAAGATAAAACATTAGATTATTTAAGACCAGATGGCAAAACACAGGTCACAGTAGAATACGATGAACAGGATAACCCAATTCGAATAGATACAATTGTTATCTCTACCCAACATCATCCAGATATTCCATTAGATAAGATTCAAAAGGATTTAAAAGAACATGTAATTAAACCGATTGTTTCAGAAGATCTATTAGATGATCACACAAAATATTTTATTAATCCAACAGGTCGATTTGTTATTGGTGGACCTCAAGGGGATGCTGGTTTAACGGGAAGAAAAATTATTGTTGATACGTATGGTGGATATGCTCGTCATGGTGGTGGTGCATTTAGCGGTAAGGATGCTACAAAAGTAGACCGTTCTGCAGCTTATGCAGCCAGATATGTTGCCAAAAATATTGTGGCAGCTGAACTAGCAACAGCATGTGAGGTGCAGCTTGCTTATGCAATTGGTGTAGCAGAACCTGTATCTATTTCCATTAATACATTTGGTAGTGGTAAAGTGGATGAAGAAAAATTGGTAGAAGCAGTAAGAGCGATTTTTGATTTGCGTCCAGCAGGAATTATAAAAATGCTTGATTTACGTAAGCCAATTTATCGTCAAACTGCTGCTTATGGTCATTTTGGAAGAACAGATGTTGTATTTCCTTGGGAAAGCTTGGATAAGGTAGAAGCATTACAAGCGTTTGTACAATAAAATAAAAAAATATGAAAGTGCTAGGTATAGAACCTAGTGCTTTTTAGACTCTTATTTTTTGAGAATAAAATGCATTTCAAGTAAAATAACAATAAATGAAACAATAGTGACATAAGAAACGTCTAATTTTAATGTAAATACAAGTTTGTAATTAAATGAGGAGAATTGAAGCATATGTGTGGTTTTATTGGTATTATAAGAAATCAACCCAAACGAAACGATGAAACAAATGAATTATATTCTCAAAATGCACTTATTACGCATCGTGGTCCTGATGATGAAGGATATTATGAGGATGCATATGTATCTTTTGCCTTTCGACGATTGAGTATTATTGATTTAGAGCATGGTCATCAACCATTTTCATATCAAGA
Source organism: Paraliobacillus sp. PM-2 (assembly GCF_001368815.1). GTDB lineage: Bacteria > Bacillota > Bacilli > Bacillales > Amphibacillaceae > Paraliobacillus. The sequence goes on along the minus strand of NZ_CTEI01000002.1, from coordinate 679,188 downwards.
TGAACGGTATTGGATGGTATTTAATGGAGAGATTTATAACTACATTGAACTAAAGAATTTATTAATCGAAAAGGGCTATAAATTTGAAACCGATTCTGATACAGAAGTTGTTATTTCAATGTTTCATCATTATCGTGAAGAAGCTTTTAAACAATTGCGTGGAATGTTCTCGATTTTGATATGGGATAAACAAGAAGAGACGTTTTATGGTGCACGTGACCCTTTTGGAATAAAACCACTTTATTATAAAAAAGCCGATCAAGAGATACAGTTTGCTTCAGAGAAGAAGAGTTTAACTTACCTAGATAATGAAGAAGTAAATTTAGAGGCATTACAGCATTATCTTAGCTTTCAATATGTTCCAGAACCATTATCCATGTCTGGAGATATTTATAAAGTAGAGCCAGGTCATTATTTTATTAAACAAAAGGACGCGTCTATTACATTTTATGCTTATTGGCAGGCTGGTTTTTATCCTATCAAAAAAGAAAAGCATGTATGGGTAGATCGTATTCAAAAGGTACTATTTGATTCGGTCAACGTTCATATGCGCAGTGATGTACCTGTAGGTTCGTTTTTGTCTGGGGGAATTGACTCCTCTCTTATTGTTTCTATTGCAAAACAGTTTAACCCTGATATAAAAACATTCTCAGTAGGGTTCGAACAAGAAGGTTATTCTGAAGTAGATGTTGCAAAAGAAACAGCACAGAAATTGAATGTGGAAAATGTTTCTTATACGATTACCCCAGAAGAATTTGTAAAAGAGTTACCAAAAATCATTTGGCATATGGATGATCCGCTTGCAGATCCAGCTTGCGTGCCATTGTACTTTGTAGCAAGAGAAGCTAGTAAACAAGTGAAAGTAGTGCTATCAGGTGAAGGTGCAGATGAATTATTTGGTGGTTATAATATTTATCGTGAACCACATGATTTGAGAATTTTTAACAAACTACCAAATATGTTAAACCAATTGCTTAAACGACTAGCAAAAGTGTTACCAGAAGGAATGAAGGGTAAAAGCTTTCTGGAGCGTGGGACAACACCTTTATCAGAAAGATACATTGGAAATGCGAAAATGTTTGAAAATAGTGAGAAGAAGAATATTTTACAACACTATCATCCCAACAATGTATACCAGCAGATTACCACTCCACTCTATGGTGCAGTATCCAAAGAGCATGCAGTGCATAAAATGCAATATGTCGACATTCACACGTGGCTTCGAGGAGATATCTTATTAAAGGCTGATCGAATGACAATGGCACATGCTTTAGAGTTACGTGTACCATTTTTAGATAAAGAAGTGTTTCGTGTAGCCAGTCAGATCCCTGTTGATCAAAAAATTGCCAATGGCACAACAAAATTTATTTTAAGGGAAGCTGCTAGAGGAATTGTACCTGATCATGTACTAGATCGAAAAAAATTAGGTTTTCCTGTTCCGATTAGGCATTGGTTAAAGAATGAATTATATGATTGGGCAATTAAACTAATTAAAGAAAGCAAAACAGACCATTTGCTGAAGAAAACGTATATTTTAAAATTGCTTGAGGATCACTGTAAAGGAAAAGGAGATTACAGTAGAAAGATCTGGACTGTTTTAATGTTCATGTTATGGCATAAATTATATGTTGAAGAAGAATTCGAGGGTGAAATTGAAAGAAGTAAGCGTATGGTAGATACAATGTAATCCTGATGCATCCAGGCTTATTTAAGCAAATGGATGCATTTTTCCTTCATAGGACAATTAGCTATTGTAAATGTGATATATTGTGTATCAAGCAAAAAAGTCATTTTTATGTAAAACAAAAGATGAAAATAGATGGTATACTGTATGGAGATGAAATTTTCGAGGTTTTAAAAGAAATGAGGTATTAACTGTGCGTTATCAAGTTACGAGGTTTGCACCATTACTTATGCGATCTGTTTTTAAAAAAATATTTCCAGAAGTCTCAAAACAATTGCATTATTGGAAAAACAAAGCCGAATTAATTCCAAATCAAGAATTAAGGGAACAAGCTCTAGCGAGTATACAATCAAAAAAGTTTCATTGCCAAGGTGGTAGTGTTTATAGTGTGTTAGCGGAAGATAGATGGTTAGATTCCATTGAATTTATTGTTGCTTATCAAACAATAAGCGATTATTTAGATAATTTATGTGATCGAAGTACTTCGTTAGATCCCAAAGATTTTCGTATGCTGCATCAATCAATGGAAGATGCACTTTCACCAGATGCGCCATTAAAAAATTACTATGCCTATCGTTCCGATCAAGATGATGGGGGGTATTTATCTGAACTTGTTCAAACCTGTCAACAAGCATTACTTACTTTGCCATCTTACTCAATCATTCAACAGTACTGCTTGCAGTTAGAACAATTATATAGTGATTTACAAGTGTACAAACACGTAAAGAAAGAAGAGCGTATTCCACGATTGGAAAATTGGTATAAAAAATTTAAGGATAAATGGCCATCATTAAGCTGGTATGAATTTTCCGCATCTAGTGGATCGACCTTAGGAATCTTTTGTATAGTCTCTTATGCAATGGCTGGAAAAGCGGATGATTATTTAGCTAAAAAAATATTCGATAGTTACTTTCCATTTATGCAAGGCCTACATATTTTATTAGATTATTATATCGATCAACAAGAAGATTTAGAGGAAGATGATTTGAATTTCTGCCATTACTATCGTGATGAACAGCATCTGAAAGAACGACTATTGTTTTTTATAAAGCAGACAAATAAAAGTATACAACCACTACCACATAGACATTTTCATGAAATGGTACATAAGGGGCTAGTTGGACTATATTTAGCAGATCCAAAAGTGAAAAAGCTAAGCAATGGTAAAGAAGTGACTAAAATGTTGTTGCAGGCGAGTGGTATTCACTCTACTTTCTTTCATCTGAACATTAAAATATACAATCATTTTAAAGGAAAAGCCAAAGAAAATTAATTTCTTTGGCTTTTCTTTTCTATTGCTAATATAAAGGGGGGATTGTTCATTTGATTAATAAATCCGTGCTGGAGTACACGAAAATGATCTTGATCAAAAGTAGTGAAATGATTTAACAACGCTTGTTTCTCTTCTTCGCCACCAGGATGGCCATGATAAACCACACATACTATGATGCCACCTGGCTTTAAAGTAGTAGCTATTTTATCGATTGCTTTTATTGTAGTGGCTGGCTTGGTAATTACTTGTTTATCACTTCTAGGAAGATAACCAAGATTAAATATTGCACCAGCTAATTTGTGTTTCATTTGTTGCGGGATATATTGCTCCACGTGTTCATGTCCATCTAAAATAAGCTCTACATTTGTAATTTGATGTTGAACCAAACGTTTCTTTGTTGTTTCTATTGCTTGTTCTTGAATGTCAAAAGCTAATACTTTCCCGCCATTACCTGTTCTTTTACTGAGGATGACTGTGTCATTTCCATTGCCACATGTTGCATCAACAACCAAGTCTCCTGGTTCAATTGCAGCTTCGATTAACTCATGCGCAAACGATAAGATAGGTTTTAACATGTGAGTACCTTTGGTGTAGTATTGTAGTACTTTCCTTGCCAGCTATCACGACGTAAAAGTTCTGCGTCAATAGCATTCAACACTTCCCATTTATTCATACTCCACATTGGTCCAATTAATAATTCTGGTGGTCCATCCCCTGTAATACGATGAATAATCATTTCTTGTGGCAGTATTTCTAACTGGTCAACAACAAGCTTAATGTAATCCTCTTTAGACATGAATCTTAACATTCCTTTTTCATATTGCTTTACCATTGGCGTTCCCTTTAGCAAATGCATCAGATGAATTTTTATCCCTTGAACATCCATTTCACTAACAGCTTTGGCAGTATCAAGCATCATTTGATAATCTTCTCCAGGCAGACCATTGATAATGTGTGTGCAAATACGAATGTTATGTTTGCGTAATTTTTCTACTCCTTGTAGATAACATGCCATATCGTGTGCACGATTAATTAGGTCAGATGTTTGTTGGTGCATGGTCTGCAATCCCAATTCAACCCACAAGTAAGTACGTTCATTTAGTTCTGCTAAATAGTCGACAACATCATCAGGTAAGCAATCTGGTCGTGTTGCGATAGATAGACCAATGACACCATCTTGCTTTAAAATGGTCTCAAATTTTTCACGCAGTTCACTGACTGGTGCATGTGTATTCGTGTATGCTTGAAAATAACCCATGTATTTAGCATTTTTCCATTTATGGTGCATGCTCTCTTTCACTTTATTAAATTGCGTTTCTAAGTCATCGACTCGATCACCAGCAAAGTCTCCGCTTCCTGCAGCAGAACAAAATGTACAACCACCATGTGCAACTGTGCCGTCTCGATTAGGACAATCAAACCCTCCATCAAGTGCCACTTTAAATATTTTTTCACCAAACGTATTTTTTAAATGATAATTCCATGAGTGATACCGTTTTTGATCAAACGAATATGGAAATGGATTTTGCAACAAAAAAACTCCTTTTTAAATAATAAAATAAATGCTTGTTTAGCATATGATTTATTGTAGCACGAATCAATGATGAAAATCACTGGGGCGTATGATTTATTCCGTTTTGTACAAGCTAAAAAATGAGGTGATAATATGGCAACAAGAGAATCAATGGAAGCAATGATAAATAAAACAGAAGAAATCATTACACAGGCAAAACATGAATTAGATCAAGCTAATCGAAATGGTTATGAAATAAACACATCATACAATCAAGCTCAAACGGAATTAAGTAATTTGGAAGCTGAAATTGAGAAATTAATGCACAGTGCGAATCATCAGCAAAAAGAACAACTTCATCGTCTACACTTACAAGTTAGTCGATATTTAAATGACATGATATTAGATGAAAATCAATTACATGATTAATTAATCTCCCTATTATGGGAGATTTTTTCTTGAGAAACAGAAAATGATTAATCGAACATTATGTTGAAATCAGTTTGTGTTAACTTGACAAATGGTGGTGTTTTTTTTAAAATACGTGTACAATAAGAAGGAATAACAATGATAAGGAATAGTAGTAAAGTGATACAAGATAATTTAGAGAGGTAACGGTTGGTGGAAGTTGCTCTTGTTCTTTATGAACTCGCCTTTTATGTTGTAATGGTGAACGAATAGTAGCTATTACCGTATTTTTCTGCGTTAAAGAAAGAAAAGTGAGTGTCTGTTTGAGTAGACATTAATCTTGGGTGGTACCGCGGGAAGACTCTCGTCCCATTTTTAGGGATGAGTGTCTTTTTTTATACATACAGAACAAACGTTCTTTTTGGTAATTATTTTGAAGGAGGATATAACAGATGTCATTTAATCATAAGAAAATTGAAGAGAAATGGCGGAAATACTGGTTAGAGAATAAAACTTTTAAAACAAACACAAAAACAATTAAGGAAAAGTTTTATGTGTTAGACATGTTCCCGTATCCGTCGGGTGCAGGTTTACACGTAGGTCATCCCGAAGGTTATACGGCGACAGATATCATTTCTAGAATGAAACGTATGCAAGGATATGAAGTTTTACACCCAATGGGATGGGATGCGTTTGGTTTACCTGCTGAGCAATATGCATTAGACACCGGAAATGATCCAGCAGAATTCACCAAAAAAAATATAGATACATTTCGGAGACAAATTCAAGAGTTAGGTTTTTCTTATGATTGGGACCGTGAAATTAATACAACCGATCCTAACTATTATAAATGGACACAATGGATTTTCTTGAAATTATATGAAAAAGGTCTAGCTTACGTAGATGAGGTTGCTGTCAATTGGTGTCCTGCGCTAGGTACTGTTCTAGCTAATGAAGAAGTAATTGATGGTAAAAGTGAACGAGGTGGTCATCCAGTTGAACGTAAACCGATGAAACAATGGATGCTTAAAATCACGGCTTATGCTGATCGATTGTTAGAAGATCTTGAAGAATTAGATTGGCCAGAAAGTATTAAAGATATGCAACGAAATTGGATTGGTCGTTCAGAAGGGGCAGAAGTTGTTTTCGGTATTGATGGGCTGGATGAAAACTTTACTGTATTTACAACGCGTCCAGACACACTGTTTGGTGCAACTTATGCAGTGCTAGCTCCTGAACATCCATTGGTAGATAAAGTTGTTACCTCCGAGCAGCAGGAAAATGTCCAACGTTATTTAGATGAAGTAAAGTTAAAAAGCGACCTAGAACGCACAGATCTGGCAAAAGATAAGACAGGTGTATTTACTGGTGCGTATGCAGTGAATCCAATCAATGGTAAAAAATTACCTATATGGATTGCTGACTATGTTTTAATGAGTTACGGATCAGGGGCTATAATGGCTGTTCCAGCACATGATGAACGTGACTACGAATTCGCAAAGCAATTTGACCTAGATATTGTTCCGGTACTTGAGGGTGGTGACGTCTCTAAAGAAGCGTATGTAGGTGATGGGAAGCATATTAATTCAGATTTTTTAAATGGTCTGAATAAAGAAGACGGAATCAGTAAGGCGATAGAATGGCTAGAGACACATAACAAAGGTGAAAAGAAAGTCACTTACCGACTGAGAGATTGGTTGTTTAGTCGTCAACGTTATTGGGGCGAGCCAATCCCAATCATTCACTGGGAAGATGGAACGACTACAGGTGTGAAGGAAGACGAATTACCATTGGTACTTCCAAAAACAACAGAAATTAAACCATCAGGTACTGGAGAATCTCCACTAGCGAATATTAGCGATTGGGTGAATGTGGTAGATCCAAAGACTGGAATGAAAGGTCGTAGAGAAACAAATACGATGCCACAATGGGCAGGTAGTTGTTGGTATTTCTTGCGATTTGTTGATCCGACAAACACAGAGAAATTAGCTGATTATGACGAACTAAAGAAATGGTTACCTGTAGATATTTATATCGGTGGAGCAGAACACGCTGTATTACACTTGCTTTATGCACGTTTCTGGCATAAGTTTTTGTATGATATTGGTGTCGTACCAACAAAAGAACCATTTATGAAGTTGTATAATCAAGGGATGATTCTTGGGGAAAACAATGAAAAAATGAGTAAGTCAAAAGGTAATGTTGTTAATCCAGATGAAATTATTGAAACACATGGTGCAGACACATTACGTTTATATGAAATGTTTATGGGACCATTGGATGCATCAATTGCCTGGTCAACAACTGGATTAGACGGTGCACGTCGATTTTTAGATCGTGTATGGCGTTTATTTATTACAGAGGAAACAAACGAAGTATCATCTAAAATAGTAGATAGTGTTACCGAGGATACGCTAGAAAAGGTATACCATGAAACAGTGAAAAAAGTAACAGATAACTTTGAAGATCTTCGTTTTAATACAGGTATATCTCAAATGATGGTTTTTGTGAATGAAGCATATAAAGCAGATCAAATTTCCAAGGATTATGCAGAAGGATTTGTTAAACTGTTATCTCCAGTTGCACCTCATTTAACAGAAGAACTATGGAATAAACTAGGACATGATGATACGGTTGCTTATCAATCCTGGCCAGCATTTGATGAAGCAAAACTTGTAGAAAGTGAAGTGGAAATAGTCATCCAAGTAATGGGTAAGGTTAGAGCAAAAATGATGGTAAATAAAGATGCGACTAAAGAAGAATTAGAAGAAAAAGCATTAGATAATGAAGCAATTAAGGAAAGGTTAGAAGGAAAGACTGTTAGAAAAGTTATTGCAGTGCCTGGTAAACTTGTTAATATTGTTGCTAATTAATTAGATGCTTATTTCCTAAAGCTTTGTTAAAAATAATGGTGTCGTGAGAAACAAACAGTGCTTCCGATAAAAGGAAGTGCTGTTTGTCTTTTTTCTATTAAACCAACGTACGTAGTTATAGACAGTTTACTTAAAACAATTACCATTTCCACTTTGAAGTATGAAAGTTGTTCATTAAGTGGCATTGGTAAAAAAGTAATTGCTAGTTCTCTTTATGGTTAATACTTGGTTTGAATCGATTCTTTATTTACAACATCTATGTGTATAATTTTTTTAGTACCGTCTTCATAAGTGTAAAAGTAATCAAGTTTGGGTTCATCCTTGAAAGTCACTACAACAGCTGTTAAGCCTTTATTTTCACCTATGTCCACAACAGACATGTTTTCTATATCAACATCCGTATCATATCCCATTTCTTTTAGGTATGATATAGTATCATCCTTTATTGCACTTTCTTCTTCGTATGCAATAAAAAAACGAATACTGCTAATTAATATTAAAACGAATATAGTAACAAGGGTAATTTGTTTTTTATTAATAATAATAATCCAACTCTCTTTTTATTTATTTGAGTACCTCTTACATCATTTCTTATTAAAAAAGAAATAGTGTTAAAGATAGATAATTTTAGTGTATCATATGTTTTGTTTCTGCATGTGGAATTAAAATCCCTTTCGCTATGGACAATATGTCAATGTTCTTCATTTAGAAGTGTTTGTACGTTGTGAATCTTTCTGCGGGAAATCTATTGACTTTATTTAATGTGTCCTGTATTATTTATCTTGCTGCTTTGATTTGTTGATCAGACAATTTATAAAAAATATTGACAACATTCTCAGCTTGTGTTAGTATATAATTACTGTCACAGAGACAACGTGGCAAACATTTTTGATCTTTGAAAACTGAACAAAACAACCAATATGTTAAGAAGTAACATGCTAGTCAAGTAATGAGTAAGCAAACTCAATGATTGCCGACTAGGTTCGCGACATCCGTGTTGCAACATCGGCATCAGCACATCCATGTGCAAGCAATTTTATGGAGAGTTTGATCTTGGCTCAGGACGAACGCTGGCGGCGTGCCTAATACATGCAAGTCGAGCGCAGGAAGCAAGCAATCACCCTTCGGGGTGAGCGCTTGTGGAATGAGCGGCGGACGGGTGAGTAACACGTGGGCATGAAGCCCCCCTCAAGATGAGACTTCCCATCTTTTAGAGTAAGATCCCTCAGAGACGATGAGGTAGATAGGTTCGAGGTGGAAGCGTGGTGACACGTGCAGCTGACGAATACTAATCGATCGAGGACTTAACTATATTAAAAAAGCGGAATCAACCGTTTAACAACGCAGTGGCTGGAGACAATTAACTGAGATAAAGGAATCACAATTTCTGACAAGAAATTGATGATGACTTATCGTAGGGCAATTGGCGAAGACACCCAGTTGTTGGTTGATGGAGCTAGATTATATATGATATGAATACTTGTCTGTCTTATCTAGTTTTGAAGGTGCATCTTTCAATCCAATGGATGTTTGACTAAGGACGTCACGTCCTGTGACAACGTCGAACTGACCTTCATCATGAAGGCCCAGTGACAATAGCGAAGAGGTCACACCTGTTCCCATGCCGAACACAGTAGTTAAGCTCTTCAGCGCCGATGGTAGTTGGGGCCTTGCCCCTGTGAGAGTAGGACGTCGCTAGGCAAATAAAAAACCTTTGAATTTATTTCAAAGGTTTTTTTAATGTAAGGATCTGTTAAAGTTTAGTGTTGATATTAGTTACAAAAAGGAACTTTCACAAATCAGGAAGTTCCTTTTTGTAATATTAGCTTGTTAAACTAATGCACCCAATAGTTAATAAGCATTAATAATTTATTCACCTATGAATAAATAGGGAAGGAAATCAATCTTAAAAGATATTTCTAATTTAAATATCCCCCCAAGTGTTCAGTAAAGTAGCATCAATAGTAGAGACTGTTACTTACTGAACAATCACCCCCTGTTACTTCAAGAAAGTAATCAATTACTTTTTGTTTCTATTATCGATTTTTCTAATAAGACTTATCGCTTCTATTATTACCAAAGTTGATATAATAATTTTTGCTGAAGGAGTTAGTGGTTGGTAATCATATAAACTACTAAGTAAAATAAAGGCCAATGCAAAATATAAAAAAACCTTTGCTAAAGAAAGTAATATCTCTTTAGGTCCCATTTTATCGTCTCCCTTTTATTTAACTACACTGCGAAATAGTATTATAGTGACTGCTACTTTTTCAGCAATCGCACCCGTTTAAGAACTGGCTTTCAATCCTGTTTGAGAAGATATACACCTATAAATAACGATATGATAATTAGAATTATTGGCACAATAGACACAGGAGGGTTTCCGCCCCATGCTAAACTACTGCTACCACTTCCTGATATTACTCCTGCAATATGTGCGGAGGAAGCCTTGATTGTATCAATTAGTTCACCTAACGAATAAGCAATAACTGCGGTTAATAATGATAAGCCAATCAATAACAATCCTGCAACACGATTATTCATTTTTATCCCCCTGTCTACTTTATAATATGAATTGCTATTGCCTTATTCTACATTCCTGTCCGTTAGTCGAACAAGAAATAATGTTTATATCGCGAATCTAAATGACCTAAGTGTATCATATATTTCATATTTTGTATTAAATCCCCTTTAAACATCAAATCATTTATAGTAACAGTCTTTCTTTGTCCTTTTTTAAGTATAGGATATAGGACTCGTCCATTTCTACGATACCTTCAAAATTAGATATTTGTATCTGTTTTAATGATGATAACAGTTTTTGTTGCAGCAGAACAATCTAGCGCAATTAACATTATCAACTAATTTAGTAGATTTACCAAGAGAATACCCTTCTATCATACAGTCAACAAATTTAATCCATTGATTTAGATGACGTGTTCGATATACTACAGTATTTGTGAGGTCAGCAAATGGCGAATTATTGACAACAAGAGCCTAATGTAAAAATATGCATATCAAAAGCAGTATATTTACATCGGTTCTTTACTAATGTAATGGTGTGCTCCATTTTAGCAAAGGGCTAAACGATTATTAGAATTCTATTCTTAATTCTGGGATAATAGCAACCAGGGTTCCAGTTAACTGGAACCCTGGTTGCTATAAATATTGAATGTATGAACAATAAAGATTAAATACAAGCCTAATTCAGTAAATAACTCAAAGATGTACTAATTACGTTATTCTATCAAGCATTATTACCACTAAATATAAAGTGTTAGTAATAAATGAATTCTAATTTAACCAAGTGCTTCCCAAGCAGCATTCATTCCGGCGACACGTCCTGTCACTAAAGCAGAAGTAATGTTATAGCCACCAGTATACCCATGAATATCTAAAATTTCGCCACAAAAATATAGTCGGTCCATTTTTTTAGATTGCATTGTATTTGGAACAATTTCTTTAATAGAAACTCCACCACCCGTTACAAAGGCTTTTTCTATCGGTTGAGAACCATTTACCGTAAAAGAGAACCCTTTAAGATCATGAATAAAGTGAATGCACATTTCCCGGGAAATATTAGCACATTTTATTGTATCAGAAATATTATTCTTTTGTAATAAAAAATCTAAGTACCTCTCAGGAATCATACCCTTAAAAATATTGCGAAATGTTTTTTTAGGATTGGAAGTTAGAGAGGTATTTATTTCAGTTAGTAAATGCTCCTCTGTTTTATCAGGGAAACAATCAATTTGCATGGTTACAGGTGTTTCTCCTTTTTTTAATTCTTTTACAACATATTGAGAGCATCGTAGCACAGCAGGACCTGACACACCAAAGTGAGTAAATAACATGTCCATTCTGTGTGTAATAATTTTCTTGCCTTTTTTATTTAAAACGGATAATTCTATATCTCGTAGGGCTAGACCTTGTAATTGTTTATGTTTGATAAAGTCTTCATTAGAAAGCAACGGAACTTCTGTAGGGTATAGATCAGTAATGGTGTGACCAGCCATTTTAGCCCATTTATAACCATCGCCAGTAGATCCAGTATATGGGACAGCTTTACCACCAACAGCTATAATTACAGATTTAGTGGTAACTTTTTCTCCATCGTTTAGAATAATGGTATGATTGTTTTCTTGATAATTTATCGCTTCTACAGTTGTGTTTTTTCGAATTGTCACATCAAGCGTGTGAAGTCGGTCTAATAAAGCATTAACTACATCCTTTGCCTTATTACTGACTGGAAACATTCTACCGTGATCTTCTTCTTTTAACGCAACACCTAAGTTCTCAAAAAAATCAATGATATCATAATTGTTAAAGACAGAAAAAGCACTATATAAAAATCGACCATTACCTGGAATGTGTTTTATTAATTCATCTTGTGGAAGCCGATTGGTAACATTACATCTACCCCCACCAGAAATAGCAAGTTTTTTGCCTAATTTATTGCCTTTTTCAATTAATAAAGTTGATGCACCTTGTTCAGCAGCGGCTATTGCAGCCATTAGACCTGATGGTCCACCACCTATAACGATTACTTGATAAGTCAAAACATTCATCCTTCCTGTACTACAATGATTATTAAGGGATTAATCATATTTCATCATATATGAAAATGATTCATTTGTGAAATTAACTAAAATGTAATAATAAAATTTTATTTGAAATAGTAGCTGATTTTGTTATCTATGATAGAATAATACCATTGGATTAATTTAAGGATTAAGGTGAAAATATGTCAAAAAACACAATTTTACGTGGTACATTGTTATTAACAGGTGCAACGTTTTTTTCTAAATTTATCGGAATGATCTATACTATTCCATTTGAAAGTTTAGTGGGAGCTGCTGGTGGAAAGCTTTATGGCCTAGCTTATGGACCATACAGTATATTTATTAGTTTATCTACTGTAGGCATTCCGCTTGCTGTGTCGAAGTTTGTGGCAAAATATAATTCATTAGGGGATTATCGCACAAGTAGGAAGATGTACAAGGTTGCACTTCGCTTTATGCTATTTACTGGTTTATTAGCTTTCTTAACCATGTTTTTTGGATCAGATCTATTAGCAAAATTGTATATCCCATCTAATGCACAAGGAATTACTGAAGCTGATGTTGCTATGGTTTTTAAAATGATTAGCTTTGCATTATTAGTTATTCCAGCTATGAGTATTACTAGAGGGTTCTTTCAGGGACATGAATCAATGGGACCAACTGCAATTTCACAAGTAGTTGAACAGATCGTAAGAATTGTATTTTTGCTTGGGTCTGTGTTTGTTATTATTCATTTTATCGATGATACGTATATTACGTTGGCAGTCGGTTTTGCTACATTTTCTGCTTTTATAGGTGCGATTGCTTCAGCGATTATACTATTTTTATATTGGAGAAAAAGAAAACCACATTTAGATCGCGCAATGAATCAACAAGTAAAAACATACGATTTCAAAACAAGCACATTATTTAAAGAATTATTTCGCTATGCAGGGCCCTTTGTAATGGTAGGATTAGCAATTCCTTTATATCAACAAATTGACTCCATTACATTTGAACGAACATTACTTTCTATTGGCTATGAAAGTAGTGCATTTATAGATAATGCGCTTTCTAATATTATTTTATATGGTCACAAATTAGTGATGATTCCAATCACTTTAGCTACTGGCTTATCTTTAGCAACGTTACCAACACTAACAAAAACATTTGTAGACCGAAATAAGACACAATTATTTGCACAAATTAATCAGTCATTACAAATAATCATGTTATTAATTGTACCAGCGGTTGTAGGCATGTCTATTCTTTCTTATGAAGCTTGGGGCGCTTTTTATGGTGTGGGAAAGTACATTGATTTAAACGGATCATTATTACGCTGGTATGCTCCTGTTGCATTGTTCTTTGGTTTGTTCACTGTAACATCCTCCATTTTACAAGCTATTAATCAACAGCGATATGCAGTGGTTAGTTTGACTGCAGGCTTAGTATTAAAAGGGTTATTGAATATACCGTTAATGCATTTATTTGGACCACAAGGTGCTGTTATTGCTACATTATTTGCCTCGGTTCTAACAGTGATATTAAATGTGATACGAATCAAGCAATCCATTGGATTCTCTTTAAGACAATTAATGAAAAGGACAATGTTAATTGTAATCTTTACGACCATTACTGGATTAGCTGTTGCTTTAATGAAATGGATACTTAATTTTTGGATAACTTATAATGATGGTAGAATTGAAAATGTTGTAATACTTGCTATCACAGTAACTATAGGAGCAGGGATATATTTAACCTTAAGTTATGCATCAACTTTATTAGAGCGTATTTTAGGTGGTAGAATTCGTATAGTAGATAAATTATTTCGGAGGAAATCAGTATAAAAAGGGGTTTGAAGAACATGCGTATTGATAAATTATTATCAAATGAGGGATATGGAAGTAGGAAAGAAGTAAAGCAGCTTCTGAAACAAGGAGCTGTTCAGAATAACAATTGTGTCATTAAAGATGGAAAGACACATATAGATCCAGTTACTGATCATATTACTGTTTTTGGAGAACAAGTCTTTTATAAACCTTTTGTTTATTTTATGTTACATAAACCGGCAGGGCTTATTACTGCTACAGAAGATAGTCGAGAAGAGACTGTAATTGATTTATTGGAACCATTAGATCAATTACGCGAGCCATTTCCAGTCGGGCGATTAGATAAAGATACGGAAGGATTATTGCTTATAACAAATGATGGGAAGTTAGCGCATCAATTATTGTCACCTAAAAAAAATGTTGGAAAGACGTACTATGCAAAAATAGAAGGAAAAGTAACAGAAGAAGATGTGCGTACCTTTACACAAGGAATTCGCTTAGATGATGGTTATGTAACAAAGCCAGCACGATTAGAAGTTGTAGTTAGTGATATAGAATCGGAAATTTATGTTACGATTACAGAGGGAAAATATCATCAAATTAAACGAATGTTTGCTGCAGTCAACAAATATGTTGTCTATCTAAAAAGAATAGCAATAGGGGATTGGCATTTAGATGATCAATTAGAAAAAGGCGAATATCGTGAATTGGATGAGGAAGAAATCATGTATCTTAAAAATATAGAAGCAAAAAAATAAGCTGACATGTCTGATTCTAGTCAGCAATTGTATATGGTAATAAATTTCAGGAAATCTTTACTTTCTTTTTCGTAACTTTCCAGCTTCCCCGACTTGGACTCTCAACTAGGCCATTATACTCTAGAACATTAAGATCTCTTTGGACCGTTCGATCGGTAATACCAAATTCCTCGGCAATCTCAATTGTAGTTACCGGTCCGTTCTTTCTAATAAACAAGTATACTGCCTTTACACGAGTAAGCATACGGGTTGTTGATTGATTCAAAAAACCACTCCTTAATGATGTCATCAAACTTGTGGTGATGCTGAATCTTGAAGTTATCTACATTTTACACCTTTTTACTGCATAAGACCAGTCTTAATACAGTTTTAACAATTTCTTAATATTTTGTAAGGGAGGTTACCCTATATGTATGTTATACGTAAAATAATAAAAAAAATGATTAAAATCCAAAATAGTATTTTATTTTTATCAAGTATCTTATTAGTTGTTATTACATCCTATCTTATTTCCTTTGTAGAAAATGAAACCTTTCCTACTTTTTTTGATGGATTTTGGTGGGTAATGACTACGGTAACAACCGTGGGTTATGGTGACTATTCTCCTGTCACACTGAGTGGAAGATTAATTGCAATATTTTTATACATATTTGGAATTGGAATTATTGGAGTTGTAATTGGTAAGGTTGTTGACGGATTAGCAATATTTCGAAGAAAAAAAGAAACGGGTGATATCATGTATAAAGAGCAAGCTCATTACATTATTATTGGATGGTCTAAAAAAGCAGCGTTTGCAATTAAAGAGATGTTAGAAACTACAAATGACATAGAAATTGTTATTATTGATGATCTGGAAAAAGCCCCAATTTTGGCTGAAAACATCCATTATATACGTGGGAATGCATCCGAAACAGCTACATTAGAGAAAGCAAATATACACAAAGCACAATCGGTGTTAGTATTCGCTGATGATATGATAGAGGATGATCAATTGACCGATGGTAAGACGTTATTAATTGCTTCAGCTATCGAATCCATTGCTCCAGAAGTTCATACCATTGTTGAAGTGATGGACGAGGAACACCTTAAAAACTTTGCTTACATGAATGTAGATGAATTTATTATTTCGACCGAAACAGTATCTTCTTTATTTGTACGTTCAGCTTTTCGTAAAGGGATTTCAAGTGTTTACAATCAACTTCTAAGAAGAACACATGGAGATGATCTATTCTTTATTCCTGCAACAAGTAAATGGAAAACATATCGAGATGCTTTTGAAGAATTATTAGATCATGGTGCGACATTGGTAGCTGATGGTGATGATTTAGGCATTAATCGTAAATTAGATAAACCATTACCTGCGCATGCACAGTTATATGTAATATGTGATAAGAATACAATAAAGACAATTAAGGATACCATATATAATTAGGAGTGCTTGCTATGGCGAACGATTCACATTACTTTTTGGCTATACCTATACCAGATGATTTAAAAGAATGGATGAAAACGCAACAAGAACAGTTTTTACAGCTTAGCCACCTTACATATAAACATTATGTTGACTATGCTGATTTTCATATTACTTTAAAATTTTTAGGGGCTGTTTCTTTAGAAAAGCAAAAAATATTAATAAATGAATTAGAACAATTATCTAATAGCGGTTCATTCAACTTGTCTATTGGTAAATTTGGTTATTTTGGTTTGCAGACAAGGCCAAGAGTTTGTTGGTTAGATGTAGAGAAAAATGAACCTTTATTGTATTTATACAATAAAATTGAGTCGATCTCAAAAACAATAGGTTTTTCTGAAGAGAAGAGAACTTATCAACCTCATATCACATTGGTTAAAAAATGGGCTACTGGTAATTTAATTCATGAAAGATGGGATCAAATACAAAAGCAACTGAATGAGGAAAAGTCATTCACCGTTGATCGGTTTGTTTTATATCGTGTCGTACCAAAAGGAAAACCAATGTACAAAACCGTACATGAAGTTAAGTTATAAAAATGAAAAAATTAATATTTTTGAAAGTATGATAGAGGAGGTGTATATATGGCGCAGTTGATAAAATTGGAAAATTATATTTCTAGATATGAAAAAGATCCATTTCACTATCCTGGACAATTTATACGTTTAAAGCAAGAGAATTGGAAAAAACTTATTGAAACTTGGGAATTACAAAAAGAACAAAGTTTAAGTGATGAAATAACTTATGAAAAAGAAGAAACACATACACCTTTATCTAAATGGAAAAAATTTTTTCAACGAAAAGAAGAAGTTTTAGAAAGTGAAAATGTTTCCTTTGATTTACCTAAAACAAAAGAAGATTTAAAATATTACTTCTTAGATACATTACTTCCATTCCAATTAAAATGGGCATCCACCACTATGAATGAAATGTCATTTTTGGATCGTGCGTATTATGATAATTTAACATTACGATACTTTTTACAACGTTTCCCAGATACTTTTCTATTACTATATAATCCAGTGTTTCAATTAAAGAATGTATCAATCGATGGTGAAATTATATTAATTACTCCAATTGGCATAGATATCATTTCTTTAATTGAACGGCCATCATCAACAAAAATCATTGTTGGTGATGATCGTACATGGTTCACAGAAGAAAATAATGTTCAATCAAAAATTTTGAGTCCTATTCTTTCACTGAAAAGAACAGAAACAGTAATCAAGAGTATTTTAGCTACATTTACTGGTACTGTTCCATTTCGGAAAATAGTGTTATCAAGGACAAATATAATTGAATTTGAGCATGAACCATATCTGACAAAATTTATTGGTATAGAACAGCACCAAAAATGGCTAAATGATCAAAGAAGTTTAATTTCACCTTTAAAATATAACCAGTTGAAAATTGCTGAAGCAATATTAAGGCATTGTGATACTGTTGCGATGAAACGCCCAGAATGGGAGCGACAAGAAATGGATGATTTTTCTTCATTATAATTATATTTTTTTCTTGATCTTTTCCCCTAATATGAGTTAATCTAAAATCAGCGTCTTTTTTTTGAACGTGATAAAAAGAATGATTGAAGAGAATGGAAGGTGAAAGACGTGCAAGATATTCTTGGGGAAGAATGGATTATTGCTTCAGCTGGTGGATCTACCGGGGAGGCATATTATGCACAAAATGAGAATAAGCGTCTTTTTCTGAAACGTAATTCTTCACCGTTTTTAGCGGTTTTGTCTGCACAAGGCATTGTTCCAAAACTTGTTTGGACAAAACGTTTGGAAAATGGGGATGTAATTACTGCGCAAGAATGGCTAGAAGGAAAAGAATTAAATCCAGAAGAAATGCAGCATCCAACAGTAGCAAACTTGTTAAGCACCATCCATCATTCAACAGAATTATTAGATATGTTGACAAGAATGGGGAAAAAGCCAATTGATCCTGCGATGATGTACAACACTCTTTCTAGAGAAATGTCAAAGGTTACACAGAAAGTGATGCCGATGATTATTCATCAAACATTAGCCTACTTAGATGATAATATAGAGCATTTGTTCAATGTGAAGAAAATGGTTTGTCATTGTGATTTAAATCATAATAATTGGTTAGTATCAGATGTTGGACAACTATATTTAATTGATTGGGATAATGCACAAATTGGAGATCCTGCTTTGGATTTAGGGATGTTATTACATTGGTATATTCCAGAATCAGATTGGGATCAATGGCTTGACAATTATGGTATAACAAATGATAATAACTTGTTTATCCGCATGCATTGGTATATGATGATTGAACTTCTCAAAGCTTATATAGATAATCAGAAGAACAATAAGGTATTAGAAGCCGCCAAGCAATTAGATGAGCTCGAACGACTTCTAAATCGTGCTATTAACTATATGAAGTAGGGATATGTTGTAGCCAAGTATTGATATTCTCTTGGTTAGTTGAGATGTGTTGCTCTAAATTTTGAGCAATTTCACCTTGACGACCATAGTTGTAAATCTCAGGTAATACTTGCATCAAATATTGATCATCAACAGATTTATTTACCATCAAAGATTGAACTAAGCGTTTGATCTGTTGGTATTCAGAAATACTACCACAGCAATCTTCTGCTTGCTCACTTAATAGATCAGAGAGAAGATTTAATTGATTATAAGCATTTAAAGTCATTGGTCATCACCACCTTGACTATATTTTTTGTCGTAACAAACAAATTATACTTGTCAAATTTCACTAAGAATTTTGGATTATAAAGGAGATACACTATGCGTGCTAGACATAAACCGTGGGCAGATGAATTTTTGAAAGAAAATGATCATTTGGTAAAATTAGATCCAGCTTCCCATAAAGGTCAATGGCAATCTGTTTTCCAATCTAATTCACCAATACATTTGGAAATAGGAACTGGAAAAGGGCAATTTATTGTTGGAATGGCCAAGCAGTTCCCAAATATAAGCTTTATTGGTATGGAAGTGGTGAAAAGTATTCTCGTAAGTGCTGTTCAAAAAGGCTTGGAAGAAAAACCTAATAATGTACGTTTAATTAATGAGAATGCCGAGAAGTTATTAGAAGTATTTGATGAGAATGAAGTGGATAAAATATATTTAAATTTTTCTGATCCATGGCCAAAAAACAAGCATGCTAAGCGACGTTTAACATACCAAACATTCCTTGAATTGTATAAACAAATTTTAAAACCTAATGGTGAAGTGATATTAAAAACAGATAATAAAAAATTATTTGAGTATTCATTAGTGAGTTTCTCCCAATTTGGAATGAAGCTTGAAGAAGTTGTATTAGACTTACATGAATTTAACGATCCAACAAATATTAAAACAGAATATGAAGAAAAATTTTCTGCAAAAGGACAACCAATTTATCGTTGCAGGGCAGTATTTGTTTAATTTATAAAAAGACAGTGCAAAATTAAAATGTATCCACATCATTAGGATATTTTAAAATGAGCACTGTCTTTTTATTATGCAGTTTCAGTTACCTCAATAATGGAGCCTGTATTAGCGTCTACATAAAATTCAAATTGGATATTGGTATGGTCAATTGTACGCGTTATTCCACCGCGATAAACGGTGTAGTTCAAACTATTTTTGGTTATTTCTTCAGGTTTCATGTAAATCCATGACCCACTAACTGGTCCAAGCTGTTTAAACGCTTCTTTTGCTAATTTTAACGCGTTTTCTGGTTTAATAAGTTGGTGAGATAATCGATCTCTTATCGCATATCCAAGGAGTGCGCCTGCCCCAGCAGCACATAAAAATTTCTTCCAATCCATTTTGTCACCTCATATGTGTTTTTTATGTTAATGAATACAATATCTAAAGTGAGTATAACATACAACTGTAGTTTATACCGAATCACTGATACGCACCAGTCTATGTAGTATGTTTCTTTACCATATAATTATGTTTTTCATTTTTATAGAATAGAAAAAGTGGAATCAAATACAATTGTTAGTTACAATAATAATATGTGCTTAAAACTTTGGGAGGTCTTACATATGGAGAAAGAAACACTTCGTTTATTTAAAACATTAACTGAATTGCAGGGTGCACCAGGAAATGAGCATCTTGTTAGAAAATTTATGAAAGAGGAAATTTCTAAATATACTGACGAATTAATACAAGATAATTTAGGCGGTATTTTTGGGGTGAAGCATGGTAATGGTCCTAAGGTAATGGTAGCCGGTCATATGGATGAGGTTGGCTTCATGGTTACGCAAATCACCAAAAATGGTATGCTGCGTTTTCAAACCCTAGGTGGCTGGTGGTCTCAAGTACTTCTAGCACAACGTGTGCAAATAATGACTGACAATGGTCCTGTCGTAGGTGTCATTGGTTCTATCCCTCCTCATAATTTAACAGAAGAACAACGAAAAAAACCAATGGAACTAAAAAATATGCTAATAGATATTGGTGCTGATAATGAAGAAGATGCGATAAGAATTGGAATAAAACCAGGTCAACAAATTGTACCCATTACACCGTTTACACCAATGGCAAATGAAAAGAAAATTTTAGCTAAAGCATGGGATAACCGATATGGCTGTGGATTGGCGATCGAACTGTTAAAAGAACTACAAAACGAGACATTACCGAACCAATTATTCTCAGGTGCAACCGTTCAAGAAGAGGTTGGACTACGTGGTGCACAAGTAGCAGCTAACATGATTCAACCAGATATTTTCTATGCACTAGATGCTTCGCCGGCAAATGATATGTCTGGTGAAGAAAAAGCCTTTGGACAATTAGGAAAAGGTGCATTGTTACGTATTTATGATCGCTCAATGATTACGCATCGTGGTATGCGTGATTTTGTACTTGATACAGCAGAATCCAATGATATACCTTATCAATATTTTATTTCACAAGGTGGAACGGATGCAGGTAGAGTACACTTGTCGAATCAAGGTGTGCCGTCTGCAGTTGTGGGAATTGCTTCTCGTTACATTCATACACATGCATCAATGATTCATGTAGATGACTATGCAGCAGCAAAAGCATTAATTGTTGAATTAGTGAAGCAAACGGATGAAAGTACAGTTGAGCAAATTAAAAATAATGGTTAAAGAGTGGAATATTAGTTCTTTCATAAAAGAACTAATATTCTTTTTAAAGTTTAAATAAGGTGGGTTAATTAAATGGATATTATTATTGGTTCACAGAATCCAGCTAAAGTACAAGCAGTTAAAACTGTTTTTCAGGATGCAAAAGTAATTGGTATGAATGTATCATCTGATGTGTCTTCTCAGCCATTCTCTGAAGAAGAAACACTTTTGGGTGCGAAAAATCGAGCAAAACACGCTATTTCTTCTGGAGATGCAAGTATTGGAATTGGTTTAGAAGGTGGTGTTGCTACATATAATAGTCAATTGTTTCTTATCAATTGGGGGGCATTAGTTGATCAAACAGGTGAAATGTATGTTGCTAGTGGTGCTCGAATCCCTCTACCTGAAGAGATAGGAGTGGAATTAAAAAAAGGGTATGAGCTAGGAGATGTGATGGAACAGTATGCTCACAAACAGGATGTAAGAAAAAAAGAAGGTGCAATTGGTATTTTTACAAATGATCTCATTTCACGTGCAGACATGTTCACACATATTATGTATTTGCTAAAAGGGCAATATGAATTTTCAAATAAATAGTTTATTTGTTAAGTTTTTTCTTATTGAAAGGAAATATTGAATTTTTTGTGAAAAAATAAATCATTTCTTGTCAAATTCTGAATTCATAGTATGATAGAAAGTGGCCTTAAGTATGAATCAGGAGGATATAAAAATGACAAGAATAATAAAAGTTTTAACTCTGGTGTTTGTCATTGCATTATCGATTTTAGTGGGGTGCTCTCCTTCAGAAGAAGAGGCGCTTACATCAGTGGAAAATATAGCGAAAAAACAGTTTAAATCCAAATCAATGGAAACAAATCAAACATATGAGCATTTTTCTCTGTACGTTCCTAATGGGTATGAGATAGCAGAAGTTTCACAAAGTAATCTCATTCTTGAGAAGGATGGTCAAACATATATTTTGTTTTATAATGCGTTAGAAGATACAACGAGTAAGCTAAATTATCAAGCAGCTGAAGCAAATGGAAAATATCAATTGTTACAGTCCTTTAAGAATGATCAACGTTTTGGTTATGTGAAAGTTGCCGAACTTGAAAAAGACTATGAATTACAAATAGGTATAGGCGGTGTAAAGGTCACTACACAGACTACACTAGCGGACATAGAAGAAGATACACAAGAAATGATGCAAATGGCAAACTCAATTGCTTATTCGGAATAGTTTAATACAAAAGCCTGAAGGTAATACTTCAGGCTTTTGTATTTGATCTTGAGTTTACAACTAGGTTTGTGTAAGATAGCAAAGAAAAGGGGGAATTCCAAACATGATAAACTTTTTAAAGAGAAAAGGTGTTTATTTATCTGTTCATGCATATTTTATTACTGCATTGAGCTATATGGCTTTAGGGTTATTTTCTTCTCTTATCATTGGACTAATTATTAATACGTTAGGATCACAACTAGAAGTAGTTTTAGGGACTACCACATTAACGTCATCATTAATGGAAATTGGTTCATTTGCAATGGACAATAAGATTGTTGGTGGTGCAATTGGTGTTGCAATTGCTTATGGATTAAAAGCTGCTCCGTTAGTAATGTTTTCTGCATTATTTAGTGGCGCGTTTGGATATGAATTAGCTGGTCCTGTTGGTAGCTACATCAGTGCGTTGTTTGCGACCGAGATAGGTAAAACAATCTATAAGGAAACGAAGGTCGATATTTTACTAACTCCCTTACTAACCATTACGATTGGGTATATGGTTGGGAAATTTGTAGGTCCTCCTATTGATTCCTTTATGACGGGAATTGGTAATGTGATTAATTGGTCAACATCACAACAACCGTTTATAATGGGGATTATTGTAGCGGTATTAATGGGTTGGGCATTAACAGCACCAATTTCTAGTGTAGCTATTTCGTTAATGCTATCTTTAGACGGTTTGGCTGCTGGAGCAGCGGTAGTAGGATGTGCAGCACAAATGGTAGGCTTTGCTGTATCAAGTTTTCGTGATAATGGTGTAGGCGGACTATTAGCACAAGGAATTGGGACGTCCATGCTTCAAGTTGCTAACATATTAAGAAAACCAGTCATCATTGTTCCACCAACTATAGCTGGTGCAATTATGGCACCGTTTGCTTCTGTTTGGTTTGATATGACAAATAATGCATCAGGAGCAGGGATGGGTACTGCAGGTTTTGTTGGTCAGATTATGGCATTCAATACGATGGGCTTTAGTGTAGACGTTTTTTGGATGGTTTTAGGGATTCATCTTGTTGGTCCTGCCATTATAAGTCTATTAGTTTCTGAATATATGCGAAAAAAAGGTTGGATAAAACCTGGAGATATGCGAATTCTTTATGATTAAATAGGAGGAATATGATTTATGAAAACATTACAAACAGAACAAGAATTAACATCGATACTAGAAGAAGGCAAGACAGTACTACTCTTTTCAGCAGATTGGTGCCCGGACTGTCGTTTGATTGAACCATTTATGCCAGAAATTGAAGCAGAGTTTGCTAGTTTTAACTTTGTATATATTGACCGTGATCAATTTATTGATATATGTGTGTCTCATGATATATTTGGAATTCCAAGTTTCTTAGCATTTGAGAATGGAAAAGAAATTGGACGCTTTGTTAGTAAAGATAAAAAATCAAAAGAAGAGATACAATCTTTTTTAAATAAGTTATAAAAAATAACATTACTTTTAACAACAGGTGAATCATGCTAGAATAACTAACGTAACAAAAAACATTCTCTTAGGAGAGAAAAAACAATGAAATTAACAAGTTTACAATTAAAAAGAATATTAGATAAAAAATTAAATTATGACACTTGGCGGACATCGTTTAACAGAGACAAGGATACATACCGGGTGGAATGGAGAGATACACATAAAGGAATTACAATTACTTTGCCAAATGTCATTGCTAAGTATGAACAAAAAGGTGATGTGGCGATAGATGATTTAGTTTATCATATCACTGAGGCGTTAGCTATTATGAATCAGACACCGACTTTAGAAGGGAAAGAAAAATCTGTTTTTCCAGTTATACGATCTACCTCTTTTCCAAAAAAAACAAAATCCGGCGTACCATTAATGTTTACCGAGCACACGGCGGAGACGCGTATTTATTATGCGCTTGACCTAGGGAAAACGTATCAATTAATTGATCAACCTTTGCTTGAAAAAGAAGGGTGGACAATGGATCGTTTAAAAGAAGTGGCAAGCTTTAATCTACGATCTTTAACTACAAAACCTAAACAAGAACAGGTAGCAGGAAATGACTTTTATTTTGTTTCGACAAATGATGGCTATGATGCTAGTCGCATATTAAATGAATCTTTTTTAGAGGAAATGCGTTTAAATGCCAAAGGTGAACTTGCTGTTGCAGTTCCTCATCAAGACGTACTTATCCTTGTAGACATTCAAAACGATACAGGTTATGATATTCTAGCACAAATGACAATGAAATTTTTTGCTGAAGGTCGGGTGCCAATTACTTCTTTATCTTTTATTTATGAAGATAAGAAGCTAGAACCAATCTTTATTTTAGCAAAAAATCGCCCAACACAGAAAAATGATACAGAAAAGGATGAATAAGATGCAAATTTTCTATAATAAAAAAGGAATTGGCGATTGCCTACTTATTTCGTTAAAGCGAGGAGATCGTTATCAAATAGAACAAGACCACTTTGGAGATATTGTTAAAATTGTTGATAAAAATACTAAAGAAGTATTAGGATACAATATTTTTCAAGCATCAAAATATCTAACGATAGAGACTAATAAATTAGAATTAACAGAAGCATTACTTGAAGAATTACGTACAATTTTTCAAAAGAATAATTTAAACGATACATTAGATGTTGATTTGTCACCTAAATTTGTTGTTGGTTATGTACAAGATAAAGGTACCCATGAAAATGCTGATAAGCTAAGTGTTTGTCAAGTTGATATTGGTGAAGAAACAGTTCAAATTGTATGTGGTGCACCGAATGTTGATAAGGGACAGTATGTTGTTGTAGCAAAAGTAGGCGCAGTAATGCCGAGTGGTATGGAAATAAAGGCAGCTAGTTTAAGAGGTGTTGATTCTTATGGAATGATCTGCTCTCAAAAAGAACTGGGAATACCAAACGCACCAAAAGAAAAAGGGATATATGTGTTAACTGATGAAGTGAAACCAGGAGATCCTTTTGTGATAAATTAAGTATGTTAGTTAATGGAGTTGTCTTTTGAAAGGCAACTCTTTTTCTAATATTAGCGAATGTCGGGAATCATTCAGCTTTGAGTATTTTTAAAAAAGAAAACCTGTTAAAATAGAAGGAAACAAATGAAATGGAAGAGTGAAGAAGTATGCTAGATCAATGGAAAGATAAAATAAAAAAATGGCTTAATTCACCAGATGAAAAAATCAATAGTTATCATGTAGGTAATGATATAGAACAAAATAATTATATAGATCAGAAGGTAGAGACAAAAGTAGTTTATCAATACCCAAGCAATAAAAAATTTAATTTTCCTGCTATACCTGGTAAACCTAAGAAACATTCGAACCAACAGAATGAAAGGTACATTGACTTAGGTACTGAGAGCAATGACAATAAGAAACACACGGTTGATATTGAAGAAAATCAAAAGAAAAGAAAACCATTTACTCCTACTCCTGTTCCATCTCCAGTGTATGGTTTTAGAAAACGCCCGAATGAAGAAAATGAACAAGGAATGGACACACCTGCTTATTTAAGAAAAGAAGAAATACATAAAAACACTGCAGAGATTCTTAAAAAGACAAAAGAAGTTAATAATAATAATGACTTACTAACATTTGGTCGAGAAAACAGAAAAAAACACAACCAAAAAACAGAACAAAATTCGTCAAATCAAGCCTTGGAGCAGGAGAATCAATTGATTGGACAATCAGCAGTGACAAAACGACAAAATGATTTTGCTGACGATAGTAAAACCATAACTCCCACTGAAGGAATATTAAATTCGGAAGAAAACACAAAAAAAGCTGAAGATCAACGACCAAGAAAAAGCACCGAAAAAGGCAAACAGGCACAACCATTTAATGTAAGAATGCGCCCAAGTGATAAAAAAAGATATTACCAAAGGAAGGAAACAAACAAAGGAAGTGTCAAACGGACGCAGCATAAAACACCACCATTTCACTTATTAAATGAACCGGTTGGTAAACAAGCAAATAACAATGTGTGGATAGAAGAACAATCTAACCTGTTAGAGAAAACCTTAAAGCAGTTTCATGTGAATGCAAAAGTAGTTGCAACCATGCAAGGCCCCGCTGTAACAAGATTTGAAGTACAACCAGAAGCAGGGGTGAAAGTAAGTAAAATAAAAAATTTAAGTGATGATATAAAATTGAATATGGCAGCAAAAGATATTCGTATGGAAGCACCTATACCTGGAAAGCATGCAATTGGGATAGAAATTCCGAATGAACAAGCAAAAGCAGTTAGCTTGCAGGAGATTTTTCAAACAAATCAATTTCAAGAAAATCAATCACCATTGAATATTGCACTAGGATTAGATATTGCTGGTAGTCCAATTGTTACAGATATAAAAAAAATGCCTCATGGTTTAATTGCAGGTGCAACAGGCTCTGGAAAAAGCGTATGTATTAATACTATTTTAATTAGCTTAATATATAAAGCAAGTCACGAAGACGTAAGGCTGATGTTAATTGATCCGAAAATGGTTGAATTAGCTCCATACAATGAAATACCACATTTAGTTGCTCCTGTTATTACTGATGTAAAAGCAGCAACACATGCTTTGAAATGGGCAGTCTCTCAAATGGAAGAGCGCTATGAAAAATTTGTTCAAGAGGGAACTAGAGATATTGATCGATACAATCAAAAAATGGAACAAAAACAACGATTCGATGATAAGATGGCTTATATTGTTATTGTTATTGATGAATTAGCTGATTTAATGATGGTTTCTCCGCAAGATGTAGAAGATGCTATTTGTCGAATTGCTCAAAAAGCAAGGGCTTGTGGTATTCATCTTTTATTAGCAACACAACGCCCTTCTGTAGATGTGATTACAGGTCTGATTAAAGCAAATATTCCTACACGTATTGCTTTCAGTGTTTCGTCTCAAGTAGATTCACGTACGATTATTGATACAAACGGAGCAGAACGATTGTTAGGTAAAGGTGATATGTTATTTGTAGAGAATGGGGCAAGACATCCTGTTCGTATCCAAGGTGCTTTTGTTACGGATGAGGAAATTGAGCGCGTAACTGCCTATGCAAAAAAACTAGCACCTGCGAATTATTTATTTGAACAAGAAGACCTATTACAACAAGTTAAAACGGAAGAGGTAGAGGATGAACTTTATACTGAAGCTCTTTCTTTCGTTATGGAACAAAATGGTGCTAGCGCATCTTTGCTGCAACGCCGTTTCAAAATTGGGTACAATAGAGCAGCAAGATTAATTGATACATTAGAGGATAATGGTATAATTTCAGCGCAAAAAGGAAGTAAACCAAGAGATATCCTTGTATCAGCCAATGAATTAGATAAACCAACAAAGTGATATAAATTTAAAACTTGTAGATAGGGCATGAATCTTATATGATAGACAAAGGTATATAATAAGAACGTAACGAGGGGTAAGTGAGATGAATAAAGAAATCACAAAAAAACTAAACGGCGAGATTGAGCGTTTAACAAACCAAACGTTTAAATTTGATGAACGAATCAAAGAAGGATGGTTTTCAGCAGTTTATTTCCTTAAAACAAAAGAAATTGCTGAAAAGCTTAAACCAGATAATATAGTAACCATGCAATTTTTTCAGAAAAGTGATGCTGTTTTGTGTGGATCTGATGAAGCTATTGCACTTATACATACGTTCGCTGATCATCCTGAGGAGCTTGAAATTCACGCATTAAAAGATGGTGATAAAATAAGCCCTTATGAGACAGTACTTACGGTAACTGGACCATATCAATCTTTTGGTTATTTAGAAGGAATTATCGATGGTATATTAGCCCGTCGAACATCTGTAGCAACAAATGTATATAATGTGGTAAAAGCGGCTAGGTCATCTGGTAAACAGAAACCGATTATTTTTATGGGTGATC
Source organism: Paraliobacillus sp. PM-2 (assembly GCF_001368815.1). GTDB lineage: Bacteria > Bacillota > Bacilli > Bacillales > Amphibacillaceae > Paraliobacillus. Next base: position 650,629 of record NZ_CTEI01000002.1, on the reverse strand, counting down.
GAGATGACCATTACACACAACAGGCAGGAGATGGGTACGCTGCATTTATCGGTGGCTCCACTGCACAAGCCACCCATGCTATGAATGAATGGTGGGGAAAAACAGGAATGGGGACCATGCCACATGCAATGATTCAAATCTTTGAAGGTGATGTCGTCGAAGCCTCAAAGGCATATCATGAGTTATATCCAGATGATGACTTAATGGTTCTAGTTGATTATAATAATGATGTAATTACCGATGCATTAAAAGTGGCTCGTGAATTTGGAGAAACATTAAAAGGGGTCCGTTTAGATACGTCTAACCATATGGTTGATAAATATTTCTTGCGAAACCAACATCTAATGGGTACATTTGATCCACGAGGTGTTAATCCACAACTAATCTTTGCTTTGAGAAATGCGCTAGATGCTGAAGGATATCATCACGTGAAGATTATTGCTAGTGGAGGTTTTAATGAAGAACGAATTCGTGCATTTGAAAAAGAAAATGTCCCTGTTGATGTATATGGAATTGGAAGAAATTTATTGCACATTCATATCGGCTTTACAGGTGATAATGTATTACTTAATGGAAAACCGCAATCTAAAGATGGGCGTCAATATAGGCCAAATTCAAGATTAGAAAAAGTAAATTATGTAAAATAATCATAAAAAATATAAATAGGAAAAAACAAGTGTTTTCCAGATTGGTTTGTGCTAAAATAATTATTTGGGCAAAACAATTACTATTAGTTTAAAAAGATTTAACGCTCTACTTTGGAGGTTCTTAGTTATGACAATTTACCATTTTATCGGTATAAAAGGGACAGGAATGAGTGCGTTAGCACAAATACTGCATGATTCTGGAGAGCTTGTACAAGGTTCCGATGTAGAAAAAGAATTTTTTACACAACGTGCATTAGAAGAAAAGCAAATTCCAATATTACCATTCTCAAAAGATAATATAAAACAAGGATTAACAATTATTGCAGGTAATGCATTTTCCGATGACCACGAGGAAATTAAAGCTTGTAAAGATCTTGGTTTGGCCTTTTATCGTTATCATGATTTTTTAGGCCAATGGTTAAAACAATATACCAGCATAGCGGTTACAGGAGCACATGGTAAGACTTCAACTACTGGTTTATTAGCTCATGTTCTAAATCAAAATTATCCTATTTCGTACCTTATTGGTGATGGTACCGGACAAGGACATATAGAAAGCGAATATTTTGTATTTGAGGCTTGTGAATATCGTCGTCATTTTTTAGCATATGAACCTGATTATGCAATCATGACCAATATTGATTTTGATCATCCAGATTATTTTACAAGTGTTGACGATGTTTTCCAAGCTTTTCAAAGTATGGCAGATCGTGTGAGAAAAGGAATTATTGCTTGTGGGGATGATGAATATTTACAACAAATTCAAGCAAAAGTACCTGTTTTATATTATGGCTTTTCAGAAAGTAATGACTTTCAAGCGAAAAATGTAAAGGAAACACCAAATGGAACAACTTTCGATGTGTTTGTAAGAAATAATTATTATGATTCATTTACCATTCCAATGTATGGAAATCATAATATTTTAAATGCATTAGCTGTGATTACTATTTGCCATTATGAAAGTATGCAAGCGGATGAAATAAAAAAAATCACTTCATTTACAGGGGTGAAACGTAGATTTACTGAAAAAGAATTTGGGACACAAATTCTTATTGATGATTACGCACATCATCCAAGAGAAATTGAAGCAACTATTGATGCAGTTCGAAAGAAATATTCAGATAAAGAAGTAATAGCTATATTCCAGCCGCATACCTATACTAGAACAAAAACATTCTTGCATGAATTTGCTGCTAGTTTAGGAGAGGCTGATCATGTATTTTTATGTGATATTTTTGGTTCTGCAAGAGAAGGATCAGGGAAGTTAACGATTCATGATTTAGAAACACTGATAGACAATAGCCAATTCTTACCGATTGATGATATAGAAGTACTTCAGTCTTACTCTAATGCTGTATTAGTTTTCATGGGTGCGGGTGATATCCAAAAATTTCAATTGGCATATGAAAATAAAACCAAGTTGTCCTAAAGGTTTTTTAAAATATTTCTTGAATAATAGGAAGAGAAGGGAAATTTACCTGCTCTTCCTTTCCTTTTATGACTAAATCGCCTACTCTAATCACAATCTCTTAACATGTTTAAACGTATTTTTTGTGTTTTAGTTGTAAAACATCTAATATATTAATTACAACTTGGAATAATTTCGGTCAAACAGTGAATTTTATTAAAGGAATATGTTTAACATAACCCTAATTGGGTAAATAACATTATATAAGCAGATTATGTTGCAAATCAATTACATAAATATAAGGGAGTTGTAAGTAAATATGATTAATCTACTCTATATAGCTGCACTAATATTTGCTATTGCATTTGCTATATTAGTTGTTTATTTAGCTAATGTGCTAAAAGAAACAAAACGCACCATGTCTAATGTAGCAGATACTTTAGAAGGTTTAGAAAAGCAAATGGAAGGAATATCAACAGAAACAACAGCTTTATTAAACAAAACGAATCAACTTGCTGAGGACATCAATGATAAATCAACACGTTTAAATACAGTAGTAGATGGTGTGAAAGGGATAGGTGAAACCATTAAAAGCTTTAACCAATCCATTCGTAAAGTTTCTGATAGTGTTTCTGCTGTAGCAGAGCAGAATAAAGAAGAAACAGCTCAAGCAATTAAATGGGGTACAGTAGCAATGAATGTATTTCAAAAACGAAAAAATAGGAGTAATGTAAAATAACATAAAGCATAATTATATTAGTAAGGAGGAATAAAAATGAGTAAAAATGAAGAACAAAGTAATGTACAGAATGATGAAAACATTAATAGTAAGGACTTTTTAATTGGTTCATTAATCGGAGGGATCGTAGGTGCTTCTTTAGCATTATTGTTAGCTCCTAAATCTGGTAAGGAATTACGTGGCGATTTAAATGAAGGTGCTAGTACGCTAAAAGATCGTGCAAATGAATGGAAAGATATTGCTTATGTAAAAGGAAATGAGTGGAAAGATTATGCGAAAGAGACATCTGCTCAAGTGCAAAAAAATGTATCAGAAAAATCTCAAGAGTTAAGTGATAAATTCAAAGAAACATCTAAAACGATTCAAGATAAAGTAAATGTTGCCAAAGAAGATGCAACAGTTGTAAAAGAAACTGCAGAGGAAGCAGCTGAAGAAGTAGCTGAAGCAGCAGAGGAAGCAGTAGAAGATGTGAAAAAGCAGTAAAAATAGAATAAAAAAAACGAACTATAATTTTTATTATAGTTCGTTTTTTTTATAGGACAAATTAGTAAGGTAAATATCGCACACTCGATGAAAATGAGTTGCGTGATTATTTAATGGTTATTTCGTCATTTTCTTCAATAGGATCTAAAAAAGTAGCAGGTTGTCCATTCCTTTTTATTTCTACGCCAGGTTTAATTTCAGTAAGATCAATGGATACAAATTTAAAAATGTCTTGGAAAATAAAATGTTGTTGCTCAATTAATTTCAATTCAATTTTATCATCTCTTGTTAGGATTGCATGTATATCTACTTTTTTTCCATTTCGTAGCACATTTTTTACCTGCTTTTGTAAGGTGACTTGTTCTCCGTTAAATGTTATTTTGAGCGTTTGATAAATAGATTCGTTTAATTCCTCAAGTAAATGATACACAGTTGGTTCTTTACGTTCCACAAACTCTAGTCGATCTTCCGGTTTCAAAATTGTGTCTGGGGTTGCTGGATGTTTATTGATGAGTATTTGTTTCATAAATGGTGGGAAGTTTTTCTTCTTTCCATCCACCTCTAAAATAAACGACTTATTATTGATTAGATTTTCTATTTGATTAATTGAATGTAAAAAGTCATGAACCGTGTTAATTTCTTTTAATTCAATATCATCATTGTCTTGAATCTTATAATTTTTATTCGCCTTTTTATCATTTACTACTAACTCTGCCTGTAATAAATGAGGTTGATTATTATAATAGATTCTAAATTGTTCTAGTTCACCAACAATTTCTTCAATCGTAACATCTGGTTCTTTACCATTTTCTCCTTTTTCTACATTTAATACGTCACCGTGCTTAATCGATTCATTAACAGTTACTAATTCATTATTCAGTGTGATTTTTGGTGGTCTTCCATAACTACCAGGCAAGGTAATTCTTTGATTGTTAAACCGAATCATATATGCCATACCCGGAAGTCCGTATAACTTATCAATATGTATCCCTGCTGCTAATAAGCAATCACCAATAGTTAATTGTTTTACATCGAATAAACGAACAACACGATGATTGACTGTTATACTAATATAATGAATAGGGTTTTGTTTTGCGGCAATAGCAATACCGATTGGTGTAATGAATGCTGGTCCCTTTGGCATTTCTACATCAAAATTCAACGAAGAAATCGCATCTGTTGCTCGAATAGCCACGCGATTATCAGGTAGTTGTAATCTGTTAGCTAAATGAGTTGTTAAATGTGGTGTTAAACTTCCACCTCCTACTAACATTACCGCTTTGGGTGATTTGGCATTCAAAGCAATTACTTCTTCAGCAATGGCACTTGCAAGTTCGTCAATTGCTGGTTTAATAGCTGTAGCGAGCTCTTCTATTGATATGGTTTGTTTAAAACCTAATATATCAGTTAGTACTGCTTCATTATGTGCTGTAATATCTCTTTTCACACGTTCTGCTTCATTAAAGTCTAGTAAGTAATAATCACTTATTGCTTCTGTAATTTCATCTCCTGCTTTTGGTACCATACCATATGCGGTGATTGTACCTGTGTCTGTTAATGCAATATCACTTGTTCCAGCACCAATGTCTACGAGTGCTACGTTTAATCTTCGCATAGAGGTTGGAATCAACACATTAATGGCAGCAATTGGTTCAAGTGTTAAAGCTTCCATTTCCAAATCAGCACGTTGTAAGGCAGCAATTAAAGACTCGACAACAACTTTCGGTAAAAATGTAGCTATAATTTCTACTTCAGCTTGTTCTCCCTGTTGATCAATAAGAGATCCAATAATATCCTGATCTAATTTATATTGAAGTACAGAATAACCGACACAATAATAATGTGTCAGAGAGTGTTCTCTTTCTTCTATCGCTAGATCATATTGTGCTTGCTGAACAGCGCTAAGCTCCATAAATAGAATATCTTCTTTAGAAATTAATGGTTGTAAGGAAATATTTTTTTTAATTGTTGTACGCTTTGTTTTTAAAGCTCTTCCAGCAGCTGCAACACAAACTTCTCTTAGTACTATTTGATGCTTTTGTTCTAATTGTTCTTTGACTTCTTTTATTACCTTTGATACAGAAACAACATCATGAATTTGTCCATCAAGCATGGACCGCTCGGTATGTTCTCTCACAACATAGTCTGTAATCGTGTAACTTGTATCTGTTTGATGTAACAGAAGTCCTATAACAGAGCGTGTTCCAATATCTAGTGCAAATATTTGTTCACTCATAGATCGTTTCCTTTCACTTATGTTGAAAAAATAGTTAAATGGATAATTAAGTATAAATAATGAGTTAAAATCGTTAAAAATTAAAGAATATACTAAATATTTAAACATAATGGTGACAACTATGAAATTATTAGCTATAATAATCCCTAATCATAAAAATATCTTATTCCATTATAACGTGAAATCATAACAGGGGGTAGTAACTTTGAGTAATGAGCAATTAGATTTATTAAGAGAAGAGCTTGATCAAGTTAATTTAGATATTTTAAAATTGATCAATAAGCGAGCGGAATTAGTTCAGAAAACGGCACAAGCTAAAGAAAAACAAGGTGCAAATCGTAGTTATGATCCAGTTCGAGAACGTGATATGCTGGATTTAATCAAAGAAAACAACGATGGACCTTTTGAGAATGCAACGATTATTCATCTGTTTAAAGAGATTTTTAAAGCAGGCTTAGAACTACAAGAAGATGATCATAGTAAAGCTTTATTGGTCTCTCGTAAGAAGAAGCCAGAAGATACCGTCATTGAAATAAACGGTGAGAAATTTGGAGATGGTAATGAACATTTCATTTTTGGTCCATGTGCTGTTGAAAGTTATGAACAAGTAGCTCAAGTAGCGGAACAAGTGAAAGCAAAAGGTTTAAAATTACTACGTGGTGGTGCGTTTAAACCTAGAACTTCTCCTTATGATTTCCAAGGACTCGGTTTTGAAGGATTAGAAATACTAAAACGTGTAGCAGATGAATATGATTTGGCCGTGGTAAGTGAGATTGTTAATCCAGCAGACATTGATAAAGCGTTGGATTATATCGATGTTATTCAAATTGGTGCACGCAATATGCAAAACTTTGAATTATTAAAAGCTGCCGGAGAAGTAAACAAGCCTATTCTTTTAAAGAGAGGTATGTCAGCAACTGTCTCTGATTTCATTAATGCAGCGGAATACATTAATTCAAGAGGTAATGGAGAGATCATTTTATGTGAGCGCGGAATTCGAACATATGAAAAAGCCACACGTAATACATTAGATATTACGGCTGTTCCAATTTTAAAACAAGAAACACATTTGCCAGTAATGGTAGATGTAACACATTCTACTGGAAGAAGAGACTTATTAATTCCAGCTGCTAAAGCAGCATTAGCTATTGGAGCGGATGGTGTAATGGCAGAAGTACATCCAGATCCTGCAGTAGCACTTTCTGATTCAGCACAACAAATGGATTTTGATATGTTTAATCAATTCATGCGTGAAGTGAAAAAATAAACGATATATAATAATCCTCTTGCTTTTTAAAGGCAAGAGGATTATTTTTGTGTGAATGAATTAAAATAGTAAAAAGAGCAAACATGAACTTTCCATATCGAGGTGATTATCCTATTATAGATAACTTTAATAGCATTAATAGTTTTGTTTGATCATTATCTTGTTTTAACATACAATAGTAGGATAACAAAATCGGATAAAATTTGTTATAATCATACATGTCTAGTGTGAAAATTGTATATATACTTGGATTATTGCAGAAATAAAGCCAATATCGTATGATTATGAAAATTAAGTCGCAAATTAAATATTGGAGGTAGATGAAAGGTGAACGTAACAATATATGATGTGGCACGAGAAGCAAATGTATCAATGGCAACAGTATCTCGTGTAGTAAATGGAAATCCAAATGTAAAGCCTGCAACAAGGAAAAAGGTGCTGAATACAATTGAGCGTTTGGGCTATCGACCAAATGCTGTAGCAAGAGGGTTAGCAAGTAAGAAAACGACAACAGTTGGTGTGATTATACCAGATATTTCTAGCATTTTCTTTTCTGAACTAGCTCGTGGTATTGATGATATTGCTAACATGTATAAGTATAACATTATATTAAGTAACTCTGACCAGAATGTAGACAAAGAAGTACAGTTGATTAATACGATGCTGGAAAAGCAAGTGGATGGTATTGTGTTTATGGGAGGTAGAATTACCGAAGAACATATACAACAATTCAAAACATCACCAGTTCCTATAGCACTTGCAGCTACAGTGGATCCTACGGACATTGTACCTTCTGTCAACATTGATTATGAGCAAGCTGCATATGAAGCAACAAAATATTTAATTGACAATGGAAACACTCACCCTGCTTATGTTAGCCCTGTTGAAGAAACAGCTACAAATGAATTGAAATACAAAGGTTATGAACGTGCCTTAAAAGAAACGAATCAAGAAGTAGATGCTTCTTATATCGTTAAAGGTGATTATTCTTATGAATCTGGAAAAGATGCTGCTGAAAAATTAATCAATCTTTCTAATAGGCCTTCATCTATTTTTGTAGCTTCAGATGAAATGGCTTTAGGTGTTATTCATGGTATTCAAGACAAAGGCTTGAGAGTACCTGAAGATATTGAAGTATTTGGCTTTGATAATACACGTTTAGCAACAATGGTTCGTCCTACTTTGTCAACCATTGTTCAACCAATGTACGATATTGGAGCTGTAGCCATGCGATTATTAACTAAGTATATGAATAAAGAAGAAGTGGAAGAAGCAAATGTAATTTTGCCACACCAAATTATTGAAAGAAACTCAACAAAATCTAACTAATGCCGATATAAAATATATCAACATGCAAATCCTTCGTATGCGTAAGTCATACAAGTTTGTAGCTAGTTAGGGAGAGAGCATATGAAAAAAACAGATATTTTAACACCAATTGGCATTACGCTAGGTTTTATTATGATTGCATTTGGAATTGTTTCAAGTGGTGGAGCAAGTGGATTTGTCTCCTTTATGCAAATATCATCTGTAGTAATTGTATTAGGTGGATTAACAGCTGCTCTATTAATTAATTTTAATCTCGATCAAATGAAGTTGACTGGCCGAGTAGTAAAGGAAGCGTTCAATAAGAATCAGCACAATATTGCTGAATTAATTCATTTATTTGAACGATTATCTGAAAGAGCTAGAAGAGAGGGATTATTAGCATTAGAGAATGAATTGGACAATGTCGATGATCCTTTTATTAAGAAGGGTGTCTTATTAGCAGTAGATGGTATTGAACCAGAAGTTATCAACGATATCATGAATGCTGAAATTACTGCGATGGACGATCGTCATCAAAAAGGTCGTGCAATTATTGAAAAAGCAGGTGAGTACGCTCCTGCTTGGGGTATGGTTGGTACATTGATCGGCCTTGTGTTAATGTTAAATAATTTGTCAGACCCAGCTACACTTGGTCCTAATATGGCTGTTGCATTATTAACGACTTTTTATGGTTCGTTATTAGCCAATCTTGTATTTATTCCTATGGCTGGGAAATTAGAATTAAAGACCGAAGAAGAGATCTTCATGAAACAAATTGTTATTGAAGGGGTTATCGGTGTACAATCTGGACAAAACCCACGTATCCTTAAAGAAAAATTAAGCGCCTTTTTATCTGAGGATATGAAAAGAAAACAAATGGAAGAGAATGAAGACTTTGTAGGAGAGCCAGCAAATGAAGCGTCGTAAAAAAAAAGTCGTTAAAGGCGCACCAAAGTGGATGGTTACTTTTGCTGATATGGTTACTTTAATTCTAGTTTTCTTTGTATTATTATTTTCTATGTCTCAAATCGATTTGGTTAAATTTCAAGCTGTTGCGGAATCATTCCGTAATCGAATGATTTTTGATAGTTACCCTTCAACACTTGAAATGGATCATCCTACAGAAAACTCCGAACATCGTGAGCAAAATGAAGGATCGGATGATACGCTTAATAACTTATCTGATGCAGAGGACCAAGAACAAAATGAACAAACGAATAGTGAAGTGATGGAAGATAATCAGGAGTCTTTAGACAAGCTTTTAGCCGAAATTAAAACGTTTCTACGAGAGAATAATTTAGAAAATACCATTACCGCAAATCGAACCGATCAAGGCGTAGTACTAATATTACAAGAACGTATTTTGTTTGATACAGCGGAAGCAGAAATTAAGTCAAGTGGCGAACCATTCTTAGAAAAAGTTAGTTTATTACTGGGTAATATTCCAAATGAGATACGTGTGGAGGGTCATACAGACAATCGACCAATATCCACTGCCAGGTATCCATCTAATTGGGAATTGTCAGGTGCAAGAGCGAGTAGTGTGATTCGTTATATCATTGATAATAGTAACTTAGACCAGAGTAGGTTTATAGCCGTAGGGTATGGTGATACAAGGCCAATTGTAAAAAATAATTCTGAAGCAAATTGGCGGAAAAATAGACGTGTCGAAATAGTTATATTAGAGTTAAGTCAACAATAATAAAAGACATCTTTCTTTTTAGAAAGATGTCTTTTTAATGATCTTAAACTTAATTAATTCTAAACACTGTCTTAATAGGATAGATACAATCTTTTCGCTCGCTTTTCTAATCTTATTTTTTTATTGTTCGTCTTCCTCTTCAGTTGGTTTCATATTATCATCACTGTTGTTATCTGACATATTACCATCACTAGAGAAATCACCGACTTCTAAGTTTATAGACATAGTAGATTCCTGTCCAAAGTAATCGACTGCTTTCACCGTATAAACACCACTTACATTCGCTATATTGTAATCAGTGTCTGTTGTTCTACCGATTAAACGGAATGCACTATCAGGGTCAGCTGCTCGATAAATGCGATATCCAACTGTATCATTACTAGAGGATTTACTCCAAGCTAAACGCTTACCAGCTTTTTTTAATGAAGATGGAGCATTAGGTGCTTTACCATCATTCTTTATTTCATCACGTGGTGCTGGTACATTAATATCGGACCACATTGAACTATTACCTGGAAATAGTTTAGATATATTGTCTAATTCATCATAATCATTTTCTTCTAACCATTCAGGATTAAATGCAATGCCATCCTCTTGCACAAATTCGCTAGGTGTATTTTCACCTGCCAAAATTGCTTGTCCATCAACTATCGCGTAACGTCCTTTAACTAAACTATTATCTTCTTTTTCTGGAATATATTTTGCATTATAGATATCTGAACCAACTAATCCAAGATCACGACAGATATCAGATGGCAATAGCCCAGATGTTTTACAAAAAGATCTCGAAACGATATTGCTTGGCCTTTCAAATCGATTACTTGGTGCCATTAAATCTGGGTCTATTTTAGTTGCTGCATTTACAAGCTTTGCCCAAAGTAGTTGATTTCGTCCACTATAACCTTTATCAAGTTTTTGTCTGTAATCATAACCAATCCATGTTCCCATTGTAACGTTTGGATTAGTGGCAACAAACCATGCATCTGTGTAGTCATTACCAGTACCTGTTTTACCTGCCCAATCTACACTAGGATTACTTAGATTTGCTCTTGCATAAGTAGCAGTACCTTGTCTTAATACATCACGCATCATGTCTAACATTAAATAATTCGTTTGAGGTGTAAATACCTCAACAGGTTCACTTTCATGTTGATAGACTTTTTCTCCATCAATACTTTCGATACTTTCAATCATATATGCATCAACGAAATTACCACCATTGCCGAAGGTTGCAAAACCATTAACATTTTCTTCCACAGTAGCCTCGTGAACACCAAGAGCCATTGATGGAGCCTCGCGACGAACATCAGTTATATTACTAAATCCCATCTTAGCAAAATATTTACCAACAGGATCCAAGTTTAAAATATCCTGATATATTTTTGCAGCAGTGACGTTGTGTGATTTATATAATGCTTCTCTTGCTGTTACTAAGCCATAATATCGACCAGGTACATAGTTACTAGGTATATAACGATAAGGACCAATATCTAAATCTGCAATAATAGACCCTGGTTGTACTTTTCCCTCTTCCATTGCTGGGCCATATACTAACAATGGTTTAGCAGTACTACCAATAGATCTTGGGTTATTTGTTGCATGATTTAACTGTGCAATATCAAAGTCTCGTCCACCGACAAAACTAATAATCTTACCAGTAGCATTATCAATTAATACACTACCAGTCTGAACAGGTTGTACTAATGTTTCCTTTTCACCATTATCATTTTCGACTTTAATAACCTCACCAGTATTGGGGTTTCTAGCAACCTTTTCAACTCCATAGTTATTATAATCTTTGGTTATCTTTTGAAAGACATCATAAATCTCTTTGTTTATTGTCGTATGAATCTTGTATCCACCTTGGCTAAGCGATCGGTCTGCTTTTATCGTATATTCTTCTTTTAAAGTATTACTTTTTTCTATGTCTTCCATACTGTAACCATCGTCAATGGCTAGCTTATCTCGAAGTAACTCTGTTGCTCTGTCTTTCACCTCTAATGTTAAGTAAGGATACTTTTCAAAAATGGATGAACTTGATTTTGCTAAATTCGAGATAATATCATAATTAATTGCTTCGTCAAATTCTTCTTGTGTAATTGAACCAGCCTCTAACATTCTAGAAAGTACAGTACGCATTCTGCTTAGTCCAGGCTTTAATCCTTCTTCCTCTTTTACTTGTCCCCCATTTTTAAAAGGAGTATAAGCAAAAGGGCTTTGTGGTAATCCTGCTATAAATGCAGATTGAGGTAGATTTAAATCTTTTGCATCTACTCCAAAAATTCCTTGCGCAGCAGTATGGATTCCTGCAATATTCTGTCCGTTAGCGTTACGACCAAAAGGTACAACGTTTAAGTATACCTCTAAGATATCCTCTTTTTTCAAAAATTGTTCTGCGCGTAAAGCAAGTAAAATTTCTTTTGCCTTTCGCTCAAAGGACACTTCATTTGTTAGAATCTGGTTTTTGATAATTTGTTGTGTTAATGTACTTCCACCTGTTTTGACAGATGCATTTGTGACCTCTTGAAACATGGCTCGCAGTACCGCCTTTGGAACCACGCCTTTATGCTCGTAAAAGCTAGCATCCTCTGTAGCCACAATTGCATCTATAACCCATGGGGAAACCTCTTTAAGAGCTATTTCTTCACGATATAGATCAGAACTTACTTCACCCATATATACATTATTATCAAAATAAATTTCCGATGTTTCTGAATAATTGTAAATTGCATCTTTCATTTCTTCTTCAGCACGAACGGCTTCATCCTTCACAAGTGATGCGAAATAGCCTGCTCCTAATCCCCCACCAAAGAACAATCCAATAACACCAATGATGATAAAAAATAGAATTACATTCCAAACGACATCATAGGTTATTCTTGATGTTCGTTGAATTAATCCAGTTTTCCACCATTGCTTTATCGTGTATACCCATTTATGAAAAAATTCTTTTATATTCATGATCGACCCTCCTAAAATTCCAATCTATATTATAGCATAGATATAAAGGATGATAAGGAATTAAAGTAAAAAAAATAGTTTGATTTGCATTTATAATTAAAGTGTGATAATAATGTATCAACAACTATCATAATAACTGCTACGAAAGAATGAAGTAGTAATTAAATTCCCTGCTATAGAGAGCTAACGGTTGGTGTAAGTTAGTGCATAATTTAATTACGAATTACGCTCTGGAGCTTCTTCTATAATAGAAGACGGTGCTTTTTGCATCGTTATAAAAAGAAGTGACAACACTGTAGTGTTGTAACGAGGGTGGTACCGCGAGTAATATTCGTCCCTTCCAGGGATGGATTTTACTCGTTTTTTTGTAGCTAAAGTATAAGTTTAGGAGTGATTACATGGATATTTTAAAAGATTTACAAGAACGTGGATTAATTCAACAAATGACGGATGAACAAGGGTTAGAAGATCACTTATCAAACCAAACCGTTACATTGTATTGTGGTTTTGATCCAACAGCTGATAGTTTACATATCGGCCATTTAGTACCCGCACTTATGTTAAAAAGATTTCAACGTGCAGGCCATCGACCAATTGCTTTGATTGGTGGTGGGACTGGAATGATTGGTGATCCAAGTGGCCGATCAACAGAACGACAGTTCAATGATGAGCAGACTGTACAATACTTTAGTGATCGAATTGCAGAACAACTGGCACGTATTTTGGATTTTGAAAGTAAAGAAAATGGTGGGGCTGCTAGAAATAATGCAGAATGGTTAGGTAACATGACTTTAATTGAATTTCTTCGTGATACAGGTAAACATTTTGGTATTAACTATATGCTTGCCAAAGACTCGGTTCAATCACGTTTAGAAAATGGTATTTCATTTACTGAATTTACTTACATGATTCTGCAGTCCTATGATTTCTTAAATTTATATGAAAAAGAAAATTGTTCTTTACAAATTGGTGGTAGTGATCAGTGGGGGAATATTACTGCTGGCATGGAGTTAATTCGTCGAACAAAAGATGAAGGAGAAGATGCAAAAGTTTTTGGATTAACCGTCCCATTAATTACAAAAGCAGATGGCACAAAATTCGGTAAAACAGCTGGTGGAGCAGTATGGCTAGATCCAGAGAAAACGACTCCTTACGAATTTTATCAGTTTTGGATTAACACAGATGATCGAGACGTAATTAAATTCTTAAAGTATTTCACATTTTTAAGTATGGATGAAATAGCTGGACTTGAAAAAGAGTTAGAAATAGCTCCAGAAAAACGAGTACCGCATAGAAGACTAGCGGAAGAAATGACAGTCTTAGTTCACAATGAAGATGCTTTGGCACAAGCGAAAAAAATCACTGATGCATTATTTAGTGGAGATATCAAAGCATTAAATGGAAGTGAGATAGAGCAAGGTTTTAAAGATGTGCCGACAGTTGAATTTTTAAAAGAAGAAAAATCAATCGTTGACTTGTTGGTAGAAGCTGAAATTTCTCCATCTAAACGTCAAGCTAGAGAAGATATTAAAAATGGAGCTGTTTATATTAATGGAGATCGTCAACAAGAATTAGCCTACACAATCGATGCGTCAGATCGAATAGATGATACGTTTACGATTATACGTCGTGGAAAAAAGAAATATTTTTTAATTAAATTTGTGTAATAGTTGAGTAAAAAGGGTATTCTCATGTAGAGAGTATCCTTTTTTATTTTTTAGATTATAAGAAACGCTTACTATTAGAACAAATTCAATAATAGTGCTTAGAAAGGTGATTCTAATGGAAAAAATCGCAGTTTTGACCTCCGGTGGCGATTCGCAAGGAATGAATAGTGCGATACGAGCTGTTGTACGTACTGGTTTAGCGCATGGCTATGAAATGATAGGTATAAAAAGAGGATATAAGGGATTAATGGAAAATGATTTTATTACATTAGGTAGTAAAGATGTCAGTGACATTTTATATCGAGGAGGTACTTTCCTACAATCCGCTCGATCAGAGGAATTTAAAACGGAAGCAGGACAAAATAAAGCAATAAATAATTTAAAGAAACATGGAGTAGATTATCTGATTGTTATCGGTGGTGATGGTAGTTATCGTGGAGCACAATCTCTTGCAAAGCGAGGGATTAAAACATATGGATTACCAGGAACCATTGATAATGATATTCCTTTAACAGATTATACGATTGGTTTTGATACTACATTGAATGTCGTTCAAGATGCAATTAGTAATTTACGTGATACTATGAGCAGTCACGAGCGTGTTAGTGTTATTGAGGTGATGGGAAGAAATTGTGGTGATATTGCATTACAAGGAGGGATAGCTAGTGGTGTTGACGCGGTTCTAATCCCTGAATTCGACTATGATATCAAAGCAATAGCAAATCAATTATCTCAAGGGTTTGAAAGAGGGAAAACGCACAGTATTGTTATGGTGGCTGAAGGCGTAGCAACTGCTAAGGAGGTAGCCAGTTTCATCGAAGAACATTCTAATCTTGATACTAGGCCTACTGTGTTAGGGCATATACAAAGAGGAGGAACACCGTCCGCATTTGATCGTTTATTTACTAGTCGTATGGGTCATATGGTCATTGAATTAATTAATGACGGTGTGACTGGAGTAGCACTCGGAATGGAAAAGAACGAAATCACTTATCATACATTTGATGAAATATTCAAAGCTCAGAATATAGTGAATAAAAAATTATATAAGGTTTTTCAAGATTTAATATAAAGATCTATTACTATTCTCACACTGAAAAAACAAATGAGAATCACACAATAAGATGAAAAATAGTTTGTATTTTATTATCTATTGTGAAGTTTCCTATGTATACGCCAATAAACTGTATTTTAACGAAATTTATTCATGAGGTTTTTTAACATTTTAAATTATAATATAAACAAAATAATTGACTTTCGTAACAATTCCTTTATAATAATTCATATAGAGTTAGAATTATTATTGTTTAGGGTGCTCTTTAATAGTTAGGAAACAATAATAAATAATCATTTTTTAGGAGGAATAACAGTATGTCATTAATCGGTTCAGAAGTATTACCATTTAAAGCTTCAGCTTTTAAAGCTGGTGAAGATTTCTTTGAGGTAACAGAAAATAATTTTAAAGGGAAATGGAGCATTGTATGCTTTTACCCAGCAGACTTCTCATTTGTTTGTCCAACAGAATTAGAAGATCTACAAACACAATATCCTGCCTTGAAGGATTTAGGTGTTGAGGTATATGCTGTGTCAACAGATACACATTTTGTACATAAAGCATGGCATGAGCACTCCGAAGCGGTTGGGAAAATCAAATATACAATGATTGGTGATCCATCACAAACCATTACTCGTAATTTTGATGTATTAGATGAAGAAGCTGGATTAGCAGATCGCGGTACTTTTATTATCGATCCAGATGGTGTAATCCAAGCTGTTGAAATTAACGCTGGTGGAATTGGCCGTGATGCAAGTACATTAATTAACAAAGTAAAAGCTGCGCAATATGTTCGCCAAAATCCTGGTGAAGTTTGTCCTGCAAAATGGGAAGAAGGTTCTAAAACACTGAAGCCTAGTCTTGATATTGTAGGTAAAATTTAAGGAGCGCGATAAATATGTTAGATCAAGATATCAAGCAACAACTTGCTGAATATCTAGAATTAATGGAAAATGATATTTTAATTAAAATAAGCGCAAGTACAGATCAAGTGTCACAAGAAATGAAAGAACTTGTAAACGAAATTGCAGATATGTCTGAAAAAATTTCGTTACAAGAAGCGCAATTAAAGCGTACACCTAGTTTCAGTGTGAATCGTATCAATGAGGAAACCGGCATAACATTTGCTGGTATTCCTTTAGGACACGAATTTACTTCTTTAGTTCTTGCTTTATTACAAGTAAGTGGTCGTCCACCAAAAGTAGAAGATAGTGTGATTGATCAAATCAAGAATATAAAAGGCGAATATCATTTTGAGACATATGTAAGCTTAACCTGTCACAATTGTCCAGATGTGGTGCAAGCTTTAAATATTATGAGTGTGATTAATCCAAATATTACACATACAATGATTGACGGTGCTGCATATAAAACAGAAGTAGAAAGTAAAGATGTAATGGCTGTCCCAGCTGTTTACCTTGATGGGAATTTCTTTGGTAGTGGACGTATGTCCCTTGAAGAGATTCTTGGTCAAATTGGTAATACGCCTGATCCATCAGAATTGACTGAGAAAGATCCATTTGATGTATTGGTTGTTGGAGGCGGACCAGCTGGCACCAGCGCTGCTATTTATGCCGCTAGAAAAGGAATTCGCACAGGAATTGTTGCGGAACGCTTCGGTGGTCAAGTAATGGACACATTAGGAATTGAAAACTTTATCAGTAACACTTATACAGAAGGTCCAAAATTGATGGCAAGTGTAGAAGCACATGTTAATGATTATGATATTGATGTGATGAAGCTTCAACAAGCACATAAACTTAGTAAGAAAGACCTTTTTGAGTTAGAACTTGAGAATGGAGCAACCCTGCAAAGTAAAACCATTATTTTATCTACTGGTGCTCGTTGGCGTAATGTTGGCGTACCTGGAGAAGCTGAATTTAAAAATAAAGGTGTTGCTTATTGCCCACACTGTGATGGTCCGTTATTTGAAGGAAAAGATGTCGCAGTTATTGGTGGAGGCAACTCAGGAATAGAAGCAGCGATTGATCTTGCTGGTGTCGTGAAACATGTCACTGTCCTTGAATTTATGCCTGAACTAAAGGCAGATGCCGTTCTTCAAGAAAGACTATACAGCTTACCAAATGTTACTGTAATAAAAAATGCAAAGACAACTGAAATTACTGGTGACGAAAAAGTAAATGGTATCAGCTATGTTGATCGTGATACAAATGAGGAACACCATATTGAACTTGCAGGTGTCTTTGTCCAAATCGGTCTTGTGCCAAACACAGAATGGCTAGGAGACACCGTTGAACGAAATCGTATAGGTGAAATTGTTGTTGATAAGCGCGGTGCTACAAGTGTACCGGGAGTTTTTGCAGCAGGTGATTGCACTGATACACCATATAAGCAAATTATTATTTCGATGGGATCAGGAGCAGCTGCATCATTAGGTGCATTTGATTATCTAATTCGAAATTAAAATCAAAAAGGGTATGAAACTAATTTTAGTTTTCATACCTTTTTTGTATTATATCCTTTTTAATACTTAATAGAGAACCAATATCCTTTTATTGAAATATAAACCATTTAACGGTAAAATAAAAATAAGAACAATTATAATGGAATGGAGGGGATTCTATGCGTTTAGAAGAAAAAGTTGCTATTATAACTGGAAGTGGTAATGGAATTGGAAAAGCTATTGCAACAAGGTTTGCGCACGAAGGAGCTAAGGTAGTAATAGCTGATTTTGATGAGGATGCTTTAACAAAAACTGTTGAAGAGTTAAAAGAGGTACATGAAAATGTAATCGGTTTCAATGTAAATGTTGTAAACGAAGAAGATGTCAATAAAATGATCGATCGAACGATTGAAAAATTTGGTAGAGTAGATATACTAGTAAACAATGCAGGGGTCTTAGATAATATGCAAGCAGCCCCAAATGTCGAAGATAAAGTTTGGAATAGAGTCATGGATATTAATGTTGGTGGAGTGATGCGAACCATGCGCAAAGTTATTCCTGCTTTCGTTAAACAAGGCGGCGGAACTATTGTTAATATGGCATCCATAACTGCTCTAACCGGAGGTAGGGGTGGACTAACTTACACAGCTGCTAAACATGCTGTTGCTGGTATGACAAAGAATGTCGCTTCTCATTATGGAAAACAAGGTATTCGTGCAAATGCAATCGCTCCTTCGCAAGTGAAAACTGGCTTAACACATTCAATGGATCACTTGGATAAAGAAGGAATGGAACTGGCTATACGTGGGACAAATCTAATGGGTGAACCATTATCAGTAGAAGACATTTCAAATATTACCGTATTTTTAGCTAGTGATGAATCTTCAGCAATTAATGGTGTTGTTTTGGCAACAGATAATGGCTGGAGTGCATATTAAACTATCTAACAATATTTATCTAATTAAGTAAGCAAAGAAGATGATTACTGTTTAATACAGAATCATCTTCTTTTTCATGTCTTTTGATAAAAGAATAATCCACATTGCAGTATGTATAACACAATCTAAACGACTTATACTTACGATAGTAAATCTAAATGAGGCTATCTATGAAATTTTAAATTGTACTTGACATTTATTATGTAAGCGTTTATTCTAAATGTGATAAAACGTTTTACCACATTGATAAAACGTTTTATTGTAAAATAATTTCACTAAAGAAGATAGGGGAATTAAATGAAAAATATTATTATATATGGAAGTCTAAATATGGATATGTCTATTCGAACAGAAGATTTACCAAAGAAGGGAGAAACGATAGAAGGAGATTCATTCTTTCTTACGCCCGGAGGGAAGGGCGCTAACCAAGCGGTAGCAGCTTCAAAAAGTGGAGCAAAAGTGTACATGATTGGCAGTGTAGGGGAAGATGTATTTGGCGATCAACTTATAAACACACTTCAATCTTTCGATGTTAATTGTAAATTTATCACAAAGTCAAATACATTATCTTCAGGAGTTGCAATGATAATAAGAAGTGGGAAAGATAACCGTATTATCATTAATTCTGGTGCAAATCACGCTTTAACATCTGCTGATGTTTCAACAGCATTAGACCAAATTGCGGTGAAAGATGATATTTTCTTGTCACAGTTTGAAACTGGTCACAAAAACGTCATGCATTCAATTGTGGAAGCAAAGAAAAGAAATATGTTTACCGTCTTAAACCCAGCGCCGGCTAAGTATATTGAAGATAATGCTTATCAATCCATTGATTTATTAATTGTGAATCAGTCGGAAAGTGAATTTCTAACAGGTATATATCCAACAACAGAGCCAGAAAGTAAAGAAGTTATTGCTTATTTTTTAAATAAAGGAGTTTCTTCTGTCATTATCACTTTAGGGTCTGCAGGAAGTATTTATGGAGATCAAAAGGAGTCTATGGCAGTTTCCGGTTTTAAAGCAGAAGTAGTTGATACGACTGCAGCAGGAGATACCTATATTGGAGCATTATTATATTCACTTTCTAAGGGTGAAAAGATGGATAAAAGCATGTTATATGCTTCAAAGGCAGCAGCGCTTACTGTAACTAAAAATGGTGCACAAGAAGCTATCCCTTTTAAAAATGAGATAGAACATTTTAAGGAGGAAGAATAAAAATGATTAAAAGACCGATTATTATTGATACAGATCCTGGAATTGATGATGCAGTTGCTTTAGCCATAGCGTTATATAGTGAAGAATTAGATGTTCGTTTAATTACAACAGTTGCGGGTAACGTTGATGTTGATAAAGTTACTTATAATGCATTGAGGTTACTAAAGTTTTTTGAGAAAGAAGTCCCTGTGGCTATTGGAGCAAATCAACCACTTATTAAAGAGCCAATTGATGCTAGTAATGTACATGGGAGTACAGGGATGGATGGTTATGATTTTGATGAACCTGATTATCATTTGGTAGTTAAAGAAAACGCTGTCAATGCAATGTATAAAGAAATAATTAATAGTGAAGAACCAATAACCCTTGTCCCTATTGGACCACTAACCAATATTGCCCTTTTACTAAAATTATATCCAGAGATAAAAGACAATATTAAAGAAATTGTGTTAATGGGGGGATCTACAGCAAGAGGAAATGCTGGAGTACTAGCTGAGTTTAATATATTTGCTGATCCTGAAGCTGCTAAAATTGTATTCAAGAGTAATCTGCCAATTGTAATGGCGGGATTAGATGTTGGTTTGCAAGCCCTTGTTTATCCTGAAGATAGTGAAAAATTAAAGACAATGAATCATACAGGCAATATGATTTATCATCTTTTTCAAAAGTATCGTGGTGGCAGTATGAAGACTGGACTTAAAATGTATGATAGTTGTGCTATTGCTTACTTATTAAAGCCAGAAATGTTTGAAGTTGCTGATACCTTTATTGATGTAGAGTTGACAGGTAGTTTAACAACTGGTGCAACAGTTGTTGATCTTAAAGGATACCTTAAACAACCAAATAACGCTAAAGTATGTACTAGCTTAGACCCTGTAATGTTTAAAGAATGGTTCCTAAGCAGCTTACAAAAATGCAACTAAATTTAGAATGGAGGAGATAAAATGATACAAGATTTAATAATGTATGCATCAGCTATACTATCTGTTGTTGTAATCGTCTATATGTTGCTAAAGAAAATGGATATAAAGATGGCATTACTATCCATGGGAATTCTATTAATTTTAATCAGTTTATTTATGGGAAATGAGATTGTATTTAAGAATTTCGAACCAACGGGATCTTTCTTGCTAGACCCTTTGCAAATTATTGTTCAACAATTTAAAGCTACATTTGCTAAAGCAGGGCTGATTATTCTAATGCTTGGTGGTTACACGGCTTATATGTCTTCTATAGGTGCCAATGACTTAACTGTACAAGCATTAACGAAACCGATCGGAAAAATTAAATCTGTTTATATTCTAGTACCTATTGTTTTTCTAATTGGAAATTTGCTTTCTTTAGTTATTCCTAGTGCTTCAACATTGTCGATTCTATTACTTGCAACGTTGTATCCGGTGCTTAAAAAAGCAGGTATGACACCTTTAACGACTGCAGCGATTATCGCTTCTTCCGCAACCATTATACCAACACCATTAGGTAGTGATAATGTTGCCATTGCAGAAGAACTATCAAAATATACTGCATTTGCTGATTTAAGTGTAACAGATTATGTATTTAGTTATCATGCAATTGTATCTATACCTACATTACTATTTGTTGCAATTGTGCATTTCTTTTGGCAAAGAAGAATGGATAAAAAAATGCCTACAGCAGTTTCTGATGAGAAAGTTGAATTAAAAGAAATTAAAGAAATTAAAGGAAATAGATTGTTCAAATTCGTTTATACTTTATTACCTGTATTTCCAATTATTCTATTGTTAGCATCCTTTATTCTAGATACAACAATTGGATTAGAAGTTACAATAAGTGTTGAAATTGCAGTCCTTCTTTCTATGATTATAGCTATATTTGCTGAACTAATTCGTCATAAAGGAAGCAAAGATGTTTTATCAAATACCGAGATATTTTTTGAGGGAATGGGCTCTGTATTTTCAGTTGTTGCACTAATTGTTGCTGCTTCTGTATTCGTTACTGGTTTACAATCGATTGGCTTAATTAATGCATTGCAACAAGCGATGGAAAACATGCACGGAAGTGGCTTAGACTTCATCTTACCTCTAATATTAGTAGGATTTACAGCAGTAATTGTACTTCTAAGTGGGAGCGGAATTGCCTTATTCTTTGCTATGATACCTTTAATGGTTCCTTTGGCAGAGGCAGCAGGAATTAATCCAATAGCTATTTCTGTACCAATGGGATTAGCAGGAAATCTACTACGTTCTGTTTCACCTGTAGCAGCAGTTGTATTGATTATAGCAGGTACATTAAAACTAAATCCAATAGATATTATTAAAAGAACATCCGTACCAATGATTTCAGGTGTCGTGTTTATGTTTATCCTTTCTATGATAATATTCCTTTAAGATAAAAGTGTTTTTAAGTAGCTAAATCAATAATTATTGATTTAGCTACTTTTTATTTTTCCACATGTATGAAATAATTAATAGTATATAAACGATTGTGAATATGTATTAAAGGCAGGCTTTGGATTATGAAAATCACATTGAAAGATATTGCGGAGAAAGCAAATGTATCCGTTACTACAGTATCTTTGGTTCTTAACGATCGACCTTGTAGAATTTCATTAGAGAAAAAAAAATTAATTAAACAAATAGCAGAGGAATATAATTATTCTGCAAATCAAATAGCAAGAAGTTTAGTAACAAAAGAAACAAAAATGCTAGGTTTAATATTACCCGATATTGGAAATATATTTTTTTCTTCTTTAGCCAAAAACTTAGAAGAAGTTTGTAGAAAAGAAGGATATACTTTAATTATTTCAAACACAAATGATCAATATGAACAAGATTTAAAGTTATTACACTTTTTACATAATCGTTCAGTAGACGGTATATTTATTATACCTAGTAATGAATCTTACAAGAATAATAGACAGCTTTTAGAACAATTAGAAAAATTAACGATTCCTTATGTGATGTTAGATCGCGTTTTTTCAGAACATGCTTGTGATAAAGTGATTTTTGATAATGAAAAAGGTGCGTATTTAGCAGTTAAGTATTTAATAGAAAAGGGTCATAGAAAAATAGGTTGTATTGCTAGTTCTTTTAGTTCAATTAATGGAAAGTACAGGCTTCAAGGTTACAAAAAGGCGATGGATGAAAATAATTGTGAAATTGTATCTGATTATATTGTAGAAGGAAATTATCGATTGGAAAGCGGTTATAATGCTGGGAAGAAGTTATTGAGCAGTAAGATAACGGCTGTATTTGTAATGAATGATATGATGTCTCTAGGATTCTTAAAGTTACTAAATGAAAGAAATGAAAAAGTACCACAAGATATATCATTGGTTAGTTATGACAACACGATAAATCCTTATTTAATAGGTCTTGAATTGACTTCTGTTGAGCAAAATGTCAAGGATTTAACACAGGCTGGCCTTCATTTATTACTTTCAAGAATAAAGGACCCTAAAAAAACACATAAAGAAATTTGTTTAACACCTAAATTAATAGAAAAAAATAGTGTTCGTGAAATAAATTAGTGACCTCTTGTCTCCAAAATATTTGCGTGTGTTTTTCGGGTTCTCTGTCAAATGTGGTGGTGTGGTTCTCGCTCCACCATCTCTTTTATAAAAAGTTTATTATAAGCAATGCTTGTACCTAAACCGCAGGGGAAATACACTCGCTTTCCGCGGGCACGGCCGAAGCTAACTTGGTAAAGAAATTCACTTTACCAAGTGGATCTTCGGACGCGTGCTGTTCCCGCAGGAGTCTCGCATATTTCCTCTGCTAAGGCGCTTTTATAATAAAACTTTTCTTATCTCTTGTCGCTATAGTATTTTCTTTTTCAAACGCTCAAAACTCTTAATTCCATAAGACATGCGTTTCGTCACTTTTATCGTGTTGTTCACACCCTCGATGTATCCATTATTAAAGGGGTACATAAAAGATTGAAGGATCTCTTGTTTCCAACGTTTAAATGTCTTCACGACCTTGTGAAAGGATTCAATATTTGACATCCTCATTTCTTTCAGACATGTCTCTAATCCTTCTTTGGCAGTCTTTTCATCACTTTCTTTAAACCACTGACCAAGCTTGTTTTTCAATTGGTATGCTTCATCTAATCGGACATCTATTTTGAGTAATTGCTTTACTTTTTCTTGTTCTTCTTCGGTCAATTTATAGCTGGACTTCCAAAGTAATTTTTTACTTCGTTTCATACGAATGCGAGCCTTCTTATCTAACGTTCGTTGCACTTCACGCCTTACTTCATCTAGTGCCCAATACACTGCCGTATAAGTTAGCGCAGTTGTTTGAATGGACCGTGTACTTCGTTGATATCTTTCCACCATGTCAAGTTTTTCGTAGAATGTATGATGGCCTGGTTTATTTGAAATAATAGGCCCTTGAATATGCTGGGTACGATAATTATGAACACGCTTTGTTTTCTTTTTACAGATCGGGCATTGTTGTTTCTTAACCGCTGTAATTAACTTTACATAAAAGGCATCTGATTCACTACGCATATCCCAAATATCTATATGCTTGTCTTAATCCCTAACATTTCTATGATAAAATTGTTTTGCGCGCTTTCCCTCTCCTTTTCCTTTTTGTCTACAACTTTAGGGTAACAAAAGAGAGGGGAATGCGTGTATTTTTTTGCTTCTATTGATGCCTTGAAAGATCAAGGGACACCACTACATTTAGTATAGAGCCTAAAAAAGCCTTAAAATGTTGATATAACAACATTTTAAGGCTTTTTTGCATTTCTTATTCAGTCTATCCCGATTAACGAGAGTAGAATTCAACGATAAGTGCTTCGTTAATTTCAGCTGGTAGTTCAGAACGCTCTGGTAAGCGAGAGAATGTACCTTCAAGTTTTTCTTCATCAAATGAAAGATATTCTGGAACGAATGGGTTAGCTTCAACCGCTTCTTTCACGATGTTAAGGTTTCTTGATTTTTCACGCAAGCCAATAACTTGACCAGGTTTTACGCTGTAAGAAGGAATATCAACACGACCTCCGTCTACAGTTACATGTCCGTGGTTTACTAATTGACGAGCTTGTCTACGCGTGCGTGCAAGACCTAAGCGGTATACAAGGTTATCTAAACGAGATTCTAATAGAATCATGAATGTTTCACCATGAATACCTTTCATTTTACCAGCTTTATCAAATAGGTTACGGAATTGGCGTTCGTTTACCCCATACATGAAGCGAAGTTTTTGCTTCTCTTGCATTTGTAAACCATATTCAGAAAGCTTTCTGCGTTGATTTGGACCATGTTGTCCAGGTGCGTAAGGGCGTTTGTCTAACTCCTTACCAGTACCAGTTAATGAAATTCCGAGACGACGAGACTTTTTCCATACAGGACCTGTATAGCGAGCCATTGTACATCTTCTCCTTTATATATATAGATTTGCATAAAATAAGACAGTGCGTTCCATGATCGTCAGCCATTTTGTTTTCATGTACCATCGCTCCAGCAGCAGAGAGTTACACGATACACCTTACTTTTGTAAAATTTAAAAAGCTAAGGAACAAAATGATCAGCCGGTGGTTCACATAGGCTACCTTTTTTACACAAAGTACATTATAAGTTTTTTTTATGTTTAAGTCAACAGATAAAAAGGTATAGCATATTTAGTGAGAAAATAGAACTACTATTCAGTAGAAAAATAACAAACATTGGTATATAATGTGATATAATAGTAACAATATGTAAGTTTATTATTGACACATTTTCGCCATGTTATAAATCTTATGAATGCTAGGTGAGAAAATAATGGAATATAAAGAAAACCATTTAAACGGTGCTATAATTTCTAATAATGTGTTCACAAAGGTTAAAAGTAAACATGCGTTACATAAAGAAATGATTAAACAGATAAGAAAAGCAACAAATGCCACATATACAGCATTATATCTCTACGAACCATCCAAGGAAGATTATGAAATTGTTCAGGAAAATGAGCAAACGAAAAAAATATTTAAACGTTTCATATTTTTAGATGATGTAATAAGTAAAGATCAATTAATAAATAAAGAATCATTTATATTTGACGGTAATAAAGCACTTATTAACATGCAGTTATCTTTAGCATATCTAATACCCATTCAACAATGTCATTTACCAATTGGCTATTTGTTGTTAGGTTTTGCTAGAGAGGAGAATAGATCAACAAACTTTCAGTCCTTAGTTAAAAGGTTATGTAAAGAAATATATTTTTTGTTAGGTGAGAAAGATTACCACATGGAGGCAAACGAAAAAGCAAATAAATATGAATTGATGTATCGAGTTACAAGAAAAATTCATTCTACAATGAATCCAAGTGAAGTACTATCTGAAATAGTATATACAATTCAATCCATTTACCCTGACTTTACCTGTCAATTATTTTTATCTACTAATATTAAGGAAATAAATAATTTACCTGCAACAGAATTAATTTATAATGAAACATTCGCTAATAAATTGAGTGTTGTTTCGTTTTCAACAGGAGAAATTAAAATTGAACAAAATATAGGGAAAAACAAATCGAATTTGTTTGCCCCGTTGAGAGGCAAGCAAGGTATTTACGGTGTACTTCAAATTAAAGTCGCACAAATTTTAGAATTTCAACCCGATACGATTGATTTTATACGATTTTTAGCAGATACAGCAGGGAATGCATTGGAAAATGCACAATTATATCAACAATCCACACAATTAATTTCGGATTTACAACTAATTAACGATATTACACATAAACTAAATTCGAATTTAAGATTGTCTGATACCGCCAATTATTTAAAACAACAATTAAAGAGCACTTTTCATGTAGATGATATTGCATTTATATTGTTTGATCAAGAAGCTAATTACACAGTATTGCAAGAATCTTCTACATATTTTTATAATGCATCATTTTCATGGTTTGCTGAAGAAATATTTCCGGTTATTAAGTCTGAAAAAGAAGCTGTTTTTGTTGGAGACTTTTCAAAAAAATATTCGAATTGTAACATACAGCTTCGTTCAACTATGATTGTACCAATGATACAATCCGATCAACTAAAAGGTGTGATTATTTTATCGCATCATGAACCCAACTTTTTTTCATTTGATGATTTTAAACTAATTCAATCTATTGTTGATCACTCTACTTTAGCATTTGTAAACTCTATATTACGAGAACAACTTGAACAATCTGTAATAACTGACTATTTAACTAAACTATATTCAAGGAGATATTTAGATGAAAAATGTGGAGAACATGTTCAAATAGATGAGCAAGGGATTTTTTTATTAATTGATATCGATGATTTTAAACAGATTAACGATACGCATGGTCATGAGGTAGGAGATGCTTTAATTATACAGGTTGCGAATATCATTCGGGAAAATATTAACGAGCCGGGTTTTGCTGCAAGGTGGGGTGGAGAAGAACTGGCTGTTTACTTACCCAATATGAATATTGAACAAGGGATGCGTGTTGCTTCAAAGATTGTCATTCAAATTGAAGAGAGTACTAATCCCGTAATCACCGTTTCTGTTGGAATTGCCCATTGGCACCAAGACAATCGAGAAAAAATGCAATCGATATTCGATCGTGCTGATCGTTCATTGTACGAGGCCAAGCGTTTAGGGAAAAATGGAGTTGCAAAGATAACATAAATATAACTTAGTAAAAGCGTTTGGCAATCAAACGCTTTTACTATTACTTCATCCCTATACAATTCAAGTAATAATCAACCAATTAGCGAGAATAGGAGTCGAGTTCAGAAATCAGACAGTTCTTTCCTAATTTTATTAAAAAACAGTTCACTACATCTGCTGTGTAAGTGAACTGTTCAATTTAATTGATGATATAAAGTTAAATGAATTTTTTTAATGCTTCCACAAATTGTTCTAAGTATTTTTGATCAACTTCATCAAATCTATTTGTGTTTGGACTATCAATGTCTAAAACACCAAATACGTTGCCATCTACAATAATTGGAATGACGATTTCAGATTGACTAGCAGCATCACAAGCAATATGACCAGGAAATTGGTTCACATCAGCAACTACTTGAGTAGATCGTTCACTGACAGCTGTCCCACAAACTCCTTTACCTATTGGTATGCGTACACATGCAGGTAACCCTTGAAAAGGTCCTAATACCAATTCATCATGTTTTAATAGATAAAAGCCTACCCAATTGATATTTGTTAGAAACTGATTTAAAAGAGCAGAAGCATTTGAAAGATTAGCTATTTGATCTGTTTCGCCATTTAAAAGTGCTTCCAGCTGTTTAATGACTAGTTGATAATCTTCTTCTCTAGATGATGTATATGATTCCGCATGAAACATAAGATCCCTCCTGTTTATCACTATAATAGTTATTATTCCACACTTAAAAAAAGCAGTATTAAATGTCATTCTATTATAGACTAAGATAATCAAGTATGGCAATTAACCTAATAGGTTGATTAGGTATCTCTGAAAAGGAAATACTCAACTGAAAAGAAGAAATTTGTCAATCTGTTAATAATTTTGATTTTTTTTAGCAAAAACTTGTTTGAACATGATATGATATTAGTAATACATAATAAATAGTTTGTAGACGTTTGCATAATGATTTGTAACATAATAACTATATCCATTCGCTAAAATTCCATTAAATTGTAAAAAGGATAGATTGGTGTTGGTTGAGGAGGATTCGCATGGTGGGGTATATCATTGGTGGAATTCTGATATTAATTTTATTAATAATTGTTGGACTCATTTTAAGGAAGAAAATATATGATGAAGTAGATCAGCATGAGAGCTGGAAAATGGATATCATGAATCGTAACGTTTCAAGTGAACTTCAACGTGTAAAAAGTTTAAATTTGTCCGGAGAAACACAGGAAAAGTTTGAGAGCTGGAAAAGCACATGGGATCAAATTTTAACAAGAGATCTACCAGATATTGAAGAGTTTTTATTAGACGCTGAGGAAGCTGCTGACCGATTTCGTATTTCTGCTGCAAAGAAAAATCTTGTAGAAGTGGAAAATATTTTACGAACTATTGAAGAATTAATTAAGCAAATGTTTAAAGAACTAAATGATTTACTTGATTCAGAAAAACAAAGCAGAAAACAAATAGAGGAGATGCAGCCTAAGATTAAAGAATTACGCCATTCTTTGCTGCAAAATCGTTATTTATATGGTAAGGCTGAACCGAAATTTGAATCTGAAATAATTGGTCTTCAACAGCTATTAGAAAAATATCAAGAAGAAGTTGATTTAGGGAATTATTATGAAGCAAAGCACTTGGTAGATGAATTGTCAGACTCTGTTGCTCATGTAGCTGAAAAATTAGAAGAGTTTCCTCTCATTTATAAAAAATGCAAAAAAGAGATTCCTGATCAAATCAAAGAATTATTAGCAGGTATAGAACAAATGAAAGAAGAAGGATATCGCGTTGAGCATTTAGAGCTAGATAAGGAATTAAACAATTACTTAGAACAGCTAGCCATTAGTGTAGAACAATTAGAAAATGGAGATTTATATCAGGTATATGATCTTACACAAGGTATTGAGGAACGATTAACGGAAATTTATGAAATGCTTGAAGAAGAAGCAAGGGCGAAAAGTTATATTGAAAATCACATATCTAGTGTGAAGTCCAGTCTAGAAAATGCGATTGATGATTTTAAAGATACAAATGAAGAAGTAGAGCAATTACAACAGACTTATTATTTAGAGGAAAATGATTTAGAGTTATATGCTAATTTGGAAAAGTGGATTCATCAATTAGAAAAAAAATTGGCTCAAATTGAAATTGACTTGGAAGGTGAGACACAAACATATGTCACTTTAAAAGATCAATTAAAGTCAAACAAAGATGATCTAGATCAGTTACATCATTCGCATCAAGAATTTAAAGATCAACTTCAAACCATTCGAAAAGATGAGTTAGAAGCAAGAGAAAAAGTGTCAAATTTAAAACAGGAATTGTTTGATATTAATAAAAAATTGCAAAAAAGCAATTTACCAGGTATCCCCTCTTTTTTGTGGAATTTATTGGATGAAGCTACTGGCAAAAGTGATATAGTCATTCAGAAACTTGAAAAACAACCTTTAGATATGGGGGAAGTATCCCATGCCTTGACAGAGGCTGAAACGACAGTAGAGGCACTAGTTAAACAAAGCAATGCATTAATTGAACAAGCCTATTTAGTTGAACAGGTTATTCAATATGCTAATCGATATCGTAGTAAGTATCCGTTATTGGCGACACAATTGCAAGAAGCGGAAAGAAAATTTAGAAATTTTGAGTATGAACTTGCATTAGATACGGCTACAAAAGCGTTGGAAGAAATTGAACCAGGGGCATTGAATCGATTAAAAGAATTTATGGAAGTTCCAGTTTAAGGTGGATGAAAAGAATTGAAAAAAGGTTATGTTATTGGTTTAGCTTCATTTGCAGTTATTGTTTGGGTGTTATTCTTTTTCTTACTTATTGATGAGAAAGAATCGATGATAACGTTGAATCAAGAAGTAGTATCTTTCCAAAAAGAAAAGCTAGCAAATGAAGACCAGTTTGTGCGAGTAATGTCATCTAAGAATGAACATAATAACTTTACAATAAACGCTGTTGAGGCAAATAGTGAAGAACAACCAGCGCATTCTAATCCAACACAAAATATCATGTATGAGATGGAAAAGAAAAATCCAGTTTCAATTGATGAATTATTGAGTGCATTAAATATTAATTTGAATTAGTTTAGGTCCCTTACTGGAAAGTAGTAAGGGATTTTTAACGGCTCTTAAATAATAATGATTTAATTATACACAAAAGAAATATTTAACGATTTTGCATAGATAACTTTCTATTGTGATCTTTCTATGTTAATATATTGCATTGCATAATCGAGAACAAGGAGACGCAAAATGATTTACTTTGATAATAGCGCGACAACGAAACCAGATTCTACTGTATTACAAAGTTTTCAGCAGATTTCACAGCAATATTATGGTAACCCTTCTTCGATTCACCGTTTTGGTTTAGAGGCACAAACATTGCTTCGAAAAGCCCACGAGCAAGCAGCGGACATTCTAGATATCGATGTAAATGAAGTGGTATTTACATCAGGAGGAACTGAAGGGAATAATATTGCAATTAAGGGAATTGCATTAGCACATCAAAACAAAGGAAAACATATTATTACGAGTCAGATTGAGCATCCTTCCGTAATGGAAGCATGTAAATCATTAGAGAATATTGGATTTGAAGTGACATATTTACCTGTGAATGATAAAGGAATTGTTGATGTACATCATGTGCAACAAGCATTAAGAGAGGATACCATCCTGGTTAGTATCATGCATATCAACAATGAACTTGGTTCCATTCAACCAGTTAAAGAGATCGGAGAACTAGTTAAACATCGTACAACTACTTATTTTCATGTTGATCATGTACAAGGTTTTGGTAAGGTGCCCTTATCACTAAAAAAAGATGGAGTAGATTTATGCACGATTTCGGGTCATAAAATTCATGGACTAAAAGGTACTGGCTTATTATATATAAGAAAAGGGATAAATATATTTCCATTATTTGATGGTGGTGCGCAACAATCTAATTATCGCTCTGGAACAGAAAACGTTGCCGGTATTGTTTCCTTGGTAAAGGCAATGCGATTAATTAATGAAAAACAAAAAAATAATAGAAACTATTTATATCAATTAAATCAATTATTACGTGATCTTTTACAGGAAATATCATCGGTTCAGTTTAATACAGCAAAAGATCAGGCACCACATATCTTTAATTTTTCTGTTCCAGGATATAAGCCCGAAGTAATTATACACGCTCTTGGTGAGAGAGATATATTTATTTCAACTAAATCAGCCTGCTCATCGAAAAAGCCTGATGAAAGTACTGTATTACGTGCAATTGGATTATCAGAAGAACGTACAAAATCTGGTTTGCGGGTGAGCTTTTCATACCAAAATACAGAAGAGGAAATCGAGCTGTTCTGTCGTTCCTTACGCAAAGTTATACAACAATTAAGTTTAGTAATGGGGTAGATAAAATGTTATATGATCATATACTAATACGTTATGGTGAACTTTCTTTAAAAGGGAAAAACCGAAAAAAATTTATATATCAGTTACATGAAAATGTTCGAACAAAATTGAATCATTTTCCAGCAGTTAAAATTCACAATGCCAGAGATCGTATGACAATTATGTTAAACGGACAAGAACCGACTCCGATCATTGAAGCATGTCAATCTATTTTTGGAATTCAAAGTCTAAGTTTAGCTATTAAAGTTGAAAATGATCAGGAAAAAATTAAAGCTGCAGCATTAGAAGCTTTAAAAGACA
Source organism: Paraliobacillus sp. PM-2 (assembly GCF_001368815.1). Lineage (GTDB taxonomy): Bacteria > Bacillota > Bacilli > Bacillales > Amphibacillaceae > Paraliobacillus. Next base: position 618,293 of record NZ_CTEI01000002.1, on the reverse strand, counting down.
ACCAAGCGTCCAGTACATTTAAGATTACAACACGAAGAGCAGATAAATCTTTTCCTATAGGATCACAGGAATTCAATCATGTTGTTGGTTCTCATTTATTAAGGAATACAGATAATTATAAAGTAGATGTGCATCATCCTGATGTGGAGTTGCATATCGATATTCGCACACAAGCAACTTACATTACATCGAAAAAGATAAAAGGTGCTGGCGGACTACCGGTTGGTTCAGCTGGTAAAACCTTACTGTTGTTGTCGGGTGGAATTGACAGTCCGGTAGCAGGTTATTTAATGATGCGAAGAGGAGTGAAGTTAGAAGCCGTTCATTTTCATTCTCCACCGTATACAAGTGAAGCTGCAAAACAGAAAGTCCTTGATCTAACTAAGCATCTAACATACTATGGTAATCAAATAAAAGTGCATATCGTTCCTTTTACTGCATTACAACAAAAAATCCATCGAGAAATTCCGCATGGCTATTCCATGACAGTTATGCGTCGCATGATGCTCAAGATAAGTGAAAAGATTGCTGAAAAAGAGAATATTTTATCTTTAACAACTGGTGAAAGTTTAGGACAGGTAGCAAGTCAAACGATGCAAAGTATGCATACAATAAATGAAACTACAGCCTATCCAATATTACGTCCATTAGTCTCAATGGATAAAGAAGCGATCATACGTATTTCTAAAGACATTCATACGTATGATATATCGATTAGACCACACGAAGATTGCTGTACGGTATTTGTGCCTAAGGCACCGAAAACAAAACCGAAACTTGATAAGGTAAAGTACTTCGAAGGGTTAATGGACATGGGTGATGATATAGAACAAATAATGCGTAACCTTGAGACGATTACTTTAACACAAGCGTCTAATAATAATGATTTTGATGCTTTATTTTAGGCTGATAAGGTTTTGATTTTTTTTAAATAAAAATAGGTGTTTATTGAAACAACTACCAGTTTTTTTTTTGTATGACAACACCTCTTTCTGCACATTCTACAAATGTACCACAGAGGAGGTGAAAAGATCATGGCTAACAACAATTCTTCAAATAACTTAGTAGTACCTGGTGTAAGCCAAGCATTAGACCAAATGAAGTATGAAATTGCTCAAGAATTTGGTGTAAATCTTGGAGCTGATACAACTTCTCGTGCTAACGGTTCTGTTGGTGGAGAAATCACAAAACGTCTAGTTCAAATGGCAGAACAACAACTAGGTGGACAACCAAAATAATATATGATGGCTTAGAGTAGTGCTTTATAAAGCACTACTCTTTTAAATAGCGTTGACATCTGATATGTTATGGTACATATAAGGATATAAAGGGGAAAATGGATATGGGGACGTTATGGTATGGTGGTACCATTTATTCAATGGAAAAAGAAAATGAAATTCATGAAGCAGTGTATACAAATCAAGGACGTATTATTGCAACAGGAACCTATAACGAATTGATTGAAAATTTCTCGGAAAAAATTAAAAGTTTTGAGAATTTAAATGGTAAAACGATGTATCCTGGGTTTGTGGATAGTCATTTACATATTGTTGGCCATGGGGAGAAATTGAAACATCTAGATTTATCCCAGATGAAAAGTGCTGAAGAAGTACTATATTCCCTTTGCCAACGTGCAAAAGAGCTAGGTGAAGGAGAATGGCTTATTGGCGAAGGGTGGAATGAGAATCAGTGGGATAATCCAAGAATTATTCACCACACAGAGCTTGATCAAGTTAGTACAGTTCATCCTATTATGTTAACAAGAATATGTAGGCATGCTGTTTTAGCAAATTCAACAGCAATGAAACTAGCGGGAATTTCTGTGAATACACCAGACCCTCAGGGTGGAAAGGTTGTTCGTGATACTCAGGAGCAACCAGTTGGTTACTTCTTAGATACTGCCCAAGAGTTGATAAAACAAGCGCTTCCAGATATTTCACAACAAAAATTAGCTGAACTTATTAACATGTCAATTGATCATTTGCTTTCCTTAGGACTTGTTGGAGGACATAGTGAAGACTTAGCTTATTATGGCCACGATAGTTTTAAAAAAACGCTTACTGCTTATAAAATGGTACTAGCTACTAAAAAGAAATTCCGCGCACACTTATTAGTACATCATGAAGTCTTGGATGATATGATCGCTGCAAATTTAACTTATGGACAAGGCGGTACATTTGTTCATTTAGGTGCTATGAAGATTTTTTCTGATGGCGCATTGGGTGGAAGAACAGCATGGCTAAATGATGTTTATAGTGATGACAAAACCAATAAAGGAATACCTATTCATTCTCAAAAATATTTAGAACATTTAATAAGGCGTGCAAGAAATCTAGGTTTACCAATAGCTGTCCACGCGATTGGTGATAAGGCAATTCAAACTATTGTGAAATTAATACAAAAGTACCCATTGAACAATGGAAGACGTGATCGAATTATCCATGCTCAAATTGTTAATGAACATATAATTAAGGAATTAAAAAAAACGAACGTAGCTTTAGATATTCAACCGTCCTTTGTCACATCGGATTTTCCATGGGTAATCGACCGCATAAAGGAAAAAAGAGCAGAACAATCTTATGCATGGAAAACCTTCCTTGAAGCCGGTATTCCTTGTGCAGCTGGATCTGATGCGCCAATTGAAGATGTTAATCCTTTAGTAGGAATAAAAGCTGCTGTCTTACGAAAATCTAGTATAGATGGAGAAATTTATAATAAAAAACAACAATTATCTGTTTACAATGCTATTTCCTTATATACAAAAGGAAGTGCATATATAATCAATAAAGAAACAGAACGAGGAATGATTGCACCAGGATATGTAGCAGACTTTACTATTCTTGACCAAGATTTATTTAAAATAAACAAGGAAGAAATTGATCAAGTTAATGTAGTGAAAACAGTAGTTGATGGTGACATAATGTATGAAAAAAAATAATAAAAACAATAAGAGAAAGAAGAAGTTAATGTAGTGAAAACAGTAGTTGATGGTGACATAATGTATGAAAAAAAATAATAAAAACAACACGTCATTACTTAATATGACGTGTTGTTTTTTAAAAAATGAATTTAATTTAAAGATTTAAAGGAAAGTGCGCTTAATTCGCTCCCAATAATTATTATCAGGAAGTTTAATCATTTGAATGTATTTGTCAGTCATACTTACGGTAATATCAGTGATATTTCGAATTGAATAAGCCTCATTATCCAATCCAATAATTGGATAGTCATTTCCGTCTTGTATGATTTCTAACCGAAGTTTCTTCCCTTTAGACAGAACAAGTGAGGAACCTAGCGTACGATAATGATTATTATTAAGTGAAGCAATCTCAGTCATTTGAAAACATGGTATCGTAGGATCTAAAATTGCACCTTGGGTAGATTTATTGTAACCGGTACTACCTGTTGGGGTTGCAACAATTAATCCATCTCCTCGAAATCGTTCAAGATAGGTATCATCAATATATACATCAATTGCAATGGTTTTAATGATTGAAGAGCGTACACTAGCTTCATTTAAACAATAGAAAGGTGCCTCATCATTAATAGAAACATTGATAATTGGAAACTGATCTGCCTGTAGGTTACTTGATAATAAAGCCTCAAACATTTCTCTAGGGGCAGTAAATAAAAAATCACTATATAATCCAGATTGATTTTCTTTTGTCATTCCTACATATAGACAATCACTTCTAAATCCAGTATTACGGACCCCTTGTAAGTAAACGCCATCATCACCTAAACAAATAATAATATCAGCTTTTTTCCCGTCATTACTAATTTCAAAACCATATGTATTAGCCATTTCCACTAATGAATCTACTTCCTGATTGTTAACACTTTCTTTGGTGTAATAAAAATATATAGATGAAGCCATCATCATTCCTCCTATATAAGCATTCATTTATTAACTTATATCCAAAATAATATCTTATTAAACCTACAATAAGTGATACGTTTAGAAAAATCTAATTATTCCCATACTAATATGGGAGGTGTCATTTCATGTTTATCCTGGTTATTATCATTGTTCTGTTATTCTGTTTCCTCATATTTTCTATATTTTTACCTGTAAAACTTCAATGTAAACTAGCATACAACGAAGAACTGATCCTATCAATGAAAATAACAATAGCCTATATTCCGATCTTAACCTATGATAAGCAATGGAATGGCACTACCGATCATGCATCTATGGATTTAGAAGTATTAACAGAAAAAATAAAGATGTATAAAAATGGAATGAACGAAAATAAAAAAATAAATATGCCAGGTATAAGAATAATAAAACATTTAAAGAAAATTACATTAGAAATTATTCAATGGGATACAACTATTGGTATGGAAGATGCAGCATCAACCGGTATATTTACAGGTTTGCTCTGGTCAATAAAAGGCAGCCTATTAGCAATATTAGATCAATCCTTTCATTTAAAAGAAGTTCCTGTAATACAAGTTCACTCTGATTTTGAAAAACTGACCTTTCAATCCACATATGAATGTATCTTTTCATTGCGTTTAGGACAAGCTATCTATACATTTAGAAAAATTAATCAGTCAGTGAAGGGTTTAAATTCATAAAATAAAGGAGATATGCAAAATGAACAATACACATCCTATAGAGGGACTTATGACGACTGCGATGGAAAACCTAAAGCAAATCGTTGATGTTAACACGATAATTGGTGATCCAATTCAATCTCCGGATGGAAGTACAATTATTACTGTATCTAAAGTGGGATTTGGCTTTGCTGCTGGAGGCAGTGAATTTGGTCAAGCAAGTCAACAAAGTGATAGTGACCAAAGTAGTGACTCTTCTGATCAATCATTGCCATTTGGCGGTGGTAGTGGCGGTGGTGTAACAATTACACCAATCGGTTTTTTAATCGTTAATAAACAAGGTGTACAAATGATTCATTTACATCAACACGCTAATTTATATGAAAAATTGGTTGAAGTAGCACCACAAGCATTAGATAAAATAAAAGAAATACTTTCAAAGAATGACAATAGTAACGCATCTAACAAATAAATTACTAGACATCTTTAAAGAATGCCTTCATAATGTTGTTGGCATTCTTTTTTATTCATAAAAAGGTTACATTTAGACAAAAAATGAAGGTGAATTACTTATTAAATTGAAAATTAAAAAGGCAGGGAGATAAATGGATCAGAAAAATGTGGAGAAATATTTCGAATTATTAGATGATATCGTTGAAAATATACAAACTAAAGAGAACATTACCTATCTGGATAGCTTAGTAATTGCTTTGGAATACATATTCTCAAAAACATCAAATGGGGAATTACTAAATGACACAATGGACTATTTAAATGAATCGATCAAGACATTAACGATAGCCAAGTTGGAAAAGGAAGAAATTCGTAAAGTAGTTCAATTAGCAACGTTAAAGGGAATGCGTGGAGCGACACAACAGCAACATTTAATTACACCAGATACAGTTGCTATGTTTGTGGGCTATATTGTAAATAAGTTTGTTAGTAAACAGAAAGATATTCGCATCTTTGACCCAGCTATTGGATCGGCAAATCTCTTAACATCTATTATTAATCAGTTAGAAGCTAGCTATAAAGCGTATGGAAGTGATGTAGACACTACATTAATTCAATTAGGATTGATGAATGCTAATCTACAACAAATAAAAATTGACTTATTTCATCAGGATAGTCTCCAGCCACTTTTGTTGGACCCAGTTGATTTTGTAGTATCAGATTTACCTGTTGGGTATTACCCAGATGATTTGCGAGCACAATCTTTCGAATTACATTCTCCTGAAGGACATGCCTATGCGCACCATCTTTTTATTGAGCAAAGTATGCATTACACAAAAGAAGGTGGATTTTTGGTGTTTGTTGTTCCTAATTTCTTATTTAATAGTGATCAATCAGATAAATTGCATCTTTATTTGCAAAAGCATTCCCATATAGTTGGGTTATTGCAATTGCCTAGCAGTATTTTTACTTCTGAAAAGCAGGCTAAAAGCATATTGATTCTACAAAAAAAAGGAAAACAAACAAAGTCGCCAAAACAAGCGTTAATTGCACAATTACCTTCATTTAAAAACCCGAAAGCAACATTACAAATTGTAGAAAAAATAAATAATTGGTTCAAAGAAGAAGGATATTAATTGTTAGAAAATAAGAAATTTAGAAGGAAAACGCTAACATTAGAGGTTTATGTTGCAATCTGTCAACATACTTGGTTAGAATAGTATTGGATGTAAATTAAATCGTAGTTAAATTGAAAGGATTGAATAAGTTTGAGTAATGTTTTAGCAATTAACGCTGGTAGTTCTTCATTAAAATTTCAACTAATTGAAATGCCTGAAGAGACTGTATTAGCAAAAGGATTAGTTGAACGAATTGGAATTAGTGACTCTGTATTTACCTTAGAATGTGGTGAAAATAAAGATTCAATTACGACAGATATACCTAACCATGAAGTAGCTGTTAAATTATTATTAGAAAAATTACAGGCATCAGGTGTGATTAACTCCTTAGAGGAAATTGATGGTATTGGTCACCGTGTCGTTCATGGTGGAGAAAAGTTCAGTGACTCAGTATTAGCAACAGATGAAGTTATTCATGAAATTGAGGAAGTTTCTGAATTAGCCCCATTACATAATCCGGCTAACTTAACTGGTATACGTGCGTTTAAAGAAATTTTACCTAGTGTACCATCAGTAGCTGTTTTTGATACAGCTTTTCATCAAACAATGCCTGAACAATCTTATTTGTATAGTTTGCCATATGAATATTATGAAAAATATGGTATTCGTAAATATGGTTTCCACGGTACGTCACATAAATACGTATCAGAGCGTGCAGCAGATCTAATGAGTGTACCATTAGATAAGTTACGTTTAATTACATGTCACTTAGGTAATGGTGCAAGTATTGCAGCTGTGGAAAATGGTAAATCAATCGATACGTCTATGGGATTCACTCCACTAGCTGGTGTAACAATGGGAACTCGTTCTGGAAATATTGATCCTGCTCTAATTCCATATATTATGGAGAAAACGGGTAAAACAGTAAATGAAGTGTTACATGTATTGAATAAAGAAAGTGGTATGTTAGCATTATCTGGTTTCTCAAGTGACCTTAGGGACATTCAAGAGAAGGCAGAAAATGGTGATAAACGTGCGGAGCTTTCCCTAAAAATCTTTGCTGAGCGTATTCACCAATATATTGGTTCTTATGCGGCAAAAATGCATGGTGTAGATGCTATTGTTTTCACTGCTGGTGTTGGTGAAAACAGTAAAGAAGTAAGAGAACGCGTACTAGAAGGATTAGAATTTATGGGTGTTTATTGGGATCCTGCATTAAATGATGTTCGAGGTAAAGAATCATTTGTAAACTATCCGCACTCACCAGTTAAAGTAATCGTTATTCCGACAAATGAAGAAGTAATGATTGCTCGTGATGTACAGCGCTTAGCTTTACATGAATAATATTATTGATAAATAAATAAAAGCCCTTTTACTGCATGCCATAGTAAGCAGAAAAAGGGCTTTTTTCTAGTTATGAAAAGTTATAATTGAAATCACTACTTATTCATCTTCATCTTGTTCAGAGCGTACAACTAATACATCACATGATGCATACCTTGTAATATTTTCTGAAACACTCCCAATTAAGAAACGTTCTACAGCATTTAGCCCAGTTGCACCACAGATGATTAAATCAGCATCGAATTTTTTTGCTACGTGTTTTGGAATACGAACCTTTGGTGAACCATAATCGATATGCGTTTCTGCATTGGTTACTCCTTTAGCACTTGCTTGACGTTGGTAATCTTCGAGTAATTGTGTTGCGTACGTTTCAGAGCGATTGATTAATGATTGATCATACGTTTCTGCAGTTGAAATTGTTTTTGTATCAACCACATGTGAAATAATTAACTGCGCATTATTTCGTTTAGCAATAGCAATTGCCTTTTTAAACGCCTTTTCGGAAGCTTTTGAACCGTCTACTGCGACTACAATATGTTGGTATTCAGTTGTCATAGAAAAACACTCCCTTATCATTAAGTTACTAATATTGTATCATATTTATTGATGTTATAGGCATACGCAATATTCGCTACAAACAAAACGATAAGAAATAGAATTAGAAAAGCTTCATCATTTCTAGACTTAAAGTGAGATTGCTACTAGTAAATGTTATGTCTACAATATTAATTTGTGTTAAGATAAAATAAAATCAGAAAAATTGAAGAAAAGTTGAAACTATTCGACTTTAACACGCGTACATAATACTATAAAGATTAGAGAGAGGTGCACCAATGGGAATATTCTCTAAGCTTTTTCAGAAAAAAGAGAATAAATCACTTGTGAAAGAAAGGGATCCGTTATCGATTGAAGTAGGAGATATTGTTGTTTATGATTTAGTTGACTATGAAGTGGTTGGGAAAATCACTTATAGACAAGATGCTTACGAATGGATTAGTTACCAGTTATTAGAAGGGCGAAATACGATCTGGCTGGCAGCTGAAATGGATGATGCGTTGGAATTAGGTATCTATAAAAATATTCCATTATCCGTACAAAAACCTTACCCTCAACAACTAGAACATGACGGTAAAACATTCTATTTGGATGAACAAGGCCAAGCGCGCGTAACAGGAGAGGGAAGGAGTCGTAACATCAATGGTAGAATGATTAGCTATGCTGAGTATTATGATAATGCTGAGGAGACTTTTATAAGCCTAGAAGACTGGGGAAGTGAGATAGAGGCTAGTATTGGGTATGAAATAGAAGATTATGAAATAAAAATAATTGCAGGTTCTTAATTTTAAAGGAGGAAATAAGTAATGTTCAAATTTTTTAATCGTGTAAAGACAGTAGTGGGTTCGGAATTAAATGCTATGTTGGATAAAGCAGAAGATCCAGTTAAAATGCTTGATCAATATATGAGAGATATGGAATCAGACATACGTGATGCGGAAAGTGCTGTCGCAAAACAAATTGCTAATGAAAAGATGCTAAAACGTAAATATGATGATGCGCAGTCGATGGTAGAAAAACGTCAATCACAAGCCGAAAAAGCCATTGAAGCGGGGAATGAGGATCTTGCTCGTCGTGCGTTAGAGGATAAGCAAGAGCACACACAACAAGCAGATACATTGAAAGAATCATGGGAAAGAGCAAAACAAGACTCTGATCAGCTCCGTAAAAAATTAGATGAAATGAAAAAAGAATATCAAGATATGAAATTGAAAAAGGATTCCCTTAAAGCTCGTGCGGAATCTGCAAAAACTAGAACAAAAATTAATCGTACAATGTCTTCGATTGGAAGTGATGAATCAAAACAAGGTTTCTCACGCATGGAAGAAAAAGTACTACAATATGAAGCAGAAGCGGATACAAGTGATGACATGTCAACGGAGAGTCGTTCATTAGATGATGAGTTTGAAGCACTTGAAACGAATGAAGTAGATGATGAATTAGCTGCTTTAAAGAAGAAAATGGGTAAACAATAATACGATAAATGGAAGAGTAGCCTCTGTAATCACAAGTTACAGAGGCTATCTTTATTTACTTAGATTGTAAAGTAAACTATATATTAAATAATGAAAGGAGGTTAATGATTAAGATGAAAAGATGGCTTTTATTACTTTGTCTAACTCTCCTCCCCTTACTTGTTGCGTGTGGAGAAGCGGAACCTGCATCAGTAGATGAAATTCCAGATGAAGCTTCACAAGCTCAACTAACTGAACGCTTAAACAAGGGAGTTCCTATGGATATTGAAAGTCTTTTAGCTGACGTTTTCTATAAATTAGACACAGTAGTAAGTGATTCCGCAGAAGCAAACATTTATGCAACCAGACAATTTACATTAGATGAGTTAGTGGATGAAGTTGCTAGTGCCATGCCACCGAAAGAAATAAGTGAAAAATATAATAATCAGCAAATGTTAATTTACCCTAATCATTTTGTTACTTTTAAACAAAGTGAGGAAGAGGATCAAGTGATATTAATGGAAGTAGCACCAGATAGGTTTGTTCGAAATAATTATTCTCCTAACTATTTAAATCATTTCTTTGCTTTTGCTATGTTAAATCGAATGTTATCCGCAGATAATTGGGCTGAGAATAAACGTAACACTTGTTCTGCAGGTAGCTGTTATGGTGGATATACAACCGGAACAAAATCATTTGGTGGTGATGTCGTAACAAATCGAACTAATCGAGGTATGTTTTCAACTAGAGGTGGAGGACCAAGTGCAGGTAAATAATAAAAAGGAGGAATTTATAAAATGAATGCTTTTATTGCAACATTTATATATTTTTTATTGGCAATTATTGTTGTATTAATAGGGCTAGTGATTTTTGAATGGATTACAACCAAATATAAAGACTGGGACGAAATAGCTAAAGGCAATCAAGCAGTAGCTTTATCAATTGCAGGCAAAATTATAGGTATTTGTATCATATTATCTTTTGCTATTTACCATAGCATTACTGTCTGGGAAACTGTTGTATGGGGTGGATATGGTGTAACCTTACAGATGATTGCTTATCTACTATTTGAACTCTTTACGCATAAGTTCTCCGTACAAGAAAAAGTCAAGCAGAATAATATTGCAGTAGGGATTATTTCATTTGCAGTATCACTAGGGTTAGCTTTTGTGATTGGTGCATCAATTACATAATAAAGGCTAAGGGTTTATAGAAGGTCTGGCTATGCAGTCAGGTCTTCTTTTTTGAAATGTGTGAATCTGTAATTTTAGTTAGTAATATGACATGTTTGATGGAGTGAGATATCTTGAATCAATTAGCAGTTCGACAAAGTCACTTTATTTATTGGGCATCTGGAATTGTTTCCATATGTGGAATTATCTTCGAGGTTTTATTTGGAGCTTTAGGTTCTTATATACTTGGCGATGGTGTAAAACAATACACACTGACTATTTCACTATTTTTAACTGGAATGGGTATTGGAGCAAGTGTTAGTGAAAAAGTATTAAAAAATTTGATTGTAGCTTTTGTTTATATCGAATTTTTAGTTGCTTTACTTGGTGGTTTTTCTAGTTTTTTTATGTTTGGAATTACTGCTTTTTCACCAGCAGGAACAGACGCATTGTTTTTATATATTATTACATTATCGATAGGTGCTCTTACAGGTGTAGAATTACCTATATTAATTAGAAAAGCAAATGAAATAGGTGTGTCTCTTAATCGTAGTACAGCAAGAGTCTTATTCTCAGATTACGCAGGTGGGCTAGTTGGAGGACTTTTATTCGCTTTCTTATTACGACCACAATTAGGGATGGTTAAAACTGCATTCTTAGTTGGATGTATTAATTTAACTGTCGCAATCATTGTATTATTTCTCTTTCGAAAAGAGATAAAACATTTTGCTATTCATTTGGTTGTTGGAATAATCATTGGGATTTTGTTAATACTTGGTTTGCTTTTTGGGGAAGAAATGGCCTTTTCATTTGAACAAAAATTATATAAAGACCCGATTATTCATATGGAGGAGAGTAAATATCAGAAAATTGTCATGACACAAAATAACGACGATGTTAGGTTGTATTTAAATGGTGGCTTACAATTAAGTTCGATTGATGAACATCGTTATCATGAAACGCTTGTTCATCCGGTAATGGAACAGGCAGCATCTATTAATGATGTATTAATACTAGGTGGTGGTGATGGAATTGCTGCAAAAGAAGTACTGAAATATGACGATGTTGATTCTATCACATTGGTAGATCTAGATCCTGCCGTTGTTGATTTAGCAAAGACAAATGAAAAGCTATTACAATTAAATCAACACGCTCTTGACAATGAAAAAGTAACGATTATGCATAAGGACGCTTATAACTTTTTAGAAACTACAAATCGCATTTTTGATGTCATTATTATCGATTTACCTGATCCAAATGATGAAAGCTTAAATAAACTTTATACAAAAGAATTTTATGCATTAGCACGAAATCACATGTCCTTAAATGGTGCAATGATGGTCCAAGCAACAAGTCCTTATTTTGCCCCTGAGGTATATTGGACTATTTCAGAGACGATAACATCGAATAACTTGAAAGTAGAAAACCTTCATGTGGATATACCTAGTTTTGGAAATTGGGGATTTGTTTTAGCTAGTAGAAATTCCATACATTTAGATCGTTTAACAGTAAACGTAGATACAGAATTTCTAAGTACAGGATTACTTCCATCTCTAGGTCAATTCGGGAAAGATATTGATAAAGAAATCGAACGCAATGGAGAAAAAGTTGTGATAGAGCCTAATACATTGATAGACCCTCGACTAATTCAAATATATGAACGCTCTTGGAAGTACTACTAAATACACGAAAACAAAATAAAGAGCTTGGGACAAAACTAAATAGTGATTATCAAAAAACGAACCTTAATTCTGAATAAACGAATTAAGGTTCGTTAATTTAAGTGGAATTAATGATTAGCTGTGGAAATATGCGACACTCCTCGAAAATAAAAAGCAATTTTCTTCGTGCGATGTATCGCTGCCGAAGCGTTCCTTGTCCTGCGGGAACAGCACGAGCTGAAGATCCACTACTTTTATTTAAAGGAATGTTAGACTAAGATCGTCACGTCCTGTGACAACGTCTAACTGACCCACTTCATGTGGCCCCGAAGCCGTGCCTGCTGAAAGGGAGCTTATTTCCACAGCGGTGTTCGTTTTGTTGCATATAATTAATTGTTCGTGTTTAAAAAAGAGAAATGTTGTTTTGTCCCAGCCTCTTTATTTTGTTTTTTTAATCTACATGTGTCAAACATGTTTGCTTACAGCATCGCATAAACTTATCATAAAACAAGCATGAGGGAGGATAACAATGAAACAAGTAAAACAGTATGCCTGGTTACGTCTATTGTTAGCAGCATTTTTAATGTATATGGCTTTTCCGTCAATGGAAGCACAAGCAAATAGTACAGCTCATCTATTTTGGTTTAGTTGGCTAGGATTTTTCTTATTAGTGATTGGAGCTAATTTAGCAATTGTATTAAGAATTGATCATCATTCACAGCATGCTACATCAGAAATTAATGTGCCAAAAAGAATGAAAAATTGATACGAACGTTACTTAGCTGTATAATAACACTAAGAAGAATGATATTAGTACAGATAGAAAGAATGGTGAAAAACCTTGGCTACAAAGCACGAACAAATTCTATTATTTATTGAATCACTCAAGGTAGGAAATAAAATTTCAGTAAGACAAATCGCTAAAGAATTAAATGTTAGTGAAGGAACAGCCTATCGAGCAATTAAACAAGCAGAAAATCAAGGGTTAGTAAGCACAATTGAACGTGTTGGCACCATTCGAATTGAACAAAAAAAGAAAGAAAATTTCGAGCATCTTACTTTTGCAGAAATTGTTGGAATCGTTGATGGCCAAGTATTAGGTGGTAGAGAGGGATTATACAAAACATTACATAAGTTTATTATCGGTGCAATGAAATTAGATGCTATGATGCGCTATACCGAAAAAGATTCATTATTAATTGTTGGTAACCGTGTAGAAGCGCATGAATTGGCTATTAATGAAGGAGCTGCTGTATTAATTACTGGTGGATTTGATACAGATGATCATGTAAAACGATTAGCAGATGAAAAGAAACTACCTATTATTTCAACTAGTTATGATACATTTACAGTAGCTACAATGATTAACCGTGCAATTTATGATCAATTAATTAAAAAAGAAATTGTATTAGTTGGTGATATTTTTACATCGTATGACAGTACACATTATTTATCTGGTAAGGATCCGTTAGAAACTTGGTATCAATTAAATGAACGTACAACCCATAGCAGATATCCTGTTATTGATGATCAAAATCGGGTGATTGGTATTGTAACTTCAAAAGATATCATAGGTAAACAACGTCACTTGACGATTGACAAGGTAATGACAAGGAATCCAATGACTGTATTAAAAGAAACTTCCTTAGCTTATGCAGCGCATATGATGGTGTGGGAAGGAATAGAAATTATGCCAGTAGTAGATAATCATAATAAACTACTTGGTCTTATCTCAAGACAAGATGTATTAAAAGCATTACAGCATGTTCAAAGACAACCACAAGTTGGAGAAACAATTGACGATATTGTCACCAGTAGACTAACCGTTGCATCTGATGATCCACAAGCAATGGCTTTTCGTTTGGATGTTACGCCACAAATGACCAATGCATTAGGAACACTTTCTTATGGTGTACTTGTTTCCTTTGTAACGGAAGCGGGTAGTCGCATGGTTAGACAATTGAAAAAGGGAGATCTTGTTGTAGAAAACATTTCTGTTTATTTTATCAAACCAGTTCAAATAGATAGCACGTTAGAGATACGTCCACGCTTATTAGAAATTGGACGAAAGTCTGCTAAGATAGATATTGAAGTATATAATGAAAAAGATATTGTAGGAAAAGCTATTTTAATTGCGCAGTTAATTGATCGTTACTAATATAAAGAGGTGAAGGAATGAACTACAAAGAAGCAATTATTAATAAAATAAAAAAATATAATCGAATTATTATTCATCGTCATGTTCGTCCAGATCCAGATGCTTACGGTTCTCAAGTTGGACTAGCTGAAATTCTTCGGTCAAGCTTTCCGGAAAAAGAAGTATTTGTAGTAGGAGATGATGATCTTGGTTTGTCCTTTTTGGCAACCATGGATGAAGTAACAGATGATAAATACACACAAGCGTTAGTCATTGTTTGTGACACAGCTAATAAAGCAAGGATTGCAGACCATCGGTTTGACACTGCAAAAGAAATAATAAAAATTGATCATCACCCTGAAGTTGATGTTTATGGTGATATTTCATGGATTGATACAACTGCTAGTTCAACAAGTGAAATGATTTATGAATTATTTAAAGCTGAAGCAAGTCAAGGGTTAAACATGCCAGATAATGCAGCAAAACTATTATACGGTGGCATTATTGGTGATACAGGAAGGTTTTTATTTCCTAGTACAACACAGAAAACATTTCAATACGCAGCGGAACTAGCAAGTTATAATTTTGATCGTTCACAATTATATAATGATTTGTATAAAACATCAGTCAATATTGCTCGCTTGAAAGGATATATTTTACAACACTTTACTGTGACATCACATGGTGTTAGTGCCATTAAAATCACAAAAGAAATTTTACAAAAATATCATTTAACATCAGAACAAACAAGTAGTATCGTTGGTATTCTAGGAGATATTGAAGGGATTAAAGCTTGGGTTATTTTTGTGGAAGAAGATGATTTAATTCGCGTACGGTTGCGTTCAAAAGGCCCAGTAATTAATGAAATTGCAGCGAAGTTTAATGGTGGTGGTCATCCATTGGCATCAGGGGCAACCATTTATGCGTGGGAAGACAGTGAAAAGGTAATAGATGAATTAGAAAAAGCATGTCAAAACACTTGATATGAAATTTTAGCTAAAGATAATGTGCATCGTAAAAGCTTGATTTATGTCAAACTTTTACGATGTTAGGTCTGACAGTTTAGAGTAATTAATTAGCAATGGTTAGCTTAATATGAGCTTCTAACTTCTCTGTAACAAATAAATGTTGAACTTTTGCTTGGTAGGAAAAATCATGAATTTCATATGTTTTATTTTCAATTGTACGAATGAGGAAAGAATAATTTTCTGACAAATCGTCTACTTCTTTTCCAATTACTTCATTTATTTCTTTTTTTATCACTTCTTCAAATTCTCGAATAATTAGACGGTCTAAATTCAATTGTTTTTGATTGGATATATTTATTTCGATAGATGATACGGTTGCTTTCTGTTGATAACGTTGATCTAATTCTTTGTTACTTTCCTCTAAAGCTTTATAGTTTGATTTTATTTCTTGTAACTGCGCACGAAGTTCTAGATTTTCTTCTACCCAACCTTCGTATAGTTGTCCATACATATAAACAAAAACAAAAAAAGCAATAATAGCGCCCGCGAAGGTACCAGCCAAGAAGCGTTGCCAACTCTCACGTTTGTAATATGGTGGGATATGCATTAATCTATCTCCTCTTGAATGAACCATTCAATGACAAGGAGGGCGGTTTGTACACCACCCATTGCAGTGATGATAATAATAATTTGCTTTAGCATATCTATTGTTGATCCCTCAAATATTCCTTTCTCAAAATTAGATATGGCATCGAATGTTCCACCGATCGCTGCAACAATAGCCCATATACGTAAGCTTTTTGCAATTCTCCCCATTAGTGTAAGAGGAGGTTCACCAGTTGCAAATGCCCCAATACTACCAATGAATGCTCCACCGATCACTACGCCAAGGGCGATGAAGTAACATTGAATCATGGATGCTAGAAAACGCTCTTCCATTATGTTTAACCCCTTTATTTGAAAAAATAATGTGGCAAGTATAAACTAAAATCAATATATATTTTTTATCTAATCCATGTTGTAATATAATATATGAAATCTGTGGACAACGTATGTTATTGATTTTTAAGTAATTGTTGAATCAACTACAATAATAGATATAAAGTGTGCACAACGGAAAGAAGGGAATACATTGGCATTTTCTCACTTATTTGTACGAAGTGGTTATAGTTTTATGAAAAGTACAGTGAAATTACCACAATTAATAGAAAAAGCAAAAAAATATGATATGCATGCTGTTGCATTAACGGATGAAATGGTAATGTATGGAGCTGTTCATTTTTATCAACTTGCTAAGCAAGCAGGGATAAAGCCAATTTTAGGAATGATTGTTTATGTGAGAGAAGAAAATGGTGAGACTACTTCCTGTGTTACACTAGCCCGAAACAATCAAGGATATAAAAATTTACTGAAGCTTAGTTCATGGTTGCAACTAGAAGAAAAGCAATCGATAACATTAGAAGAGTTACGATATTTTATAAACGATATGTTTATTATTCTACCTATGGAAAATACACATATTACTAAAATGTTAGAAACAAAGGATCAAACATCCATAATGATGTATGTAAATCGGTGGAATCACACATTGCATACTAACGTGTATATTGGTATTCAAAGAAGTGAACGAACGTATTTCCCTATTTTACAGCAAGTTCTCGGAGATTTACCCAATCAAGCTGTTGCCATTAATGATGTGCGCTATTTAGAAGAGGATGATTACCCAGCTTACACCTGTCTACGAGCAATGGATAAGGGTTCAGCTTGGTCTGATCACCAAGATTTTACAACGACAAAGCAATATTTTTGCTCTAAAGAAGAAATGGAAACATGGTTTCAAGATTGGCCTCACGTTGTTAGGGGAACAGAGGAGATAGTTGAGCGGTGTAATGTTTCATTACCATTAAATGATCCATCATTACCAAAGTATCCCGTTGAGGAAGGTCAATCTGCAAGTAGCTTATTAAGAATATTATGTGAAGAAGCACTTCTAACAAAATACCCAAATGCAAGTCAAATAGTAAAAGACCGTGTCAATCATGAATTAAGCGTGATCGAAACAATGCAATTTAGTGATTACTTTTTGATTGTTTGGGATTTTATTGCATATGCAAAAAATAACGGAATTATGGTTGGACCGGGACGTGGATCAGCGTCAGGATCAATTGTTGCCTATTTATTAAATATAACAGAAATTGATCCAATTAAATATAACTTGCTCTTTGAAAGGTTCTTAAACCCAGAGCGTATTTCGATGCCTGATATTGATGTTGATTTTTCTGATCATCGACGTGATGAGGTAATAGCGTATGTTCGTCATAAATATGGCGATGATCATGTAGCACAAATTGGTACATTCGGCACCTTTGCTACGCGTTCCATCATTAGAGAATTGGCAAAAACAATGGAGATTTCAGTTGAAGATACTTCTTTTATTTTAAATGAAATACCCAAACAAAGTGTTCATTCCATCACGCAGAGTGTAAAGGCATCTTCCAATTTAATGAATTATATTAAAGAAACTCCTAAGCTACAACAATTGTTTAGAGTAGCAACCAAATTAGAAGGTTTACCGCGACATTTATCTACTCATGCTGCTGGTTTAATCATTAGTAATGAACATTTAGTTAATAGAGTTGCGTTAACAAAGGGACATGAGGGAACTTGTCTTACACAATTTGCAATGAATGATGTAGAAGCAGTTGGTTTGTTAAAGATGGATTTTCTAGGATTACGCAATCTTACATTGATTGAACGAATCACCCAATCCATTGAAAAGTTTGAAAACAAACAAATTGATTTAAAAGAATTACCATTAAATGATGCTAAAACACTTGATTTGTTGCGACGCGCCCAAACAAATGGTGTGTTTCAATTAGAATCACAAGGAATGCAACAAGTACTTCGCGAGCTTCAACCAACAGAATTTGAAGATATTGTTGCGGTTAATGCCCTTTATCGTCCAGGACCTATGGAATTTATATCAACTTATATTAATCGTAAACATGGAAAAGAAAAGCTTGACTATTTACATGCTGACTTACAACCTATTTTAGCACCAACTTATGGTGTATTAGTCTACCAAGAACAAATTATGCAAATTGCCAATCAATTAGCCGGTTTTTCACTTGGACAAGCAGATATTTTGCGTCGAGCAGTAAGTAAAAAGAACAAGAATGAAATGAAACAATTAGAACATTCTTTTTTAGCTGGTTGTAAAAAGAATGGATACAATCAAACTATTGCAACAAATATCTTTGATTGGATTGTCAGATTTTCAAATTATGGTTTTAACCGAAGTCACGCTGTTGCTTATAGTAAGATTTCTTATCAGTTAGCGTATTTAAAAGCACATTATCCATCGTATTTTTTTGCGGAAATTTTGAGTAGTGTAACCGGTCAACAGGATAAAATAAGGATATATATAAATGAAGCAAAAACGATGGGCATAAATTTGTTGCCTCCTTCTATTAATAAAAGTATTGGTAAATTTAATGTCAAAGATAATCATATACGAGTTGGTTTATGGGCAATAAAGGGTATTGGACATCAAGTTGTAAAAGAAATTGTACAAGTAAGAAAGTCTAAACCATTTAGTAGCTTGTTTGATTTTTGTATGCGAGTCTCTTTGAAAATTATCAATCGTAACGTATTAGAATCACTTATTTTGGTTGGCGCTTTTGATGATTTACTAGATGATCGAGCGTCATTATTAGCCACAATAGATCAAGCATTGGAACAAGCGGAGCTTTTTAACGAATTCGCTGATCAATCATCATTCTTTCAAAATGAATTAGAATTAGATGTTGATTATGTTACAGTAGAGCCATTTACAACGATTCAACAATTAAATGCTGAAAAGGAATTATTAGGTGTATATATTTCTAATCATCCTCTTTTAGCTTATAGAGAACAATTACGTAGTCAGGGATATATTCCTTTATCAAAAGTAAAAGATTTAATAGGTAAAAATAACAGAAAATTAGTCGCGGTAGTTCAAAAGATAAAAGTAATACGAACTAAAAGAGGAGATCAAATGGCGTTTTTAACCATTTCTGATGAGACATATGAATTAGATGCGGTAATATTTCCAGATCAATTTCGCCAAGTGAGAAGATGGTTGAAAGAAGAAAGTTTTATAGATATAACTGGTAAAGTTGAATTACGTAACTATAAAACACAAGTAATCGTTACTACCTTACAACCGTTTGATTTTAAAACAATTAGAAAACAAGAAACGTCAAGAATATATATAAAAGTTAACTATCAAGATGAAAATCATGCTTTAGGAGAATTACAAAGGTTAGCAGATTTATATCCGGGTGGGACTGAAGTAATGATATATCACGCTTCTGAAGGTCAAACTTATCAGCTAGATTCAAAATACAACTTAGAAATAGAAAGAAATTGTTTATCGGTATTATATAAAATATTCGGACGAGAGAATGTAGTAGTAAAAAAATAAAAAGTAAAAGGTGTTACAAGCTAGAACTTTACAGCCGTATTCGATCTGCTATAATAGAATAGTTATTGATCAGACCAATGTTTTTCACAAAGTAGAAAATATAAATTTAAGATAGATAGCTCGGAGCGCCTGTTCCTTTTAGTCCTAAATCTTAGGGGCAGAACCAACGCTCTGCGCTTTTATAAAAATTATTCTTTAAAAGGGGAGCACAGGTATGCCTACGTTAAAAGATCAAGCTTTAGAAATGCACCATAATTGCAAAGGTAAATTATCGGTTCAATCGAAAGTCAGAATGAATAACCAAGATGACTTAAGTTTGGCCTATTCACCAGGAGTAGCAGAACCATGCAAAAAAATTGCCGAGAATCAAGAATTAGCCTATACCTATACAATGAAATCAAATATGGTTGCAGTAATAACTGATGGTTCAGCCGTTTTAGGTTTAGGAAATATAGGCTCACAAGCTGCCTTGCCAGTGATGGAGGGTAAAGCAATTCTATTTAAAAACTTTGCCAACGTGGATGCTTTTCCTATTTGTCTTGATACACAAAACGTAGATGAAATTATACAAGCAGTTAAATTAATGGCTCCTACATTTGGAGGGGTCAACCTCGAAGATATTGCCGCTCCGAATTGTTTTTATATTGAACAATCATTAAAAAAAGCTTTAGATATTCCGGTATTTCATGATGATCAGCATGGTACAGCAATTGTGACTGTTGCCGGTTTATTTAATGCTCTTCGCTTAGTTAATAAAAGCTTTGATACTATAAAAGTTGTAGTAAATGGAGCTGGAGCCGCAGGAGTTGCTATTGTTAAGTTACTTCATTATTTTGGAGTTAAGGATATTATTTTATGTGATTCAAAAGGTGCAATTTATCAAGGAAGAAAAGAAGGGATGAATCCTATTAAAGAAGAAATTGCTACCTACACCAATCGAACGAATCAAACGGGTGATCTAGCACAAGTCATGGAAGGATCAGATGTATTTATTGGTGTGTCACTTGGTAATCTTGTATCAGAAACCATGATACAATCAATGTGTGAGCAACCAATTGTGTTTGCAATGGCAAATCCTGATCCAGAAATAAGTCCAGAAGCAGCTAAAAAGGCAGGGGCATTTATTGTAGGTACAGGTCGATCTGATTATCCTAACCAAGTAAATAATGTTCTAGCATTTCCAGGGATATTTAGAGGTGCACTTGATGTACAGGCATCAGATATTAATGAAGAAATGAAAGTAGCAGCCGTGAAAGCTATTGCTACATTAATTAATGAGGAAGATTTACATCCTGATTATGTTATCCCAAATCCATTTGACGCACGTGTTTCTACGACAGTTGCTGGAGCGGTAGCGTCTGCTGCGATCGAAACTGGTGTAGCAAGAAAACATAAATAAATATCTTACATGAATCATAAATAAAAACACGTCTAAGCATGAATGATATAAAGTTATTGAAGGCTTATATGAAGAGATTTTTTAGCCAATTTGTTGAAATAGGAGGAATTATCCTTGCTAATTAAAAATTTTTTTACAAAAAAGAAGAAATATGCATCCATTCCAAGTGAGAAAGCTAAACAAGAAATTCCACAAGGTTTAATGCAAAAATGTGAAAGTTGCCAAAAAATTTTTTATGTTAAAGAATGGACCAAAAATTTAAATGTTTGTCCAGAATGTGGTTATCACCATAAATTACCTGCATATGAACGTATTAATAGTTTAATGGATGAGGGTACGTTTGAAGAATGGGATAAGGATGTAACTTCAAAAAATTTATTGGATTTTCCTGGTTATGAAAAAAAGTTAGAAAAAGATAAAAAAAATTCAGATCTTCCTGAAGCGGTTATTACAGGTGAAGGAAAAATGAATGGTTGTCGAACTGCTATTGCGGTAATGGATGCCCGTTTTAGAATGGGGAGCATGGGCTCTGTAGTAGGAGACAAAATTGCAAAAGCAATTGAACGAGCAAGAGAATTACACATCCCAATCATCCTCTTTACTGCATCAGGTGGGGCAAGAATGCAAGAGGGTATGATTAGTTTAATGCAAATGGCAAAAACATCCATTGCTGTTGAACGATTTAATCAGGCCGGTGGATGTATGATTGTAGTAATGACAAATCCAACAACCGGTGGTGTTTCTGCTAGTTTTGCATCCATAGGTGACTATCACTTTGCGGAACCAGGTGCATTAATAGGTTTTGCAGGAAGAAGAATCATAGAACAAACGATACGTGAGAAATTGCCAAAGGATTTCCAAACAGCGGAATTTCAACTTGAACATGGTCAGATAGATAAAGTAGTACCTAGAAACGAGTTAAAACAAGTACTGTCCGTTGTTTTAGATCTTCATCAAGTTAGGGGCGATCAAGTTTGAAGCAAGTATTAGAATTTGAAAAACCAATTGTAGAACTTAGAGAAAAAATTAGTGAATTGAAAAAATTAACTAAAGGTAGCGAAATTGATTTGTCTAATGAAATAAAAACATTAGAAAAGAGATTAGAGAAATTAGAATCGGACATATATAGTAATTTAAATCCTTGGGAGAGAGTTCAAATTGCAAGACATGTTAATCGTCCTACAACATTAGATTATGTAGACAATATCTTCACCGATTTTATTGAGCTACATGGTGATCGTTTATTTGGTGATGATGCTTCAATTGTAACCGGGATAGCTAAGTTTCATGATAAACCAGTAACTATAATTGGGCATCAAAGAGGAAAAAATACGAAAGACAATATCTTTAGAAATTTTGGTAGTCCTCATCCTGAAGGTTATCGTAAAGCGTTGAGACAAATGAAATTAGCAGAAAAATTTAATCGTCCAATTATTACTTTTATTGATACAAAGGGTGCACATCCTGGTAAAGCAGCAGAGGAGAGGGGACAAGGCGAAGCTATTGCTCGTAATTTAATGGAAATGGGATCGTTAAACGTACCAATTATATCTATTGTTATTGGCGAAGGTGGTAGTGGTGGAGCATTGGCGATCGGTGTAGCAGATCACCTTCACATGCTAGAAAACTCCACCTATTCTGTTATTTCTCCAGAAGGTGCTGCAAGTATCCTATGGAAAGATTCTAAGTATGCACAGAAGGCTGCTGAATCTTTAAAGATTACTGCATCAGATTTAAAAAAGCTACAAATAATTGATCAGATTATCTCTGAGCCAAGAGGCGGCGCACATCAAAATGTGAAAATGCAAGCTGAAAAAATTGATCAACAACTTAAACAATCTTTAAATGAACTTGAACAATTAACGAAAGATGAATTAATTCAAAAAAGGTGGGAAAAATATAAGAAAATTGGTTCATATGAATAATAAGTAAAGAAGCGCTAATAATTTCCCTTATTCGATATTGATTAAATTTTTCATGGTAATGTCTATTTTTGAATAATTAATGAAAATCGAATGAAAAAGCAACAAATTGTCATATTTAGGGGTGAGATTATTTGCGCTTTCATGTATAATCTAAAATGGAATCAATGAATATTATATTTATAATAATAAGCTCCAGGTTTTTAACAGAATTATTTTAGCTGAGGTGATTAAAATGAAAAGAATTGGGATTTTAACTAGCGGAGGTGACGCTCCAGGAATGAATGCAGCTATTCGTGCTGTTGTGCGAAAAGCGATTTTTCATGAAATGGAGGTTTACGGAATCTATAATGGTTACCAGGGATTAATGGAAGGTAACATTCAAAAATTAGAAATTGGTTCTGTTGGTGATATTATACAACGAGGGGGCACGATACTATACTCCGCACGCTCTGAACAGTTCAAAACAGAAGAAGGACAGCAAATAGCAATTGAACAATTAAATAAATTTGGTATTGAGGGTTTAATTGTAATTGGAGGGGATGGTTCTTTTCAAGGTGCTGTGAAGTTAACTGAAAAAGGATATCCTTGTATTGGTGTGCCTGGTACAATAGATAATGATATTACTGGTACTGATTTCACGATTGGATTTGACACGGCATTAAATACAATTATCGATGCTATTGACAAGATTCGAGATACGGCAACATCGCATGAACGTACATATGTTATAGAGGTTATGGGGAGAGATGCTGGTGATTTAGCACTTTGGGCTGGCTTAGCTGATGGTGCAGAGAGTATTTTAATACCAGAAAAACCTCATGACTTTGATATGGTCATTGATCGGTTGAAAAAAGGACAAGAGCGTGGCAAGAAGCATAGTATTATCGTACTTGCTGAAGGGGTAGGCAACGGAATGGACCTCGGTACTAAAATTCAAGAAGCAACAGCCATGGAAACCAGGGTAACGGTATTAGGACATATTCAACGTGGTGGTAGACCTACAGGTTTTGACCGTGTCTTAGCAAGTCGCTTAGGTGCAAAAGCAGTCGATTTACTACTTGAAGGAAAAGCTGGACGTATGGTCGGGATTCAAAATAATCAATTAATCGATCATGATATTATGCATATACTTACAGGTGAACATGAAGTTGACATGGACATGGTTAATTTAGCAAATCAATTATCTATTTAAATAGTTAATGATAAAGTAAGTTTTTAAAAGGTTCAATATCTTGAAGGAGGAAATTTAGCAATGAGAAGAACAAAAATTGTATGTACAATTGGTCCAGCTTCAGAATCAGTGGACAAGCTAGTTCAATTAATTGAAGCTGGAATGAATGTAGCAAGACTTAATTTTTCCCATGGGGATTTTGATGAACATGGTCAACGAATAAAAAATATTCGTGAGGCTTCAGAAAAAACGGGTAAAACTGTTGCAATTCTTTTGGATACAAAAGGTCCAGAAATTAGAACTGGGGTAATGAAAGACGGGCAAGTGGAAATTATTAAAGGTAATAATATAAATGTATCTATGGACGACACTGTACTTGGTACATCAGAAAAGTTTGCTGTTACTTACCCTGAATTAATTAATGATGTACATCAAGGATCAAAAATATTATTAGATGACGGGCTGATTGAATTAGAAGTGGAAGAAATTCTTACTGACAAAAACGAACTAAAAACAAAAGCCTTGAACTCAGGAATATTGAAGAATAAAAAAGGTGTTAACGTACCGAATGTAAGTGTTAACTTGCCAGGTATTACAGAGAAAGATGCTGCAGATATCAAATTTGGTATTGAACAAGAGGTAGATTTTATTGCTGCTTCTTTTGTTCGTCGTGCGTCTGATGTATTAGAAATTAAAGAATTATTAGATGAAAATAATGCATCATCTATTCATATTATTCCAAAAATTGAAAACCAAGAAGGTGTTGACAACTTAGAAGCTATTCTTCAAGTTAGTGATGGTTTAATGGTTGCGCGTGGTGATTTAGGTGTCGAAATTCCTCCTGAAGATGTACCACTAGTTCAAAAAGAAATGATTCATAAATGTAATATTGCTGGTAAGCCAGTAATTACTGCGACACAAATGTTAGATTCTATGCAACGTAATCCAAGACCGACACGAGCAGAAGCTTCTGATGTTGCAAATGCAATTTTTGACGGTACAGATGCCATTATGCTATCCGGTGAAACAGCAGCTGGTGATTACCCAGTAGAAGCAGTACAAACAATGAGTAATATTGCTATGAAAGCAGAAACAGGCATCGATCATAAAACAATATTAGATAATTTGTCAAAATTTAGTGAAATTACGATTACAGATGCCATTAGTCAATCTGTTAATCACTCCGCAATGAACTTGAATGTTGATGCTATTTTAACACCAACTGTTAGTGGCCATACTGCGCGAATGATTTCAAAATATCGTCCAGAAGCACCAATTGTTGCTTTAACATTTGATGAACGAGTAAGCCGCCGTCTTTCACTTGTTTGGGGTGTGCAAACCATTAATGGTCAATTAGCTTACTCTACAGATGACGTGCTAGATCATGCGATTCAAAGAGGACTATCAACTGGCCATTTCAAACGTGGCGATCGTGTGATTATTACAGCCGGCGTTCCAGTTGGTGAAAGTGGTACAACAAATCTTATGAAAATACATGTGATTGGTGATGTACTTACTGACGGACAAGGTGTGGGGAAAGGAAGTTGCTTTGGAAAAGTGGCATTAGTTAAAAATGCTGATGAAGCAAAGCAAAAGGTAGCTAAAGGTGACATTTTAGTTACTTATGGCACAGATAAGGACATGATGCCAGCGCTTGAAAAAGCGAGCGGAATTATCACTGAAGAAGGTGGCTTAACATCACATGCTGCTTTAGTAGGTTTAGATTTAGGTATTCCTGTCATTGTAGGTGTTAAAAAAGCAATGAATATTTTAGAAGACGGTTCAGAAATTACGATTGATGCGAAAAAAGGCGATATTTATGAGGGACATGCCAGCATATTGTAAAAATATCATTGTTTAATTATTTTTTATTAAAGAAATAAGACTATGACTGAACTTTTAAAAAGATGAAGTGATTACTAGGTAATTTATTATTCAGTTGCTAATTGGAGTTGTCTCTATGACAACTCCTTTTAACCATCTGTTCAAAAAGGGGAGAGCATAATGTTTCGTTGGTTATTTTTACTGATTATTATTGTACCAGCATTGGAAATTGGCATTTTTGTATGGGCTGGTAATATAATTGGTGCTTGGTGGGTTATTTTTTTCATTATATTAACTGGAGTTTTTGGAGCATACCTTGCAAAACGAGAAGGATTACAAACCCTACGACTTGCCCAAAGAGAAATGAGTTATGGTCGGCTCCCTGCTGAACAAATCTTTGATGGTATCTGTATTTTAATTGGTGCTGTTGTCCTCTTAACACCAGGTTTTATTACTGATACCATTGGTTTTTTATTGTTATTACCCACCACAAGAAAACCATTAAAACATTTGTTACAACAGATGTTACAATCAATGCTTAACAAAGGGACAATTACAATTTTTAGAAGGTAATAATTATTTAAAATTACCATACTTGATATAATGCCCTACTGCCTTAATTAAGCCTGATTGATATAGTACTTGAAGCAAAATAGTGAATAATGGGGCGATCAAGATTCCTAACATTCCAAATATTTTATAGGAAACAAAAGTTACCATTAACACAAGCAAAGGGTTAACACCAATATGCGTAGCCATTAATTTTGGCTCTGTTATTTGCCTCTGTAAAACAACGATCCCATACAGTATAGCCAATTGAATCGTTAACGTATAATCTCCAACTAAAAAAAGATAACCAATCCATGGGATGAAAAATATACCAGTTCCTAAGTAAGGAATAAAGTCTACTAGTCCGATTAATAGCGCTAATGTAAAAGCAAAGTCCACCCCAATTATTGTAAATCCAAAATAAATAATGGATGTAGAAATCAATACCAATAGTATTTGTGCTTTAAAGTAACCAAAGATGGCTTTCTTACTAGTTAAACCTATGGATAAGGAAAAATCTTTAAAAAATGAAGGTACATGTAATTCATAAATTTTTTGTAGCTTGTACCATTCTTTACAAATAAAAAATGTTCCAAGCAATATAAAAATACAAATAGAAAAAAAAGTAGGGATGGTTTGGATCATTTTTATTAAGCTAGTAAAGATGTTTTCAATCAAGCTTGTACTTGCTTGAGTAAACTGTTGTAAAGACTGTTGTAATTGATTGATTATTGCTTGCTGTTGCGTTTGCTCTAATGCATCAAATTGATTGATGATGTTATGGTAAAAAGGAATCAAGTGATTCTCTAGTTGTAACTGTATGAATTGTGATACGGTTTGTATGTGTTCAGGTATATGTTTGGACAAATATTTGAATGCTTGAACCGACTCAATCGTACTAAAAATCAATAGTAATGTAACAAGTATGGAAATACCAACTAATACAATCAAACATGCAAAGCCACGAGAGACTGGTAACATTTCTTCGACAAAATGAATAGGCTTTATAAGCAGAGTAGCTAATAAGAAAGCAATCAGAAATGGATAAATATAAATGATAGAGAAATAAATGATAATAAACGACATGCAAAAAATCACAACAACATTTAACGAACGTAATAATCGTTTAACTGTAGGTTCAGACAGCATATATATCGCTCCAAAATTAGTATCTATAGTAAAGATATTTTCCATTTGGACGAAATATGTGATAATATAAAAATTAATCGCCGTTTAAATGAAAACTTGGAGGCGTGTGCATGTTTAATCAATCAACTGTGTTTTTATTAATTTTATTTGCGCTAGGCTATATTGGAAAAAACCAATCAATTATGATTGCAGTCTATATTCTGTTAGGAATTCAATTGTTTAAGATGGATGATAAATTGTTTCCATACATACAAGACAAGGGAATGCTCTGGGGAGTAACGATTATTACTGTAGCTGTCCTTGTTCCAATCGCTAATGGCGATATTGGCTTTAGTGATCTTTTCTCGAGTATTAAATCTTACTATGGTTGGATTGCATTAGGAGCCGGCATGTTTGTTGCTATTGTGGCTAGGGGTGGACTAGATTTATTAGCAAATGATCCACATTTAACTACAGCCCTAGTAATGGGAACAATTCTAGCAGTCGTTTTTTTTCAGGGAGTTGCAGTAGGCCCATTAATAGGAGCAGGCATTGCTTATATGGTTATGCGTGTTGTTGATTTTATAATTTCTTAACAACTATTTAAGAGATAAAACATTTTACATTTCGGTTATATTTTTAGTTGTGTCTATATAGCTTATGGGGGAATTTTGAACTATAAGACTTTTTTAAATAGGTCGAATATTTACAAAATATCGAGATAATGACATTAAAGAACGGAAATGTGAAAATAAAGGAGAGGAATGCAATGTCAACTACCAAGGGACTAGAAGGAGTCATTGCGACGGAATCATCAATTAGTTCAATAATTGATGACCAACTAACATATGTTGGTTATCAAATTGATGATCTAGTAAAACATTCTAGTTTTGAGGAAGTTATCTATTTACTGTGGCACAAAAAACTTCCAACACAAACTGAATTAAGTACATTTAAACAATCAATTGCATCTAGTATGGAAATTCCTAATGAGATTATTCAACATTTTTATATGTATGATCTTTCTACTGTACATCCCATGGCTGCATTACGTTCAGCAATATCTTTACTTGGTTTATATGATCCCGAAGTGGAAAAGATGAATCATGATACTAATATTCGTAAAGCAATTCGATTACAAGCGAAAATTTCAACAATTATTGCAGCATTTTCGAGAATAAGAAATGGACAAGAACCAATTACACCTAAAAAAGATTATAGCTATGCTGCTAATTTTTTATATATGCTTCGTGGTAAAGACGCCGATGAATTAGAAATAGAAGCGTTTAATAAAGCTTTAATTCTACATGCAGATCATGAATTAAATGCTTCTACCTTTACCGCTCGCGTATGCGTAGCAACTCTATCTGATCTTTATTCAGGGATTACTGCTGCAATTGGTGCTTTAAAAGGCCCACTCCATGGAGGAGCAAATGAACAAGTAATGCGTATGCTAACTGAAATTAGTGAAGTAGATCGTGCAATACCTTATATTGAAGAAAAACTAAACAAGAAAGAAAAAATAATGGGAATGGGCCACAGAGTTTATCGAACGGGTGATCCAAGGGCGAAGTATTTAAAAGAAATGTCTAAACAGTTAACTGAAAAAACTGGCCAATCTAAATGGTATGAGATGTCTGTCAAAATTGAATCATATATAAGAGAGAAAAAAGGTTTGCCAGCTAATGTAGATTTTTATTCTGCATCTGTTTATCATTGTCTTGAGATTCCTCATGACTTGTTTACACCAATATTTGCGATGAGTCGTACGTCTGGATGGTTAGCGCATATTTTAGAACAATATGAAAATAATCGTTTAATTCGTCCGCGCGCAGAGTATGTTGGTCCAATTTTCCAACCATTTATTTCTTTGGAAGAACGTCAATAGACGATATAATACATGAATTATTATATTTAAGGGGGAAATAAAAAATGACGCAAGGTGAAAAAATCACAGTAACAAATGGTGTTGTTCAAACACCTAATAATGCAATTATTCCATACATTGAAGGAGATGGAACTGGCCCAGATATTTGGGCGGCAGCTAGTAAAGTAATCGAAGCAGCAGTAGAAAAAGCTTATAATGGTACCAAATCTATTGTTTGGAAAGAGGTTTATGCTGGACAAAAGGCTTTTGATAAAACAGGAGAATGGTTACCAGAAGAAACTCTAGAAACCATTAGAGAGTATAAGATTGCAATTAAAGGACCTTTGACAACACCGATCGGTGGTGGAATTCGTTCATTAAATGTAGCACTCCGTCAACAATTAGACCTATTTACCTGTCTTCGTCCTGTTCGTTATTTTGATGGTGTGCCGTCACCAGTGAAACGTCCAGAAGATACAAACATGGTTATTTTCCGTGAAAATACCGAAGATATCTATGCAGGAATTGAATGGCAAAAAGGTTCAGATGATGTTAAGAAAGTTATTGACTTTTTACAAAATGAAATGGGTGTAACTAACATTCGTTTTCCTGAAACATCTGGTATCGGTGTGAAACCAGTCTCTGAAGAAGGAACAAACCGTCTTGTTCGAGCAGCGATTGAGTATGCAATTAAAGAAGGTAGAAAAAGTGTAACACTGGTACACAAGGGAAACATTATGAAGTTTACAGAAGGATCCTTTAAAAATTGGGGCTATGCATTGGCTGAAGCTGAATACGGAGATAAAGTATTCACTTGGGCTGAGTATGACCAAATTGTTGAAAAAGAGGGTCGTGAAGCTGCTGATAAAGCACAGGCAGCTGCTGAAGAAGCTGGTAAAATTATCATTAAAGATGCAATTGCGGATATTTTCTTACAACAAATTTTAACAAGACCTAAAGAATTTGATGTTGTAGCTACAATGAACCTAAATGGAGATTATATTTCTGATGCACTAGCTGCTCAGGTTGGTGGAATTGGTATTGCTCCAGGGGCAAATATTAATTATGAAACAGGACATGCTATTTTTGAAGCAACACATGGTACTGCACCCAAATATGCTGGACTAGATAAAGTAAATCCTTCTTCTGTCATCCTTTCTGGTGTATTAATGCTTGAACATCTTGGTTGGAGAGAAGCGGCTGATTTAATTACAAAAGCAATGGACAAGACCATTGGTTCAAAGGTAGTAACTTATGACTTTGCTCGTATGATGGAAAATGCAACTGAAGTGAAAACTTCTGCATTCGGCCAAGCATTGATCGATAATATGGATTAACATAAAAAGCTGTTGCATGGGTAGAATGAACCCATGTAACAGCTTTTTTATCTTAATTTATTATTATATCAGGATGAAAAATTGGAAAATATAATAAAATAATTTTTAAATATGAATACAATGTTAATTTTGTAAAGATTTTTTTACAATAATAATAGCTAATTTATACCATAACTGTATTCACTTTATCTATGCTTCATTGTATGATGAAAAGAAGAAAGTAAGATAGAAATGAAATGGGGGCATAAAATAGATGGATCAACGTGTATTAATTGTAGATGATGAAGATTCAATTGTAACATTATTACAATATAATCTTGAAAAAGCAGGATTTCAGACAGATACAGCTTTTACCGGAAAAGAAGGACTGGAAAAAGCTGTATCAAATGAGTTTGATATTATTGTCCTTGATTTGATGCTTCCTGAACTAGATGGTACAGAAGTATGTAAACAGCTGCGACAAAAGCAAATAGATACACCAATTTTAATGTTAACAGCAAAGGATGATGAATTTGATAAAATCCTTGGACTTGAGCTAGGGGCGGATGATTACTTAACAAAACCATTTAGTCCAAAAGAAGTGGTGGCACGTATTAAAGCAATTTTACGTCGAACAAATAAACAAGAAAAAGATAATCAATCACAGGTTATAAAAATAGCAGAATTAACCATCTACCCCGAACAGTATGAAGCGCTTATTAGAGAAGAATTATTATCTTTTACTAGAAAAGAATTTGAATTATTGTTATATCTAGCGAAACATAAAGGGAAAGTATTGTCTCGTGATCAGTTGTTAAGTGCTGTATGGAATTATGATTTTGTAGGAGATACCCGTATCGTTGATGTACATGTTAGTCACTTAAGAGATAAAATAGAACCCGATACAAAGAACCCTGTCTATATAAAAACAATTCGTGGTCTTGGATACAAAATGGAGAATCCTTCATCATGAAACCATCAACAACAAAACTTTTTTTAACCTATGCATTCGTAGTAGCACTCATATTGTTTGGGATCGGCTTTATTCTCATGCCATTAGCTATTAATAATGAAAAAATGATAGTGATCCTTACACTCATTGGTGGGTTTATTATTTTTTTAATTATGATCCATCAAATTATTGATCGATATATTAAACCTGTGCAATCTGCTGCTACAGTTGCTGAAGAACTGGCAGGAGGAAACTATAAAGTTCGAGCATATGAATCTTACTATGGAGATATAGCTAACTTAAGTAATGCATTAAATATATTGGCAAGAAATCTGCAAGAGATGAAAATTCAAGAAAAAATCCAGGGGAATCAATTACGGACAGTCATTGATAACATGGAAAGCGGTGTTATGCTAATTGACGAACGTGGATATGTTCACTTAGTCAATAGAAAATTTCTTTCATTGTTTGGTCAATCAAAAAAGGATTATGTTGGTTTTTTATATTATAGTGTTTTTAAACAAAAGCCTATCCATAAAGTAGTACAAGAAGCATTTTTGTATGAAAAAAAGGTAAAAAATGCTTTTACAATAGAAATGGATATTGAAAAAAGATACATAGAAATAGTAGGAGCACCTATCTTTAATGAATTTAAAACATTAAAGGGAGCCGTATTAGTATTTCATGATATTACAGATTTAAAAAGATTAGAGCAAACCAGAAAAGACTTTGTTGCAAATGTGTCACATGAATTAAAAACACCAATTACATCAATAAAAGGGTTCGCAGAAACATTATTAGATGAGAATTTAAGTAATGTTGCCGTTCAAGAAAAATTTTTAAAAATTATCTATAAAGAGAGTGACAGGATCCAATCTTTAGTTCATGATTTATTAGAGTTATCAAAATTAGAAAAAGATGAAATGCAATTACAGTATCAACGTATACAAATTTCTGAAAAGATAAATCAAGAAATTATACCGATTATTCAACATCAAGCCGATAAAAAAATGATTCATTTTAATGTTGAGATTAAAGAGCAGTTAGAAATTGAGGGAGATCTTGATCGACTGAAACAAGTTTTGATTAACATACTCAATAACGCGATTAATTATACCGCTAAAGGTGGGTCCATTGATTTTAAAGTAAAGCAAGAAAATAACTATCTTGTTATTACCGTAAAAGATAATGGAATAGGTATCCCAGAAGATAAAATTAATAGAATTTTTGAAAGGTTTTATCGTGTGGATAAGGCGAGGAGCCGAAACACAGGTGGGACTGGACTGGGGCTTGCGATTGTGAAGCATATAGTGGAGGCTCATAAAGGAACAATAAATGTAACTAGTGAACTTGACAGTGGAACAACCTTTACTATTACTCTTCCTAAAATAAAACCTTTTAAAGATAAGTAAAGCTCTGTCATAGAGTTTTGCTTTCTTTTATTTGAAACTTATTTGTATTTTAAACGTAAATATAATTAACAACATAACAAGGGGGAATAATTAATGACACTAAAGCAAATATACACCTGGCTAGCAATCGTTGTTAGTGTTGGTTTACTTGCTATTATTGGGCTAACCAGCTGGTTTACTGTTGATGAATCAGAACAAGCGGTTATTGTTACATTTGGAAACGCCGATGAAGCAGTAACTGATTCTGGCCTGCATTTTAAAATGCCATGGCCGATTCAAGAAGTACATAAGGTATCCAAAGAAACCTTTAGTTTGAATTTTGGTTATAGTCAGAAAAGTGATAAAAATGCTGATACGGTGCGCATGATTACTGGTGATGAGAATATTGTGCAAGCAGACTTGGTTGTTCAATGGAAGATTGCTGAACCAGACAAATATTTATTTGAATCAACAGATCCTAATCAAATATTATACAATGCAACATCCGCTTCATTGCGTAGTATTAT
The DNA here is from genome assembly GCF_001368815.1 of Paraliobacillus sp. PM-2. Classification (GTDB taxonomy): domain Bacteria; phylum Bacillota; class Bacilli; order Bacillales; family Amphibacillaceae; genus Paraliobacillus. Next base: position 584,357 of record NZ_CTEI01000002.1, on the reverse strand, counting down.
AGGTTCTTCAACCATTGATGAGGCATTGACTGATGGAAAAGCACAGATTGAAAATGAAGTAAGAGAATTGTTAGTGGAACTTATAGAAGATTATCAAATAGGTATTTCCGTTTCTGATGTGAAGCTACAAGAAGTAGATTTGCCTAATGAAGAAGTTCGTCAAGCCTTTATGAAAGTTACAGATGCTAGAGAAACAATGAATACAAAGAAAAATGAAGCAGAAAAGTATGAAAATCAACAAACGGAAGAAGCATTAGGTGAAAAAGATGCGATTATCTCAAGAGCTGAAGGAGACAAGGTAGAGCGTATAGAAGAAGCTCGAGGAAATGTAGCTGCTTTTAATGCATTATATGAAGCTTATCAATCAAATCCAGCTGTTACAAGACAGCGTTTAGTAATGGAAACATTAGAGAAAGTATTACCAGAAGCAAATGTGTATATTATGAATGATGACGGTAATACAATTAAGTATTTACCGTTGAATGGTAATGGAAATCAATTAAAAACCGTTACTCCAGAAAGTTCTGATACAGAAAAGGGTGATCAAGATGAGTGATGAGCAAATATTTGATCAAAAGGATAACCATCCAGTTAATATAAAGCGTTGGGTTCGATTTGGTATATCACTTTTAATCGTTATTGTCATTTTACTTTTGGTTTTTAGTAGCATGTTTATTGTAAAAGAAGGCGAATATAAGGTTGTTAGACAGTTTGGTGAAGTCATTAGAATTGAAAATGATCCCGGGTTGAAATTCCGGATACCTTTGTTACATTCGGTTACTACGCTGCCAAACAAAAAAATGGTCTATGACGTAACTGAAAAAGAAATTAATACGTTGGATAAGAAACGTATGATTATTGATAATTATGCGGTATGGGAGATTATTGATCCTACACTAATGATTACCAATGCTAAAACAGAAATTAATGCAGAATCTAGAATGGGTGAATTCATTTTCTCTGTGATTCGATCTGAATTAGGTACAATGAATTACGATGAAATTATCAACGATGAAGGTAGCACGAGAGGCGATTTAAATCAGCGTGTGACCCAACGTGTGAATGAATTATTAGCAAGGGATAACTATGGTATACAAGTAGATGATGTTCGAATCAAAAGAACAGATTTACCAGATGAAAACGAACAATCCGTATTCCGTCGTATGATTTCTGAGCGAGAATCAAAAGCACAAGAATATTTATCACAAGGAGAAGCTGAAAAAAATCGAATTATTGCTCAAGCCGACAGAGATGTAAAAGAGATGTTATCTAAAGCAAAGGCAAAAGCTGCTCAAATTCGTGCTGAAGGAGAGCAGGAAGCAGCTAAACTTTATAATGAAGCCTTCAAAAAAGACACTGCCTTTTATCAATTATATCGTACGTTGGAATCTTATAAAAAGACAATAAACGGTGATACAACCATTATCTTACCAAGTGACTCACCATACACAAACTCACTTTTAGGCTATACAGAATAGATAATGACCTCATTCCTTAGCAGGTTTTGTTTTTGGGGATGAGGTTTTTTCTATTTTTCATTAAACATGATAGAATAATAAAGACAATTAGTCCGTATACATACGATCAACGTGGAAGGAGTTTTATATAATGAGCAATAAATTAGTTTTGATTGATGGAAATAGTATTTTATATCGTGCTTTTTTTGCTTTACCACTTTTAAACAATGATAAAGGGGTTTATACAAATGCAGTGTATGGTTTTGCAAATATGTTATTAAAAATTCTAGGAGATGAAAAACCAACACATATGCTAGTTGCATTTGATGCAGGGAAGACTACTTTTCGTCACGACACATATAAGGACTATAAAGGTGGTAGACAAAAGACGCCATCGGAATTAGCAGAACAATTTCCACTAGTAAAGCAGCTGTTAGATGCTAGTTCGATTAAACATTATGAATTAGATAATTTTGAAGCAGATGATATTATTGGCACGTTGGCTAAAATAGGAGAAGCCAATGAATTTCATGTTCGGGTTATTTCAGGCGATAAAGATTTGCTTCAGCTTGTTTCTGATAAGACACAGGTACAATTAACCAAAAAGGGTCTTAGTGATATTGATGCTTATACACCTACATTTATGAAAGAAAAAATGGAAATATCCCCAGATCAAATTATTGATATGAAGGCTTTAATGGGAGATAGTTCAGACAATATTCCTGGTGTACCAGGCATTGGGCAGAAGACAGCGGTAAAATTATTAAAGCAGTTTTCCACTTTAGAAAATGTTTTTGCTCATATAGATGAAATAAGTGGAAAGAAATTAAAAGAGAAATTAGAAAATCATCAAAAAGATGCAAAAATGAGTAAACAACTTGTTACAATAAACTGTAATTCCCCTATAAAAATTGCGTTGGAAGATACTGAATATACGGGGTATGAAACGGAAAAAATCAGAAAAGTATTCCAAGAGCTTGGTTTCCAATCCTTGCTAACTAGAATTTCAGGAAATACAAATGAAGAAGAGAATAATCAGGTACAATTAGATGATATAAAAGTGGACATTTTAGATGCTATTCCTGAGAGCTTATTTAATGGATCGGTAGCTTTAACAGTGGAAATTTTAGCAGATAATTATCATGTAGCGCCAATTGAAGGAATTGGTATTACAACTGAAGATAAAACGTACTTTGTTCCTACAGATATTGCATTAGCATCTTCTACATTTAAGCAGTGGGCAGAAGACCCTTTGCAAAAGAAATGGGTGTTTGATGCGAAGAAAGTCACGGTAGGTTTACAACGAAAATCCATTGATATAAAAGGGATTGAATTTGATTTATTATTAGCTTCTTATCTTATAAATCCATCCGAAAATCATCATGATATTCCTGCAATTAGCAGTCGAAGGGGATATAATCAAGTTTTGTTTGATGAAGAGGTATATGGCAAAGGCGCTAAACAAAAAGTGCCAAATCAAGATCAGTTAGCAGATCATATAGGGAGAAAAACTTCTATTCTATTTGCTTTAAAGGCTGAGATTGAAAAAGAATTAGAAGAAAATCAGCAATTAGAATTATTATATGAACTCGAGTTGCCACTTGCATTAATTTTAGGGAAAATGGAAGCCCGAGGTGTCTATATTGACAAAGGTCAATTAGAAACAATGAAAAGTGAATTGAAAACACGTTTGGATAAAATAGAAAAAGAAGTACATGACTTAGCAGGAGAATCTTTTAACCTAAATTCACCAAAACAATTAGGGCCAATTTTGTTTGAAAAATTAGAACTACCAGTGATTAAAAAAACAAAAACAGGTTATTCGACTTCTGCTGATGTGTTGGAGCAGTTACAAGAAAAACATCCAATTATACCGAAACTATTGTTGTATCGTCAGTTAGGTAAGCTGCAATCCACCTATATTGAAGGGCTGTTAAAAGTTATTCATAAAGATGGAAAGATTCATACACGTTTCAATCAAGCACTTACACAAACAGGTCGTTTAAGTTCAACAGATCCTAATATGCAGAATATACCAATTCGATTAGAGGAAGGGAAGAAAATAAGAAAAGCCTTTATCCCTTCGAAAGACAATTGGACCATCTTTGCTGCCGACTATTCCCAAATTGAATTACGTGTGTTAGCAGACATTGCGAAAGACGAGAAACTAGTACAAGCATTTAAAGATGATATGGATATTCATACTCGGACAGCAATGGATGTATTTCATGTAACAGCTGATCAAGTGGATAGTGATATGCGACGACAGGCGAAAGCAGTTAATTTTGGTATTGTTTATGGTATAAGTGATTATGGCTTATCACAGAATCTTGGGATTACGAGAAAAGAAGCAAAGGCGTTTATTGATCGATATTTTGAAAGCTACCCTGGTGTAAAAACATACATGGACGATACGGTGCAACAAGCAAAACAGACTGGTTTTGTTACAACAATCATGCACCGCAGACGTTATCTTCCGGATATTACAAGTCGTAATTTTAATATGCGTAGTTTTGCAGAACGTACAGCAATGAATACACCTATTCAAGGTAGTGCTGCAGATATTATTAAAAAAGCAATGATTGATTTAGAACATGCATTAGCAGAAAAAGGATTACAGGCTCGTATGTTATTACAAGTGCATGATGAATTAATCCTCGAAGCACCAGAAGAAGAGATCGAAATATTGAAACAATTGGTACCAAAAATAATGGAAGAGACGGTTTCACTATCTGTTCCATTAAAGGTAGATTATGCATATGGAACTACATGGTTTGATGCAAAATAAAGAGAGGATAAAATATGCCAGAATTACCAGAAGTAGAAACGGTAAGAAGAACATTGAAAGAGCTAGTTGTTGGTGAGATTATTCACGATGTGACAGTGAACTGGTCAAAAATAATCAAACACCCAGATGATTCGCAGCGATTTATTGAATTAATAAAGGGAGAATATATTCAAGATATTCATCGTAAAGGTAAATTTTTATTATTTGAATTAACACATTACACACTTGTGTCCCATTTAAGAATGGAAGGAAAATATAGTGTATTTCAACCGAGTGAACCAATAAATAAACATGTGCATGTTGTATTTGATTTAAAAAGTGGGAAACAATTGCGTTATCAAGACGTTCGTAAATTTGGAACGATGCATTTATTTTCTAAAGAAGAGGCAAAGACAAGCAAGCCGTTAAGCCTATTAGGACCAGATCCGTTTGAGGATAATTATTCTATAGAACGAATTATTCCACTAATCCAAAAAAGTGATCGAGTAATTAAAAATATTTTATTAGATCAACAAGTGATTGCAGGATTAGGGAATATATATGTTGACGAGACACTGTTTAGAGCTCAGATTCATCCACTACGTAAAGGGAGTTCTTTATCTGATACAGAGTTGCGGGTTATTCTTGCGGAAGCAAAACAAACCTTGACAGAAGCGGTAGAACAAGGTGGAACAACCATTCGTTCATATGTCAATACCCAAGGGAAAATGGGTATGTTTCAGCAACAATTATTTGCATATGGTCAAGAAAATAAACCCTGTAAGCGATGTGGACATCCAATTAGTAAAATGAAAGTTTCCAACAGAGGAACTCATATTTGTGAAGTTTGTCAAACGTTAGATAATAGCTAACGTTTGAGAGTTAGATGGTTTAATGCACGCCCAAATACTCCTTCCATATACTATTGATATAGTATAGTCGCAAAGTCAGGGAAGGGGTATTTATTAATGACACCAATACTAACGATATTGTTGCTTACGGTTGCGGTAAGTTTGGATAGTTTTACGGTTGCTTTAACATATGGGTTGAGGGATGTTTTGCTTTCTGTTCGTTCCGTTATTGTAATTGGTGTGATTTCAGCCATTGTGTTTTTTATAGCTATGATTATTGGTAACTCAATTTCAGTTTTTATAACACCCTTTACAGCTGATATAATTGGTGGTTCACTATTGGTTTGTATTGGCGTTTGGGTATTAATATCTGTTTTTAGATCAAGCGATTCTAAAGCACACAAAACTTCATTGGAATGGAAAATTGAGATAAAATCACTTGGTCTTGTGATTCAAATTTTAAAAAAGCCCATGTTAGCTGACATGGATAGATCGGGAAATATTACTGGAATAGAAGTAGTACTATTAGGTGTAGCTTTATCATTAGATTCTTTTGCAGCAGGGATTGGTTCTGCTTTAGTTGGATTACCAATTATTCTTTCCGCTATAAGTATTGGTTTAGCTACTAGTACGTTTCTCTTTTTAGGATTACAAACTGGAAAGAGACTATCGAATTGTAACACGTTTACACGTTTAAGTATATTACCTGGTATTCTTTTAATTTTAATTGGTATTATAAAGATGGTTTAGCTAATTAGAAAGGATGGACGAATGATATGACAAAAATAATTGGACTTACGGGGGGGATCGCTTCAGGGAAGAGTACGGTCTCAAATATGTTGCGAAAAAGAGGCATTCCAATTATTGATGCAGATAGAATTGCTAAAGAAGCAGTAGAGCCTAATCAAAAAGCATATAGACAAATCGTTGCGACATTTGGTGCGTCCATTTTGCAAAAAGATGGTCAGTTAGATCGAAAGAAACTTGGAAATATTGTATTTGCGAATGAATGCAAAAGACAACAATTAAATGAAATCGTACATCCTCAAGTAAGAAAGGTAATGTTAGACAAACGTGATCAATTGATTAAACAAAAACAACCGATTATCGTGTTGGACATCCCCTTATTGTTTGAAAGTAACTTAGAGGATTTAGTCGATCTTGTGATCGTTGTGTATTCTCATCCTGATATTCAATTAGAAAGATTAATGAAAAGAAATCAGTTATCACGAGAAGAAGCACAAAAAAGAATTCATTCACAGCTTTCTATTCGTAAAAAAGCGGAGTTAGCGGATCTTGTCATTGATAATAATGGTTCCATAGAAGATACCAAAGAACAATGTGAAAAAATAATGAATAAATTAGTGTAATGACTCATAAAAATTATTTTAACGGCTACTCTAAAAAGGAGTAAGCTATCCTTTATTACATATAGAATGATAATAAAATAGCGCTATATCAGTTTTCAAATTAAAAAATAGCTTGCCAAAAATAACAAAACCATATATACTTTTTTTGCATATGTTTTAAATTTGATTTAGGTATGCTTTTTATTTTCGTTAATGGTTGCTTAAAGGGTTAGGATCTCTCTGGACTAACTTTCCCCCGTGGCAACTCATGCATGTTTATTTGAAAAGGAATAATATGTAAGGGGGATTTTAATGGATACAATGGGTAGACACGTTATTGCTGAAATGTGGGATTGTAATATTGATACGTTAAATGATATGGGGCAGATCGAACGAATTTTTGTAAACGCAGCATTAAAGGCTGGTGCAGAGATTCGTGAAGTAGCTTTCCATAAATTTGCACCACAGGGTGTTAGTGGTGTTGTTATCATTTCTGAATCTCATTTAACAATTCACAGTTTTCCAGAGCATGGCTATGCAAGTATTGATGTTTATACATGTGGTGATATTATTGATCCAAATGTTGCTTGTGATTACATCTCTGAAGCACTGGAATCCAAAAAATGTGAAAAAGCAGAAGTGCCTCGTGGTATGGGACCAATTTCTGTTCCAAAACATCGTGCACTTTAGTATAAACGAATAAATAAGATAAGCTCCTTTTCGAGATTGTTGCAGAAAAAGGAGCTTTTATTATAACATTTAATTATTCATATTATATTGTTTAGATAAGATAATTAATTGAATTGTGAACCAATAAATAAAAAATAGCTCTTAGTGATATCGTTTTCCTTACTGAAACATGTTACACTTATACTATTGATATAAAATAATAGAGGTGTATGATATGGGGTTGCGAGAATCATTTGAAAAATTATTCAATAATCATTCAGAAACAAGCGAACAACATTGGGATAAACAATTACAAACACATTATTTCAAAACGACAAAAGATAAAGCATTTCAGACAATAGAATCATACTTTCGCAACAAACCAGGTTGTGATATTATAGCTACATCAAAAGAACATGGTGAGATAAGTTTGTTTTTTAAAGGAAAAAGGAAAACATTTATTATTATAACGATTATTATGGTAAAACCATTTCAGACCGCAGTCGATTTTTCTGTTACAACAGAATCTGTAATTCCATTTGACTTAGGTTATAGCCATAAATTAATTCCAAAGTTATACAATCAATTAAAAAAAGAAATGCCATATATTGAAAATATTAGATAATTAGAAGTATAAAGAATAGGATGGGTTATCATGCGTTGTCCAAATTGTAATGATAAGCATACGAGAGTGTTAGATTCTAGGCCAATAGAAGAAGGTCGTTCCATTCGTAGAAGAAGAGAATGTGAAGCTTGTGAATTTCGGTTTACAACATTTGAAAGAACGGAAGAAATCCCACTGATCGTTGTTAAAAAGGAAGGTATTAGAGAAGCTTTTAGTAGAGAGAAGTTAATACGTGGACTAATTAAAGCATGTGAAAAAAGACCCGTTGCTTTAGAACAGTTAGAAGAATTAGCTTTAGATGTAGAAAAGGAACTCCGTAATAGTGGTATATCTGAAATACAAAGTAAAGAAGTTGGCGAATTAGTTATGGAAAGGCTATCCTCCGTTGATGAGGTGGCCTATGTTCGTTTTGCTTCTGTTTATCGTCAATTTAAAGATATTAGTGTCTTTTTAGATGAATTAAAAGATATAATAAACAATGCTGATGATAAATCATAAGCCATTTGAGCCAAAATTGGCTCTTTTTTTCTTTACTGACTAAAGTAGGTGGGAGAGGAGGAAACAGTCATGGAGCATATAGGTAAATTATTACCTAACCAAGGCTATAGTATTTATTTAAAACAAGAATTTACCCATGCACATTTGCAATCATTAATGCAGTTGTATCAACCATTGATTGGTGTTCATGCTGTTTCATTGTTTATGACACTATTAAGTCAATATGAAAGTAGTCCAAACAAGCAAGATCCTTATACACACCATTCTTTGATGCAATTTGTAAATCTCTCTTTACCTGAGATTTATCAAGCAAGACAAAAACTTGAAGCAATTGGGTTATTAGAAACATACCAATTAGATAATGACAATGAAACAATTTTTACCTACCAATTGATGATGCCATGTACTCCTTTGCAATTTTTTTCAGATGGCATGCTATCGCAATTGCTGTATCATCAGATTGGTGCTGATAAAACGAATGAGCTTTACCAACTATATGCACAAGGAACAAAACAGAATCGAAACAGAGGAACAAATATTACAGCACAATTTGATGAGATATTTCAAAAAGCTCCTGTTGAAAGAGATATGTCTGTTAAAGCCATTGATACGATAGAAAACCAAGGACCAAATATTTCTGGAACTACCATTTCTATAAATGATTTATCACAATTACTATCTGAGCGAATGTTACCAGTTGAAAAAATATTAACTCCTTTTAATATAAAAATAATTCAACAAATGGCATCACTATATGATTTAACCACCTTAGACATAGAGAAGGCAGTTGTATGGGCGTTGTCTGATCAGTATGTGTTAATTGAAAAAGAATTCAAATCCGCATGCTTTGATCTGTACAAGCAAGTTACACCTGAAAGTAGCAAATCTTTAAAAGTAGTAGATCAAAAAGAAAAATTAAAAACAAAAAAAGACAAACCAACAAACAGACAAGATCAGTTTGTTCAAATGTTAGAAGAAATCTCTCCAAGGCAATTGTTAGAGGATTTATCTAATGGTAATCAAGCATCAAAACAGGATTTAAAAATGATAGCTGACGTGATGTCCCAACAAGGTCTAACACCTGGCGTAATGAATGTTCTTATTCATTATGTGATGTTAAAAACAGACATGAAATTAACAAAGTCATATTTAGAAAAAATTGCAAGTCATTGGGCTAGAAAGAATGTTAAAACAGTTAGACAAGCCATGACTTTAGCTAAATCTGAACATAATAAATATCAACAATGGTCAACTCAAAAAAAACCACGCTATCAAAAATCAGGTAAGAAAGAAGTTGTTCCTGATTGGTTTAGGAAGCAAAAAGATAAACAAGAACAAGATGAACAGAAAATACAAAATGAGCAACAGTCCTCAGATTCTACTTCAGATGTAAGTGAGCTATTGCGTGACTATAATAAAAAGAAGAATCATCTATAAAGGAGGTGTCTAGATGGAACCTATTCAGAGCTCATTAAAAAGATGGATGAGAGAAAACCGCTCCTTTCAAACGATTTATGGGGAAATGAAGCAAGAAATATTAGCTGATCCTGAAGTGAAAGTAATATTGGAAAGTAACCCATCCTTAACAAATGAAGCCATTGATAGACAGTTAATGAAATTGTATGAATATCATACTCAAAATAAAAATTGTGATAATTGCCCAAATGGTGGTTGCTCAAATAATGTATTACCAGGTTATAAACCACGTATTGAGATTAATGGGCAAGAAATTCATATCTATTATGAAAAATGTAAGTATAAAATTCAACGAGAACAGCAGCAACAACGGGCGAATTTAATAAAAAGCTTGCATATGCCAAAGGATATCCTTCAAGCATCTATTCGTCAGCTAGATGATCGAGATCCAAAGAGACATGATGCTATTAGAAAAGTAATTTCCTATGTCAGTAAGCTAGATAAGGGGAAAGTGCCTGAAAAAGGACTGTACTTTTATGGCCCGTTTGGGGTGGGTAAAACTTATTTTTTAGGCGCAATTGCTAATGAATTGGCTGATCATAATATTGCTTGTATGTTGATTTATATGCCTGAATTTGTTCGTGAAATGAAGTCCTCTCTTGGTGATGACTCGCTACAAAATAAAATCGAACAATTTAAATCAATTCCTGTACTAATGATTGATGATATTGGTGCAGAATCAATATCTGCTTGGTTTAGAGATGAAATTCTTGGATCCATTTTACAATATCGAATGATGGAACGTTTACCTGTATTTTTTAGTTCCAATTATAGCCTGTCGCAGTTGGAAAAACATTTAGCTGTAACTTCTAAAGGGGATATTGAGGAATTGAAAGCGGGACGTATTATTGAGCGAATTAAACAATTAAGCGAAAATGTTCCACTTTTTTCAGAGAACAGAAGAAAATAGGGATTTTATTCGTTTTATGTAAGTTGTCCAAACTGGGCAACTTTTTATTTAGAAAACCGTATGTTAATGATTCATTTTTTTTAATCTTGTCCCATATAATATAACAGTTTGATTGGGATAGGGTGATGTAAATGATTCAAATATTAATGGACAATGAAAAAGATAAGATGTTATTTTATGACAAACTAGCAAGGGATCAATTAATTTGTGAAATATATGAACAAGGAGGAAAGATAATTACTATTACTTCTGAGGAAAGTATAGATTTAGGTGATGATCTTGCTAGTTTGCTGTTAGAAATGTGGCTTGTTCATTCAAAAAAAGAAAGCTTAATTGAAATGATAAAAGAACATTATTATTTTGAGGATAAACAAGAGATTAATGCTGTTTTAGAATTAGTATTTGAGCGAGTATTAGCTAAGGGAAATACAATTGAATTTGAAGCAAAAGAACAATTATTACAAATTATTATGTTAGGAATCGAGGATGAAAATCCATTCGATTACCATGCATGTATTACTTCTTATGATGACTTATTTTATACGTTAATGATCAAAGAAATAGGGTATGCGATTGATGAATGGAAGCAAGAAGAACAGTATCAGCACTTTATTCAATCTCTCCGTGATTATATCGCTAATCAGTCCGTCAAATCCAATGTACTACATATTGTCCAAGGAAACCAGTTTACTTTTTATCGAGAAGATGGTCACAAATTTACATCTGAGGAATTGAAGGACTTCATTCAACAAAAACCTTTATATATTGTAGGACTTGATGAAAATGAATTAAATTTAACACCAATTCTAGCACTCTCACCTTCACATATTTATATTTACGGACGTGATCCTAGCGAAGCCAAGACGACTGCTGTCCGAAATATCTTTCAAGAACAAGTCACATATAAGCGTCTACAGTCTTTTCCTTTTGCACATGTAGAATAAATAGGCTTGATTTTTTAAATAAATCATTCTATAATACAAAGCATATCCATGATTATAGGAAAAGTTTTGATGAGGATAAGATGTTTGTATGACGTTCTTAGAGAGGGAGGCAAAATGCTGGAAGCTTCCTGTCCGCTCTGCATATCATTACCACCTCTGAACTCTGTTTTTGAACAGACTAAAGTAAAAAACAGCGTAGTCCTGCGTTAAAGGGTGAATGAAGCTGAATCACGTATTGATTCAGAAATTAAGGGTGGAACCACGAGTCAACGCTCGTCCCTTTGCTAGTAAAGCAGAGGGATGGGCGTTTTTTATATGTATATAACTTCCTCTGCTACCGAATGAATCTAACATCAAAAAAGGAGTTGAACAAACATGGATGAACAAATCGTTATCACATTTCCAGATGGTGCAAAGAAAGAATTCGCAAAGGGAACAACTGGAGAGGACATCGCACAATCCATTTCTCCAGGATTAAAGAAACAAGCATTAGCAGTTACATTAGATGGCGACTACTTCGATTTACGTACACCTCTACCACATGATGGGGAAATTGCGATTATTACAAACAAACAAGTTGAAGGCATTGATATAATGCGTCATTCGACTGCTCATGTAATGGCTCAGGCTATTAAACGTTTATATGGAGAAAACGTGAAACTAGGCGTTGGACCAACGATTGAGGATGGCTTTTATTATGATATTGATATGGAAGAATCCATCACCCCTGAAGATTTGCCAAAAATAGAAAAAGAAATGCAACGTATTGTTGATGAGAATCTTGAGATTGTACGTGAAGATGTATTTCGTGAAGAAGCCATTCGTCGCTTTGAAGAAATTGGGGATGATTTGAAGATAGAGCTGATTAATGCAATTCCTGAGGGAGAGCAGGTCTCTATTTACAAACAAGGAGAATTCTTTGATTTATGTCGTGGCGTTCATGTCCCCTCGACTAGCAAAATAAAAGTATTTAAATTGTTAAGTATTTCTGGTGCTTATTGGCGTGGAGACAGTAATAATAAAATGTTACAACGTGTGTATGGAACTGCATTTGCAAAGAAGGCAGATTTAGATGAATACTTACGTTTGCGTGAAGAAGCAAAAGAAAGAGATCATCGTAAACTAGGGAAAGAACTGGAACTATTCACTGTATCACAAAAAGTCGGACAAGGCTTACCATTGTGGTTACCTAAAGGAGCTACTATTAGACGTACGATTGAAAGATATATTGTAGATTTAGAAGAACGATTGGGCTATGATCATGTCTATACTCCAGTATTAGGTAATATAGAACTATATAAAACGAGTGGACATTGGGACCATTATAAAGATGATAATTTTCCAATATTAGAAATGGATAATGAAGATTTAATGTTGCGACCAATGAATTGCCCCCATCATATGATGGTTTATAAGAATCAACTATATAGTTATCGCCATCTTCCAGTACGAATTGCTGAATTAGGCATGATGCATCGCCATGAAATGTCTGGAGCATTGGCGGGGTTACAACGTGTTCGCGCAATGACACTTAATGATGCGCATATCTTTGCACGCCCGGATCAACTAAAAGATGAATTTACACGTGTTGTTGAATTGATTCAACATGTATACAAAGACTTTGGCATTGAGGATTATTATTTCCGTTTATCTTATCGTGATCCAGCAGACAAAGAGAAATATATTGACAATGATGAAATGTGGAATAAAGCACAATCATTATTAAAAGAAACAATGGAAGATATGAAACTTGAGTATGTAGAAGCAGAAGGAGAAGCGGCTTTCTATGGTCCAAAATTGGATGTCCAAGTGAAAACTGCATTAGGTAAAGATGAAACACTATCAACCGTTCAATTAGATTTCCATTTACCAGAACAATTTGACTTAACATACATTGGTGAAGATGGAAAAGAACATCGTCCAGTTGTTATCCACCGTGGCGTGGTATCAACCATGGAACGCTTTGTTGCCTTTTTAATTGAAGAGTATAAAGGTGCATTTCCAACTTGGTTAGCACCAATTCAAGCAAGAATTATTCCAGTTTCATTGGATGCACATGCAGCATATGCGAAAGAAGTCGAAGAAGCACTTCGTTTTGCGGGAGTACGCGTGGAACTAGACCAACGTGATGAAAAGCTTGGTTATAAGATTCGCGAAGCACAAACAGAAAAGATCCCATTTGCACTTGTTGTCGGAGATAAAGAAATGGAAGATCGTGCAGTAAATGTTCGACGCTATGGAGAGAAAGATTCAGAAACAATCGAATTAGCTGATTTTGTTAAAAAGATTACAACTGAAATACAAGAAAGAGTGTTAAGCTAACAAAAGTAAGTAAATTAACTCTATAATAACTAACTACAAAAAGGTTTGGTCATTGTTTTAATGTTCCAAACCTTTTGTAATCAGCAATACTTTTTATTTTATATTGAATGAAATATAACGTTATTTATGATATAGTGCTTATATATGAGATTTAAAATTGCAATGCCCAATAGTATTGCAAACAGAACGTTTTTTTATGGTGCTAAATAATATAGATACCACTTAATAATCAATAAAGTAATAATTTCTACTTGGAGTAATACATCTAGATTTATAGATGTATTACTCCATTTTTTTTACCTTTTATAAGTAAAAGTGAGGAGGTGTTTTGTAGTGTAAGTTCATTTGTTTGGGATAAAACACAGTGTTAAATCAAGCCGACCTACCAAATCAGGAGGGGAAGAGATGGTGAAAATAAGAGGTGTAAGAAAGGGTACCAAGAAGTCATTTGTCATAGTTATGGTAGTGTTACTGATTCATTCGATTTTTCCAACTAACCCTAGTTCTTTGTTGTCTAAAAACAATGATCTTAATGAGATACTAGAAGTAGATTTTAATGGTAATATTCAAGGTAATGAGTATGTGGCAGAAGAGAATGAACAAATAAAAGGTAGTTTAACCATTCGATCAGGTAATGAACAGTTAACAGATCAACAAATGATACTAAATGGGGACAGTGATGGTATGGAATTTACTACGCTTGATGCATTAGGAGAGGAGTACGTAGACCAATCTATCATCGTTGAAACGATTTTTAATCCTAAAGAATCTCAAGATCAGATGGGTACGTTAGTTGCTATTGGTGGTAATATTTATGCTAGATATAGTAATAATGATCCTAGCAAGCTTGAATATGGCTTTGATGTTCGAAATGAGTCAGGATGGCATACCGAAAAGGAAGTCATTTCAGCACCTAATCCTGAAGAAGAACACACCTTTGTGATGGTATATAGTCCAACTGCAAATGGAGCAACTATTAGAGCGTATTTAAATGGCAAACAATTGACAACGGTTACATCAGAGAATGGTAAACCGCCGATTGCAGGTTCACAAGGGGAAGAAGCCAATGCGCTAGGTATAGGTAATGATGTACATCCAGCAGGAAAAGATAGAGGGTTTAAAGGAAGTATCTTAAAAGCAATAGCTACAATATATAGTGGTGAATTTAATGAATCGATGCTAAAAACAATTACACCTGATCCCGATGAACCAACGAATAAACAAGATATATTAGATGTTTATTTTACCGGAGCGTTTTCTTCTGAAGCAGGTTATACAAATGCGACAGGAGAGATAATGGATGGTATGTTAACACAAAAGTCTGGTAATGAAGAAATTGTGCAAGGTTCAGTTCCATTAAATGGTGGTACAGAAGGAATTAATTTTCAACCTAGAGAAAGTTTTATATTAGATGGGAATGTAACAAAACCATTTATTATGGAAGTAGAATTTGTCCCAGAAGCAAATCAAAATGCACAAGATACACTACTTGCGTTTGGTGGAAATATGTATGCAAGATATACATCTTCATCAGAATTTGAATATGGCTTTGAAGTTAATAATAATGGTAGTTGGTCCTCTGCTAAAGAACAAATTGCTGCACCAGAAGCTGGACAAAGACATGCTTTTGCTTTTGCATATATACCAAAAGAAAATGGGGCGGAAATGCATGCATTCTTAAATGGAGAAGCACTTCCAGTTGTAACATCTAACAGTCAAGCAGCGATTGCAGGTAATATAGAGAATGAATTTGCTTTTGGTAATGATGTACATCCAGCGGCGTTAGAACGAGGCTTTAATGGCTCGGTATCTTCTGCAGTTGTAACTACATTTGAGGGGGCATTTAATGCATCTTTATTGAAAACAATGGAGCTAACCAAAATTGATAGAAAACTGTTATCCTATTGGCAAGGTGATATTACTGAAGAAGTATATACAGGATCAGATGATGAACTAGTAGACGGAGTATTAGATATTGTTGGAGGAGTGAAAGAGGGTCTTGGTAAAATTAATTTATCAGGTGAAGGTGCTCATCTTACATTCACTCCTTCTAATAGTGAAGAAGGAACAAATATTTTTGAAGATGGTTTTATTTCGGAAGTATTAATTGCACCGAGTTTACTCGATAAGCAAGTCTCATTGTTTCAAATTGGCGATACAGTTTCTATAAAAAGTGCAGCAGATGGAAAAAACATTCATTTAATCTTAAATGGAGAAAGAACACAAACTTACGATCTATCGCAATATGTTAACGAAGAGTATATTCATCTGTCATTTGTTTATGAATTAAACAATAATACGATATCCTTGAAAATGTTAGTAGACACTGAAAAAGTTGGAGATACCGTTGATTTATCGAAACCTCTTACTATAAGTAGTGATCATATCGTCTTGTCTCAATTGAATGAAGATGCTTCTGGAAACATTTTAGGAGTAGCTCATTCTTCTTTGGAGGGTCCTTTTAGGGAAACACAATTAATGTTAACCGGTGGAGCGTGTTTTGTACCTGAAGATATCGAACCGTCTTTTGAAATTGAGATAAGTGGTAACGAATGTGCAGCTGCTATTGCAGCAAAAGCATCCTATGTTCGACCAAAGCCTAAACAAGTCGAATGGCAACAATATGAACAAACAGCGTTTATCCATTATGGTATTAATACGTACTATGGTGTCGAATGGGGTGGGTTTAATTTAGATACAACTAAATTTAATCCAACAAATTTGAATACAGATCAATGGGCAAGAGCATTAAAAGAAAGCGGATTTAAAATGGCGGTTTTAACCGTAAAACACCATGATGGATTTTTGTTATATCAATCTAGATATTCAAATTATGGTGTAGCTAGTAGTCCCTATAAAGATGGGCAAGGTGATGTTTTAAAAGAATTTGCTGAATCTATGCGTAAATATGGAATTGATGTAGGTGTTTACTTATCACCGGGCGACCATGATCAATATAGCAAAGGTGTTTTTGGAAACAACAGTGAACGTAAAGTGAGAACAATTCCTACATTAGTGGAAAATGATGATCGTATAGGTGATGAAAGTTTACCACAATTTGAACTTCCAGTAACAGATTATGGTGAATATATGTTAAATCAGTTGTACGAAGTGTTAACAGAATATGGAGAAATAAAAGAAGTATGGTTCGATGGTGCGCAAGGTCATATCCCGGGTGATGTCTATGAACCATATGATTGGGATAGTTACTATACACTCATTGAAGAATTAGCTCCAGAAGCAGTTATTGCTGTAACAGGGCAAGATGTGCGCTGGGTAGGGAATGAATCTGGCTGGGCTCGTGAAAATGAATGGAGTGTTTTAGCCACTACAACTGGAGAAAATGGCCGCCAAAGTGCTTATCCATCACATCATTCATCTGATTTGGGGAGTAGAGATGTTTTAAGAGATGCAGCAGCAAATGGGATGGATCATCTAAGATGGTGGCCAGCGGAAGTGGATGTAAGTATTCGACCAGGTTGGTTCTATCATGATAATCAACAACCAAAATCTGTAGAGCATTTAAGGAATATCTATTATAATTCGATTGCTAGAAATTCTGTTTTACTTTTAAATATTCCACCGAATAAAGAAGGGAAATTTGCAGAACAAGATGTTAAGCGATTAAAGGAATGGCATGAGTCAATCAAACGTGATTTTGCTATAGATTATACAGAAAATGCAAAGGCAACTGCAGAAGTTGAAGGTACTACTACGGATGCGACTGATGTTGTTGACGGAGATTATGATACATCTTGGCATACAGATTCAACAGAAGATAGTAAACTTTATTTTAAGTTTGATGATCAAGTAGAGGTCAAACGAATTATATTACAAGAGAATATTAATTTTGGTCAACAAGTGGAGTCTTTTGTGATCGATGCAAAAGATAGTAATGGAAATTGGGAAGAGATTTATACGAATGAAGTCATTGGATACAAGCGTATCATTACGTTGGATGATCTCGTAACGTCAGATGAATTTAGGTTGAGAATTTTACAGTCAAGAGGACCTGTTTATATTTCAGAAGTTGGATTTTATCAGACGTTACCTGAAGGAGAGCCACTTCCAGATCCAGTAGATACAACAGAGCTCGAGAATTTGATAAAAGAAGCAAGTGACATCTCTAATCAAGAAAACCAATACACAGAGGAAAGCTTCACGGCGTTACAAGCAGCAATAACTGAAGCAGAATCAGCATTAGAAAAAGTTGAGACTGAGGAAGAACTGCAAGCAGCGATCGATGCATTACAAATAGCGATCGATGGTTTGGAAAACAATATTCCAGATCCAGTAGATACAACAGAGCTTGAGAGCTTGATAAAAGAAGCAAGTGACATCTCTAATCAAGAAAACCAATACACAGAGGAAAGCTTCACGGCGTTACAAGCAGCAATAACTCAAGCAGAATCAGCATTAGAAAAAGTTGAGACTGAAGAAGAATTGCAATCAGCGATCGATACATTACAAACGGCGATCGATGGTTTACAAACAATTGATCCGGATGAAGGAGATATTGAAAAGCAACCAACTATTCATGTCAGTGCAAACAAGCAAAACAATCAGGCGATTATAGAAAGTACAGTCCTTGAAAAATTAGCCGAAAATGGAGAAATCGTTATTGATATCACCGAATTAGATATAGAAGAATTATTGTTAACATCAGAGCAAGTATCTAAGTTAATACAATTAAATGCGAAGATTAAGGTTGAAAAAAATGATGTGGAGTTATCCATGATGTCTGCTTTGTTAAAAGAAAGAGAAGATCTTACTATTACGATTACACCAATAAGTCAAAGTAAAATAAATAAAAGTGACTCACTTGAGATAATAGGTTCGATTTATCATTTTACGATTGAACAAGACGAGACAATAAATCAATTTGAAGATTACCCAGTGACTTTGACATTTAAAGTTGAACCGTTTGAAAAAGGACGTCAAGCGGGTGTATATTATTTTAATGAAAAAACAAATGAATGGGAACTTATTGGAGGTGACTTATCTAATGGTATGTTAACTGCAAATACTGCACACTTTAGCATCTTTGCTCCAATGCGCGTGGTTTCCACTACAGAGCAACCTGGTGTAGATTCTGACAGTAATGAATCAAATAATGAAAATATAGGCGATAACCTCCCAGATACAGCAACATCAACGTATAATTGGGTAGTAGTAGGCCTACTGTTTATTCTATTTGGTGCGATTATTGCATTTATGTTTTTTAGAAAGAGATCTAAGGAGGAAATAAATTAGTTTTGAATTTAAAGTGTATTTAAGTAAAATGTAAGAGTTAGGCATAAAGCTTTTTAATAATGGAAAGAGCCGAACTATTGTTCAATTTATTTAATAAATTGTTAATCGTTCGGCTCTAAATAAATTACTAGCAAAATAAGAATATATGCTGTAAACTAAATGATGAAATGCAAAATAGTAATGAACAACACGGGCCCTGTAAGATGATAAATGCAAACGTGAAATTATAAGTTAGTTAGAAAAGTAATGTTTGACAGCATTACTAAACCATGCTATTATAATAAAAGTGTAATTGAATATGATCTGAAGACAAGTAGAGGCACCCGCTTCTCGCCTGATCGACACATAGGATATGTAGTTGGCAGGTTACCATGTAAGAGTATTAACTTGGAGACGTGTGGGTGCAATGTGTACCGACACTTTTTTTAATGGAATCAATGATCGAACTTGTCAAGGAGACCATTAGAACGGTCTGGTTGCTGTTATATATAGATAATAGTAATGGATCATAGCTCATCACGCTTTTAAAAATTCACGGAGGTGGCTGATTATTAGCAAAGATATGAATGTCAATGAGAAAATTAGAGCACGAGAGGTTCGACTCATTGATTCAAATGGCGATCAACTTGGTGTTAAATCACGTCAGGAAGCATTAGATATTGCGCAAACAAGAAATCTTGATTTAGTTTTAGTTGCACCTAATGCAAAACCACCGGTATGCCGTATCATGGATTATGGTAAATACCGTTTTGAACAACAAAAGAAAGAAAAAGAAGCGCGTAAGAAACAAAAAGTGATTAATGTCAAAGAAGTTCGATTAAGCCCAGGTATTGAAGAACATGATTTTAATACCAAATTACGTAATGCTAGAAAATTTCTTGACAAAGGCGATAAGGTGAAAGTTTCGATCCGTTTTCGCGGACGTGCGATTACTCACAAAGAATTAGGTCAAAAAGTATTAGAACGTATGGCTGAAGAATGTAAGGATCTTTCCACAGTAGAACAAAAGCCTAAAATGGAAGGTCGTAGTATGTTCTTGATGCTTGGACCAATTAAAGAAAAATAATATTTGCTTATGTTTTAAAAGGAGGAACTACTCATGCCAAAAATGAAAACTCATAAAGGCTCACAAAAACGTTTCAAAAAAACAGGTACTGGGCAGCTTAAACGCTCTCACGCATATACAAGTCACTTGTTCGCGAATAAGTCACAAAAACAAAAGCGTAAACTACGTAAAAGTGCAGTCGTATCTGCTGGTGACTACAAACGTATTAAACAAATGTTACCAAACAAATAATTTATAAACGAACTGATTTTGTTTAGATATATAGGAGGGAATTACTATGGCACGTGTTAAAGGTGGAACAGTTACACGTAAACGTCGTAAACGTATATTAAAGCTTGCAAAAGGATATTATGGTTCAAAACATACGCTGTTTAAAACAGCAAAGCAACAAGTATGGAAATCTGGTCAATATGCATATCGTGACCGCAGACAGAAAAAGCGTGACTTCCGTAAATTATGGATTGCACGTATTAACGCTGCTGCACGTTTGAATGATCTTTCATATAGCCGTTTAATGCATGGTTTAAAATTAGCAGGTATTGAAGTAAACCGTAAGATGCTTTCTGATTTAGCTATTAATGATGAAAAAGCATTTGCACAATTAGCTGAAAAAGCTAAAGCAGCTTTAAAATAAGTAATGATACTAAGAGCTACCATCTTCGTTATGAAGACGTAGCTCTTTTTTATGGTTGTACAATAAGATAACTGATTTTGGTGAGTAAAACTAATCAATTCTATTTTGTTGTTTTCATTACTAATACTAAAAATACCAATTAATAAATATCCGAAAAGCTAAATTTTGATACAACCAAAATAAAAGTAATATGCTTATTTTATAAAAGGAGAAAAGCTATGCAATGGATTAGTTTAATTTATATCATTATAGTGAATAGCATGTCATTTGTAATGATGGGGATTGATAAGCGCCGTTCAAAAAAAAGGAAGTGGCGTATACCTGAAAAAAAGTTATGGCTTGTTGCGATCATTGGGGGATCAATTGGAAGTATCATTGGTATGAGGTTTTTTCGACATAAAACAAAACATCGGACATTTATCATCGGAATGCCAATGTTACTGATTTTACAAATCATATTTATTTTGTTTTTAAATAGAGTATAGATCATGTCATAAAGGCTCGTCTCCTGTCATAGAATAATTGTGAAGGAGGAGAAGTTATGGAGTATATCGGTGCTTCTGTCACGATGATGATGGAGACAGCGGGGATGTTTGCACCTTTGATATTTATTGCACTGCATTTACTTCGGCCATTATTATTTCTTCCCGTCGTTTTTCTATGCATTACTGGAGGACTTTTATTTGGTATTGTACCAGGGATAATCTATTCACTAATAGGTATTACATTATCTAGTCTTACCTTCTATAAAATGACAGAGATAATGCCTAGTACGCTTCAGCGCTTTTTTCGCATGAAACAAAAATTGCTAGGAAAACAAAGAGACTTAACTACATTACAGATCGCTTTATTACGCTTAATTCCATTCATTCATTTTCATTTATTGTCATTGTGTATTTTAGAACTATCAAGGCAATTAAAAGATTATATGCGCGCATCTTTTATTTCTAACATCCCACTTGCAGTCGTGTATACATCTATTGGAGAATCAATTACCAATTTTTCACCAATTATGGCAGGTAGTATGATGGTAGGTGTATTACCAATTTTATATTTCGTAAGGAGAAAAGAAATATACATTAGCTGGCAAGATTTCTTTCATCCAGAGACGACAAATAGCGATGTAATCTAAAAATGAAACAGATAAAATACTGTTTCATTTTTTATTTAATAAAAATCGAACAATTGATTAATTGGGTGCTTCCACTCTATTTTAGCATGCGGGTAATGAATGAGTATTTCTTTCTCAAGGAAATATAAATCATCACGCTCTAACCCTTTTAATTGATTAGGGTGTTTGGTGTATACAATAATCGAAACGACATCAAAAGCATTTTCTGTCGTTCCAATATATTTCTCACCCTCAAATAAAATCCCCTTGTATGTCATCAAAAAATTCTTTTTCACATTATCTGGATCGTCTAAAAAGTAAAATTGTTTTTTATCCCTAGCCACTTCAAGTTTTCGCTTTGGATTAATGATGTATTTATACGCAGTATATAGCAGAAAAAGAATAGCTACAAAGATAAAAACACGAAATAGGTACACAATAAACATTTTCATCGACTCCCTATTAGCAAGATCACCTTACTATACGGATAAGTATAACGTTTCGTTTCACGAAAATAAACTATTTCATGTTATAATGAAAAAAGTTTGCCACAGAAAGAGGGATAAAGATGAATTGGGAAAAGCTATTTACTATGCAAAAACAATTAGATACCTACATACAACAAAATCATGCATTAGTAACCAGCGAAATATTTGATAAAAAAGTTTTAGCCTTACTTGTTGAAATAGGAGAACTTGCTAATGAGACGCGTTGTTTTAAATTTTGGAGTAAGAAAGGCCCAAGTGAAGATACAGTTATTTTAGAAGAGTATGTTGACGGACTTCATTTTATATTATCACTTGGTATTGATCTGGGCTTTGAACCTGAAAGGGTTGATATCCCAAACATTCAAGCGGATACTACAGAATTATTCCACCAAGTATATCAATCTATTCAAGTTTTTAAAGAGAAGACAAACACCGAAACCTATCAGCAACTTTTTGGTCTGTTTTTACGTTTAGGACAAGTTCTTGGCTTTTCGGAGACAGCAATTATGCAAGCATACATAGATAAAAATGAGACAAATTTTAATAGGCAAGATCAGAATTATTGATTTAAAACTTTTGAATTAGATAAGAATAGGTCTATAATAAATGTTAGAAAGGGAGGAGATACATAATGACAAAATTAAATGACAGACTTACGATGCTAAAAGAATTAACTGATGCAAAAGGAATTTCAGGCAATGAAAAAGAAGCTAGAGAGGTAATGAAGAAATACATTTCCGCTTATGCTACGGAAGTCTATACGGATCATCTAGGTAGCTTAATTGCCAAAAAAGTTGGTAAAGAAGATGGACCAAAAGTAATGGTAGCTGGACATTTAGACGAAATTGGTTTTATGGTAACGCGAATTGACGACAATGGTTTCTTATATTTCCAAACCATTGGTGGCTGGTGGAGCCAAGTGATGTTAGCGCAACGTGTGACCATTCAAACATCAAAAGGAGATATTACAGGTATTATTGGTTCAAAGCCTCCACACATCATGCCGGCAGAAGCACGTAAAAAACCTTATGAAATTAAGGATATGTTCATTGATATTGGTGCAGCTAGTCGTGAAGAAGCGGAATCGTTTGGAGTACGTCCTGGTGATTCTGTTATACCTTACTTTGAATTTACTCAGATGAAAAATGAAAAGTTACTATTAGCAAAGGCATGGGATAACCGTATTGGTTGTGCCATCGCAATTGAAGTATTGAAACAATTAAAAGATGTCGAGCATCCGAACGTTGTGTATGGTGTTGGTACAGTACAAGAAGAAGTAGGTTTACGTGGGGCAAAAACAGCTACAAACACCATTAAACCCGATATTGGGTTTGCAGTGGATACTGGTATCGCAGGTGATACACCAGGTATTTCTCCAAAAGAAGCAGACAGTAAACTTGGAGACGGACCACAAATTATATTATATGATGCATCAATGATTTCTCATAAAGGTGTGCGTGATTTTGTCGTAAAAACAGCTGAAACGAATGATATCCCATTCCAATATGCGAATATAGCTGGTGGTGGAACTGATTCTGGTTCGATTCATTTAACTGCAAACGGTGTTCCGGCATTATCAATTACCATTGCAACAAGATACATTCATTCACATGCTGCCATGATTCACCAAGATGATTTTGATCATGCGGTACAATTAATTGTTGAAGTGATTAAAGGATTAGACGCAGATAAAGTCAAAGAAATTACTTTTAACTAAAGAAAAAAAGCAAAAAAGTTGCTGAGGTAGATACTTCAGCAACTTTTTTAAATATATTGATTCATAATTTTGTTAACATAGTTTTGTGTTTCTTTAAAGGGAGGAATTCCATCATATTTATCTACATTACCAGGTCCAGCGTTATATGCTGCAAGTGCTAATGAAGTATCTCCGTTATACTTGTCAAGCATCTGTTTTAAATAACTTGTCCCACCGTAAATGTTTTGTTTAGCATTAAAAGCATCCGTTACACCAAGACCATCTGCTGTTCCTGGCATTAATTGCATATAGCCTTGTGCACCTGCACTACTTACTGCATGTTGATTAAAATTTGATTCGGTTTGAATAACTGTGGCAATCAAATCTCGATCTACATCATATTTATTGGCAGCCTGATCAATAATACTTTGAACATCACTGGAGATACTTGCTGGAACAGGTGATATGCTTCCATATGAATGGTTGTTTGCTTTATCATTTGTTTGTAATTTATTACGAATAGATGTATTAGATGAAGATTGAAGCTGTTCTGACATCATCATTCCTAGCATCTCTTTAAATATAGAAGAAGCGTTAGATGGAGTAGTAGTTGTACTTGATGAAAAATTCGCCATTGCTTGTGCTTTCATCATGCTTTGTAGTAATCGAATATCCATTGCCGATCCCCTTCTTTCATGACCTACATACTGATAGTTTATCTGAAGTAGGGGAGCATGGCAATGTAATATTTTAAATCAAAATAAAACAGTGGGTTAGTGTGTTTGTTTTACACCATGTTCTAGTGCACTCAACATTTCTTCTTTTTCAGTGTTGTCTGACTCTTTCCAAATTAATTCAAATAGAACACCCAAACCAGGTAGCATTTTTTCTTCTCCACTTTGAATGGCGTCAACGATTGTTGCTTCTAATTGTTCTTTGTTGTTATCTGAAATGTTTTCTAAAATCGCTTTACGTAAATTTAAATCCACTGTAATCACCTCAACATATAATTTAGTTGAATTTAGTTTGACCATACTGCTAAAAAATATGTATGATAGGACAAGAGAAAAGTAAAGGATGATTGTAATGATTACATCAGTGAAAAATGAAACGATCAAGCAGTGGAATAAGCTAAAGAAAAAGAAATATCGTGAAGAAGCGCAACAATTTTTAATAGAAGGCATGCACTTAGTAGAAGAAGCAATGAAAAGTGATTGGTCTATTGAAGCGATCATTGTGCAGGAAAACATAGGCATCCCTTTTGATACTGGTAATGTTACCATCGTTAATGTTTCAAATAACGTAATGGATCATTTAGCAGATACAAAAGCACCCCAAGGAATCATGGCGGTAGTAAATCAGAAAGAAGTACAACGATCAAGCAATCATCGTTTATTATTATTAGATTCTATCCAAGATCCTGGAAATGTTGGAACGATGATTCGTACAGCTGATGCTGCTGGATTTTCTGGTGTCATTTTAGGTGAGAATACAGTTGATTTATTTAATGATAAAGTAATCCGATCAACACAAGGCTCAATTTTTCACCTGCCTATTATTCAAGCAAATTTAGCAGAGACTTGTGAAACGTTAAAAAAAGAAGCTGTTTCTATATGGGCTTCTACATTAGAGCAAGCGGATGCGATCAACGAGTTAACTGTTCCAGATAAAGTGGCACTTATTGTAGGTAATGAAGGTGCAGGTGTTTCTCCTGCTTTATTACAGCAAGCAGACCAACGTGTACATATTCCTATCTATGGTCAAGCAGAGTCACTAAATGTCAGTGTGGCAGCTGGTATCATGATCTATCAAATGGTTCTCTAATAATTATACAGATAATTTTTAGGTTAGTAGTTGCATATTATGCTTTACTTTCCTATAATAAAGGGAGAAATTCGAGCGAAAACACTCAGAAAATGAATAGAAATAGGCGAAGAAAGAGTCAGTAGACGTTACAATGATACAATGCATAGGGATAAAAGGCCATGGACTGTAAGCTTTTTTCATTGTAGTAAGGTTGAATTTTCACTCTGGAGCTGGCGTTTGGGACCTTGCTATTGGCAAGTAAGAACGTTACCGGAAATGTTTTCCGTTATCAATTTAAGTGGACAAATCATAATTTGTCAACAAGGGTGGTACCGCGATCCAAGCCTCGTCCCTTTTTACAAGGGATAGGGGCTTTTTTTATTGCAAAAAAAGTGTCTTTTAGGAGGGTGTTTGAAATGAAGGAACGTTTACAAGCTTTGCAACAAGAAGCGTTAAACAAGGTAGAAGAAGCTACAACGCTTGATGAGTTGCAAACGATTCGTGTTTCTTATTTAGGTAAAAAAGGACCAATAACCGAAGTATTGCGAGGTATGGGGAAATTGTCTCCAGAAGAGCGCCCGGTTATTGGAGAGTTAGCTAATAAAGTCAGAGAGGTAATTGCTAATCAATTGGATCATAAGAAAGCAGATCTTGAAGCACAAGCATTGGAAAAGAAGTTGGAAACAGAAAAAATTGATGTCACTTTACCAGGACGTCCCGTTTCTGTTGGAGGAGCCCATCTCTTAACGAGCATTGTAGAAGAAATAGAGGATTTATTTATTGGCATGGGCTTTGAAGTTCGTGAAGGCCCAGAAGTTGAAACAGATTATTATAATTTTGAGGCTTTAAATCTGCCAAAAGATCATCCAGCACGAGATATGCAAGATTCTTTTTATATTACTGAAGAATTACTGATGCGTACGCACACATCACCTGTTCAAGCACGAACTATGAATGAATACAAAGGGAATAAGCCTGTTAAAATGATTTGCCCAGGGAAAGTGTATCGTCGTGACACGGATGATGCAACACACTCACATCAATTTACGCAAGTAGAAGGTCTTTATGTAGATAAAGACGTACGTATGAGTGATTTAAAAGGCGTGCTAAATCAGTTTGCTAAACAATTTTTTGGTGAAGAAAGAGAAATTAGATTACGTCCAAGCTTCTTCCCGTTTACAGAACCATCCGTGGAAATGGATATTTCATGTAAGGTTTGTCATGGCAAAGGCTGTTCTGTATGTAAACAAACAGGATGGATTGAGATTCTAGGAGGCGGGATGGTCCACCCACGTGTATTAGAAATGGCAGGATATGATCCATCTGTATATAGTGGGTTTGCTTTCGGTATGGGACCAGAGCGAATTGCGATGTTAAAATACGGTGTCGATGACATTCGACATTTCTATACCAATGATGTTCGATTCTTAAAACAATATCATAAAGCATAAAAAGGAGGAATAATATGCTTGTCTCATTAAATTGGTTGAAAAATTATGTTGATTTACAAGGGTTAACACCTGAAACTTTAGCCGATAAAATAACTAAAACAGGTATTGAAGTTGAAAGCATAGATTATATTGCAGAAAAAAGTACTAATGTTGTAGTTGGGTATGTAGAAAGTTGTGAAAAACATCCGAATGCGGACAAATTAAATTTATGTCAAGTAAATGTAGGGGAAGAGACGTTACAAATTATTTGTGGTGCACCGAACGTTGCAGCAGGACAGAAAGTTGCGGTTGCAAAGCCTGGTGCGGTTTTACCTGGAAACTTTAAAATTAAAAAGGCCAAACTAAGAGGTGTAGAGTCTAATGGAATGATTTGCTCGTTGCAAGAGCTTGGCATTGAGGAAAAGTATGTACCAAAAGATGTAGCAGAAGGAATATTCGTCTTTCCAAATGATGTAGAAGCTGGAGATGACGCTTTACAATTATTAAATTTAGACGATGCCATTTTAGAACTTGGATTAACACCAAATCGATCAGATGCATTAAGTATGCTTGGTGTTGCTTATGAAGTAGCAGCTATTTTAGATGTGGATGTTAAACTTCCGGACACATCGGTGAGCATGATTGAAGCAAAAGCAACAGATGAAGTTGGATTGCAAGTGGAAGATCCACAATTGAATCCATATTATGCTGCATTTGTTGTTAATGATATAAAGGTAGGACCATCTCCTTTATGGATGCGAAATTATTTAATAGCAGCTGGTATTCGACCGATTAATAATGTGGTTGATATTACCAACTATGTGTTGCTTGAATATGGTCAACCGCTTCATGCATTTGACTTTAATACATTCGGTTCTGACCAAATCGTCGTTCGTCGTGCAAAACAGAATGAAACCATGACGACATTAGACGATCAAACAAGAGAGTTAACGACTGATCATTTAGTCATTACGAATGGACAAGAACCTACAGCGCTAGCAGGTGTAATGGGTGGAGCTAATGCCGAAGTATCGGATACAACAACAACTGTTCTATTAGAAGCAGCTTATTTTGATCCGAAAGCCGTTCGCATTGCATCAAAAGATCATGGATTACGCAGTGAGTCTAGTGCGCGCTTTGAAAAAGGAATTGATCCAAATCGTGTCTATGCAGCGGGACTTCGCGGTTGTCAATTATTAGCGACTTATGCAAATGGAACGGTGCTAAGTGAGCCTGCTATTTTTGATCAGCTCGATAAATCAGAAAAACAAGTTATCATTACTACGAATCGAATAAATAATCGTCTTGGAACAGATATGTCAGATGAAGATATTGCTTTAACCTTAAAAAAATTAGGATTTTCATTTGAACAAGACGGAGAAACGTTTGACGTAACAATTCCTACAAGAAGACAAGATATTAGTCAATTTGAAGACATGTTAGAGGAAGTTGCTCGTATTTATGGTTATGATCACTTACCATATACATTGCCTCAAGGTGCAGCGCAAGCAGGCGGATTAACGAAAGCACAAGAACTTAAACGTTTTGTGAAAAGTTATTTTGAAGGTGCCGGTTTAATGGAGGCTATTACGTACTCGTTAACAACGACGAATCGTGCGCATCTGTTAGTTAGTCCTGAAATTAAGGAACAAGCGGTAACACCAATTCGTTTAGCTATGCCAATGAGTGAAGAACATAGTACACTTCGATTAAGTATTCTACCAGAAATGCTGGATTCATTAGCTTATAATGTGGCACGTAAGCAATCCAACCTTGGTTATTATGAAGTTGGAACGATCTTTATTTCTGAAGAAGAAAAGGTGACAAAACAACCGAAAGAACAGTTGCGAGCTGCAGCAGCAATAACTGGTGAATGGCTTACACATCCTTGGCAACAAGAAAAGAAAGTAGTCGACTTCTTCTTATTAAAAGGGATTTTAGAGGGATTATTTGAACGATTACATGTTCATACTACCTTCGAGCCTGCGAAGATCGATGGTATGCACCCTGGGCGTACAGCAATTGTGAAGGTGGATAATAAGGTAATCGGTTTTGTTGGTCAAGTACATCCAAAATTACAGAAAGATTTTGACTTGAAGGATACATTTGTGTTTGATATTGATTTAGCTTATCTGATCGAACAACACGAAAACGAACCAAACTTTAATAAAATACCACGTTATCCTACAGTTACGCGTGACATTGCGCTAGTTGTAGATGAAACTGTTTCTGCAGGTGATATTCAACAAACAATAGAAACCAATGCTGGTCCATTATTAAAAGAAATACAGGTGTTTGATCTGTATCAAGGGGAACATTTAGAGACAGGTAAGAAATCATTAGCTTTCCATTTGCTCTATTTAGACCCAGAACGTACATTAACCGATGAGGAAGTAGAAGCATCTTATCAAGCGCTATTAACAGCAGTAAAAGATGCGCATAAAGCAGAATTAAGAAGTTAGATAATGAAGTAGTTCATCTTTTGAGTGCAATAACATTGTACTCAAAAATGGACTACTTTTTTTACTTAAAAAATAAATGGTTAAAAATAAAAACTTATTTTTATCGTGCTTCGTCTAAATAAGTAAAAGGGGGGAAGGTTGTGGCAAAATGGACAACTGAAACTTTCGAAACAGATAATAATCTAGAAATTATAGATGAGATCATGACTACATATGGGCAAGAGATATTACAATTGGTTTATTCATATGTAAATAATAAAGAACTAGCTGAGGATTTAACACAAGATATTTTTGTGAAATGTTATCACACCCTTCATACATTTAAAGGGAAATCAAAATTCAGAACATGGTTATGGCAAATTGCAATAAATACATGTAAGGATTATCTGAAAAGTTGGTACAACAAAAACGTCGTTCATTCAACAGAAGACTTTCTTTTTGATATAGGACAAAAAGATAGTGTAGAGGATGCGATTATTCAACAAGATAGAGATGCTAGGTTAGTTTCTTCCATCATGCAGTTACCAATTAAATATCGAGAAGTCATCTATCTGTATTATTTTGAAGAGCTGAGGATAAAGGAAATTTCTAACTTAGTTAAAGTAAAACAGAATACGATAAAAACACGTCTCAGAAAAGCTAAAGAATTAATTAAGAAAGAAATGGAGGCTGACTATAATGGAAAATAGATTGAGGAAGTTACGATCGATAATGAATGATTCAACATTTAATCAGTTACAATTTACTGAACGACATCGTAATCGGGTGCACGATAAGATAAACAAAGAAAACGAGAGTAAAGAAGACATTTGTTTAGCAGCATTACAGCTACTATTGAATAAAAAAACAGGATTTGAATTGATTCAATTACTACATGCAAGAGGATTGGAATCGTTTAAAGAAAATGAAGGGAATTTATATACTTTGTTACACGAATTAGAGCAAAATGGCTATGTGATCAGTGATTGGAATGACAAAGCGGTAAAATATTATCAAACAAGTGAGGAAGGAAAAGCGGTTTTGGAAAAGGAAAAGAAAAAAGAAAAACATAGTATTTTAATTAGAAAAATTGCGGAAGAGTGATTAAAATGAAAATAGAGGATTACATCAATGAAGTGATAAAACAAATACAATCCCCAAAAAATAAAAAATCGATTGAAGCAGAGTTACACTATCACTTAAATCAATCTAAAAAACAATGGATTCAAAAAGGTTATACTGATAATAAAGCAGAGGAAAAAGCGATAAAGCAGATGGGAAACCCAACAATACTTGGAAATGAACTTCATAAACTTCATAGCTCAAATCCTATAATGTATGTTAAACCATTTATCATTCATCTTTTTATTGGTTTAATAGCTGCATTTATGCTTAATATAATGAACAGTTTTGAGCAAATAATGATTCAGGATAATGTAAGGAATATACTAAGTGGCTTTGTAACGGTGTTTATTCTCTGTCTATATTTGGTATTTGGAAAAAGATATCTTAAAGGGTTTTCTAATAAATTATTAATAAAATCCACTGCCATCATTTTCACTATAAATATAATGTTGGGGATCAGTGGATATTTAATAACGACTTTTGGTTCCGGTATAGTAGCCGAAAACGGCCAGTTACTAGTGGCGATTTTTATGGTATTCAACTATGGATTTTATTCTATTATTACTTCCTTTACTATACCTGAACTTCTGGGTATCTTAATCACTTGCTTTATGGCACCATTTCTTTTGTATTTTGGAAGTAGACTAAATCAACTGTTAAAAACATGATTATTTATTTGATTTGAACTAAAAGATAGGTTCATTCAATAAAGATATTGAGATTGGAACTTATTAAACAATTAGCTCGTAATTAAGTATAAAGCGTTTTCGCAAATTAATAATTTCAGGGGTGAATTACTTGAGAAATAATAATCGTAACGGGAGCTACAAGAGTAAAATTAACCCAGAAGATGATGGGCTGAACAGGACTTTTTTTGGTGGTCCTACAATTGGAGGATTAATTGTAGTAATCATAATTATAGGATATATAATGTATTCTATTTTCTTCAACTGAAGAACTATTTTCTTGTATAAAGCTTAATCAACTAGTTCACAAGTTGATTTAATGAGAATATTAATTTTAGTTGGAAGGTGGAAGAAATATGAAAGGGTTCGCTTGGGGTATAATGCTTTTTTACTTACTTGTTACAGTATTTTGGATAGCAAATTCACCGTATTTATTTTCATTGTGGGGGTTAATTAGTTGGTTCATTTCAATTATATTAGGTTTTGTCGTATTTAAACAAATTAAACAGCCAAACATGGTGAGGAAACTTATATTATATTCAACTTCCTTTATGGTGTTTTTGGTTATACTGACAGGTTTTATAGAATTAGCAGTAACTTCTATGCCATAACGAAAGTATAATTTAACGGAACAAAATTTATGCTTCAATCGTTCCGAATAATATTTTCTATAAGATTATTTACCTATTGAGACATTGGTTTTAATGATCGCTTTTGCAACACTCGTTGTAAGGAATTTGACGATAAAAAATAGACCTCCATTCGTTTACGAGCCTAGTGAGGTCTATTCCTTACTCGCGCTGCCCCCTCTTTAAAGGGGGGATAATAATAAAACGCGCGATAACCTATTTTATAGGTAAGCTGATGCTTTCTTCGTATTTGCAAAGTGAACTTTGGCAAATGTGTTTAGACTATTTCTTCCATATTTTTTTATCATAGAAGCAATTACTTGATCAACTTTAGCCGATGCGCCCTTTGGCAAGTTCATACCTGCTTTGCTTGATAACTTGTTCATCTCTTGGACAAAACTAGCGCGTGCAATAATGGAACCAGCAGCAACCGCAATAGAATGGCTTTCAGCTTTTGTCATAAAATACACATTTTCTTGTAAAGTTGCTTGTTCTGATTGTAGATGACGTTGATATACATGTGGTTCACAAAACTGATCAATGATGATCCCGTTCGGCTTTAGGGGATCGATTTTTTTCATTAGTTGATTTAGTGCGTGATGGTGTAACATTGCTTTCATTTTTCCTTGTGACCACCCTTTTTGTTGTAGTTTATTGTACTTCTGATTATGTAACACAACTAAAGAGTACGGTAAGTCGAGCTGTAAGAGTTTTTTTGCAATGGATGTAATGGTTGCATCGGTTAGATTCTTTGAGTCTTTTACTCCCAATTCTTTTAATAACGGAATTTGGCTTTCTTCCACATAGGCTGCCGCTACAGTAATTGGTCCAAAGTAATCTCCCGTGCCTGCTTCGTCTGATCCAATATGTGATTCATTAAATAAATTAGGGTATGGCACAAAGTTATGTTGTTTTTGTTTTGCTTTTTTAGGTGGATTAACTGGACCTGTTTCTTCAATGTTCCCCCATTTTTTAGCCTCTATTTCTGGATTTTTCCCTTGAAATAATACCTTTCCAGAACGGTATGCTGTTATAGAACTGTTTAGTGTTTTTGCAGCAAATATAGCTCCTTGAGGTGGATTTTTTAATTGTGATTGATACGATTTTTTCATTTCTTCTATTTTATTTAATGGCAATTTTAGTACAATTTGTCCCATAATAACTCCTTCTTTGATAAGATAGATTAAGTATAGCAAAAGAAAACGCAATAGAATAGTTTCCTAAATGATTCTGTTCATGTTAATATTAAATTTAGGATTTGATAGAATTGAGGGGGGTATAGTCGGTGTCCCAATCAGACAAAACACGGATAACGGTTGACATATATGGTAAGACATATACGATAATAGGAGAAGAAGACTTACATCATGTTAAATTAGTAGCGAGTTTAGTCGA
Organism: Paraliobacillus sp. PM-2; assembly: GCF_001368815.1. Lineage (GTDB taxonomy): Bacteria > Bacillota > Bacilli > Bacillales > Amphibacillaceae > Paraliobacillus. The sequence continues at coordinate 550,729 of NZ_CTEI01000002.1, read as the reverse complement.
TGAAAAAATGAGAGAGATCCATGACGTAAATAAAAGTTTGGATACTTCTCGATTAGCCGTATTAACAGCAGTAAATACAATGAATGATTATATTAAATTACAAAAGAAATATGAAGAACTTCAACAGACTTTAAAACAGAAAGAGGACCAAGAATATCATGATTAATGTACTATTAATTGGCCTATTGTTATTAGGTTTATTACGAGGATTAAAACGTGGCTTTATTTTACAAGTATTTCACCTCATAGGATTTATTGTAGCTTTTATTGTGGCCGCAATGTACTATGATAAACTAGCAGAACAACTGAACATGTGGATTCCTTACCCTAATTTACCTGAGGGAGAAACTTGGGCAGTCTTTTTAGATTCATTGCCACTTGAATATGCATTTTATAATGCAATAGCATTTGCGATCATTTTCTTCGGAGTTAAAATCGTTATAAGTATTATCAGTTCCATGTTAGATTTTGTTGCAGAACTACCTGTATTACACTCGATAAATGGTTTATTAGGGGCAATATTAGGTTTTATCGAATCGTATGTTGTCTTGTTTGTTTTACTTTACATAGCAGCTCTTGTACCGGTTGGAATGGTGCAGCAAGCAATAGAGGGATCTTCTGTTGCACAGTTTATCATTGAACATACCCCAATATTATCTGCAGAACTCAAATCATTATGGTTTGAGCATGTTGCAAGTTTGTTTGGTAAATAATGTTGTAATAAGTATATAAGAGAAACCCTTGCACATATTTAAAAGCAAGGGTTTCTCTACTGAAAAAGGATCGGAGGATGAATACAATGACCCAGATAAACAAAAAAGATGTCATTGGTTTATTAGAAAAAATAGCGCTATATTTAGAATTGAAAGGAGAAAATCCTTTTAAAATATCCGCCTATCGAAAAGCGGCACAAGCATTAGAAACAGATAATCGTTCATTATCAGAAATAGATGATTTCACCGCGCTCAATGGTATTGGTAAAGGAACCGCTGCTGTAATTGACGAGTATATTCAGCGAGGTAGTTCAGACACTTTATTTAATTTGGAACAAGAGATCCCTGCAGGCTTAATTCCTTTATTAAATTTACCTGGATTAGGTGGGAAGAAACTTGCCAAACTCTATCAAGAATTAAATGTCATTGATGCAGATACATTACGTGAGGCATGTACTATTGGTAAAGTTGCTGAATTAAAAGGATTTGGTAAAAAAACAAGTGAAAAAATAGTGAAAGCTTTAGATGAAGTGAATAGTCAACCTGATCGTCTACCAATTGCAATGATGCTACCGATTGTTGAAAAATTAGAAGCTTACTTAAAAGAAATAAACGCTGTATTGCGGTACTCCCGTGCTGGTAGTATTCGTCGCATGCGTGAAACAGTGAAAGATTTAGACTTTATCATTGCAAGTGATCATCCTCATCAAGTCAGAGACGAGCTATTAGCTATAACCAATATAAAAGAAATTATTGCATCGGGTGATACGAAAGTTTCGATTGTATTAGAGGAATCGTATGACGTTTCTGTAGATTTTCGTATTGTAAAACTTGAGGAGTTTGCAACAACGTTACACCACTTTACGGGATCAAAGGATCATAATGTGGCAATGCGCCAACGAGCTAAAGCGCAAAATGAAAAAATTAGTGAATACGGTGTAGAAAATAATGATACCGGTGAAGTAATAACATTTGATACAGAAGCGGCATTTTTTCAGCATTTTGGTTTATCCTATATTCCGCCAGAGTTGAGAGAGAATGCTGGAGAGCTAGAAGCATTTGAAAGAGAAGTAAGTTTAATAGAACCTTCAGATATTAAAGGTGATTTACACATGCATACAACGTGGAGTGATGGTGCGCAATCGATTGAAGAGATGGTTAAGGCTGCATTGGAAAAAGGATATCATTATATTGCAATAACCGATCACTCGAAGTTCTTGAAAGTAGCGAATGGATTAAATGAGACACGTCTGCTTGAACAAAGAAAGGAAATTGAACGCTTAAAGCAAAAATATCCAGCTATTCATATTTTTGCAGGAGTCGAGATGGATATTCTGCCTAATGGCAGTTTAGATTTTGATAATACGTTTTTAAAAGAAATGGATTATGTAATTGGTGCGATTCATTCAAGTTTTAATCAAACAGAAGAAGAAATTATGAAACGGCTTTATCATGCATGTGATAATCCTTATGTTACTATCATTGCACATCCTACCGGGAGAATTATTGGCCGACGGAAAGGATACAAAGCAAATGTAAAACAATTGATTCAGCGGGCGAAGGAAACAGGCACTGTGTTAGAATTGAATGCAAACCCAAATCGATTTGATTTAGCACCAGAATGGTTGCGCTTGGCACAAGATCAGGGTGTGAAAATTGCTATTAATACGGATGCACACAATGAAGGATCACTTGATTATATGAATGATGGTGTTCTTATGGCAAAGCGTGGTTGGTTGGAAAAAGATACAGTAATTAATACTTGGACAAAAGAACAAGTTATTGACTTATTTCAAAGCAAACGGTAAAAGGGGTCACAACAAATGAATGATCGAATATTTCATGTGTTAGAATATTATAAAATTATGGAACAACTAGAAGATCATGCAGCATCATCGCTCGGGAAAGAACAAGCACGAAAGCTAAAACCTTCGACAGATCTCCACGAAGTGCTTCAATTACAAGAAGAAACAGATGAAGCAGTGAATGTTGTTCGTTTAAAAGGAAATGTGCCACTTGGTGGTGTCGTTGATATAAGACCGAGTATAAAGCGCGCAGTTATTGGTGGTGCTTTAAATGCACAGGAATGCTTAGAAGTTGCAGGCACTATTTACGGGGGCAAACAGCTTAAACGATTTATTGATACGATGGAGGAACCATCACTTCCCATTATTCGAAATCTAGTGGGGGAAATAGCATCATTAAATGAATTAGAAACAGAAATTAAGAGTTGTATTGATGACCATGGTCATGTCATGGACGGTGCATCTGATAAATTACGCTCCCTTCGGTCTAAAATAAGAACGAATGAATCCAGAGTAAGAGATAAACTAGATAATTATACGAAATCGAAAAGCAACATGTTATCTGATGCTATTGTAACGATTCGTAATGATCGTTATGTATTACCAGTAAAACAAGAATATCGTGGAGCGATCGGTGGTATTGTTCATGATCAGTCAGCATCTGGTCAAACCTTATTTATGGAGCCCCAGGCAGTGGTAGAGTTAAACAACCAGCTTCAAGAGGCAAAAGCACAAGAGAAAACAGAGATTGATCGAATTCTCCGTGATCTATCTGTTAGGATTGCTTCTGATCATGACTTCTTAGCTCATAATGTAATGGTATTAGCTAAACTAGATTTCATGTTTGCTCGAGCTCATTTAGGACAATCAATGCGTGCGGCAATGCCAAAGATGAATGATCAAGGAATTATTGAAATGAAGCAAGCACGTCATCCATTGTTAGCAGATGAAGAAGTAGTCGCAAACGATATCACACTAGGAAAAGATTATCATGCAATTGTCATTACTGGGCCAAATACTGGTGGTAAAACCGTCACATTGAAAATGGTTGGTTTGTGTACATTAATGGCACAATCTGGTCTCCAGATTCCAGCATTAGACGGTTGTGAATTAGCTGTATTTCAAGACGTATTTGCTGATATAGGGGATGAACAATCTATTGAACAGAGTCTTAGTACATTTTCTTCACACATGACCAATATTGTAGACATTTTAAAACATGTGGATGAGAAAACATTAGTTTTGTTTGATGAATTAGGTGCAGGGACAGATCCACAAGAGGGAGCAGCCCTCGCGATGGCAATTTTAGATGAAGTTGTTAGGCGAAATGCACGCATTATCGCAACAACCCATTACCCCGAATTAAAGGCGTATGGCTATAATCGAGAAGGAGTAATCAATGCTTCTGTTGAATTTAATATCCAGACACTTCAGCCGACTTATCGTTTATTAATCGGTGTTCCTGGACGAAGTAATGCGTTTGAGATTTCTAAACGTTTGGGGCTAAGTTCAGAAGTGATTGAATCTGCTAAAGGACATATAGGTGCAGATTCAGCGAGTGTAGAAAATATGATTGCATCACTAGAAAATGCAAAAAGAGAAGCAGAACAAGATCATGAAGAAGCAGCTCAGTTATTAGAACAAGCTGCACAACTAAAGAAAGATCTAGAAAATCAATGGAATCAACTTGACAAGAAAAGAGAAGCTTTGTATCAAAAAGCAGAAGAGAAAGCAGAAAAAGCAGTACAGAAGGCACGAGAAGAAGCAGAAGCAATTGTATCTACAATTAGAGAAATGAAACATCAGGCTACATTAAAAGAACATGAATGGATTGAAGCAAGGAAATTATTAGATGAAGCACAACCGAAACTGACGAATAAAAAAACACAAACAAATAAAGCGACAAACAATTCAAATCGTGAGTTAGAGCCTGGTGATGAAGTGCTATTATTAACATTAAATCAACAAGGAAGTATTGTGAGGAAAATAAGTAAAAATGAATATGAAGTGCAAGTTGGTATTATGAAAGTCAAAGCAAAACGTAAAGATTTACAATTTGTTAAATCTAAAGAACCTATTATAGAGAAACCTATGGCTACAGTTAAGGGATCGAATTATCATGTAAAGCCTGAACTTGATCTACGTGGAGAACGATACGAAGATGCGTTACATCAGCTAGAAAAATATGTTGATGATGCACTGCTTGCAGGATACCCAAGAGTATCTATTATTCATGGAAAAGGAACAGGAGCATTAAGAAAAGGTGTACAAGCTTTTGCTAAACGACATCCACAAATAAATAATCAACGAGCTGGTGGAATGAATGAGGGTGGAAGTGGTGTAACTATATTAGAGTTTAAATAAGTTCACTTTACGAAAGAATTTAAATTGGTGTGAACAATCAATAAGTTAAGAAGAAAGGAAAGGGAGATTTAGATGTATATCATGTCAGCTTTTTGGGAAAATGCATTTGTTGCATCAGCTGCTCGTTATAGTGTAGTCATCCTTTGTATGATTTTATTTTTAGCAATATTTGAGCTTGTAACATCCTATAAGAATTGGCAAGAAATAAAACAAGGTAATTTTGCTGTGGCTATGGCAACCGGAGGTAAAGTATTCGGAATTGCTAACGTATTTCGATTCTCCATTCAACATAACGATACGATTCTTGAAAGTGTTAGTTGGGGTGCATTTGGCTTTTTGTTACTTTTAATTGGATATTTTATTTTTGAATTTTTAACCCCAACGTACAAAATAGATGAAGAAATAGGAAATGATAATCGTGCCGTAGGGTTTCTTTCTATGGTTCTATCCATTGGATTATCATTTATCATCGGAGCAAGTATCATATAGACTTCCTTCGTTTAATTTTTAAAAGGAGTATTCTTGTTTTCTAAACGTATTGACTACACATGTGGTGATTTATTTGTTAGTCCAGCATATAATTAACATTTCAAAATTAATATTACCAACCAGATGCAATATTCTTATTTTTTAGGGGAAAGTAACAAATGAGCAAACTAGTAGCCAGTTTCTAAAATGGCATGGTATACTACAACAAGAGTATGGTTAAGCAATAAAGGAGGACGAAATAAATGGCAATCGTAACAGCTTCAGACAAAACGTTTACAAATGAAACAAGTGAAGGTCTAGTATTAGCAGACTTTTGGGCTACTTGGTGTGGTCCATGTAAAATGATCGCTCCAGTATTGGAAGAAATTGATGGTGAAATGAGCGATACAGTGAAAATTGTGAAACTAGATGTTGATGATAACCAAGAAACTGCAGGAAAATTTGGTGTGATGAGTATTCCAACACTTCTATTATTCAAAGATGGAGAAGTGGTAGATCAAGTAGTTGGTTATCAACCAAAAGAAGCACTTATTGAGTTAATTAATAAACACGCATCATAATACGTGCTGTTAAATGAATCCCTTGTTACTTTCATGTAGCAGGGGATTATTTTTTATTATACAATAGAGGAAGTATATCTAGTGGAGTGTCTATCATGTCAGATAAAATAAAAGAAAAATTAGCCGTGCTACCTGCTCAACCAGGTTGTTATCTAATGAAAGATAAGCATGGCACAATTATTTATGTCGGTAAGTCTAAATTATTAAGAAATCGTGTGCGTTCTTATTTTACAGGTGCAAATGATCAAAAAACACAACGCTTAGTGCAAGAAATTGTTGACTTTGAGTATATTGTTACCTCATCTGAGATCGAGGCATTAATTTTAGAAATGAATTTAATAAAAAAATATGATCCCAAATATAATGTCCTGTTAAAAGACGATAAAAGTTATCCTTATTTAAAAATTACAAATGAACGTCATCCACGATTAACTATTACACGTAAAGTGAAGAAAGATAAAGGAAAATATTTTGGACCATACCCAAACGTTCTAGCGGCAAGAGAAACAAAAAAACTACTTGATCGAATGTATCCTTTAAAAAAATGTAATAACCCTCCTGGGAGACATTGTTTATATTACCATATGCATCAATGCCTAGCTTGTTCGGAAACGCCACCAACTGTTGAGGAATACAAACAAATTGTGCAACAAATTGTATCTTTTTTAAATGGTGGTCATAAAGAAATTAAGCAGCAAATTGAACAAAAAATGATAGAAGCTAGTGAGGCATTAAATTTTGAGCGAGCAAAAGAATTGAGAGATCAAATCCAACATATTGAAGCAGTAATGGAACAACAGAAAATGACATTAAACGATCAAGTGAATCGCGATGTATTTCATTATGCCTATGATAAAGGATGGATGTGTATACAAGTTTTCTTTATTAGACAAGGAAAATTAATTGAACGTGATGTATCGATTTTTCCTTTTTATGATGATGCACAGGAGACGTTTATGAGTTTTGTGGGACGTTTTTATTTGCATCAAAATCATCCAAAACCAAAGCAAGTGTTAGTTCCTGCACCAGTCGATTATAAATTATTAAGTGAGTTATTAAAGGTAGATGTAACGATTCCATACCGTGGACGAAAAAAAGAACTAATCGATTTAGCAGGAAAAAATGCTGAAATTGCTCTAGAAGAGAAATTCTCCCTTATTGAAAGAGATGAGGCTAGGACGATTAAAGCGGTGGAAGGTCTAGGTGAAAAGCTCCATATAGAAACACCACATCGAATTGAAGCATTTGATAACTCAAATATCCAAGGTACCGACCCTGTTTCAGCTATGGTTGTTTTCATGGATGGTCGTCCATTAAAAAAAGAATACCGGAAGTACAAAATCCGAGATGTCAAAGGCCCAGATGATTATGAAACGATGCGAGAAGTCGTTCGAAGACGTTATACAAGAGTGTTAAAAGAAGGACTCCCGTTACCAGATTTAATTGTTATCGATGGAAGTAAAGGCCAAATGAGGGCGGCATCAGATGTATTAGAAAACGAATTAGGATTAGAAATTCCATTATGTGGTTTAGCCAAAGATGATAAACACAAGACAAGTGAATTACTATATGGCGTACCTCCAGAGACAGTACCGTTGGATCGAAAATCACAAGAATTTTACTTAATCCAGCGTATTCAGGATGAAGTCCATCGATTTGCAATCACCTTTCATCGTCAATTACGAGGGAAGAGTGCGTTTAAGTCAGAGTTAGACGCCATTGCTGGTGTCGGAGAAAAACGCAAAAAATTATTATTAACACATTTCAAATCCATTACTGAGATCAAGCAAGCAACAATAGAAGAACTCCAGCGATTAGGGATACCTAAACCAACGGCACAAACGATTCTGGATCATTTAAGTAGAAAAAAAGATGACTAATAACAATATGCACCTTAAATGTAGAAGTTTTAAACGCTCTACGCATAAGGTGCATCATAATTTTTAGCTTATTTATTTTGATAGAAGTACTTTTAATTCCACAACATTTTTTCTCGATTTGATTTCATCGATACATTCACAATCCAGTTGCTTTAGTTGCTGTATTGCTTCTGCTAAAAAACCTGCCTCGAGTCGATAATCAGTGATAATGTCTTGTTTCATTCGTTGAGTAATAGCTGCGCCAGTTAATTCAAAAATATATTCCCTACGCTTTTCTTTCACATCAACTAATTCTCCCCAACCGATTTTGTAAAAAAAGTCTTTTATTTGATCTAGAGATTCCCATTTTATCTGTCTAGCCATATTTTTCCCAAGTATGTAAAGGATTGTTGTTGCATCTTTTCCAAGCAAATCTGGTAAACAAACATAGCGAAGTAAATCATAACCGCTACCTGTTGTTTGCATTTGGTTTGCAATATCCTCTGTTTTTTGTAAATTATTATGCACTAATTTTTCCCCTTCCTACCAATAACCTGCTTATATTATCGCTTGAAAAGAAAAAGATTGCAACGGTCATTTCTACTAATATATAAGATGAAATAGACAAATGACGTGACATTTAAAAGAGAAAGATTTACAATAACATCCATGTTAATGAAACGAAAATATAGAAGGTGTAAACATGAAAAAGATTATAGAAATTGTAAGAACGGACTGGATAAATATTATAAAAACGCCTGTTGCAGCATTCTTAATTGTTGCATTAATGGTGCTCCCCTCTTTATATGCTTGGTTTAATTTAAAAGCATCATGGGATCCGTATTCCAATACAAGTGATATCGCTATTGCAGTTACAAATGCTGATCAAGGAACGGAGGTAAGAGGGAACGGCCTCAATATTGGTGATCAAATTATTGAGAATTTAGAAGATAATGATGCACTTGGATGGACCTTTGTCTCAAAAAAAGATGCGGATCAAGGTGTTAAACACGGAGAATATTATGCCAGTATTTATATACCGACTGATTTTTCTAAAAAGATTGCCACATTATTAGAGGATGAACAAATTAGACCGGTTATTGAATATAGTGTAAATGAGAAAATTAACGCCATTGCACCGAAAATGACATCTACAGGTGCCTCCACCATCGTAAAACAGACAAGTGAAAGCTTTGTCGAGCAAGTTAGCCAAGCGGTATTGACCGGATTCAATGAAATAGGTATAGAATTAGAGAAAGAATTACCAACTATCCGTAATATAGAAAATAAGGTTTTTGCATTAGAAGAGCGACTACCGGATATTGAGGCCTTAGGAAATAAGGCCATTACTCTTGAAGAGAAATTACCCGAAATTAATAAACAAGCAGAAAAAGTAATAGAACTTCAAGAAGTCATGCCTGAAATAATGGATGCTGCAGATAGTGTGGTTCGATTAAATGAGAAAATGCCACAAATAGAAAAAGTAGGAGAAGGCATTGTTACATTACAAGATAAAATGCCAGAAATAAAACAATTAGCTGATACCATTATTGACGTGGATAAAAACTTTGCAAAAATTGAAGAATTGGTCGCTAATACATTGCAGGACATACGAAAAGCACAGGATGTAGTGGATAAGGCACAAGATGCGTTACCTGAAATGAAAGAAATTGCAGAAAATAATGAAGCGTTTGCAAAAGCGATCAGTGACTATTTAGAAAATAACAGTGGCGCTTTAGATACAGTTAACCCTGTATTAAAGCAAAATATATTACTTTATCAGCAAACAGCTAGTGCTGTCCATCAGTTTGCTGTTCAACTAGATCATAACGAGTTAACTACTTCTGAAATCGAAAAGGCTATCCCACAGCTGTTAAGTAATCTAAAGTCAAGTATATCTAGTATAGATCAATCCATACAATTATTGGAAATACTTAATCAGCAAACAAGTAATAACGATATAGAAAAAACCTTCAGTGATCTGCAAGCATTGCAAGTGAGTTTCCAATCTGAGCAAGACATGTTAACGAAGATGGAAAATAATATTCTAAACATTACTGACAGTCAAACAGAACGCTTGATAGCAGTTTCAGATCAAGCTGTAAATCAAGCTAATACACTTGTTACAGACTATGATCAAACAACTTCTCCAGCTATAGATGAAGGGATTGGCCATATAGAGGAGAGTGCAGCGAACGCTAGTGACAATTTACAGCAAGCACAAGAAGCGTTATCAAAAGTAGAGGTCATCCTAAAGAATACAGAAGAATCATTAAATTATGGGGAAAAGCGGATTAAGGAATTACAAGAACGTCTACCTGAAATAGGGAATAAAATTCATCAAACAGCGATAACAATAAATGAAAAACTTGATGATGTAGAAAGCGGAGTTAATCAAGCGGTACGTTTTTATCAGAATCAATTCCCTAAGATAAAGGAGCAAATGCAACGAGCAGCATCGTTTGTTGAAAAAGACTTACCAGAAGCGACAAAAGAAGTAGATAAGGTTGCAGATTTTATTAACAATCGGCTTCCTAGTTTGGAAAAATCAGTTCACAAGATAGCTGATATTATACAGAATGATCTACCTGGCTTAGAAGATACGGTGCGACATACAGCTGATCAAATTAGACAGTTTGAAGGAAACCACAATTTAGAAGACATTATTCAATTATTGAAGAACGATATTGAACAGGAAAGTGATTTTCTTGCCAATCCGATTGAATTAAGTGAGAATAAAGTATTCCCAATTCCAAACTATGGATCAGCTAATTCTCCATTTTATACGACACTAAGTTTGTGGGTTGGAGCATTATTACTAATTTCTTTATTAACAGTTGATGTTCATAACAGGGAAGATATTTATAAGCATCATCATGTTTATTTTGGTAGAGGTTTAACCTTTGCCAGCATTGGATTGATGCAAGCACTAATTGTAACATTAGGTGATTTGTTTATTTTAGATGCCTATGTGAAAGAGCCAGTTTGGTTTGTGCTCTTTGCTATTTTTATTGGCATGGTATTTATATCGATTGTTTACACGCTTGTTTCTGTCTTTGGGAATGTAGGGAAAGGGCTAGCAATTATTTTGTTAGTACTTCAATTATCCGGATCTGGTGGTACATTTCCAATTCAAGTAGCACCCTCGTTTTTCCAAACAATTAATCCGTTTTTACCATTTACGTATGCGATTAGTTTATTACGTGAGGCAGTAGGAGGAATGGTGATAGAAATTGTCGTTCGAGATATACTTGTTTTATTTTCATTCATGATCGTGGCCATTTTATTTGCTATTTTATTAAAAAAACCTTTGGATGCCCAAATTAGAAAAGTTTCTGAACAAGCGAAGAAAAGTGGTTTAATTCATTAGATATAGTAGGACAACCGTGTATTTATTATAAAAGATGATAAAGCAAGCACAGAAACGAATTTTAGAACATAAAATACTCTGACTAAATAAATACCCTTCAAAGCGCGGCTCTAAGAACAGCAAGGAGGGGTTAAGACTTGAAGGATAGTGACTACAGGCCGAAGCAATTACTGACCAAACGAGAAAAAGAAGTGTTTGAGCTTTTAGTACAGGATAAAACAACAAAAGAAATAGCCCAGGAACTGTTTATATCCCAAAAAACAGTAAGGAATCATATTTCGAACGCAATGCAGAAGCTAGGTGTAAAGGGGCGTTCGCAAGCTGTGGTAGAGCTTCTTCGTATGGGGGAACTAAAGCTCTAATAAAAACCGACTTTCGTTTCTGAAAGTCGGTTTTTTGCATCAGAATAAAGTTACAAACAATAGTAGTATTCAACAGTATATACATTTCGTAGTATCAATACATTCATTTTCAGTTACCAATCTATTTTTAAATTTGCACAGCATTTAAAGTCCTACATCAAGATCACTATTAATTTCCTAAATGCAAGATCTCAGCAAGCCTCATTTCATCAACTAAATTAACTTCTTCACCATCTCTAAGATAAGCTACTTTAAATGCGATAGAATCGTCTCTATCAAATGTTACATTATCAATGATAAAATCAGAATCCTGTTCGATAAGATTTTGATGATCGAATTGAAATACCCAAGCATTGATGTGTTGGTCATTGTACAATAGCTCTATCTTTATATCCTTAATGTTATTATCTAATATTTTCTTGAATTTGTAGTTTGGGGGAATATACAATTTGTTGTCAGCATTGACTAATGTAAAATCAAGTATATGTATATCAGAAAAATGTACATCAGTTTGATAGATGCTTAAGTCCTTTTTACTTTGAATAAAAAGGAATATACTAATTACTAAAGCAAATAAAACAAGTGAAAGATAGATTTTTTTCATTTTTCCCCTCCAAAGATAAACAGTGATATATCGTCCAAGCACATATTTGTAGTATTTGTTATATTATAACATAAATTCCAGTTAGAAGTCACAGATAAATCCGTTAAAAAGCAGTCTTTCTCCGAGCTTTATAGACAAAATATATCCATCCCACCTTAAAAAATGATATGATACAGTATGAATGTACTATTAAAGGAGGAATTGCCCTCGTGAAGGAAATAAAAAGTGCAACAACAATAGCAGAGATTGAAAAAGAATTACGCTATATCTCGGGTATTATCAAACAAAAAGGACGAGAAATTTTAAATAATTATCCAATTACGACACCACAGTTTATTGCTTTGCAATGGCTATTAGAAGATGGAGATTTAACAATTGGTGAATTATCGAATAAAATAAATTTAGCATTTAGTACAACAACTGATTTAGTTGATCGAATGGAAAAAAACTTATTAGTAGAACGAAAAAAAGATACAAAAGATCGACGTGTTGTTCGAATACATTTATTAGATAAAGGAAAGCAGATTATTCGTGAAGTAATTGAAAAAAGGCAAGCATACCTTAAGGATGTGCTAAATGATGTACCCCATGGTCGAGTGGACATGCTTTATGATATTCTACAACTGCTTCATAATCAAATGAAAATAGATAAAGAAAAAAACAACAAAATGTAACAAAAGAAGAGGGGATTTATGTGGATCAGCCGATAGGAGTCATTGACTCAGGAGTTGGTGGTCTGACAGTAGCTACTGAGCTTATGCGTCAATTACCAAAGGAACAACTAATCTATTTAGGAGATACCTTAAGGTGTCCTTATGGTCCGAGACCAAAAGAAGAAGTAATCCAATATACATTGGAAATGGTTGATTTTCTAATGGAAAAAAATATTAAATTGTTAGTTATCGCCTGTAATACTGCGACTGCTTTCACGTTAGATTTACTTAGAGAAAAATTACTTATCCCAGTAATTGGTGTAATTCAGCCAGGAGCTCGCGCAGCGATAAAAATGACAAAAAATATGAAGATTGGTGTGATTGGAACAGAAGGGACAATTCAGAGTAGAGCATATCCAGATGCACTACATAGTATACATTCTGAAATTGAAGTACATGATCTGGCGTGTCCACGATTTGTTCCAATGGTGGAAAAAGGGGTTTTAACTGGAGATGAAGCTTACCATGTTGTGAATGATTCTTTGCAACGATTAAAAAATCAGCAAATTATCGACACATTAATATTGGGATGTACACATTACCCATTGTTAAAACATACGATTCAAGCTGTAATGGGAGAAGAAGTAACCATTATCTCTTCTGGTGAGGAGACTGCTCGTGAAGTAAGTGCAATTTTAGGTTATCAATCATTGTTGTATGAGGGAGAACGTGTACCCAAACATGCTTTTTATACAACTGGATCCTCGAAAGTATTTGCAGAGATCGCAAAACAGTGGTTAGATATTCCAATTACAACATTAGAAACAGCATACCTTACAACTACCTAAGCAAGTGGGACAAACCACTTGTTTTTGTTTTTCTAAGATTCAAATGGTCTATTTTAAATAACATGCTCGTATACATAATAGTACAAACCATCGTAGGAGGGGAAAGCATGAAGGTAAGTGTAGAATTGAAACGGAAATTATGTATGGGGTTTCTTATGTTGTTTGTACTCTTGTTGACAACTGGGTGTGGATTATTTAAAGGAGAACAAACATTAGAAGAGATAGATGTGCCAAAAGATCCATCAAGTGAAGAAGCAACTGGTGAAGCAAGTGATACATCTGAAGAGGGAGAAGGGATAGAGGTACAAGCTCCTGAAGCAGAAACGATTCCTCGTGAATTGTATTTATTAAATGAAGAAGGATTAATTGTACCACAAACAGTTGAGTTACCAAAAACAGACACCGTAGCGCAACAAGTATTGGAATATTTAATAAAAGATGGACCAGTATCATCCATGTTACCTAATGGATTTGAAGCAGTATTGCCTGCTGGTACGCAAATAATAGGATTAAATCTTCAAGCAGATGGTACACTAATCGTAGATGTATCGGAAGAATTTACGAATTATCAACCACAAGAAGAAGAAGAGATTATTCAAGCAATGACCTATACTCTGACACAATTTGATAATGTAGACAGAATTACGCTCTGGATTAATGGCTATGAACAATCGGAAATGCCTGTGAATGGAACGCCACTACAAGAGGGGTATTCTCGTGCCGATGGAATAAACATTTATAGTCCAGATGGGATTGATCTAATGGATAGTAAAGCTGTTACGCTTTACTATCCAATGCAACAAGATGAACAGTTTTATTATGTACCGGTAACACAGTATGTAGAAATGGACGAGCAAACAGATTATCAATCGATGGTACAAGCATTATTAGAAGGACCGTCCTATAGTTCAAATTTACTAAATGTCTTTAATCCAAATGTATCCATATTGGATGAGCCTACAGTAGATGATGGTGTTTTACGCGTTATGTTTAGTAAAGAGATACTGAATGATGAGAATACTTCCTCGATTTCTGATGAAGTGATGGAGACGCTAGTTCGGACATTAACCGATAAAACAGAAGTTGATGCGGTTTCAGTGGAAGTAGAGGGCATAGACCAAGTGTTTAATGAGCATGGTGTTCCGTATACAGAGCCTGTTACAAGAGATACATTTGTTCCAACCGGAAGTTTATAATCTTGAGAAAAGAGCTGTGTATTTTCAGCTCTTTTTTTTAAGATCAGAAAATCATGTTATTTCTAAATAATTTATATGAAGTTATTGTTTTATGGTGTACAAGTATACGTGTAACCTGTTTACTATCTATTCTTGAAGGCTTGCCACTAGTTAAACTTTTCATGAAATAGATTAATTTCTTTTTACATGAAATTTCTCGAATTAGTCGAAAATATGTTAAGATAAGTTAGTATGACAAGGAAGGATGAATGAAAAATGAGACCAAATAATCGTCAAATAAATCAATTGCGCGATATAACAATTGAAACTAATTATACCAAGCATCCAGAAGGTTCGGTTTTGATAACAGTTGGTGATACGAAAGTGATATGTAATGCAAGTATTGAAGATCGCGTCCCACCATTTATGAGAGGGCAAGGAAAAGGTTGGATTACAGCCGAGTACGCTATGCTTCCAAGAGCAACAGATCAACGCAATATTCGTGAATCTTCTAAAGGGAAAGTTTCGGGTAGAACAATGGAAATTCAACGTTTGATTGGTAGAGCGTTACGTGCTGTTGTTGACTTAGATAAAATCGGTGAACGTACGATTTGGATTGATTGTGATGTGATACAAGCGGACGGTGGAACAAGAACGGCTTCTATTACAGGAGCGTTTGTTGCAATGGTATTAGCTTTTGGTAAGCTTATTGATAAAGCGGTTCTAAAGAAATTGCCTATTACTGATTATTTAGCAGCCACATCTGTTGGTGTGATGCCGAATGGGTCGGAGATCTTAGACTTACAGTATGAAGAAGACTCGCAAGCACACGTGGATATGAACATTGTGATGACAGGTAAAGGGGAGTTTGTTGAAATACAAGGAACAGGAGAAGAAGCAACATTCAGCCCAGCTCAATTACAAACGATGTTAAATCTTGCTGATCAAGGATTAAAAGAAATTTTTGAGAAGCAGAGAGAAGCAATTGGGAAATGGAAACAATTTTTAGATGCAAAGGAAGAGGAATAACGAATGAAGAGGTTGTTAATTGCAACAAAAAATAAAGGAAAAGTACAAGACTTTCGACATTTGTTTGATAAATACGATATTGAGATACTATCTTTACTTGATTTAGAAAAGCCAATAAAGGATGTTGAAGAGACAGGTACCACTTTTGAAGAAAATGCAATACTAAAAGCAGAGACGATTGCAAAATCCTTGAGTATGCCGGTGTTAGCGGATGATTCTGGCCTAGAGATTGATTACTTAGATGGAAGACCAGGTGTTTATTCTGCACGGTATGCTGGTTTAGATAAAAATGATAAAGATAACTTACATAAAGTTTTAACTGAATTGAAAGACGTACCGGATGAAAGTCGTTCAGCACGTTTTGTTTGTGTATTAGCAGTTGCCAGGCCAGGTGCAGAAACGATTACTAAACGAGGTACATGTGAAGGAACAATTACCCATCAACCAATTGGTGAAAATGGTTTTGGTTATGATCCTATCTTTCAACCAATAAAAATGGAAAAAACAATGGCAGAACTTTCAGCATCTGAAAAAAATACGATTAGTCATAGAGGAAATGCGTTAAAGAAGCTGGAATCTTGGGTAAAAGAGCAGTAAGGAGTGATCACATGCCAAGTGTATTAATTATCAGTGATAGCCATGGCTGGACCGACGAGTTAGTTGCTATTAAAGACAAGTATAAAGAACAAGTAGACTATATGATTCATTGTGGTGATTCAGAATTAGATTTTGATGAAGAGCCAATGAGGCATTTTATGAAAGTTGCAGGAAATTGTGATTTCGATTCTCGATATCCAAATGAATTAGATTTTTATGTAGAAGATGTAAAATTTTTCATTACACATGGACATTTACATAATGTGAAAATGTCACTAATGCCAGTTTCGTATCGTGCGGAAGAATTTGGTGCACAGATTATATGTCATGGTCATTCACATATTGCAGGTGTTTGGCAATTGGAAGATCATATTATAATAAATCCAGGCAGTATTCGACTCCCACGTATTCGAGAAGAAAAAACATATGCAATTGCTTCTTGGAATCAAAAAGGTACATTTACTGTTACTTTTTATGATATTAAAGGGAATGAAGTGAAAGACTTAGCGTTTGAAACAACACTTTAATAAAAGCTGTTGCGGGAGAAACAATTCCCTCCCGCAAACTTTTTTTTAATTAATCATTGACAAATACATCTATAATTACTATAATTAATCTTGTCTGTTACGAGAGAAGCAATAGATTACATAATGCAAACAAAATATGTGGGTGTAGTTTAGTGGTAAAACCTCAGCCACGAGCGAAACATCATCGAAAATGCAGCGAGTTGTCCCGAAGCATGCAACATCCTGAATCAGCTAGTAGATGCAGGGACATGTCTTACGTAAAAAAATGATAAGTTACTTTTAAAAAATATGCGGGTGTAGTTTAGTGGTAAAACCTCAGCCTTCCAAGCTGATGTCGAGGGTTCGATTCCCTTCACCCGCTCCATATGTCCCAGTAGCTCAGCAGGATAGAGCAACAGCCTTCTAAGCTGTGGGTCGGGAGTTCGAATCTCTCCTGGGACGCTAGTTAAAGCCTTACAGCCTCAACGGTTGTGAGGTTTTTTGTTTGTGAATGGAAATAAAACTTAAGGGGAGGTATGAAACAATATGGAATTTCTTTTTGCATTATTTATATGTCCGATCATTATTATTGTAGCCTCAATAATGGGCTATTTTATATTTAAAAAGTGGTTTGTGATGCCATTATTGACATTGATCGTTTTTACTGTCTTAACTTTTACTGTTTTCAATGAATCATTTTTTATTTGGGTATTAATTTATATAATAATCTCTGTTGTTGTTACTTTGATTTTTAAATTTAGTAAAAAATAGTTATATTTGCTTTCTGTTATTTTAACAGCTATCTTATCATTCGAGGCTGCATTTCTTTTAAATAAAATCTCTTTTTTATATTTTTTCTCATCCTTCCTAATCATCCAATCTTTAGTCACTAACAATGAATCAGTCGCAATTTAAAATATAATAGTATAATATGAAATTTCCAAAATAGAAGAAAAATCCATTAGTAGACTAGTTTCTGGATAAAAATTCACTTTTAGATTTACTATGTGACAAAATCCCTAAAAAAATTTCAAAATTTATTAAAAACATATTGACTGGTATAGACAACATGGATATAGTTAGATTGTAAGTAGTAAAATTTGGTGAGGAGGCGATTACAACAAATTTGATAACGCATTCACAAATTTGTGAATGAACAAACAAAAACATCTGAGGAGGATCATATTGAAGAAGAGTCGATTTTTACATTTACTAATGATATTTACCTTGGTATTTAGTCCGATGCTTAGTTCAATTGGACCGGTGTCTGCAGCTTCAGCTGACTCTGAAGCAGAGACTTATACAATCTACCCAAATCCACACGAATTAAACTATCAAGATGAGCAATTCGAATTAAGTGAAACGGTGAATGTGGTATATGAATCTGCCATAGATTCGTATACGAAACAACGGGTGGAAGAAGTATTAGCTATTAAAAACATTCAATCTACAGAGTCTACTGAAATAGTAGAAGGCAAGACTAATATTTTAGTAGGTACATTTGAATCAAATGGATATGTTGATCAATATTTTACTGATAATGGATTAACCGATCCGACATTATTTGAGAAATTAGATTCTCATATTGTCTCTATTGACAACAATGTAATCGCTATATTAGGTAAAGATGTTGATTCTGCTTTTTATGGTGTAACTTCTGTAAAGCATATTTTCAAGCAAATGCAAAGTAACACTATTCGTGAGTTAACGATTAAAGACTATGCTGATGTAAAAGGTAGAGGTTTTATTGAGGGGTATTATGGAACGCCTTGGTCTAATGTAGATCGTGCAGAATTAATGAAATACGGTGGAGAGTTTAAAATGAACTCTTACATTTATGCACCAAAGGACGATCCAAAGCATAATGAAAATTGGAGAGAATTGTATTCAGAGGAAGAACTAGCTGAAATTAGTAAACTTGCTGAAGCGGGTAATGCAAGTAAAACTAGATACGTGTATGCGTTGCATACATTTATGCATGATCCAGTTCGTTTTGATACAGATGCACATTATGAAGAAGACTTAGAAGTTGTGAAGCGTAAATTCACGCAACTGTTGGATGCTGGTGTTCGTAAATTTTCTATTTTAGCGGACGATGCAAGAGTACCTGCTGAAGGTCCTCAGACATATGTTCGATTGATGACTGATTTAACCAATTGGTTAATCGAACAACAAGCAAACTATGAAGGTCTAGTAACCGATATGGTTTTCTGTCCAAATGATTATATGGGTTGGGGTGACAGTAACCAAATCCAGACATTAGATCAAATGCCTGAATCTGTAAGCATTATTCAAACTGGAGGTAGAGTTTGGGGAGAGGTTTCTCAAAACTTTACGGAATCATTCACAAATAATGCAGGACGTGCACCATATTTGTGGATTAACTGGCCTTGTAGTGATAATTCAAAACAACACTTAATTATGGGTGGTAATGAAGAATTTCTACATCCTAATGTTAATCCCGATTATATTGAAGGTATTGTATTAAACCCAATGCAACAGTCAGAAGCAAGTAAATCAGCGATTTTTGCTAATGCAGATTATGCATGGAACATTTGGGATAGTGCTGAACAAGCACAACAAAACTGGGAAGATTCTTTTGCATACATGGATCATTTAAATATTAATGAAACGCCAGCTTCTAATGCGTTAAAAGAATTATCTAAGCATATGATTAACCAAGATATGGATTCTCGTGTAGTTAAATTAGAGGAGTCTGTGGAACTAGCTCCAAAATTAAATGCATTTAAAGAAGCGTTAGGTAGTGGAAGTATTACAGAGCAAGCACAGGATTTAATTACAGAATTTGAAGTTATTCGCGATGCAGCACTTACGTACAAAGAAAATCCTGGAAACGAAAGAACGAAAGATCAGATTGTTTATTGGTTAGATAGTGCTATTGATACGGCAAATGCAGCTATTTCTTTGTTAAATGCAGAGATTGCTCATGAGCAGGGAGATAAGACTGCTGTATGGGAAAATTATAGTGAAGGACAAGCTTCCTTCAATGCATCGAAGGATCACCCATTCTTATACATTGATCACTATCAATACGCTGAAGTAGGGGTGCAGCATATTGTACCATTTATTGAAACATTGTTAAGTGATGTATCAGTTAAGGTACAGTCAATAGTAGACCCTGATAGTAATCCAGCTAAAGTTATTACAAACCGTACAGACAATCCAACAGGTGATTTAAGTAATTTATTAGATAATAATAAGAGTAGTGAAGTTATCTATAAAAGCCCTAGTTCTATTAGTGCTGGAACATTTATTGGCTTATCCTATGAAAAACCTTTAAAGATTAATACAGTGCGATTTGAATTAGGTCGTAATGGAAATGATGCCGATACGTTTGGTGCAAGTAAATTACAGTACACAGTAGACGGGGAAGAATGGCTTGACGTACCTGGTGCTGAATATGGCCATGTTGCTCAAGTTGTAGAAGAGAACTTAGACCTTGAAGCAAAAGGTGTTCGCCTTATTGCAACAGAAGACCGTAATGGAACTTGGTTTGCAATTAAAGATATTGTTATCAATGAAAATGATAAAGAAGATGAACAAGGTGAATTACAATACAACCTAATCGTTCCCGATCACTTTAGTGTGTATCAAGGTTCGGAAGACAATCTATTTGATGGAAATGATAGTTCATATATCTGGTATGATCCATCAGGGGACAAGAAGGATACTTCAGTTGTGGGTGACTATATTGGTGTTGACCTACAACAGGTAACTGATATAGGCGAAGTATATTTTGCTGTTGGTAGAGATAATGGTGATAAGTGGAGAAAATATGCATTAGAATATTCAACTGACGGTGAGACTTATACAGAGTATAAGACGTATGATGGTGCAGCTTCTGGAATGGATAAAGTTGAAGAGGATTTAACTGGTATTCAAGCAAGATATGTACGTTTGAGAAATCTACAAGAAGTTAATTTTTGGATTAAATTTAGTGAGATTCGAGTTGAAAAGGCAAGTGTATCTTCTGAATACACGTATACAAATAACGGAAATTACGAAAGCATTTCAGCCGAACATACACTAGAAAATACAAGTTTAGTTCAAACAACAAATATTACTCTAAAACCACAAGAATATGTGGGTGTTAAATTAGAACGTCTTAAAGAATTAGATAATGTTACTGTGAACACAACAAGTGATCAACTAACATTGGAGTCTTCTGCAAATGAAGTAGAGTGGACAACTCCTAATGAAGGAACTATTGCTAGATACGTAAGACTAATCAATAATACTGATGAAAATATTACTTTTGATCTTAACGAATTTAGCGTACAGTCTAAGGAAAAATACGGGCCAAGTTTTGTAGATTCAGATTTCGGAATCTCTCAATGGTATGGTGATGGTGACTCAAGAAACGCGGGTACACTATTAGCTCCTTTTGATAAAGAATTTGGAACAAGTGCGAACTTCACGGATTTCCAAAGACCAGGTCAATATATCACTTATTCCGTAGGCGAGCCTAGAATCTTTAATAGTTTAAGAGTCTATAATGATGAAAATAATATAAACTATATCCGTGATGCTAAAGTTCAATTATCCATGGATAATGAGAATTGGACAGATGTTATTACTTTAGGTGATGGTGAGGATAATCTTGCTGACGGTGAATCAGATTATGCAGATTTGATAGCAGATGGATACACACATGATTCTGATAATCCAGGAAACTATTATTATGGAAATGATGATATAGGTGGCATCGAGGCCAAATATATTAGAATTTTAATTACAGCTAATTATCTACACAGATTTGCTCAAATTAATGAAATTGTTATTAATGACGGAGAATATGTAAGAACAGAAAATAATCCAACTTATGTAGTAGATCCAATTGAGCAAGAAGGATTTGGCCCTAAACGTCTTCAAGATGGAGATTTGACAACAGCGTTTAAGCCGAATATGACGAATAAAACAGAAGGATCATTTACTTACCGTCTATCAGAAGATACAGATGTAAGTGTAATGACATTTGTTCAAAGCTCTAATGCAATGTCAAATGCTACAGTAACCGCTAGAGTTGGGGAAGACGAGTGGGTTGAGTTAGGTGTTTTAGATGAAAGTTTAAATACCATTTACAATCCATTCTATGAAAACATTTTTGAAATTAAGTTGACTTGGGGCGACGTTGAGCCAGTTATTTATGAAATGAATACTTCAACGAATAAAAGCTTTTTACCTGATCGCTCTAGCTTAGAAACTTTATTATCAGAAGAACTAGATGGATCGATCTATACAACTTCATCTTATAGCACATACGAAAACGCTTACGCAAAAGCGAATGGTGTATTCGAAAATGCTGAAGCAACACAAGGTGAACTTGACGATGCAGTAGCAAGTATTGAATCTGCGAAAGCGTTGTTAGTTGAAAAAGGCGACACAACTGAATTAACGACATATCTAGATGAATTAAAGAACCTAGATACTACTAATTATACTGAAGCTAGTGTAGATGCATTTAATGAAAGCATTGGCTATGTAGAGGGACAACTTGAAAATAAAGATGATTTAGCACAAGATCAGGTGGATGCATTACTCGCAAAGCTTTTAGAAGCTGAAGAAGGATTAGTTGCTTCCGATGTAGAAGTACCACTTGTTGGTACGCAGGTACCAGATAATGTTGATACTTACAACAGAGAAAACTGGACCTATTCTGCAAGCAGTGAATATGACCAATCACCTGTAGATAAGATGTTTGATGGCGATTCTTCTACTCATTGGCATTCAGATTGGACAGGAGCTACACCAATAGAATGGCCATATGACGTGGAAATTGATTTAGGTGAAGTGCAAACCATTGAAGGATTCTCTTATTTACCAAGACAGGATAAGAACTATACTGGTAAAAATCAAACAAACGGTAGAGTCGATATCTTTGAAATCTACGCTGGTAACAGTGCAGAAGATGCTCAGTTAGTAATGAAAGCTGAATTGGACTGGAACGACGGAGATGACTTCGATAATACGGTTAAATATGTCGGCTTCGATCAACCAGTTGAAGCGTCCTATATCAACTTTAAAGTGATTACTGCTGATTCTGATACTGATCAAGAGTTTGGTTCTGGTGCAGAGTTTAACCTATATAAAGAGGTAGTAGTTGATAAATCTTCACTTGAAACCGCTGTATCTGATGCAGAGGATAAAGTAGAGTCAGACTACACTGCAGCTAGCTGGAACGTGTTCTCCACTGCCCTAGCAGAAGCAAATAATGTACTAGCTAATGCTGGAGCTACACAAGAAGAAGTCAATGCAGCTGTAACCGCTTTGAATGATTCGATTAAGCAATTAGAAGAAAAAGTTGAAGAAGTTAATAAGTCCTATCTAGAACAAGCAATATCTAATACAGATAAGATTGTTGAATCAGATTATACAGCAGAAAGCTGGAATGCTTTTGCAACTGCATTAGCAGCAGCGAATGCTACATTAGCTGATGATGAAGTAACGCAAGAAGAAGTAGATGCAGCGATGACAGCTTTAATTGAAGCTAAAAATAATCTAGAAGAAAAAGTCGAAGAAGTAGAAGTAGACAAATCAGCACTTGAAACTGCTGTAACTGCTGCTGAAAAGAAAGTGGAATCAGATTATACAGTTGATAGCTGGAATGGGTTTACCACTGCGCTAGCAGCAGCAAAAGAAGTGTTAGCCAATGCTGATGCAACACAGGATGAAGTTGATAAGTCAATTGTTGATTTAGAGCAATCAATCTCAGCGTTAGCAAAGGTATCTGATGGTGAGTCATCAGATAACGAATCAACTGACAACAATCAGGATGAAGATTCAGATTCGTCAGAACTTCCTGATACAGCAACAAACATGTATACTTTAATTTTGATTGGTTTGATTATGATGGCAATTGGATTCGCCTTTGTAATTAGAAGAAGAAAAGCATAAACATAATAAAAAGAATTAATATGAAAAGAGGAGTGTTTAAAACACTCCTCTTTTTTAAATGGATAGAAACCTCTTTACTCTTCCCCATTAATTGATTATTTTACATGCGTCTCGTTTTATCTGTGCTTGTGCTTAAATTTTAGAATATTCCTTTATTTAAAAAGGAAAGAAACATTACCACATTGTCTCTTCTTTCTATGGTCGTTCGTCACAAGCACCAATAAATGTGATTGGAGTTATCTCAGCTGAGAAAGTAGTTGAGAAAGTATTCCCTTGCATATCTGATGCATTAACTGTCCACACACCTATATCTCCAGCACCAATTGTTAAGGTTATAGTGACTTCATATAATCCATTAGGCAAGAAGTTCCCTGTGGCCGTAGCTACACCCCTTACTCTTGCAAATGTGTTTCCATCACATTCAATTTCTATTCGTCTACCATTCACAAAGTTAATTGTATTACCGTTATCCCCGAAATTAACGTTAAAGTTATCTACTGCTGGATTACACATAGCAGCTGCTGTAAAACATTGTATAGCCGTAACATTAATGGTGCCAGACAAAGTAGTAGGAACACCGTTTCTAGTAACATTTACAGTTGTAGGAGCTGCTCCTCCCTCTACACCGATTCTGAATTTACAAGGGCATGCTTCACCTGGACATTCAACTTGCAAAGTAACAGATGTAGATAGTGGCTTATTATTTATTACGGTACTAGCTGTAACAGTTGTAGAGAGGAGAGGAGTGCCTTCTGGGATAGTTAATGTAGTAGAAAATGTCCCATCTGCCGCTGTTGTGGCAGGATTAGGTGTGAAAGTGCCTATAGCTGGAAAATTGCTAAATTCAATGAGTGCTCCCTGAACGGGCATGTCATCGCAAGTGAGTCTGCCAGTTATGGTACCCTCGCATGTAATTTTATCTGGTGCAAATAGTTCAAGTGTGCAAATGTTACATGTGAAAGGTACTTCTGCTGCACTTTTTCTAATATTTATTGTTGTTTGTTGTATCGTCCAATCATATACTTTTGGTACATTAATACAGATTTTTTCTGGCTGATTTTCTTTACAATCTTCATTAGTTGGCTTTTGAATATTTTGGGAATTATTTTCTTTATTATGGTGTTCTAACACGTTACAATTTGATGGAATCGAAGGTGTACCACAACGATTCTGTGAAATTTGGTCTCTAGGTTGACAGAACCTTTCATCCACCTTAATAGTAGCATTTGCTACTGCTTGGATACTTTGACAAATATCTAGATTAACTTGTACGGATTTATAAATACTATTTTGACAATTGATAGTTGCTGAACATTCAAAATCAGTAATTCTACAATCTACAGTTGTTCCTTCAGGTGCACAAAGTAATATATCTTCTGTTTTATTAAAGGGAATAGGATCTGAAAAACAAGTATTCCTTCCATTTGACACTTTTACAACAATATAGCCTGATTTTTGTATGATTACTTTTTGTAATACAATTTCTTCTCCAGAGGGGAGAATAACAGGAACATTTTTTCTTTTATCTGAGTTACCATTCATTTCTTGACACAAATTTGACGAAGGATCAAATGGGTCAATCGGATCACCATTACTATCACTCAAAAAGCAAGAGACAATGCCTCCCCTATTTAAGACATCACATAACACAGCCAAATTAATCACCTACTTTTAATTATTTATTACTAAAATTAGTATATGAACAGAAAAGGAATTGGGAAAGGTGTTTATCCACTAAACAAAGAAACAATAAGTTTAGATTATATTAGAAACAAAAACATCTTTTGTGTTGATTTTTTTTGTATAATCTCAATGTCTATATTCATTTTCCATTCTTCTTCATCGTATGCTATAGTGGAGGTGGGTATAATGGAACAAGTAATGATGTTTGCTACAGTGCTTTTGCCGATCGTTACTGCCCTTGTTGAATTAGTGAAAAAAACAGTTGCATTACCTAAAAATATTATTCCGATGATTAGCTTTATTATTGGTATTATAATTGGTGCAATAAGTTACCCTTTCACAACAATGGATCTTGTATTAAGATTATGGGCTGGAGGCTTTGCAGGCTTGTCTGCAACTGGATTGTTTGAAATAATGAATAAAAGGGAAGGAATGACTAAAGGATCAAATAAATAATAATGAAGGGATGCTGTGACTCTAAAAATTTGATTTTGAGAGTAGGGGTTGATCATGGAGCAACATGATAAAAAAGTAGTTATCTTTCCAAAATGGAAGGATAAAATTGAGGAAAAAGCTTTTCAATTAGTACGAGATAAAAGATATCAAGATGCATTGGAACAGCTAAATATTTTACTGGATTATAAAATCAGTAACCAGGAAATTGATATGGCGAAACTTACGTGTTTTATTGAGTTAGGCAAGCAAAAGGAAGCAGAAATTCTATGTGAAGAATTACTGGCTAAAAAAGATGATTATTATTTTGCTTATGTACATATCTATGCAACTTTATTATTTCAGGCGAATAAATATAAGAATGTTTCTGAATTAATTGATGATGTATTTGATAATGAAGAACAGGTACCTGAGCCTTATCGATCACAACTAAATACATTATATCAATTAAATGATACACTTTTAAAAGAACAAACAGATAAACAGACTACAGCAACTTTGCAACAATTGGAAGAAGCAGTGAAAAAAGAAGATAATGTACTACAGTGGCATCTTGTTAATCATTTACACCATACGGATATCACTCCTTTTATCTCTTCTTTTAAAAATATGCTCGTAGATCCATTGGTTAATCCAATGGTTAAAACAGTTATTCTTAGTTTGTTACAAGCTAACGATTATAATGGATGTATAGAGATAGAAAAGTTTTCTAAAAAAATGAAAATTAATCCAAACTCACATCCGTATATGACGGATGATCCCATTTATAAGAAAGTTAAAAAAGAGTTAGAGGATATCGAACAGAAAAATCCTTCCTTGTATCAATTAGCGGATCAAATGCTTTATCGGTACTTTTTTGTTTTATATCCGTTTATTTCGGAAAACATACATATTCAACAAATAAAAGAAGCGATTATTTACTTAGCTTCTGCTTCATTTATGGATGAAGCTTCAATACAATCTAAATCCGTTAGTGAAACCCTTGCATTATACATAGAAGATCTATTATATTATGAAAAAGTATACTTTTCATTGATGAAGAATTAAGGTGTATATTTAGGTTCCCAATGACTAAATGTTGAAAGGGAGCACGTTTATGTTATAATAAAGTGGTTGTAATTTGCGTTCGGCCTCGTATAGTAGAATCGTACAATGAATGAACGGCAAATAGAATTTTTTATAAGATTTTTGGAGGGAAATAATATGACAGCTAAATGGGAAAAACAAGAAGGCAATCAAGGCCTTTTAACTGTTGAAGTGGATGCAGAGCAATTTAATAAAGCATTAGACGAAGCATTCAAAAAAGTAGTAAAAGACGTTCAACTACCTGGGTTTCGTAAAGGACGTATACCTCGTGGAATGTTTGAACAACGTTTTGGTGTAGAATCATTATACCAAGATGCAGTAGATATCATTTTGCCTGAAGCATATGCTAATGCAATTGATGAAGCTGGAATTCAACCAGTTGATCAACCAGAAGTAGATATCAAGCAAATTGAAAAAGGACAACCACTTATTTTTACTGCAAATGTTACAGTGAAACCAGAAGTAACATTAGGTGAATATAAAGGTTTAGAAGTAGAAGGAGAATCTGTAGAGGTAACTGACGAAGATGTAGAACATGAATTGGAACATCAACGCCAACATCAAGCAGAGCTTGTTGTTAAGGAAGAAGGTAAAGTAGAAGATGGCGATACCGTTGTCATTGACTTTGAAGGATTTGTTGATGGTGAAGCTTTTGAAGGTGGAGCTGCTGAAAATCATTCCTTAGAAATCGGTTCTGGATCATTTATTCCAGGTTTCGAAGAACAACTAGTTGGAAAAGAAGCTGGAGAAAAAACTGAAGTAACGGTTACCTTCCCAGAGGAATATCATGCAGAAGATTTAGCTGGAAAAGAAGCTACTTTTAAAGTTACTATTCATGAAATCAAAGCAAAAGAATTACCAGAAATGGATGATGAATTTGCAAAAGATGTAGATGAAGAAGTAGAGACTTTAGATGAATTAAAAGAAAAAACCAAAAAACGTCTACAAGATCAAAAAGAAAAAGAAGTTGAAAATAACAAACGTGAATCACTAATTAATCAAGCATCTGAGAATGCAGAAGTTGATATTCCAGAAGCAATGGTAACAACAGAATTAGATCGTATGCTTCGTGAATTTGAACAAAGACTACAAATGCAAGGTATGACAATGGATATGTACTACCAATTCTCAGGACAAGATGAGAATGCATTGAAAGAGCAAATGAAAGAAGATGCAACAAAACGTGTGAAAACAAATCTAGTATTGGAAGCAATTTCTAATGTAGAAGCATTGGAAGTAACAGAAGAAGACGTTAATAAAGAATTAGAATCAATGGCTAGCATGTATCAAGTAGATGTTGAGCAATTGACTCAAATGCTAGGTGGCAACACAGATGCCATTAAAGAAGATCTTAAATTTAAGAAAGCAATTGATTTCTTAGTAGAAAATAGTACCGCGAAATAAGGATTCAATTACTGAGAAACAAGGCATTTGTTGTCTTGTTTCTCTACATAATATGAAATATAAGTACATTTTTAACTGCTACATACATATAACATATAATAGTTGACAAATACTTAATTTTATACATAATGAAATGTACCTTATATATGATAACGATTATTACAACATCTTCTGTTTTGAATAATGACGGACTTGGTTATAGTTCTAATCGCAAAGTTTATTGCGTGATTGGAATGGGTAAACTGTATAGAATAACTGATAGAGTATTTTAGTTTATTAAGGTGCTTTTATCTGATATGATGTGAAGAAGAAGTAATAGGGAATATTACGCATGCTCTGTTTCCTGTTTCAGTAGATACTTACACTTGAGGGGTGAAATAGATGTATAAGTTTAATGAAGAAAAAGGACAATTGAAATGTTCATTTTGTGGAAAAAGCCAAGATCAAGTTCGTAAACTTGTAGCTGGTCCAGGCGTTTATATATGTGACGAATGTATAGAATTATGTACCGAGATTGTCGAAGAAGAATTAGGTTCAGAAGAAGAAGTGGAATTCACAGATATTCCAAAGCCACAAGAAATTCGTACGATTCTTGATGATTATGTAATCGGTCAAGAGAAAGCAAAGAAAAACCTTTCAGTAGCAGTATACAATCACTATAAACGTATTAATGCACCGAAAGCAACAGATGATGTGGAGCTAGCAAAAAGTAATATTGCCATGATTGGACCTACCGGTAGCGGTAAAACATTATTAGCTCAAACATTAGCACGTATTATTAATGTGCCTTTTGCGATCGCGGATGCTACATCATTAACTGAAGCTGGTTATGTGGGAGAAGATGTAGAAAATATCTTACTTAAATTGATTCAAGCAGCAGATTATGATGTAGAAAAAGCTGAAAAAGGTATTATCTATATCGATGAAATCGATAAAGTGGCTAGAAAATCAGAAAATCCTTCGATCACAAGAGATGTTTCTGGTGAAGGGGTTCAACAAGCATTATTAAAAATTTTAGAAGGTACAACTGCTAGCGTTCCACCGCAAGGAGGAAGAAAGCACCCACATCAAGAATTTATTCAAATTGATACCACAAATATCTTATTTATTTGTGGCGGAGCATTTGATGGAATTGAACAAATTATTAAAAGTCGATTAGGTAAGAAAGTAATAGGTTTTGGCGCAGATACTGAAACAGATAATTTAGATAAAGGCGCTCTATTATCCAAAGTACTACCAGAAGACATGCTTCGTTTTGGTCTGATCCC
Source organism: Paraliobacillus sp. PM-2 (assembly GCF_001368815.1). Lineage (GTDB taxonomy): Bacteria > Bacillota > Bacilli > Bacillales > Amphibacillaceae > Paraliobacillus. Next base: position 520,986 of record NZ_CTEI01000002.1, on the reverse strand, counting down.
AGAATTTATCGGTCGTCTTCCTGTTATTGGAAGTTTAGAGCCGCTAGATGAAGAAGCATTGATTGAAATTCTAACAAAACCAAAAAACGCACTTGTAAAACAATATGTGAAGTTATTTGAAATGGACCATGTTGATCTAGAATTTGAAGAAGAAGCATTAAAAGAAATTGCTAAACTTGCCATCGAACGTAAAACAGGCGCTCGTGGCTTGCGATCTATTCTAGAAAATATTATGCTTGATGTGATGTATGAACTTCCATCACGTGATGATATTGTTAAATGTATTATTACAAAAGATACTGTAATATTAGAAGATGGTCATCCTAAGTTAGTCTTAGAAGATGGAACAATCAAAGATAAAAACAAACAGTCACCAAAAGAGAGTGCGTAACTTTTGCTAATACAATGTGTTAGAGATCCCTTGTTATGTAGATAGCAAGGGATTTCTAGTACATATAAAGGAATTAAAAAAACGTTGTTTAGCTTCAACATTTGCGGAAATACTAACAAGTATCGTTTAAAAACCTATATAAAATATAAGAAAATGAAGATCTAATTTATTTCAACTTTATTTACTATTTTTTTATTGGAGGTAAAAAATGGAACTTGTTAGTGTTGTCATGATGATTCAACTCTTTTTTGGTATTGTTATCGGATTGTATTTTTGGAATTTACTTAAAAGTCAACGTGCAACGAAACATGGCGTTGAGAAAGAATCAAAAAAAGAGTTAGAAAAATTACATGTGATGAAACGAATTCAATTAACTATGCCATTATCTGAGAAGATTCGCCCAAAAACGTTAAGCGATGTGATCGGACAACAAGCAGGGATTGAGGCATTACGCGCAGCGCTCTGTAATAGTAACCCACAACATGTTTTAATCTATGGTCCACCAGGTATAGGTAAGACAGCGGCAGCTCGTTTAGTATTAGAGGAGGCAAAAAAGAGTAAAGATTCACCGTTTTCAAGAATTGCACCTTTTATTGAACTTGATGCAACGACTGCAAGATTTGATGAAAGAGGCATTGCTGACCCACTTATTGGTTCAGTACACGATCCAATTTATCAAGGCGCAGGTGCGATGGGGCAGGCAGGTATTCCTCAACCCAAAAAAGGAGCCGTGTCTAATGCCCATGGTGGAATTCTATTTATTGATGAAATTGGAGAGCTACATCCAACCCAAATGAATAAGTTGCTTAAAGTGTTAGAAGATCGAAAAGTACTATTTGAAAGTGCTTATTATAGTGAAGAGAATGAGCAAATACCACGACATATCCATCAAATTTTCTCGGAAGGGTTGCCTGCTGACTTTCGATTAATTGGTGCAACGACTAGAAGGCCTGAAGAAATAGCGCCGGCAATTCGTTCTAGATGTTTAGAAATCTATTTTAAAGCACTAGATCAAAATGATATGAAGCTTATTGGTACAAGAGCAGCTGAAAAGATTGGAAGTAATTTGAGTACGAAAGCGCTAGATTTGTTGACTACTTATGCAAACAATGGGCGTGAAGCAGTTAATATTATACAGATTGCTTCAACTGTAGCAAAAAATCAAAAAAGAAAAGAAATAAATGAAGCAGATGTAAATTGGGTTGCCGATGTTAGTCAATTAATACCTAAGATGACGCAGCGCATTTTACCAAAAAATCAAATTGGAAGAATTAATGGATTAGGTGTATCAGGACCAAATACTGGTCATTTACTACCAATTGAAGTGCTCATTCTTCCAGCTACAAATAATGGTAATGTTACGATTACAGGAATCGCCGAAGAAGAAACCTTAGGTACACAAGCCAAATCAATTAAACGAAAAAGTATGGCACGTGCGTCTGTCGAAACGGTTGTTACATACTTAAAATCAATTGGTGTCCCTGCACATCAATATGATATACATGTTAATTTTCCTGGTGGTACACCAGTAGATGGCCCTTCAGCAGGATTAGCAATGACGTTGGCTATTTATTCATCTATAAAGAAAACACCAATCAATCATAAAGTTGCAGTTACAGGGGAGCTAAGTCTTTATGGTGAAGTGCGTCCGGTCGGTGGGGTGCCAGTTAAGGTGAGAGCAGCTGAGCAAGCTGGTGCTAAAATTATTCTTGTTCCAAAGGAAAATATGGATGCTTTATCTGAACGATTTACTGGTATCAAGATCATACCTGTTACCACATTTAAAGAAGCTTTAAACTATGTATTACAGCCTGTGATGCTCGAAGATGAGCAATATATAGAGAAAAGACTAAGTTAATTTATAAGTGATGCATTGGAGGGAATTTTATGCCAGACAAAAACAATATGAACCTACCACTCCTCCCATTACGAGGACTTTTAGTTTTTCCATCAATGGTATTGCATTTAGATGTAGGTAGAGAGCGTTCTATCCAAGCACTAGAAAGAGCAATGATGGAAGAAAATCTGATTTTTTTAGTTGCGCAAAAAGAAAGCAGTATGGAAGAACCTTCAATAGATGATTTGTATCAAATGGGAACAATTGCACATGTGAAACAAATGTTAAAGTTGCCCAATGGCACTTTTAGAGTATTAGTTGAAGGGCAAGATCGTGCGAAAATAAACACGGTAATTCATGATGATGAAATGCTGATTGTTGATGTAGAGAAACTGGAAGATACGCATGGAGAAGCAAATGAAGAAACAGCATTAATGCGTTCTTTATTAGCTCAATTCGAGGAGTACATACAGATATCGACAAAATTAACAAGAGAAACTTATGATACTGTTATAGATATTGAGCAGCCTGGAAGATTAGCGGATATTATTACCTCGCACCTATCATTAAAGTTAAAGATGAAGCAAGAACTTTTAGAAACAACAGATATTAAAAATCGCCTCCAACGTCTTATCCACATTATTTCAAATGAGCGTGAGGTTTTGACCATTGAGAAAAAAATCGGTCAACGTGTGAAAAAGTCGATGGAAAAGACCCAAAAAGAGTATTATTTACGTGAACAGTTAAGAGCCATTCAAAAGGAATTAGGTGACAAGGATGGAAAAACAGGGGATGTAGCTAGTTTAAAAGAAAAAATACAAACATCAGATATGCCAGAACGTGTACAAAAAGTCGCCTATAAAGAATTGGATCGTTTTGAAAAAATTCCACAGACATCTGCTGAAAGTTCTGTTATTCGTAATTATATTGAATGGTTAGTGACGTTACCATGGACGAAAGAAACAGAAGATAATTTAGATATAGCTCATGCTGACTCTACTTTAAATGAAGATCATTATGGTTTAGATAAAGTTAAAGAACGCATATTAGAATATTTAGCTGTACAACACCTTACGCAATCAATGAAAGGACCAATACTTTGCTTAGTTGGCCCACCAGGTGTTGGAAAAACATCTTTAGCAAAATCTATTGCCCGGGCAATAAATCGGAAGTTTGTACGTATTTCCTTAGGTGGTATTCGTGATGAAGCTGAGATTAGAGGTCATCGCCGTACATATATTGGGGCTATGCCTGGACGAATCATGCAAGGAATGAAAAAAGCAGAAACAATTAATCCAGTCTTCTTATTGGATGAAATTGATAAAATGGCAAGTGATTTCCGTGGAGATCCATCTTCAGCCATGCTAGAAGTACTTGATCCTGAACAAAATCACACATTCAGTGATCACTTTATTGAAGAGACATATGATCTGTCTAAGGTAATGTTTATTGCAACAGCAAATAATTTGCAAACCATTCCACGTCCTTTGTTAGATCGTATGGAGGTTATTTCTCTTGCAGGATATACCGAATTAGAAAAACAATATATTGCTAAGGAACACCTATTACCAAAGCAAATAAAAGAAAATGGTTTACAAAAAGGGCAATTACAGTTACGGGAAGATGCATTGCTGAAATTAATTCGTCAATATACAAGAGAAGCTGGTGTAAGAGGTCTAGAGCGCCAAATTGCTTCTATATGCAGGAAGGCAGCAAAGATCATTATTTCTGAAGAACGAAAAAAAGTAATTGTTACCGAGAAGCAACTTGAAGAATTATTGGGGAAACCATTGTTCCGTTATGGCATGATGGAGGAAGAAGATCAAATTGGGACAGCTACTGGTTTAGCTTATACGGCTGCAGGAGGAGATACACTTTCGATAGAAGTTAGTATTGTTCCTGGAAAAGGAAAGCTAACATTAACCGGTAAATTAGGTGATGTAATGCAAGAGTCTGCTCAAGCTGCTTTTAGTTATGTTCGCTCCAGAGTAGATAAATTTTCCATTGATCCTGAATTTCATCAAAAGAATGATATTCATATCCATGTACCAGAGGGTGCTACACCAAAAGATGGTCCATCAGCTGGAATTACAATTGCCACAGCTATCGTTTCTGCACTTACTAACCGGGCTGTACGAAAAGAAGTAGGGATGACCGGAGAAATTACTTTGCGTGGGAGAGTACTTCCAATTGGTGGTTTAAAAGAAAAGTCACTTAGTGCTCATCGAGCTGGTATTACAACCATTATTATGCCAAAAGATAATGAAAAAGATTTAGAAGATATTCCACATAGTGTAAGGGAAGATCTTACCTTTATTCCAGTACAACATTTAGATACTGTATTAGAACATGCATTATTGGGGGAATAAAAATGAAAGTAACCAAAGCAGAAATAGTAATTAGTGCTGTTGCTAAAAAACAATATCCAGCAGAGCCTATATCAGAAATTGCATTAGCTGGTCGCTCAAATGTTGGCAAATCATCTTTTATTAATAAGTTAATTAACAGAAAAGCATTGGCACGAACATCCTCAAAACCTGGGAAAACACAAACATTAAATTTTTATAAAATAAATGATGTATTTCATTTTGTGGATGTTCCTGGTTATGGGTATGCCAAAGTTTCTAAGAAAGAAAGAGAAGCTTGGGGTAAGATGATGGAAGAATATTTTTCTACACGTGAGCAATTAAAAGCAACTGTACTCATTGTTGATATCAGACATCAACCAACTAGTGATGATGTTGCGATGTACGATTTTTTAAAGTTTTATGAGATTCCAGTTATTGTTATAGCAACAAAATTGGACAAGATTAAAAAATCACAAGTAGCAAAACATGTGAAGCGAGTCAAAGATACATTAGAAATCGAGCCTGAAGATCAAGTGATTCCTTTTTCTGCAGAAACTGCCCAAGGAAAAGAAGAGGCATGGAAAGCAATTCAATCTTTCTTGTGAGAATTAAACTATTAATAATACAATCAAAAATATAAATAAGGCAGCTTCATAGTCACTAATTAGTGACTATTAAAGCTGCCTTATTTTCTATAAAAAGTAAAAAAACTTTACTACTTTAATTAAAGATCGTTTATAATAAAAATAAGCAGGTGGGAGTTAAATGGGAGAAATCAGTATAGCTTTTATTACCTATGTCATTATAATAGGTATTGCTATTTTTATTGGTTATTCATATGCTTCTTATATGATAAGAAGAACAGGTCAAGTTCTTGCGCAATCATTCATTGCGGGGACAATTATTTTTACACTAGACGTATTTACAATTATCGGCTGGGCTTTCTATACATGGGGAACCAACGAATTTGTATTTATTAATGGTATATTTTTAGGATTTGGTTTACTCATCATAAGTGAGTTGATATTAATTACCTCTTTAGTTATTAAACGAAAAAAAATGGTACAACAATTTAACTATAGTCTAAAAAAGAACACACATAATTAATTTTTATAAAAACGCTTAGTTTTAACTAAGCGTTTTAATTTGCTTATTACATCTCACTACTATTTTCATTGATAAAAACGTTATGCTATGCATTACTTCTTTTTAAACAACAAATATAAACCTAATACTACTAACGTTAATGGCCAAAAAGACTCCAAGAAAGACATGGAAGAATTAATCCAATAAAACCAACCCGGTTTGTTTGAAGCAAAAATTGCAAAAATAGATAATCCAATTAACAACAATCCTGGGAATAATCCAGATTTCGCTTTTTGATAACGAATCATAAAAGCAAGACCAACGATTAGTGTATACACTCCCCAATGCTCAATCCAAAATCCATAATATCTTATCCCATGAAAATGAATTCCTAATCCTAAGAGGATTGCACCTGGAAATAATTTATCATAATCGTTTGCCATGTAAGCGTGTAGTAGAAAAGCCACACCAAGAATAATTAGCAAAGTTGGCCACGAATAAAAATCAGTTATAATTGGTAATTTAAGTTGTCTGAGCAAGAAATAACCACCTATACCAATTAATAAAAATGCTGTTAATGAATGTTGTTTGCGCATAGGTCTCTCCTTATTTATAATAGTTATTACATAATATTCGTTTCTTGATTATCTTTAATAGATATGATAAAGTACATTAGTATTGAATAATAAATGATGTTATTTATATATTTTATCATAGCTTAAACCATTATTGGTGAAAATCGATTTAATGCAATATAATGAATGATTTTCAGCAAATCAATAGATAGATATTTATAGAATAAGTATGTAACGAGGGTTACAAAATACTTGGGGGTAGATAGTGTGCATATCCTTATGGTTGGTGTTAATTTTCGAACTGCTCCAATTGAAATTCGTGAAAAATTGACCTTTCATCAAGACAAGCTCGTCGAGGCGATGCAGACATTAAATGAACAAAAAAGTGTGCTGGAGAATGTGATTGTTTCCACATGTAACCGAACAGAGTTATATGCAGTTGTAGATCAATTACACACAGGACGTTATTATTTAAAACAATTTTTAGCCAATTGGTTTGGGATCGAGAAAGAAGCATTCTCCTCCCATTTAGTAATATATGAAAACGATGGCGCAAAAGAACATTTGTTTCATGTGACATCAGGCCTTGATTCAATGGTCGTTGGGGAAACACAAATATTAGGACAAGTGAAGCACGCCTTTGCTCTAGCTCAATCGAATAAAGCAACAGGTACGATGTTCAATCAGTTATTTAAACAGGCTGTTACATTAGCTAAACGTGCCCATAAAGAAACAGGAATATGTGACCATCCTGTATCAATTAGTTATGCAGCTGTTAATCTAATAAAAAAACTATTCTACGATATTACATCAAAGCAAATTGCCATATTGGGTGCAGGGAAAATGGGAGAATTAGCAGCAAAAAATCTACACGGTTCTGGTATTGAAACAATTACAGTGATGAATCGAACCCTTGATAAGGCGAAAGCGTTGGCAAAACAATTTAATGGACAAGCAGTCACTGTTGCACAACTAGGTCAAACATTAGTAGATACGGATATATTTATTAGTTCAACGAATGCAAATGATTTTGTTCTTACTGAAACAACACTTCGTACAGCAATGGAAAAACGCACAGAAAACCGTCCGCTAGTCATTATAGATATTGCTGTTCCTAGAGATGTAGATCCTAACGTAGCAAACATTGATAATGTATACCTGTATGACATTGACAACTTACAAGATGTCGTTGATAGTAATGTTGCAAGAAGACGTCAAGCTTCTGAGAAAATTGAATTAATGATTGAAGGAGAGATTGTCGCATTTAATCAATGGGTAAACACATTAGGTGTTGTCCCTATTATTTCATCTTTACGTGAGCATGCACTAGGTATACAAGCCGAGACAATGGAAAGTATTGAAAGAAAGATTCCTGATCTAACAGACCGTGAAAGAAAAGTGATTAGCAAGCATACGAAAAGTATCATTAACCAATTATTAAAAAAACCAATATTAGAGGCAAAAGAGTTAGCTGTCGAACCAAATGCAACAGAATCTTTAGACCTTTTTATAAAAATATTTGGTATAGAAGATTTGGTTAATCAAAAAGTAAAAGAACAGGTGAAACAAAATAATGTTATTGCATTAGAAGCAGTTGATAAACAATCTAAGAAAGCTTTGGAGAATGTTGCAATACACTAGCCTATACCCCATCCGTGAAAAGATGGGGTATTATTCCTATTATGAACAAAGGATGATGAACGATGCGAAAAATTATTATAGGTTCCCGTAAAAGTGAACTAGCAATCACGCAAACCGAATGGGTAATTGATAAATTAAAAGCTGCTGGAGCCCCCTTTACTTTTGAAATAAAAAGAATCACAACAAAAGGTGATAAGATTTTGAATGTTACTTTATCAAAAGTTGGGGGAAAAGGGTTATTTGTAAAAGAAATTGAACAAGCAATGTACAATGAAGAAATTGATATGGCTGTGCATAGTATGAAAGATATGCCAGCTGTCGTTGCAGAAGGCCTAACGATTGGTACTATTCCAGAACGGGAAGATCATCGAGATGCTTTAATTTCAAATAATCATGTAAAATTAATGGACTTACCAAAAGGAGCAATTGTTGGGACAAGTAGTTTACGGAGAAGCTCGCAGATTCTTGCTGCTCGTCCAGATTTAGAAATAAAGTGGATAAGAGGAAATATTGGAACGCGTCTTCGAAAGTTAAAAGAAGAAGACTTTGATGCGATTATATTAGCTGCAGCCGGCCTAAGTAGAATGGGCTGGAGTAAAGAGATTGTTACGGAGTATTTAGATCCAACATTGAGTGTTCCAGCAATTGGGCAAGGTGCACTAGCGATTGAATGTCGTGAAACGGATAAAGAATTAATCAAATGGTTAGAAAAAATTAAAGATGAAGAAACTGCAAATACAGTAACCGCAGAGCGTACCTTCTTACATTTACTTGAAGGAGGATGTCAGGTTCCTATTGGTGGGTATGCTAGGATTGATAAAAACGAGATTGTGTTATCAGCATTAGTTGCTACACCTGATGGTGAAACTGTCTTACATGAAGAGGTAAGAGGGAAAGACCCAGTCCAAGTAGGTGAACGTGCTGCTCAACTTCTAAAAGAAAGAGGAGCGCAAGCAATTGTTGATCGAGTAAAGCAGGAGTTATCTGAAAATGAGTGATCCACTGAAAGGTAAAAAGATCCTTGTAACTCGGTCATCTGAACAGGCACGACCGATGATGGAAGGTCTTTATGCGTTAGGTGCTGAACCAAAGCATGTTCCATTAATAACTTTTCAAGCAAAGTGCGTTGATGAGAACAGGAAAAAACTAAATCAAATAAAAGATTATGATTGGATTTTTTTCACAAGTGCAAATGGTGTGCGTTTTTTCTTTGAAAATATGCAATACTATCAAATAAGTCAGTCACAACTTAAAGATGTAAAATTTGCTGTTATTGGTGAGAAATCTGAACAAACATTGCAATTTTACGGTTATCAAGCTAGTTTTTTACCAAGTAAGTATCAAGCAACCGAAATGGCAGATCAATTTGTATATTTTTTTGGTAAGGACAATCGTGTGCTTCTCGCTTTAGGAAATAAAAGTTCACTTGAGGTGCAGAAAGTATTAACAAATAAGGCAATTGAAACAGAGATGATTATCGTTTATGAGACATTAAATGAAACTGCATATCAAGAAGCATTAACAAAATGGATCAAACAAGATAAACTGGACGTTTATACATTCACTAGTCCTTCTACTGTACATTCCTTTGACGATCAAACAAAAGGTATACCTGATGAGACTGCGTATATTAAAAATAATCGACTATGTGTATGTATTGGTACAACAACAGAACAGGCTGCGTTAGCAAGTGGCTTTCAGCAAGTACTTATACCAACAAAATTTACTACAGAAGCTATGATTCAGGTCATTTCTGAATATTTTTCATAATGAAGTAAGGGGTGTAATAATGAACGAGCAAAACTTTAAAAGACATCGTCGACTTCGTTCTTCAGATGCAATGCGGGCATTGGTTCGTGAAACATATTTAACAACTAATGATTTAATTTATCCACTGTTTGTGGTAGAAGGAGAAGAGATTCGGACAGAAGTTGTTTCCATGCCTGGTGTGTACCAAGTTTCGTTAGACTACTTGGATCAAGAAATACAACAATTAGAGCAATTGGGTATCCGTGGGGTATTACTATTCGGTATACCAAAAGAGAAAAATGAAGTGGGGACTCAAGCCTATTGTGAAGCAGGTATTGTACAAGAAGCATTGAGACGGATCAAAGAGCGTTTTCCGACTATGCTAACTATAGCTGATACGTGTTTGTGTGAATACACATCACATGGACACTGTGGGGTAATACATAAAGATGGACATGTTGACAACGATCAATCATTACCTTTGCATGTGCAAACAGCTGTCTCACAAGCGAAGGCCGGAGCTGATATCATCGCACCATCCAATATGATGGATGGCTTTGTATCAGCAATAAGAAAAGGACTTGATGAAGCGGGCTTTAAAGAAACACCAATCATGTCTTATGCAGTGAAATATGCATCTGCTTTTTATGGTCCTTTTCGAGATGCAGCCGATAGTGCACCACAATTTGGTGATCGCAAGCAATATCAAATGGATCCATCTAACCGAATCGAAGCCTTTCGAGAAGCAGCATCTGATGTAGAAGAAGGCGCAGACTTTTTAATTGTAAAGCCTGCTTTATCCTATATGGATATTATTCGTGACATTCGAGAAAGACAAGATGTTCCGGTCGTAGCTTACAATGTTAGTGGAGAATACGCAATGGTCAAAGCAGCTGCGCAAAATGGTTGGATCGATGAAAAAGCAGTTGTGCTAGAATCACTAACAGCGATGAAGCGAGCAGGAGCTGATTTAATTATTAGCTACCATGCCAAAGATGTGGCAAACTGGTTGCAATAAAAGAAAGGATGAATTCTTACAATGAAATCATTTAACCATTCCATTGATGCCTATAAAGAAGCAGTAGATTTAATGCCTGGTGGTGTTAACTCACCAGTGCGTGCATTTAAATCGATTGGTATGAATCCAATTTTTATGGAACGCGGTAAAGGATCAAAAATTTACGATATTGATGGAAACGATTATATTGATTATGTGTTAAGTTGGGGACCGTTAATACTTGGTCATGCACATCCAAATGTGGTAGACAAATTGAAAGAAGTAACGGAGAACGGAACGAGTTTTGGTGCACCAACCATTTTAGAAAATGAATTAGCCAAAGTAGTCATTGATCGTGTGCCATCAATTGAAATGGTACGAATGGTTAATTCCGGTACGGAAGCAACGATGAGTGCATTGCGTTTAGCGCGTGGCTATACAGGTCGAAATAAAATTCTTAAATTTGAAGGTAATTATCATGGGCATGGTGATTCTCTATTAATTAAGGCGGGTTCAGGTGTAGCAACACTTGGTTTACCAGATAGTCCTGGTGTTCCAGATTCTGTTGCAGCTCATACCATTACTGTTCCTTATAATGATTTAGAAAGTGCGACATATGCATTTGAACAATATGGTGATGATATCGCAGCGGTAATTGTAGAGCCTGTATCTGGGAATATGGGGGTAGTTCCACCGTCTGAACCATTCTTACCTGGCTTACGTCAGCTAACAGAACAATATGGTTCAGTATTAATTTTTGATGAGGTAATGACTGGTTTTCGTGTAGGCTACAATTGTGCACAAGGTCATTTTAATGTTACGCCAGACTTAACTTGTTTAGGAAAAGTTATCGGTGGAGGATTACCTGTTGGCGCCTATGGTGGAAAGCGTGAAATTATGGAAAAAGTCGCGCCAACTGGTAATATTTATCAAGCAGGTACATTATCTGGAAACCCGTTAGCAATGACTGCAGGTCTAGAAACATTAAAAGCAATGGATAAGTCTGCTTATCAAAAGTTGAATCAAAAAGTAGATCGCTTGATTGAAGGTTTTATGCAAGCAGCAGAAGATTTTCAACTTGATTTACAAGTAAATCGTGCAGGTTCGATGGTTGGCTTTTTCTTTAATGATCAACCAGTAGTTAACTATGAAATAGCTAGCAAATCAGATGTAAAACGATTTGCCAGTTACTATCGTCAAATGATAGAGCAAGGTGTGTTTCTTCCACCATCTCAATTCGAAGGTGTATTCTTATCTACTGCACATACGGATGAGGATATTGAAGAAACAATCAAAGCAGTACGTACAGCCTTTGAATATATTTCAAAAGAAGAAAAGTCTTAAAAATAAAAAATAGAATAACTCTTAGGCTATTCTATTAACCAAAAATGCAGCTATCGATAACAGGATAGCTGCATTTCTTAAATTGTTTTTATAGAATGAACCGTGTTATACATGATGTACTCCTGTTAAAACATGAACAATAACAACAAAATAATTAAAGTAGAAGTTGCCCAAAGCAAATATTTATTTAATTTTCCGTCATGATAATTACTTAAATGGTAGCCTGTAGTCATAAATAGTTTAGCCATGTTAAGGTAAATATCAAAATATAGAAACCTTTCATAGTTCTTCACTATATATTTTTTGAATAAAATAAATATAGGAATGGACCAGAGAAAAGGTTGAATTCCACTTAAGAGATGTTTTTTATCGAAATAATGAAGGTCTACATGCATATTCGTTAGATTTTCTAAAAAAAATGGATGAATACCAACTAATAGCATAAGAACAGTTAAAAATCCTATGCCTAACTGCATGCTGACGGGTGGTTTTTTATCTACTTTACGATCACTATTTTTGAAAAATGCATAATAGATAAATTTTAAAAATATTATACAAGTCCCAAAGCTCATCACGTTTAACCCCAAGGTTAATATGGGATCCTGTATGGCTTCTTTAATAATGCTTTTACTCATATACCCATTAAAAAAAGGAACGCCTGCTATACCCATAAAAGCTACAAATGTTGCTATTGAAGTTATCGGAAGTTTCCTGCCCATGATCCCAAGATTCTCAAAACTATCCTTCCCTGTTGTATAAATGACAACTCCCACTACCATAAATAATACAGTTTTATATAATATGTGATTAACGAGGTGAAAAATAGCTCCTGTAATTCCCTCTGTAGTACCAATACTAATACCAATAATCATAAAACCAACCTGGATGATGATGGAATAGCATAACAATTTAAGCACACGCTTTTGTTTTAAGGACATTGCAATTCCAAATAACGCAGAAATGAGGCCTGCATAAGCCAAACTATTTATCCCGGACAGTAGGCGACTCATTACATATACCCCCACCTTTGTTGTATAGATGGACAAAATGACTGCCACATAAAAAGGAGCTTTGCTGTATGCTAATGGCAACCAAGTATGAAAACCGACAAAGGCCAACTTAATGGCTATCGCGATCATAAAAAAAGGAATTCCAACCTCTATATTATTTAAAGAGAAATTACCTGTAGCTGAGTATTGTAAGAATATACCCCATAATAAACTTAAACCGCCTGCCACGTGCATTAGAAAATAATAATATCCCGTTTTCTTAGTTACATCACTTGTCATTATAATAAGAAAAGAGGAGCTGATAGTCATTAACTCCCAGGCAACATATAGAGTAAACAGATCACCGGAAAAAACCGCGGTTAGTGCACTACCAATAAACACAAATATTAATCTTAAATGACTTAGGGAACACATACTAATGGAATAAATCACAGCAGCCAAGCCACCGACAGCAAAAATTAGTCCTGTTAATTTATTAATGTTGTCTACTTTGAAAGGAACTAAAGTAAATGTTAGAAAATCCAGTTGTACACTATATCCAGGTATTAAGTGCAAAGTAATAATAATGGCTGCTACAGTGACAAGGAAAGATAACATGTACTTCAGCTTTTCATAAACGGGGAAAAGTAAAAGTATAGCACCTATAAAATATAAGAAACCTGGAGTAATCATCGTTAACCTCCTAGTAATACTCGAATGTATTCTCCATTATCCAGCAAAAATGTTGGAATTTTATTAATTAAACGTAAAGGTAATGAAGGCACTACTCCAAATACAATACATAAACTACCAAGAAATATAGTTGGTAAGCTTAAAGATAAACCTGGTTCTTCTACTACTATTTCTTTGTCATTTTTTGTATATAATGTAATGATTACTTTTAAATAATACGTTAAAGATAAAAACGTTCCCACCAGTATAAAAAAAGCAGCATAAACAAAACCAGATTCTAAAGCTGCTTCAACAATAAGCCATTTACTGATAAATCCATTGAAGGGAGGTAGGCCCACGATTGCAAGGGAAGCAACCACAAAAGTAAAGGAAAGTATGGGAAATTTATAGGCCAGTCCTTTAATATCTTCTATATTAACAGCGCTTAGACTATAATAAAAAATTGCTGTTACTAGAAATAAAGTTCCTTTCATTATAGCGTGATTTAAGATGTGGAAGTTACCACCGATTAATCCACCTTCCGTACCTACAAATAATCCAATCATGATATACGCTATCTGGGCAATGCTGGAATACGCAAGAAGTCGGCTTAAATTTGATTGCTGAAAGGCTAATAAATGAGCAACAATAAAAGTAATTACTCCCCAGAAAACACCAATTTGTAAAAGTCCACTCTTATCTAGAAAATCAATTCCAAAAATAATATATAATACTTTTATTAATGCATATACAGCAGATTTCATTACCAATCCCGATGATAAAACATTGTAAGGGATAGGGGAATCTTCATACGTATCTGGAAGCCAGAAATGTAAAGGAATTAATCCTATCTTTAGTACATAACCAAAAACAAAAAAGGCCATAAGTGCACTTTTTATCTTAAAAGGGATCTCGTTAAATTCCAGAGAAATTTCTGCTATATTTAAAGTACCGGTTAAATAGTAAGTTAAGATTGTAGCTAGTAAAATAAAAAAACTACCTAACGTAGACATAACCAAATACTTATAAGCACCTTCTAATCCTTTATTCGTTTTTTTTAATGCCACCAAAGCACAAGAACTTAGAGAGCTAACCTCTAAAAATACATACAGATTAAATAAATCGGCAGTAAGAACCATTCCTGCAATGCCGGCTGTCATTATATAGGTAAAAATAAAATATTCATGTTTATAACTTTTAATATATTTTACGGAAAAAATAATAACAGGTAAAAATAATAGGGCGATAATCAATAAAAATAGGCCCGAAAAAGGGTCAACCATTAAATTTATTCCAATTAGTCGCCACGCCCCAACACTATAAACATTTGGGGGATAACTATTATTGATAACTAAAATTAATAAATAAAGATAAATAATCGCACTACTGATTACCAAAGGAACAAAAATCTTTTTAACATATACCTTAGAAATGCCGATAAAAAATGCGGTTAATAAAGGTAAAATGATAACCCAGACAGCAGCTTCCATTATTGTCCTCCCAATGAATATTATCCTCTCAGTTTTCGAAGCTTATCCACATTTAGCGTTCTATATCTTTTGTACAGCTTAATTGTCACTGCTAACATGACAGCTGTAACACTTCCCCCAATAACAATTGTTGTTAGGGCAAGTGCCTGAGGGATAGGATCGACTACTATTTCATATTGCCTATCTAAAATAGGTGCAGTTCCACCTGGGGTATAACTTATCAAGATTAATAATAAAATCAAAGAAGACTCTAAAATCGTAAATCCCATAACCATCTTTATTATATTTTTATTGGAAATTATCGTATAAATTCCAAGGCAAAACAAAATTATTACTGCAATATAAGATATTTGCACTATTATTTCTCCTTAATCAAACTATTAAAAATGATGGCCAGACCTGCTCCTACTTTGATACCAATCATTATATTTAAGTAAGGGATTAATCCTGCACTAATCAATTCCCCAGCATCTCCTAGGCTAACATTAGCTTGTCCATTTGCTAGAAAATTGCTTCCCGTTAGTATCCCTAGTAATCCTATTAAAACAAAACCGATAGCGCCTATATCTTCTGATACCTTTTTTTTGTCAGGTTTAAATTTATATTCAGAAAATTCAACACGATAAGTTATTGTCAATAAAATGGGGATTAAAGCAATAACTACTCCTCCAACAAAACCCCCACCAGGAGCTAGATGACCAAAAAATATTAAATACATTCCCAAAATTGCTAAAAATGGAATAAAAACTTGTGTAGTTTGAGAAACAATTATTGTAAAGGGAGTACCGCGCATTTTATCTTTTGTTATAGGAACGAGAAAAGATAAAATAGCAGCTGCTGTTAAAAGTACAGTTGCTTCACCCAACGTATCAAAAGCACGGTAATCATATAGAACTGAAGTAACTATGTTTATAGCACCTGTTTCCTGTACCCCTTCAGAAATATAGTGGTCAGATAAATATCTTTTACTATTGCTTTCAAGATTATGTATGTCATAAAATATGAATAATAAAAAAATAGCAAGCGATACAACAAGTCCTATTTTATAGAGTTTTTTGGATATGACATTGATTCTATTCATTCTGTTCATACTCCGTTTTGTTTATGGTAATTACAAAAAAGAAAGTAGTTAAGCCGGAAGCAATAACAGCTTCAGCTATAGCAGGACCAGGGGCCTGGAGAATTACAAAAATAACTACTAGAATAGCACCGAATATGGGGAGAGTAATAACTGAGGTTAATATATCTTTAGTAAACACCATAAAAAATGCAGTAATTAATAAAAATATCATTAACATATTAAATATAAGATCAATCATGAACTTACCTCCAATCACTTATTAGTATAATTAGTAGCGGAATTGGCTATCACATGAATAGCTATCGGATTGGTGAGTAATAAGAAAAATATTATTACAAGTAATTTTAAAGAAACAAACCCGATTCCTTCCATTACTATACAACCCATTAACACTGAAATAGCTGCGGCTATCAGACATTTAGAGCCAGCATGTAAACGGGTATACAAATCAGGAAAACGAATCATTCCCACAGCAGTACTTAACAAAAAATAAATGCCTATAATTAAAAATATATAAACAAATAACTGTATTAACATATTAATTAATCACCAACTTTTTCCTTTATTGGTTTTGAGAAATATTTGTCCAAAATTAAAACATTTACAAATAAAAAAACCCCATAAACTAAAGCTACGTCAATAAAAATTTTTCTTTCAAAATAAAAACTTAATAAAACTAAAACCAATAAAAACATAACACCTATTGTATTCATAGCCATTATTCTATCAGCTATACTAGGGCCTTTAATCACTCTATAAAAAGTTGAAATAGCTAATAAGATAATTGCTAGTATAAAATAGAGCACTACTATCAACCTCCCGCATTTCTCCAAAAAGGTGCTACTTAAATGAAACAAATATTTTAGCTATTAAGTTCTCATGTTTATGAATCAGTGCATGCTTTTCTTTTGCTTTATCGTCATTGTGGATATCTATCCAGTGAATAGAATAGTCTCTATTTATAACATCAATATCTATACCCAGGCCCATTTTAGGTAATGTAATAAAATAAACTAAAATTTCAGTTCTGCTTTTATTTTTAAGAGATGTTTTGCTTGCAGCGATACTGGTAGAAAAAGAAGGTTTAAGTTTAAATGCTTGTTTGGATACTCTGAATGCAGATAAAAATACATCAGATATGTAATTGCTGAACAACAAAAATATGTAATATATTCTTAGTGAAAATTTTTTTGTGCCATATTTCAGTTGTACTGATCTAGGAACATTATCTGTTAACGTAAGCGATACAATAGAACAAATAATAGTACCCAACAAAAACACCTCGATATTGATTTGGCCAACAAAAATAAACCACAATGCTAAAGTAAGAATAAATGTTGATAACTGCTTCAAATTATATACCTCATTTTAAATTTAGTAGTTCTTATTATTACCATAAGAAGCGTTATTATGATTGAAATATCTAAATTAAAGCTAAGGATAGTTTTAATGCGGTGATTTCGTTTGGAATTCCAGGGCATATCAATATCACTTGAAGTATGGAACTTTTTTAGTTTTTTTTCGTCAATATTATTGGAACTAAATTTAAAAGTGACTCAAACTGGTGTTGGTTATGAAGGACAAATGCAAAAGTTACTGAAAATACGGAGGTTGTTCAATGGAAAACAAGGAAAAGTTTAAAATCATAACAGAGAACAAAGAAATAATTAAAATTATATTGCTTTTTATTATTGCAGCTTCAATGGTCTTTTTTTCACTTCAAATAAAAGACCTGATACAAGTACTAGAAGAAATAGCCACTAATCTGAGTTACCTGTATCTAACGATCAGTTAGCTTTAAGAAGGAAAGGAGATGTGTGTATGAATCAACAAAAGAAAAATGGTTTTAATTTGAAGCAATGGTTGGGATTTATAATTGTTGTGTTATCATTATTGGTAGATGTCAATATTATCCGTCCTGAAAATGGTCGAGGTCCTATATTAGGTTTTTCTTATTTAGCTTCAACAGGTATAGTAGTAGGTGCAATAATAATGTTTGTTTACGTCTATAAAAATAAAAAAATGCAAGCAAAATAGTGTCTAACTATAGGGAGCTAATGTATAACAAGGAGCTATTGATATAAAAAAAATTAATATTGGGTCATTTATATCTTCATTAGGATTATCCGCGTTTTTGAATTCGTTTTGGTTTTTGGAAACTTATTAAGCTAGCAGTGATCTTTAATGGATTAGTTTTATGATCAAATAAATAGGAGAAGTAAATTGAATATAGAATGAAAAGGAGTAATAGGATGGTTTTAAAACAAAAAGTAATACTGTTTATTTGGGTATTTGGTTTATTATTTTTCTTATTAGGCTGTCAACAAAATTTTGATAATAAAACTGATCAAAACAGCAATGCCATTATAGATTATGAGTATCTCTCTTTGGATGGCGAGTATTCTAATGAAATCAATAACTGGTTAAATAAAGTGAGAAATGATACTGATGAAGATTTGAATTACCTTAGTTTAGATAATGGAAAACAATATGTGTATGGAAGGGGATATAATAAAGCAAAAGTTTCTTATACATATGAAGGTTTTGACGGGGAAATAAATCGTTCAATAAAGGCGACTTTACTTAAAGGTGAAAATAGTGAAGAAATTTTTATTAGAATAACCTCTGACACTGATGTTGATGAAATCACTTTAGATGTGACTGATGATAAAAAGCAGTTTTAATTAATAGAATAACACATCAGCGTCAGCGTTATGGCTGGGTGCTCCCTCCCTAAATCAATCCTTCAATTTTCTCACTATTCCACCGCACCAATAAAAGTAAAAACCTTTTCTTCTCCCTCCTCACAAATTGTACATCTATTCTGATCTTCTTTACATCTTTTAAGCATATCTCTTTATTGAAATCATATACCTGTAAAAGAGAAGGTTGTTTGTCTAGTGGTATTTGATTTGGAGAGGAGGAATTTTGTGTCAGATTATAATCAGAATGTATTTACATTTGAATTAGATGAGTCACTACGATTGAAAAACGGACAGGAAGTAGGCGAGATGATCCATATTTCGTTAGAGCCTGAAATCTCTATTCAAACATTTTCAGATCATATATCTGTCCGAGGTGTTATGGAATTAAAAGGGGAATATTATGTAGACCCTGATGCTGATCTAAGTTATGTTGATGAAGTGCTTGATATTCGGGAGTACCCAAATCAACGATATTTGGATATCGTTGAGCGACAAGAAGAGAGTGTGAATTATTTTGCACATCAATTTCCTGTTGAGATATCTATTCCATCACATCGTGTTTCTAATTTAGATGATGTTTTAGTAGGCATTGAATCGTTTGACTATGAAATCCCAGAACAAAGTCAACTTCGTTTAAATGCGACAATTGCTATACACGGCATTGATTGTGTTGATAATGAAGAACGTAATGAAGAGCTTGAGGGTGATAGTGAATCAGTGGAAGACAAGATTGAATCTGATGGAGAAACGAGCGATTCAAATACGTTTCGTTTTGAGGTGGAAGAACCAGAAGCAACAACACAACCAGAAGAGTTAGATGAAGAGGTAGGATCAAATGAAACAGAAGAAATAGAAATATCGAATGAATCAAGTCAAGACACACCAGACAATGATGAAAATGAAAAAGCAGGGCGGTGGCCAACACACAAATCGCAATCATTTGCCGATTTTTTTGGTAAGAAAGAAGAGTCCCCTGAATCACCAGAGTCCACGGAGGAATTTGAATCCTCTGAATCAATTGAATCAATTGAGTCTGTTAATGATATAGAATCAATGGAGAGTATAGAAATTAATGAACAGCCATCCGCAGAGTCTCCTGAAGTACAAAGAACGGAAGACGAAACAAGTATTGTTCATTTATTTAACCATGGTGAGGAAGAATCTTACACTAAGTTGCGTATGTGTATTGTACAAGAATCAGATACATTAGAAGCAATTGCTGAGCGCTATGATGTATCAACGATGCAGTTATCACAGACAAATGATTTAGAGAATGATGACGTATTGGCTGGTCAAATTTTATATATTCCTAATAAACGTAAAAAGAAATAACTATTTAATTTTTATTACTTTATTATGTTTGCTTTTTCTTGGTAGCTACACATCGCTGTGTTGTTACCTTTTTTCTTTATGATTTATAAGGAGGTGAACGGGATCGATCAATTAACGCAGGTATTAAATCAGTATGGATTAAAGCACTTTAGAGCGGAAAAAATAACTTCTCGGCTATGGAAAATATATAGCCAGAATGGAATCTTCGCACTAAAAATGTCATCACTCACACCAAATACGTTAAATAAATGGTATGACATCTATCAGTTAAGAGAAAAAAGTCAATTGTCTTTTATTTTGCCTGTTTTTCGTAATTTACAAGGTAATATCTTTACAACCTACCAATCATTCATCTATTATGTCATGCCATGGGTAGATCAACAAGATAGTACACAAATGAATGTCTCATATAAAGATTTTTTTGGATTATTAGGCAAATTACATGAAATCACTAAACAACGTCACTATGTTAATCTTTCGTTGACAGAAGAACAGATAAAGTTGAATAAACTTGAAACGGAAAAGAAATTTTCATTACTGTTAGATTATATTGAGCAAGTTGAACAAAAACGTTACCTATCTCCTTTTGGTTTAGAACTCTGTACACAGTTCCATGAAATTGAAACGATATTTCATAGGCTCAACAACTGGTATGATAACTATTTAACAGATATAAAGGATGAAGAAATAGGATATCAGTCGGTATGTCATGGTTTTGCAACAGCCTCACATTATGTTGCAAATGCCGATCAAGGCTATCTAATCAACTGGGAGCATACGCATATAGGTGATCCTATGACAGAGATTGCATCCTTCGTTTATTACCAGACAGCTACACATGATACGGACATGTCACAGATCACCCAAGCAATTCCTTATTATGAAAAAAATTATCCACTTACTAATAGTCAACGTAGCTTATTAGCGATTTATTTATTACAGCCTGATCCTTATCTACAGATCATTGAACAGTACTTTGAAAGGAAAAATAAACAAATAGAACTGATTCCTTCACTGCTGCAAGATTATCGCAGGTTAATGGCAGGATTAATGATACAAGAACAGCAGCAAGTAGCTCGAGACAAAATGTTAGAAAACAGTCAAGAACAATAATGTTAGATCCACTCTAAATAAAAAGCTACATAAATACCAGTAAATAGCCCAAGTAAGAATACATCTAATGTAGTTGGGAAAAATAATGTACGAAGACATTGCACGATCAAAACAGGTAACATACATCGTTCAATAATGATTAACCAAGTTCGGCACCATGGTGGTAAACGATAACGATAGTAACGACTCATGATTTACACCTCAAATCATTCTTTTGGTGTATAGTATGTGTTCCATAAAGCAGATGTGCTAGTTATGATAGGATTGTGAAATCAATTGTTTATCACGGTTTAATCTTTAGATAAATCCATCACAGAAAAAAATTAAGGTGCCTCTAAAAGCTAAGCTTTTAGAAGCACCTTATAAATTACCAATTAGACTGTTTTTTAGCAGGGAAATATATTGAATTAGCGCTTGGTAATGAGTTAGCAATTTCCAATAAAATAGATTGCGTAACATTACCAGAGATAACAATTAACTGACTGGAATCATAGTAGAATAAATTAGGCTGATTAAATACATCGAAATCTAAATACGCACTTGTACCATTATCAAGTTTTAATTGTTTAGATTTATTACTTGGATTAAAATTATATCTGTCAAATTTAGTAATAGCTACAATTGTTTCTTTATCTACAAATACCCAGATATCACCATCTTCTTGTGTGTCCAAATTGATAGAATTAAATTTATTCATTGGTAAAGCTAATCCTAATTTATTGTTATAATTGTTTTCAGCTTGATATTTAATTCTCAACAGAGAGTTGATATACCAATTTATGTCATGTTTATATTGGAAAACAGCAAAATTATGTTCACCTTCTGGAGAGCGTATACCTACGATACTATTTGATCCGATAATAGTTTCAAATAATATTGATTTTCGTGTTGGAAATTTCTTTTTCCCATCCTCAAATTCTACTTCAAATTGTTTAATTACAGCTTCTGATGGTGAGACTTTTTTAGGGGCTTCGTGTATATAAACTTGTTTTACGATACTATTATTTATAGATTCAGAATCATTTAAAAGAGCAATTCCTGATGAATTTTTTTCTTGTTTTGTTTTATTTAAATCATTTTGATTACTTTCACAACCTAAGGTAGCAAGTAATGTTAATATACTTAAGCAAAAATATAATCTCCATTTCATTCATCTTCCATCCTTCTATTATGTTAATAATTAATAAGGATATCGTTCAGTTCTAGCAAGTTTTGCTTTATATTTAGGGCCTTTTACGGTTAAATAGTTTTTATTGTGTTGATAGCAATCTCCACTCAGATAATAGTAGTATCCTTTCCAAGTTTCTGAATGTGTTCCATAATCAATCCATCCCCAATCTCCTGGTTGAACTTTAATCTTAGTGGATTGAGAGGTATACCAAGTTTTACTACCACCTATTTCGAATCCAGCTGTTGCTTCTATCGGTCCCCATCCCCAAGATCCAGAGCCACTAACATAACCTGATATAGTGGTATTAGATGAGAGTTTAGAAACTTCCTCTAAAGTGTTAGAAGTGTCATTGATAACCCTGCTACCAGAACGCCCTTTTTGGAAACCTGCTGAAGTTCTTGAACCATCAAACCGGTCTCCCGGATAACAAGCATTACCTCTAGGTTCAATATTTTGCGAGAATTTCCCTTCTTTTATCTCAGGTTTATTAGAATCTTGAGGAATTACAAAATCATCGTCCTGATTTATAAAAGAATCAATGTCTTCTTTCGGTACTTCATACTCCTGGCCTCCAATATAATAGTATGCATTTTGGACATTACTATTTGAATCTGTGGAAGCGGAAGTAGTGATTACACCTGTAAAAAATAATGCAGAACAAATAGCAATTGAAGCAAAACTCTTTTTCATAGTTATCATATTATAACTCTCCCTTATTAAATTTTTTAACATTATTAAAGAAATAATGCTATTACCTTTATAATAACATAAAAGTTTAAATTTTCAATAAATTTTGAAATAAATTACACTTTAAACATAGTGCTTAATTTTGGAAATTTAGATTAAATTGAGTGTATATAAGTTAAAAATTATTACTCTGCTAATCTTTATGTATTGACTTTTGTGGTATGAATTGTTTACAATAACGAATATATAATTGAATGAATTCGAAATGTTAGGAAGAGGAAGAGTACAGAATTGACCCCAACAGAGAAGAAAGCCATTTGCTGAAAGGTTTTCTAGGATTGTCTATTTTGGAATGTCGCCTCAGATGCAGCTTCTCAGAAATAGTAGTAAGAGCAGCCGGTGAAGAATCGTTATATCATTAATGAGTGTGCATGTAAGCTTATTTATACATGCAAATGAAGGTGGTACCACGGAAACTAAACCCTTTTCGTCCTTTAATTAGGATGAAAAGGGTTTTTTACGTCCATTTCATATAGATATTAGGCTCTATATTAAAAGATGTGGATTCTTTTGTTGAATAAAGTAAAAGTGTTAGGGGGTTTTTAACGCATGAGAACCCTAGCAGAGAGAATATATGAGACTCCTGCGGTAACAGCACGCGTCCGAAGATCCACTTGGATGTATGTTAGACTAAGACCGTCACGTCCTGTGACAACGTCTAACTGACCCACCTCATGTGGGCCCGAGGCCGTGCCCGCGGAAAGCGAATATATTTTAGCTGCGGTTCAAGAGTAATCACTATTTAAAAATAATGATGGGTAATATTTTTTCATAAACAATAGTTTTTTAAGAAACTAAGGAGGATTATAGCATGGAGCAAAACAATACGAATTTACCACCAAAGTACGATCCAGCAGCAGTTGAAAAAGACCGCTATGATTTCTGGGTAAACGGAAAATTTTTCGAGGCAAGTGGAGACACAGATAAAGAGCCATTTACCATTGTTATTCCACCACCAAACGTAACAGGAAAGTTACACATTGGTCATGCATGGGATACAACACTTCAAGACATCATTACACGAATGAAGCGAATGCAAGGGTATGATGTGTTATATCTACCAGGGATGGATCACGCTGGAATTGCAACACAAGCTAAAGTAGAAGCGAAATTAAAAGAGCAAGGAACAAACCGATATGAACTTGGTCGGGAAAAGTTTCTTGAAAAAGCTTGGGATTGGAAAGAAGAGTATGCTTCTTTTATTAGAGAGCAATGGTCTAAATTAGGATTAGGTTTAGATTATTCTAGAGAGCGTTTTACATTGGACGAAGGACTTTCAAATGCAGTAAAAGAAGTGTTTGTTTCTTTGTATGAAAAAGGCCTGATTTATCGTGGGGAGTATATTATTAACTGGGACCCGGCTACAAAAACAGCTTTGTCCGATATTGAAGTAATTCATGAAGAAGTAAAAGGTCATTTTTATCATATGCGTTACCCGTTAAAGGATGAAGAAGGGTCAATTGAAATTGCGACAACTCGTCCAGAGACAATGCTTGGTGATACGGCGGTTGCTGTGAACCCTAATGATGAACGTTATCAGTATTTGATTGGTAAAAAAGTAATTTTACCGATTGTAGGTAGAGAAATTGAAATTGTAGCTGATGACTATGTTGATATGGAATTCGGATCAGGAGCAGTAAAAATCACCCCTGCCCATGATCCAAATGATTTTGAGGTTGGTAACCGTCACAATCTAGAACGCGTTTTAGTAATGAATGAAGACGGAACAATGAATGAGAACGCTGGTAAATACCAAGGGCTTGATCGCTTTGAATGTAGAAAGCAATTAGTAGCAGATTTACAAGAACAAGATGTTTTATTTGAAATAGAGGAGCATATGCACTCTGTTGGTCACTCTGAACGAAGCGGTGCTGTAGTAGAGCCTTATTTATCAACACAATGGTTTGTAAATATGGAGCCTTTAGCAGAAGCGGCAGTAGAACTCCAGAAAAAATCAGAAGACGAAAAGGTTAATTTTGTACCAAACCGTTTTGAAGGAACGTACCTTCACTGGATGGATAATATTCGTGACTGGTGTATTTCACGTCAGTTATGGTGGGGACACCGAATTCCAGCTTGGTATCATAAAGAAACTGGCGAATTGTATGTAGGGAAAGAAGCGCCAGCTGATAGTGAAAACTGGGAACAGGATAGTGATGTATTAGATACATGGTTCTCCTCTGCATTATGGCCGTTTTCAACATTAAATTGGCCAGACACAGAAGATGCGGATTTCAAACATTTCTTCCCAACAAATGTGTTAGTAACTGGATATGATATTATATTCTTCTGGGTAGCTCGAATGATTTTCCAATCAATTGAATTCAATGATGAACGTCCATTTAAAGACGTGTTAATTCATGGACTTGTTCGTGATGCTGAAGGAAGGAAGATGAGTAAATCATTAGGAAATGGTGTTGATCCAATGGAGGTCATTGATCAATATGGTGCAGATGCATTACGTTATTTCCTTGCAACAGGTTCTACACCTGGACAGGATTTACGCTTCCAATATGAAAAAATCGAATCAACTTGGAATTTTATTAATAAAATTTGGAATGCTTCTCGATTTGTTTTAATGAATTTAGAAGGATTGAAGTACGAAGATATTGACTTGTTAGGTGAAAAATCAGTTGCTGATAAATGGATCTTAACACGCTTAAACGAAACCATAGAACAAGTAAATAAACACACGGATAGATACGATTTCGGTGAAGCCGGTCGCCACCTTTACAACTTCATTTGGGATGACTTCTGTGATTGGTATATCGAAATGGCAAAGCTTCCATTGTATGGTGATGATGAAGCCGCAAAGCAAAAAACAAGATCGATCCTTGCTTATGTGTTAGATCAAATCATGCGGATGCTTCACCCATTGATGCCTTTTGTTACAGAAGAAATTTGGCAGTACCTTCCACATGAAGGAGAATCAATCACACGTGCCGCATGGCCGGTTGTACGTCCAGAATTACATGATGCACAAGCTGCTGAAGAAATGAATCGTCTTGTTGGAATTATTCGTTCTGTGCGTAATATTCGTGCGGAAGTAGATACACCAATGTCTAAGCAAATTGTGTTACTTGTAAAAGCTGGAGATGAGACAATTCAATCACAATTACAAGAAAATCGTCATTATTTAGAGCGATTCTGTAATACGAGTGATTTAACCATTGCTACAGAAGTAAATACACCAGAAAAAGCAATGTCTGCAGTAGTTACTGGCGCAGAATTGTACTTACCTATAGAAGGTTTAATCGATATCGATAAAGAAATCGAACGACTAAATGCAGAGTTAGATAAATTAAATAAAGAGGTAGAGCGTGTACAGAAAAAGCTTTCAAATGAAGGATTTGTTAAAAAAGCACCTGAAAAAGTAGTAGAAGAAGAAAAACAAAAAGAAAAAGACTATCTCGAAAAGCGTGCAAAAGTACAGGAAAGATTACAAGAGCTAAAAGGTTAGATATAAAAGTCCAAGCAAAAATTGCTTGGACTTTTATTGAAAAATAAGAGGGCATAAAATTTTTTTGCTTTGTTACGTGCTTGTTCTTGCAATGAATATTTTAAAAACCAAATTCCAAGATCACTGGCCACGCATTTTTGAAGGAAACAAGGGTCAGATGCGTCCAGTTATGAAAAAATATGCGATCATCGACAGCTTTGCTGGAGATGATCGCACATTATCCGGCGAAATCGCACATTATCCGGCGAAATCGCACATTATCCGGCGAAATCGCACATTATCCGGCGAAATCGCACATTCCTTGGTCACAAACGGGTGATAGGCACTCATATTTTAACTTGTCAATTTTTTTACTATCCAAGTTATAATATGTTCCGCAATATTTACGCCTGTATAATCATAAATATTCTTAATATGTGCACTCGTGTTCACTTCACAGACAATCGGCTCTTCTTTTTCATCATATAAAAGATCCACACCCGCAAAGTCAGCACCAACCGCTTTAGCAGCCTCAATTGCTATTTTTTGCTCTTTTATAGTAGGTAGGTGTGCCTTCACTGTACCTCCAACAGAAACATTTGCGCGAAAATCATCATGCGCTGTGCGTGCTAATCCAGCAACAATCTCATTGCCTACCACGTATATACGTAGATCTCTTCCATAACTTGAGTCAATAAATTCCTGAAATAAAAATGGTCGATCAGCAATTTCACTTATTTTTACCTCTAATTCCTCTCGATTAGGAATCAAATATACTTGTTGCCCATAAGAACCATAACCTTCCTTGATAATGAAAGGATATTGAAAAATTTTCTCTAGTTGATGAAAGTGAGCTAGTTGTATTGGATTTGCTTTAGAAAATATTTTTGGTGCGATGACTGTTTTGGGAATTGCAATATTAGCTTGATGTAACACAGGATACATGTCTACTTTATTATCGCAGGTGGCAATCGCTTGTACCGAATTAAATACGGGAATACCAATCGCCTCTAGTTGTTTTGCCAACGCAATATCTTTATCAATGAAAATAACGAAATCAGGCTTGTTCTGGTAATTTAGTGTATCTAGTAACGACTTACCCTTATCTAATAATACAAATAGCTCATTGTTTTTTCGTTGTTCAATTGTCATATCGAATTTCTTGCCTGCATTATGTATCCATTGTGAAAAGGTGAGAAACGCCTCGCTTTGTAAATGTCCATTATAAATTACCCATCCATGCATTATTTCTAAACCTTCCTTGTCATGATTTGATATACTATATTATGACGGAAAAACATTGGTTATGGAAGTAGGTATAAGATGCTACAAACAATAGAAGAACTAAATCAATTTTTAGATATAAGAGAATCGATAGGGATAAAACCGGGATTACATCGCATGAAATATCTTTTAGAAGCTTGTAATCATCCAGAAGAAAGGCTTCAAGCTATTCATATTGCAGGAACGAATGGTAAAGGATCTACTGCAACTTTTTTAAGTGGAATTTTACAAGCGAGTGACCATGTTGTAGGAACATTTACTTCGCCTAGTCTAACGAATCGTCAGGGGATGATTCAGATAAATGGTGTAGCAATTTCTAATCAAAATTTTTTAAGATATTTTAATAATTTATATATCGCACTAACAACTTTAGACGAACAGGATGATCCGGCTAGTAACTTTGAAATCATGGTTACTATCGCCTTTCAATATTTTGCAGATCATACGACATATACCATTATAGAAGCGGGAATGGGAGGATTGGAAGATGCAACGAATTGCTTTAATCCTATTCTGTCAATTATTACATCAATAGATTATGATCATACATATTATTTAGGTAGTCATCTGGAATCAATTGCTACACATAAAGCGGGTATCATTAAAAAAAATTGCCCTGTTATTATTGGACAATTACCAAACGGTGCAAAAAAAGTGATTGAAAAGAAAGCATCGGAACAGGCAACAGCTATCTATCGATATGGTATAGATTTTTGTGCAGAACAACAGGACACGCGGTCTCTTTATAACGATGAAGATCTAGTTTTTCCTTTTCAGTTAAATATGGTAGGTGATCATCAGAGACATAATGCTGCCATTGCTATTAAAAGTGCGCGTTTACTAATGAATCAAGAGAAGTCTATCACGTTTAAAGCCATACAAACAGGCCTATTAAAAGCTGTTATACCAGCTCGCTTTGAGATCATCTACCAGAATCCAATGATTATAATTGATGGTGCGCATAATGTGGCTAGTATAAATGCATTTAGAAGTACAGTTGTAAAAGAGTATCCAGACTATAAAAAACATTTATTGTTTGCAGCATTTAAAGATAAACCACTGGAACAAATGATCAGACAGGTTGATTCCACTTTTGATGCGATTACATTTACCACTTTTAATCATCAACGAGCAGAAACAGCAGAGGCATTAATAGCATTGTCTAATCATAAAAACAAAGCAATCACAAATAATTGGTGCCAATTTTTACAAGAGAAAATACAAAGCAATCATGATAAGGAGATTATTTTTGTTGTTGGATCTTTAGCGTTTGTAACACACGTTCGAAAAGCTATCCAATGACTGAGGTTGTTCTCGATTATATAAAAGATTATACTAATAATCACAACTTGTTAAAAAAATATAGCTTTTATTACCTAGTAAACTAGTATAATATGGTATTTAATAGAAGAGCCAGTTGAGAATGTAAATAATAAGAGGTGGGGAAAGTGCAAAGAAGCAATTTAAAAAATCAAAATGGATTAACCTTGGTTGAAGTACTCGTTTCTATTTTAATATTATCAATCATTATTGTTACTTTTCTCACTTTTTTTATCCAATCTGAAAAAAACACAAATGTATCTGAAGATGTGTTGGATGCTTCCTATGTTGCGCAAACTCAATTAGAACGGCTCTATTATGAATCAGAAACTTTAAATTATGATGCATTCATTCAGTTTATTCGTTCACAAGCAGATAGCTATCAATCGATCAAAGATCTCGAAAAGGTAGTACGTTTTGAGAAAGAATTTAAAGTAGAAACAGTCGTTCAACCAGCAAAGAATCAAGATAACGAGGTTATTCATGACTTGTATGCAGTAATTGTTAAAGTCTATGATCAAAATAGTAATCTAAAAGCCCAGATGGAAACAAAGCTATTTTTTGAAGGGCAGGAGGAATAATGATGCTTAAAAATGAAAGAGGCATCACATTAGTTGAATTACTAGCAGTCTTAGCTATTTTGTCGATTGTAATTGCATTAATTAGTTCAGCTCATTTGTTTGGTCAGAAGCAATATATTAAACAAACGGATGAAATTGAAACGCAAGATGAAGTTCGCTTTGTAATGAGTCAGCTTACTACCGATCTTCGTTCTGTTACGGAAAATAAGATCATGAAAAAAGAAAACGAATTAATCATTGGTAATCACACATATCGTCATAGTGGTAATACATTGTATCGTAATAATGATGCGGTTAGTAGAATGATTGATCAATTTACTATTGAGATTACCGAATCAGGGATAGGAATAGCGATTAGTAGTGTTGCGAATAAACAAGGAGAGCAAAGTGACTTAGAGACGACTATTTATTTTAGAGAGTAGGTGAAAGGATTGGATAGAGTATGGAAAA
The DNA here is from genome assembly GCF_001368815.1 of Paraliobacillus sp. PM-2. Lineage (GTDB taxonomy): Bacteria > Bacillota > Bacilli > Bacillales > Amphibacillaceae > Paraliobacillus. The sequence goes on along the minus strand of NZ_CTEI01000002.1, from coordinate 490,644 downwards.
ATGAATCAGGTGCTAGTCTCGTTTTAGTTTTATTAACATTAACTGTTTTGACTATGCTTGGCACAGCAATTGCTACTGTTTCCTACGCACATCTAAAGTTAACTACAAAGGATCGTGATTATCAATCCACCTACTACATTGCAGAAGCAGGCGTTCATCAAACCTATGCAAAAATTAATTCTATTGTTTCATCTGTGTATAGCATGACAAGTAGTGAAGCAGAATTCTATGCTGTATTGAATAGCAAAATAGATCCATTGAATGATAAAGTATTAACTAATTTTTCAAAGCATTTTGGTGAGAATCCAATAGCTGAAATTGAAGTAAAACAACTTACAGATGGGAATCCACGAGAGTATCAAATTATTTCGAAAGGGACAATAGGTAATCAAGTAAGAACAGTATCTAGACCATTTCGAATCAATTGGCAATCCGACAATGGAATAGCTATTCCTGAGCAAGCTGTAGCGGTAATAAAAAGTACTATATCTTTAAAAGGTGGTGCCTGGATAGAAGGAGACATCTATATTGCTTCTTCTAATGCAAAAACAATACAGATGTCAGGTGGTACAAAGATAACAAATGGCATTGCATATGTACCAAAGGAATCAGTAGATAATGCGCTTGATTTACCCAAACATTTTGGTGGAGATCCCCCTACGGTGAAAGAAAACCATTATGCGATTCCATGGGCTGATTATCGTACAATTGTTGATTCATTCCCAATTATTCCCGCATACACATTAGCAGAAGATGAAACAATTGGCGGTTCATTTAATCGTTTTGACGTAATTAAAAATGGGAATCTAAATATAAACAGCTGGCAAGCAGATAATTATACTTTTGATTTAAATAGAGATACTTCATTTAAAAATATTACTTTAAAATCAAATAATAAATTGAATATTGATACTAATGATCAAGATCATAATATAGTGGTTGATAACTTGAATATTAATAATGGTGTCATTGAGTTAAAAGGCTCTGGGAAAGTGAATATTTATGTTAAAAATAATTTTAAAATAGGAGCTGGTAGTACGCTGAATCAAAATGCTTCAACAGAGCAACTAAATATCTTTTTAGCTGGTAAAAATCAAAAAGTAAAGATAAGTGGTGGACAAAGCATAAACGGTTCATTATTCGCTCAAGATGCAGATGTTACACTAAGTGGTGGCGGAAGGTTTAATGGATATATGGTAACTGGCGGGAATAAAGTAACGTTTAATGGGGGGGTATTTTCAAAATTATTCCTTTTAGCACCCGATGCTACAGTTGATGCTGGAGGTGGAGTAAGCATATCCGGAGCAATTATTAGTAAGGAATTTAACGGGGGTGGAGGTGCAAAAGTGGATTATCAAGCAGTGGATCTAGGAGATTTTCCGTTTAGTACTGAAAACTCCTCTTTAGACGATCTAATCACAAAAGAGCCTCCGAGAGAAATACATTAAGCTAAGCATTAGGAAGAGGGATCGCAATGAATGCAAGAAATAAACGTAAACTTGGTGATGTCTTAAAAGAAAATGGCTTGATAACGGAGCAAGAAATTATTGAAGTACTCGAACATAAGAAAGACAAACAAAAATTAGGCGATGCTTTGGTTGAACAAGGGTATATAACAGAACGACAATTAATTGACGTGTTAGAAATACATTTAAAAATAAAAAGTGTATCTTTGTATCGCTTTCCAATTGATACGAAGTTAATGGATTTTGTTCAAAAGGAATTTGCAAGAGAGAATATCCTAATACCGATTGAACAACGTGAAAATTTATTAACTGTGGCGATGCACGACCCTTTAGATTATTATGCAATTGATTACCTTGAATTAGCTACTGGATTTACAATTAATCCTGTTATAGCAACAAAAGATGATATCTTGCAAGCAATTAATAAGTACTATGATTTAGATGATGCGTATTTAGATCAAGCGATTAGTGATGATGATGCACCTGCTATTCGAATATTAGATCAAATTTTACAAACTGGTATTGCCTTAAAGGCAAGTGATATTCATATTGATCCAATGGAAACAAATATCGTGGTTAGATACAGGGTAGATGGCATGCTACAAACGGAAAAAACAATACCAAAAAAATTACAAAATGCACTGACAGCTCGTGTGAAAATTTTATCTGAATTAGATATTACTGAAACAAGATTGCCCCAAGATGGTAGGATACGCTTGGTGATTGATACCAAACCTGTTGATTTACGAATAGCTACCTTGCCAACAGTGTTTGGAGAAAAAATTGTTATTCGAATATTAGATCTAAGCAACATTTTTAAAAAACTTACAGAGCTAGATTTTTCCTCTGAAACATTAGAGAGATATCAAAAGGTTATAAAAAAACCATCTGGTTTGATATTGTTAACAGGTCCTACAGGGTCAGGTAAGACAACGACTCTATATGGGTCTATTAATGAACTTAACCAAGAAGATGTCAATATAATTACAATTGAAGACCCAGTAGAATATCAATTGCAAGGAATCAATCAAGTACAAGTAAACAATACGGTAGGATTAACTTTCTCCAAAGGACTTCGTTCGATTTTGCGTCAGGATCCTAATATCATCATGGTTGGCGAAATTAGAGATCGTGAAACAGCAGAGATAGCAATACGCTCTGCTTTAACTGGACACTTAGTGTTTAGTACGCTTCACACGAACAGTGCTATTGCTGCTATACCACGTTTATTTGATATGGAAGTTGAACCTTATTTAGTGGTATCTGCTTTAAGTGCTGTAATGGCACAACGTTTGGTGAAAAAAATATGCCCTGATTGTAAAACAACGCGAGTGTTAACCGAAATGGAAAAGCAATTATTAAGAAATAATCAAATGGATATAGATGAAGTGTATGAAGGTGTAGGGTGCGATGGTTGTAGACAGACTGGCTATCGTGGCAGAATAGCCATTCACGAATTATTAGTTATTGATGATAACATAAAAACATTAATGATGAACCAATCAACCATGTCAGAAATTAAAACGTATTTAAAAGAAACTCATATGCGTTTCTTACTACAAGATGGCTTATTTAAAGTAGAAAAAGGTTTGACTACAGTAGATGAAGTGTTACGCGTAGCGACAGAAGAGTAGGTGATCAAAGTTGAGTTATTCTATAGAAGATTTGTTAATTAGAGCTTATCAGAAGAATGCCTCTGATATTCATTTGACAGTGGGAGCCAAACCAATATTTCGAGTTGATGGGAGACTGCAAGCTTTTGGTGAGAATAAGTTGCTTCCAGAAGACACCGAAGCAATGGCAAAAGAGATTTTAACAGAAGAAATGTGGGATAAGTTAGTAGAAGAAAGAGAACTAGATTTATCCCATGGAATTAAGTCTATCTCTCGTTTTCGAATAAATATATATTTTCAAAGAAATTGTATATCACTAGCAATACGTACAATTCCGACAACCATTCCATCCATTGATTCTCTCGGCCTACCTAACGTTATGAAAGAGGTAGCACAACTCACACAAGGTTTAGTCTTAGTCACTGGACCAACAGGCAGCGGGAAAAGTACTACATTAGCAGCAATGATTGATTATATGAATCAAACAATGAATCGGCATATTATTACACTAGAAGATCCAATAGAATATTTGCATCAACATAATCATTGTCTTATTGATCAACGGGAAATTGGTTTTGATACGACAACGTTTCAAAAAGGGTTACGAGCTTGCTTACGCCAAGACCCAGATGTCATCTTAGTCGGTGAGATGAGAGATTTAGAAACCATTTCTACTGCTATTACCGCAGCTGAAACGGGTCATTTAGTGTTAGGAACACTACATACAACAGATGCGTCATCAACGATGGAACGTATTATAGATGTTTTTCCAGCACATCAGAAGAGTCAAATTAGAATTCAATTAGCAAATGTGTTAGAAGCGATCATATCACAACGTCTATTTCCATTAGTTAAAGAAGCGGGAAGAGTGGCGGCTACAGAAATTTTAATTAATACACCTGCGGTGAAAAATCTTATTCGTTCTGAAAAAATGCACCAAATTCCAAATACGATGCAAACATCAAAGGAATTTGGCATGCACACCATGACGATGGATATTAAACGATTATTAAGACAAGGAATAATTAACGAAAGACACGCAGCACCATATGTAAAAGATCTAAAGTATTAGCCAATTAGTTGTTTGTGAAAGAAGGTGTGAAAAATGAAGTATTTTTCATATAAAGCAAAAAATACAGAAGGAAAATTATTGAAAGGTAAAATTAATAGTGAAAGTGAAAGTGAAGCTATTAAACAATTGAAATTAAATGGATTCATTTTATTTGAAATAAAAGAATTGAATTCTGTTTTATATCAAGATATCTATATTGGTAATCCAATTAAGAACAAAGATTTTGTTATTTTCTTACGACAATTTGCTACCTTAATTAACGCTGGGATTACCTTAGTAGAAACAACAAATATCCTTCAAGAACAAACACAAAGCAAAGCTTTAAAAAAGGCTTTAAAACAAGTCCAACTCTCTTTAGAAGAAGGAACAAGTCTTTCTGATGCGTTCGGAGCGTTTCCACGTTTATTTCCTGAATTGTTAAGAAGCATGGTTAAAGCAGGAGAAGTGAGTGGTAATTTAGATGATATTATGAATCAAATGGCAAATTATTATGAAAAACAATATCAATTAAAACAAAAAATTATTACAGCATTAACTTATCCAATAGTGGTAGGGTTCATAGCTATTGTGATTACGGTTTTTTTGTTGGCGGTTATTGTACCGGTTTTTACGAATATGTTTCTGTCATTTGATCAGGAGATCCCTGCGTATACAGCATTTGTATTGCGTATTAGTGATATCGTTCAAACTTATTGGTGGGTTCTATTGCTTGGTCTTATTCTTGTCGCGATAGTCATAAAATTATTATATCGCAATCCAAATATAGCTTATATGTTTGATGGTCTAAAGCTAAGGGTTCCTATTTTTGGGAAGTTTACTCAAAAAGCAATTTTAGCGAGAATGACACAGACATTAAGTTCATTATTAAATAGTGCAGTTCCAATTCTTCAGGCTGTAACTATTACAGAAAATGTAATTGAAAACAAGGTAATTAAACAAGTATTAAGTGATGCGAAGACTTCTTTAGAGCGAGGGGAATCTTTAGCAACGCCGATGAAAACTCATTGGGTGTTTCCTAAGTTAATTACACAGATGATTATAGTAGGGGAGCGGACTGGTTCAGTAGATGCCATGTTAAAGAAGGTGTCGAACTTTTATGAACAAGAATTAAATGAAAGTTCTGATAAATTAAAGGCATTAATAGAACCAATTATGATTATCTTTCTTTCTCTCGTAGTAGGGGCGATCGTCTTAGCAATCATTATACCAATGTTTAACCTATTTGAAACAATTTAAGACGGTAATTAGTTCTAAAGTTATAGACATTAACTATAAATATATTATAATATGTATATAGGCGCATTGAAAATCTATCTTTATCTGGGCACTTGGATAGATCGGAGCTAGTAGTGCAACCGACTGACAATAGAGTGATTTTTTTATTTATTCTAATTGGAGGGATGAAGATGAGAAGGAGATTAAGAAAGGTATTTCGTAACGAGAAAGGTTTTACATTAGTAGAACTTTTAGCAGTTATTGCTATCCTAGGTATCATTGTTGCTATTGCAGTGCCTGCTATTGGTAATATTACGGAGAAGGCTGAAACTAATGTAGATGAAGCACAAAAAGAATTGGTATTTGATGCAGTACGATTAGCAGAGTTGGACGAAAACGAAAACTTTACCTTTACTAGTGGTACTACAACAGTACAAGATCTGGTTGATAATGGTTATTTAGAAGCAACTGGAGATTTTGCTGAAGACTCAGATGCAGCTATTCTAGACAAAACGATTTATAAAGATGGTACCACCTACACGTTTGACAATCCAGATGGAAAATAAAATAAACACATTGACATATTACGTAGGAGAGATCTCATGATAGGTATGAGATCTCTCTACATATATAGGAGACAAATATGAATAATTATTTTATTATCACCTTTTTTATTCTTGGAAGTGTATTTGGTTCTTTTTTTAATGTAGTAGGGTTACGTGTTCCTATGCAAAACTTTTTAACTTCTAATCGATCATATTGTCCATCTTGCAAAAGGCAATTATCATGGTATGAATTAATCCCCATTCTCTCCTATGCATTTCAAAGAGGAAAATGTAAAGGGTGCAAACAGCATATCTCTATCATTTATCCCTTCATCGAATTATTTACTGCCTTTTTATTTGCGCTAAGTTATTCTTTGGTTGGTTTCGAAATAGAGTTAATCATGGCATTAAGCCTCACTTCTTTAGTTGCCATTATCATGGTAACTGATTTAAAATATATGGTCATTCCGAATAAAATACTATTATTCTTTTTACCTATTTTTATATTAATTAGATTTTTCTCACCATTACAACCTTGGTGGTCTTCAATTGTAGGAGCATTAATTGGTTTTTTTCTTATTTTTTTTATTATCTTGTTTAGCAAAGGCGGAATGGGTGCGGGTGATATGAAATTATTCGCAATATTAGGTGTTGTGTTAGGCTATCAAGGGATTCTGCTAACCTTTTTTATTGCTGTTTTATTAGGTTCAATAAGTAGTGCTATATTGCTATTATTAAAACAAGTTGATCGGAAAACAGCCATTCCATTTGGTCCATATATTTGTATAGCGGCCTGTATCACGTACTTCTGGGGATATGATATAATTAACTGGTATGTGACATCATTTTTTTAAGGATGAATAGAGAGATGAAATTTTTTGCAAAATACAGAGTGAACCTATCGTTAACGGATTCCGTTATTCGGTATTTCTTTCAAAATAAAAAGCAATGTGATTATGGGGAAATTGAATTAGAGCCGGGGATAGTAGAGGATGGTAAGATTATTGATCGAATGAGCTTAATCGGTGTGCTGAAAGGGTTAGTTAACAAGAAAAAATGGAAAAACAAAGAAATTGCTTTTTGTGTCCCTGATGCATTCGTTACCTTGCGAGAAGAACTGGTGCCTAAACAATTAAACAAAGAAGAAGTAAAAAAATATATTTTACTAGAATTAGGTAATACTATTCGTTTACCTTTTGATCGACCTGTTATTGATTATACTATTATTGGAGAAGAAGCGGATAAAAATAAGATTTTATTAATTGCTTACCCACAGGAACGGCTTGATTCTTATAAAGATGTGTTTGAACAAGCAAATCTAAAGTTGGTGCTTGCGGATCTATCCTTTTTATCTGTTTATCGATTATGTGCTCAGCGTGATTTGATTCGTCCAGAAGCCCATTTGTTAAACATACAGTGGAGAAAATCAGACTTAGTACTGACTGTATTCCATAACCATCAGCCAATTTTTAATCGTCACGTCTATCATGCAGCAAGTAGTAAATTAGACACAGTTGATAATAAAGAATTTGATAGACAGACACTACAAAATCTGATAGATGAACAATTGATTACAATTGAACGGTTTATGGATTTTTATCAGTATTCGATTATGAATAATGAAGCCCAAATTACGGATATATTATTGTCGGGTGATTTTTTATTTGATGATTTATTAAAAGAATTGTTGCAAAGTAGATTTAATCTTTCTGTTTATACACCGTATTTGCCAGAAGAGCTTCCATTAGCTTATGCTGAGTTGTATGGATTAACATTAAGATCTTAGTTATTTTTATTCTCTTAATTTAAATTTTTGTAAGGAGAGCAACTGTATGATAGAGATTAATTTAGTCGAAAAGAAAAAAGTAAATGCATCTCCATATTTATTAGTAGGAACTTTCTTAATTGGCATAGCTATCATTACAGTTAGTTTGTTCGTTTATCAGGAAAATTTAAATGAGAAGCAACAATTGTTAATGAATAGTAAACAAGAAAATAGCCTTATACTGAATGAAATTAGAGAAAAAAACATTATTATCCAACAGAAAGAAACATTAACGAATCAAATTAGTCAATTACAACATAAGATTTATCCTAGTACCTATTTATTGAATCAGGTTTATCAAGTTTTACCTGATGAAGCAAGAATAGAAGAATATTATTTTACAATTGAAGATGGTCTAAAAGTCAATATTAAAACGAATTCAATCAATGATACCTCTTTGTTTGTTCGTGCTATGAGTAAGCTAACATTTATAGAGAAGTCAAATTTATTAAGTTTAAACAAAACAAGTGATACATATATGGCAGAGTTTACTTTTCAAGTTAGCAAAGATTTTTTATTAGAGGAAGCTGATTAATATGACGATAGAGTGGAACAAAAAGTATTCAATTATCCTTGTTATCATTTTACTTCTCTTAGTCTTAGGTAGCCTATTTTCCTTTTATCATTTTGTTTACCCTGTTCATGATGAAGTAGAACAACTTGAAACGGAGATAGCAACACAAAATCAATTAATTGAAAAAACAACTAAGGATGAACACACTATTGAAGAGGCTACTGAAATAGTTGAAAACTTACAACAACAATTACCAAACCAAATAGCAGTTGATCAATTGCTACTTAAATTCAAGCAAATAGAAGAAGCATCAGGTGTAACAGTAACGAAGATAACGAAAAGTGAAGAAGACGCGCGATCGAAAGGTTATTCAGAACTTTTGACATATACGTTTCAAGTAGATTTTGATGCCGATAATTTTAACGAAATGAATCAATTCCTGACAGCAATCAGTAATAACGAACAATTGATGGAGCTACATCATATTGAATTTACTAATTCTATTAACAAAGTGAATGCAACTACAACAATTACAACCTTTTACCAATCAGAATGAGAAAATTTATAATCTATTTAAAGAACCGATTCATGGTTCTTTTTTTATACTTTGGAAAAATATTACTCAACAAGCCCAATAGGGATGATAGGATTGCTAGTTTTGTAGAAAAATAACTTATCTCATTAGACAAAACTCGCCTTTCTTTTTCTTTAAGATGTGATAGAGTATGGCAAACAGGATAAAAGAATGGAGCGAGTTTGATGGATGAAAGAAATAAAGTGATTGTAAAATTAAATAATAAAACGATAGAATCAGCTAGCTCTGAAACAAAAGAACCGTATAACTGGTACCAAGAACAAGCAGCTTCCCTTGATGATAACGAAGAGCCGAATGAGTTTGAGCGTAGATCGACTAATTATGACACACTACCTAAAAAGAGAGACAAGACATATCTTAAGCGGGTTTTGTTAACAGCTAGCATGGCGATTATGATTGGTATTGGTTTTGGTTTTTTTGTATTAAAAATGTTTGTTCAAATAGATGATACTAAACCAACCATATCCAATCAGGAGACTAGTGCTATAACTGAAGAAGAGGAAGATTCATCTGCTAGTAATCAAGAAAAAACAACTGTTACATTGGAATCTATCACAGGATATGTTGTACAAGCTGGTTTGTTTTCGACAACAGATAAAGCAGATGAATGGAAAGACAAACTTGTTGCATCAGGATATGATGCTTTCTCTTGGGAGACGAGTGAAGGTTTTCGTTTATTCGTAAATGTATACGCTACGAAAACAGAAGGAGAGAAGTTAGCAAATGAATTAATTGATGCAAATTTAGATGGATATGTACGTGAATGGACAACAGAATCGAAATCAATCAAATTAAATAATACAGAGGGTGAATGGATACAACAGTTTTCAACATTATGGAAGGATACAATGAAGAAAACGAATAAGGAAGCGGTAGTGGAAGAGAAAAAAAAATGGTCGAATTGGCTTTCGTCTGCTCCAGCCCCGTTGTCTGAATATTCCAGTTCTATTAAAAAATCCGGTGAAAAATTTGTAGAGTTATTAGAAAAAAATACATCTGGCTATCGGATCTCTACTCAATTAATCCAACTTTGGTATTTATATGATCAAACTGATTAAAATAAAAGCGTAAAAAAACAAAATCGATAGATGTATCGTTTGTATCCATTAGAAAATGAATATTGCTATTGTCAAGATAGGAAAAATAGGGGTATAAGAGCACGTATTAATTCAGAATAGTTATTTGTTTTGTTGTAGTCATATTCGTAAACTAGTTACATTACAGTAACTTTTACGAATGAGGTGAGAAAGTGGATAAACTACATGTCACAATGAAAGATGTTCCTAGACAAGACCGACCTAGAGAAAGATTGGTAAAATTAGGAGCGAGTCATGTCTCCAATCAAGAACTATTGTCGATATTATTGGGAACAGGTACGAAAGAAGAGTCGGTACAGGAGCTTGCTCAACGTGTGCTTATGCATTTTGAAGGGATTAATTTGTTACGAGACTCTACGCTAGAAGAATTAACAGCAATTAAAGGGATTGGTACTGTCAAAGCTGTTATTATTCTTGCGGCGATTGAACTTGGTAATCGGATAAACCAACTTAAACCTCAAGAGCATTACTGCATAAGAAGCCCAGAAGATGGTGCGAATTTTGTAATGGAAGAAATGCGCTTATTGAAACAGGAGCATTTTGTTTGTCTTTTTCTAAATACAAAGAATCAGGTTATTCACAGACAAACCGTTTTTATTGGGAGTCTCAATGCATCGATTGTTCATCCTCGCGAGGTATTTCGAGAAGCTGTTAAGCGTGCTGCTGCGTCGATTATTTGCTGCCATAATCACCCATCTGGCGATCCATCCCCTTCACAAGAAGATATCCACGTTACCAAAAGATTAGCCGAGTGCGGTAAGATGATAGGAATAGAACTTTTAGATCATTTAGTAATTGGTGACCATAAATTTATTTCATTAAAAGAAAAAGGATATGTATAGTACTATCTATTTTTTGTATTTTTTCGTATAATTATATAGACGAAATTTTTATTAGCGCCATTTTACAAGTTTTGCTTGTGTTTGGCGCTAATTGTTATGATAAATGGAAATATCGTCCTAGTAATTTCATGTTATGATATATATAGGGAAAATAAATATTCATTCATGCATGTAATAATAAAATGAAATAGACATCGTTAGGTTTAGAGAGGGAGATTTAAGTTGGCATTTAGTTTATCACAAGACTTAGGTATAGATTTAGGTACCGCAAATACATTAGTTTATATGAAATCAAAAGGAATTGTAGTTAGAGAGCCTTCTGTTGTTGCGCGAAATAATTCAACAGGAGATATTGAAGCGGTGGGAAGTGATGCCCGTAATATGATTGGCCGTACACCGGGGAATATTTCAGTTATCCGACCGATGAAGGATGGCGTGATTGCGGATTATGATACAACTGCTGCTATGATGAAATATTATATCCGTTTAGCACAAAAGAATCGTTCTGCGTTTGCCCGTAAACCAAATGTAATGGTTTGTGTACCCTCAGGGATTACCATGGTAGAAGAACGTGCTGTTATTGATGCTACAAAACAAGCAGGTGCAAAAGAAGCTTATCCAATTGCAGAACCGTTTGCTGCTGCCATTGGAGCTGGGTTACCAGTTTGGGAGCCGACTGGAAGTATGATTGTTGATATTGGTGGTGGAACAACAGAAGTGGCCATTATATCATTGGGTGGTATTGTTACAAGTAAATCCATTCGAATCGCAGGAGATGACATGGATGATGCAATTATTCAGTATGTTAGAAAGAAATACAATTTAATGATTGGTGAACGTTCTGCAGAATCAATTAAAATGGACATTGGCTATGCAGGAAAACCTACAAACAATGACGAAATGGATATCAGAGGTAGAGACTTACTAACTGGTTTACCAAAAACAATTACCATTACAGCCGAAGAGATTTCTGGTTCTTTAAACGATACAATCAATGCAATAATTGATGCTGTGAAAAATACATTAGAGAAAACCCCACCTGAATTAGCTGCAGATATTATGGATCGAGGGATTGTGTTGTCTGGTGGTGGGGCACTACTTTCTGGATTAGACGTGATTATAAGTGATGAGACAAAAATGCCTGTCTTTATTGCTGATGCCCCTCTCGATAGTGTAGCTATAGGTACTGGGAAATCATTAGATTATATCCAACATTTCAAATCGCAACCTAATATAGCTACAAGATCAATGGATTAAGTGGGTGTTGATGCATGTCTTTTTTTCGTAGGAAAAGGTTGTTCACTATATTAATTGGTATTATCATCCTTGTTGGCTTAATTGGATTTTCTATTCGTGATCGACAAAGCTTAACGGCACCAGAACAATTTGCTAAAGATGCGATCAGTTGGATGCAGCAAATAATTCATACACCAGTAGAATACGTGTCATCGATTATCACTAATCTTGATGATATGAAAAATGTATACAAAGAAAACCAACGATTAAAAGAGGAACTTAGTCAGTACCAACAGACATTGTATGAAATTCAAGAACTTCGTAAAGAAAATGAAGAATTATCATCGATCATTGATAAGACAGATTCTGATAAACTTGATGCTTACCATCCAATCCAGGCATCTGTCACTGCTCGAAGTCCCGAGCAGTGGTTTCAACAAGTAACCATTAATAAAGGATTACAAGATGGTGTAGAAAAAAACATGGCAGTTATTACAGGCAAAGGAATGATAGGTAAAATTCAATCGTCATCACAGTTCTCTTCCACTGTGCTATTATTAAATGGATTTGATCGTTCAAACCGTATTTCTGTTAAAGTGAATCTACCTAATCAAGAAGAAGATGCTAGTGGATTTATCTTAGGTTATGATAAAGAGCGAGAGGCATTATTACTTGAATTCACGGATTATGATCGAGAAATCAAAGAAGGAACGTTTGTATTTTCTTCTGGATTAGGTGGGGTTTTTCCAAAAGGATTAGAAATAGGAGAGATAAAAGAAGTTACAATGGATCAATATGGTTTAAGCCAAGTAGCATATGTAGAAACGTCAGCAGATCTATCTAATGTCCATCATGTTATTGTGGTAGATCGTATGATGGATACTTCTACACAAGGAGTTACAGGAGAGGAGGAAGAGTAATGTCACGCATTTATATTCCTCTCTTACTCCTTTTCTTATTTGTAATGGAAGGTATTGCTTATGATTTTATACCATCCGCTATGTTGGACAAAGGTTGGTTGTTTATTGCGCATTGGGCGTTTATTTTCATTGTTTTAATGGCTCTGTTTTATGATCTGGAATATACCTACTACTCTATATTAGCTGCTGTGATCATCGGATTAATGACAGATGTTATCTATACGGATATTATTGGCGTATATATGTTTGCATATGGGTTAGTCGTTTACTTAATTCATGGTATGCGTAAAGTATTGCATGCTAATTTCTTTGTAACATTATTGTTGGTTATTCTTGGGGTGACATTAGTTGATGGTGGCATATCATTTGTTTATTATTTTATTGGAATAAACAATATGCTTATTTCAGATTACCTTCTACAGCGATTGTTACCAACACTTGTTCTAAACGTAATCGTATTTTGTATCCTTTATCTTATTTTTAAGAATCGACTTTCTAAATGGTCAGTGCAACGCTTTGATACAAAAAGCTCATAGTATTCCGTTACTGCCATTCAGTAGTATATATTTTGGAATGATAGGTGAGGGGAAATGCATTTTCATAAGTACTATATCAATAAATGAGCTTTTCTAATGATATGAAGAATGAGGTGAACCAACCGTGACAATAAACAAGCAAATGATAACAATAAAGGGAACACGGGATGGCTTAACATTAAACATAGATGATTCCTGTTCTTTCACAGTAATATTAGAAGAATTAGATCGTGTCCTTTCTACTGAATATATTGATGAGGATGCTCCGATGATAACGGTGACAATACATTTAGGGAATCGGTATTTACATAAGGAACAGGAGCAAGCGCTTCGTGATTTAATTCGTAGTAAACATAAGTTAGTTGTACAAGCGATTGAATCGAATGTAATTTTAAAAGAAGATGCATTAAGATGGAAAAATGAAAACGAAATGAAAGTTATCACAAAAATGGTTCGTTCAGGACAAGTGATTGAAGTAACCGGTGACGTGTTATTAGTTGGCGATATTAACCCTGGTGGGAAATTAATTGCTACAGGTAATATTTTTATCTTGGGTAGTTTAAGAGGAGTTGCACATGCTGGGTATCATGGTAATAGACAGGCGGTAGTTGCTGCCTCTTATATGCAACCAATGCAATTGCGCATCGCAGATCATATTAGTAGATCACCAGACTATGAATCAGTTGGCGTCTATATGGAATGTGGCTTTATTGATGAGAAAGAAGAGAAAATAGTCATCGATCGATTGCAAATTCTTACACAAAAAAGACCTGAGTTAAATGGGTTTGAAAGGAGAATTTTAAATGGGTGAGGCAATTGTAATCACTTCTGGAAAAGGTGGTGTGGGTAAAACAACTACCACAGCAAATTTGGGTACTGCACTTGCATTAAATGATAAAAAAGTTTGTTTGATGGATACTGATATTGGACTTAGAAATTTAGATGTAATTATGGGACTAGAAAACCGTATTATCTATGATATTATTGATGTTGCCCAGGAACGTTGCAAACTCAAACAGGCATTAATCAAGGATAAAAGATTTGATTATCTATACCTTTTACCAGCTGCACAAACGAGTGATAAAACTGATTTAACCCCTGAAGCAATGGTGAAAATGATTGTAGAACTTAAACAAGAGTTTGATTATATTTTGATTGACTGTCCTGCAGGAATTGAACAAGGCTATAAGAATGCGGTTGCTGGTGCAGATAAGGCTATTGTTGTAACAACGCCTGAAAGGTCTAGCGTACGTGATGCAGATCGTATCATTGGTTTATTAGAAAAAGAAGACCTTGAATCTCCAAAACTAGTGATTAATCGTATTCGTAATCATATGATGAAAAACGGTGATATGCTAGATATTGATGAAATCGTACAGATTTTATCCATTGAGCTTTTAGGCATTATTGCTGATGATGATGAAGTGATTAAAGCATCTAATCATGGAGAACCTGTGGCATTTCAGCCAAATACGAGAGCATCACTTGCATATCGGAATATTAGTAGAAGAATCTTAGGTGAATCAGTGCCTCTACAGTCTTTTGAAGACGACAAAAGTGTCTTATCAAAAGTGAAAAAATTTTTTGGAATGCGTTCATAAAGAAAGAAGAAGTATTTACGTTTTTTCGTAAGTACTTCTTTATGTTTATGCATAAATTAATTTTTTAAAAGAAGCTTTTATTTTATTCTGGAAGTGTACACATAATAAGTAATATTCGTTCATAGACTTGTACAAATCGTTTATGAAGGAAAGTGAAGAATAATGAAAAAAGATGTAGAACATATTAGAAAAGAGATTGCCCGACGTAAACAAAAGAAGTTACCAAATATGTATCGCAAAAATAACCATTCATCAACGTATACTGCAAAACATTTTGTGGATGACGAGGAGAAGCATGGTTACATGCCAACACTTGCTAAATTATCCCAATCATCAAAAGAGGATACCTGGTTCTCTGCTTTTCTTTTGAAATCTATGATTGCTGCAATTATCTTTTTGTTTTTTACAATAAGTCATCAGGTAGATCAAGCATGGTTATCAAAACCAAAGCAATGGGCTACTACTGCTTTAACTGAAGAGTTCCCTTTTGCAACTGTAAATCAATGGTACCAACAACAATTTGGTTCTCCTTTAGCCTTTATTTCAGATAATTCGGTGAACACAACAGAACCAGCTACTGCTTTGCCTGTAAATGGGACAATAAGTGAATCCTTTCAAGTGAATGGACAAGGTATTTTGATTACAGCAAATAATCCGTTAAACGTCTACGCAATGGATGAAGGTACAGTAATTTTTGCAGGTAATGATCGAAAGACAAATAAAACCATTATTGTTCAACATCCTGATAAAAGTAAATCTATTTATGGTAATCTATCTGATATCCATGTAAACCAATATCAATTTATTAAAGCCAATCAAGAAATAGGTAAGTTTGTTCCTTCTGAAGATGAAAAAGAACTATATTTTGCTGTGAAGAAAAATAATCAATATCTTGATCCAGTGCAGGTGATTCGGGTTGATGATGCTTCGTAATTATCTACCGCCAATTGTTATTCATCCAACCTTATGGTTTAGTTTAACTGTCTCTTTACTAACCGGTACAATAATGGAGTTCCTTCTTGTCTTTTCTATTGTGTGCATTCATGAGAGCGGACATTTTTTTGCAGCAACATTCTTTAGATGGAAAATTCGAAAAGTTATGTTATGGATGTTTGGTGGTGTAATGGAAACGGATGAGTATGCTAATCGCCCCTTACATGAAGAAATTATGATAACATTGGCTGGTCCCTTACAACATTGTGGGATATTTTTTTTATTGCAAGGGATGGAACATCTGTCTTTACTTTCTCCTTCCCTTCTAGCCATGGCTTATCAATTTAATTGGACGATTCTTCTGTTTAATTTATTACCCATTTTCCCATTAGACGGGGGTAAATTATTATTAACCATTCTATCTTTTCGATATCCTTTCCGTAAAGCACATACCATGACCATTATTACATCAGTAAGTTTTACATTAGCTTTAATTGGTTTTATGTTATATCAACAAGAAGTTGCGTTTAGTACTTATTTATTATTTACTTTTATCCTATGGGAAAATCGATTAGAATGGAAACAACGTTTTTATGTCTTTATGCGTTTTTTATTAAATCGACAACAAGCTTTATCTTTTAATCAAAAAAAACGACCAATTCTAGTGCCAACTCAAACAAAGTTAATCGATTTATTTAGTCAATTTCATCGAGGATATCAGCATGACATATATGTACAGCATAGCTTAAACACAACAGATGAAAGACAATGTCTTTATACATATTTCACATTAAAACAATACCAAGCAACAGTGGAGGATGTTTGCAAAAATTAGTAGAAATGAGGATCGTATGTGGTTTCCTTTTATATTTTTAATGAAACAACAGAAAAAATTGCAATCGCAATAGAAAACACTCAAATAAAAGAACTGATTATTGATCGTCCAGATCAACCACAGCAAGTTGGAAATATTTATTTAGGAAAGGTAAAAAAGGTTGAGAAAGGATTGCAAGCTGCGTTTATCGATATTGGTGCAGACCAAGATGGATTTTTACAACGAAAAGAACTTCCATTTGATCCAGACACACGAATCGAATCGTTAATTACAGAAGGACAGACGTTACTGGTACAGGTTGTGAAAGATGCTTATGAATCTAAAGGAGCTAGATTAACAGCAAATATTACTTTACCTGGTCAATACCTAATATATTTGCCATATGGTGATAATATAGTGATTTCCAGAAAGTTAACTGCATTGGCGATTGAATCAAAAAAAGAAATGCTTGCTTCTGTGATCGAAAGCAAAGAGGGAATTATTCTTCGAACAGCTGCTTCAGAAGTAGCGGATGACGTGATTAAAACAGAATTCATCATGCTACGATCTCAAATGAATCAATTATTCAATCAGGCTAAATCAAAAAAAGCCCCGTCTCTTCTCTTTGAGGACTCTGTAGCAGAGCGTGTAATTCGTAGCTATTCACCATCAGAAATAAATCAAATCAACGTCGATAGTAGTGTGCTAAGTAAACACTTGAAACAAAAATTTCCAACAATGATTAGTATGATTCATTGGAAAAAATCAATGGAACAAGCATTGCCAATGACTATTGATCAACTTTTTAAACAGCTACTCCATCCAGTTGTCACATTAGAGAATGGTATAACTTTAACGATAGAGGAAACAGAAGCGATGGTTGTCATTGACGTTAATTCTGGTGGTTTTGCAGATCGATATCATCAAGGTAAAACACATGTAAAAACTAACTTGTTTGCTGCAACAGCAATTGCAGAACAAATTAGATTACGCAATTTATCTGGTATTATTATCATTGATTTTATTGATATGAAATCAACAAAAGAACAACAAAAGGTAATCCATGCATTGAGGAAAGTCTTTGCTTTTGATCGTATGAAAACAGTAGTGTACGGATTCACTAAACTGGGATTACTAGAAATAACAAGGAAAAGAGAAGCTCCTTCTATTACTAAATTATTAGGGGGACAACCGAACAGGAAAAAAGTTGCGTATGCACCACTGTCTTTTGTTTTTAGCCTAGAACGAACACTGTATCAATATCAAACATCTGAGGTTGAAGCATTATTGATCCAAGTGGAACCAAAAGTGCTAGAATTATGGTATGAATACATTGATCAGAAAAAGATTGAGATAAATATCAAACAGTCCATTTATTTTGAAAAAACAAAAGGAGTTACCGGTTTTCATATTAAACGGGTTGGAACCCAAGATCTTATTAAATCGTATATGGAAAAGAATAAGGATCGGGTTATTGACAAATTGGTTTAATTCATGATAATATCAATACGTTATTCATCGTAGCACCTGTTGCTACAACCGCACAGAACAGGTAAAGCATAAGTTGTATTTTACAACACCTGTATGGCGAGTCTGAGTTTTTGAAGGAGGTGCAGGTAGTATGTACGCTATTATTGAAACTGGTGGTAAGCAAGTAAAAGTTGAAGAAGGACAAACAGTTTTTGTAGAAAAATTAGAAGCAGAAGCTGGAGAATCAGTGACTTTTGACAAAGTACTTTTCGTTGGTGGTGATGATGTAAAAGTCGGATCTCCATACGTTGATGGTGCAACAGTTGCGGCAAAAGTTGAAAAACAAGGTCGTCAAAAGAAAGTAACTGTATTCAAATACAAACCTAAAAAGAACTACCACCGTAAACAAGGTCATCGTCAGCCATATACAAAAGTAACGATTGAAAAAATCAATGCGTAAGGTTGACTTATATGATTAATGTTACGATTTATCGTAAATCGAATAAGAAAGTTTCAGCTTTTGAGTTGAGCGGACATGCAGAGAGTGGTCCTGCTGGTCATGATTTAGTTTGTGCAGCAGTGTCAGCCGTCTCGTTTGGATCCGTTAATGCTATGATAAAGCTTTGTGAGATTGAGCCAATTATTGACCAGGGTGGCGAGGGTGGTTATCTTTATGTTACGCTTCCTACACAAGTAACAGGTGTCACGTTTGAACGTGTGCAATTATTACTTGAAGGAATGATTGTATCATTAGAAACAATCGCTCGTGATTATGGTCAATATATTACCATCTCTGACAAATAAGGAGGTGCAAACCAATGCTACGTTTAGATTTGCAATTTTTCGCATCTAAAAAAGGTGTGGGTAGTACAAAGAACGGTCGTGACTCTGAATCAAAACGTCTAGGCGCCAAGCGTGCTGATGGCCAATTTGTTTCTGGTGGATCTATTCTTTACCGTCAACGTGGAACAAAAGTTTATCCAGGCGTCAATGTAGGACGTGGTGGAGATGACACACTTTATGCTAAAACAGACGGTGTGGTTCGTTTTGAACGAGTTGGACGTAACCGTAAAAAAGTAAGTGTATATCCATTACCTGCAACAAAAGAAGCATAATATTTACAAAAAAACGCTAACCTAGGGTTAGCGTTTTTTTTATAAATATATGTTGGCTGTATACTAAATGTGGTGGTGCCCCCTTGATCTTTCAAGGCATCAATAGAAGCAAAAAAAGCGAGTGTATTTCCCCTGCGGTTTAGGTACAAGCATTGCTTATAATAAACTTTTTATAAAAGAGATGGTGGAGTGAGAACCACACCACCACATTTGACAGAGAACTTTATATAATAACATGTCAAATAATTGTGATATTTTTTAATAAAAATTAATTTTTTTAGGCATATCTATTTTCAATTACAACTAATTTATCATAGAATAGAATAAAGATCTATATCCATGTTAGATGATTAAGTACTATTTCATTCGGGTAAGGTATAATAGGTGAAGTTATCCCTTCCACCTAATATATTTTAGAAGGGAGAGGTAAAAGCAAATGGAAATCGAAAGAATAAATGAGAACACGGTTAAATTCTATATATCATATATGGATATTGAAAATAGAGGATTTGATCGAGAAGAAATTTGGTACAATCGTGAAAGAAGCGAACAACTTTTTTGGCAAGTAATGGATGAAGTGAATTATACTGATGAAGATTTTAATATAGACGGTCCGCTTTGGATTCAAGTTCAAGCTTTAGATAAAGGTTTAGAAATTGTTGTTACCAAAGCCAAACTTTCAAAGGATGGTCAGAATTTAGAACTGCCTACCGAAGCAGGAAGCACTTTTGATTTACCGATTGATGAAAAGATAGAGTCTTTACTTGATGAAAAGTTTGGTGGCGAATCGGAAAATGATCAAGAAGAAGATATGCTGTATCCAATAGATGAAGATCTAATTTCAATTATTCAATTTGAAGAGTTTGAAGACGTCATACAGTTAAGTCATCAATCAATTGAAATAGAAGGAGTAAAAGATACATTATATCATTATCAAGGAAAATATGTATTATTAGTCCAATTTGATGACTTATATTTAAATGAAGACCAACAAGCAGATATTGAAAGTCAATTATTAGAATATGGACAAGAAACAAACAAGACGATACATTTATTAGAGGAATATGGTAAAGTTATTTTTGATCAAGATGTATTTGAACAAATTCGTAGCTATTTTCCAGAAAAGTGATAAGCTTTCAATGGCGGAAGTTGTCTATACGACAGCTTCTTTTTTTTGGATTAAGAAGGATTATGCAATCTTTTGTCGAATATGTATCCATTAAAACAAAGGAAGGTGAATATATGCTTAAAGCAATTTCGAAAGATGGCCAGATAATTATACTTCCATTATTATCAAGGGATGTGGCTCTAAGCTTAAAATCAAAACATCCATTTTATTGCCCATGCTGCAAAGAAAGGGTAAATATAAGAATAGGCGATAAAAGAATTGCCCATTTTGCTCACCAACGAAAAAGTGCTTGTGCTTTTTCTCAAGGGGAAGGTGAATACCATGAACAAGGAAAAATAGATCTTTATGACTGGCTTCTAGCGCAAGGATATTATGTCGAATTGGAAAAATACTTACCTCAAATTAAACAACGCCCTGATCTCCTTCTATTCCACAATAATAAAAAGATCGCAATTGAATTTCAATGTGCATCTATCCCAATAAAGCAACTAATCTCAAGAACAGCTGGTTATCAAAAACTAGGTATCATTCCTATTTGGGTTTTAGGCGGCAATCGAATGAGGCGTCGCAACCATCAACAATTATATTTAACCCCTACAGAGCATCATTTCATTCATCAATTTAAAGCAAACTTGCCAACTTATTTTTTCTATTATTGTCCGAACAGTAAAAAATTCGCTATTAATCAAAATAGTTGGCTTAATGGGCGAAGAACAGCAATTGGTAACTTATCCTTTCATCCCATTTCTCAACTGAAATTTGTTGATCTATTTAAGATAGCAAATAAAACAAGCGAGGAGAGAGCCACATTGTGGTTAGTTGAAAAAAAACAATTTCGATTATATAACAGTTCTCATCCAAGCAGCAGTGAAAAACAATGGCGTCAATGGTTGTATTTACATCGATATCATCCTACTACCTTACCCTCCATTATTCATTTACCAGTTGTTAGTCAATGGAAAATGATGATTGCACCATGGAATTGGCAAAGCAGATTATGCATTGATTTATTATTAAAGAAAAAACGTGTCACATTTTATGAATGTCAACAATTTTTAACTCGGTACATGATTCCCGATTACAAATTTCCTCTCGTATATGCCAAACACCATCCAATCAAAGAATATTTAAATATATTATTACAACTCCAATATATCCAAGAGATAAGCCATGATACTTTTCAACTACAAATGGATTTAACATCGTATGAATCCCTAGATAAAGCGCTTGAACAGGATAAGTTAATCATGAAACAATTTGCTATATTATAGAAAAAGACACATGAATATTAATTAGTAAGTTATAATAGTAAGTAATAGAGTAATTGGATTACCATCATTAATGGTCGAAAAAGAAGAAGTGGAGGTTTTTTAAATGACAGCGGAAAATCAAAAGTTACAAACAAGGGATCAAGTATCAGTTGAGAAAACATGGCGTTTAGAAGATATATTCTCGACTGATGAGTCATGGGAAATGGAATTAAAGGAATTAAAAAAAGAAATTCCAAAAATTCAGGATTATCAAGGGAAATTAGCAGAAGAAGCAATTAACTTGTATGACTTGCTAGTATTACAGGATGAGATTTCAGAGCGAATTGGTAAGTTGTATACATATGCCCATATGCGCTATGATCAAGACACAACGAATTCATTTTATCAAGCGTTAAATGCAAAAGCAGAAAACCTATTAACTTTAGCTGCAAGTAAGATGAGTTTTATTGTACCAGAGATTTTACAAATAGAAGAGTCAAAGCTGGAGCAGTTTTTTAAAGACGTTCCTAAATTAGAGCACTATCGTCAAGCTTTAGCAGAAATCACCCGTAGACGAGATCATGTGTTATCAAAGAAAGAGGAAGCACTATTAGCGGAAGTATCTGAAGTAACGGATAATGCTTCGCAAACGTTTGGCATGTTAAATAATGCAGATCTTACGTTTCCAACCATTGAAGACGATAAAGGAAATAAAGTAGAGTTAACACATGGTCGCTATCTTAATTTTTTAGAATCCGATCAGCAATCAGTGCGTAAGAATGCATTTAAAGCAATGTATAATACGTACGGAAATTTTATTAATACATTCGCTTCAACATTATCCGGCGCAGTCAAAAAACATAATTTTAATGCAAAGGTTAGAAAATATCAATCTGCTCGTGAAGCGGCTTTAGATAATAATAAAATTCCAGAAAAAGTTTATGATAATTTAGTTGAAACAATTAATGATCGAATCGATCTCCTTCACCGATATGTATCTTTACGTAAGCGAGTTTTAGATGTAGAAGAATTGCATATGTACGACTTGTATACACCACTAATTAAAGATGTTTCAATGAAATATAGTTATGAAGAGGCACAAGCACATGTCTTAAAAGGATTGGCACCATTAGGTGAAGAATATGTTTCAAGATTGAAAGAAGGCTTTGAAAACCGGTGGATTGATGTAGAAGAGAATAAAGGGAAACGTAGCGGTGCCTATTCTTCCGGTACGTATGGAACAAATCCATATGTCCTAATGAATTGGCAGGATAACTTAAATAATTTATTTACTTTAGCCCATGAATTGGGACATTCATTACACAGTTATTACACACGAGAAAACCAAGCTTTTCGTTATGGCGATTATTCTATTTTTGTGGCTGAAGTAGCCTCTACCTGTAATGAGGCTTTGTTAAATGAATATTTGATAAATCAGACAAATGATGATAAAGAAAAATTATTTTTATTGAATCATTTTCTTGAAGGATTCAGAGGAACTGTTTTCCGCCAGACAATGTTTGCCGAATTCGAACACCTTATTCATAAACAAGCACAAGACGGAGAGGCTTTAACACCAGATAAATTAACCGAAATGTATTATACGCTGAATAAAAAATATTTTGGTGAAGAAATTACCATTGATGAAGAAATCGGTTTAGAATGGGCAAGAATACCTCATTTTTACTATAATTATTATGTATACCAATACGCAACAGGATATGCTGCTGCGCAATCACTTGCGTCTCAGATATTAACAGAAAAAGAACCAGCTGTTGAGCGATATCTTGGCTTCCTTAAGGCTGGAAGTAGTGATTATCCTATTGAAGTATTAAAACAAGCTGGGGTAGATATGACAGAAAAAACACCGATCATGCAAGCATTGAAGGTGTTTGAAGAAAAACTTGATGAAATGGAACAATTATTAGATAAAGTTGAACAATAAAATTAAGACGGAGTTGCCTGTTAAAGACAACTCCGTTTTATCTTCCACGATAAGTATGCCGATGAGTGAAGGAAAATAAGGTTAGATAGATACAAACAAATAAAAATGGTAAGGTAATAATTTTTGAAATGAGCTCCATTAATCCAAATAAATTAACAACAAAAGCAATACAAGTTAAAAAAAGAAAGATCCAAGGTGAATAATGACGCAAATGTGCAACCTCCTTTGGATTGAAAAATATATTACGAAATAAATACTAATTTTTAATTTAATTTATGTATCGAACAACAGAAGTAGAACTTTGACATTTTTGTGAAACCGCATAGCTAACCATTGCACCACATAGAAATACTTGGTATATTCTAAATGTGAGATGTTTAACAAACAAAACCCCTTTGTTTGACCTGAAACTTTCTCCCATCCCCCCCTTGTCTAGAAATAGACTAGGTGAAGCGAGTGTACATTAATGTACACTCGCTTTTTTTATGTTTAAATCTAGACATGGGTAACAGTTTCTTTGAAAAGTATAATAAAATGGAGGATGCTGATTGTAACAGTATCCTCCACTTTATTTCGCGTATTCCCAAAATGATCCATGTTTAACTGGAATTTCATGGACTAATTGTTTTAGTTGTAATTTCTTTAATTCCTTTATTGCGTGTTCTATGGACCAGTCAAATACAACAGCAACTTCTTTTGTTGCAACAAAGCGGAAATGTGCAATAAATTCCTCTAATGAGGGTTTTTCAACAGGTTTTACTTCTTTCTGTAGTATTTCTTTTAGTACCTTCACATAAACTTCATATGGGTATATACCAGAGAGCTTTAATCCCTCGTCATCACCAGCTTGATTGAAAAAAACGATAGAAGGAAAATAATCAACTTCCATCTCTTTGACTAACTTTAAATCACACTGTAACGCCTTTTTTGCTGAGTTAGAATATAGATCCTTTTTAAATTCTACAACGTCTAATTGTGCTTCATCAGCACAGGCAATTAAATTTTCTTCAGTAGTGATATCTCGTTTATTTAAAAAAGCACACTCTTGAACTTTTCGTAAATATTTCTTTCCTGCCTTTTTCCCTTGAAGTTCTGCTGCTTTAATCGCTATTGGGAGAATAGAGGGATAGTGTACAGGTTTTTCTAGCCATAAATCACCATCACAACACATCCCAGTCAAGCTGCTAGTCTTTTCCCATTGTTTTTTTAACTCTTTCTTATTGAATTTTTCTTGGTTTAAAGTAGATAGTTGATTACTTAATATTGGACGAATGGTAAAAAATCGACCATATTCCATCACTAATTTTTTTAATAATGGTTCAAGTGACCAACATTCTGGACATAAGGGATTAATAAAGAGATATATTTCTATTGGTTTTCTAAGAAGATCAAAGTAGCCAAACTGTGCCGTAGCATGATCGGATGATCCAGATACATTCCAGCTCACATCGATTCTCCTTTCTCATTTTCAGGTGTATTCATCATAGGATGTGGTTTCTTTGTTTAATTATAAGTTAGCAGTAGGATTCTTTATTAACAACAAATCTGGATGTTATATAAATTTGAAGTATCAAGTTACATTTAGGATACCCATGTTTTTCAATAAATACTGACCAGTGTATTGAAAGATAAACTTTTGATGTGACAGCCTATCTACTTATTTATTCATAACTCTATCTAATAACTTATTCTAACAGCATTGTTTGAAATTGGGCAACTTATCTGTTTAAGGAATAGGATTACGTGATAAATTACTTTTGTAACGTATGGTAAAAACGTTCAATTTTATTTGGCGTATGCTTTATGGATATATCCAAGATCTCTGCTAACTCTTTCATTATTGTTTCACTTGTTAACTTAGATGATGATTCAATTTCCAATTCGTAATCCGAATAACCGTTAAATTTACTAAAATCGATAACTACTAGTCCATTTTTATATGGTACCTCGAAGCGGTGTGTTTCTAAGGAACCCATGTATTGTATTGTTGTTCTATCAACTTTTAATTGTTTTAATTGTTTTCCGACATTTGGTTTATCAATGATTTGATCGTTTGTCGCTTGTTTTGCTTCTGTTTCCGTTAATTGATCATGCGTTTCTAATAAGCCTTCATGATAAGGTTGTTTTAATGTTAGTGTCCATTGCCCGTTTTTTTCCCGAATGCGTAATGCCGATCCGGTATTTTTTAAATGAAAATCTGGTGTTTCAAAATAATAATTCACTTGTTTTTTTGGTACCTCTGTATCTAAATTAAAATAGTGAATTAGATCTTTATACTCTTGTTTAGTTAATAAATTTTTACTTTCCATTTCTATTTCTTGAACCATTAGATCAACTCCCGATTACTAGTGCTATTTGCTATATATTAGTATAGAGGATGACTTGAGTAAATGTCGAATAATATATGCGTAAATCTGTAATGAAGTTATTATAATGCTTTTAAACAAACATATGATACAATGATGATAAAATAAGAATTAATTGACATGGAGGCGGTGTCCGATTTGAATTGGGAAACATTTCTCGCACCTTATATACAAGTAGTTGAAGAATTAAAAGTAAAATTAAAGGGGATAAGAGCACAATACGAATATGAGTCTAAGCATTCCCCCATTGAATTTGTTACTGCAAGAGTAAAGCCTATCTCAAGTATTATTGATAAGGCAAAACGGAAAAATATATTGCTTGATAAAATAGAAGAAGAGATGCAAGATATTGCTGGTGTTCGTGTTGTCTGTCAATTTGTTGATGACATTTACACGATTGTTACCATGTTACGAGAAAGAAATGATTTTGAGATTGTTGAAGAAAAAGATTACATAGAACATAAAAAGGAAAGTGGTTATCGGTCTTATCACATGATTATTCGTTATCCTGTTGCTACTATTAAAGGTGAAAAGCAGGTCATTGCGGAGATTCAAATTCGAACATTAGCTATGAATTTTTGGGCAACAAATGAGCATTCTTTAAATTACAAATACCAAGGCCGAATTCCATCACATATTAAATCAAAATTAAAACGTGCGGCAGAAGCAGCTTTTCAATTAGATGAAGAAATGGCTATGATTAAAGATGAAGTCCAAGAGGCACAACGCATTTTTAATCAATACAAACTTACACATAAGCATAAAGGAGGAGGCAGTTCATAGCTCATGAAGTTTTCTATTACATCAAAAGGTGATCACAAATCTGAAAGTATTAAAGCATTAATACGTCAATATTTAACTGATTTTGATTTAGAATACGATGAACAAGCGCCTGATTTGGCAATATCAGTAGGTGGAGATGGGACTTTTTTGCAGTCTTTTCACAATTACAGCCACCGATTAAACAAAACTGCATTTATTGGTGTGCATACAGGTCATTTAGGTTTTTATGCTGACTGGGTTCCGGAAGAAATTGAAAAATTAGTAATTGATATTGCAAAAAATCCATATCAAATTGTGGAATACCCTTTATTAGCTATGACAATTCATACAAAAAACAAGAAATCGAAGCGATATTTAGCTTTAAATGAATCATCAATTAAAAAAGTAGAAGGATCTGTTGTATTAGATGTGAATATTAAGGGGGAGCAGTTTGAACGTTTTAGAGGTGATGGACTGTGTATTTCCACTCCCTCTGGTAGTACAGCTTATAACAAAGCATTGGGTGGAGCGATTATTCATCCTTCTCTAGCTTCTGTACAAATTACAGAGATGTCATCCATTAATAACCGAGTATATCGAACAATTGGCTCCCCTTTGATATTACCAAAACATCATGTATGTGAATTTAAACCAGTAGAGGAGAACCAAAGTTTCTTATTGACGATCGATCATATTACTAAGAGTGTAGTCAATATTGAGTCGATTGAATACCAAGTAGCAGAGGAAAAAATTCGATTTGCAAGATTTAGGTCTTTTCCATTTTGGAAGCGGGTTCGTGATTCCTTTATATCTGATGAACGATAAGAAAGATGAAAAGGTGAAGAGAATAGTGAAGTGGCAAGTAACAAATGAAGAAAGTGGTTTATTACTAAGAGAATACCTAAAAGATACAAAGGGGTTTTCTCGACGTATTATTAAAGCAATTAAGTTTCAGTCTGGAAGTCTGTTAGTAAATGGGGAATGTGCGACTGTTCGCCGAGTATTACACGAAAATGATATAGTAGAGGTTGTTTTTCCTAAAGAACATCGGGGATCGTTTATGCGAGCAGAGCCAGTATGTTTAAATATTGTCTATGAGGATGATGATGTATTAGTTATTGACAAAATGGCAGGGATGGCAACTATACCATCCATTCATCATACAAAAGGAACACTCGCCAATGGCATATTGTATCATTATGAAAAAAATCAAATAGATTTTACGGTACATATTGTCACTAGGCTAGATCGAGATACTTCCGGATTGGTATTAGTAGCAAAGCATCGACTTAGTCATTCTATCCTTGCAATGGATCAAAAACAAGGTAAGATAGAACGACGGTATCAAGCGATTGTATCTGGACATTTACAAGAAAAGCAAGGGAGAATTGATGCACCGATAGCCAGAAATCCAGCGTCTATTATCGAACGAAGGGTAGATATTTCGGGGAAACGAGCCATCACGCATTATCACGTATTGGAAGAGACAAATTCTGATTCTTTGTTGCACATAAGGTTAGAAACAGGGAGGACGCACCAAATTCGTGTTCATTTTTCACATCTTGGTCATCCGTTAGTTGGTGATGAGTTGTATGGTGGTAAAACAGATGTTTTGCATCGCCAAGCCTTACATTGTGTATCTTTATCATTTATCCATCCAATTACGAAAGAGAAACATACATTTACTTCTAAGTTACCAGCAGATATGCAAAAATTACTCCCAGCGAAATGAGCAAAATGCTTTCGCTGGGAGTAATTATTTGAACCAAAATCGAACGTTCTTTATGCAAAATAGCTAAACTTTTCTTCAATATAAGGTTGATTAGAATTAACACTAACAGTTGTTTCTTCTGGTAGGCGAAAAGCTGTTAGTTTATTTCCGAACACACACCCGGTATCGATGTTAATGGTTTTATGAACGATACGAGGTTCTTTAACTGGGGTATGACCATAAACTATCCAATTATCCCCATGATATGCTTGTGCCCAGTCTCGCCTTACTGGCCTACCATCCTCATGTGTCTCACCGGTAATGTCACCATAAAAAACAAATGTCGCTGTTTTTTTATCCTGACGACCGATCAGGTCTTCACGAATACCTGCATGGGCGATAACTGCTTGATATTTGTGAAGCACTAAGTACAATGGTGCTTCTTCATATAATTGCATAAACTTATCTTTTATTTCATTTTGTTTAGAAGTAGATAGGCTGTTATATTCTGCAACTGTTGTTTCTAAACCATGCTTTACTTTAACGTTATTTCCCCGGAAATAGCGATATAACTTATTGCAATGATTGCCAGGTACATATGCAGCAACCTTTTTTTGTACGACCATTTCATATACCAGTTCAATCATTTTAATGGAAGCTGGACCTCGATCCGTAATATCTCCTAAAAATATGACTTTTCGTCCCTCTGGATGGGTAGGGATATCTGCCTCTATTGTATAACCGAGTTCCTTAAATAAATCAAGTAATTCTTCATAACAACCATGTACATCACCAATAATATCAATACTCATATAGAAGCCTCCGCGTTGTTAAATTATTTATGAATCAAACATATATACTTTGGTCCGATAATGAATATTTAATACAATTCCTATTGTGATTAGATAGGTTAAGGTTGAACTACCACCATAGCTAATAAACGGTAGGGGAACACCGGTAATCGGTAATAAATTGATGGACATACCTATATTTTGGAATATTTGGTAAGTGAACATACCGATCATACCTGTGATTAGATAAGTTCCAAATGGATCATTGCTTTGAAGTCCGATATGAATTAAGCGATAAATTAATATAAAAAATAATATTAACAATACGCTCGAACCAATAAAACCAAATTGTTCCGCTATTGCAGAAAAAATGAAATCCGTTTGTCGCTCAGGTATGTGAGATACTTCAAATCCTCCTATACCTTTCCCAGACAGTTGTCCTGATCCAATTGCTTTTAAGTTTTCTATTAACTGATACGCATCACCTTGAGCGTTGCTATTCGGGTTTAACCAGCCATTAATTCTACTTTCAATATGTCCAAATTTATTATCTTCAGCAAATTGCTCAACTTGTTCAGGAAATGTTAAGTACAATATAACTAATGAACCAATGGTCAACATAGCTAAACCTAATAATGAAAATATAATCCGCCATTGTATACCTGAAACAAGTATGGTACTAATGACGATTGAAGCAAGCACCAGAGCACTTCCGAAATCAGGTTGTAGGGCAATTAATACGATTGGTGGAAAAGAAATGAAGGCAATTTTACTTAACAACCATAAATCATGCTTCATAGAGTAAGCTTTGAATTTTTCTTTATGCATGACAATTATATGAGCTAATATAATGATCAAAAAAACCTTCATAAATTCGGCTGGCTGAAGTGAAATGAATCCTAAATCAAACCAGCCCCATGTTCCGTTAACTTCATTAGCAATCCCTGGTGGAATATGTAACTGTAGCATTACTAACATTAAAACACCAAAACCGTATAATATCCAAGAAACCTGCCGTAAACGATCGTAATCAATTAGCATAATGACACCAATTACGATTGAACCCCCTATATACCAAACAAGTTGCTTTATATAAAAGGATTCTTTTAAAAACGGCTCTAGTGTATATAAAGTAAATATGCTAGTTATTCCTAACAAAATAATAATTGAAATTAATGTATAATCTATTTTAGGTGATGTATTCTTTTCCATCGTGCATCATTCTCTTTTCTTTTATAATAATAAATGAAACTCTATTGCTTAGTTTACCTTAAAATGTTTTATTTTTTAAGTATTGTTTTTTAAAAAAACAACTACACGTAATATCCAACAGAATTAGTAAAGCATAACTATACTCATCGATTCAGCTTTATGAATTGACAAATTACTTGTTGACGATTACTATAATACGGTCTAGGCGATAAAGGAGGGAACAAAGATGGAACATTTAGAGCAAAAAGAACGAGAACAATTGTGGGAAAAAATTCAGGATGCACTTTTTAATGAGCACATTGATGAATTTCGTGCGGAATTTTTAGAAATACATCCATATGATCAAGCAAAAATATTCGAAGAACAAACAGAAGATATTCGATTTTTAATCTACACCTATTTATCGCCTGAAGAAGTTGCTGATGTGATGGAGCATGTAGATGAAGAACTCACTGAGCAATTCATTATTGAAATGAATCCAACGTTTGCTGCACAAGTGTTAGCAGAAATGGCTACAGATGATGCGGTTGATATATTAAATGAATTAGATATAAATAAGGTAGCAAGTTTTTTAACTATGATGGAACAAGAGGCTGCTGAGGAAATTAAAACACTTCTTCATTACGAGGAGAAAACTGCTGGTAGTATTATGACAACAGAATTTGTTGTTATTCATACTGAGCAAACAGTAAAACAAGCGATGCGTCATTTAAGAAAAGAAGCACCTGAAGCAGAAACCATTTATTATATTTATGTAGTTGACAAAGATAAACGTTTAGTTGGTGTTATTTCATTACGTGACTTAATTATAGCAGAAGGTGATTGGTTGATCTCTGATGTCATGAGTGATCGGGTTGTTTCTGTGCCAGTAGGTGAAAATCAAGAAGATATTGCACAAATGATGCGAGACTATGACTTTCTAGCGTTACCAGTAGTCGATTTTCAAGATCATTTATTAGGGATTATAACTGTTGATGATATTATGGACGTCATGGATCAAGAAGCAAATGATGATTATTCGAAGTTAGCTGGGGTTTCTGATATGGAACGTTCCGGTGATAACGCGCTTATTTCAGCGAAAAAAAGATTACCATGGCTTATTATCTTATTATTCTTAGGCTTATTTACTGCAAGTATTATTGGCAGATTTGAAGCAACTTTAGATAAAGTTGCTATTCTCGCTATTTTCATTCCTTTAATTGCAGGAATGGCTGGAAATACAGGGACTCAGGCACTTGCAGTGGCGGTTCGAGGGATTGCTACAGGTGAAATTGAAAAACAAGGAAAATGGAAAATTATTATGCGAGAAGCGATGACCGGTTTGATTACAGGAATAACCTGTGGGATAGTGATAACGATTGTGGTATACGTTTGGCAAGGTTCCTTGTATCTTGGTATTTTAGTCGGAATATCCATTATGGCTACCTTAATCGTGGCAACTATTGCGGGTGCGTTAGTTCCTTTGGTGATGGATCGATTTAATATTGATCCAGCTGTTGCATCAGGGCCATTTATTACTACAATAAATGATATTATATCCGTTATGATTTATTTTGGTTTAGCAACCGCATTTATGAATTTACTATTACAATAAGAATGAGACAAAAATAGAGAAGGGGAGGTTGACTACATTGGAAGCACATCCTGAGTCAGTTAGCTCGCTTGTTATTGTTATTAGTGCCGCCTTCATTACACCAATTCTCATGCATCGATTGCGTTTAAATGTCATTCCAGTTGTTGTTGCTGAGATTATTGTGGGGTTAATTATTGGACAAAGCGGCTTTAATATAGTTGAAGAAAGTAATTGGTTAGAAACATTATCTACATTGGGTTTTATCTTTTTAATGTTTTTGAGCGGACTTGAAATTGATTTTTCTCTTTTTACTAGGAAAAAGAAGAAGCGTAGCAATGATTATGATACCGGTCCTAATCCAGTTTTAATTGCGATTTTAGTATTTAGTGGTATTATCCTACTATCATTCGGTATGTCTTATTTGTTTGTACTGGCTGGATTTATTGATAATGTATTTTTAATGACATTAATCATTTCCACTATCTCACTGGGCGTTGTAGTACCAACCTTAAAAGAAGCACATGCAATGAAAAGTCCAGTAGGTCAAACCATTCTTTTAATCGCAGTTATTGCCGATTTGGTAACAATGATTTTACTAGCAGTATTTGTCTCGATTTATGGAGATGGATCAGGGAATATGTGGCTGTTACTGATTCTGTTTGCGGTAGGTATTGTATTATATTTTGTTGGAAGACATTTCAAAAACCAGTCATTTCTTGAAGCGATGTCAAAAGGGACCATTCAAATTGGAACAAGAGCTATATTTACACTTATCATCTTTTTGGTAGCACTATCTGAGTCAGTTGGAGCTGAGAATATCTTAGGGGCCTTTATTGCAGGAGCACTTGTGTCATTACTAGCGCCGAATCAAGATTTGGTACAAAAATTGGATAGCTTCGGTTATGGCTTTCTTATTCCTATCTTTTTTGTAATGATTGGTGTAGATATTAATCTTTGGTCATTATTTGGAGATCCAATGGTATTAATGTTGATTCCATTGCTATTAATTGCTTTGTTACTCTCTAAACTAATACCTGTAGCCATTTTGAAAAAATGGTATGATACCCGGACAGTTGTTGGGGCTGGAATGATTTTAACTTCAACATTATCATTGGTTATTGCAGCTGCTGCAATTGGAGAGAGAATTGGTGTAATTGATAGCCAAATGGAAAGTGCATTAATACTTGTTGCGGTGTTAACTTGTATTATTACACCTCCATTTTTTAAGAAATTATATATCCACGAGGAAGAAGCAATTCCAAAACAAATTGTATCTTTTATTGGCTCTAATCAAGCTACATTACCTGTTGTTCGTGAATTAGACCAAGAATTATTTGAATCTCATTTATACCATACCCGTTTGGATAAAATTGATGAAAAAATCACTCGATCTGTATTTGACATAAGAGAGTTAGAATCCTATCAAATAAACGAATTACAGGAGTTAGGTGTATTTGACTCGGATATTGTTGTTGTTTCAACTGGTAATGAGGAGATTAACAAAGATATCGCATGCTTTGCTAAGCACAATGGTGTAGAACGTGTCATTGCTAGAGCAGAAATTTCAGACATTGATAAACAATTAAAGGAAAATGGGGTTGAGGTGTTTTCTTTCTTGTTATCAACAAAAACATTGCTTAAAGCGATGATCGAGTCACCAAATGTGGTAGACATTCTGACTAATCAAGAAAGTGCGTTATATGAAATCCAGATGAATAATTCTGTTTATGATGGAATTATGCTTCGAGAATTTCCATTTACCGGTGATGTCATTATGGTTCGTATCTTTAGAGAGGATGACTCAATTGTGCCACACGGTGATACACGATTACGCTTAGGTGATAATTTGGTTGTTACTGGATCAACAGAATATGTAGAAGAACTACAAGGGTTGTTAGAATTTAGCTAATTTATTCAAAGATCTACTCGTATTTGAATTAGAGTAGGTCTTTTTACTTTTCAGTTGATAATAATTGAGTTTCTAGTTAAATTAAGCTAAAATAAGATCAGATACTAATAACAACCTATAATGCTATTAGGAGGATAATAAATGAATTTTTCGTTAGAAGGCCGTACATATGTAATTATGGGTGTGGCAAATAAGAGAAGTATTGCATGGGGAATAGCGCGCTCGTTGCATCAAGCAGGTGCTCGTTTAATTTTCACTTATGCAAATGACCGCTTTAAAAAACCAGTAGAAGATTTAGTTGCTACACTTGAAGGACAAGATGCATTATTCTATGAGTGTGATGTAACTAGTGATGAAGCAGTGCAACAAACATTTGATCAAATAAAAGAAGACGTTGGAACAATACATGGATTAGCGCACTGTATTGCATTTGCACAAAAAGATGATCTAAAAGGTGAGTTTGTTGATACAAGTCGTGATGGCTATTTACTTGCACACAATATCAGTGCCTACTCATTAGTTGCTGTTGCACGTGCAGCACAACCATTAATGACAGAAGGTGGCGGTATTGTTACATTGACTTATCTTGGTGGCGAGCGAGTGGTGCAAAATTACAATGTCATGGGTGTTGCGAAAGCAAGTCTTGATGCGAGTATGAAGTATTTAGCAAATGATCTTGGTCAACATGGTGTACGTGTTAATGCAATCTCTGCTGGACCTATCCGCACATTATCTGCTAAAGGTGTAGGTGACTTTAATACTATTTTGAAAGATATCGAAGAGAAAGCACCATTACGCCGTACTGTAACACAAGAAGAGGTGGGAGATACAGCTTATTATCTTCTTAGTGACCTGTCACGAGGAGTAACAGGTGAGATTATTCATGTTGATTCTGGATATAATATTTTAGGATTGTCATAGGAAACAAACTAAGCTTAGCATGATTTATTCTGCTAAGCTTTTTTATTTATACGAGTACTGAGTCTTGATTAATTAATGGGCACACCTTAATCCTTTCGTTCATATATTAACGTGGAGAATGTTTTTGAGGAGGAAACTAACTGTGTCCAGAAAAAAGAGAAATTCTAAAAGACGACCAATGTTATATATTGATCAACCTGATTTAGAAGCGCCAACTCCTAACATGCAAGAAGATTACCACACGCCCAAACAAACGAAACGATCTACAACTAATATTGAAAGACCTATTAAACGTCCAAAGTCAAAAAAAGGAGCAAAAAAGAATAACACATCTATAGAAGAAGACGAATTTGATACGTTTTTTGAGGATGAAAAAAATGAAACAGTTGATGCATTTAATGAAGAGGATAATGAATCAAAGGATCAAAACGAAGGAAATGATATTCAGGTAGAAGAAGAGATAAGTGATGATAATGTAGGAATCGAAACAAATCGATCTGAAGAAAAGGTTCCTTTTACTGAGATGTCACTTATTGAACAAGTTGACTATTTAGCTGCATCTCCAGGGTTTATGCCAAAATTAAAATGTGAAATTATAACAAAAGACGAACGCCTAAAGGGTATTATCAGAAAGCGTAGTGAAGAAACTGTATATATAGAGACATTTAGACGGCCAAGATACCATCAAGTCTCGCTAGACGATATTAAATCTATACGACTATTAGGATTTTAAAATGAACGAAATGAAAAGAAAAGGTCTGGTGTTTATAACACCAGACCTTAAATCATTTAAAATGCGCTAATTGCTGGAAGACAAGTAATATGACAGAAGCAATCTAAATCAACAGTAATACATACACCTGTTACTTCTAAGTCACTAGTGTTTTGTTGCACTGGTGAACGAGGATCTTTTTGATTATGATCTTTATGATCTTTTCCATGATCATCTTCTTCACGAAGTAATTCTAATACAGCGCAGTTATCCTTATCTACACTCTTTACACGGAAATAGAAGCTAGCAAATGCGTCACCTAAATCATCTGCTGGTACGCCATAACCTTTGAAAGGTTTACAAGTGCCTTTACAGTATAAAATAACAGGTACCGTATCGAGATTATTGGAAGGACTTGTGTCACCTAATAAATCTGCAATGGATTGCTCACAACTTGTAACACAATCATTGAGTAAATCAGACTGTGCATCTGCAATTTCACGAAGAATGTCTGATACACAATTTCCAGAATCGTATTTACCTCCACATGTCATATTGATAAACTCCTTTCGATAAATTTAATGACTGATTCGTCACTTATAGCTTATGTATTGTTGTAAGGTTTGTGTAGGCATTCATCTTCTATAGAGATAAAATGCATTATTTTAAATAAACGGGCGAATATCACAAACATACTAAGTCTTGTCACATAGACTAGTAGCGACTAAGTTTTTAAAGGAAAAGGAGTGAAAAATGTTATGTCTGAATCAAAAAAAGTGATACATGTAAAGGACTTAATTATTAAAGCAGATAATGTACATTTTGAACCAACCCAGCGTACAGAACGGCCACGACCATTTGATGCATTTTTTGGAGTGAGAAGACCAACAGATGAACAGGTTGAATCTGTCGAACAAGAAGAAAAGTTAGAAGTAGAAGAAATGGAAGAAGATGATGAACAGCAAGAAAAGCCAGATCGACGCCCGTTTTCTTGGCTATAATATATTAGAGATAGTACCAATTTTGGGCTATCTCTTTTTTTATAAGAGAGTACAAATTTGAAAATAGAATAGATGTGTCGACCCTTTGCTTATATTAGTGATTTTGAGGGGGAGGTAACAAATGAATATATCGCGTTTTTTAAATAATGTAGCAGTTATAGCAAAGCATTTGGAAAGAAATGAAAAGTATTTTCGCTATCCAGAAAAAAAAGTTATGCCAACGATAAAAGAAACAGAGAAATTAATGCATTCCTTCGAAAAAGAAATTACTTCATGGGAGCGATATTTTAAATAAATTTAGGCATAATTGTTCTGCAGGTTGGGTATATAAGTAATAAAGGGAGGAATGACTTATGGGTTATGTACTTCCAATAAATCATTATCAAAATTTCAATTATCATATGCGAGATATATTACCTAAGCGTGATCCATATGTAATTGAACAATTATATCCGGTTCAATTAGATATGGCATATCAAAAAGAGATGGACAGCCAAAAGGCAGATATAGCTGAGCTAAGTAGGAATCAACAAAATAATCTGCATACTATATTGTCCTCTTTGGAAAGGTCAGAAGCGACAGAAAAAATGTATACGCAACTAACTGGTACTGGAAAATATTTTAATAAAGTTATATAAAGAAGGAGAGAACTTACATCTTTTGTACTAATAAGTTCTCTCCTTCTTTATATTCTGCATAAAAGACCTCTTGATAAGAAGAAATCTCTTGTTTTTTTAATTCATTTTCAAGCCATTCTTGATCCTGATTAATCTCCTTCAGATTATCTTCAATAATTTCACCATCATTAATTAACATCATGGATAGTTTAACTGACTCAGCTGGTAAATTAAGATCTAAACGAGTAGGCTCTTGAGCGTATGTCTTTTTTAATACGGAAACAGTACCATCTGTTTCTAAGATAGCATAATCTACATCTCGAATAGAAAAAACATCTTTCGATCGTAATAGATGAAGTAACTGATTTGTATCAAGTTTACTTTTCGCCATAACCTCTCGTTGAAGTTTTCCTTTGTGGATAACAATGGAAGGTCGACCTTCTAATAGTGACCGACTTTTTTTAATTTTTTGAGTTGCTATTTCCGTAAAGTACAATAGTACACCCCATAATAAAATCGCAAAACCAATACTAATAATTCCGACTTTATCATCATATAAGGCATTACCCACTAGTTCTCCTAAAATTAAAGCAGAGATAAAATCAAATGCAGTAAGTTGACGAATCTGTGTTTTTCCAAGTGCTTTTGTAAGAATGAATAATCCAAAAAAACCAAATAATGACTCAATAAAAATAGATGGTACGAGTTGCATATTAAGCCCCCCCCTGTCGATGTTGCTACCTATTAGTATGAACAAGAGAGAATTCGTTTATGCGCTTGCTTTTAGGAAAATAACGCTTTTTCCATCATCACGTGTGGCATATTTGCATCGATAAACACACTTGATACGGTTTGATAACCAAGCTTGAGGTAGAAAGATGTAGCGTGGGTTTGAGAACCTAATGCTACTTTTTTAACACCTTTCTTTATTAGAGATTGCTCCATGTGAAGAATTAGTTCTTTACCTAATGATTGGCCTCGAAATGCTTCGATGACACAGATTCGCTCTAGTTTTGCATGTGTTGTATTTATTCGACAACGACCTGCAGCAACGGCTTGGTTACTGATATAACCAACAAAATGTACTGCTTGAGCATCGAATTGATCTTTTTCTATATCTTCAGGTACTTTTTGTTCATCAACGAATACGCTTGTTCTTACTTTAAGAGCATCGTTTAATTGTTTCTGATTATGTACTTCAATTATTTCCAATTAAAATACCTCCCAGCACGTTGTTTTTTATTTATTATAGCATGACGTATATTGTTTAAATAGAAAAAAGCCCATCAGAAGATTTATGAACTACTATCTTTTCATAGGTTCATAATCTTTTGATGGACTAAATACATTATTTTGCAAAGCGATGATTCCCGATCGTGATGGTTACTGTTCTTGATAATATCCAGTCACTTTTTGCTGTTTTTGGATTATAAAAGTAAATAGATCCTTGTCCTTGTCCTCGAAATGCAAGTGCTTCTTGTACAGCTCGTTTAGCATCACTGTCAGCAGGTTGATAAATGGCATCATTTTTCACAGGTGTAAATGCATAATACCCACCTGCTGAACGTTGATAAATGACTTCTTTTATTGTATTTGGGAAATCAGAATGATCTACTCGATTCAATACAACGGTTGCGACAGCAACTTTTCCAGCATAAGGTTCACCTTTTGCTTCTGCATGAACCAGTCGAGCCAGTAAATCCATTTCTTGATTAGAAATACGTGTTGGTAATGTTAACAGTTGACCGGGATAGATTGTGATTCCTTTTAAATGATTTGTTTGTTGTAATGCAGAAACGGAAACACCATAATGATTTGATATTTTCCATAGAGAATCACCGCTTTTAACTGTGTACGTTGCAGCATTTGCAATAGATGGTGCTAGAAGAATAGTTAAAGATAATCCTATCGTTAGTAAAATGTTTTTAATATTTTTCATGATAGCCCTCCTTGTTGTCTATGACTCTAGTTAAAAGGCTATCAGTTGTAACATACCTTTTCATTATCAAAAAAATGGAAGGTTACTAGAAAGGTAGAACAGTCAATGGATAACATAAGAATGGTAATATATTCTTAATGAAAAATTTGGTTAATAATACAAGTTTAGCTACGCTTATAACAGATAGATGACAAATTGTTAACAGACACTATTGACAAGCACTCAATACATGATTATGATAATAGTGCTACTAAAATAATTGCGTGTCTCGTTAGCTCAGCGGGAGAGCACTTGCTTGACAGGCAAGGGGTCACTGGTTCAATCCCAGTACGAGACATTGTAAAAAAGCCGGGTTCCTTGCCCGGCTTTTTTTGTCGGATGGTATCAGTAATCACTTACATATTTATGTAACGCTATCGATCATTCGATATAACGCCAATAATATGTAAGCTTCTTTTTGAATTCTAAATGATGAAACGCGTTTCATAGCAAGCTTATAATATATCTTTTTTTTGAATTTCTGTTTATCATGAAGTATTAATATATTAAAATATTGTGTGTTAATTTGATTTCATGTGAAATTTCGATAAAATGTTTTTTTAGGAAGCTTTTAGATAACAAAAGAATAGTTTATAGTGGATTAGAAAGACCTAGAATGTGTAAAGGGCTGTCTAATATAAACATGTATCATGTACAACGAGTATGCTATTGCATATATTGTCTAAGCAAATAACAGAGGAGGGATATAAGCATGGAACAAGTCAACCAATCAATCGAGGCATTTATTGATTATGCTGGATGGTATGCGCCATTATTATTTGTAGTGCTACACATTATTCGACCAATTCTATTTATTCCCGTAATCGTTGTTTGTATTGCTGGTGGGGTTGTATTTGGTTTTGTAGAAGGAGCGATACTTTCTTTAATTGGTTTATCTTTAATGAGTCTTTTAACATATAAAGTAGTGTATAAATTCCCAAAGCTACGTCAGTCTATAGCTAGATTAAAAAAGAAAATATTTCAGGATCGAATGATTTCTGTTTCACAGGTGATGGTATTAAGGATTATGCCTTTTGTCCATTTTCATTTACTATCTTTTTATTTAATGGAAATGACAAATAATCTAAAAGGATATATGTATTATTCTATTTTAGGATTAATAGCGCCAGCAGTTATTTATACTGCATTTGGTGAAGCAATCACTGCGTTTCCTTGGTATGTTACAATTTGTTTCTTCTTCATTTTAGTTCTCATTTATTATTTTATTGATAGAAGAAATAAAGTAAGAATGCAATTAAACTAATTTGGAGATAAGCGCCTTTACTCTTGTAATGGCGCTTTTTACATAGCATAATAAAGTTAATGTAATAGATCGGAGTGTCAATAAAACATGACAAAGAAACGAAGTAAGGATCAATATATTTTTCAAGTCAAAGAAGAGAATGAGCTATTACCTTTTTTATTACAAAGACTGGATCAAGGTAGAAATCGAACAAAATCTATGCTAGCAAGAGGTCAAGTGCTTGTAGGAGAGAGAGTAGAAACCCAATTCAATTGCAAGCTTGTTCCAGGAGAGACGATAACAATTTTAAAACATGCTGTTCCTAATCATAAAAATAAAGGAATTGAAATATTGTATGAAGATGATGAAGTTATTGTAATCAACAAAGATGCAGGTTTATTGACAATCGCTTCCTCTAAGGAGAAACAAAGAACAGCATATCATCAATTAACAGAGCATGTAAGAATGCAGCATCCGAAAAATCGAATTTTTATCGTCCATCGTCTAGATCGAGATACGTCTGGTGTAATGGTATTTGCTAGAACAGAAAAGGTTAAAAGAAGCTTACAGGATCATTGGAAGCAAGTAGTTAAAAAAAGAACGTATGTTGCAGTAGTTGAGGGTCATATATCTAATCAACAGCAAAAACTTGTTTCCTGGTTGAAAGAAACGAAGACGCATAAAATGTATGCTTCAGCAAAAGATAATGGTGGTCAAAAAGCAATAACACATATGAAAAAGTTAGATGCAAATAAAAAATACACATTGTTAGAGTTAGAATTAGATACAGGTAGAAAAAACCAGATTCGTGTGCAGATGGAACAGATGAAGACACCGATTGTCGGGGACAAAAAATATGGTGCAACAACTAATCCAATTGGAAGATTAGCTTTACACGCAAATGTTCTTGTATTTCGGCATCCAATAACAAATACAACGTTGGAATTTAAAGTTGAAGTTCCAAACACATTTTTTGAACTTACGAAGGGATGATGTGCATGTATTTAACAATAAATGAAACAGCTGATTATTTAGATATTACAGAAAAAGAGGTTAGGCAGTTAATTTTTCAAAAACGAATTCGTTTCATACATGATGGTGACAATTATTTAATTAATCAAGATCAATTTCAGGAACATTTTAAACAGGTCGAACGTTACAAGCAACAAATACAAGACTATTTAAATGAACCTATTCCTGAAGACATGGATGTTAAAGATGAAGACTGATTTTTTGGCAGTCTTCACATGCTATCATTTGGTTAAAAAGTTAATAAATAGCAACATCCCAAAACCAAACTGGCTATGGGGTTGTTGCTATTATTCGAAATAAATCGTCATTTCAGCATCTTCCCAAGCAGGCGTTTTATAGAAGCTTTCTTGATGGAAAATAAATGTCCAAGGTATACTAGTTTTTGCTTTAATTGAAAGTTTTGGTAAAGAAAAAAGTTGTTTAGCAATAAGTTTATTTTTTTCTACGTAAAAAACGGGTGTGTTTGAAAACGAAAAAGCGGTGTCCGAAAAATTATGAATCAATGCAGTTAGTAAATATTCCCCTTTATGATTAGTAGCTTTTCGTACTAATATAAGCTGTATTTGTGACATATTTTCCTTAAGTGTCTGAAGAAATGTATTGTTAATTAATTGTCTATCTTTATCGCTAATCGTGCGGTTCCAGGCATGTTCGAATTGGAGTTGTTGCATCAGTTAGGGCTCCTTTTTTGTTACAAGTATAGCAGATATCTAGACAATGTGCAGAATAGGTTGAAGTGATAGTCATTTGGAGACTTAGATCATACTTGATACGTACTTATTGTAAGGTTCCTGAAGGATGATGAGAGGTTATCTAATAAAGTCAGATATATAAGTCCGTTTCCTTCGAAACTAGTGTTAAACCCTAGTGGAAGTGTTCGCCTAACTAGTTGTGCATACAATTCAATTTCTGTAAGTTCACGTTCAAACTGCTTCGTCGTTAGGTTTTTTATTAATGCTAGAGCACCAGTTACGTGGGGAGCAGCCATAGATGTACCACTAAGTGTCGCATATCCACCATCTAAATAAGTCGATGTGATATCTTCACCAGGTGCAACCAGGTCTACTTTGTTGTTTGAATTAGTAAAACGTGAGGATTGATGTTCAAAGTCAATGGCACCTACACTAATTACTTCATTATAATAAGCTGGATAGGAAAGTTCATTTGTCTCTACACTCCCATCCCCTTCATTTCCAGCTGCACAAATAATAGGTATATCATGTTTTAGTACAGCTTTTTTAATTATTCTGTGTAGTGCTGGAAGGTCAAAGGATCCACCTAATGACATCGAAATGATATCAACTTGTTGCTCTATTGCGTACTTTAACCCTTTTATAATCCAGTCATATTCGCCAGCACCGTCTCTATCTAGTACCTTAACAATTAATAAATTTACTTTCGGTGCTACACCAACGACACCTATGTTATTTAAGCTTGCAGCAATTGTGCCAGCAACATGTGTACCATGTCCGTTATAATCCTCAAATTTATTCGGATTCCCATGATCATCTGTAGTAAAATTCCTTCCGCCAATAATTCGATTGGAAAGCTCGACATGTCGTGTATCACATCCAGTATCT
This sequence comes from Paraliobacillus sp. PM-2, assembly GCF_001368815.1. Classification (GTDB taxonomy): domain Bacteria; phylum Bacillota; class Bacilli; order Bacillales; family Amphibacillaceae; genus Paraliobacillus. The sequence goes on along the minus strand of NZ_CTEI01000002.1, from coordinate 447,503 downwards.
AAAATAGCAATTGTCACACCCTCTCCTTTTGTTTGTTTCCAAACTTGGGGTGCTTGAATCATCTTTACTCCTTTTGGTATTTCATTAATTTTTTTCATTTGCTTAACGACTTTATAATTAGCAAGATGCATTTTCATTTCCATGTACCATCCTCCTAAAAGATACTAGATTTTATTCATATTAATCGTAGCAAGCATTTTCTAATTGCAACAGAGGCATCTATAACAGATCAATATAGATTTATACACAAATGTAACTCATTTAGACGGTTGCCCTCCAATATGAATAACGCTAAAATATAGATAATATTCATTTTTTGGTAAGTATAAATAGCATAAAGAGGAGAGTTAGCATTGACAAAGTATCCAAATGTAATGGAAACAAAACAATTAATTAAGGATTTAGTGTCTATACCAAGTCCAACTGGTAACACGAAATATGTCATTCAATTTGTGGCAAAATTGTTAGCTGAAATAGGAGTAGAGACTGTAAAAAACAGGAAGGGCGGATTGATTGCCACTATACCTGGACAAGATGAATCACAACACCGAATGTTAACAGCTCATGTAGACACCTTAGGTGCAATGGTGAAAGAAATTAAATCGAACGGTAGATTAAAATTAGCTTTAATTGGTGGATTTTGTTATAACGCGATGGAAGGGGAGTATTGTGAAATTGAGACGGTAAACGGTAAAATCGTTACTGGTACAATTTTAATGCAGCAAACTTCTGTTCATGTATATAAAGATGCTGGATCAGCAGAACGGAATCAAGCAAATATGGAAGTTCGTCTTGACGCTAAAGTGGAGAATGAAGCGGATGTGCGGGCTATTGGGATCGAAGTTGGTGATTTTGTCTCTTTCGATCCTCGTGTACAATTAACGGATAATGGATTTATTAAATCAAGACATTTGGATGATAAAGCAAGTGTTGCCATGTTAATTCAATTACTTAAGAGAATCCAACAAGAAAATATTATTTTACCGTATACGACGCATTTTCTTATCTCGAATAATGAGGAAATAGGGTATGGAGGTAATTCGAATATTACACCAGAAACAGTGGAGTATTTAGCAGTGGATATGGGTGCAATGGGAGAAGGGCAACGGACGGATGAATATACGGTTTCAATTTGCGCAAAGGATTCAAGCGGCCCTTATCATTATGGTCTGAGAAAGCATCTGGTGGACTTGTGTAAAACGAATCACATTGGATATAAATTGGACATTTATCCGTATTATGGGTCCGATGCTTCTGCTGCTATGAAAGCAGGATATGATGTTGTCCATGGTTTAATTGGACCAGGAATTGATTCATCTCATGCATATGAACGCACACATGAAGATGCATTAGTCGAGACAGAAAGACTATTATATTATTATGTTCAATCTGAATTCGTAGAGTAAAACGTAGAGAAACAATAAATTACTTAAAGAATTATTTATGAATGTAAAAATTCTTCAGTGTGAAGAAAAGATTTGGCACTGTATAAAGCCAAACAACCTGGTAAAGTATCAGGATGGGACATTACTTAGTTAAAGACGAATTTTAATTCTGGTATCAAGGGAATTAAAATTCGTCTTTTTAGGAAATAATTTAGCTGTGACAACGTTCTAACTGACGTACTACGGAAAAAATAAAGCCTGAATTTTTTATTTTGATGTGGCTGACGAAAGTTTGTTGGATAATGGATAGATTCCAAAGCTTTGAACAATCAAAGAAAGCAAAACAACTGCAAAGGAGATAGAAACAATCGAATCTATTTCAGTGTTACTCGATTGTTTACTATATAAAGTAAGTATAAGAAAAATAGACATTGTACCTTTCAAACCAGCCCAAGAAACAATAAAAGATGTGCGCCAATCAGTATGCCGCCAATTAGGAAATAAACGTGTTGTGCTAAAGATTATGATAAATCTTATCCCAATAGATGCTAAGAATGTTAAGATAGCAAAGAGCCAATGATCAAAAATCAAGTAGTTTGTAGCCTCAATGCCAATTAATAGAAAAATTAATGAGACAATTGCTAACTCTATAATTCCCCAAAAACCATTTAATGCATCTTTAAAGTGTGACTCTTTAATTGTTTTACCATACTCAAAACTTAACATAATTCCGGCAGAAACAGTGGCTAATACACCAGAAACGTGGAAGAATTCAGCCAAATGAAAAATACCATACGCTAAAACAATACTAAGCATTACTTGATAATCTGTATGATGTGTATAATAAACCCCTTTACTCATTAGCCATCCAAAGAGAATTCCTAGTATTGCACCTCCAATCGAAACATATAAGAAATCTTCAGTAAAATTTAACACAGAGAAGGTTGATTGATGAACAAACATATTAGCTAAAACTGTAAAGACCACAATGCTTGTTCCATCATTTAACATAGATTCGCCTTCTACTACAGAAGCAATACGCTTATCACTGCTAGAATTTTTTAAGATAGAAACGACGGACACTGGATCAGTAGGAGTTAAAATCGATGCAATAATAAAACAGCTTAGTAAAGAAAAAGATGTAAACAAATTTCCTAAAACAAATAAAGTACCACCTAATATCGCTACTGTCATAAGTAATCCTATTGTTGCTAAAAATAATATAATTCCAGCATTTTGTTTAAATGATTTAGGTGGGAATTGGTAGGCTGAAATGAATAAAAGTGGTGGTAAAAATATGTTATAAATTAAGTCACTTGTAATCTCAATTGTAGAAAAATAGGGGATGAATGATAACGCGATACCAGTAAGCAACAATACAGTAGGTACCGGAAAATTGTCTTGTTTTTTATCCAAGGTAAACATAATAAATCCAATAAGTAATAACCAGATAATGTGCCCAATATCCATAGCATGAACCTCCTTATCGCTATAAAATATAATGTACACATTGATTTTTTTATCCTAAACATTGGTGTCAATAATGAAAAAAGAAATATCAATAGTGTACACATTTCTTTTCTTGTACATAATTTGTATTTATGACTTTCGGTGTTGTACATATCTATAGAGTTTTTGTTCCATATTAGTAGTTTCCATTTCTGATTGAGCAATTACCGTCATAGTTCTTTAAAGATGTTTACTATAAAATTCTGTACTTAATTTACCACATGCCTATGGATATTGAGACAGCTGAGCTATTAACGCTTTAGTCGTTCTGCCTGACCTTTATCGAATTTGTAGTCTTATTTCATTGAATAACTTAACTTTCGCAGAGAGAGGGGGTTTTCAAAAAAACAATTACTTTACAAGTTGTTCCCATATGACTTCCTGATCAGTAATTTTTTTTAAGTCTCCAAGAGAATAACCTTGCTCTGCTCCTTCTCCTGTGTATATATTACCTGATATGATGAAGATATTATTAATAGAATCTACATCATTTACATCATCCAAATTAATTGAAAATGTACTTTTACTAGAAAAAGAAGGTTGCTTATGAATGATGATATACAATACTTCATCAACTTTTTCTTTATTTATGTGGGATACTGCTTCAAAATGGTCTACTTTAACTTCTCCAGTAATTTCAGTTTCGGTTGATAAAACTTTGTCTGCAGATATACTAACGCTGTTTATATCTTTAATAGGAACTACACTAATATTTTGAGCTTGGTATATACCCCAGAAAATAGATAAGCTTAAATATACAATAGCACTTATTAAGAAAAAAATTATAATTTTTTTAAAAGACAATCTTTTCATCAAAATGATCCTCCATCTAGTGATTTTAATGATATAGTTGAAATAATCTAACTCATGGAATAATTATACCAAATATTGTTGTTTTTTGTAAGATTAATATATATAATAATTGTGAGAGGAGGTTATTTTATGAAAAAAGGGAAATATATTTTTATTGTTTTAGGAGCTACTTTAATTTTACTTTCACCTATTTTTGCATCAGCTGCTCAAGGTACATGGAGATCTAGTTGGGGTTATGATGTGAATGGGGCTTCAGGAATTGGTGCAACAAACGCGATGGAAGAGCCATATTACTATCAATTTCAAGTGTGGGGTGCCGGAAGTGAAATTTTGAGTAGTAGTTTTAAACAAATTGGTGGTCATCAATCATACGAGACTACTCATTGGTCTGCACCTTTAAAGGATAAGCAAGGTCGTATTGCAGCATCACCTCAAGTATGGTTCACACCGTACTTCAACCATTAAGAATATTATTAACAAAAATCCATATTTCTATAAAATTAGAATATGGATTTTTGTTGATCAAGAAAAGAGGATACTATGTTAGATTTAAGAAATTTAACAAAATTTTTTGATGATAAAGTTGTTTTAAATGATATTAACCTACAATTAACTAATCCTTCTAGTCTTTATGTCTTAACTGGTGAAAGTGGTAGTGGCAAAACCACCTTATTTAATATATTATTCGGTTTAGATAATGACTATCAAGGTAATTATAAATTATTTGGAAAAGATAGCAAAGCATACAAAAATCAAGATTGGGATCATCTAAGAACCAATGAAATAAAAATGGTTTTTCAAGATTTTAAATTATTCGAACAATTAACTGTCTATGAAAATCTTTATCTATCAGGGGATTATAAAAGGGAAGATATTTATTCTGTTCTAGAAAGTATGGACTTACTTGAGTTAAAAGATGAAGTTGTAAAAAATATTAGTGGGGGGCAAAAACAAAGAGTAGCAATAGGTCGTGCTGTCTTAGGTTCTCCAAAGATTATCTTACTAGATGAACCTACAGGAAATTTAGATGGAATGACAACCAATAAAATAATGGTTTATATCAGTAAATTAAAAAATAAAGGAATATCATTCTTTGTCATTACACACGATGATTCAATTCTTGAGTATGCAGATATAGTTTTTAAATTAGAAAATGGGAAAATTACTCAGACTTATTCAAAAAACGAACATGAATATGTTGAAACAAAACAAAAATCACTTCAAACAGAAAAAACTAAACAAAAAAAACATGTCCTTCTCTATACATTTTTAAGTGTATTTCGTAAAATGAAAAGAATTTTTTTATTAGGGGTACCAATTGTAATTATTCTAATGCTTTTTATTTTAAGTTTTACTGCTTTTCAAGCGGCATCATTGGATTCATTTACTAATTTTTTTTCAGGCGTTGATAATAAATCCATTGTCTTTAGCACTCAGAAATTAACCTCAGAAGTATCAGAAGATTTGAAAAAGAATAATATTCTAGCGAGTCATGATGGGGAGCGAATTGGGTTCTCAAATGAAGATATTAAAAAGGTCGAAAACATTCAACATATCGATAAAATTGAACTTACAGTGGAAGGTATACAATCTTTTTATGATCATGAAGGAAATCGGTTTGAATATAGATTAGACTATGAAAATATACCTGCATTTTTAAGAAAAGATCTTGTTCAAATTCGAAATGGAGAATCAATAACCTTTACATTAACAGCACAAAACGTTCCTTCTTCAGTCATTCATAATTATAACTTTAATAATATAAATATAATTTCAGGAGAGTTTCCTAAGGATGGCTCAAAAGAAATATTAATTCCAGATTTATATGCTTTTATGATATCTGAATCAGAAAATAATACAAATTTAATTAATAGTACAATTGAATTAGATGTTACTTCTCCTAAAAATAACTTGGTTAATGAGGAATATAAAATTGTCGGTATTTATGATACGGGATATAGATTTAATTTATCTCCATCTTATCCAATCTATGTGGGTTACTTTCCTCAAAATGATATCCAAGATAAATTGAACGAAGAGGCTTATCAATTTCATGTACAAGCTTATAAAATAAATAGAGCAACAGAAGAATATTCCGAAAATATTATTAAAGATTTACAACATTATAAACAAGCTATGGGAACAGGTTTTGACCAAATGATAGTTGTGGTTGACCATGAAGAAAACTTTGATAGTGTCTATAATGAATTAAAGAATGTTTTCCCTAAATATCAATTCATTTCACAATATGATTTAAAGAATGGAGATTTATCATATGTATACCACTCGCTAATTCGGAATTTAGTTGTAGGTTCTATCATAATAGCTGTAATTATTGGTTTAGTTGTAATCTTCCTTAATAAAGGTTATATTTTCGACCGCACTAAAGAATTCGCTATTTTATTTTGTCAAGGATTTTCCAAAAGGGATATAATTAAAATAATATCTTTGGAAAATGGTTTGATTTTTACTATTTATTTCTTAATTGCTTATTTATTAGCCTTTTTAATTGACTTTATATTTTTAAATACTAGTAAGTATGGTCATCTATTTTTGAATTTACTAACATTTAAAAATGTTGTTTCTTTATCTCTACTTGTTATAATTATTGTATCAATTTCTATCATTTGGGGAGTAAAAGGAATTAAAAATAATAACTTAGTAAAATTATTAAAAGATTAACTCAAATTTTGCAGAGTAGAATTGGCAAATACTTCTTTGTATAACTAGGATCCTTTTTTAAAAAAATTGAAATAATGCACTGTTGAAACAAAATACAAGGTACAAATACGAAATTTAATAATTGTACTGAACCAAGAAAAGTTCATCCAAATGGTGTGCCTAAGGACCAACCAGCCTCTCAACAAAATGGATCGAGATAAAGATTACTGGGCTTGTGAGTCAGTTAAGAGTTGAATGAAAAAACTACAAGATAGTACGCTTAACCGACATGGTGATCAAGCTTATATGGAAGGCGTGAACCGCTGTTCAGCTGGAGCCACTAATTTTGAAGCAATTATCACATTTCCGAATACGATAACGCAGATTCTTTCAAGTTATCAGTACACCTATACTTTAATGGGTTACAAAATCGTCGCTACATGACAATGTCAATCTTGATGAAGTAAGGGCAAATCGATTCTAAGCATTCGCTGGTGGGGCCCCAACACCTTCCACCGTCTGCTAAGAATCGGGCGTTACAGTCAATGGCAAGCAGCTACGCTGTGGCTGTGGCTCTATTCTATAAATGAGCATTTCTATTAGTGGCTCTCTGTACCGCAATTGGTGGCTCATTTATCCGCAATGACTGGCTCAAAACACCGCATAAGTGGCTTAATTCATCCGCAATAATCAATCGGTTAACCAGTCATTGGAAACAGTTAAAATATTTCACGCAGATCGGGGTTCTGAATTTAAGAATGTCGCAATTGATGAACTGTTAAGCGCCAATAATAATATTGAACGTTCTCTAAGTGATAAAGGCAACCCTTATGATAATACAGTATCCGAGGCTACATTTAAGATAGTATTTTTTGGCTTCATCGGATTTCTCTTGATCTTGTATTTCTGGATGTGCAATTGAAATATGTTGATATGGGATATCTTTGTTTTTTAGTAATCGTTAAATAACCCATTATCCTGAGTTTGGGATAATGGGTTATTTGACGTTTAACCATCAAGTAAAATAGAATCTTTTCAAAATTCTCAAAACCTCATTTTTTAAAATAAGTTTTTAAATTGATTCTTTAATTCTTTCATGTTTTCATTTCTAGTATTTTCAATATTGTCATCATCATCCTGAAGTTTCGGGAAATGCTGTTGAAGGTTATTTAATGAAACGTTCTTTTCAATATTGGAATTAAAATCAAGTAAGTTGTCTTTTATGCCTAGTTCATCTCTCAGATGTGGTTCTACACTAGATACAATTTTCTGCTCATATAAAGTTTTATAGTGTTTTACCTCTTGTTGTAAACTAGCAATACCCTTTGTATATTCTTCTAATCTCCCCTTAAATTCCTCCAATTTATTCAACTTTTCCTTTAGAGTATTTCTTTCTTCGTATAATTCTTGAAATAACAATTCAAAATGATGCAATTCGTTGATAATTCGCTGTTTATCATTCCCATATGCTTCGAAAATACTTTCAATATTAGGAAAATAAATTTCATCACTATCAGTGTAACCAAAGTCCCTTAAAATTGGTTTATTTAATTCTTGTATAAAACCTTTTGATGATAATATCATAAAAGATTTTTCTTAGATGATTAAAAACTCTTCGTACATTATTTATCCTGCCATTTGTTGCATTTAATCTAGTTATTGTAAAATCAGAGTACAACCTTATTGTTTCTTTAAGATGTTCTTCATTTTGAACATTATTAATCAAATGATTTAGTTCATTGATCATATCGGGTTTTGTTATACTAATTCGTTTATTTTCTATTTGTTTTTTTCTCTCGGTTAAACTTGATTCAGGAATCATCCATATTTTCTTGTGCTTTATAGCATCTCTTAATTTTCCGTTTTTTATTAGAGCGGTTACACCACCATTAGAAATATTTAGTTCCTTCGCTACTTCATTTGTGGTTAAATAACCTTTCAGGGATTGGATATTAGATTGCTTGTTTTTGTTCATAAGTAAATTATTTCTTTGTTTACTGTAGAGTTGGAGATCCTCTTCGGGAATAAACCATCTCCCGTTAAATTTTACAGCATTCGGAAATGAACCATTGTGTATAAGTACTAGAATTCTTGATGGACCTAAATGAATGCGTTCAGAAATTTCCTTTGTTGTTAAATGTCCTTTTAATAGCTGATTTTCTTTAGTAAATGGGGATGGGACCTGTTTTCCGTCTTTTTTATTTTCAAGGTAAAACAAAATATCTTCTTCAGGAATAAACCACTTATTCTTTATTTTTATCGCATTTGGAAACGCTTCGTTATTTAAAAGTACTGAGGTTTTTGATCTACTTAAATTTATTTGCGCAGAAACTTCTATCATTGTTAAATAACCTTTCAGAGAAGGAATATTCTTCATTACTTTTGGTCTATTTTTGTACCAATTATTTATCCTTTCTTGATAAGATTGTAATTCTTCTTTAGGGATATACCATTTATTTTTTATTTTAATAGCTGAAGGAAGTTTACCGTTTCTTAAAAATGTCCTTAGTGTATCCTTTTTAATTCCAAGAATTTCTGCGGCATCTTCTACTATGAGGTACCCCTTTGTAGGTAAGAAATCTACATCTTCTGCTTTATTCATTTTTGCGTTAATGTTTTCTTCAACTTTTTCAGATATTTTATCTATATCGATATGGGTAAGGTTTTTTAGCATTTTGATGTTAGTCTAAAAATTGGACACGGTAAATTGGGAGAATTTCAAGTATAATGAAATTAACAATTTTACAGGAGTGTCCATAGAATGAGAAAAACATATGATAAAGATTTTAAATTACAAGCAGTCCATATGGTGAAGGAGGACGGCAAGAGAATTGCGGAAGTTGCACGGGAATTAGATTTAGCTGAACAAACTCTTCATAATTGGGTGAAGAAACATAATCAAGGTAAGGATGATGCTTTCGTTGGTAGTGGCAATGTACAACGTGAAAAAAAGATGGAAAATGACCTACAAAAACGAATCCGTGATCTAGAAGAGGAAAATGCTATCTTAAAAAAGGCTATGGGCATCTTCGCAAAAGACCAGAAGTAATCTATGACTTCATCTACAAGCACCGACACGACTTTCGTGTAGCGAAGATGTGCGAAGTATTAGGTGTTTCCAAAAGTGGCTATTACGCTTGGCTTAACCGAACAAAAAGTAATCAGAAAAAGAGACGAGAGCGTCTTACAGCACGCATTAAGCGTATTCATTTAGAATCAAGGAAGATCTATGGAAGTCCTAAAATTACTAAGACATTGAACTCTCAAGGCATTAATGTATCCCAAAAGACTGTGACACGGATTATGAGAACCAAATTCGATCTAAAACAGTTAAAAAATATAAAGCAACAACGAACTCCAAGCATCATTTGCCTATTTACCCAAACTTATTAAAGCAACAGTTTAAAGTTGACCGACCCGGACAGGTTTGGGTAGGTGACATTACTTATATTTGGACAGGCGAAGGATGGTTATATTTAGCCTCTATGATGGATCTTTATTCACGCCGCCTTATTGGCTGGGCTATGGGTGAACGAATGACAAAAGAATTTGTCATAACAGCTTTAAAGCGAGCAATGGTTACACAATCACCTACAAAGGGGTTGATACATCATTCTGATCGAGGTAGCCAATATGCCTCTAATGATTACCAAAAGCTACTACGCAAAAATGGAATAACTACAAGTATGAGCAGAAAGGGAAATTGCTATGATAATGCTTGCATTGAATCCTTTCACGGTATCATTAAAAGAGAATTGATTTTTCATGAAAACTATAAAACTAGAAATCAAGCAAAAAGAAGTATTTTCAAGTATATTGTCAGCTTTTATAATTACAAGCGCATTCATTCAACAAATGAATACATGTCACCAATTGTATATGAAAAGAAATATTATAAGCGCTTAATCAATACAGCTGTGTAGAAGATATTATCCTCTCTGGTAGGAGAAGGGAAACATCCCTTCTCCTACCAGAGAGGCCAGCAAGCGAAGCGCGGTAGGGAAAAACAACTTTCTCCCTATTCGCTGTGTCCATTTTCTTGACATAATATCAGATACATCCTTACTCTATATTATCAATGCGAATAAATATGTACAAGATATTTTGCATAAAAAAAGAGCTATATAGCTCTATATCAAATTATAATGTTATTTAATTATGTACAATATTAATCTGTGCGTATTCATAGAGATAAACCGTCCACAACGCGTTTTACTTTTGCATCAACCTTTTCTGTAGATTCAATGGTGGTACTTGAGGGATCTGTAGTTGTATTTGGTGAAGATTGTAATTCACAACCAATTAATAAAATGAAAAAACAAAGCACAAAAATAGTTTGTATGTAATTCTTAAGATGCATCATAAAACTCCTTTTATTCCTTCTTTCTAGAAAACTATTTTAGTTTATCAAGATTTATAGAAGTAAACAAGGAAGGCGGGTAATCTGTATCACTGTTATCCAAGGAATATAGTAAATAGTTAGATCAGTTTTAAAAGAACAAATAAAACTTGCATTTATATTAGTCCTATGGCAAAGTGGATAGTGTAGAAATTAAATAGGTTGTTTCATGTGGGGGGACCGGTGTTGCCGGTTGAGATTGTATCCAATAGATACTGACCCTTGGAACCTGATCTGGCTGAGACCAGCGTAGGGAACATATCTGAACACGTAAATCATTAGTGATATGATAAAGATATGCACGCTAGCTCTCGCTTAGCGTGCTTTTTTATTTTCGTGTTGCATCATATGTTCCTCTATAATTTAAAAGGGGGAATTGTTCGTGTTAAAGAAGTTAGGTTTGTTAGTTTTAGTTGTTTTATTTTTCGTTGCAGGTTGTGCAAGCGAGGAAAATGAGGGAGTAGAAACAGGTGAGTCGTTAGAAAAAGTAACAATGGTGCTTGATTGGACTCCGAATACAAATCACACGGGTTTGTATGTAGCAGAGTCAAAAGGCTATTTTGAAGAAGAAGGGTTAGATGTAGAAATTACATTACCTGGTGAATCAGGTGCAGATCAAGTAGTTGCATCAGGAAAAGCGGCATTTGGTATTAGTGCACAAGAACAAATAACAGAAGCAAGAACACAAGATATCCCAATCGTTTCAATTGCTGCGATTATTCAACATAATACATCTGGTTTCGCTTCACCAGTGGACAAAAATATAACTTCACCAGCTGATTTTGCAGGAAAGACCTATGGTGGTTGGGGAGCACCAGTTGAATCGGCAGTGATTGATTCATTAATGAAACAAGAGGGTGGCAGTGTTGAAGATGTGAATATTGTTAATATGGGGAATACTGACTTCTTTACTGCCGTAAAGCGAGATATTGATTTCGCTTGGATTTATTATGGATGGACTGGTGTAGAGGCTGAACTACGTGGAATGGAATTAAATATGCAGTATTTAACTGATTATTCAGATAAACTTGACTACTACACGCCAGTAATCACCACCAATGAAACAATGATACAAGATCATTCAAAAATGGTTGAGAAATTTATTCGTGCTGTCTCCAAAGGATATCAATTTGCAATAGATAATCCTGAAAAGGCAGCTGATCTATTAATAGAAGCTGTCCCTGATTTAGATGCAGAACTAGTAAAGGCAAGTCAAGAGTGGCTTTCTCCTAAGTATCAAGCAGATGCAAGAAAATGGGGGATACAAGATATAGAAGTTTGGGAGAATTATGCAAGCTGGATGTATGAAAATGGATTGTTAGATGAAGAATTAGATGCAGAAGAAGCATTTACTAATGAATTTTTACCTGAAAGTAAATAACGATTGTGGAAGGGAACGAGTAGGATGGCAAATGCATTAGTTAGTATACAAATTATTCCAAAACTAAAAAACGGTGGAGATACGATTCCGCTTGTAGATGCAGCAATTGGTGTGATTGAAGCATCTGGAGTTAAATATAACGTTCACCCATTAGAAACAACAATGGAAGGAGAATTAACGGAATTATTCTCTGTTATCGAACAAATGAATCAAAAGATGATTGAACTAGGGAGCTTAAGTGTGATTTCACAGGTGAAAGTATTCTACAAACCGGATGGTGCATCCATGGATAGGTTGACAGAAAAGTATCGTTAAGATTGGAGGAATGGCGATTTTGTTTCTTTTTGATGCAGAATCGCCTTTCATTTATGAAAAAAATACTAAGGGGATATAGTCCAGTAATCGTTATTATCGTAATTTTGCTTATTTGGCAATGGAGTAGTCTATTCTTTTCTATTCCCAAATGGCTTTTGCCTGCACCAACAGATATCTTTAATGAGGCAATCAAAGGTTGGGATAGCTATACACATCACCTTGTATCAACCACCTATTTGTCTATCGGTGGCCTAGTAATTGGTGTTAGTGTTGGCTTAATTGTAGCAATTATTTTGCATTTATTACCGTTAGTTAGACAAGCAATTTATCCATTATTAATTCTTTCGCAGAATATCCCGATTATTGTTTTGGCGCCATTACTTGTTATTTGGTTTGGTTTTGGTGTATTACCAAAAATTATCATTATTACACTCGTTTGTTTTTTTCCGATTGTAGTGGCAACATTGGACGGATTTCGTCAAACATCACCTGAACTTGTCCACTATATGCGAATGGCAGGTGCGACGAAAGGACAGCTTTTTGTTAAATTAGAGTTTCCACATGCGTTATCAGCAATTTTTTCAGGGCTAAAAATATCTGCCACATATAGTGTAATGGGGGCTGTTATATCTGAATGGCTAGGCGCTAATAAAGGAATTGGTGTGTATATGACGTTAGCCCAATCATCGTTTCGAACAGATCGTGTATTTGTAGCGATTGGATTTATTATGATATTATGTTTACTATTTTTCACAGTAATCATGTTACTTGAAAAGGTATTGCTAAAAGGGAGGAGGCACACCAATGAGTGAATTAGTAGCAAAAAATATTTCAAAATCATTTAATGATAAAAAGATACTAGATCATCTCTCTTTTACAGTAAAAGATGGTGAATTTGTATCTATATTAGGACCTTCTGGAAGTGGCAAAAGTACACTTTTTCACTTAATTGGTGGTATGCTTCAACCGGATGATGGTACATTCTTGCTTGATCAAGAAGAGATTACTGGCAAACGAGGTGCGATTAGTTATACGCCACAATCTCCTTCCTTGTTACCATGGCGAACAATTCTTAAAAATGTTGTACTTGGTTCTGAAATTTCTGGTCAAGTAGATTATAGTAAAGCACGAAATATGCTTAAAAAGGCTGGTTTAGAAGGGTATGAACATGCTTATCCGTATCAACTATCAGGTGGGATGCGGCAACGTGTTGCTTTTGTTAGAGCACTACTTAGTCCACAAGATTTTATCTGTCTGGATGAACCTTTTTCAGCGCTAGATGAATTTACTAGGTTAGAAATGCAACAATGGTTATTAAGCATTTGGGAAGAAAACAAAAAATCAATCCTATTTGTTACTCATAATATTGAAGAGGCATTATATTTGTCTGATCGAATCCTTGTTTTGTCAAAAAAACCAGCGACCATAGTAGAAGAATATACATTACCATTTGATAGGCCACGTGATCAGAATTTATTTCTAACTGATGAGTTTTTAAAATGGAAGAGGATGATTTATCAAGTATTACAAGGGAGTTTTTAAATGAACGATCAAATCATTGATGCACATATCCATTTTGATTGGTATAACGAAGAGCAGCAGAATCAGATTATACACGATTTAGAAGCTAATCATATAGAGGGGTTGATTAGTGCTTGTTATAATGCGGATTCAGCACACAAGTTATTGTATTTGCAGCAACAAGATAAACGTATTTATCCTACTTTAGGTTATCATCCGGAGCAGGATTTACCAAGTAGTGAGGAAATGAATCGTTTAGAGACAATATTAAAGGATAAAGCATCTAATATTGTAGCAATTGGTGAAGTAGGATTACCTTACTATATGCGTCAGAAAAATCCAAGTTTATCCTATCAGCCATATGTAGAAGTGCTATCTTATTTTATGGATTTAGCAATACAATATAGTAAACCAATTTTCCTCCATACTATTTTTGAAGATGCGCAGACTGCATGTGATTTACTTGAAAAGCATAATCTATCGCAAGCACATTTTCATTGGTATAAAGGAGATGAAAAAATAACACAGCGTATAGCCGACAATGGTTATATGATATCAGTAACACCTGATTGTTTATATGAAGAACAAATACAAATGATAATAAAAAAATATCCATTAGAACAAATGATGGTAGAGACCGATGGCCCATGGTCTTTTGAAGGGCCTTTTAAAGGGAAAATGACACATCCCAAAATGATACATGACGCTGTTGAGCAAATTTCAATTATAAAACGATTACCATTACAGGAAGTTTATACACAAGTCTATCAAAATACGATCAGTTTTTATCAAATAAATCAATTCTCCCAGTCATAATTCGTGTGGTGTTATTTTTTTGAGAAGTACAAAATCTATTAATTAATTATAACGCACCTTTGTTGTATATATCTTTTGTGATATTCTTATATGAAGCATGAAAGAAAAAGGAGTAAACAGATTATGAAGATTCCAATTCTATACGAGGATAATCATCTACTTATTATAGAAAAGCCAGTTAATATTCCAGTGCAAGAGGATCGTTCAAAGGATGAAGATCTGTTAAATATATTAAAACAAGATCTTAAAATCCGATATAACAAGCCGGGAAATGTATATTTGGGATTATTGCATCGCTTGGATCGCCCAGTAGGCGGAGCAATGGTTTTTGCAAAAACGTCAAAAGCTGCATCTCGTATGGCAGATAAAATTAGAAAACATGAAGTCTCGAAACAATATCTTGCTGTTGTTCGAGGCGAGATCAAACAACAAGCTGGCAAATGGCAAGATTATTTAATAAAAGATCATAAAAATAATCAAGTCCGTGTTGCAAAAAAAACAGAAGGAAAAGCAAAAAAAGCTATATTAGATTATCACGTTTTAGCAACAGCAAAGGGGTTAAGCCTGGTGAAAATTAACCTGCAAACAGGAAGACCCCATCAAATTAGAGTGCAATTTGCATCAAGGGGCTATCCCTTATATGGTGATCAAAAATATGGTGCAAAGGTAAATAAAGTTGGGCAACAAATTGCTTTATGGTCACATCAATTAGCATTTGATCATCCAGTGAAAGGTGAGGAGATAGTACAGACTTGCCCTTCACCAAATACGTATCCTTGGGACATGTGGGATAGCGATTTATTTCTTTAATTTGTTCTGAGTAGACAGATAATAGAAACGATTAGCAGCCAAATGAACAATTACTTTGGCTGTTTTTTGAATGGGTTGAACAACCTTAAATATAATTATTTTGAAAAGTAATATGCTATACTAAATGCAAATAGATGCAGGAGGATTTGAATGAATAAACATACCTTTTTTCGAGAATTTAACGAAGCGTTAATGTCCGGAAACATCACATATATTTTAGAAAGTGTCACAACTGATGTGTCATGGGAAATGATCGGTAATGATACGATTTATGGAAAAGATGTTCTTGCTGAAGTACTGGCTGGAATGGATCAAACGATGGAATATAAATTAACAATTGAACACATTATTATAGACAGTGCAAAAGCAGTAGTTAATGGGATTATTGAAGTGACTACGAAATTAAATGAATTAAAAACGTATGGATTTTGTGATATTTATCAATTAGCTGAGAACGAAGATGATAAAATAAGCAAAATAACAAGCTATGTGATTCAAAAATAAGCAAAGGGGATGAAGAAATGACTGAAGATAAGCAAAGCGAAACGAAAGAAAAACTGTTATTGCAAGCGGTAAAAACACAGCGCTCCATTCTTCAATTACTAGACCATACGCTATACGATACATATCAATCTGAAAAAAATAGACCAATAGAAGAACAAAACGAGGACTTATTACACCTAGCACATCGCGTTCGAACTATTATTGGTAAAAAACCGAAATTAAAAGAAGTATATCGCAAATTGCAAGAAGAGCATGAATTAGATTTATAGTGGGAGGGGGGCGTTACAATGAAACGTTGTGATTGGGTAAATGATGATCCTTTATATATGAACTATCATGATTATGAATGGGGTGTACCCGAATATGACGAG
The DNA here is from genome assembly GCF_001368815.1 of Paraliobacillus sp. PM-2. GTDB lineage: Bacteria > Bacillota > Bacilli > Bacillales > Amphibacillaceae > Paraliobacillus. The sequence goes on along the minus strand of NZ_CTEI01000002.1, from coordinate 431,018 downwards.
AATAAGTTATTTGAGTTACTCACCCTAGAAGGTGCTCAAGCTGGTCTTAGCTGGTATACGGTGTTGAAGAAGCGAGCGCGTTATCAAGAAGTTTTTGATCAATTTGATCCAACGAAAATCGCCCATTATTCCGAGCGAAAAGTTGAACAACTCCTCCAAGATCCCGGAATTATTCGAAATAAATTGAAAATCCGTTCTACTATTACGAATGCTCAAGCTTTTTTAGCTATAAAAGAGGAATTTGGTTCGTTTGCTACTTACATATGGAATTTTGTCGGAGGGAAACCAATAATTAATCATTGGCAAACTATTGATGAAGTTCCAGCAACAACGGCTATCAGTGATCAAATGAGTAAAGACCTGAAAAAACGTGGTTTCAAATTCGTTGGGTCGACAATCTGTTATGCATTTATGCAAGCAAGTGGAATGGTGGATGATCATATCGAGTCATGCATTTGTAGAAGTAAGTAGTCAAATAAACTTTTTAAAGGGATCTATGCTAACATAGCAAAAGTTCAACCGAAATTAATCGGCTGAACTTTTATTCGGTTTCCGCCACAACTGTTCTAAAACAATGACTAAACCAGTTCCTACTATTAATCCATTACTCATGACATTTTGAACAATAGAAGGTAATTCATTGAATACAGCGGCAGGCAGAAACATGGTTCCCATACCAATTAGATATGCAACACCTACAATCGTAATCTTTCGTTGATCCAATTTCTCTAATGTAATATTATTGATCGCTAAACCAACTAATTGTACAAAGGATGCCATTAATGCAGCATTTGCAATAGGTGAAGGAATGGTTGCAATAAAAGTAACCAATGGTGGGAAGAATGCAATGATCATCAGAATAATGGTTGCATATACAAACGGCATTTTTCTTTTTTGACCTGTCAGAGCAATAAAACCGGATGACGTTGCTAGTGGGACATTGGCTATTGTTGAAAATAGTCCAGCTAATCCATGATTGACCCCTGATATGGTTGTACCGTTATTTACACGTACATCGTGATCTTTTTCTTCTGAACCGATTGTTTGACTTGTTGCTACGACAGAGGCAACAACATTAGAAATCGAAATTATTGCCGTCATGAAGGCAATAGGTATAACGCTTAGATCAAAAGCAGGTAATCCAAATGCGAACCATTTTGGAAGTGCGAACAATGGTACTTCTTGTGTCACGCCTTGTCCACCAATAATGATAGCAAACGCTAGCCAGCCAATTAAAATCCCGATGAAAACAGCATAATTACTTAACCAACCTCTTGCAAAAATAGATAATCCTAGAACAATAAAAAAAGTAATAAAGGCAATGATTGTTTCTGTTATTTGAATCGTTTGCGTTGGTCCTTGCAAACCAAGCATTCCTTGTAAAAAGGTTCCACTCAATTGAACGGTTAACAAAAAGAAGAACGTTCCCGTTACTAATGGTGTGAAAATCGGTAATATGCGTTGTGCAATTTTAAAAATACCTAATAAAAACATAAATACACCAGTAACAATCATCATAGATTGTAGTGTTTGTAAGCTACCTGTTAAAGATGGACCGGTGGTAGCCATTACGGTAAAAATACTGACCCATATCCCTGCTGGCCCTTCCATAATTGGTAGACGATATCCAATTAGTGCTTGTAATAATGAAGCTATTCCAACAGTAAGGAATGTCCGTTGCATCAGTCCGGTTATCTCCATTCCACTTAGATGAAATACCGTGCCAATAACGATTGGCATTGCGACAGAACTAGCTAACAAAAATAGTAGCCATTGAAATGTTTCCATTGTTGTAGTTGTAAATTTTGTTGAATGCAATGAAAAAAACTCCTAACAAAATAATATTATTTTTGTTTTTTTTGCTTGATCTCTGGAAAAAAGGAACTTAATAGAAAAGCGATAAGTCCAAGAATAAATAAACCAATAAACACTGCATGCATCGCTTCTGCCAATGTTTGCTCCATCGTTGCTAAAAGTGCCGGATCTAATTGATTACGAGCTGTATCGTTTAATAATATGTCTGTATTGGCAACCGCTAATGATGCATCTTGCTTTTCTAGAAGTTGGTTCATACGTTGATTTAGCACACCACCAAGAATTGCTGTTCCAGTAGCACTACCAATGATGCGCATAAACATAGTTAAAGATGTAGCAGCCCCTCGCGTTTTCCAATCAACACTATTTTGAATTGCGACAATAAATGTTGTACTCGTAAGCCCCATGCCTAGTCCAATAACAAATGAACTAAAGCCAGCATAGATTGGACCATTTCCTGGCTCAAGAAACATAAACAATGTTCCACCTGTTACCAACGCTATGCCACCTAAGATCGCAGTCGGTCGAAAACCAATTTTAAGTACTAAATGGCCGGCAGTTGTGGATGCTATTGGCCATCCAATTGACATCGTACTTAGTGTGAATCCAGCGATAATGGGTGAATACCCCATTACACCTTGTACATAAGTAGGTAAAAAGCTAGATAAACCAAGTATGATCATACCAGAAATAAGTGTAATCAAGTTAGCTATTGTAATTAATTTATTCTTCCATAAATGTAATGGCATCATAGGAGTTTTTGCTCGATGTTCTTGCCACAAGAACAAAGAAAAACCAAGGATAAACAAACTAAGTAAGCTAATTATAGGTATAGAATTCCAATGCCATGCCGTTCCTCCTTGTACCAACACAATAATTAAAGCAGATACAGAGATAAAGAAAAGACTTGCTCCAGTGTAGTCGATTGTTTTTTTCTCTTTTGATACTTCTTCGTGAAAGAAAAGAATGACCCCAATTAGCCCCAAAATACCAAGTGGGATATTTAACCAAAAAATCCATGCCCAATCAGCAAATTTAACAATAAATCCGCCAAAAAGTGGCCCTGCTATAGAGGAAATGCCCCAGACACTTGCTAAATAACCTTGAATTTTTGCTCGTTCTTTTATGGAATACATATCTCCAACCATTGTTGTAATGATTGGTTGTACTGCTCCTGCACCAATACCCTGGATAATGCGAAAGATTACAAGTAGTGTCATCGTTGGCGCTAAACCGCAAAGGATAGAACCAATTAAAAAAATGACTACACCAATCACGTATATTGGCTTTCTCCCATATAAATCAGATAATTTTCCAAAAATTAATATCGTAACGGCCTGCATTAATAAAAAAGCGGAAAATACCCAACTGTATAAGGAAAAGCCACCTAAATCAGCAACAATATTTGGCATAGCTGTTGCTACAATCGTTCCTTCAATAGCTGCCATAAACATAGATAAAATTAATGCAACTAATACAAGTGGTCGTCTTGTTTGTTTTTTCTTATTTATAATGGAATGTAATTGCATAATAAATAACCTCTTTTCAAAAAAGCTACCTATACTACTTTAACGCAATGATGTGAAAAATCAATCCCGAATAAAAATAAAGAATCAGAGGTGGTCGTTAGCTAGTATAGTAAGTAGTATGTTAAAATTAGTGGTAGTTAGACTTTTTTAATGGAACGATAAATGTAAATGCTAAAGGTTGTGGATGATATGAGTATGTTTAAAAAGGTCATGTTGTTTGTTGGAAACATAATCATAAGTATTATCTCTATTTATGCTTACATTTACTTATGGATAGGTTTAAGTTGGGGAGAGCCTATTCAGTTTTTATCATTAGAAACAGGATTAAGTATTTTGATCTATTCGTTTATTTTCTTATTATACAATTATTTGTTGTTAAGAAAAGAGCGAAATCAAAAAATGTATTGGCTATTATCATTAGGAATAGGAATAGCAACAGTAACTGTGATAGTAGTTATTATTGAATTTTTTTAAAAGAATTACGGGTAGAATAATGGAAAAGTTGGAGTTTTAAAAAACAGAAAACATGTAGGAGTGAAAAAATGGTTAAACGTTTATTAAGTGCAGCAGCATCAGAAGTGGCAGAATTTTCTCCAGAAGAATTAAAACAAAGTATAAAAGCAAATGAAGGAAGAACAGTATTAAGTGAAAATATTGTTGCATGTGAACCCTTACTTCCTGGGATTACAAATGCAGAAGTTGCTCGGTCATTTGGAGCTGACCTTATTTTGTTAAATGTATTTGATGTCTATCATCCCGTCGTGTTAGGTATGTATGATTGTAATAGGATGGATGAGGCAACTCCGAATGATAACGTTATCCATGATTTAAAAAAATATGTTGGTCGTCCAATTGGAATTAATTTAGAACCAGTCAATGAAGAGGCTGATATGGCAGAAGATAAACAAGAAATTGCAAAAGGTCGAATAGCTTCTAAAGAAACACTACAAAAAGCAAATGAACTAGGATTTGATTTTATCTGCTTAACTGGTAATCCTGGTACAGGTGTAACAAACTCAGAAATTACAAAAGCAATTAAGCTTGCTAAAGAACATTTTGATGGTTTAGTAATTGCAGGCAAAATGCATGGATCTGGTGTGAATGAATCAGTAATTGATTTGGACAGTGTCCATGAATTTTTAGAAGCAGGAACGGATATTCTTCTTGTTCCAGCAGTCGGTACTGTTTGGGGACTAGGTGATGATGAAGTTCGACAAGCAGTTAAACTAGCACACGGAAAAGGTACATTGGTAATGAGTGCTATCGGAACTAGCCAAGAAAGTGCTGAACCAGAAACGGTGCGTGAAATTGCAATTCGTAACAAAATATTAGGTGTTGATATACAGCATATTGGTGATGGTAGTTACTCTGGAGTGGCACCAGTTGAGAATATATTTGCCATGAGTAAAGCGATCAGAGGAGAACGACATACCGTAGCAATGATCGCCCGTTCCATTTATCGTTAAACGGGACAGGGGGTCAGTGATATTATCCCCTTATAGTAGACACATAAATTATTGGGTGTTATGTTTTCGCTATAAGGGGAGATTTTTTATGACAAAAAGATATTCAAAAGAATTTAAAGAGAAAGTTGTGCAATATTACCATGATCATGAAGGTTTAGGTTATTTAAGTGTTGCAAGAGTTTTTGATATTCCCAGTGATGAAACCGTTCGAACATGGATTAAAAAGGTGGAAAAGGAAGGTTCTAATGCATTTGATTCTAAACCGAGAAAAAGTAAGATAGAACGTAAAAAACAAATAAAAAAGAATACAAAGCCAATTTCTGCAGATAAGTGGGAAGATCCCAAGACCATGGCTGAACGGATCGCATTTTTAGAAGCTGAGAATGCTTATATAAAAAAGTTAATACAGCTCAGAGAGGAGGGAAAGAAGTAAAACGAGCTAAGGATAAATTTAAGATAATTTATGATCTAGCAGCTATTTATCTTATTATTGATTTATGCTTAATAGCGAATGTATCCAAAAGTGGATATTACAAATGGAAAAAAAGAAAATCAAGGCCTATGACTGTGAAAGAAAAAGACGAAGAGAGTTTAAAGAAACTTATTTCAAAAATATATAAAGAAACAAGCTATACCTATGGTTATCCTAGAATTACGGATGAGATTAAAGAAAGCTACAAACAGAAGGTTAATCATAAACGTGTTTATAGACTGATGAAAGAAATGAATATTCAGGCTCTTAGTTTTCGGAAGAAACACAAGTATAAACAAGAGGGAAATACAGCTGAGAATATCCTCAATCGAGAGTTTGATGTAGATAAACCATTTAAAAAGTTGGCTACGGACATTACATATTTGTATGTAGGTCGTACACGCCTATACCTGTGCGCTATTTTAGATTTATATAATAATGAAATAGTTTCCTATCACATTAGTGATAAGAATGATAATGCATTGGTACTGAAAGCCTTAGAGATAGCAACAAAAAAAGGAGACGTGAAAGATACCTTAATTCATAGTGATCAAGGGCATCAATTCACGTCTTATGCTTACACTTATCAATTAAAATCATATCAAATGAAAAAGAGTATGTCTAACAAAGGTAATTGTTGGGATAACGCACCGATTGAAAGCTTTTTTGGCCGACTGAAAGAGGAATCTATTCGTATTCAGAAGCCGAGAACCAAAGAAGAAGTTTATCGTACAGTAGAATGGTATATAGATTTCTATAACAACAAAAGAAGACAAAAAGGCTTAGGATCATTAGCGCCGGTACAATACAAAGAGAGAATAGCATAATGACCCCAAACTTTTTGTGTCTACTTGACAGGGGTATGCTTACAGGCCCCTTGTCCCAATATCGTGAGGAGGTTTATCTTGCTCTCAACTATACTTTGGAGTATTTTTGTTATCGTGTTTGTTATATTAATGGTTTTTTGGGATAAACGGAAGCAAAAGAAACGTTTTCATCAGCCTTATCATCGAAAGACTGAACAAGAAAAAGAGGTTGAAAGAGCAATTGAAAAAGAAAAAACCAGACGAGGTGGCCCGCCCATGGGTGGAATGTAATAAAGAAATGGGACAGGGGGTCAGGCCCTTTGTCCCATTATTTTGTAAGGAAGTTTTCTGTATAAAATGGTTGGTTATCGTTATTAAAAGCTACACCTACAGTTAATAATCGGTAATCAGCATTTAAAATATTTTTTCGATGTCCTAGTGAATTCATTAATCCTTCATGTGCATAGATACTACTTGGTTGACCTGTGGCTAAGTTTTCACCTGCCATTTGAAAAGCAATCCCATCTTCTTGTAATCGATCAAATGGTGATTGTTCATCTAGATTGGTATGACCAAAATAATTATTTTTTGCCATATCCTTGCTATGCTCACGAACCGTTGGTAATACAGCCTCATCCCATGTTAAAGGTGACAATCCATGTACTACTCGAGCTGCGTTTGTAAGATCAAACAATTGATATTCTAAGCCTTGCTGTAATTCTGTACTAGGTTCGGCAAAATAAGCAGGTTTTTGCATTTCTAACTGCTTATCTATGATTTGAATTGCAGTTACTGTATGATTTTCGTGAATATCATAAAAAATAGTTACATAATTATTATCGATTAAGAATGTATCATACTCATCTTTTCCCTCAATAAGATAATTCACTGACCCCTTTTGAATTCCAGATACCGGCTCATTTAATGCCCGAAGTACATCTTCCATTGTATGGTCAAATGAAATGTCTTGTGTTGAAGATAATAAAGGTTGATTTGTATATAATCCAGCAACTTGATCGTTTTCATCATAAGCTACCATAATGAAATGATGATAATTCTCATGATACGTCATCCACTTCACACCATATTGATTATTTGTCATTCGTTTTGGTTTTCCTATTTGTGATTCTACAACCTGACGATCATCTCCAACTTCAATGTTGTAGATTGAAAATGTTTGTTCAACGGGTTTTTTTAATGTGGGATCATTTACACTAATATCATTGGATGGATCTTTGTTTTCTATTTTATCTGTAAAGGTGTCAACTAGAAGTCCATATCCTTGTTTAATTGTGTTCATAGTATTAATAACGAGAGGACTTTCCTTAAATGTAATCACATCTTCACGTACTTCATAAAAGGTAGTTTCCATACCGTTTTCTTGTAGTGTGTCACCATAAAAATACCAAAATACACCAGAAAACAACAGCATAAGAATAAAAAATTTGAATTTTACCAAAGTCCCACCTCATTCCCTTTCAGTGCATGCTTCATTTTAGCAATTTTTCTATTAATAAACAAACAGAAGGAATGGAGGAGTGTGTTCAGCTTTGTATCTGTATTCTTTACTTTTGTACACAAATGGGACACTAACTCTGACCCCCTGTCCCATCTGATCGAATGTACCCAACTAGTAGGGTGGCTATAGTCAATAAGTTGATAAGAACAATATTCAGTGTATCATTTGTTAATTGTAATAAATGAATGAAATGTTGATCTGTCATTATCATATCTCCTGCTGTCCAAGCTAAAATTCCTGATCCGAAGTAAATAACAAAGCGATATTTGTTCAAAAGAGCAACAATCAATTTAGAACCGAAGATCATGATAGGAATACTTATTGCCACACCAATAACAATTAATAAAATGTTTCCATTTGCAGCACCAGTAATTGCAACCACGTTATCTAAACTCATTACAGCATCTGCAACGATTATTGTAGTAATCGCTCGAAAGATACTAGGATGTGAGTGGACTACTTTTTTCTCTTCTTTTTCCACCAATAATTGATAAGCAATCCATAGTAATAGGATCCCACCAAATGCATGAATATAAGGGATTTTTAGTAAAAAGATAATTACTGTAGCAAAACAAATTCGAAGGATAACTGCTCCAGCTGTGCCAAGGAAAATTGCTTTATTTTGTTTTTCCTTAGGGAGAGATTTTGTAGCCATCGCGATAACAACTGCGTTATCACCAGAAAGAATTATGTCAATCATAATTATTTGTAGTAAAGACAATGTATGAAGAGAAGAAAAGTCTGTTATTATTTTTGTGATTAATTCCATTTTTGTTACCTCCGACTAAGAAAAATAATATCTATGTTCTATCGTATGTTAAATAATCATTAAGTAATACACTAGATTTGGGACAGGGGGTCAGCCTCCCTGTCCCATAGATTGATATGTTTATTCATTTGTCACATGTGGTAGTTATACTATACTTACAATCTTTAACTACTTCAGGAGGGTGGAGAATGAAAAAACGATCACATGAAAGTTTAATTGATTATCGTATTTTTATACCTTCTATTGTTATTTTAATAATAATAAGTATCCCATTTTCCATGTATGAATCAGAGTCATTAGCATTATTAAATCGGATATTTGATTCTATTGTAAATAATTTCTCATGGGGCTATATTTGGTATGCGATTGCTTTGGTTAGTGCGGGTTTATATTTATCTTTCTCTAAATATGGAGATATCGTCTTAGGTGACCCCGCTGAAAAACCACGTTTTAATCTTTTTGAATATGCATCGATTTTAATTGCAATGGGTTTAGGCTCTACGATCATGCGGACTGGAATGGTAGAATGGGCAAATGTTACGCTTGATCCTCCATTTGGTGTGGAGTCAGGTTCCGGTGAAGCATTATTGTGGGGGAACGCTTATAGTATGTTTATGTGGAGCTTTCAGGTTTTTGCTATATTCGTCATGGCCGCACCAGCTTTAGGTTATATTTTGCACGTGCGAAAAAAACCATTTATGCGAATATCAGAAGCTTGTCGTGTTTTATTTGGAGATAAATTCACCGATGGTATTGGTGGGAAAATATTAGATATCATCTTTTTAGTCACTATTTTAGCGGGAGCAGCTGTGACTTTAGGTTTAGGAGCTCCGATTATTACCTATAATCTTGCAGCGTTACTTCATATTGAGCAATCATTTACATTAACTTTAATTGTTACAATTATATGGGTATCTTTATTTTCTATTAGTGCTTATTTAGGAATTGAAAAAGGTATTAAGCGTTTAAGTACATTCAATATGTATTTAGCGGGAATTTTTGCTTTATTCATTATGCTGGCTGGTCCAGGAATCTTTATTTTGAACTATTTTACAGATAGTGTCGGTTTTTTGTTTTCTAATTACATGAACATGTCGTTATTTACAAACGCTGTGAATATGGGAGGAGAAACCTATATCGAAAGTCAAACCATTTTTTGGTTTGCTTATAGTGCTACATGGGCGATGCTACATAGCGTATTTGCTGCAAAAATATCTCGAGGAAGAACAATTAAAGAAATGATTCTTACTTATCTGTTAGCACCGACTGCAATTTCATGGATAGCAACGGGTGTATTAGGTGGTTTAGGTGTTGATCGATATATGAATGGTCAGGTAAATGTTTTATCTATTGTAGAGAATGATGCGATGGAGGCTATTCCACAAATTCTTCGCTCCCTTCCAATGTCATCTGTTGCAATTGTGGTGTTTATTATTGTAGCGATGATCTTTTTAACAACAACCTTAGATTCAACAACGTATACAATTGCGTCCTATACTGGTACAAAAGATATGAGTAAAGCAGAACCGTCAAGAAGGCTTCGTATTATTGTTGCTGCTGTTATTACCATTATGTCACTTATCTTAATGCAAATAGGTGGACTAGCCCCATTAGAAGTATTATCAGGTATAATGGGAATTCCTATTATTGTTATTCAATTTTTAACGATTGCTGCTGCGAAGAAAATGATGGATGAAGATAAGGCATGGCTGCATAACATTCGAAAAAATAAATAATGCTTTACTAATTGATAAGCATCGTGCTATAGTTAATGAGCGATGAGCTATTTTGCATAAGCCGAAAGATATGCATTAATGCTAAACGTTACGTGGACTTAACGGTCTTTCGCCGCAAAACGTACATGATACTTGCAGAAGCAAGTGTAAAGTCGATACCAAATATGGTGTCGACTTTTTTAAAACAATAATATATCTAATGTATTTACATCACTACTTATCCAATTGGCGTTTACCTCGAAAAACTTTTCTACATTCGTTTTTTTAATTTTTTCATAGATAACCATACTTTACATATATATGATTACACCTTATTTTGGATACAACATGTAAGCTATGTATTTGTTAGGGAAATAATGCTACACTATTGTTAAATACTAACAATAAGAGAGAAGGGTTAAGCATGTCAAAAAGGAGGAAACGAATGTTTCTATATGCAGGGCTTATTGTTGCTGTTGCTGGAAGCTTTAAAGTCTTCTATGATACAAATATATTTAAAGTGAATCATATAAAAATCAAATCTGAAAAGATAACCAATCGCTCATCTTTTACAATCTTACAATTAACAGATGTACATAATAAAACTTTTGGAAAAGACAATAAACCGTTAATAGATAAAATAAAGCGTCTTAATCCAGATATTATTGTGATTACAGGTGATCTTATCGATAGAAAAACAACCGATTTCACAGCTATGTTTGATTTAGTGGAACAATTACAATCCATGAATGAACAAATCTTTTTTGTATCTGGTAATCATGAATGGGGAAACGAAAAGACACTAGAATTTTTCACTGGGTTAGCAGAACGTAATATTCATATCCTAGATAATACGAATAGAACAATCAATTTTAATGAAAATAGGATTCAGTTAGTAGGTGTTGCAGATTATGCGACAGAACATGATGATCTTACGTCAGCAATGCTTGATATACACGATGAAACTTATACTATTCTACTTTCACATGTGCCGGATATAACAAATGACTTAGTTAATGAATCAATTGATTTAATCCTTTCCGGTCATACGCATGGTGGTCAAATAAGAGCACCATTTATTGGTGCGTTGGTTGCTCCCGAACAAGGTTATTTTCCGCAACTAGATAAAGGCATGTATCAATGGAAAGATGAGCAATATTTATATATTGACAGTGGCCTTGGCACAACATGGATGCCTATTCGATTTTTAAATCAAAGTCAAATGACAATGATTACAATAGAAGGAAAACGATAAAAATTCAGATGTGACACCTCTTAGTATCGTCTTAATACTTGTTTATATTAGAAAAAGTTAATAGATTTATAAAAAAGTATAGGTATTAATAAAGGCGTATGTGCGTGTTTTACAACGTATAAACTGGAATACTACGCATTTAAGGTAAAGGAAACACAATAAGAAGGAAGTAAACCTATACAAAGGAATATACAGCTTAATAAAAACAAGGCTTGTAAAGTGTTTACTATTCAAGCCTTGTTTTATTTATGGTAATCAATACACTTTATCGCCATTAAATATCGAATTCTTTACAACAACATAATCAACGTTGCGAATTGCATCTAATCGATTTCCACCAGCATAAGAAATAGCGGATTGTAGGTCTTGTTTCATTTCCATTAGTGTATCAGCTAAAGCGCCTTTATGCTCAACATACATTTTTTTGCCTTCCACATTTTTCTTCTCGCCTTTTTGATATTCTGATGCAGAGCCAAAGTATTCTTTATATAGCTTACCGTCTTTTTCAATGGTATCACCAGGGGACTCTTCATGACCGGCAAATAAAGAACCGATCATCACCATAGATGCACCGAATCGAATAGATTTTGCAATGTCACCATGTGTCCTGATGCCTCCATCGGCAATAATTGGTTTGCTAGCTGCTTTTGCACACCATCTTAATGCAGCTAATTGCCACCCGCCAGTTCCAAATCCAGTTTTAATTTTAGTAATGCAAACTTTACCTGGACCGATACCAACCTTTGTTGCATCAGCACCTGCATTTTCAAGTTCTCGAACTGCTTCAGGCGTACCAACATTACCAGCTATAACAAATGTATTAGGTAGATAGTATTTTATATGTTGAATCATTTCTATCACTGCATTAGAGTGACCATGAGCAATATCGATCGTTATATAATCAGGTATTAATTGTTGGTCGGCTAATTCTTTTATAAAATTATATTCTTCATATTTAACTCCTACACTGATAGAAGCAATTAACTGTTGTTTGTGCATATTTTTAATAAAATCCATTCTTTTTTCAGGCTGGAATCGATGCATAACATAAAAATAATTATGCTTTGCTAAAAACAATGCAATTTTTTCATCAATAATTGTCTGCATGTTTGCAGGTACCACTGGTAGATCAAAAGTATGCTTTCCTAAAGTAATACTCGTATCACATTTTGATCGGCTATCTACAATACATTTTGCGGGAATTAACTGAATATCTTCATAATCAAAAACATTTTCCATTATATACACTCCTAAAAACGAATAAAAATTATATTCTATAATAAAATCGTTCGTACATTGAATAATTTAACCTATTTTTTCAATCTTGTCAAAACGGGACAGGGGGACAGGCACTTTGTCCCGAAATAGGATAAAAAATTACTTTTAAGCAACTATCTTGAATTTGAGATATTTATTTAGTATAATTTATTTAGAAATCGAGATAATTGAGTGTAAGATCATTCGATTTGGGTTATAAGAAAGAAAAGTAGACTAATATTAAAAATCAAAGGAGAGATCTATTATGGTTAAAGTAGCAGTTGTATATTACAGCTCGACGGGAATTAATTATCAATTAGCAAATTGGGCAAAAGAAGCGGTAAAAGATGCTGGAGCCGATGTTAGATTAGTACGTGCACCTGAAAATGCTCCGGAAGAGGCTGTTGCCTCAAATGAAGCATGGAAAGCACATATTGAAGCAACTAAAGATATATCAGAAGTAACCTCTGATGATTTTGAATGGGCAGATGGTATTATTTTTAGTATTCCGACAAGATTTGGTACTCTGCCTTCTCAAATGAAATCAGTTATTGATTCACAAGGTGGGCTTTGGGCTTCAGGAAAAACAGTCAATAAAGTAGTAACAGCTATGACCTCGGCATCTAATCCGAATGGGGGGCAAGAAGCGACTTTGCTTAATTTGTACACTGCGATGATGCATTGGGGTGCAATTATTGTGCCACCAGGATATTCTGATCAATCGGTGTTTGGTGCAGGTGGCAACCCTTACGGAACAAGTGTTACCCAGGGACAAGATGGAAAAATGGTAGAAGAGGTAGAGGAAGCAGTAAAACATCAAGCAAAACGATTAGTAGAAATAACTCAGAAAGTAGCAGGAAAATAAGATAGGTGTAAAAAAGCTGATTGGTTTTATGAACTAATCGGCTTTTTTATTGATTTGTTTCTTGTTTTAAGGAAAAGTAACACATTCGATTAATGTGTTTGGTGCAGACATAAAGAAACTTGAACTAGTGTGATAAAATAAAAGGGTAGAGATATAAAACATGGGGGATTAAGAATGAGTCAATTTTCACGTTACAACATTTTTTTAGTTATGTCGGGTGTTCAGCTTTTAGGGTTTTTAGGATTTGGTTATCTCGTGTATACCAAAATCCCGCATAACAATGGTGCATGGATTATTGAAGGATTATTATTATTTGCAATTATTTTAAATCTTGTTTTTTACTTTTATTTCAAAAAGGTTTATCGCAAAATAAAATAGTATAATAAACATGTATGAACTATAAAAAACAACCTCAAATGGTTGTTTTTTATAGTTGATCACGCTTAAAAGTGCGTGATCAAATCTAATTCTCTTTTTTTGTTTATTTTTGATAAAATAGAGAAAAGATTGTGATTAGAATGTAGTAGGAGTGAATGTGATGGAAAATGCAGATCGTTTTATTGTTGCGTTTAATAAGATAGAGAAGTTTTTTGATAAAGAAATAGATGATAAAAAATATGTGCCATTTTATCGCGCTGTCCAGCGTCTACTTCATACAAATCCTATAGTAAGAAGATACAAAGATGATTTACTTGAGTACTCAGAATTGCGCAATGCAATTATTCATGAACGCACAGAGACACATTACGCGATTGCAGAACCACATGAGCAAATTGTAATTCAGATTGAAAAAATTGCCCAAGAGCTAACTGCTCCTAAACGAGTCATTCCTGCTTTTTCAAAAAAATTATATATACTGGATGGAAAAGATAGCCTTGTGAGTGTACTACATATTATTAAACAAACCAGTTATTCTCAATTTCCAATTTATCGAAATAATCAATTTGTAGGTTTGTTAACAGACAAAGGGATTACTCAGTGGCTTGCAAAAAATATAGATAGCACATTTAGCCAATTATTAGATACGCAGATTTTAGACATAATTAAAGGCGATCACCATGATAAGAACTATTTATTTATTAACCAAAGCATGACGATTTACGAAGCGGAAGATATTTACCTCAAACAAATAAAGCAGAATAAACGTTTAGATGCTTTATTAATCACGAAGAATGGTAAGCAAACAGAACAATTATTAGGGATGGTAACGACAAATGATCTGATCCATATCCCTTAAAAAAGCGTATCTGATAAGCGGGATCTATGGATGATTTACTTAAAAAGTGATTCATCTTTAGATTCTTTTTTTATAAAAAATATCCGTCAGATAGTTGTTTTATTTTTGCCTCAAATGGCTCTAGTGGTACAATCCTTGCTCCGCGATAATATTCTTTTCCTTCAACAAATACTAGCACTACTGGTACTGTAAAGATGGAGAATGCTCCTGCTACTTCAGGTATTGTATCAGCACTAACATGAGCAGTTGAAATTTTCGGATAGCGTTCCATGATTGCTTCGATTTGTGGTAATAAGCTATGACATATACTACATTGTTCTCGTGAAATATAAACAAGAGCAACATTGTTTTGTTGAATAAATGTATTTAATTCTTCTATTGCTTCTATGTGTGAAAAAGTAGTCATTATGCTTGCTCCTTCGTTGTTTTTCTTTATTTAATCATAAATCGCTTCCGTTTTACAATGTTTTTGCTTCTCCTGCTATTAATATTTCTCAGAAACTGCCGATACTAGATATAGTACAGAAAACTAATTGCGAGGAGATAACATCATGAAGAGATTTATACAATTTAAATCATTACGCACAAAGATATTAATAGGCTTTATGTTCTTAGTTGTTCTTATTTTAAGTTATAGTACATTTACTATTCTATCCAATCATGACATGAAAATGAGTACTGAACGTATGACGGATGAAGAGTTATCGGTATTAATTAAAGAAGAAAAATTAGTATATAATATTGCTAATCGAATTAGCTTAGCTAGAGGATATGTTTTATACGGTGATATAAGTTATCTAGAAAAATTTAAAGCGGTTACAAAGGAAAGTGAGAAATTAGAAGAGAATCTGACATCTGAACACGACTTAGATGAAGTAAAACAATTAGTTCAAGCAACTACTAAATGGCAACAGGAAGTAGAAAGAAATGTTTTTTCTGAATATAGGCGAGGTAATGAACAAAAAGCAGCCGCCTATTTAAAAAATACGGCAGAACCAATCGCAAACGAGCTAATGACTAGTTTTGAATCACTTATAAGTGAAAGAGAACAACACATTAAAGCAAGTGGAGAAGATATAGTGTCTGAATTTGCAATAGTTAATTTAGTAGGCTTTATTTCAGCAATTCTGATCTTAATTATTGCTATATTGACAAGCCTTTATGTAGCTCGCATTATTACTAAACCAATTAAAAGCGTGAAAGAGCGAATGGTAACTATTGCGTCTGGTAATTTACAAGCGGAGCCTTTAGAGATCCATACAAAAGATGAAGTGGCAGAACTCGTAAAAGCGATGAATAGCATGCAAGATAATCTAAAAGAGATTGTAGCAGAAATTCAAGATGTATCGAATACGGTTTCTAATCAAAGTAATCAATTAACACAATCTTCAGATCAAGTAAAAGAGGCAAGTGATCAAGTTGCCGTTACAATGGAGGAGCTTTCTAAAGGGTCAGAAACACAAGCAAATACAACAAGCAATATATCTGTTTCAATGATAGGGTTTGCACAAAAAATTACGGAAGCAGATAATAAAGGTGAGAATATCTATCATAGTTCACAAACAATGATGAAATTAACAAGTAATGGTAGAGAGGAAATGGATCATTCCATTGAGCAAATGAATAAAATTCACCAAGTAGTTTCTGATGCTGTAACGCAAGTAAAAGGATTAGATGAACAGTCAAAAGAGATTACTAAATTAGTTAATGTAATAAAAGATGTAGCGGAACAAACGAATTTATTAGCATTGAATGCAGCAATTGAAGCTGCACGAGCAGGTGAACATGGGAAGGGTTTTGCTGTTGTTGCTGATGAAGTAAGAAAATTAGCAGAACAAGTAGCTACATCCGTAACTGATATCACTAGAATTGTGAAAAGTGTGCAAAAAGAAACGGAGCAAGTAACGACATCACTTCAAGGTGGCTATAAAGAGGTAGAAGCAGGCATGAATCAAGTTGTGAATACTGGAGACATTTTTGCAAAAATCAATAATGAATTAAATACACTAACGTCAGAAATTAAAGATATTTCAACAAATCTATCAACAATAAATAATAACAGTGAAAAAATGAGTTCTGGGTTAGAAGAAATAGCTTCTGTTTCAGAGGAATCAGCCGCAGGAATTGAAGAAACAGCAGCATCTATACAACAAACTAGTAGTTCGATGGAAGAAGTGGCGAATAACTCCAAACAATTAGATAAATTAGCTGATCACTTAAAGAAATTGGTTGCAAAATTTAAACTCTAATTTAGAGAAGTAAATCCGATCTAATGGTCGGATTTTACTTATGAAACGAAAAAACTCTTTTCAGTAGAAAACAAATGTCAAAAAAAATTTACAAATTGTATTTTCTGTGTTTCTTCCTATTTAAATAGTTTCGATAAATAGTTAAAAAGCTTAAATTACCATAATTGCGGCTAAAAATTAATTCATGTATAATTTCATTGTACTTGTATGTTACTAGTAATAACTAGGTTATGTGTAGTGTATGAAAGATTAAAAAAACAAGTTTTTATTTTGAGGAGGTATGGGCTCTTGTCGTTTTTACATATAGCAATTATAGCCCCTTTTTTATTTGCACTAATTATCCCGTTTTTTTATAAAAAAATCTCATCGGTTCACACGGGTTGGTTTGTGCTTGTATTACCTACAGTGTTATTTGTTTATTTATTAACATTTATTCCAACCATTGCGGATGGAGAAGTAGTAACACATCTTCTAAGTTGGGTACCATCATTGGGAATCAACTTTAATATTCATTTAGATGGACTCGCATTATTGTTTGCATTATTAATTACGGGTATTGGTGTGTTAGTTGTTTTATATTCAGTGTTTTATCTGGATAAAGACAAAGAATCATTGCATAACTTCTACTTCTATTTAATGATGTTTATGGGGGCAATGTTAGGCGTTGTACTTTCTGGAAACTTAATGGTTTTATATGTTTTCTGGGAACTAACAAGTCTTTCTTCGGCGTTACTAATCGGTTATTGGTATGAACGAAAAAAATCACGCTATGGAGCATTAAAATCAATGTTAATCACCGTTTCAGGTGGTTTTGCAATGCTTGCTGGTTTTTCATTACTTTATGTAATGACTGGAACATTTACCATAACTGAGATTATTGCACAAGTGGATGTCGTCACTTCAAGTAGTTTATTTATTCCAACCATGTTGCTTGTCTTGTTTGGTGCATTTACAAAGTCAGCACAATTTCCATTTCATATTTGGCTACCAGATGCAATGGAAGCTCCAACACCGGTAAGTGCTTATTTACACTCAGCAACTATGGTGAAAGCAGGTATTTATTTAGTTGCTCGATTAAGTCCTGTTTTTTCTGGTTCATCAGAATGGTTTTGGCTTGTCTCTGGATTTGGCTTGTTCACCTTATTATGGGGATCGTTCAATGCAGTAAGACAAACAGACTTAAAATCAATCTTAGCTTATTCAACAATCAGTCAACTAGGAATGATAATGAGTATGCTAGGTGTAGGCTCTGCTGCGGCCTTCTATGGATATAAGGCCGGGTTTACTGCTGCTACTGTGGCTGCAGTCTTTCATTTAATTAACCATTCTACCTTTAAGGGTAGCTTGTTCATGGTTGCAGGCATTGTTGACCATGAAACGGGTACAAGAGATATACGTAAGCTTGGTGGCTTAATGACCTTTATGCCTATTACGTTTACCATCTCAATTATTGGTGCCTTTTCCATGGCGGGTGTTTACCCATTCAATGGATTTTTAAGTAAAGAAATGTTTTTAGAAAGTATGCTACATGCAACAGATATTACTAGTTTCAATATGCAATCCCTAGGTGTGTTATTCCCGGTGATTGCATGGGTAGCAAGTGTGTTCACGTTTGTTTATAGTATGATTCTTGTATTTAAAACCTTTAGAGGAAACTATCAACCAGAAGAATTAGAGAAAAAACCACATGAGGCACCTGTTGGTATGTTGATACCACCGATTATATTAGCAAGTCTTGTCGTGTTATTTGGCTTTTTCCCTAATATACTATCACATACTATTATTGAGCCGGCAGTCAAAGCAATCTATCCTGTATCATTAACTGGAGTAGAGCACTTTGATATTCATATTAAGGCATGGCATGGTTTTAATTTCCCACCATTGTATATGACCATTAGTATTATCGCTGTTGGTGTATTAATGTATCTAACGCTAACGAAATGGCAAAAAATTTATGCATTCTTACGTTTGCATAAAAAAGATCCAATCAACTATTTTTATGATGGAATTGTTAATAGAATTGCACCAATCGCTAAGAAAATCACAAAAGTACCTGAAACAGGCTTGTTACGTGACTATTTAGCTTATATGTATGTGTTTTTCATTGTACTCGTAGGCTATACACTATTTCATTTTGGTGGTTTTGCCATCGACACAAATAATGTTGCAGAAATACCAATTTACGCATGGGTTTTAGTGGCTATTATTGCATTATCAGCTATTTTAGTACCGTTTATCACAAATCGAGTAATAGCAATAATCGCTACTAGCTTCGTAGGGTTCTTAGTGGCGTTATTGTTTGTTATGTTCCGTGCGCCTGATTTAGCATTAACACAGTTGTTGGTTGAAACCGTTACAACAGCCCTATTCTTACTATGCTTTTATCATTTGCCAGAACTGCGCAAAGAAAAAACAAAGCCTGTATTTAAATGGACGAATCTATTTATCTCTATCGGTGTCGGGGCGCTTGTTACTACAATGGCATTAAGTTCATTAGCCTTAGGTAATAAAAAACCATTTGAGTCTATTGCTGATTATTTCTTAAAGAATTCACATGACCTTGGTGGTGGAGACAACGTAGTAAACGTTATTTTAGTCGACTTTCGTGGAATGGATACCATGTTTGAAATACTTGTATTAGGTATAGCAGGTTTAGGTATCGTTTCTTTAATTAAATTGAAAATGAATGGAAAGGAAGATTTATAATGAAAAATAATATTTCGGTACACACAATTACTCGTATCGCAGTGTTTATTATCCTTTCCTTTGCTGTATTCTTATTGTTTGCAGGTCATAACAACCCTGGCGGTGGATTTATTGGAGCATTAATGACAGCTTCTGCTATTGTATTGCTTTATATTAGCTTTGATCTCCAAACAATTAAGAAAGTACTTTCTTTTTACTTTCCATATTTAATTGGTACTGGTTTACTTATTGCAATGGGAACAGGTATCAGTAGTATGTTTTTTGGATATCCTTTTTTAACACAATTTTTTGATCATGCACATATTCCGATTTTAGGAAATGTGGAATTAACTACTGCCTTAGTATTTGACTTAGGTGTGTACATTGTCGTAGTAGGTGTCACATTATTAATTATTACAACAATAGCGGAGGATGATTCGTAATGGAAATTTTAATAGCAGTGCTAATAGGTGTTTTATTTTCTGTTGCGACATATTTACTCTTAACAAAAAGCTTGTTACGAGTTGTATTAGGAACGGTATTATTGTCACACGGTGCTCATTTATTGATATTGACAATGGGCGGATTAGGTCTTGGTTCTGCACCTTTGTTAGGTGAAGAAGCTAGTAAATATTCTGATCCGTTGCCACAGGCACTAATTCTAACAGCAATTGTAATTAGTTTTGGTATGACAGCTTTATTACTTGTATTAACCTATCGCACGTATAAGGCCCACCAAACAGACGACTTAGATCAATTGAGGGGAAGATTAGATGAGTAACTTATTAGTTATACCATTTTTATTACCAATGTTGGTTGGTGCAGTATTAATCTTTTTTGCCAAACAACATCGTTTACAAAGAATAATCGCTGGAACTGCAGGAATTGCATTATTTGTTTATGCTGCATTTTTAGTTTATATCGTTTATCAGACGAAAGAAAAAATGATTATCCTAGAGGTAGGGAACTGGGATGCACCATTTGGGATAGTATTAGTTGGTGATATGCTATCTGTTTTAATGGTTCTTATGTCAAGCTTAGTTGGTTTAGTTTGCTTATTTTATGCATTTAAAACCATTCATAGTGAGAGAGAAAAATATTATTTTTATTCCTTTTTCTTTTTCCTATTAACTGGTGTTAACGGCGCATTCTTAACTGGTGATTTGTTTAATCTTTTTGTTTTCTTTGAGGTTACCTTAATTTCTTCCTATGTGTTAATTGCTAATGGTGGGAAGAAAATTCAGTTAAGGGAATCCTTTAAATATGTTGTGATGAATATGGTTGCTTCCGCCTTCTTTCTTGTTGGTGCCGCTTATCTTTATGCAACAACTGGAACCCTCAATATGGCTGATTTAGGAAACCGCGTGGCAACAATGGATCAGCAGGGTGTGCTAAATGTGATTGCAATCATTTTTCTCTTTGTATTTGGTGCAAAGGGCGCATTATTCCCATTATACTTCTGGTTGCCAAAGTCTTATTATGGTCCTCCAGCAGTAATAACAGCACTGTTTGGTGCGTTATTAACTAAAGTTGGATTGTATTCATTGATTAGAACTTTTACTCTAATCTTTAATCAACAACCACAATTCACACATAGTATCATTCTTTTATTAGCTGGTCTTACAATGATATTCGGTGTTTTCGGTGCTTTATCTAAATTTGATATAAAGCAAATTATAATTTATCAGATTATTAGTCAAGTAGGTTTTATGATTATGGGATTAGGTGTTTTCTCAACTTCTGCTCTTGCTGGATCTGTTTATTATATTACGCATGATATGATCGTTAAAGTTGCACTATTCTTTATTGTAGGAATTATTATCCGTGTAACCGGTACAGGCGATATTAGAAAAATGAGCGGTCTACTAAAGACGCACCCAATGCTCGGCTGGCTTTTCTTTATTGCTGCAATGTCTTTAGTTGGCATACCACCTTTAAGTGGATTTTTTGGGAAATTTGCATTAGTAGTTGGGGGATTAGATCAAGGACAGTATTTAATTGTCGCTGTTGCCCTAATCGTAAGCTTATTAAATTTATTTTCTATGTTACGTATATTTATGAATGTGTTTTGGGGAGAAAAGAACAGTACAACTGTTGCTTTGACAAATAAACAGACGTTTCCTTTGCTAAGACCAGTGATTCCGTTAATCGTTTTAACAATTGCTCTAGGATTAGGAGCAGAACCTGCATTTCAGTATGTTATCGGAGCAGCCGAACAATTAATGAACCCAGAACATTATATTAATGTCATTCTTCCTTAGTATATGGAATAGATGTCATGATAAATAAAAGGAGTATTATCAATGCCATTACAAATATTATTAAACTTAAGTTTAGCTTTGATATGGATGTTACTTTCTAGTGATTTTTCCTTTTCGACTTTTTTTGTCGGCTACGTAATAGGTTTAGCTTTTTTATATCTTTTTCGTAGTTTTCTACACTTTAACTTGTATTTCACTAAGATCATTGCGTTTGCCAAATTGGTTCTTGTTTTCATTAAGGAAATGATCTTAGCAAACATAAATGTTGCGAAAATAGTTTTAAGTCCAAAAATCAAAGCAAAACCTGGAATAATTGCCTATCCGACCGAATTAAGTTCGGATTTAGAAGTTACATTATTAGCTAGTTTAATTACACTTACACCTGGGACTTTAGTGATGTCCTTTTCAGATGATCAAAAAACACTTTATGTTCATACACTTGACATTGATTCAAAAGAGGAAGTAATTCGTAGCATAAAATTAACCTTTGAAAAAGGTATTATGGAGGTGACAGATTAATGCTACAATCTGTTGCATATATCGTCATGTGTATCTTATCAATCTCTATTGTCCTTTGTTTTGTGCGACTAATTAAAGGGCCTTCCATGTTTGATCGTATTGTTGCACTTGATTTGTTAGGTATTACCTTAATCGGTTTCGTAGGGATGTTAATGATTGCTCAAAAAACGCTTGTTTATGTAGAAGTAATTTTAGTATTGGGTATTTTATCCTTTGTGGGAACCGTAGCATTATCAAAATATATGGAAGGGGGCGTTGTGATTGAGCGAAATCGTGATTAGCTTCTTCTTAATTTTAGGTGCGATTTTTATGCTACTAGGAGCTGTTGCAATTATTCGATTGCCTGATGCATACACACGTATCAATGCAGCGACCAAAGCGTCCACTTTTGGTGTTATAGGAACGATGATTGGTTTGTTTTTATATTTTGGTTACGCACATGATATTGTTAGTGGCAAGATTTTGTTAACAATTTTATTTGTATTTATAACTGCCCCTATCGGTGGATTTATGATGGCTAGGTCTGCTTATCATGCTGGTGTTAAATTATCAGACAAAAGTATCCGTGATGACCTTAAAGACGATATGAAAAACAAGTAAACGAATTAAAATAATAGTAAAGGCTGTTTAAAGAGCTTTATAGCTTTTTAAGCAGCCTTTTTATGTTAATTATATAGATTAATCTGCTTTTTTTTGAAAAAAAGTAATGTTAATAATTGTTAAGATAAAAATTGGATTGTAGAAACGTGTCATGTCATCATATAATAGTGATAGATTAGTCACTCTTTTTATAAACTGATCTGGCTATTTGAGAAGGGGGGGACTATTATGAAGTCGGCTCTAAAAGTTAGTATTATCTATTTAATCTTCGGATTGGTTTGGATATTTATGTCAGACGGGATCCTTCATGAGGTATTTACTAATTTTCAAAGTATCGCTCGCATACAGACAATCAAAGGCTTACTATTTGTATTAGTAACCATGGTACTAATCTATTCTATGGTTCGTTTATTAGTTAAACAACACGATGATGAAGTGATGTATCGTATAGACAAGGAAGAACAACTTCTTGAAGTGATTAGAGAGAACAATCAATTTCGTCATTTATTTGAGCAATCATCTTCTGGTATGATAATTACTGATCCAAATCAGGAAGATAATCCAATTGTGTATGTTAATGAAGGATTTGAAAAAATTACAGGTTACAATAAAAAAGAAATATTGGGTAAAAATTGTAGGTTTTTACAAGGTAAAGATACATCTGAAGAAAACAAAAAAAAGATTCGGCAAGCATTGAAAAATAATGAACCGATTCAAATAGAGATTAAAAATCATCGTAAAGATGGTAGGCCTTTCTGGAATGAACTTAAGATCAGTCCTATTTTTGATGATGCAGACCAATTACTGTGTTTTATAGGGATACAAGAGGATGTTACAAGCAAAAAAATCCAAACTACTTTTATGGAAAACCAATTGAAAATTGCTAAAGAAATTATTTCCTCTAAGAATCTATTTGATACCATTACGGATTCATGTCAAATGATTGAAGATCATTTAGATGTAAGTTGTATGATCCTACGTTTAGATGATGAAAAACAAGTAATTCAATGTTTTGGTTCTTCTCATATTCCAGAGCAAGTCAAGAAAGAAATACATAACATAGATTTTAATGAATATAGAGAGCATTATCTAACTACTCTTCTTAATATGGGACACAATCAGGTTGGACAAATGACCGATGATCCTTCTTTTGGTCCTTATTGGAATATAATGCTAGAAAGAGGTTTTCAAACCTTTCAAATTACACCAATTGTTAGTGAAGATGAACAAATGTTAGGTATCTTCATAACTTTCGCAAAGCATCCAGAGCAGGTAAATGCAATTACATGTCAAACAATAGAAGGTTATGCTTCTATCCTAAGTTTTTCACTAAAAAGCATGCAATACCTCGATCAGATTAAACAGAGTGAACGAAGGTATCGTCTTATAGCAAACAACTCCACGGATTTTGTATGTGTTATTGACGAGCAATTACATGTCGAATATATATCACCTTCTCATAAAATGATATTTGGTGAAAATCTTGATTTTACCACAATTAAAAAATCTCTAAAAAATGATTCTAAACATAAATTATCTGGTTTAATCGATCAATTAAAGAATGGAATTGAGTTTGAAAGAGTAGAAGCAGAATTAATAGACAAGAATGGTAAAACACATGTTATTGATATTGATGGTAAACGATTTTTAGATCATGAGGAAGATAAATACAAAATTTTACTTGTCTCAAAAGATGTAACAGAACGAAAACAATTTGAACGTTCCTTGAATCGAGTGTTATATTATGATGGATTAACACAATTACCTAATAGATATTATTTTACAAAGCTATTAGAAAAATCTTTAGCTGAAAATGAAGAACAAGCGTTATTTGTTTTAGACTTCGATCAAATGAAAGAAATAAATAATATGTTGGGTCAAAGTGCAGAGGAGTATGTATTGACACATGTAGTAGATATTATCAAACAAGCTCTTCCGCAATCAATCATTGCTCGGACAGGTCAAGATGAATTTTCAATTTTAGTGGAGCAATTTGAGAGTTATAATGATTTAGAAAATAAAGTTAGAAATTTACTAGATAGCTTAGATGTTTCCTGGCGTTACCAATCAGTAGAATTTATTGCGACGGTTAGTGTTGGTGTTTCAATATTTAATGGACAATCAACAGAGGCGTTAATCGTTGAGGCAGAATTGGCTTTAAAAGAGTCAAGAAAGAAAGGCAAGCAACAATATTATATTTATAGGCAAGAACCATCACAAAGTGAGATTAGTTCATTTTCTTTACAAAATGAATTATATCATGCGTTAGATAAGAAGCAATTTGAGGTTTGGTATCAGCCACAAATTGATCTTCATACGAATAATATACTAGGTGTTGAGGCGCTTATTCGTTGGAAACATGATACATTGGGTATGATCTCTCCTGCTGAATTTATTCCAATCGCTGAGGAAACAAGATGGATTGTTCCTATTGGTACATGGGTATTAAAGAAGGTATGCCAAGACGTCGTCGCTTGGAGGAAAGATCATCATTCATTTAATGCTTCTGTTAATATAAGCTATGCTCAATTGCAAGATGAATCTTTTATACCAACAGTAAAAAGAATTTTAGAGGAAACCAAGTGCCCAGCTTCCCAATTAATTTTTGAGATTACTGAAAGCATGTTAATGAAAGATCTATCTTTATCCATACGAGTTTTACAAGAATTAAAGGCTCTTGGAATACGAATAGCAGTAGATGATTTTGGAGTTGGTTATTCATCATTATCTTACCTGAAACAATTTCAATTGGATTATTTAAAAATTGATCGAGCATTTGTCATGAATATCCATGAAGATAATAATGATTTTGCCATTGTACAAGCGATAATGGAAATGGCTCGAACCCTTGGCCTTAAAGTTATTGTGGAAGGCGTGGAAAGATTACAACATGTCCAACTATTGCAAAAAATAGGTTGTCGATATTTTCAAGGATATTGGTACAGTAAACCAATCCCCAAAAAGGAACTTTATAAAACAATAGATATGATTTATCAAGACAAATTCGTTTACGAAAATAGGTAAACTACTTTTTAAATATATTTATATACATAGAAAAAGAAATAATCTTTCGTGATTATTTCTTTTTCTGATAGTTTGAGGCTATCCTTTTAAAGAGTGTTGAACAATACATACAGTAATTCATAAAATGATGATTAATAAATTATTGTATAGGGTATAGGGTATAAAAAGAAATTTATTAAAGAGGAGAAAAGTTCATTTAATTCTAAATTTATAACTAGATAAGAAAGGATGATATAAATGATGCATGGTAGTGGATATAACATGTTTGGATTTGGATTTTTTGAGCTAATTATTTTGATCGGTGTAATTGTTCTAGTTATATGGGTGTTAAAATCAGGCACAATTGATAAAGGTAAGCAAACAAGTACACCTTTAGACATCCTAAAGCAACGATTAGCAAAGGGAGAAATTTCTGAAGAAGAATATGAACGGTTAAAAAATAAATTAGAAGAAGAATAGTTCAAAAGTTACCCCTTGACAAAATACCTCGAGGGGTATATATTATAAATAAGCTATTTACTTAGCGAATATTTTTTTAACATAATATATACCTATACAGGTATTGAAAATGATTGAAATGGAGGATTGAACAGATGAAACAAATGACAGTTTACACAACAACATCTTGTCCTTACTGTGTAATGCTTAAAAATTACTTGTCAGAACAAAACATATCTTTCAACGAAATTAATATGGAAGAAAAGCCAGAGGCCATGCGCTATGTTGTTGAATCAACTGGTCAAATGGGGGTTCCTCAATCAGAAGTGAATGGTAAATGGATTATAGGTTTTGATCCAGAGCAAATTATGCATGCATTAAAAATGAATTAAATGGTTGGGTGCTCGTACGAAACAGTACTTGCGCCTACTTTTTTGAAAATATTTCAAACTAAAAGGTTTTAAAAGTATAAAATAGGAGGATGAATAATGGCAATGCAAGAGATGACAGCAGGTCAGGTTACAAAAAAAATTATAAATAATGAGGAATTGTTTATTTTAGATGTGAGAAATCAAGATGCATTTGAGGATTGGAAAATCGAAGGATACCGCTTTTCCTATTTAAATATTCCTTATTTCGAATTGATCGATGGTGTAAAGGGGATAATGGAGCAATTACCTAAAGACAAAGATATTTTAGTTGTTTGTGCAAAAGAAGGTTCGTCAGTTATGGTAGCTGAAATGCTTTCTGAAGCTGGACTGGATGTTTCTTATTTAAAAGGTGGGATGAAAGCATGGAGTGAACACCTTGAGCCAATTAAAGTAGGCGATTTAAATGGTAATGGAGAGTTATATCAATTTGTTCGAATTGGAAAAGGGTGTCTTTCTTATATGGTTGTTTCTGATGGTGAAGCGGCTATCATTGACCCTACTAGAATGGCAACCGTGTTTATGGACTTTGCTGAGGAGAAGCATGTAGCTATTAAACATGTTTTAGATACACACTTACATGCCGATCATATATCAGGTGGGCGCGTGTTAGCAGAGAAAACAGGCGCTAGCTATTGGTTACCACCAAGAGACGCTACAGAAGTAACATTTAGTTATCAACCATTAGAAGATGAGCAAGTCATTCATGTGGGGACAACAAAAATTGATATTCAGGCTCTATATACACCTGGACACACAATAGGTTCCACATCATTTATTATCGATCAAGCGTATCTATTAACAGGTGATATTCTATTCATTGATTCCATTGGTCGTCCTGATCTTGCTGGGAAGGCCGATGATTGGGTAGGTGATCTAAGGAAAAGTCTATATACAAGATATCAACAACTTTCAGAAGAATTAGTAGTGTTACCTGCCCACTTTATGATTATGGCTGAATTAAATGAGGATGGGACAGTAGGCAAAAAGTTAGGTGATTTGTTTAAAGAAAACCATGGTTTAAATGTAACAGATGAACATGCATTTCGGAAAATGGTAACAGAAAATTTACCACCTCAACCGAATGCATATCAAGAAATTCGTGAAACAAACATGGGTAAAATTACACCAGATACAGAAAAACAACGAGAAATGGAAATTGGTCCTAACCGTTGTGCAGTAAGATAATAGCAATATTACGTTAGAAAAGAGATGCACTTTTCATCTCTTTCTCTAACGAATAGAGAACGGTATAGGAGTGAAAAAATGGAGTTAACACTTGGGTTTATAGTGGTCATATTTTTAATTGGATTTATAGGTTCTTTCCTTTCGGGTATGCTAGGTATAGGTGGCTCAATTATTAAATATCCTATGTTATTGTATATTCCTCCTTTATTTGGATTAGCAGCATTTTCAGCACATGAAGTATCAGGAATTAGTGCAGTTCAAGTGCTATTTGCTACTATTGGCGGGGTATGGGCATATCGGAAAGGAAATTATTTAAATAAATCATTAATATTGTATATGGGTATTGCCATTTTAACTGGTAGCTTTATCGGTGGATATGGCTCCAAATTCATGTCAGAGTCTTCCATTAATCTGGTATATGGCATTTTGGCAGTAATGGCAGCTGTGATGATGTTTATGCCTAAAAAAGGTTTGGATACTATCCCTCTGAATCAAGTTACTTTCAATAAGACATTAGCTGCCGTTTTAGCGTTTATTGTAGGGATTGGAGCGGGTATAGTAGGAGCAGCGGGTGCATTTTTATTGGTTCCGATTATGTTAGTTGTTTTAAAAATTCCAACAAGAATGACCATTGCATCATCATTAGCAATTACGTTTATTTCTTCAATAGGTTCGACGATTGGAAAGATCACAACAGGGCAAGTAAACTATATGCCAGCAGCTATTATGATCATAGCAAGTTTACTGGCTTCTCCATTAGGTGCGAAAGCTGGTAAGAAAGTAAACACTACCTTATTACAAATTATATTAGCCGTTTTAATCGCAGGTACTGCAATAAAAATATGGCTTGATATATTATCTTAAATTTTTAAAATTTCAATTATACCTGTACAGGTATTAGTATATTGTGTATAATGTAACATGTAGGAGGAATAAAAAATGGCAGAAAAGAAAAAGACTACGATTGTTTTATTTAGTGGTGACTATGATAAAGCGATGGCCGCCTATATTATTGCAAATGGCGCTGCTGCTTATGATCATGAGGTGACAATTTTCCATACGTTTTGGGGGTTAAATGCACTTCGAAAGGATAATCATCAACCAGTCAAAAAAGGTTTGCTTGAGTCTATGTTTGGCAAAATGATGCCACAAGGAGCAGCCAAGTTAGGATTATCTAAAATGAATTTTTTTGGTTTGGGTAAATTAATGATTAATAAAGTAATGAAAAAACACAATGCAATGGAATTACCTAATCTTGTAGAAATGGCTAGAGAACAAGATGTGAAACTAATTGCTTGCACCATGACAATGGATTTACTAGGATTACAAAAGGAAGAATTACTTGATGAAATTGAGTATGGTGGTGTTGGCGCTTATATAGGCGACGCGGAAGATGGAAATGTTAATTTATTCATTTAATAAATGGAGGGTTTAAATAATGAAAGAAATTAGTGCAGAAGCATTAGCGGAAAAATTGGAACAAAATGAAAAAGTAAATATTATTGATGTTCGAGAAGATTTCGAAGTAGAAGAAGGTAAAATTCCTGAAGCTAAGCATATTCCATTAGGGGAAATAGAACAACGTGCCAAAGAATTAGACAAAAATGCACATTACTATATGGTATGTCGTTCAGGAGGAAGAAGTGGCAACGCATGCGCCCTATTAGAATCACAAGGTTATCATGTGACAAATATGACTGGCGGTATGCTTGCTTGGACAGGAAAAGTTAAATAAGAAAAAATACGAAAATATTAAAAAATGGAGGAATAGAAAATGGAAGCAACAAAAGTATTAGATGCTAAAGGATTAGCATGCCCAATGCCAATTGTAAGAACAAAGAAGGCAATAGCGGAGTTAGAACCAGGAGAAGTTTTAGAAATTCATACAACTGACCAAGGGTCAAAGAGTGATTTAACTGCTTGGGCAAAGTCAGGTGGACATGAAATTTTAGAAGATGTGGAAGAAGACGGAGTAATAAAGTTCTGGATAAAAAAAGGTGAATAAATAAGAACTTATTATTTTAAGAGTGGTTAAATTTTTTCATTGTGAGGAATGAGGAAAGATTTAATCAACGTTCTAAATAAATCTTTGATTAAGCTACTTTAGTTATTAAGACTAAAGTAGCTTTTTTCTTAGATGAATAGCATTATCATTGACTTAATACCCATCGTGGTATAGAGTGTAGATAGTTGTGATTTAAAGGAGAGAAAAATTTATGGATCATTCACATAAACGTTTTAATCCAGAACAAGTCAATAAGTTAATGTCACAAGAACGCTATCAATTACTTCAACCCGAAAAGCTAATTGATCATTTGGAAGTAAAGGAATCCGATATAGTTGCTGACCTAGGTTCAGGAGCAGGTTTCTTTACGATTCCTTTAGCAAAGCAAACTGAAAAAGTAGTTTATGCAATTGATATTGAGCCTAAAATGATTGAATTACTAAGAGAAGCTGCATCAAATCAGTTGATTACTAATATTAATGGAATAGTAAGTAATTTAAATCAGATCCCTTTGGAAGATAGATTGGTTGACAAGTTAATGGCTGCATTTGTTTTGCATGAAGTCGACCATCTCCAAACAACAATAAGAGAAATAGCACGTGTAACAAAATCAGGTGGCAAAGTTATGTTTATAGAATTTGAAGCAAAAGAGACAGAATCAGGACCTCCTGTAGAAATTCGTATCTCATCTTCTGTCATGAAGCAAATACTTAAAGACAATCAGTTTAAAAATATATGTATCTATTCCATCAATAGTAGCCACTATATGCTGATTGCTGAACGAAAGTAGGAATTTATGATGCAAGAAGCAATAATGATTGGTCCTTTTGTAGTAAAGATGTCACTATTGATGCTGATTGGTAGTCTAGTTATGGGATTTTTGTTTTTTTGGATCACGAGTCCTTGGAAAAAAGATGAAACGCGATATTACCTTGACCAAATAGCTAATGCTTTGTTTTTTTTCGTAATTGCTTTGTTTATTGGTAAGGTGTTTCTAAATTTATCTTTATTTTTTGAAGATCCACTAGCAGTGTTGGCTTTTCCTAGTGATTCAACTGTATTTTATTTTGCTTTTGTCTGTTTTATTCTATTTGCTGGTTATTATAGAAATAAGATAAAATTTCCTATAACCGGTTTAGCTCTTAGTTTTTCAGTGGTTATTATTACGGCTTTATTCAGTTTTTTATTTGGACAACATATATTCACAAATGTGTCTCGTTCAATGATAGAATTAACGTTGCATTTTGTATTGTTGTTAGGGTGGATATTACTACAAGCTAAACTAACATCACGCGTATTACTAGGTGTTATGGTTACTTTTTGGGGAATGATTAAATTTCTTCTATCGATGGTTAAAACAACATATGTTTTTACATTTCCTTTAGCTAGTTGGTTTTATCTACTTATTTTAGCAATTGGAATACTCGCTTTAATAAATTGGAAAGGTAAGGTGAAAATGTGGAACCGACAACGGATGTAACCATTTTGTTGGCTCTAGGAGCAGGGATGCTTTCTTTTTTTTCTCCATGTACATTGCCGATATTCCCAGCATATTTATCTTACATAACCGGCATAAGCGTAAAAGAATTACATGGAGAAAGACAACGGAAAATGCAAATACGGTTACTCTCTCATGCTGTTTTTTTCTTATTAGGGGTATCACTTGTCTTTTTAGCTCTGGGTATTGGGGTATCTATTTTAGGACAATGGATTCAAGGATTATTAACCGGTGAATCTGGTGTATTTATTCAACGAATTGCAGGTATATTTGTGATGGTGATGGGTTTAGTGGTCGGTGGTTGGTTAACGATTCCAACATTAATGAAGGAAAAACGTTTCCAAGTAAAACGTAAACCGATTGGTTTTATTGGTACCTTTTTTGTGGGGATGGGATTTGCTGCTGGCTGGACACCTTGTATCGGACCAATATTTGCTTCTATATTAGTTGTTGCAGGAACAAACCCGGCACAGGGAACGCTATATACATTGTTTTATGTGCTTGGATTTGCATTACCATTTTTACTGTTAACCTTTTTCCTTGGATATGCCAAATGGCTTGTTCGATATAGTAATAAGATTATGAAGTTTGGTGGAGTAATTATGATTATATTCGGGTTGTTGCTATTTACTGGACAATTGACTCGAATTTCTAATTTTATGTTGAGACTAGTTCAAGATACATGGCTTTCTAATTTAGGGTAGGAGGAGATAATGATTAAACGTCTAGTGATTATCTTGATCATAAGCGGAATGTTTGGCTGGGCCATTTATGATTTTATTAACCAACCAGATGAAGAGAATCAGACGTATGAAACAACGGAAGATACGGAAGTAAAGGAGTCAACTGATTCTACTAATGAAGGCGAACAAGAAGAGGAAAGTGTGGGTTTGGATGTTGGTGATATTGCACCTGACTTCACCTTAAATACACTGACCGGAGATGAAGTAACACTCTCTGACTATCGGGGGAAACGTATCATGCTTAATTTTTGGGCAACATGGTGTCCACCATGTCGTGCGGAAATGCCAGCGATGCAACAATTTTTTGAACAGAATAATGTAGAAATATTAGCTGTGAATTTAACAGATACTGAAGATAGATTACAAGATGTTGTTGATTTTGTAGATGAATTCGGCTTGACCTTTTCCATTCTTCTTGATGAAAAGAGTGAGTTAGCTGTAACATATCAGATACGGCCAATTCCTACTACATTCATGATTGATTCTAAAGGTGTTATACAGCATAAATCGTTTGGCCCTTTAAATCAAGAACAAATGGAACAAGCATTAGGAGCAATGCAGTAAAAAATCAATTACGTGTCTTTTTGGCACGTAATTGATTTTTTTAATTATTTTGATCTGTTAGTTGCATTCGATCGTTAAACAAGGTTGGATAAGATAGAAAACCTAGTATAATACTTGTAACAACAGCTGTTGTTAATAGTAAAAAAATGATTAATAATTGAAATTGTACTGCTTGCACTGGAGCTGCTCCTGCAATAATTTGTCCACTCATCATTCCTGGTAATTGAACCAGTCCAATTGTTTTTTGGTTTTCAATCGTTGGAATGGTGCTTGCCTTAATTGATGTAATTAAATGACGATGGATCGCTTGTTTTGGTGTAGCACCGAGCGAAAGGTATAGTTCGATTTGATCTTCTTTATCAGAAATTTCATCTGTAAAACGATTTAGGAAAAGGATAGAAAGCACCATCGAGTTACCAATAATCATTCCACTAATCGGAATAATATATTGTGGCGTGGCTGGAGTAATGGCTAATCCTAATAAAATCCCTTGTGTTAATAATTCAATTGTTGTAAAGGTAAGGATTAACTTCCAGGTGATTCCCTTAATAGAAACACCTTTCCTGCGTGCATTTTGCGTTGCTGCTCCAATCATTAAACTAATCATTGCTAAAATAAATATTGGATGCTTTACCTCAAATACATATTGAAGTAAATAACCTACAGCTAATAATTGAATAATAGATCGTGTCGTAGCAATAATAATATCTTTTCCTAATTCAAGCTTGAGTGTTTTGGATAATACAAAAGGAATGAGTACAAAAATTAAAGTAATCGATAGCGTAAGATAATTCATTATTTATGTACTCCTTTTACGAATTCACGAACTAGTTCTGTTTTAGGATTTTCTAATAACTCACTTGGTCCTTTTTCGATAACTTGTCCATTTACCATTACCCATGTATCATGGCCAACGTCAATGGCTTGCTGAAGGTTATGTGTAATCCATAAAATAGTCGTTCCATATTCAGTATTGATATTTTTAATTAAGGTTTCGATACCAGTTTGTGATAGACGATCTAATGATGAAGTGATTTCATCTAATAGAAGTATTTTTGGCTGATTAGCTAAAGTACGCGCAATAGATAATTTTTGTCGTTGTCCACCTGATAGGTCATTTGTCTGTTTTGATAATACATCGTTAGACAGTCCGACTTGGTTTATTAAATGATTTGCAATCTTATCATTAAATGTACGGTTACTTAATTGATAGGGAAGCATAAGGTTTTCTCTTACTGTAGCATTAGTCATAGTAGCTTCTTGAAGAGCAATCCCTACTGTTCTGCGTAAATCAATTGGCGAGTAGCTCTCAATCGGTTTTCCATCAATGTTAATTGATCCTTCCGAAGGTGAGAGTAATCCATTCAGTAACTTAAAGAAAGTAGTTTTTCCTGCTCCTGATGGTCCTACAAATGTGGTGATGTTACCTTTTATAATTTCCCCGGAAATATCTGTTAAAATTTGTTCGCTATTTTTTTGATATGATACATGATTACATATAATGGCTTTTTTGTTCATCACAATCCTACTTTCAAAGCTAATATGTATTACCGTACAACAAAAAACATTCTACGTAAACTAGGGTAACCAATCATCATTTAATTGAAACAATTAAACAAACGGTGAAATATTGATATACTACAATCAAAAGCACATTGAGGTGGAGAAATGGAAAAGCTATTATACTATGATTATTTAATTAAGAACGACTACACGTTTCTTCTAGTTTCATCGGACAAAGGGTTATGCTATATTGGTTTATTTAACACCGATAAAATATTCTGGAATAAATGGAAGAATAGGTATTATCCTACATATATTTTAAAGCATGACCTCACAAGGGTGGCTGCATATAAGCATGAACTGAATGCTTATTTGAATGGCGAGACAACATCACTTGCCATACCACTTGACTTGTTAGGTACGAATTTTCAAAGGGAAGTTTGGCATGCACTTCAATCGATTCCTTATGGAGAAACAACAAGTTACAGTGCAGTTGCAGAACAAATTAATCGTCCAAAAGCTGTTCGCGCTGTGGCTAATGCTATCGCAAAAAATCCACTATTAATTGTAGTACCGTGCCACCGAATCATAAGTAAAACCGGTAATTTAACTGGGTTTCGTTCCGGATTAGCTTTAAAGAAATGGTTATTAGAATTAGAATCAAAAAAATATACAAAATCTAATGAGATATAAGAGGGGTTAAGTGGAAGTTCTTGATTGAAAACAGATTTTCTATCTAGGAAGGTCAGTCCTGTATATATGTAAAATTTGTTAAGTGACAAAGGAAAAACACTTCCTTTGTCACTATGGCACATATGAAGAATTAATAAAAGGATGCACCTACAATTATTAACAGAATGAATAAAACTACAATTAACGCAAATCCACCGCCATAACCACCTTGTGGGTAGCCACAGCCACCATAGTAACCCATGTTTTTCACCACCTTACTGTCTTAATTACTATAACCTATGTAAAGTGTCTGTCTGTGTTGCGGGCGGATGTCTATATTTTTGGAATTAGGCGTTACCTTCATGATTTTTTATAACTAAGAATTAGAATGTTCGTTTTCGTTATGTTTTTTTCTGTCTATAAATAAAAGGATATCTACCTCTGATTAAAGAACGGTTGCATTAATATGGTATAGTATTTTTATGGACTTTTTTTAAACAGGGAGACGTTTGGTTTGGAAGGTTTTAATCAACAATTTTTATTGTCTATTTTAATTATTGGACTAGGTTATGTTATTAAAAAAACGAATATCCTAAAAGAAACAGATGGCGAAGTATTAGCTCGTTTAATCTTTAATGTTACATTGCCTGCTTTAATTATTGTCACATTTCATGACATTGTCATGGAAGCTTCTTTATTTTTATTAGTAGCTCTTGGTATTATAGTAGGGCTTATTCTTGGTATAATTGGGATCATCTTTTTTGATAAAGAGCAGAAAAGCACAAAAGGCATGCTTGCAATGATGGTTCCTGGTTACAATATAGGTTTGTTTGCATATCCTTTGGTTGAAGGTATTTGGGGAGAGGAAGGAATAAAATATTTTGGCATGTTTGATGTAGGTAATGCTTTTATTGTTTTTGGTTTAAGTTATTTAATTGGAAGCTATTACGCAGGCGAACAAACAAAAATCGGATATAAAGAAATCATCAGTAAATTATCTAAATCGATTCCATTAGTGACATATATCACTGTGTTTAGTTTGAATCTACTGCAAGTACCTCTACCTACCTTATTTATTGACACTGCTTCAATCATTGCACAAGCAAATATGCCACTGTCACTACTGTTATTAGGTATATATTTACATTTTAGTATAGATAAGAAATATCTATATTTAATAAGTAAGTTTTTATTCGTTCGTTTTGGATTTGGTATTGTTGTAGGAGTATTATTATTTATTTTTCTACCAATGAACGAAATGTTTCGTTACACGATCTTTGTTGGATTGTTATTACCAACAGCAACATCTTTACTACCATATGCTGTAGAATTCAATTATGATAAAAAATTTGTAGGAACGGTCTCTAACATAACAATGTTACTTAGCTTCTTATTGATTTGGCTCATTATTAATCTCACTTTGTAGAAAAATAATATAGAAATCTTGTTCATGTCTATAAAAATCACCATCTATGATTAAGTTAGATGGTGAAGGGGGATTAATTTAATATTTTTTTAATTGCTTTAGCAACACCGTCTTTGGTATTTTTGTCGGTAACCGTGGAACAAGTATTTTTTATGGTTTGTTCGGCATTTCCCATAGCCACACTATGCCCGGCAATTTTAAGCATAGAAAGATCGTTGAAATTATCACCTATTGCCATCACATCATCCAACTCAATATTATTTTCCGCTGCATACAATGAAAGTGCAATACCTTTCTGCCCTTCAGGATGATTAAATTCTAGATTATCATAACCTGATGAAGTAATGACGAGCTTGTCTTCTTCGTTAAATTTTTCTTTGATTTTATCTAAAACATCAGCCTCTAAAGAAAAAGCAAGTGCTTTATAAACCTCAATATCATCCTTTATAATAAGCCCTTGAAAATCATTTGTTGTATTAAACGCTTCTTCTTGAAAACGAAGTGCAGCACGTTCCTCTATTTCCTCACGAGATATAGTTGGATTTGCTGAGAGCATGATATTAACCATAACATCGATAAATTGCGAACGGTTTGGGGAGTAAACGCCTTTATTAGTATATAATTCAAAATATACTTGATTAGATTCGCATTGGTCCACAATTTTACTACTTAAACTTTTCGATAATGGAATACTGCGTAATTTTTCGCCTTCAGCTGTATAAAGACTTGCTCCATTTAAACAAATAATAGGAAGCTTTAATCCAACTGCTTGTAGTGTTTTATTTGCAGCTGTATAGGATCTACCAGTGGCAACTATTACCTGTACCCCTTGTTCTAATGCTTGTTTTAACATTTGTGCATTTTTTTCACTAATTTCTCCGTTTTCATTTAATAATGTACCATCTAAATCTGTGGCAATAAGCTTCATGTTAGAAAGACTCCTTATGTAATATATTTCTATTTATACATAGCATACACAAGAAGTAGAGCACTTGCAATAAGTGCACTACTTCAAAATATGCTAAGCACTTTTTAGACTATCTAATTATATCATTCATTACTGTAAGCATTTAGTTCACATTGTTCTATTCTTTGTTATTATTATTCATCATTGAAGACATCATGTCCGATAGATTATTGAATTTTTCTTCATCATTAAGAACATTCTTCATTAATTCCATTGCTTCTTTTGAAAGTGTTGGATCGGTCATCACTTGATTCATGAGTTTATTGGTTTCCTCACTTTCAGTCAATTTCTTTAGTAAATCATTAAAATTGGATGAAGTCATCTTTTTCAAAACTCCTTTCACTGAATCACTAGTTAAAAATACCTTAACTCTTTCATAGATTTCTAATAATTTTTCTTTTACCTCTGGTTGTTTAAACGTTTCAGTTATTGCTGCTAATTTTTCTATTTCGTTAGTAGGGATATTTCTTTTTTGCCATTCACTACGTAACCTGTCTAAAATGATATTTGATTCAGATGACTTTGGTGCATGGTTTTGTTGTTTTTCTGAAAACTCTTTGACCTGTTTGAATTTACCAGGTGCTATCGTTTCAAAGTACAGTACTTTCCGTTGCAATATGCTACACCTACTTTCTTATTAATTACTACATACATACGTAATTAAATGAAAATTGTACGTGTAATAGTCTAAGGTTTGTTGAAAATATATGTTTACCTAGTAAATGATAGGAAAATGAGGGAAGTAACTATTTTTAGAAGATTAGATATGATAGTCTATACCGCTTTTTCAAAATAACATAGATTATTAATGTGAGGCCGCACAAATCCAATCTTGAATTGGGGGGATAACAATGGCAATTATCGCTGCATTAGCTTTATTCTTCTTTTGGTTCTTTATTTTCACTCCAATCATTTTAATCATCGCTGTTTTGGCTCTCTTAGGTATTTAATTTTTTAAAAGGGCACTGCTAGAGTAGTGCCCTTTATTTTTAAAACTATTTAGGTATATTAGCCTTAATATAAATAAGATTTTGTTGACTATTAAAATAAACTTTTATCATAAACTATTTTTATTGATTGTACGAAAGAGAGATGCCTTTCACGAAGAAAATTACTATTTATTTTCGAGGAGTTTTACATAATTCCTCTCCTTTTCTTTTTATCTTGTTAACTTTAGGTAAACAAATGAGAGGGAAAGGTTTGTATAGAAGTATAGAGACCGAATTAGCTAAGTTTAAAAAACACAAAAAAAGAACCAGTTTAAACTGGTTCTTTTTTATTTAAAAGCTGTTATTAGTTTTTTTCAACGTTAGCAGCTTGTGGTCCGCGATTTCCTTCTTCGATATCGAATGTTACGCTTTGACCTTCTTCAAGTGTTTTAAAGCCTTCGCCTTGGATAGCAGAGAAGTGTACGAATACATCGTCTTGTCCTTCAACTTCGATAAATCCAAAACCTTTGTCTGCGTTAAACCATTTAACTGTACCTTGTGCCATATTACTTTTCCTCCTCGTGTGGTCGATCCACACAATTGTATTACTATTCTTGCTCATGCATCAAAACGAAAACTTTCACGTTGCTAGTTACTTGAAGTGTTTTGTCGAACAAAATAGCTTAAAGTTATTATAACAATTCATTTGCAATAAAGCAATCTTTTCATGAAAATAATTAAAATATTTAAAAGAACAAAATGGAATTCTGTTTCAGTGCTTGATAGAAAACCACATTGCAGGTAGTATAGATAGAGGAATTGAATTATTATATCTTTACTGAGTGAGGGTTTATGATGAGTGAAAAAATATCCATTTATGGGTTAACAAAGCCACAATTGAGTGAATGGCTAGAGGCAAATGGTCAAAAAAAGTTTCGGGCTAAACAAATATGGGATTGGTTGTATAAAAAGCGTGTACGGTCTTTTGAAGCGATGCATAATTTAAATCAAGAATGTCTTTCATTATTAAATGATAACTTTTATATAGAGACTTTAGAAGAAGAGATCAAACAGGAATCACAGGACGGTACGATTAAATTCTTGTTTAAACTTTCTGATGGAAATTTGATTGAAACAGTATTAATGCGCTTTTCATATGGTCTCTCTGTTTGTGTAACAACACAGGTTGGCTGTAATATAGGGTGTACGTTTTGTGCCAGTGGATTATTAAAAAAGAATCGTGACTTAACTAGTGGTGAAATTGTTGAACAAATTATGAAAGTGCAACACCATTTAGACAATCAAAAGAAACAAGAACGTGTCAGTCATATTGTGATTATGGGAATAGGTGAACCATTTGATAATTATGACAATACGATGAGCTTTTTGCGGATCGTTAATGATCAACAAGGATTATCAATTGGTGCACGACATATTACGTTATCTACCAGTGGCTTAGCACACAAGATTCGTACTTTTGCTGATGAAAATTTACAAGTTAATTTGGCAGTATCCTTGCATGCTCCAAATGACGAGTTAAGAACTCGAATTATGAAAATCAATAAAGCTTTTCCTATTAAGAAAGTAATGGAAGCTGTAGATTATTATCTTGAAAAAACAAATCGAAGAATTACTTTTGAATATATTTTATTAGAAGATGTGAATGACCATAAAAAAGAGGCATTGGAATTGGCAAAGTTATTGAAAGATAAGCGCCATTTATCTTATGTGAATTTAATTCCATATAACCCAGTTGAAGAGCATAACCAATATAATCGTAGTAAAAAAGCTGCTATCCTAACTTTTTATGAAACGTTACTAAAAGAGGGAATAAACTGTGGTGTACGTGTTGAACAAGGGTCTGATATTGATGCAGCTTGTGGTCAATTGCGTAGTAAACAAATGAAAAAAGCGAATTAAATAGATGTAAAAAGGAATCGGATTCTAATCCGGTTCTTTTTTTTATAAGATTAGCGTAAGAATAAACTTCAAAGTTTTCTCGTACAGAACGGCTAATTTTTGGATTTAAAGTAATTCTATGTGTGAAGAGGGAGGCACATGCATGAGCAAGAAATGGTGGAAAGAAGTGGTGGTGTATCAGATATACCCAAGAAGCTTTAAAGATTCAAATGGTGATGGTATTGGCGATATTCAAGGGATTATTGACAAATTAGATTATCTAAAAGAACTAGGAATTGATGTCATTTGGATTAACCCGATCTACCCGTCTCCAAATGATGATAATGGCTATGATATTAGTGATTATCAGGCTATCAGTTCAGAATTTGGCACAATGAAAGATTTTGACCAATTGTTAGAAGCTGTTCATAAAAAACAAATGAAAATGATTATGGACCTTGTAATTAATCATACATCTGATGAGCATCCATGGTTCATTGAGTCACGGTCTAGAAAGAGTAGTCCATATCGTAATTATTATATTTGGCATCCAGAAAAAAATGGGGGAGAGCCAAACAATTGGGAGTCGATTTTTGGTGGGTCAGCTTGGCAATACGATAAAAAATCTGGCGAATATTATTTACATATTTTTTCAAAAAAACAACCTGATTTAAATTGGGAAAATCCTAATGTGCGTAAACATTTATATGAAATGGTAAACTGGTGGCTAGATAAAGGTATTGATGGTTTTCGAATAGATGCAATTTCTCATATTAAGAAAGCAAAAGGATTCCCTAATTTGCCGAATCCAAAGAAACAACAATATGTCCCTTCCTTTGATGGACATATGAATCAGCCTGGAATTGATACATTTTTAAGTGAGTTTGTTAGTAAAACGATTTGTAATTATGATGTAATGACTGTCGGAGAAGCAAATGGGGTTAAGGTAGAAGATGCAGATCAATGGGTTGGAGAAGAAGATGGCTATTTTAATATGATTTTTCAATTTGATCATTTAGACCTTTGGGGGAAAAGTACTGCTGGGAAATTAGATATAGAAAAATTAAAAGAAGTACTAACCAAATGGCAAAAGGGATTAGAGAGAATTGGTTGGAATGCTTTATTTTTAGAAAATCATGATCAACCACGTTCCGTATCTACATGGGGAAATGATAAACAATTACGAAAGACTTCAGCAAAAGCATTGGCAACACTTTATTTTTTAATGCAGGGTACACCATTTATCTATCAAGGACAGGAAATTGGTATGACAAATGTTAAATTTGAAAACATTGATCATTATAATGATGTAGCTATAAAGAATTTGTATAACCAAGAAAGAAAAGCCGGAAAATCACATAAAGAAGTAATGAAAGTTATTTGGAAAAATGGTCGAGATAATGCAAGAACACCGATGCAATGGTCGAGTGAGGAGCATGCAGGTTTTACTAAAGGTCATCCATGGTTAAAAGTTAATTCAAACTATGCAGATA
The DNA here is from genome assembly GCF_001368815.1 of Paraliobacillus sp. PM-2. Taxonomy (GTDB): domain Bacteria; phylum Bacillota; class Bacilli; order Bacillales; family Amphibacillaceae; genus Paraliobacillus. The sequence continues at coordinate 389,222 of NZ_CTEI01000002.1, read as the reverse complement.
TTAATGTGAAAGAGAATTTAGCTGATCCCAATTCTATCTATCATTATTATAAAAAGTTAATTAATTTACGGAAATCATCAGAAACATTGGTGTATGGTAAGTATGACTTAATTCTAGAAAAGCATCCATATGTATATGGATATACAAGAAGCGATCAAAATGAACAATTTTTAATTTTAGTTAATTTATTTAACAAGCAAACAAGAATACAATTAGATCAAGCCTTTATAAATAAAAAATTTGAATTAGTGCTATCAAATTATGGTGTATGTAAAACTATTGATAGCGTCTTAAATTTTCGACCTTATGAGGCAAGAGTCTATCAAGTGAAATAAAAAAGGTGGATGAAGTCCACCTTTTTTTTATCTTTAAAGTAATGATTGTGATTCATTTTTCTCTAATAGTGCCCATTTACAACTGTTTTTTTCTAAGAGATCAATCATTTTGAAGACAAATAATCCTAATAAACTAATTGCAATAATTCCCGCAAACATTTCTATATAGTCGACTCGTATCCAGCTATCCATAATAAAATAACCAATACCATAAGTAGTAGCATAATTCTCTGCAAAGAATAACACGGATATACTAGTACCAACACTAATTCTAAGTGCAGTAAACAGTTTTGGTAGAATGGCTGGGATGACCACGTGTTGATATACTTGCCATTTTGTTGCTCCTAATGAGCGAATGGAATAAAATATCTCTTTACTCAACCCTTTCACACTATCTCTTGTAGTAACAAGTATTTGAAAGAGAATAATAGTCGTAATTAAAACAATTTTAGAAGTATTTCCTAAACCAAACAAAATCATAAATACAGGTAAAAATGCTATCTTAGGTAACGGATAAAGTAGATAGATAACAGGTCCGAAAAATATGTCATACTTTTCGTGCATTCCTAAAAATAATCCAGTAACTGTACCTATGATAACAGCAATTCCAACTGAAACAATGATACGACCGAGGCTTACCAATAGATGAAGTAATAAATCTTCTTGTAATAGTTGAAAAAAAACGATGATGGTTCGAATTGGATTTGGAATGATATTAGATTGTATAGAAAGATGTAATAGATACCAAGCTAGAATGACAAATAGGGTTGCGTATATTGTTCTGTACTTTAATAAATAAATTTTTAACATTCTTGTAAACCTTCCATTTCATTTCGAACTTCTACACACAATTGAAAAAATTCGGTTGTATTGCGAAATGCATGATCACCAAAGTGGGGATTGTCAATCACTCTTTTTACACAGCCGTTTGATGGGTGCATAATAATAATTTTTTTACCTAAAAGTACAGCCTCTTCGATACTATGTGTGACAAGTACAATAGTTATATTCATTTTATGATAAAGATCAATCAAAAGACTTTGTAAAGACTCTCTTGTTATTGCATCCAAAGCAGAAAAAGGCTCATCCATCAGTAATAAGTCTGGCTTAATAGATAATGCTCTAGCTATTGCTACCCGTTGTTGTTGTCCGCCACTCAGTTGGGAAGGGTATTTATTTCGATGTTGGTAAATATCTAGTTCGGATAGAATAGCGGTAATTTGTTTATTCATTTCTTGTTTTGAAACGCCTCGAATACGAAGTCCAAGACTTGCATTATCCCAAACAGTCTTCCATGGCATTAAGCCGTATCCTTGCAAGATAACACCTGTTTCCTTACGGTTAGTTGTTAATACCTCTCCATTAATCTTTATTTGCCCATTAGTTGCTTTTCGAATTCCTGCTATGGTGTACAATAATGTTGTTTTCCCACAACCAGAAGGGCCAATGATCGCGCATGTTTCGTTTTTACTTATGTTTAAATTCAGATGATTTAATATTTGTGTATCATTATATTTAATCGTTAAATCTGTTATTTCAATCATGAATTAGTAAATTCCTCTGCGATCATATCTTCATATTCTAGATCAATTTTTATTCCTTGTGCGTTTTCAATCCAATTAATAATTTTATTTATATATGCGTTATTAGGTACACGAGCATGATGATAGGTAGGTAGCGTAATGAAGTCTTGAATTTCTGGATCCAAGTTAATCGTTTCAATTAAAACTTCTCTGGCCAATGTATCATCTTGATTAATTGCATCTACTGCTTGATTGTATCCAGTGATAAATCGTTTAATTGCTTCCCTTTTTTCTTTAATTGCTTGTGGCGTAAACACCATGGCTTCTGGCATGTATCCATCATCATCTGTCACAGAAACTAATTTCGTAAGTCCAGCTAATTCCCCTTTTGAAGCAATAGGTTCAGGGAAAAATCCAATGTCTAGTTGACCTGTTTTTAGCATTTCAAGACGTGCAGGAATCTCTGGAATATAGACTTTCTTTACATCGTAATTTGAAGAAATATAATTGTCTGCTAGATAGTTAGAGACACTGACTTCCATAATGCCTAGTTGTTTTTTTCCTTCCTTTTCAAACTTGTCATCAACTAAAAACGCAAAGCTACCATCTGTACTTGTGACAATTTTTGTTTCAAACCCATTTTGTTGTGTATTAATAAATGCAATTAAATCAGTCATTGCACCGTCTAGTTCATTTGTCTGCAATGCGCTTTGTCGATTGTTTCCGTTTGTGTAAATCGTTGCATTTAAATCTAAACCTAATGAATCATAATATCCTTCTTTTTCTGCAAGTAAGATCGGTGCAGCATCAACTGCCGGCATTAAACCTATTGATAACTCCACGGTTTGTTCTTCTTTACTATTCAATCCTTCACTTGCTTCATTGCTTGCATCTTTACCCATTGAGCAAGCCGTTAGTAACACAAGTAAGAAAATAAAAGAAACACTTAATTTAAAATTTTTCATCTGTATCCCCCTAAAAGTAATTGTCTGTTTATGTCTAATACATAGATTAATTGTAATGATAAAAATATAATAAATCAATGTGAATATCTGAACAATTTTTGTAAATAAAATTGTATTAGACATTATTTATATTAGTTATTTCATATTGACATTTAAACATTCACGTGAAAAAATGAACAATGTTAAAATGAAATGGAGATGACGTGAATGCAATATCGAATGATCATGGAGGACTTGATTAGTGAAGTACCAAAAATAAACAAACAAATAATCTACGATATATTTTTAGCTACTAGACCATTGTCATTAACATTGGCAATCTACTCAACTACTATTGGTATTGTCATTGCATATCATAATGGTTTTCTTTTTCAACCTGGAAGCTATGGAATCGATATAGTAAAGATTTTGTTAGTAACTATTGCCGGGTTACTTGTGCAAACAGGGGCGAACTTAATTAACGATTATTTTGAATGTGAATATAAGTATCGTCCACAAAGTATAAAAAAATATCGTTTTTTAGGAAAGCAACGAACACTCTTTGATATTTTTATCTTTTTATTTGGATTAGCATGTTTTGGTGCAACTGGTTTTATTGGATTAATATTGCTTTACCTTACATCAAGTGAGGTATTAATAGTAGGGATATTAGGTATAATTGGTAGTTATTCTTATACAGGTGAGCCAATTGTGTATAAAAAAAGGGGATTGGGTACACCATTGTCCTTTTTGTTGATGGGTCCATTAATGGTTTATGGAGCATATGTTGTTTTTTCAGAAAGCTTTTCTCTATCACCTATTCTATTAAGTTTACCAGTCAGCTTATTAATTCCTGCTTTAATGTTAAGTAATGAGCTTAGAGACTTTAATAGAGACAAGAAATTAGGTATTCGAACGTTAACCGTAAGATTAGGTTATTTATTTGGTAGAAATTTATATATAGCATTATTAGTAGTGAGTTATTTACTTGTATTCGCACTGGTTATAGTAAAACAATTGCCGGTGACTTCACTGTTTGTTTTTATAACAGTTCCACTTGCAATAAAAAGTTATCGATTAGTTGCAGTAAATCAACGAGCTCTTGTACCTGAAACAAATAAACTCCATTTAAGTTTTGGATTGATCTTAATTATTAGTTTATTAATATAAATAAAAACACGAACTATTATTGTGGGTGATAGTTCGTGTTTTTTGTGTAGTTTTTCATTACTTAACCCCAATTAAAAGGTGTCTCTTGATAAACATAATAGTTTAGCCAATTTGAAAAAATTAAATAGGCTTCTGATCGCCAACGATTTAATGGCATATTATTGGGATCATCATTTGGAAAATAGCTTGTAGGCATATGAATATCTATTCCCCGCTTTAAATCACGCTGATATTCTTCGGCCAATGTAGTGGCATCATATTCGATATGTCCTGTAATCATTATATGCTTCTCATCTTTTGAGACAAGTAAGAAGGGGCCTGCCTCTTCTGAATGATCAAGAGCTATTAGATCTGGATGCGCAGTGACTTCATTAAATCTAATATTCGTATTTCTTGAATGAGGAGCTAAAAATTTATCGTTTATTCCTCGAACTAATTTAATAGTAGGCTCTACTAATTGGTGGGCAAAAATCCCACTTAGTTTTTGTGGTCGCGTTTCCTTTTGAACGCCGTAATGATAATATAATGCTGCTTGGGCCCCCCAACAAATATGAAGGGAAGAAGTAACGTATTTTTTTGACCATTCCATAATTTCTGAAATTTCTTCCCAATAATCTACCTCTTCAAAAGCTAAATGTTCAATTGGAGCACCGGTAATAATCATGCCATCGTAACGCTTTGTTTTTATATCATCAAAGGTTTTATAAAACTGTTTAAGATGTGATTCTGTCACATTTTTAGATTGATAACTTTTTGTATGAATAAAATCTACATGAACTTGTAAGGGTGAATTACTAAGCAATCGCAGCAATTGCGTTTCTGTGCGTTCTTTTTCAGGCATAAGATTTAAAATTAAAATATTTAATGGGCGAATATCTTGGGTTGTTGCTCTCTCGGAATCCATTAAAAAAATATTTTCTTTTTCTAAAATACTTCTGGCTGGTAATTGTTTTGGAACATTAATCGGCATAAACGATCCTCCTCTACTAAATGATACTTTTACCATTATAGCTATCATTAAAAAGAAGAGCAACTATTCTAACTATTTTATTTTTTCAGGTAAGGATAATATTGACTCAATTAAAGTGTTTAACTTATTCTCAATTCTGTGTAACAAATAAAAAGTTACTGCAATTGGAAAGCCAACATCAGTCATGAGTGAAATCCAAGTGTCCACCATTAGAAATGCTCCTTTCTATTGAATAAAAAAAGGAGCATATTTCAGCTCCTTTCTTTGTTAGATTTGAATATCTGTTACATTGCGCTCTACTATTCGAGCACTTTTTTTACTTACCATATCACCGCCAGATGAATAAAGAACTTGTTGCGCAAGGATTTGGTCCATAGCAGCAGTTATTGCCATAGCATCAACAGGTTCTGCAGGGGAATCAAGAGAAATAGTTACTGTTTTATCCTGTTCATCTAAAAATTTTAATTCAAGACGTTTCATTTAGCTCCTCCTTTCATAAGAAGTGCAAATACGCTTACGCTTCTGTAATTAATTCAGTATCATTTCGTTTCACCATAAGTAATGGTAAAGTTTGTAGTGGAATGAGTGCTTTTGCAATGGCAAGTAATTGATCAGCGGTTGCGTCTGTCTTCACATTGTTAAAGCTTTTTGTTTTAGTAATGATTTCACCACTTTCCTCATCCAATCCATTGTCGAAAACTAACTGTAATCGTGTGTCAAGTGTTTCGGCTGTTACCATAAAAAATCACCTCCTTTCACTTCTATAATCGTTCATAGAAGGAAAAAAGGTGTATAAAACAACACAGTGAAAATTATGGTTTTCGTTTTGGCATCCACTTTCTATCTTTGTTTGTTGTTTCTGGGAATTTCTCTCCGGTAGTTAATTTAACGGATCTTGGATTAGTTACCATACTACCAGTTTCACCAATCTCAACATATATACCGTTATTAGGTGCTTTTTGTCCAGGTTCAAATTGATGGTTTTGTCCCATAATTTCACCTCCTTTTTTGATTAGGTTACCCAAATTGTTTATAATTAACGAAGATTTAATTGACATGAAACGCGTTTCATACGGTAATCTAAAGCAGAAGTGAAAGGTGTAATGGAGAGAGAAGGTGAAGAAATGACTAATATTCGTGATATCGCAGTAATGGCTAACGTATCTGTAACAACAGTTTCTCGTGTGCTTAACAACCATCCATATGTTAGTGAAGAAAAACGAGAAGCGGTAATGCAAGCAGTAAAGCAGAGTAATTATCATAAAAATATTAATGCTGTTCATTTAAGTAAAGGGAAAACATATCTCATTGGTATTGTACTACCTTATTCCGATCATCCATACTTTGGTCAATTATTACACGGAATTGCAAATCAAGCATTAGAATATAATTACAAATTAGTTCTTTTTCAAACAAATTATCAAAAGGAAAAAGAAGAAGAAGCTTTACATATGTTAGAGCAGCGTCAAATTGATGGATTGATTATCTGTTCTCGTACACATGCGTGGAATATTATTGAAGAATATGCTGTGTATGGACCAATTGCCTTATTAGAAAATTGTAAGTCAACGTGTGTATCTACAACGTATATTGATCATTTCCATACTTTCTATCAAGCATTAGAATATTTGTATCAAAATGGGCATCGAAAAATCGGCTACAGTATTAATCGGAAATCGGGTGTGAGTAGTCAGCAAAGAGAAGCAGCGTTCAAGGCATTTGCGAATGAGAAAGAATTATCCAATCATTCCACCTATATTTTTGATCAATGCTTACATTATGAAGATGGAGAGAAAGTTTATCATCAAATAAAGGGTATGGCTGATCCACCTTCAGCAGTAGTAGTCACGAGTGACCAAGTAGCAGCCTGTTTAGTGACTTGTTGTCAGAAAGGTGGAATAGATGTACCAAAGGATTTAGCTGTTCTTGGATTTGATAATCATCCAATGGCAAAATATATGGAAATAACGACAATGGAAATACCACATGAAGAAATAGGGAAAAACCTTTTTAAACAGGTGATACAATCTCATACTATTACCCACAAAAAAGTGGAGGTACAATTAATTAAACGAAAAACTGTCTGAGCGATACATATATGCTATACTAATCTTTTCGAAATAGCAGTGATAAAGGAGCTTTAAAATGAATGAACAAAATGTGATTTTTTTTGATATTGATGGAACATTGTTAGATCATGATAAAAATTTACCTAACAATACAAGGAAAGCTATCCAACAACTACAAGACAAGGGTAATATAGTAGCAATTGCCACTGGACGTGCCCCTTTTATGTATGAAACGTTGCGTGAAGAGCTGAATATAAATACATTCGTAAGTTTCAACGGCCAATATGTTGTAGTGAATGGTGAAGTAATTTATAAAAATCCACTTGAGTTATCATCATTAATGGAGTTGACGGAATTAGGGCTTAAACATAATCACCCAATTGTTTATATGGATCATGAGGATATGAAAGCAAATGTTCCAGAGCATGATTATATTAATCAGAGTATTGCGACGTTAAAAATCAAACAATTTCCTACGCATGATCCTTATTATTATCAGGATCGAGAAATCCTTCAATCTTTATTTTTCTGTTCTGAAGGGGAAGAAGCTTTTTATCAACAACAATTTCCTTCCTTTGATTTTATTCGTTGGCACCCTGTTTCAGTAGACATATTGCCAAAAGGTGGATCTAAAGCAAATGGAATCAATAAAGCGATAGAAGCATTAGGAATTTCTAAAGAAAATACTTATGCATTTGGTGATGGATTAAATGATTTAGAAATGTTATCAACTGTGACAAATAGTGTAGCAATGGGCAATGCGAAAGACGAGGTAAAAAATGCAGCAAAGTATGTTACCAAAGACGTAGATAAAAATGGGATTGAACATGGTCTAAAAATGGTAGGGTTATTATAAAACATAAACAAAAAAAGAAAGGTAGCTACCTTTCTTTTTTTTGTTATAGATGTGACGATGTTCACATAAATATTAGCTATCATTTGCTATAGTATCATTGTTAATGATAATCATTATCAATGTAATTAAAATTAAAGGATGAATCCGATGAATATAGCACAATTAAAAGAGAATGAGGTTGCGATCGTAGAATGTTTTTCAACGGTGGATCAACTGATTAAAGACCGATTAATGCAATTAGGAATATATCCCAATCAAGAAATTTGTCTTTTACGTAAATTACCGTTTGGAGGTCCATGTATTATCGGAACATGTGGCCAATGCATTTGTATTCGTTTATATGATGCAAAGGGGATAGAGGTGAAGAAAAAATGAATGCAACATTTGCCTTGATTGGAAATCCGAATACAGGTAAGACGAGTCTATTTAATGCATTGACAGGATCCTATCAATATGTAGGGAATTGGAGTGGTGTAACGGTTGAAAAGAAAGTAGGCACACTACATCACAACATGGGAACATTAGTTGATTTACCAGGGATTTATACCATGAATCCTATCTCAGCTGATGAAGCAGTAGTTTCGAATTACTTGTTGGAAGAACCAACTACACCAGTGTTAAATATTATAGATACCTCACAATTAAAAAGAAACTTGCACGTCACTATTCAATTATTAGAACGTAATAGAAATGTTCTTTTATGTTTAAATATGATCGATGTTGCAAATGAACGTGGAATTTATGTAGATAATAATCGGTTATCTAGCCTTTTAAATATTGATGTAACACCAATTATTGCACGAAAAGAACAAGGAATAGACAATATCTTTCACGGTTTGAATCAACTACATAAATCTACAACACCACTTGTTTTGTATTATGGGTCAATAGTCGAAAAGGGTATTACCTCAATAGAAAAAAAGCTATCGGATTTAAATGGCGATATAAATACAAGGTGGCTCGCTATTCAGTATTTACAAGGAAATCGCCAAATAGAAAATAAGTTAAGTTCAAGCAATTGTGAAATTGCTAAAATAAGAGACGATACGGAAAAACAACTGCAATTCAAAGAGGGAAATATTACATTGGCTTATCACATAATGAATGTTAGAGAGACGTTTATTCAATCTATAGTAGATCAAGTTATTACGATCAAAAAAGAACCAAAAGTATTTATGTCAGAGAAAATTGATCAAATAGTAACTAATAAATTTCTAGGAATACCCATTTTTTTATTTCTAATGTATATGATCTTTATGGTCACATTTAATTGGATTGGTTTTCCTTTATCTGATTTACTAGACGTGTTTCTTACTGATATGGTAGCGGTATGGTTTGAAAATGTGCTTGCTATTCTTCAAGTCAATCCATTTATAGAATCAGTAATATTAGAAGGGATTATTGGTGGTGTTGGAGGAGTACTCGTTTTCACTCCGCAAATCTTTATCTTATTTTTTTGTCTATCTTTATTAGAAGACTCAGGATACATGGCACGTATAACCGTTGTAATGGATCGGTTTATGCAAGCAATGGGATTGAATGGAAAAGCATTTATACCACTTATTATTGGATTTGGTTGTAATGTTCCGGGTATCATGGCAGCAAGGAGTATTGAACAAGAACGAGATCGATTAATTACAATGGTAATGTTGCCCTTTATGTCTTGTTCAGCCCGACTTCCGGTATATGCATTGTTTATTAGTGTTTTCTTTAAAGAAAATCAAGCACTTATTGCCTTATCCTTGTATGTACTTGGAATTGTAATTGCACTGCTGTTAGCCAAAATTTTGACTAGTACAACGTTTAAAAAAGAAAAATCTTTATTCATTATGGAACTTCCTCCATATCGTATGCCACAGTGGCGAACACTTTGGCGGGCAACCTGGGAGAAGGGGAAAGGTTTCATTCGAAAAGCTGGGACTTTTATTTTTGGAGGATCCGTCATTATTTGGTTACTTACGTATATGGGTCCTGGAGGGATAGACGTACCAATGGATGAAAGCTACTTAGCACAGATTGGGGCTTATATTGCGCCGTTTCTTGCTCCTTTAGGTTTTGGTACATGGCAAGCAGCATCTTCTTTGTTAACAGGGTTTTTAGCTAAAGAAGTAGTTGTTTCAACAATGAGTATTATTTATGCAGCACCAGAAGTACAGATGCAGGGGTTATTAGCTGAATACTTTAGTCCATTAACTGCCTATGGTTTTATGACTTTTATTTTATTATATGTTCCTTGTTTAGCCACGGTAGCGGTAATGAAACAAGAGACACATTCAATCAAATGGACAATGTTTGCTATTTTATATGGATTAGTAATGGCATACATTGTTACATTTCTAATTATTCAATGTGGTCGAATTTTAGGAATAGCCTGATATGGAGGTAATGTGATGATAAGCTGGGTGATAGGAATAGTTATTTTTGGTTATGCTGCTTGGACACTAATACAACATGCGCGTAAAAGCTATAAAGGAAAATGTGCAGCATGTGAATTAAGAAAATATTGTGAAGAGGATTGTGAATCACCAAACAATTATAATGATAAAAATCTATTGGGAAAATGAGACATTTGGTTAGACGTTCATATTTGTTTTTGATAAAATATAGTTGTCATCGTTTTTATGTGGGGGATAAAGCGAGGAATAGGGTTCATTTTATGGTGTTTTCTTTACATACTTTTCATAACAATAAATAAAGAAAATGCTGTCAAATGATATTTTTATAATTAGGAGGGGTTGTACGTCCATGAGTAAACCAAAAATAGTTGTTCTCGGTGCGGGCTATGCTGGCATGATGACAACAAAAAGATTAATGCAACAATTATCAACAGAAGAAGCAGAAATTGTTTTAGTGAATAAGCATAATTATCACTACCAAACAACATGGTTACATGAAGTTGCGGCTGGAACAATTGATCCAAATCGATCAAGGATTATGATTTCGGATGTCATTAATTCAAATCGTGTATCCATTGTCGAAGATACGGTGGAAAAAATATTTCCAGATCAAAAGAAAGTCCAACTAAAAAATGGAGATATTGATTATGATTATTTAGTAGTAGGTTTAGGGTTTGAGAAGGCAACATTTGGTATTCCTGGAATGGCTGAACATGCATTATCTATTCAAAGCGTAGATAAAAGTCGCTATATTCGTAACCATATTGAACATCAATTCGCACGTTATCACGATGGCGAGGGCGACAAAGATGAATTACTTACGTTTGTCGTCGGAGGTAGTGGTTTTACTGGAATTGAATTTGTTGGTGAACTGGCTGAGAAAATTCCGCAATTATGTAAAAAATATGATATTGATCCTAATAAACCAAGAATTATTAATGTTGAAGCTGCGCCTACTATTCTACCAGGGTTTGATGAAGAATTAATCAATTACGGAAAAAAATCATTGGAGGAACGTGGTGTAGAATTTAAGTTAGGAACAATGATTAAAGAATGTAAAGAAAATGCCGTTGTTGTAGGAGAAGACCATGAAGAAATAAAAGCAGGTACTATTGTATGGACTGGTGGGGTTCAAGCAAATGCTGTTATTGGAGAATCAGGGTTTGAATTAACAAAAGGAAAAGTGAATGTTAACTCTGATTTGCGCGCACCGGGCTATGAAGATGTGTTTATTTTAGGTGATTGTGCATGGGTAATGAATAAGGAGACGGGTAGACCTTATCCGCCAACAGCACAGATCGCTATTCAAGAAGCAGATATTTGTGCAGCAAATATCTCAGCACTAATACGTGGTGGTGCCTTAAAAGAATTTGTTTTTGATAACAAAGGTACTGTAGCTTCATTAGGTGGTCGACATGCAATGGGAACGATCTTTGATGGTAAAAAATTATATGGTCTATCTGCAAAAGTAATGAAAAATGTGATTGATGATCGTTACTTATTCTTATTAGGTGGACCAGGATTAGTATTGAAAAAAGGCAAATTCAAACCTTTTTAAAGATAATGAAGAAACAAGCTAGATTGTAATGATTGAAGGAGGATTCCATTCATGAAAAATACGTTGCTTGTCACGCTTTTCACACTATTATCTGCCGTGGTATATGTAGCCTGTTCACGTGATGCAGAACATAGAAGAGATTTTCATTAAAAATTAGCCTAGCATGTATTGCTAGGCTAATTTTTCTTTTTTTAATAATATAACGATTAAAAAGCGGGTATTAATCAAGGAAAATTCACAAAACTGTAAATCTTCATTTCTCCTTTTACAGAAATTCACTTAACATTTATCCATTTTAAGGTATAATAATTTTATACTTATTTATATTTTGGTTTTAGTTTTTGTAATAAATAGAAAGTGAGAGGATCCAATTGGGACGTAAATGGAATAATATTAAGGAAAAAAAAGCTTCAAAAGATGCGAATACAAGTCGTATATATGCAAAGTTTGGTAGAGAAATTTATGTTGCGGCAAAACAAGGAGAACCAGATCCAGAGTCGAATCAGACATTAAAGTTTGTTTTAGAACGTGCAAAAACGTATAGTGTACCGAAACATATTATTGATCGCGCTATTGAGAAAGCAAAAGGCGGAGCAGATGAAAATTATGATGAATTACGTTATGAAGGATTTGGCCCAAGTGGATCCATGTTAATTGTTGACACATTAACAAATAATGTCAATCGAACAGCTGCAGATGTACGAGCAGCTTTCAATAAGAATGGCGGGAATATGGGGGTTAATGGTTCTGTTGCCTATATGTTCGATGCAACAGCTGTGATTGGTTTTGAAGGTCAGACTGCTGATGAAGTATTAGAATGGTTAATGGAAGCAGATATCGACGTTAGGGATATTCTAGAGGAAGATCAAGCTGTGATTATCTATGCTGAACCAGATCAATTTCATCACGTGCAAGAAGCTTTGAAACAGCAAGGAATCACAGAATTTTCTGTTGCTGAACTAACGATGCTTGCTCAATCAGAAGTGCAACTTTCATCAGAAGATCAAGTTCAATTTGAAAAATTAGTTGATGCATTAGATGACCTGGAAGATGTGCAACAAATCTATCATAACGTAGATTTAGCAGATTAATGAAATGGAAAAACTGGACATTTGTTCAGTTTTTTTATATGTTTTTGATTGGTAAGAGCTTTAAGCTTTTCTCCTTTAGTTCATATGAATAGTTTGATAGAATAGGATACATCATTTATCAATCTAGGAGATGAAAACGTTGGATTTTGTTGCAATAGATTTTGAAACAGCAAATCGGTATAGAAATAGTGCCTGTGCAATAGGAATTGTGGTCGGGAATGAATATGGTGTAGTTGACGAATACTACAGTTTAATTAATCCACAAAGCCCCTTTGAAATGCAAAATATGCGCGTGCATGGTATTACAGAAGAAGATGTCTTGGAAGCTCCAACATTTGCTGATATATGGCCAACTGTTAAACGTTATATTAACAACCAGATAGTTGTTGCTCATAATGCCAGTTTTGATATGAGTGTGTTACGTGCTTCATTAGATCAACATAACTGTCCCTATCCGTCGTTACAGTACTTATGCTCTGTCATGTTGTCTCGGCAAGTTTGGCCAGGGTTACCTAATTATAAGTTAAATACACTAGCTGATGTGCACGGTATAATGCTTGATCATCACCATGCTTTAGCAGATTCGAGGGCTGTAGTTGATTTGTTAGTTAAGGCAATTAGAGACTCTGATGTGGTTGACTTAAATCAACTATTAAAGGAGCAAGCAATGGTCTATGGTCAATTATTTGAACGGAATTATCGAACACCTAAACGAAAGAAGAAATTAGTATAGATAGCCAAAAAAGATGTCTTGTTTCGTCTGAGTTTTTACATTATATTTATACAGAGCAATGAATGTACATTCATCATGAAGATAGAGGAGAGAAGCATATGGAAGAATTACATAAAGTAGTAGACCAAATCAAATTTAGATTATGGGAAATAAGTGATGATCTATTTGAACATCCAGAGTTAGGAGACAAAGAATATCGTTCAATGGGTGTTTTAGTGGACTTTTTAAAAGAACATCGTTTTGAAGTGGAGACAGGTCTTGTGAATCGTGAGACTTCTTTTAAAGCGGTTTTTGATAGTGGACAGTCTGGACCAACCGTAGCATTTATGGCAGAATATGACGCATTACCAGGTGTGGGCCATGGGTGTGGGCATAATATGATTGCAACAATGGGTACTGGAGCAGGTGTTGCATTGAGTAAGGTTTTAGATCAAATTGGGGGTAAAGTAGTTGTTTTTGGTACACCTGCTGAAGAAACAAATGGAGCAAAGGTGCCAATGGCTGAATCCGGGTTATTTGATGATATGGATGTAGCAATGATGGTGCATCCTGGCGATGTATCAACGGAGAGTGGAGAATCGCTAGCCATGGATGCGATTCAGTTTGCTTATTTTGGTAAAACAAGTCATGCAGCAGCAGCACCTGAAGAAGGAATTAATGCTTTAGATAGTGTCATTCAGTTATTTAATGGGATAAATGCGTTACGTCAACATGTCAAATCGGATGTGCGAATGCATGGTGTGATTAAAGAGGGCGGTGTTGCGGCAAATGTTGTTCCTGATAAGGCTGTGGCACAATTTTATGTGCGTGCAAAAGACCGTAGTTATCTTAATAAAGTAGTTGCACAAGTGAAAGAAATTGCTCAAGGTGCTGCAGCTATGACTGGTGCAAAACTTGAGATTAGCAACTATGAATTAAGCTATGATGATATGCGGACAAATAAGATTCTTTCAGATCAGTTTACGAAAAATCTATATCAAGCAGGAGAAACGAAAGTTTTACCACAAAAAATATCTTATGGCTCCATAGATATGGGAAATGTAAGTCAAGTTTGTCCAGCTATACATCCTTATATTGGATTTGATAAACCTGGTCTTGTACCGCATACTACAGAGTTTGCAAACGAGACGGTAACAGAAAATGGTCATAATGTAATTGCGCGTGGTGCGTTAGCCTTGGCACTTACAGGAGCCGATATCATTCAACAGCCAGATCTATTAAAAAGCATTAAAGCTGGATTTGACAATCAACATAAATAATAAAAACATGACAATATATTTAAATTCCCTCTTTCCAAATGCATAATTATTTGTTAAAATACATAATTATGAATAAATATACGATTTAAAAAAAGAACAGTAAAGGGAAGGGAAGAGAAAAGAAATGAAAAAGCAATTCTTTTTAGTTGTAGCATGTATTGGTTTACTTTCTGTTTTATTAGTTGGATGTGGGACAGGTAATGATAATACTAGTGGGGATTCAGGAGAATCAAAAGAAATTTTAGAAATAGCGACTTCAGCTGATTTTGCCCCATTTGAATCAAGAAATGAAAATGGTGACATTGTTGGATTTGATATTGATTTAGCTAACTATGTCGCAGAAGAGCTTGGATATAAACTTGAAATTAAAGATATGAAATTTGATGGTTTAGTAGGTGCGCTTCAAAGTAATCGTGTAGACATGGTATTAGCTGGTATGTCAGCTACAGAAGATCGAAGTAAAAACGTAGATTTTTCTACACCTTACAATCACTCAGGTGAAATGTTTGTTACATTAAAAGATTCTGATGTTAAAAAACTTGAAGATATTGAAGGAAAAACAATTGGTGTTCAGTTAGGAACAATTCAGCAAGAGGGCGCGGAAACACTTCAAGAAGATTATAATTTTGAATTAAAGACAGTAGATGATGGAACAACCTTAATTCAAGAATTAATAACAAATCGTATCGATGTAGCATATATGGATAAATCTGTTGCTGTTGGGTATATTGAAGAACAAGACCTTGCAGGATTTGATGATCCAACGACAAGTTCACCAGGAATGGCAATTGCTTTTCCAAAAGGTAGTGATCTTGTAGAAAAAGTCAACGAAGTGTTAGAACAAGCAGAAGAAAGTGGGAAACTTCAAGAGTTAAAAGATAAATGGTTGGACGAACAAGAATAACAATATAAGAAAGAAATGAGGTGTAAGGCATGAATTTGGATTTTAGCCAAATTGTGCCTTATATTCCTTTTATGCTAGAAGGAATATGGGTAACGTTAAAGTTTGTATTTTTTGCAATTTTATTTGGTTTTTTTATAGGAACAATATTAGCTTTATTTAAAATAGGGAGTATACGTCCTTTACGATGGTTTGCTGATGCCTATACTTCTATTTTTCGAGGAACACCGTTGATTTTACAATTAATGCTCATCTATTTTGCAGTACCACAATTAAGTGGCTATGATATTACACCATTCTTATCTGCAATATTAGCATTTGGTTTAAATTCATCTGCTTATGTCTCCGAAATTATTCGAGCTGGGATTCAAGCAGTTGATAAAGGACAAACCGAAGCTGCTTTGGCATTAGGGGTACCTTATCGGCAAATGATGACAGATATAATTCTGCCACAAGCAATGAAAAATATTTTACCAGCATTAATGAATGAATTTATTACATTAACGAAGGAATCTGCTTTAGTTTCAACGATTGGATACTTAGATTTGATGCGACGTGCTCAAGTTGTTGGGGCAGACCTGTATCGAAATTTTGAACCATTACTATTTGTTGGTGTATTATACTGGTTAATGGTCATGGGTCTTACATTAATTGGTAGATTCGTGGAACGGAGGCTGAGAGTAAGTGATTAAGGTAGAGAATTTAACAAAGAAATTTGGCAATAATGAAGTATTATCTAATATATCTACAGAAATTAAAAAAGGTGAAGTGGTTTCTATTATTGGCCCATCTGGTTCAGGGAAATCTACCTTTTTACGTTGTCTGAATCTTTTAGAAGAGCCTACTGACGGAAAAATTTATATTAATGATAAAGACTTAACCGATCCAAAAACAAATATTATGCAGGTGAGAGAACAAATCGGTATGGTATTTCAGCACTTTCACTTATTTCCTCACCTATCTGTTTTAGATAATTTAACGTATGCACCAATGAAGGTAAAAAAACAATCGAAGCCTACAGCTCAAGAAAAAGCGTATGATTTACTTGAGAAAGTAGGATTATCTGATAAAGCAGATGCATATCCTAATAGTTTATCTGGAGGGCAAAAACAACGTGTAGCCATTGCGCGAGCGTTAGCAATGGAGCCCGAATTAATGTTGTTCGATGAGCCAACGTCAGCATTAGATCCAGAGATGGTAAAAGAGGTACTTGATGTAATGAAAGATCTTGCTCATTCTGGTATGACCATGGCAGTCGTCACACATGAGATGGGATTTGCAAAAGAAGTAGCTGATCGTGTGTTATTTCTAGATCACGGAGTATTAGTAGAAGATGGAGACCCAGTTAGCTTCTTTGACGCACCAAAAACAGAACGCGCAGCAACATTCTTAGAAAAAATATTATAAACTTAAAAAAAAGTTCTTCCGCTAAATGCAGAAGAACTTTTTTGTTAGCTATTTATAACAGTCTGTAAACGATAAAATGGTTCAGAACTATTATAATACTATTTCAAATGATAAAGTAAAATCATCAAATTTACATCTATATTTATCTAATTGATCTTGCCCACATGAATTACTACCGAGTCCATTTTGTTGTTTGTCTATATGCAATACAAGATAATCTCTTGGATTTAAGTCAATTGTATGCTTTGCCTTTTCAAGATCGCTGTCTTCGTAGCGAGAAATGCTAAAATCAAAGGATTGATCTGTTTGGCATCTCAGTGTGTAGTCTTTGTTATTACTTAAATTCACCCAATCACAGTCCATATGATTACCATTTTCTTGTGGCATGACATAATTTACAAACAAATCATCAACGTGCTTGTGAAAAACACCCGGATAACTTGACTGACAAGAATCAGCATAGTTTTCATGAGGACCTAAACCACGCCAAGATACCTGTTCAAGGTTTTTATTTACATGCATACTTACACCTAATCGTGGTAACATAGATGGTGCATTTTCCTTTCGTCCAGATGCAATGCCATTTAATGTTACGCTTATTTTTCCTTCTGGACAGATATTGTAGGTGTATGTTAAATCATAATACCATGAACTATTCGTCGTACCATAGAATGCGTGAACTTCCCAATAGAATGTATTGTCTTCGATGCCGTAAGTTACATCACGAACCATTTCATGATTTAATTGCATAAAGTATTTATTTTGATAATCCTCTAATATATACATATCATTGTCGATTGGTGCTCGCCAAAAGGTGAAGGACGGCCCTTTTTCGATCAATTGCTTTTCATTAGATGTTGCTGTTAATAACTGCCCTCGTACTTTGTCAAACACGACATTGAAATCATCACCATAAACAGTAACAAGATGATTTTCTTCTTTATAGTTCAATTCTTTCTTGTTTTCAGTAGATGTAACGAAAGCAGGCTCTTTATGGTATTCAAACACACTTCTAGTAATTTCAAAACCTTTGTCAGCCCAGAGTGTATCTTCTTTTAACTGATAAACAAAATGTACCGTATAATTTGCACCAGGTTTGTATCCTTTTAATGCTGGATAATTAATAGTAATTTGTGCTGATACGTGCCCGGAGACGTTTGGTATAGTTACTTCCTTTGAATCTATTAATGTATCATCTTCGTAAAACTGGCAGATAAGTTTATATGCATCTAGCGTGTTAAAATCAAGCCGATTTGTTAGTTGATAGATGCCTGCTTGCACATTGATTGCTTCTGTTTGAACTGGTTCAATTACTTTTTTATATTCAATGAGACTCGTAGAAGGTGTACGGTCAGGCATTAGTAGTCCATCAATACAGAAATTACCGTTCGTTGGAACATCACCGAAATCGCCACCATATCGATAATATACTTGACCATCGTCAGTTACTGTCTCTATTCCATGATCAAACCATTCCCAAATAAATCCACCTTGCATATGTTCATGTTTATAAAAAATATCTTGGTATTCTTTCAGATTACCAGGTCCATTCCCCATCGCATGACCATACTCACATAAAATGTGCGGTTTTTTCGTTGTTGTAATAATATCTTCCATTGTTGATTTCTCTTTGCTTTCTAGCCATGTATACATGGTTGTATACACATCACTAACTTCTGCTTCAAAATCACCCTCATAATGAACGAGACGAGTTGGATCTGTATTTTTTACATAGTCAGCCATTTTTCTGAAATTATAACCGAAGGCAGACTCATTTCCTAACGACCACATAATGATGGAAGGGTGGTTTTTGTCACGCATTAGCGTACGTTTCATTCGATTAACAAATGCTTCTTCCCAATCAGGATTATCTGTAATCCATTTATAGTCTTCTGTTAGTTCAAAGCCATGACACTCTAAATCTGCTTCAGCAATAACATACAAGCCATAGCGATCGCATAGTTCATAAAGAGCAGGGGAATTTGGATAATGTGCTGTACGTAATGCATTGATATTATGCTGCTTCATTAATTTAATATCGCTTTCGATACTTTCTTTCGTTGTCACTCGACCGTTTTTTGGACTATAATCATGTCGATTGACGCCTTTTAGTTTAATAGGCACACCATTAACTAAAAACGTTCTTCCGCTTATTTCTATTTGCCTAAAGCCAACTGTTTGGTGAATGACTTCGATTTCTTCTTGTTTAGACTTAACTGTTAGCGTTAACGTATATAGATAAGGATCTTCTGCAGACCATTTCTTTGGATTACTAACTTGTTTAATTAAACTTTCATTCCCGGTAAGCTCTTCTTTAAAAATTGTTTGGCCTTGTTGATCTTTCAAATGATAGACTACTTGTTGACCTTGATAGGAGTGAAATATAGGATTTACTACTAATGTAGCATTTTCATATTTTTGATCCAAATAAGTCTCTACCTTATAATCATACAGCCCGTTTTTCGGACGAGCGAACAATTCTACATCACGGAAGATACCACTTAGCCACCACATATCCTGATCCTCTAAATACGTTCCATCTGACCACTGGAAAACACGTACAGTTAGTGTATTCGTCCCGTCAATGAGATGTTTACTTAAATCAAACTCACTTTGAATCCTGGCTCCTTTACTATAGCCAACAAACGAATCGTTTACATAAACTTCGAATGCGGAATCAACGCCTTGAAATCTTAAAATATATTGATGAATGTTTTCGATATTTTCCATCTCAAATGTCCTTCTATAAATCCCCGTAGGGTTTTCAGTAGGTACATAAGGAGGGATAATCGGGAAATTATACCATAGATCAGAGTAATGCATGTTGCCATATCCATGCATTTGCCAATTACTTGGGACCTCTATTTTGTCCCAACCTGTATCATCAAATGTAGATTTATAAAAATTTTCTGGACTATATTCAGGGGCATCGAGAAATAAGAATGCCCACTGTCCGTTTAAATTCAAATGAAAGTGTTCCTGCTGTGTATTCGTTGGAGTCATACTGATATAATGTGCACGAGGCTCCATTCTATTAATGCCGTCTAGTTGTTGATTTTCCCAACGTTTTTTGTTACTTATCATTTTTCAGTCTCCTGTTCTTGTTTTTTTTCATATCGTTTATAGCAAATAAGAGCAATGCCAAGAAATACGACGATACCTAGTACATTGTAAAATAAGCTAAATAATGGATTCATTGTACCTTCTAAAACAATTCCTGTTTCAAGATATTCCATCAATGCATATGGTGATGGGAATGTAGAAACAAAGAAGGCAAATAAGAAGAAAATGAGTAACATGACACCAAGAACCATACCGGTGATCCGATTTCCTACTCTAAAAGTTCTAGGTATATGATCTTTCTTTGCCCGAAATACAATATAAGCAATCAATAGGAACAAGACTGGAATTAATGAAGTTGCTGCAGTCATGTTAATTAATGTTTTCAATAAAGAATTCATAGACCCAATTCCTAATGCAGGAATAATTAATAAAACGGTTACAACAATAGCCTGAAGTGTAAGTGCATTTGTAGGGTTTCCTTCATTGTTTGTTTTAGCAACCCATTTACCAAAAATACCATCTGGAATTTCCGAAAATAAAATTTTAACTGGTGCTGCTGTCCAGATAACAAGTGAACCAACGGCACTTAATAACATGATTAATCCAACAAAATGTGTGATGCCTTCACCAATGCCGAAGTGTGCACCTAAAATAGCAAATGCTTCAAATAAAGCGTCAGAATAATTATTCTGTAAGGCTTCATCAGGCATGATTAAGCCAACAGCAACTGACCCCAATGCGTACATAATCCCAATAGAAAAGGCAGCGATAACAATTGTTCTTATAAATGTTTTGTTTCCACCCTTTAAGTCTTTTACATATACACCAATTGCTTCTGCCCCACCAACTGCTTGTAAAATCCAAGCTAATGTAGCAAAATAGTTCCAATTGTTAAATGAAGGAGCTACAGTAGAACTATTAAACGGTTGTGCGGATGGTTCTTTTAATATGAAATAAACAGCGAGTGCAAATACGATAAATCCAACACCCATAAGTATTCTTGCAACTCCTGAAGCATCCGTTACTTTTGAAATCCATGTTACCCCTTTTATTGATATAAATGTTGCCATCCAAAATAAGAAGATGGATAGAATAGCGATCGTTATTGTTGCACTTGAACCACCGAATGCATTCCTACCCAAAAAAGTATAAGAAGCATAGATGAGTATTTGTGGCAATAGTGCAGTGAAATAGAATAAATTCACAAAAAAGTATGACCAAGATCCAAGGAAGGCCCATTTTTCACCTAAAGATGTTCTTATCCAACTATAAACACCGGATTCTGCTTGTGTGTTAGCTGAAGAGAACTCACCAATCATTAAACTGAAAGGGATAAAATAAAAAGCTGTAGCAAATAAAAAAGTAAATACTGCTGATAGCCCTATACTTGCTGTTGCATTTATGATGTTATTAAATGCAAATACTGCTGTAAAAGCCATCAATAAAAATGATACGGAATTGATTCTCTTTCTGTTGTCAGTCATGATTTTCACTCCTCTTTTGTCGTTTGAAATACGCATTTCAACATAATTTTAGAATAAAAAATAATTTTTATTCGTGATCACGCTTTCATTATAAAAGTAATCCTGTTATTATTTAATTAACTTACGTTGTTTGTTTTTGACATTTTGTTGCATATAGGGGGAGAAGAGAGTTGTTTCAATCAATCGGCACTTTTCAAACAGAAAAAGCATTAAATCAGGAATTTTATGTATATGAATGTGGTTATGAAGACGTTAAACCAAGAGATCCTTATCAGTATGAGCCAATTGATTATTATTTGATTCATTATATTGAAGAGGGAGAAGGATTATTTTTTATTAATGATGAAGTGCATCACCTTGGTAAAAAAGAAGGTTTTATTATACCACCTAATACAAAAAATAATTATTATCCATTGGTCGGCAATCCTTGGAGTTATAGGTGGATCGGGTTTAAGGGGACGAAGTGTCAAGAGCTTTTTGAGAAGTGTGGGCTCTTAAAAGATTCTAAAGCTGGAACAGGGAATTTTATTTATCGTTTTGATGATCTGGAGAAACTAAGCACGATTTTTAAAAATGTGTACAAGTATTCTGAAAATCAAATGCCTTATGCAGCACTTGGTGAATCTTACCACTTGATTAATGTATTAATGGAACAACATGAAGCTGATTTGCGTTATAAAGTAACAAATGCTGAAAATTACATTCAACAGGCAATTGAGATTATAACAAAGCAGTTTAATGATCCGAATTTTTCAGTTGATGTACTTACAAGAGAATTACAGATTGAACGATCTTATTTGTTTCGTTTATTTAAAAAGTATTTAAACCTTAGTCCCAAAAATTATTTGATTCAAGCAAGAATTAAAAAGTCTACTGAACTATTAAGAAGAAGTAGCTCGTCAGTAGAAGAAATATCTTATATGGTAGGATTTAATAATCCTTCTCATTTTTCAAGGCAATTTTCAAAGTATAAAGGTATTTCTCCATCCAAGTATCGCGCGCAATTTAAAACAATTCGAACTATGCAGTAAATAAAGCGGAGTATTTCGATCTTCTTTTTTTACAGAACATTCTCATTTTATTCACTACAATTGACCGTATAAGCATCTAAAGATATAATAGATATTAATAGAATATATTTTCCTTAAGGGGAGTAGCTTTTACAATGAAGTCGTCATTACAGAATGAGATGATAATCGTTCTCGGCTTTATTGGCAACGAATGTTGTTAGCAAGACCTTACCAGTGTGTGTATATGGGGAGGTCTTTTTTCATATGATGTAATGGATATTGATCTATTAAATAAAAAGGAGAGGTGAAGAAATGAATCCTTTATTATTTGAAAATATGCCACCTTTTATAAGACGAGAAATGGAAAAGATAACACAACAAATTCAACCACTAATGAAAAAAAATTCTAAATATATGATGTTTGCATTTCCGCTTATGCTTGTTGGTGGCTTTAATTTAGTTGTTATGTTTTTCCAAGGTGGTTTTAGCTTTGATATGTTGCCTATTACTGGAATTTATGCTTTAAGTGCAGCAATAGGAATAGCATTGTTCAAAGAATCTAAATTTATGAATAAAAAAATTCATCAAATTGGGAAAGAACATATCATTGAACGTATAAAAATGAGTAGAATCATTGGTGATGACAAAAAGAATGTATATATTAAAATGGTGAAAAACCAGTCAAAAATGAGTCTGCAAGTTTTCTTTAACTTCTTAACCGAAGAAAATCAAGAGAAACAAAATATGTATTCGTAATGAACAGTTCCTAAATAACTAAGTATAGAAATACAGACAATAGATGGAAGACTAGTTTGAAATCACGCTAGTCTTCCTTTTTATTTCAAGCTAAATTTGCTTCACCTAAAATTAGTTATTTTATGAAAGCGTTTAGAAAAAAGTTACAAATTGTTCACAGTGAAATAAAGTTTCCAATGATATAATATGTATATTGTTTCACATACAAAAAGAAAGGGTCTGATTTTTATGGGCTTCTATAGTCCGCAGGAAATTGCAAATTATACTGTATCATCAGGGAGAAAAAAAGCAAATTATAGTGTATTGCAATCTTCTATTTTAGGTTTTGAAGCAGGAGCATTTATATCACTTGGTTATTTACTGTATATTCATGTTACAACTAGTATGCCTGAAGCTTGGGGGGGATTTTCTTCTTTTGTGGGGGCATCATTATTTCCTTTAGGGCTTATTTTAACATTATTAGCTGGTGGAGAATTGTTAACAGGTAATATGATGGCTATTCCATTATCTCGGATGGAGAATAAAATAAAATCGATGCAAGTTATTAGAAACTTTTTAATCATTACGCTAAGTAACTTTGTAGGTGCTCTTTTTGTTGCTTACTTTTTTGGTCATATTGTCGGTTTAACCGAAACAGGTGCATATTTAAATACCACCGTAACGTTAGCTGAGCATAAACTTGAAGCAACATTTTTACAAGCGTTTTTCTCAGGAATTGGTTGTAATTGGTTAGTAGCTTCAGCAGTTTGGTTAAGCTATGGTGCAAAAGATATGGCTGGGAAAATATTAGGTATTTGGTTTCCAACGATGGCCTTTGTTGCAATTGGATTTCAACACGTTGTAGCCAATATGTTTCTTATTCCTGCGGCAATCTTCGCAGGGCATTTTACTTGGATTGCTTACTTACAAAACTTTTTCCCTGTGTTGCTGGGTAATGCAGTGGGCGGCATACTATTTGTAGCAGGGGCTTACTGGGTAGTATATTTAAAGGATGATCCAGTTTCAGAAATGAAAGAATCATTGATTCAATCTAGCACTGTACATCATTAACCATCTTGAAAGTAGAGAAGGAGAGGCAGACATAACAAGCTGTTTTTCCTTCTTTTTTGATGATTGTCATCGTTTGTTTTTCAATAGACGTGTTTATTTCTTAAAATGAATTATATATTTATATGGTAGTTGTTTCTTTTTAAAAAATGCTATAATATAGTTCTGTATCTATATTGTGTCGAAGAGGTGAGAAGATTGCTAGATGTCATGCACTTACCAGTAACTAATCTATTAGGTATGTTTTTATACCTTCTTTTATTTATATGTTTGTCGGTTGTAGTTACTAGTATTGTTTTTTATGTAATACCCAAAAAGTTTCATTTTACATTTTATAGTACAATTACTGGAATAGTAGTTTTTATCTCCATTCTATTATGGTGGTTTATTATTGTTCGGTAATCATATATATCTGTGTTAGATCAAGCATTATACATATGTTTTGGATGTGCCATACAAAAAAATAAGAAAGAAAACTCTACAATTTGTAGAGTTTTTTTAATGGGCTAATTTTAAAAATGTAAATGAGCATTGTTCATTTTGTTTTTTTCCTAGATTATTCAATTTGTAAAATAGGGCTTTACAATGACATCTTTATCAAGTACAGTATTAACTGTACTATGATTAGTAATACGGTTAATACAGTTAGAGAGGGAGGTTAGATATGTTTGATCTAGATTTACGTAGTCGAAAACCAATATATGAACAATTAGTGGATAAATTTAAAGAATTAATCATTAATGATGTGATGCAGACAGACGAAAAGCTTCCATCTGTACGAATATTAGCACAGCAGTTAACTGTTAATCCAAATACGATACAAAAGGCATATCGTGAACTAGAAACACAAGGCTATATTTACTCTGTGAAGGGAAAAGGAAGCTTTGTTGATGGTACAGCGAAAAAAGTTAGTTCACACGAAGTAAATAAAATTCGATCAGATTTAGAGAAACGCTTAGCCGAAGCATTTTTTATCGGAATAACTAAAGACGAAATATATAAAATAATCGAATTAACATATGAACAAATTGGAGGTGGAGATAAAGATGATTAAATTAACACAAATTTCAAAGCAATTTGAAAAGGAAAAGGTGTTAGACCATATCTCATTTGCAGTAGAAAAAGGCTCTATTTATGGTTTATTAGGTTCCAATGGTGCAGGAAAAACAACACTCTTAAAAATAATTGCCGGTATTTTAAAACAAGACCAAGGGGAAATAGGTATAAATAAACAGCCAGTATATGAAAATCCAAATGTAAAACAAAAAGTGATGTTTATTCCCGATCTGCCTTTCTCTTTTCCGCAATATACTGTAAAACAAATGGCTGAATTCTATGCAAATATCTACGACACATGGAATCAAGAACGATTTCATAAATTACATACGTTACTTGGATTGGATTTAAATCGAAAAGTAGCTCGTTTTTCCAAAGGGATGCAAAGGCAAGTAGCATTCTGGCTAGCGTTATGTACCATGCCGGATGTATTAATTCTAGATGAACCATTTGATGGTTTAGACGCAGTAGTTCGTCAAAAAATTAAAAATTTAATCATTCAAGATGTGGCTGATAGACAGATGACTGTTATTATCTCGTCACATAACCTTCGAGAGATCGAGGATATTTGTGATCATGTAGGTATTCTACATCATGGTTCGTTTATATTAGAAAAAGACCTAGATGACTTAAAATCAGATATTCATAAAGTACAAATTGCATTTAAGAATGAAGATTTCAAGATACTCGAGAAATTAGATATTGTTCATCAAGAGAAAAGAGGTAGTGTTTTTCTATTAATTGTAAGAGGGAGTAGAGAGGCAATTGATCAGATGATTTTATCTCATGAGCCTGTAGTTTATGATTTACTTCCACTCACATTAGAAGAAATATTTGTTTATGAAATGGGAGGTGTTGGTTATGCAATCGAAAACATCTTGGTATAAGAAAGAACTAGTAAAACAAGATTTCCGTCAAGTTGGTTGGATTAGCTTAATATACACAGTCATTTTGATTTTTGTATTACCATTAAACATAGCGATGTACCTTAGTCAAGATGATATGAATAGATATATAACTAGTGATACGTATACAAACTTATTTCAATATATCACGGAGATCCAAATTCTCACTATCTTTATTGCACCGGTATTACTAGCGATATTCCTATTTCGTTATATGCAAACAAAACAATCTGCTGATTTTATGCATAGTTTACCAATGAAACGACAAGTGATTTTCTTCCACAAAGTTGGTTTAGGAATTGCACTTTTAGCAGCAACAGATTTAATTATTTGTCTTATTTTAGTATTTATGGAGTGGGGTTTTGATGTCTCACTATTTTATACCTTAAGTGATATTGCACCATGGTTTGGCTTAAGCTTATTGTTACAAACATTTGTTTTTGTTGTTGCCGTATTTGTAGGAATGTTAACTGGAGTATCTGCTATTCAAGGCGTTTTCACCTATATTTTCTTATTATTCCCTGTTGGAATATCTATGCTTGTTATGTATAACTTGAATTATGTACTGATTGGATTTCCAGATAATTATTTTCTTGAAGATCAGCTATTACAGTATTCTCCAATCACTTATAGTTGGGAATTGCTTCATAATATGAATGTTTCTTTTGTAAACATTTCGATTTATCTATGTTTCATTTTATTTATTACTGGACTCAGCCTTTGGTTGTATACCAAGAGAAAAGTAGAAGCTGCGTCTCAAGCAATTGCTTTTTCACCATTACGACCAATATTTAAGTATGGATTTACTTTTTGTATGACATTAGTAGGTGGATTTTATTTTGGAGAGGTACAGAATAATTATGGTTGGTTAATTTTTGGTTACATTTTCGGATCTGTTTTCGGTTATATATTAGCACAAATGATTTTAAAAAAGACATGGCGCGTATTTACTGAATGGAGAAGCTATTTCTATTATGTGTTAGGTTGTGGATTATTATTTATGCTAATCTCGCTTGATATTACTGGTTATCAAAACCGAATACCTGATACGGCTGATATTGATCAAGTCTATGTGAATGAACAGTCGCCAAACTACTGGAATCAAAAAAACGGTTACGACCATAATGGAATCACGTCCACTCAATTGATTTCTAATGTGAGAAAACTACATCAAATATTAATTACTTCGTCTGATCGTTCACAAATATATAATCATGGTAATGATACCATTGAATTACGTTATGAATTAGAGAATGGCCATAATGTGGTAAGAAAATATAATGTCCCTAATATAGCAGCATTAGATGACTTTTTAAAACCTATTTATGAGTCAAAAGAGTACAAAAAAATGAATTATCCAATCTTTTTATTAGACGAAAATAAGGTGAATCATATTGAAATAAATATACTTTCTGGTCGCTTTCAAGCAGGCGAAAGGATTACTGAAAATACACAAATTAATGCATTAATGCATGCATTGAAAGAAGATGTATTTAATATGTCCTATGAGGATATACGTCATCCAACCAATGGTTTAGTAGATATTTCCATTCGATTTAATGATAATCAACATCCTATTTATGTACCAATTCAATCTAATTATTCTTCGTTTTTTGATTGGTTGAAAAATCATGGGCTTTATGAAGATGTAATAGTTACCGCTGATGATGTAAATGCATTGTACATTCACAAGTTTACAAGGGATAGTGATCAAATATACAATCGTGATTCATATTTAAACAGTGATAAGGTAATTAAATTTACAGGAGAAGCAGAAATAACCTCTTTACTCCAATCAATCAGTCAACGTGGTGCTTATCAACAAGATACTATTTATGGCATTGCTATTGATCTGAAGCGAACGGATGAGTTGATAATTCAAATATTAGAATCGACTAAAGTACCTGATTTTGTTTTAGATGTTATTGAGTAAAATGGGGGTAGAAGCGACATGGTAACTCTAGAAACAAGTGGGGGAGAAACAGGTGCCTTCAACAATTACTTTCAACTGTATTACAAAGAAATGGTAGCTGTTGCTACACATATAACGAAAGATTGTTATTTGGCAGAAGATGTTGTACAAGAAGCATTTATTAAAGCTTATCGCCACCAAAAAAACATTGAAGATACATCAAAATGGAAATATTGGATCAAAACAATTGTCAAACGAACAGCTATTGATACATTGCGAAAGCAGCAACGCTTTCAGACGTTATCTGCAGATCATTGGATCGATAATCATATAGCGGGCTTGAATGATAGCTGTTCATTTGTAGAAGAAGCAATGGAAAAGAACTTTATGTATCAACAAATTATTACTATCATTGATCAATTAAATCCAAGCTTAAAAAATGTACTTTTTTTAAAAATTTATTTTGATTTGTGTGATAAGGAAATCGCAGAAAAGTTAAATATTTCTATATCAGCGGTAAAAACACGTTTATATCGGGCAAGAATAAAGTTGCGTAAAGACATAAAGCAGCATTCGAAAACATCTATTCCGAAGTGGCTTGAAGTTTCTTAACGAAATAAACCTCCTGTTAAATATTTCTGGTAGTAAAATAAACAACAAAGGAAATAGTATAAGCAGGAGGTGAAAAAACATGAAAAACAGAAACATGGTACTTCCTATTTTAGCTTCAATTGGTGTTGGTGCTGCTACTTATTACAGCATGCGACGTAACAATGGTATGGGTAATATGATGTCAAAAATGACAAATGCAATGAATCAACAACAGTAAATATAAAAAATAACAATCGAGCAGGCGAATAATACCATTCGTCTGCTTTCCTTATACATAGCTTCTCCTTTTTTATTTTGTTATAATAAGTAAAAATATAGATGAAGGAGTGGAGAGAAGATGGGGAATCAATTCATTGGATATATTGGAACATATACCAAACAAGAAAGTGAAGGAGTTTATAAATTTGTACTTGATTCAGACAAAGGGTTAGTCACAGAAGTAACCTCTGCTGCGAAGTTAGATAATCCTACATATCTTACCGTTTCTAAGGATAATAAGTATCTTTATGCGGTATCAAAAGAAGGAGAAAATGGTGGAATAGCCTCCTTTACCATTAATCCAGAAACTGGCCAATTGTCGCTGTTAAACAGCCAAACATCCGTTGGTTCAGCTCCTTGTCATGTTAGTGTAAAAAGTGATAATTCCAACGTTGTAACAGCAAATTATCATACAAAACAAGTGAAATCTTATTTGACTAATCAAGATGGTTCTCTACAACCAGCCATTGACGTAGCTGAACATGATGGGTCCGGTCCGCATGAACGTCAAGAAAAACCACATATGCATTATGCTGGTTTTACACCAGATGAAAATTTTATCATCGCAATTGATTTAGGTAGTGATAACATCATTACGTATAAATCTGAAGAAGGAAAATTAACTAAAGTTCACACATTACAAACAAAGCCTGGTAGTGGTCCACGTCATATCACTTTTCACCCAAATGGGCAATATGCTTATGTTATGACAGAACTTAGCTCAGAAGTAATTGTTTTATCCTATAATAAAGAAGAGGGATCTTTTACGGAAAACCAATCTATAAGTGCTATTCCTACTGATTATAAAGGTGTTAATGACGGTAGTGCAATACACGTTACCAAAGACGGCAAATTTGTTTATGTGGCCAATAGAGGACACAATAGTATTGCGCAGTTTGCAATTAATCAAGAAAATGGTGAACTTACCTTTATAGAATGGGTGTCAACAGAAGGAGATTGGCCAAGAGATTTTGTGATTGATCCGACGGAAAACTATGTAGTTGCTTCCAACCAAAAATCTGGTACATTAACACTTTATAAAAGGGATAAAGTTACAGGGGAATTGACAATGATACAAAAGAATATAAGTGCTCCTGAAGCCGTTTGTGTGAAATTTTTAAATTAATAAATTAGAAAACGTATAGAGTTGTCTTTTAGGCAACTCTATTTATATGCTAAGAATTGTGTTGAATAGGCGCTGAAATTTGGTGAAAACTAACTGTAACGTGAAGGAGGTAAAAGTATGAGAGCAATCATTTGTATGAGTTTTTTTATATTTTTAATGTCTATACAAAGTGTTAGTGCTTTTGAGGTAGACATTGGTCAGTCGACAAATCATTTATGGGAGAAGAAATATGAGGAAATGATAGATACAAAGTTATATGAACATCAATTTAAATCATGGCATCATTTTATTCAAAAAACTAACACGTGTAAAGTCACCAAAAAAGTGAAGGTTACAGTGAATTATTGTAAGATACACGAGCACTATACAACAGAAATTACACATTTGGACATTATGCATAGTAAAAGACATAATTGAAAATTAAAACCTCCCAAATAGGAGGCTTTAATGAACGGTGTGTTTTG
This sequence comes from Paraliobacillus sp. PM-2, assembly GCF_001368815.1. Classification (GTDB taxonomy): domain Bacteria; phylum Bacillota; class Bacilli; order Bacillales; family Amphibacillaceae; genus Paraliobacillus. The sequence goes on along the minus strand of NZ_CTEI01000002.1, from coordinate 358,317 downwards.
TTTCAAACGCATCAATTTTATTTGAATGGGTTAAGGTCACTGAAATTTCATCCCAACCATTTAACAACATCTCTCTAGGATAATCTGCTAAATCAAAATTCGCTTCAAAACCATTGGAATCAAAAACTTTTTTCTTTTCAAGATCAACGGTTATATAATAATCATCTGCTTCCGCATTGTTGATTAATTCTTGTACTTCTAAATCAGTTAATTTAACTGGTAATATGCCATTTTTAGTACAATTATTATAAAAGATATCTGCGAAACTAGGTGCGATAATAACCTTAAACCCGAAATCTTGCAATGCCCATGGTGCATGTTCCCTTGAAGAGCCGCAACCAAAGTTATCTCCAGCTACTAAGATAGATGCGTTAGAATACTTAGGGTCATTCAACGAGAAATCCGGTTTCAATTGATCTTTTTCATCAAATCTCCAATTATAAAATAAAAATTGACCAAATCCTTGTCTAGAAATTCGTTTTAGGAATTGTTTCGGTATAATTTGATCAGTGTCAACATTTGCACGGTTAAGCGGGTATACTAAACCATTGTGTTTTTTTAACGGCTCCATCTTATAAACCTCCTTTTAGATCAATTGCTAAGCTGTTGGGACTGATAATGTTCTTACATCAACAAACTTACCTTCAATTGCAGCAGCTGCAGCCATTTCAGGACTTACTAAGTGTGTGCGAGCCCCTGCACCTTGTCGACCTTCAAAGTTCCGGTTAGAAGTAGAAGCACATCGTTCACCTGCCGGGACAATATCGCCATTCATGGCTAAACACATGCTACAGCCTGCACCTCGCCATTCAAATCCGGCTTCTTTAAAGATATTATCTAATCCTTGCTCTTCAGCGGCTGCTTTTACTGATTGTGATCCTGGAACAACAATAGCGCGTACATTTGGATTAACTTTTTTCCCTTTTATGATACTCGCTGCGCGCTCAAGGTCAGCTAGGCGAGAATTGGTACATGAACCAATAAAAACATGTTCAATCGGAACAGATGTGATTGGTGTGTCGGCTTTTAATCCCATATAGTCTAAGGCATGATTGATTTCATTACGTTCATTTTCATTATCAGTATTGTTTGGATTCGGTATGTTTCCATTGATAGGAATACACATACTTGGGTTGGTTCCCCATGTTACTTGCGGTTCAATTTCATCGGCATTAATTTCTACCGTTGCGTCATAGACAGCATCTTCATCTGTAGCTAATTCTAACCATTCACTAGCAATGTGATCAAATTCCGTTTCAGGTGGCGCGTATTTTCTCCCTCTTAGAAAGTCAACCGTTTTTTCGTCCGGGCTAACAAGTCCAGCCCTTGCTCCGGCTTCAATAGACATATTGCAAATAGTCATTCGACCTTCCATCGATAAATTTCGAATTGCTTCACCAGTATACTCAATTACGTATCCTGTTCCAAATTTAACTCCAAATTTACCAATAATAGCAAGAATAAGATCTTTAGCAGTTACACCGGTACCAAGATTACCATCTACTTTAACATTAAGGGTTTTTGGTTTTGATTGCCATATTGTTTGTGTTGCAAGAACATGTTCCACTTCACTTGTACCTATTCCAAATGCTAATGCACCGAATGCACCATGAGTGGAGGTATGACTGTCACCACAGACAATCGTTTTTCCTGGTTGAGTAAGTCCTAACTCAGGTCCAATAACATGAACAATTCCCTGATGTTTATGATTAATGTCTGCCAATGGAATTTCAAATTCCGTACAGTTTTTCTGTAGTTGATCCATTTGCTTTTTTGATATTTCATCCTTTATTACATTACGATGCACGGTAGGAACGTTGTGATCCATCGTAGCAAACGTTAGATGTGGTTGACGAACTTTACGTCCCTTCATGCGAAGACCTTCAAAGGCCTGAGGAGAAGTTACTTCATGGACTAAATGAAGATCAATATATAAGAGGTCTGGTCTACCTTCTTCATGATGGACTACATGTTTATCCCAAATCTTCTCTATGACCGTTTTAGGTTTACCCATGATTGCTTCACTCCTTTGTTATTTTATTTATATATGTTTAATAATCATCTCTGTCAATTCATTTGTAGTTACGCATTTGCCGTTATTAATATTTAAATCTGCTGTATGATATCCTAATGCAATGGTCTTATCTACAGCTTGCTCAATTGCTTCTGCCTCTGATTCCATACCGAAGGAGTAGCGTAATAACATAGCACCAGACAATATCGTTGCTATTGGATTAGCAATACCTTTCCCTGCAATATCAGGTGCAGATCCGTGTGCTGGTTCATATAAACCAACCCCATTCTCTGCAAGACTAGCGGAAGGTAGCATTCCTAATGAGCCAGTTAACACAGATGCTTCATCACTTAAAATATCTCCAAACATATTTTCGGTAACAATGACATCAAAATCACCAGGATTCGTTATTAATTTCATAGCAGCTGCGTCAACTAATTCATGATGAACTTCTACATCTGGATAGTCTAATTTCTTTTCTTCCACAATCTCACGCCAAAATTTACTTGACTCTAACACATTAGCTTTATCAACTGATGTTAGTTTTTTTCTACGTATTTGAGCACTTTGAAATGCTTTATCAATTATTCGTTCCATTTCGTAACGTTGATAATAAAGGGTATCTATGACAGCATTCCCGTTTTCGATTCGTTCACTTGGTGTTCCAAAATATAAACCACTTGTTAGTTCTCGTACAATTAATAAATCGCTATCCTTAATAATTTCTTCTTTTAAAGGAGAAGCACTTAATAAAGCATGAAATCCCTTTACTGGTCGTAAATTTGCATATAAATCAAGTGTTTTGCGAATACCTAATAGTCCTTTTTCAGGACGCAGGTTAGAAGGATTTTGATCCCATTTTGGACCACCAACTGCACCTAACAAAACAGCATCTGCAGCCTTACAAGCTGTAACTGTTTGATCAGGTAGAGGAGTGCCATATAAATCAATCGCACTTCCTCCAATTGCTTGTTTTTCAAAAGTAAAAGTATGATTAAAATTATTTGATAAATGAATGAGTACTTTTTGGGTGGCATCGATTATTTCAGGACCGATTCCATCTCCAGGAAGTAAAACGATATGCTTTGACATTCTAAGCTACCTCCAAGCTAAGCATTACTATCTATAGTGGATTTTTCAAGTTTTTTAGTAATAAATATTCGATTAATTGCGTTTAAATAGGCGTTTGCAGCAGCTTCTAAAACATCTTGAGCTGTTCCACGACCACTAACCGGCGTTTGATCTACGTTCATGCTTACATGAACTTCGGCTAGAGCGTCTTTTCCCTTACCAATAGAGCTTAAGGTAAAATCAGTTAGTTGGATTTCTTCTTCAATGAGTGCTTCAATGGTATTATACAAAGCTTCCACACTACCTTGACCTGTTTGGGCAGTTTTTACTTCCTTTCCGTCTGGTGTGAGGAGTAGAACTGTTGCGGTTGGTAGGTTCTGTGAATCATATTGAACTTGAAAAGATATAAGTTTATATCGCTTTCTGTTTTGAATATCTGTTTGAATATCTGTCAAAATAACAAACAAATCATCATCCGTTACTTCTTTTTTACGATCTGTTAATTGTTTAAACGCTTGAAATGCTTCAGATAATTTATTCTCACTAAGTTTAAACCCTAACTGTTCAATTTTATCCTCAAAAGCATGTCGGCCGGAGTGCTTACCTAACACTAAGTTATTGGATTGAATTCCAACCAATTCAGGAGTAATAATTTCATAAGTTTCTGCGTGTTTTAATACGCCGTCTTGATGAATACCTGATTCATGCGCAAAAGCATTTCTACCGACAATTGCTTTATTTCCTGGAACGACCATTCCAGTAAACTTACTTACTAAATCACTTGTTCGTTTAATTTCTTTTAAAACCATATTGGTAGAATACGGATAGAAATCTTCTCTTATTTTTAGTGCTACAGCAATTTCCTCCAAAGCAGCATTACCAGCACGTTCTCCAATGCCATTAATTGTTCCTTCAATTTGTGTGGCACCATTTTGCATTGCCGCAATGGAGTTTGCAAGTGCCATGCCTAAATCGTCATGGCAATGACAAGAGAGATCAACCTTGTCAATGTTTGAAACATTATTTTTAATGTAATTAAACATTTCTCCATATTCTTTTGGTGTAGTGTACCCAACTGTATCTGGCAGGTTGATGACCGTTGCTCCTGCATCAATCACTTTTTCAATGATCTCTGCTAAGAAGGGTAGTTCTGTACGTGAAGCATCTTCAGCTGACCATTCAATGTCTGTGCATTTTTGCTTTGCATGCTTTACCATTTCTACAGCAACATTAATTACTTCTTCAGGCGTCTTTTTTAATTTGTATTTCATATGAATAGGGGAGGTAGCAATAAACACATGTATTCTTGGCTTTTTGGCATGTTTAATTGCTTCCCAAGCACGGTCAATATCCTTTGGATTTGCCCTGGCTAGGGCAGCGACTGTTACTGAATGAACCGTATTGGCGATCTGTTGCACCGCATTGAAATCCCCTTGGGAGGAAGCAGGAAAACCCGCCTCCATAACATCTACACCTAATCTTTCTAATTGTTTAGCAATTTCAAGTTTTTCTAATTGATTTAAGTTAACACCCGGTGATTGTTCACCGTCTCGAAGTGTTGTATCAAAAATCTTAATTTGCGTCATCCGAGACCACTTCCTTCTTCGCATTTGCCTTTTGTTTTACAAATGGCATTAACTCACGAAGCTCTCTACCAACTTTCTCAATTAAATGATCATTTTCTTTTGCATTTGTGGCATTAAATTGTGGGCGATTTGCTTGATTCTCTAGAATCCACCCTTTAGCAAATACACCTGTTTGGATATCTGTTAAGACATCTTTCATACGAGCTTTTGTTTCTTCATTAACAACTCTTGGTCCTGAAACAAAATCACCCCATTGTGCAGTATCAGAGATAGAATAGCGCATCCCTTCAAGACCACCTTCGTACATAAGGTCAACAATAAGTTTTAATTCATGTAAACATTCAAAATAAGCAACTTCTGGTTGGTAACCAGCTTCAGTCAATGTCTCAAAACCAGCTTTAACAAGACTAGTTAATCCGCCACAAAGGACTGCTTGCTCACCGAATAAATCAGTTTCTGTTTCTTCTTGGAACGATGTTTCTAATATACCTGCGCGACCAGCACCAATTCCTTTTGCATAAGCAAGTGCTGTTTCTTTGGTATGACCAGTATAGTCTTGATAAATGCCATATAATGCTGGAACTCCAGCACCTTCTTCAAAAGTACGACGAACAAGATGTCCAGGGCCTTTTGGTGCTACAAGAAATACGTCTACATCTGATGGTGGTACAATTTGGTTAAAATGAACGTTGAAGCCATGTGCGAAAACAAGTGCATTACCAGCTTCGAGATTAGGTTCAATACTCTCTTTATAAATAGTTGGCTGATACTCATCTGGTAACAGTACCATGATAACTTCTGCAGCTTTCGTTGCTTCAGCTACTGTTTTAACTTCTACACCGTCTTCTACTGCCTTATCCCATGACTTACCTTTTCTTAAACCTACAACTACGTCAAATCCACTTTCTTTTAAGTTCAATGCATGGGCATGACCTTGTGACCCATAACCAATAATCGCAATTTTCTTATTTTTTAATACCTCTTCTTGAATATCGTTGTGATAAAGTACTTTTGCCATTTTTTCTACATCCTCTCAAGTATAATTTTTTTATAGTAAATGATTAATACATTTTACTTCCTAGTTTAATAATGAAAATGATACATTTTCTTGTGACTGTTGTGGTTGTTGTCCGCGTAGAAACGCGGTAACACCCGTTCTTGCTAATTCTTTAATTCCATAGGGCCTTAATAAATCAATTAAGGCTTCCACTTTATCTGACTTTCCGGTAACTTGCACAGATAATGTGTCTTTACTTACATCAATAACGGTTGCACGGAAAGGTTCAATAATTCCCTGTATTTCAGATCGAAGTTGACTGTTACTTACTATTTTTATCAATGCAAGTTCCCTTGCAACAATTGCTTTATCCGTGATATCAGAAACCTTTAAAACATCGATTTGTTTATTTAACTGTTTTGTCACTTGCTCTAACTTTTGATTATCTTCCACATCAACTACAAAAGTCATCTTCGATATACCTTCCGTTTCAGTACGACCAACAGATATACTTTCAATATTGAATTGTCTTTTTTGAAGTAACCCGGTGATACGATTGAGTACACCACTTCGATTTTGTACGGTAGCAGTTATGATTCGTTTCATGGTTTCACCCCTATCATTTCATGAATTCCTTTACCTGGTGCAATCATTGGATAAACATTTTCTTGTTGTAATACACGACAATCTATTAATACTGGACCATCGTCTGCAAGAAGCTTAGGAAGTTTTTCCATTAAATCCTTTTGAGATTCAATTTTTGCACCTTTGATTTCGTACGCTTCAGCTAATTTGACGAAATCTGGTTGAATGCCAAAGATAGATTCAGAGTAGCGCTCTTCGTAGAACTCTTGTTGCCATTGTCTAACCATTCCTAGAGCAGCATTGTTTACAATAATAATTTTAACTGGTAAATCTCTTTCTTGAAGGATCGATAATTCCTGTAAAGTCATTTGGAAACCACCATCACCAACAATGGCAACCACTTTATCCTTTGGTGCAGCTAGTTGTGCGCCAATTGCTGCTGGAAAACCAAATCCCATTGTTCCTAATCCACCTGAAGTTACCCAACGATTTGGCTTATTAAATTTGTAGTATTGTGCTGACCACATTTGATGTTGTCCTACATCTGTTGCAACAATAGCATCTCCATTTGTAGCTTGATAAACTTGCTCAATCACCCATTGACCAATCATTTTCTCTTTCGGTTGGTTATACCACAATGGATAATCTTTCTTATTCGATTGGACATGTGCTAACCATTCTTTATGGCTACCAGATGACTTAATTTGTTTTAACATCAATGTTAAAGCTTTTTTAGAATCAGATACAACAGGAATGTGTGTTGTAATGTTTTTACCTATTTCAGCTGGATCAATATCAACGTGTGCCACAATTGCTGAAGGGGCAAAATGATCTAAGTTACCAGTTAGTCTATCATCAAATCTTGCACCAATATTAATTAGCAAATCACACTCATATAATGCATTGTTTGCTGCATAGGTGCCATGCATCCCAGCCATCCCTAAAAACAATTCGTTTGTTCCTGGAAAAGCACCTAATCCAAGTAGGGTGGAGGTAACAGGTATTTGATGTTCTTGAGCGAATGCAAATAGTTCATCTGTTGCCTTTCCAATAATTACTCCAGCCCCAGCAAGAATAACAGGCTTTTTAGCGGTTTTAAGTGCTTCACCTAATTTCTTGATTTGCATTGGATTTGGTTTAGTTGTTGGTTGATAACCAGGTAAATAAAAATCCGTATCATACTGATCAATACAAGGATTTGCTGCTAAATCTTTTGGAATATCAACAACAACTGGTCCCGGTCGCCCTGTAGAAGCAATATGAAAAGCTTCTTTAACCGTTCTAGGTAAATCTTTAATCGAACGAACTTGATAGTTATGTTTCGTGATAGGAGTGGTAATCCCCATTACATCCGCTTCTTGGAAAGCGTCTGTTCCAATCACATTTTGAGCTACCTGTCCGGTGAATACAACTAGTGGGATAGAGTCCATCATTGCATCAGCAATGCCAGTTACTAAATTTGTTGCACCTGGTCCAGAAGTTGCAATGACAACACCCGGTTTGCCAGAAACACGAGCATATCCTTCGGCTGCATGAATAGAACCTTGCTCATGGCGAGCTAATACTTGATTAAAAGATTCTTTTGCTCGATATAAGGCGTCAAAAATAGGTAGTACCGCGCCACCAGGATAACCAAATAAAGTATCAACATCGGCTTCAATCAGTGTTTCTACCAATAAATCAGCACCTGTTTTTGGTGCTTGCTTTGCAGCAGTTATTTTTTTCTCTTGCATATCTTTTGTTTGTACCATCTTATCCCTCCTAAGAGTATTAATTGAGCTTTTAAATCTGTTGATAAATAAAAAAAACCTTTTTCTCCTAATAAAGCCGATATGTTCAGCATTACAAGGGAGAAAAGGTCTAGCTTTTCACGGTACCACCCTGATTCACAGTATTTTCACAAATACTGCCTTATGAAGCTACTTCGTGTATGCATAATTACATAGCTTCAATTTTTAGTAACGAGTGCCTTTGTTCACACCCGGTTAAATATACTTAGTAGTAGTTCCTACTGTTCCATTCAACACTCCGAGACGATGTCAGAATAACTTGTATTTCCGGGCTTCCAGCAACCCCGGCTCTCTGTATATACAATGGGTTTATTCCTTTGTTCTCATCAGCGATTTATCATATATTCAGTTTTGCATAGTATCCAATACTTATTTTAAAGAAAAATTTACATAGTTGAAAAATTCTGATTTTTAAAATTAAATGTTAGAAATAAATTATTTATTTGGTTGTCGACAATCATACAATTATTTTGAGCTAAGGTCAACAGGTTTAGTGAAAATTTTCTGATATTTCTTAAGAAATAGGCAGGTGAATGATCAAAAACCCTTTTATAGCAATGATTTTCCTCTTTATTAAAATGTATTCTATTGTTAACAATCAGCTTGGGTTAGGTTCAAAGAAGAAAATGATGCGTATAGGTCTAAAAACAAGACACTTTGATTCGTGTCTTGTTTTTAGTTTATATTTCTTCCTTAGGGTAAAGGCAAAAGTTAATGGACCTAATCTTCCAATAAACATAAGCATGATAATAAACAATAACGATGCATCTTCCATAGAGCCAATATCAATGGTGTTAAACCCAGTGGTTCGAGGTGCTACTGCTGGAAAGTAAGAAGCTAATAACTTATTGATCTCACTAAAAGAACCAATCGTATTTGGATTATTGTATTCGAGTAAAAATAGTACAAGTACAAGCTATAGTGTGAATTATTAATATACCGAACAGCAATAATTTAGTGTGTAAAGATAAAGAGCACATAAGATATAACATATATTTTAGACACGTTTTGGCTTGTTATTTTCAATAATATTAATAGCTGAAGTTGATAGTTGCCGTGCCATTTTGTGAAATCTATTACTATAAATATAGTAGTGTATCGATTGCACAATCCAAATGAAAAGGAGGGATATGATGAATAAAGGCACAGTAATAAGAACAGTTATGCTTATATTGGCTTTAGCGAATCAAACGCTTGTTTTGTTTGGTAAATCCCCACTTCCTTTTTCAGAAGAATTGATAGAACAAACCGTATCGACTATTTTTACTGTTGTATCTTCCATTTATGCATGGTATGGCAATAACTACGTCAGTAAGAAAGGTAAAAAACAGCTAGAAGTTTTACGAAAGAATGGCTTAACAAAATAGCATGACAGGCACTGATGAATGAAATGGAAGGAGATTTTAAAAATGTAGGATCGTCTCAAACTAATTCGTTTGTCTAGTTCTTTTTGAATAAGCAGACTAATATGGAGATTTAAAAATTGTAAAAATGGAAATGAGGTGTGTATCATCATAATTATTGATCCAGGGCATGGAGGAAAAGACAAGGGAGGCGGTTCTAATTCATCTTGGTTAGAAAAAGATTTTATGTTAAAGTTATCGCTCTACCAATACGCTCGATTACAGGAATTGCATATACCTGTTGAGATGACTCGGTATACGGACAAATATCTTTCGAGTAATGAGCGAAGTAAATGTGTTTTGTTGAGCGATGCAACGTATTGTATTTCCAATCATATCAATGCTGGAGGTGGAGTTGGCGCAGAGTTAATTCATTCCATTTATAGTGATGGAAGTAACGCGCGCATCTTAGCAAAGCAGATAGAAGAAAAACAACAAAAAGTTAGAAGGATTTTTACTCGAACCCTATCTTTTAATGATCGAATGGACTATTACTATATGCACAGAGACACAGGTCATACGGAAACGATCATCGTTGAGTATGGTTTTGCTGACTCTAAAGTTGATAGAATAAAATTGAGCAGAGATTGGAGAGATTTAGCTGAAGCAGTTGTTAAAGGAATATGTATAATAACCAATACGCCATATTATAATAAGACGTATGTGGCAGAAGAAATGAATAAATCGGATGCTTGGTATATTGGTAAACGAGTAGAAAGTAAAGTAGATGGCTTACGATATTATTACTTTCCAGATTGGAGTGATCAATCCCTCGTTAATACAATAGATAAAGGAATTGGATTTCCGGAAATTGTAGATAAATTAATAGTGGGTAAAGGTGAACAATATAAAGTGAAAAACTCAAAAGGTAACATCTATTATATTACTGCTAATCAAAAATATGTACAGGTTAATTAGCAAAAAGGACGTATATTTTGTGTGTGTTCTCTAATTATGTTTCAACTTTTTAAATGATTGGACAAAAGAAGCGGGATCTTCTATTGTTTGAAATGCTGTAACGCCTTTATTGGTATGAAGGTAAAGAAAATAAGTTATATTTACTTTTCGATAGGTAATATCATATACGTTATTAATTAAAAATTTCTGATTGGCACTTTCAATACAATGATGATGCAAGGTGAGTGTGTACTCATCTTGCTTAATTAACTGTTGATTTTTTTCAATTTTTCTTTCAATCATCACATAGGTTTGTGTAGCTAATTTTGACAAGTATCTCATCCTCTTCTAGTATTGATAATAATAGTATGACAGGAATAATTCAGTAAAGCAAAAAAACTACTTTGGAGTGATCTAATATGAAAGCATTTGTACATGAAGGGGAAAAATTGTTGATAAAAGATGTAGCAGAGCCTGATGTTAAGGACGATGAAGTAAAGATATCGATAAAAGTTGCTGGTTTAAACCATCGTGATCTACATATTCCCAAACGGAGAGGTAATGTTGCCGATCCATTAGTCTTAGGTTCAGATGGTGCTGGCGTGGTCGAAATGACAGGGAAGAATGTAACTAATGTATCTGTAGGAGATGAAGTAATTATAAATCCTGGAATAGGCTGGTTACATCAATCGGATGCACCGCCAGAATCGTTCGAAATTGTTGGGATGCCTGACGATGGCACTTTTGCTGAAAAATATGTAGTTGATCAAAAATATGTCGAGAAGAAACCAAGTTACCTAAGTTGGGAAGAAGCCGGTGTTTTAGCGTTAGCTGCTTTAACAGGATATCGAGCACTATTTACCAAAGGAAAAGTTTCTCCTGATTCAACTGTATTTTTACCTGGAGCAGGAAGTGGTGTCGTAACATATATGATTCAATTTGCAAAAGCAATTGGTGCAAGAGTGATCGTTACTTCACGGTCTGCGGAAAAAAAAGCGTATGCCAGATCGATTGGTGCGGATTTGGTTATCGATACAGAAGCAGATTGGGATGTAGAGCTTCAGGATGAAACAATTGATCTTGTGATTGAAAGTATTGGAAAGGCAACATTTAATCGTTCTCTATCGGTACTGCGTAAAGGTGGTAGAATGGTTACGTTTGGTGCAACAACAGAGGATCAAGTAACCATTGATATTCGTCAATTCTTTTACGGACAATATCAATTATTTGGTTCCACAATGGGAAGTAGAGAAGAACTACGCACGGCATTGAAATTTATGGAAAAACATCAGATTTATCCTGTAGTAGATAAGGTATTAGCATTTGATGAAATGGAAAATGCATTTAAGTACCTAGACGAAGCAAAACAATTTGGTAAGATAGCTGTCCAAATTTCAAAGGATGACTAGAAGTATTACTTTTAGTCATCCTTTTGGTTTAAAAAATATTGCTCCAATCATACCAAAAATGATAGCAGCTGTAATTCCTGAACTAGTTACTTCAAACATACCAGTTACCACACCGATTAATCCATGTTTTTCTGCTTCTTGCAACGCTCCATGAACAAGCGAATTACCAAAGCTAGTAATAGGCACGGTAGCACCAGCACCTGCGAAATCAATTAATGGTTCATATAATCCAAATCCGTTTAATATGGCACCTGTAACAACCAGTATACTTAATGTATGTCCAGGTGTTAATTTAAGGATATCAAACATTAGCTGACCAATAACACATATCAGTCCACCCACTAAAAAAGACCATAAAAATACCATTTGTTAAACACCTCCATTTTCTATAGAAACAGCATGAGCAATACAAGGGATAGATTGTTTTTGCTGTACGGTTAATGGTGATAATAATGCCCCCGTAGCGACGATTAATATCTTGTTTAACTTTTTCTCATTTAATTGATTAATTAAATGACCATAAGTGACAACTGCAGAGCAACCAGCACCGCTAGCACCCGCAAAAACTTCTTGATCATTGTTATATATCATTAAACCACAATCTAAAAAAGAATCTTCATTTAAGAATAAGTTTTTTTCCTTTGCTAAATCAATCGCAATTAACCTACCTATTTTTGCTAAATCACCAGTGATGATACAATCATAATAGGATGCCTCAATTCCACGATCATTTAAGTGGGTAGCTATCGTATCAACTGCTGCTGGAGCCATGGCTTCTCCCATATTAAATGGATCTGTCATTCCCATATCAATTACCTTTCCAATTGTAGCACTTGTTACTTTCGGGCCTTTTCCTTTATCACTTAGTAATCCTACACCAGCTCCAGTCACAGTCCATTGTGCAGTAGGTGGCTTTTGCCCACCATATTCTGTAGGATATCGAAATTGTTTTTCAACAGCGGCATTATGGCTACTTGCACCTGTTAAAATCAAATTAGCATTTTTAGAATTAATTAAATTTGCTGCAAGCGCAAGTGATTCCATAGAGGTTGCGCATGCACTAAACGTACCAATATAAGGGATTTGTAACTTTTTTGCAGTAAAATTTGTAGGAGTTATCTGATTAATTAGGTCCCCAGCGATTAAAAATTGAACGTTAGCTGGAGTACGATTTATTTTTTTAAAGGCGTGATTACATGCTGATTCAAGAAGAAGTTGATGTGCTTGTTCGAAGGAGTTTTGTTCTAACCACAAGTCAGCATATATTTGATCAAATGTGTTGGATAATTTACCATTCCCTTCAAATGGTCCACCAACAATCCCTGTCGAAATAATTGTTGGTGTGTTTTCAAATTCCCATGTTTGTTTACCAATTAACATTAAATAACGCCCCATTCTAGTAATAGTGTTTTTATGAGAGCAACGATAAAGGCCGAAAATACACCAAACAAAATAACAGAGCCTGCTAACTTAAACATATTTCCTCCAACACCTTGAACAAAGCCTTCTGATCGGTGTTCAATAGCAGCCGATATAACGGCATTACCAAATCCAGTTACAGGAACTGCTGTGCCTGCCCCAGCAAATTGTGCTATATGGTCATAAACGCCAAATCCTGTCAACAACATTGTAATGAAAATTAGGGTCGCGGTAGTTGGATTGCCAACAGTTTGCTCAGTAAAATCAAAGAAATACATATAGAAAGTCGCAATACCTTGACCAATAGTGCAGATTAACCCCCCAAAGAAAAAAGCATTTATACAATTCTTTAAGATTGGACGCTTCAGTTCTTTTTTTTGTGCTAATTTTTTATACTGTGTTTTAGTTGTAGAGGGTGATTTGTCCATACCTATAATCCTTCTTTCTTAGACATTATCTTTTAATAATTTTTTAATATGATTAAATTTAGCTTTTAGGTTGTTAGTTGAATGATCTAATTTATTAATTTCAATAAATATCTTTTGATCTGAAGAGACATTGATTTTCTTGAATTTAAATTGTTTTTCTAATTTTTTCTTTACTTTTTTCTCGATTGTTTGTTCATTTATTTGCTGAAAAGTAGTTGCCTTTATAGCAACAATTAATTCTTGTTTGTACACTACTGTTCGAATATCTGAGACAGAATCAAAATGCTTGAATATATAATCTGTCACTTCAGAATGAGTTGTTGCTTGATTATTAATCTGCTCGATATTTTTTGTTTCATTCGTTGGGTCATTATTTTGATTACATCCAAAGATTAAGGGTAATAGTAGCAAAAAAATAATGATATAGCTTTTCTTCATAAAGATCACCTACATTTAAGAATTCCATTCAATGAAAACAATAGAAATGGATACAATTAGTTTGTTTAAACGAATCCAAATTATTCAAACGAACTTAACGACTTTATTAGACAAATTTTGTTTTATTTACATTATTGTGAAACTTTTTTGAATAGTTATACGTCATATAATTATAGAAAAAAACAAGAGAGGAGGGTGTTTGGTGATAAAACGATTAACAATCATGTCTTTTATTGTTTTATTATTAGGAACAGCAACAGTTATTTGGTTAAGAGCTAGTTCGACAACAACATTAGCAGAACCGGTTGTGATCGATCAACAAAAAGGTGATTTTATTTTACATATGAGAATTGAAAATAATGCCGAAGGAATCAGAGTATTACATTCATTAGAATATACCGGGGAAAAACCAATTACGATTAAACACCGAACACCATTAACTTATCTTTCATTCGGAGCAGAAAAAAGTAACTTTACTGGAAGCCCTATAAGCAAAACCATACAATCAGGAGATATTTATCGAACGACACCGATGCGTAAGGTGTTTAAACCTTTGGAAAATGGATCCAATAAATTATATATTCACTGTCAGTTTATGGCGGATGATAACTTGGTTAATATTAGAATAGAAAAAGATATTAAAATCCAATAAAAAAAGCTAAATTGCTGAAGCAATTAGCTTTTTTTATCTACTCATTTGCAATGAAAAATTCAACTTGCTTTGTTGATTGTTCAGAATTAATCCACTTTGTTAATTCATCTTTTGTTGCATGTTTAATAGAAGGGACAGTTGTACTTACTGATTCATTGTCTGTCCATTTGATATTTAGGATTGGCCATTTGAATTGGTTTAAAGCAATATTATTATGATCTGCATTGTTTATTAATTTGTTACTTTCCCAATTTAGCAAATCCAAGACAACTATCTTGTTTGTTTTCCATGGTTGGTTCTTAACGGTTCGCTCAAAATAAAAAAGCAATTTTTTGTTATCAGGAGACTGTGAAATCTTTAAAAATTTTGCTCTATCTGTTAATAAAAACGAACGCCCTGCATCTGTAGGATCTAACAGAAGGTAAGAATACATATTTTCAGATCCAGCAAAACCTAACAGATATATTGATTCAGTTGATTCAATATCAAGTTTGTTGATTTTCATTTGATCAATTGCGTCTTTACGATTTTCAATTTGAGATAGATAATTTTTCAAGATCGGTATTTTGTCCAAATTAATTGTTAATTGTTCTTCTTCTAGCATAAATTCAATCATCATTTGAGGTTCTTCGGAATCTTTTTCGTTAGACTCTTCAATTAATTTAGCACTTTCTTGCTCCGTACCATTCATTTCTTCCTGAACAATGACTGGTTTTTCATTTGAAGAACAACCAGTAAAAATCACTATTAGATTTATTAATATTAAATGATAGAGAATCTTTTTCATGTTTTACTTTCCGCTCCTATTTTTTTATAAATTAGTATTATATAATTTCCTTCAATGGTTTTATATTAGAAAAAAAGGGTATATTAGTAATAAGTAGATTCTAGTTTTTATAATTACTTGTATGACAAGTATAACATTCAACTGCCCCCACAAAATTAACTTTTTGATTTACTAAGAATAGACAGGGTTTTTTAGGAGGTATTTCGATTTGAGTGAACACTATACAAAGTACTTGTTAAGTCAAATAGAGTTGATACGAAAAAGCATGGTTGAGATCGCATTAAGTCAGGGATTCACTAGCAAGGAGTCTATTCATTTAAGTCAAGAACTAGATAACTTATTAAATCAATATGAAATAGAGAAAGAAACACAATGATAAGAGAGCGAGCATCGCTCTCTTATTTTATGAATGCTTCTAATCGATTTAACCCTTGTTCCAATGTTTCAAGATTATAGGCATAAGATAATCTAACATAACCTTCTCCGTAATGACTGAAAGCATTACCTGGAACTAATGCAAGTCCAACCTCATTCACTAATTTTAATGCAAAATCAAAGGAACGAAGGTTTGATTTAATTTTAGGGAAAAAGTAGAAGGCTCCATCTGGTTTCACTACTTCCATTCCCATGTGTAATAATCGTTCATAAACATAATCGCGTCTTTTTTGATAGGATTTATTCATTATGATTGGATCATTTGTGCCATTTGTAATTGCAGCTAAAGCAGCATATTGGCTTATTGAAGTAGCACAAGAAACATTATATTGATGCACTTTAAGAATATGTTTAGTTAGCCATGAAGGAGCTAATAAATAACCAATGCGCCAGCCGGTCATTGCATGTGATTTAGATACACCATTTATTACAATAGTTTTTTGTTTTATTTGATCATTTAGACTAGCTATCGAAACATGTGTTGTATCATATGTTAATTTGCTATATATTTCATCAGCAATTACAAATATATCCTTATCTTTTATTACCTCAGCAATAGCAATTAATTCATCCTTAGTTAATGTTACACCAGTTGGATTAGAAGGATAAGGAAGTATCAGACACTTTGTTTTACTTGTTATCTGTTGTTTTAATTTATCTGGTGTTATTTTAAAGCCAGAATCTGTCGTATCAATATAGACGGGCTTTGCTCCTGCAAGTCTAATTAGTGGTTCATATCCAGGGTAAACAGGACCTGGTAATAGTACCTCATCACCTGTTTCAATAATTGTTCGTAACGTAATATCAATTGCTTGAGATGCACCGACTGTAACGATAATTTCGTCAGTTGGATTATAATGCAATTGATAATCTTTTCCAACGGCATCTGAAATCGCTTGTCGTAGCGATAAAATACCAGCATTATGTGTATAGGTAGTGTAATTATTTTCAACTGCCTGTTGTGCTGCTTTTTTTATGTGTTCTGGTGTAGTGAAATCTGGCTGGCCAATAGTTAATGAAAGAATATCTTCTTTATCATTTACCATATTAAAAAATTTCCGAATACCAGAAATTTCGATTTTTTTTACATTGCTATTAAGTAAATGTTCCATATTTATTGCTCCTTTATAAATGTAATATAACTGTCACATAATTTTGATATATTTGAATGGAAAAATAAGTTATAATGAAAGCGATTAATTAAAGGGAGTGTCTAAAAATGCGCAATAGAAAGCCAACTTTTGAACAATTAGTTAATCAAAACAAACAAGAGTTACTGAACGACAAGAATGCGATGAAAAGGTTAGAAGAAACACTAGACCAAAAATACTCGACTAGAAAAGAACGAATGAAAACAAAACATATAAATTGATCATACCATAAGTGGCGAAATGCTAACAAAGTATTTGTCGTAACTAATTTGAGTAAGCATTATAGTATACCTTAAGAATATACTTCGTTTGTTTTCTATATACTGTATCGTGTATGTTATAACAATAGGCTTTGTTTAGCTGATTATTTTACGACAATAGGGGTGCAGGTTATGAATGAGGTTGGATTAGTTTTAGAAGGGGGAGGAATGAGAGGAGTATATACGGCAGGGGTTCTCGATTTTTTTCATGATAAAAAAATCATGTTTCCTTACGTGGTTGGTGCATCGGTTGGTGCTTGTGTTGCTACCTCTTATCTCGCTAATCAAAGAGGAAGAAATTATGAAGTTTTAGTAGAGTACAGTAGACATCCAGAGTATCTATCATTGAAACGCTTGCTAACAAGGCGTTCCTTGTTTGGGATGGATTTTATCTTTGATACCCTCCCTAATCAATTGGTTCCTTTTGATTATAATATGTTCATAAAAAATCAAAGCAAACTAGTTGTTGCAACGACTGATGTTTCTACAGGATTACCTGTATATTATGATAGTTTTGATAATAAAGATGAGTTATTTAAGTTAGTTCGAGCTTCTAGTTCTTTGCCTTTTGTATCTACAAGCGTATTACATCAAGGGTTAGAGTTAATGGATGGTGGCGTTAGTGATCCGATTCCAATTGATCCTTCTATTCAAGATGGAAACAGAAAACATGTCGTAATATTGACTCGTCATAAAGGATATAAGAAGGATAACGTAAAATTTAAACGTATTGTTAAACATACATATAAAAATTATCCCGGTTTAGTGAGAGCAATGGAAAAAAGGCATGCGAAGTATAATCAAACATTAGAAATATTAAGACAAATGGAGCAAAATGGTGAAGTGTTCATAATACAGCCTAAACAACCACTTAAAGTAAGTCGGATAGAAAGAAATAAACAAAAATTACACGATGTATATATTCAAGGGTATCAACAAGCAGAAGAAATTAGCGAAGCTTTAATTAAATTTGTAAAGAGTAGCTAAAATCACGAATAAAAGGAGGTGTTTTAGCCGATACTATATTATTGATTATTTGTATAGTCAGGAGAAAAATACATGTCTTTTATCAACATATCATACGCTCTTTTATTAACTTGGTTTTACAGAGAAAATATAGATGCATTTTTTATAAAAGATGAACAACTTTTTTTTATTTTAAGTCTATTAAGCCTTATTGTGTTATATTTCTTAATGAAACCAGTCATTCAATTATTTATGCAGTTAAAATGGGAACATTTCACTACTTATCTCATAACTATTTTATTATTTGGTAACTTAATATTTTTAATAAATAAACAAATTCACATTGAAGTTCATACTCGTTCCGCTTCGTTTATCATACTGTCTATTGTGGCACTTGGTGTTGTGGTTATTATTGTTCGCATTTCTCAATTAATAATCAGCCATATAAAACAAAGATAGTTTTATTTTCTGCGTTTTTGTTTAAAATAAGATTGATTCCATCGGCCTAAAGATGAGGGTGTGTAATACGAAGAACACGTTCGTTTTTTTTCTGGTAAATCAATGTTTAAATAAGAACAAATGATTCTTTTGGCCTGGGAAAGAGACATTTTTGTTTTTGGATTTCTAAAATTTTTATCAATATTTCCTAGGTGTTTAACTTCTTTAAAATCCTGTTTGTTAGGTAGAATATGAAAATAGTAATTTCCTACTTTTACAAGCAATGTAGAATGCTGACGACTTAATTTAGGTCGATCCGAATAATGGAGTCCAATTTTTTGTGCATTATTGTTTTTAAGTAATTCAATAATTGCTTGTTTTTTTAAATTATATAGTTCTCTTGGATTAAGTGCAGTTTTAGCGTGTCGATTAATTACGAATAATGCCTTAGCAATTTGATCTAAGTCTTCATTATTCTCTACGTTCATTCATAGCCCTCCCATCTATCTTTTTTACAATTCTCATATGTAAATCATTTAATGTGTAATTTCCTAATTGACAATTATTCTAACATTTTCTTCTCAAAAAAACTATATAGTTTAAAAAAAGTTTAAAAAGAATGTAACAAATCTGAAATAGTTACTTAAACCTGACAATGTTAAAGGTTGGTGAAACAAACTTTAATATGATAAAATATAATTATGTATGCTGATGAATTATCAGTATCAAAAACTCCTTCAACAGTGAGTAAAGGGTGTGGAAAGATGAATGATTTACAAGAGCTAGCTTTATTGAATTTAAAAGCTGAACATTTAATGATCCCTTCTGAGAAAGTAGCCCACGTTCAAATGAATAACCCCCTAGAACATGCTTTATTGATCTTGGTTAAATCTGGATATTCTGCAGTTCCAGTCTTAGATACATCTTACAAGTTTAAAGGTACGATTGGAAAGAACCTTATTTTAAATCACATTCTTGGTATAGAGCGGTTTGAAATGGAAAAATTATCTGAAATCGAAGTTTGTGACGTAATGAATCAAGAAATTCCATGTGTTAGTAAATCAGATGATTTCTTATCTTGTTTAAAAACAGTTATTGATTATCCTTTTGTTTGTGTTGTTGACAAAAATGGGTATTTTGATGGAATTTTGACTAGAAGGGCGATCTTAAAACAAGTTAACAAGTATATATATGTTAATAAGTCTTTATTCGAGGAAAGAGATAATTAAAATTACTTGTCAATGTTTGTATTATTCTGATAAAGTTATGAAAAATAAACTGTTTTATTGGAGGTATTAAAATGAATATGATGGACGCTAATGAAATAATTTCTTTTATTTCTAATAGTAAAAAATCAACACCAGTAAAAGTATATATTAAGGGTGAACATTTAGATCAAATCTCATTTAATGAAAACATCCAAGCTTTTGTTCAACCGAGTACTGGTGTGCTTTTTGGAGAGTGGAAAGTTATTAAAGACACTTTAGATACATACAAAGAGCAAATTGAGGATTATGTCTTAGAGAATGATCGAAGAAATTCGGCGATTCCGCTATTAGACTTAAAAGGTATTAACGCAAGAATTGAACCAGGTGCTGTAATAAGAGACCAAGTAGAAATTGGTGATGGAGCAGTTATTATGATGGGAGCAATGATTAACATTGGTTCTGTTATTGGTGAAGGTACAATGATTGACATGAATGCAACACTAGGTGGGAGAGCAACAGTAGGTAAGAATTGCCACGTTGGTGCTGGTGCAGTTTTAGCTGGCGTTATTGAACCACCGTCTGCTCAACCGGTAGTGGTTGAAGATGGCGTAGTGATTGGAGCAAATGCCGTTATTTTAGAAGGTGTAACCGTTGGAGAAGGAGCAGTTGTTGCTGCTGGTGCCATTGTAACAACTGATGTCGAGCCACATACAGTCGTTGCTGGAACACCTGCGAGAATGATCAAAAAAATAGATGATCAAACAAAAACAAAAACGGAAATTATGCAAGCATTACGTAAACTTGATGAAGAATAGGAAATATAAAAAGCAGGGGATTCTTTCTCCTGCTTTTATCATATTTAATTATAGATCGTAGAAGAGGTTGATCAAATGGAGTTACATCAATTAAAACAAATTAGACAGAAATTACATCGAATTCCAGAATTGGGTTTTCAAGAATTTAAAACACAACAATATTTGTTAGAAAAAATAAAAAGTTTTAATCAAGAGTATTTAGAAATAATTACTTGGCGAACTGGTATTTTAGTCAAAGTTGCAGGAACAAAGCCATCAAAAATGATTGGTTTTCGGGCAGATATCGATGGACTACCAATACAAGAAGAAACAAACTTTTCTTTTGCTTCAACGCACGAAGGAAATATGCATGCATGTGGGCATGACTTTCATATGACAATTGGATTAGGTGCATTAGAGCAACTAGCTGAAAATCCAATAGAAGATGATGTGTTATTTATTTTTCAACCTGCAGAAGAGGGACCAGGTGGGGCTTTACCAATGTTACAGTCAGAAGTATTTCAAACTTTAAAACCAGATGTTATTTTCGGTTTACATATTGCACCTGAATTACCTGTAGGCACTGTTTCTACAAGGCCTGGCTTGCTTTTTGCAAATACAAGTGAGCTCTTTATTGACTTTATTGGAAGAGGGGGGCATGCAGCTTACCCACATCTAACGAATGATATGGTAGTTGCCGCTAGTACTTTCGTTACACAATTACAACATATTGTAGCAAGGAAAGTAAATCCATTAGATAGTAGCGTTATAACAATTGGAAAAATTACTGGTGGTACCGTTCAAAATGTCATTGCTGAAAAGGCGCGGCTTGAAGGGACTATTCGAACAGGTGAACCATCGGCCATTCATGATATAAAAGAATCAATTGAACAATTGGCTAAAGGTTTTGAAAAGAGTCATCACTGTAGCATAAAGATTGATTACGGATCGAATTATTATCAAGTTTACAATCATAATGATTACGTCTTACAATTTAAAGAAATCGTAAAGTCGTCAGATATGGTATGGAAAGAAGCAAATCCTGCAATGACTGGGGAAGACTTTGGTTACTTTTTACGGGATATTCCTGGTTTTATGTTTTGGTTAGGTGTAGATTCAAATTATGGTTTGCATCACAGTAAATTAAACCCTAATGAGGAGGCTTTAATGAAAGGTGTTAATATTGTTGAATCTACCATAAGGCAATTGTAATAATCTGTTTCACTTTCTATTTTGAATATAATGACTTAGTAAGGTATAGACTAAGCTTGAATCAAAATAGAAATGGAGGGATGACCCTTGAAACGTGTTGGTGTTGAAGGTGCGTTAACAGATGTGAAAGGTGCATTACAACAAAAAGGGTATGAGGTAGTTGATTTAAAACAAGAAGCAGATGTAGATGGCTGTGATTGTTGTGTGATTTCAGGGCAAGATAAGAATGTTATGGGTATGCAAGATACTGGCTATAAAGGTGCAGTCATCAATGCGAATGGTTTGACAGCAGATGATGTTTGTCAACAAGTCGATTCTCGTTTCTAAATAAGAGAGTGGTTTCTGTCATCAGAAACCACTCTTAGTTATTAGGATTCTTTCATGATATTAACTTGATGAGGGAAAGGGATTTCTATTCCATTTGCATCAAATTCCTCTTTAATTCGTTTCCTGATGTCTCTTTCAGCACCCCATTGTTCCATGTTTACTGTTCTACCTAATATGCGAAGTACGATATCTGAAGAACCAAAACTTTGGACACCAAGGACATCTGGTCCCTCTACAAATCGTTCATCTTGCTGAAATTCATCACAAACTTTTTGGAGCACACTCATTGCGTGATCAATATTATCATCGTAGCTAATACCAATATCTACAAGTGCACGCATTGTTCCACGAGAATGATTACTGACTCCCCCCATCTGACGGTTAGGAATAAAATTTAATGTTCCATCAAAGCTTCTAATCTTTGTTGTACGTAAACCAACTTCTTCAACAATACCACTGTATCCAGCTGTACTTACATATTCATCTACTTCAATTTGCTTTTCTAATAGAATAAAAAATCCAGTGACAATATCACTCACTAAACCTTGGGCCCCGAATCCGATTGCAAGGCCAAGCACACCTGCAGTTGCTAAAAGAGACTCTAAAGGTAAATCGAAAATTCCAAATAACATGGTAATAAAAATAAAGATCAATAGGTATGCGTATATATTAATAAGTAGTTTTTCTAGTGTTTTTATTCTACCTTCAGAAATTTTCTCTTTATTCATTGTTCTTCTTAAAGCTTTTGTTATAATTTTTTTCCCTAATGGGGAAACAATGGCATAAGCAATAATCAAAATAATAATTTTAATAGCTATAGCCATGTATGTGTCTATAAAACTTGTAAGATCAACTCCAAATAGTGTCATAAACGTTCTCCCTTTCTGCTGTAATTGTGTGTAAATTTAATCCCCGTTGATAATTTACTATAACTTATAAGCATATTCAACCTATACCCATTCTTTGAACGTTGTATGCATAGTAAAAAGTATTTTTGACTATAAATTATTAAAAGCATTCCGTCTTAAGTCTGATTTTTAAAAAAATCAGAAAAATTCATGCAAATAGGTGGATATTTATTTCGTAACCCGATATATTTGTAATTACAAAAATAAAAAGAGGAGGGATAAGATTTGGAAACATTTAAGAAATTAAAGCAATTTTACTGGCCTTTTAAGAAGTATTTTTTTGGTTCCTTAATTTTTGTTATCTTGGTCACAGCAATAACGGTTACTTATCCAATTATATTACAAATTACGATAGATAACGTCGTTTTAAAAGAGCAATATAGTCTAATACCTTATTTAGCTATCGGCTTTATTCTAATTATGATCATAAAAGGTATTTCGAACTTTTTACAACAGTATTTGGGAGACTTGTTTGGTGTGTCATCGGTATTTAGTTTAAGGGATGGACTATATAAAAAACTACAACGATTATCCTTTACATACTATGATAACGCACGAACAGGAGATTTGATGTCTCGTTTAACAATGGATGTGGAAGGTTTTAAATTCTTTTTGGCTGCTGGCTTAAAAGAATTAATCCGTATTGTAATGCTAATTGTTATTAGTTTATCGGTAATGTTTTTTTATTCTATACCGCTAGCCTTGGTTACCATGGCAGCAATGCCGTTTTTAGCTGTTGTTGTCTATAAATTTGACAAAAAAGTACACCCGGCTTTCCGTACAGTTAGAAAATCATTGGGAAAATTAAATACACGTATTCAAGAAAATGTTAGTGGAATGAATACCGTAAAATCATTATCAAAAGAAGACTTCGAAATTGATCGTTTTACAGTTAATAATAAAGATTATCGTGAAGTTAATATTAAAACATCAAACATTTGGGCTAAATATTTCCCTTTTATGGAATTCATCGGTAATGTTTCGATGGTTGCATTACTTATTTATGGTGGATATTTAGTGATGAATGGTGATCTATCATTAGGTAAACTAATTGCCTTCTTTAGTTTAGTAAACTATATATTAGGACCACTAGTCCAATTGGGGTTTATTGTAAACCAATTTTCACAAGCAAAAGCGGCAGGGGAAAGACTATTAGAAATATTGGAAGCGGAAGAAGATACGCAAGAAAAAGACAATGCTATTTCAACTGGGACAATTGCAGGACATGTAACATTTGATAATGTTACACTCCAATACGCTGATGAAGATGATAAGGCTTTAAAAACTATATCATTTGATGCACCTCCGGGAAAAATCATTGGTTTAATTGGTGCAACAGGTGCAGGTAAAACAAGTATTACACAGTTAATGACTAGATTTTATGAACCGCAAGAGGGTCAAGTTTATATTGATGGCAAAACAACAAAGGATTATAATTTGAAATTTTTACGTAAGCATATTGGCTTTGTATTACAAGAATCTTTTTTATTTTCTACAACAATTAAAGAAAATATTGCTTACGGTAATCCTGAAGCTTCAATAGAAGAAATTGTTGCAGCTGCAAAACGTGCACAGGCACACGATTTTATTATGGAAATGCCCAACGGATATGAAACAATGCTTGGTGAAAGAGGAATGGGTCTTTCGGGCGGTCAAAAGCAACGAATTGCTATTGCTCGAGCAATTTTAATTGATCCTAGTATTTTAATTTTGGATGATGCAACTTCTGCTGTTGATATGGAAACGGAATTTAAGATACAAAAGGCGCTTAAAGAAGTGATGAAAGGGCGTACGACTTTTATTATTGCCCATCGAATTTCCTCATTGAAGCATGCTGATGAAATTCTTGTTCTTGAGGATGGTATGATTGTTGAACGTGGTACGCATGATGTCTTATTGGATAATGGTGGCCCTTATCAACGAATTTATGATATTCAGTATCAAGATAAACAAGAGATTATGAATGCAACACATTAAAAAGGGAGGGAAATAAGTGGCTAAACAAACAAAGAAAGATGAAAATCCGCATTTGAAACGATTTTATTATCCGTTAGATCAAGCAGTAGAGAAACCATTTAATTGGAAACAAATGACGAGATTACTTGCATATGTAAAACCCTATGCAAAAACGACCCTTCCTCTTGCGATGGTTGCAATGCTCGTCTCGACTCTCGTTCGACTAGCGGTACCCATTATTATTGGTAAGCTAGTGATCGATCAAGCGATAGCTAATAAAGATATTACTTTATTAACTTATTTAGTCATCATTATTTCAATTATGTATTTATTTAGCTATTTAGGGAATCGCTATCGAATAAAATTAGTAAATATTTTAGGTCAAAAAGTTATTCATGATTTAAGAAAGCAATTATTTTCACATGTACAACGTTTATCACATAACTTCTTTGATAAACGATCAGCTGGTTCTATTTTAGTAAGAATCCTTAATGATGTGAACTCACTTCAGGAACTATTTACAAATGGTATTATTAATTTACTAACAGATATTGTCATGTTATTGGGTATAATTGTTATTTTATTTTCATTAAGTCCGCAATTAGCGATAGCTGTTTTAGTCATTTTACCAATTATGTTTTATATCTCTACTCAATTGCGTAGAAATATTCGACGGTCATGGCAAGAAGTTCGTATTCAAAAGTCACGACTAAATTCACATCTAAATGAAAGTTTGCAAGGTATTCGTATTACACAATCATTTTCACAAGAGAAAGAGAATACTGAATATTTTAACGGTGTCAATACCGATAATTTTGAAAAAGAACGATTGGCTATGAAAAAAAGTGCTTATTTTGGTCCTTTTGTAGAAATGAGTAATGCAATAGGAACAGTAATATTAATTTCATTCGGTGCACATTTAATCCTATCAGGTACGATAGAAATAGGGGATTTTGTTTCTTTTGCATTCTTTTTAGGAATGTTTTGGGAACCTATTTCTAGACTGGGTCAAATTTACAATCAGCTACTTGTAGCGATGGCTTCATCTGAACGAATTTTCGAATTTTTGGATGAACAACCAAATGTAGAAGAGAAACCGAATGCCCGTGTATTTGCAAATATGAGAGGTCATATTGAATTTGACCATGTTCAATTTTCATATGATGACAATCGCATTGCATTGCATGAGATTTCATTAGAAATGAAACCTGGAGAAACAGTGGCCCTTGTCGGTCATACTGGATCCGGCAAATCAACGATTGCCAATTTAATCAGTCGTTTTTATGACCCCACAAAAGGTAAAGTGAAAATAGATGGAAATGATTTAAGAGATATGAAACTGGATAGTCTTCGCAACAATATCAGTGTAGTATTACAAGATACATTTATTTTCTCTGGATCTATTATGGAAAATATCCGGTTTGGTAGACCTGAAGCAACGGATGAAGAAGTTAAGGATGCGGCAAAAATTGTAGGTGCACATAATTTTATTATGCGTTTAGCTAACGGATATGAGACAGAAGTAGAAGAAAGAGGAAGTATTTTATCAGCTGGTGAAAGGCAATTATTATCGTTTGCAAGAGCACTACTTGCTAATCCTAAGATATTAATCTTAGATGAAGCAACCGCAAGTATTGATACAGAAACAGAAGTAAGAATTCAACAAGCGCTCAAAAAGTTATTGCATGGTAGAACAGCGATTATGATTGCACACCGTTTATCTACTATAAGAGAAGCGGATAATATTATTGTTCTCGAGCATGGAAAAGTATTAGAACAAGGAAATCATGATGAGCTAATGCGTAGACACGGTGAATATTTTGATTTAGTAAAATCACAATTTGAAATGTTAGAAGCACTTTAGTAAATAGAGTTGTCTATATGACAGCTCTATTTTTTCGATTATGAATAGATCTCCCTTTTTGTGCCAAAATGTGATAGACTATGTTGAGAAGTTGCAGTAGGAGGGTTAAGCATGAAAAGAGAATTTGCTGTAATTGGTTTAGGTCGATTTGGTGGAAGTATCTGTCGTGAATTAAGTGAAGAAGGTATGGAAGTGCTTGCTATTGATACAGAAGAAGATAAAGTAAACGAATTTAAAGATATTGCCTCTCATGCAGTCATTGCAGATGCTACAGATGAGAAAGTTTTAAAGGAATTAGGTATTCGTAATATAGACCATGTTATTGTGGCAATTGGTGATAATATTCAAGCAAGTATTCTAACGACATTAATGTTAAAAGAGTTAGGGACAAATAAAATAACTGTAAAAGCACAAAATGATTATCATGAAAAAGTTTTAAACAAAATAGGTGCAGACCAGGTTGTTCATCCAGAACGAGACATGGGAAAAAGAATAGCACATAGTATCATTTCAAGTAATATTTTAGATCATTTGGAAGTATCGGATGATCACAGTATTGTTGAAGTAAAAGTTGGTAAAAAAATGATTGGAAAGTCTCTAGTGGATTTAGATATTCGGGCAAACTATGGTTGTAACGTTGTTGCAATTAAACAGGGCATAACGAAAGAAATAAATGTTTCCCCAATGGCCGCGGAAATAATTGAGCCCGATGATGTACTAATTGTAATCGGAGCAGATAAAGATATTTCACGATTTGAAAAGAACTTAGTAGTTGATGATTAAAAAAGCACCTCAGAAATTTTTCTGAGGTGCTTTTTTGTTCATTTCGTATTTCTATACTTCCATAATAATAGGAAGTATCATAGGACGACGTTTTGTTTTTTCAAATAAGAATGGGGCAATGGTATCCGTAATCTCATTTTTAATTTCAGACCATTGCGTTGTTTTGCGTTCCATTACTTTATTTAAGTGTGAAGACACTAATTTTTGTGCTTCATTAATTAGATCTTCTGATTCTCTCATGTAAACAAACCCACGAGAAATAATGTCTGGTCCTGATGCAATTCTGAACTCTTTCATATTAATACTAACAACTACAATAACTAGACCTTCTTCAGATAAAATACGTCTGTCACGTAAAACAATGTTTCCGATATCTCCAATTCCACTTCCATCAACGTAAATGGAACCAGAAGGAATCTTACCAGCAACACTTGCATTTTCTTTTCCAAGTGCCAAGACATCGCCATTATCCATGATAAAACTATTACTTGGATCAACATCACAAGCTTCTGCGAGTTTTGTGTGTTCCTTTAACATACGATATTCACCGTGGATAGGCATAAAGTATTTTGGTCTTAAAAGTCGTAACATCAATTTTTGTTCTTCTTGACTACCATGTCCAGAAGTGTGAATATCATTTAATGGTCCATGAATGACATCTGCACCTGCGCGATAAAGCATATTGATTATTTTGCTGACACTAACCGTATTACCAGGGATTGGTGAAGAAGAAAATACGACTGTGTCATTAGGAATAATTTGAATTTGTCGGTGTGTTCCATTTGCTATTCTTGATAAAGCGGCCATAGGTTCACCTTGAGAGCCTGTACAAAGTATCGTTACTTCATTTGCAGGAAGTCGATTAATTTGGTGTGCATCAATAAAGGTGTCTTCAGGTGCTTTGATGTAACCTAATTCGCGTCCGATGGATATAGAAGCTTCCATACTTCTACCGAATACTGCTATTTTACGGTTGTGTTTAACAGCAGCTTCAACCATCTGTTGTAAACGGTGAATATTTGATGCGAAAGTTGCAAAAATTACTCTTCCATCTACTCGATTAAAGATATCATTAATACTTTCACCGACAACGCGTTCAGACATCGTAAAACCTGGAACTTCACTATTTGTACTGTCAGATAATAAGCATAGAACACCTTCTTTACCAACTTCAGCCATTTTAGCTATGTTGGCAGGTTCACCTACAGGAGTAAAATCAAATTTGAAATCCCCCGTATGAACAATATTTCCAGGTGGTGTTTTTACAACAATTCCGTAAGAGTCTGGTATACTATGTGTTGTTCTAAAGAAAGACACAGAAGTCTTTCTAAATTTAATTATTTCATCCTCTTGAAATGTGTGCAGCTCTGCATTGCGTAAGAGGCCATGTTCGTCTAATTTATTTTTGATTAAGCCAAGAGCAAGTTTTCCAGCATAGATAGGAACATTTATTTCCCTTAATAAATAAGGAATACCACCGATATGGTCTTCGTGACCGTGTGTGATAAAAAGTCCCTTTATTTTATCTTGATTTTGAACGAGATAGGTGTAATCAGGAATAACATAATCGATACCTAATAACTCATCTTCAGGAAATTTAATTCCAGCATCAACTAAAATTATTTCATCTTGAAATTGTATACCATACGTATTTTTCCCGATTTCACCCAATCCACCTAATGCAAATACTGCTGTCTGATCATTTTTTACGAACTTCATGTATTATGCATTCTCCACTTTGAAATTTTCGGATTGTTTTTCATATGCTAGATGTGCTCCATCTAATGGCTGGATAAACTCTATATTTACATTTTTAGCTGCTAATTCTTTTCGAACTTGTCTTTCAGAATCTGCTTCATAATACAGACTTGTAGTTCTTTCACGAACAGGTATTTCATTTGGTATTGTTTGGTATAAAACTTTAAAAATCATTTAATCTCTCCTTATTAACTTGTAAAAATCTTTTATATTACACACATAGCGATGTTATTCTTACGGAATTTAATAGTATCTAGAATATTGATTATGCTTTTTACCGACAGTCATTTTTAAAAGCATTTGGAACACGATTTTGGCCTAATAATTTTTTCCAACGTTTTCTAAGCTTTTCTTTCAAACGCTTTAACATAAGCCTTTACAGCTCCTTTCTTAATTGTTAAAGAAAAGCATAAATGTTCAACCGTCCAATCCCTCTTACTATTAGTATAGTATGGAATGCTTCATTTGGAAACAGAAACGTTCAAAAGATTAAAAAAAAATTAAGATGTCGTTAAAAATACAAGGAAAAAACACATGAGAATGTTGACTAACTTTTGTATATTTTTCTCTATATTTTCTAATCTTATACGATTTTATCAAAATTAAAAAAAGCTGATGCTAGTCATCAGCTTTTTTTAATCTATATCACAAGCTTTCGTGTTCTCTGGTACTTGAAAAGGGTTAGCTTTATTTATATGGTCATAGAACATTACACCGTTTAAGTGGTCAATTTCATGTTGAAGCACAATTGCTGCATAACCACGTAAGCGCCATTTAATTGGGTCGCCATTTATATTTGTCGCTTTGACTGTTATTTTTGCGTATCTTGGAACATAACCTGGAACTTCACGATCAACCGATAGACATCCTTCTCCATTAGAAAGAAATGTTTTTTCTACGGAGTGACTAACAATTTTTGGATTAATCAGCCCCTCGCTATATTGCTTCCCGTTAAAGTCTTCAAAATGAACAGCAATCATTCTTTTTGATAGACCGATTTGAGGTGCTGCAAGTCCAACACCAGGACGAAGGTGATATTTTTCGGCCACTTTTTCATCTTGGCTATTCTTTAGATATTGAAGCATTTCTTTTAATGTATCTTTATCTTGATCTTTTATTGGTAGTTCAACCGGTTTGGCTGTTTGTTCTAAAATAGGATTACCTTCTCGAACAATATCTTCCATTGTTATCAAGGTTTTCACTCTCCTTTTGATGCATTTTACTGTACCATAGTTTAACATAAATTAAAGAAGAAAGGGTACAAAATAATCTTCAGAAAAAGAAAGATATGGTTAAATTTAATTATATGTTATACTATTTTCATAAATGTATTAAGGTGTTTTCAAGCAAGACAGACAATAGGGAGGTAAACTGGTTGAAGTTTAAAGTAGCTGGAATAGTAGTTCTGTTGATTCTATTCATTTCTGGGTGCTCTGGGGAATCAACTACTGAAGAAATGTATAAGCATTTAGAAGAGGCAGTTTCCTTGGAAAGTGAATTTGTTAGTCAACAGCAGCCACTAACAGAATTAGAAGAAGAGGAACAAACAATTTATCAAGAAATAAGTAAACTAAGTATGGATGAATTTGAGCAAATTACTTCATTAGCAGATCAAGCACTAGATTCTATTGAGCAACGAATGGATATATTGGAAAAAGAGAAGAATAGTATAGATGCTGCTAAAGAAGAGTTTGATAAAATTGATCCGTTAATAGAAGATCTAGAAGATGAACAATTAAAGAAAAAAGCAAAAGAAATGAAGCAAGCAATGAATGATCGATATAAAGCATATATATCATTATATGAGGCGTATAAAACGTCCCTCAATTATGACCAAGAATTATATCAATTACTAAAACAAGAAGAGCTTAAAGAAGATGCTTTATCTGAACAAATTGAAAAAGTAAATACGCAATATGAAAAAGTTGTAGAGGCAAATGATGTCTTTAACGAAAAAACAGATGTATTCAATAATAAAAAAAGAGCTTTTTATGAAAGCACTGATTTAAATATATCATACGAAGAAAATGAGTAATGAAAAAAACTGAGTGTCCTAAACGTAAAGTTGGACACTCAGTTTTTTTGTTATGCGATGAGAATCAAATTGGTTAAATTCTATAGTACAGATTTATAATGTTTGATAGTACAGAAGTAAATGAAAGCGGAATATAAACTTTTTTGTTTAAAAAATTACTTTATATGAGTCAAAGTGTTTGACCGGAGGGATATAATAAGCTAAACTTATAAATGTATTAAAATTGTACTAATGAAAATACGATTAATCTATGTAACAGTTTCTACATAACAAGAAAATAAGATTAAAATAAGTTACAATAGGGTATTGTATGAATAAGTACAATTCTGTTCAGCGTTTCTACAATTATGTAGGAACAGTATAGTTAAATAAAAAGGAAATAGAAAGGAAGAGGTGAATCTTTTGAAACGTACACTTGAAAATATTGAAAATCAGTTTGAAACGTTTCAAATTCTGAACGAAGACGGCGAACTAATCAATGAAGAATTAATGCCTGAACTTTCAGATGATGAACTAAAAGAATTAATGACAAGAATGGTTTATACGAGAATATTAGATCAGCGTTCAATCGCTTTAAATCGCCAAGGTAGATTAGGGTTCTACGCACCTACAGCGGGGCAGGAAGCATCACAATTAGGTACACAATTTGCACTTGAAAAAGAGGACTTTATTCTGCCGGCATATCGTGACGTACCACAGCTAGTTTGGCATGGTCTTCCACTGTATCAAGCATTTTTATTCTCAAGAGGACATTATCATGGTAACCAAATGCCTGAGGGTGTAAACGCACTAAGTCCACAAATTATTATTGGAGCACAATATACGCAAGCGGCTGGTGTTGCTATGGGTATGAAAAAGCGCGGTAAAAAATCAGTTGCAATAACATATACAGGTGATGGCGGTACATCACAAGGTGACTTCTATGAAGGTATTAACTTTGCTGGTGCATACAGTGCTCCTGCGATTTTTGTTGTACAAAATAACCGCTTTGCAATTTCTGTTCCAGTTGAAAAGCAAACAGCAGCTCAAACTTTAGCTCAAAAAGCAGTTGCAGCTGGAATTGAAGGTATCCAAGTTGATGGTATGGACGTTTTGGCTGTTTATGCTGCAACGAAAGATGCGCGTGAACGTGCTGTAAATGGAGAAGGACCAACATTAATTGAAACATTAACGTACCGTTATGGTCCGCACACGATGGCTGGTGACGATCCGACCCGTTACCGTACAGAAGATTTAGATAATGAATGGGAGAAAAAAGATCCAATCGTTCGTTTCCGTAAATTCTTAGAAAACAAAGGCCTATGGTCAGAAGATCAAGAAAATGAAGTGATTGAAAAAGCAAAAGAAGAAATTAAAGCTGCGATTAAAAAAGCAGACGGACAACCAAAACAAAAAGTCTCAGAACTAATTCAAAATATGTATGAAGAACTTCCTGCACACTTAGAAGAACAATTGGAAGAATATAAAGCAAAGGAGTCGAAGTAAATCATGGCTCAAATGACAATGATCCAAGCAATTACTGATGCTTTACGCACAGAACTAAAAAATGATGAGAACGTATTAGTTTTTGGTGAAGATGTTGGTCAAAACGGTGGTGTGTTCCGTGCAACAGAAGGTTTACAACAAGAATTTGGTGAAGATCGAGTGTTTGATACGCCCCTTGCTGAATCAGGGATAGCAGGTATTTCTATTGGTTTAGCTACACAAGGCTTCCGTCCAGTACCTGAAATTCAATTCTTTGGTTTCGTTTATGAAGCAATGGATGCAATAAATGGACAAATGGCACGTTTGCGTTATCGTACAGGTAATACAATGAATGCGCCAATTACTATCCGTTCTCCATTTGGTGGTGGCGTACACACGCCAGAATTACATGCCGATTCTCTTGAAGGATTAATTGCTCAACAACCTGGTATGAAAGTAGTTATCCCATCTAATCCATATGATGCAAAAGGTTTATTAATTTCTTCTATTCGTGATAATGATCCAGTTGTGTATTTAGAACATATGAAATTATATCGTTCATTCCGTGAAGAAGTTCCTGAAGAAGAATATACAGTTGAGCTAGGTAAAGCAAATGTAAAACGAGAAGGAACCGATGTAACATTAGTTGCATATGGTGCCATGGTTCAAGCTTCTATGAAAGCTGCTGAAGAATTAGAAAAAGATGGTATACAAGCTGAAGTAATTGACCTTCGCACTGTAATGCCTATCGATATTGATACAATTATTAAATCTGTGGAAAAAACGAATCGTGTAGTGGTTGTACAGGAAGCACAGAAACAAGCGGGAATGGCTTCTCAAATTGTAACGGAAATTCAAGAACGTGCAATTCTACATTTGGAAGCACCAGTATTACGTGTGGCTGCTCCTGATACAGTATATGCATTTACGCAAGCAGAAGAAGTTTGGTTACCAAACTATAACGATATTATCGAAAAAGTAAACACAGTACTTAACTTTTAATTGAAATTATGATGGGAGGCACTAAGGATGGCATTTGAATTTAAATTGCCTGATATCGGTGAAGGAATTCACGAAGGTGAAATCGTGAAATGGTTTGTTAAAACCGGAGATGAGATTAACGAAGATGATGTACTTTGTGAAGTGCAAAATGATAAAGCAGTAGTAGAAATCCCTTCACCTGTAGACGGAACAGTAAAAGAAGTGCATTTTGAAGAAGGATCTGTAGCAACAGTTGGTGAAACGATTATTACAATTGATGCAGAAGGATACGAAGAAGAAGAAACTACTAATGATTCAGATGAAAAAACTTCTGAAACAGCAACTAACGAAGGTAGTAATACAGGTATTTATGAATTTAAGCTACCCGATATTGGGGAAGGAATTCATGAAGGAGAAATTGTAAAATGGTTTGTTAAAGCCGGAGATGAAATCAATGAAGATGATGTACTTTGTGAAGTACAAAATGATAAAGCGGTAGTAGAAATCCCTTCACCTGTAGAAGGTACAGTGAAAGAAGTTCACTTCGAAGAGGGATCTGTAGCAACAGTAGGTGAAACAATTATTACAATTAATGCAGTTGGTTATGAAGGTACAGCTGAAGAGACTCCTGCAGAAGAACAAAAAACAACTGAAAAATCTGCGCCGAAAGCTGCAAAACAGGAAAAAGCAAATTCAAATCAACGTATTATTGCAATGCCGTCTGTGCGTAAATATGCACGTGATCATGATGTGAATATTGCAAATGTTTCTGGTAGTGGTAAAAATGGTCGTGTTTTAAAAGAAGATATTGATGCATTCTTAAATGGTGATCAACAAGTTGCTTCTGAAAAAGCAACAACTTCTGAACAAGGAACAACAGTTGTTAAAGAAGAAAAAGCTACAAAATCACAAAAGCAAGTTTCAGCATCAGCAGAATTACCAGAAACTCGCGAAAAAATGTCTGGAATCCGTAAATCGATTGCAAATGCAATGGTTAATTCAAAACATAAAGCTCCCCATGTTACGCTACATGATGAGATTGATGTAACAGAATTAGTAGCTCACCGTAAGAAATTCAAACCAGTTGCTGCTGAGAAAGAGATTAAGTTAACATACTTACCTTATGTTGTTAAAGCATTAGTTTCAGCGTTGAAAAATTATCCAATTATCAATGCTTCAATTGATGATGATACAGACGAAATTGTTTACAAGCATTACTATAATGTTGGGATTGCTGCTGATACAGATAAAGGTTTACTTGTGCCTGTTGTAAAAGACGCAGATAAAAAATCTATTTTTAGTATATCTCAAGAAATTAATGAATTAGCTGGAAAAGCAAAAGGTGGAAAACTTTCTCCAGATGAAATGAAAGGTGCATCTTGTACCATTACGAATATTGGTTCAGCAGGTGGACAATGGTTTACACCGGTAATTAATTATCCAGAAGCTGCAATATTAGGTATTGGACGAATTGCAGAAAAACCTGTTGTGAAAAATGGTGAAATTGTTGCTGCACCGGTATTAGCATTATCATTAAGCTTCGATCACCGTATTGTTGATGGAGCAACTGCACAAATGGCATTAAATCAAGTGAAACGTTTATTAAACGATCCACAATTAATTATGATGGAGGCGTAGAAATATGGTTGTAGGCGATTTTCCAATTGAGTTAGATACATTAGTAGTTGGAGCGGGTCCTGGTGGATATGTAGCTGCAATTCGTGCTGCACAAACAGGGCAAAAAGTTACCATTGTTGATAAAGGCGCTCTAGGTGGTGTTTGTTTAAATGTAGGATGTATTCCTTCTAAAGCATTAATTCAAGCTGGCCATCGTTACGAAGAGGCGCACGGTTCAAAGGAAATGGGTATTTCTGCTGAAAATGTATCTGTTGATTTCTCGAAGGTACAAGAGTGGAAATCTAGTGTTGTAAATAAATTAACTAGTGGTGTAGAAGGACTATTAAAGGGAAACAAAGTGGATATCGTTAAGGGTGAAGTATACTTTGTTGATCAGAATACAGTACGTGTAATGGATGAGAAAAACTCTCAAAGTTATACATTTAAAAATTGTATTATCGCAACTGGTTCAACACCTATTGAGATTCCAACTTTCAAATTCTCTGATCGTGTCTTAGATTCTACAGGTGCTTTAAATCTAAAAGAAATTCCTAAGAAAATGGTTGTAATCGGCGGTGGTTATGTAGGAACGGAATTAGGTACTGCATATGCTAACTTTGGTACCGAAGTAACCATTCTTGAAGGTGCGAAAGACATTCTTGGTGGTTTTGAAAGTCAAATGTCATCTTTAGTTAAACGTAACCTGAAAAAGAAAAATGTTTCTATTGTGACGGAAGCAATGGCAAAAAGTTCAGAAATAACAGACGACGGCGTAAAAGTGACATATGAAGCTAAAGGGAAAGAAGAAACAATTGAAGCAGATTATGTACTAGTTACTGTGGGACGTTATCCAAATACTACTGAAATTGGTTTAGAACAATTAGGTATTGAGATGAATGAAAAAGGTATAATTAAAATTGATAATCAATGTCGTACAAATATAGATAATATCTATGCAATTGGAGATATTGTTCCTGGCGCACCACTTGCT
This sequence comes from Paraliobacillus sp. PM-2, assembly GCF_001368815.1. Taxonomy (GTDB): domain Bacteria; phylum Bacillota; class Bacilli; order Bacillales; family Amphibacillaceae; genus Paraliobacillus. Next base: position 321,693 of record NZ_CTEI01000002.1, on the reverse strand, counting down.
CATAAGGCATCTTATGAAGGTAAAATTGCAGCAGAAGCGATTGCTGGTGAGAAGACAGAGATTGATTATAACGGTATCCCTGCTGTTGTATTCTCTGAACCGGAGTTAGCTACTGTTGGTTATACAGAACAAGATGCGAAAGATGCTGGTTTTGATGTGAAAGCTGCGAAATTCCCATTCGCTGCAAATGGGCGTGCATTATCATTAGGTAATGGGGATGGTTTTGTTAAGCTTGTTACTCGAACAGATGATGGCTTAGTATTAGGTGCACAAATTGCTGGTGCAAATGCGAGTGATATGATTTCTGAACTTGGTTTAGCAATCGAAGCTGGAATGACCGCTGAAGATCTAGCATTAACCATTCATGCTCATCCAACTCTAGGTGAAATTACAATGGAAGCTGCAGAAGTAGCTATGGGTACACCAATTCATATTGTAAAATAAATTTTCAAAAAAGCTTACACTTACTATAAAAGTGTGAGCTTTTTGCCTATGTTAAATTATAATGATGGATGTATATGTAACAACTTTTTCTAATAAATTGACTAATAATGCAGATATTTGAAACTGTTTGTCGTATAATATTTATAAAGATAAACAACAGGGGGTTTACATATGAAGATGACGCGTGTCCTTATTAGCATACTTGTTTTAGTAATCACAGTTTTTATTGTATCAGCTTGCAATAGTAATAACCAAGAAAGTGAAAATAACCAAGAAAAAGAAACAAATACAGAAGAAGCAAACAATAATCATGAAGCGAGAGAAGATGAAGAGACAACAGAAGATCAAACAATGGATGAAGAACAATCAAATAATGAAGAGAAACCACAGGATGAACAAGCAGTAAAACAAGTAGAAGTAACATATGAAATTAACGATAAGTCATCTGTCATTCCAATCGACGACGCGGATGAAAAAGTAGTATTATTAACTATTGATGATGCTCCTGATAAATATGCCTTAGAAATGGCAAATACATTAAAAGCTCTAGATGCTAATGCAATCTTCTTTGTTAATGGTCATTTTTTAAATACAGATGAACAAAAAGAAGCCTTAAAAAAGATTCATGAAATGGGCTTTTTGATTGGAAATCATACGATGACACATCAAAATTTAACAAAAGTAGATGAAAAAACACAACGTCAAGAAATTGTTGATTTGAGTGATTTAATTGAAGAAGTTATTGGTGAACGACCTAAATTCTTTAGAGCCCCACACGGTCAAAATACAAATTATTCCAGAGAGCTTGTTCAAAAAGAAGGAATGGTTTTAATGAATTGGACATACGGATATGATTACTTTTCCCCTTATCAAGACGCTGAAAAATTAAAGAAAGCAATGATTTCGGGTGAAGGACCAGAAGTTGATGTGCCATATTCACTTCTTAAGCCAGGAGCTAACCTTTTGATGCATGATCGTGAATGGACAAATGCTGCATTGGCTGATATTGTAACTGGATTAAGAGATAAGGGATATACAGTGGTAGACCCACGGGCAATTAAAACCATAGAACAATAAAGAAATAAACCGAGCTTGACCAAGCTCGGTTTTCGTATATGCTCTATCTAAAAGGTTTCATTTCTTTCATAACATGAATTGTTTCTAGTGTTTCATCTTCTAATCCTTGCACAGGTAAACCAGTTTCAACATTTTTTGCAATATAATCCAGATTTTCTTCGGTTATTATTTCACCTGGGATGAAAATAGGGATACCAGGAGGATAAACCATAATTGATTCTGCACTAATTCTACCTGCTGCATTTTTTAATAATACGATTTCTGTTTCAGCATAGAAAGCATCTCTAGGTGTCATACTTAACATAGGAATAGGTGGAATGGTTACTCTAATTAACTGATCAATTGCGGTATTTTCATACATTTTTGAAAGATTACGTAACGCAAGAATCAACTTGTTCGTTTCAACAGACGTATCACCCGGTGTAATAATACAGAGAATATTATACATATCAGATAATTCTACTTCTATATTATGATGCTTTCTTAACCATTTTTCCACATCATACCCAGTAATGCCCAACTGTTTAACTGAGATAATTAATTTGGTTGGGTCATAGTCAAATGTAGCCTCCGTACCTAGGATTTCTTTGCCTGGACAATAAAGATAGGGAATCGTGTTTATGGCTTCTCTTGTTACGGATGCAAGCTCAATTGTATTGGTGATTAATTGCTTTCCTGAAATAGCTAATTGTTTTCTAGCAGCATCAAGAGAAGCTAATAAAATATAAGATGTTGATGTAGTTGTTAGCATAGATAAAATGCTTTGTACACGTTCATGTGTTACTAATCCTTCTTTTAAATTTAATACAGAACTTTGAGTTAATGAACCTCCAAGCTTGTGTACGCTAGTAGCGGCTAAATCAGCGCCGGCTTGCATTGCTGATAATGGTAGGTTGTTATGAAAATGAATATGCACACCGTGTGCTTCGTCTACTAATACAGGTATATGATGTGCGTGTGCAATAGCTACAATTCGTTTAAGGTCTGCAGCGATACCAAAATAGGTAGGATTGATGACGAATACCCCTTTTGCATCTGGATGTGCTTCAATGGCTCGTTCCACAGACTCTGGTGTAATGCCATGTGCAATACCTAAATGTTCATCTAGCTCTGGATGTATAAAAATTGGAATAGCACCAGCAAAAATAATTGCGGCGGTAACCGATTTATGAATATTTCTGGGTACAATAATTTTATCCCCAGGTCCACACACACTCATAACCATTGCCATGATGGCCCCACTGGTCCCTTGTACTGAGAAGTAGGTATAGTCTGCATCAAACGCTTCTGCAGCTAAATCTTGGGCTTTCTTTATCATTCCTTGAGGATGGTGAAGATCATCCAAAGGACTGATATTAATTAAATCGATGGACAACGCATTGTCTCCAATAAAATCTCTAAATTTTTGTTCCATTCCATGTCCCTTTTTATGACCGGGTATGTGGAAGGCTGTTGGATTACTCTTTGCATGTTCTAGTAAGCCTGTAAATAATGGTGTTTGATTTTGATCTTGCATAATAGGTACTCCTCTTTATACAATAAAAGTTAGAAAACAAAAAGATTATAGCAAATAATAAGCCAAATTACTAGCTGAGCATTTATTTAGAAAGGAAGAGTTAAATGAGCTATAGTTATCCAATTGATGAATCATGGTCGACGGACGAGGTTATTGATGTAGTAAATTTCTTGTCGCTTATTGAAAAGGCAAATGAGCAAAGTGTTAATCGTAATAATCTGATGGTTGCGTATCGACGCTTTAAACAAATCGTACCATCCAAAAGTGAAGAAAAACAAATAGGTAAACAATTTGAACAAGGTACTGGATATTCGATTTATCGAACAATGAAACAAGCCAAAGAATCGCAATCAGATAAGATACGAATGAATTGATCAGAAACAAGTCCCTAAAGCCAATTAAGCTGACATTGGGACATGTTGCTTACAATGATTTTTTACAGATGAACTAACCCATTGTATTAAAAATATAAAGACAACATTATAAGCTGTGTAAAGCTTTTAGATAAAAGGGGACTAAGCGATTAAGAGTATCTTTTATATCGTTTATAAATGAGTCTCCGTCTAGTTTTATGGCAGTTTCTTTAGAAATATGTTTTCCAATTAATAATTCTGCTTTTTTTACTGTACATACACGATTTAAGTGATCTTGAGATAAATCTTTAATTGGGAATGCATCTTTCTTCGTATGATCTAACGATACAACAAATGAATCAGGTAGTTCGTGTAGACTGTTTATTTCAGATGAAAACTGTTTTGCTATTTTTTCTTTTCCGGGTAATTCATAAATAAATGCAAGCCAAATAAAAATGTGATCATCAAATAAGCCTACTTGAAAATGAGGATGTTTTTTATAGCCTCGTTTATTCTCGCAAATTGCTAACCATGTATCGTTTGGTGGATTTACTGAACGACGAGCATGCTTGGCAATATGTAAAAACATTTCATCACCAACAGCAACGGAAAGGTGATCAGTTAATTCTGTCCCAATTACTTTGAATTTTGGTTGAATTCGTTCTTGAATGGCTTGCATTCTTTCATCAAGTCCATCTATACGAAATGTATCAAAATCTTGACTTTCAAAACGTTGTATTTGCATGAGAATGCTCCTTTTGTATAATAGAATCAATATATTTTCTAATATAAGACAATTTTATATACATTTACTATAACATAACACGTGTTATTTCGGTAACAAAGTGAATGATAGGGTGTATGGAGTATTGGGACTTGCTATGCTTACTATATAGAATATTGTGTAATAGGAGGGACAACCATGGATAGAAAGGAAAGAAATCAATTATATGAACACGCGAAAAATTGGGTGCTAGAAGCAGGGGGATTCATCCGTGAAAGTCTAGATAAGCCATTAACTATAAATACCAAATCGAATGCAAATGACTTAGTAACTGAAATGGATCGGAATATAGAAAAATATTTCGCTGAGAATATTAGATCACATTATCCAACACATAAATTATTATCTGAAGAAGGTTTTGGTGATGATTTAACAACATTGGACGGTACAGTTTGGATTATTGATCCAATTGATGGAACAATGAATTTTGTACATCAGAAAAGAAATTTTGCTATTTCACTAGCTATTTATCAGGATGGTGTTGGAGAAATAGGCCTTATATATAATGTGATGGAAGATATATTATATCATGTTAAAAAAGGTGAAGGTGCATATCGCAATGAAACAAAACTAGCTACGTTAAAGAAACATGTTAATTTAGAAGAATGCATTCTATTAATTAATAATATTTGGAGTTGTGAAAATGCCCGAATTAATCATATGAAAATTCAAGAGCTTATTAAAAAGGTAAGAGGAACAAGGTCATATGGATCGGCGGCATTAGAATTTGCTGGTGTAGCGGAAGGTATATTAGATGCTTATATTTCAATTCAATTACACCCGTGGGATCTTGCTGCTGGTGTTATCCTTGTTGAGGAAGTTGGAGGTATAACAACACAAATTGACGGTAAGCCATTAAATTTATTAACAGAAAGTACAGCGTTTTCTGGAAATCACTTGATAAAAGATCAAGTCATTAATGAATATATTGAATTGAAATAATTTCCAATCATGGTTTGGTACCTTATCGTTAAGCTTATGATAAAACAAGTATAGAAATCACATGACTGTAATTTCATACTTGTTTTATCATCATACAGATTAAATAAAGGGATCTTCTTTTGTAGGTTGTTCAAACAATTGGAAGTTACCTGTTTCATGTCTTTTTTTTGTGTTCTCTCCTATACGTTCAGAACAAGTAGGACACAGATATAAATGTTTTTTTCTATTTCTTAATTTTTTAGCTAATGGGGAATCTGAATCTATATTATCTACTGTATCGCAAATTGGGCACTTTACTTTCATCTTGTCACCTCTATTTCTTGTGATAAAGATTTTTCTACTACTTAGTTTATCATAGTAATCCAAATAGGCGAAATATCGGATATAGATGATTGATTAGTTTTAAAAATTATTTAAGGGGAAAGATTATTTATATAAAGACTTACGAAAGGGTGATTAGATGCGTAAAAATATTATTTATACGATAGTTGTCGGTATAATTCTTTATTTTAGCATGAATAAAAAGATGCGCGATAAAGGAGTAACTACAATAAAAAAATGGATAGATGTTATAAGAAATTCAGAATCATTTCCGATTGAAGAGGCTGGTGTGCCTGAAGTGGATAATATAGAAAATGCTAAGATGGTAGATGAAGGATCACAATTTGGTGTAGAATATTACAATCGTATAAAAGAAGGAGAATAGGAAGCAATATCCTATTCTCCGTTTTTATTCATGTGTTGATTGGATTGTTCCTCTTGAATTTTATCTAAGTCTTTTTTCTCTTCTTTCGAAAGATTATCCTTATTCGTATCTGAATCATTCGTATCTATTTCAGCTGGTGGTGTTTCTGGCATATATCGCCCAACAATAGCTGATAATTCTTCTATAATATTTTGTATTGGATGCCCTTCTTGAAATCCTTTAGCCATATTCTTAATTCTTTCTGTTCCGTCTGCATCAGCAATGACAACAGCGGTTTTTCCATATGGATCGTCATGTAATGCTTCATTTACTGCATATTTAATTGTACCTACTCTTGATCTATCAAGTTCTTTGTCCACGTCTATTCCTACAACAGCATATGGACCTGCAATTAATGCCGTAGCTTCATTTACATTAGGGACACGGTTAGCTACACGTGCAAGGTGTTTCGCAATCTCTTGATTGGATAATTTTGTTCGTTCTGTTGGGTCTGAATTCTTAACTTGCAACATTTTGTTATCTGTTTCTTGATCTGCTAACGGTTGTTCTTCATTTGATTGGCAAGCGGATAAAAAAATAACCAAACAAATAAAAAAGAAATACTTCTTCATAACAGTTACCCCCAATCTATCTTTGTTAGTTATTAGTTCTTATTTTTTGTTAAATTTGAAAACTTATTCATGAAAGGATTAGGAAAGCATCAAATATAAGTTTATCATTAGAAGAATATGTTTTATTATCTTGCATTTTTTAATCATAAACGCTAAGATAGATAAGAGAAGTTGTATAACGGAGGGGATTTAATTTGATACCTAAAGTGGCTGAAAGTAATACAGACAAAGCCTATGCCCTTCTTAAGGCGGATGCTGATAAGATACTTAAATTGATTAAGGTTCAAATGGATAATCTTACGATGCCTCAATGTCCATTATATGAGGAAGTATTAGATACACAAATGTTCGGTTTATCAAGGGAGATAGATTTTGCAGTGCGTTTAAATTTAGTTACAGAAGAAGAAGGAAAACAACTTTTAGAAAGTCTAGAGCGACAACTAAATTTATTACATGAAGCTGCACAACAAGCATGAACAGCAGTGTATCCCTATCGATAGATAAAAGCCTTTGCCATGTAATCGGCAAGGTTTTTTTATTTCAATAAGATGATAATGAAGGGGAAAAATTATGAAGCAAAAATGGAAAACCTTTGACTTTATTCTTATCTTTACACCAATCATGTTGACTTTATTTGGTATTGTAATGATTTACAGTGCTAGTATGGTGATTGCTGTAAAAAGTGGAGATCCAGCTAATTACTATATGGTGAAACAAATTCAATGGTTTATGATTGGTTTGGGTTTATTTATTTTCTGTAGTTTTTTTAACTATCGTCATTATCAGAAGCTAATGAAATTTATTGTTGGTATATTAATCATTATGCTGGTTCTGGTTTTATTTGAAGACCCAGTAAAGGGGGCTAAATCATGGTTATACATAGGTGGTTTTTCCATTCAACCAGCGGAATTTGTCAAGCTTGGATTAATTATGTATTTAGCATCGGTATATTCAAAAAAACAACATTACATTTCACATTTTGGAACTGCGGTACTACCTCCTTTAGTAATGACAGGAATCTTACTCGGTTTAATTACACTACAACCTGATATTGGTACAGCTGCGATTATTTTTTTAATTGCGTGTAGTGTAATTTTTAGTTCAGGAATAAAAATAAGACATCTATCTTTGTTAATTATAGCTGGATTAGTATTTATTGTCATTGCTGGTGTGAATATGCTAGATAGTGAACGCTTATCTAGATTTTCAGGTGCATATCAGCCGTTTTTAGATGCTGAAGATAGTGGGTATCAATTGATACAATCCTATCTTGCTATTGGTACTGGTGGAATAGATGGATTAGGATTAGGTCAGAGTATACAGAAACTTGGTTATTTAACAGAGGCACATAACGATTTTATTATGGCAATTATTGCAGAAGAACTTGGTTTTGTTGGTGTAGCGATTGTTTTATCTTTGATAGCAATTATTGTTCTACGAGGGTTATATATAGCAAGCAAATGTAATGACACATTTGGATCATTATTAGCTATAGGAATTTCATCCATGATAGGTGTTCAAACATTTATTAATTTAGGGTCTATTAGTGGATTATTACCAATCACCGGCGTAACCCTTCCATTTGTTAGTTATGGTGGTTCTTCGTTACTTGTTTTATTAATCTCAATGGGGATATTAAACAATATAGCCAGGCATGTAAAAAAGGCTAGGTTAGAACCAAATATGGAAAATGAACAAATCCCTTATGATGAAGTGTCTAAAAAAATCAGGCGTGTTCAGATGCAATAGATGTAAATTTTCAAATAGGTTGACTTTGTTCATTTTTGGATTTAACAAAAAATCCCTTTATTTAATAACGTTTATGCGTTTTTAGCATAAGCGTTAAATTTTTTTGAGTTAATTTACTAAAAAGTATAAAAAACTTGAAAAAAGCAAATTTGTTTGATAAAAATATGAGAGTATGAATAAGTTTCTTGTGAAGATAAAATAGGAATGGTGTGATGATAAAAAATGCAAAAAATTGAATCAGTTGCCACAGATATGTTGCCTAATTCATCTAGTCAAGATATAGTTAAAACGAAGCGGTCATCCGATTTAAAAGCGTTATTTAAAACAGGTATCATTCAATCTAATGTCATGACAGCTCTTGCTGGTTTTTTGTTAGCACTTTACCAAAATCAATTACAATTAAATGATTATTGGTTTCATTTGGTTTTTATGTTATTAGGTAGTGCATTTGTGATAGCGGGTGGATGTGTGTTGAATAATTATTATGATCGAGATATTGATCCTGTAATGAGTCGTACAAAGAAACGTCCTACTGTTACAGGCACGATCCCACTATCTGTTATTTTAATTTTAGGAATTATTTTATCTATTGTTGGTGTTGGATTTTTACTTGCTATATCCTGGCAAGCAGGATTGTTAGGTTTATTTGGATGGTTTGCTTATGTCGTTTTGTATACGATGTGGTCCAAACGACGATATACGTTAAATACTGCAATTGGTAGTTTATCAGGTGCGGTTCCACCATTGATTGGTTGGGCTGCAATTGATCCCAATCTATCTTTTATGGCATTTGTTTTATTCGCACTAATATTTGTATGGCAAACCCCTCATTTCTTAGCATTGGCAATTAAAAAGAATGATGAATATCAAGCGGCTAATATCCCGATGCTCCCAGTGGTACACGGTTTTGAAGTAACGAAACGTCAAATTATTTTTTATATTGTTTGTTTGCTTCCAATTCCGTTTCTTTTGTATCAGTTAGGCTTAGGTTTGGTTCTTTTAGGTAGTGCACTAAACATTGGCTGGCTTATTCTAAGTTTAAAAGGTCTTAAAAATCAAGACACATATAAGTGGGCAAATAAAGTGTTTGTTTACTCACTATTTTATTTATTGATTATTTTTGTAAGTATCATTATGTTTACATTACCTTTTGTTATATGAAAGTAATGATTCTAGGATGGAGAGGATTATATGCCACTATTACCTACGTTAAGTACAGCTTTTATCGTTTTAAGTGCAATTTTAGTTGGGGTTGGCTGGATATTAGTTGTGAAGAAAAAGTATAAAGCACATAAAAAGGTTATGATTGCCGCGGCAATTAGTGCCTTAGCCTTTTTTATCATTTATGCATCCCGTACCATATTTATTGGCAACACCAGTTTTGGTGGTCCAGAAGACTTAAAGTTATATTATACGATTTTCTTAATTTTTCACATAAATTTAGCTACAATTGGTGCAATCTTTGGTATTGTTACATTAGTGTTAGCATTTAAAAGAAAAATTAAAAAACATCAAAAAATTGGACCTGTGACAAGTATTATATGGTTCTTTTCTTCAATAACTGGTGTTATCGTTTATCTGCTACTTTATGTATTTTTTGATGGTGGAGAAACAACTAGCATGATTAAAGCAATATTAGGGTTTTAAAGATGAAAGAGTTGTCTATTGTTGACAGCTCTATTCTTATATTTACTGGAGGAAGGGAATAGAGGTTACATGTATCTATATAGTGAGCGCATTAAACTAACATTACTATCTGAGTATCAAGTTAGATTATTACTTAATGATCGCGCAACATTTTTTGATTATTTTCAAATCCCTTATGAACATCTTTGGCCGTCCTATGCGATAAAGATTTCCTTACCGCTTTATTATGAAGCACTTCAATCGAATGATAGACCAGACTTTGGACCATGTATGATTCAATTAGTAGAAACAAATCATATTATAGGTGAATTTAATATTAGAAAAAGAAATACCACTGTTGAAATTGGATATCACATATTCCCGAGTTATCGAAATAAGGGTTATGCGACCGAAGCTGTTGCGATTTTTTGTGAATATATTCAACACGAACCAACGATTAATCGAATCATTGCTTGTTGTAAGATTAACAGCACTATTTCTCAACATATCTTGCAAAAGAATGACTTTCATATCACAATGAATGAAGGAATAATAAAGATATACGAAAGGTTGTGTTAATAATTGATTGATTTTAAAATAAGGAATCTAACTGAAAAACATTTTGATCAAGTATTATCTTTAGGGGAATACGCATTTAAATATACGTTAACAGAGGAGGAGAAGCAGAAAAGAAAGAAGGTAATGAAAGAGCGTCAGATCATTTTAGGCTCTTTTATAGATGACCAATTAGCCGCTAAACTGCATATTTTACCATTTCAAGTTTTTTTAGGTGCAAATAAGTTGGAATTGGGAGGAATAGCAGGTGTAGCCACTTGGCCTGAGTTTCGACGAGCAGGACATGTTAATCAATTATTAACGCAATCCTTCATTAAAATGAAGGAACAAGGATATACGTTATCTATGCTACATCCATTTTTTATTCCATTTTATCGTAATTTTGGATATGAAGTAACAAATTATACATACAAATATGAAATGACACCTGAAGATATACTGACATATCAAACAACCGGCTTTTGTAAAAGAGTAACTTTTGAAGAAGAGAAAACAAAATTAAAGGCGTTATACCAAAATGAAGCGATACGATATGGTTTGATGCTTAATAGGGACGATTGGTGGTGGGAGAATCGAGTCATTTCTCATCACAACACGATTATAATATATTACAACCAAACTGGAGAAACGATGGGTTATTTAATTGCTTGTATTAATAAATCGCATTTACACATAGAAGAATTTGTTTATCATTCATTAGATGCTTGTCATGGCTTATTTCAATGGATGAAAAATCATGATTCAATGGTTGATTCCATCACTCTTGTTGCACAACCTAATCAGTCATTTGTATTTCATCTTAATAATCCGCGTATTCCATTAACAAAACAAGCATATTTTATGTCACGTATCATTGATTTTGCTGGCTTTATTAAAAATTATCCCTATATTACCTCAATAAAAAAAGTGCGTCTGCTTTTTAGATTGAAAGATATACATGCCCCATGGAATACAGCAGATTGGTTAGTAACGTTTGAAAATCAAACATGTACGCAAGTGGAAAAAGATCATCAATCAACCGATGTGGATATGATTATTGAAGGGGATATAAATGCAATCAATGCTTTACTATTAGGAAGTGAAACATTAGATAACTTGCTGTACTTTGGAAATATTCAAGTGGAAGAAAAAACGATGAAATGGAAAGAAATTAGCAAAATATGCACACCGCATTTATCAGATTATTTTTAAATAAGAATCCGAACTGTCCATTGAAAGGATAGTTCGGATTTTTCGGTTGCTAGTAACAGATTCAACCAAGACCTAGTATTTCTCTGCTTTTTGTTTGTGTTCCAATTGTTTTACAATTTAAAATTCCACTTAATAATACCAGCTTCTTTTGCTGAGTTAAAGCCAATAACTACTAATGGTCCAACAATAAATCCTAGTAATCCCAGTAGTTGAAGCCCAATGTACATAGCTATTAATGTAGCCAAAGGCGATAATCCGATATGTTGTCCCATTACTTTCGGTTCAACTGTCCTTCGAATAGCTAACAGCATAATTGCAAGAACAGCTAACTTAGTCCCCATAATTACATCTCCAGTGATATACATGTATAATGACCAAGGAGCTAAGATGGCAATTGATCCAATAATAGGAATGAAGTCGACAAGCCATATAATTAAAGACATAATAATCGCATATTCCGGAACAATTAATAATAAACCAATTAATGTAACAATAAAAATAATGATACTAACTAAGAATTGTGCTTTAAGAAATCCAAGAACAACATATGATAGCCTTGCATTCATAAATTGAACTTTTTCAGCTGTTGTATCTGTTAGATATTGATAAAATTTTGCTTTTAGTGTTGGTAATTCGATCATAAAAAGGAACAGTGCAATTAGATACACTAATAGACTAACAAGGTACTCTGGAATAGCTGCGACCATTCCGGCAATCTTTTCGACCTGTAGCTGAGATTTTATTGAATTACTAATATTTACAATGTTTTTATCAATTCCGTCTCTTATTTCTTTAATAAATTCTACTGGTAAATCTTTCATCATATTTTCAAGTTCTGCTTGCCATTCAACAAACTTATCCATGATCTGATTAATATATGTTGGTGCATTTTCAACAAAATTAACAATATGAGTAACAGCACTTGCAACTACATAGGTGCCTAGAACACCTGTTATTAGAACAAATATGAGAAATACGACAATAACGGAAATTTTTCGATTTAATTTAAAACGAAATTGTAACCATCTGATGCTTGGATTTAGAAATAAAGTAGTAAAAAAAGCAAAAATTAATGGTAATGAAACAGGCAAAATAAAGTACCCGATTAATAGTAATACGATAGCTAAAAAAATAAATAACCAATGACGTTTAGTAAGGTAACGAAACAATTATGTATGGGACCCCTTTCTCAAACAAGAGAATAATTAAATTTATACTTACACAGAATATAGCACGAAGTAACTAATTTGAACAGTCTACTGTATAGCATTATAACATGAAGAAGAAAATTGTCACGTTCTATGTATTTTGTAAAGAATCGAAATAATACATGAAAGATTTTTGCTTATTCGGTCATAATAAAAAATGAATGGATTAGATACATTCATTTTTTATTAAACAATCAAGGAGGAAATCACAATGCGTTCAACCAATGAAATTATGTCAAAAGATTTAACCTATTGTAAACCTGATGATACATTAATTAATTGTGCGAAAAAAATGTCTGAAAAAAATGTTGGTGCAATTCCAGTCTGTCAAGAAAATCTTGAACTAATTGGTATGGTCACAGACCGAGATTTAGTCTTACGTGGTTATGCAAAAGACAAGCCTGGAACAACAAAAATTAATGAAGTAATGAGTGATCATCTTGTTTCTGTGGAACCAGATACCAGTGTGCAACAAGCATCGGCTTTAATGGCAGAACACCAAATCCGAAGATTACCTGTAGTTAAGGGGAGTAAATTAGTTGGTATTGTTGCCTTAGGTGATTTAGCACAAGAGGAACAATCTAACATGGCAGCGGGTCGTGCATTAGAGGAAATTTCTGAACAAGACCATCTACATTAAGCAAAAAAGGACGCTTTGTCTATTAGGCAAAGCGTCCTTTTTTTATCATTAGAATATAAAATAACACTTAGAACATTCTTTAATTGATAAATGATACATTTGAATAATTTCTTCTTCAAGTTTAAGAATAACTTATTGATAATTAAGGTGGTATTTGGTATTTTTTAATCAGCAGTGATTTCTGTAATAAGTGTGACAAGGGAGTCTTACGTCCGTGAAAAAGATTAGCATGATTTGTTTGTTTTTTGTAGTTATTATAGGAATAACTTATTTTTTTGAAAATGTTGATCGGACAGAACGATTAGCCTTTAACTTAAGTCATAGAGCGACAAGCAAACAGATGGAATTAAGTACAAAGATTTCACCTAAATATGTTGATAAAAATGAACAAAGAAATAGTATATCAAAGTGGATGGATCGTAGTAGCGAATCATTAACAGACGTGTATGGAGAGCCTAATCAGGTAGCATCTACCCCTTATGGATATGATTGGTGGATATATACTGATAAGCATGCCTTCATACAATTTGGCATTAAAAATAATAGAATAGTAACGGTCTATGGTACAGGTATAAAAGCTAAGTTTGATCCTTTTTTAATTGGTACAACCTATCAAGAGATGGATAAACGATATACATTCACTGAAAATGTGTCTTTTCAAGCTTATCACTTTAATTTAACAAAAAAAGATGTACAACAGCGTCCACTTGTTCGGTTGAGTGAGGATGTTTTTGCACAACTTTATTTTGATGCATTTCAAGGAAAACTATCATCATTTCGGTTAGTTACGAAAGAAATATTATTAACTCATCAGCCATATCACCTTAATTATTGGGGCAAATTACCTAAAAAGGAACGCTTATCAGAAGGTCAATGGAAACAGATTGCATTAGGTGTGGAAAGGCAAATATTCTATATTACAAATATTATTCGTCAGAGATTTGGTAAACCAGAATTAAGCTGGAATGAACAAGTAAAGCAAGTTGCACTTAGTCATAGTAAGGATATGGCGAACAATCAATACTTTTCACATTATTCGCCGAGTGGCGGTGGTTTAGAGGATCGTTTAAATCATGGAAAGATAGCTTATGAATTAGCAGGTGAAAATATAGCAGCACAATATGTGGACGGCCCTGCTGTATTGGCAGGTTGGTTAAACAGCAAAAGTCACAGAAGAGCACTCTTGAATGAAAATTATACCGAATTGGGTGTTGGTGTCTATCATAAACACTATACACAGAACTTCTTAAAGCCATAAGGAAAATGCACGCGTTATCCATGAACACATATACTAAACTATATGAAGCATAATGTTAGGGTATATGGGGTGTGGACCTTATGAGAAATGAACAAGAACAACAAGATATTGAACAATTTAAAGCATTTGTAAAGCGTAATCCAGGTATGATTAAAGAAGTTCGCAACGGAGAAAAAAAATGGCAAGATTTCTATGAACAATGGGTTTTACTGGGTGAGGATGATCCTAGTTGGGAGAACTATAAGCAAATAGACAAAAAATCTAATACAAAGAATAGTAATTCTAAATCAAATAAGCAGTGGATGAAACAAATGTCAGAGATGGTGGAAAAAATAGATCTAAATAAAGTAGAAGGACATATAAACCAACTTAACGGAGCAATTACTAATATACAGTCATTGATTGGACAATTTCAAGAAGTAAAGAAACAAATACCTTCAAAAACACAGCATGTCCCACATAGAAATCCGTTTCAATATTATCGCGATTAG
Source organism: Paraliobacillus sp. PM-2 (assembly GCF_001368815.1). GTDB lineage: Bacteria > Bacillota > Bacilli > Bacillales > Amphibacillaceae > Paraliobacillus. The sequence continues at coordinate 306,521 of NZ_CTEI01000002.1, read as the reverse complement.
GAGTTGAATAAATGGAACCATCTATTTATCAACAAATAAAAAACAATCCAAGTTTGCTTTATTATATCAGACATGATCCTACTTGGTATCGAACGCTATCAAGGGATCCAACGACATTGTCAGATATGGAAAAGGAAGCAAAGTTATATCAAGGAAAAACAATCCCACAGCGGGTAGAACGAATATCAGAACAAATGCGGTTGTTAGGTATGTTTCTCCAAATGGCAAGTACAATGAAAGATTAGTGCTTGCACTTTTTTTTTTGGCATTTTATTGATATGATTATGTTACGGAGGTGAACAATTATGTTGGCGACAACAGAAATTGTAGAAATTTTAGATGGTTCAGAAGAAATTGGACAAATGATCATTGCATCCGATGTAATGTATGAATATATGGAAGCTAAAAAACGTCTTGCAAATAATGCTGAAGCACAAGCGCTTATTACGCGTTTCAATAATAAAAAAGAGCAATATGAAGAGGTGCAACGATTTGGTCGTTATCACCCTGATTATAGTAAAATAATGAAGGAAATTAGACAGACAAAGCGTGACATGGATATGAATGATCTTGTAGCTTCATTTAAAATTGCTGAACGTAATATACAAACACTACTTGATGACGTAAGTTCTTGCATTGCGCATAGTGTGAGTGAGCAAGTGAAAGTTCCTAAAGACGGTGCATTATTGACAGATAGTAGTTGTGGCTGTGGTTCTGGTGGTAGTTGTGGTTGTCAGGCTTCTTAATTTATATGGTTGGAAATTATTAGTGTGAGTGAGGATATGTTATGCGGACAAATAGACAAGGTTTAGTAATTTGGTTTCAACATATGAAAAATATAAAACAAATAAAACGGTATGGGCATTTAATTTATGTATCAAAAAATCTTAAATATGCAGTCATCTATGTTAATCAAGAAGATGTCGATGATAAGTCGATTAAACTGGAAAAACTCCCATTTGTATCAAGAGTTGATCAGTCATCTAAGCCTTTTGTGAAAACTGAATTTGAGAATGCTAAAAAAGATAAAGCGAAAGAATATGATTATAAAATGGGAATATAAAATGTTAAAAAAAGCCTGCAGAAATAATCTGCAGGCCCTTTTTAGTTTCTGTATATTTAGAAACTAAAAAGGCAAAGGGAGAGGAGAAACCGGAGGAAGAACTTATGGGGAAACGTAAGTCTTCTCCGTCTTCAAGAAGTAACCAAAGCAATATTTAGCTACCTCACTAAACTAGTATGGACGATAGAGTTAAATCTATACCTATGAATTAATATTTCTCATTGATAAAAATTGTGGTAGGATTGAATTCGAATAAAAAGAATAGGAGGTGGTGCTTGTGAGGGTAGTTGCAGGAACATATAAGGGCCATCGTATCGAAGCTGTACCGAATAAATTAACACGACCAACAACAGATAAAGTGAAAGAAGCATTATTTCAGATGATAGGACCCTTTTTTAATGGTGGAATCTTTTTGGATTTATTTGCTGGAAGTGGCGCATTAGGCGTGGAAGCGATTAGTAGAGGGATGGATAAAGGTATATTTGTAGACCAGCAAGCGAAAGCTATACAAACCATTCATTCAAATAGTAAAGCATTGAAAATCCAGGAGCAAATAGAGGTTTATCGTACGGATGCTTTTCGAGCATTAAAAGCAGCAAGTAAACGAGAATTAGTATTTGATCTTATTTTTCTAGATCCGCCGTATAAAAAAGTGTCTTATAACAAATTGCTAAAACAGATATACGACTATAAACTTATTCATAAAGATACAATCATTGTATGTGAGCACGATGGAAGAGAAAAATTATCTGATAATGTAGAAGCGTTTCATAAGATAAAATCAGATGTGTATGGTGGTAGTACTGCAATAACGTTATATCAGTTAGGAGATGAATGCAATGGATAGATTAGCTATTTGTCCAGGGAGCTTTGATCCAGTAACTTTTGGTCATTTAGATATTATTCAAAGAGCTGCTAAAGTTTTTGATCATATTATTGTAGCCGTCTTTAATAACCAATCTAAATCACCACTATTTACTGTTGAAGAAAGAATGGAGTTGCTAAAGGAAGCAACGTGTTCTATCCCTAATGTATCTGTTGATTCGCATAGTGGCTTATTAATGGATTATGCAAGGGAAAAAGAAGCCCAAGCTATTGTTCGAGGACTTCGAGCAGTTAGTGATTTTGAATATGAATTACAGATCACATCAATGAATCGTAAACTAAATGAAAATGTAGAGACTTTTTTTATTATGACAAATAATCAATATTCTTTTTTAAGTTCTAGCATGGTAAAAGAAGTAGCTAAATATAAGGCAAATGTTTCTGATTTAGTTCCTAAAGTAGTTGAAGATGCTTTAAAGGAAAAATTCAAATCGATGTGAACCATTTTATTATAAATGTTTGTTAAAACGAGTGATTAAGATGATTGTAGCAATACCTAAAAAAATTAATGTGATAATCGGTCCATAATTTGATAAGGTTATCCAAAAATTAAAACTTTCTTCAGGGCTAAATGGAAGAAATACAGAAGTAACTTGGTTTGTTGTTTTACTTGGTTCATATACATATGGGAACAATAAAAGGGCAATACCACTAGCTAGAATACCATGTAGTATTCTAGCAAAAAAGTATGGTAAGAAACGAATGTCTGTTTCTGCTAAAATACTAGCTACCTGAGCTTGTACAGAGAAACCATTAAATGCAAAGATAAAGCTAACCGCAATGGCTTGCGATAATATACTGGATATGTTCGTATCAGCTATTAATTGTGCACCAAGTGTAATTTCAAATAATCCTGAAAAAATTGGCAAGGATAGTTCGCTTGGTAAATGAAATAATTCCAATATTTTCGCAAGTCCGTTTGACAAAAATGGTGCTATTCCTACCTGAAGTAATAAAGTAGTAATCACAGAAAATATAATAATAAAGCCGCCAATCATTAATAATGTTTGAACGGAATTTACTATCGCATCACCAAAAATTTTTCCGAATGGCCGTTTATCTCTTAAACGTGTTCCGTGTAATTCATCAAAAGCTTTTTTTATGGATAATTTGGATCGTTGTTCATGCCTCGTATCATTTCCTCTACCATAAAACCGCATGCAAATACCAACTAATGCATTACTAGAATAATGCACAATGGCTAATAAGAAACCTAACGATGTATCATGAAAAAAACCTACTGAAACAGCTGCGATAATAAACAATGGATTTGATGCATTTGTAAAAGAAACTAAACGTTCAGCTTCAATTTTAGTTAGTTGTTTTTCTTGCCGTAATCGAGCGGTTAGTTTGGCTCCAGATGGATAGCCACTCGCCATCCCCATTGCCCAAACAAAACTACCAGCACCTGGCACATTAAATAATGGTCGCATAATAGGTTCAAATATAACACCAATAAATCGAACAACACCAAAACCGATCAGTAGCTCAGCAGTAACAAAGAAAGGTAGTAAAGAGGGGAAAACGGTCCCCCACCACATATCAATTCCGCGCATACTAGCTTCTAATGTATATTTAGGAAAGGTAATTAACCCTATTGCTATTGATAATGCAACGAATGCAAAAGTTGCAGATTTTATTTTAGATTTCAAAGATATCGCCCTACTCCCATGACTATTCTGTACTTATTTTAAAAAAAATAGTAAACTGAATATAGTTTTATTTATTGGTCTTTATATTAAATATACGTAGACATGTCTTTTTTTTATGCTTATAAATAAAAAATGACATGCATTTATTACAAAATGGGGTTTATAAAATGTGAGCAAGTTAAAAACGAAGAGGGGAAAAGTATGGTTTGGAATAAAAAACGATTAATTCTTTATAGCTTTTTACTAGTAATTTTAATGTTTGTTACATTGTACCGTATGCCTTACTATATTTATAAACCAGGTACTGCTGATGCTTTAAATAATGTTGTAAAGGTAACAGACGGCTTTGATAGCGAAGGAGATATGCATCTCGTAACAGTTCGAGGAGGGCAGGCTACTCCATTACAATATGTTTGGGCGCTACTCCATCCATTTCAAGATATTAGACTTCTTTCTGAGGTTTTTCCTGAAGGGATATCCCAAGAAGAATATTTTCAAGTGCAGTTACAAATGATGGAAAATTCTCAGGAGTCTTCAATGGTTGTTGCATATAAGGCTGCAAACAAAGAGATAGACATTACGTACAACGGTGTTTATGTTGTCTCTGTTCTAGAAGGAATGCCAGCCGAAGAGGTGTTACAAACAGGGGACAAGATTATCGCTGTGAATAATCAACGAGTAGAAAATGCCGAATCATTAATAGATTTAGTTGATAAGCACACTAAGAATAGTAAGATTTTATTAACGATTAAACGAGATGATTCAAAAATGAAAGTAGAGGTTGGTTTAGCAGCCTTTCCAAATAATCCTGATAAAGTGGGAATGGGTATTCAATTAGTAACAGATCGAGAAGTTAATGTAGATCAAGAATTGAATTTTTCTAGTGGCGATATAGGTGGTCCTAGTGCTGGTTTAATGTTTGCTTTGGAGATCTATGATCAATTAACAAAAGAAGATTTGACTAAAGGATATCAAATAGCTGGTACAGGAGAAATAAGCTATGAAGGGGATGTTATGCGTATAGGTGGTATTGATAAAAAAGTAGTTGCTGCTGATGAAGAGGGATGTGACATTTTCTTTGCACCTAATGAAAGTGGTGTAAAAGATTCGAATTATCATGTAGCATTACAAACAGCTAAAGAAATCAATTCATCAATGAAAATTGTTCCAGTTGATACATTTGATGATGCAATAGAATATTTAAGTAATTTAAAATAATAAAAACCAGGGGTGCTTTGATAGAGTAACCCTTGGTTTTTATCATATTTTCACTTTTGATATGGTGGTTTAAACTCTTGTTTTCTCATCTCGCTTCTTATAGCGGGAGTCAATACAGCATAATAAGCATTCGTTACACGTTCTTCCATAGTCATCATTAAAGAAGAATGATTTTTAAATTGTGTAAAAAGTGGAATGGTTCTTTCTTTCTTTGTATGATTTAAATACTGTTTTCCTTGTTCAGATAATCCTAATAAACGCATGTATGGATAAGGCATTTGCTGCATTTTTTTAACTGATTGTTTTGAAGTATTCGTTAAAATGTGTGTGAATATTCGTTGTAGTCTTGTTTGTGTGTAACGTTTTGTTTTTAACAATTGAATCCACTCATTAAAGTTAGTTGCTTCTTTTGCAGTTCGAATAATTCTATTTTCAATCCCTTCATCAACACCATGAATATTTTTTAGCACTTCTTTATCCATAGTCAAGACACGATATTGTAAAAGTGAAAAATATTCTTCCCATGTATGCCAAATACCTGTTTTTTGTTTGTATTCCGTTAAATGAGCTATACTTCGTTCAGGTAGTGTTTCGCTGATAGTTTGATTCGTTACACCATTTGAAAGCAATGTATCACGAATACTTGTTGCACTAGCAAAAGGTTTAGTAATATTTTTGTCATGATAATTACTTTGTTTTCTTTGAATAGTAAATGGTTGTATGTTAGGGTTGATTGTTTCAATTGCTTTTAAATAACCAAAACCTAATATATTGTTAGGTTGCATTAAATCAAGTTGATTTGTATTATCCATTCCGATTTTTTTAAATGCTTTATTATTAGCAACAGGAAAAGATTTTCCAAGAGATAATTCATGCTTTAATGTGTTGTTGAATAACGATTGGTTTACTTTATAATGATTAAATGATCGTTGGAAAGTGGTTATATCTCCATCTTCGCTTCCAAAACAGATAGAAGAAACGAGTAATTCATTCAGTATATGAATTGCACCATATGAAAATAAATCACTGTGCTGAACAACACTGAAATAAGGAAGTTCGATAACAATATCTATCCCTTGGTCAATTGCCATCTTTGTTCGTGAAAATTTATCTATAATGGCAGGTTCACCTCTTTGAAGAAAGTTCCCGCTCATTACAGCAATAATACAGTCTGCACCTGATATTTTTTTAGCTTTTTGTAAATGATAATAATGACCGTGATGAAAAGGATTGTATTCGACAACTAGACCACAAGCTTGCATAGATTTCACTCCTTCTGGATAGTATTGTATCATAATCCAACGTATCATTACTGTAAAGAAAAAATGTTGACAAAAGGACAAATTCCTTTTACAATAAACGTTGTGCCTTGAGGTGATAGAAATGAAAATTTCCATTCAAAAAATAGTGCGTTCTGATGATTATTCATTTGATGAAATGGTAGATGTTTCAGAAATTGAAGATTGGAACAATGACATTCGACAAGTCAATCCTGTTCAAGTAAAGGGGTATGCGGATGCCCATGGTAATCAAATTACCTGTCATATGAAAATAACAGGTACAATGGTACTACCGTGTGCACGAACGTTGATTGATGTGCAATATCCGTTTGAAGTAGATACTGTAGAAATTTTCTCAACTGATCCCTATTATGTTGCAGAAGATGAGTCGGAAATTCATCCAGTTGATGGAGAAATGCTTGACTTAGATCCTTATATAAAGGAAAATATTCTATTAGAGATTCCTTTTCGGGTATTTGCAAGTGAAGAAGAGATTGAGAAATATGGTTTAACTTCTGGAGAAGGCTGGGAAGTAATTTCAGAAGAGAAGGAAGAAGAAACCATAGATCCAAGAATGAAGAAATTGCAATTTTTATTGGATGAAAAAAATAATAGAGAAAATCAATAAGGTAAAGTGAATATTCACTTCCCTACCCTATGTGTTGATATAGCAAGGATAAGATTTTCGTTTTGAAAGTGAAGGAGGTGTAAGACATGGCAGTACCAAAAAGAAGAACATCTAAAAAAGTAAAAAATCAACGTCGTACACATAAAAAATTACATGTACCTGGAATGGTTGAATGTTCAAATTGTGGTGAACTTACTAAACCTCACCATGTTTGTAAATCTTGTGGACAATATGATGGTAAGCAAGTAGTAGATCAATAATATTGTAAGAAAAAGGTGGCAGAAAATCTCTGGCATCTTTTTTTATTTGCTTTCTATTCTATCACTCCTATCGTTTGCATATAGTAATAGCAAATGTAATAGGAGGGGGAATGAAATGAATGTAACAAGACAAGATGCTTGGTCTAATGATGAAGATGCGTTACTTGCTGAGACAGTCTTACGGTATATTCGTGAGGGGAAGACGCAACTAGAAGCATTTAAAGATGTTGGGAAACGTGTATCACGAACACCAGCAGCGTGTGGATTTAGATGGAATGCATCGGTAAGAAAAGAATATCAACATGCTATTGATCTAGCAAAGCAAGAAAGAAAAAATGCTTCTTATCAATTTTTTACAGAATTAAATGCAGAGCAAGGTGCACATCCATTAGAAACAGCAATATCTATTTTAGAAGATATGAAGGGCAATTATCGGTTTTTAACAAATAAACAAGTAGAGCATCAACGATTCGATCATGTAATGGAAGAAAATAAAACATTAAAACAAAAGTTAACTCAATACGAAGAGGGGTTTTCAGAATTAGAACGTCTATGCAACGTAATAAAACAATTAAAATAACAGAATGGAAGGACCTTGTATATATGACAAGGTCTTATTTTTGATTAGAAAGCTCTTCTCTTCAGAACTAGACGAACAAAGTGTTTCTATTATATGCTATTAGAAGTACTTAGCTGAAGAAGGAGGGGTATTATGGAAATAGGTGTTATCGGTGGAGGTTCTATAGGATTGTTATTAGCTTCCTTGTTAGATCGCTCTGGTCATCAATCAACTTTATTTGTAAGAAGAAAAGAACAAATGCATGAAATAAATAGGAATGGAATTTTATGCTTGCCTGATCACACATGCTCTTGGGTTCGAGCTGAACAGATAGATGATTTAAGACAAATGGATCTCTATATTGTGTGTGTCAAACAATATGATCTGTGTTCCATCATAAATCAATTAAACACTTTTGATGGAAGTGTTATTTATATACAAAATGGTATGGGGCATATTGATCTGTTAAATGGAGCTACTTGTGATCAAACGATTTTATTGGGCACGTGTGAGCATGGTGCAAAGCGACAGAATGAACGGACAGTAACACATACTGGAAAAGGTAAAATTAATCTATCACTATTTAGAGGAGAGCAAGCGTTGCTACAGAAATGGACGAATAGTCTTAATAGTGATATATTTCCATTGAAGCCTTGTTGCGATTGGGAAGTAATGTTAATCGATAAGTTGCTAATTAATATTGTTGTTAATCCAATCACTGCTATATATCAAGTGAAAAACGGCGAGCTGTTAACAAATCAATATTTACATACCTTAGCTAAACTAGTCTGTAGTGAAGCTTCCGATGCTCTTGGACAAGATGAAACAAAGCAATGGGTTCGGATAGTTAACATAATAGAGACAACAAAAGAAAATGATTCATCCATGAAAGAAGATATTACAAATTATAGAAAAACAGAAATAGAAGGTATTCTGGGATATGTATTAAAAAGGATCGACCAAAAATCATCTTTGATTCATTTCTTATACTTGTCTATTAAAGCGTTAGAAGAAAAAAAGGGGTGATTTTTATGATTCAGACCTTGGGAATAATAATAGCCATGGTTATTACTTTTCCTTTGATTGCTACTATGGGTGTTTATATTTTTGTTAAACTTTTATATCATAACAATAAACGTGCTTTGCATGCTAGTGTTGCATATTCAACGCTATTTTATATTGTTTCTGTTATGATGATGTTACGGCAATTATTTGATACTACTTATTTTGGTCTTATAATCGTTTTATTATTGTCTGGCTTAATGGCAAGTATTATTATCCAATGGAAATTAACTGATAATATTATTATCAAACGAGCTTGGAAGGTTTTTTGGCGAGCTAGTTTTTTATTTTTCTTCTTTAGTCATTTTACTTTAGCTTTAGTAGGTATTATTATTACAGCTATGCATGCTTAGTAAGAAATTTATAACAAACGAAGGGGCAGGTATTTGTGCACATCGATCCAGTAACCATAACAAAGCAACCTTTATTACAAGATTATTATAATCAAGAAAAACAAATTATGGATAAATTTTCATACAATCCGTTTTTTGAAAATGTATTAGAAGAACGGCTAAGTGATATTCGAAAACAAACGTATGACCGAAATCAGTTGGTTGAAGTACTATTAGATTTGAACAAACGTTGGGATGCTAACGAGACAACGTTACAAAATATCGAATTATTACGTGATCCTTCTAGTGTTGTTGTCATTGGTGGTCAGCAAGCTGGTTTATTGTCAGGACCACTCTATACGATAAACAAAATAGTGTCCATCATTGTTTTTGCTAAACAACAACAACACGCTTTAAAAGTACCTGTAATTCCTGTATTTTGGATAGCTGGTGAAGATCATGATTTTGAAGAGGTAAACCATATTATGGTGCCTGATAATAAAAAGATGAAAAAACATCGACTGGGACAACGTATTTTAGGGAAGCAGCCTATTTCTGAACTTGAACTTGATCATGAACAAGTATTGTTTTGGTTAGATAAACTTTTTCAAGAAATGGAAGAAACAGTCTATTCTAAGTCGTTATTTAATTTATTGGTGAAACAATTGAACCAATCACATACATATGTTGATTTTTTTGCTAAATTTATACACGAATTATTTACCCAAGAAGGGCTAGTATTAGTTGACTCTGGTGATTATCAAGTAAGGAAACTAGAGACTGAAGCTTTTAAAAAGTTAATTATCCAACAACCACTCATAAGTAAGCAAGTTTCTCAACAATTACAATCTGTTAAACAAAGTGGATATAACGTATCTGTGGATGTCAGTGAAAATGATGGTCATCTTTTTTATCACGTTGATGGAGAACGTGTTTTATTAGTCAAAGAAACAGATGATATATGGGTAGGAAAAAATGGGGAATGCAGATTAACAACCAACGAATTATTACGTATTGCTGAACAAATGCCAGAACGTTTAAGTAATAATGTGGTTACACGTCCGGTAATGCAAGAATGGTTATTTCCTACTTTAGCATTTATGGCTGGTCCAGGTGAGTTGGGTTACTGGTCTATTTTAAAACCAGCATTCCAATCATTAGGATTAAATATGCCACCAGTTTATCCAAGACTCTCTTTGACATTAGTAAATCGTAAAAATGAGAAGTTCAGTGATCAATTTGATATAAAATTAGAAGAGGTTATTAATAAAGGGGTTCAGATGAATAAAATGAATTGGTTAGCAATGCAACAACAACCCCCAACCGTTCAATTAGTTGAACAACTAACAACATCTATTGAACAATTGCATAAACCATTACGAGATGTTGCGTCGAGTTATAGTCCGAATTTAGAGAGCTTAGCAAATAAAAATCTTAGCTATATCCAAGAACATATTCATTTCTTACAAGGAGCTATTGAAAAAGAAATAATAACTAAAAATCAACAGACGATAGAAAAATTTGATCATATCGAATTAATGTTGCATCCGCAAAATGGGCTTCAAGAGCGATGTTGGAATATTATATTCTTTATCAATCAGTATGGTTTTGACTGGCTGAAAGATTTAACAGCATATCCATACTCCTTTTCAAAAAATCATTATGTTGCAAAACTATAACCCCCACCTTTCACCACGAAAAACGTTACGCTATTCATTCGCGTAACGTTTTTTTTATTAGTTTTTACCTTTTATCTTCTTCTTTTTAAAAATTTAGGTCTATGGTAGCGAATCTTTCTGATCAAAGTGGATAAATAACTAAATACTTGTAAAAATAGTTAAAAAATAAGTGGAGGAAAGTGGGGGATTGTGGTAACATTGAAAAAAAGGTGGGCGATTATTATGTTCATGGGAGAGTATAAACATAATATTGATACCAAAGGGCGTATTATTGTCCCTGTTAAATTTCGTGCTGATCTTGGTGATGTTTTCGTTATCACAAGAGGATTAGATCAATGTTTGTTTGCTTATCCCATGGAGGAGTGGCGTGTAATGGAAAACAAACTAAAAAAGCTACCTTTAACTAAAAAAGATGCTCGAGCTTTTACTCGTTTTTTCTTTTCAGGCGCTATTGAATGTGAAGTAGATAAACAGGGTAGAATAAATATTCCTGCTTCGTTACGAAAGTATGCAGCGTTGGAGAAAGCTTGTGCAGTCATTGGTGTCTCAAATAGAGTTGAATTTTGGTCTGAATCTATTTGGAATACATATGTGGAAGATTCTGAGGAATCTTTTGCAGAAATAGCAGAGAACATGATGGATATTGATTTTTAGAAAGATATTTTTAAGTGATAAATTAAAGAAGGTGTAACAAATGTTTGAACATAAGAGTGTGTTACAACAAGAGACAATTAATGGATTAAATATAAAAGAAGATGGTGTATATGTTGATTGCACACTTGGTGCAGGGGGCCACTCTGAAGAAATTTTGAAAATGCTAGGTGAAAACGGAATACTCATTGCATTTGATCAGGATGAACATGCACTAAGTGCAGCTAAGCAACGATTAAAAAACTACCAACAAAAAGTAAAGTTTGTTCATTCAAATTTTCGCTTTTTAAAAGAAAAATTAGAAGATGAGGGAATCACTGAAGTAGATGGATTATTATTTGATCTAGGTGTTTCCTCACCTCAGTTAGATCATGTAGAGAGAGGATTCAGTTATCAGCATGATGCGAAGTTAGATATGCGTATGGATCAAACTCAAGAAACCTCGGCATATGAGGTGATTAATACCTGGACCTACGAATCGCTTGTAAGAATATTTTTTCAATATGGAGAAGAAAAATTCGCAAAGCAAATTGCCAGAAAAATTGAGGCAAGACGAATTGAAAAATCAATTAATACAACGTTTGAACTTGTAGAAATTATTAAAGATGGGATTCCAGCAGCTGCAAGGCGAAAGGGAGGGCATCCTGCAAAGCGTGTATTTCAGGCAATTCGTATAGCAGTGAATGACGAATTAAAAGCATTTTATGATGTATTACAACAAGCTGCTGAAGTTGTAAAAGTTGGTGGAAGGGTTGCGGTTATAACTTTCCATTCATTAGAAGATCGTATGTGTAAACAAGCGTTTAAAAGGTGGAGCACAGCATTACCTGTTCCAAAAAATATTCCCATCATACCAGAAGAGAATCAACCGCCTTTTAAACTAATTACAAGAAAACCAATTACAGCTAACGATGAAGAATTGGAAGATAATCGTAGAGCACGATCAGCTAAGTTAAGAATTGTAGAGAAGGTAAAACCTTGGAATGACTTATTTTCATATGAAGAAGGGTGGAGAAATAGATGAGTGCAAGTGAAGCAAGGAAATGGCAACAAACGGTGAGTGATTATACAAAAACAAATCAACATGCTACACAACCTAAACAAGTTAAAGTTCATGTGAATCATCGCTGGGTAACACCAGGAGAGAAATTTTTGTACGTTGTATTTGGACTCCTTGTCACAATTGCTTTTGCCTATGTTATTCACTTTAGCGCTAATTTAGATGCGATGAATCGAGATATGCAGCAATTAGAGAGTGAAATTGCTAGTCAACAGACGAAAAATGAAAATCTTACATATCAAGTAAAAGAACTGAGCAATCCTGATCGAATTCTTCGTATTGCAAAAGAAAATGGTTTAAAAATACAAAACACAGAAGTGAAACAAACGGCAGAAATAGTTGAGTAGTTCTATATTAGAGGATGGGATAGAAATTGAAAAAGAATAGAACGACACAATTAATGACCAGTGTGTTAACAGTTATATTTGTCGTGATATTTTTGTTATTAGCTGGGCGCTTTTTGTATCTCCAAACAACTGGAGAAGTGCAGGGTGTTAATTTGGATGAATGGGCAGATAGTCGGCGAACAAATAGTTATACAATAACTGCAAAAAGAGGCTCGATTTATGACCGGAATAATATGGCTCTTGCTCAAAATCGCGTCACCTATAGTTTATATGCAATTGTAGATGATACCTTTTCAACTGATCCGAAAAATAATTTAAAACACGTAGCTGATGTAGAAAAGACGTCAAATGCTCTAGCTTCTGTTCTTGATGTAGATACTTCTGAGTTTTCCTCTATATTAAACAAGGGAATAGAAGAAGATAAATTCCAAGTTGAATTTGGTACAGTAGGCAGTCAGTTGAGCCAAGAGACAAAAAATGAAATCGAAAAACTTCATTTACCTGGCATTGAATTTTACAAAGAGGCAAAACGTTATTATCCTAATGGAACGTTTGCATCGCAAGTAATTGGCTTAGCTCAAAGGAATGATGAAGGTACTATTGCTGGTTTAACAGGGATTGAAGCTCAATTAGATGATAAATTACAAGGAACAGATGGCTCTATTTCTTTTAAGCGCGATAAATATAATACAAAATTATTACAACCTGAAGAAATCATTAAAGAGGCGAAAGACGGTAATAATGTTTATTTGACTATTGATCAAAAAATCCAGACATTTTTAGAGGATGCATTGTCACAGGTTGTTAAAGACTATAAGCCGAAACGAATTACTGCAACTATTGTAGATCCTAAAACTGGAGAAGTATTAGCTATGAGTAATCGCCCTAGCTATAACCCGAACGATTTAGGTCGAGTGGATAATTGGTATAATGATGTTGTTTCCACACCAATTGAGCCGGGTTCAACAATGAAGACTTTTACTTTGGCTTCAGCTATTGAAGAAGGCGTGTTTCATCCGAATGAGACTTATAAATCTGGTAGTTATAAGATTGATCAGATTAATCGTCCAGTTACAGATTATAATCAGAATTGGGGGACGATTTCTTACTTAGAAGGATTTCAACGTTCTTCCAATGTGGCTATGTCAAAGTTGGTGTGGGAAAAGATAGGTCCAGATACTTTTTTAGATTATTTAAAAGCTTTTCATTTTAATGAAGAAACCGGTATAGATCTCCCAAGAGAGCAAGCAGGAACACTTTTATATAATCATCCAATTGAGAAGTTAACTGCTAGTTTTGGTCAGGGAGCAACTGTAACACCAATTCAACTTATACAAGCAGCAACTGCAATTGCCAATGATGGGAAGATGATGAAGCCATATACAATAGCTAGAATTGTAGATGCTCAGACAGGCGATATTCTAGAAAAAAATGAGCCAGAGGTAGTAGATAAGCCTGTTTCTAAAGAAACAGCTAATCAGGTGCTTGATATTTTGGAAACTGTAATTACCTCAAAGCATGGTACGGGACATAATATTTATAATTTAGCTGACTATTCTGTAGCTGGAAAAACAGGTACAGCACAAATTTCCAATCCAGAAGGAGGCTATCTTGTAGGCGATGAAAATTATATCTTTTCCTTTTTAGGTATGGCGCCTAAAGAAGATCCTGAATTAGTGATGTACATTACTGTCCAGCAGCCCGAGTTAGATGCGGGAGAAACTGGTTCGGCACCTGTATCCTATATTTTTAACAATGTGATGAAAAACAGCTTGCATTATTTAAATATTCAGCCTGATAAAAAAGAAAAAGTACAGGCAAAAACATATGATTTTCCAAATGTAATAAATAAATCTACTGAAGAGATAAAGGCACGTTTAGAAGAAAACGGACTAAAAGTGATAGTTATTGGAAATGGAGATGTTATTAAGGATAGTAATTTTTCTGAAGGGGAAAAAGTAGTAACAAAAGATAGCGTATTCTTAGTTACCGATCAACCTACAATGCCATCTATAATGGATTGGTCACAGAGAGATGTAATAGAATTAAGTGAATTAATCGGACTGGATTTAGAAACAATGGGTAATGGTTATGTGACCTCTCAAAGTATTGAGCAAGGTGCAGAAATCAAAAAAGGCACATATATTATGGTTGAATTTTCATTACCAGATCAAACATTAATCGAGGAATCAGAAGTTCCTTCAGAGTTAGAAGAAGAGAGATAACGGAGAAATACAGTGTTCTATTCAAGCGTCATTAACATATAATAGATACAAGTTTACTAGCAGCGAAGGAGTTGGAAAATGAAACGAGTATCTAATGTGACGATGCGAAAAAGAATAGTTACTGTATTTCTTTTTGCGATCCTTTTATTTATAGCAATTATCATTCGTTTAGGATATGTACAGTTTATAATTGGTGATCAGTTAGTTGAAAAAGCTGAAGCTTCATGGAGTAGAGACATTGTTTTTGAAGCCGAGCGTGGAAAAATTGTGGACAAGAATGGGCTAGTATTAGCTGAAAATGTATCAGCTCCAACAGTAATGGTTGTACCAAGACAAATAAATAATCCAGAAAAAACAGCTGAATTATTAAGTGACATAATTGATATTAGTGAAAAAGAAATGTTGGAACAATTGACCAAAAACACAAGTATTGTACGTTTCTCTGAAGGAAGAAAAATATCAGAAGAACAAGCTAAAGCAATACAAGCTTTACAATTAGATGGGGTATATATTGCACAGGATTCTAAACGATATTATCCAAATGGTGATTATCTTTCACATGTATTAGGATTTAGTGGTATAGATAATCAGGGATTAATGGGATTAGAGCTTTATTATGATGAGAGACTTAGTGGTGAAAATGGTAGTTTATCATTTTATTCTGATGCAAAAGGGAAACGTCTCCCTAATTTAGCGGATACTTATCATCCTCCAACTGACGGATATGATTTGCAATTAACCATTGATGAAAGAGTTCAAACAATTATTGAGCGTGAATTAGATCTAGCAGAAGCTAAATACAATCCAGATGGTGCAATTGCGTTAGCTGTTGATCCTGATAATGGTGGTATTCTTGCCATGGCATCTAGGCCCAACTTCCACCCTGCAAATTATCAAGATGTTGAACCTAGTATTTACAATAGAAATCTTCCTATTTGGAGTACCTATGAACCAGGTTCTACTTTTAAGATTATAACTTTAGCCGCAGCACTAGAAGAAGAAGTAGTGGATTTAGAGGAAGATACATTTGATGATGATGGCTCTATGAAAGTTGGTGGATCAACTTTACACTGTTGGAAAAAAGGTGGTCATGGACATCAAACATATCTAGAGGTTGTTCAGAATTCATGCAACCCTGGTTTTATCTCATTAGGACAAAAAACAGGAAAAGAAAAATTATACAGTTATATTTCTGACTTTGGTTTTGGCGAAAAAACAGGTATTGATTTATTTGGTGAGGAAAATGGTATTTTATTTGACCTTGATCAAGTGGGACCAGTAGAGTTAGCAACTACTTCATTTGGGCAAGGTGTTTCTGTCACACCGATCCAGCAGGTAATGGCTGTTTCTGCTGCTGTTAATGGTGGATACTTGTATACTCCCTACTTAGCTTCTAGTTGGCTTAATCCAATTTCAGGTGACGTTGTTGAGACGCATGAACCTAAGATGAAAAGACAAGTCATATCCAATCAAACTTCCGAAAAAATACGTAATGCGCTTGAAAGTGTGGTTGCGAAAGGAACGGGTAGAGGTGCGTATGTAGAAGGTTATCGTGTAGGTGGCAAAACTGGAACAGCCCAAAAAGTTGGCAAGGACGGTAGATATATGCAGAATAACCATATTGTGTCCTTTATTGGTGTTGCTCCGTCAAATGATCCAGAAATAGTTGTTTATCTTGCTATTGATAATCCAAAAAACACGGTACAATTTGGTGGGGTGGTAGCTGCCCCGATTGTTGGTAATGTAATTGAAGATAGTCTACGTGCGATGGGTGTAGAGCCTGTAAAGGATGGACTTGAAAAAGAATACAAATGGCCTGAACAACCACTTGTTGAAGTACCGGATTTAATTGGATCTACAAGAAAGGAATTACATCAATATCAAGTAAATCTTTCGATTGAATCATCAGGTAAAGGTGATGTAGTTATTGATCAAGCACCTAAAGCAGGGACTAAGCTAGAGCAGGGTGATACGGTTCGTCTTTATTTTGGAAATGAAAAATAGATATGATTAACCATGCTGATAGTTGATTTTTTTGATACAATATATAAGTATTAAAAAATAGCCTATTAGATTTTACTGAACACGATAACTTGGCTAAGGCCAAGTTTTTCCTTGTAAGTTAAATTAGTTAACTATAAAGCAGGTTCAATTCTTACTAAATCTAATTCGTAGGAAGATTAGATATACGAGTACAGTTAAAATAACAAGTTACGAAAAAGTGTGAAGACCAATAGAATAGGAGGAATAACAATGAAGCAATTAATTGAATTATTAAACACTATCCCACAATATCAAGGAAATAAATCCATTCCTTCTATTGAAATAAAAGGAATTACCATAGATTCTAGAAAAGTTCAACAAGGTTATTTATTTTTTTGTATTGAAGGATATACAGTAGATGGTCATGATTTTGTAAATCAGGCTATTGAAAATGGTGCGGTTGCTGTTATAGCGCAGAAACAAGTAGCTAGTTATACTGTACCTGTTATTTATGTGAAAGATACAGTAAAAGCATTAGGGTATATTGCTAATGCTTTTTATGACTATCCAACACAAAGATTAGAACTTATTGGTGTTACAGGAACAAATGGTAAAACTTCTGTGACTAATTTAATTAATGAAATGTTACAAGTCAATCAAAATATTACTGGCTTAATAGGTACGATTGAAATGAAAATAGCAAATCAATCCTATCCTGTAGCGAATACGACACCAGAGATATCATTTTTACAACAAAGTTTTAAACAAATGATTACAGAGGGTGTAGATACCGCTATAATGGAAGTTTCATCACACGCATTAGAGTTAGGTAGAGTGAATGGGTGCGATTTTGATATTGCTGTATTTACAAATTTATCGCAGGATCACTTAGATTATCATGGGACGATGAATAACTATTTTTCGGCTAAAAGTCGTCTGTTTCAACAACTTGGAAATACCTATTATAAAGATAAACCAAAATATGCAGTAATTAATGTAGATGATGTATATGGTCCGGAGTTTATGCATGCTACTGTACAACCAGTAATTACATATGGTATTGACAAGTTGGCGGATGTTCATGCTAAAAATATTACCTTACATGCAAGCGGAAGTACCTTTGTTTTGGAAACATTTAAAGGTGATATAGAAATAAATAGTAAGTTAATGGGTAAATTCAGTATTTATAACATGCTTGCAGCTGCAAGTGTTGCTTTGTTGAAAGGTATATCATTAACTACTATTAAATATGTATTGGAGCACACTAGTGGTGTGAGTGGTCGTTTTGAACCGATTCAAGTTGGGCAGTCTTTCGGTGTTATAGTAGATTATGCACATACGCCTGATTCATTACAAAATGTCTTAGAAACGATTAAGGAGTTTTCACAAGGGAAGATTTATGTCGTAGTTGGATGTGGTGGAGATCGAGATAAAACGAAACGGCCGTTAATGGCTGAAATAGCTTGTAAATATGCTGATCAAGCAGTCTTTACATCTGACAACCCTCGCTCAGAGGATCCACAAGCAATATTAGAAGACATGATTAGAAATCTAAATATAACGAATTATCAATTAGAAGTTGATCGTAAAAAAGCAATAGAAAAAACCGTTGCATTAGCGAATGGAAATGATATGATATTAATTGCTGGAAAAGGTCATGAAGCGTATCAGATCATAGGAAATGATACATTACCTTTTGACGATCGAGAAGTTGCTGCTGAGGCAATAAACTGTAAATATTTGTAAAGATTTTCAGAAGGAAAATGATTTCTTTAAACAATTAAATACTTATCTTTAAAAGTAAGGAGTAAATGTCATGTTATTTTCGACCGATGATATCGTTACATTATTCCCTAACACACAAGGAGCGGTTAGGGAGCAAATACCTATTCATCAAGTTACAACAGACAGCAGGGTACCGATGAAGTATAGCTTGTTTATTCCATTAAAAGGGGATAAATTTAATGGGCATGAATTTTTAGATCAAGCGATTAGTAACGGTGCAATTGCTGCAATCTGGGATAAAAATGAACCTATACCACGGTTTGTGCCAACAGACTTTCCTATTTTTTTCGTAGATAATACGTTACATGCGCTACAACAGTTAGCGAACGATTATCGAAAAAAAATTGATCCTACCGTGATTGGTGTTACTGGTTCAAATGGTAAGACAACGACAAAAGATATCATCACAACGGTATTGGCCAAGAAGTTTCGTACACACCAAACAAAAGGTAATTTAAACAACCATATTGGATTACCATTAACTATTCTTAATATGCCAACAGATACAGAAGTACTTATTGTAGAAATGGGCATGAATCATTTTGGGGAAATACATGTCTTATCAAAAATTGCATTACCTGATTATGCTGTGATTACTAATATTGGTGAATCACACATAGAATATTTAAAAACTAGAGCAGGGATAGCAAAAGCCAAAGCAGAAATTTTAGATGGGCTAAGCGAACAAGGTACCTTATATGTTGATGGAGATGAACCGCTATTAGAACCTTATCTTAAACAGATAAATAATAAATCAATCGGATTTTCTTCAGAATCCTATCAAATTCAAGATACAAAGGTCACTAGTACAGGTACGAAATTTGTATTTGAAAATCAATCCTATTCCATTCCTTTATTGGGGAAACATCATGCGAAGAATGCATCTTATGCTATTGCGCTTGCTAATGATTTAGGATTGGATTATGATAGCATTCAATCCGGGTTAATAAACATTAAAATGACAGGTATGCGTTTCGAGTCGTTGCAAGGAATGCATGGTTCAACTGTTATCAATGATACGTATAACGCATCACCTACATCCGTGCGAGCTGCCATTGATGTGGTTAAAGAAATGGATTTCTATCAGAAAAAAGTATTAGTTCTTGGAGACATGTTTGAATTAGGGGATCATGCAAAGGCATATCATCAAGAAGTGGCAGATTCGATAACCGAAGATATTCAGTTTGTCTGCACAATCGGTGAATATACAAAAGAGATAAACGAAAAAATAAAAAAAAGTAAGCCGACAATTAAAGCAAAGCATTTCCTTGATAAAGAAGAATTGGTTTCGTATTTAATACCTCTTTTAGATGAAACAACTTTACTGTTGTTAAAGGCTTCTAGAGGAATGAAATTAGAAGAAGTATGTAAGAACGTTGTGTTACACTAAATAAGTTGTTGTATTGGACGGTTTGTCATAGACAAAGGAGGAGAATATTTTGAACGAATATATATTAATTATCACAATGAGTATTGCATTTTTAATTACCGTCCTCTTATCTCCGATTTTTATTCCATTTTTACGAAGGTTAAAATTTGGTCAAAGTATTCGGGAAGAAGGGCCACAATCACACATGAAAAAGACTGGAACCCCAACAATGGGTGGTGTCATGATTGTTATAAGCATTATTGCAACCACAATAATTATGACAACAAAATTTGAACAAACAAATTGGTTCCAATCTGAAAGCTTTTTATTAATATTTATCTTATTTAGTTATGGAGTACTTGGCTTTCTAGATGATTTTATTAAAGTCGCGTTAAAAAGAAACTTAGGACTTACTTCCAAACAAAAAATGTTCGGTCAAGTTATCATTGCAGTTATCTTTTTTGCTATTTTAAAAGTGAATGAGTTCCCAACTTATTTAGTTATCCCAGGAACGGGTTTTCAATTTGATTTAGGTTGGGGATATGGCATTTTAGTAGTGTTAATGATCGTCGGTGCTTCCAATGCGGTGAATTTAACCGATGGGTTGGATGGTTTATTAGCAGGTACAGCTGCAATAGCGTTTGGTGCATTTGGTATTCTTGCGTGGTATGGCGTGACGCAATTTGAAGTGACGATTTTCTCCATGGCTGTAGTGGGCTCGTTACTAGGCTTTTTAGTATTTAATGCACATCCTGCTAAAGTCTTTATGGGTGATACGGGATCACTTGCTTTAGGTGGATCTATTGCTGCGGTTGCAATTCTAACGAAATTAGAGATTTTATTAGTTATTATTGGTGGTGTGTTCGTATTAGAAACATTGTCTGTCATCATACAAGTTATTTCTTTTAAAACTACTGGGAGACGTATTTTTCGAATGAGTCCACTTCATCATCATTATGAACTTAAGGGATGGTCGGAATGGAGAGTAGTTACGACATTCTGGCTTGTTGGGTTATTATTTGCAGCTCTAGGTATTTATATCGAGGTGTGGATGACATGAATAAATTAGAACAATTTCCATATCATCGTGTATTAGTACTCGGATTAGCTAAAAGTGGGACAGCTGCTTGTGAAATACTAGCTAGTAATGGCTGTTCTGTTAAAGCAAATGATTTAAAGGCACAGTCAGATGATCCATCTATTGTGTATTTACAACAACTAGGAGTAGAAGTGGTAACTGGTGGACACCCTTTATCTTTATTAGAAAACATTGATGTTATGGTCAAAAATCCAGGAATACCTTATGAAAATGAGTTAATTAAGGAAGCAATACAACGAGATATACCAATTATTACAGAAATCGAATTAGTCCAATATACAACCAACAATCAAATTATTGGAATTACAGGCTCCAATGGTAAAACTACAACAACTACATTAGTACATGAAATGTTAACCAATAGCCAGAAGCCGAATGAAATTGCTGGTAATATAGGAAGGGTAGCTGCTGAAGTTGCTTCCACATTAAATGAAGAGGAAACAATGGTTGTGGAGTTGTCTTCCTTTCAATTAATGGGAACAAAAACATTTTGTCCTAAGATTTCTGTATTGTTAAATTTGTTCCAGGCACATTTAGATTATCATCATACATTTGAGAACTATAAAAATGCAAAAGCACAAATTTTTGCAAATCAAGATAAGAATGATTTCCTTGTATATAACGCTGATGACACAGATGTAGTTGAGCTTGTTGATTCTGCTAATTCTACGAAAGTACCATTCAGTATAAAAAAGAAATTAACTAATGGTGCTTGGTGTGATGAGGTATATATATATTTTAAGGAAGATCCAATTATAAAACGTTCTGAAATAGTTTTAGTAGGGAAGCATAATTTAGAAAATATCCTTGCAGCGGTTGCTGCCTGTATGATAGCTGGCGGGACAATACAAGGGATTCAGCAAGTACTTACGACATTCACCGGTGTGAAACATAGATTGCAATATGTTCGAAATTATAACGAACGTCTATTTTATAATGACTCAAAAGCAACAAATATATTAGCAACAACAAAAGCATTAGCATCATTCGATCGTCCTGTTGTTTTATTAGCTGGAGGATTAGATCGTGGAAATAGTTTTGATGAACTGATTCCTTTTTTTCATTCTGTTAAAGCATTAATACTTTTTGGTGAGACAGCCAAAAAAATAGAATCGTCTGGAAAAAAAGCAGGGGTTAAAACAATCATCCATGTGGAAACAATGGAACAAGCTGTAGAAAAAGCATATCAACAATCAGATGAATATGATGTTATTTTGTTATCACCTGCTTGTGCAAGTTGGGATCAATATCGTACTTTTGAGGAAAGAGGAGACATGTTTACAAAAGCTGTGCATACATTAAAGTAAGGCTTGTACAATGAAAAAAAGCCTTGAATTTCCATTTACGTTTACAAGCAAATTGTTAGCGTAAAAGAAATGGGGAATTTAATGTGAGTAAGAAGAAGCATGCACAGTCGAGTCCAGATTTATCTTTAGTAATTGTTGTATTTGCATTACTTCTCATTGGTATTATTATGGTTTATAGTGCATCAGCAATTTGGGCTTCGTATAAATTCGATGATTCATTTTATTTTGCTAAGCGTCAATTGCTATTTGCTAGTATAGGTATACTTGCTATGTTTGTTGTATCACGCATACCATACCAAACATGGAAAACCTACGCAAAACCGATTCTTATTTTTTGCTTTATTCTACTTATCGCAGTTTTAATTCCAGGGATAGGGATGGTTAGAGGTGGGGCTAGAAGTTGGATTGGTGTTGGCGCTTTTAGTATACAACCAGCTGAATTTATGAAACTTGGTTTAATTATCTTTCTATCTACAAATTTGGCAGAAAAACAACGTTATATTCAATCTTTGAAACAAGGATTTATTCCGTTACTACTTTTAATCTTTACAAGTTTTGGTTTGATTATGTTACAACCAGATTTAGGAACAGGTATGGTTGTTGTACTTACTTGTTTTGTTTTATTGTTTGTTGCGGGTGCGAAGATTAGTCACTTTGTTACGCTTGGTTTGCTAGGTGCTGTTGGTTTTGCTGGTCTAATTATTTCTGCTCCATATCGAATCGATCGAATTGTAGCCTTTTTAAACCCTTGGGAGGACCCTTTGGAAAGTGGATTCCAAATCATTCAATCATTATATGCGATTGGACCTGGCGGATTATTAGGTATGGGTTTAGGTAATAGTTTGCAAAAGTTCTTTTATTTACCTGAACCGCATAATGATTTTATTTTTGCTATTCTAGCTGAGGAATTAGGCTTTATTGGTGGTAGTTTTTTGGTCATTCTTTTTTTCCTATTACTGTGGCGTGGTGTCCGAATAGGATTAACTGCCCCTGATAAATTTGGGATGCTATTAGGCTTAGGAATTATCTCTATGATTTCTTTGCAGGTGATCATCAATATTAGTGTAGTAATTGGATTAATTCCTGTAACTGGAATAACCTTGCCCTTTTTAAGCTATGGTGGTTCTTCATTGACCTTAACTTTAGCGTCAGTGGGTATTTTAATTAACATTAGTCGTTTTTCCCAGATGGGATAATCATTTGTAGATACAAAAAATGAATAAGTTGTAAAAAACGAAAAGTAGTTATAGTTGCTTTTCGTTTTTTTTTATTAGATAAAAAGATTAGAAAGAAACATGTTACAAATGACTTGTTATATTTTAACTAATTTATTAGAATAAGGAGGTATCAGTGTTTATTTTAAACAAAAAATCCACCTTTTGTATCAGAGAATCGTACAACGAAACTGAATAAATTATGATATAATTTTACTGTAACAAAGTTTACAGTATAAAAATGGATGTTAATTTTTGTTAGATCATTTAACAAGTTAAAGGAAGAATGAGGAGATGGCAGAGAAAAAAGTTGTTTCTATCGAGGATCGCATTCCTAAATTAAAAGAGGCAAGAAAAAAGAAAACAAATAGACGATTAATATTTTACTTATCGTTATTTTTTATTTTAATATCAATTATAGTTTACTTACAGTCTCCTCTTAGTTATGTAAAAAATATTAATGTAAAAGGAAATGAATACATTGATTCAAGTGTCTTAATCGAATTAAGTGAATTATCTGAAGAAGTTAATTTTTGGAGTTTTTCAACAAGTCATATAGAAAAAGTGCTTGTAACACACGATGAAATAAAAGCGGCTAATGTGAGCAGAAAATTTCCTAATACAGTTGTAATAGAAGTAGAAGAATTAGAGAAAGTAGCCTATTTTAAAAAAGAAAACCAATATTATCCTCTATTAGAGAATGGGCAATTATTAGACACTATTTCACTTTCATCTTGGCACAGTGATGCACCTTTGCTTATGAATTTTAATAAAGATGTTTATATAAAAGAAATGGCTGAGGAACTAAAACTGTTACCAAGTGCAATTTCCTCATTGATCTCGGAAATTTTTTGGAAGCCAACAGAGTCGAATCCATATAAAGTAATCGTATTGATGAATGATGGTTTTCAAGTTGAATCTACCATCCGTAATTTTTACAGTTATATGAAGACATATCCATCCATCGTTAATCAATTGGAAGAGGATCAAAAAGGTGTTATAACTATCGGGGAAGGTGGCGCAGTATTTGATCCGTATGAAGTGAAACGGAAAGACGAGGAGGATGAAAATGAAGCTGCGAGGTAGACATGTTATCATGTCGCTTGTGCTGTTTGTTTTTGGCTTTCTTGTTGCTTACAGTTACCAATATACAAAACAACACGCTCAAGTTGTACAAATGTCGGAACAGGAATGGGAGAAGGATTTTTTCTATCGTCAACAATTAATTCAACTTGAAGAAAAAAACAGAGAGTTACAAGATCGGGTAGATAGCTACAGGAAAGATATTAATCACTTAGAGAAAGAATTTGGTAATGAAAAGGAAAAAATAAGAGAATATGTAGAACAAAAAAAGAAGCTTCAAATGATTACTGGCGAACTACCAATTCAAGGTTCTGGAGTGAAAATATCATTAAAAGATGCTGATTATATTCCTTCAGAGGAAAATGCGAATCAATATATGGTGCATGACCGACATGTTCAACTAGTTATTAATGAATTGTATAGTGCTGGTGCTAAGGCAATAGCAATTAATGGAGAACGAATTTTTAAAAATAGTTTCATAAATTGTGTAGGACCAGTTATAACTATAGATGGTAATCATTACCCCGCTCCATTTGTTATTGAAGCAATTGGAGATATTCAAACATTACGAACGAGCTTAGAGTTAACCAATGGAGTGGTTGATATTTTAGTTAATGAAAATATTGAGGTGAAAATGGAAAACATTGATCGTGTACAGATGGATGCTAAAATAAGTTAAGTAAGGTGATAGGATTGTCATTAAAAAGTAAAATTATCGTATCCATTTTATGTATATTTATTGGATTTATGATAGCAATACAATTTCAAACAACAAGTAGTTCTAAACAACGAGAAACGAGAGATTTGTGGGAAGTGCGTGCGCAATTGCAAGAAGAACAACAACAACAGCAATTGTTATATCAGCAATTAGACAAATTAGAAGTAGTGCTAGAAGAATACCAAGATCAATCTGAACAGGAGCAAGTTGCTGCTTTGCAAAATTCAATTCAAGAACTGAAAAAAAAGGCAGGACTAGTAGAAAAAACGAGTGATGGTGTAAAAATAACTATAGATGGTATTTTCATAGATTCACCTTATGCGCAAGAATATCCAACGGTTTCACCAGAATTATTAAATCGATTATTAAATGAGTTAAATACATACGGGGCAAAAGATATTGCTATAGAAAATGAGCGAATTGTTACGACATCACCAATCAGATATGTTAATGGTGAAACATATGTTAACAATCATGCATTACCTGATTTACCAATTGAGGTATATGTTCTGTCTGATAATCCTCAAAGATTAATGGATTACATGGAAGTTAGTCAATCAAAAGATGATTTCTCTATTGAAAATATGTCAATGCAATTTACTTTGATAGAAGAGATGACACTTCCTGCCTATCAAGAGAGAATTAATTTTGATTTAGTTGAAGTAAATGAAGAAACAGGTGAAGAATAATGTGGTTACCAGCCATTTTCTTAATTATTGGTATTTCACTAGGACTTTTAACAGATTTTACAGTACCTGATCAATATTCACAATATCTATCTATTGCTGTATTAGCAGCTTTGGATACTTTGTTTGGGGGTATACGCGCACATTTGGATCAAACTTTTGATCAGAAAATTTTCCTGTCGGGGTTCTTTTTTAATATTGGATTAGCTGTTTTATTAGCATTCCTAGGGGTTAAACTGGGAATTGATTTATACTTGGCCGCTGTTTTTGCCTTTGGTGTAAGATTATTTCAAAATATAGCGATCATACGAAGGCATTTATTTCAAAAAAGAAAATCAAAAAAATAGCATATTTAATTTTTTTGTATAGAGGAAAACATTCGCTATATGTAGAATATTGTAGTAAAGTTTATACAGAATGTTTTTTAAACTGTTCTACATTCTTGAACATACTGACAATTTAGTGGAATATAATAGTGACAATTTTCTCGGTTTATATTCATTCAATTATAATTTATAATAAAACTAATCTACCAATTAGATGAAAACATGTTAGAATGGTAGTTACATATATTAACAAACTTATGTAAATGTTTAGATTATTTTTTAATAATTAATTAGTAAAGTTTTATACTTTGTAACCTAAGTGTAGGAGGTGCCTTACTTGTGAACAACAATGAAATTTTAGTCAGCCTTGATATAGGTACATCAAAAATAAAAGTAATTATTGGTGAAGTGTTAAATGATTCATTAAACATTATTGGGGTTGGTACAGCCAATTCAAATGGAATGAAAAAAGGCGCCATTGTAGATATTGACCAAACGGTTCAATCAATCAAAACAGCTGTAGAACAAGCAGAAAGAATGGTTGATATGCAAATTGATCGTGTGATTGTAGGTGTGAATGGCAACCATGTTCAACTTCAACCATGTCATGGGGTAGTTGCTGTTTCCAGTGATAACCGTGAAATTGGCAATGAAGATGTAACAAGAGTAATTGATGCAGCTCAAGTAATTTCTATTCCACCAGAACGAGAAATTATTGATGTTGTGCCAAAACAATTTATAGTTGATGGCTTAGACGAAATTACTGATCCAAGAGGAATGATTGGTGTCCGTCTTGAAATGGAAGGTACAATTATTACTTGTTCTAGAACAATGTTACATAACGTATTAAAATGTGTTGAGCGAGCTGGATTGGAAGTCATTGATATATGTCTGCAATCACTTGCAGCCGGATCTATTGCTTTGTCTAAAGATGAGAAAAATCTTGGCGTGGCATTAATAGATGTAGGTGGAGGTAATACTACAGTAGCTGTATTTGAAAATGATCATTTGATTTCTACTAGTGTTGTTCCATTAGGTGGAGATAATATAACAAAAGACATCTCGATCGGCTTAAGAACAACATCAGAAGATGCAGAGGAAATTAAAATGAAATACGGACATGCTTTTTATGAGGATGCACGTGAAGAGGAGACATTTGAAACGTCAATTATTGGAAGCGATCAAAAGCAGATATTTAATCAATTAGATATTTCTGATATGATTGAAGCAAGGTTAGAAGAGATTTATGCTTTTGCTGCCAGAGAAATAAAAAAAATGGGGTACTCTGAATTACCCGGTGGATTTGTACTTACCGGTGGTTGTATGCGCATGCCAGGTGCATTAGAATTAGCACAAGATTTATTTAATGCTAATGTGCGTATTGCAATTCCTGATTACATAGGTGTTAGAGAGTCACAATATACTTCGGGCGTTGGCATCTTAAAATTTTCCTACCATAATGCAAAAATTCAAGGGAAACAATTATCTGGTGCAGTGTCTTTTGCAGATTACACAGATAAAAAGTCAACGAAGCAAAAAAGAGTTGAAAAAGATGAAGAGAGTAGACAAACAACAAAGAAAAAAGACTCTAGTATTGCTAACTTATTTAAATACTTTTTTGACTAAATGTAAAAATTAGGTGTTCAAGCTTATTACATACATAATTGTTTGGACAAAAACCTCTCATAAAGAAAAAATACATCAGGGAATCTAGTAAACTTGCAAATTAGGAGGAACGAACATGTTAGAGTTTGATACGGAGATGGATCAACTTGCAACAATAAAAGTAATAGGTGTTGGTGGCGGTGGAAATAATGCTGTAAACCGTATGATTGAACATGGGGTACAAGGTGTAGAATTTATCGCTGTTAATACCGATTCACAAGCATTGAATTTATCTAAAGCAGAAGTAAAAATTCAAATAGGCACAAAATTAACTAGAGGATTAGGGGCAGGTGCGAATCCGGAAGTAGGTAGAAAAGCAGCCGAAGAAAGTAAAGAACAACTAGAAGAAGTATTACAAGGTGCTGATATGATTTTTGTTACTGCTGGAATGGGCGGAGGTACAGGTACTGGGGCAGCTCCAGTTATTGCACAAGTAGCTAAAGAATTAGGTGCTTTAACAGTGGGCGTAGTGACTCGACCATTTACTTTTGAAGGTAGAAAACGTTCTACACAGGCAGTTTCAGGAATAGACGGTCTAAAATCAAGTGTAGATACACTTATTGTAATTCCAAATGATCGCTTATTAGAAATCATAGATAAGAATACACCTATGTTAGAAGCTTTCCGTGAAGCAGATAATGTGTTACGTCAAGGTGTTCAAGGCATATCTGATTTAATTGCTACACCGGGGTTAATTAATGTGGACTTTGCTGACGTTAAAACGATAATGTCTGACAAAGGATCGGCATTAATGGGGATCGGAGTAGCTACTGGAGAAAGTAGAGCAACTGAGGCTGCTAAAAAAGCTATTTCCTCTCCATTATTAGAAACTTCAATCGACGGTGCGCATGGTGTACTAATGAATATTACTGGTGGCGCAAATCTTAGCTTGTATGAAGTGCAAGAAGCAGCAGATATTGTAACATCAGCGGCTGATCAAGAAGTAAATGTAATATTTGGTTCAGTTATAAATGAAAACTTAAAAGAAGAAATTGTTGTGACAGTTATTGCAACAGGCTTTGATGAATCACAAATTGATACAGGTCAACCTAAAAAACGACCAATCGCTAAAAAGACTGCACCAACAAGTGAAAAAAGACGTGAACCTGTAAATCAAGAACCACAAGAACAACAAAGATACAAAGAAGAAGAAGATACCTTAGATATTCCTACCTTTTTGCGTAATAGGAATCGTCGAAGATAAATAAGGGTTTTTCAATTAAAAATAATAAAAAGGCTTCGATCATTCAGTAATGTTTGATCGAAGCCTTTTTTTGTTGAGTGTTTTTATATAAACTGTCCATCTTTCTGTACAAAGTTACCCTCAGTTTATTTTAACATTGGTTCTTTTGACAATATTACACGTAATTTCTTAAAAAATGCATATAACAACAGACAATATCTGACAGACATTGAAATTTGTTTTCGTTATACTAGTCACAACGAAGAGGTAAGAGAGGAGGTTAATAGATAATTATATACTTAGATGCGGTTTGGCTTCTTAATATCTTGCTGGATTGGATGATATTGTTATTAACTAGACATATGGCTAAGGTAAATGCAAAAAATTGGCCTATCTTTATTGGGGCCTGTGTCGCATCATTATTTGTACCTATAACAGTATTTTATCCATCCTCTATTTTACTTCATCCAGTCGGGAAATTATGTATATCCATATTAGTTATTATTATTGGATTTGGATTCAAACACCCTAAAAAGGTATGTCGCTTGTTGCTTACGTTTTATTTCGTTACTTTCGCACTAGGAGGAGCGCTAACAGCAATTCATTTTTTTCTTTCGAGCCCAGCTCAATTATCTCCGACAGGAATTGTAACGTGGAGTAGCGGTTTAGGTGATCCAATAAGTTGGACCTTTGTTATTTTTGGATTTCCAATTGTTTGGGTGTTTACCAAAAATCGTCTGGACAAGCACACTTTAACTCAATTCCAAGCAGATCAAATCATGCATGTATCGTTTCAATACAATAACATTATGGTCTCCACAACCGGTTATGTTGACAGTGGAAATCAATTAATTGATCCAATCACAAAAAAGAACATTGTGGTTTGTGATTATACAGTAATCAAACAGCTTTTTTCAGAGGAACAAATGAAACAAATGAAAAAAGCGCAAGAGGATTATCGATTTGAAAAGTTAGAGCAATACTTTTCAAAACCAATTGATATTGTTCCTTATCACGGTGTCTCGGGGCAACCACAATTCATGCTTGCATTTAAGCCGGAAAAATTCACTATTTACTATGATAATCAGCAAATACAAGCATCTAATGTAATTGTCGGAGTACAATTTGGTCAATTAGCTCCTGACGGAAGTTATCATTGTCTATTACATCCAGCTTTATTTAATCAAACTACTTTACAATTAGCTTAAGGGGGAAGAGGAATTGTTTAAAAAATGGCTTTTTCGTATAAAACTTAGTTGGTATACGATTCGGATAAAATTGGGGATAAAACCAAAAGAGATATATTATATTGGTGGAAGCGAAGCACTGCCACCTCCTTTATCAAAAGAGGAAGAACAAGTATTATTAAAAAAACTACCTGATGGTGATAAGGCAGCAAGGGCTATGTTAATAGAGCGGAATTTGCGTTTAGTGGTATACATAGCTAGAAAATTTGAAAATACGGGTATAAATATTGAAGATTTAATTAGCATTGGAACTATTGGCTTAATAAAGGCAATTAATACCTTTAATGTAGATAAAAAAATTAAATTAGCTACGTATGCATCTAGGTGTATAGAGAATGAAATTTTAATGTATTTAAGAAAGAATAATAAATTGAAATCAGAAGTATCATTTGATGAGCCCTTAAATATTGATTGGGATGGGAATGAGTTGCTATTATCTGATATTCTTGGCACAGATGAAGATATAACGATTAAAGACTTAGATGCAGATGTAGATAAAAAACTGTTAAAAAATGCTTTAGAGCAACTAAATGAGCGGGAGAAACAAATTATGGAACTACGCTTTGGTTTAGTTGGTAATCAAGAAAAAACGCAAAAAGATGTTGCTGATATGTTAGGTATTTCGCAATCATATATTTCGCGATTAGAAAAGAAAATTATTCGAAGACTTCAAAAAGAATTTAATAAAATGGTGTAATCCTTGTTACTACTGTGTTAGGAGGAGTTTTTTATTTAAAAAGGAAATTTTTCCTGCATAAAAGCTCTTCCCGGTGGTGATACTGTTCCATGAACAGCATCTCCAAACGGGAGGGTAAATCATGACAAAACATAAAGTTGAAATTTGCGGTGTAGATACATCTACATTACCTGTACTTAAAAATGACGAAATGCGTAAATTGTTTAAAGAAATGCAAGATGGTGACTTAAGTGCGCGAGAAAAATTAGTCAATGGAAATCTACGTTTAGTATTAAGTATTATACAACGATTTCAAAATCGTGGAGAGTATGGTGATGATTTATTTCAAGTAGGTTGCATCGGTTTGATGAAATCAATCGATAATTTTGATTTGAAGCAAAATGTTAGATTTTCTACTTACGCTGTACCTATGATTATTGGCGAAATTCGCCGTTATTTAAGGGATAATAATCCCATTCGTGTTTCTAGATCTTTACGTGACACGGCATATAAAGCATTACAAGTAAGAGAAAAGTTAATGAGCAAATCTTTAAAAGAGCCAACACCTATGGAGATTGCTAAAGAAATGGGTGTTCCACATGCTGACATAGTTTTTGCGATGGATGCCATTCAAGACCCCGTATCTTTATTTGAACCAATCTATAATGATGGTGGAGATCCTATTTTTGTAATGGATCAAATTAGCGATGATAAAGACAAAGAGGCTAATTGGCTAGATCAAATTTCATTAAAAGAAGGGATGCACCGTCTCAACGAACGGGAAAAAATGATTTTAACGAAACGTTTCTTTCAAGGGAAAACACAAATGGAGGTTGCTGAAGAGATTGGTATATCCCAGGCACAGGTTTCACGGTTAGAAAAAGCAGCAATGCAAGAAATGAATAAAGAAATGTTTGAATAAGGTATCAATAGTAAAATGAAATACTATTATTTAATATGATTTTTTGAGAAGCAGATACACCTGTACTAAAGGGGGTATCTGTTTTTTAAATATAATAGGTGATTGAATTTACTAATACCTATATAAACATGCTTCGTTCAGAAATTAAATTTAATTTCTTTTATACTTTTATAAATTAACCTGATTTTTCGGTGAAATAGATAAAAAAATAATAAACCTTGCATATAATCACTAGTAAAAGGTGGGGGTATGAATATGGTAACTTTAACAAATATGCAGTTAAAAGAGATTATCTTAGTAGAAAGTGGAGAGAAAATAGGGATGATTGTTGACCTAGATATTAACGAGGAAAAAGGAATAATCACACACTTAATTGTAGCCGCAAAGAACAAAGTTATTCCTTTGTTTGGGAAGCAAGAGGAAATTATAATTCCGTGGAAAGATATTGTTACGGTGGGTTCTGATGTTATTTTAATACAAACAAAGAAGAGTAATCTAGAATAATTAACAGGTTGTAGATTTATTAATAGTATCATTAAAGCTAAAAAATGAGTAATTTAAACATATTTCGATTTTCATAAGAATTTAATTCAATTATATGATAAAATAGTAAAAAATACGAAGGAGCGAATGATTTGGAACCTTTTATTCAAACTCATTCATCTATAGTTGAATTAAAAAATTGGCATGATAGTAATCCTAATTTAACTGTCGGACTTACTACACGGAAAGGCGGCGTTAGTGAACCACCGTTTGACTCCTTTAATTTAGGATTGCATGTGAATGATAACAAAGTAGATGTTCTGACTAATAGGAAGTTATTGAGTCAATTACTACATTACCCAATTGAGAACTGGGTGATGGGGGAACAAACACATGGGGTTGCAATCCATGTCGTTACACCAGATGATAAAGGAAAAGGTGCATTTCATGATTCAACAGCTCTCCAAGATACGGATGGTTTAATTACAAAGGAGAGAAACGTATTATTAAGTGCCATGTTTGCTGATTGTGTGCCACTTTATTTTTGGGATACATCGACTAATTGGATCGGGATTGCTCATGCAGGTTGGAAAGGTACTGTAAATCAAATGGCCGGTTGTATGGTTGAAAAATTACAGGAGCAGGGGGCAAATCTAGATACATTACTTGTTGCTATTGGTCCATCGATTGCTTACTGTAATTATGAAATTGACCAGTATGTATATGATCATATTCCGGCCAAATGGCGTAATCTTGTAACAAATCAGTTAGATAACTCTAATTACTTATTTAATCTCTCAAAACTAAACTATTATATTTTAATTGATCAAGGTATTCAACCAAAAAATATATATCAGTCAAGCCTATGCACATACAGTGATTCCTTGTTTTTTTCGCATCGCTACGAAAATGGACAAACAGGAAGAATGTTAGGTTATATTGGCAGAAGATGAAACCGAACAAATAGAAGGGGTAATGTGAATTGAGTGTACAAGCTAACTTAAATGATATACAAAAAAAAATAAGTGATGCATGTGCGGAAGTAGGTAGAAATCCTG
The DNA here is from genome assembly GCF_001368815.1 of Paraliobacillus sp. PM-2. Lineage (GTDB taxonomy): Bacteria > Bacillota > Bacilli > Bacillales > Amphibacillaceae > Paraliobacillus. Next base: position 272,816 of record NZ_CTEI01000002.1, on the reverse strand, counting down.
ATGAAGTCACGATTGTTGGGGTAACTAAATATGTCAGTATAGAGCGTGCTGCAGAAGCTATTGAAGCTGGTATCATTAACCTAGGTGAAAACCGAATGGAAGGCTTAAAAGAAAAGCGTGATCATTTAACTGATGAAGATATCGTCTGGCACTTTATTGGATCCCTCCAATCAAAGAAAGTGAAACATGTGATAAATGAGATTGATTTTATTCACTCACTTGACCGTTTATCATTAGCAAAAGAAATAAATAAACGATCGGTTAAGCGAATTTCATGTTTTATACAAGTAAATACAAGTGAAGAACAATCAAAGCACGGTCTACCAACATCAGAAGTAATTGATTTCATTAAAAAATTGCAAGATTATCCGAATATTCATGTCGTTGGTTTAATGACCATGGCGCCTCTAACTGAAGATGAGTCGTTCCTACGAGATACATTCCGTCAGTTACGAGCATTACGAGACGAAGTACAAGGTTTACATCTAGACTATGCCCCTTGTTCAGAATTATCTATGGGGATGAGTAATGACTACAACATTGCTATTGAAGAGGGTGCTACTTATATTCGAATCGGTTCAAGTCTTGTTGGAGCGAATGAATAAAGAGGTGAAAAAATGAGTATTAAGAATAAACTTAAAACGTTATTTTCTGTTGAAGATGAGTATGAATACGAATACACAGAAGAAGAACAAGAAGAGACAGAAAATATGTCTCGCAGCGAGAAACATCAACCACAAAATGTAGTGAGTTTAAAATCAGTAAAATCAACTGCAAAAGTTGTTCTTTGTGAACCTAGGTCCTATGATGAAACACAAGAAATTGCTGATCATATTGTGAATCGTCGTTCCGTCGTGATAAACTTACAAAGAATAGATTATCAACAAGCAAAACGAATTGTTGATTTTTTAGGAGGAACGGTATATGCTGTTTCAGGAGAAATGCAAAAATTAGGCCCGCATACTTTTTTATGTACGCCTGAGAATGTAGATGTTTCTGGTAGTATTACGCAGTTAGTAAGTGAAGAAGAAGATTTTGAACGAGGGTGGTAAATTATATGGGTTTGTATTCTATTATTTTAGGGTTAATTGACTTATATAGTATGGCATTGGTCATCTATATTTTAATGTCATGGTTTCCTGGTGCAAGAGAATCATCAATTGGAGAATTTTTGGCGAAAATCTGCGAACCTTATTTAGAGCCGTTTCGTAAAATAATTCCTCCAATAGGAATGTTAGATATCTCACCAATTGTAGCCATTTTAGTATTAACATATCTTATCCCACAAGGTGTTGGGGTTTTGTTTAGCTGGTTTATGTGGTAAAGGTGAAAAAATGGAAATATACCAACATTTTAGAAAAGAGGAACAACCGTTTATTGATCAGGTATTATCATGGAAAGATCAAGTAGAGATACAGCATAGAATAAAATACAGTGATTTTTTAGATCCACGAGAACAACAAATTTTTAAAAGCCTAATTGGGAATGACGACCAGTTTATTCTTCGGTTTTTTGGTGGGGGAGAACAAGCTGAAAGACAACAAGCGGTATTAGCTCCTTTCTATCACCTAATCGATTTGTCTGATTTTCCAATGGTTTTATTACAAGCAAGTTATCCAAATAAATTTGTTGCGATTAAACATCGTGATGTATTAGGTGCGTTTATTTCTCAAGGGTTAGTAAGACGGAAATTAGGAGATATTGTCATCGATGATCAACGCATTCAGATTGCGGTATCTGATGATATAGCTTCTTTTGTTGAATTGAATTTAAAATCCATAAAGAATGCATCCATACAATGGGATAGAGTTCCGATTGAAGAATCATTAAAAAGTAAAGAGCAATGGCATGAACGGCAAGCCACCGTTAGTAGCTTGCGATTAGATGTTTTAATTAAAGAAATATATCGAGTTTCTAGACAAACAGCTTCTCAAGCTATAAATAAAGGCCTCATTAAAGTGAATTTTAAAAAAGTAGAAGATCCAGCTTTCAAGATTGAGTCTGGTGATACTTTTTCCTTTCGAGGTAAAGGACGTAGTAAATTAGTTGAATTACTTGGTCAATCGAAAAAAGATAAGTGGATCATTAGGTACTCTATATTAATTTAAATAAAAGAAGCAGGATTTTTAACTATAATTGTCGAAATGTTGTATAGTAAAAACAAATATGTTTATAAAATACTTCATAAGGAGGTGGCCATTGTGCCATTGACACCATTGGATATCCATAACAAAGAGTTCACACGTGGTTTTAGAGGTTATGACGAAGATGAAGTAAATGAATTTTTAGATCAAGTAATTAAAGATTATGAATTAGTAATACGTGAAAAAAAGGAATTGAAGCAACAAGTAGAAGATATGAAAGAAAGATTAGGCCATTTTTCGAATATCGAGGAAACGTTAAATAAATCGATTTTAATTGCCCAAGAAACTGCTGAGGAAGTAAAAGGAAACGCTACAAAGGAATCCAAGCTAATTATTAAAGAGGCTGAAAAGAATGCAGATCGAATTATTAACGAAGCATTGCAAAAATCTCGACGAATTGCCATTGAGGTTGAAGAATTAAAAAAGCAAGCAAAAGTTTTCCGCACACGTTTAAAAATGCTTGTTGAAGCACAATTAGAGTTAATTGAGAACGATGATTGGGATGGATTACTCGATACGGCGATGGATGATGATGTTTATCAGGACCAAGAAGAATCAGAAACAAATAATTATTAGTCCTTGACGTTTTTGCTATTATTACATATAATTCATTCACATAAGGCTATACTATTATTAATATTTTAATTGGCAATGCAAGGGAGAGTAAAATAAGAAGAACTGTTTAAGCGAGTTAGGAATTGGTGAAAGCCTAACACAGTTTCTTATTTGAAGATCACCCTGAAGCTTCTCATTTGAAATTAGAGTAAAATGAGACGTATACATCACGTTACGATGCTGAGTGGATGAAGATATTAGTAGTTATCTTCATTTATGAAGGGTGGTACCGCGAGTCTTCTCGTCCCTTACAGGGATGTAGAGGACTTTTTTTATTTTCAAATAGTTTAAGTTTAAACGAAGGGTTGTTTTCTTTAATAGTAGATAACAAACCTTGACACCTGAATAAGAAAGAAATTGGAGGAGATATAATGGATTACAAGGATACGTTGTTAATGCCGAAAACAGGATTCCCAATGAGAGGAAATTTACCAAATAAGGAACCAAAGATGCAACAAGAATGGGAAGAAAAAGATTTATATCAACAGGTTCAAAAACGTACGGAAGGTAGACCTTTATTCATATTGCATGATGGCCCCCCATATGCAAACGGAGATTTACACATGGGGCATGCCTTAAATAAAATTTTAAAAGATTTCATTGTAAAATATAAATCAATGAGTGGTTTTCATGCCCCATATGTTCCTGGCTGGGATACGCACGGATTACCAATTGAACAAGCTTTAGCGAAGAAAAAAGTAAATCGTAAAAAAATGACAACTGCAGAGTTTAGAAGAAAATGTGCAGAATATGCTATGAAACAAGTAGATAATCAACGCACACAATTTAAGCAACTTGGTGTGCGTGGGGATTGGGATCATCCGTATATTACCTTAGAAAAGGAATATGAAGCAGCGCAAATTGAAGTATTTGGTGAGATGGCTAAAAAAGGTTACATTTATAAAGGATTAAAACCTGTTTACTGGTCACCATCATCTGAATCAGCACTTGCTGAAGCAGAAATCGAATATCAAGATAAACGATCTGCTTCTATTTACGTAGCATTTGACGTCAAAGAACCTGGCACATTATTAGATGGTGATGAGAAGTTTATCATTTGGACTACTACACCATGGACGATTCCTGCAAATTTAGCTATTGCAGTCCATCCTGAACTCTCCTATGCGGTTGTCAATGTATCTGGTCAAAAGTATATTGTTGCAGAAGATATGATTGATCAAATTGCAGAAGTTTTGAACTGGGAGAACCATGAAATAGTAAAAACATTTAAAGGAAACGATGCGGAAAGGTTAGTTGCTAAACACCCACTATATGATCGTGATTCCCTTGTTATTTTAGGTGATCATGTAACAACAGAAAGTGGTACAGGTCTTGTTCATACTGCACCTGGACACGGGGAAGATGACTTCAATATTGCAAAAAAATACGGTTTAGATGTATTATGTCCGGTAGATGAAAAAGGAGTATTTACTGACGAAGCACCTGGATTTGAAGGATTATTTTATGATGCAGCAAATAAAGAAATCACTCAAAAACTTGAGGAAGTAGGAGCATTACTACATCTTAACTTTATCACACATTCCTATCCACATGATTGGCGTACGAAAAAGCCAACCATTTTCCGTGCAACAAATCAGTGGTTTGCATCTATTAAAGATTTTAGAGAAGCTATTTTAGCTGAAATTAATCGAATCAATTGGGTGCCTAAGTGGGGAGAAACACGTCTTTATAATATGGTTCGTGATCGTGCAGATTGGTGTATTTCTCGTCAACGTACATGGGGAGTGCCAATTCCAGTATTTTACGGTGAAGATAAAACACCAATCATTACAGATGAAACGATTCAACACGTTTCCAAATTATTTAGAGAACATGGTTCTAACATTTGGTTTGAATGGGATACAAAAGATTTATTGCCAGAAGGATTTACATCAGAGCATAGCCCTAACGGCACATTTACTAAGGAAATGGATATTATGGATGTTTGGTTTGACTCTGGCTCATCTCATCAAGGCGTACTAGAAGAGAGACCAGAATTACGTCGCCCAGCAGATGTGTATTTAGAAGGTTCTGATCAATATCGTGGCTGGTTCAATTCATCTATTTCAACAGCTGTCGCAGTGACAGGAAAAGCACCATATGAAACAGTTATTAGTCATGGATTTGCTTTAGATGGTCAGGGACGTAAAATGAGTAAATCTGTTGGAAATGTCGTTGTTCCATCTAAAATTATGAAGCAATACGGTGCTGATATTCTTCGCCTTTGGGTAGCGTCTGTTGATTATCAAGCGGATGTTCGAATTTCTGATGAAATCATTAAACAAACATCGGAAGGGTATCGAAAAATTCGAAATACATTTAGATTCTTACTTGGAAATTTAGCAGATTTTGATCCGGAAAACGATGTGGTAGAAGATAGTAAATTGCAAGAAGTAGACCGTTATATGTTGCTTCGATTACAACAATTAATCAAAAAAGTGACAAAAGCTTATGATGCGTACGATTTCTCTACGGTTTATCATACCATTCATCATTTCTGTTCGATTGAATTAAGTGCCTTCTATTTAGATTTTGCAAAAGATATCTTATATATTGAAGCCAAAGAGAATCCGAGACGTCGTAGTATTCAAACAGTGTATTATGAAATCATTTCTAGTTTGGTGAAATTACTTGCGCCAATTCTTACACATACTGCTGAAGAAACATGGAGTTTCATTCCAGGTGTTCAAGAAGATAGTGTACAATTAACTGATATGCCAGTAGCACGAGAAATTACAAATCAAGAAGATCTACAAGAAAAATGGGATCTATTTATGAATGTACGTGATGATGTATTAAAAGCATTAGAAGAAGCACGTGTGGAAAAAGTTATTGGGAAATCTCTAGAAGCAAAATTAAAGATTACTGCTAATAGCGAAGAAACAAAGAATCTTTTAGAGAGTATTGAAGATTTACACCAATTATTCATTGTTTCTGAGGTAGAATTAGTAACTGATCTAACAAATGCAACAAATTATGAGCATGTGACAGTTAAGGTAGAAAAACATGAAGGTGAAAAATGTGAACGTTGTTGGGTAGCTTCAGATTCTGTTGGAGAAGTCGCTGAACACTCAGGTTTATGCGTTCGCTGTGCCACAATTGTTAAAAAACATTATCAAGATGAAATGTAAAAAAGCTAAATAAAGTAATTTTGTTTATAGTAGAATCTAATCAATAACTTAAGTTAATATTTTCCCCTTAAGGAAAACAGCAAAAAACAAATGTCTGTTTTCCTTAAGGGGAAGTTTTTGTATCCTATGTTTTGTATTTTTTGTAAAGAAACTATTTACAAACGCACAAAATAATCTAAAACTTTCTATATCATTATATTATGTTGTTGCTTGTGCATCTCTTTTGGCTTTTAAATCACTCATGATGTACTTCATAATAATGATACCAGTTAGACCACAAAGCATGATTAATATAGACATGATCTCCTTAGGAAATATTCCTCCAAGTGTAACAAACAAAGAACTAATCATCATAGAACCATTAAATACAAGACCATATACGGCCATATAAGAACTACGTTTATCATCTGTAGGAATACTTGCTAGAAAGTCAGATTGAATAGGTACACGCATAAGCTCACCAACTGTAGCAAGTATCATAAATCCGAACAATAACCAAATATTATTAAAAAAGCTGATACCTACATACCCAATAGTAAAAATCGCAATAGACCATAGAAATGTGTCACTTTCTTTAAAACGAGTTACTATTTTGGTGATAAAAACGGTTAGAACAACAACGATAATAGTATTTTCAGATTTTAGAAAACCTACCATCTCAACACCAGAAACGGCAAATCCCAAAATTTCTTGTATAGGCATGTCATTATTCAATCGAATGGCAATATAATTTTCTAATTGATTTTCGATTGATTGAATAAGGAGTCCAGCAACAACGAATAGAATAAACAGCTTATCTCCCGCAACATCTTTATAACTATGAAACATCTGTTTTAAGACGTTTTTATCATCTATAGTCTGTGGTTTTTCCATTGTTTCTGAGATAAAAAAGATAATTAATATATTTGAAGCGATACTCGTTAAAGTCATTGTTAATAATAATTCAAATAAATAATTATTAAATGTTAATGCGCCAAGGATCCCACCAACTGCAAAGGCAAGATTGAAGCTCCAATACAATAAAGCATACACTCCTTTTCGTTCACTAGGCTTGGTAATATCGATAATCATAGCATCAGCAGCTGGCCCATCTAATCCAAAAGATGCTGTAATTAAAATCGCCATAAGAAAGGTGATCTCAGGAGATAGCCAAATGGGAGAATTAGCAAGTGTCATGATGGAAAACGCAATCATTCGAATAACCCCAGCTAAAACCATTAATTTTTTTCTGCCAATTAGATCAGAATAATAACCCCCATATAAACCTACAAATAAACTAATGATTACATTTGCGATTAGCAGGATACCTGTTACTGTAGCTCCAAAATAGTTTGCAAAGTAAATTGCGATAAAAGGAAATATTGCACCTGCTACCATATCCGTTAAAAATATCTGACCTATTCTTATTTTAATATTCCTATGATAATTACGAAACGATCCCATATAAATTCGCCTACTTTCTTCTGCCTAATCCGTAATAAAACGGTAGCCATTTATATAATTGTATAAGTTTTGACAGCGTGTTAATAATACTTGATTCTCAAATAGCTTCCTACCATAGTAGTTTTTAATTGAACTAGATAGAGAGAAACAATTAGTGAACTGTTCTGTTGTTTAGCATATAGGAATAACGATACGGATGCGACAGTCTCTAGTCGGAAATTGTATCCTACTCAAATCTATAAAAGAAATGTTTGTTATAAAAAATTATTATCGTAAAACGAATTTCTTCCCTCCTAATGTACAACGCAATGGATTGAAGGTTTACTTTATGGTAAAATGCAAAAGAGTAAATTTAAATAAAGAGACGGGGGAGACTAATGCGTTATTACGTAATCGCATTTGTAATGATTGTTATTGACCAACTCACAAAATGGTGGGTGGTTGCAAACATGGATTTACGGGAAAGTATATCAATTATTGAAAATTTCTTTTACATTACTTCACATCGAAACACCGGTGCTGCTTGGGGAATACTTGCCGGACAGATGGGGTTCTTTTACATAATAACCAGCATAGTTATTGTAGTTATTGTATATTACATACAGAAATTTGCAAAGGATAGTATGCTAACAGGGATTTCACTTGCTCTTATTCTAGGTGGAGCAATTGGTAATTTCATTGATCGGTTATTCCGTAAAGAAGTTGTCGACTTCTTTGATGTATATATTGGTAGTTACGATTATCCAATCTTTAATGTTGCAGATTCTTCATTAGTCATTGGTGTGATATTGATTTTGATCGCGACATTTATTGATGAAAAAAGGAAAGGAAGTAAACAAACATGACAAGTGAAAAATATACAGTCAAACAAGAGGAGCGTGGTATGCGTATTGATAAAGTATTAACAAGCGTTTTACCCGATACTTCCAGATCACAGATTCAGACGTGGATCAAAGAGGGCTATTGTCTCGTTAATAATAAGCAAGTAAAAAGTAATTATAAATGCTTAGCCAATGATATAGTTACATGGGAGATACCAGAACCAGAACCATTGTATGTTGAACCAGAAAACATTCCACTAGATATTATTTTTGAGGATCAGGATGTCATTGTTGTTAACAAGCCAAGAGGTATGGTAGTTCATCCATCAGCTGGTCACGCTAATGGTACGCTTGTGAATGCATTGCTGTATCATTGTAAGGATTTATCAGGGATAAATGGAGTTGTTCGTCCAGGAATTGTCCACCGAATTGATCGTGATACAAGTGGTTTGTTAATGATAGCTAAAAATGATCAAGCACACCAACATTTGGCAGAACAATTACAAGCTAAAACAGTAAAACGTTCTTATGAAGCAATTGTGCATGGGGCTATACCGCATGAGTATGGTACCATTGAAGCTCCTCTTGGTCGAGATCCAAAGGACCGACAGAAGATGGCAGTTATATCAGGAGGAAAACCTGCTATTACACATTTTGAAGTAATTGATCGATTTGATGATCGATTCACCTATGTGAAATGTGTTTTAGAAACAGGTAGGACACACCAAATCCGAGTCCATATGAAGTATATCGGTTTTCCATTAGTTGGAGATCCGAAATATGGGCCAAGAAAGACTTTGAAAATAGATGGTCAAGCTTTACATGCAAGGGAATTAGGGTTTGAGCATCCTAGATCAAATAAATGGATGCATTTTGAAGTGGCTCCTCCAGAAATATTTTTAGAAACATTAGAAAAAGTGAAGGAATCCCATTGACAAAATGAATGATCGATGGAATAATTATTAGTAGTTAAATGACCTTTAATTACAGTCCCGTGAGGCTGAAAAGGAATCGGTAAATACTACATTTGTGTAGGTATATCCAAAACCCTTTTCTTCTGACGGAGAAAAGGGTTTTTTTACTGTTTAGGGTGATAAGGGTCAATCTAATAAAAGGAGCGATAGTGTAATGAAACAAAAGGCAGTTCTTTTAGACGAAGCAGCTATCAATCGTGCGCTTACACGAATCGCACATGAGATTTTGGAACGAAACAAAGGTGTCGACAATTTGATGCTAGTTGGGATCAAAACAAGAGGAGTACCATTAGCTAAGAGACTGCAAGAAAAAATAATCTCAATAGAGTCTGTAGAAGTACCAATTGGTGAAATTGATATTACCTTGTATCGAGATGATTTAAGCCATGCAGTTGAAAATGATGAACCAGAAATACATCACACAGACATTCATGAAAAAATCTCTGGGAAAAAAGTAATATTAGTTGATGATGTATTATTTACAGGTAGAACGGTTCGAGCCGCAATGGATGCGATTATTGATCAGGGCCGACCATCTCAAATTCAGTTAGCAGTATTAATTGATAGAGGACACAGAGAGTTACCAATACGTGCAGATTATATTGGTAAAAATATTCCAACATCACAAAATGAAGTGATAATGGTAGCACTTGATGAAACTGATCAAGAGGATAAAGTAAGTATTTATGAAAAAAATAATTAACCTTTAATTAAGTCCAGAGAGACTTGCAAGGTTGCCATAGGATACGTGTATGTGTTTTTAATGCTACATGTGTACCTCTTTGCAACGTTGCAAAGAGGTTTTTTTATGGTCAGAATCAGAGGAGGAAGTTGTTATGACAAGATTAGATATGGTAATGGATATACGAGATGTTCCACCAAAATCAAAGTGGTTTATGTTAAGTTTACAGCATTTATTTGCAATGTTTGGCTCTACAATATTAGTTCCATTTTTAACAGGTTTACCACCAGCTGTTGCACTTATTTCAAGTGGTTCAGGTACACTAGCATATTTGTTAATTACAAAAGGGAGAATACCTGCTTATTTAGGATCAAGCTTTGCTTTTATTGCACCAATTGGTTCCGCAATAGCTGAGAGTGGCGTTCCTGGAGCAATGGTAGGTAGTTTTTTTGCAGGTTTAGTATACGGTATATTAGCACTATTAATTGGATCTTTCGGATTAGATTGGTTAATGAAAATTTTACCCCCAGTTGTTGTAGGACCAGTCATCATTGTTATTGGATTAGGATTGGCACCAACTGCAGTAGATATGGCGATGAATGTAGATGGCAGTTATAGTGGAAAACACTTTATGGTTGCTGTATTGACGCTTTCAATTACTGTTATTGGATCATTATTCTTTAAAGGATTTTTCGGACTTATCCCAATATTAATAGGTATTATTTCTGGTTATATTTGTTCGCTAATTCTAGGCATTGTAGATACCTCTACTATAAGCGCAACTTGGAATTCCATTGTTGAAGCTGATTCTGTAGGAGCATTTTTAGGAGCTGTCTTTGTACTACCTGAATTTGTCATACCATTTAAAGATTATAATCCATTTGACATTTTTAGTTGGAGTATTTTCTGGATTATGGTACCTGTTGCAACTGTAACAATTGCTGAGCATATCGGGGATCAAATGGTTTTATCAAAAGTAGCAGGAAAAAACTTCATTAAAGAACCCGGTTTACATCGTTCAATTTTAGGTGATGGCGTAGCAACAATAATTGGATCTGCATTAGGTGGACCGCCAAATACGACTTATGGCGAAAACATTGGTGTACTTGCAATTACAAGAGTATTCAGTGTGTTTGTTATCGGTGGAGCTGCAGTACTAGCAATTACCTTTGGATTTATTGGCATTATTCCGGATATCATCAATTCTATTCCAACAGCAGTAATGGGTGGTGTATCTATCCTTCTCTTCGGTATTATAGCGTCTAGTGGTCTGCGTATGCTCGTTGATAATCAAATTGATCTAGGTAATAATCGAAATCTAATTATAGCTTCTGTTATTTTAGTCATAGGTATTGGAGGAGCTCTAGTGCGAATTGATATTGCAGGAGTGAATATAGAAATAGCAGGGATGGCATTGGCTGCTATTACAGGTGTAGTATTAAATCTGATTTTACCAGGAAAAGAATCTGGTTATGGCAATGGAAAAATGTTTAAATCAGATGAAAATATAGATGAAAATTAATGAAAAAGGGACTGTCTTAAATGAAAAAGACAGTCCCTTAAACTAAGGGAGGAAGTAATTATGAATCATTTTGTTTCCATGAAGGATGTTACAGAACATGAATTAATGCAGTTAATTAAACTTAGTGATGAGATGGATTATAACAACGGTAGTACACCTTTTAAGGAGCAGTTATTTGCAGGGAATTTATTTTTTGAACCAAGTACGCGAACAAAAATGAGTTTCCTTGTAGCTGAAAGAAAGCTTGGTATAGAAGCATTAGATTTTCATAATGAGTCTTCAAGTACACTAAAAGGTGAAAGTATGTATGACACAGCTAAAACCTTCGAATCAATTGGTGCTTCCTTTCTAGTTATTCGTCATTCAACAAACAATACGGCACAACAATTAGCTAAACAAATTAATATTCCAATTATTAATGCTGGAGATGGAACTGGAGAGCATCCAACGCAATGCTTACTTGATTTATACACGATGTATGAAGAATTCAAAGAATTTCGTGGTCTGAATGTTGCGATTGTAGGTGACATTAAACATAGTCGTGTAGCACGTTCTAACGCATATGCCTTACAAACGCTCGGTGCAAATGTATTCTTATCTTGCAAAAAAGAATGGCAGGATCCTAGTCTTGATTTTCCATACATGGAACTGGATCAAGCAGTAAAGATATGTGATGTTATTATGCTATTACGTGTTCAAGAGGAAAGACATAAGCAACATAATCGTCTTTATAAAACAAGTTATTTATCTGATTATGGTTTAACAAAAGAAAGAGCCAATAATATGTTAGATCATGCGATCATCATGCATCCTGCACCAGTAAATAGAGGAGTAGAAATTGATAGTGAATTAGTAGAATGTAAGAACTCACGAATCTTTAAACAGATGGAAAATGGTGTAAAAACACGAATGGCTGTCATTTACCAACTATGTCAATCAAGGGGGATTACGCATGGGAATTATTATCAAAAACGTCAACCGATTATTGTCAAATAATGCATTAGAGTTGTGTCAAATACGAGTTTCAAATGGTGTTATATCTGAAATTGCACCAGAAGTAAAACAGCTAAACGATGAAGTAATTATTGATGGAAAAGGGCATATTATTTCTTCTGGATTTATTGATGTACATGTTCATCTACGAGAACCAGGTGGTGAAGCGAAAGAGACAATTGAAACGGGGACAAAAGCAGCAGCTAAAGGCGGATATACAACCATATGTGCAATGCCTAATACAAATCCAGTTCCTGACGACAAACATATATTAGAATGGATTGGTCAACGAATTGACCAATCAGCAACAGTTAACGTTTTGCCGTATGCATCAATTACAAAAGGTTTGAATGGTGAAAAACTTTCGGATATGAAGGAATTAAAAGAGGCAGGTGCTTTTGCCTTTACTGACGACGGTGTTGGTATTCAAACTGCTGATCAAATGTACCAAGCAATGCAACAAGCGGCAGCATTAGATATGGCTATTGTCGCACACTGTGAAGATAATTCCTTGATTCATAGTGGTGTGATGCATGAAGGATTAACTAGTAAAAAACTGAAACTCAATGGAATACCTTCTATTTGTGAATCGACACAAATCGCAAGAGATGTATTATTAGCAGAAGCTACTGGCTGTCACTATCATGTTTGTCATGTCAGTACGAAAGAATCTGTTCGAGTGATACGTGATGCCAAACGTGCGGGAATTCGTGTGACCGCGGAAGTAACACCTCACCACTTACTGTTAAATGAATGTGATATAACAGAAGTAAATTCAAATTATAAAATGAATCCTCCCCTTCGTTCTAAAGAAGACCAGCAGGCATTACTAATAGGGCTACTTGATGGCACGATTGATTTTATTGCAACAGATCATGCACCACATACAGAAGAAGAAAAGGCAAGAGGGATGAATGATGCTCCTTTTGGCATCGTTGGTTTAGAAACGGCATTTCCACTCTTGTATACACATCTTGTTAAAACAAATGTGGTTACATTAAAACAATTATTAGATTGGTTGACGATTAAACCTGCACAAGTGTTTGGGATGAAAACAGGTGAATTGGAAGTAGGCAACAAAGCCGATTTAACGATACTAGATATAACAGAAAAATGGGATATTAATAAAAATAATTTTCTTTCTAAAGGGAGAAATACACCCTTCGACAAATGGGAAGTAACTGGAAAACCTTTGTTAACAATCGTTGAAGGTGAGATTGTTTTTAAGGAGGATAACAATGTATAAGCGACAACTAATTCTTGAAGATGGCACTATTTTTACAGGTGAAGCGTTTGGGAGTACGCAAGAAAGTATTGGTGAAGTTGTTTTTAATACAGGAATGACAGGTTATCAAGAGATACTGTCTGACCCTTCATACTGTGGTCAAATTGTTACTATGACTTATCCATTAATAGGAAATTACGGTATCAATAGAGAAGATTTTGAAACCATTAATCCTTCCATTCGCGGATTTGTTGTAAAAGAGGCATGTCAAGAACCATCTAATTTTAGAAGCGAAGAATCGTTAGACAATTTTTTAAAAGCAAAGAGTATCCCAGCTATTTCAAATATAGATACAAGAAAATTAACAAAAATTATTCGAAAACATGGGACAATGAAAGGAATCTTGACGGAAGCTTATAAAGAGTACTCTCATAAAAAATATGATCGTAGATTAAAAGATACACCCTTAATGGAAGATCAAGTGAGTAGAGTATCAACAGTGAAGCCATATGTTGTCCCTGGTAGAGGAAAAAGAATCGTCTTGGTCGATCTTGGTATGAAATACGGTATTTTACGAGAATTAACAAAAAGAAATTGTCATGTCACTGTTGTTCCATATCATTATAGTACAGAAGAAATCTTGCGGTTAAAGCCGGATGGAATAATTTTAACAAACGGACCTGGTGATCCAAAACATGTTCCAGAAGCAATAAAAATGATTGCAGAAGTGATAAACCAAATCCCCATCTTCGGTATTTGTTTAGGACATCAACTATTAGCATTAGCGTGTGGAGCAGATACAAAAAAGATGATATTTGGACACAGGGGTTCAAATCATCCCGTCAAAGATTTAACTACAGGAAAAACACATATCACGTCACAAAATCATGGTTATGCAGTAACCGTTGATTCATTAGAGAAAACAGAATTAATCTTAACGCAGATCGCATTAAATGATGGAACTGTAGAGGGTATCACCCATAAGAAATATCCTGCCTTTTCAGTGCAATATCATCCTGAAAGTTCTCCAGGTCCAGAAGATACTAGCTATTTGTTTGATGATTTTTTAACAAAAATTGATTCGTATAAATCAACTGTAAAGGAGTCGATCGTGTGCCAAAACGTACAGATATAAATAAAATACTTGTTATTGGATCAGGACCGATTATTATTGGTCAGGCTGCTGAATTTGATTATTCAGGTACGCAAGCGTGCCAGGCGTTGAAAGAAGAAGGGTATACTGTTATTTTGGCTAACTCTAATCCTGCCACGATTATGACAGATGCAACCGTTGCAGATACGGTATATATGGAACCATTAACTGTGGAATTTATAGATAAGATTATTCAAAAAGAAAAACCAGATGCTATTCTCCCGACTTTGGGTGGTCAAACGGGTCTTAATTTAGCCGTTGAACTTGAAGAAAAGGGTGTACTAGCGGCACATCAAACAGAATTACTTGGTACTTCATTAGAAGCTATTCAATTAGCGGAGGATCGTGAGAAATTTCGAAATCTTATGCATCAATTAAATGAACCTGTTCCGGAGAGCAAAATTGTGACAAGCATAGATCAAGCTGTTCAATTTGCGAACAATATAGGTTTTCCTTTAATTGTTAGACCAGCTTATACGTTAGGTGGAACAGGTGGAGGTATGTGTTACAACATCGAACAATTAAAAGATATCACTCGCAACGGCTTAGCATTATCACCTGTGAATCAATGTTTAATTGAACGAAATATTGCTGGATTCAAAGAAATTGAATATGAAGTAATGCGAGATAAAAACGATCAAGCGATTGTTGTTTGTAATATGGAAAATATTGATCCGGTTGGTATACATACTGGTGATTCTATTGTTGTTGCCCCTTCACAAACGTTGAGCGATAGGGAATATCAACTATTGCGTAACGCATCTTTAAAAATTATTCGAGCTTTGGAAATTAAAGGTGGATGTAATGTTCAATTAGCAATAGATCCTGACAGCTTTGATTATTATATTATCGAGGTTAACCCAAGAGTTAGTCGTTCATCTGCACTAGCTTCTAAAGCGACAGGTTATCCAATAGCAAAAATAGCAGCAAAAATTGCGGTAGGCTTAACATTAGATGAAATTAAAAATCCGATTACTAAAACAACCTATGCTGCTTTTGAACCAGCTCTGGATTACGTAGTAACAAAATTCCCTAGATTTCCATTTGATAAATTCACTACAGGAAACAGAACGCTTGGTACCCAAATGAAGGCAACGGGTGAAGTAATGGCGATAGGGAGAACATTTGAAGAATCTTTCTTAAAAGCAATTCGTTCCCTTGATAATAATGGAGAAGATTTCATTTTACCTTATTTAACAGATAAAACCGTAGATGATTTATTAGAAAACTTAATAAAAGTAGATGATGAACGAATCTATTATATTGCGGAACTAATGCGAAGAGAGGTATCACTTGAAAAAATTCATAACCTCACAAAGATTGATCCATATTTTTTATCGAAATTATACAATATAATCTACATGGAAAAGCAATTATCTGAAGCGCCACAATCTATCGAATTATTACGAACAGCAAAAGAGATAGGATTTTCTGATGAGCATATTTCAAGGATATGGAAGATAGATGTTGATAAAATTTATCAAAAACGTATGGATGAAAAAATATTGCCAGTTTATAAGATGGTAGATACTTGTGCTGCCGAATTTGAATCTGCTACACCATATTATTATAGTACGTATGAAGAAGAACAAGAATCCATTTCGTCTAATCGAAAAAAAGTACTTGTGTTAGGATCAGGGCCTATAAGAATTGGACAAGGTATTGAATTTGATTATGCAACGGTTCATTCTGTATTAGCGCTTAAAGAAGCTGGATATGAAGCAATTATTTTAAATAATAATCCTGAAACAGTATCAACTGATTTTAGTGTCTCAGATAAGCTATACTTTGAGCCGTTAACGTTAGAAGATGTCATGCATGTAGTGGAATTAGAGAAACCAATTGGTGTCATTGTACAATTTGGTGGCCAAACAGCAATTAATTTGGCAGATGGATTGGAGCGTCGCGGTGTATCCATTTTAGGATCTGCGCTTGAAGCAATTGATGTTGCAGAAGACCGTGATAAGTTTGAACAAATGCTATCCCGTATTGACGTCCCCCAACCAAAAGGAAAAAGTGTGAAACAGTTAGATCAAGCAAAAGAAGCAGCAAACGAGATTGGTTATCCGGTGTTAGTTCGACCATCTTATGTTATTGGTGGAAGCCAAATGGAGATTGTTTATAGTGATGAAGAACTGTTTACTTACTTAGAAAAAAATACGAAAATGAAACATAAACATCCAGTGCTTATCGATAAGTATTTAACTGGAATTGAAGTCGAAGTTGATGCAATAAGTGATGGTGAAACAACTATTATTCCAGGGATAATGGAACATATTGAACGGGCAGGAGTTCATTCTGGAGATTCAATAGCCGTATATCCAACACAGCGTCTCAAACCTGCAATTAAACAAGAATTAGTCGACATAACGATAAAAATAGCAAAAGAAATGAAAGTGAAAGGATTAATCAATATCCAGTTTGTTGTGCATCATGATGCGGTTTATGTATTAGAGGTTAATCCTCGAGCAAGTAGAACGATTCCGTTCCTCAGTAAAATAACTGGCGTTACCATGGCAAATATAGCGACAAAGTGTATTATGGGTAACACGTTACAAGAAATGGGCTATCGAGATGGAGTGCTAGAAGAACCAGAGCATGTTTCTGTCAAAGTACCGGTATTCTCTTTTGCTAAATTAAGAAGTGTTGACATCATGCTTGGACCTGAAATGAAATCAACTGGTGAAGCAATTGGAAGAGATAAAACATTAGAAAAAGCTCTTTACAAGGGATTAATTGCATCTGGATTAAATATTCCGATGGAAGGATCGGTACTATTGACAGTTGCAGATAAAGATAAAAAAGAAGCAGCTGAAATTGCCAAAAGATTTCATCAACTTGGGTTTCAATTATATGCAACAGAGGGTACAGCAGCCTATTTATCGAACGATCAATTACCAGTGACTACGGTTGGAAAAATTGGAAGAGGCAAAAAGAATGTGTTGTCGATTATAGAGGATGGTGAAGTGCAGTTTGTCATTAATACACTTACTTCTGGTAAACGTCCTAGATCAGATGGTTTTCGTATTCGACGAGAAGCGGTGGAGCACGGTATTGCATGTTTAACAAGTTTAGATACAGCTACTGCAATATTAAATGTCATTGACTCAACTACATTTTCGGCACAGCCAGCAGTTGCAAATCAAGAGGTGATCAGATGATTAGAAAAGCTAATTTGACCATTGCACATAATGAAAAAATAGCTAAATCAACATTTTTAATGCATTTATTAAGCGAAGAATCTACGTTGGACATTCAGCCTGGCCAATTTATTCACATAAAAATTGGTCAGGATCATACACACATGTTACGTCGCCCTATTTCTATAGCTGATGTAGATCACTCCAATCAAATAATTAAGATTATCTTTAAAACTGTAGGTGAAGGGACAGGTTATTTAAGTAAACAAAAAACAGGGGATAAAATCGATGCGTTGTTGCCTTGTGGATCTTCCTATCCGATTGATAAGCTAACAATGAAGCATGCTCTGTTAATTGGGGGAGGAATTGGTGTCCCCCCTTTATATTATTTAGCAAAACAGTTAGTTAATAGAGGCGTATCCGTTACATCTATTTTAGGTTTTCAAACAGCTTCACAGGTTTTTTTTGAAGAAGAATTTCAAGCATTAGGCAAGGTGTATATTGCAACAAATGATGGAAGCTATGGTTATAGTGGGTTTGTTACAGACATCTATCAAGCAATACAACCAAGCTTTGATTATTACTTTTCTTGTGGACCTACCCCTATGCTTAAAGGGGTAACGAAAGAGTTAGAAGATAAACCAGGTTATATTTCTTTGGAAGAACGAATGGGATGCGGTGTAGGTGCTTGTTTTGCTTGTGTTTTACCTAGCCGAGATGGTGGCTATAAGAAAATTTGCCAACACGGTCCAGTATTTGATGCAAATGAGGTGATTCTAGCATGAACTTAGCAGTTTCTTTACCTGGATTATCATTGAAAAACCCGATTATGCCCGCTTCTGGTTGTTTTGGATTTGGTACGGAATATAGTAATTTTTATGATTTAAATCAATTAGGTGCAATTATTATTAAAGCTGCGACTGCAGAAGCTAGATACGGAAATGCCACACCCCGTGTAGCCGAAACAACTTCTGGTATGCTAAATGCGATTGGGCTACAAAATCCCGGTGTAGCTAATATCATAGATTCTGAATTACCAAGATTACAAGCTTATGATACCCCGATTATTGCCAATGTCGCAGGAAGTACGATAGAGGAATATGAAATGGTAGCTAAAACGCTAAAAAATACAAAACATGTAGCAGCAATTGAATTAAATATTTCTTGTCCCAATGTAAAAGAAGGGGGCGTGCAATTTGGTACAGATCCTTATCTAGCCTCTGAAGTAACAAAAAGAGTAAAAGCACAAAGTAATGTTCCTTTATATGTGAAGTTATCACCAAATGTAACAAATATTGTTGAAATAGCTGATGCTGTAGCAAAAGCTGGTGCAGATGGACTGTCAATGATTAATACATTGACTGGTATGAAAATTGATCTTCAAACAAGAAAGCCTATTTTAGCTAATAAAATTGGGGGTTTGTCTGGTCCTGCTATTAAACCTGTTGCCATTCGAATGATATACCAAGTTAAACAGCATATAGATATTCCGATTATCGGTATGGGCGGTATAACTTGTGCGGAAGATGTATTGGAATTTTTATTAGCAGGAGCAAATGCCGTTGCTGTTGGAACAGCTAATTTCGAAAATCCATTTATTTGCCCGGAAATTATTTCGTCGTTACCAAAAGTATTAGAAGAATATGGTTTTTCATCTGTGGAAGATGCAATTGGGAAGGGGCATATCTATGAATGAACCGATATACTTAGCTCTTGATTTTCCTACATGGGAACAAACAAGTGTTTTTTTACAAGAGAATCATTTAGAAGGTATTCCTGTTAAAGTTGGAATGGAGTTATTTTACCGTGAAGGACCCGAGGTCATAAAGAAATTAAAAAAGCAAAATCATGCTATATTTTTAGATTTGAAACTACATGATATACCGACAACGATCTATAAATCTATGCGTAACTTAGCACAGATAGGCGTTGATTTTGTAAATGTACATGGATTTGGTGGTGCAGATATGATTAAAGCTGCCAAACAAGGTTTAATGGATGGTAC
Organism: Paraliobacillus sp. PM-2; assembly: GCF_001368815.1. Classification (GTDB taxonomy): domain Bacteria; phylum Bacillota; class Bacilli; order Bacillales; family Amphibacillaceae; genus Paraliobacillus. The sequence goes on along the minus strand of NZ_CTEI01000002.1, from coordinate 252,968 downwards.
TCCATATGGTGAAAAGCAACCTAAATTGTTAGTGGTAACTGTTTTAACATCGATGGATCAAAACATGTTAAATACACAGTTGGGAATTGCACATCCCTTAGCTAATATGGTGACGCATTTTTCTAAAATGGGAAAAGAGCAAGGGGCTGATGGTGTGGTTTGCTCTGCGCATGAAGCGACTGGAATTAAAAATGTCTGTGGAAATGATTTTTTAACTGTTACTCCTGGTATACGATTAACAGATACAAGTAGTAACGATCAAAAACGAATTGCAACACCTCAGTTAGCTAAACAAATGGGTGCAGATTATTTAGTTATTGGCAGAAGTATTACGGAAGCAGAAAAACCTAAACAAATGTATGAACAAGCATTGAAGGAGTGGAATCATGTCGATTAGTAAACAGTTAGCAAACGACTTATACCAAATGAAAGCTGTACAAATTAAGCCGGATCGTTCGTTTACCTGGACGTCAGGGATAAAGTCTCCGATATATTGTGATAATCGATTAACGTTATCGTATCCTGAAATAAGAAACAGAATTGCGGATGCTTTTGTGGCAGAAATAAAGCAATTAGAAGAACAACCAGATTGTATTGCAGGTTGTGCGACTGCAGGTATTCCTCATGCGGCATGGCTAGCGGATAAGTTGAATTTACCAATGGTCTATGTGCGATCGAAGCCAAAAGGACATGGGAAGGGTAATCAAATAGAGGGGAAAGTTACTAAAGGGCAAAAAGTTGTCGTAATCGAAGATCTTATTTCTACTGGCGGATCTGCAATCGAAACAGCAGAGGTATTGCGTAAGGAAGGTGTGGAAGTATTAGCTGTTATTGCAATTTTTACTTATGGATTGCCTCAAGCAACAAGATCTTTTGAAGAACATAACCTCAAATTACGTACGTTAACCAATTTTGATATCTTAAATACTTTATTGCTAGATAAAGAAACAATAACCAAGGAAGAGTATCAAAGTCTAATCGATTGGCGAGATAGTTTTAATAAAGATGAATAAATGAAGTGGGCAAAACAAATTTGCCCACTCTTTATAATAATAGTTGTTGAGTATCTTAATCAGTGTCTCTTACCAGTAACTCCATAAAAAAACAATTGCATGATATCCTCTATAAACGCGTCCTCACTCGTGTAATTTTTTGCGAAGTCTGTTAATGATGCTGCTTTTTCCATAAATATGTTTAAGTAAAACATAATTAATGATGTGGGAAAGGTATGATGAATAGCACCTTCCTTTCTACCTTGTTCAACCAAATCTATCATAAGTGGTAAAGTATGATCATGATAAACCTTATTGATGAATGTTTTCATTCCATTGTCTTCTAACATTAGCTTATTTAATTTGTCTATACTAAATTGATGAACAGATTGCTTTTTATTAAAAATGATAAAAGAAATTTTATCTTGGAAACTTTTTTCTGGGTCTTTCATATAGTTTACTGTCCTTTCTAGTATATCCATATACCAGTCTTGTACAGCTTCACGAATGAGGTTTTCTTTACTACCAAAATGTTTGTAAATAGTTACTTGTGAGACATCTGCTTGCTTAACGATATCAATAATCCTCAAGTTACGTGGTTCCATATCTATTAATAAATCAATGGTTGCTTGTTTGATTCGTTGTTTTATCTTCTCTGTTCTTCTTTCAAAACCATTCATATATCGTTCACCTCATAAGTATAATTAGTGTAATATAATTGATTATATATTTCATTATATCATTGACTTGCTTGTTTCAAAAGAATAAAATAAATGTAATGAAATAAAGAATATATTTCATCATTTAGGAGGAGAGACAATGATCCAAATCGACAATCTGACACAACAGTTTTCTAATGGGAAAGGGATTTTTGATGTCACTTTTAGTGTTGAGAAGGGGGAAGTATTCGGATTTCTTGGCCCTAATGGAAGTGGTAAATCAACAACGATACGTCATTTAATGGGTTATATGAAACCACAGAAAGGTCAGGCAAAAATTAAGGACTTAGATGCTTGGGAAAAACAAGCAGAAGCACGTAGTCATGTCGGTTATCTCCCGGGTGAAATTGCTTTTATAGATGGATTGACGGGCAATGATTTTCTCAATATGATCGGAGGTATGCAAGGTGTCCATAATAAAGGACGACGAGCAGAACTTATTGAGAAACTACAATTTAATCCAAAAACACCTATAAGAAAAATGTCAAAAGGGATGAAGCAGAAGGTAGGCATTGTTGCAACTTTTATGCATGATCCCGATATTTATATACTTGATGAGCCTACATCAGGCTTGGATCCACTTATGCAAAAAGTGTTCATCGACTTGGTGCTTGAGGAAAAAGCAAAAGGGAAAACGTTTCTTATGTCTTCACACAGCTTTTCAGAAATTGAACGTACGTGTGACAGAGCTGCGATTATTCGCGATGGCAAGATTGTAACAATAAGTAACATACATGAACTCCAAAGTATGCAGCGAAAAGTCTTTAATGTAACATTGACAAAACAAGAAGATGTTAAAGCGATCCTTGCTTCTGAGCTTAAACCTGAAAAAATAGATGATTTTGTTGTTCAAATAGAGCTTCAGGGTAACTATGATACTTTTATTCATATTTTATCTCGCTATCATGTGAAAAATATAAGTGCGGACGAACAAAGTTTAGAACAAATTTTTATGGATTATTATAGTAGAGAGGAAGTATGATGATGAATCTATCACTCTATTCACAAATGATGAAAACAAATGTAAAAACTTTTTTTGGTTTTGGTATCGGTTCAGCTATTTATGTTACATTAATGACTTCTTTATTTCCAATGATTGAAGATAATATGGAAGAGATTGAAGGGATGATGGATATGTTTCCAGATGCCCTATTACGTGCACTCGGTTTAGAAACTTTCAACAATTACGGGCAATTCATTTCAGCAGAATATTACGGTTTATTTTATTTGCTTATTTTAGGTGTGTTTAGTGTCATGATGGCCATTCAACTGCTCGCAAGATTTGTTGATCGCGGTTCTATGGCATATTTATTATCAACTCGTGTTTCTCGTGCGCAGGTTGTCATTACACAAATTTTGGTGCTTATTAGTGGACTTATCATCATTCATATATTGACATTTGGTGCTGGTTTTCTTGCTGGTGAATTCTTAATTGAAACGGAAAGTACCATTGCATTTAGTGAATTTTTTGAGATTAATTTTGTCGGCTTCCTATTGTTTTTCGCAGTTGGAGGCTATTCACTTCTGATTTCTTCCATGTTTAATGATGAAAGAAATGCCTTTTCACTTGCAGGGGGATTAACGTTCTTATTCTACGGAATGAATATGATGGGGAAAATTGTAACTGATATAGAATGGATCCGTCACTTTACCCCTTTTTCATTATATGAACCAGGAAAAATTGCAAGTGGTGATGCAGATGTATGGTTATCCTGTATTATACTTGCAGCAATTGGTTTGATATCATATATACTTGCCGTATTTATTTTTAGAAAACGTAATTTACCATTATAAAAGTGTTCTTTTGAAACTATTAACGAACAGTGCTTTAGCACTGTTCGTTTTTTAAATCATAGCTTGTGGTACGTAGGGATTGGACTTCGGTTGCAATATCTAAAATAATACTCCAAGTAATTTTACTTTCCGTATCATGAACTTGTTTAATTTGTTCTGTTAACTTTGGAATGAATGTGGCATCTAATGATTTTTCTTGTGACAAAGTAGATATTTCCTCAATATAGGAGGACATTGTTGGAATAATATCTTGTTGAACTTCATGTTTATCAATCCATTGGTATATTTCATATATCGTACATGCAACTAATCGATAATGATGCAGCCAAGGAATATGTTGGTTTTGATTATTCAGCTTTAGTCTATCCTCAATCATATTTGTATAGATAAGCAAATTCATCATACTGTCAATGCTAGTTTCTCCCCGTATTTTCCTTTTTAATTCATTAAACATAGCTGAAATTGTATCATCATACATATCTTCTAAATTTTGATTACTATCTTTCACTTTATATGGGAAAACAAATCGATTAATTAATAAAGCAAGAATAATACCAAAAATAACCATTACAATTCTCTCGATAGTTAAAAATGGCGTTTTTCCTGTTACAAGTGCAGCGCCGCCGATCGCCGTAAAGGTTACTAGAATCGTACTATAGCGATACACTTTAACATAATTCATCAGATAGCCAGCAAGCATTAGTAATATCGATCTAGCAATGTTACTTTCAAATATCATAAATAAAACAGTAACTAAAATTGCGCCTATAAACGTTGCAAAAATTCTATCTTGCATTTTTTTCTGTGCTTTTTCGTAGATGGGAATGATAACAGATAAAACGGTAAACAGAATCCACCGGCCTTCACTTAAATCAAAATAATCTGCTATAAATGCACTAAAACTAATAGCTAATGCAATTCTGAAAGCATAGGAAAATTTGATTGAAGTTGTATGACGAGGAGAGTTCCCTAAGATCAATTTTTTAAATTTTGTTGGAATTTGTTCAATTTTTTCGACGACATTGTAATGGGAATGATCTAAATTTCTAATAGTCGTGATATTTTCTTTAAGAAATTCAATGTTATTTATCAATCGCAAGATAAATAAAGAGTTAATCTCTTTATTATTATATTTTCCTAACATTTGATTAAATGAATTATCTAGTTCTTCTGCTGTTTTTGTCTCGTTTATACCATCATTAACAAATGTTAAAGAGGCACGTAAGTCGTCCAGCATTTCATTTTCGACTTCTTCATTTTTAAAATCTGTTAATAAAAGATTAATCTTTTCAAAAGAAGCAGATAAATTTAATTTGATTCGCCCTTCTTTTGTTAAATAGAAATTATCTTCTCGTTTATCGTAAATCATATTTCGTAAACCGCTTATATCTGATGCTATTTGTTTATTAATTTCTGTAGTGTCTTCTTCTTTTCTCATCTGATCAATCTTCTTAATTAAAGCATTAGAAATGTCTTTTATTTTCTTATTTCCATTTTTTTTAAATCGATTACGATTCACAATCATTTGTAAAGCCATAATAGCTATAGCGCCAAATACTAAGGAAGTAAGCCTTAATGGCATTTCGCTAGCAACAACCGGTGTTGCCAGAAGAAATATATATTGCAATGAGAAGGGTAAATAAAGTGGATTCTTTAAATTAAATATAAGTAAATAACTAGTAACAAACATCGCAATAAAATTGATTGGAATACCAAGCCAAGCATTAAAGCCTGATAGAAAAGCAGCTATTCCTATAAAAAGGTTTAATAAAATAAGTTTAAATGTGTTTTCTATAGGATGGGCGGTTAAATCTCTTTCTAGAAACATTAACATTGCTGTAATGGTAGAAACTCCGATTAACAAGTTCTCGTTACCAAATATGGCACTAAAAGCAAAGATGAATGCCATAATGCCAATAAAAAGAAGGGTGTTGTACACAATTGTCTTTTTTGTTAATTTCATGATTTTTCTCTTCCTTAATCAATTAAAGTTTTTGTTTCCGTTAATGGTGGAAACAGTATAAAAAATGGTATATTGTTGCGATAACAATATACCATTTTACACAATATATATTTTCATGCAAATAATAAAACCTTTTGGTGGCAATCCATGACCTTTCATTGAGAAATCAAAGGAAGTGATTTGACGTACTGTAATTCAAAAGAAGAATTATCTTCCGTTCTAATGATTACTCTACTATCAACTTATACTGTGAACGACTAACGTTTATCAATTATTGGGTTGTTTTAACTTTTTTATAAACGATTCATCAGGGGTTACAAATAATGTTCTTTGATTATCATAAGTAACATAACCTGGCTTTGCTCCATTCGGTTTTTTAACATGACGTATCTGTGTATAATCAACTGGAACAGAAGAAGAACTTTTGGCTTTACTGAATAATGCAGCTAATTGAGCAGCTTCAGATAATGTATCTTCTGAAGGTGCGCTTTCACGAATAACCACATGTGAACCAGGAATATCTTTTGTATGGAGCCAAATGTCATTCCTTGCTGCCATACGATTGGTTAGAAATTCATTTTGTTTATTATTTTTGCCGACATAGATTAATGTACCATCGCTAGCAATAAACTTTTCTGGTTCCGGTTTTTTAGGACGATTATTTTTTTTGCGATTTTTGGCTCGCTTTCGAATATAACCTTGTTCTTTCAGTTCTTCTCGTATTTCCTCGATATCTTGTTCTCTAGCAACTTCAATTTGTTGCATGATATCTTCTAAATATGCCATTTCTTTTTTTGCCTTTTGAATTTCATCTTGTACTTTTATTTTTGATGTTTTTAATTTCTGATATGTTTTAAAATAGGCTTGGGTATTTTGACTAGGTGTTTTGTTTACATCAAGCGGAATGGTGATTTCTCTTTGCTCTGGATCATAGTAATCCAACACAGTTGCTTGTTTATCACCATATGAAATAGTGTGCATATGAGCAGTTAATAATTCACCATATCGTTGATAGTCATCTGCTTTATCAGCCTTCTTGACCGTTTGTTCATGTTTTTTTATTTTTCGTTTATTTTTATCTATCTCATTTTTTAACAGACGTAATAAATCACCTGCTTGTTGTTTGACTCTGTCACGTTCTGCTTTACCAGAATAAAAAGTATCAAGCATTCTACTTGTGCTGGCAAACAATTCTCGTTCTGTAGTTAAGTGAGCTAGGGGTAAAACATAAAAGTCCTCTTTATTATTTTGATATATACTGGGCTCGTAAAGATCCTCGTTTATGTCTGTCACTAGTTCATTAAATGCTGATTCGTAAGCAGTAAAAGATCCTAATTTAGCACGATAAATAATTTCCTTAGCTAATAATGGGGAAATTCCCATAAAGGAATTTACAATTTGTTGATCTAATTTGCCTGCATTTAAATCTAATTTTTTGCGAAACACATCAGAATCTGCTCGCAATGGATTCGTTTTTCCTTGATCGGGTGGCAATATATAAGGTTGACCAGGTAAAACCGTTCGGTGTCTACTTTGAGAAGGTGCTACATGTTTAATACTATCAAGGATATGGCCTTTTTCTTGATCAATCAACAATATATTACTATGCTTTCCCATAACTTCAATAGCTAACGTTTTTCGTGTTTCATCTCCAATTTCATTCTTTCCTTTAAATGAAAAGAAAACAATGCGTTCATTTTCATATTGTTCAATTTTTTCAATAAATCCACCGACTAGATGCTTGCGAAGTAGCATACAAAACATTGGTGGCTCTGATGGATTTTGATAAGAATCTTCCGTTAAATGAAATCTTGCATAACGTGGATGTGCAGAAAATAATAAAGCTTTATTTTTACCTTGTGTACGTATCGTAAAAATTAATTCTGTTTGAGTCGGTTGGTATATTTTCAGAACTCTTCCTGTCGTTAAATTTTGTTGTAATTCTTTTGTTATTGCGCGTGTCACAACACCATCAAATGTCACTTTCATCACCTCGTGTTCATATTATACATTTTTTTCGCCCTTCCTGCATAGATTTGATTAGGAGCGATTGTAATGGAGGAATGCGAAGTGAAATGGTATCAATTAGATGACAATGAGATAATGGACAAGCTTTCAACTAATCGGAAGAAAGGATTGACAAATAATTTTGCAGTAGCACGCCTGAAAAAGTTTGGTTTGAATCAACTGAGTCAAAAACAGAGCTCTTCGCTTCTTTTTTTATTTTTGAAGCAATTTCAAGATTTTATGGTATTAGTGTTATTAGCAGCAACATTATTGTCTGGTTTATTAGGGGAATACGTCGATGCAATTGCTATTATTGTTATTGTGTTAATGAATAGTATATTAGGATTTTTTCAAGAACAAAAAGCAGAGAGGTCATTGACGAAATTAAAAGAGTTATCTGCACCTCTAGCTCATGTTTTAAGAGACGGAGAATGGATTACCATTCCTTCTACAGATGTTGTGGTAGGAGATATAATTAAGCTATCTAGTGGAGATAGAATTGTTGCAGATATGCGAATAATTAAAAGTGATAGTTTAGAAATAGAAGAATCTGCTTTAACTGGAGAATCTATTCCTGTAAGTAAAACTTCCGATAAAATTTTGGGAAATGATCTAGATTTTGCTGATCAGTACAATATGGCATTCATGGGTACATTAGTAACAAAAGGAACTGGACAAGCTGTTATTGTAGCTACTGGAATGCAGACGGTAATGGGACAAATTGCTGAGTTACTTGTGCAAACAAAACCACAACCAACTCCACTAGAGAGGCGTTTGGGTGGTTTAGGAAGAATTCTAATTATGGTTGCACTATTTTTGACGGCAATGGTTGTAGTTTTTGGTATATGGCAGGGTCATCCATTATATGACATGTTTCTTTCTGGTATCTCTTTAGCAGTTGCTGCAATCCCTGAAGGATTACCGGCGATTGTTACTGTGGCACTTTCACTTGGTGTACAACGAATGATTAAAAAGAAGGCGATTGTTCGTAAGTTAGCTGCAGTTGAAACATTGGGAAATACAACAGTAATTTGTTCAGATAAAACAGGAACATTGACTGAAAATAAAATGACGGTAAAGCAATTGTATATGAATCATCAGTTAGTTGATGTTACAGGTGACGGCCATGAGTTAAAAGGGAATTTCTATGTTAATCAACACAAAACCCAAAATAAATTTATAGAACAAGCGTTATTATATGCTATGTTATGTAGTCATGCTTCAATAAAAAAGCAAGATAAAAAATGGAAGCTGGATGGCGATCCAACGGAAATTGCATTATTAGTAGCAGCACATAAAGCCAATCTTACTGAAGCATCAAAAGAACCGTTTAAAATTGTTGATGAAATTGCATTTGATTCAGAGCGTAAACGAATGACGGTCATTGTTGAGGACGCTTCTCACCAACGCTTTGCGATAACAAAAGGTGCACCAGATGTACTGTTACCTAGAACGAACTATATATTTGATCAGCAGGGGAGAAGACCAATCTCAAGTAGAGACAAAAATAAAATCGACCATCAGTTAGATGAAATGACTGCTAGTGCATTACGAACAATTGCAATATGTATAAAACCACTTTCAACAGAATTAAATTATGATAACCATTCCATTGAAAATAATTTAACTTTTGTTGGTCTAGCTGGAATTATTGATCCACCTAGAAAAGAAGTGAAGCAGGCGATTAAAGCCTGTAAAGATGCAGGGATTAAAACAGTAATGATTACCGGTGATCATGCAAAAACTGCGACTGCTATTGCAAAGCAACTGGATTTAATTGTACAAGATGATGCTGTTTTAACGGGGTATGAATTAAATCAAATGTCCGATGAAGCATTGGCTGATAAAATTGATGATATTTATGTATTTGCTCGTGTTACGCCTGCTCACAAATTACGTATCGTTCAAGCGTTACAGAAAAAAGGACATATTGTAGCAATGACTGGTGACGGTGTAAATGATGCACCTGCATTAAAAGCAAGTGACATTGGAATAAGTATGGGGATGGCTGGTACAGATGTAGCTAAAGAAGCCTCGGCATTAGTATTGTTAGACGATAATTTTATTACGATCGAGGCAGCAATTAAAGAAGGAAGGAATATTTATGAAAATATAAGAAAGTTCATTCGTTACTTATTAGCATCAAATGTAGGTGAAATATTGGTTATGTTATTTGCTATCATGATGTCCTACCCTTTACCCTTAATTCCAGTTCAAATTTTATGGGTGAACTTAGTGACAGATGGTTTACCTGCAATGGCTTTAGGTTTGGATCAACCTGAAAAGAATGTAATGAAAATGCCGCCACGACCAGTAAAAGAAGGCATATTCTCTAGGGGACTAGGGTTAAAAATTATAACAAGAGGTTTTATGATAGGATTAGTTACATTGTTTGCGTTTATGACTGCTTATCAAAGCGATCCGGATCATTTAATTTACGCAAGAACAATCGCGTTTACAACGTTAGTAATGGCACAATTGATTCATGTATTTGATTGTCGAAGTGAGCGCTCTGTTTTTGCTAGGAATCCTTTTCAAAACTTATATTTGTTAGCAGCAGTGATATCTTCTGTCGTCTTATTACTGATTGTAATCTATTATCCTCCTCTACAAGTTATTTTTGAAACAGTGCCTATACATTTAAAGGATTGGATTTATGTAATAAGCATGGCCGCTATACCGACCGTATTATTCGGTTTTATACCAGCAAAAAAACAATGATAAGAAAGTAGATAGGAATATCCTATCTACTTTCTTTCTGTTTTGTTAAAATAAAAATGAGTATTGAATGTCTTAATTTAATCTTAATAATGGATGTGATAAAATGCCAAATAGTATGACAGGTTTTGGATCGACATTAATAACCACACAAGAAAAAACGATTTCCCTGGAAATAAAAACGGTTAATCACCGTTTTCTGGATGTCTCCATTAACACTCCTCTTAGTCTTCGTTCTTATGAAAATGATATTAAAAAAATAATGCAAAAAAGTTTTAAAAGAGGAAGAGTCGATTGTACGATTTCATTAGATTACAAAAATAAAAATCAATCAGATTTACCAATAAACTGGAGTCTATTAACACAATATATGAATGTAATTCAAGCTATTCAAGAAAGATATCATATTTCTGTTAATGAAGTATTATCTTTAATGTCTGAAATACCAGATATTGCTTCAATAGATAGTAAAGGTTCTTTGGATCAATCGCTAATAAAACGTATTTTAGATGCTGTTGAAATAACCTGTACTAAAGTAACAGAGATGCGGTTGACTGAAGGCAAAACAATTGCGGAAGATATAACAAAACGGTTAGAATTAATAAAACAGATCATAAATCAGTTGGGTGATCGAAGGGAAACTGTTATAATGGAGTATCGAGATCGAATTTTAGATCGAATCTTTGCTTTAAGTAACAATCAATTTGATGATCAAACAAGGTTTAATCAAGAAGTTGCTCTATTGGCAGAAAAAGGTGATATCACTGAAGAGATTACTCGATTACATAGTCATGTAAAACACTTCTCAAAAACGCTTGAAGAAGATCAAGCGATAGGAAAAAAGTTAGCATTTATTTTACAAGAAATGCAGCGTGAGATAAATACAATTGGAGCAAAATCAAACGATTCTATAATCAGTAATTGGGTAGTTACATTAAAAACAGAAATAGAAAAAATAAAAGAACAAATTCAAAATATTGAATAATTATTTTCATCTAGCTTAAGTTTGTACTATAATAAAAAAGATTAGAATAGAAAAAATTATTGATCCAACAGATGTAAACATGTTTTGATATAAAGTTGATTTTTACAGAGGGGGAACAAGATTGAGTTTGAAATTAATTAATATTGGTTTTGGAAATGTTGTGTCAGCTAATCGAATTATATCGATTGTGTCACCTGAATCCGCACCAATAAAACGTATTATAACTGTAGCAAGAGAAAATAATAAACTAGTAGATGCAACATATGGAAGAAGGACAAGAGCAGTGATTATAAGTGATAGTGATCATGTCATTCTTTCTGCTGTCCAGCCTGAAACCGTGGGACAGCGTGTATTAAGCCATGAAGAAATAACTGAAGAATAAGATGAACGCATGAATATTAATCTTCATGTAAGTAAACAGGAGGATCTATTTTGATTGAAGAAAAGGGTATTTTATTTGTTTTATCTGGCCCCTCTGGTGTAGGAAAGGGAACAGTTCGCAAGGCATTATTTGATAAAGATACAGACTTGCAATATTCAATTTCAATGACAACCAGAAATAAAAGAGCTGGTGAACAAGAAGCAGTAGATTATTTTTATCGTTCAAGAGAAGAATTTGAACAAATGATAGAAGACAATCAGTTACTTGAGTATGCAGAATATGTAGGCAATTATTATGGTACACCTCGAAAATATGTGAAAGACACGTTAGACTCAGGTAAAGATGTCTTTTTAGAGATTGAAGTACAAGGCGCATTACAAGTGAAAAAGAATTTTCCAGAAGGTGTATTTGTATTCTTGTCTCCACCAAGCCTAGAAGAATTAAAAAATCGAATTGTTAGTCGAGGTACAGAAAGTGACGATCTCGTAGCAAATCGCTTACATGCAGCTAAACAAGAAATTAAGATGATGGATGCTTATGACTATGTTGTTGTAAATGACCAAATTGACAAAGCAGTAGAAAAAGTTCAAGCGATTGTAAAAAGTGAGCATTGCAAACGTGAACGTGTGGCAAAACAATATAAAAAAGTGTTGGAGGTAGAAGAAAAATGATGTTAGAACCCTCAATTGATAAATTACAAACAATAATTAATTCGAAATATACCTTAGTGTCATTGGCCGCAAAACGTGCGCGTCAAATTCAAGAATTGAAAAGACATCAGATTGAAAATCCGTTATCTGCAAAAAATGTTGGTATTGCATTAGAAGAAATTCAAGCTGAGAAACTTACTTATATTTCTGCAGATGTGAAAGAAAGAAGATAACGACTTACTTATTTTATCGTTCCCTCGTTTACCATACGTAGACGAGGGTTTCTTCTATAACATGTGATAGTTAGTTTGAATACAAAGAGGTGTTAAATATGTTAAACGGTTTGCGTATTGTATTAGGTGTGTCTGGTGGTATTGCTGCATATAAAGCATGTGCGCTAACAAGTAAATTAATCCAACAAGGTGCAGAAGTGAAAGTTATAATGACTGAAAACGCACAAGAATTCGTCACACCATTAACATTCCAAGCGCTTTCAAGAAATCCAGTGTACACAGATACATTTGATGAGAAAGATACAAGTAAGATAGCTCATATTGATTTAGCTGATTGGGCTGATTTGTTTATCATTGCACCTGCAACAGCTAATATTATCGGTAAAATTGCTAATGGCATTGCAGATGATATGCTTTCTACTACAATATTAGCTACGGAGGCAGACATTTATATTGCTCCAGCTATGAATGTTCATATGTATGGACATCCAGCAGTCAAAAGAAACATGCAAACGTTAGAGCAATGGGGTTATCGATTCATTGAACCTGGTGAGGGATATTTGGCTTGTGGTTACGTTGGTAAAGGTAGATTGGAAGAGCCAGAAACAATTGTTAACGCAATAGAAAAAGATCAAGAGAAGATGCAATTACTAGCAGGAAAAAAGATATTAATCTCTGCTGGACCAACACAAGAAAAGATAGACCCGGTTCGTTTCTTTACAAATCATTCTTCTGGTAAAATGGGATTTGCTCTCGCAGAAATTGCCTCAAAATGGGGCGCAGATGTTACCTTAGTTACGGGTCCTGTTTCTTTCCAAACACCAGCGAAAGTTAAAAGAATTGATGTTACAACAGCAGAAGAAATGTATGATCAAATGATTGCACAGTTTGAAAAGAGTGATATTGTAATTAAATCTGCTGCTGTCGCAGATTACCGTCCTGTAGTTACGTATGATGATAAAATGAAGAAAAAAGATGGACCTATGCAAATTGAATTAGAACGTACAAAAGATATTTTAAAGGAACTGGGTGAAAGGAAGACAAGTCAGTTTTTAGTTGGTTTTGCAGCGGAAACGAACAATCCAATTGCGTCCGGGAAGCAAAAATTACGAAATAAGAATTTAGATGCTATTATAATTAATGATATTAAAGCTACAGGTGCTGGTTTTGGATCAGATACAAATGATGTTGTTTATTTACATCAATCTGGAGAGAGGAGTCATTTTACTCTAGCAACAAAACAAGAAATAGCAAAACAAATTTTCGTACAAATAAATAAAGATACAAAGGTTGATTAGTGTTGAATGTTGCAAACGTTGTTGTCGATATACCAGTAGCGCAAACCAATCGAATTTTTGACTATAAAATACCTCCACATTTAGAAGCGTCTGTTTTTCCTGGTATGCGTGTGATTGTACCTTTTGGACCGAGGAAAATTATGGGTTATGTGCTTCAACTCACCGACCATTCCGATATAGAAAAAATAAAATCAATTGACGATTTAATGGATATTACACCGGTGCTAACACCAGAGTTGTTACACTTAGGTAAGTGGTTAGCGGATTACACATTAAGTTTTTATATCTCAACATTCCAAGCTATGCTTCCACAAGCATTAAAAGCTTCTTATGAAAAAGAAATACATCGTTTAAGTAATGAGTTGTCTTCGGATTTAGAGCGGATAATTGGAGAAAGAGATCATATTCCTTATCAAGAATTTATTGATTCCGGCGGATCATACCGTGTTTTGCAGCAAGCCATCCAAGCAGGTGATTTGGAAGTTATATACCATGTACATTCAAAGGAAACAACAAAAAAACATACCATGATACATTCCATATTAGATCCATTACAATTGGAGGAAGCTATTGCAAACTTACCTCAACAAGCAAAGAAGAAAAAAAAGATTTTGCAATTCTTTCAAGAACATAAAGGTCCCATTGTGAAAAAGCAATTACTTAACCAATTAAATACAACACACTCTACAGTAAAACAGTTAATCAATGACGAGTTATTAACAGAAGAAAAAGTGGAGGTATATCGCAACCCTTATCAATACAGAGAGATTGAGAGAACAAAACCTTTACCGTTAATGAATCAACAAAAAAAAGTAATGGATGAAATTTGTGAGGCATTAGATCGCACATTACATCGTGTCTTTTTGTTGCATGGTGTGACAGGAAGTGGAAAGACAGAAGTATATTTACAGGCGATCCAGCACGCGTTAGAAAAAGGGAAGGAAGCCATAGTACTTGTTCCTGAAATATCTTTAACCCCACAAATGGTAACACGTTTTAAGGCAAGGTTTGGCTCAAAAGTTGCTGTAATGCATAGCGCATTATCTAAAGGTGAACGATATGATGAATGGAGAAAAATTCACCGAAAAGAAGTACAAGTCGTGGTAGGCGCACGCTCTGCTATATTTGCCCCTTTTGAAAATTTAGGCTTATTAATTATTGATGAAGAGCACGAAACAAGTTACAAACAAGAGGAACATCCTAGGTATCACGCTCGGGATGTAGCTATTCATCGTGCCACTTATCACAATTGTCCAGTTGTATTAGGTAGTGCAACGCCTTCACTAGAATCCTTTGCGCGTGCTAAAAAAGGGATTTATCATTTATTATCCATGCCAGAACGAATGAATGAAGCCAAAATGCCAAGCGTTCAATTAGTAGATATGCGTGATGAACTGCATGCAGGAAATCGCTCTATGTTTTCAAGACAATTAAAACAAGCAATAGAAGAACGGATACAACGAAAAGAACAAGTCGTGTTGTTTCTCAATCGACGTGGTTATTCTACTTTTGTGATGTGTAGAGATTGTGGTTACGTAAATAATTGCCCACACTGTGACATTGCATTAACGTATCATCGAAATAACCAGAGACTAAAATGCCACTATTGTAATTATGAAGAAAAAATGCCGAACAACTGCCCAGAGTGCGATAGTGACACTATTCGTTACTTTGGTACAGGGACACAAAAGGTAGAAGAGGCCTTACAAGAAATGATTCCTGAAGCAAACGTCATTCGTATGGATGTAGACACAACCAGAAGAAAGGGAGCACACGAAAAGTTATTGAATCAGTTTGGGAATCATCAAGCAGACATTTTGTTAGGAACACAAATGATTGCGAAAGGTTTAGACTTTGCTAATGTAACCTTAGTTGGGGTATTAGCTGCAGATAGTTTGCTAAATTTACCTGATTTCCGTGCTTCTGAAAAAACGTTTCAATTATTAACACAAGTAAGTGGAAGGGCAGGAAGACATCAATTACCTGGAGAAGTCATTATTCAAACCTATACGCCTGAACATTACAGTATTAAACTTGCTTCCGCTTATGATTATGAATCTTTTTTTAAAAAAGAAATGCTAATGAGAAAAACATACCAATACCCACCATATTTTTACTTAACATTGATTACTGTTTCGCATCCAAATCAAGCAAAGGTTATGGAAATAACAAAAACAATTAGCTTATTATTAAGAAAGCATTTATCAGAAAGTGTTCGTATACTAGGACCAACCCCATCTCCATTGACTAAGATTAAAGATAGATATCGTTATCAATGCATGATAAAATACAAAAATGAACCGAATCAACGAAAGATTTTAAGGAAAATATTAGCTTATTTTGAAAATGATATGAGAAAAGAAGAGTTATTTATTCAAATTGATCTTCAACCGTATCAATTAATGTAGGAGTGAGAGTTTACAATGAAAAAAATTGTATTTATGGGAACGCCAGATTTTGCAGTTCCAATTTTACAACAATTAATTCGAGATGATTATGAAATTGTTCTGGTTGTTACACAACCTGATCGACCAAAGGGTAGAAAGCGGACTTTAACACCACCTCCGGTGAAAGTAGAAGCAGAAAAGCATGATATTCCTGTTTATCAGCCAGAAAAAGTGAAAGATACATATGACGAGATTTTAGCTTATCAGCCTGATTTAATTGTAACAGCTGCTTTTGGCCAAATTTTACCAAAAGCCTTGTTAGAGGCACCAACCTACGGATGTATTAATGTGCATGCTTCACTATTACCTCAATTGCGTGGAGGTGCACCGATTCATTATGCCATTTTACAAGGAAAGAAAGAAACTGGGATTACCATCATGTATATGGTAGAAAAACTTGATGCAGGAGCAATTATAACGCAGGACTCGCTATCTATACAGCCAACAGATCATGTAGGTACATTACACGATAAATTAGCTGAATTAGGTGCTGAGTTGTTACATGAAACGTTGCCTAATATATTTAACGGTAATATTAATCCAAAAGAACAGGATGATCAATATGCTACCTATGCACCAAATATAAAGCGTGAACAGGAAAAAATTGATTGGAGTAAAACAAGCAATTCGATTTATAACCATATCCGTGGGCTCCATCCATGGCCGGTAGCTTCTACGTTATTAAATGGTGAGAACACCAAAATTTGGTGGGGAGAAATGGTTGCAAAACAAGTAGATAAAAAACCAGGAGAAATTGTAGATATTCATTCTGAAGGTATTATTGTTTGCTGTGGCGACAAACAGTGTATCAATATAAAAAAGCTTCAACCTGCTGGTAAAAAACAAATGACAGTGGAAGATTTCCTTAGAGGTAAAGGAAAAAATTTAAAAATAGGAGATAGACTAGGAGATCACCATGACAAAATTTAAATTGCGTTCCAGTGCTTTAGAAATATTACTTCGAGTTGATAATGGTGGAGCTTTTAGCCATCTATTAATAGATCAAATGTTAAAATCCAATCGTGTGTCAGAGAAAGATCATGGATTATTAACGGAAATTGTCTATGGTACCATCCAAAGAAAATTAACATTAGCTTATTTTGTGAAACATTTTGTTAAGAAGAATGCGAGACTTGATTCTTGGGTTGAATGGCTTTTGTATCTTTCTTTTTATCAAATGTATTACTTGGAAAGGGTACCTGATCATGCAGTAATCCATGAAGCGGTAGGTATTGCGAAAGAACGCGGACATAAGGGGATTGCTTCTTTTGTTAATGGTGTGTTACGTCAGGCACAACGAAAAGGGTTTCCTGGTTTTGAAAATATAGCAGATGATGTGGAAAAGTTAAGTGTAATTACTAGTCATCCTCGTTGGCTAGTAAGTCGCTGGGAGAAACAATATGGTTATGAAAAGACAACAGCTATGTGTAAAGCAAATTTAGAAACGAAGCCTTTTTCGGCGCGGATTCAACCACTCAAATTAAGTAGAGAGAAAGCAATTAATAAACTGCAAAGTGAAGGTTATGATGTAGCAGCTTCCGCGTTCTCAAACCAAGGTCTTGTTGTAAAAGGAAATCTTCTGAAAAGCT
The DNA here is from genome assembly GCF_001368815.1 of Paraliobacillus sp. PM-2. Classification (GTDB taxonomy): domain Bacteria; phylum Bacillota; class Bacilli; order Bacillales; family Amphibacillaceae; genus Paraliobacillus. Next base: position 235,191 of record NZ_CTEI01000002.1, on the reverse strand, counting down.
CTTTATTTCAAACCCATATGGTAACAATACAAGATCAAAGTTCAATGCTTGTAGCAGAAATGATGGATTTGGCTGAAGGTATGACGGTTCTAGATGCTTGTAGTGCGCCGGGGGGTAAAACGACTCATATTGCAGAGAAGTTAAATAATACGGGACAAATTCATGCGTATGATTTGCATGATAAAAAAGCAAAACTTGTCAATACAAAAGCAGAACAATTAGAACTAACGAATATTGTTGCAAAAGGAGCTGATTCACGGCAATTGGCTAACTTTCATGAGGAATGTACGTTTGACAGAATCTTAATTGATGCACCTTGCTCTGGTTTAGGTGTAATCAGAGGGAAACCTGATATTAAATACCAAAAGAAAGAAAAAGATATCACAAAATTAGCTATGATACAAAGAGAATTATTAGAAAAAATTTCCCCTTTGCTTAAAAAAGATGGTAAAATTTTATATAGTACGTGTACGGTAGATCGTGAAGAAAATGAACAGGTTGTCCAATCATTTTTAGAAGATAATCCAGATTATCAAGTAGACCCAACGTTCTTTGAAACATTGCCCGATGTAATGCAAGGTTCATTTGGCATTTCAGATGTTGGTTTGCAAATTTTTCCTGATGATTTTCAGACAGATGGTTTCTTTTTAACTAGAATATGTCTAAAGTAGTTTGATCAGAATGGTAAAAGTAAATTGGATGTTATGAGGTGAATTAAATGCATTATTTTTTAACAAACCAAGGAAAAGTTCGAGCACACAATGAAGATAATGGTGGTGTATTTCAAAATAAGTCTGATCAGTATTTAGCCGTAGTTGCTGATGGCATGGGTGGACACAAAGCCGGAGATGTTGCAAGCCAACTTGTCGTTGAACACTTACAGGAAAAATGGCAATCATCAGAAGAAATAAAAGACAAAACGTCAGCTGAAAATTGGCTGAAGTCATCGATAGAAACCGTCAATACATCCGTCTATAATTATGCACAAAACAATAAAGAATGCTATGGGATGGGCACAACTGTAGTAGCTGTAATTTATGGCCATGATTTTATAAGTGTTGCGAATATCGGTGACAGTAGATGTTATCTTTTTGCAGAGGAAGTGCTTCGTCAAGTTACTGAAGATCATTCACTCGTTAATGAGCTTGTTCGTTCTGGTCAGATCTCTAAAGAAGATGCTGCATTTCATCCGAGGAAAAATGTCATAACAAAAGCATTGGGAACAGAAAAGCATATTGAACCGGATATGGTTAATGAAAAGTGGGAGCCTGGAAATAAACTATTGCTTTGTTCCGATGGTTTATCTAATAAAATTGAGGACTATGAATTAGTTCCATTTTTAACGGATGAAAAACCGTTAAGTGATAAGGCAAATGCTCTCGTAGACACAGCAAATGAACGTGGAGGGGAAGATAATATCACCTTAGTATTATCTGAATTTCGGGTGGGAAAAGAAGGTGATTCCTCGTGTTAGAAGGGCATCTGTTAAATGAACGTTATAAAGTAATAAAAATGATAGGCGGAGGCGGCATGGCGAATGTTTATTTAGGTCATGACATTATATTGGATCGTGATGTAGCCATTAAAGTACTTCGCTTAGAGTATGCAAATGATGATGAATTTATTACTCGCTTTCATCGTGAGGCCCAATCAGCTACAAGCTTATCTCATCCTAATATTGTAAATATTTATGATGTTGGGGAAGAAGATAATATTTATTATATGGTAATGGAATACGTTGAAGGTGTAACATTAAAAAAATACATTCAATTGTATGGACCTGTTCCTGTTCAAGAAGCAATTGAAATCATGCAACAGCTAACTTCAGCTATTGAACATGCGCATGAAAATAATATTGTTCATCGCGATATTAAACCACAGAACATTCTAATTAATGATTATGGACAGGCGAAAATTACTGATTTTGGTATAGCGTTAGCATTAAGTGCAACATCCCTTACACAAACAAATTCTGTTTTGGGATCTGTACATTATTTATCACCGGAACAAGCTAGAGGTGGGATTGCTACAAGAAAATCAGACATATACTCATTAGGAATTGTATTTTTTGAAATGCTAACAGGGCGTATTCCTTTTTCAGGTCAATCAGCTGTATCTATTGCTCTAAAGCATTTACAAGCAAATACACCTTCAGTAAGACAATGGAACCCTAACATTCCTCAAAGTATTGAAAATATTGTTTTAAAAGCAACTACAAAAGATCCATTTTATCGATATAACACGGTTGAAGCCTTAGAAGAGGATATGGTTTCGTCATTAGATCCAAGTAGATTAAATGAACCGCCATATGTGCCGCCAGAAGATGAAGGGGAAAATACAAAAGCCGTTCCTGTTATTAGTGATCAAACTTATGCATCACATAACAATGATCAAGATACACTTGTGCATACAAAATCAAATACCATTCCTACAAATGTGGAAAACAATTCAAAAAACGATAAACCGAAAAAGAAAGATAAAAAATCTAAAAAGAAGAAATTAATTAGTTGGTTAATCGCTTCTTTTTTCATTCTGATTGCCTCCGGTTTATTTGCATTATTTGTCTTACCGAATTGGCTACAGCCAGATGATGTTACCATCCCAGACTTAACTGGCGAAACGTTTGACAATGCAGAACAAATATTATCTGATCTGGGATTAAAAGTAGTAAAAAAAGAAGATTTTTCTGATGACATTTCTGCAGATCATGTGATTCGAACCAACCCTAGTGCTGATACGAATACAAAAGAAGGCAAAGAAGTTTTGGTTTATGTCAGTTTGGGAGAAGAAAAGGAAGAATTCTCTAACTATGAAGGTAGAGATTTTAACCAAGTGGAGAGAATACTACGTGAAAAGGGTTATAAAGATGTAGAGTATATAGAGGTTTATTCTGATAAACCAGAAGGGCATATTGTTACTCAATTAACACCTCAAGCAAATACAAAAGTTGCACCTTCAAAAACAATTGTACAATTTGAAGTTAGTAAGGGTAAAAAAGTAATTGAATTAGATGACTTATCGGGAATGACTGAATCAGAAGCGAAGGAATACTTATCTGATCATAATCTAGCTGCTGATATAACAGAGGAGCATTCTAAAGAAGTAAAAGAGGGAGAAGTTATTTCCCAGTCACCAAAAGCAGGAGCTGAAATAAAAGAAGATGAAACCGTACATTTAGTGGTTTCTCTTGGTCAAAAAGAAAAACCACCAATAACACATAATGTTTCATTTACTGTACCTTATACTGGTGGAGATGATGGACAAGGTGAATCAGAAAATAATAGCAATTCACCTCAGTTTGTTCGTATTTATGTTGAAGACATGAATAATGATTTGACTTCATTATATGAAACAGAAAGCATTCGTGAAGATACTGACTTTTCTATTCGTTTAACCATTGCACCAGATAAAGTGGGGACGTATAAAGTGGAACGTGATGATGAAGTTATTTTACAAAAAACAATAGCTTACGAAGAAGTGGAAGGAGACTAAGTACATGCCTGAGGGTAAAATCATGAAGGCACTTAGTGGTTTTTATTATGTAAAAACAGAACAGGGTGTATATCAATGTAGAGGGAGAGGTCTCTTTCGAAAAAAGAAGTTAACTCCATTAGTGGGAGATATTGTTGATTTTGATATACAAGAGGAGAATCAAGGCTATATTACAATAATTAAAGAACGAAAGAATGAATTAAAAAGACCTCCAATAGCTAATATCGACCAAGCAATTATTGTAGTATCTGCAAAAGAACCTGACTTTAGCTCGCTACTATTAGATCGATTTTTAGTTCTAGTTGAAGCAAACGATATCAAACCAGTCATTTTTATTTCTAAAGTAGATAGACTTACTAATGATGAATTAGAGCAGATACTAATGTATCAATCCATTTATCAAAAAGTGGGTTATCCAACTGAAATATTATCCGTTAAAGAAGATAAAGAATTAGATAGACTGAGTGACTATTTCACCAATAAAATTTCTGTCATTGCAGGACAGTCAGGTGTTGGTAAATCCTCGCTTTTGAACCGATTAAATCCGACCTTAGATATTGAGACAGATGAAATATCAACTAGCTTAGGTAGGGGGAAACATACCACAAGACATGTGGAATTACTAGAAATATATGAAGGTTTAGTTGCTGACACCCCAGGGTTTAGTTCGTTAGAATTTGAGACACTTGAACTCGAAGCATTATCTAGATGTTTTCCTGAAATGGCAGAAAGGCAACAGGATTGCAAATTTCGTGGGTGTATGCATGTGAATGAGCCGAAATGTGCTGTAAAACATGCTGTTGAAACAAATGAAATTGCTTTGTTTAGATACGAACATTACCTTCTGTTTTATCAAGAAATCCAAAAAAGAAAGCCGAGGTATTAAAGCATGACGAAAATTGCACCATCAATCTTATCAGCAGATTTTGCACAATTAAAAAAGGAAATTATTGAGGTTGAACAAGGGGGTGCTGACTACATCCATATTGATGTTATGGATGGGCACTTTGTTCCTAATATTACAATTGGTCCGTTGATTGTTGAAGCTATACGCCCTATTACAACTTTGCCATTAGATGTTCATTTGATGATTGATAATCCAGATCATTATATTGATGCGTTTGCTTCAGCAGGTGCAGATATCATTACTGTTCATGTTGAAACATGCAATCACTTACATCGTACTATTCATTCAATAAAAGAAAGAGGAGTAAAAGCAGGTGTTGTTATTAACCCTGCTACACCAGCGGTCACGTTATATCCTATTCTAAAAGATATAGATCTTGTTTTGTTTATGACAGTGAATCCAGGTTTTGGTGGGCAGAAATTCATTCCAAATGTAATTGATAAAATCAAACAAGTAGATGAATGGCGTCAAGCTTTTGCTCCACATGTCGAATTTGAAGTAGATGGTGGTATAAATGAACAAACTGCAAAGCTATGTACAGAAGCTGGTGTGGATGTACTTGTGGCTGGAAGTGCCATTTTCGGTAAAAAGGATCGAAAAGAAGCAATTCAGGTGATTCGCCAAGCTTCAGAATAATGACAAATAGGGAGAATTCAGATATGGTCCAACAGATAAAAACAGTAGGTATCGTAGCAGGCGGACCAGATAAACACATAGCAAATTTATCGAAATACAATCAAATGGTTGATTATTGGATTGGGGCAGATCATGGTTGTATAACTTTACTAGATCATCATCTTTTAATAAATTTAGCAGTTGGAGATTTCGATTCGATAAATGAACAATTATTCAATAAGGTTAAAGAAAATGCCGAGGAAACGATTCGTTACCCAATTGAAAAAAATGAAACAGATTTAGAATTAGCTATTGCATATGCACTAAAACTATTTCCTGATCAAGTCTTTTTATTTGGTGTAACAGGTGGAAGAATGGATCACACACTTGCAAATGTTCAACAATTATTACCAATAATACAACAAAACATTAAAGCTGTAATTGTTGATAAACAAAATGCAATTCTTCTATTTGAACCGGGAACATATAGTATTGACTTAGATCCTGATTACACGAACATTTCATTTATTCCTTTTTCTAAAACAGTAGAAGGTTTAACCTTAGAGGGGTTTTATTATCCTCTAGATAATCATACACTTTCATGGGGATCTACTAGGTGTCTTTCTAACAAGCTTCTTTCAAAAAAAGGTACTTTTTCATTTGATAGAGGCATATTAATAATGATAAAGAGTCGTGATGTACTTCTTTAGTAGAAGATTCATATAATACAATGAAGTGTTTCTTTGTCATATGGAAAAGAGGAGGGGTTCTCATGAAGTTTTATACTATTAAACTCCCGAGGTTCATTGGTGGCTTTGTGCGTGTAGTTATCGGTACATTTAAAAAAAGTTAACATTGTCTACCAATACAACAAAAAGCACCTTATAAGAAAGGTGCTTTTTGTTATCCCGGATTAATATTCAAATTAAACACGTTCTACTTTTCCGGATTTAAGCGCACGAGTAGATACATAAACACGTTTTGGTTTGCCATCTACCATAATGCGTACTTTTTGTACATTAGCTTTCCATTTACGTTTATTAGCGTTCATTGCGTGAGAACGGTTATTTCCAGTAGTTGTTTTACGTCCAGTAACGACACATTTTCTTCCCATAATTATCCCTCCTACATACATCTATCTCATTACATACTAATATAATTTATCATACCTCTTACAATTTTGCAATGTTAGAAAAACAAGTTTACATGGATATGTGATATAGAAAAGCCCGTGTTTATAACAATAATCGAACATTTATTATAAAGTATAAACACTTGACAGAACGTCAAGTTTAGTTCATTGTATAAAGGGGTTTGTCTTGGAAAAAATCAATTGTGTATCACACATAAACAGTACAATAATAAAACAGTGTAATGAAGCATTGAAATTGCTTTCACGAATGAGAGTATTATTGTAAAATAGGTTTAGGAAAAGTAAGTTTTAATATGTGCAATATAAGAATAGTCAAGAAAATTCTTAAAAAAGTAATTAAATATATTTCAGGTATATTTAGAGGAGGATTATAATAATGGCTATTGAGTTAATAACCAAAGATGGGCAAGTTACTATTACCAATGAAGTGATTGCAACAGTAGCTGGTGGAGCTGCTATTGAATGTTATGGTATTGTTGGAATGGCTTCAAAAAATCAACTAAAAGATGGTATTGCAGAAATATTACGTAAAGAAAATTTTGCAAAAGGTGTTGTTGTTCGTCAAGATGATAATTTAATTAGTATTGATATGTATATCATTGTGAGTTATGGAACAAAAATTTCTGAGGTTGCTCATAATGTACAATCACAAGTGAAATACACGCTTGATAAAACATTAGGATTACCGATTCATTCAGTTAATGTATTTATTCAAGGTGTACGAGTACAGGCAGAGTAAGTAGGAAAAGATGATCACAAACGCAAATTGGCTATATACAAGACATCTTACAGGTTTAGCATATGAAGGAGGAAGTTGTAGTGGTGTTACAAAAGTTAGAAGGTTCTGCATTTCAGGAGATGGTACTTCTCGGTGCAAATCATTTAATGAATAATGCACAAATGATTGATGCGCTAAACGTATTTCCTGTTCCTGATGGAGATACTGGTACCAATATGAATTTATCTATGACATCTGGTGCAAACGAAGTGAAAAATTTACCCGCTAAAAGTGTGGGAGAGATTGCTGATGCATTAGCAAAAGGGTTGTTGATGGGTGCTAGAGGAAACTCTGGAGTTATTTTATCACAATTATTTCGTGGGTTTGCAAAAGGAGTAAATGGCGCTGAAGTACTTACACCAACAGATTTTGCAAATGCATTAAGTTCAGGTGTCAATACAGCATACAAGGCTGTTATAAAGCCAGTAGAAGGTACAATTTTAACAGTTGCTAAAGATACTGCTAAAAAAGCAGAAGAACTAGCAAAGGAAACAGACGATTTTATTATATTTATGGAAGGTGTTTTGGAAGCATCTAAAAATTCATTAGCATCCACTCCTGATCTTTTACCTGTTTTAAAAGAAGTGGGTGTTGTTGATAGTGGGGGACAGGGACTAGTTATTATATATGAAGGGTTTCTCGCTTCACTTAAAGGTGAGGCTTTACCAGAATCGAATGTGTCTTCTGTAAATATGGATGATATGGTAAGTGCTGAACACCATAAATTAGCACAAGATTATATGCAAACGGAAGATATAGAGTTTGGTTATTGTACTGAATTCATGGTTAAATTCGATCAAAATAAATTAAAAGAAAACCCATATGATGAAGAAGTTTTTCGTAATGAATTAAGTCAATTGGGTGATTCTTTATTAGTTGTATCTGATGATGAGATTGTGAAAGTTCATGTTCACGTGGAATATCCTGGTGAAGCGCTTAACTTAGGGCAACGATTTGGAAGTTTTATTAGCATAAAAGTAGAAAATATGCGTCAACAACATACTTCAATTGTAGGTGAAAAGTCACCTCAACCAAAACAACCACAGCAAAAGCAAGAGTATGGCATCGTCTCTGTTGCGATGGGGGATGGCATTAAGGAATTACTTGAGAGTCTTGGGGCTTCAGTTGTTATTCAAGGTGGACAGACTATGAATCCTAGTACACAAGACCTTGCAGAGGCGATTAAACAAGCTAATGCAAAACGTGTGATTATTTTACCGAACAATAAAAATATTGTAATGGCTGCAGAACAAGCAGCGCTATTAAGTGAAGATGAAGTTGTTGTTGTACCTACGAAAACCATTCCTCAGGGTATGAGTGCATTACTAGCGTTTCATCCGGATGAAGAACTTGAATCAAATAAAATAGCAATGTCTGAAGCTAGTCAAGAAGTAAAAACTGGTCAAGTTACTTATGCCGTTAGAGATACCAAAATTGATGGTATGACAATTGAAAATGGTAATTTTATGGGTTTAGCAGACGGAGCAATTAAATCCACTGATAAAGATAAATTAACAGTAACTAAACAGCTTTTATCTGAGCTAATTACTGAAGAAGATGAAATTATTACAATCTTGCAAGGTGAAGAGGGAACAGATGAAGAAACTTCTGAAATTGAGGATTTCTTAGAAAAACATTATCAAGATATTGAGATAGAAGTTCACAAAGGAAATCAACCAATTTATTCTTTTATATTTGCAATTGAATAATTATTGTAGCTCAGGGTGACTCCTGAGCTTTTTTCATGAGAAAAATGTAAGAAATTAAAAAGCACTATTACGAATTAACGGCATTATGAGATCTAGTGTAACTATATTGTCTTTATTAAGCTTTTCTTATAAAAATGAAAAAGTTATACTATAATATGTGTTATTGATTATGTAAGGATTGTGGAAATGAGGTAATTATAAATGAAATACAAATCCGTTTTTGATATCATTGGACCAGTCATGGTTGGTCCTTCAAGTTCACATACAGCCGGTGCTGCTCGTATTGGTCGAGCAGCTCGAAATCTTTTTGGGAAAGAACCAACTTGGGCAGAAATAATTTTCTACGGATCATTCGCCAAAACATATCAAGGCCACGGGACGGATGTTGCTATTGTTGCTGGTATTTTAGATTTTGATACCGCAAATGAAAACATTCGACATTCGATTGAAATTGCTACAGAAAAAGGGATTAAACTACTGTTTTCTGAAGAAGATGTAGCAGTTGACCATCCAAATACAGTAAGAATTAAAATGGGAAATGAGACAGAAAGCATCGAGCTTGTTGGTATCTCAATTGGTGGTGGAAAAGTAGAAATTACAGAATTAAACGGCTTTGATCTCCATCTATCCGGGAACCATCCAGCAATTTTGATCATGCATAATGATCGATTTGGTGCAATTGCTTCTGTTACACAGATTCTAGCAAAGCATGAGATAAATATTGGTAGAATGGAAGTCTCGCGAAAAGATATTGGAAAAGAAGCTTTGATGGTTATAGAACTGGATCAAAATATTGAACGATCGATAGAAAATGAATTAGCCGCGGCAAAGCATATTTTGCATATCTCAAAAATTGTCGATTAGCCTACAAAGAAGGTTGCTAATATAATTTCAAACGATAAATATTAATACTTGTACTAATACAACGGCTATGTGATTTTTGTATGTATATATACTTGTCACATACAGATTAGGAGGAATTGATTTGTTCCGAACAGTTGCAGATTTAATTGCTATTACGGAAAATGAAAATATATCTATTTCAGAAGCAATGATCAGACAAGAAATAGATATTCATGATAAACCTAGAGAAGAAATCATTAAACAAATGGATCAAAATCTTTCCGTTATGGAAAAAGCGGTAGAAGATGGTTTAAAGGGCGTGCAATCTCAATCAGGGCTCGTTGGAGGAGATGCATTATTATTACAGCGATACATCAAAAAGGGGAATTCTCTATCAGGGGAATTAGTCCTTGACGCTGTAAGTAAAGCGGTAGCAACAAATGAGGTTAATGCAGCTATGGGTGTGATTTGTGCAACACCTACAGCAGGAAGTGCTGGTTGTGTCCCAGGTGCACTGTTTGCTGTGAAAGAACGTTTAAATCCCACAAGGCAACAAATGGTTAATTTTTTGTTCACCTCGGGTGCTTTCGGCTTTGTTGTTGCAAATAATGCATTTATTTCAGGTGCTGCCGGAGGTTGTCAAGCTGAAGTTGGTTCAGCAGCAGCGATGGCATCGGCTGCTGTGGTTGAGATGGCAGGAGGAACACCAAAGCAAAGTGCAGAGGCTTTTGCAATTACTTTAAAGAATATGTTAGGGCTTGTTTGTGATCCTGTTGCAGGATTAGTAGAGGTCCCTTGTGTTAAGCGAAATGCGGCAGGTGCTTCTAATGCAATTGTCTCTGCTGACATGGCACTTGCGGGTATAACGAGTAAAATTCCATGTGATGAAGTGATCGGTGCTATGTATCGTGTTGGTAGACAAATGCCTAGTGCGCTGAGGGAGACGGCTGAAGGTGGATTAGCAGCAACACCTACAGGAAGAGCTTTAGCTGCAAAAATTCATGGCAATAATGTAGTGAAAGAGTGAGTACATTGAATGATTGGCCTATTGATACAGTAAATGGAGTAGGAGATAAAGTGAAAGAACAGTTGGAGCAAATAGGTGTTCAAACGGTTTTTGATCTATTATTTTACTTTCCTAATCGTTATGAGAACTATGAGATAAAGCCTTTAAGTGAGTTGGTTCATGATGAAAAGGTCACAATTGAAGGAGAAGTTCTTGGAGATCCAACTGTTACTTATTACGGTAGAAAAAAATCTAGGCTTGTAGTACGCATTCAAGTAGAACATGCAGTGGTAAAAGGGGTGATGTTCAATCGCCCATTTGCGAAAAAACAACTAACACCGGGTGCTATTGTAACGTGCACAGGGAAATGGGATCAACATCGTTTACAGATTACGATTGAGCAATACAAAAAAGGAAAAGCCAAAACAAATCAACCGATACAACCTGTATACTATGTAAAACAACCAATTAAATCCGTGCAAATAAAGAAAATGATGAAACAAACAATTGAACAATTTGGAGAGCAAATAGATGAATTATTGCCTTCTACTTATTTGATGGAATACAAGCTATTATCACGCGCGAAAGCATTACAAGAAATGCACTTTCCTTCTAGTTTTCAAGCATTAAAACAAGCAAAACGAAGATTTATTTATGAGGAACTGTTATTGTTTCAATTAAAAATGCAATTGTTGCGCAAAAGAAACCGAGAAAGTATACAAGGGAATAGTCAGTTGTTTGATGCTGCTCTTGTTAATCAGTTTATTAATAAACTTCCTTTTCAATTAACGAAGGCACAGGATCGATCACTTCAAGAAATCCTTCAAGATATGCGTTCGCCCTATCGAATGAATCGTTTATTACAAGGGGACGTTGGATCAGGAAAAACAGCTGTAGCTGCTATTAGTTTGTATGCTTCCATTGTTGCTGGGAAGCAAGGTGCAATCATGGTTCCAACAGAAATACTTGCGGAACAGCATGTTGCATCCCTAAAAGGGTTATTTGGGGATGAAGTTTCTATTTCCTTATTAACTGGTTCTATTAAAGGAAAGAAACGAAAAGAAACTTTATTAATGATTGAGCAGCAATCAATAGATATTGTTGTCGGTACACACGCTTTGATACAAGAAGATGTCAATTTTCCTAATTTAGGAACTGTGATTGTTGATGAGCAGCATCGTTTTGGAGTGAACCAACGAAAAGCACTTCGGGATAAAGGTATTGATCCAGATGTTTTATTTATGACAGCAACCCCAATTCCTAGAACATTAGCAATTACAAGTTTTGGAGATATGGATGTAAGTCAAATTGATGAAATGCCAGTTGGTAGGAAGCCAGTAGAGACTTATTGGGTGAAAGAAAATATGCTAACAAGGGTTCTTCAATTTATTCAAAAGGAAGTAGAAGATGGTTTTCAAGCATATGTAATATGTCCACTTATTGAAGAGTCGGATAAATTAGATATTCAAAACGCAGTAGATCTTTATCAACAACTACAAGAGACGTTCTATCAGCATATTAATGTAGGGTTATTACATGGTCGATTGCATAACGATGAAAAAGAAGAAGTCATGCAACAGTTTGCTTCTAATCAAATTCAAGTACTAGTATCCACAACAGTAGTAGAAGTAGGAGTGAATGTACCTAATGCGACTGTAATGGTAATCTATGATGCAGAACGTTTTGGATTATCACAGCTTCATCAGTTAAGGGGGCGCGTCGGGCGTGGAGACGCGCAAAGTCATTGTATTTTAATTGCTGATCCAAAAGGTGATGTGGGTAAAGAGCGTATGCGAATTATGACAGAAACAACAAATGGATTTGAATTGGCGGAACAAGACTTGCAATTAAGAGGACCAGGAGATTTCTTTGGTAAGAAACAAAGTGGACTACCTGAATTTAAAGTAGCTGATATTGCACAAGATTATCGTGCACTTGAAACCGCAAGAAATGATGCACAGTCTATTGTTTATAATAATTTATTAACAAATGATTCAGACTATCAAGCGTTAAATCAGTACGTAAAGCAAATTTTTGCAGAAGGTGAGATTACTTTTGATTAATAAAGGACTTGCAAGAATTCCATAGGTATTATATATTACTATTAGTACCTAGTCATAAAAATAGGCCAGGTGCCTATTAGGATGGTGAAATAATGAAGTTACCAAAAAAACAAAGACAAGAAAAACTTCGTCAGACAATAGAAGAAATGCCGTTTATTACAGATGAAGCATTGGCTAATCAGTTTCATGTGAGCATTCAAACGATTCGACTAGACAGAATGGAGTTATCTATTCCTGAACTTAGAGAACGAATTAAATCGGTAGCTACCGACCAATGGAACGAAACCGTTAAAGCCTTACCCATAGATGAGGTAATAGGTGAGGTAATTGATTTAGAATTAGATGAACGAGCAATTTCTATATTAGACATTGGTGCAGAACATGTTTTTTCACGTAATTATATTGCTCGTGGACATCATTTATTCGCACAAGCAAATTCACTAGCTGTAGCTGTTATTAACGATGAGCTAGCATTAACGATAAAAGCTGATATTAATTTCACCAGACAAGTAAAGCAGGGAGAGCGCGTCGTTGCAAAAGCAAATGTGATTTCATCTTCAGCAAGAAATATGAGAACCAAAGTAGAAGTGAATAGTTATGTCGAAAATGAAGTGGTTTTTTCAGGCGTTTTTGATATGTATCGGTCAAACGAACAAAAAGGAGAAGATCGAAATGAAGTTAGCAATTGACGCTATGGGTGGAGATCATGCACCAAAAGCAATTGTTGAAGGTGCAATGAGAGCTGTTAAAGATTTGAATGATTTAGAAATTGTCTTAATTGGTGATGAAAATAAAATAAAGCCTTTGTTATCAACAACTGAACAGATATCAATTATACATACAGAAACTGTTATCACGAGTGAAGACGAACCAGTACGCGCAGTAAGAAGAAAGAAGGATGCTTCACTTGTACTGATGGCAAATGAAGTGAAAGAAAAAAGAGCAGATGCTTGTATTTCTGCTGGAAATACTGGTGCATTAATGAGTGCTGGTTTATTTCATGTAGGAAGAATAAAGGGAATTGAAAGGCCAGCACTGTCACCGACATTACCAACAATGGATAAAAAAGGTTTTGTGCTATTAGATGTTGGTGCAAATGTGGATGCTAAACCGAAGCATTTACTACAGTATGCAATAATGGGTAGCGTTTATGTGGAAAAAGTAAGAGGGATTACCTCCCCAAAAGTGGGATTATTAAATGTTGGTGCAGAAGATGGTAAAGGAAATGAATTAACAAAGAAGGCTTTTACTTTGTTGAAAGAAGCGCCAATCAATTTTGTTGGCAATATCGAAGCAAGAGAGTTGTTAGACGGAAAAGCAGATGTTATTGTCACAGATGGGTTTAGTGGAAACGTCGCATTGAAGTCGATTGAAGGTACGGCATTGAGTTTATTTTCCATGTTAAAACAGTCATTTTTTTCAAATTTAAAAACAAAGCTTGCTGCGATGTTGATGAAAGATCATTTAAGAGCAATAAAGAATCAACTGGATTATGCCGAATATGGTGGAGCTGGATTGTTTGGTCTTTCTGCGCCAGTAATTAAAGCTCACGGTTCTTCAGATGAAAGAGCTATTTATAGTGCAATTAAACAAGCATGTTATATGGTAGAAAACAATGTAACAGAAACAATAGAGAAAACAGTTGCTACAATGGAAACAACGCTAGAGGAGGAATAATATGAAAAAAGTTGCTTTTGTATACCCAGGGCAAGGATCACAGCAAGTAGGTATGGGAGAGACACTCTATCATGATTCGCCACTTGTCCAATCTATGTTTGAACAAGCTGACTCTTTGCTTGATATAAATCTAACAAAGCTAATGTTTGAGGGTCCGAAAGAAACATTAACACAAACAGAACATGCACAACCAGCTCTTTTATTAACTAGTTGTGCTATTACGAAACAATTAGAAGAAGAAGGAATCATTCCGTCTGTAGTAGCAGGGCATAGTTTAGGAGAGTATAGCGCCCTTGTAGCAGCAGGAGCAATTTCATTTGAAGATGCTTTACCTTTAGTTCAAACGAGAGGTAAATTAATGGAACAAGCTTATCCAAAAGGTAAAGGTGCTATGGCTGCCGTTCTTGGTTTAGAACAGAATCAGCTCCAATCTGAATTAGATATCATTGCACAAGAAACAGATGAGGTAATTGAAATTGCTAATCTAAATTGTCCTGGTCAAATTGTTATCTCAGGTGATAACCATGCAATTGATTTGGCAATAACAAGATTAAAAGAAGCAGGAGCAAAACGTGTCTTATCATTGAGTGTTAGCGGTCCGTTTCATTCATCTCTTATGAAGCCAGCTGCTGAATCCTTTGCAAGTTCACTTGAGGATATCACCATTAATGACATTACATTACCTGCTTATGCAAATGTAACTGCTGAAAAAGTAACAAAGCATACAGAAATCAAACAACGATTAGTTGAACAATTGTTTTCTACTGTCCGATTTGAAGAAATTATTCGTGACATAATTGAATCTGATGTAGATGCAATTGTGGAAGTCGGAAGTGGTAAGGTTCTAACAGGTTTAGTTAAAAAAATTAATCGCCGTATGAAAACTTTTACAGTGCAAGATTCAGAATCATTGGCTGATTTTGTAGAGTGGTATAAGGAGGAAAAATAATGTTTGAAGAAAAAGTTGCGCTTGTGACAGGTGGTTCCCGAGGTATTGGTCGAGCAATTGCACTTGAATTTGCACGCAATGGAGCTGCTGTTGTTGTTAATTTTGCAGGGAATGAAGCGAAGGCACAAGAAGTCGTCGATGAAATTGAAAAAATGGGTTCCAAGGCAATAAAAATCCAGGCGAACGTTAGTGTAGAAGAAGAAGTGAAACAAATGATTAAAGAAACAGTATCTACGTTCGGTCGTCTTGATATTTTAGTAAATAATGCAGGAATCACCAAAGATAATTTGATGATGCGGATGAAGGAATCAGAATTTGATGATGTCATTCAAACTAATCTAAAGGGAGTCTTCTTATCTACAAAAGCTGTGACAAGACAAATGATGAAGCAGCGAAGTGGTCGGATTATTAATGTTGCGTCGGTTGTTGGTATTAGTGGAAATGCTGGACAAGCCAATTACGTGGCTGCAAAAGCTGGTGTAATTGGTATGACAAAAACGGCAGCAAAAGAATTTGCTGGTAGAAATATCTTAGTAAATGCTGTAGCACCTGGATTCATTGAAACAGATATGACAGACCAGTTAACAGAAGAACAACGTGAAGCGATGTCAGATCTTATTCCGTTGGCGCGTTTAGGTAAAGCTGAAGATGTAGCGCATGTTGTTCGTTTTCTAGCATCTGATGATGCGTCTTATATTACAGGCCAAACTATACAAGTTGATGGTGGTATGGTAATGTAGGTATGCACTTATTATATCGACATTGAAAGGGGGTGACAGCAAGATGGCAGAAACATTTGATCGCGTGAAGAAACTTGTAGTAGATCGTTTAGATGTAGAAGAGGAGAAAGTAACAATGGAAGCCTCTTTTAAAGATGATTTAGAAGCTGATTCATTAGATGTAGTTGAACTTGTTATGGAATTAGAAGATGAGTTCGATATGGAAATTGCTGATGAAGATGCAGAAAAAATAGCAACAGTTGGTGACGCTGTGAATTACATAGATAGCCAATCGTAAACAAAACAATATTGTAAAAATAAAAAAGTCTCGCTTTTCAGCGAGACTTTTACCACATTCACAAAAAATATCTGTCAAGGTGGAGAGGTTTATGGATTTTCAACCATTACAAAATCAGATAAATATTCAGTTCTCTAAAGAGGAATTATTAAGGCAAGCATTCACTCATTCTTCTTTTGTAAATGAAAATAAAAAGCAACCATTAAGTGATAACGAACGGCTGGAGTTTTTAGGAGATGCCGTTTTGGAGTTAGGTATTTCACAATATTTATATCGCACCTATCCAAATATGGCTGAAGGGGATTTAACTAAGCTAAGGGCGGCAATTGTTTGCGAGCCTGCATTAGTTGATTTTGCAAAAGAATTGTCTTTTCACCAATTTGTATTATTAGGGAAGGGTGAAGAGCGAACAGGAGGACGACATCGTCCAGCTTTATTAGCTGATGTTTTTGAAGCCTTTATTGGAGCCCTGTATTTAGATCAAGGCTTTCAAGAGGTTATATATTTCTTAGAAGCTTATGTATATCCAAAAATTAATCAAGGTGCTTTTTTTCATGGAATGGATTATAAAAGTCAACTACAAGAATTAATTCAACAAAAAAGAACAGCAGAAATAATATACGAAATTGTAGAAGAAAATGGACCAGCGCACGACCGGGAATTTGTTGCACAAGTAAAAATAAATGGAGAAGTAAATGGAGAAGGAAAAGGTCGAACGAAGAAGGAAGCGGAGCAACGAGCTGCAAAGAAAGCATTAGATTATTATAAATAGAGCTTAGCTATCTATGTATTATAATGTGATGGTTGGCTCGTTTTTATGAGTTTTTCATTCGTAAAAACAAGCCAACAATCATTTATCCTAATACGACATGTATAATAGAATTTGTTATGAAGAGGAAGATATAGTTAAGTTACAATCTGCTTCTAACTATAAAAATGCATTTATTTTCTTATAGTTGCTAATTCTTGTACAAATGCTTGTGTTTCTGAAACGCTTAGTTGTTCTTTTTGCTGTAGAACATCATAAAGTAGTTTCAATTGATCGTATTTTTTTAGATCATAATCTTCGGGATCCATAATGGATTGGTTTACCACTTGTAACTTCTTTGCAATCTCTTCAAGTAAGTATGCTAAATTTTCTTTTGTTGCTTCGTTTAACTGACTCATTTATATTCACCTCTTTATTATCTTTCTAGAATTTAGAATGTAACTAACCAATTTGATCATTATGAGTACGCTGTATAACAATCTAACCTTCTAACTCTTTCATCTTTATGATAAAATAAATTGGTTGAAAAGAAAACATCAATTAAAAATAGTTAATTAATTTGTTAGGCTAAATAGGAGAATGCATATGTTCCTAAAAAAAATTGAATCTGTTGGTTTTAAATCTTTCGCTGAACGAATATCGGTTGATTTTGTACCTGGAGTAACAGCGGTTGTTGGACCAAATGGTAGTGGGAAAAGTAATATTACTGATGCAATCCGTTGGGTGTTAGGTGAGCAATCAGCTAGGTCGTTAAGAGGTACCAAAATGGAAGATATTATTTTCCAGGGCAGTGATTCGAGAAAACCCCTCAATGTTGCAGAGGTAACCCTTGTCTTAGACAATCAGGATCAAACACTTCCGATTGATTATGAAGAAGTAAGTGTAACACGACGCGTATATCGTTCTGGTGAAAGTGAGTTTTTACTTAACAAACAAACTTGCCGTTTGAAAGATATTATTGATTTATTCATGGACTCTGGGCTTGGAAGAGAAGCGTTTTCTATCATTAGTCAAGGAAAAGTCGAAGAAATTCTAAGTTCAAAAGCAGAAGAGCGTCGAACCATCTTTGAAGAGGCGGCAGGTGTTCTAAAATATAAAAATCGAAAGAAAAAAGCAGAATATAAGCTAGCAGAAACACAAGAAAATTTAAATCGAGTAGAAGATATTATTTATGAAATAGAAGGACAATTAGATCCTTTAAAACTGCAAGCATCAGTCGCAAAAGAATATCTAGACAAAAAAGAAATATTAACAGGGAAAGAAATTTCTTTATTAATTGCTGAGATCGAACAATTACATAGAGATTGGAAAGAATATTTAAAAACGGTTGAGCAGCAAAAAAATGAAGAAATAGAAAAGACTACGACTATTCAGCAAAATGAGGCGTCTGTTGAAAAAGAACGACAAGATATGCAAAGACTGGATCAAACGATTCAAGAGTTACAAGATTTTTTATTGGAATTAACACAAGAGTTAGAAAATTTACAAGGTAACAAGAAGTTAATCCAGGAACGCTCTCGTCATTATGAACAAAATAAATCACAGCTATCATCTAACTTAGAAACACTTCAATCAAAAATAGATACGTCTTCGGATCAATATGCTAAGGAAGAAAGTCAATTAACACAATTGATTGAAACGCGCGATAGCATTCAACAAAAAATACACAACATACAAGAACAATTGACTGATGCGGAAGAAAATATAGAGGATAAAATAGAAGAATTAAAAGCAGAATACATTGATGGTTTAAACAAACAGGCTGCTAAACGTAATGAGAAACAATCCATTACACAACAACTTGAACAAATCGAGTTAAAACAAAAAAACCACATGGACAAATTTGACGATCAGTTAACAAAAAGGGACAAATCAACAGTAGAATTAAATGAATTAAAAACTGAACTTGACAATTATAATATACAAATAAAGGAACAACAACAACAAGTTCAATCCATTAAAGCGGATATCCAACAGAGCAAAACGGACTATCAAGCATCACAGGATAAATTAATTCAGGGCTATCAATATATAGAGAAATTAAAGTCTAAACAAGAAATGTTAACCGATATGAAAGAAGATTTTCAAGGGTATTTTCAAGGTGTAAAAGCTGTTTTGAAAGCGAGAGAAGACGGCCAATTAAACGGTATTCATGGTGCTGTACTTGAACTTATTGATATACCAAAAGAATATTTAGTTGCTATGGAAACTGCATTAGGGGCGCAATCACAACATATCGTAGTAAATGATGAAAAGTGTGCGCGGCAAGCAATTCAGTGGTTAAAACAATCGAACAATGGAAGAGCTACATTTTTACCAGTACAAACAATGCGACCAAAGGTAATCCCATCTTCATTGTTAGGACAGCTAAGCAATCATTCAGGGTTTGTAGATGTTGCAGCAAATTTGATTCAATATGATCAAAAGCATCATGCAGTGATACACAATTTATTAGGAAATACTATCTTTGCACAGACATTAAAAGATGCAAATGAGCTTGCCAAACTATCTGGACGGCGTTTTCGTATTGTTACACTGGATGGTGATGTTGTTAATCCTGGAGGTTCGATGTCTGGCGGTGCAAGAAAAAATAATAATCAATCCCTTTTCACAAGAGAAAAAGACCTACAAGAAGTTAGTGAGAAAATCACGAAATCTCATGAACAAACATTACAGTTTGAACAAAAAGTAGCAGAGAAAAAACACCGATTAGAAAGTAAAGAGGCTGCATTAGAGGAAGTCCGAGAAACAATTCAAACATTACAAAAACATGAAAATGATTTACAAGCCCAATATACAGAGAAAAAAGTTCAACTCCGTCATATTCATGATAATTTAGGTATTTATGACCAAGAGAAACAACAGTTGGATCAAGAGTTTCATCGCTTAAAGCAACAAAAGAAAGCTGTTCAAGATAAATTAGATCAAATGGAGCAGAGATTAGCAAATGCACAACATCGAATAGAGGAATTAACGAATACCAAAAATGAGCATCAAGTGAATTATCAAGCATTGCAAAACAATATGCATCAGCTTCGAATAAAATTAGCAGAGCAAGACCGAAATGTACACCACCAAAAAGAAAAAGTAACAAACTTAATGAATAGTCTGGAAGAACTAAAGCAATCGAAAAAAGATACAGAAAAACAACTACAAGAATTAATGGCTTTTCAAAATAGTAATCGACAGCAGCAGGAAATTGAAGAAAGTGTATGGAAAAAAGAACAGGAAAAACAAGAAACAACGAAAAAAATACAGCAATATCGACAGCAAAGGTTGGAAAAGACACAAGCAATTGAGGACGCTGAAAGAGAAATCAAAACGATGCAAAATCAAAAACAAGCTATTGTCGAAAAAATTCAAACAAATGAAGTGAAAGCAAACCGGTTAGATGTTGAATTAGAAAATAAAATCAATCATTTACAAACAGAGTATATCATAACTTTTGAAAAAGCCCGAGAGACTTATCCGAAGGCGAATGATATAGAAGAGGCTGGTCGTGAAGTGAAGTTACTAAAACGTTCTATTGAGGAGTTAGGCACAGTAAATATTGGTGCAATCGAAGAATATGAACGAATTGAAGAACGTTATCAGTTTTTAACAGAACAACAAGCCGATCTAAACGAAGCAAAAGATACACTTTATACGGTGATTGCAGAGATGGATGAAGAAATGCAACGTCGATTTGAAGATACTTTTATGCAAATTAAAGAAGAATTCTCATATGTGTTTCAACAGCTATTTGGCGGGGGACATGCTGCATTACAATTAACGGATCCGAATGATTTATTAGAAACAGGTGTTGAAATAAAAGCACAACCACCTGGCAAGAAAGCACAACAGTTAGCTTTATTATCTGGTGGTGAGCGTGCTTTAACGGCGATCGCATTGTTATTTGCTATTTTACGCGTTCGTCCTGTACCATTCTGTGTGTTAGATGAGGTAGAAGCTGCATTAGATGATGCCAATGTCCAGCGGTTTGCTAGATATTTACAAGAATATAGTAATAATACGCAATTTATTGTCATCACACATAGAAAAGGAACAATGGAAGAAGCAGATGTGCTATATGGTGTAACGATGCAGGAGTCTGGTGTATCTAGACTAGTTTCTGTGAAATTAGAAGAGACAAACGAAATGATGAACACAACTGTATAATTAGCTAGAAAGGAAGTAATGTGAATGAGTTTTTTCAAAAAGTTAAAAGAAAAATTTTCAGGTTCTGAAGAAAAACATGAAGTATCTGACAAATATAAATCAGGTTTAACTAAGACTAGAGATACATTTTCAAGTAAAATCAATAACTTGGTAGCGCGATATCGTAAAGTTGATGAAGACTTTTTTGAGGATCTAGAAGAAATTTTAATCCAAGCAGATGTTGGTGTAACCACAGTGATGGATTTAATTGATGAATTAAAAATGGAAGTTAAACGACAAAACATGAAGGATACAGAAAAAGTAAAAGATGTTATCTCAGAAAAGCTCGTTGAAATTTATGCTGGTGATGACGACCTAACTAAGGCAAATTTGAGGCTTAAAGAGAATGATTTATCTGTATTCTTGTTTGTAGGGGTAAATGGTGTAGGTAAAACGACCTCGATTGGGAAATTAGCACATCAGTTAACTGAACAAGGAAAAAAAGTAGTGCTTGTTGCGGGTGATACCTTTCGTGCTGGTGCCATCGAACAGCTAGAAGTGTGGGGAGAAAGAGTCGGTGTAGAAGTGATTAAGCATCGTGCAGGAAGTGACCCTGCGGCGGTTATATATGATGGTGTACAGGCCGCAAAATCGAGACATGCAGATGTTTTACTTTGTGATACAGCTGGTCGCTTGCAAAACAAAGTGAATCTAATGAATGAGTTATCAAAAGTAAAACGAGTAATTGAGCGAGAGATTCCTGGTGCTCCTCATGAAGTACTATTGGTCTTAGACGCAACAACAGGTCAAAATGCTTTAAGTCAAGCTAAAACATTTTCTGAAGCAACAGATGTTACAGGAATTGTTTTAACAAAATTAGATGGAACTGCAAAAGGCGGAATTGTACTTGCTATTAGAAAAGAATTAAATATTCCAGTTAAGTTTGTTGGTTTAGGTGAAAAGGTAACAGATTTAGAAATGTTTGATGCACATGCTTTTGTATATGGACTATTCGCTGATATGATTGAACCTGATAAAGGGTAACCCCTTGACAGTCAATTCATGAATCATCTACTATAAAATGTAAAGATGTTTCACTTAACAAGGGAGTGTTGAGTTTTGCTAGAAAAAACAACAAGAATTAATTTTCTATTTGACTTTTATCAATCATTATTAACACCGAAACAACGTAATTATATGGAGATGTATTATTTAGAAGATTACTCTTTAGGTGAAATATCTGAATCATTTCATGTGTCAAGACAAGCAGTATATGATAATATTCGACGCACTGAAACGATGCTTGAGGACTATGAAAAGAAATTGCAACTATATGAGAAATTTATTGCGCGTCAGAAAATAGTAGATCAATTAACGAACGAATTACAAGATCATGCAAAAGCGAAAAAATTGGTGAAGATTTTAAAAGAACTAGAGTAGGAGGATACTCTTTATGGCATTTGAAGGTTTAGCAGAACGTCTACAACAGACGATTAAAAAAATGACAGGCAAAGGGAAAGTAAGTGAACAAGATGTAAAGGAAATGACTAGAGAAGTACGTCTGGCATTATTAGAAGCAGATGTTAACTTTAAAGTAGTTAAGGATCTTATTAAACGAATTAAGGAACGAGCGATTGGCCAAGATGTGATGGAAAGTCTAACGCCAGGTCAGCAGGTTATCAAGGTAGTTAAAGAAGAACTGACTGCTTTAATGGGTGGAGAGCAAAGTAAAATCGCAGTTAGTGAACGTCCTCCCACGGTAATTATGATGGTTGGGTTACAAGGTGCAGGGAAAACAACAACAACTGGTAAATTAGCTAATCTACTTCGGAAAAAGCATAACAGAAAGCCATTACTTGTTGCTGCAGACGTTTATCGTCCCGCTGCGATTAATCAACTAGAAACAATCGGGAAACAATTAGATTTACCTGTTTTTTCATTAGGAACAGAAGCAAACCCAATTGATATTGCTAATCAGGCAATTAAAAAGGCTAAAGATGAGCATCTGGATTACGTTATTATTGATACAGCTGGACGTTTACATGTAGATGAACATTTGATGGATGAATTACAACAGATTAAACAAAACGTAGATCCAGATGAAGTTTTTCTTGTTGTAGACTCCATGACTGGTCAAGACGCAGTTAATGTTGCTGAAAGCTTTGATCAGCAACTTAATATATCAGGTGTCGTTTTAACAAAATTAGATGGAGATACACGTGGTGGTGCTGCACTTTCTATTAAAGCCGTTACCAACAAACCAATTAAATTTGCTGGTATGGGAGAGAAGCTAGATGAACTAGAAGCATTTCATCCAGAACGTATGGCTTCTCGAATTTTAGGTATGGGTGATGTTCTTTCATTAATTGAAAAGGCACAAGATAATGTTGATCAGAAAAAAGCGCAAGAATTAGAAGAAAAAATGCGCTCTGCTTCATTCACCTTTGATGATTTTCTTGAGCAAATGGATCAAGTTAAAAATATGGGACCATTAGAAGATCTAATTGGAATGATTCCAGGTGCTAATAAGATGAAAGGGCTGAAAAATGCCCAATTTGATGAGAAACAACTTGTTCATGTTGAAGCAATTATTCAATCAATGACTAAAAAAGAGCGCGAAGATCCCAGCTTGATGAACGCAAGTCGTAAAAAGCGCATTGCAAAAGGTTCTGGACGCTCAGTGTCAGAGGTCAATCGATTGTTAAAACAATTTGAAGAAATGAAGAAAATGATGAAACAAATGACAAATATGCAAAAAGGAAAAAAGGGAAAAAAGGGTAAAGGATTTAATTTTCCATTCATGTAATGTAAAAACACTTTACAGACTCCCAAACTTCTGATAGAATCTAAACTTGTGAAAAACATTTATAAATGGAGGTGCGAAACATGGCAGTAAAAATCCGCTTAAAACGTATGGGATCAAAACGTAACCCTTTCTATCGTGTAGTAGTAGCTGATTCTCGTTCTCCTCGTGATGGACGTATTATCGAACAAATTGGCACATACAATCCGGTTGCTAACCCGGTTGAAGTAAAATTAGATGAAGAAAAAGCGCTAAACTGGATGTCTAATGGTGCAAAACCTAGTGACACAGTTCGTAACTTATTCTCTAATGAAGGCATCATGAAGAAATTCCACGACACGAAAAACCAAAAGTAAAGTAGTGTGATAACATGGAAGCCTTAATTAAAACCATCGTCAAACCGTTAGTTGAGAATCCAGATAAGATTTCAGTAGAGGTAAGGGAAGAATCAAATAAGATGATTTATCATCTTACGGTTCATCCTGAAGATGTTGGTAAGGTAATTGGTAAAAATGGTCGGATTGCTAAAGCAATTCGTACCGTTGTTTACGCAGCAAACTCAGATTCGAAAAAAAGAATTTTTCTTGACATTATGTAAAACAGGGAGGGGAGCAAAATACCTTTCCCTGTTTTTCTTTACTAAGTGATAAAGATGAAATTCTAAAGATGTTCAGCTCTAAGTGTCCTGAATGAGTAATAAATACCTAAAAACGGTTAAACCATACTTAACATGTTTAAATAAAGAGAGGTAGCATCCATGCAAATTATTAAACAGATTAAAGTGAGGCAAGTCGTAACAGAAATGAGCAGGTCACTACTAGCAAAAAAGTTCAAAAAAAGAATCGATCAGCTTGAACAGGAATGTCAGCAATTAAGTTTCGAACAAAAGCGAATGGAGCGCCAAAAACCACTTGATAGGCAAAAAGTTAAAGTTAAGTTTCAAAAAGAAATAGATAATAGAAAAGAAAAGCAGGCACATATACAGCATCAATTAGAAGCAATACATACATTACCACTGGAAAGTGAAATAGAAGAAAGAGAAGTACAAGCACTTGTTGATGTAGAGGTAGGAATGGAATGGAATAAAGTGATAACAGATCAAGTGATTGTAGTTAAAGATGGCATAATTATACGTATACACGAGGTGGGTGAAAAAAATGAATAAACCAAAACGATATAATGTTGGAAAAATAGTTAATACGCATGGTATTAAAGGTGAAGTGAAAGTCGTAAGAATTACAGATTTTAAAGAGCGGTTTGAAAAAGGGAATGTTCTTTATTTGATAGGCAATACAGACAAGGAGCCACTTCCATTAACCATAAAAAATCATCGGACACACAAGCAGTTTGATCTATTACAGTTTGAATCCTATAACTCAATCGAAGATGTAGAACCGTTTAAAGAATGTATGTTAACTATAGATGAGAATCAGCTTCAACCACTTGATGAAGGAACGTATTATTATCATCAGATTATTGGATGCATGGTATATACTAGTAAGGGTGAAGCCCTAGGTGAAATCAAAGAGATACTTTCACCAGGTGCTAATGATGTATGGGTAGTAAAGCGTCCGAGTCAGAAGGATATTCTTTTGCCATACATTGCTGATGTTGTTAAGACAATTGATGTTAATGACAAGAAGATAGTAATTGAACCTATGGAAGGGCTGCTAGAATAATGCATGTTGATATATTAACGATTTTTCCTGAGATGTTCACTGGTGTAATGAACAATTCCATTTTAAAAAAAGCGCAAGAAAGTGGTGCCTTTTCTTATCAAACAGTCGATTTTCGCAAGTATACCACTAATAAACATAATAAGGTTGATGATTACCCATATGGTGGGGGAGCGGGCATGGTATTAATGCCTCAACCAATATTTGATGCTGTTGACGATCTAGAATTTAAACATAAGAAAAAGCCACGCATTATTTTAATGTGTCCACAAGGTGAAAGATTCACCCAAAAAAAAGCTGAGGAGCTTGCACATGAAGAACAACTCGTTTTTATTTGTGGTCATTATGAGGGATATGATGAACGTATTCGCCAAGAACTTGTTACAGATGAAATATCAATTGGAGATTATATCTTAACAGGTGGTGAATTAGGTGCAATGGTTGTAATAGATAGTGTCGCACGCTTAATACCTGGTGTTTTAGGTAATAAACAATCAGCACCGGAAGACTCATTCTCAACGGGTTTACTAGAGCACGCTCATTATACAAGACCAGCAGATTTTCGCGGATTAAAAGTTCCTGAAGTGTTATTATCCGGAAATCATAAAAATATTGAAACTTGGCGACATAAACAATCCCTTTTACGAACGTGGTTGCGTAGACCAGATTTGTTAGAAGGCTATCCGTTAACCCCCCAAGAAAAAACATGGATTGATGAATTTAATAAAGAATACTAAGTAATAGTTGAAGTATCTATAAAATTATGATATATTACTTGTTGTGCTTAAGTGAATACTTAGGTCGTATAAACGATGTTCCGCTGTTAGTAACGATTTGATAAGAGCATTGGTTTGGAAGGAGTGTGACAAGATGCAACATATAATTGATGAAATCACAAAAGAACAACTTCGTACAGATCATCCTGATTTTCGTCCGGGTGATACAGTGAAAGTTCACTTGAAGGTTGTTGAAGGTAACCGTGAACGTATTCAGGTGTTTGAAGGTGTTGTCATTAAGCGCCAAAATGGTGGAATTAGTGAAACATTTACTGTGCGAAAAATTTCTTACGGTGTAGGTGTTGAACGTACAATACCATTACATTCACCACGTATTGATAAAATTGAAGTTAGCCGTCGCGGTAAAGTACGTCGTGCGAAACTTTACTATTTACGTAATCTTCGTGGTAAAGCTGCACGAATCAAAGAAATTCGCTAATCATGATTGTAAAAGGAGCTTGCTTTGTCAAGCTCCTTTTTCTTAATGAGGAAACGAGAAACACTCATAACAGTTAATTAATTAAAATAATCTATAATAGATAAAAAAATTAACGCAATTGGTATTGGAGGAAACAGAAATGGCCAAGAAAAAAAGCGAATGGTTTGATTGGCTAAAAGCATTGGTTATAGCAGTTTTATTAGCATTTATTGTTCGTACATTCTTATTCGCACCAATTGTTGTAGATGGTCCTTCTATGTATCCTAATTTACATGATGGAGATCATATGATTGTAAATAAATTAAATTATAAAATAAGTGAACCAAACAGATTTGATATTGTCGTATTTCATGCTACGAAACAGAAGGACTATATAAAAAGAGTAATCGGTTTACCAGGAGAAACAGTAGAAATAAAAAATGATACATTATATATTAATGGAAACGCAGTAGCAGAACCCTTTTTAGAGCAACAAAAGGCGTCTTTAAAAAAGAACGAAAGATATACAATGGATTTTTCAATGAGCGATATACCTGGAGATTTCAAAGTGATTCCCGAAGACCATTTATTAGTACTAGGTGATAATCGCAATAATTCTACAGATAGCCGAATGCTTGGATACATATCATATAATCAATTAGTGGGAAATGCGTCAATGATTTATTGGCCGTTAGATCGATTTGATATGGTGAATGATTAGGAGGTAAACAATGACAATTCAGTGGTTCCCAGGGCATATGGCAAAAGCAAAACGTGAAGTACAAGAAAAACTAAAGTTAGTGGACTTTGTTATTGAACTTGTTGATGCTAGAGCGCCATTATCCTCACAAAATCCAATGCTTCATCAAGTGTTAAACCAAAAACCAAAAATGTATGTTCTAATGAAAAATGATTTAGCAGATCCAATATCTACAGAGAAATGGCTAACTTATTATAAAGAAAAAAATATACCTGCTGTGGCAGTAGATGTTTCTCAAAAACAAGACGTACAACAAGTGATTGCTGTTGCAAAACAAATGGCACAGGAGAAAATGGAACGTCTAAAAAGAAAAGGAGTACGTCCAAGACCAGCACGTGCAATGATTATAGGGATTCCTAATGTTGGGAAATCTACGTTAATTAATCGTTTAGCGAAACGAAAAATTGCTAAAACTGGTGACCGTCCTGGTATTACAACGAGTCAGCAATGGATTAAAGTAAAAAAAGATTTTGAATTATTAGATACACCAGGGATTTTATGGCCTAAATTTGAGGATGAACTGGTTGGCTATCGATTAGCTGCAATTGGTACGATAAAAGATCAATTATTACCACTAGAAGAGGTAGCTGTTTATACTTTAAACTATCTACGCACTTATTATCACTCAATGTTAATGTCCCGTTATCAGGTAAAAGAGGATAGTGAAGATGTACATACTTTAATGGAGCGTATCGGCCGTTTACGAGGTTGTATCGAAAGTGGTGGGAATGTTCAATTAGAAAAAACTGCTGATGTTATTCTTAGAGATTTAAGAAATGGAAAAATCGGTCGGATTTCATTAGAACTCCCTGAGTAAATATAGGTTTATAGATAAAAGACAAAGACATCCCTCTTTTGGGTGTCTTTATTTTTTTAGCAGTATGCCGATAAATTAATTAAATGGGGGAATAGAGTATGGCTAGTCAGAAATCAGTAAAAGAAATAAAACAGTCACTGGTAGACAATGTATTAACACAACAACAATTACAATTACTTCATACAGATAAACGAAAAGGGGTACAAATAGCTTTAAATCAATATTATAAACGATTAGAGCAAGAGAAAAAATTAAAAGATCAATTTAATCAAATGATGACTTACGAACGAAAGTGCCATGCTGAGGGAAAAAAAATTGTAGTTGGCATTGATGAAGTGGGACGTGGTCCTTTAGCAGGTCCTGTTGTTGCAGCAGCGGTTGTATTAGATGAAACATGCTATTTACCAGGTATTAATGATTCAAAAAAGATGTCTCGCCAGAAAAGAGAGTTCTTTTATGAAAAAATACAGAAAGCAGCCGTTTCCTATAGCTTCGGTATTATAGACAATAAAACAATTGATAAAATTAATATTTATCAAGCAACAATCAAAGCAATGAAACAAGCGATAGGAGGACTTTCGCAGCAGCCAGATCATTTATTAATTGATGCAATGGATCTTTCTGATCTACCCTATTCGTCAGATTCTATTATTAAGGGAGATCAAAAAAGTGTTAGCATTGCAGCAGCGAGTATTCTTGCGAAAGTAAAGCGTGATTATATTATGGCTGAGTTGCATCATCAATATCCCAATTATGACTTTGAAAAAAATCAAGGATATGGAACAAAAGCACATTTGGATGCAATTAAAAATTATGGAATTACCCCTTATCATCGACAATCTTTTGCTCCGATTAAAAAATAAGGAAGGAGGAATATCAAATTGTCTATCTATTCATCTAATTTAATTTCCGCACAATTGTCAACGACTACGCTTCAAGTAAAGCCTAATAAATTAAAATTAGGCCAAATACTATCAGGAAAAGTGATAGAAATTTATCCTGATCAACGAGCAATGATTCAACTTGGAGAGCAAAAGGTTGTTGCACAATTAAAAACAGGTCTTAAATTAAACAAAAACTATTGGTTTCAAGTGCAAACTAATGATCAATTGTTGCACCTAAAAGTTCTATTCGAAAAGTCAGATAGGCAATCTCTAGAGCAACAAGCGTCTTCTTTATTAAAGCAATTGCATTTACCGCTAACAAAGGAAAATTTAATATTTGTTCAAAAGGTAGTTCAAACACAAATTACCTTTATTCCGGAATCTTTAAGACAAGCATTAGAATTAAACGCAAACAACAAAAATGTATCAATGCCCTATTTGCTTGAGATGATGGCAAATCAATTACCAATTACCTCTTCTATCTATAAATCATTAACTAGTGCTAAAACTAACTCATTACGACAACAACTTCAACAAGTATATCAACAGCTAAAGGCAAGTGAATACTTGGTTAAAGATAAACAATTAGTATTAACTCGTGTCGAAAGCATGCTAAATAAGTCGAATAATAATTGGTCAATAAAAAACATTATCTATTTAATTAATCAACAAATTGATCAAAAAGAAACTGTGTTGTTACAAACGTTAAAGCAGACAGGTATACTAGCAGAGCATTATGATATAAATCAAACAAAAGAGATAAAAAATCAGTTGCAGTCAATGATGGTTCGGCATGGAGAAAGTTATATTGGTGAAAAGTTAGGAACAGTTTTTTCCAAGCAGTTAGGTTTGACAGATCAACAAATCTCACAGTTTAAGAAACTAATGCAAGTCATGATAAAATTAGAAGAAAATCCTTCAGCACAAATTCGAACACAACAACAATTACAAGCATTTATAGAGAAGCACCATCTTCGTACAAAGATTTCAATGTTTCTATCTGAAGTTGAAAGAGAAACGTTTCATAACTGGAAACAAGATTCAAATTGGAAAAACATTGAATCGATTGTGCAGAAAATAAAAAATTTAGCTGATCAACAATTATCTCAACAGATAGAAAATAAAGTAGTAGAACTATTATCTTCGACAAAAAACAACACATTAAGCCTTAAAGATCAATTTTTATTACAATTAAAGCATTTTCTAAATTTCTCCGGAATATTAGATGAATACCAATTATTGAAGGACGATGCAACTAATTCAAAACAAAACTATTCGCTAAAACAGTTGCTTTTGCAAACAGTACATACGTCAACAGTTGGACAACAAGATATTGAACAACTTGTTCATACCATTAATGGATTGCAGATTACAAGTGTGCAAGAAGAAGGTGCATTTATTCAAACGAGCATCCAACTGCCAAGTTTCCTTGAATCAAAGCATGATATATTTATTGATATGGAAAGTAAAAAAAACGAAAGTAATCAAATTGATCCAGACTATTGCCATATCGTTTTCTTTATATCACTAGAAAAAATAGGGGATACATGCATTGATATGTCTGTTATAAATCGTAAAATTAATCTTTCTGTTTATAATCATCACCCAGAAATTATTCCATTTATAGATTCGTTAAAACCAATGCTGCAAAATGGATTAGCAGGAAAAGAATATCAATTATTGTCAGTTCAGTTTAAACAGATGACAGAAAGGATAGAGCAACAAATAATGAAAAAAAAGGATCATACCGTTACTAAAGTAGGGGTGGATATTCGGATATGACAGACCATTACAAACGAAAAAAAGCAGTTGCTCTAAGTTATGATGAACAAAATGATCAAGCTCCACGAGTCGTTGCAACTGGATCAGGTTTAATTGCACAACAAATTATTGAAAAAGCGCAAAAAGCTGAACTTCCTATTCAACAAGATCATAATTTAATAGAGCTTCTAGCAACATTAAATATCAATGAAAAAATACCTGAAGAATTATATCATGCAGTAGCAGAAGTATTTGCTTTTATTTATCAAGTTGATAAACACACAGATATAAAAAGAAAAAAATAGATAGACAAACACCTACCATTTTTATACAATGAAACTATTGAAAAGATAGTATGTTGAACAACTCGACATTGCATGATTAGGATGTTGAGTTGTTCCAAAGAATAGGAGTGAAATTTATTGCAACAAACGCGTTTTCGTTTAATCCATCTCCATCGTGTTTGCTATACTTCAAGACCTCTGATTCACCGTTTCTTACAACAAGATCCAACCTTACATTCCCTCTACGAATGGACTCCAACAGACATGCAAACTTTACTTCACATTACAAAAGATAAAGCGAATAAGTTATTTTCTTATCTCCGAGATCAAGATTTATTAAGTAAAGTGAAAAATGACTTAAATGACTATCATGTTTGGACAATATTAGATGAAAATTATCCTTCTGCTTTACGATGTATTCCTGATCGACCAATCGTACTATATGGACTTGGGGATTCAAATTTATTAAATTATCAACCTGCTTTGAGTGTTGTAGGTACAAGATATCCTTCTAAAGAGGCTAAGAAAAAAATGTTTGATATATTAGGTCCATTAGTAAAAGATAATTGGCTGTTTGTAAGTGGGATGGCATTAGGAATTGATGGATACACACACCATTTGGCCACCTATTATCATGGCAAAACAATTGCTGTGCTCGGAAGTGGATTTAATCATATTTATCCTAAACAACATGAAGCTTTATTTTATGATTTAATTACGAATCAGTTAGTTATTTCTGAATACCCTCCTGATACACCACCAAAACGATATCATTTCCCTGAAAGAAATCGAATTATTAGTGGATTAAGTTTTGGGACCATTGTTATTGAAGCCAAAGAAAAAAGTGGTTCTTTAATTACTGTTGATCAAGCTTTAGAACAAGGAAGGGAAGTATATGCTGTCCCTGGTACTCCTTGGTTACCCCAAACCCAAGGTTGTCATAAAATGATTCAAGATGGCGCAAAGTTAGTACAAAATACCTATGATTTAGTTCAAGATTGGAACCAAATGAAAGAAAAATGGTGTCTAACGTTGACTAATATTGACTAAAATAAAGCCTATTTTTAATAAAAAGATAAAAGTAACGTTTGACAAAATGGTAAAAAGTATTTAATAATAGTGAAGATTTATCAAATAGATAAAAGAAGAAACCCTCTTGGGAGGAACAGAAATGGCAGATTATTTAGTAATAGTGGAATCACCAGCAAAAGCAAAAACAATTGAACGTTATTTAGGGAAAAAATATAAAGTAAAAGCATCCATGGGACATGTTCGAGATTTACCGAAAAGTCAGATGGGTGTAGATGAAAAAAATGAATTCAGTCCAAAATATATCACGATTCGAGGGAAAGGCCCTGTATTAAAAGAATTAAAATCTGCTGCAAAAAAAGTTAAAAAAGTTTATCTCGCTGCTGACCCCGACAGAGAAGGTGAAGCAATTGCATGGCACCTTGCACATAGTTTGAACATTGATCAAAATTCTAATTGTCGTGTTGTTTTTAATGAAATTACAAAGGATGCCATTAAAGAATCTTTTAAACATCCAAGAAAAATTAATATGGATCTAGTTGATGCACAACAAGCAAGACGTATTCTTGATCGACTGGTAGGCTATAATATCAGTCCGTTATTATGGAAGAAAGTCAAAAAAGGGCTCAGTGCCGGACGGGTTCAATCTGTAGCAGTGAAGATGATTATTGATCGAGAAAGAGAAATCAAGGATTTTAAACCAGAAGAGTACTGGTCTATTGATGGCATGTTTATAAAAGAATCCTCAAGCTTTGAAGGTATCTTTTACGGTGTTGATGGTAAGAAAACAAAACTACCCAATAAAGAAGCTGTAGAAAAGATTCAAGCCAAATTAACCAGCGATCAGTATAAAGTTGATAAAGTACAAAAGAAAGAAAGAAAGCGTAATCCATCTGCTCCATTTACAACCTCTTCTCTTCAACAAGAGGCGGCACGCAAATTGAATTTTAGAGCTAAAAAAACAATGATGGTAGCACAACAACTTTATGAAGGGATCGATTTAGGTAAAAAAGATGGCGGCATTACAGGTTTAATTACTTACATGCGTACAGATTCAACTAGACTATCTGATACTGCAAAGCAAGAAGGTAAGAGTTATATTAGTGAGAAATACGGTGATAATTATATTGGTGTTATAAAGCAGAAAAAAAATGCGGAAGGTGCACAAGATGCCCATGAAGCAATTCGACCTACAGCTGCTTTTCGTGATCCAAGCTCATTAAAAAGTGTATTGTCTCGAGATCAATATCGACTATATAAATTAATATGGGATCGTTTTATTGCAAGTTTAATGGCGCCAGCAATTATGGATACAATGACCGTTCATCTTGGTCAAAATGGTGTGACGTTTAGAGCGAATGGCTCTAAAATTAAATTTAAAGGATTTATGAAAGTATATATAGAAGGAAGAGACGACAATAAAACAGAAGAAGATAGATTGTTACCTGAATTAGAAGAAGGTATGTTTGTAAAGGCAAAGGATATTAAACCAAATCAACATTTTACACAGCCACCTCCACGTTATACTGAAGCAAGATTGGTAAAAACGATGGAGGAACAAGGAATAGGTAGACCTTCTACGTATGCACCAACATTAGATACAATTCAACGTAGGGGATACGTCTCATTAGATAATAAAAGATTTGTACCTACTGAGCTTGGTGAAATTGTTATAGATTTAATAAGGGAATTTTTCCCAGAGATTATAGATGTTGATTTTACGGTGAAAATGGAAGACGATTTAGATGCTGTTGAAGATGGAAAAACTAATTGGGTAGAAATTATTGATCAGTTCTATCAAGGTTTTGAAAAACGTTTAGAAATAGCTGAAGAAGAGATGGAAAAAGTAGAAATTAGAGATGAGCCAGCGGGTATTGACTGTGAAAAGTGTGGTCATGAAATGGTTTATAAAATGGGGAGATACGGTAAATTCCTTGCATGTTCTAATTTTCCTGACTGTCGAAATACAAAGCCAATCCTTAAAGAAGTTGGCGTGAACTGTCCTAAATGTAAAACAGGCAATATCGTAGAAAGGAAATCAAAAAAACGGCGTACTTTTTATGGGTGTGATAATTACCCAGACTGTGATTTCCTATCTTGGGATAAACCAATTTCTCGTCCATGTCCTAAATGCCAAAGTTTACTCGTAGAGAAAAAATCTAAAAAAGGCGTACAAATACAATGTACAGCTTGTGATTATAAAGAAGAGCCTCAAAAATAATTTGTTAGTAAGAAGTTGTTTATTTACAACTTCTTTTTTTTATTGTTTATACAAAAGAATGATTGAAATGTTGAAAAAAAGGATATGAATAATAATAACTACTCATAATAGTGTGAAAATTTTCTTTTAGAACGATAAAAATATTGATTGACATATAAAATACAACAGGCTATAATTTTCGATTGGTAAGTAATTTTACTTTACAGAACAACATCCATCATTACTGCTAGAGATAACATTTCAGAATTTTATGGCAATTTAGTAAAATTTATTGCATGATTATCGTAGTTATGTTAAGCTTTAATCGCTTAGTGGGGGTAAAAATGGACGAATTAAATAAACAGCTTCATGAATTTCGATCATATCTTCAAATAGAAAAAAACGCATCACCGTATACGATAGATTTTTACATAAAAGATATAGAGGCATTTTTTCAATTTTTATATATTGAAGGGATTACGCAATTAAATGAAATAGATCATCAAACTGTAAGGCTATATTTGAGTTATCTATATAATGAGTCGTTAGCGAGATGCAGTGTTTCACGAAAAATTTCTAGTCTAAGAAGTTTTTATCTTTACTTAGAGAGAGAAAGTATAGTATGTGATAATCCATTCATGCAAATTGTTTTACCAAAAGATAAACACCGTATACCAAACTTTCTATATGAAGAGGAAATAGAAAAATTATTTTTCATTAGTGATCTTTCCACACCGTTGGGCCAGAGAAATCAAGCGATTTTGGAAATTATGTATGCAACTGGTATCCGAGTTAGTGAATGTACTAATTTAACCTTAGATGCAATTGATTTTGATTTGCAAACGATACTGGTCTTAGGTAAAGGTCGAAAGGAAAGATATGTTCCGTTTGGAAGTTTCGCAGCAAAGGCCTTAATTGATTATATTAATGTTGGTAGAAAACAGCTATTAAAAAAATCAAATTTAAAAACAGAAGCATTGTTTTTAAACGCAAAAGGAACCCCCATTACATCAAGAGGAATTCGTTTAATCTTAAATAAAATGGTGGATGAGGCAGCATTAACAATAAAATTACATCCTCATAAATTAAGACATTCGTTTGCTACACATATGTTAAATGCAGGTGCTGATCTTCGAAGTGTCCAGGAATTGCTTGGGCATGAGCATCTTTCATCAACGCAGATTTATACACATGTATCTAAGGATCGATTGCGTTCTATTTATATGGATAGTCATCCAAGAGCAAAAAGAAATTGAGGTGATAGGATGGGCAATGAATTTCATGCGACTACGATATTTGCAATTCAACATAACGGCCAGTGTGCGATGAGCGGTGATGGCCAAGTTACTATGGGAAATGCTGTAGTTATGAAACATACAGCAAAAAAAGTCCGTAAATTATTTAAAGGTCAGGTATTAGCTGGATTTGCTGGATCTGTAGCAGATGCGTTCACATTATTTGAAAAATTCGAGGCGAAATTGGAAGCTTTTAATGGTAACTTACAACGTTCATCAGTAGAATTAGCTAAAGAGTGGCGAAGTGACAAAGTGTTACGGAAATTAGAAGCAATGTTAATTGTAATGAATAAAGAAACGCTACTTCTCGTATCTGGAACGGGAGAAGTGATTGAACCAGATGATGGTATATTAGCAATAGGCTCAGGTGGAAATTATGCGTTAGCCGCAGGAAGAGCATTAAAGCGTTATAGTGGCGATAAAACGGCCAAAGACATTGCTCAATCTGCATTGGAGATTGCTGGTGAAATTTGTGTATATACGAACAATCAAATAACATTAGAGGTTATTGATTAGTTTAAGGAGGTTATATGGGTGGATATGGGAATGTCACCTAAGCAAATTGTTGCAGAATTAGATCGATTTATTATTGGACAGAACCAAGCAAAGAAATCGGTAGCTGTTGCTCTGAGAAATCGTTATCGAAGATCAAAATTGGACGATAGTATAAGAGATGAAATTGTTCCAAAAAATATTTTAATGATTGGTCCTACAGGTGTTGGGAAAACAGAAATTGCAAGACGGTTAGCCAAACTTGTTGGCGCACCATTTATAAAAGTGGAAGCAACAAAATTCACTGAAGTTGGTTATGTTGGTAGAGATGTGGAATCAATGGTTCGAGATTTGGTAGAAACGGCTATAAGAATGGTGAAAGAAGAGAAAATGGAGCAAGTGAAAGAGCGTGCAAAACAATATGCAAATGATCGCCTTGTTAAACTATTAGTTCCTATTGCCAAAAAGCAACAAAACGAAACGAAAAATCCATTTGAAATGCTATTTAATAATCAGCAAACCTCAGAAGGATCAGAAGAAAAAGCTGAGGAAGCGAATCAAGAAATCCAAACGAAGCGAAAACAAATTGCACATCAATTAGCATTAGGAGAATTAGAAGATACGTTTGTTACGATAGAAGTAGAAGAGCAGTCTGCTAATATGTTTGATATGTTACAAGGTTCAGGGATGGAACAAATGGGAATGAACATGCAAAATGCACTTGGATCGTTGATGCCCAAAAAAAAGAATAAAAGAAAACTAACTGTAAAAGAAGCGAGAAAAGTATTAACACATCAAGAGGCGCAAAAATTAATTGACATGGATGAAGTGACGCAAGATGCTTTAGAGAAAGTTGAGCAATCAGGTATAATTTTTATAGATGAAATTGATAAAGTTGCGGGGAAATCAGAGCAAACAGCAGATGTATCACGTGAGGGTGTACAACGTGATATTTTACCTATTATAGAGGGATCGACCATTGTCACAAAGTATGGGCCGGTCAAAACAGATCATGTTTTATTTGTAGCAGCTGGTGCATTTCATATGGCTAAACCTTCTGACTTAATACCAGAACTACAAGGGAGATTTCCTATAAGGGTGGAGCTTGAAAAATTATCAATAGATGACTTTGAACGTATCTTGGTAGAACCATCCAATGCCTTGTTAAAACAGTATCAAGCACTGTTAAAAACAGAAGATATCGATGTAGTGTTTACAAATGAGGCAATTACACAACTTGCTAAAGTTGCTTATGAAGTTAATCAAGACACAGATAATATTGGCGCAAGAAGACTTCATACTATTCTAGAAAAATTACTAGAAGATTTATCATTTGAAGCATCAGATGTAACCATGCCTACGATTGAAATCACCAAAGGCTATGTTGAAGAGAAACTTGGAACAATTGTTAAAAATAAAGATTTAAGTCAATATATTCTCTAAAATTTCAACGTATCTGATACTTATAAATATCCAATAACATATGATTATAAAAGAGAACGGAGGCACATCATGGAACTATTAGAACGTGCTAGGAAAATTAACTCTATTTTGCAAAAAACAACGGGTAAATCAGTAAACTTCAATGAAATGGCGGCTACTTTAAGAGATATTATAAGCGCTAATATATTTGTTGTAAGTAGAAGAGGTAAGCTATTAGGCTTTGCTATTAATCAACAGATTGAAAATGCACGAATGAAAGCCATGTTAGAAGAAAGACAATTTCCGGAAGAATATACAGACAGCTTATTCCATATCAATGAAACAACTGCTAATATTGATATAGACAGTAAATATACTGCTTTTCCAGTAGAAAATCGCGAGTTATTTAAAAGTGGATTAACAACAATTGTCCCAATTATAGGTGGCGGTGAAAGACTTGGAACTTTAATATTGAGTAGATTAACTGACAGTTTTAATACGGATGATCTTTTACTTGCTGAATACGGTGCAACGGTAGTCGGCATGGAAATATTACATGAAAAAACGGAAGAAATCGAAACAGAAGCACGTAGTAAAGCAGTGGTTCAAATGGCGATAAGCTCACTTTCTTATAGTGAATTAGAGGCTATTGAACATATATTTGATGAATTAGACGGAAATGAAGGGTTACTTGTGGCAAGTAAAATCGCAGATCGTGTTGGTATTACGCGCTCAGTAATCGTAAATGCTTTACGTAAGTTAGAAAGTGCTGGTGTTATAGAATCTAGATCACTGGGAATGAAAGGAACCTATATTAAGGTATTAAATAATAAGTTCTTAGTAGAATTACAACGAATCAAATCTAATTAATAAACTTGTTAAGAGACGCTCTAAATGAAGCGTCTTTTTTTTGTACACAGAGAGCCTTTAGTGTATTTGCATTTGGAGATAAAGGAACTAGATTAAAGATAAGATAAAATAATAATTGATATCTTTTAACCTTTAACAAAATGAGTAAAATGATCTATTTTTAAAAAAAACCTTAAATTATTGCTTATGTGGTAGTTTCCAATTAGATTAATATGTGTAATAATAATACTAAAAGAGACACAACTCTACATTTTTCCTCCGTTTCTTCTTCCTGAAAACCAGGACAATACCGTGGTTCTTTTGTCTTAAATCTCATCTTTTGTTTGCAACTATAGTCAGATTATGCAGAAATAGGATAGACACATGATAATAATTAATCTACAATATTCGATATGAAATACTATTTTTTGAGGGTTACTTTTTAGGAGGTGCAAAATATGTCGCTATTTGGGAGCACAGTTGCAAGTCTTCAAAATGGTCTAGACTATTCGACACTTAAAAACAAAGCAATAGCAAATAACATAGCGAACGTTGATACTGAAAATTATAAAGCAAAAGATGTTGTCTTCAAACAACTTTTACATAAAGAGTTGAGTAATGAATTTCATGCAAAACGCACAAATGAAAAACACCTTACCTTTAACAGACATACTTCCCAATCATTCCAAATTGTAACAAGTAAAAATACACAATACAATCACAATGGTAATAATGTAGATGTAGACAAAGAAATGTCTGCATTGGCAAAAAATCAAATTTATTACCAATCCCTAGTAGATCGGTTGAATGGCAAATTTAATAGCTTACAGACCGTCATTCGTGGAGGTGGAGCATAATGAGTATCTTTCATTCATTAAATGCGAGCGCGAGTGCTCTGACTGCGCAACGTTTGCGTATGGATACAATATCCTCAAATATTGCAAATGCTGATACAACAAGGGCCACCATTAATGAAAACGGTGAATATGAACCTTATCGAAGAAAAATGGTTACCTTTGAAGAAAGAGGAGCCTCATTCTCTTCCTATCTAAATAAAGCAACAAAAACTACGAATGTAGGATCGGGTGTTCAAGTTGGTAAAATTATTGAAGATGATGAACCATTTACTATGGTATATAATCCAACGCACCCAGATGCGAATGAAGATGGTTATGTCGCAATGCCAAATGTTGATACATTAGAAGAAATGGTCGATCTAATGAGTGCAACAAGATCCTATGAGGCTAATGTGACATCGATTAATGCGACAAAAAGCATGTTAATGAAAGCGCTGGAAATAGGTAAATAAGTAATGAAAGGAATGTGAATAAATGTCTACTGGTATACAAGCTGCAAACTTCGTGGAACACTCATTTAATCAAACTGCTGTTTCACCAAAAATATCACCAGGAAAAGCACAACATCAGTTTGCATCTAGTTTAAAAAATGCAATTAATCAATTAAATGCTTCGCAAATAGCTGCTGATGTAAAAACAGAAGCACTAGTAAACGGTGAAATTGATGATTTGCATGATGTAATGATCACTGCTAAAAAAGCTAGTATTACGTTGAATACAGCAGTTGAGGTGCAAAAAAAAGCAGTTGATGCTTATAACGAAATAATGAGAATGCAAATTTAATTAAAAATGAAAGATGCGTTTCTTTAAGCTTTATGGAGGCAAAGGATGAAACAAAAAGTAGAAAACTATAAAAATAATATAATAGATTATTGGCAGGGTAAATCAAGTAAACAAAAAGGGTTCTTTTTTTCTATGATTCTTTTGTTTCTCGTCATTGTCGTAGGTGGAACACTTTTGTTAACGAAGTCGAACATGGTTGCGCTGTATAATAATTTATCTATTCAAGAAATTGGTCAGATTAAAGCTGAATTGGATACGCGTGGTATAAAGTATGAATTAAAAGATGCCGGTTCAACAATAATGGTTCCAAGTGATCAAGCGGATACATTATTAGTTGACTTAGCTGCGCAAGGCATACCTGACAGTGGTAGCATTGACTATTCATTTTTCAGTGAAAACACTTCATGGGGGATGACCGATAACGAATTTGATGTCATGAAATTAGATGCGATGCAAACAGAACTTGCTGGTTTAATCACGGGCATTTCTGGCATTGAAGATGCTACCGTTATGATTAATTTACCTCAAGAGCAAGTGTTTATAAGTGAGAACCAACAAACGGCATCAGCTTCAGTTGTCTTAACAACAACACCGGGTTACCAATTCAATGAAAAACAAATTAATTCACTTTATCACCTGGTATCAAAAACGGTTCCTAACCTTCCTACAGAGAATATCGTCATAATGGACCAAAACTTTAACTATTATGATCAAAATGGTTCAACAAATTTTACGAACGGAGATACATACACAACACAACAACAAATTAAACAAGATATTGAACGAGATATTCAACGTCGCGTACAGCAATTACTTGGAACGATGATTGGCGCGAACAAGGTCGTTGCTTCGGTTACAGCTGACATTGATTTTACACAGGAAAATCGTATAGAAGAAATTGTTGAACCAGTTAATCAAGAGGATAAAGAAGGCTTACCTGTAAGTGTTGAAACCATTACAGAAACATATACAGGAGAAGGTGCCCAAGCAGCAGGTGAGGCTGGGGTTGGCAATGACGATATAGCTAATTATCCTGCTTCAGAAGATGGAAACAGTGGAGAGTATGAGATGGTTCAAGAATCAATAAACTATGAGTTTGATTCTATTACTCGTGAAATTGTGGAAAGTCCATATAAAATAAGAGATTTAGGAATTCAAATTGCAGTTGATAATACAAAAGAAACGCTTGATGCAAACGGCGAACCAGAATTATTAACAGCGCAGGAACAAGCTAATGTAGAAGCAAGTATTGCTTCTATATTACATTCCATTATATCGACTTCGGTAGCTGAACCATATGGGGATATTAATCCTCAAGAAAAAACTTCTATTGTATTTCAAACTTTTAATGGTACACAAACGCAAGGGCAACACACCGTAACACCAGCGATACCAACTTGGGTTTATGTTACAGGTGCTATATTATTGATTGGTATTATTGTTCTTCTGCTTATCTTATTTAAGAAGAATAAACAGGAAGATGAAGTTGTAAGTGAAGAAGTAAACATACAACAAGAAATAGAAATTCCGAATATTGAGGAACCAGCAGATACAGAATCATCAATTAGAAGAAAACAGCTCGAGAAAATGGCTAAAGACAAGCCGGAAGAATTTGCTAAATTATTGCGAAGCTGGATTGCAGAAGATTAGGGGGAAACCTTTATGGTAGGAAGGAACAAACAACTTACAGGTAAGCAAAAGGCTGCGATTTTATTAATATCATTAGGTCCAGATGTTTCTGCGCAAGTGTATAAGCACTTAACCGAAGAAGAGATAGAAAAATTAACATTAGAGATATCATCTGTTAAGAAAGTTGAGTCAGATCAAAAAGAAGATGTTCTAGATCAATTCCATCAAATTGCATTAGCCCAGGATTATATTTCACAAGGTGGAATTAATTATGCAAAAACAGTGTTAGAAAAGGCTTTGGGAGAAAATGAGGCAACAAATATTATTAATCGGTTGACTTCTTCTTTACAAGTTAGACCGTTTGATTTTGCACGAAAGGCTGATCCTGGTCAGATATTAAATTTTATACAAAATGAGCATCCACAAACAATTGCGCTCATTTTATCTTATTTAGAAAAAGAGCAGGCAGGTCAAATTCTTTCAGAACTTCCTCAGGAAATGCAAGCAGATATAGCCAAGCGAATTGCATTAATGGATTCTACCTCGCCTGAAATAATCAATGAAGTAGAACAAATATTAGAGCGGAAGTTATCTACTACTGTTACGCAAGATTATACACAAACTGGTGGTATCCAAGCCGTAGTTGAAGTACTTAATGGTGTTGATCGAAGTACAGAGCGAACGATTCTAGATGCATTAGAAATTCAAGATCCCGAACTAGCAGAAGAAATTAAAAAACGTATGTTTGTATTTGAAGATATTGTTACGCTCGATAATCGAGCAATTCAACGTGTTATTCGAGAAGTTGAGAACGATGATCTTCGCTTAGCATTAAAAGTGGCAAGTGATGAAGTAAAAGAAGTTGCGTTTAATAATATGTCTAATCGGATGGCAGAAACGTTTAAAGAAGAAATGGAATTTATGGGACCAGTTCGATTGCGTGATGTAGAAGAAGCGCAAACTAGAATAGTCTCTGCTATTCGTCGCTTAGAAGAAGTGGGCGAAATAGTTATTGCTCGTGGTGGAGGAGATGATATTATTGTTTAATCCTTCTAGTAAAGTAATTGGCTTACGACCTATTCATACACCAGAAACGGTTGTCAATGAAGAAAACAAGGCGTATGAGGATAAATTGCTTCAAGTGAGAGAAGCGCAGCAAGAATTACAAGAGACAAAACAAAGAACACAAGATTTAATAGCAGAAACGCGTAAACAGATCCAAGAAGAGAAAGAAGCTTGGGAAGAAGAAAAGAAAAAGTGGGTTGAGCAGGCAAAAGAAGAAGGGTATCAAACTGGATTTGAGCAAGGAAAAGAAGAAAGTCTATTAAATTACCAGAGCTTAATTAAAGAAGCGAAAAAAGTAATAGATATCACCAGGGATGAAAGAACGGAAATGATAACTCAAAATGAACGATTTATTTTAAATATCAGTTTAGAAGCAGCAACGAAAATTATACATCAATCTCTAGTAGATAAAGAAGCGTATATAGAAATAGTAAAGGATGTTTTGCAGGAAGCAAGAGAACAACCTACCATTCAAATTCATGCACATCCAAATGATTACCTTATTTGTCAAAAGTATAAAGATGAACTTTTTGCAATAGTGGATGAAAAAGTAGAACTCAGTTTTTATCCCGATGATGCTTTGGAAAAAGGGAGCTGTATCATGGAAAGTCCCCTAGGAAAAATAGATGCAAGTATAGATACGCAACTAGAAAACCTGCGTGATCAGTTACATTCGTTGTTGGAGGAAATGGATTGTGAATCTTGAACATTTCATGGAAAGTGTGAAGCATGCTGATTTATATAAACGTTACGGGAAAATAAAACGAGTAATTGGATTGATGATTGAATCAGTTGGTCCTTCCGTAAGTATTGGTAATGTTTGTTATATACATACTTCCGCTTCAACCAAAATTTTAGCTGAAGTTGTCGGATTTCATCAACAAAATGTTTTGCTTATGCCGTATGCATCCATTAATGAAATAAGTCCAGATAGTTTAGTAGAGGCAACAAATGCTCCTTTAACAATAAGAGTAGGAAAAGGAATAATTGGTAATGTGATTGATGCTATTGGAAAAAGACTAGATGGTTCGCCCTTACCAAAAGGTTTATTACCGTATCATACAGACCAATCTCCTCCTAACCCGTTGGCTCGTCCTAGAATCATAGAACCCATTCAAATTGGTGTCAAAACCATTGATACCATGTTGACAGTAGGAAAAGGCCAACGTGTTGGTATATTTGCTGGAAGCGGAGTTGGTAAGAGTACATTATTAGGTATGATTGCGCGTAACAGTGAAGCAGATATTAATGTGATTGCATTAATTGGTGAGCGTGGACGAGAGGTAAGAGAATTTATTGAAAAAGACCTTGGAGAAGAAGGATTAAAAAAATCAATTGTCATTGTTGCAACATCTGATCAACCCGCATTAATGCGTATAAAGGGTGCATATACAGCTACAGCAATAGCTGAATACTTTAGAGATCAAGGCTACAATGTAAATTTAATGATGGACTCTGTTACTCGAGTTGCAATGGCACAACGGGAAGTAGGTCTGGCTACAGGAGAACCTCCAACAACTAAAGGATATCCACCTTCTGTATTTGCCATGTTGCCAAAGCTGTTAGAAAGAACCGGGACAAGTGCTAAAGGTACAATTACGGCTTTTTATACGGTATTAGTTGAT
Source organism: Paraliobacillus sp. PM-2 (assembly GCF_001368815.1). Taxonomy (GTDB): domain Bacteria; phylum Bacillota; class Bacilli; order Bacillales; family Amphibacillaceae; genus Paraliobacillus. The sequence continues at coordinate 190,651 of NZ_CTEI01000002.1, read as the reverse complement.
GGGGATGATTTAAATGATCCTATTGCAGATACAACAAGAGGGATTCTAGATGGGCATTTTGTGTTAGATCGTAAACTTGCAGAACAAGGACAGTACCCTGCGATTAATGTACTGAAGTCAATAAGTCGTGTGATGCCACAAATCACATCAACAAAAGAACAACAATTAGCACAAGAGATGCGATCTATTCTTGCAACTTATGAAGAAAATTATGAACTCATTCAAATTGGAGCATATAAAAAAGGAGCAAGTAAAGCGGTAGATCATGCCCTTCAGGTTTATCCTAAAGTAATTAAATTTTTAAAACAAGAAATGCATGATTCTGTTACAAGAGAAGAAGCGCTTCAGTTAATGAAAACGACGTTGTATGGAGGAAATAGTTAATGGCAGGAATTCAAGCTTTCCAAAAAATCTTATTCCATCAAGAACGCTTGAAAAAAACAGCACAAATGGAATACAGACAATCCGTTGATCAATTTGAAACAATCGCAACAAGATTATATCAACTCTTGAAAAAGAAAGAAGAAGTTGAAGTGCAATATAATTACTATTTGCAATCAACTGGTACAGTAACGACATTAGCCACCCATCATGCTTATATCGACGAAATAAAAAATAAAATCAACGAGATGCAAGTTCAGGTTAATCAAGCCAGAACACAAATGGAAGAAAAACAAGCAAACCTGACAAATGCACATATAGAAGTAAAGAAATTTGAAAAAATTATTGAAAAAAAACAACTAGATGAAAAGAATATTGCTTTATATAAAGAAGCCAAGCAATTAGATGAAACGTCAATGAGACAGTTTTTAATGAATGAAATTAGGTGAATGAAATGGCTCAAGCACAAGAAAAAACAAAACAAAAAAAGGCTGGTTTTTTTCAATGGTTGTTGGTCATTGTAGTTCCGATCATTTTTGCCATAATTGTTCTGTTTATTGTTTTATCAGTAATGGGGGTAGATGTAATTACGAAGTCAAAGGAACTTGCAAATCAGGTTCCGTTTTTGTCTGAAGTAGTTACAACACAAGAAGAAGAAGAATTCGAGCGTGAGCAAAAAAAGGTTGAAAGTCAACTCTCTGAAAAAGAGCATAAAATTGAAACATTAGAAGCGGAAGTCTCTTCACAAGAACAAACAATTGATGAATTAAACCAGGAAGTTATTACATTAACTAAACAATTAAAGCAAATGAATGAAACTAGCGATACTAAAGCCAATGAAATGGTCAACCTACCAAAATTAACTAAATCATATGAAGAAATGGATCCAGAACGAGCGGCATCTATTCTAGCTAATGTTAATCAAGAAATGACAACCGCAATACTAAATGAAATGGAAGATGAAAAGCGTGGGGAAATTCTAAGTCAAATGCAAGCAGAGATTGCTGCTCAATTGACACAAAATCTATTAGATTAAAGATTAAATATTTGAGAGGAGGTGAAAGAAGTGAATATCGGTACTTTATTAATGCAGCCTTTAAAGCGACATGCGGCTCACAATTTAATTGATTCCAATCAAGAGTATAGTGGGAATTTTGGGGACATACTTGATGTTATTTCAAATACTGATCTTGCTAATAAATCTACCTCCATTCGAACGCTGTTAACAAACACAGATGCTTCAGAACATGATTTATTGCAATTCATCAAACAGTTTGATCAGAACAAAGAACAACTTTTAGAACTTTTGGGAATTGATTCGGAGCAATTAGAGCAATTGTCTGAACAACTAAGCCAGGAAGAATTAACATTGCTTCAAAAAAATTTAAATATAGACACATCGAAAAAAACAGATGCGCTTATATTACATTGGTGGATTACCAATAACCAACAATCGATGATGGACCAAGAACCAAAGCCAGAAAAATTTTTTTCTGTGCAGAACCAATCACTTGCTCAAACGTTAATAAAACCAGTTGATAATAGTCAAACAGTATTGGAAAAAGCAGAACAATTATGGGGTCAAATTAAAAATGTTCTTCAGCAAGTGAATGATAAGGGGCCAACAAATGAATTAAGTGTTCAATTGTTAAAATTAATGAAGCAGTGGAGTGGGATAAACCATACTTCCTCAGAAGTAACGAAAGAAGTATTATCAAATGAAAAACATTCAAAAGTAAAAATTTGGAACCAATTAATGAATACTTACCATAAACGAATTAATGGGGCAGTTAAGGGAGCATATCAATCAAATGCCACTGTTACATCAACAGACGTTGCTAAATGGATTAAAAATGCGGTATCTAACTATTCAAATGAAGCCAGGGATGCAAACCAAGTAAATACGTCAATTTCTCATGTGACAGGTCAATCCATCTCAAAAGTAGAACAGTATATCGTTTATATGAATCAAACAAATACAAACAATCACAAAGCAATACAAAATGAATTGATAGAGAAATTTCAAAACATCCTTAAATCCAGCCAGTTCCTCTCAAAGTCAAAAGGAACAAATGAATTATTATTACGCTTAAATCCAAAACAGCTTGGTGATATAACAGTTAAAATGCTTCAACAAAACGGGGAAATGCTTGTAAAAATTACTACAACTACACAATTGGCTAAAGATTCGTTAGAAAGTAATTTACAACAATTGAAACATATGTTTTCCCCTCAGCAAGTAATGATTGAAAAACAGGAGACGCAACAGTTTCCATTAACACAACAAGATGCAAAAAATGAATTCGGTAATCAGATGTCAAATTCTTCGCATCAAGAGGACGAAAATAGTGAACATCAAGATCAACAAGATTCGGATGATACAGTAAGCTTTTCAGAATTATTAATGAATGAGAAAGTGTAGGTGAAGAAACATTGCCATCTATTGATCCAACTTATTATTTGCGTAATCAATCTAGAGGTTCAACAAGTTCGAATTTGGGAAAAGATGAATTTTTAAAAATTCTCATGGCTCAACTTCAAAATCAAGATCCTTTAAAACCGATGGAAGATAAGGAATTTATTTCACAAATGGCTACTTTTTCATCTTTAGAACAGATGATGACAATGAATAAATCCATTAGTAGTCTCGTAAATAATCAAACCGTTTCACCTGTGATCCAATATAGTCATTTAATTGGAAAAGAAGTCACATTTTATAATTTTGATGATGAGACAGGAGAAATTATAGAGCCAAAAGAGAAAATAACGAGTTCAGTTGCAGCTATAAGTGAGAAAAATGGCTTTGCTGTCTTAGAATTAGAAAATGGACAAAAAATTTATACAGATGAGATTATAAAAATTGAACATTCATCAAATAAGTAGGTTAGTAGAGTAGAGAGGGGATTATTATGGATCATCGTATCCAACAGGTTCACCAGAAAGTATTGTTGCCGAGTAAGCCCCATACGCCTCTTGAAAATGAAAATAAGATAAATTTTAAAGCAGTATTAAAAGACGCTCAATCACTTAAAATTAGTAAGCATGCACAAGCACGATTAGATGAAAGAAACATACAAATTCCTCCAACAAAATGGGAGAATATTTTTCAAAAAGTGAATGAAGCGAAACAAAAAGGGGTTACTGATTCACTCGTCATAACAGATGAAGCAACATTACTTGTTAGTGCAAAAAATAACACGGTAGTAACAGCTCTGGACAGAAAAGAAGTCCAAAGTCGGATATTTACAAACATCAATGGAACGATAGTAATCGATTAGGCTGGACCCTATGGGAAGCCGTAAGCTGTGGATTGATAGAAGCAGCCATTTTATAACTTATATGAAGAGAGGAATGAATGATACATGTTACGTTCAATGTATGCAGGTATTTCAGGAATGAGAGGATTTCAAACAAAGTTAGATGTGATAGGTAATAATATTGCAAACGTCAATACATCTGGCTTTAAGAAAGGTCGAATAACATTTCAAGATATGATGAGTCAAACAATGTCAGGTGCACAGGCTCCAACAAATATTCGAGGAGGTATTAACCCTTCACAAGTAGGTCTTGGATCACAGGTTGGTACAATTGACAATATTCAAACACAGGGTAATCGCCAAACAACCAATAGAGCATTAGATATGGCACTGGAAGGTGATGGCATGTTTGTATTAGGACGGGATTTAGATGATCCGGCAAATATAGATCTGGAAGCTTCAGATATTAGTTTTAGCCGTTCTGGTAATTTTTATTTGGATGATGACGGATATATAGTGAATCCAAACGGACTTTATTTACTTGGAGAAGGCGCAGCTGACAACGGTACCGGTGATATAGAGCTTACAGGAAATCTTAGTCGCATTCAAATTCCAGAAAACGCTGCTAGTTTTAGTATTTCTGGTAATGGAACAGTGAATTATGTTGATGAAAATAATAATGTGCAAGTAGCTGGTCAAATACGATTGGCGTCTTTTTCCAATCCGGGTGGTTTGCAGAAAAGTGGATCAAATACGTATCAATTAACCAATAACTCAGGTGTCTTTACGGAAAATAATGATGGTGTTTTTAATAACATCAATGACTTAGTAATTCCTGAAGATCAAGGTTCAGCAACTGTTGTTTCTGGTGCGCTAGAAATGTCTAATGTTGATTTGGCTGAGGAATTCACGGAAATGATAACGGCACAACGTGGATTTCAAGCAAATACTAGAATTATTACTACATCAGATGAAATCTTACAAGAATTAGTTAACTTGAAACGATAAAGGAGGAATGGAGCAAGTTTAACAAACTTGCTCCAATCAAACGATGATAGAGCTTAGTAAATTGACTGGTGAGACATTTACCTTAAATGCGTTATATATAGAGCAAGTTCAATCTTTTCCAGACACAACGATAACTTTAGTAAATGGAAAAAAACTTGTCGTTAAAGAAACCCAAACCGATGTGATTAATGCTGTTAATCAGTATTACAAGTGGATTGGCTTACAAGGATTTCAAAAAGAAGTGAGTGAAGAAAATGAATCCTAAATTGTTTAAAACGATGATGATAACTTTAGTTATCATCACTGTTGCAGGTATTGGATCAATAGCTTATATCATGTTTAATAGTGATAAAGCAACCGGTGAACTCAGTATTGAAGACATGGTAGAATATTCGTATACCACAGAAGAAATGAACACAGACTTAAAAGATGGTAGCTTTGTACAAATACAATTTCAATTAATTACAGATAGTAAAAAAGCAAGAGAAGAAGTGATTAATAGACAATTCCAATTAAAGAATATTTTTATAAAGGAATCGGTTAACCTGACAGAAAGAGATTTTCAAGAGGGGTTAGCAGAGTTAGAAACAAAGTTAAAAAATCAAATGAATGAGCTTATGGATGACGGTACTATCATCGATGTGTATATTATAAGTAAAATTATACAATGATAGCGCTCCTGTCAAGGAGGTGAGAGTTTTGGCTGATGAAATTTTATCACAGAATGAGATTGATGCGTTATTATCTGCGCTATCGTCAGGCGAGATGGATGCAAATCAACTTAAAGAAGATGAAGAAAGTAACAAAGTTCGTGTATATGATTTTAAGCGTGCACTACGCTTTTCTAAAGATCAAATAAGAAGTATATCTCGTATTCATGAAAATTTTGCGAGATTATTGACAACGTATTTCTCTGCACAATTGCGAACGTATGTACATATTTCAGTAGCTTCTGTAGATCAGATTCCTTATGAAGAGTTTATTCGTTCCATCCCTACAATGACAATATTAAATGTATACAGCATGTCACCACTTAATGGACGAATTATCTTCGAATTCAACCCTAATATAGCATATGCCATGTTGGAACGAATGCTAGGAGGGAAGGGAGGAAGTGTTAATAAAGTAGATTCTTTAACAGAAATCGAATCAACCTTGATGAACCAACTTTTTGAAAATGCTTTAGATAATTTACAAGAAGCTTGGTCTTCCTTTGTAGAGATTGATCCAGCCTTAGAGGATTTTGAGGTGAATCCACAGTTTTTACAACTCGTATCACCAAATGAGACGGTTGTTGTGGTCTCATTAGATACTACTATTGGCGAAAGTACTGGAATGATTAATATATGTATTCCACATGTAGTATTAGAACCAATTATTCCAAAATTATCTGTTCATTATTGGATGCAAACAGAAAAAACGAAAGAAAGAAAAACTGGCGAATACGAGAATCTAACGAAAAATCTGGAATCTGCTAAATTAGATATGCAAGTTTTATTAGGTCAAACAGAAATTACAATGAATGATTTATTAAATTTGCAAACTGATGATGTAATGCAATTAAATCAGTCTATAAACGATCCACTAGTCATGATGGCTGATAAAGAGCCTCTTTTCTATGTGCAACCAGGAAAGAAGAAGAACAAATTAGCTGTGCAGATCTTAGAGGAAATAAAAAGGGGGAACCCAATTGATGAATGATGGTATGTTATCACAAGATGAAATTGATGCGCTACTTAAGGGTACAGATGATGATGGAATAGACGATGTAGAAGAAGATGCGGTAATAAAGATAGAAGACGTATTATCTGATATTGAGACAGATGCATTAGGGGAAATTGGAAATATATCATTTGGAAGTTCTGCTACAACACTATCAACACTATTAAATCAAAAAGTAGAAATTACGACACCGACAATATCAACAATAAAACAAAGTGATTTGGCAAATGAATTTCCTAAACCACATGTGGGTGTAGAAGTACAATACACGGATGGGTTTGAAGGAATGAATTTGTTCGTATTACAATCAACTGATGCAGCAATTATTGCCGACTTAATGCTTGGTGGAGATGGAAATACGAATAATGAGGAACTAAATGATATTCATTTAAGTGCAATACAGGAAGCAATGAATCAAATGATGGGTACAGCAGCTACTAGTATGTCTACTATCTTTAATAAGCGTGTTGATATCTCGCCACCGTCAATAATGGTGCTTGATGTAAAGGGAGAAAAGAATAATCAGTATATTCCCGATGATGATGTCTTAATCAAAGTTTCATTTCAGTTGAAAATTGGTAAACTTATTGATTCTAATATTATGCAAATACTACCGATTAACTTTGCTAAAGATATGGTAGATGGACTTTTAAATCCACCGACAAATGAGTTATACCAAAATCATGAGTCGGATAATAGTCAAACATCAACACACGAGAAACAACAAAAACAAACAGAAGATGAAGCTTTAGCAAAAACAGAAAAAAATTCAAAAACTAAATATTTAGGAGAGAATACACATCAAAACGCTAGTGTTCATAATGCAGCATTTTCTACTTTTGATGAAGTAGATTTACCTAAAAATGAAAAACGTAATTTAGATATGCTTTTAGATATTCCTCTACAAGTAACAGTAGAATTAGGTAGAACATCGCATACAGTAAAAGATATTTTGGAGTTTTCTTCGGGGTCTATCATTGAATTAGACAAACTAGCGGGTGAACCAGTAGACATTCATGTAAACAGTAAGTTAATTGCTCAAGGTGAGGTAGTTGTTATAGATGAGAACTTTGGTGTCCGTGTAACAGATATAGTTAGTCAATCAGATCGTTTGAAAAAATTAAAGTGAAATTGATGGAGGGTTTAACATGTCACAAAGAATATTAATTGTTGATGATGCTGCATTTATGCGCATGATGATTAAAGATATTTTAATTAAAAATGGATTCGAAGTGGTTGGAGAAGCACAAGACGGAGCAGAAGCAGTAGAAAAGTATAAAGATCATAAACCAGATTTAGTAACAATGGACATTACCATGCCTGAAAAAGATGGAATTACTGCTTTAAAAGAAATTAAACAGATTAACCCAGAAGCTATTATTATCATGTGTTCAGCAATGGGACAACAGGCCATGGTCATTGATGCGATTCAAGCAGGTGCGAAAGATTTTATTGTGAAACCATTTCAAGCAGATAGAGTAATAGAAGCAATACAAAAAGCATTAGGTTGAGTTAAAAATGAATAGAAAAATTTTAACCATTTGTTTTATTTTAGTTATAGGTTTATTCGCAGCACCTAATAAAATGGTTGCCTCATCAGATAATGAAAATGTCTTTGAATGGCTTAATAATGATACACAAGAGATTGAAGACAAGAGTAATACGGAGCAAGTAAATGAAGAACAAGTTAATAATGATTCAGATCTAGAAGGAAGTAATTCAACGAATCTAATTACTATCGTTATCAGAATCATCTTTGCACTATTACTAATTATTGGATTAATTTATGGGATGTTAAAATTTATCAATAAAAAAAATAAATTGACTAGTCGTCCAAATATAATAAAGAATTTGGGTGGAATTCCTTTAGGTACGAATAAATCTGTTCAAATTATTCAAATAGGTGATCGGTTATTTGTTGTAGGTGTAGGTGAAAACATCGAGCTTTTAACAGAAATAAAGGATGAAGAAACGAAGGATACACTATTTGCTGAGAAAACGACAGATAATGTAGTTACTCCACAAATAACTAAAATACTTGGTAATGCATTCGAACATTTATCAACAAAAAAAGAAAAAAAGACAGATGAAATATCGGACTCTTTTTCACACTTATTTAAGTCTGAATTAAATCATTTAAAACAAACAAGATCCAAGATAACGAATAGTTACAAACGTAAGGAAGAAGATAAAAATGAATGAATTTGTCGACTTATTCTCAAGCTCAGATCCTAGTAATGTATCAACAGCAGTCCGATTATTATTATTGTTAACGGTGTTTTCATTAGCACCAAGTATCATCATTCTATTAACTAGTTTTACTAGAATAATAGTTGTTTTATCTTTTGTTCGAACATCACTAGCAACACAGCAAATGCCACCAAATCAGGTGTTAATCGGAATTGCTTTATTTTTAACGTTTTTTATTATGGCACCTACGTTCCAACAGGTTAATCAAGACGCCATCACCCCTTTATTTGAAGAAGAAATAACATTAGATGAGGCATATAACAGAGCTAGCATACCCTTAAAGGAGTTCATGGCAAAGCATACAAGACAAAAAGATCTAGCGTTGTTTTTGAAATATAACCAAACAGAGAAACCAGATACCGTTGAGGATATTCCATTAACTATCCTTGTACCAGCTTTTGCAATTAGTGAATTAAAAACAGCATTTCAAATGGGGTTTATGATTTTCATTCCATTTTTAGTAATAGATATGGCTGTAGCTAGTGTTTTAATGTCAATGGGAATGATGATGTTACCACCTGTTATGATTTCACTGCCTTTTAAAATATTATTATTTATTTTAGTTGATGGTTGGTACTTGATAACCGAATCATTACTACAAGGGTTTTAGCTAGTTGCTTAAAGAGGTGAATATATGAGTGCAGAATATGTCATTACATTAGCAGAGCAAGGTATATATACCGTATTAATAGTTACAGGCCCGCTGTTGTTGTTAGCATTAGTTGTTGGTTTGTTGGTTAGTATTTTTCAAGCAACAACGCAGATACAGGAACAAACATTAGCGTTTATTCCAAAAATTGTTGCGGTATTGGTTGGACTAGTTGTATTTGGACCATGGATGCTTGTACGTATGGTGGAATTTGCTAGTAATATATTTCAAAATTTAAATCAGTTTGTAGGTTAATTGTATGTTAGAATCGGTTAATTTGAATTATTTACCAGCTTTTTTACTTATACTTGTACGATTCATAGCCTTTTTTGCTACAATCCCTATTTTTTCTTACCGTAATATACCTAATCAATTTAAGATAGGTTTAGCTATTTTTTTAGCGTGGATTACCTTATATACCATAACGATTCCAGAGATTGCTATTGATCTTTCTTTTTTATTGTTACTAGGAAAAGAGACGGTAGTTGGATTATTGTTGGGACTGATTGCTTACATCATATTAGCTTCGGTTCAAATCGCAGGTGGATTTATAGATTTCCAAATGGGCTTTGCTATTGCAAATGTAATTGATCCGCAAACTGGTGCACAAGGCCCGTTAGTTGGACAATATTTTTACACGATAGCAATACTCTTTTTGTTAACAGTTGATGGACATCATTTATTAATTAACGGTGCGATGTTTAGCTTTGAGATTATTCCATTAGATCAATTAATAAATTTTAACAATGAAAAGCTTGTATTATTTATTATAGATACATTTAACCAATTATTTGTCATTGCCTTTCAGCTTGCCATACCTATTGTTGGGTGTTTATTTTTAGTTGATGTCGCATTAGGAATTATAGCTAGAACAGTCCCCCAACTTAATGTTTTTGTAGTAGGAATTCCACTTAAAATCTTGGTTGCACTGTTTGTTATATCTATGTTTATGGTGATGTATATTTCTGTTGTCAAAAGATTATTTGCTTATATGTTGGAAGCATTACAATTATTAATTAAACTATTTGGAGGGGCTTGATGAACACGCAATTAACGTTAGATCTGCAGTTCTTTGCTGGAGAAAAAACAGAAAAAGCAACTCCAAAAAAGCGACAAGACACTAGGAAAAAAGGACAAGTTGCTAAAAGTCAAGATGTCAACACGGCCATTTTATTATTTTTAGTTTTTTTATTATTTATCGTGATTGGTAGTACATGGAAGGGTCAAATGATCGGGTTATATCAAAAATCATTTACAGAATACATCCATTGGCAAGTTACACAAGACAATCTGCACACAATGATGATAGAAATTACAATCTATGTAGCTAAAACATTAGCTCCTATTATGATTGTTGCAATAATTGCTGGATTAGCAGCAAATTTTATGCAGATTGGTTTTCTTTTTACCGGAGAGCCGTTGAAAATGCAATTAAATAAAATTGATCCCATTCAGGGAGCGAAACGAATTTTTTCAGCAAGAGCATTAGTTGAATTAGTAAAATCCTTATTGAAAATTGTTGTAATTGCAGCTATTACGTTCTCTATCTTATGGATGAATAAAGATGAAATGATGATGTTAGCTGGAAAGAGTGTTGATGGATCTTTAGCTTTTTTTGGTAATGTAACTGTAATGATGGGTATTTTTTCATCTATTGCTTTATTAGTGCTTTCTGTTATTGATTATACATATCAACGCTTTGACTATGAAAAAAACATCCGAATGTCAAAAAATGATATAAAAGATGAGCATAAAAATATTGAAGGAGATCCGCAAATTAAAGCAAAAATTAAGGAACGTCAACGACAAATGGCAATGAGAAGAATGATGAGCGAAGTTCCTAATGCTGATGTTGTCATAACCAACCCCACACATTATGCAGTAGCAATTAAATATAATGAGGAGAAAGCAGATGCTCCTTATGTTGTTGCTAAAGGTGTTGATTTAGTGGCACTGAAGATAAGAGAAATTGCAGAAGTGCATCAAGTGGCACAAGTAGAAAATCGACGTTTAGCAAGAGCATTATATGCCAAGGTTGAAATTGATGAAATGATTGATGAAACATTCTTCCAAGCAGTAGCGGAAGTATTAGCCTATGTTTATCAACTGGAACGAAAAGCGTGATTGAAAGAAGTTAGGAGAGGAACCAATGAAAGTAAGAGATTTATCCGTATTGTTTGGTGTTATTTTAATTATTGTTATGTTAGTCATTCCTTTACCGGGCTGGCTATTAAGTATATTTATATTAACTAATATTTCTTTAGCCTTAATTGTTATCCTAGTTTCTATGAATACGAGTGAACCATTGCAGTTTTCTATATTTCCTTCCTTACTACTTCTTTTAACATTATTTCGATTAGGTTTAAATGTATCAACTACTCGTTCTATTCTATCAGAAGCAGATGCTGGTGGGGTTGTAGCAACTTTTGGAACCTTTGTAATTGGTGGCAATCCATTGGTAGGTTTTGTTGTCTTTAGTATCCTAGTTATCATTCAATTTCTAGTTATTACAAAAGGTAGTGAACGTGTATCTGAAGTTGCAGCCCGCTTTACCTTAGATGCCATGCCCGGGAAACAAATGAGTATTGATGCCGATTTAAATGCTGGTATGATTAATGAACAACAGGCAAAAGAACGCCGAGAGAAAATTGAACAGGAGGCAGACTTTTATGGTGCCATGGATGGTGCTAGTAAATTTGTCAAAGGGGATGCAATAGCTGGAATTATTATTGTTCTTATTAATATTATTTTTGGACTAATAATCGGTATGATGCAAATGGATATGAGTTTCCAAGAAGCGATTAGTACATACATGCAACTGACTGTTGGTGATGGATTAGTAAGTCAAATACCAGCATTATTAATTTCTACTGCTACTGGTATTGTTGTTACTCGTGTTTCCTCTCAAGGAAATCTTGGTAGTGATGTAACGACGCAATTATTACGGTTCCCTAAACTCTTGTACATTGCAGCTGGAACTATATTCTTGTTTGGTTTTACACCAATTAACTTCTTTTTAACAACCTTTATTGCGGCAGTTTTAGCGTTTGGTGCGTATTGGTTGTCTAAACCTTCCGTTCCACCAACTGTCGATCATGATTTGGAAGAAGAACAAGCACATAGTGAACAGATGCAATCTCCTGAGAATGTTGTAGATTTGATAAGTATGGATCCTATTGAATTTGAATTTGGATATTCTCTTATTCCGCTAGTGGACACGAATCAAGGTGGCGACCTAATGGATCGTATTGTGATGATTCGTAGACAGTTAGCAATTGAGTTGGGAATGGTTATTCCTGTTGTGCGGATTAGAGATAATATTCAGCTTAGTCCTAATACTTATCAATTAAAGATTAAAGGCAATGAGGTTGCGCACGGTGATTTAATGTTAGATCATTATTTAGCAATAATTCCGGGTGAAGATGATGAGGAAATCAACGGGATAGATACAACAGAACCAGCATTTGGTTTACCAGCTAAATGGATTAGTGAAGAGGACAAAGATGATGCTGAATTAGCTGGTTACACTGTAGTCGATCCACCATCAGTTGTTTCTACACATATTACGGAATTAATCAAGAAACATGCACATGTATTGTTAGGTAGACAAGAAACAAAACAATTAATCGATCATTTAAAAGAAACGTACCCTATTTTGGTTGAAGAAGTGACGCCAGAGCCTTTATCTATTGGAGATGTTCAAAAGGTGCTATCTAAGTTGTTACGTGAACAAGTCTCTATTCGAAATTTACCAGTTATTTTTGAAACATTAGCAGATTTCGGAAAGATGACAAATGATACAGAATTATTAGGAGAGTATGCAAGGCAAGCGTTGGCCGCACAGATAACGAAACAATATATACAGAATGATCGAGCATTAAAAGTTATCACAATTGCGGGAGAAGTAGAACAAATGATTGCAGACCATGTACAGCATACAGAACATGGGAGTTATTTATCATTAGATCCTAATGCACAACAAAGCATTATACGATCCGTTACTGAGAAGGTGGAAAATGTCTCATTACAGGAAGAGACACCAATTATCTTATGTTCACCAACCATACGGATGTTCGTGAAACAGTTGCTTGATCGATTTTTCCCACATGTTGTTGTATTATCTTATAATGAATTAGAGCCAGATCTTGATGTTCAAAGTATAGGGGTGGTGAATGTGGCATGAAAGTAAAAAAATATATTGCTCCTACTATGCCAGAAGCGATGTCGAAAATTCGTAAAGAATTAGGTAATGATGCGGTCATCTTAAATTCAAAAGTGATTTATACAGGTGGTATTTTAGGATTATTTAAAAAAAGAAATATAGAAGTCATCGCTGCTATTGATCCTGATATTAAAAAACAACCATTAAATATTTCAAAAGAAGATACAATCGCTCAAGAAAGAAAGCCTTCTTATTCTACTGTCAACCAAACAAATGATAGCCAACAGACCGTATTAGATGAAGTGCGTTCTTTACGAAGATGGATGGAAAAAGCAAATGTTAACCAACATATAAGCGGATTATCTCCTGTATTTGAAACGGTTTATACATCTCTGATTGAACAAGATGTAAGCGAATCGATAGCAATGGACCTTGTTGCACATATACAGCAAAAGTTTAAACATGAAGAATTGACAGTGGCGCAGGCAAAACGCTTGGTGCAGTCAGAAATTAAAACGAGATTGGACAATATTGGCTGCGGTGGTATTCAATATGACAAACAATTTATCCATTTAGTTGGCCCCACTGGAGTTGGTAAAACAACAACTATTGCAAAAATTGCTGCTAAATGTATGTTAAAGGACAATAAAAGTGTTGCTTTTATTACTACCGATACTTATCGGATAGCTGCAATAGAACAATTAAAAACTTATTCAAAAATACTAGACATTCCATTAGAAGTAGCTTACTCCATCGATGATTTTAAAAAAGCGAAGGAAAAGTTTAAAGTTTATGATCTGGTTTTAGTTGATACTGCAGGGAGAAATTTTAGAGATGCAAAGTATGTAGAGGAATTAGGAGCAGTAGTCGATTTATACAATGATATAGATACTTATTTAGTTTTATCCTTAACAACAAAGCCAAATGATCTTATTGCTATTTATCAACAGTTCAAAAATATACCATTAAAACAACTAATATTTACGAAGTCTGATGAAACAGCTTCTTATGGTTCAATTTTAAATGTCACATTTCCAAACGACATTGGCATTGGCTATATTACTACTGGTCAGGATGTGCCAAATGATATTTTAGAAGTTACTGGTGAAAAAATCAGTAATCTAGTAGTTGAGGAATCAAAATGACTGATCAAGCTGCTAATCTAAGAAGAGATATGAATAGAATAAAAAAGAACAAGCAAGCAAAGACCATTTCAGTAGTAAGTGGAAAAGGAGGAGTTGGTAAATCTAACTTTTCATTAAATTTTGCAATTACACTTGCAAAAAGACACAAAAAAGTTCTTTTATTTGATCTTGATATTGGTATGGGAAATATAGATATCTTAATGGGAGTACAACCAACACAGACAATTGTCGAAATGTACGAAAAAGAATTACCTGTTTATGATATTATTGAATCAGGACCTTATTCATTGTCTTATATTGCAGGTGGGTCTGGTTTACCAGAATTATTTCAAATGAGTGAATACAAGCAAAATTATTTTTTACAACAACTAAATGAGCTTCTAGTAAGTTATGATTATATTATTTTTGATATGGGAGCAGGTGCTTCGGCAGATACCATTCGCTATATTTTAGCTTCGGATGAGAGCGTCGTAGTTACTACGCCCGAACCAACATCAATCATGGATGCCTATGGGATGATGAAACATATTTATTATTATAATCAGGATATACTGTTGTATCTATTAGTTAACCAAGCCCAGAGTACAAAAGAAGGAGAACAAACGATCAAGCGTTTACAACAAGTAACGAAACGCTTTTTACAAATGAGTATTACTCCATTAGGAATTCTACCAAAGGATAAAGCCGTTTCAAAAGCTGTATTAAGTCAAACACCATTTTCATTGTTGGAACCTAACGCTAAAATAACACGCGCACTAAATGAATTAGCAGAACATTATGAAACGGGGAAATTTGAGAGTGGTAACAATGGTCCTTCAGCTTTTATAAACAAGCTTATAAAATTTGTGAAAGAAAGGTAGACTGCCATGAACAAAATAAATGTGTTAGTTGTTGATGACTCAGCATTTATGCGCAAAATAATCACAGATTTACTTAATTCTCACCCTAGAATTCATGTGGTAGATACCGCACGTAATGGGAAGGATGCACTGAAAAAAATAGATGAACTAAATCCTGATGTTGTAACATTAGATGTCGAGATGCCAATTATGGATGGAATTGCTGCATTAAAAAGAATTATGGCAGAGAAGCCACGACCAGTTATTATGCTTTCTAGTTTAACAAAAGAGGGCGCAGAGAAGACATTAGAATCCATTGCATTAGGTGCTGTTGATTTTATAGCTAAACCTTCGGGGTCTATTTCATTAGATATAAGAGAAAAAGAAGTTGAAATCAAATCTAAAGTATTACAGTCAGTAAATGCTAATGTGGCTAGACTTTGTGAAAATGACAAAAAACCCGAAAAAACAGTTGTTTCTACCTTTACACAGCATGCCATATCAAGCATAAAAAAAACAAATCAAATAGTAGGAATAGGTACATCAACTGGAGGACCAAGAGCATTACAACGTGTTGTTACTCAGTTACCAAGAGATTTTCCAGCACCTATCGTAATTGTTCAACACATGCCAGCTGGGTTTACTCATTCTCTAGCAAAGCGACTTGATCATATGTCTCAAATTACAGTGAAAGAGGCAGAGGATAACGAAGTACTTAAAAATGGTATTGCATATATCGCACCTGGAGGATATCAAATGCAGGTAGAACACAGTGGAAGGGGTGTCATTTCTCGTGTTACCCAAGGGAATCCTAGAAATGGACACCAACCATCCGTTGATGTGTTGTTTGAATCTTTGGCAACATTATCCTCTTATCAAGTATACACAGTCTTAATGACTGGTATGGGAGCTGATGGTGCAAATGGTCTTATACTTTTAAAAAATAAAAAATCTAACACGGTTGCAATCTCTGAATCTAAAGAAACCTGTGTTGTCTATGGTATGCCTCGAGCTGCTGAAAAGACAAAATTAATAGATTTTGTTGTAGAATTACCAGAAATAAGTAATGTGCTCATTAAACAGATGAAAGCGAGAGGTGTAAATAATGGAAATCAATGAATATCTGGATGTTTTTATTGAAGAGAGCAAGGAACACATTCAATCATTAAACAGTCATTTATTAGAGTTGGAAAAAAAACCCGAAAACATAGATACAGTGAATGAAATTTTTCGATCTGCTCATACCTTAAAAGGAATGTCTGCGACGATGGGGTTTCAAGATTTGGCAGATCTAACACATAAAATGGAGAATGTGTTAGATGCCGTTAGAAATCACAAACTTCAAATTAATTCCGATATAATAGATGTTGCTTTTGATGCAGTAGATCATTTAGAATCTATGGTTTTTGATATTGTTGAAGGTGGAAATGGAAAAAAAGACGTTTCTAATTTGGTTGCACAATTGAATGCAATTGAACAAGGAGAATCGATCCAGGGTATTAACATGAAAGAGAAAGAATCTGTTGCTACAAGAGAGAGTACAAGGATTGGATCACTTGATCAATTTGAAACTACCGTATTACAACAGTCAGTAGAAAAAGATTTTAATAACTATCAGGTAAATGTTCAATTGGATGAAGGATGTTTATTAAAAGCTGCTCGCGTTTATATGGTATTTGAAGTGCTTGAACAGCTGGGAGAAGTGATTAAATCCGAACCAATAGTATCGGAATTAGAAGAAGAAAAATTTGAAAATGATTTCACTATACTCCTTATTTCTAAGGAAGACGAAGATACTATTAAACAAAAAATAATGAAAGTATCAGAAATCTCTCAAGTATGTATTTCACAGTTTGATGTTAATCAACATGCTGTACCAGCACAAGTAGACGAAGAGAAAGATGGTTCTGATAAACAACTTTCTATTCAATCGAAAGAAGACATAAACAATGATAAAAATAATACGAAGAATAGTCAATTAACAAGTAAAACCATCCGTGTGAATATTGATCGATTGGATGCATTAATGAACTTGTTTGAAGAACTAGTAATTGACCGTGGTCGTTTAGAGCAAATTGCAGGTTCTATGAAACATTCAGAACTGCAAGAAACGGTAGAACATATGACCCGAATCTCAGGTGATTTACAAAATATTATACTTAATATGCGCATGGTACCAATTGATCAGGTTTTTAATCGTTTTCCACGCATGGTACGTCAATTAGCAAAAGACTTAAATAAACAAATGGAATTGTCGATCGATGGAGCAGAGACCGAATTAGACCGAACAGTGATTGATGAAATAGGTGATCCGTTAGTCCATTTAATACGTAATGCGATAGATCACGGGATTGAAACACCAGAGGAAAGAAAGCAAAAAGGAAAACCAGAAAAAGGCACATTAAAATTGAATGCTTATCACAGTGGAAATCATGTCTTTATTGAAATTTCTGATGATGGAGCCGGTATTAATAAGGAAAAAGTAATTAAGAAAGCTATTGGTAATGGTGTGATTACAGATGAACAAGTTGCTACGCTATCTGATTCACAAATTCACCAATTAATTCTGGAGAGTGGTTTTTCTACAGCTGATGAAATTTCAGATATTTCTGGACGTGGAGTAGGATTAGATGTTGTTAAAAATACAATTGAATCACTAGGTGGCTCTATTCGAATTAAATCTGAATATGGTAAAGGTTCTTTATTTTCTATCCAACTGCCATTAACCTTGTCAATTATTTCTGTATTATTAGTTGAAGTAAAAAAAGAAAAGTATGCTATTCCTCTTTCCTCTATTATTGAAACAGCTATCATTAATAAAAATGAAATTATGCACGCACATAATAAACAAGTCATCGACTTTCGAGGTAAAGTTGTACCACTGATTTCTTTACATGACATCTTTGAAGTACCGAGTGAACAAGAAGATGAAACGTTTCATTCCATTGTAATTATAAGGCAAGGAGATAAAATGGCAGGATTGATTGTTGATACATTTATTGGTCAAAAAGAAATTGTTTTAAAATCACTTGGGAACTACTTAACAGATGTTTTTGCCATCTCAGGCGCTACCATATTAGGTGATGGACAAGTTGCATTAATTTTAGATACTAATGCATTAATTAAATAGAGGGGGCATTTCAATGAGTAAAGAAGCAAAAGAAGAATACAATGATAATTTAAAGTCTATTGTATTCCAATTAAATAATGAAGAATATGCATTACCTGTTTCATATGTTGGTGCAATTGAGACGATGATGCCCATCACACGTGTTCCTGGAGTTCCTAAATATGTTAAAGGGGTGTTTAATCTTCGAGGTGTTGTTACACCAATTATTGATTTAAGAGAAAGATTCGGTTTTTCAAGTTATGAAGTTACGGATAGTACTCGAATTATTATCTTACAAATAAATGACATTGAAGTTGGTTTAATTGTTGATGCTGCTTATGATGTGGTGGACATACCAAGAAATACAATTGAACCTTCTCCTGAAGTGATTGGTTCTGTGCAAGTTGATTATATTCATGGCGTTGCAAAATTGAAAGACCGCTTACTAATTTTACTAGACATGGAAAAAGTATTAAATCAAGTTGAAGTGAAAGAACCATACCAAACAGAAAGTTAGAAGGTGATTAAATGTCTTATATTGGATCATTGAATGATTATCAATTAGATGTATTGAAAGAAGTTGGTAACATTGGTTCAGGTAATGCAGCTACTTCACTTTCTACACTTTTAAATCGAAAAGTTGATATGAAAGTACCTGCTGTTCGAGTCGTTAACTTTGATGAAATGATGGATTTAGTTGGTGGACCAGATATGTTAATTGTATCTGTTTTTCTAAGAATTAAAGGAGAGGCTCCTGGCAGTATGTTTTTTGTATTATCTCCTGACGAAGCGGAATCCTTTGTTAAAGAAATGACTGGGATAGAAACGTTCTCAATTACCCACCCTCCTTTTGAGGAAATGGGATTATCTGCACTTCAGGAAATGGGTAACATTTTAGCTGGATCCTATTTATCTGCTTTGTCAGATTTTATTCAAATATCACTTCAGCCCTCCGTACCAATATTACATATTGATATGGCAGGAGCCATTCTAACTCAAGGCTTGATTGAATTATCTCATGAGAGTGACTATGCAATTATAATTGATACATTTATCAATGACAAAGACAGTAACCAAGCACCAATAAAAGGGCATTTTTTTCTTTTACCTGATCCAAAATCGTTTCGAAAAATTTTTGATCATTTAGGTGTTTTAGAGTAATGGCTATACAAGAAAAAAATTTAATTAAAGTTGGTATTGCCGATTTAAAAATAGTTACAAAGCAGAATAATTTTTTACGGACGTCAGGCTTAGGTTCATGTGTTGGTGTTGTGGTTTATGATTTTTCCAAGAAAATGGCTGGAATGGCTCATGTGATGTTACCGGATTCCAATCTATCAAGAGATAGTAATTTTAATAAATTTAAATATGCTGATACAGCTATTCCAATCTTAATTGAGCAATTAATTACCTCTGGTGCTAGAAAATATGCTTTAAAAGCTAAGATTGCTGGTGGTGCCCAAATGTTTTCTTTTAGTTCATCTAATGATATGTTGAGGATAGGTAAGCGTAATGCAGAAGCTGTAAAACAAGTGCTGCAACAATTCGGTATACCAATAATTGCTGAAGATGTTGGTGGGAATAGTGGAAGAACGATTGAATTTGTTTTAGAAACAGGTATGTTAAACGTACGGACAGTTAATATGGGAGAAAAAGAAATTTAAATTAAATTCCATGGAATTTAATTCATAATGAGGTGATAAGTTTGTCTACTTCGAACCCGCCAATAGATATACTATGGGATCAATGGATGAAAAATAAAGATAATGATATAGCTAATCAACTTGTCGAACATTACCTTTATCTTGTTCATTATCATACTCAACGAATTGCAATTCATTTACCAAAAAATGTAGATAAAGATGATATTAAAAGTTTAGGTTTGTTTGGACTTTATGATGCACTACAAAAATTTGATTATACTAGAGAGTTAAAGTTTGCTACTTATGCTTCCTTTCGCATTCGTGGTTCTATCATGGATGGATTGCGCAAAGAAGATTGGCTACCACGTTCCACTCGTGATAAGGCTAAAAAAATTGAACAAGCCATTCATTTGCTAGAACAACGTTTGTATCGTGAACCTACTGCTTCAGAGGTAGCTGATTATTTACAATTGAAAAGAAATGAAGTCGAGGCAGTAATAAAAGATTCGTTTTTTTCAAATTTATTATCTATTGAAGATAAATCAACGGAGCAGGAAGACAATTATAAAGATAGAAATGGTTATAATCTCCCGGATGAACGGAATCCATCACCAGAAGATACCATTATTACATTGGAAAACTTAAATGATTTGGCGCAATGTATTACATTATTAAATGAGAACGAACAAATGGTTATTAGTTTATTTTATAAAGAAGAATTAACATTTACAGAAATAGGAAAGGTCTTAGCGTTAACAACATCACGCATTTCACAAATACATAAACAAGCTATTTTTAAATTGAAGAGAGCGCTAACTTCATCATTTACAAACTTAAGGGGATAAAACGATGGAATCTCTACATGAAATCTTCAAATTAACTATATCAAAAGATAAAATGTCAGCAACACTTGATAGAAAACAAGATTATCAAGAAGATTTATTAAATGAGCAATTATTATTATCGTTTTTAGAAGAGCAACGGGTTACTTTCGGAATAGATATGGAGAAAATAAAGCAAATTGTCAGTGGTGATGCAGCCAATCTGATGTTTCCTGTTGTAATTGCAAATGGTTTACCTGTAGAACAAGGTAAAGATGGCGAAATTACTTATGTATGTACCCAGAATGAAATAGTAAAGCAAGAAGAAAGAAGAAACTTTCGTGATGTTAAGAAAATTCCTTCTTTAAATAAAGGTGAGCAAATAGCACTTCTTTCTGATCCCACTCTTGGACAAAATGGTAGAAATGTTTTTAATGAAGAAGTACTAGCTAAAGCGGGGAAACCTATTCAAATAAGAGCTGGAAGAAATGTGTTATATCATAAAAAAAATAAGTCATTTTATGCAACGATTGATGGGCAATTAAGTATTGGAAATAAAGTGATTCATATATTTGATACTTATGAACTAAATGCAGATGTATCTTTACAAACTGGAAACTTAAAGTTTGTTGGGTCCATTGTTATTAGAGGGAATGTTCCTACAGGATATCGAGTAGAGGCTGAGGGAGATATTTATGTTTATGGTTTAGTTGAAGGTGCTTATCTTGAAGCGCAAGGAAATGTTTATGTTTCTGAAGGGATAGCTGGCCTGGGGAAAGGAACAATTATATCCAAGGGTGATGTAACAATTGGCTATGCTAACCAAGCGGCAATTGATGCTGGAAAAGATATTATGGTGAAACACTCTATCATGCATAGTAATTGTGTTGCCAAAGAACATATTTATTGTGGTTCAGGTAATATTATTGGCGGGTCTTGTTCAGCTGGACAATCCATTGAAGTGAAAAATGTTGGTAATAAAATGTACACCAAAACAGAAATAGCAATTGGTATTAATCAGAAAGATTATGAATTAGAGAATGCTTTAAAAAAGGAAAAACAAGCGTTAACAGATAATATTGATAAATTACATGCGATAGGTAACAGATTACATGAAAAAGAAAAAACACCGGATGGGTTAATGCCCAAAGAGAGAATTTTATTATTAAAGCAACGGAAATCTTTACATCAAATGAAAGAAAAGGTAAGAGCAATTGATCTAGAATTGCAGTCATTACAGGTTGAACTAGGTGATGAAGAACATATTCGATTAATTGTAAAAGGGGATATATATCCAAATACAGAATTGCGTTTTAGCAAATATAAAAAGACTATTAATACGCTACATAAATTTATACAAATACATTTAAAAGATGGCGAAATAACTACAAACTCACTTTAGGAGATTTTGCTAAGAGAATTAATTTTACTGAGTTAAGAGGGGTATATGATGATAGAATTGCTACTTCTAATTAGTTTCTTCATTCATATTACAACGTTTATTTATCTTAAAACGTTAAGTAGTCGTGTGATGCGTCCAGAAGAATTTTTACAAAGACAAGAAGAACAAAAAAAAGAAATGGAAGATTTGCTTTCCATATACGTATTAGAGATTAGAGAAGAAAACGAGAGACTAATGGAAGCATTACAAAACAAACCCAATAATAGAGATAACCAATCAACTACTGCTTCGCCACAACGGTCATCATTGTCAAATCAAGGTAAAGAACAGATGGCTCATGATACAAAGAGAGCGTTTTATTATAAACAAAATGATTATGAACCTCCAATGATAGAAGAAGAAGAATCTTTTAAACCATCTTTTTCTGCACAGGTACTTGCATTATATAGTAAAGGTGAATCAGTCGAATCGATTGCTCGAAAATTGGATTGTGGTAAGACAGAAGTAGAATTAATGGTCAAATTTCACCAAAAAAATGGTTGATTTGCTTGCTTACACTAGATGTATATGGTATATTAATTTTTGGTGTTAATCACACACGTTTATGGATTATAGGAAAGGTGCTAATATTTATTAGTTTTCCTGTAAAGATGAAATAAACGGAGGAATAAAACCAATTTTAGGAGGAAACAATAATGGCAGTTATTTCAATGAAACAACTACTAGAAGCTGGTGTACATTTTGGTCACCAAACACGCCGTTGGAATCCAAAGATGAAAAAATATATTTTCACTGAAAGAAACGGCATCTATATCATTGACCTACAAAAAACAGTAAAAAAGGTTGATGAAGCGTATAACTTTATCAAGCAGGTTGCTGAAGAAGGCGGAAATGTACTTTTCGTAGGTACAAAAAAGCAAGCACAAGAATCTGTAAAAGAAGAAGCAATTCGTTCCGGTATGTATTTTGTTAACCAACGTTGGTTAGGTGGAACATTAACAAACTTTGGTACTATTCGCAAACGTATTAATCGTTTGAAAGATATTGAGCGTATGGAAGAAGACGGTACATTTGATGTACTTCCTAAGAAAGAAGTTGTTGGATTACTTAAAGAAAAAGAACGTCTTGTGAAGTTTCTTGGCGGAATTAAAGAAATGAAACAAATTCCTGATGCTCTATTTATCATTGATCCACGTAAAGAGCGTATTGCTGTAGCTGAAGCACATAAATTAAACATTCCTATTGTGGGGATTGTAGATACAAACTGTGATCCTGATGAGATTGATTATGTGATCCCAGCCAACGATGATGCAATTCGCGCAGTTAAATTGTTAACTGGTAAAATGGCGGATGCTATTTTAGAAGCAAAACAAGGTGAAGTAACAGAAGAAGTAGAACCTGAATCAGAAACAGTAGAAGCAGTAGAAGAATAACAAAAAGGTTTGCGAGAGGTGATAAGAGGGGAACCTTTTATCACCTTTTTTAAAGATCTTTAATTAATATACTTATTATTCTAAAAGCTAGACAAGACAATTCTCAAGAGGAGGAAATATAATGGCAGTAACAGCAAAAATGGTTAAAGAATTACGTGAAAAAACTGGTGCTGGAATGATGGATTGTAAAAAAGCATTGACAGAAACAGACGGAAATATGGAACAAGCAGTTGATTATCTTCGCGAAAAAGGTATTTCTAAAGCTGCAAAAAAAGCAGATCGTATTGCTGCTGAAGGTTCAGCATCTGTTGCAGTAGATGGAAATACTGCGGTATTGTTAGAAGTGAATTGCGAAACTGATTTCGTAACAAAAAATGATCAATTCAAAGCTTTATTAGAAGATCTAGGAAAACACCTTTTATCACAAAAACCAGCAAATGTTGAGGAAGCACTACAACAGCCGTTACACGGTGATGGTGAAATATTAGAATCATTTATTAATTCTAAAATTGCGCAAATTGGTGAAAAATTATCATTGCGTCGTTTCACTATTTTTGAAAAAACAGATGCAGATGCATTTGGTGCGTATATTCATATGGGAGGTAACATTGGTGTAGTAACTGTACTAGAAGGTACTACAGATGAAGCATTTGCAAAAGATATTGCAATGCATATTGCAGCCGTTAATCCTCGTTATGTATCTCGTGATGCTGTATCTACTGAAGAAGTAGAAAAAGAACGTGAAGTTTTAAAAACACAAGCATTAAATGAAGGTAAACCAGAAAAAATTGTTGAAAAAATGGTTGAAGGTCGCTTGGGTAAATTCTTTGAAGAAATTTGCTTGTTAGAACAAAGTTTTGTAAAAGATCCAGATCAAAAAGTGAAAAAATTAGTTGCTGATAAAGGTGCTTCTGTAAAACATTTTGTTCGTTATGAAGTTGGCGAAGGAATGGAAAAACGTGAAGATAACTTTGCTGAAGAAGTAATGAGCCAAGTGAAAAAATAATGGTTTCATGTAACATTAATTTGTCATGAAAATAGAAGAAAAGGGGGACACAGTGTGTTCCCTTTTCTTAAGAATTGAAAATACAGGTTATTTTATATTATTATATAATAAAACTACATAATGGAGGTTATTATGACTACTGCCCGCTACCGAAGAATTGTGTTAAAATTAAGTGGAGAAGCATTAAGTGGAGAGAAAGGCTATGGAATCGAGCCGAATGTTATTCAGTCTATTGCTCTACAAGTGAAAGAAATTGCGGAATTGGGTATAGAAATTGCCATTGTTGTAGGTGGCGGTAACATTTGGAGAGGAAAAGTTGGTAGTGAAATGGGCATGGATCGTGCAAATGCAGATTATATGGGAATGCTAGCAACTGTTATGAACTCTTTAGCATTACAAGATAGTTTGGAAAACTATGGAATTCCTACGCGAGTACAAACCTCAATTGAAATGCGTCAGGTTGCTGAACCATATATTAGACGTAAAGCAATTCGTCACTTAGAGAAAAAACGTGTTGTTATATTTGCTGCAGGTACTGGTAATCCATATTTCTCTACTGATACAACTGCTGCGTTACGAGCAGCAGAAGTAGAAGCAGATGTTATTTTGATGGCCAAAAATAATGTTGATGGTGTTTATACCGCAGATCCAAAAGAAAATGATCATGCAGAAAAATATGAAGAACTATCTTATTTACAGATGTTAAATGAAGGACTTGGGGTAATGGATTCCACAGCTTCCTCACTATGCATGGATAATGAAATCCCATTGCTTGTTTTCTCTGTTTCTGAAGAAGGAAATATTAAACGCGCTGTTTTAGGCGAACAAATTGGAACAATTATAAGGGGGAAATAACCTATGTCACAAGTTATTAAAGAATCGAAAGAAAAAATGTCACAAGCTGTTCAGTCTTTTTCCAAACAATTAGCGACTGTTCGTGCAGGTCGTGCTAACCCAGCTTTATTGAATAGCGTTTTTGTTGATTATTATGGAGCTGCAACACCTTTAAATCAATTAGCAACCATATCTGTTCCAGAAGCTCGATTACTATTAATTACTCCATTTGATAAGTCTTCTATTTCTGAAATCGAAAAAGCTATTCAAAAAGCAGATCTTGGACTTTCACCGTCAAGTGATGGAAATGTTGTACGAATTAACATCCCAGCATTAACAGAGGAACGTCGTAAGGAATTGGTGAAGGTTGTTGGTAAATATGCCGAAGAGTCAAAGGTACAAATAAGAAATATTCGTAGAGATGCTAATGATCAATTGAAAAAAGATCAAAAGAATGGTGATCTAACGGAAGATGATTTAAGAAGTTTTCAAGATGATGTACAAAAAGAAACGGATAAGCATATTTCAGAAATTGATTCTTTAGTAAAAGACAAAGAAGCTGAAATCATGGAAGTTTGATGTAGACTGTGCTTGTCTATAGTCATTAAAAATCGTGTCAAGAAAAAACAGAGGAGTTGTCTTAAGGCAGCTCCTCTGTTTTTTAATTAATTTGATTTTTATACTTTTTGTTAAATATTCAAATAGAATAAATTTTTATTGACAATCAATAAATAAATAACTAATATCAATAATATAATGTTATTAAATAAATAACGAGGTGATTATATGAGGAAAAGTTCTACATTCTTAAGATTGGTTGTCTATTTAATAGGGTTGGTTGTTCTAGCTTTATGTGTTCTTGTTTTACCGATGATTGGTATTAATATGGCAGATAGACCTGTATTAATGAAATGGATTGTTTACACGATGTTAATTGGTATGTACATATCAGCAGTGCCCTTTTTGATTGCACTCATTCAGGCGTTGAAACTCTTAACCTATATTGACAAAAACAAAGCTTTCTCTGTATTATCTGTCGATGCTTTAAAAGTAATAAAACATTGTGCACTCGCTATAAGTGGTGTATACACAATGCTGATCCCGCTTATATATATTATTGGTGAAAAAGATGA
Source organism: Paraliobacillus sp. PM-2 (assembly GCF_001368815.1). Taxonomy (GTDB): domain Bacteria; phylum Bacillota; class Bacilli; order Bacillales; family Amphibacillaceae; genus Paraliobacillus. The sequence goes on along the minus strand of NZ_CTEI01000002.1, from coordinate 163,857 downwards.
CGCACCAGGTATCATTTTAATTGGATTAGTTATTATTTTTGCCTCATTTGTTATTGCGGTTTTTGCTTCTTTATTACAAAAATTATTAAGAAATGCTATCGATATTAAAATAGAAAATGACTTAACAGTGTGAGGTGAGGGTTGATGGCAATTATAATTAATATAGATGTGATGTTAGCAAAACGAAAAATGCGTGTTACAGAGCTTTCAGAAAAAGTAGGCATTACAATGGCCAACCTTTCAATTTTAAAAAATGGTAAGGCGAGGGCAATCAGATTTTCAACGTTAGAATCGATTTGTAAAGCTTTAGATTGTCAGCCGGGAGATATTATTGAATACGTTTCTAATGATGATAGTAGTAATGAATTTACTGAAAAAAATAATGACAGCAGTAACTGAGCGTATCAATATACGCATTTATTAAATTTAACATTTTCTAGCTGCTGCACATAAAATTTATGAATAATTTTATGTGCAATGTAATCAAAAATTATCTTGTTCATGAAGTAATTTGATTGATATAATATTTGCTAGTGCTTCACAGTGAATTACATGGTAAACTGATAAAAGGTAATAATCGCTTAGCTTAGGATTTAAATACTGGAGGATTAAAAGACACATGCTTAGACTACCATTTTTAAATAAAATGAAAAATAAAAATAAAGAACAAACACATACACTAGATACGATATATAATGTACCTGAACATATAGCAATCATTATGGATGGAAATGGAAGGTGGGCAAAAAAACGAGGATTACCTCGTTTAGCGGGGCATAAACAAGGTATGGACAATGTTCGAGATATTGTTCGTGTAGCTAATAAACACGGGGTGAAAATACTCACTTTATATGCGTTTTCTACAGAAAATTGGAAACGCCCAAAGAGTGAAGTAGATTATATTCTAAAGCTGCCAAAAGAATTTATACATATTTATTTACCAGAATTAATTGAAGAAAACGTACAGATAAAAACAATCGGTGCCTTTGATTTGTTACCAATGCATACACAAGAAGCGGTGAATGAAGCAAAAAAACGAACGGAAAAAAATGATGGTTTGATTTTAAATATAGCGTTAAATTATGGGAGCAGGCACGAAATTATTCAAGCGATTCAACAAATAACGAAAGATGTGCAAGCAAATACTTTAACTCTTGATGCGCTTGATGAACAATTACTTTCTAAGTATTTATATACGAAAGATCTAATAGATCCTGATTTGGTCATACGAACAAGCGGAGAACAACGCCTGAGTAATTTTCTATTGTGGCAAGTAGCATATGCTGAGTTTTGGTTTACCGATGTATACTGGCCAGACTTTAATGAAACTGTTTTTGAAAAGGCGTTAAGTGATTACCAGAATCGAAAACGAAGATTTGGTGGGCTTTCGAATAATAAATCGAATAAAGAATAGGTGTGAAGAAATGAAGCAAAGAATTATTACTGCAATTATAGCCATTTTATTGTTTTTTCCTTTTGTATTTATAGGGGGCATTCCCTTTTATTTTATTATGTACCTAATAGGTTCTATTGGTTTAATTGAGTTGTTGCATATGAGAAAAATGACAAGTTATCCAATTCCAATGTTATTTACTCTTGTATTATTATGGATTTTAATTCTACCAACTGGTGACCAACTCTTTAATCAAATTGGTACAAATAAATCTGAATTAACATTGTTTATTGTGCTTATTTTATTAGGATATACTGTTCTGGTTAAAAATAAATTCACTTTTGAAGACGCCGGTTTTCTAGTATTATCAGCTATTTATGTTGGACTAGGTTTTTATTATTTTATGGAAACACAGGCGTTTGGATTACAATATATTTTTTATGGTATAGTAGTTATCCTTGCAACCGACACTGGCGCGTATTTTTTTGGACGGGCATTTGGAAAACACAAACTTTGGCCGGAAATTAGTCCCAACAAGACGATAGAGGGTGCGGTTGGCGGAATTATCTTAGCTTGCTTAGTTGCAATAATTTTTCAATTCTTTGCACCAGTACACACTTCTATGATTGTTGTTATTGTTGTTACCATTTTTGCTAGTGCTTGTGGACAAATTGGTGATTTGGTTGAATCAGCGTTCAAACGTTATTATAATGTAAAGGACTCGGGAAATCTTTTGCCTGGTCATGGTGGAATATTAGATCGTTTTGATAGTTGGTTATTTGTTTTTCCATTTTTGCATTTTATTCAATTTGTCTCATAGAATCAGATAGGAGTGTACCAGAAAACCTCATTGAAAAGGATTGCAAGATCATAAAGCAATTAACTATCAAGAACTTGAAAAGATTGCTACTTATGTGAAATAAGTTAAAATAGGTTATAATATAAGAATAATTGATAGCTTTTTAATGAAGTAAAGGAGCGTGCTAGTATTGAATACTATTATTGCATTCATTTTAATGTTCGGATTGCTTGTGTTTGTTCATGAATTTGGACATTTTATTTTTGCTAAAAAAACAGGGATGCTTGTTAGAGAGTTTGCTATCGGATTTGGACCTAAAGTCTTTTCCATAAAGAAAAGTGAAACGTTATACACCATTAGACTATTACCTATGGGTGGGTATGTACGTGTAGCTGGTGAAGATCCGGAAATAATTGAGATAAAAGCTGGTCAACATATTGGTTTGGAATTCACTGATGAAGGTACAGTTTCTAAAATTATTGTTAATAATAAAACGAAGCACCCGAATGCACAAGTTATTGAGGTAGAAAAAGCTGACTTAGAGCATGACCTCTTCATCAGAGGCTATGATATTGGTGAAGACGAGTTACTTACTTTTACTATTGAACCAACAGCAGACTTTGTAATGAATGAAACGGAGACACAAATTGCTCCTTATGATCGACAATTTTCTGCAAAAACAAAACGACAACGTGCAATGCAACTGTTTGCCGGCCCGATGATGAACTTTGTTTTAACGATTGTTATATTTGCTATCTTGGGATTTACACAAGGTGTGCCATCTGAAGAAGCAAGATTAGCTTCTATTCAAGACAATAGTCCCGCTGATCAAGCAGGCTTTCAATCAGGTGATGAAATAATAAAAATAAATAACCAGTCTATTTCTAGGTGGACGGAGTTCCAAGAGATTGTTCGAGCTAATCCAGAAGAAACATTGGAAATGACTGTACTGCGGAATGGTAATCAAGAAACATTATCGGTTACACCTCGTTCGATTGAAGGTCCAGAAGGAAATGTTGGTCAATTAGGAGTAATGCAAAGTTTAGATAGTTCATCATGGCGTGCAATACCACATAGTTTCAGTCAAACATATGAGTATTCAAAATTAATTGTTGTCAATTTAGGTAAATTAGTAACTGGGCAGTTCTCTATTGATATGCTTTCTGGTCCGGTAGGTATATATGATGCAACAGATCAAGTTGTCCAAACTGGTTTTATTAATTTTATGACATGGACTGCAATTCTAAGTGTAAACTTAGGAATTATTAACCTGCTACCTTTACCTGCATTGGATGGCGGGAGATTATTATTCGTTGGTATCGAAGCGGTTAGAGGGAAACCAATGTCCCCTGAAAAGGAAGGGATTGTTCATTTTATAGGTTTTGCATTACTAATGTTGTTAATGATTGTTGTTACTTGGAACGATATTCAACGATTATTTTTATAATTATCTTGTTTTTGTGACAATGGATAAAAAAATTTAAACAAAATAACAATAAACAGCTGTTTACAGATAAGCGTATTTCTATATCTTATAGCGGTTATCTCATAATGAGTTTTTGTTTATTGTAAGAATTGGTAAAGAAAGGTTAGATAATATGCGACAAAGTCAAGCTTTTATTCCTACACTAAAAGAAGTACCTGCTGATGCAGATATAGTCAGCCATCAACTATTACTCCGAGCCGGTTTTATTCGACAAACTGCCTCGGGTATTTATAGCTTTCTTCCTTTAGGAAAGAAAGTATTACAACATATAGAAGCGATCATTCGAGAAGAAATGGATGCAACTGGAGCAAATGAAATGTTAATGCCAGCTCTACAACCTGCTGAACTATGGCATCAAACAGAAAGATGGGATGCATTTGGTCCGGAATTAATGCGGATGAAAGATCGCCATGATCGTTCATTTGCACTAGGTGCTACGCATGAAGAAGTAATTACTAGCTTGGTAAAGGATGAATTGAACAGCTACAAGAAATTACCTCTAACATTATATCAAATTCAAACGAAGTACCGTGATGAAAAACGTCCTCGATTCGGATTATTAAGAGGAAGAGAATTTGTAATGAAAGATGCTTATTCTTTCCACGATTCTTATGAAAGTCTTGATCAAGCTTATGAGCTAATGTATCAAGCTTATTCTAATATTTTCTCACGCTTAGGTTTGAACTTTAGAGCAGTGATCGCTGATTCAGGCGCGATGGGTGGTAAGGATACACATGAATTCATGGCATTATCTGAAGTGGGGGAAGATGTGATAGCATTTTCAGATACTTCGTCCTATGCAGCTAATATAGAAATGGCTCCTTCAATGGATCAATATACTGAGTCGCAGGAAACCATGCTACCATTAGATAAATTAGCTACACCAAATCAAAAAACGATGCAAGAAGTTGCAGATTTTCTAGGTCATTCACTGGAACAAGGGTTAAAGACGTTGCTATTTAAAATAGATCAATCCTTTGTGTTAGTAGTTACTAGAGGAGATCATGAGGTAAATGATATTAAGTTGAAGCATCTTTATCAAGCATCTACAGTGGAGTTAGCCACTGAAGAAGATGCTACAAACTTGTTTCATGCGGGATTTGGTTCATTGGGCCCTATCCATTGTTCTAGTGACGTAGAGATTATTGCAGATTATGGCGTTCGTTATGTTCGTAATGCTACTTGTGGTGCAAATGAAGATGGCTATCATTATGTTAATGTCAACCCTGAACGTGATTTTAAAGTAACACAATTTGCTGACCTTCGCTTTGTTAAAGAAGGTGACCCTTCTCCTGATGGAAGTGGGAAACTTCAGTTTGCTAGAGGAATTGAAATTGGACAAGTCTTTAAACTAGGTTCTTTTTATGCAGAAAAGCTAGGTGCTAATTTCTTAAATGAACAAGGTAAAGCAAAGACATTAATTATGGGTTGCTATGGTATTGGGGTATCAAGGACATTAGCAGCGATTGTGGAGCAATATCATGATGAAAAAGGTATGGTATGGCCTAAACAACTCGCACCTTTCCAAGTGCATTTGTTAGTGATGAACAGTAAAAAAGAAGACCAAGTAGAGGTAGCTGATCACTTGTATCAAGCGTTACGAGCAAAAGGAATTGACGTATTATATGATGATCGTTCGGAGCGTGCAGGTGTTAAGTTTGCTGATAGTGACTTGATTGGTATTCCTATTCGTATAACTGTTGGTAAACGTGCAAGCGAAGGTTATGTGGAATGCAAAATAAGAGAGAACGGTGAACAATCAGAACATCAACAATCTGAGGTGATTGATCATATTCAATCTTTGTTAGTTTAGAAAGAATGTATCAAAATAGATTAAACATTTTGTCAAGAGGAAAACTGTAGTTTCATAGGTGATAAGCACCCTTGTCTTTTGTGACATGGGTGTTTATTCGTCATCACACAACAAAATGCATTCAGGGTTCTGGATTCATAGGGGGAAAGAATATGTCCATATCCAGTAACGAGAAAATGGATCTTTTATTAGAACAAATTGATTTAGGCAATCCCGATAAAACATTTTTTATTGGTAGTAAGCTAACCAAATTAGAAGTGTATAAGAACGAAAAGCAATGGCATTTTCACATAAACATTCCTAAAGTACTACCTGCTAAAGTCTATCAATTATTTTATTTGAAACTTCAAGAAACTTTTGCTCATATTGCCTTTGTCCAATTAACATTATATGCAGATGACTTAACAATGTCAGCGGAAGAAATTTGTGCTTATTGGAGACAATTTATCACATCAACAAAAAATCTTTCACCTGCTTACCACGATCTTATCCATAATCAGGAGCCTGTAGTAGAAGGAAATACACTGAAGTTAGTTGCAAGAAATGAAGCAGAGGCAAATGCGCTAAAGAAACGGTTAGAACCCGCATTTCAATTGTATTGCAAAAAAATTGGCTCTAAAAGTTTTGTTTTAAAAATTGAATCAAAAACAGAAATAGAAGACATACAAAAGTTTAGAGAGAAAACAGCACTTGAAGATCAACAAATTGTACAAAAAGCAGTAAAAGAAAAAGAAGAAAGAGCGAAGAAAGAAGAGAAAAATCAAAGCAATCAACCATTAATACTTGGTTATCCAATTAATGATGAACCAGCGCAAATGAAAGAAATTGTTGAAGAAGAAAGACGAATAACAATGCAAGGTTATGTTTTTGATGTAGATGTTCGAGAATTAAGATCTGGCAGACATTTGCTCATTTTAAAAGTAACGGATTATACGGACTCATTTACATTAAAAATGTTTTCCAAAGGTGAACAAGATGCAGAGAACTTTAAACGAGCTACCAAAGGAATGTGGATAAAGGCTCGAGGGACGATTCAAACGGATACATTCAGTAATGAATTGACGATGATGATGAATGACCTAAATGAAATAAAGGCCAAAACGCGCGAAGATAAAGCGCCTGCTGATCAAAAAAGAGTAGAATTACATGCACACACAACAATGAGTCAAATGGATGCTGTTGTATCTGCTTCTAAATTAATTGAACAAGCAGCTAAATGGGGCCATCCAGCAATTGCTATTACGGATCATGCTGTTGCTCAGTCCTATCCAGAAGCTTATTCTGCTAGTCAAAAGCATGGGGTGAAAGTTATTTATGGTGTTGAAGCGAATATCGTGGATGATGGCGTTCCAATTGCTTATAATGAACAAGATATTGATCTATCAACTGCAACCTATGTAGTGTTTGATGTGGAAACAACCGGTTTATCTGCTGTATACGATACAATCATTGAATTGGCCGCTGTAAAAGTGAAAGATGGTAATATTGTTGATCGATTTGAGTCGTTTGCCAATCCTCACCATCCATTATCTCAAACAACGATTGATCTAACTGGAATCACAGATGATATGGTAAATAACGCTCCAGAAGTAGATGAAGTGCTGCATGATTTCCACCAATGGATTGGTTCAGATATTTTAGTTGCACATAATGCTAGTTTTGATATGGGTTTCTTAAATCAAGGGTTTGAAAAGGCTGGTATAGCTAAATCAACCAACCCGGTGATTGATACGTTGGAGCTTGCGCGGTTTCTATTACCGAATTTAAAAAATCATCGTCTAAATACATTATGTAAAAAGTTTGATATTGAATTAACACAACATCACCGTGCAATTTATGATGCAGAAGCGACAGGTTATTTACTATGGAAGTTAATTAAAGAAGCAAAAGAACGAAATATTGACAATCATAATCAATTTAACCTCCATATGGGTGAAGGGAATGCATATCAACGCGCAAGACCATTTCATGTAACACTACTTGCCCAAAATGATGTAGGACTGAAAAATATATATAAACTTGTTTCGCTAGCACATATTGATTATTTCTATCGTGTTCCACGGATACCAAGGTCTAAGTTACAAGCGTACCGAGAAGGTGTGTTAGTAGGTTCTGGTTGTGATAAAGGTGAATTATTTGAAACAATGATGCAAAAATCACAAGCAGAAGCTGAAAAGGTCGCTTCTTTTTATGATTATATAGAAGTACAGCCACCGGCAAATTATTATCCACTAATCGAACGTGAATTAGTACAGAACGAAGCACAAATTCTAGATATAATTCATAATTTAGTTGAGCTTGCAGGTAAGTTGAATAAACCTTGTGTTGCAACTGGAAATGTCCACTACCTTGAAGCACAAGATAAAATGTATCGTAAGATTCTTATTAAGTCTCAAAGTGGAAATCCATTAAGCCGTCAGTCATTACCGGATGTGCCATTTCGGACAACGGATCAAATGATAGAGTGCTTTTCTTTTCTGGGAGACGAAAAGGCACAAGAAATAGTGGTAACTAATACACAAACTATAGCAAATGAAATAAATGCAATTAAACCAGTAAAAGAAGATTTATATACGCCAAACATAGATGGTGCAGAAGAAGAAATTAGAGAAATGAGCTATAACTTTGCAAGAAGTATCTATGGAGAAGCGTTACCAGAAGTCGTGGAAAATAGAATAGAAAAAGAACTAAAAAGTATTATTGGACACGGTTTTGCGGTTATTTATTTGATTTCACACAAATTGGTAAAGAAATCTTTGGATGATGGCTATTTAGTAGGATCCCGTGGTTCTGTTGGCTCGTCTTTAATTGCGACGCTAACTGAAATTACAGAGGTAAATCCCTTACCACCACATTATGTTTGTCCAAACTGTCAGTATCATGAGTTTTTCACAGATGGTTCAGTAGGAAGTGGGTTTGATTTACCTGATAAAAAATGTCCTCAATGTGGAGAAGAATTTAGAAAAGATGGTCAAGATATTCCCTTTGAGACATTTTTGGGTTTTAAAGGTGATAAAGTACCTGATATTGATTTGAATTTTTCAGGTGAATACCAACCTAAAGCGCATAATTATACAAAAATTTTATTTGGAGAAGATAAGGTTTATCGTGCTGGTACAATTGGGACTGTTGCAGAGAAAACAGCTTATGGCTATGTTAAAGGCTATGCAAGTGATCATCAACTACAGATAAAAAATGTCGAAGTAGATCGTTTAGTTCAAGGATGTACAGGAGTAAAGCGAACAACTGGTCAACATCCAGGAGGTATTATTGTTGTTCCGGATGACAAGGAGATTTATGATTTTACTCCAATTCAGTATCCAGCAGATGATCGAAATTCGGAGTGGAAAACAACACATTTTGATTTCCATTCGATTCATGATAACTTATTAAAATTAGATATTTTAGGACACGATGATCCGACAGTTATTCGTATGCTACAAGATTTAAGCGGTATTGACCCTAAAACAATCCCTACAGATGATGATGAAGTAATGAAGATATTCTCTGGACCTGAAGTATTAGGTGTTACTTCTGAAGAAATCATGTGTAAAACAGGTACATTAGGTGTTCCTGAATTTGGTACACGATTTGTAAGACAGATGTTAGAGGATACGAAGCCAAAAACCTTTGCTGAATTAGTTATTATTTCAGGTCTTTCTCATGGTACAGATGTATGGGTAGGAAATGCTAAGGATTTGATAGATGATGGAATATGCGAATTACCTGATGTAATCGGTTGTCGAGATGATATTATGGTATATCTCATGCATAAAGGATTAGATGCATCTTTAGCTTTTAAAATTATGGAATTCGTTCGTAAAGGGAAAGGCCTACAAGATGAATGGATTGTTGAAATGAAGAAGCATGATGTACCAGACTGGTATATTGATTCATGTAAAAAAATAAAATATATGTTCCCTAAAGCACATGCGGCTGCTTATGTTCTTATGGCTATTCGAATTGCGTATTTCAAGGTTCATCATCCTATACTATTCTACGCTGCTTACTTTTCTGTTCGTGCAGATGATTTTGAATTAGATACAATGATTAAAGGTGGCGAAACCATTAAAAAACGAATGGAAGAAATTCTGACAAAAGGTCACGATGCCTCACCAAAAGAAAAAAGTTTATTAACGGTATTGGAACTATCCTTGGAGATGAATAAAAGAGGATTTACTTTTCAGAAAGTAGACTTATATCGTTCAAGTGCAACAGACTTCTTAGTTGAGGGTAACACATTAATTCCACCATTTAATGCAGTAGATGGTTTAGGGACAAACGCAGCTTTAAATATTGTTAAAGCCCGTGAACAAGGTGAATTTCTATCAAAAGAAGACTTAAGAGAAAGAAGTAGAATTTCAAAAACGGTTTTAGAGTATTTAGATGATCATGGTTGTTTAGATGGAATGGAAGAAAAGAATCAACTATCTTTATTTTAAATACTAATTTACAGGCATTATTTGCATAATAACGTAGAATATGCTATAGTAAATAGTGTTACGAAAAGATACGTTAAAGAAAGAGTGGGGAAACCCACTCTTTTGTTCGACATATAATGTCTTTGATATTGTATGTGCAAGTATTGAAAGTAAAGTACGACAAGCCATGATCTTAGTTAGAAAGTAGTGTTCCCTTGCCGATTGATGGCAAGGGTTTTATAATTCTACAATTGTATTAATGAAAAAAATGAAAAAAGCGTAAACTGATTAGTAAATAATAAAGTTAAAACGATTGCACTAGGTAACACTACGAAAATAAATCTACATATTAAAGGAGGTAACGATAATGGGTTTGAAAGTGACTGAGAAAACAAGAGAAATTGTTGAACCAATATTAGATAAAATGAACCTTGAACTTGTTGATATTGAATTTGAAAAAGAAGGAAAAAACTGGTTTTTGCGTGTGTTCATTGATAAATCTGATGGTGTAGACATTGAAGAGTGCGGCATCGTATCAGAACAATTAAGTGAACAGTTAGATCAAGAGGATCCTGTTTCTGTACCCTATTATCTAGAAGTGTCTTCGCCAGGGGCTGAAAGGCCACTAAAAAAAGAACAAGACTTTAAAGATAATATTGGCAAAACAATATTTATATCTTTATATGAGCCCTATGAAGGCGCAAAAACATTTGAAGGTGAATTAATCGGATATGATGGAACGTTTGTTACAATAGAAATAAAAGTAAAAACACGTAAGAAACAAGTACAAATTCCATATAAAAAAATTGCAAAGGCTCGTTTAGCAGTTACATTTAATTAAAGGGGGAAGAGTAGTGAGTAGTGAGCTTTTTGATGCCATTCAGTATTTGGAAAAAGAGAAAGGGATTAACAAAGAGGTTTTAATGGAAGCGTTAGAGGCCGCTTTAATATCCGCTTACAAAAAGAATTTTAAATCTGCAACAAATGTGCGTGTTGATTTGAATGAGGAAACAGGAAGTATGCATGTATTTTCACGCAAAGAAATTGTGGAAGAAGTGGAAGATAGCCAACAACAAATTGGATTGGAAGAAGCAAAAGAAATAAATCCTAATTATGAAATTGGCGATGTGATTGAATTAGAAGTAACGCCAAGAGATTTTGGTCGAATCGCAGCGCAAGCCGCAAAACAAGTAGTTACACAGCGTGTACGTGAAGCGGAGCGAGGTGTTATTTTCAATGAATATATTGACCGTGAAGAAGATATTATGAATGGTATTATTCAACGAGTCGATCCACGTTTTGTTTACATTAATTTAGGTAAAGTCGAAGCTAAGTTACCTGAAGGCGAAAAGATGCCAACAGAAACCTACAATGTGCATGATCGTATCAAGGTGTTTGTTACAAAAGTAGAGAATACAAACAAAGGGCCTCAAATTTTTGTTTCTCGTTCTCACCCAGGTTTATTAAAACGACTATTTGAGATGGAAGTTCCAGAAATTTACGAAGGAATTGTAGAAATTCGTTCCGTAGCAAGAGAAGCGGGAGACCGATCCAAAATATCTGTGCATGCACCAGATCCAGACATTGATCCAGTTGGCTCATGTGTTGGTCAGCGTGGACAACGCGTTCAAACCATTGTAGACGAATTAAAAGGTGAAAAAATTGACATTGTTGAGTGGTCTGAAGATCCGGTTGTTTATGTTTCTAACGCACTTAGTCCTTCTAAAGTTCTTACAGTACTGGTAGATGAAGAAGAAAAAGCAACAACAGTAATCGTACCAGATAATCAATTATCACTGGCTATTGGAAAACGTGGTCAAAACGCACGCCTAGCTGCTAGATTAACTGGATGGAAAATTGATATTAAAAGTGAATCAGAAGCAAAAAAAGTTGGTCTGATTTCTGAACATGTCAATTCAAATGTTGAGTTAGAGGATTCACTATTTGATACAGGTGAAGATTTATTTGATTAAGGGGGAATAAGTCATGCCAAAAAAGAATAAAAAAATACCTCTTCGAAAATGTGTAATTACACAGGAAATGAAGCCGAAACAATCATTAGTTCGAATTGTTCGTACAAAAGAAGGTGACGTTTTTGTTGACCCTTCTGGTAAAAAAAATGGGCGTGGAACATATATCTCCAAGGACATAGGTGTTGTTCAACAGGCGAGAAAATCAAATGTCCTTGATCGTCAATTACAGACAACAATTGATGATTCAATCTATCAACAATTAGAACGTGTAATAGAAGGTAAAGACATTGATTAGAAACCAAGCATATTTGAACTTATTAGGATTAGCTTATCGTGCAAAGAAGATTACGGTAGGAGAAGAGTCGATTATACGAGATATTCAAAAAGGAAAAGCAAAATTAGTTCTACTTGCTAGTGATATTGGTCCGCAAACAAAAAAGAAGTTAATGGATAAATGTCATTTTTATAAAGTACCTATTCGTACAGTAGACGATCGAGATATGATCTCTTATGCGATTGGAAAAAATGGAAGAGTGGCTATTGCTATCAATGATGACGGTTTTGCTACTAAACTGAACTCGTTACTCGATTAAATAAATTCGGGGGTGAATGTATGAGTAAAATACGTATATATGAGTACGCAAAAGAAATGAAAGTAGCTAGCAAAGAAGTTATTAATAAGCTGAAAGATTTAAATATAGAAGTGTCAAACCACATGTCTACTATCACAATGGAAACAAAGGAAAAGTTAGACGGATTTTTTAATAATAACAATAAAGAAACGGCTCCACAAAATCAAAAGGCAGCAGGTGAAACTAAAATAGAAACTGAACAAAAGGGAAAATCAAAAAAACATTCTAATAAAAATAAGAAAAAACAAAGTAAGAAAAAACAATCAACAAATCAAATGTCTAATAAACAAAATCAACCAAATCAAACGAAGCAAAGTAATCAGCAAGATGTATCAAGAATCACTTACACAGGATCATTAACTGTTGGAGAATTGGCTGAAAAATTAGGTAAAGATACCAGTGAACTGATCAAGAAATTAATGTTTTTAGGTGTTATGGCAACGAAGAATCAAGAGCTGGATAAGGATTCAATTGAACTGATTTGTGAAGAATATGGCGTTACAGCAGTAAAAGAAGTAGAAGTGGATGAATCAGACCTTGATCAATATATTGCTACAGAAGATCATGAGAATGACGTTATCGAACGTCCGGCAGTAGTTACTATCATGGGTCACGTTGACCATGGTAAAACAACGTTACTAGATTCTATTAGGCACACAAAAGTAACGGAAGGCGAAGCTGGTGGAATTACACAACATATTGGTGCCTATCAAATTGAAAACAATAATAAAAAGATCACATTTCTTGATACCCCAGGACACGCAGCTTTCACGAGCATGCGTTCTAGAGGAGCACAAGTTACAGATATTGCGATTTTAGTAGTAGCTGCTGATGACGGTGTAATGCCACAAACGATTGAAGCAATTAATCATGCAAAGGCTGCAGAAGTTCCAATTATTGTTGCTGTGAATAAAATGGACAAAGAAGGAGCAAATCCTGATCGAGTAATGCAGGAATTAACAGAGCATGAACTCATTCCTGAAGATTGGGGAGGTAGTACTATATTTGTTCAACTATCTGCCGTGAAGGGTGAAGGTATTGAAGACTTAATTGAAATGATCCAATTAGTAGCAGAAGTTGAAGAGTTAAAAGCAAATCCTGATCGTCATGCAGTTGGTACAGTTATCGAAGCAGAGTTAGATAAAGGACGCGGATCAGTTGCTACATTACTTGTTCAAAACGGGACGTTACATGTCGGTGATCCAATTGTAGTTGGTAATACATTTGGCCGCGTAAGAGCAATGGTTAATGATCTTGGTCGACGTGTAAAAGTAGCTGGACCGTCAACTCCTGTTGAAATTACTGGCTTAAATGATGTTCCACAGGCTGGTGATCGCTTTGTAGTATTTGAAGATGAGAAAAAAGCCCGTAGCATAGGAGAAAATCGTCAGCAACGTCAATTAGAAGCACGACGTGGTGATCAAGCAAAAGTAAGTTTAGATGATTTATTTGAACAAATTAAGCAAGGTGAAATTAAAGATATAAACTTAATTTTAAAAGCAGATGTGCAAGGATCTGCAGAAGCACTTGCTTCATCATTAGAAAAAATTGATGTCGAAGGTGTGAAAGTTAATATTATTCATACGGGTGTTGGTGCGATTACAGAATCAGATATTATTTTAGCTTCTGCTTCGAATGCAATTGTAATAGGGTTTAATGTGCGTCCAGATGTAAATGCTAAAAAAGCTGCTGAGTCTGAAAATGTAGATGTCCGCTTACACCGAATCATTTACAAAGTAATGGAAGAGATTGAAGCAGCGATGAAAGGGATGCTTGATCCAGAATACGAAGAAAAAATTATTGGTCAAGCTGAAGTTCGAGAGACTTTCAAGGTGTCAAAAATCGGAACAATTGCCGGAAGCTATGTAACAGATGGTAAGATCACCAGAAATGCAGGTGTCCGTATTATTCGTGACGGTATAGTCATTTTTGAAGGTGAAATTGATACACTTAAACGTTATAAAGATGATGTGAAAGAAGTAGCACAAAATTATGAATGTGGTATTACGATTGAGAATTTCAATGATATTAAAGAAGGTGATGTCATCGAAGCCTTTGTTATGGAAGAAATTAGTCGTACATGATTATATATGCAGAAGTAAGTTGTTTTATTTATGATACACATTCATTAAAAGAGAAACGTTCTGTAACCAAACGAATCATCCATCGTATCCAGAATAATTTTAATGTCTCCATAAGTGAAATCGCTTATCAGGAACTGTGGCAAAAAACGATGTTTGGTATTGTAACGATCTCAAATGAAAAAGTGCAAGCGGAAAGATTATTAGATCAGTGTCTTGGTTTCATTGATTCTTTTCCAGAGATCGAACGGACAATAACAGAAAAACAGTGGCTTTAAATGTTTCAATCATAAGAGGTGATTTTTATGAATCATATGAGAGCAAATCGCGTCGCAGAGCAAATGAAAAAAGAGCTGGGAGATATTATTAGCCGAAAAATAAAAGATCCTCGTGTTGGCTTTGTAACAATTACAGATGTGGAAGTGACAGGGGATTTACAACAAGCAAAGATTTTCATTTCTGTGTTAGGCGATGATAAACAAAAACAAGAATCCTTAGTTGGATTAGCGAAAGCAAAAGGTTTTATTCGGTCGGAAATTGGTAGTAGAATTCGATTACGTAAAGTTCCTGAATTGTTTTTTGAATTTGATGAAGCGATTGAAAAAGGAAATCGAATTGAACATATACTGCGCGATTTAGACAATAAAGATCAATAATATTTACTTCACAAAGCCCTTGTTCTATAATGATACAAGGGTTTTGTTTATGCGGACACAGAAGTATAGAATCTAAAAAAATTTAGAATAAGTACATTTAGGCATTACTAGTTCCTAAAGACTGGAGCGAGCCAAACTTTCCTTAAAAAGATAAAGTATAAAAAGCATATTAACTTTTGTTTTAAGAATCGACGTCTAGCTCCATTGTCCGATGTATCAAAACTGCTTACTATCTTGTTCTATTTAAAAAGTACCAATCAATGGAGGCTATAAAATGGACGGTATTATCCCATTATGGAAAGAAAAAGGTAAAACATCGCATGATTGTGTTATGGAATTGAGACGTATCTGTCAAACAAAGAAAGTAGGACATACAGGAACATTAGATCCTGAAGTAGAGGGTGTTTTACCTATTTGTATTAATCAAGCGACAAAGATTGTACCTTTTTTAACAGATACTAAAAAAACATATCAAGCCCAAGTAACCCTTGGTTATACAACAGATACAGAGGACTCTACAGGTGAAACGATAACCAAAAAACCAGTTAATGAAATGATATCAGAACAAGAAATTAATACTGTTTTGCAATCTTTTGTTGGAAACATTACACAGGTCGTTCCACTATATTCTGCTGTAAAGGTGAATGGTAGGAAACTATATGAATATGCACGCAACAATATTCCTGTAAATCGACCATCGAGACAAGTATGGATTGAATCTATTACATATATCCCAAACACCATTAAAGCTGATAATGGTCTTTTTCATTTTTCCTTTGAGGTGAATTGCTCTAAGGGAACTTATATTCGTACGTTGTGTGTTGATCTTGGGGAAGCACTAGGATACCCTGCACATATGTCTGCACTAGTTCGAACAAAAACGGGTGGATTTTCACAGGAACATGCAGTTACAATAGCAGAAGTGAAAGAAAAAAAAGCACAAAATGAATTATCTCGATTACTATTTCCGATTTCATATGGTGTAAAACACCTCGCTAGATATGAGGTAGATAGAGAAACATCCTTAAAAGTTGCCAACGGTCAAAAACTACCTAAACCAACATCTATAGCAACAGATAAACCATTTCGTGTAGAGTATCAAGACAATTTATTAGCTATTTATCAAAAACATCCAAACAATGAAAATGAAATTAAACCGGTTCGCGTATTTCAGTAATAAAAGAAAGTAGGTAATTATGTTGCAAGTTATTTCGTTATGCTATCCACAACATTTACAAAAAATCAAACAAGAGGAAGCTGTTGCGGCAATTGGATTTTTTGATGGTATTCACAAAGGCCATCAAAAGGTGATAAAAGAAGCGCAAGTGCTTGCAAAACAACAAAATAGAAAAAGTGCTGTTATTACTTTTTCCCCCCATCCTTCTGTTGTTTTAAACAATAACAAACAAGATGTTCATTATTTAACACCCTTATCGGAGAAGCAATCTATTTTAGCTGATATGGGCATTGACCTTTTATATATTATTGCGTTTGATCATACATTGTCACAGTTGTCACCAAAAGCATTTATTGACCATTTTATTATAGGGCTTAATATTAAACATTTAGTAACCGGATTTGATTTCACTTATGGGCATAAAGGAAAAGGGAACATACATACATTGGCAGCAGATGCTGCAGGGTGTTTTGAAATCACTGTAATTGATAAATTGGAAAACGAAAATGAGAAAGTGAGTTCGACGAGGATTCGGGAATTATTGGTTCAAGGGAATGTGGAAAAAGTCACCGAATTAATGGATAGGCCGCTTACTACTTCTGGTACAGTGATCGAAGGGGAGAAGCGCGGAAGGACGATTGGGTATCCGACAGCTAATATTGATCCTGATCAAGCCTATGCTATACCTAAAGCTGCTGTTTATGGTGTGAAAGTATGGGTGAAGGAACATTGTGTTTATGGTATGGCAAATATCGGATACAAACCAACGTTTCATGATAAAAATGAAAGTAGCCAACTAACTGTTGAAGTTCACCTGTTTGATTTTAATCAAGCAATATATGGTGAACAAGTGAAGATTGAATGGCGTGTTTTTATTAGAGAAGAGCAAAAATTCACAGGTATTGATGCCTTAATTAATCAACTAAAGCAAGATGAACAACGCATTCGACAATTCTTTTCATTAATTACAGATTAATACTTGCATTTTTAATTAAAAAGATGTAATCTAAGTTACGGAAACCATCTACTTGGCAATACGAGTCTCCGCCGTTTGCTAGGAGATTGGGGTTTTACAATAGTTATAGGAGGTGAAAAAGGATGGCAATCACTCAAGAACGTAAAAACGAACTCATCAACGAATTCAAGACACATGATAACGATACTGGATCTGCAGAGGTTCAAATCGCTGTCCTAACAGAAGAAATCACTAATTTGAATGAGCATCTTCGTTTCCACAAGAAAGATCACCATTCACGTCGTGGTTTGTTAAAAATGGTTGGTAAACGTCGTAATCTTTTAAATTACCTACGTAATAAAGACGTTACACGTTACCGCGAATTAATTAAAAAACTTGGATTACGCCGATAATCTACATTAAAGCGGGAATATTCCCGCTTTTTCTGTATGTTTAGAATTATTTTTTTGGTAAAATATAATAGTGAAACAATTTATAAAAAAGCACTTGCACAATGGGTACACACATAGTGGCTGGCTATCATAACTATGATCCTTTCGCTCGATTCTGATCAAACGGTTGAAAATATCCTTTCAACCGTTTGATCAGGATGGAGCATAGTAATAAATTTGATGCAAAAGGATAAAAACTAATAATGGATATGATAGTATTAAGCCTCTTATTAAAAATAAAATTGTGAAAGTGGTATTTGAGAGGGGTCAAGAAACATGGTTTCAGAAAAAAGAGTATTTACAACAGAAATTTCTGGTAAGCCATTCTCCGTTGAAGTTGGCGAACTAGCAAAACAAGCAAATGGAGCATGTATGGTACAGTATGGCGATACATCTGTACTAGCCACAGCAACTGGTTCTAAGGAGCCGAAAGATTTACCATTTTTCCCACTGACAGTTAATTATGAAGAAAGATTATATGCTGTAGGTAAAATTCCAGGTGGGTTTATCAAACGTGAAGGTAGACCGAGTGAAAAAGCAGTATTAACTTCTCGACTTATCGACAGACCTATTCGGCCTTTATTCCCTGATGGGTACCGAAACGATGTACAAGTAATTAGTATGGTTATGAGTGTTGATCAAAACGCACCATCAGAAATTGCAGCTATGATTGGGTCGTCAATTGCACTGAGTATCTCAGATATTCCGTTTGGAGGTCCAATTGCGGGAGTGATTGTTGGACGTGTAGATGGAGAATTTATTATCAATCCTTCTACAGAACAAAGAGAAAAAAGTGATATTGATCTATCTGTTGCAGGTACAAAAGATGCGATTAATATGGTAGAAGCTGGTGCAAGTGAAGTATCTGAAGAAGTAATGCTCGAAGCAATTATGTTTGGTCATGAAGAAATTAAACGATTAGTTGCTTTCCAAGAAGAAATTATTGAAGCTGTCGGAAAAGAAAAGATGGAAGTAAAACTATTTACTTTAGATGAAGAAATTAGTAAAGCAGTAGAAAAACAGGCATATGATAAGTTAGTATCAGCTATTCAAGTTCAAGAAAAACATGCTCGAGAAGAAGCAATTGATCAAGTTAAAAATGAAGTTGTAGCATTTTACGAAGAAAATGATGCAGACGAAGAAACACTTGGACAAGTTAAAGCAGTACTAGATAAAATGGTAAAAGAAGAAGTTCGTCGATTAATTACAAAAGAGAAAATTCGTCCAGATGGAAGAAAAATAGACGAAATACGACCATTGTCTTCTCGTATTGGTCTTTTACCTCGTACACATGGATCTGGTTTGTTCACGCGTGGCCAAACACAAGCCTTAAGTGTTTGTACACTAGGTGCTCTAGGTGACGTGCAGATTCTTGATGGGTTAGATTTGGAAGAGTCAAAACGTTTTATGCATCATTACAATTTCCCTTCTTTTAGTGTTGGTGAAACAGGACCAATCAGAGGGCCAGGTCGAAGAGAAATTGGACATGGTGCGTTAGGTGAACGTGCTTTAGAAAAAGTCATTCCTTCTGAAACAGATTTTCCTTATACCATTAGACTTGTCTCAGAGGTATTAGAATCAAATGGTTCCACCTCGCAAGCAAGTATCTGTGCAAGTACGTTAGCGATGATGGATGCTGGTGTGCCAATCAAATCACCTGTAGCTGGTATTGCAATGGGACTTGTTAAATCTGGTACAGATTATTCTATTTTGAGTGATATTCAAGGTATGGAAGATTTCCTAGGAGATATGGACTTTAAGGTTGCTGGTACTGCAAATGGTGTCACAGCACTTCAAATGGATATAAAAATTGAGGGTCTATCTAGAGAAATTTTAGAAGAAGCTTTATCGCAAGCTAAAAAAGGTCGTATGCATATTCTTAATCATATGTTAGAAACGATCAAAGAACCAAAAGAAGAGTTATCTACGTATGCACCTAAAATCTTAACAATGAGCATTAACCCAGATAAAATTAGAGATGTTATTGGACCAAGTGGTAAACAGATCAATAAAATTATTGAAGAGACTGGTGTAAAAATAGATATTGAACAAGATGGAAGTGTATTTATTTCGTCAACGGATAATGAAATGAATAAAAAAGCGAAAAAAGTAATTGAAGATATTGTCCGTGAAGTTGAAGTAGGACAATTATATCTTGCAACCGTTAAACGCATTGAAAAATTTGGTGCTTTTGTGGAACTGTTTAAAGGAAGAGAAGGACTAGTTCACATTTCAGAAATGGCTCCAGAACGAATTAATAAAGTAGAAGATGTTGTTTCTATTGGAGATCAGATTATGGTTAAAGTAAAAGAAATTGATCGTCAAGGCCGGATTAATTTGTCTAGAAAAGCCGTTCTGCTGGAAGAAAAAGAAAATAAAGAAAGCAAATAATAATTGAAAAGAAACTGGTTTTCCAGTTTCTTTTCTTACTTATTATTCATTTGAAAGGAGTAAAGCGTTGATACATAGATATGAGTGTACAAATGGTTTACGTATTGTGTTAGAGTCAATCCCAACTGTACGATCTGTAACAATTGGTATTTGGGTAAGAACAGGTTCTAGAGATGAGACAAGCACGAACAACGGTATTTCTCATTTCTTAGAACACATGTTTTTTAAAGGAACAAAAAAAAGATCAGCCAAAGATATAGCTGAATCCTTTGACGCAATAGGTGGGCAAGTAAACGCGTTTACATCAAAGGAATATACTTGCTATTATGCGAAAGTGCTAGATACACACAAAAATGTTGCAATTGATCTTTTATCCGATATGTTCTTTCATTCAACATTTGATGAAAGTGAACTTGAAAAAGAAAAGAATGTTGTCTTAGAAGAAATAAGAATGGCAGAAGATACACCAGATGATATTGTTCATGATTTATTAGCTGAAGCTTCATACGGTAAACATTCATTAAGTTATCCTATATTAGGAGAGGAAGAAACAATACAGTCATTCACTCGTAAAGATTTGATAGAATATAAACAAGCACATTATACTCCTAACAATATTGTTATTTCTGTAGCGGGTAATGTAGAAGAATCGTTTATTAGTGATGTGGAGCAACTGTTTAATCAGTTTGATAATGAGAACAAATCAAAAATATTGGTAAAACCAAAGTTTGAACCCATTCAATTGACAAGACAAAAGCAAACCGAGCAAGCCCATCTTTGTCTTGGTTATCGAGGACTACCTATTGAGGATAAAGATATATTTAGTTTGATTATTGTAAATAACGTATTAGGTGGTAGTATGAGTTCTAGATTGTTTCAAGAGATTCGTGAAGAACGAGGGCTAGCTTATTCCGTTTTCTCCTACCATAGTTCTTTCTTAGATGATGGGCTATTAACCATTTATGCTGGTACGGGTAAACAATATTTGTCAACACTTCAAGAAACCATTCAACAAACCATTTCAGATTTTGTTACAAATGGTTTAACAGAAAAAGAATTGATCAATAGTAAAGAACAACTAAAAGGAAACTTATTGCTTGGTTTAGAAAGTACCAATAGTCGAATGAGTAGGAATGGGAAAAATGAGTTAATGCTTGGTAGACATAGAAGCTTAGATGAATTAACAGCTGAAATTGATCAAGTAAATGACGTATCAACAAATCGGATATTGAATCAAATATTTAATGAAAATTATTCAACCGCATTAATTTGTCCATAACAGGTAATTTGATCGGCATAGATCTCTATTCTTTATCATACGCTAATGATAGGAAAGGGAGGATTCTGCATGCGATATCGTGACTTAAGTAGTAAAGAAATTGTTGACATTCAAACTGGTACAAGGCTAGGAGTGCTTGGACAAACAGATATAGAGCTGGATGAAAAAACAGGGGAAATCGTTGCATTTATTATCCCTAACTATAGTTGGTTTGGTATGAAAAAAGAAGATGTGAATTTACGCATTAAATGGTCTGATATAGAAAAAATCGGTGAAGATATGATCATGATACGACAAACACCTATTTCGAAATAGTTACTTTATAAATGATGACGTTTATCTTTTGATTACGTTAAAAAGCTGTTTAAAAGATTCTTTCTTTTAAACAGCTTTTTTCATACAGTGATCTAGGCTGTTAATCACGATAACAAACAAAGGAATGGAGGGAAGCTTAAATAATTAAAAGATAGTGCAATGCTGCACTAGGTACCTGTACCTTCACTTTGAGGGATCTGACTCATATGATATAACGAAAAATGTGTTATTTTTATAAAAGAAGAGGTGGACATATGGATCAATTTCATATTGCAATATTGGGTGGCGACGCTAGATATCTTGATATGATAAAAAAATTATCAGAAAATAAACAACTGACAATGGAATTAGTTGGATTTGAGCAATTAAATCAGGGATTTACTGGTGTGAAACAAACAGACTTTTTTTCGTTAGAAGTTGAGAAACTAGATGTGGTCATTTTACCTATACCTGGGATAGATGAAAATGGTGTGATAGATGCTGTCTTTTCAAATGACAAGATTCACCTGTCTGAGAGCTGGTTTTCAAGGCTCCCGGAACACTGTGTTGTATTTACTGGTATAACAACACCTTATTTAGAAGCAGTAAAAACGAAAAACAATCTTAACTTAATTCCTTTGATGAATAGAGATGATGTTGCAATATATAATTCAATACCAACTGCTGAAGGTGCAATCATGCTTGCAATCCAAAACACTAATTTTACCATCCACCAATCTACTGTTTTAGTATTAGGTTTTGGTAGAGTAGGTATGAGTGTAGCAAATAAATTTAAAGCTTTAGGTGCAAAGGTCATTGTCGGCGCGAGAAAAACTGCCGATATGGCGAGGATAAATGAGATGGGAATGGGCTATTTTCACATGGATGACTTAGCTGCATATACTGGGCAGTGTGATATTCTTATTAACACTATACCAGTAAAAGTAGTGACAGCACCTGTATTAAATCCATTAAAGCTAAATGCATTAATTATTGATTTGGCTTCAAAACCAGGTGGGGTTGATTTTGATTATGCCAAGCAGAGAGGAATGAAAGTAATTCATGCATTAGGACTTCCAGGAGTGGTAGCACCTAAAACAGCAGGAGAAATACTCGCGAATATCATAAGCCAACTTATATTCACACAGAAAAATTAAAGAAAGGGAGAATTATTTGTGTTGAAAGGGAAAAAAATTGGTTTTGGTATAACAGGCTCACATTGCACGTATGCAGCGGTATTACCTCAAATTGAACAATTAATTAATCTTGGTGCCGAAATTGTACCTGTAGTATCAGATACGGTGCAGAATACAGATACAAGATTCGGTAAAGCGGAAGATTTACTTGATAAAATAAAAGAGATAACAGGTAGAGATCCAATTCGAACTATCGTAGATGCTGAACCATTAGGACCAGTGGAACCGCTTGATTGTATGGTTATTGCTCCATTAACAGGTAATTCAATGAGCAGGCTCGCTAATGCCATATCTGATTCACCGGTGTTAATGGCAACGAAAGCGACCATGCGAAATGGTAGTCCAGTCGTGTTGGCAGTTTCGACAAATGATGCATTAGGGCTAAATGGCGTTAATCTTATGCGTTTAATGGCAACAAAGCTTATTTATTTTGTACCATTTGGTCAAGATGACCCTGTCAAAAAGCCAAATTCTTTAGTAGCTGACATGACAATGATTCCAGAAACAATAGATCAAGCGTTAACGTTTAATCAATTACAACCGGTTTTAATTAATAGAGTATAAATATAAGATTCAGTTGTTGAATTACTTTTTTCCCCTATTCTATGTTAAAATAATGATTACAATTAAATTCAAAAGTAATTCATTGTATTGGAGAGGGGATTTTTTTATGTCTGAAGTTACGGGATATCATGTTGCTGTACTCGGTGCAACAGGTGCAGTAGGTCAAAAAATGCTAGAAACATTAGAACAAAAACAATTTCCAATAGGGAAATTAACTCTTTTGTCATCGAAGCGATCAGCTGGAACAAATATAAAATTTAACGATCAGGTATATACGGTTGAAGAAGCAAAACCAGAAAGCTTTGAAGGAGTAGATATTGCGTTATTTTCTGCTGGTGGTTCTGTTTCAAAAGCACTTGCACATGAAGCAGTTAAACATGGTGCTGTTGTGGTAGATAATACGAGTGCATTTCGTATGAATAAAGATGTACCACTTATCGTGCCAGAAGTGAATGAAGCAGATATTCAGAAACATAATGGCATTATTGCTAATCCAAACTGTTCAACGATCCAAATGGTAGCAGCATTAAAACCAATAAAAGATGCTTTTGGTTTGAAACGAGTTTTGGTATCTACTTATCAAGCAGTTTCTGGTGCTGGAAACCAAGCAGTAGAAGAATTATCAGACCAGTCTCAAGCATTTTTAAATGGCGAAGATCTTGAAGCTAACATCTTACCAGTTAAAGGTGAAAAGAAGCATTATCCAATTGCTTTTAATGCATTACCTCAAATTGATGTATTCCAAGATAATGGTTATACGTTTGAAGAAATGAAAATGATAAATGAAACAAAGAAAATTTTACATGACGATGTATTGCCAGTTGCTGCAACGTGCGTTAGACTACCATTCTTTACATCACATGCTGAAAGTGTATATGTTGAAGTAGAAGATGAGAACGTTAATGTAGAAGCAATCCAGAAAGCGCTATCTGAAGCACCTGGTATAGTCTTAGAGGATGACCCTTCAAACCAGATTTATCCAACACCGTTAGATGCTGCTGGAAAATCAGACGTATTTGTTGGGCGAGTACGCAAAGATTTAGATCAACCTAAAGGATTCCATTTATGGGTTGTTTCAGATAATTTATTAAAAGGTGCAGCCTGGAATTCAGTTCAAATTGCTGAATCATTAATCAAAAATAACTGGTTGTAATGTCGAGGTGGCAACATGGAAGTATTAATACAAAAGTTTGGCGGAACATCCGTTCAAAATAAACAAGTTAGACAAAAAGCAATCAACCGTATTAAAGGGTCCGTTGAACAGGGATATAAAGTTGTTGTTGTTGTTTCGGCAATGGGAAGAAATCCTGAACCTTATGCAACTGATTCTTTATTAGGTTTAGTTGATTTTCCTGACACCCATATTTCTAGTCGTGAACAAGATCTTTTGTTGTCTTGTGGTGAAGTCATTTCATCTGTGGTATTCTCAAATGAATTGAAGCAGAATGATATTTCTTCTATTGCTTTAACTGGTGCACAAGCAGGATTCTTAACAACAGAGGAATTCACTTCTGCAAAGATAAAGGAATTAAAAGTTGATCGTATTACACATGAGCTAAATAATCATCAAGTAATTGTTGTTGCTGGTTTTCAAGGTATCTCTGAAACAGGGGAGATTACTACTTTAGGTAGAGGAGGAAGTGATACCTCCGCTGCTGCGTTAGGTGCGGCACTTAATGCTGCATATATCGATATTTTCACAGATGTTGCTGGTATAATGACAGCGGATCCGAGAGTAGTGGAGGATGCTAAAACATTAGATGTAGTAACGTATAATGAGATTTGCAACCTTGCATATCAGGGTGCAAAAGTCATTCACCCAAGAGCTGTAGAAATTGCCATGCAAGCCAAAATTCCAATGCGTGTGCGCTCTACCGTATCTAACGATATTGGTACATTAGTTACTTCTTCCCTAGATGAAATCAAGGGAAAGGATATTACGGATCGCTTAATTACTGGAATTGCTCATATGTCAGATATTACACAAATTAAAGTAGATACAACAGAAAATGTGGATCAATTACATTCAAATGTATTTAAAGCAATGGCCGAGGCAGGAATTTCAGTTGATTTTATCAATATCTCACCTAATGGTGTAGTATATACGATTCCACAAGTCTTTGCAGAAAAGGCAAAACAATTGTTAAATCAGTTGCATTATCAACCTGAAATGATCCATCATTGTGCGAAAGTTTCTTTAGTTGGGGCTGGTATGACAGGCGTACCTGGTGTAACAGCAAAAATCGTGCAAACTTTAACAACAGCAGGCATACAAATCTTACAGTCTGCGGATAGTCATACGACGATTTGGGTCCTTATTCACCATGATGATCTTGTCCCAGCTATTAATGCATTACACAAAACATTTGAGTTAGATAAATATAGTGAAATAGCTGGCGTCTAAAAGTGATCACTAGGTATGAAAGGAGTAGGTGACTATCGTGAATTTTGGAAGCTTATTAACAGCAATGGTCACACCATTTGATGAATCAAATGGTGTGGATAATCAACAAGTGGAAAAATTAGTTGAACATTTAATCCAACATAAAACAGAAGGATTAATTGTGGCAGGTACTACAGGAGAATCTCCAACGTTATCAAAGCAAGAAAAAATAGACTTGTTTGAATTTACAGTTAAAACGGTTAATGGAAGAATTCCTATCATTGCAGGGACAGGATCTAATAATACCCAAGAAACAATTGATTTAACTAAGAAAGCAGAAAAAGCAGGTGTTGATGGGATTTTATTAGTAACACCATACTATAATAAACCTAATCAAGCTGGTTTATATGAACATTTTAGATCAGTAGCTGAATCAACTAATTTACCAGTCATGTTATATAATATACCTGGTAGAACAATGGTTCATCTGTCTGTGGAAACCATTGTATCTTTATCAAAAATTGATAATATTGTTTCCATAAAAGAGTCTAGTGGGAATTTAGATGCAATCTCACAGATTATTGAGCAGACAGATGAAAACTTTACTGTTTATAGTGGTGACGACAGTTTAACTTTACCTTTAAAATCCATTGGAGCAAATGGGGTTGTATCTGTCTCTTCCCATGTTATTGGAACAGAAATGAAGCAGATGTTAGAATGTTTTGACAAGGGAGAAGTACAGGAAGCAGCCAACATTCACCGTAAGATACTTCCGATTATGCGTGGTTTATTTGTTGCACCGTCTCCAGCTCCCGTTAAATTTGCATTACGTTTACAGGGCATAGAAACAGGAGCAGTTCGCTTACCACTGGTTCCATTGTCGGAAATAGAAGAACAACTTATTAAAGAATTGATGAATGATATAGATTAGCTTTTTAACAGACTCTCGCCTTTGTAGGTGAGAGTCTGTTTGTTTGTTACTCTTCGTATGAACTTCTACTTAATGTCCATACTAATAAGAGATTTCAAAAAAAGGAGCTGAGATAATGTCAAAAACAGATAAATCACAAGAGGAAGAACAAAAATCATCATTAGTTGAGAAAATACAACAACTAGGTCAAAGTACGGTTCCAACTGCACCAGATTCTAATATCCATGTACTATCGATTATCGGGCAGGTAGAAGGTCATGTACAATTACCACCTCAAAATAAAACGACTAAATATGAGCACCTTCTGCCCCAATTAATAGCAATAGAACAAAATCCGAAAATTGAAGGACTAATTATTTTGCTCAATACGGTAGGAGGAGATGTAGAAGCCGGATTAGCTTTATCTGAAATGATTGCCTCATTGTCTAAACCGACAGTATCAGTAGTTCTAGGTGGTGGACATTCTATCGGTGTTCCGATTGCAGTCGCAGCAGATCATTCCTACATTGTTCCATCTGCAACAATGACCATTCACCCAATTCGGCTTACTGGTTTGGTAATAGGTGTGCCACAGACATTTGAATATTTAGATAAGATGCAAGAGCGTGTTATTCAGTTTGTAACAAGCCATTCCAAAGTAAGTGAGGAAAAATTTAAATCACTTATGTTTGAAAAAGGTAATTTGACTCGAGATATTGGTACAAATGTTGTTGGTAAAGATGCAGTAAAATATGGGTTAATCGATGCGGTTGGTGGAGTAAAAGAAGCCATGGTACGTTTGAATGAACAAATTGAAATGTATAAAGAAAATAAGGGAATGATACAATGATACTGTATACTCCCCTAGACTATAATGATGTGTTTGCAACGAATCAAGAACAGTATGACAAGCAAAAATTGATTGAAGTAGAGGGCAGATCCATGTTGGTTGATTGCTTAGAAAATGGTAACTATCGTATTATTCAATTACTATCAACAAATCCGCAAGACTTCCTAGAAGAATCACTTCAACCGGGAGAAGTAATCAAAAATTAAATGATTTCTTGATTTCCATAAATGATAGTAAATTATTAAAAAATTTACAACAGAAAAAATTACTTATGCTATAATAGAAATGTCTAACTAGAAAGTTTAATGTGAAAAAACTTGGAGCAAGACAGTTGTAAACTTTATCGTTTCTATCTAGCAAAAATCGATAAACCCTTGTCTACCAGGCGAGGGTTTCTATTATCATTTTAGTACAATTTGAGGTGAGAGAAATGGCAAAGCGGAAAAAGAAGAAAAGTCAAAAAAAATTACAACAACAATTAAAGTATGAATTATTAGGTATTTTATTTATTTTCCTTGCCATTTTAGGTAGTGGTGCTAGTGCAATAAGTGAAGGAGCTATTCCGAATTGGCTAGAGCTTTTATTTAGATTATTGTTTGGAATTTGGTATATTATCGCTTCCTTGGCATTATTAGGGATCGGTTTATTTTTGGTAATTAAACGGAGGTTGCCAACTCTTTTGAATCGTAGATTAATAGGTACAATGATCGTTTTTCTAGCTTTATTATTAGTAACGCATATAGGAAAGTTTGAATTAGCTGCAACTCAAAATGCATCTGTTTTACAATTAACATGGTCTAATTATATGGCATTTGTCAATGGTAATATGGTTGCCTCTGATTTGGGGGGAGGCTTGTTAGGGGGTATCCTATTCGCATTTACATACGTGCTTTTCTCTCCAGACGGAGCAAAAATTGTTGCATTCTTTTCGTTTTTAATTGGTATTGTTTTTATCACTGACTTCTCCATTGGAGCTTTTTTAGAAAAAAAATTAGATGGTATAAAGTCACGGATGAAAGCTTTTGCTAAAAATAGAAAAATGAAAAAGGCAGAGCAGATAGAGCAAGTTAATACAGAAGAAGAAATAGAAATTGATGGTCCATTTGAAGATGTACCTGAAGAGAACACAAATGTTACAGAAGTATTAACAACAGAACCAGTTATTCAAGAATTTACAGATATAGCACATCAATCAATAGATTCAGAGAAAGATAAAACATCAGAAGATAAAAAAGAATCAAATAATGAAGCAGAAGAATCAGAGGCAATACAAGCACTTCCTTTAACGGAAATGGAAAATATTGATTATCAACTTCCTTCCCTTGATTTGTTAGATGAACCCAAAAGTCAACATCATCAACAAGCTAAAGGTGAAATTCAAGCCACTGTGAGAAAGTTAGAACGAACATTTCAGAGTTTTGGTGTTAAAGCAAGGGTTACTCGTGTACATGTTGGTCCAGCAGTAACAAAATATGAGGTTTACCCTGAAGCTGGCGTAAAAGTTTCAAAGATTGTTAATCTACATGATGACTTAGCACTTGCTTTAGCTGCAAAAGATATTAGAATAGAAGCACCAATTCCAGGTAAATCAGCTGTAGGTATTGAAGTTCCAAATAAAGAAATAGCTACGGTATCATTACGTGAAGTATTAGAAACAAATCAGGCAAGTAATGCTTCGATATTATCTTTTGTTTTAGGAAGAGATATTTCAGGAGACGCGGTAGTTGCTGAACTAAATAAAATGCCACACCTACTTGTTGCTGGTGCTACAGGTAGTGGGAAGAGTGTATGTATCAATGGAATTATTACTAGCATTTTAATGCGGGCTAAACCACATGAAGTAAAGATGATGATGATAGATCCTAAAAAAGTAGAATTGAATATATACAATGGTGTACCACACTTATTAACTCCTGTTGTTACTGATCCTAAGAAAGCATCACGGGCATTAAAAAAAGTAGTGGCAGAAATGGAAAGAAGGTACGAGTTGTTTTCTGATACCGGTAATAGAAATATAGAAGGATATAATGAATATATTAAACGATACAATAATACCGCACCTTCTGAAGAGCAACAACCGCTGTTACCCTATATTGTTGTTTTAGTAGACGAGCTTGCAGATTTAATGATGGTAGCTTCTAGTGAAGTGGAAGACGCGATTACTAGACTTGCACAAATGGCAAGAGCAGCTGGAATTCATTTAATTATTGCTACCCAACGTCCTTCTGTTGATGTTATTACCGGCGTAATTAAAGCTAACATACCTTCTAGAATTGCATTTAGTGTTTCTTCTCAAACCGATTCTCGTACGATATTGGATGCTGGTGGGGCAGAGAAATTATTAGGTCGAGGTGATATGTTATTTACTCCTGTAGGTTCGTCGAAGCCAACGCGTATTCAAGGCGCATTTCTTTCTGATGCAGAAGTAGAACATATTGTCGATCACTGTATCGAACAACAAAAAGCACAATATCAAGAAGAAATGATTCCAGAAGAAGAATCTGACGTTCAAAAAGAAGTAGAAGATGTATTGTTTGATGAAGCAGTACAACTAATAATTGAAATGCAAAGCGCCAGTGTGTCCATGCTTCAGAGGAGATTTCGTATAGGATACACAAGAGCAGCAAGGTTAATTGATGCCATGGAAGAACGAGGCATAGTCGGTCCTTATGAAGGGTCAAAGCCTAGGTCTGTCTTAGTATCGGAATACCCTGAACAAAAAACAAGTTAATTTAACTAAAAAAACTCTCCCTTTATACGTTACAGTACAGTTATAGGGAGAGTTTTTTATTCAATAAGTGAAAAAGAATATAAATATATTGACTTATTAGACGTCCAACCTTTAAAATAGAAATACAGAATCATGTTAACGCTTACAGATAAGTGTAGACGTTGGACGTCCTACCAAATTTAAAGCGTTATCATTGTTGATGTGACAAATATCACCGTTTTCACATGTTATATGTCTCTTTTAGTATTTATTTATCGAATTAATAATGTTATATTATTGATTGGCTATATTAATAAGGTGTAAATACTGGAGGTTTATGAATGTCAATGGCAAACATGTGGAATGCTGATTTTGAGAAAATATTGTTGGCATTAAAACAAGATATAGACAGCGGCTTATTTCAAGAAAATAAAAAATTACCGTCAGTACTTGCATTATCTGAAAGATATCAAGTTTCAAGACAGCTAATAAAAAATGTGCTACAACAGTTAGTCAAGGAAGAAATCGTTACGAATCGAGCTGGAGTAGGGATTTTTGTTAATCCACAACCAATTTTTTCATCAGGGATAGAACAATTGGCTAGCGTCACACAAATGATTAACCATGCTGGTAAAACTGCAGGTACACAGTATGTTTCTGCGGAAATTGTTGAACCGAGTAAAAGCGATCTGCATTACTTTCACGACGACAATCTCCGAAATCTAGCGAAAATAGAACGCGTACGAACTGCTGATGGTGACCCTGTTGTTTATTGTATCGATAAAGTTGATAAGCAACTGATGCCAATGGATCAATTACATAGCAAACATTCCATCTTTCAATTACTAGAGGATTGTAGCAAAAAGAAAATTGCTTATGCTGTTGCATTCATTGAACCAATCAGTTATGATTCGAAAATTTCACCAATATTAAAATGTCAGCCAGACCAAGCATTATTACTATTAAAGCAAATTCATTATACCGAAACAGACGAACCAATTCTTTTGTCGGAAAATTATTTTAGACCAGATGTGTTTCGATTCTATGTAGTTCGGAAGAGAATATGAATGTAGCTTATTTTGAGGAGGTGATGTCAGGTCAGCATCAGGTACTAACTAATATTTTCCTTAACTTTAACTTTGAACAATATAATTGGGGGTATAGAAATGAAAAAAAATCGTTTATTTTTATTATTTAGCTTGCTTTTAACTGCTGTGTTGATCTTAGGCGCTTGTGGAACTTCAAATGATAATGAGAACGCTGATAACACGGATGGTTCAGATAATAATGGATCTGAAGAAACAACAGAATTTAAAGTTGGTATGGTAACTGATGTAGGTGGTGTAGATGATAAGTCATTTAACCAATCTTCTTGGGAAGGTATACAAGCATTTGGTAAGGAACATGGATTAGAAGAAGATACAGGTTATGACTATGCACAATCTGATCAAGACGCTGACTTTTTACCTAACTTAAATCGTTTGGTTAGATCGGATTTTAACTTAATTTTTGGTGTAGGCTATAAATTAGCTGATGCTTTAAAGACAGTTGCTGATCAAAATCCTGAAACTAACTTTGCTATCATTGATTCAGTTGTAGAAGGTGATAATGTAGCTAGTATTACATTCGCTGAGCATCAAGGTTCTTTCTTAGTAGGTGTAGCAGCAGCATTAAAAACGGAAACAGGAAAAGTTGGTTTTATTGGTGGGGAAGAAAGTGATTTAATTAAAAAATTTGAAACTGGTTTTGTAGCTGGCGTAGCTTCTGTTGATCCTGAAATTACAGTAGAAGTAGACTATGCTGAATCGTTTGCAGCTCCAGACAAAGGAAAAGCAATTGCAGCAAATATGTATAATTCTGGTATAGATGTTATTTATCACTCTTCTGGTGCTACAGGTAACGGTGTATTCGCACAAGCGAAAGACATTAAGAATGGTGACCCAGACGCGAATGTTTGGGTAATCGGTGTGGATCGTGACCAATATGATGAAGGTGCAATTAATGATACAAATGTAACACTTACTTCTATGGTGAAACGTGTTGACACTGCTGTACAATCTGTTTCAAATCAAGCACTAAACGGAGAATTCCCTGGTGGAGAAGTTCTTACATTTGGTATTCAAGAGGAAGGTATCAGTGTAGCTGATACTAACGAAGAAGCTTATACTGATGATATTAAATCAGCAGTTGAGGACTGGAAGCAAAAAATTCTTGATGGTGATGTATCTGTTCCTTCAACAGATGAAGAATTAGAAACATATCTTGGTGAACTATAATTGATAACAAATCTTAAACTGCTTTAAACTATCAGAGGCTAGAGATTTTCTAGCCTTTTTTATCTCTACAAATCTGTGAAGTCTTCAAATGAAAAGAAATTACTCTCCCCTTTTCATTTGGTGATTTTTATCATATATTTTCCGTATAAGGAGTGAAGATTCATGGAGAATTATGTAATTGAAATGCTTCGAATACGTAAAGAATTTCCTGGTATCGTTGCTAACAATAATATAAACCTTCAAGTGAAGCAAGGAGAGATTCACGCTCTCTTAGGCGAAAACGGCGCAGGCAAATCTACACTAATGAATGTTCTATTTGGTCTTTATCAACCAGAGCAAGGTGAGATTCGCGTCAAAGGCAATGCAGTTAAAATTACTGATCCTAATGTTGCTAATGATCTAGGAATTGGAATGGTCCACCAACATTTTATGCTTGTTGATACCTTTACTGTAACGCAAAATATTATCTTAGGTAGTGAACCGAAAAATGGTGTAGTTATTGATACAAAACGTGCAGAAAAGGAAATTGTTGAATTATCAAAAAAATATGGATTGGATGTTGATCCAAAGGCCAAAATTCGAGATATATCCGTAGGAATGCAACAACGTGTAGAAATTTTGAAAACACTTTATCGAGGCGCAGACGTTCTAATTCTAGATGAACCTACAGCAGTTTTAACCCCTCAAGAAATTAAGGAATTAATGAAAATATTGAAATCACTCATTAAAGAAGGTATTTCAATCATCTTAATTACACACAAGTTAAAAGAGATTATGGAAGTGTGTGATCGCTGTACGGTTATTAGAAAAGGCGAAGGAATAGGTACGGTTAATGTGCAGGAATCAAATCCAAACGAATTGGCCTCCTTAATGGTTGGAAGAGAAATAAGTTTCACAACAGAAAAAGCACCAGCCCAACCTACAGAAGAAATATTGAAAATAAAAAATTTACAAGTCAAAGATATACGAAATGCTATGATGGTTAAAGGTTTAGACCTATCGGTTAGAGCTGGTGAGATCGTTGGGATTGCTGGTATTGATGGGAATGGTCAAACAGAATTAATTGAAGCATTAACAGGTCTTCGTAAAGCTGAAAGTGGTAAAATTTCTCTGAATGGAAAAGATCTTACTAATTTATCACCACGAAAAATAACGGAGTCTGGCGTTGCTCATATTCCACAAGACCGACATAAATTTGGACTTGTATTAGATTATGCTATTGGGGAAAATATGGTTCTTCAAACTTATTATCAAAAGCCTTTCTCAAATATGGGTATTTTATCTTTTAAAGAAATTTACAATTACGCTAATCGATTAATTGAAGAATATGATGTGCGTACACCGAGTCCTTATACGCAAGCAAAAGCATTATCAGGTGGGAATCAACAGAAAGCAATTATCGCTCGAGAAGTCGATCGCTCACCAGATTTATTAATTGCTGCACAGCCAACTCGAGGATTAGATGTTGGAGCAATTGAATTTATTCATAGTAAGTTAATTGAAGAAAGAGATAATGGGAAAGCTGTATTACTTTTATCCTTTGAATTAGATGAAATTTTAAATGTTAGTGATCGAATTGCAGTAATGTTTGATGGTAACATTGTTGCTAATGTGAAACCAGATGAAACAAATGAACAAGAACTAGGATTGTTAATGGCAGGAAGTAAGAAGCAAAAGGTAGGTGACCAGTAATGTTTTCTAATCGATTATTTAATATATTCGTACCAATCATTTCCGTATTGCTTGGGTTGTTTGCTGGTGCAATTATCATGTTTGCTTTTGGATACAATCCTATTGAAGGATATCAAGCATTATGGGATGGAGCCTTTGGTAATAGTTATTTCTTTGGTGAAACAATACGTCAAGTTACCCCATACATTTTAACTGGATTAGCGGTTGCCTTTGCTTTTAGGAGTGGATTATTCAATATTGGAGCAGAGGGACAGGTTATCGTTGGTTGGGTTGCGGCTGTTTGGGTTGGCTCAAGTATTGAAGCACCTATGGTAATTCATCTGCCATTATCCATACTAGCGGCTGCCTTTGCTGGAGCATTATGGGGATTTTTACCGGGTTTGTTAAAAGCGACAAAAGGTGTGCACGAAGTAATTATAACCATTATGATGAATTATATCGCCTTGCATGTCTCTAATTACTTGATACGAAACGTTATAAGTGATGGTGGTGACTCTTCCGACCGAATTGGAGACACAGCCTCACTAGCATCTAATTGGTTAATGGAATTAACTGATTACTCTAGAATGCACTACGGAATTATTGTCGCGATCATAGCAGCAATTATTATGTGGTTTATTCTGGAAAAAACAAGCTCTGGTTATGAATTTAAAGCAGTTGGATTCAATCCGCATGCATCTAAATATGCAGGGATGAATGTGAAGAAAAATATTATCTTATCAATGGTTATTTCAGGTGCTTTTGCTGGTTTAGCAGGAGCGATGGAGGGATTAGGTACATTTGGTTACATGCCATCCCATTCAGCG
Source organism: Paraliobacillus sp. PM-2 (assembly GCF_001368815.1). GTDB lineage: Bacteria > Bacillota > Bacilli > Bacillales > Amphibacillaceae > Paraliobacillus. The sequence continues at coordinate 128,668 of NZ_CTEI01000002.1, read as the reverse complement.
TTCACTAACTTAGGTTTTGATGGGATTGCGGTTGCACTATTAGGTGGTAATACGGCCTTTGGTACCGTAATCGCAGCATTTTTATTTGGTATACTAAAGATTGGTGCATTAAATATGCCTACATCTGCTGGCGTGCCATCTGAATTAGTTGAAATTGTAATTGCGTTAATTATCTTTTTTGTTGCTTCTAGTTACATCATTCGCTGGTTCTTGTTGCGTATGAGAAAGGAGGAGAAATAAATGGCATTTATTGATATATTACAATCCATCATTCCAATTGCATTATTTTACTCTGCTCCACTTATTTTTACGGCATTAGGAGGCGTGTTTAGTGAGCGATCTGGTGTTGTAAATATTGGTTTAGAAGGTTTAATGGTAATGGGTGCTTTTGTCGGTATCGTGTTTAACTTAACGTTCGCTGATGTATTTGGTGCAGCTACACCATGGTTATCCATTATTGTTGCGGCTATTGTTTCTTCTATTTTTTCATTACTGCATGCAGTTGCTTCGGTTTCTTTTCGAGCTGATCAAGTAGTAAGTGGTGTTGCCATTAACTTTCTTGCTTTAGGTCTAGGAGTATTCCTAACAAAACAATGGTATGGTAAGGGACAAACAGATATGGTAACTGAACCATTTTACTCTCAGAATATCCCGTATTTATCTGATATACCAATTATTGGGGATATGTTTTTCACGGGAGCATATTATACTTCATTTCTAGCAATTGCTTTAGCTTTTGTTGCCTGGTTTGTATTATATAAAACGGCTTTTGGTTTGCAACTTCGATCTGTAGGGGAGCATCCAATGGCAGCAGATACAAACGGGATTAATGTATATAGAATGCGTTATATTGCGGTAATGTTATCAGGAGCGTTTGGTGGTTTAGGTGGCTCTGTATTTGCACTAACCATAGCACTTAACTTCTCGTCTTCAACAATTGTTGGCCAAGGTTTTATGTCCTTGGCAGCTGTAATCTTTGGTAAATGGCATCCATTAGGTGCTTTAGGTGCTGCACTATTCTTTGGGTTTGCGCAAAGTTTGAGTATTATTAGTACAAATATTCCATTCTTGGCCGATGTACCAAAAGTTTATTTAACGATTGCTCCATATGTACTCACAATCTTTGCATTAGCAGGATTTATTGGACGAGCAGAAGCTCCTAAGGCTAATGGTCAACCATACATTAAAGGAACTCGTTAAACATATTGAATTCATTCATTTGAGTCTGGTAATTGTTACCGGGCTCTTTTTTCGATAGAATAAGTTCTAAGGGCATAGTAATAATAAAGAGAAGTAGAATTAATATGAAGTACAAGGAGGCATTAATTTGACCATTTCGAATGAGAAAATAAGTAAACAAAATGGCTATCAGTTACATGTAATTAATACAAAAAAATTCAAGACGATTCATATTGTTTTGAAATTTCGAGCACCACTCACCAAAGAAAATATAACAAAACGGGCATTATTACCTTTTGTTTTGCAACAAGGAACTACTTCTTATCCGACACAGAATAAGTTTCGTCAAGCATTAGATAATCTTTATGGATCTGAATTAAATATGGATGGTGCAAAAAAAGGAAACAATCACATATTGACACTTCGAATGGAAATTGCAAATCAAGGATATTTAACTACAGATACGAATATTTTTCATGAAGCAGTTAAGCTTCTACATGAAGTAATTTATTCGCCAAAAGCCAGTAATGGAGCTTTTGATGAGAATATAGTAACTAGGGAAAAACAAACATTAAAACAAAAGATTCATTCCATTATTGATAATAAGATGAGCTATGCCAATATGCGTTTAATTGACGAAATGTGTGCAGAAGAAGCGTATCGTTTGCATGTTCATGGCTATGAAGATGATTTAGAAAGTATTAATGCACAAACATTATATCAATACTATCAAGAATTACTAAGCAAAGATCAAATGGATATTTATGTTTTAGGTGATTTTTCATCAATAAATGTAGAAGACACCATTTCCTCATATTTTAATCATGACAGACATACACAATCGATTGAAAATAGTAAGGAAACATATAATGTTGAAACTACAAAAGAAATAGAAGAACAACAAAACATTCAACAAGCAAAACTGCACCTTGGGTATCGGACAGACATTACTTATGGGGATTCACTTTACCCAGCACTTCAGGTTTTCAATGGTGTGTTTGGTGGTTTTCCAAGCTCTAAATTATTTATTAACGTAAGAGAGAAGAATAGTTTAGCGTATTATGCTGCATCCAGATTTGAAAGTCATAAAGGACTGTTGCTTGTTTTCAGTGGAATCGCTCCTAATGATTATAAACAAGCAAAACAAATTATTTTAGAACAGATGGAAGCAATGAAAAAAGGGGAGTTTTCTGAAGAGGACGTAGAAGAATCAAAGAAACAAGTGAAAAATCAATGGAAAGAAACGATTGACCATCCAAATGGTCTTATCGAAATACTTTACCATCAGGTGTTAGCAAATGCCGATCGTACCCCAACAGAAGTTTTGACTCAAATTAATCATGTAGCAAAATCGGATCTGATGGAAGTGGCAAGTAAATTGCAGTTAGATACCGTTTATTTCTTAACAGCTCAGGGAGGAAAGAATGATGAATAAACAATATTATGAGCAATTAAAAGAAACGTTATATGCAAATGATTTAGCTAATGGTTTACAAGTGTACTTGTTACCAAAGCCAGAGATGTCTAAAACATTTGCGATATTTGCTACTGATTACGGATCTATTGATCAGACTTTTGTTCCAATAAATCAAAAAGATTATATTACCGTTCCAGATGGAATTGCACATTTTTTAGAGCACAAACTTTTTGAAAAAGAAGACCGTGACGTGTTTCAAGATTTCACAAAACGAGGTGCATCAGCAAATGCTTTTACCTCATTTACAAAAACAGCATATCTTTTTTCAGCTACTGAAGAAATAGAAAACAATGTAGAGACATTACTTGATTTTGTGCAAGAGCCATATTTTTCTGATCAATCTGTAGAAAAAGAAAAGGGAATCATTGCTCAGGAAATTCGTATGTATGATGACCAAGCCGATTGGCGTGCTTTCTTTGGTACAATTGGTAATATGTATCATAACCATCCAGTACAAATAGATATCGCTGGAACAGTCGATTCGATCCAAGCGATTACAAAAGAAGATCTATATACTTGTTATGAAACATTTTATCATCCCTCAAATATGATTTTATTTATAACTGGTAATTTTGAACCGGAAAATATGATGCAGTTGATCGAAGCCAATCAACAGAAAAAAACGTTTAAGACATTAAATACAATTGATCGATCATTTTCAAATGAACTACCGACTGTTGCTAAACAAAAAACAGTGCTAGAAATGCCTGTGTCTGTTCCTAAATGTATGGTAGGTATTAAAGAGAATTTACAAACAGTAGAAGCTAATTTTATGCAGCAAGACTTGCTAGCAGACATGCTTTTAGATCACTTTTACTCAAAAAGTGGCGTTTTTTATCATGAACTATATGAAAAAGATTTAATTGATGATAACTTTTCCTTTGAATCCAATCGAGAAAAGAACTTTGCTTTTTCTGTCTTAGGTGGAAATACAACAAAACCAGATCAATTAGCAGATACAATCAAGGAACAGCTACTAAGATGGAAGAATACATCCTTAACACCTTCAGAATTTGAACGTATGAAGCGGAAAAAAACAGGTGAGCTATTACGAAGTATGAATAGCTTAGAAACCATTGCGCAACAATTTATTCACTATAAAACATTAGGGTTTGATTATTTTAACTTGTTACCTATACTTGATGAGATCACGATAGAAGATGCAAATGACTACTTACAAAGTTGGATCAATGATGAAAATGTCACGGTGTTTCAAATTATGCCAACCACGGAAGAAAAATAATGCATAAGCACTGTTTAATTATTGGTGCAAGTGGTGATATTGGCAAGGCAATTGCAGTTCAGTTAGCAAATGAAGGGTTTACTTTATCCTTGCATTATTACAAGAATGAGCAAATCATTAATGACCTGTTCAAAGCGTTGCCAGATGAAGTAATTATGGAAAGTGTACAAGGGGATTTACGTACGGAAAAAGGAATAAGTCAGTTTATTCAATCTGTTTCTTTTCAACCTACTCATGTTGTTTTTGCTAATGGACAATCATTAAACTGTTTGCTTCAAGAGACAACAAATGAATCGATGGATGAACTGTTTTATGTTCATGTAAAAGCTTTATGGAGGATAACAAAAGCTTTTCTTCCTTCAATGATTCGTAATCAATATGGCAATTTTATTGTTATCTCATCCATATGGGGAGAAATTGGTGCAAGTTCAGAAGTGATTTATTCTTCTGTTAAAGGTGCACAAAATAGTTTTGTTAAAGCTTTAGCGAAAGAAGTAGCAATTAACAATATACGAATCAATGGTATAAGTCCTGGGTTAATACGTACAAAAATGAATGCACACTTAACGAAACAAGAAGAATGCATGCTAACAAATGAAATACCGGCTAATCGAATGGGAACAACAAAGGAAGTAGCAGATCTTGCAGCATTTTTAGTTAAGGATTCCGCTAGCTATATTAATGGTGAAATAATAAAGATAGATGGCGCTTGGTAAATAAAGGGATATGTATATTTTCTCTCCTTCTTCACAAGCTAACTATACAAGATAATGAAGGAGGGAAAGTAGACATGTCAGTTTTAGATAATTTTGAATCTTGGAAGGATTTTCTTGGGGATCGATTACATCAAGCGCAAGCCCAAGGAATAAGTCAAAATGCAATATCAGATCTAGCTTATGATATAGGTAATTATTTATCAAATAACGTGGATGCTAAAAACCAGAAAGAAGCTGTGATTAAAGAATTATGGAATGTTGGCGATGAAAAAGAGCAACACGCAATTGCTAATATGATGGTAAAATTAGTTCAAAATGAAGGTACAGATCGCTAATACAAAAGTCCTTGCTTTAGAGCAAGGCTTTTTATATTTACTAATTTATTTATTTTTGAATTTCCTTCTTTCAAATACTATCCATATTTTGAAATATCATATACAATAGAATGGAAAGACAAAGAATTAACGTCTTTTTTATCTCTTTCATAAATAGATAAAATCATTTATGATAAAAGTAGTGTGAAAAGCTATATATACCTGTTATTATTTAATTGGATGGTGTTAACATGGAAATTGGTATGAGATTAAAAGAAGCGAGAGAAGCAAAAAACCTCTCCATTGAAGATATTGAAAAAATGACTAAGATACAATCAAGATATTTAAAAGCGATTGAAAAAGGTGAGTTTTCTCTACTACCAGGAACTTTTTATACTCGAGCTTTTATTAAAGAATATGCAATAGCCTTAGGATTAAATGCAAGTGAATTATTAGAGGAATATAGTCATGAGTTGCCATCTATGGAAGAAGATCCAACTATAGAGTATACACGAGTGCAACGTAGCAAAAAGACTAGTAATTTGTCACAAAAAAGATCTCCAATTTTTTCTTTATTACCTACCATTATTACAGGGATATTAATTGTCGGTGTTGCCTTTATTATTTACCTAATCAGTAGTGATTTCTTTTCTAATGATGATAAAGAAAATACTGAACCACCTTCTTCTGAGCAAAATGGAGGAGATGAAGTAACATTGCCACCAGAATCAGAAGATGATAGGAACGAAGATGATACAAATTCCACAGATAAAGATGATAATAATGAAGCACCTACTGAAGAAAAATCAGAAAATGAAGCAGATCAAGAACCCACATTAGAGTTAGTAGAATTTGAAAATGATCAATCTACTTATGAATTTACTTATAAAAAAGATCAGATAACATTAGAATTCGAAACAGAGGGTAGGAATTGGTTAGAAGTTGAAGATAGCAATGGTGAAAATCTTTATTATGGGAATTTTCAACAAAACGACTCACCAATGCAATTAGATATTTCTGATAATGAACAAATATTCCTGAAGTTTGGTGAACCAACTACGATCTCGATTGAACTGAATGGCGTACCGTTAAAATTACCTGATGATATTAGTAGTCCAACAGCTGTTCAACGTGTTTGGATTAATATGAATCAGGATATAGAATAGAGTATGAAATATACCCTTTTCATCATACGGTGAGAAGGGTTTATCATTTATTTGGCATTAATGAGTTTTTAGCTATTATATCGCAATTGATAGCTCTCATATATATTAATAAACCATTATTTTATATTGTAAGACAAAGGAGAATACATATGAATATACCAAATCGAATAACATTATCACGTATTTTTTTAATTCCAATTTTTATTTTACTTTTAACGTTGCCATTGGACTTTGGGGAATGGATAATTGGAGCTTCTACATTACCAATTGTTGATTTTGTTGCTGCTGTTTTATTTATTATTGCCGCGGGAACAGATTGGATTGACGGCCATTACGCGAGAAAATATAACTTAGTAACTAATTTAGGTAAATTCTTAGACCCTATGGCAGATAAATTATTAGTTTCCTCAGCCTTTATTCTTTTAATTGAAATGGGAATGATTCCTGCATGGATTGTTATTATAATTATTAGTAGAGAATTTGCTGTCACAGGTTTACGTTTAGTTGCAGCAGGAGAAGGATTAGTGCTAGCAGCTGGGAACATGGGGAAATGGAAAACCACCTTTCAACTTGTAGCTATTGCAGCTTTATTATTACACAACTTCCCATTTTCCTATATTCATTTTCCGTTTGATACCATTACATTATATATTGCATTAATACTAACCGTCATTTCTGGGGTGGACTATTTTGTGAAAAATTGGCATGTGATGAGAGGTTCGAAATAATGGGTGAAACTTATAAAGCTGAAGTAATAGGTGTAGGAACAGAATTGCTATTAGGACAGATTGCAAATACAAATGCAAAGTGGATTTCTGAACAGTTGGCAAATGTAGGAATTAGTATATTTTATCACCAAGTAGTCGGTGATAACTTGGAGCGTGTTATTTCCTGTTTTGAACAAGCTGCCAATCGATCTGATCTTGTATTTGTAACTGGTGGGCTAGGCCCCACAGAAGATGATTTAACTAGAGAAGCTTTTGCAAAGCTTTCGAATAAAAAACTAATGATGAATGAGCAAGTACTTTCTACTATTGCTAATTATTTTAGTAGAAATAACCGTCAAATGACTGCCAATAATCGTAAACAAGCAATGACGTTTGAACATTCGATTGCTATACCTAATCCAATAGGTACTGCACCTGGTATGATAGTCAACCATAAAAATTGTATGTTTATCTTTATGCCAGGTGTTCCGAGAGAAATGAAAAAAATGATGGAAGGGTTTGTAATTAATTATTTAAAAGACCAATTTTCCTTACAAGATGTAATCAGGTCTCGAATGCTTCGATTTATAGGAATAGGTGAGTCTCAACTAGAAGACAAAATTCAAACACTGATTTCCAATCAAGATAACCCTACGATTGCTCCATTAGCTACAGATGGTGAAGTAGCTATTCGTTTAACTGCAAAAGCAGAAACAGCTCAACAAGCTAATCAACTGATTGAACAAAAAGAAAAAGAACTACTCGATGTAGTTGGTAACTATCTTTATGGCCATGATGATATTACTATTGAAAAAGCGATTCTAATGTTATTAAATGAAAAAAATCAGACAATTGCCGCAGCGGAAAGTTTAACTGGTGGGCTGTTTGCAGATGCAATGGTGTCGAACCCAGGTGCAAGTGATGTATTTCTTGGGAGCATTGTTAGCTATGCAATGGATGCAAAAAAAGACGTACTAGACGTATCGGATACAATGTTAGATCGATATGGTGCAGTTAGTCATGCATGTGCTGAAGAAATGGCAAAAAAGGCCGCTAATAAGTTTAAATCAGACATTGCAATTAGTTTTACTGGAGTTGCAGGTCCAAATACTTCTCAAGGGAAAGAAGTCGGTACTGTTATTATTAGTATATATTTTCGAGGAGCCATTGCCCAAACAGAAGAATTTCATTTTTCTGGGGATCGTAATTTTATTCGTAGACGATCAGTTAAAAAAGGGCTTGAGCTTTTATATCATTTATTGAAGAAAAATAGTTGAAAATCAAGTTTAAACTACTTTATATGAATTAAATATGTCGTTTGTCTAACGTAAAAGGTAATTATAAACAGTGTAACTACTTCTAAAAAGAACGAACATTTATTCGCTTTTTGCTTGTTAAATCTCAAAAAACAAGTTATGATAGTAATAGTTTAAATTTCGAGGGGGAAATAGCGTGAGTGATCGTAAACAAGCCTTAGATATGGCGTTGAAATCAATAGAAAAGCAATTTGGTAAAGGCTCTATTATGAAATTAGGAGAGCGTGCAGAACAAAAGGTAGCAACGGTCTCTAGTGGTTCATTAGCACTAGATGTAGCACTAGGTGTTGGTGGCTATCCTAGAGGACGAGTTGTTGAAATATACGGACCTGAGTCTTCAGGTAAGACAACTGTTTCATTACATGCCATTGCAGAAGCTCAAAAACAAGGTGGTCAAGCAGCTTTTATTGATGCTGAGCATGCGTTAGACCCAGTTTATGCTAGAAATTTAGGTGTTAATGTTGATGAACTATTATTGTCTCAACCAGATACAGGTGAACAAGCATTGGAAATTGCTGAAGCTCTAGTGCGAAGTGGAGCGGTTGATATGATTGTTATTGATTCTGTCGCTGCGCTTGTTCCTAAAGCAGAAATAGAAGGTGAAATGGGAGACTCTCATGTAGGTTTACAAGCAAGATTAATGTCTCAAGCCTTACGAAAATTATCAGGAGCAATCAATAAATCAAAAACAACAGCCATCTTTATTAACCAAATCCGTGAAAAAGTAGGTGTGATGTTTGGTAACCCTGAAACCACACCTGGTGGTCGAGCATTAAAATTCTATTCATCTGTACGTTTAGAAGTGCGTCGAGCAGAAACGTTAAAACAGGGAAATGATATGGTCGGTAACAGAACAAGAATTAAAGTAGTTAAAAATAAAGTAGCGCCACCTTTTAAACAAGCAGAAGTAGATATTATGTATGGAGAAGGAATATCTAAAGAGGGTGAGCTACTTGACATAGCTTCCGACTTGGATATTATTCAAAAAAGTGGTGCATGGTACTCTTATAATGAAGAGCGTTTAGGTCAGGGAAGAGAAAACTCTAAACAATTTTTAAAAGAACATCCTGATATTACAGAGGAAGTGTACAACAAAGTTCGCAATCATTATGGTATGGATGTAGCCGCACCATCAACGGAAGAAACAGATACGAAAGATAAAAAATAATGATTGCATTAAAAACTGATAACAATATATGTTATCAGTTTTTTTGATAAAATATGACGTTTCCTTGACATAACAAACTAGCAAGATTAAAATTAAAATGTATAATTTTATTATACATTTTTGATTAATTATGCATTTATACTGGTAAAACTGTACATGCCGACTTAAATTGTTTTGTACAAATTCATAGCAAGAGGAGGTGAAACCATGGAAAACATAGGCATCATCATCTCCATTTTGCTCCTAATCGTCGGTATTGTTGTTGGTTATCTGATTCGTAAATCTATTGCAGAAAAGAAGATTTCTAGTGCGGAAGAATTAGCCAAGCAAATCGTTGAAGAAGGTCATCGAAATGCTGATGTTGCTAAAAAAGAAGCACTGTTAGAAGCGAAAGATGAGAGTCACAAAATTCGCCAGCAAGTAGATCAAGAGCTTCGAGAACGAAGGTTGGAACTGCAAAAACAAGAAAATCGTCTATTGCAAAAGGAAGAGAATTTAGACCGAAAAGATGAAACGCTAGATAAGCGTGAGCTCATGTTAGAGAAGAAAGAAAGTTCGCTAGCAGAAAAACAACAACAAATTGAAGAAATGGAACGCAAAGTGGAAACTACGTTAAGCGAGCAACAGACTGAGCTAGAACGCATTTCAGGATATACTACTGACCAAGCCAAACAAATTATTCTAGATCGAGTAGAAAAAGAAGTGACTCATGAAGCCGCAATTATGATAAAAGAATCCGAGAATCGTGCGAAGGAAGAAGCAGATAAAAAAGCAAAAGAAATTCTTTCTATTGCGATGCAACGTTGTGCTGCAGATCATGTAGCGGAAACAACGGTATCTGTTGTTAACCTGCCAAATGATGAAATGAAAGGCCGTATTATTGGTAGAGAGGGACGAAACATTCGTACACTTGAAACTTTAACCGGAATTGATTTGATCATTGACGATACTCCAGAAGCTGTCATTTTATCTGGATTTGATCCAATTAGAAGAGAGACTGCTCGTATTGCACTGGAGAAACTAGTACAAGATGGTAGAATCCATCCTGCTCGAATAGAAGAAATGGTTGATAAATCAAGACGTGAAGTGGATGAATATATTCGTGAAGTAGGAGAGCAAACAACCTTTGATATTGGTGTTCACGGACTTCATCCTGATTTAGTAAAAATACTTGGAAGATTGAAATATCGTACAAGTTATGGTCAAAATGTATTAAAACATTCAATGGAAGTTGCGTATCTCTCAGGATTACTTGCCGCAGAACTAGGTGAAGATGTTACTGTTGCTAAACGTGCTGGTTTGTTACATGATATCGGAAAAGCTATCGATCATGAAGTGGAAGGTAGCCACGTTGAAATTGGAAAAGAATTAGCGATAAAGTATAAAGAGAATGATGTAGTCATTAACTCGATTGCTTCTCATCATGGTGATGAGGAAGCTACTTCTATTATTGCTGTTCTTGTTGCGGCGGCAGATGCACTTTCCGCTGCACGCCCAGGTGCACGAAGCGAAACATTAGAAAATTACATTAAAAGATTAGAAAAGCTTGAAGAGATTTCTGAATCTTATGCTGGTGTTGAAAAATCTTTCGCTATTCAAGCGGGACGTGAAGTTCGTATCATGGTGAAACCAGAAGAAATTGATGACTTGGAATCTTTGCGTATTGCACGTGATATCAAAAAGCGCATTGAAAGTGAATTGAATTATCCAGGTCATATTAAAGTAACAGTAATTAGAGAAACAAGAGCAATTGAATATGCAAAATAAAGCGACCAATCGGTCGCTTTATTTGTTTTTTAAATAGTGTAAAGTCCTTATATTATATTATTTTGACTTTTGTATGGACTTATGTGAAACTGATAGTAATTAAATAGACAAGGAAGATTAAAAAATGAAAATTTTATTTGTCGGTGATGTTGTTGGATCACCTGGAAGAAAACAATTAGAGACTTATTTACCTCGGTTAAAACAGAAATATCAGCCACAGTTAACCATTGTTAATGGTGAAAATGCGGCTTCTGGTAAGGGAATTACAGAAAAAATATATAAACAATTTCTCAGTTGGGGTGCACAAGTTATAACAATGGGAAATCACACATGGGACAAAAAGGAGATTTTTGAATTCATTGATGATGCAAAGAATATGATTCGTCCAGCAAATTTTCCAGAAGGCACACCTGGGAAGGGATTGCAATTCATAGATTGTAATGGAGTAAAAGTTGCTGTGATTAATTTGCAAGGAAGAACGTTTCTACCCGCTATCGATGACCCATTTCGAAAAGCTGATGAGCTAGTAGAAATTGCAAAAAAACAAGCATCCATTATCTTTGTTGATTTCCATGCAGAAGCAACAAGTGAAAAACAGGCTATGGCTTGGTATCTAGATGGAAGGGTAAGCGCAGTAGTTGGGACCCATACACACATACAAACAGCAGATGAACGTATTTTAGATAATGGAACAGCTTATATAACTGATGTTGGTATGACAGGTCCTTATGATGGAATTCTTGGGACGGAACGTGAAGCAGTTCTTAAAAAGTTTTTAACTAGCCTACCTGTCAGATTTGAAGTTGCTAAGCAAGGAAAAGATCAATTAAACGCAGTGTTAATAGATATAGATCACACGAATGGAAAAGCTAAACAAATTAAAAGAGTTTTAATAAATGATGATCATCCTTTTTTTGCATAGTATTTGAATGTTAAGATAATTTGTTTCATAATAAAATAAAAAGGAATAACTGCTGTCTATGAGAATATAGTAAAAGTGGAACTACTTTAGTTAACGAAGGAGGTAGCAAAAGTGGATGTATTAAAAGTTTCAGCAAAATCAAGTCCTAATTCAGTAGCAGGAGCACTTGCAAATGTCTTAAGAGAACGTGGCTCAGCCGAAATTCAAGCTATTGGTGCTGGTGCATTAAACCAGGCCGTTAAATCGGTAGCAATTGCTAGAGGATTCGTAGCACCTAGTGGAGTTGATTTAATTTGTATTCCAGCTTTTACAGATATTATCATTGATAATGAAGAACGTACCGCTATAAAATTAATTGTAGAACCAAGATAGTTTGGTAAAAATCCTGTTTGCTAGTTAGCAAGCAGGATTTTTGTTATGGTCTTTGAAAACCCCTGGCTATGCCGGGGGTTCCATAGAGCTTCCAGCGTGGGGACAAAAAAAGCCTCTCTTCATGATAAGATAAGGTTGGTTTCCCGACCACCAAATCTCATCAAAGAAGGAGGCATGTCCAATGCAGGACAAGAATAGTTTAGCACATACACAGTGGAGATGTAAGTATCATATTGTTTTTGCTCCAAAATATAGAAGGCAAATTATCTATGGAAAATATAAAAAAAGTATTGGAGAAATCGTAAGAGATCTTTGTGAAAGAAAAGGCGTTGAGATACACGAGGCAAATGCATGCAAAGATCACATTCATATGTTAGTAAGTATCCCACCAAAACTAAGTGTATCTCAGTTTATGGGATATCTAAAGGGAAAAAGTAGTTTAATGATTTTTGATCGTCACGCTAATTTAAAGTATAGATATGGTAACCGGAAATTTTGGTGTAGGGGCTACTTTGTAGATACAGTGGGCAGAAACAAAAATCAAATTCAAGAATATATTAGGAATCAGCTTAAAGAGGACTACGTAAGCGATCAATTAACTTTATTTGAAGAGTTTGATCCTTTCACTGGAGAGAAGAATAAAAAGAAAAGATAAGAGATTCTTTAGAATCAGTGAGTGAGTGTGGTGCAAAAGGGAAACCCGTTCAGCGGGCCTTTAAGGCCGAGGCCGGTAACAAAGGCTTCCAGCCGCAGAGCAAACCACCAGTTCACACTGGTGGTTTTGATTTGTTAAACACGTAAATTAAAAAAGAATCTCATACATATCATGTTAAGCATGGGAAGAAAAGTAGTTACGTCTTTCTATGATATATAAATCTAATGGTTGTGATTGTAAGTAATATATTTGAGAGAAGGGGAAATACATGATTATTGATGCGCATTGTGATGTGTTATTAAAACTTTGGTCAGACAATCTTGATTTTAAAACAAGTGAAAAGTTACAAGTTAATTTAAAAAAATGGCGAGAAAGTCCAGTGAAGGTACAATGTTTTGCTATTTTTGTTCCTGCAGAAGTAAAAGAGGAGAGACGGTTTCAAGTTGCTCTAGAAATGATAACCATTTTCTTTGAAAAAATAATTGAACCATATGAAGATATCAAGTTTATTGCCAATAAAGGAGATCTTGAATCACTTAAAGAAAACGAACGTGGAGCAATGCTTACACTAGAAGGCTGTCATGTAATTGGAGATGACATAAACAAACTAAAGACTTTGCTGAGGTTAGGTGTTCGAGCGGTTGGATTAACTTGGAATCAAGCAAATGCTGTGGCTGATGGTATAGGTGAAAAAAGAGGTGCAGGTTTAAGTAGTTTTGGAGAAGAAGTAGTCGCGTTATTAAATCAAGAGAATATTTGGGTGGATGTATCACATTTATCTTATCAAGGATTTTTCGATGTGATGAAACAAGCAAAATATGTGATGGCATCACACGCTAATGTTTTGCATTTATGTAGTCATCCACGAAATTTAGATCATGAGCAAATACAAGCAATCATACATAAAAATGGGTGGATAGGCGTAACGTTTGTCCCATTTTTTACAAAAGAACAGCAAACGGTTACTTATTATGATACGATTCAACATGTACTTGCTTATATTCATGCCGGAGCTGAGACCTGTTTAGGGTTTGGATCTGATTTTGATGGCATTGATCAATATATAGTTGGATTAGAGAGTATGGAAGGCTATAGAATATTATCAGATGAATTAAAAAATAAGCTTACAGAAAGACAATGGAAGAACATCGCTTATCAAAATTTTATAAATAAGTTCCCTAGAATTAACTAACAATATTATGAAAAAACTTTGTTTTTAAAATAAATTCTTGCTATAATAGTAGAATTGAAGTAGTAGATAGAAGACTACCTAGGCAATATTATAGAAAGGAGTCATAAAAGGTGAATGAACAGCAACGCAAGCAAGCAAATCAAATAAAACAGGGAAATCCAGCGGACGTAAAATCCGATTCGGATGGAAACCTAGATCGATTAAAAAGTATGGACTCTGATGAATTAATTGGTAAGTATTTTCAAACGACTTATGAACCACCAAATCTTAAGAAAGCAAAAAAGCGATTAAAAAAAGATGTGGACATTCATTATGATTTTTCTATTCCAAAAGAAATGCAATCTATTGGAGAGGGGAAGAAATTCCTTATTCGCACTTATGGGTGCCAAATGAATGAGCATGATACGGAGGTAATGGCAGGGCTATTAACTGACATGGGGTATCAATCAACAGATGATACAAGTGAAGCAGATGTTATCCTGTTAAATACATGTGCGATTCGTGAAAATGCAGAAAATAAAGTATTTGGAGAGATTGGTCACTTAAAACCATTAAAATTAGAAAATCCAGACCTTATTATTGGTGTTTGTGGATGTATGTCTCAAGAAGAAGCGGTTGTTAATCGGATTCTCAAGAAACATCCATTTATTGATATGATCTTCGGTACTCATAATATTCATCGATTACCTAGCTTATTAAAAGAAGCGATGTTTAGTAAAGCGATGGTTGTGGAAGTATGGTCCAAAGAAGGAGACATCATTGAGAATTTACCTAAAGTTCGAAAAGGCCGAATTAAAGGTTGGGTAAATATCATGTATGGTTGTGATAAATTTTGTACCTATTGCATTGTACCGTATACACGCGGGAAAGAACGGAGTCGTTTACCGGAGGATATTATACAAGAAGTCCGTCATCTAGCTGCGCAAGGTTATCAAGAGATTACACTATTAGGACAGAATGTGAATGCCTATGGAAAAGACTTGGATTTTGAATACGGCCTCGGTGATTTAATGGATGAGATTCGAAAAATTGATATTCCGCGTGTTCGCTTTACAACTTCACACCCGCGTGACTTCGATGATCGTCTAATTGAAGTGCTAGCAAAAGGTGGCAATTTGTTAGATCACATTCATTTACCAGTACAATCAGGTAGTTCCGATGTGTTACGCGTGATGGCTCGACGTTATACAAGGGAAAGCTATTTAGAATTAGTAAGCAAAATTCGTGAGGCAATGCCGAATGCTACATTGACAACAGATATCATTGTTGGTTTTCCAAATGAAACAGACGAACAATTTGAAGAAACAATGACACTAGTTAAAGAGGTTGGATTTGAAAGTGCATATACCTTTATTTATTCACCAAGGGAAGGGACACCAGCAGCTCGTTGGGAAGATAATATCCCTATGGAAGTGAAAAAAGAAAGACTACAACGATTGAATGCTTTAGTCAATGAACAAGCAAAACAAGCAATGGAAAAATACGAAGGTGAGATTGTTAAGGTGCTTGTTGAAGGAGAAAGTAAAAAAGATCCAGATGTGCTTTCAGGTTATACCGAGCGAAATAAATTAGTAAACTTTAAAGCGCCAAAATCACTGATTGGTAAAATGGTTGATGTTAAAATTACAAAAGCAAAAACATGGTCACTTGATGGTGAGCTTGCTGAACAAACTGCAGAGGTGTTATAAATGACCACCTACAGTAAAGAAGAGATTTTAGAACGTGCACAAATACTTGCTGAACAAATGACAAATATTGAAGAGGTGCACAGATACAAACAAATTGAAAGTCGTATAAATCAAAGCGAAAAAATAAAAAAATTAATTAACAATATGAAAGCTTTGCAAAAGCAGGCTGTCAATTTTCAAGCATATGGGAAGACCGAAGCATTGAAGAAAGTTGATCTAGAAATTGATCGTATGCAAGAAGAAATAGATGCCATTCCGATTGTGCAAGAATTTAAAGAATCCCAAGTGGTAGTTAATGACTTACTTCAACAAGTATCAAAAACGATCGCTAATGAAGTAGAAATATCCATGGAAAAAACATTAGAGAATAACGAATAAGGTTTGCCAATGGTTAACTAAATATAAAAACGTCACATAATATAGTTTATTTCTAAATTACAAATATTCTAAAGGAAAAACCGACTATCATTTAACATTAATAATAGTCGGTTTTTTTAATTTGCTTTCCCCCTAGATTCTTGTCATTAATCATTTAATTGAGAATCACCTTTTGTAGGCAAATGCATACGATGAACTAGAAACCTATGACATGTTATTCACCTATTTTTATACGCACTTATGGTGGGTAATTTGCATAAACTGAGTATGAATAAGGAGGAGGTTTTAGTTCTATGTCTTTTCTTGATCAAGAATTTCGAGAAATTATTACAAAAGCAGTAATAGGAAAAGGACGTAAATTTATACAGGATACAAATACGATTTCACCAACACACAAACCATCTAGTATTCTAGGTTGCTGGGTCATCAATCACCTATACCATGCAAAAAGAAAAGGTGACGAATTAGTCGAAGTAAATGGAAGTTATGATGCGAATGTCTGGTATTCGTATAATGATAATACGAAAACAGAAGTCGTGACAGAGCGTGTTACCTATCAAGACCTGATCAAACTATCTGTTAAAGACAAACAAACATTAGGAGATGAAGAAAAGGTTTACGCAAAAGTCCTACAACAACCAAATTGTTTGGAATGTAATATTTCACAGCATGATCAAAAAATAGTTGTTGAAGTGGAAAGGGAATTTCTTGTAGAAGTAATCGGGGATACAAAAGTTACTGTAAAAGTTGATCCGAATGGTTTGGTACTAGATGATGATGAGTTAGATTTAGAGTTGAACGATGATGAATTTGATAGTGTTGATACAGACTTTTTATCAAAGAGCAAAAAAGATTAGTGCAAAGAGTGTGAGTTAACTCGCGCTCTTTTTTTTTGGACTATAAAATACCTAATAGTAACACTGCAAAAACAATGATTAGTTATGCTATAATGAAAAAATGAGATTTAATTGCGTTGGGGGAAGAGAAATGCCAAATTATACGCCAATGATAGAACAATATTTGAAAATAAAAGCTGTTTATAAAGATAGTTTTCTTTTTTTTCGATTAGGAGACTTTTATGAAATGTTTTTTGAAGATGCAGTGAAAGCATCGAGAGAATTAGAAATCACATTAACAAGTAGAGATGGTGGAGGAGAGGAACGCATTCCGATGTGTGGTGTACCTTACCATTCTGCTTCTAATTATATCAAAAATTTAGTTGAAAAAGGTTACAAAATAGCAATATGTGAACAAGTTGAAGATCCCAAAACTGCCAAAGGTGTAGTGAAGCGAGAGGTTGTCCAATTAATTACACCAGGCACCATAATGGAAGGGACAATGTTAGACGAAAAAGAAAATAATTATTTAGCTAGTATTAGTCAATTTGATGAACATACTTTTGTTATTGCCTATAACGATTTATCAACTGGAGAAAATAGTGTCGCACAAATTGAATTTGGTTGGGAACAAGTAATAAGTGAGTTATACAATCGACCAATTAAAGAAATTGTTGTATCTGAAGAGCTTGATGAAGTCTATCAACAAGCATTACTTGAACGGCTGGATGTGACGCTCTCTTATAATAATACAACAGTGATAAAGGATGAGTTTACTCATTTATTAAAAGATGTTACCGATCAGCAAGCAAGAGAAGCGTTTGGTCGATTACTATCTTATATAGAAATAACACAGCAACGATCGTTAGATCACTTGCAACCTGTGCAAGAAATTGAGTTAAAACAATATATGAAATTAGATATGTATTCAAAACGTAACCTTGAACTAGTAGAGACAATTATGCGAAAAGGAAAACAAGGTAGTTTGTTATGGGTCGTTGATCAGACAGTGACTGCTATGGGGGCAAGAAAATTAAAAAAATGGCTTGAACGACCATTGTTAAATAAATCCATTATTGAATCGCGCTATCAATTGGTAGAAGGTTTCATTGATCAATTTTTGCAAAGAGAAGAATTAAGAGAAGCTTTAAAATCTATTTATGATTTAGAAAGATTGTCTGGTAGAGTCGCTTTTGGAAATGTGAATGCACGTGATCTATTACAGTTAAAGCAATCGATAGGAAAAATTCCAGAGTTGAAGCAAATATTGCAATCTTTTGAAATGTCGGAGGTTCAACGATTAGGGGAAGCTATTAACCCACTAGATGATTTATTTACACTATTGGATAAGGCAATAAAAGATGATCCACCCCTAACGATTAAAGAGGGTGGAATGATAAAAGATGGTTTTAACGAACAATTAGACAAGTATCGGTATGCCTCGAAAAATGGGAAGCAATGGATTGCTGAATTAGAGCAACGGGAAAAACAAGAAACAAATATTAAATCATTAAAGATTGGTTACAATCGCGTGTTTGGTTATTATATTGAGGTTACAAAAGCCAACCTTCATTTATTACCTGAGGGAAAATATGAGCGAAAACAGACGTTAACAAATGCAGAAAGGTTTATCACACCAGAATTAAAAGAAAAAGAATCTTTAATTCTTGAAGCGGAAGAAAAAAGTGTTGACTTAGAATATGATTTGTTTTTGAATTTACGTGAAAAGGTAAAGGACTATATTCCTAAACTACAAGCTTTGGCAAATAAAATTAGTGAAATTGATGTATTACAAGGCTTTGCAACAATCAGTGAATCGTCAAATTATGTACGACCTACATTTAATCATGATCGACAAATATTGATTACTAATGGGAGACACCCAGTTGTAGAAAAAGTAATGAAAGATGACATGTATGTACCGAATAATGTAACCATGGATCAAAATGCTCATATTTTATTGATTACTGGTCCCAATATGTCAGGAAAGAGTACATATATGAGGCAGCTCGCATTAATCGCAATTATGGCACAAATTGGTTGTTTCGTTCCGTGCGAAACGGCAGATTTGCCTATTTTTGATCAAATCTTTACTAGAATTGGTGCTGCTGATGATCTGGTTTCAGGGCAGAGTACTTTTATGGTAGAAATGCTTGAAGCAAAGCATGCACTTACCAATGCAACAGAAAATAGTTTGATATTATTGGATGAAATTGGTCGAGGAACGAGTACGTATGATGGAATGGCCTTAGCGCAAGCCATAGTAGAGTATGTACATGATAATATCCATGCAAAAACATTATTTTCCACGCATTATCATGAATTAACCTCACTTGACCAATCATTAGACTATTTAAAAAATGTACATGTTAGAGCAGAAGAATATAATGATAAAATTGTATTTTTACATCAGGTTGAGGATGGTGCTGCAGATCAAAGTTATGGTATACATGTGGCAAAGCTAGCAGAACTACCTGATATGTTAATTAAACGAGCGCAGGTTATATTAGAGCAATTAGAAGCTCCTCAAGTCAATCAACAACAGTTAGCTACACAAGTAAGTGACGAACAGCAACAGTTAAGTTTTTTTGTATCAGAACAAAAAGATCAAGATAAGAAACCAAGTAAAAAACAACCAAGCATTACCTCTAAGGAACTAAAAAATTTAAATATTATGGAGATGACTCCTTTACAAGCAATGAATGAATTGTATCGCTTACAAAAGCAGGCACATGAGGAGGAATAATCATGTATATATTACCCATGCCAGACCAATTAGCAAATAAAATTGCGGCTGGAGAGGTAGTCGAACGACCGGCATCTGTTGTAAAAGAACTAGTAGAAAATAGTATGGATGCGAAAAGTACGGAAATTAAAATAGAGATCGAAGAAGCAGGGCTTCGTAGAATCAAAGTAATCGACAATGGAACTGGCATGGAAGATGAGGATGTTGAAATTGCTTTTGCTCGTCATGCAACAAGTAAAATTCGTAATGAAAAGGATTTATTTCATGTTCGAACGCTTGGCTTTCGTGGAGAAGCTCTTGCTTCTATAGCGGCAGTTAGTCAACTAACAGTGAAGACTTCAACTGGTAAACATGCTGGAACTATATTAAAGCTTGAAGGTGGAAAGCTGATTGAACGTGATAAGGGAGATGCTAGACAAGGAACAGAGATTACCGTTGATGCTTTGTTTTTTAATACACCCGCACGTTTAAAGTATATGAAGACGATTCATACAGAATTAGGGCATATTACCGATATGGTTAATCGTATGGCCTTATCCCATCCGCATATACGTTTTGAATTAATTCATAACGATAAAAAAATTTTTAAAACAACAGGTCGCGGTGACATCATTCAAATTATTGCAGAAATATATGGTGTAAGTGTGGCAAAGAAAATGATTCCGGTCTCCTACGAAACACTTGATTTTTCTATTTCTGGTTATATTGCAAAACCTGAGGTGACACGTGCTTCCCGTAACTATATATCTACTATTATAAATAATCGTTATATAAAAAGCATTCCACTAAATAAAGCAATTACGAATGCTTATCACACGCTGTTACCGATTGGTCGTTATCCATTAGTTGTATTACGGGTGGAAATGGATCCTATTTTAGTAGACGTAAATGTACACCCTGCAAAATTAGAAGTTCGATTTAGTAAAGATAAGGAATTGTATTATGCAATCGAAGAAACAATCAGAGAAGCGCTGCGCAAACAATCATTAATACCAGATGTAACAAAGACCGAAAAAAAAGAACGTCCAGTATCTACACAACATACATTTTCATTTGAATTTAATGATAAAATTTCTGCGTTACCTACAAAAAATACTCAACAGATAAGTGATGAGAAATGGACAACACAGGACAAAGCCGTACATCAAGGACTTCAAAATCAAACATTAGAGTCCATGGAAGACTACACACCAATAGCTGAATTATCTACCGAAGAGGTTAATGATGAAAATCAATTTGAGCAGGAAGTCAGTATACATGAATCAGAAAAAGCAATTAATCAATCAGAAGAACGCATTCCAACGATGTATCCAATTGGACAACATCATGGGACCTATATTTTAGCGGAGAATGAACATGGGCTGTATATGATCGATCAGCATGCTGCGCAAGAAAGAATAAAATATGAATTTTTTCGTGATGTAATTGGAGAGGTTGCAAATGAATTACAAGAGTTATTAATCCCTCTAACATTTGATTTTTCAAAGCAAGAAGCACTGCTGATTGAGCAATATCAAGATCAATTAAAAGAAGTTGGTCTCTTTTTTGAATATTTTGGTCAACAAACGTACATTGTCCGCTCTCATCCACAATGGTTTCCAAAAGGGCACGAAGAAGAAATCATTAGAGAAATGGTTGAACAGATAATAGAAGAAGAAAAAATCAATATAGCAAAATTGCGGGAAGACGCTGCAATTCTTATGTCATGTAAACGATCGATTAAAGCAAATCACTATCTGAATAAAGAGGACATGTTTCACTTGTTAGAAGACTTGCGCAAATCAACTGATCCTTTTACATGTCCGCATGGTAGACCTATCATTATTCATTTTTCCGGCTATGATTTAGAAAAACTGTTTAAACGTGTGATGTAAGAAGGAAATCATGAGCGAACAAGAAAATAGAGCCAATAAACAGTAATGATAGGATAATACGTATAAACCCTCTCTTTTTGTTAACAATAATGCAAAAAGGTAAGGTGTTAACCATGCGAAACAATGAGAATACCATCAGAGAGTTGAACCAATTATTAGCTGATTTGTTTGTGCTATACACTAAATTACATCGATATCGTTGGTATATTAAAGGGAAGAATATTTTTACTTTGCGTAAACTATTCCAGGAATATTCCGGAGAAATCTCTGCTGATATTGATGTGGTTGCAACACGTATCTTAGCACTTGGTGGACAACCTTTTGCTACGATGGATACATTTATCAAGCATGCAAGTTTAGAAGAAGCACAAGCAGATGATGAAGAATTGGAAATAATAAAACAATTGCTTCGCGACTTTCAAGCAATTAATTCACAGTTAACGCGTTTTCTAAATGATAGTGAGGATCATCCGACGACAGATGTTTTTGTGAAACTAAGTATGAAGTATAGTGAGAAATTGTGGCTCCTTCAAGCATATCTTGATTAAAGCTAGAACAGTGTTAAGGTTTATTAGAATCTTAACACTGTTTTTTAGTGCAGAAAGACTTGGTCAAGATTCCCTTGAATTCCTGCAGATTGGTTTAAATCGCAAATCTCTACAAGACGCTTGCACCTTTCTTCATCATTTCTGTATAATTAAAATGAAGAAATAGCTTATGTTTGTAAGGAGATTACATAATGAAAGAAAAAGTGATTGCTGTTGTTGGACCTACTGCTGTTGGTAAAACGAGTCTTAGCGTGGAAATTGCAAAGTATTTTGATGGTGAAATTATTAGTGGAGATTCCATGCAAATTTATCAAGGAATGGACATAGGGACTGCAAAAATTACAAAAGAAGAACAACAAAGCATTAAACATTATATGTTAGACATCATTTCACCAGAGCAATCATTTTCTGTGGCTGATTTTCAGCAAATGGTACAAAAACATATTAATGAAATAAGTAATGTTGGGAAATTACCGATAATTGCTGGAGGAACAGGTCTTTATATTCAAGCGGCTTTATATAATTATCAATTTGTCGATAATAAAAGAGATGATTTTTTTCAAAAAAAACTAGAACAAGAAGTGGAACTAAAAGGGGCTGATCATCTATATCAAAGGTTAAAACAAGTAGATCCAATGCAAGCGCAGAAGATTCATCCAAATAATATTAGACGAGTGATACGCTCGCTTGAAGTATTCGAGAGGACTGGGATGTCTATGTCCGAGCATCATGCAAACCAGTCACTCACATCACCATATGAACCAATTTTAATTGGATTAGAGATGGACAGGGAACTATTGTACAATCGAATTAATTATCGAGTGGATCAGATGATGGAAAATGGTTTGTTAGAAGAAGTGAGTCACTTGTATAATCAAGGTTTGGAAAATAGTCAAGCGATGCAAGCAATAGGTTATAAAGAGTTTATTCCTTATTTAAAAGGGGAACAGTCAATTGAACGATCTATCGAATTACTAAAGCGTAATTCTAGAAGATATGCTAAACGGCAGTATACTTGGTTTAAGAATAAAATGGATGTCATGTGGTATACGATTAGTCCAAACGATAAAAATAAAAAGTTTTCAACTATTTTAAAAGATTTAGCAGGAATGATTAATCACAAGTAGAATAAATATGATAGTAGAGATAGAATAGAGGAGGAAAATGTATGTCTCAATCAGTTAATATTCAAGATCAATATTTGAACCAGCTTAGGAAAGATCATATTCAGGTTACGGTATTCTTAACAAATGGCTTCCAATTACGTGGAACAGTTAAAGCTTTCGATAATTTTACTGTTCTTTTGGATACAGATGGCAAACAACAACTATTATTTAAGCATGCGATCTCAACTTTTGCGCCTTCAAAAAATGTTACTTTGGAAAAAGAATAAATGATTTGTATCATAAAACGGTCTATCGATATGTTTCGGTAGATCGTTTTTCATTATTAGTCTATGACACGTTTTAACATAATAAGTTTTTTTCTTGAGAAAAGAATATTACTCAAATGTTATAGGCGTTTGTCACACTATTTTTCACACCCACGTATACTGTAAATGGTAAGGGGTGATGAAATGGAATCACAAGTTTCTTCTCAAAAACAAAATCAAATAAATATTATTTTACACGATCGTCAAGATCATGTGGAAATGGGGCAACAGGACGCATTCGTTCCCTTTCAATCAGTAGAAAAATTGTTTGCGGATATTATCGGAATGGATGAAATTAAAGAGAATATAAAAGAGATCTATGCAAATGTACTAATTAATCAAGAAAGACAAAAGATAGGGCTAAAAGCAGAAAAGCAAGTATGGCACATGTTGTTTAAAGGGAATCCTGGTACAGGAAAGACTACCGTAGCAAGAAAATTAGCTGTATTATTTCAAGAATTAAATGTATTATCCAAGGGCCATCTTATCGAAGCTGATCGAGCGGATTTAGTTGGCGAATACATCGGTCATACTGCAAAAAAAACCAAAAGTCTAGTAGAGAAGTCTTTAGGTGGTATCTTATTTATTGATGAAGCATATGCGTTGGCACGTGGTGGTGAGAAGGACTTCGGAAAAGAAGCAATAGATACTCTAGTGAAACAGATGGAAGATTACCATGATCAATTCATTTTAATTTTAGCTGGTTATCCTGATGAAATGGATCACTTCTTGTCATTAAATCCAGGCTTGCGATCAAGATTTCCGTTTATTTTTAACTTTTCCAATTATACAGCTGACCAATTAGTGAAGATTGCTAAAAGCATAGCGAGTCAACGTGACTATCGCCTATCAAACGAAGCATCGTGGAAATTGCGATCATTATTAATAAAATATTTACGGGAAAATGGAGCGCAACATTTTTCCAATGGCAGATTAGTGAGAAATATGATGGAAAAGGCAATGCGTAAACAAGCAGTTCGTTTAATAAATAAGCGTTATTATTCAGCGGATGAATTGATGTTATTAAATGCGAAAGATATTATGATAGAATAAAGTAATGGCATACAGAAGGAGATATACGTAATGGTGATAGAGAATGTTCTAATTATTGCTGTACAAAGTAAAACAGCTGATGATGTAGAAATAAATTATTCAGTTGAAGAACTTGTTTCGTTAACAAATACTGCAAAAGGAGAGGTCAAACAAACGATCATACAAAAGCGGGAACATCCACATCCCGCTTTATATGTGGGTAAAGGGAAGTTAGAAGAAATACAAGAAATAATTGAAAGCGATGAGATTGATTTAGTCATTGCTAATGATGAATTAACTGCTACACAAATGCGTAATTTACAACAACATTTAGATGTTAGAGTAATTGATCGTAGCCAATTAATTTTAGATATTTTTGCACAACGAGCACATACCAAAGAAGGAAAGTTACAAGTGGAATTAGCGCAATATCAATACATGCTTCCGCGTTTGCATGGTCAAGGGCAGCAGTTATCTCGTTTAGGTGGCGGAATTGGTACAAGAGGTCCTGGAGAAACGAAATTGGAATCAGATCGAAGGCATATTAATCGCCGTATAAATGAGGTAAAAAGACAATTGGAAGCAGTAGTCAATCAAAGAGACCAGTATCGTAAACGAAGAAAACGTAATAGAGTAACACAAATTGCGATTGTTGGTTATACAAATGCTGGAAAGTCAACGTTGTTTAATCGATTGACGCAAAGTGATTCGTTAGAAGAAGATCAATTATTTGCAACACTTGATCCAATGTCAAGGCAAGTGAAATTTCCTTCTGGCTTACAAGCGATTATCACAGATACTGTTGGATTCATGCAAGATCTCCCTACCGCATTGATAGCGGCATTTCGATCTACATTAGAAGAAGTAAAAGAAGCTGATTTTATTTTTCATGTTGTGGATAGTACACATCCTGACAAAGAGCAGCATCAACAAACGGTGTTACGCTTGTTAAGTGAATTGGATGCTGATCACTTGCCGATTTTAACCATTTACAATAAAAATGATTTATTAAGTGAGGATCTTATTCCCTTCTCTCAGCCATCGATAATGATAAGTGCTTTTAATCAATCAGATCGTTTACGATTATTGAAAGAAACGGAAAAAACACTTATCGAACGTTGGGAATTTTTTTATAAAGTAATCCAAGCCTCTAATGGAAAACTGTTACAGTTATTTCGTCAACAAACGATCATACAAGATCAAACATTTGATTCGGAAAATGAAGTATATATTGTCCAAGGCTATGCTCCAAATGGACATCCCTTACTTTATGATTAAAGGAGAAAGGTTAAAATAATATGATAAAAGAGAAGATGGAACAATTAGAACAAGAAATTGAAGAACACAGAAAAAATGTGAGACAAATTGCAGAATACAATCAAAAGCGTGTATTAGATGCTTTTCGTAATCAGAAAATAAGTGATAGTCATTTTTCTGCTACCACTGGCTATGGATATGATGATTTCGGACGAGATGCTTTAGAATCGGTGTATGCAGAAGTATTTGGTGGTGAGGATGCGTTAGTTCGTCCGCAATTAATCTCAGGAACGCATGCGATCACAACAGCCTTATTCGGTATGTTACGTCCTGGTGACGAGTTAATGTACATAACAGGTGCGCCATACGATACGTTAGAAGAAGTTGTTGGTGTAAGGGGGGAAAATAATGGCTCATTAATTGAATTTGGTATTCATTATCAAGCAATCCCTTTGACAAAAAAAGGACAAGTTGATTGGGATTTAATCCGAACACGTTTGAATAAACAAACAAAAGTCATTGGTATTCAACGCTCAAAGGGCTATGCGAATCGCCCCTCTTTTACTGTAAATGAAATTAAAGAAATGATAGAAAAAATAAAAGCATTGAAATCAGGTGTTATTGTGTTTGTAGATAATTGTTATGGTGAATTTGTTGAAGAATTTGAACCGACACATGTGGGTGCTGACCTAATAGCTGGTTCGTTAATAAAAAACCCTGGTGGGGGGATTGTTAGAACCGGTGGTTACATTGTCGGGAATCAAGATCTTGTTCAATTAGCAGCAAATCGTTTAACAGCACCTGGGCTTGGGAAAGAAACTGGTGCCAGTATTGGTATGCTACAAGAAATGTATCAAGGTCTATTTTTCGCTCCACATATCGTAAGTGAAGCGTTGCAAGGAGCTATTTTTTCATCTAGGGTCTTGGACTATTTTGGATTCCAGACAGCACCTGCTTTTGATTGTAAACGAACGGATTTAATTCAATCCGTTGCATTCAACACTAAAGAGCAAATGATTGCTTTTTGCCAGTCCATTCAGCACGCATCACCAATCAATTCGCATGTCACACCGTATCCCGCAAGTATGCCAGGTTATGAGAACGATGTGATTATGGCCGCTGGAACTTTTATACAAGGTGCCAGTCTTGAATTAACAGCAGATGGCCCAATTAGACCACCTTACACCGTGTTTGTTCAAGGAGGGTTAATTTATTCCCATGTGAAACTGGCAATCACTGAGGCAGTCGAGCTTTTTATTAAAAAAGGATATCTAACGATAAACGAAAACGAATTAGTATAAATGGGATGCTTGAAATGACAATATTTACTTGCGAAAAATATATGTAAGGAAAGTTAACATGCGTTGACAATTATAGTGTCATGAGTATAATATAACTATGGTACATAGTAGGAAGGGGTGAATGAAATGAGCGATGCAGATAGACGTTCAATGCCCTTATTTTCCATTGGAATAGTTAAGTCATTAACTGATTTAACAGCAAGACAGATTCGATACTATGAGCAACACGGTTTGATTCATCCTTCTCGAACAGAAGGGAATCAACGATTATTCTCGTTTAATGATGTAGATCGTTTGTTAGAGATAAAAGAACTTATTGAAAAAGGAATTAACTTGGCAGGGATCAAGCAAGTGTTATCCATTAAAGAGTTACCTACAACAAACAAAGTTCTAGATCAAGATAAGCCGCCTGAATTAACAGAAAAAGAACTTCGTCAAATCTTACAAAAAGAATTATTTGAAGCGGGGCGCTTAGGTAAAACATCGTTACGCCAAGGAGAATTATCTCGGTTTTTCCACTAATAGGATCAATAAAAGGAGAGAAAAAACATGGCAAAATTCACAAGAGAAGAAATTAAAAAACGTATTGAGGAAGAAAACGTTAAGTTCATTCGTCTACAATTTACCGATTTACTTGGTACAATTAAAAACGTAGAAATTCCGCTTAGTCAGTTAGACAAAGCACTGGATAACGAAATGGTGTTTGATGGTTCCTCTATTGAAGGTTTTGTTCGAATTGAGGAATCAGATATGAAACTTCATCCAGATCTTGATACATTCGTAGTCTTTCCTTGGACTTCTGAGAAAGGAAAAGTTGCTCGGTTTATTTGTGATATTTATGATCATCATGGTTTACCATTTGAAGGTTGTCCTCGTTACAATTTAAAGCGAAACCTTAAAAAAATGGAAGAGCTAGGGTATACTGCATTTAATATTGGTGCAGAACCAGAATTCTTCTTGTTTAAATTAGATGAAAGAGGCGAACCTTCATTAGAATTAAATGACCACGGTGGTTATTTTGATTTAGCACCAACTGACTTAGGTGAAAATTGTCGTCGTGATATTGTATTAGAATTAGAAGAAATGGGCTTTGAAATGGAAGCTTCTCATCACGAAGTTGCTCCAGGACAACATGAAATTGATTTCAAATATTCCGATGCGGTAAAACACGCAGATGATATTCAAACATTTAAATTAGTAGTAAAAACAATTGCGCGCAAGCATGGTTTACATGCTACGTTTATGCCGAAACCACTATTCGGTGTAAGTGGTTCAGGTATGCATTGTAACATGTCACTATTTAAAGATGGAGAAAATGCATTCTTAGACGAAAATGGTGAGTTAGAGTTAAGTAAAACAGCTTATCAATTCATCGCTGGTATTATTAAGCACGCACTAAATTTTACTGCTATTACAAATCCAACAGTAAATTCTTACAAGCGTCTTGTACCTGGTTATGAAGCACCATGTTATGTTGCATGGTCTGGATTGAATAGAAGTCCACTAATTCGTGTTCCATCAGCAAGAGGTTTGAGTACACGTATTGAAGTACGTAGTGTTGACCCAGCGGCTAATCCATATATGGCACTATCTGTTTTATTAGCATCTGGATTAGATGGAATTAAGAATAACCTTACACCTCCAGAATCAATAGATAGAAATATTTATGTGATGAATAAAGAAGAAAGGGAAGCAAATGGTGTGAAAGACTTACCTGCTACCCTTTATGATGCGATTCAATTATTAAAAGAAGATCATACCATTGCTGAAGCACTTGGTGAACACTTGTATGAACACTTTATTGAATCAAAAGAAATCGAATGGGACATGTTCCGTACGCAAGTCCACCCTTGGGAACGTGAACAATATATGAAGACGTATTAATAGAAGGAAACCCTTAATACTACTGGTATTAAGGGTTTTGTTTTGATTAGAAAAATTGCATTTATGATTCACCCTCGGCATACTTGAATGTTCAAGCATCCGAAGAATGTAGTTGAATTTAATAATTAAAAGAAGAAAAAGGAGAAATCTTCATTAGATGATTTCGATGCCATTTAACATTGTTCTAGAAAATAAAAAGCGTTCCTAAAGCGTTGTTTGGTAACTTTAAATGTTATTCAAGAATATGGCTCGATTGTTGAGTATCACTATTTATCCAAAGGCTTTTTTAAGGATTGCTGCTATTACTTTATTTTATCTAATATGTAGAAATAGCCACCTCCAGATAGGAAGTGGCTAAAATTGTTATTAAACTAACGCACCTGATAGTTTAAGTGTATTTATTCACATAGAACTATCCAAAATAGTTCTATGTATGCAAGTTCTAATAATCTAACTGCTTTAAGCTCAATAATAAACCATCATCTGTAATCTTTTTAACCTTAAATAAATTTAACTTTCTGTCAATTTTTTTATCCATTTCATCTGCATTACTGAATGAAGTTCTTACTGCTTCTACTGCATAATTAAGAATTGATAACATACCTGCACTTCCCATTGACACTCCTATACTTTCGTGCTCTGGAAGATGAGTATCCATAATTTTTCTTACTTCTTTGTAATAGTCTCCTTTAATAAGAATATATTCAGATTTTGCCTCTAAACCTGCTAATAACTCTGTTCGATTATGTGCTTCATAAGCTTCTATACCATTCACTTTGTGCATGAAAAATTCCACCTTTCAAGTGTCATAATAATCAACTCATAATAATTATACGAATATAAACAAAATAAAGTTTCGTTTTTTTCTAATTTTATTTATTCGACTAACTTGAACCTTTAGTTGCAAAACCAAAAGAGCTGATCACACAGCTCTTGATATAGAAGTCAATCCCCTGTTAGATTAAGTGAATCCATTCATAAAGAGACCTCTGGTAAATACCTTTATTATCGTTTTTCACTTTAAGGTTCGACAATATTTTTATTAAATTGTAGGCCGTACGCAAGTCCACCCTTGGGAACGTAAACAATATATGAAGGCATATTAATAGAAGGAGCCCCTTGATAATACTGATATTGAGGGTTTTTGTTTTGGTATGTAATAATTTTAATATGTTTACAATTTGCAACCTCAAGCTATAAAACGTTATATGGTGAAACAAATCATTTCTGTTTCTTTTAGGAACTAGTCCATAATTAATCATTCCTTCTTTCATATATAAGTAGTAGAAGGAGGTTAGTGAAATGGTGAAAATATTTATTGATCCAGGTCATGGTGGGGGTGACCCTGGTGCAAGTGCAAATGGTTTGTTAGAAAAAGATATAACGTTAAAAATTGCTTTACAATTAAGAAAAATGCTACAAGAAAACTACAAAGATACAGAGGTACGTCTATCTAGAATAAATGATGAAACAAAAAGCTTAACACAAAGAACAGATGAGGCGAATCGTTGGAATGCAGATTATTTATTGTCTGTTCACATTAATGCAGGCGGTGGCGAAGGCTTTGAAAGTTATATTTGGAATGGTGATTACCGACGAAAATCAAGTACTGATAAATTACGAACAACCATTCACCGAACAATTGTCAAGCAGTTAGATTGGAGAAATAGAGGGACGAAAGAAGCTAATTTTCATATGTTGAGAGAATCTAAAATGCCTGCTGTTTTAACTGAAAATGGGTTTATTGACAATGCGAAAGAAGCAAAAAGAATGAAAACAGACGATTGGATTAAAGAAGTTGCTGAAGCTCATGCTAGTGGATTAGAAGCAGCATTTGATCTTGAGAAGAGGCCAGATCTAAAACCTGATCAAGAGACATTTTATCGGGTCGTATGTGGTTCGTTCCAGGAACATAAAAATGCAAAACAACGGATGAATATTTTGAGTAAACGTGGCTACGATAGTTTTATTGATCTATATATCATGAACAACAAAAGGTATTATCGTGTGATAGTGGGTTCATTTCGGGATAAAGAAAATGCAGATTCTAGAATGCGACAATTAAAAAAGATAGGTTTTGATTGCTTCATCGATGCAGTTAGACCTTAAAACAAATGCTTTACTCTCTTGAGTAAAGCATTTGTTTAATAAATATGTCGATAAAGACCAATGACTTTTCCTAAAATAGAAACGTTTTGATAAATCAAAGGTTCCATTGTTGCATTTTCAGGTTGTAAGCGAATGTAATCTTTTTCTTTAAAGAAACGTTTCACTGTCGCTTCTTCTTCATCTGTCATGGCAACAACAATTTCACCATTTTGAGCTGTTTGTTGTCGTCTTACAATGACCATGTCTCCATCTAGTATACCGGCTTCAATCATACTTTCCCCTTCGATAACTAAAACAAAGATAGATTGATCTGTAGCATTTCCATGAGTTAGTGATACAGGAAGTGGTACATATTCTTCAATATTTTCAATAGCCGTAATAGGAAGTCCTGCTGTAACCTTCCCAATGACAGGGGCAAAAGTTGCTTCCCTTTTTACTATATTCGATTGATCTTCTTCTATATTTAATACTTCAATTGCTCTTGGTTTTGTTGGATCTCTTCTGATAAATCCCTTTTTTTCTAATCGAGATAGATGCCCATGTACGGTTGAGCTTGAAGCTAAACCAACTGCTTCACCAATTTCTCTAACAGAAGGTGGATAACCTTTATCTAGAACTTCTTCTCTGATGAAATCAAGAATTGCCTGTTGCCGCTTTGAAATTTTTGTCATAAACGATCACCTCCGTACATATTTTTATTATTAATAGTATAGCATGGACAAACAAGAAAGACAAACATAAGTTCGAGTAAAGTAGTTGACAAGAACCTTTGTTCGTATATATAATATGTATAATCGAACAGAAGTTCTTATTTATTTAAATAGGAGGAATCACAATATGTTTAGCAAGATTACAAAAGCAGATGCATTTTATTTCATTTTATTTATTTTTACGTTAGTATTTATGTATGTAGGGTTAGTAACGAGTTAATCGATAAAATAGATTGAAGGTTTAATTATGCGAGCAATTATTTATTGTAGAGTAAGTACAGAAAAAGAAGAACAAGCTTCTTCCTTATTTAGACAAAAACAGGAATTAACACAGTTAGCACAGAATGAAAATATGGATATTGTTGATGTTATAGAAGAGAAACAAAGTGGTTATGAGATTGAACGTGAAGGTGTTTTAAACCTATTGGAAAGGTGTGCAGCGGGTGAAGTCGATTGTATACTCATTCAAGACGAAACAAGGCTTGGTAGAGGAAACACTAAAATTGCATTATTTCATCAACTTACAAAATTAGATGTAAAAATTTACTCCTTATCCAATCAAGGAGAATTACAATTATCTGAAGCAGATAGCATGGTATTGCAAATTGTTGGAATTGTAGAAGAATATCAAAGAAAAATTCATAATATAAAGATCAAACGAGGGATCAAACGAGCGATGGAGAACGGGTACAAACCTGAAAAGAACTTAGTTAATCGCCATCATGCTTCAGGGCGTGAACGTATTGATTTTCCTATAGAAGAAGTAATCAAGCTAAGGGAAAATAAATTAACATTTGGGGAGATCGCGTCTACTTTACGAGGATTAGGCTATAATGTTTCTAAAGCAACTGTGCATCGAAGGTATCAAGAATATGTAGCACTTGAAAAAGAAGGTGCATTTCATATAGAATAAAAGACAAGGTTCAAATAAATGTTCCTTGTCTTTTTTATTTTTAGAATTTTTAAACAAAAAGGAGAAGCAAGATGTTATCAAAAGATAAAATAAATCGCATCAATGAATTAGCAAACAAATCGAAGGAACTTGGTTTAACAGATGAAGAGAAAAAAGAACAGCAAGAGTTAAGACAAGCCTATTTAAAAAATGTAAGAAAGTCCTTTAAGAATCAATTTAAAGGAATGAAGGTTGTTGATCCAAATGGAGAAGATGTCACACCAAAAAAAGTAAAAGATCTACAAAAAGAGGATAAATAATAATTTGGTGCATCGAATGCTTGTGAAATATCTTTTTTCATTATAGGATAAATATATGTACATAATTTTTAAATGTCGAAAGGAGTAACAAAGATGGCAAATCAAATTGAACAGCTTTCTATTAACACAGTAAGAACTCTCGCAATAGATGCAATAGAACATGCAAACTCCGGACACCCAGGACTTCCTATGGGTGCAGCTCCAATGGCTTACACACTATGGACTGATTTCATGAATCATAATCCTAAAAATTCAAACTGGTTCAATCGTGATCGTTTTGTTTTATCTGCTGGTCACGGATCCATGTTATTGTATGCTTTACTGCACTTATCAGGCTATCAAGTTACCATTGAAGACTTAAAAGGATTCAGACAATGGGGCTCGAAGACACCTGGTCACCCTGAAGTAACACATACAGATGGTGTGGAAGCTACTACAGGTCCACTTGGTCAAGGAATTGCGATGTCTGTAGGTATGGCAATGGCAGAACAACATTTAGCAGCAAAATATAATAGAGATCAATATAATGTCGTTGACCACTATACATTTGCTCTAGTAAGTGATGGCGATTTAATGGAAGGTATATCGCATGAATCTGCCTCTTTAGCAGGTCACTTAGGATTAGGAAAATTAATCGCACTATATGATTCAAATGATATATCGTTAGATGGAGAATTAAATCAAGCATTTTCTGAAAATGTAGAAGATCGTTTTAAAGCCTATGGTTGGCAAGTTATTCGTGTAGAAGACGGTAATGACGTGGAAGCGCTTCGTGACGCGATAAAACAAGCTAAATCGAATACAGAACAACCTACATTAATTGAAGTGAAAACCGTTATTGGATATGGTTCTCCAAATAAATCGGCTTCATCTGCATCGCATGGTGCACCATTAGGCAAGGATGAAATTCAATTAACAAAGGAATTTTATGGCTGGGATCATGAAGATTTTCATGTGCCGGAAGAAGTATATCAAGATTTTAATGAAAAAATTGTTCAAAAAGGTGAAAAAGTTGAACAAGAATGGAATGGGTTGTTTGAAAATTATCAATCAGCATATCCTGAGTTAGCAAAAGAACTAAATCTAGCAATCAACGGTGAACTACCAACTGATTGGGAAAAAGATCTACCTGTTTTTGAAGCGGGAGAAGACACCGTTGCAACACGAGCTTCTTCAGGAAAGGTTCTAAATGGAGTCGCGCAAGCTGTACCATACTTCTTCGGTGGAAGTGCTGATTTAGCAGGATCAAATAAAACAACCATTAACGGTGAAAAAGATTTTTCAAAACAAGATTATGCTGGAAGAAATATTTGGTTTGGTGTACGTGAATTTGCTATGGCTGCTGCTTTAAACGGGATGGCACTTCATGGTGGCCTGAAAGTATTTGGCGGAACGTTCTTCGTATTCAGTGACTATCTACGTCCAGCTGTTCGTTTGTCTGCTATTCAAGAAGTACCTGTTACGTATGTTCTAACACATGATTCAATTGCTGTAGGTGAAGATGGACCAACGCATGAACCAGTAGAACAACTAGCAGCTTTCCGTGCAATGCCTAATTTATCTGTCATTCGTCCTGCCGATGGTAATGAGGTGCAAGCTGCTTGGCGCTTAGCTTTAGAATCAAAGAAAGTGCCAACTATGCTTGTTTTAACAAGACAAAACCTACCTACATTAGAACATACAAAGGACAATGCATATGAGGGTGTTAAAAAAGGTGCCTATGTTGTAAGCCCTGCTCAGAAAGAAACACCAGATGCTTTACTTCTCGCAACTGGTTCAGAAGTACAGCTTGCTGTGAAAGCTCAAGCTGAGTTAAAAGAAAAAGGCTACGATGTAAGTGTAGTAAGTATGCCTTCTTGGGATCGTTTTAAAGCACAAGATAAGGCATATCAAGATCAAGTATTACCACCAACAGTGAAAAAACGTTTAGCAATCGAAATGGCGTCTCCATTTGGTTGGGAACGTTATACTGGTGATCAAGGTGATGTTCTTGCAATTGATACGTTTGGAGCATCAGCTAATGGCGACAAAATAATGGAAGAATACGGCTTTACAGTAGAAAATGTTGTTGATCGTTTTGAAAAAATGATGAAAAAATAATATGTAAATCAAAACCACCAGTGTGAACTGGTGGTTTGCTCTGCGGCTGGAAGCCTTTGTTACCGGCCTCGGCCTTAAAGGCCCGCTGAACGGGTTTCCCTTTTGCACCACACTCACTCACTGATTCTAAAGAATCTCTTATCTTTTCTTTTTATTCTTCTCTCCAGTGAAAGGATCAAACTCTTCAAATAAAGTTAATTGATCGCTTACGTAGTCCTCTTTAAGCTGATTCCTAATATATTCTTGAATTTGATTTTTGTTTCTGCCCACTGTATCTACAAAGTAGCCCCTACACCAAAATTTCCGGTTACCATATCTATACTTTAAATTAGCGTGACGATCAAAAATCATTAAACTACTTTTTCCCTTTAGATATCCCATAAACTGAGATACACTTAGTTTTGGTGGGATACTTACTAACATATGAATGTGATCTTTGCATGCATTTGCCTCGTGTATCTCAACGCCTTTTCTTTCACAAAGATCTCTTACGATTTCTCCAATACTTTTTTTATATTTTCCATAGATAATTTGCCTTCTATATTTTGGAGCAAAAACAATATGATACTTACATCTCCACTGTGTATGTGCTAAACTATTCTTGTCCTGCATTGGACATGCCTCCTTCTTTGATGAGATTTGGTGGTCGGGAAACCAACCTTATCTTATCATGAAGAGAGGCTTTTTTTGTCCCCACGCTGGAAGCTCTATGGAACCCCCGGCATAGCCAGGGGTTTTCAAAGACCATAATCTATAACCCCTCATGTCATGACATGAGGGGTTTTTGTGTGATAACAACATAAGTATAGCAAACATGACAAAATAAATCGTTTTTCCCTTCAGTTTGTGACAGTATATGCAAAAATAATCAAGTATACTAGATCAAAAAGTGGAGGACGAGCCAGTGCAAAGATATTATATGTTCTTTTTAGAACAAGATGTGCAAATGAGTTATTTCTATAAGTCTGATATACTCTGTCGATTTTTTCGTTCTTTTCTAACGCAACCGAACAGAGAAGATTTACAAGAACAATTTCGTTATATTACTCGTTTAATTAAATTTGACGATTTATTTCACTTTATTGAGAATGAAATACCAATACAATCCTCTACCTTATTCAATCACTTTCATCGTAGTGAGATTGATTCTATCTCTTCTCCCAATATAGAACATCGCTGGGTAGAAGTTGAGTTTGATTCATTACAGCGGGCATATACGCTATTTTTTCAATGGCTTGAACAATTTGACTCTTGTTGTTTTGTTGTTGAGAAAAACGGAAATAATTATGGCTGGCTATCACCAATGAAAAAACAAGCCTTGCTTTCCTAACTCAACTATTGTAATCTTGCTTATTGTCTACTATACTGTATGAGAGAGAACTTGAAGGAGGAAGTAAGACATGTTAAGCACGATTTGGGTTGTTGTAATCGCAATAATTGCTTTACTTGCTGGTGTGGCATTAGGATTCTTCATTGCTCGTAAATACATGATGAATTACCTAAAGAAAAACCCACCAATTAATGAACAAATGCTACGTACAATGATGATGCAGATGGGTCAAAAACCATCACAGAAGAAAATTAATCAAATGATGCGTGCAATGAATAATCAAAATCAAGTTAAATAATATCATTTGAATACAATTATTCATGATAGATGAACATTGCAATTTATAAATCCCTTGCACCTTGTTGGTGTCAAGGGATTTATAAATTTAAAGGGTTAACTAAATGTGGTGCCTCTGTTCTATAAAGGTATCAACAGAAGTTTTTTTTTAACCTAAAGTTGCAGACACAAAAGCAATAGGAGACGGGAGGCGTGCAAACAATTTTATCCTAGAGATGTTGAGGATTAAAGACATACGTGTAGTACGTAATGTGTTAGGTGATCCCTTAAAGTGTTGAACGTTTTCATTTTGTGTGACAAGTGTATGGGTCGCTAGATGAAGTGCGACGCACGTATCCGTTTGAACAAGAAAATATTGTAGCGACAAGATATTCTATTACAAAAGAATCTTAGCAGGAGAAATATGCGAGACTCCTGCGGGAACAGCACGAGTCGAAGATCCACTTGGTAAAGTGATTTTCTTTACCAAGTTAGCTGAGGCCGTGCCCGCGGAAAGCAAGCTTATTTCTCCTGCGATTCAGGCAGAAGCAATATCATAGTATACATTTAACAAAAGAGACGGTGAAGTGACCATCGCACCAGCACATTAAACAGTTTAATTAAAATGATAGAAAGGAAACGTTGACATGTTTTGGATAATAGCTAGTACTGTCATCGGTTTATTCATGGCTTCCACAATGATAGTGATCAGAGCGCGAGCTGCGAAGAGACCAACAAATGCAAAACGAATTTTATTGCCACCAGCTTTTATGAGCACTGGGGCATGTATGTTTATATTTCCACCATTTCGTGTTCCGATGATTGAAGTAGTTTTAGCTTTAATCGTTGGGATGCTATTCTCTATATTTTTAATAAAGTCTACACAGATGGAAGTCAATAAAGGTGAGATCTATTTAAAACCATCTAAATATTTTATATTCATATTAATAGGATTACTCCTCGTTCGGTTACTACTAAAGTGGTTAGTCAGTGCACAAATTTCATTTGGTGAAACGAGTGGCATCTTCTTTTTACTAGCTTTTGGTATGATTGTAACATGGAGGTTGAATATGTATTTTCGATATAAAAATCTTGTCAAAAAGATAGGCGTAAATGCTCAAGAATGAATGAAATAGGAATGAAGTCTTATGAAAATCGGTACTTTTATGTATAAATTTTTAAATTCATTATTATTTTCGGTAATAAATTTCAAAATTAGCTAATATATTTATATAGACTATGTTATAATTGTCAAGTAATGGTAAGGTTTTAGCTGTTTATAGCAATGGAAAGGAGGATTTGAGTGACGGAAACTGAAAATGATGTTACGAAGTATGATACAACTTGTGCCACATTTTATATAGACAAACTTCCTGATTCAATCTCGTTAGCATATTTTCCTGATAACATTCAACAATGGATTGAATTACATGGGTTTGATTTCTATACTATTTGTTCGTCATCTAGTGAAATATTATATGTTTCACCATCTGTGGAAAAGATTTTAAATTATACATCAGTCGATTTAATCGGAGAGAGAATAGTCAATTACCTTTCACCAATCGACAGGCAATCATTTATTCGTGATTTTAATCCATGCTCAACAGAAACACAACAATTTGTAACCAATGTTCGAAATCTGTATGGTAAGTATATTTGGATTGATTCGTCCATTGCCTCCATCTACATAACCGACACCGAAGAAATGGTATATATATCCTTAGCTAAAGATATAACAGATAAAAGAGAAGCAGAGGAAATGCTTATTCGTTCTGAAAAAATGTCTGTAGCGGGTCAACTTGCTGCTGGCGTTGCTCATGAAATTAGAAATCCTTTAACTTCTTTAAAGGGATTTATTCAAATATTACAAGCCGGTATTGAGAGAAAAGAAGAGTACTATCAAATTATGCTTGATGAAATTGAAAAAATTGATACGATTTCTTCTGAATTATTGTTTATCTCAAAACCAATGACTGACAAGAAAAAATTAGAGCCAATGTCGCCTATGGTTAACGAAGTAGTTACTTTATTAAAAACACAAGCAAAAAGAAAGCAAATTGTTATAAATGTACAAATCCGTGCGAATGTATTTGTTCATTGTGATCGCACACAAATAAAACAGGTATTTATAAATTTAATTAAAAATGCTATTGAAGCAATGGATGGGGATGGAACCATCACCGTAAAGGTTTCAGCTGACGAGAAGATTTGCATCATTGAATTTATTGACCAAGGTTCTGGGATACCCAAACACCTTTTACATAAATTAAAAGAACCGTTCTTTACTACTAAAAAAGACGGAACTGGACTCGGATTAATGATCTCTAACAAAATTATTGAGAACCATCAAGGTTCAATGGAGATTAGATCTATAAAAGGGGAAGGAAGCACATTTTGTATCCGTTTACCTTTAACGAAGGAGTCATGATTAATAAACATAGCGAAATATAATGTTTGGGATATATTTCGCTATGTTTATATTTACATGTCATGGTTACTATGCTGTTTTTGACGACTATGATTCTTATTTTTAACCTTCTTAGAACCACTTAAGGGCTGATTTGGCTTTTGGTTCTTTTTTTGTTTGTCCACTTTGAACCCCCCTTTTTTTTATAAAATCCTGTGACCTTTTAGAGTATATGTCATTACCAATAATTTATACAGCTACATGATAAGCTAAATGTTGTCAAAATATTTTACTTATGAGCGAATTTCTATTAAAATATACAAGTACATACGTATTTTCAAATTTTTTTGAGAACGGTAAGCATACGTAGCACTATCAAAGGGGGTATATAATATGACAGAAAATTTAAAAAACTTAAATCTTAAAAAACAATTTGATTTAGATGGTAAAACGTATCACTATTATCATTTGAAGGCACTAGAAGAAGCAGGGATTGGAAACATTGAGCGGCTTCCCTTTTCTATTCGTGTCTTGTTAGAATCCTTAATTAGACAATACGATGGTCATGTAATAAAAGATTCACATGTAAATGGTTTAGCACAATGGGGTAAAGTGAACAAAACAGATGTACCATTTAAACCATCGCGTGTTATTTTGCAGGATTTTACAGGTGTTCCTGCAGTAGTAGATTTAGCTTCATTGAGAAAAGCAATGGTCGACATGGGAGGCTCACCTGACAAAATCAATCCAGAAGTACCGGTAGATTTAGTCATTGACCACTCTGTTCAAGTTGATGAATATGGAACAAAACAGGCTTTGCAAGCAAATATGGAGCTTGAATTTGAACGTAATGCCGAACGTTATGAATTCTTAAATTGGGCACAAAAAGCATTTGAAAATTATCGTGCTGTTCCACCAGCGACTGGTATTGTCCATCAGGTGAACTTAGAATATATCGCAAATGTAGTTCATGCGACTGAAAATGATGAAGGTGAGTTAGAAGCCTTTCCAGACACACTAGTAGGTACAGATTCGCATACAACCATGATTAATGGACTTGGTGTGCTAGGATGGGGTGTTGGTGGTATTGAAGCAGAAGCAGGAATGCTAGGACAACCATCGTATTTCCCAGCACCAGAAGTAATTGGTGTTAAATTCACAGGAAGTTTCCCAAATGGCACAACTGCAACTGATTTAGCATTAAAAGTTACCCAAGTGCTTAGAGAGAAGAAAGTAGTTGGGAAATTTGTTGAGTATTTCGGACCAGGATTGAAGGACATGCCTTTAGCTGATCGCGCAACAATTTCTAACATGGCTCCTGAATACGGCGCTACTTGTGGATTCTTTCCGGTAGATGAAGAAGCGTTAAATTACTTGCGTTTAACAGGTAGAGAAGAATCACATATTGCATTAGTTGAAAAATACTGTAAAGAAAACAATCTTTGGTATTCATCTGATCAACCTGATCCAGAGTTTACAGAAGTTGTAGAAATAAATCTTTCTGAGTTAGAGCCAAATTTATCAGGTCCAAAACGTCCGCAGGATTTAATCCCACTTTCGACAATGAAGCAATCTTTCCAACATGCGGTCACTGCACCAGCAGGAAACCAAGGTTTTGGCTTGGATAAATCTGAATTTAATAAAGAAGTAACGATCGAACATGATAATGATAAATCTTCTACAATGAAGACTGGATCTGTTGCCATTGCGGCGATTACATCATGTACGAACACATCTAATCCATATGTTATGTTAGGTGCAGGCTTGTTAGCTAAAAAAGCAGTTGAAAAAGGATTGACTGTACCAGCATATGTTAAAACTTCTTTAGCACCTGGCTCTAAAGTGGTGACTCGTTACTTGGAAGATGCAGGTCTTATGTCTTATCTAAATACACTTGGATTCAACTTAGTTGGTTATGGTTGTACAACGTGTATTGGAAACTCTGGTCCTTTATCTCCTGAAATTGAACAAGCCATTGCAGATAATGATTTGACCGTATCTTCTGTCTTATCAGGAAATCGTAACTTTGAAGGTCGGATTCACCCACTAGTAAAAGCAAACTACTTAGCTTCACCGCCATTAGTAGTGGCTTATGCATTAGCAGGTACAGTAGATATTGATATTAAAGATGAGCCTTTGGGTACAGATGAAAATGGTGAAGCCGTATATTTTGATGATTTATGGCCATCGATTGATGAGATTCGTTCGGAAGTAGAAAAAGTTGTCACACCAGAAATTTTCAAGAAAGAATACGAGAATATTTTTAATGCCAATGAAAAGTGGAATGCAATAGAAACAACGGATGAACCTTTATATGCATGGAATGATGATTCCACATATATTCAAAACCCACCATTCTTTGAAGGCTTATCAAAAGAAGCAAATCAAGTAGAAGCATTAACTAATTTGCGTGTCATTGGTAAATTTGGCGACTCCGTTACAACGGATCACATCTCACCGGCTGGAGCTATAGCAAAAGATATGCCAGCAGGCCAATATTTACAGGAAAAAGGTGTCACACCTCGTCATTTTAACTCTTATGGTTCTCGTCGAGGAAACCATGAAGTAATGATGAGAGGTACGTTTGGTAATATTCGTATTAAAAATAAATTAGCTCCTGGCACAGAAGGTGGATATACAACATATTGGCCAACTGAAGAAGTCATGCCAATTTATGATGCAGCAATGAAATATCAACAAAATGATACTGGTTTACTTGTTATTGCAGGTAAAGATTACGGAATGGGGAGCTCTCGTGACTGGGCGGCAAAAGGAACAAATCTCCTTGGTATAAAAACGGTTATTGCAGAGAGTTATGAACGAATTCATCGCAGTAATCTTGTTATGATGGGAGTACTGCCATTACAATTTAAAGATACAGATACTGCAGATTCCTTAGGTTTGACAGGCAAAGAAACCTTCCATGTTGACATTAATGAATCTATTCA
The DNA here is from genome assembly GCF_001368815.1 of Paraliobacillus sp. PM-2. Classification (GTDB taxonomy): domain Bacteria; phylum Bacillota; class Bacilli; order Bacillales; family Amphibacillaceae; genus Paraliobacillus. Next base: position 86,406 of record NZ_CTEI01000002.1, on the reverse strand, counting down.
GCCAAATGAATTTGTTACAGTTACTGCAATCAAAGAAAATGGCGAGGAAATAACTTTTGATGTGATTGCTCGTTTTGATAGTGAAGTGGAAATTGATTACTACCGTCATGGTGGTATTCTTCAAATGGTTCTAAGAAATAAATTAGAAGTATAAATAGCAAAGAGACAATTAGTGTTCATTTCTAATTGTCTCTTTTTTTTAGTGAATATTCACCTTCTCTTGTTCCATTTTAACCGTTGCATGCATTTTTGTTTCCATTCGTTCCTCAATTTCATTTAGTTTTTTTGCATCATTTAAAATTTCCTCGCGATTTGCAGCAAGTAATGTTTCGAAATCTGCTTTTGCTTGTTTCTTCAACATGTAATACCCTCCTGAATTCTAAATTATTACTATCTTTGCCATTTTTCAGATAATTATAATTATTTATTAAATAAAAAATTCCTTTATGAATAAAAATAATATCTCGAATCACACTATAACGGAGAAGGAGGCATTTCAATTGAGTAATCCGAAAAAAGATAGTGAACAATACAGACCTGATGTTTTAGGAACACAACCCAGAAAAGCGAAAGCCAATAAAGGGGAACAAATGGGATTGAAAGAAGAGCATGCACCCGAACTAGTTGATCAAAAAGGAAAATAAGGAGTTGACATATATGACGAACCAACAACCCAATCCAGATAACCGTGAAGATAATGTAGAAAAATTACAGGAAATGGTCCAAAATACAATTGGAAATATCGAAGCTTCACATGAAACCATGAGATTCTCAAATGAAGAAGAAAAAGAGAAAATAAAAGAGAAAAATAAGCGTAGGGAAGCATCAATTGAGAGTATGCGAGCTGAAATAAAAGATGAATTTAAAAATAAGTCGAGATAAAGTGAAGGGTTTCCTTCACTTTTTTTATGCGCTTGGATGGACGATTGTAATCTCAAAATCACGTTTCGTAAAGTGTAAAGATAAACGAATAATAAAAGATGTGATAAAATATAACAAGTGAAGGGAGCTGTTTAGATGATTGGTTCGATACATACGCAAAAAACAGATGAAGTTACAATAAATAGTTGGAAGTCAATTAATGAATTACCACCTTTGACAGAACAAGAAGTTCTTCGCTTATTAAATCAGATAAATGAGAAAAAATTGAGCATGGAAAACGAAACGATAGCTACTCTTTATACGATGTTAGCATTTTACCGCCTAAAAAGGCATACGGATGAGGATACACTAATTGATTTTTTATTAAATAAGGCACGTTCACATGATGCATCAATCCATGTTTATCAATCGATTGATGAAATAAAATTATATTATCAGTTTTATTTGCAATTGAAGAACATAAACATTAACAATTGGTCCGTACGAGAGACTGATTTTGATCCGGCCAAATTAAAAAAAATGATGGAATGGCTTGATATCTTACACACTTTGCAAAACCATACGATACAAGCATCTAAAGCGAATAAAGATATGGATGAAACCTATCGAAAAATAAAGAAAACAATTATTGATTTTACCACTACATTAGAAGATGCCATTGAACTGTTACAAAATAAGCGTAGTGGAGTACCGGTGTCTGAAATAAATAATTATATTCGAGAAGTCGTTCGTTTACAGGAAGATTTATATAAATCCATTCCATCTATTTTTCAATCAAACGAGCATAAAACAGCACTTGAGAAATTAAAAGAGATGGTTGGGTTAGATGAAGTAAAAACCTATATGAAGAAATATTATCATTATTTAAAATACCAACAGGATCGAAAAAAATTAGGCTTTCAAATGGTGGATGAACAGGGTTTACATATGGTGATAACAGGAAATCCTGGTACAGGAAAAACAACTATTGCAAGACTATTAGCTGAAATTTATTATGAATTGGGTTTATTAGAATCAAAAGAAGTGATTGAAGTAAATCGTTCTCATCTTGTTGGATCGTACGTAGGACAAAGTGAAGAAAATACCATCTCTTATATTAAGCAATCTTTAGGTGGGATACTGTTTATTGATGAAGCATATAGTCTGAAACGACAAGATCAACAAGGAAATGATTATGGTCAGGCTGTAATTGATACCCTTGTATCTGCAATGACTGGTAAAGAATATGGAGATAAATTTGCTGTCATATTAGCAGGCTATCCTGAGGAGATGCGACAATTTTTATGGTCAAATCCAGGATTAAGAAGCCGATTTCCTGATCAAAATTTTATCACGCTTCCTGATTTTGAAATGGAAGAGCTACTGCATATTGCGGAGCATACAGCATTGAATAATGACTATTTCTTTACGGATACAGCATTAAAACACTTCGAAACGTTGATTGATCAATCAAAAGTAGATGATACGTTTGGAAATGCAAGAACAGTTCGTGATTTAGTTCTAAAAGCAATATTCAATAAAGGTGCATCAGAAACGATTGAAGAAAATGATAATTGGTTAGATCATATGCGAATAGATCAACAAGACTTACATATTATGAAAAAAAATGCGAATACAGATGATCCAATGCAGTCGCTAGACGCTTTAGTTGGGCTAAGTAATATAAAAGAAGAAGTAAAAAAGTTATCATCGTTTGTAAAAATGCAACAGAAGCGTAAGCAACAAGGCTATCCATCAGTACCCATCCAGTTACATGCTGTCTTTTCAGGTAATCCTGGTACAGGGAAAACAACTGTTGCTAAAATATATTCCCATTTATTGAAAGAATGTGGGTTATTGAAACGCGGACACTTTGTCATAGCATCAAGAAGTGATTTAGTAGCTGGGTATGTTGGGCAAACAGCGATAAAAACAAAGCGAAAAATTCGAGAAGCACTTGGCGGCGTTCTATTCATTGATGAGGCTTATTCTCTTTTTCGTGGTCAAAATGATTTTGGTAAAGAAGCAATTGATACATTAGTTGATGAAATGACAAAACATAATGAGAATTTAGTTGTTATTCTAGCAGGATACAAAAAGGAAATGGAACAATTCATTGCTAGTAATCCTGGGCTAGCTTCTCGTTTTAAGAAATATTTTCATTTTCCAGATTATAATGCAGAAGAATTAATCGAAATAACCCACTATCATGTTAATAGGTATCAATATCGGTTAGCAAGTAATGCGGAAGCATATTTAAAGACACAGTTTCAACAGCATCAAATAAACGGAAATGCTCGTTTTGTTGTTAATCTAATTGATGAAGCAATTCAATTCCAAGCATTACGTATGGAAGAATCAGAAGATCATGCCTCTTCTTTTAGTTTATTAACAGAAGAAGATGTTAAAAATGCATGGTTTGCAGTGAAAGGTGAGAGTTGAGATGAAAGTAAAAACACCAATACAAGTACGTTATCAAGAAACCGATCAAATGGGGGTAGTATATCATGCTAATTATTTAGTATGGTTTGAAATCGGGAGAACTGCTTTTATTGAAGCACTTGGTTTTGAATATGCTGCGATGGAGGATCAAGGCATTGTTTCTCCAGTCATTGATGCACATGTTTACTTTCAACAACCAATTCGTTATGGGCAACAAGCATATGTTCATACTTCGCTTGAGTCCTATGATGGCATACGAACAACTTATCGATATGAGGTAACTGACGAAGATGGTAATATTGCTGTTTCTGGAACAACCAAACATGTCATTGTAAAAAAAGAAAACTTTAAGCCGACGTCATTGAGAAAAAAGTTTCCAGAATGGCACCAAGCGTATGTAAAAGCTTTGGGAGATGAGTAAATGGCATTTGGATTAAAACGTGCTGAGTTAAATGAATGGAAACAAACAGTTACAAGTGGAAAGATTGCATTTCTAACACACTATTGGTTGGATGAGCGATTCCCAAACTGTAATACAGTAACAAAAGTAGGATGTAATGATCTAGATAAATTAATCGCGTGGGGAGAAAAGTATCAATTATCCCCTGATTGGATACATCACGATAAAACGTATCCTCATTTTGACTTATTTGGAGCTAAACAAAAAGAAATCCTTATAAAAGAAGGAAAACATGCACAAATTCAACGATTTCATTTATAACAAAAATAAGCATTGATTTTGATTAAATATAACAGGAACTTCGCCCAATGCTATTTTCTCAATAAGCACAAATACGTTTATTATAAAAAATTTTAAGCCAAAACAGTATATCTAGAACATAAAAAATAGCCGAAGGTTTTACTTCGGCTATTTTTTATGTTTTTCTGGTACGGGATCGTAACCACCGGGGTGAAATGGCTGGCATTTCAAAATACGTTTAATCATTAAGTAGCCACCTTTGAATCCACCAAAGCGTTTGATCGCTTCCAAACTGTATTGTGAACACGTTGGGTAAAATCTACAGGTTGGTGGTTTCACAGGACTAATAAATTTTTGATAAAATCGAATCAATCCAATAAATATATATTTCATTTTATCACTTCTATTCGTTTGTTTTATCATAAGTAATAGATGCAATGGCATCATGTAAGTGAATGGATTCTTCATTACGGCAAATCACATGAAAAGCTTGTACAAAATCTTGTTCATATAAATCTGCTGCAACTAATCGAACCATATCCTCAACAAAACGAGGATTTTCATACGCTTGTTCTGTTACCATTTTTTCATCAGGTCGTTTTAACACAGGATAAATACGGGCACTAGCATTGCTTTCAGCTGCTTCTAATAAAAATGTTTTCCAATCAACAACTGATTCATCAAAATCTTTGTTTAATTCAATTTCCATTGTCATTTTTCCGCGCTGGTTATGTGCACTATATTCGCTGATTTCTTTTGAACAAGGACAAAGGGTGGTGATTGTTCCAGTTAATCCTGTAATAATGTCGTAACCAAAATCTTTATTATAGTTTATTTGAATATATGCATCAGCATGATTTAACCCACTAAACGCAGCAGAAGGACTTTTGCGTTCAAAAAACCAAGAAAATGAGACCTCTAAAAATGCATCATTTCGCTTTAAACGTTCTGCTAATTCTTTAGTGAAAACCTTTAAATTTGAGATAGATAGATCAAATGAGCCATCTGAAAGATAAGCATGTAATTGCTCTGTAAATCGACTCATATTTGTCCCTTTGCTATTTTTCGAGACTGTTGAAGAGAAAGAAAACTCTCCAACAGATGTTTGTAAAGAAGGATTTAAGTCACTATTTATTTTAACTGGGTATTTAACATTTGCAATGCCCACAGCATCTAAATCAAACAAAAAATCATTTTGTGTGTTCTGCAAATCGGCCATTACCCCTTTTTCAGTAGGCTTTACTTTTGGACCCGGTTCTACAGATCCAAATAATTTATGTCTTTCATACTTGCTGGGTAGTTTTATTTTTCTGCTTATGCCTATCCCCATCATGAAAACCCCTTTCACTAGCTGCTGTCTAAAAGTATAATTTAAAAAAAGAGCACGTTCAATTTTTATGTCTTACGTCATCGGGATGTACGATAGTAAAAGAGATTTACTCACTAGTTTATTCATGAGTAAATCTCTTATTTTTCTAGCCTACATCCATTTAATTTTTGGTTCTGTTTTGTTAATGATTCTTTTGATGTTGGCAAGATGTCGATAAAATACAAATAGTGTTAATATACTAGTTACGATAAGTAATCCAGTGTCGCCTAGGAAAATGGTTGTAATAATTGAAATAACACCAGTAACCATGGAAGCTAAAGAGACATATTTACTTATAAATAAGACGATGAAGAAAGATAACATCATCATTCCAAATAATAATGGACTAAGACCTAATAACATACCTGCAGAGGTTGCTACTGCTTTTCCGCCTTTGAATCTTGCGAAAACAGGGTACATATGGCCGACGACGGCAAAAATACCAATGATTAACGGGTTAATATCTGCACTCACTTGAAAGAGTAGTGGTAATAATGTTGCGAGTGTTCCTTTTAAGATATCTGCAAGTGTAACAATGATTCCAGCCTTTATTCCTAATACACGAAAAGTGTTGGTTCCACCTAAGTTACCACTCCCGTGTTCTCTAATATCGATGTTATATCCGATCTTTCCAACGATTAAGCCAGAGGGAATGGAACCAATTAGATAAGCTACTATTAATAATAATACATATGTCATGATGCTTACTCCTTTTACTAAAATACAGTATCGTTATTTTAACACGAAATGCTTAGAGAATGTATAGTTATTTTGTATATTAAAGAGAAACGATGTTTTTAAACCGTTAAAAAGGGAATGGTATAATCAGTACGGGACTTAGCATTTTGTGTTATTTTTTATCTAAAATTACGATGCTGAGTAAAATAGGAGGAGTAGTAAATGGACTATAAACATCCAAGTCAAGCAGAGATAAAAGAGATTCTTCAAAATGCAAAAACAATAGCAGTTGTTGGTTTATCTGATAAACCGGAAAAAACATCCTATCAAGTTGCAAAAATAATGCAGGAAAAGGGTTATCGTATTATTCCTGTTAATCCTACGATTGAATCAGCACTTGGTGAAAAAGCATACCCTTCTTTAGATGATGTACCTGAAAAGATTGATATTATTAATGTGTTTAGGAGATCCATCTTCCTTCAAGATGTGGCTAAAGATGCAATTAAAACAGATGCCAAAGTATTCTGGGCACAACAAGGAATTTTTGATCAAGAAGTGTATGATTGGTTGAAAGAACGAGATTTTTCGGTTATTATGGATTACTGCATTAAAGTCGCATATGGAATGATACAATGATATAGTAGCAAAAATCTCTGTTGATACAGAGATTTTTTTGTTGGAAATAGTAAAATATCTCATTTATTTACTCAAACATTTGTTCTAAAATATAGATATTTCACGATTTTATGGTAACATAGTGTTTGTTACTAGTGTTTTGAGAAAGGGGCACTTACGTTGAATAAACAAACAAGCGCTTATTCCGATGATTCCATACAGGTCTTAGAAGGACTTGAAGCTGTACGAAAAAGACCTGGCATGTATATCGGAAGTACAGATGCAAGAGGTTTACACCATCTTGTGTTTGAAATAGTAGATAATGCAGTTGACGAGGCGTTAGCTGGATTTGGAACGAAAATTGTTGTTAAAGTACATAAAGATAATAGTATTTCTGTTACCGATCAAGGAAGAGGAATGCCAACTGGGATGCACCGTACTGGAAGACCAACACCTGAAGTTATTCTAACTGTACTTCACGCTGGAGGTAAATTTGGACAAGGTGGTTATAAAACATCTGGTGGGTTACATGGTGTTGGTGCATCAGTTGTTAACGCATTATCAGAATGGTTAACAGTAATTATACACCGAGAAGGGAAGATATATCAGCAATCCTTTCATCAAGGAGGGTTACCAGAAACTGGTTTAGACGTGGTCGGGAAAACAAAAAAAACCGGAACAACCATTGTATTTAAACCAGATTCATCTATTTTTTCTACAACAACATTTCAATATGAAATTTTAGCTGAAAGACTACGAGAAGCAGCCTTTTTATTAAAAGGTTTTGAAATTGTGCTAGAAGATGAGCGAATAGAACAAACAGAATCTTTCTGTTATCCAGAAGGATTGAAATCATTTGTAGCTTATTTGAATGAAGAAAAAGATACACTTCATCCTGTTGTCGCTTTTGAAGGCGAGCAACAACAGCTAGAAATTGATTTTGCCTTTCAATTTAATGATGGATATGCAGAGAGTATGCTCTCTTTCGTAAATAATGTTCGTACCAAAGATGGTGGTACACATGAGTCAGGTGCACGTTCAGCGATCACAAGGGTCTTTAATGATTACGCAAGAAAAATGAATCTGTTAAAAGAAAAGGACAAGAATTTAGAAGGTAATGATATAAGAGAAGGGTTTACTGCAATTGTGTCTGTCCGAATACCTGAAGCACAACTACAGTTTGAAGGACAAACCAAAGGAAAGTTAGGAACATCTGAAGCACGTTCTGCAGTAGATGCTGTTGTATCCGAAAATCTTGCTTATTTCTTAGAAGAAAACCCAGAAATAGCTACGATGCTGTTAAAGAAGGCTGTACGAGCAAAAGAAGCTAGAGAGGCTGCAAGAAAAGCTCGTGAAGAATCGAGAAATGGAAAAAAGAAAAAAAGAAAAGATTCTTTATTAAGCGGAAAATTAACGCCAGCACAATCCAGAAATGCGGAAAAAAATGAATTATATTTAGTTGAGGGTGATTCGGCTGGTGGATCTGCTAAGCAAGGTAGGGATCGTAAGTTTCAGGCTGTGCTCCCACTACGAGGTAAAGTAATTAATACAGAGAAAGCTAAATTAGCGGATGTCTTTAAAAATGAAGAGATTGCTACGATCATTCATACGATTGGTGCTGGCGTAGGTGGAGACTTTAATTTAGATGATGTGCAATATAATAAAATTGTTATTATGACCGATGCTGATACAGACGGTGCGCATATTCAAGTATTATTGCTCACCTTTTTCTATCGATATATGAGAGAACTTATTGAAGCAGGCAAGGTATATATTGCGCTGCCACCACTTTATAAAATAGCAAAAGGAAAAGGCAAAAAAGAAGTAATCCATTATGCTTGGAATGAAGATGAAATGAAAAAGATTATTAAAGAATTAAAAAATGGATATCTTCTGCAGCGATATAAAGGACTTGGCGAAATGAATGCGGATCAATTGTGGGAAACAACGATGAATCCTGAATCAAGAACACTTATTCGTGTAACGATTGATGATCTAGCTCGTGCAGAACGCCGTGTAACGACACTCATGGGAGATAAAGTGGCACCACGACGAAAATGGATTGAATCCCATGTGGAATTTGGTTTACAAGAAGATGCAAATATTATGGATAATGAAAATATTCATACGTAAGAGGAGGTAAGACAGTTGGCTTCAACAGAAAAGTATCTTGATTTACCCTTAGAGGAAGTAATTGGTGATCGATTCGGTCGATACAGTAAATATATTATACAAGATCGCGCGTTACCTGATGCCAGAGATGGCTTAAAGCCAGTACAACGAAGAATTTTATATGCGATGCATGAAGAAAAGAATACATTTGATAAACCATTTAGAAAATCAGCTAAAACTGTCGGTACAGTAATTGGTAACTATCACCCGCATGGAGATAGTTCTGTTTATGAAGCGATGGTTCGCTTAAGTCAAACATGGAAAGTTCGTAATGTACTCGTTGAGATGCATGGAAACAATGGTAGTGTGGATGGGGATCCACCTGCTGCGATGCGTTATACAGAAGCACGCTTATCTAGTATTTCATCAGAATTATTGAGAGATATAGATAAAGAGACAGTAGATTATATTCCTAATTTTGATGATTCAATTGATGAGCCTGTTGTATTACCTGCTCGTTTTCCTAATTTACTTGTGAATGGTTCAACAGGTATTTCAGCCGGATATGCAACTGACATACCACCTCATAATATAGGTGAAGTTATTGATGCCATTGTAAAAAAGATTGATCAACCTTCCATTTCTATTCAAGAATTAATGAAAATCATCAAGGGGCCTGATTTTCCTACTGGTGGAATTATTCAAGGTGTAGAAGGATTACAACAAGCATACGAAACCGGAAAAGGAAAAGTAGTTGTCCGTGGTAAAGCTGCTATTAAAGCTTTGAGAGGGAATAGAGAACAAATTGTTATCGATGAGATTCCATATGAAGTAAACAAAGCTGCTTTAGTAAAGCGAATGGATGAATTACGTATTGATAAAAAAGTAGAAGGTATTGCAGAAGTACGAGATGAAACAGATCGAACTGGATTACGCATTGTGATTGAATTAAAGAAAGATGCAGAAAGTGAAGGCATCTTGCATTACCTATATAAAAATACAGACTTACAAATTACGTATCACTTTAATATGGTTGCAATTAAAGATAAGACACCGAAGTTACTAGGATTAAATGAATTACTAGAAGCATATATTTCTCATCAAAAAGAGGTAGTAACGAGACAATCTACATATGATTTAAAGAAAGCGAAGAATCGTGCCCATATTGTTGAAGGGTTAATAAAAGCCATATCTATTTTAGATGAGTTAATTGCAACCATTCGAGCATCAAAAGATAAACAGGATGCAAAGAAAAAAATTCAAGCGGCCTATGGTTTTTCGGAAGCTCAAGCAGAAGCAATTGTTAATTTGCAATTATATCGTTTAACGAATACAGATATTACGTCCTTACAACAGGAAGCAGAAGAATTACGTATAAAAATTGGGGAATTAGAAGCAATTCTCGCAGATGAAAACAAATTATTTTCAGTTATTAAATCAGATTTAAAGCAAATAAAGAAAAAATATAATACATCTCGTTTAACAAAAATAGAAAATAAAATTGAAGAATTAAAGATTAATCTTGAAGTGATGGTAGCAAGTGAAGATGTATTGCTATCCGTAACAAGAGATGGCTATATTAAACGAACCAGTTTACGCTCCTATGCCGCCTCGAATGGGGAAGATTTAGCAATAAAAGAAGATGATCATCTCGTTGCATTACATGAAATAAACACAACAGATACGATTCTCTTATTTACAAATAAGGGAAAATATATATTTGCACCCGTTCATACACTACCAGATATTCGTTGGAAAGATCTTGGACAGCATATTTCTAATATTGTTCCAATAGATAAAGGGGAATGTATTATTAAAGCGATACCTGTTCGTGATTTTAGTAAAGAGAATTATCTAATCTTTATTACGAAGAACGGAATGATAAAACGAAGTAAATTAGATTTATATGAAGCACAGCGTTATTCAAAAGCTTTAGTGGCTATCAATTTAAAAGGCGACGATCAATTAATAAACGTCGATTGTACAAATGGGGATGCAGATATTTTTATCGCTTCAAATCGAGGGTATGGTCTATGGTTTAAAGAATCAGAGCTTACCCCAATTGGTCAGCGAGCTGCTGGTGTAAAAGCGATTCAACTTAAAGAAAATGAAGTGGTTGTTAATGGTGTCGTATGGGAAGCAGCTAATCAAGCCGTTCATTTAGTAGCGATCACTCAAAGAGGTGCGGCTAAACGAATGAAATTAGGTGATTTCGAGCAAATGTCTCGTGCAAAACGAGGACAAGCCATGTTACGCGAGTTAAAACAGAAACCTCATCGATTAGTCGATTTATTATTAGTAGATCAACAAGATATTGTCCATGTATCTACAGAGAGTGGACAAAAACAGACATTATATCCAATGGAGTTAAGTGTGAGTGATCGTTATAGTAATGGATCATTTATATTAGACACGGATGAAACAGGTGCTGTAGTCGATAGTTGGAAACAAGCAAATTACACGAAAGTTTTTGAAGACAATAACAACTGATTAGAATAAATAATATGTATATTTATGATTTATTCCCCAAATAATAAAAAAAAGATTGGGGTGAATCATATAAATGCGTAGAAAGCCAAATAATAATTCAAAAAGTCAAGAACAACAAAGGCAAGAAATAGAACAGTTTGAACAAGAAGGTACGGAAATAACAAAGCAACAAATTCAAGATATAAATATGGAAGGTACCATTGATCAAACACTTCAATAAACGAAAAACGAAAGCGAATGTCTAAGAAGGCATTCGCTTTCGTTTTATATTTATATCGATAGTATTTCTATTTATGTGGATTTGCAAGGATAATCGTGGAAGGATAGTTGTCAAAACCTCTCGTTACTGTTTTTGCGGTGTGACTGTCCGAACCAGGAATTAATGCTATACCTAATTCATTTGCTGTTTCCATTATGTTTTTAGGAGGATACATTTTCTTGCAAAATTCTTTATATAACCCCGCTGTATTCGCATCTAATGTGTAATTGCGCTGCTTCACCAAATGTAATAGTTTGATTATTTCTTTCTCATAGTTATTTATTGGTGGATATTGTTTAGAGAATTTCTCCACTAAATTAATGTGTCCAATTCTTGTTGGTTTAAAAGGACCAAGATCGGCGTTAATACTGGATGCAACAGTTTGGAAATATGCCTGATAGACTGCATCAACAGAGCCAAATAAGGTAATGATTTCAGAAAATGCTTCTACACTGTAATCAAGACAAACGTAAGAATTATCTGACGTTTGAAGCATATGTACAGACAGAATTGCATCATCAATTTCTTCACCGAATTGATTAAGAAATTCCATTGTTTCTGCTTCAAATCCTTTAATATAATCTACTTCAAAACCAATATTTATTTTCAATTTGTCTTTATACTGTTCTTTTAATTTATTTCCTTCACTAATATACGATTCAACATCTTCGAGTCGCATGGCACTGTCTTTTTTTGGTACTGGGTCCGTAAATGATGGTGGTAAAGGAGCATGTTCCGTAAATGATATGGCATTAAGTCCTTTTTTAATTGCCGCTTGTACGTATTCCTCCATACGATCGGATGAACCATGTGGACAATAGTTTGTATGAATATGATAGTCACCATTAATTTGCATCGTTTTTCTCACCTCTCTTTTAATATTCTAACTTACATAGTATAGTAATGAAAAGCTGTTTTATAGTAGTAACGTAACGTTTTATAAAAAACATCATTTGGAAATTTTTATTGACGAAACAGATGTAATCATGCTATTGTATGTACAACAGTTACTTTACCTAAGTAAAGCGGTAATGTATTAAAGTGTCAGGAGGTGCTTGTTCATTGTTTTTACCTGAAGGTAGTCAAGATGAAACGGGATTAATTTTAGATAAGAAGGCAAAGGCAACCGAGTTATTTCGTAAAGTTGCTATCACTCGAGGATTTAAAGCCATTTCGACTCCCGTAGTAGAATATGCAACGACATTTACGAACCCACATGTAGGGATGAAGTTACATAGCTTGTTGAAATGGTTTAACAGAGAAGGAGAAATTGAAGTATTACGAGCAGATTGGACAACAGCTATAGCAAGAGCTCTTATTACCCAACAATCGACGCAAACAAAATGGTTTTATGAAGGTTCAGTCTTTCGAAATGATAAAGATGGGATCGAGTCTAAACAGGCAGGAATTGAAATGATAAGAACAGAACCTTTTCTAGGTGAAGCAGAGAGTGTATTAACAGCTGTTGCATACTTAAACGAGCTAGGAATAACTAATTATCTGATTGAATTAGGTCATACAGGAATTTTCGAAGAGCTGACTGCCTCCCTTTCATTAGATGAGAAAACAGAAAGTTGCTTACGCGAGGCGATGCATGATAAGCGAAAAGACATTGTGTATGATATTGCATTAAACCATGGTTCACCAGAGAAGGCTGCACAACTGACTCAATTAATAGATGCATATGGAACTGTAGAGGAATTAAAAAAGTATCAATCGATATGGAAAGACAATCAACGATTAAGCAATATTTTTAGTCACTTAATGGATTTAGCCAAAGTAATTGAATCTAGTGGAGTTGGTGAAGTATTGATTGATTTAGGTAGGGTGAAAAATTTACCTTACTATTGCGGTACCATGTTTAGAGGATATTTAAAAGAAAAAGGGGAAAGTTGTTTTTCCGGTGGACGATACGATAAGCTATATGAACAATTTGATGAGAAAGTTTCTGCTGTAGGTTTAGCTTTTGATCTTGATGTATTAGCTAAACATTTCAAAAACCAACAGTCCAAAGAGAAAATCTGCATTCTTGCTTCAATAGAAACCCATGTCAAAGCAGAAACGCTTCGTACATTGTATCCGAATGCACTCGTGGACATTCAATATGAAATAAAAAATAGAGATAACTATGATAAAATTATTAATGTAGATAACCAGATCGTTAAAATTAATTAGGTGGTGTAGCATGAAACCAACAATCGCTTTAACAAAAGGTAGGTTAGAAAAGCAATTTATTAAGTTTTTTGAATCTTTAAACTATGATGTAGAGCCTATTATAAATAAAGGAAGGAAACTACGTGTTGAAACAGATACCTTTCAATTTATTTTTGCTAAAGGACCAGATGTTACCACCTATGTAGAGCATGGGATTGCTGATCTAGGAATTGTTGGTGGTGATATATTAGCAGAGTTTCAACCGGATGTTTATAATTTAATTCCATTACCATTTGGTCATTGTAGTATGGCGGTTGCTACTGAAAAAGGAAAAGTTTGGCCTGATCAAAAAAAGAAGATTGCAAGTAAGTATACCGGTATCACAAAAGAACATTTTAGAAATAAAGGTGAATCAGTTGATATCATAAAACTAGAAGGTTCGGTGGAATTAGCACCAATTTTAGGTTTAGCTGATGGAATTGTTGATATTGTGGAAACAGGGACAACACTAAAAGAAAATGGTTTAGTTGTGCAAGAAGAATTCTTTTCGTTTAGTGCCAGATGTATTGCGAATCGATCATCATTAAAAATCAAGCGTGCAGTACTTGCTCCAATTATTGAATCTTTTCAGAAACAGGGGGAACATGTATGATACAAACATATAAACCGGCTGATTTTCAGGAGAAATTTATTCAAAAGAAAAAAACAAATCAAACAGATGATCAATATTTTCAAGTAGCGAAAGAAGTAATTACAGCTATTCGTGTTCAAGGTGATGAAGCATTAACAAAGTACGTAAAGAAGTTTGATCATTTTGTTCCAACCAATTGGCATGTTTCTGAAATCGAGAGGAAGCAGGCTTGGGAAAAAGTTGATCAACAAACAGTTGATGCACTTAAACGTGCAGCCGTAAACATTAGATCATTTCATAAAAAACAACTACAGAATTCTCGTCTTATGCAAACCGATGACGCTATTATTTCTGGTCAGTTGCACCGACCAATTGAACGTGTTGGTATCTATGTTCCTGGTGGTACAGCATGCTATCCTTCTTCTGTATTGATGAATGCAATCCCTGCTGTGCTTGCCGGTGTAGAAGAAATTATAATGGTAACACCAGCAAGAGACGGGGAAGAAATAGCACCTATTCTATCTGTAGCAGCTGACATAGCGGGTGTAACAAATATTTATAAAGTCGGTGGTATTCAGGCTGTTGCGGCCTTGGCTTATGGTACAGAATCGATCCCAAGTGTGGATAAAATAGTTGGACCAGGTAATGCCTATGTAGCTGCAGCAAAAGCGCTCGTTTATGGTGATGTAGGTATTGATATGATTGCTGGTCCATCTGAAGTAGCAATTATTGCAGACGATTCAGCTAATCCAAGTTTTATTGCAGCAGATCTGATTGCACAAGCAGAACATGATACGAATGCTAGAGCATGTTTATTTACTACTTCTGAGCAATTAATAAAAGCTACAGAGGAAGAAGTGAAGAAGCAATGTGACGTGTTACCGAGAAAAGAAATTGCTGCAACAGCATTAATGAATCAAGGTGCCTACGTCAAATGTCGCGATTTAGATGAAGCATTTCGTTTGTCTAATCAATTTGCTCCAGAACACCTAGAAATTCACTTGGATAATGCATTATCCTATTTAGGAAAAATCAAGCATGCAGGTTCAGTATTTTTAGGACATTATACTCCCGAATCTCTAGGTGATTACTATGCTGGTCCAAATCATGTATTACCGACTTCCGGAACAGCTAGATTCTCTTCTGGACTTTCTGTCGATGATTTTATGAAAAAAACAACATTTATTTATTATTCAGAAGATGCTTTATCACAAGTATCTAATGATGTTATAACGATTGCTAATGAAGAAGCTTTAGCTGGTCATGCAAGAGCAGTGGAAAAAAGAATCAATCAGAAATGAGGGTGAATAGATGAGAATAGCGAATAAAGCAAGAAAGACAAATGAAACAGCTATTGAAGTTGCGGTTAATTTAGACGATGCAAAAAAAGTTTCTATCACAACAGGGGTTGGATTTTTTGATCATATACTAGAATTATTTGCTCGACATGGCCGTATAGGGTTGACTGTAAAAGCGGATGGTGATTTGCATATTGATAGTCACCATACCGTTGAAGATGTTGCTATTGTATTGGGACAAGTTATTAGGGAAGCTTTAGGTGATAAAAAGCAAATCACACGTTATGGTACAGCCTATGTTCCAATGGATGAAACGTTAGGTTTTGTTTCTTTGGACATTAGCGGACGACCTTATCTCGTATTAGATGCAACATTTGAAAATCAAAAATTAGGTAATTTTGATACGGAACTTGTTAGAGAGTTTTTGCAAGCTTTTGCAGTACAAGCCGGTATTACCTTACATGCACGAATTCTTTATGGGCTAAACACACATCACAAGGTGGAAGCTATATTTAAAGCATTAGGACGAGCTTTAGCTCAAGCTATTCAAATTGATTCTTCGATTGAAGGCGTAAATTCAACCAAGGGGTTAATTGAATGATTGCCATAGTAGATTACGGGATGGGAAATACCGCAAGTGTTGAAACAGCTTTTAGACAGTTAGGATACGATGTTATCATTACCGATAATCCAATTATATTAAAAAAGGCTTCACATATTATTTTACCTGGCGTCGGTTCATTTCAAGCAGCGATTGAAGAAATTGAAAAAAGAAAGTTAAAATCCGTATTACAAGAACTAGCTGAAGTGAAACCATTTTTAGGAATTTGCCTTGGTATGCAGTTGCTTTTTACAGAAGGGCATGAAGGTGGCAGAACAAAAGGACTAGATTTGATTCCCGGTACGGTAACAAAAATAGAAACACCTTACTTACTACCGCACATTGGTTGGAATGCGTTGAATATAGTTGCAAAAGATAGCGCTTTTTCTCATCTTCAAGAGCAGCACGTCTATTTTGTTCATTCATTTATGGCACAAACTGATCCGAAATATATGATTGCGACAGCGGAGTATGGCCCTAATGTCACTGCTATTGTAAGAAAGGGCAATATATACGGTATTCAATTTCATCCTGAAAAAAGTGGTGAAGTTGGAAGAAACATATTACAAGTATTCTTAAAAGAGGTGGCAAAATGAAAATTATACCGGCTATAGATTTAATTGATGGAAAATGTGTTCGGTTATATCAAGGGGATTTCAGTAAAACGGAACAAGTGGCAAATGATCCAATTGAACAATTAAACACTTTTATTGCAGATGGTGCGCAGATTATTCACATAGTTGATTTAGATGGTGCTCGAGATGGCGAAGAAAAACGACAATACGAGTTAATCGAAAAGTTATGTGATATAGCTACGGTTCCTGTACAAATTGGAGGGGGCATTCGAACAATAAAGACTGTTGAGAAACTAATTCAAGCGGGTGCGGATCGATTAGTGCTTGGAACAGCTGCAATAGAAGATCCATCTTTCCTAAAAGCAGTCTTGGCAGAGTATCCATCACATATTGTTATTGGAATTGATGCAAAAGATGGGAAAGTAGCTACCCACGGGTGGGAAACTGTATCAGAAGTTAATGCGATTACTTTTGCTAAAGAAATGGAGCAATTAGGTGTAGAATCGATCGTTTTTACGGATATTTCAAAAGATGGTACGATGTCAGGACCAAACATTGATGCATTGAAGCAAATGAATGACGCGGTAACTTGTAATATCGTCGCATCAGGCGGAATTAAAGATAACAACGATATAGATGCTTTAGAAAAAATCGGAATAAAGGAAGTAATTGTAGGAAAGGCGATTTATCAAGGGAGAGTAACCTTGAGGGGAGCAGATTCATGATAGCAAAGCGGATTATACCATGTTTAGATGTCAAAGAAGGAAAAGTCGTAAAAGGGACCAATTTTGTTGGTTTAAGAGAGCTAGGAGATCCTGTAGCGATGGCAGAAGCATATTCAAAAGCTGGAGCAGATGAAATTGTTTTCTTAGATATTTCTGCTACGAATGAAGGTCGGCAGACAATGATTGATATTGTTCGAGATACGGCTAGGAATGTGTTTGTTCCGTTTACGGTTGGTGGTGGTGTGCGCACGATTGATGATGTGACTGTATTACTTCAAGCTGGAGCAGACAAAGTAGGGATTAATTCCGCAGCAGTAAACAATCCTAAGTTAATTACAGACGCTTCATCGCGTTTTGGCTCACAATGTATTGTTGTAGCAATAGACGCCAAACAATTTGATGGTGGGTGGCATGTGATGACGCATGGTGGCTCAAAAGATAGTGGGTTAGATGCCGTTATGTGGGCAAAGGAAGTTGAAAAACGTGGGGCAGGAGAAATTCTGTTAACAAGTGTAGATACTGATGGTGTGAAAAATGGTTTTGACCTTGCTTTAACAAAAGCAATTGTTGATTCGGTGCGTATTCCAGTGATCGCCTCAGGGGGTGTCGGACATCCTGACCATTTTTCTGAAGTATTTAAAGCAACAGATGTTTCGGCGGGGTTAGCTGCTTCCATTTTTCATGAAAATACTTTTACAATTAAAGAAGTGAAAGACAGTTGTAAAGGACAAGAGGTGAATATCCGTGAATCCTGATTTTTCAAAAGGACTGTTACCAGCGATTGTTATGGATGCAAATACAAAAGAAGTATTGATGTTAGCATACATGAATGAGGAATCCTATCAAAAAACATTAGAAACAAAACAAACGTGGTTTTATTCACGTTCAAGAAAAACATTGTGGCATAAAGGAGCAACTTCAGGAAATACGCAACAAGTGGTTTCTATCTCACTTGACTGTGATCAAGATAGTATTTTAATTTATGTAAACCCAAATGGTCCAGCGTGTCACACAGGAGAAACTTCATGTTTTTTCAATCAAGTGTATCAACAAAAAGGAAAATCGGTTAAAAACGACTGGAACGTAATGGAAGAAATGATGACAGAAATACAAGAAAGAAAAGAGCATCCTATAGAAAATTCTTATACAAACTACTTATTTACCAAAGGGATTGATAAGATATCCAAAAAGGTAATCGAAGAAGCAGGAGAAGTAGTCTTAGCTGCCAAAAATCAAGATCCAGAAGAAGTAGTGCTTGAGGTAAGTGATTTAATATATCATACCTTTGTATTAATGAGTGAACAAAATGTTTCTCTCAATCAAGTAAAAAATGAACTCGCTAGACGTACGTTAAAAAAAGGAAATAGTAAGGGAGATAGACCAGAAATCAAGGAGTGGTAAAACTTCTTCTTTCTGGTTTTTTATTTAAAAAGTTCTCCGTGTCTGGCTGTCAACTGTAAATATATTATGTAAACAATATCAATTGTAAAAACTCAGCTTTGAGCTTTTACATAAATAAAATTACTTCCAGTAATCATTAATGAATTCATCTCTACCTGATTTGGCACGATCTTTAAGATATTCTTTTTCATTTTTTTTATAAAAATCTTGATGATGGCTTTCTGCAGGGTAGAAAGTAGACGCTGGCAACACTTGTGTAACAATCTCTTGTTTAAATTTATTCGATTTTTGTAAGGCTTCCTTAGATAATAATGCCAACTCTTTTTGCTTTTCATTATGATAAAAAATAGCTGTTCGATATTGTTGTCCACGATCATGGAATTGTCCATCCGGATCAGTCGGGTCAATCTGTGGCCAATATAGATCAAGTATTTGTTGGTATTGTATTATTTCGGGGTTGTATGTAATTTGAACTGCTTCATAATGTCCAGACCTACCTGATTTCACTTCTTCGTAAGTTGGATTATCTATATGTCCCCCAGTATAACCTGATACGACTTGATAAACACCATCCCATTGATCAAATGGCTTTACCATGCACCAAAAGCAACCACCGGCAAACGTTGCTATTTCTTTTGTCATTCTTTATTTCCCCCTTATTTATCGTATGGTTAACTGTATCGAAAAAAAAGAATTTTGTCCATTCAAATGTATAGATATTATGCAAAAACAAAATCTAAAGGAAAAGGTGGTGAGTAATTTGGATCGACAAAAAAGTAGTCGAAACAACCGACAAAAGAAGGCAGGATTGAATCCACAAGGTATAACTGAGGATAAGGCAGATCAACAGCCATTTTCTCAATTAGAAGCAAAAGCAAAAAAAGACAATACGAAAAGATAAAGTAGAATAATTCTTCTAAAAAAAGATCGCTAGTAATTTCTAGTGATCTTTTTAGTTAATCAAAGAAAAGAATTGATTAAAAGAAATTAGTTTTAATTAATTATTTTTTAAATTATTTGAATTTTTTAATTAAAATAGGTTGTGCAATGGCACTGATTAGTAATAAAATAGTAATAATAAATAACCGAATTTGAGAATTAAATAAGCAAGGGGACATCAATTATGACAGAACATAGTATAGCAATTTCGAAAACTACTTCCAAAAAAGAAAAACCGAATCCAACTGATTTGACGTTTGGTGAAATATTTACAGACCATATGTTTATTTTAGATTATGATCAAGAGAAGGGATGGTATGATCCAAGAATCGTACCTTATCAACCAATTACCTTAGATCCAGCAGCAATGGTTTATCATTATGGTCAAACGGTTTTTGAAGGATTAAAAGCATATCTAACCGATGAAGGAGATGTGAATTTATTTCGCCCTGAAAAAAACATTAAACGCTTGAATCGTTCCAATGAACGGATGTGCATTCCAACAATTAACGAAGCACTCGCATTACAAGCAATTAAAGAACTAGTTAAATTAGATGCTTCATGGGTTCCAAATGCACCTGGAACATCCTTGTATATTAGACCATTTGTAATTGCAACAGAACCTTATCTAGGTGTTGCGCCTTCTAAACAGTATAAATTTATTATAATTTTGTCACCAGTGGGGGCTTATTATAAAGAAGGAATTAATCCCGTTAAGATTGCGGTTGAGAATGAATATGTTCGAGCAGTCAAAGGTGGTACTGGAGAGGCAAAAACAGCAGGAAACTACGCATCAAGTTTAAAAGCACAAGAAATTGTAGCGGAGCAAGGATTTGCACAAGTGTTGTGGTTAGATGGTTTAGAGAAAAAATATATTGAAGAAGTTGGCAGTATGAATGTCTTTTTCAAGATTGATGGTGAAATTGTTACACCGGCCTTAAATGGAAGTATCCTTGAAGGTGTAACACGTAATTCCGTTATTCAACTGCTCAAACATTGGAATGTTCCAGTTACCGAAAGAACAATATCAATGGATGAAATTTATCAAGCGCATCAAGCCGGCAAATTAGAAGAAGCATTTGGTGCAGGTACAGCAGCCGTTATTTCTCCAATTGGAACGTTAGCTTGGAACGGGGAAATGTTAGAAATCAACAATAGTAAAACAGGGAAAATATCTAAGCAGCTTTATGATACGTTAACAGGGATTCAATATGGAAAAGAAGAAGATAGATTTGATTGGATTATACAGTTATAAATGAACCAACTAGCATGAAATAGACGACAGTTATTCTTACAGTTCATTGACTTTTGCATGTCTCTAAAGCATAATATGAAATAAATATATTGATAAAAGCTGTGATGAGGATTAGTAGATATACAAGCAATGACAGAGAATAGGATCCGTTGGCTGAAAGGTCCTTCCATGATCGTTTTTTTATCGAACCTACCTCAGAGCTAAGAAGAATAAACTTCATTCGCTATCCCAGCGTTATGGGAAAGGTGGGCAAGTTTCACTTGTCAATCAAAGGTGGTACCGCGGATTAACTCTTTTTCGTCCTTTACAGTAACTTGTATAGGATGAGAAAGGTTTTTTTGTATAAACAAATATGAAAAGTAGTAAGAAGAGGCGAACAACATGGCAAATAAACGAGTAGTAATTAAAATAGGTAGCAGTTCACTGACAGAGCAAGATGGAAGTTTAAGTATAAACAAACTGCAGGAACATACAAGCGCTATTGCAACATTAATGAAACAAGGAGTAGAAGTGATTTTAATTTCATCCGGTGCCGTATCTGCAGGATTTAGAGACTTGGGTTATTCTAGTCGACCTGTAACGGTATCGGGTAAACAAGCAGCAGCTGCTGTAGGGCAGGGTTTATTGATTGAGGCGTATGCAGAGGCATTTAAAACCTTTGGTATCGTTAGTGCACAATTACTTGTAACAAGAGATGTATTCATTCATCATCAACAATTTAGTAATGTATATCAAACCATTAATGAATTATTAAAGCGTTCCGTCATTCCAATTATTAATGAAAATGATTCTGTGGCCATTGATGAGTTAACCTTTGGTGATAATGATATGTTATCAGCACTGATTAGCGGTTTAGTTAATGCAGATTATTTAATTATGTTAACGGATATTAACGGCTTATACAGTGCAAATCCAAATTATCATGCAGATGCTATTCGTTACAATCAATTGGATCATATTTCAGATGAGTTAATTAGTCAAACAAGCCAAGATTCCAGCTCGAAAGTTGGAACTGGTGGAATGAAGTCGAAGTTACTAGCTGCGCAAACGGCATTATCACTAGGTGTCCATACCTTCGTTGGCATTGGGCGTGGAAATAATAAGTTTGTCGATATTTTAAATGGAAACGGTGACGGTACGTACATTGGAAATCATCAAACGCAACATGTAAGAAAGCAAAAGCAATGGATTGCATTTCACTCAAAGGTTTCGGGTCAAATTGTTGTTGATGATGGTGCGAAAGATGCTTTACTAAAAAAAGGGAAAAGTTTACTACCTGCAGGAATTCTTGCTGTTATAGGTGACTTTAAACAAAATGATGTAGTAGAAATAGTATATCAACAAAATGTTATTGCAAAAGGGAAAGTTAACTACAATTCAGCAGAAATTCATCAAATTAAAGGGATGCGTAGTTCCAACGCGATGCATATTACAAACCAGCA
This sequence comes from Paraliobacillus sp. PM-2, assembly GCF_001368815.1. Taxonomy (GTDB): domain Bacteria; phylum Bacillota; class Bacilli; order Bacillales; family Amphibacillaceae; genus Paraliobacillus. The sequence goes on along the minus strand of NZ_CTEI01000002.1, from coordinate 63,859 downwards.
TAAGTCTGAAGTAATTCATCGTGATCATTTAGTATTAACATTACAGGGGGTATAAAAGATGAATGATCTTTTAACAATTGCAAAAAAGGCAAAGGAAACAACCATTCAATTAAGTCGTACAACAACAGCTCAAAAAAACAAAGCTATTCAATTAATTGCTGATGCATTAATAAGTCAGCAGGAATACATTCTGAAAGAGAACGAAAACGATATTGCAGCAGCAAGAGAAAAAGGAATATCTGATGCGATTATTGATCGATTACGTTTAGATAAAAAACGCATTGAAGGAATGGCTGAATCATTACAACAACTAATTAAGTTGGATGATCCAATTGGCTCTACTCAAGCAGAATGGGAAAGGCCCAACGGTTTAGCAATAAAAAAAGTGACTGTACCTATTGGTGTGATTGGCATTATCTATGAAGCTAGACCAAATGTTACAGTAGATGCTGCTAGCCTTTGTTTAAAAACTGGAAATGCCGTATTATTACGTGGTAGCTCTTCTGCTATTCATTCAAATATTGCATTGGTTCGTGTTATTCAAGAAGCGTTAACACACTCTGATCTACCTGTTGATGCCGTTCAATTAGTGGAAGATACCAGTCGTGCTACCGCAGAAAAAATGTTTCGTTTGAATGAACATTTAGATGTATTAATTCCAAGGGGAAGCAAAAAATTAATCGATACGGTGGTTGAAAAATCTTCTGTACCAGTGTTGGAAACAGGTGCCGGTAATTGTCATCTTTTTATTGATCAAACAGCTGATGTAGAGATGAGTATTGCAATAGCAATTAATGCGAAAACACAAAGACCATCTGTATGTAATGCGATCGAAACTATCTTAGTAGATAAGCAATGGTTTGAACAATACGGAGATCAGTTAATAAACGCGCTATATGATCATGATGTGGCCATGTATGTTGATAAAACCATAGCAGGTTATCGCAAGGAGCTACCCTTAGCTACAGATAAAGATTGGCATACGGAATATCTAGATAAAACCGTAGCAATTAAAACAGTTGAAAATGTAGACGAAGCAATCAATCATATTAATCAATATGGAACAAAGCATTCAGAAGCAATTATTTCTGAAACCGATCAACATGTGATCCAGTTTTTAAATGAGGTGGATGCAGCATGTGTTTATCATAATGCATCTACTCGGTTTACTGATGGATTTGAATTTGGGTTTGGTGCAGAAATAGGCATTAGTACACAGAAACTACATGCAAGAGGGCCAATGGGTTTACAAGCACTCACTTCAACCAAATACACGTTACATGGAAATGGTCAAATAAAATAAAACTTAATGAAACAATGTACAATTTAGGTTACAATAGATATGGATTTTTCATTCTAAAGGCAATGCAAAAGATAAAGGAGAGAAACACATTGAGCAAAACACTAATATTCGGACACAAAAATCCAGATACAGATACTATAACAGCGGCACTTGCTTATGCCTATTTAAAACAACAATTAGGTCAAGATGTTGAAGCTGTACGTCTAGGTGAAGTAAATAATGAAACACAATTCGCTTTAGACCATTTTAACGTTCAGGCACCTAGATATGTAGAAACGGTATCAAATGAAGTGGAGACCGTCATTTTGGTCGACCATAATGAACGTCAACAAAGTGTAGATGATATTGAACAAGTGCGAGTAAAAGAAGTAATTGATCATCACCGAATCGCAAATTTTGAAACAAATGATCCAGTTTATTACCGTGCAGAACCTGTTGGTTGTACAGCTACGATTTTAAATAAATTATTTAAGGAACATCAAGTTACTATTCCAAAAGAAATTGCAGGATTGATGTTATCCGCAATTATTTCAGACTCATTATTATTCAAATCACCAACATGTACCCAAGAAGATACGCAAGCCGCTAAAGAACTAGCTGCTATTGCAGAAGTTGACGAACAAGTGTATGGATTGGATATGCTTAAAGCTGGAGCAGATTTAAGTGATAAAACAGTAGAAGAGTTAATATCATTAGATGCAAAAGAATTCAATATGGCGGGTCATATTGTAGAAGTTGCACAAGTAAATACAGTAGATACAAACGATATTTTAAACAAACAGGCAGAAATCGAATCAACGATACAAGAAAAAATAACTGAAAAAGGACTTTCCTTATTCACCTTCGTTGTAACAGATATTTTGAATAACGATTCTGTTATTCTTGTATTAGGTGACAAACAAAAAGTAGTAGAAAAAGCATTTGATGTAACATTAACAAATAACCAAGCGTTACTAAAAGGCGTTGTTTCACGTAAGAAACAAATTGTTCCGAATATCCAAGACGCACTAGCATAATTATGATAAGAAAAGACAACTACGAATCAAACATAGTTGTCTTTTCTTATTTTATTAAAAAAGTTACATAAGCTAGTTTTCTAATTTATCTGAATATGATAGTATAAATCTAACTATTTTTTGCAGGAAGGATTCTATGAATGATGAGCACAAAAGTGAGTACGATCCAAATTAAAGATATTATTATTGCACACCAAAAGTTAAAAGATGTGGTTCAAAAAACACCGTTACAGAGAGATCCAATCTTATCTGAAAAATATCAATGTAATGTTTATTTAAAAAGAGAAGATCAACAAGTTGTTCGCTCTTTTAAAATACGAGGTGCTTACAACTTGATGCAAAGCTTATCAAAAGAAGAGCTGAAAAACGGAGTAGTTTGTGCTAGTGCAGGGAACCATGCGCAAGGAGTTGCTTATTCTTGTAAGGCATTAGGAGTAAAAGGTAAAATTTTCATGCCAACTACTACCCCAAGACAAAAAGTAAAGCGTGTAAGTTTCTTTGGTGGAGATTTTGTTGAAATCATATTGATTGGCGATACGTTTGATGATGCTTACCAAGAATCCAAAACCTATTGTGATCAGTATGACATGTCGTTTATCCATCCGTTTGACGATTATCGTACCATTGTTGGTCAAGGTACTATTGGATTAGAAGTGCTAGATGGAATGGAAGAACCAGTTTCACATATTTTCATGTCTGTTGGTGGTGGCGGATTAATTTCTGGTGTTGGTTCCTACATTAAAAATATTAGTCCTAATACACAAGTGATTGGTGTAGAGCCGGCTGGGGCACCATCTATGAAGCAATCTCTAAAACAAAAAAAGGTCGTAAAACTTGATGAGGTAGATAAATTTGTTGATGGAGCAAGTGTACAACAAGTTGGAAACTTAACCTATGAAATTGCCAAGGAAGTCATTGACGATATTGCGGTTGTACCAGAGGGCAAGGTATGTAGTACATTGTTAGATTTATATAATGAAAATGCAATTGTTGCTGAACCAGCTGGTGCAATGCCAGTTGCTGCTTTGGATCAATACAAAGATCAAATTAAAGGAAAAAATGTCGTTTGTATTGTTAGTGGTGGGAACAATGACATTGATCGTATGCAAGATATTAAAGAACGTTCACTGATTTATGAAGGATATAAGCATTATTTTATTGTGAATTTCCCCCAAAGAGCAGGGGCTTTACGAGAATTTCTTAGTGAAGTGTTGGGGAAAACAGATGATATTACTAGATTTGAATATACGAAAAAAAATAACAGAGACAAAGGCCCGGTGCTGGTTGGTATAGAATTGAAAAATCGTAATGATTATCAACCCTTAATCGCAAGGATGGAGGAGAATGGATTCACTTATATTGAAATAAATAAAGATGAAGATCTATTTCATTTACTCATTTGACAAAGGGATTATCACTCCTTTGTCTTTTTTAATGTCAATGGTTTACTTTCATTATGAAACGTTGGCTTTGTAAATTAAGAATTGTTATAATTATTACAGACTAAAATGATATGTTTTGTAATGATTGGAATAGAGAGGATGGAGCGATGATGCGAGTAGTCAATAATATGACAGAATTGATTGGAGAGACACCAATCGTTAAATTGAATCGATTAGTGCCTAAAGATGCGGCTGATGTGTATGTTAAATTAGAAATGTTTAATCCTTCTAAAAGTGTTAAAGATAGAGCCGCTTATAATATGATAAAAATGGCAGAAGAGAATGGATTACTTAAGCCCGGATCTACAATTATTGAACCAACAAGTGGAAACACTGGAATTGGCTTAGCAATGACTGCTGCTGCAAAAGGGTATAAAGCTATTTTAGTTATGCCTGATAATATGACAAAAGAAAGAATGAATATTTTGAAAGCGTACGGTGCTCAAGTGGTCTTAACACCTAGTGACGAAAAAATGCCTGGAGCAATAAAAAAAGCGAAACAATTAGTGTCAGAAATACCTAATAGTTTTATGCCACAACAATTTGAAAATCCAGCAAATCCAGATGTTCATCGAAATACGACGGCCCAAGAAATTTATCATCAGATGGATAAACAGCTTGATGGGTTTGTTGCGACTGCTGGTACTGGTGGAACAATTACTGGAACGGGTGAAACGCTGAAAGAACTTTTGCCTGATATCTATATTATGGTAGTCGAGCCAAAAGGATCTCCTGTTCTTTCTGGTGGAAAACCAGGTAAACATAAATTAGTGGGAACAAGTCCTGGGTTTATACCAGATATTTTAAATACTTCTATTTATGATGAAATTATGCCCATTCAAGATGATGATGCGATTGACATGTTTAAACAATTAGGAGAAAAAGAAGGTATCTTTATTGGCCCTTCTGGAGCAGCAGCTGTTTTTGCCGCAATAAACCTTGCCAAACGTTTAGGAAAAGGGAAACGTGTTGTATGTATCGCACCAGATACAGGAGAACGGTATTTAAGTATGAATTTATTTGATGAATAAATAGATATCCTATATAACCTAGCCTTAGCCTGTCTATGATATAATAACTAAAAAGGTAGTAGTGAAAGATACGACTACCTTTTTAGTTTAACGTTTGAGAGTGAGGTAGCATAATGGCTAAAGTAAAAATGTTAGTTCAGACAAAGTACAATGATCAGTTATTACGAGCAGAAAAAATATATGAGGTGCCAGATGAAACAGCAAAACGCTGGGATCAAAGTAGACTAGCAATAATCATTGACAATGAACAAGAAACCAAGGCGTCGAATTAATGCCTTGGTTTTTTAAAATAACCATAATTTTAACAAAGAACGAACAAGTTTATTTAAAGTTGTAAAGATAAATTACATTTTGGCTAAAAGCTCAATGAAAGCATGCTTAAATTGGTCTTTATCTTCTTGTGTTAACGGTTTGGGCCCTTTTGTTTTTAGTTTTTTCTTTCTAGCTTGTGCATGTTGGTATCTTACCTCTAATAAATAATCAATATTCTCTTCTGTATACATAAATCCTTTATGATGTAACACGTTTGCTTTCTTTTCTAAAGCTAACGAAGCTAAACCATAATCTTGCGTGATTACTATATCACCTGAGTGAAGCATGGAGAGGATTCGATAATCAGCAGCCTCACGGTCTGAATCGACATAAATAGAAGTTACCCCATCTGGATCTTTTTGAGTTGAAAAATGAGCATAACTTTTCACCAAATAAACGGGGATATTTTTTGTTAGCGCTATTTGAATAATGATTTCTTTTACAGGACAAGCATCTGCATCCACATATATCTTCATGAAAATCAACCTTTACTAGTTTATTGTTATTATCTATTTTAACAAAGATTGACTTCGGTTATAATAAAATCTAGATGTTGTCATAGAAAGAAGGAAAAAGATGAAGAAATTAGCAGCAGGTCATATTGTTACATTAGAAGTCATAAGTGAGGAAGAAGCTTATTTTGAATTATCAAATGGAAACGAAAAAGTGCTATACAATAAAAAGAACAATGATCAACCATTAGAATTACATCAAAACTATGATGTCTTTCTCTATCAGGAAAGAAACCAATTATATGCAACGACTATGCTACCAAATGTTCGCTTGGACGTGTTTGATTGGGCTATTGTAACAAAAGTGAATCCAGATTTAGGTGTATTTGTCGATATTGGTACCTCTTTAAGCATTTTAGTTTCTAAAGATGATCTTCCTGTATTTTCCACTGTTTGGCCCGATGTTGGAGACGAGTTGTATGTTATTTTAGACCGAGATAAAAAGGGCAGACTATTAGCTAAGCCAGTAGCAGAAAGTGATTTTGAAGAAACGTGGGATCAGGCTCCAGAGTCACTACTAGATAAAGATATAGAAGGTCGAATTTTCAGAACGGATAGAGAAGGTGCTGTATTAATTACAGAACAGGGGTATAGAGGCTTTATCCATCGTACAGAGCGAAAAGAAGAACCTCGCTTAGGACAGTGGGTAAATGGTCGAGTGATTGCAGTAAAAGAAGATGGTACGTTAAATGTTTCCCTTCGTCCTCGTAAAAATAAAGCGAGACAAACAGATGCAGCTATTATTTTGCAATACCTAGTAGATCACAACGGCGAAATGCCTCTGAATGATAAGACAGATCCAGATACCATTTACAAACATTTCAGCATTAGTAAAGCTGCTTTTAAACGAGCGCTTGGAAAACTAATGAAAGAACAAAAGATTGAGCAAGTTGAAGGAAAAACGCGCTTGCTAAAAGAATAAAAATGATTAAAATTTAAAAGGATGTGTTACTTCTAGAAGTGAACACATCCTTGTTTTTTTACTATACGACTTTTTGTTGTTTTGTAAGCTGTAATGTTTCTGTTAATTCGCTTCGTTCTTCTGTGGATAATGGAATTAAAGGTAAGCGGACACTCCCAACGTCTATCCCCATCATACATAATGCTTCTTTTACTGCAGTTGGATTAGGTGCCATAAATAAAGCTTTCATTATTGGTAATAGTTGTTGGTGTAAACGGCTTGCTTGTTGTTGTTCGCCATTTATATGGTAGTTAATCATTTGTTGCATTTCATTCCCTATAATATGAGAAGACACAGATACAACACCTTTGCCACCAATAGACAATACAGGCAAGGTTAGACTATCATCACCACTGTATAATTCAAAATGATCGTCTGTTTCACTTATAATCGTTGTCATCCTATCAAGATCGCCACTTGCTTCTTTAATAGCAGTAATATTTGTGATTTGAGACAATCGAATAATCGTATCTACAGAAAGATTAACAACACTTCTTCCAGGAATGTTATACAACATAACAGGTAAAGTAGTTGACGCAGCAATCGTTTTAAAATGCTGATACATCCCTTCTTGTGATGGTTTATTGTAATAAGGAGTAACAACCATCACACCATCAACCCCAATTGTTTCAGCTTGTCTAGTTAATGTAATGGATGCTTGCGTGTTGTTTGATCCTGTACCTGCTATCACTGGTATGCGTTTATTAACATATTGAACAACAAAACGAATAAAGCCCACTTTTTCTTCTTGTGTTAAAGTAGGAGATTCTCCAGTTGTTCCTGTAATGACAATCCCTTCTGTTCCATTCATGAGTAAATAATTAATTAATTGTTTCGTTTTCTCATAATCAATGTTTCCTTTGTGATCAAATGGAGTAACCATAGCGGTTATTAATCGACCAAATTGCATTAAATCCACCTCTATTCATATTTTTAAAACGAAAAGACAACCGATAACGGTAGAATAGAGGGTATCTCATCACAATAAAAAACAGCGACGAAAGGCTCGTCGCTGCATCATTGTTTATTTATGATGCGTGAGATAGCCCTCCATATAGCAACTTTGTACTATATGACAGTACTGTATTTATTCAATAACAGCACCAGTGAATAAAATGATGAACTTTTATCCACTTCGGCAAATTCCCCTTTCAGCTACAATCATCAGCGATCATCCGCTTTATGAAGCTTACTCTTGAGATTTGCACCTCTATACTCACTTCAATGTTATATTGAAGTAATAGAAATATTAGTGTCAATATATCAAACATGTATGGTAGTTGCAATAGGTAAAACTTAAATTTTTCAATATCGGAAGGTAACATCGAGTAATCTCTTCATAGAAGCAAGGATACAAGCTGGTTATATAATTAGTCATCAACCACCAACTAATTACAAGGTTATTTTTCATTTAAAAATCTAATCCTATGCATATGGATTGACAACTTGAGTGATTCTCAATACAATATAGCATAACTATTCATAATTTTTAGTTAATTCACTTAGAAGTTTATTTGCTTTTCTTTTTGACTATTAATTATTTTATGCATGTGAATAGTTGTTATCAGAAAAAGGTGGTGACAATATATGGAGATGAATGATAAATACGCTATTCAAATAGGTGACTGGGTTAGAGCAAAGTCAAGTAAAGGTGGATTGATTCATGGATTTGTTGAGAAAAATGAATTAGACCATAATGTTATTCAACTTCGTGTAGTTGCTAGTGATAATAAAATGTTAACAGGACAAAGTATACAGATTAACCAATCAAAAATTGATCGTTTAAGCAGTGAATTTTCAAAAACAGAGAATCAAATACATGTATTAATTGACATGGCGCTTGAAACCCATGATGAAGATTGGTTCAATGATTTAGTAGCACAATTAAATCAATTAAAGAAACAGAAAGATGCAGATATGCCACATGTGAATTACAAGTCAAACAGGTGTCAAACAGATCATCGTTCCTAGTATAAAAAAACCCATTCTTAATGTAAGAATGGGTTTTTATACTACAGAGAAAGCCACCTCGAGTAGTTAACATTGACAGTTACTTTTATATATGATAAATAATTATTGTTAGCACTCTAATAATTGGACTGCTAAAAATATTTATTATTAATAAGAAGGGAGCATACAAACATGCCAACAAAACAGTTTGAAGCAGAGTCAAAAAGACTACTGGAAATGATGATTAATTCCATTTATTCACAGAGGGAAGTTTTCTTGCGCGAACTAATATCAAACGCAAGTGATGCGATTGATAAATTATATTACAAAGCACTTACGGATGATTCGCTAACATTTAACCCAGAAGATTATTACATAAAAGTAAGTACGGATAAAAATAGCAGAAGTTTAACCATTACAGATACAGGAATTGGAATGACTGAAGAAGAACTCATTGATAATATAGGTGTGATCGCAAGAAGTGGCTCTCTATCATTTAAAAAAGAAAATGAAATTAAAGATGGTCATGATATCATCGGACAATTCGGTGTAGGATTCTATGCTGCATTTATGGTTGCAGATGCAGTAACTGTAAAAACAAAAGCCTTAAACAGTGATCAGGGTTATATATGGAAATCAGAAGGGGCAGATGGTTACAGTATTGAGCCATATGATAAAGCAGATACTGGAACAGAAATTACATTAACAATTAAAGAAAGTACAGATGAAGATGATTATGACCAATTTTTAGATGTTGATCAATTGAAGTCCATTATCGTTAAATATTCCGATTTTATTCGCTATCCAATTAAAATGGACATTGTTACAAAGGAGCCTCAAGGTGAAGGGGAGGAGCCAGTTGAAGTTACTGAGGAAAAAACGGTTAACAGCATGGTTCCAATCTGGAAAAAAAATAAAAACGAATTAACTGAAGAAGATTATAATCAATTCTACACGGAAAAGCATTATGGTTTTGATCAACCATTGCAACATATTCATTTAAGTGTAGATGGTACTATTCGGTATGATGCTATTTTATATATACCAGAAAGTATGCCATATAATTATTACTCTGCTGAATATGAAAAAGGGTTAGAATTGTATTCTAATGGCGTACTTATTATGAATAAATGTGCAGACCTATTACCTGATTATTTTAGTTTTGTCAAAGGGTTAGTAGACTCGGAAGATCTTTCACTGAATATCTCACGTGAAATGTTACAACATGACCGTCAGTTAAAATTAATTGCTAAAAATATTAATAAGAAAATTAAGACAGAATTGCAAAAGTTGTTAAAAAATGATCGTGAAAAGTACGAAACTTTTTATGATTCATTTGGACGTCAGTTAAAATATGGTGTCTATAGTGATTTTGGACAGAACAAAGAAACATTGCAAGATTTATTGCTTTTCTATTCATCCAAAGAGAAAAAGTTGGTTTCACTTGCTGAATACGTAGAACGAATGCCTGAAGATCAGCCATTCATTTATTATGCGACAGGGGAAACGAATGAACGCATAGAGAGCTTACCACAAACAGAGATGGTATTAGACAAGGGATATGAAATTCTCTACTTAACAGATGATATTGATGAATTTGCGATCAAAATGTTAGCAACGTATCAAGAAAAAACCTTTAAATCCGTATCAAGTGGCGACTTAGGATTTGAACCGGAAGAAGAAGACAGTACAGAAGAAGAGATAAAAGAAAATAAAGCATTGCTTGATCATATGAAATCTGTATTGGCAAATGAAGTGAAAGATGTACGTATTTCTAAACGACTTAAATCACATCCAGTTTGTTTAAGCAATGATGGTGAAATCTCCATTGAAATGGAAAAAGTATTAAATATGATGCCAGATAATCCACAGTTAAAGGCAGATAAAATTTTAGAAATTAATACTCATCATGATGTATTTAAAACATTACAAACTGCTTATGCAAAAGATGATATACAAAAAACAGATTTATTAACGAACATTTTATATCATCAAGCGTTGCTCATTGAAGGACTTTCTATTGATGACCCAGTGACATTTACAAATAATATCTGGAAAGCAATCGCTAATTAAACGTGTTATGCTATAAAATACTATTTAAAAATCATTATAATAAGTAAAGAAGTCAAAAAAGACATACACTATTCAAGGTGTTATGTCTTTTTTGTTATTTATAAGATCAATGCTAATATGACTAAATGTATTCGTTTTTATTTCTATAAGGAAGTTTAACTTGTTTAAAAAAGGTAAATAGATTACCATGATCAACCAATATAATGGCCTGTGATAGTGGGTGATTTAAAAAATGTCAAAAAGTTGTCACTGAAAAGTCATAAAAAATACACAACTTTACAAACGGATAAGTTTAAAATGTATTAAAGAGAAACATTCTAATGTGATAAATGATATAATGAAAATGTTATGGATTTCACAAAAAGAAAATTGGAGGGATATCAGTGGAATTTGATGCGGTCACCATGAGTCGATTAATTACAGCAATGACTTTAATGTTTCATATTATTTTTGCTACGCTAGGTGTAGGTGTACCATTATTTATTTCTATTGCTGAATTTATTGGAATTAAAAAGAAAGACGACCATTATATTTTATTAGCACAGCGTTGGGCACGTGGATTTGTCATCACAGTTGCGATTGGCGTTGTAACAGGTACTGCAATTGGTTTGCAATTATCTTTAGTTTGGCCTGAATTTATGCAACTAGCTGGTAATGTCATTGCATTACCTTTATTTATGGAAGTATTTGCTTTCTTCTTTGAAGCGATTTTCTTAGGTATTTATTTATATACATGGGATCGTTTTAAAAATCAATACATTCACTGGCTATTTTCCATACCAGTGTTAATTGGTGCTGGGATTTCGGCCATATTCATCACAACGGTGAATTCATTTATGAATACGCCAGATGGATTTTTAATGAAAAATGGAGAATTTACAGCGGTAGATCCATTAGCTGCAATGTTAAACCCTTCCACACCAACAAGGGTTGCTCATGTTTTAGGTGGATCATATGTCACAGTAGCAGCCATTTTAGCCGCGATTGCAGCATTTGCTTTGTTACGTAAAAAAGGAGCTAAAACGTATCATAAAAAAGCATTAAAGCTTACTGTCATTTCTATGTTTATCTTTTCTATTTTAACAGCTGTAGCTGGTGATGCATCTGCAAAATTCTTAGCCTCTCATCAAGCTGAAAAACTAGCAGCGGCAGAATGGCATTTTGAAACCGAAGAAAATGCGGACTTAGTTTTATTTGGATGGTTAAATGAAGACAATGAAGTAGTGGGTGAAATACGTTTACCTGGGTTTTTAAGTTTTCTAGCACATGGTAATTTTATGAGTGAAGTTACTGGATTAGAAGAATTCCCTGAGGACGAACGACCGCCATTATGGATTCATTATATGTTTGATTTAATGGTTTCTATTGGTTTCTTTTTATTGGCAATTTCATTTGCTTACTTGATCTTTACATTTATTAAGAAATGGAATGCTAATAATAAATTATTCTTATGGCTAATTGCGCTTAGTGGTCCATTAGCAATGCTAGCGGTTGAATTTGGTTGGGTATATGCCGAGGAAGGCAGACAGCCATGGATTTTAAGAGGATATATGACGGTGGAGGAAGCAGCAACTAGTTCCCCTTATATTACCCATATGTTCTTCTTATTCTTGATACTGTACATTGTTTTAGGCACATTATGTGTCATTACTCTACGTAAACTTTTCAAAAACAATCCTGCAGAGGTAGAACTAGAAAAGCGTTACCCTGTGATTGAGAAGGGAGAGTCGGAATAATGAGTTATGAAGTTATTGGCATCACGGTACTGTGGTTATTTCTTTATGGATATCTGATCATTGCTTCTATTGACTTTGGGGCTGGATTCTTTGCTTACTATGCAAAAGTTACCAAGCGAGATCATTTAATTAACCAAATCATTTCGCGTTATTTATCTCCGGTATGGGAGGTAACGAACGTTTTCTTAGTTTTCTTTTTTGTTGGAATTGTAGGGTTTTTCCCTAAATCGGCTTATTATTTCGGTTCGGCTTTATTAGTGCCAGCGAGTTTTGCGATTATCTTATTAGCAATTAGAGGTTCTTTTTATGCCTTCGAAAATTATGGTTCTAAACAAAGTAATGTATATATGTTTTTATATGGTGCAACAGGGTTATTTATCCCAGCATCCTTATCTACTGCACTTACTATCTCAGAAGGCGGATTTATTACAGAAGAGAATGGGGTTGTATCATTAAAATACGCTGAGTTGTTTACAAGCCCATTATCTTGGAGTATTGTAGCACTTGCTATTACTGCGTTATTATTTATTAGTGCGAGCTTTTTGACTTATTATGCTTCACGTGCAAATGACAATAAAGCTTTAGCACTTGTTCGAAAGTGGGCACTATTTTGGGCAACACCTACTATCATCATGGCATTGACAACCATGATTGCTTTGAGTCAACGTAATGAAAGACATTTTCAGAATATGCTTGATTTATGGTGGGTGTTTGGTATTTCCATTGCATGTTTTTTAATTGGATTAGGACTGCTTTATATCGGAAGAAATTATGGAAGTGCATTTATTGCAATTATGCTTCAGTTTTTCTTTGCATTCTTTGGTTATGGGATAGCAAAATATCCTTATCTCCTTGATCCATATATTCATATTGAAGATAGTGTAACTAGTGAATCGATGGCTATTGCATTAATTATTGCATTTATCGGTGGACTGTTGTTACTTATTCCTTCATTAATTCTATTGATGCGTTTATTTTTATTTAATGCAGATTATGCAAAAGGCAAAAAATAAAACCTTACTAAAAGGATCGATCAACTATGCAACGAATCAAACAATCATTAAGTGCACACCGAACAAGTCTAATTTTGTTACTATTGTTAACTTTGTTATTAGGAATAGCTATTATTGTTCAAGCTTTTTCCATTACATTAATTGTCAACGATGTATTTTTAGAAGGAGTTCGCTTTTCCTCCATCATGGGGTGGCTTGCTCTTCTATTGTTGGCTTTGATGGTCCGATCGATCGCAGATTATTATAGTAAAAAAATTGGTGTTCGTATTGCAAGTGCAGTAAAAAAAGAAACAAGAGCTAAATTATTAGACAGATATAAGCATCAAATGACAAATAGTGAAGAACAAGGACTAGTTGGTGAAAAGGTAAGTATGTTACTTGATGGGGTAGACGAAATGGACAGTTTTTATAGTCAGTTTATCCCACAAGTGATGCAAAGTGCGTTTGTTCCTTTATTAACATTAATCATTATCTGCACACAACATATCAATTCGGGAATAATTTTAATGATCACTGCACCATTTATTCCGATTTTTATGATTGTGATTGGTATAAAAACACAGAAGAAATCAGAAGAGAAACTTGAGCAAATGGCTGCTTTTTCTGGTGCATTTTTAGATACATTAAAAGGGCTAGTTACTTTGAAAATATTTAATCAAACGGATCGAAAAAAGGATGAATTAGAGAAGAGCAGTCTAGGATTTCGTGATACAACAATGGAGATTCTTAAAATTGCTTTTACACAATCGTTTATGCTTGAAGTGATTTCTATGTTAAGTATAGGGTTAGTTGCACTAGAAATTGCTTTTCAATTAGTCTTATATGATGGAATTTCATTTTTTACTGCTTTCTTTGTGCTTATTTTAGTTCCAGAATTTTTCACAGCATTAAAAGAATTAGGTACAACCTTTCATAATGGACGTAGTAGTATGGGAGCTACAAAAAAAGTATTCGAATCTTTTGAAGAAACGATTTCTCCTGTAGAGTGGGGTGTGGCCGAATTACCACATACAGATCAAACACCTACGATAGCATTAGAGAATGTTTCCTTTCACTATGCGCATTCCGGATTCTCTTTAGAAAACATTAACTTATACTGTAATCCTAACGAACGGATAGCTATAGTTGGTCCTAGTGGAGCTGGTAAATCAACACTGCTTCACTTATTAGCAGGTATGATCGGTAGTGCACAGGGAGATATCAAAATAAACAATGAATCACTTGCTAATTACACAGAAGAGAGTTGGTTACGTCAGGTAAGCTATATTTCACAAGAACCTTATATATTTTCTGGAACAATAGCTGAAAACATCGCTTTAGGATCAGAGAAAGCAGTAGATCTTTCAGAAATTAAATTAGCTGCAGAAAAAGCTGGTATTTCTGCACTGATTGAATCGCTACCTGATCAATATCAAACCTGTATAGGTGAAGGTGCTAGAGGCCTATCCAGCGGAGAAAAGCAGCGGATTGCTATTGCTCGAGCATTTATTAAACAGCCAAATGTCGTTTTGTTAGATGAGCCAACACGAGGATTGGATCTACAAACAGAGAAAATTCTACAACAATCAACGAAAGAACTACAGCAATTTGGTACGATCATAACGATTGCTCACCGATTACATACAATCAAGGATGCAAATAAGATTGTATTTTTACAAGATGGAAAAATAACCGGTATTGGAACACATCAGGAATTAATTGATTCATTAGCCGCTTATCGAGAGATGGTAACGATCCAGCAAGGGGGAACAGAGCATGGCTCCAATTAAACAACTTATCCAATTTTTATTCATGGAGAAAAAAGATATTTTTTATGCTGTTTTGTTTGGTTTTATTGCTGGTATCGCAAGTGTTGGGTTGTTTGCGGCGAGTGGTTATCTTATCTCAAAAGCCGCCCTCGAAACACCGCTTTATGCGCTTATTGTACTGACTTCAACAGTTAAATTATTAGGTTTTATAAAGGCGGGAGCAAAATATGGAGAGCGTTTAGTTTCACACCGTGCGACATTTACTATATTAAGTAACTTGCGTGTGAATTTCTTTGAAAAATTAGAGCCACTCGTACCACAGGTTTTTCGTAAATATCGAAGTGGTGATATTCTCGGTAGAGTAGTTGGTGATGTAGAAAGTCTGCAAAATTTCTTTCTTAGGGTTTTTTATCCACCTATTGTTTTAGTATTAGTGTTTATTAGTACAATCTTCTTTACTAGTTTTTATTCTTTTTCAGTAGCAATGATCCTACTTGTTGGTTATTTTGTAACAACATTTATTATCCCACTGTTATTTTCGATAAAGCAAATGAAAATCAAACAACAGGTGCGGGCTAATCGAGGAGAATTATCTACAGAAGTAACCGAATATATGTTCGGTGATAAAGAGTTAAAGTTATTTCAACAATCAGAGGAAAAGAAGCAAGCATTATTGCAACACTCTGATGCATATATTCAAGCTCAAAATAGAGAAAACATGAATAAAGTCTTTAATCAATCAGTAACAGGCTTTATTACATTTGTCACTAGTTGGTTTGTTCTTGCGCTTGGAGCATATTTAGTAGCCAATGGTAATTTGGATGGCATTTTTTTAGCAATGCTTGTAATGATTTCATTAACCGTTTTTGAACCGATGGCACCAATGGGAGTCTTTCCAATTTATTATCAAGAAAGCCAATCAGCTGTTTCAAGATTAAACGATGTTGTTGAAGATACGGAGATTGAAATAGATGAAGGGAATGGAAAAATAAATACAACTGGTGCACCAGCAATACGAGTCAATAATGTAAGCTTTAACTATTTCTCAGAATGGCGTAAAACATTATCTGATATAACATTAAAAATAGATAGTGGTACAAAAACTGCTATTGTAGGAGCTAGTGGTTCAGGGAAGTCAACCTTGTTACAGTTACTGATTAAGTTACAATTTGCAGAAGGTGGCAGGATCACATGGAATAATCAGAAGTATGATGAAATAGCTGCTGAAGAAATTTGGGAGCAATCTAAAGTAGTGCTTCAAGAAAATCATTTCTTTTATGGAACTGTTCAAGACAATTTGTTACTTGCAAATCCACAAGTGACAGATAAAGAGTTAAACTCCGCTCTTGAACGGGTGTTATTGTCTGATTTTGCATTAACTGATCACGTGGCAGAGAGAGGTGAAAATCTTTCCGGTGGTGAGAAACAACGGTTGGCAATAGCAAGAGCGTTATTAAAACAAGGTGATTTATGGGTCTTGGATGAACCAACTTCTTCATTAGATGCTAAAACGGAA
This sequence comes from Paraliobacillus sp. PM-2, assembly GCF_001368815.1. GTDB lineage: Bacteria > Bacillota > Bacilli > Bacillales > Amphibacillaceae > Paraliobacillus. Next base: position 47,246 of record NZ_CTEI01000002.1, on the reverse strand, counting down.
AAAATGATTCTGGATGATATCTATCAATCAGCAACAAATGATACATTGTTATTGGTAAGTCATCGTATCAATGGGCTTGAAAAAATGGATCAAATTATTGTAATGGAACATGGGCGGATTATCGAACAAGGTAGCTATGATGCATTAATGAAACAAAAAGGCTATTTGTATGAAATGAAACAACTAGAACAATCATTGTTAATATAAGATTGACAACTTTGTGACAAATGTTATGATAAAGATAATTAAATACGGACAAACATTAAACCACTAGGGGAGTCTTTTACTAAAGACTGAGATTGAAGTATATGACTTCAAGACCCTTAGAACCTGATCTAGTTTAAACTAGCGTAGGGAAGTGGAAATGGTTCTTTATTTGACCACTTTCCCTTTTTTATGGTAGAAAGTGGTTTTTGTTTTGTCTACAGGAGGGAAATGTATGTCTTTTTCACAGGAAATACGTAAGGAAATTGATACTGTCTGGAAAGCGAGTATAGAACATCCATTCGTAAAAGGGATTGGAGATGGATCATTGCCATTAGAAAATTTTCGATATTATGTGATGCAGGATTCCTATTATTTGAGCCATTTTGCAAGAGTGCAATCATTGGGAGGTGCAAAGGCCAGCGATTTAGAAACGACAAGTAGCATGAATAAACATGCGCAAGGTACGTATGAAGCAGAATTAGCTCTACATCGAACATTTGCAAAACAGTTAAACATAAGCGAACAAGACATGAAGGCATTTCAGCCGGCACCTACAGCGTATGCGTACACTTCTCACTTATATCAAGCAGCCTATCAAGGTCATTTAGGCGATATTATTGCAAGTATTTTACCTTGTTATTGGATTTATTATGAAGTTGGTGAAAAATTAAGTGATCAAACACCGAACCAACCGATATACCAAGAATGGATTGATGCATATGGCTCAGAATGGTTTCGTACATTAGTGGAAGAACAAATTAACCGATTGGATCAAATTGCTGAAACGGTTTCAGATGAGGAACGAAACCGAATGAAAAATCAGTTTTTCATAAGTGTTCAATATGAATATATGTTTTGGGACATGGCTTACAAGTTAGAAAAGTGGCCAATTCAAGTTTTATAAAGTAAAACGTTGGCTCCTCAAGTGAAATGGACTCGCTTTCCACGGACACGGCCTCAACTAATTTTTAGAAGAAAAGCACTTCTAAAAATGGATTTTCGGCTCGCGCTGTTCCCGTAGGATAAGGAACGCTTCGGCAGCTATACATCGCACGAAGAACATAGATTTTTATTTTCGAGGAGTCTCGCCCATTTCACTTGATATACTAACTTGAGAACATAAAAGAGTAGATGCTTCAATTAAATAAATGACACGCTTTGCCGTTTTCCTAAATTAACGGATGAAGCAAATGGGCGACACTCTAGTAGGAACAACACGAGCTGAAAATAACAGATATTATTCAAACGCAATAGAGCTAAGGATCAGCAATTATTTTTTGGTGAGAAAGTTATGTAATAATAAAATCCTTCCAGTGTTACTAAGTATAAGTAACAACTGGAAGGATTTTATTATAAGCTGAAATGCTCCAAGCTTTTATCGACTATGTCTTGGTTGATTCCAATATATCGTAAGGTAATGTCTGGAGAAGAGTGATTAAAAATATCTTGAAGCAAAGCAACATTTTTATGCATGGTGTAATGCCAAAAACCGAATGTTTTTCGTAAGCTATGCGTTCCAAAGTCATGGATACCTACATTTTCCGCTGCTTCATTTAAAATTTTATAAGCTTGTACACGCTTAATTGGCAAATCAGTTTTATGAGATGGAAACAGATAGTCCTCCATACGCATATTCATTGTATAATCGTATATAAGATTTCTAAGTTCTAAATTAATAAGAAAACGTTTCATCTTCCGTGTTTTTGTTTCCTTAATAACAATATGTGTTTGACCTTTTACATCTCCAACCCGAAGAGGAAGAAGATCACTAATGCGCAATCCTGTGTTAATCCCCATAACAAATAAAAAATAATTACGATAGGAAACTTTCCTTAACTCTTGTTTCATTGCTTCAATTAAATATTTATCTCGAATGGGCTGCACCGTTTGCATGCCTTTACTAATAATTGCATGATAGTCTGATTTTATTGTATTTCTTCGCTTCATACTTTTTTGTTTTGACAAGCTTAATTCATTCATTTTCTTCTGTAATTCGTATTCACCATATTTTCTTAACAAATACATATATTCCCCTTTGGTTAAAAAAACATGATCGATATATTCTGTTTTTTCCACTGTTTGCACCTCCAAAATCAAAACATACGCCAGGGATACTTGAGACGCATTTAGTCTAACTACTATACACGAAAAGATATTTCATTCGCTCATAATCGCCCTGTGCGTAACCTATTTAAATGTAAAATAACGTTAATATGGAAATTAATTGATGAACGGTTACGCTCATTATGTATCCTAACAAAAACAACCAGAAATAAATTATATCGTCTATGTATTGTTTTATCAAGTTTTCATCTGTTTTCATAATGAAACATAATATCTATTATGTTTCATTATATAAAATGGAAGTGAAAATGGGAAGGGGTGTATTTCATAAATAGAAATAGTTTGAATTTAGTGTGAATAATAAATGCTATTGACAGGCTATTGAAACGTTTGCTAACTTTATCGTAATAAAGTGATTTTTTTCATTAAAGAATAAGAAAGTAAGAGGTGTCCATTGAAGAATTTTATTGTAATTATCGGATCGCTAATCGTTGCATTAGCTTTTAATCTTTTCCTTGTACCATATGAGATACTTAGCAGTGGGCTTAGTGGAATAGCCATTTTACTTGGTATCTTAACACCAATAAATATAGGACTTTTAAATTTTTTATTAAACATTCCCTTATTAATATGGGGATTTTATAAGTTAGGTAGAACAATTATTATTAATACGATCATATGTGTGACTGCTTTATCATCATTTTTATATATTATTCCTGTTGTTCCTGTGGCAGATAATATTTTATTGTCCAGTATTTTTGGTGGGGTATTTGGAGGAGCAGGAATTGGGTTAATCTTAAAATATTCCGGAACATCAGGTGGCCTAGATATTGTTGCAATCATTGTATCTAGAGTAAGTAATGTAAGTGTCGGAATGCTTTTAACAGGAATGAATGGGTTAATTGTTTTGATCTCAGGTGCAGTATTTGATTGGAATATGGCATTATATACCATGTTATCCATTTACTTAACAGGAAAAGTGATTGATACCATACATACAAATCATATAAAATTAACGATGCAAATTGTTACCACAAAGGGAGATATCATACGTAAGGATTTAATTGAATCTATATATCGAGGAATTACCGTTATGGAAGGGTACGGAGGGTATACAGAAGAAAGAAAACAAATCCTAATGATGGTAGTAACTCGTTATGAAACCATACAAATTAAAAAAATTGTGCGCAAGTATGATGAACAAGCTTTTATAAACGTATATAAGACAGTAGAAGTTGATGGACAATTTGCTAAAAATTAGATGAACAATGTTTTTCATTGATTACAAAGAAGTGGGGACCATGAAATGTTATATTTGCAACCTAAAAAATTACCAAGCCTAATCGAGTCAGTTATTGTTTTAGGTATCGTTATTTCAATCATTAGTTATTTTATTATTGGATTAGAAAGTAAACCTCATGTACCAATACTTGTGGCTATCTTAATTATGATTACTTATGGGCTTAGTAGAAAGTTTTCTTTTTCAAAACTTCAAAATGGAATGATTCAAGGTGCACAGTCAGGAATGGGGGCAATTCTGCTATTTTTCCTTATTGGGATACTCATTAGTAGTTGGATGATTAGTGGGACCATTCCATCACTTATGTCAGCTGCTTTTCAGTTAGCTGGAGGCCCATGGTTTTTTGCTATTGTTTTTGCTATAACAGCTGTTTCTGGAGTTGCCCTAGGTAGTTCATTTACAACAAGTGCAACCTTAGGAGTAGCATTTCTTGGTGTGGCTCAGTCGATGGACGCGTCATTAGCCATTACAGCTGGCGCGATTGTATCTGGTGCTTTTTTTGGAGATAAAATGTCCCCATTGTCTGATACAACCAATCTTGCTTCTTCTATCGTAAAAGTGGATTTGTTTGTACATATTAGACACATCGCTTGGACTACGTTGCCTGCATTTATTATCTCTTTTATTTTATTTGCTCTGTTATCACCGCAACAGACAGAAAACATGGCAAACTTGGAAGTTATTCAGTCAACATTAAACCAATCACCGCTTATTCATTGGACCGCATGGATTCCAATTATGCTACTACTAATGATGACGCTAACGAAACGACCTGCATTTGTATCTATCGCAGTTAGTAGTATTGTAGCAACATTGATTGCTGGTATAAGAGGCGTCATGCCATGGAAAGAGATTTGGGGGATTTGGTTTAGTGGTTATGTATCTGAAACAAACAATGAAGTAATTGATGCGATGCTAACGAGAGGTGGAATAAATAGCATGTTTTTCACCATTTCGTTAGTTATTCTAGCTTTGGCACTTGGGGGATTATTCTTTGTCACTGGAATTATTCCTTCTGTTATTACAAATATACAACATCAATTAAAGACTGCTCGGTCGTTAACCTTAGCTGCAGCGTCAACGGCTATTGGTATTAATGTATTTGTTGGTGAGCAATATTTATCGATTCTTTTAACAGGCGAGGCTTATCAAGATTTGTATGATCGTGCACACTTAGCTAGAAAAAATTTATCAAGAACATTAGAAGATGCAGGTACAGTCATTAATCCGCTGGTTCCTTGGAGTGTATGTGGAGTTTTCCTAGCTGATGTGCTTGACGTAGCAGTAATGGATTATTTACCGTTTGCATTCTTCTGCTTAATCAGTCCGATCATTACAATTATCTATGGATTAACAGAAAAAATGATTACAAAAAAATAAACTATATGAAAGAGTCCGTTTTTACATTATTGTGTAGAAACGGATTTTTTTATGGAACTACACTAAATGTGGTGTGAGTTCTGTTCTGCCAACAATTAAATAGAAGAGAAAATGATTAATTCAAGCACTTGGTATGAAAAACAAGTGATGAGTGACCGAATTAATGGTTATTTCGAACACATGGAAGGAAAAACAGGTGATGAATGATCGAATCAATGGTTATTTTGAACGCATGGAAGGAAAAACAAGTGATGAGCGTTCGAATCAATGGTTATTTCGAACACATGGAAGGAAAAACAGGTGATGAGTGTTCGAATTAATGGTTATTTCGAACATATGGAAGGAAAAACAGGCAATGAGTGATCGAATTAATGGTTATTTCAAACACATGGGAAGGAAAAACAGGTGATGAGCGTTCGAATCAATGGTTATTTCAAACACATGAAGCAGAAAACAAAGCATGAGTGTTCACAAGGTGTGTTTAATATACATTTACGTAAATAATCTAGTGTGAGATCTATTATATATTATATAGAATATAACCTTAATAAAAAAATATCGGAGTAAAAATCACACCATCAGATTTGACAGAGAGTCTTTTGGTAATGCTAAAACGTTGAACCTATATTACTTATTACTGTATATTTCGCTTTTTTTAAACAAAACTAATCGTAGAAAGAGGAGGTGTGTAATGTGGGAAAAGATAGACAAGAGAAAAAGTTAAAAAAGAGTCGACGTGTCGAATCAGATCGTGATCAAGCATTAAGTTATAATGGTGCAACAAAAATGTCCAGCCCAGCTGAAGGTAGAAAATATAACGATGGCAAGTAAAAGTCATTTAAAAAGCCACTACATCGAGTAGTGGCTTGAATTCATTTATTAGCGTTCGACAAGTAGGGAGAGGCCAATACCGCCACCAACACAGAGCGAACCTAATCCTAACTTAGCATCTCTTTTGTTCATTTCGTGTAGCAGTGTAACCAAAATTCTTGTACCTGATGCACCGATTGGATGGCCCAATGCAATTGCACCACCATTTACATTTACTTTAGACGTATCTAACTTTAAGTCCCGCAAGACAGCAACACTTTGTGCAGCAAAAGCTTCATTAAACTCAAATAGATCAATGTCATTAATATCTAAATTTTCTTTTTCGATTAACTTTTTCGTCGCATGGTAGGGAGCGTAACCCATGAGAGATGGATCTGTACCTATTTCTGCATATGCTTTAATTGTTGCTAGATAAGGAATGTTTCTTTCTTCTGCTAATGATTTTTTCATCAAAACTAATGATGCAGCACAATCATTAATTCCAGAAGCATTTCCGGCTGTTACTGAACCGCTTTCAATAAACGGGGTTTTTAATTTTTGTAAATCTTGTAGTTGTAAATTATGACGGATATGTTCATCTGTATCAAAAAGCTTTGCTTCACCATTACTATCCTTAATAGGCACTGGCACAATTTCATCTGCAAACTTATTTTGCTCAACAGCAGTTTGTGCTTTTCTCTGTGAATCTAATGCAAATTGATCTTGGTCTTCACGCGTTATCCCATATTTTTCAGCAACTTTTTCAGCGGTTACGCCCATATGGGTTTGTTCAAATGCATCTGTAAGTCCATCATGAATCATACTGTCAATTAATTTTTTTCCTTCCATACTTTTATCCCAGCGGTAATCATGAACGAGATGAGGGGTTTGACTCATATTCTCTGAACCACCAACCACAACGATGTCCGCTTCATCTAATTTGATGGATTGTGCTCCAAGAATAACAGACTTCATGCCTGAACCACATACTTCATTAATTGTCATTGCAGGAACTTCATGTGGGATTCCAGCGTGTACGGAAATTTGACGAGCTAGGTTTTGTCCTAAACCAGCCTGTAACACATTCCCGAAAATAACGGAATCAACTTCTTCAGACTTTACATTTGCTTGCTTGAGCGCTTCCTTTACGGTTAGTGCTCCAAGTTCTTTTGCAGATGTATCTTTTAAACTACCACCAAACTTACCGATTGGGGTGCGAACTGCACTTACAATTACTACATCTTCCATTCAGATAGCACTCCTTTTTATAAAAAATGATTGTACAAGTATGTTAAAATACAGGTCTAGCTAAGTAATGATTATAGTATATCATGATCTATTTATAAAGAAATACTTCTTTATTTTAATAAAAAACAAGGAAAATAGATGAAATTTGAACTTTTTAATAGAAAAAAGTTTCAAAATCATCTAAAATAGGAACAGCAAACATATATTTTTAAAAGGTGTGAGAGATATTGAAAATTGGAATTGATAAGATTGGCTTCTACACGCCACACATGTATGTAGAAACAGAAGATTTAGCGGTTGCACGTAATATTGAGCCTGGTAAGTTTACCATTGGGATTGGTCAAGAGAAAATAGCCGTTCCACCGATTACGCAAGATGCTGTTTCGTTAGCAGCAAATGCAGCATTACAAATTGTAACGGATGAGGACAAAGAAGCGATTGATTATGTTATCTTCGCAACAGAATCAGGAATTGACCATTCAAAAGCGGCTTCAATTTATATCCACCAGTTATTAGATTTAAATCGAAATACACGTTCGATTGAGGTCAAACAAGCATGTTATAGTGCGACAGCTGGCATTCAAATGGCAAAAGGGCATATTGCTTTAAATCCAGAAAGCAAAGTGCTTATATTGGGTGCGGATATATCGCGTTATGGTTTACAAACGTCTGGTGAGGTAACGCAAGGCGCGGGTGCAGTGGCTATGATTATGAGTGCTGAACCAAAAATTATGACAGTAGAAAGCCCAAGCGCTTATCAAACAGAGGACGTAATGGATTTTTGGCGTCCACTATATTCAGATACCGCATTTGTACAAGGTAAGTATTCAGTTGATAAATATATTGGATTCTTTCAAGAACTATTTAGTGCCTATACGAAGAAAACCGGTGTTGGATTACATGATCTAGAAGCGATCCTTTTCCACCTACCATACACAAAAATGGGGATGAAAGCGCTAAAATCAGTTCTAGAAGATGCAGATGAAACTGATAAAGAGCGATTATTGGCTAATTTTGATATTAGCAAAAAATATAATGCAACTGTAGGAAACATTTATACCGGTTCATTATATTTAAGCTTAATTTCTTTACTTGAAGGTAATACAAACATTGAATCAGGTGCTAGAATTGGTCTGTTCAGCTATGGTTCAGGTGCAGTTGGAGAATTCTTTACCGGAATCCTGCAACCAAACTATCGAGAAAATATCTATAAACAACAACATGAACAAATGCTAGCAGATCGTACAGCATTGACTGTCGCTGCATATGAAGAGCATTTTCAAAACACATTGCCAGTTGGTGTTGACAATATTGATTTACCAACTGAAAAAGATCCAGCAACAATTTGTTTTGCGGGAATTAAAGATCATATGCGTCAATATGTGCGTAAGGATAAATAAGTTTAAAAAACCATCCATCTCTTAAGAGAGACTGGATGGTTTTTATATTAATCCGTTAGCTTGCTTAGTAGTTCTTTTGCTGTTGTTACGTTCATATTGTTTGCTTGTTTTAATTGTTCGGTAACTTTATCAATTTGATCACCTTTAGCACCGGCACTAATAGCGAGAGACTTTGCTTGTAATCCCATATGTCCTTTTTGAATGCCTTCTGTAACAAGTGCACGAATGGCCGAAAAGTTCTGTGCCAATCCAACAGAAGCAATGATAGATTCTAGTTCTTTTGCTGTTGGAGAGCCCAGTACTTGACTAGTAAATTGAGCTGTTGGATGAATACTTATTGAACCGCCAACTGTTCCTACTGGTAAAGGAATCGTTAGTTCACCTAATAAATCACCATTTTCCGCCTTTGTCCAGTTGGTTAACGAACGATACTGACCAGACCTTGCTGCATAGGCGTGGACACCAGCCTCTATGGCTCGTGTATCATTTCCTGAAGCTAATACCACAGCGTCCACACCATTCATTATTCCTTTATTATGTGTAACCGCACGGTAAGGATCAACAAGCGCAAATTGACAAGCTTCAATGATGCGATCGCGTACTTCTTCACCTGCAAACCCTGAACGTTCTAATAGATGAACAGGCATACGACAAATAGATGTTACAAGACATTCCGTCGCATAGTTGGTGAGAATGCCCATAATTGCAGTTCCGCTGGTTAAGCTTTCTACATAAGGCTTAATTGCTTCGACCATGGTATTAACAATATTAGCGCCCATCGCCTCAAGTGTATCAATGTGAATATGAACTACTAGGAAAGTGGGTGAATTGTATGTATCATTTGCTTCTATTATTCTTGTTTCAATCGCCGTTGCACCGCCACCACGTTTAACGATAGAAGGATGAGCAGCATTGGCTCGTTCAATAATCTGTTCCGCATGCGCTAGAATCACCTTTTCTGCATCGTCTACGTTTGGTACATCTTTCAAAGGGATCTGACCAATCATCGTACGATTTTGAACCGTTGTGGTAAAACCTCCAGCGTGATTAATGGTCTTTGCGGCGAAACTAGCTGCCGCAATGACAGATGGTTCTTCTGTTGCCATTGGAATAACATAATCTTTATTATCAATTAAGAAATTAAGTCCAAGACCAAGCGGAACGCCATAAGTGGCGATCTGATTCTCAATCATATGATTCGCAATTTCATTAGGTAATTGTAATTTATGATTAAAATCAATGGCATCTTCTTCAGAAATAACTTCTGCGGAAACGAGTGCTTTCACTCTTTCTGTTAGTGTCTTTTGATAAAATTTGCTTAAAAATGTTTTCTTCATTCTTTATCCTCCTGTTGATCCTAGAAAGCCGATGATAGGTTTGCTAATGTATAAAATGTTGTATAAAGGCAACGTAATTTTACCATAGAAACATAATAGAGCAAAGTTAGCAAAGGAAAATCAACTAAAAGAAGGTGGAATTTTATTAATAGCATAAAAGATATATCGGTGATTCATATGCTAAGATACATATTTCATCTCATGAATGGAATAGGATAGAAGAAGGGAGGAGTGAGGTATGCGACGTAATAATAAACCTTTTGCAATCATCTTTATCTTATTGTTTATTCTATTTGTTATTATCCCTTTAACCATTAGTATAGTTTATGGTAATATTCCTTTCTACAATAATTACAATTTAGAAAACTATGATGTACTTGTTAGTAATGATACAAACCTCACCGAAAGTGACTTATCCTTTATCGGAAACAACGCTTATACTTGGTCAGAGATAAAAAGCTATATTATACGAAAAGAAAGGACTTACGTTAAGATTTTGCGTAATACTGTTTTTGTAGTAGGTATAGCTATTTTTTCAATTATTATTGATCGCATATTTTTCAGAAAATAAACGCTGCATTTAAATGAAAAAAAGCCTTTTTCTATTGAATCAGAAAAAAGGCTATCTAGGCATCTTTAGTTATTGTAATCTCATTTATTTAAATCGCATTTATTATCCTCTCTCCATTTCCCTTTGCCGTGTTGGCCAAAAGTAACCTAAGATCGCACCAATTAAGGCAGGGAAAATCCAACCAAGTCCGATATCATAAAGTGGTAAATAATATAAGTAGAAATCCTTTATTACTTCAAACAAAGAGTTTGCTACATCTGGCAGGGTAGTGACTAAGGCATCATATCCATCAATGAAACTTACAAAAAAGGTTAATGACATAGCAACTACATAAACTGCTCGCTTATGTTTAAATAGAGTAGAACAAAGACCTAATAGTATTAGGACAATAGCTAATGGATATAAAAACATTAACACTGGAATAGCAAATTGAATAATATTATTTAATCCAAAATTCGCAATGATAAAAGATAAAAAAGATAAAATAAACACAAACGTTTTGTAGCTTATTTTCGGGAAGACATCATGAAAAAATTCACCACATGCCGTGATTAATCCAATACTTGTCTTTAAACATGCTAGTACAATAATAATAGCTAACAATATTGCTCCAAATGGGCCAAAGTAATGTTGAGCTACTTCAGCAAAAATGATCCCACCATTATCAAGCGTTCCAATAACAGATACACTTGAAGCTCCCATGTATGCGATCAGTGTATAAATGGTTGCCATTAAGCCCATTGCAAACGCACCTGATTTCCAAGTTGTGCTTGCGATCAATTTTGTATCTGATATCCCTCTTCGCTTAATTGCATTAATCACAACAATACCAAATGCAAGCGAACCAATGGCATCCATTGTATTATAACCTTCTTTAAAACCAGTCATAAAAGCACTATTGGTGTAATCTCCTACAGGTAAACCAAAACTACCCATTGGTTTTATTATAGTAACGATAATTAAAAGAAATAAGAACAATAGAAAAGCGGGTGTTAAATATTTCCCGACATAATCAATAATTTTTGCAGGGTTTAATGAAAAATAATAAACAATCGCAAAAAATATAAAACTAAAAACGCCTAGCCATAGACTAATTTGTCCTTGATCGATAAAAGGTTCAAAACCAACAACAAACGGTACGGTAGCTGTCCTTGGAATAGCAAAAAATGGGCCAATAGTTAAATACAGCGCCATGCTGAAAGCAAGTCCAAAAGCAGGGTGTACACGACTTGCTAAATCAAGTAAGCCATTACTTTTTGATAAACCAATTGCTAATATCCCCAAAAACGGCAATCCAATCGTTGTCACTAGAAATCCAATTAGCCCCGCCCAAAAATTAGAACCAGCTAACTGACCAAGCTGAATTGGAAAAATTAAATTACCTGCACCAAAATATAGTCCGAAAAGCATTGTACCGATAACGGCATAGGTTGAGAATGGTATTCTTTGTTGTTGCATATGCATTACTCCCTCTAGTTGGATACCAAGTATTCTATTATAGACAATAGACATAATAACAGTAATTTATGAAACACTCAATACTTTTTTCATGTATTTAATACCTGATATTAACAATTGATAGTAAGGCGGGAGTTATCCTCGACTTTAACTACCACACAAAAATGATTACATATTTATGAGCTGATAGTACTAAAACGCCTACTGGAAAGATATTGTAATTCTAATGTTTTACAATTATAATTAATAGAGTGAAATATAGTAGAAAAAGGTGTTATGAATGAAGAAATTAAGGAGAGAAAAGAAGAAACAAAAAGTGAAAAAAAGTAAGGCAAAACGCATATTCATATATTTATCATTATTGCTGCTAGCTTTTATTTTGGTTATTGGTATCTATATTGTAAAACAAACGTATGAAGCAGTTGATAATTCATATGATGAGTTAGATAGACCAAGTAATAAATCCCCTCTACGAGAGCAATCTGTTCAAATTGGTGATGATCCTTTATCTATATTGTTAATTGGTGTAGAGGATTATTCTACTGGAGGAGAAAATGGAAGAGCGGATACGTTAATCGTTCTTACTTTAAATCCGGGTACTGAGCAGGTAACGATGACGTCAATACCCCGTGACACAAGAGTGGAGTTTTCTAATAGTGAAGCAAATATTTATGCAGGATCTCATAAAATAAATGCTTCGTATACGTATGGGTCTATGTTTAATTATGGAGCAAATGAACTAACAGTTAAAAAAGTAGAAGAATTATTAGAGATTCCCATTGATGAATATGTAACAGTTGGATTTGAAGGTTTTAGGGATATTGTAAACGTTCTGGGTGGGGTAACGATTGATATTAAGGAACCCTTTTGGGAAGAAAATATCTATGCAGGTGGAGAAAGAATATATTTTGAATCAGGGCGAACCAAATTAGATGGGGAAGAAGCTTTAGCATTTGTTCGAATGAGAAAACGAGATGTGAATGCCATTTACCCTCGTGATGAAAGACAACGCCAATTTATTCAATCAGCTGTTAATCAAGTTATTTCTACAAAAACTATTTTTAAAATGGGTGAAATAAGTGATGTTATTGGTGAAAATTTACGTACAAGTCTAAAAGTATCAGAAATTTATGCATTACAAAAATTATATGCTTCCTTAGATAGTTCTGAAATAAAAACCTCGGAAATTGAAGGTTCTAATCAACGAATTAATGGCACATATTATTTCATTCCAGAAGAGCAAAGCTTAAATGAGATTATTTTAATGTTAAAGGAAAACCTAAAAATAAATTCGGTAGAATAATACGCATGTAAATGACATATCTGTTTACTGATTATGAAAAAGGAGTGTTGGTATGATTTTAAATCCAGCTGGGTTTCAAAATAGGTTTTTAGCACATGTATTGGACTTTATTATCCTTTTTATCGTACTAGGTATGCTTTCACAGCTTATATACGGGGTATTTTACAGTAATGAGGAGTTTTTTATTACTGATCTCGTCTCAGTTTTTTATTATTTACTATTACCTGTTTTCTGGTACGGATATACATTAGGTAGAAAACTGGTCGGTAACCGAATTGCGCGAGTTGATGGGAAAAAAGTTAGGATTGGCACCATGTTATTGAGACATTGGGTAGCAGGGATGTTTTATGTAGTCACATTAGGAATTGGTTTTATTATAAGTGCGTTTATGGTGGGGTTACGAGAAGATAAACGTGCAATCCATGACTTTATTGCACAAACATACGTTACAACAGATCCACCAGGAGAGTCGAATACAGACTATGAGGAATAGTTTTTTTGGGGGGAATTCGCATGAAATTATTAAATTCGACCATTTTCATTTGCTCATCTTTTGCAATGTTTATTTTTTTATACACTGAAGGTCAATATGGTTATTCCTCTGCAGCTAAAACGTTTATTCTATCTTTACCAGTTATATTATTAGTTGCTGGTCTAAGTATCTTACTTTCTATAATGATAAAAGAAATGCGGAGAATAGAAACAAACAATAAAGAAAATTAGCTTTTTAATAGATAAAATCATATGAATAAGGAAACAACCCAATCAGACAGTCGAATGCTTCAACATGAGCATTCGATTTTTTAATTAGCATAAACTGTTTAGCGTACAAAATAGAAGTAATTAACGTTTTGCTATACCGCATACGGGTATAATTAGTTATATAAGAAGATACAAGGAGGTCAGTCATATGAATAAAAATAAACAAGATCATCATGAAGAACAGCGAAGTGGTCACAATAATACAGAACATCATGAACACGACCACGACCATCATAAAGAAAATTATCATAACCATGCACATCCTAATCATGAAGGTCATGATCACAAAGAACATGGTCATCACGGCCATGATCATGGACATATGATTGAAGATTTCAAAAAAAGATTCTATCTTTCCTTAGTAGTAACTATTCCAATATTACTTTTATCACCTATGATTCAATCCTTTTTTAATTTTGAACTTACTTTTACAGGATCTAAATATATTCTATTTGCATTAGCAACATTTATTTTCTTTTACGGTGGTAAACCTTTCTTATCTGGATCAGTTGATGAATTAAAACAAAAGAATCCAGGTATGATGACATTAATTGCACTTGCGATTGTTGTTGCTTATGGGTACAGTTCATTATCGGTATTTGGACTCGCTGGGAATAACTTTTTCTGGGAGCTTGCAACATTAATTGACATCATGTTGTTAGGTCACTGGATAGAAATGCGATCTGTAATGGGGGCATCAAATGCCTTAGAAGAACTTGTGAAAATGATGCCATCAGAAGCGCATGTTATTGATGAAAATGATGAAGTGAAAGAGGTAAGTGTTTCTAGTTTGAAGCATGGCGATAAAGTATTAGTAAAACCAGGGGAGAAAATACCAGTAGATGGTACGATTCTTAAAGGGCAATCTGCTGTGAATGAATCATTACTAACAGGAGAATCTGTGCCGATAGATAAAGGAAAAAGTGATGACGTGATTGGTGGCTCCATTAATGGTGAAGGCTCACTAACCATTCAAGTAGAGAAAACAGGGGAAGAAAGCTATCTTTCTCAAGTCGTAACCATGGTGAAAGAAGCACAAGAATCAAGATCAAAGACACAGGATTTATCTAACCGTGCAGCTAAATGGTTATTCTACGTTGCATTAGGAGCAGGTGCGATCACACTTGCCGTTTGGCTAGGATTAGGTTATTCCTTTTCCTATGCATTGGAACGAATGGTAACCGTAATGGTGATTGCATGTCCACATGCGCTTGGCTTAGCGGCTCCATTAGTGGTTGCCAGATCTACAGCACTTGCGGCTAAGCAAGGATTGTTAATTAGGAATCGAACCAATTTTGAAGAAGCAAGAAATATAGAAGCGGTTGTTTTTGACAAAACTGGAACATTAACTGAGGGTGCGTTCGGTGTTACCAATATTTTTACAGAAGAAAGTTTTGATGAAGATAACGTATTACAAATGGCGGCATCATTAGAAGTACAATCAGAACACCCGATAGCAAGAGGGATTGTTGAAAAAGCCAAAGAACAAAATACATCTTTCATAGAACCAGAACAATTTGAATCGATGACTGGTAAAGGGTTAAAAGGAAAAATTGATGATCAAGAAGTTTTAGTTGTTAGTCCTGGATATGTACAGGAACAAAAGTTGAATTATAACAATGAAAAATTAAATGAATGGTCAGAACAAGGGAAAACCGTTGTTTTTGTTATAATCAATGACACATTAGCAGGTATGATCGCATTAGCTGATAAAGTAAGAGAGAGTGCTGCTCAAGCGATCTCCCGATTAAAAGAATTAAATATTGAGTCACAAATGCTGACTGGTGATAACCAAAAAGTTGCGCAATGGGTAGCAAAGCAATTGAATGTTGACCAAGTGGTTGCTGAAGTGTTGCCACATGAAAAAGCAGATAAAATTAAAGAAATAAAAAGCGGTGGTAAAAAAATTGCGATGACTGGTGATGGTGTCAATGATGCACCTGCACTTGCAAATGCAGATTTAGGGATAGCAATTGGCGCTGGGACAGATGTCGCAATGGAAACAGCCGATGTTGTTTTAGTTCGAAGCAACCCTGAAGATGTCGTTTCTATTGTTGACTTGTCTAGATCCACTTACAAAAAAATGATTCAAAACTTATGGTGGGCTGCAGGCTATAACATTGTTACCATTCCTCTAGCAGCAGGGATTCTATCACCAATCGGAATTGTATTAAGTCCAGCTGTAGGTGCGGTTTTAATGTCGCTTAGTACAGTAATTGTAGCGATTAATGCTCGGTTGTTTAAAGGTTAAGATTGGACTATAGAAGCATGCCATTCTGATAAAACAATGGCATGCTTCTATTTTTATTCTCGTATGTTTTTTGTTAAAAATATGTAAAATAGTAGTGATTGAATGGAAAAATTTTGTTATAATTAAGAGGCTTAAGTAATTTTAAATATATTTTGAAATAAAGGTAGAAACACCAAGTTAATGCATGATATAGGTACACTCGCACACACTTTGTTTTAATAATTAAAAATTATGGGAGGGTGGTAAATTGAAAAAAAATAGGCAAGCCATTTTTTGGACTTTACTTGCTATTATACTTGTTTTAATTTGGTTTTACACAAGACAAGGCTAATGATAATTTTCATAATTAAAAAACAAAAAAAGGAGAGTACGATATGATTGATATTACTTTACTTAACGTTGGTAGTTTAGTACTTGGATTACTTGCTTTGACACTACCTGTTATTAATATTGTGCAGGGGAAGAAGCGTGAGGTTAAAAAACGCTATCGTCTTTCTGTTATTAGTCTTAGCGCTTGTGCTATCTCCATATGTTTTCAAATGTTCTATACCTATTATTTGGTAAGGATGGAAGATTTGGCTTCATTAATGGACACGATAGGTGCTGTTGCATTAGCTTCGTCAGTTCTTGTGGTTGCTACTATTTTATTAAACACAATTCACTTGACTTTATTTCATCAAAAAACAACCAGATAGCTTTTACATCGATTGAAAATTCACATACCTCAAATCTATTTAAAATCAATATTGTATGGATCTAGTAAATTAAGTCCCCTTCTTCTAAAAAATTCATGAGGTGGAAGAATTGCTAAGTAAACGTAGTGTGGGATTAATTTCTTTTATTAGTTTGATTGTCGGACTTATTTTCCTTGGTATCTATGTTTTTTTTAGGTAATTCGTTTATTGATGATGACATAATAATGCCTTCGGGTTTATCCTTTTGGCACTTTCTTTTGTTTTATCCTTGTTCAGTAGGAAGGACAAATTCGGAAGGGTATCACTTTGCGTTTTTCCAATAATTGCGGTCATTTATTTATTGTTTTTCGGGGTTATGTCTTTATTTTGGAATACACTTTAATAATAAAACTACACAATCGGGCGCACTAATTGAATAAGCTTTAGAAGTGAATTTTATATTGAAATAAGGATGGGTTCTTAAAATGATTCAATGGTATAATGGTGTTAGTAAATAACAAGGCGGTGTTTAAAATGAGTATTAACCGTGAAAAACTTAAACGGCTAATTGACTTTATTCACGAAGAGGATACGGCTGAGGTATATGACTTTATTGGTTATTTAAATATGAAACGTGAAAGAAAAGCCATTGATCAAATGGATTTAGATCTTTTTTCTAAGGATAAGGAACTCATTCAGCAAGTACAGAAAAGTCGTGAAGATCGTGAAAATGGACGTATTTATGGTCAAGAGCAGGGACTAAAGTATCTTCAGCATAAAATCAGGGAGTTTGAAAGTGAACAAAACTTTTAAGGTCTATTGGTCACAAACTGCCCTTGATGAATTAAGCAATATTCTTGCATACCCACCAGAAGTAAAGGAACGGATATATTTGGATGCTTATAAACGATTATCATATATGCCTGTTTTGACTGCGAAACAAATACCCTATGGGACTTTAAGCGGCTATTGGGTAAGACTTGGGTTATATCAAGTAATTCTAATATTTGAGGTTAATGAAGAAGAATCTGTTATGTGGATTGATGGTATTAAACATAAGAGAGAAAATGTTTATTGGAAAAGAAAGTAACAAGTTAGAAGAAATAGAATCCTATGGAAATGCTCTTCTTTTAATAAAGACAGTTAGGAAAAAGACGTTGATGACCTTTCCGCATTATTCATTTAATCTTCCGTAATCGGGCGCAAATCCAGAATAAGGGTCAGCGCTCAATTCTGAAGGTGAAGCAATGTTTTTAAGGAGAGATTTTTTGATTGGTTTATTAGAGAACATATATCAAATATCAGGTGTAGTGCTTATCCTTTGTTCTGTTTATTATTATTTTCACTTCCTAAGAAAAAGAAGGAAAGAAAATTATCTAAAGTTGAACTCTCCTTTTATATTATTACTCAAATTGCATTTTTGCTTTGGGCAGGTAGTTCTTTACTTATGATTTTGGATAAGAGTTTTTAAACAAAATGGCGCTTATCGCTAAGATGATAAGTGCCATTTTCTAGAAAAAAGATTGAGTTAATTTTTTGGATCTGAAATAATTGGTATTAAGATGTAATGGGGGCTTTTCCCTAAGAAAAATAACGCCAATATCACTTTTGTAAAGTTATTTTATGATGTTTCACACATTTAAATTTGCTATAGGTGTTTTAAACAAGTATGACTAAAGGAGAAACCGGATGATTTTTACTAAAAAAAGAATCATTATAACTACTGTCTTGCTTATTATTTTATTGGCGGCAGCTGCTTTGATTTATTATTACTTTTATTACGAAGAAGACTTGAACGAATCACTGCCAATGACTATTACTGCGAATGCAGAAGACAAACAGGAACCGGAAGATATTGCTTATCGCTTTTGGTTTGATTATATGAATCGGTACAAGGGGGAAGATGTAAGCACGTGGAAGCGACTTGCTGATGTACGTTACAATGACTTTCAATTATTGGCTGGTGATGAAAATGAGTTTGCTGTTGAGGTAACATTCTGGGTAAAACTTGAGAAGGGAAACTGGTCCATCCATCACAACTGGGGCGAAGTACGAGATGATGGAACGGTGAAAAATATTCAATGGACGTTCCGGATTAAGAAGACGGGCCAAAACGAATATACACTGCTAAGGATTGATGACATATCCAATACCGTTGGCGATTTGCCTCCTGTTACAGATACCTATCAAAAGGAAGCAGGAATCGATGTGCAAAATGTGAACAATCGCTACCGAATAAGGAAAAACACACTTGAAGTCACATATGATAACGGTGAAAGTTGGAAGAAAGTTCCGGTAGAAATCAATAATTTACTTGAAGGCGATTATAATGGGCCAAAAGATGAATTGATTGAAGACAGCTATATAATAACACCGGAAAGGACAGCTTTTGTTGTTGGCGGCTATCAGAACATAAAAGTACTCCAATCAACGGATCGGGGAGAAACGTGGAACGAATCATCGGTTCCTAGTCCATTCCAGGCGGTACGGATACGAATCCTTGATTTTGTATCCGAGAACAATGGCTTTTTGATATTAACAGGAGGCCGCTCGATGAGTTGGGAAGGCAACATGATTTTCAAAACAAATGATGGGGGTTCAACATGGCGCGAAGTCGGGAGTGTACCGTCAGAACGACAAGTGACGAGTGGTGGATTTATCGATGAGAAGCTCGGATTTGTGTCATTTGGATCGTTTGTCAGAAATGATAATCCAGCAATGCCGAACTTATATCGGACAGATGATGTCGGAGAAACTTGGACACAGGTGGATGTACCAATTCCAGCAGAGTACAAGGGGATTTTCACCATTGCCGAAACCCCCACATTTGACGGAACCCAGGGCACATTGCTTGTGAAACAGGGCCAAAACGGCGATTACCAAGGAGGAAAAGTCATGGCTAAATTTGTCTCAGTGGACGATGGCAAAACGTGGTCATTTGCGAATTTGGTTGATCCGGATGATGTGATTGAAAGGTGAATAGTGAGCGATGAAATAAGTGTACACTCTCCTGTTGGGAAGTGTGTAGATAACGCTATGATATTAACGAAACCTAAAGCTAGATTCCCTATTTATTACTCCTGTTGCGGAACTCGTTTGGGAGCATCTTACATTTGAAGAAGTTTTAAAGCTGCAAAATTATGCCGCAAATTTTTAAAGCCTACTGGTTATATACGTTGTGCTGTTCCTGATGGTTTTTTTCCCGATCACACGTATCAAAATATGATTAAAATCGGCGGACCCGGGCCTAAAGATCATCCAGCAGCTAGTCATAAAATCGTTCACAACTATAAAACGTTGACAGAAATGTTCAAAACTGCTGGTTATGAGGTTCAATTACTAGAGTATTGTGATGAAGAAGGAAAGTTTCATCAAAATAATTGGAATGCTGTGCACGGCGTAATTTTTCGTTCTAAAAAATTTGATCTTCGAAATCAGGGAGAGAAACTAGTTTTTCCTTCACTCATCATTGATGCTTATAAATGTTAACGAATATAACTTGTGTTATAAATTGTATTAAATAACCCAAGTGAAATAACTAGTAATCTATTGGCAAAAACTGATTTAGTTGGAATGCTTTACACTAAGTAGGGTAATTGTGATCAGAATGACTACCATGCCAAGAAATTGAATGATGCTTAGATGATCTCCCATAAGCAGTACACCAAACAAAGAAGCTGTTACCGGTTCTACCATGCTAACCATTGAAGCAGTTGCAGCGGTAGTGCTTCGTATTCCAATTAAGTACAACATAAATGATATTCCAGCTCCGATAACTCCTAATAAGAGAAACCAACCTATATCGTCTGACGTGGCCACAGCAGCAACTGCACCTTTATCAACGAAAAGAAGAAGGACGAGACAAAAAGTAAAAAAGGATATAGTTAATGTGGTCTGTGGCTTTCCAATAGTAGAAGCATTTTTAAATCCGAATATAAACAAGGTATAAGAAAGCCCAGAAGCAAGCCCAGCTGCTACCCCATATAGACTGACTGAAACTGATTCAGTATGATAAACACCAGTAAGCATGATAATTCCTAGTAACACACTGGTAATACAGCCCCACTTAAACCACGTGGAACGTTCGATTCGCAATAAAAAGGAGATTAAAAGGACAAACACAGGTGCAGTGTACATTAATGTTGCAGCAACAGCAACACTTGAGGCTTGAATACTTAAAAAATAAAAGGTGAAATTACCAGCGATACCTATACCTGCTAAAAGGGACCATACGCATAAACGAGTAGATAATATAAGGTTTTTTCTAATTCTAACGAGAAACCATATAAAAAAACATAACAATCCAATAGCACCTCGGTACAGGGAAATTACAATGGGATCCCAACCCTTGTTCATTAAAATATCGGCAATGCCGCCAGTAATACCCCAGCAAAATGCGGCCAGCATAACTAAGCCTACACCTACATATCGCATTGTTTACCTCCTAAAGAAGTGTTTTGACTTAGATTTTTAAGCCATGATAGCTAAAAAAACTCAATAACGAACTAATCTAGATATTAGACAATCTTTTGAAAGTACAAACAGATTAATAGGTTTATAAAAAGGATTTTTATGGCAATACCTTTTATGAATTTTGTATAAACTTAATTCAGATTTTTTTGAAAGATGAAAGAGGGAGTGGTAAATGAATAAAAATAGGAAACGAAAGGTTGAAGTTTGATTTTTCGAGAAATGGAGATTTAGTGCAAGAATAATGATTTTTAGTATCAGCATTTAAAAAGTCACAAAAAGTAATATATATTATATGTGCAACTAACGATTGCTATGTCTTATTTTCGGAAGTACATATAGTATATCTGTTTGTCTCTAATCATTTTGAAGGTTCCATATAGCATATAGAACTATACGCTTTACGAAGGTGGGCTGTAAGTTAACAAGCTGTTACAGCCGTTGTTGTGTTGATGGGCAGGTTAGTGGAATAAGAAATATAAAGAATGGGGTGAGATTAGATGCTGCTTGTATTGATATTATTTTTGATTATTTTAGGGATGATAGGTGGATATGCTTTATCTTCTATAGACTCTACTGGTATTGTTGCGGCTTTACTAGGTGGAATATTAGTTGTTTTAATTTATATTGCTACTCAAATTACTCCCAAAAAATAGACATAGTATCTTATACGATATTCTATTAACGTATGCAAAAGAGTTTAACAAAGAAAGAATATATTAAAGAAACAAATTGAGGATGGGGTGTTATTATCTTAAACAGAATATCTATCGGGGGTATAGTTGGTGGAATATTAGCAATAATTATATGGGCTAATCTAACCTATATCAATCCTTATAATAATCCTACAATAGCAGGACCACTGCCTTATCCATTTTTCCTGTTGTTTATTCCAGCATGTTTAGCAATCTTTTCATCTTTTAAAAATAATCAGAAATGGATGTTTGTTGCTTTTTTATGGTCATTACCCATGAGTTTATTTATGATCGCTATGCCAGATATTTACTCGATTTATGCTGTCATTAGTCTTTTTTATCTTGTCAGTTTCCTTTCAATCCGTTTTAAAGGTATTCGTAGTATATAAAATTGACTTTTCATTAACGGACGCTTATTTGCAATAAGCAATAATGCAATGAAAAGTGAGGTGTTTATAGTTGTGGGAGATTATAAGAGGTAATGAAGATGTTTATATTATCATATACTGCATAATTGTATTTATAATTAACATGGTAAGTGACTTAGTTATGTAATCTACTTAAAGTAACGGAGAGCGATAGTGGATCAATAGTTTTAAGCAATTTCTTTCAACTTGATGGTGGAAATCCACTAGAACCTACCGTATTAGCAATTGGAACGGTCATCATATTATTGCTTTGTTATTTAATTACTTTAATTCGTTACCTTATAAAACAATTACAAGGTAACAGTAATGAAAAATATGATGATGCAATGATTTATGATTAAAATTATCTTGATTTAAAAAGCTTAAGGACTCTTAACTCTGTTAAATCTATTAAAAACTAAAAAGGAGATACTTACATGAGCAAATTATTATATACTTTACACCTTATGTTATTTTTTACTAGTGGTTTGATATTAGTAATCAGCTTAATATCTACAGTAATATTAATTCTTTTTTTTCTAAAGAAGAAAAAAATATTTCCAAGGAAAACCATTATTATTTTTGGTGCTTCTTGCTTCATTTTTATTATTTTATTT
Organism: Paraliobacillus sp. PM-2; assembly: GCF_001368815.1. GTDB lineage: Bacteria > Bacillota > Bacilli > Bacillales > Amphibacillaceae > Paraliobacillus. Next base: position 24,292 of record NZ_CTEI01000002.1, on the reverse strand, counting down.
TACAATCACTATTACAATTTAAACTATTTACCTCAAGGCATATTAAATGACTCTATTGAAGGCCCTGATGATAAATATAGTATAAGAACTTATCATTTTGATGGTTTCTACGGTCTCAATGCTAAAGCATCATTGTTTAATAACGAAACCGGTGAAGAAGATACAATCTATTTTAATTGGTATGATTATGATCCGAAAGTTATTTGGTTAAATGAAAAAGAGGTTCGTATTGGTAGAGAAGAATTAAATGTCTTTGAAGATAAATATGACTATAGACATGATAAGAATTACAAAACGCTACCTTCGCAAAGAGAATTACATTATTAATAAAATTTTTTATAAGTAACATCTTGAATTTAAGTTAGTTAAACGTTAAAGCTCTACCAAATTGGTAAGGCTTTTTCTTTATGTCTTTGGAAAGACTCATAGGTAAATGCTAGCTACAATAGATTCCAGGCGTATAAAAAGGCTTTATGTATTTTTTTAGAAAATACTATCTTTGTAAAAACAAATATGTTAAACTACCATCGTTAACCTAATAATATATATAGTTAACAATACGAAGCATTTAGGGGGACGATCTTATGAATACGAGTAAATCAAAACTTAGAGCAATTATTTTATGTGCTATTTTTGCGGCTGTAACAGCGGTATTGGCACAAATTGAAATTCCGCTTCCACTTATTCCTATTAGTGGACAAACATTAGCGGTAGGGTTAGCAGCAACGATTATTGGTAGCAGATATAGTGCGATTGCAATGGTTTGTTATGTCTTATTAGGAGCAGTGGGGTTACCGGTTTTTGCAGGATTTACAGGTGGAGTGCAAATCTTAGTTGGTCCAACCGGGGGGTACATATTCGGTTTTATTGCGGCAGCGTTTGTAACAGGCTATATACTAGAAAAAACAAAATTTAATATGAAGATGGCAATGGTGGCCAACATTGTTGGAATGATTATTACACTTACTTTTGGGGCTATTCATTTAAAAATAGTATTAGATTTAACTTGGAATCAGGCGCTAATATCAGGGATTTATCCGTTTATCGTAGTTGGATTGATCAAGGCATATTTAGCTAGTTGGATCGGAATTACAGTTAGAAAAAGGTTAATTCAGGCTGATTTAATTAACCCTAAACTTACAAAAAAAGTTACTTCATAAGAATTGGAATTACAGGGTGGAAGGAGGAGGTTTATACTGTTGACTGTGTAGTTTGAGACAAGGCCCATTTCATTCATTAGTCGACCAATTTTTCACCGTAGAATATCATTCACGTGTACAAATGATAAAAACATGGTATACTATATTATACTATATATAGAAGAACATACAATATAAAAACCGTAGACGGTGCAACGCCTACGGTTACAATAGACCGAACCCCGACAAGAGGGGCTAGGCGCAATCAAGAGAAGTAATCCCTCAAAAGCCTGTCAAGCACACGAGGGGTTACTTTTTTTGGTTTTTATCGGACATGATAAACGTAATCAACATGCCGAATGAAATCATCAGCGTTAAAACGTTTGCTATGTCCATAGGCGACACCTCCCTTCTTGGAAGTATCCAAAGAAGGTTGCTTGGTGCGCCACCCCTCATGTGAAGCCAATCTATTGTTTGCTTGTGGAGTTTTTATTAAAAAATAAAGTAAATATTTCTAACAGTTTCCAAAAACCACAATTTGGCTTTTGGTTTTTCCGATTTTTGTCTTTTTTGACATATAAATAGTATTTTAAATGTCATAGAGAAATTATTTCCATATTCCTAAAGAATAAGAACAATAAACCTCTAATTTATGGTAAAATTTTGGTGTGAAGAACTGTTAGTTTGTGAAATGTTGATCTTCAACTAACGGGCATTTTAGTTTAAGATGTTAAAGTATTTGGGGGGAGAAGGAAATGTTTGCCCAATTATTTTTAGGAATTTATTTTGTAGTAAAAGGTATAGTAGAACACTTCGCAAGAAAACCCAATTTGTTTCTTTCGGAAGACACTATACAGCGTATTTCTAAAGAGAATTTGCCAAGCTATCTGAAAAGAGTTGGAAAAACTCATATCTTTCTTGGTATTTTTATCGCAATAATGGGACAAATTGAACACTGGTATAATCCAGAGCACTGGATTTTTATTTTGACATACATTGTTCTGGCATTTGCTTGTTTGGGGATAATAGTTTACTTAAATAAAAAATACTCAGGTGACTATATATTACGATGATAGAAAATTTCTATTATGGCTTTTAAGCAAGAGGAGGGGATATAACTTGAGCCGAACACTAGGAAGGTATTTTATATATTTTGTAGTATTCTTTATTCTAATAATGATTTTTGGATTAATTTTCAAACCTTCTAACCTAGAGGGGGATGGAATAGTTCGAGCATTAGTTATCTCATCTGCTTCTGCCTTTGGATGGGTCTTTGTAGCAGGAAAATTTCTAAAGAAATAATTTTGTTAAACAAACGGAGTGCGAATGCTATGACTGCTGAATTAAAGATATATTAGGGGGTTAAAAGTGTATAAAGCGATGATTGATTCAGAGAATTACATTGCAATTTTAGAACCAAGGCACGCAAAGGAATTATATCAAGTAATTGATGAAAGTCGCGAAAGTATAGGGAAGTGGCTTTTTTTTCCTAAGAAAACCAACAAGATTGAGGATTCAGTTACTTTCATTGAAAAATCTTTAAAAAGGTTATCACAAAATAACGGTTATTGGGCTGGTATATGGCATAATGGAAAACTTGCTGGTTCTATTGGCTTTTTATATATAGATTGGAGTGCAAGAAGAACCGAAATAGGTTATTGGTTAGGCGATAACTATAAAGGTAAAGGTTTGGCAACAAAATCAGTAAAATACTTTATAGAACACGCGTTTAATGACTTGGACTTAAAAAAGATAGAAATAAATGTTGCAACTAATAATATGAAAAGCAGGGCAATACCTGAACGATTAGGTCTAAAAGAAGAAGGTATTATTCGAAATTATGAATTTTTAAATGGCGAATATCAAGATAGGGTTATTTATGGTTTGTTAAAAGAATAGTGGAATTCTGAAAATGTTTAAGCACTTTTATTCAACATAATTGGGTGCGATAGTTAAACAGTTAAACAAGGCGTTCTTTATGTCGGTGATTCCATTGCTTGCTGTTCAAATGGATAGCGTAGTGCAGCAAAGATCTTAAGGAGGAATAATTAATATGTTTGCAATTGCTGCTAACACAGGGGTATTCTTATTACCATTTCTATGCACAATATTTTGTTTGAATTTAGTTTCCATATTGAAAAAGATAAAAGTTGATGAAGATACTGGATTAAACACGTTTTGGCTAACTTTATCCTTTACACTAATAATGTGGAGTATAGCCATAATAGGAGTAGGAGCATTGTAAAATATTGTATACTCTTATCTGCGTCATTGATTGGCTAACTAGTTGTATAGGTTAAGAGTAAGATAGAGTTTTTTGGGGAGGAGATGTCTTGAAGAAAAAAGATTTTTTGCTTATAGGTATAATGTTTACTCTGTTTATTATTGTCCTTTTTGGGATTGAGAAGAATGATGAACAACATCTATTAATAGCAAAAAACAAAAATAGGGTTACTCAATCCTTACATAATCAGATGGCACTTATCAATGATACGGTTGAATCCTATTATAATGGTGATATAACTAATGAAGAATGGTCATGCTATGTAGAGTCATATGCAAATGTGTATGATATTTATATTACTAATATATTTACACTTAAAATTGATGATTTAAGGAAAATACAAAAAATTGATAACTTGGGTTTGGCGTATATGCAGCTAATTAGTCAAGAAGAGATTGATCGTTCAGCCATAAAAAACATGAAAAGTTTATCAAGTCGTATTTATCAATATAAAGAAGAGTTTGAGAAGGAAGTTATAACTTTAGAAAGAAAACGATCAAATTATTGGTGGAAATAATACGCATATTTTTTATAAACAAAATTTATTGTACTAACAGGAAAGCAGCGCTTGCTGAATAAGTAGCACGCCCTTTGTTCAAGTAATGAGCAGGTTTATTGAATAAAGAAGGACTTCCATTTAAGTAAGATTTGTAACTACAAGGGGGAATATTAAATGAATTATTTATTACTTATTGCTGCTATTTTTCTTTTGTTAATCGCCTTGAGAAAGATTTCTATGATTAAATATGCTAAAGGGATCTCTACTTTAAAAGAGGCTAAACAAAATGTAATTTCGATGTTATGGGGCGTGTTAGTAATTTCAGCACTTATAATTATCCCTTATCAAGTATGGGTATTAACTGGGAGTTCTCAATATTGGGATGGAGTATATATTATAGGCGGAACCGCTCTTTTAACAATCACTGTCAGTATTATTTCTTATTATAAAAGTTCTATGAAATTTAACTAACGGTTGGCTTAGCAGAAGAATGTAATAAAAGAAGAAGACCTATAAAAACGCTGACCAAAAGGGAATGATAAGGTTTATTATCTAAACCAAGGACCTGGAGTTATTGGTCTTTTTCAGTTTTTCTTCTAGTTTACATAATATATATTATCGGAAGTTATAAGTAAAAATATAAATTCTGTCTCAAATCTAAGTTTACTCTTGATAGTGAGACAGAATGAAAATATAACTGCTTTAATTATTACTAGTACTTAAGTTCTCAAGTAGACTGGATTGTAAAATTTGTTCTTTCTTTTCTCCGTTTTGTAGGTATTTGATATGGATTGATCGATTATCGTTTGACTCAATATTTAATAAAGATAATTCTAAAATAAGTGTATTAGCGTCATTAATTGTAAATCCTTTAATAGATTTTTTTTCTCCAATATCCTTTCGCTTATAAACTCCTGTTTTCTTCATGGGATCGCCAATATAAAATGTATAAGCTATACCAGAATTTTCTGTGATTCGCTTTCCATTTTCTATAATATCAATTGATTGAATCTCTGCAGGTTGACTTCCTGACCACTTAAAAGGCATCACAATAAAATATCTTACTCCAGGTTCTAATTTACTACTAGGTATTAGTTGATCAACAGATACATTTTCTATTAAAAATTCTCCATTGGATAAAACTTCATCTTGATTCGAGCAACCCGCCAGAAATAAAAATAACACAAAGACAAACAACTTGTGTTTAGTCAAATTATTCCTCCTCTTTGTTGTGAATTAGCCATAGAATAACCAATTTATATGTCGATGTAAACATGGTATCTCTTAGCTAATGCAATTTATTGTACTAATTTATGATTATATTTTAATTGCATTAATTCGTTATAAAATTCTACTAACTGTTGTGATGGTTCTGTCCAACTGAATTTTTCTGCCTCTAAACGCGCATTTTGGGATAATTCATTGTAAAGTTCTTGATTATCTAATTTTTCTAATGCTTGAGTTAAACTCTCTGTATTTTCGTTTTCAAACAATAATCCAGTCTGTTCATCCGTTACTTGTTCCATTGTCGGACCACTCTTAGCTGCAATAACTGGCAAACCTGCTGCCATTGCTTCTAGAATGACTAATCCTAGTGTCTCTGTAACCGATGGAAATATTAACGCATCACTTGACGCAAATGCTTCTGCTAGTTCTTCACCTTGTAGAAATCCCGTGAAAAAAGTGTTTGTTCCTTGAAAAACCTCTTCCAAGTGTTCTCGCGCTGGCCCATCGCCAACAATTGCTAATTGTACATCTTTTCTTTTTTCTAATAGTGGTTTTAGTTTATGTATTTCTTTTTCAGCTGCTAATCTCCCCACAAACAACAACAATTTTTTAATCGGGTTACCGTTTGACAACTTGAGTCTCATTTCTTCTGTTGCATGATCCGGGTGGAACTTTTGAATATCTACACCACGTTTCCATAAGTGTACATTATTAAAATCCTTCTCAATCAATTCTTCTTGAACTGCTTTGGATGTACATAAGTTAATCGACGCCATGTTATGCAATTTTCGGAAATAACTCCAAAGAAGTGGTTTGAATGGCTTATACCATGGATAATAATCCAAGTATTTAGGTGCATGTGTATGATAAGAAGCAATTAAAGGATAACCGAGTTTTTTTGCATAATATACACCAGTAGCTCCAAGAAGTGCTGGATTGACTACATGCACAAGATCTGGATTATGTTTTAATAGTAGCTCTTTTACTTTTCTTTGCGGTAAAGCAAATGGACGATAACGATAAAAAATTAACTTTCTTGCTTTCACCTTCTCCACCGTTACCCCCTCTAACGATACTTCTCCTAAATCAGGAGCAACAACTACGACCTCATGATTTAGTTGTCGTAAATGTTTAATGGCTGCTGTTAAGCGTGTAACAACCCCATCAATGGATGGTAAAAATGTTTCTGTAATAATAAGTATTTTCAAAACACAATTTCCCCTTTTTCCGACTACTTTACTATTCGTTATTATTATAAAGTAATCAAAAGCAAAAATACAATAAAAGGCTAGCTACTATTGTTTTATAGTCGCCAGTATTCATTTTTTAATCCAACTTGTACATATTATTCATAGGAGGTGTGAACATGAATGATAAGCATGTAAACAAAACAGATCACTTGAACACTGAAGATGCAGAGGTAGCTTTTAAGGAAATAAAGAACGATTTACAAAACGATAGACAGGCTAAAAACGCAAGAGCTACATCAATGCTTGATAAGGAATATCCAAGAATAAATACGGATAACCTGTGAAAAATCCATTAAGAGGTGCAAAAACTCGTGTTAGTTTTGCGCTACTTATGACCTATTATACCTAACACGAGGATCTTTCCCTGATCCTCGTAGATTTAGATAAACACGATCTATAAACGATTCTTCATCATATCCTCTTAATGATACTTTTAACAAATCATTCGGTTGGACCCAAAAATCATTTATATTTCTATACCGTTCATTACTTATGTCTGTTTGTTTATGTATTGGAGGTTTACTATCAGGTATAAATTTAATAGTTGCTTGGTTACCACCAAATTCCCAATATGCTGTTTGTCCCCACTTTGTCTTATAACTATCTTCAGGACTTTTAACACCATACCAAACAGCTGTATCACTTTCTTCATAATTGACTGCTTCATAAGATATTCCTACATCAAAGTAACGATCTGTACCTAAATCATTTATTACAGATGTTGCTGATTCTCTTGGATAACTTCTTCTTAATACATTTTGAGTGATCATAGTTAAATTATTTGTATTAAGACCACTTGATAAAGAAAATTCTCCACCTTTATGACTTTTATTATTAAATGAAAAAGGCAATATCAAAGGAGTATAAACGATTCTATTTCCCACTTCTTTTACTATATATAATTTGTATGATGCTTGTTCACTTTGATCAGGAAACAGTTCATTGATTGGTAAATAGGAAGCCCAATTGACATCTTCATACTCAAAGTTACAATCCGATCCTTTTTTGTTATATTCTCCACTCGGACATTTGTTGTATATGCCATCACCTTGATTATTGTATTCTAAATCTTCCGTTGCATCTCTGTTTCCTTCTTCGGTGTTATAAATAAAAGTTTTTCCTATATCTCTATCACCTGTAACTTTTTTAGCAACTATATAAGTATTATGATTAGTAGATGTGTGGTGCGTATATCCCATTAAAACAGACCAACCATGAAACTTCACGTATGGTTGCGTACCTTTTCCTAAGTCTAAATTAACAATTTCAAAACCGCCATTTACATATTTATCTTTATACACATCATAAACGATTTTTTTTCCAGACGTTTCAGAATAGGTTTTTTTAGCGTATATATTATTCCAATTGTTTTTTACATCACTAGGAACATTATAAGGATAATCAGCCCCATATGTTGTTAGTCCCAAAGAAAGAATAATTGGGACTAACAACATAAGTGAAAAGAGTATTTTTTTATAAAATTGCATCTTATACAACACCTATCTTTAACCGTTTTTAATCATTTTTGTATTTTTTTATATACCACCAATACAATCCTCCTGTGATTCCGACGATCAGTATTAAAACTAGAAACCATATTCCCCAAAGTGGATTATCTATTTTTGAAGACTGTTCACTTGCAAGAGAATTTGTTGTACTTTTTACTGCATCATCTGTTTCAGAAACAATATCTTCATTTTTTGAATTACCCTTAACTTCTTCCAATTCATTCTGTTTTTCTTCCTGCATACTATCATTTTTTGTATCTTCATCTTCGTTTTTATCAGAATTTCCTTGATTAGAATCATTTACTAGATTATTTGATTCCGTTTTTTCACTTGACTGATCTCTACTTTCATTTTTATTTGAATCATTAGTACTTTGAGTAGAGGAATCCTCATTTGCTGAATCGGGTTCTGGCTCCGGTTTTGGCTCTGGCTTTGGTTCCGGTTCAGGATCTGGCTCCGGATCGGGTTTTGGCTCTGGCTTTGGCTCTGGCTCCGGCTCTGGCTTTGGCTCTGGCTCCGGCTCTGGCTTTGGCTCTGGCTCCGGCTCTGGCTTTGGCTCTGGCTCCGGCTCTGGCTCGGGATCTGGCTTTGGTTTATTCTTCTTAATATAGACAGTTAAATTTGATTCACCATCTTTAACCTTCGGTGTGCCTACAACAAATACCTGACCATTTTTCGTTACACGAGAGGTCACAGCACCAATAATAGAAAATGTGTCAGTATCGGCATAATAATAACCTTCAACTAATTCATTACAAGCACCACTCGCTTGCGCTTTATTCCACCAATCATGCTTATCCGATTCAATAGTCATTACACATTCTTCATTTAAACTATCATTAGCTGAAATACCGTTTGGGAAAAACACCATTAAGCACGTTACAAAAACACTCAATTTAATCACTTTAGATAAATTCAACATAATTTTCTTCACTCCTAATAAATTTAACTTTAATAACTCTTTATCAACTAGCTAATTGTCAAATGATTCCTTAGAAACATTCTTTTGTTTCTATAATTCTCCTTGTTTTTAGTTTAGTTCCAAGTACAATTCATCACTTTCCTTGTTTATGAATTTTCCCTCTCATTCTATTTTCAGCAAAAAAATAGCGCTCTTTAGAAAATAGAGAGTTGATCACAAAATGTGCTAACCCCTATGTTCCAAAGAACGCTAATATCATTGATATACCCGCTAACCTATGTCGGTTGCATAAAAATAAAAGTAAGATTGAATAAATCTATTATACCATATTTTTAACAATATACTAGTTTCTTATGGAAATTAAGGAAGAAAATTAGCGAAAATACTCATATACAACTACTCGTTCTATGTCCTTACCTTCTCCGGCAAAATAACGTGGACTTTTAATGGACGCAGCTAGAAGAATAGCAGGCCCATTTAACCTTTCTGTCACATCATAACGATTGTTTTCGTAAGTAAAAGGAAATGAAGCATTGTTATCGTCGATAAATATAGGTTCATATAAGAAAAGGGAACTTTGGTTTGGTCCTGCACCCCTTTATGATTTGGACTCATACCTATCACTGTTTCAAAGCACATATGAGCTTTGATTGAAAAAAAATAATATACGTCTTGCTGTAGGCGGACCGAATCCTGAATTTAATCGTGATCTCTATTGATCAAATCCGGAATAAAAATTTGACCATTTTTTTCTTTCTTCAATAATGTTTGAAGCAGCGTTCTTGATAAATCACTTGCTTTATATGGTTTTAAGAAATAATCACAAGCACCTAGTTCAAGACTTTTCTTCTGCTCTTCTAGTGCAGAAGAAATAATTATTGGAATATCACTATATGGTTCTTCCTTATTCTTTAATTCACGCATGAAATCCCAGCCATCCATTTCACCAGATTCAAGATTTAAATCAAGCACGATAGCATGTGGTAGATCGTCCTTTAATTGCTGTAATGCTTCAGTTGCTTTGGTAAAATGGCGGACAAAGAATTTATTTTCTCGCAACTCATGTTCAATCAGACCTGCAAGACTACGATCATCCTCAATAATAAATATTTTATACGCCTCATTTTCTTTTGTGCCTTTAATTGGATCGGTAACATTCGATATGGTATCAACCAATGGTAGCTTAATAGTGAACGTACTTCCTTTTCCGTATTCTGTGGAGACGAAAACATCACCATTATGCGCGTGACTAATCTCTTTTACAATTGAAAGTCCTAAACCTGTGCCGCCAATTGCTCTACGATCTGAATTGTCTACGCGATAAAATTTTGAAAACAGTTTATTTAATGCCTCTTTAGGAATTCCTAAACCTTCATCTTTAATCTCCGTTTTAATATAATCTTCCTCTTGATAAAGATGAATGGACACCTTTCCACCATCTGGACTGTACTTTATCGCATTGCTGATAAGATTTGTGAATAATTGCTCAAGTTTATCCTTGTCACCAAGTACGGTTGTATAGCTCGTATCAACGTCGATTTCAAAACGGTGGTCTGTCATATTGACCTGTTGTGTTTCCATTACCTTTTCGATTATTTCTATCAAATCAATATATTTTTTTTCATACGTCTGCTTTCCAGCTTCCATTCGTTGAACATCAAGAAAGTCATTGATCAAGGTAGTTAGGCGTTTTGTTTCTTGATAGATGGTTGATAAATATTTCTTTTGTTTTTCTGGTTTTAATTCTCGATTCAACATTAATTCAGTGTAGCCATATATACTCGCAAGTGGCGTACGCAATTCATGACTTACAGTACTAACAAACTCTGATTTCATTTGATCGATCTCAGCTTCTTTTGTAATATCTCTATGAACAAAAATGGTCCCAATCTTTTCTCCTTCATGGAACAAGCTGTTTGCATATACTTGATAAACTTTATTTGTATTAATTAATTTGTACGTATATGTTTCGTCTGTATCCACTGCTTCTATTGCTCTAGAAAAGAATGATATTAATTCATCTTTTTCTTGAACATAGTTTTCCATTTCTTGTGCCCAACTATCCATGGATGTGTCGACAATTCCTTTATTCCAATTTTTGCACTCAAATATTTCACATAGCTTATGATTTACTTGAATTGTTTTCCCCTCGACATCTACTAATTGTATCCCTTCCAGAACTGTATTAAGGATATCTTGATTTCGCTTTCGGTCTTCTTCTGTTTGATCATACATTTGTATATTTTCCAATGAAATTGAAATTTGTTTTGCAAACCCTTGATACTCTTCAAATTTATCTTCCGGAAATGGTGATCCATAGCGACTCAGGACAAGCATAGCAACAACTTCATCTTCAATATCCAAGATCGGAAGATATAAATCATAAGCATAGCTTTTTGCTTCATGAAACCCCTTTTCCTCCTGAACTAATTCCCGTTTAACAGTAAAACTTTCTTTATACCGTACTAACTTTTCATTTTGACCATTATCTAAATTTTGAAGAAATTGTTTCTCTCCATCCTTTGATACACCATAAGAAGCAAAATTTTCTTCATGTAGAAAGCAAATAATTCCTTGATCTGCCTCTGTTATTTTACACATATTCACGATTATATCTTGTAAGACTGTTTGTTTATTAAGAGAATTCGAAATACCTTTCACAAACTCATTTCGATGTTTTAAGTTATTCTCACTTCGCCTTAAATTAGACAAAGTACTTTCCAGTTCAACCTGTTGCACTTCCAGCTCATCTTGCTGTGCTATCAACTCTTCATTTTGACCAAGCAAATCTTGTTCCTTTTCTTGAAGTGATGTAACCATCTTTTTAAAAGCTACCGATAATTTACCTAATTCATCCTCTCGATTATTAATGATGTTGACATCAGCATCTCCTCCAGCTGCAATTTCATTTGCAACCTCGGCAAACTCACTTAATGGCTTACCAACGTTTTTAAACATAATCCGTGTCATCCGAAACAAGATAAGCATAATACCTAATAGATAGATTCCTACAATAATTAAAATATAGCTATTTCGTTGAACAAGTAATTCATAATTCGATTCTATCCGATTATCAATTTCATGACGGTAATTTCGAATGTCATCTTGAAACGTGCTAAGTGTCTTGGTTGCACCTTGATTGGCCATTTGTTTTATTTCTTCTCTATTACCTTGTTCAAAATTAGTAATCGAATGAGGAACCAGTTCTGTATAATAATACGTTAGATATTCGGTAACATTATTACGAAAAATACGATCTGCTGGTGTGTTAGACACTTCTTGAAATTCTGTTAATAATGTGCGTATTTTTTCTTCTTGTTCGTAACCGCTCGCTTTTAGAGCTTCATTTTCAAAGGCGAAATATCCTCTGAAGTCTAAAAAAGCTTGATTAAAACGATTATCAATTTGTTTAATGATTGCTTCTTTATGTTCTAATAAATCATTTTTGTTATTATGGTACTGATTTAGTTGATGATAGCCATAAGCAATAACAAGAGCGCCAATTACTATAAATAGAAAAACACGAAGCATTAATCCAGCAAATTTTGCTGATAAACTGTGCTGTAGTTTATTTCTAATTTTCATTGATAATTTCCTCTACTTTATCTAACAAGCCTAACGGACTAAATGGTTTTGACATAAAATAATCTGCACCTATATCTAATATTTTTTCTTGCTCGAACTGTTGATTTTTGGCAGATAACATTAGAATTTTTACCTCTTGCTTAAGTGGATTTTTTCTAATGGTCTCTACTACTTCTATGCCTGTAACCTGTGGCATCATATAATCCAGAATTAGCAGGTCATAATCCTCTTCTTCGATTTTTTCTAATGCCTCTTTACCATCAACTGCTTCATCTATTTGATATCCCTCATCCTCCATTGTATCAACAATAAGCATTCGTAGGACTTCTTCATCCTCTGCTAAAAGGATCTTTTTCATGTTTTATTCCCCCGTAATTTCAACATTTTTGTATAGATCTTTCATGATATCATACGATTTTTTTAGATAAACAAAATAGTTATTTCTGTAGATAACATTTCTACTCAATCCTTTGTAATAAACGTTGAATTCTTGCTTGCAACTCAGTTACACTAAATGGTTTTGTTATATAATCATCAGCACCTAAAGATAAAGCTCGTGCAATATCATTTTCACCTTTACGACTTGTTAACATTAAGATATGAAAGTCATTGGCACGGTCCAATCCTTTTAACTTTTGCAAGACTTCCATTCCGTCCATAACAGGCATTACACCATCTAAAAGAATGAAATGCGTTCCTTGTATTTCATGACGCTTCTTTTCCATAAACTTCGAGCCGTCTTCAAAGACTTCAATATCTAATATCGCACGTTTTAACGTAATGTTATTTAGTATTTTTGTAAGGATCGTTCGAATAATAATGTCATCATCAATGATCGATATATACAACTTTTTCTTAACTGTATCTTTTGAAAAATCATTTGCTATTTCAACACGTGCTCTTCCCTTTTCCTTCGCTTTATATAGAGCTTGATCTGCTTTTTCAATTGCATCAGATAGTGGTATCTCCTCTTGAAAAACTGTAAAAAGTCCAGCTGAAAAGGTTAATGTAATCGCATGTCCCTTTTCTTCATGTTCAATCATTCCATAATCTTTTATCAATTTATTTATTTTTTCTTGAACTTCTTTATACGAAGTGTTTGAAAATATAATAACAAACTCTTCTCCACCATAACGAAAAATGGTATCCTCATTCGTGACATGCTTAGACAAAAACTGCGCAAAATGATGCAAAATTCGATCACCTGCTGAATGTCCATATGTATCATTAATTTTTTTAAAGTGATCAATATCAAGCATAACAATAGTAAACGGATTATTACGTACAGAGGCATTCTCTAGCTGTCGTTGATAAACAGCACTTAGCAACTTTCTATTATACACTTGTGTTAATTCATCGATTAAAACAGATTGATCAAATAAGCGCTTTCTTTGAAGATGGCGTGATACCCTGACTATAAATTCTTCCATATCAATCGGCTTGCCAATGAAGTCATCTGCTCCCATTTTAAAGGCATCTATTCGCTCTTTTCGTCCTTGCGAAGCACTCATGATCACTTTTGGAATAAACTGTTTTTCATTGTGTTCGTGAATATCTTGTAATATTTCAAATCCATTTTTGGCTGGAATATCGAGGTCGATTACTAAGCAGTCAGGCAATATATCAAAGTATTGGTTCGTTGCTTTTACCGGATCCGTATTAGCCAAAACCATGCAACCTTGTTCTTCTAAAGTATCCTTAAGCAGTATTAGCATAGATACATCATCATCTATTAAATGAATCAGTGGTGCTTTTTCATTTCGCTCAATGATCGGATTTAATTCTTCTGATACTTCCTGTTTGAAATTCTCATATTCATAGCTTAGCTGTAATAATGGATATAAATATTCGCTTAGCTCTGAATTGATCCACGTTTTTTCTTTCGATTCCTTAATGTCATCTAGTAAATCAGATGCTATGTGAAATAAACCGTCTAATTGTAAGGTTCCAGAAGTTCCTTTTATCGAGTGAAGAAATCGATTCACTTCCTCGTTCGGTATACTTTTTTGATTACCACTTTCAAACCATTCGATTGCTTGCTTTTTGATCTTATTAAATAACAACTGTTTGTATTTATCTAAATCCATCGAGGGCCCCCCTTTCACCCTAATCTATCATTCTAATATATCAACAAGTTAATGTTTAAAAGATTACCTTCTTTTTTACTAGTGTTTTACCTAATTATACCGTTATTTTTACACTATTTATAATAACATGTACTAATTAATTCTGCTTCCTTTTTTGTGATTATTATCTTATCGCATCCTTGCAAAGAAAATCAGAAAAAAGCCGATACCATTAACTGGTGTCGACTTTCATACATTGCTGAATGCTTACTACCCTTTCCATTCATCTACATAATCCTCTAGTACGTTTTTTAATTCTTCGCCAATTCGTAAGTAGGCTTCATCGTTTAAATTGGCAAGGGAAACTCGAATCGACCATGCTGGTGCTAAGAACCCTTCCCCACTTAACAATACAATGGAAGACTTTTCTGCCAAGCGATATAATATGTCTTCCGGGTTATAATTCTCAATAAGGTATGTTGTAAATCCCTCTTCATAGTGGTGATCACACCACAATTCCAAATCGATCTTTGTATAGTAATCAGCTTCGTTTGGTAAGTGTTTCTTTGGTAAACCAAGTCCTTCATATAATAACTGCATTCTGCGATGTAAAATAGCATTGGTTTTTTGTTTGTATGCATTATTGGTATCAAGCATCGAAAAAATGCAGAATAGCGCCATTTGTACTTGTTGTGGTGTCGATAATCCAGCAGTGTGGTTCATCGCAACATCCCTACTATCTGCTACCATTCGATCGATAAAGGTAAGCTTTTCCGGTTCCGATGTAAGCGAAGCGTATCTTTTATTCAAGACATCCTGTTCTTCTTCCGATAACGCGTTGATTAATTGATCATACACGTTGTTTCGATTGATTGCGACCGTTCCTAACCGCCACCCCGTTACACCATAATATTTTGAGAAAGAATAGACTCCAATCGTATTATATGGCAAGTCAGCCATTAGCGAACGAAACCCTTCAACAAAAGTGCCATACACATCATCGGAAATAATCATCAGGTTGGGATTATCTTTTTTTACAATTTGTACAATCTGTTCGATGGATTCCCTTTTTATTGCAACAGATGGCGGATTACTTGGGTTAACCAGAAAGAGTGCTTTGATGTCCTGATCTCTTAGCTTTTCTAATTCTTCCTCTGGGTATTGCCAGGTATGATTTCCTTGTTCATCTATAGCTGTTGCCTCTATCTTCACCAGTTCGTAATCATTGTATGGGAGCTCTGGAATCTCGATGTACGGTGGAAAGATTGGCACCATTACGGCTATTTTTGACCCTTTAGGTAATAAGTAATTTTTATATAGTGTCTCAAAAATATAACACATCGCTGCCGTTGCCCCTTCCACAGCAAATAAATCAAAGGAACCACACGAGGCATCGTCACCGCACATTTCTTTCATTAAAAAATCATGAACCACCTGTTCCGTTCTAACAAGCATTCGATCTGGATTAGGATAATGATCACCGATAATACCATCCACTAATTCATAAACCCATGCATCGGCCTCAAACTGTTTGTGAATGACTCCATAATCAACAATCTCTTGCAGCAACGGAATGCCTGGAACTTGCTGATTTTCCTTTACATATTTATTAAAACGCGCAGCAATTCCAACCCGACTAGGCATACCAGCCAAATCACCGTCATCCCAAACGCTTCTTGCTTCTGCTACCGCAAATTGTCCAAGTGCAAAAAAGGCTTCCCGCGGTGTAGCACAGGTCCAATTCGGATTTCCACGACCAGCATCTAACATCGATCTAGTCATTCTCTTCTTTCCTTTTGCCAGATCAATAAGCTTATCTTTTAATTCAAACGGACTTATTTTGTCTAACGCTTGACTTTGTTTTTTAAGTTCATCCATAAAAAGCCTCCTAAACAAACTGCTACCTTGATAACAAGAGTATTCCACAAATAATCTGGAATATAATTGCATGTATGTGTTTTTTGATATTAAAAGTTTTATAAAAATTCTTCAGGGGAATAGATTATTAAGAGCGAAATTAAAATCTACCATCTTCAAATGATAAGGAGGCTAAGTATTTTTTATTTAGGTTCAACAGTTAAACAGTTAAAAATCAATGCTTCTGACGGTAAGCTGGGTGGAGTTCTAGACATTTACTTTGATGATAAGTTTTGGACTGTTCGTTATTTAGTGGTTGACACAAGAAAATGGTTACCGGGGAAAAAAGTGTTGTTATCACCTGTCTCATTTGATTCTGTGGATATGGAGAATGGTTCGCTCCATGTATTAGCAACTACCGAAATGATTAAAAATGCACCGAACCAACATGAAGATGAACCAGTATCGAAACAAGCTGAAACGAAATTAATCAATTATTATGGTTGGCCTAACTATTCATTTGGATTAGGTGGATTAGCTGGACCATGGGGTGGTTACACCTACCCACAGGATTTAGTGGATGCACAGAATAGTGGATTATTACAAAATGACGTTAGCACAGATGATGCGATGGACCATCATTTAAGAAGTGTGAATGAAATAGACGGCAGCTTCTTTGGATATCGTGTTGAAGCTTCTGACGGTGAAATCGGTCATGTTTCAGATTTTGTGATAGACGATGAAAACTGGAAAATCTATTATATAGTCGTAAATACGAATGATCCATTAGCTAGTGATCATATTTTGCTATCAACTGATTGGATTAACAAGGTTGAATGGGCAAGCCAAAAAGTATTTATTGACCTCACGAAAGATCAATTCAAAGAAATAAAAGATTTTGATCCTAATGAACCAATCACTAGAGCATATGAGGAAAAATTATATAGCAAATTAGGTAAACCAAAGTATTGGGAACTATAAATCGTTCATTTAAATGTAAACAAAGGCTCTGACTAGGGTTCAGGGCCTTTGTTTTTTTGTTGATGGGTCTAACCCTAATATGTACAAGTGTCTAGGAAGAGGATCTGCATTCCCTAATCTCATTAGGGACTCCATATTTGATCAAACCCGTTCTTAATTGAATAGTCATAAAGTAAAATGATTTTCTTGTCTTTGTAATTTCTCATGTCATGCATCACATTAGCATCCTCGTCCTTATCAATCAATTCGTTATTCCTATCAATGATAGAATCAAGGAAATACCTTTTAGGAAGCTTGTCACTTTTCGATCCATTACACGTACTACAGGATAGAACAAGATTCCATATATGATCTGACTGAACAAATGACCATGGGATAAAATGATCGACATGCGTTTGCCTTTTCCCCTTAGATAAAGCCTTCCCACAATAGAAACAAAAATGTTTAAAGTGGTTCAACAACACCTTTTCAAAAGGCCGTAAAGTTGAACGCCTGGCGATCGTTTCAACCTTTCCAAGCAGATAATTGATACTTGGTACTTCGTTTAACTCCTCAATCATTTTTGCCATGTGGTAGTTAGTAAGATTCACAATTAGCCGCTGATAGTTCAACATAAAACGATGTACAGATGGATTTAATTTAAAGTAATCATGCTTATGGTCAAACGCGTAAAATTTCTCGCTTGTATCCCCATAGAGTGCACCAAAAACATTTTGTTTCATCGTAGACTTTACTTCAGAAACCATTTTAATTTGTATTTGTGCATCTATTTTATCAAAACTAAATTCAGCTGGTATTTGATACTTTGACTGAATCTCCTTGATAATTGTTACAACTCTTGCATTCTTACCTCTGTTTTGTTTAACCAAATTATGTTGAACGATGAGATTCCAATAAACCTTTGTAAAAGAATAAGCTAATTGATCATAGGTCAATTCAAAGTTATCATTAACTTGGTACAAGTTTTCTATCAACGCTTTAATGAGCGCATATTTGTAAGTAGATGACTTTGCAGATTTACTAGACAAAACCACCGTAAAAATACGCCAAATTTCTTCATCAGTTAGATAATGTCCTTTTAGTTCGCCTACTTTTAACTTGTGACTCATTCACTTACCTCTTGAAGAAAAATGCGCTTATCAAATCCTCCACGCTGATCTTTCTTATTAGCTCTCACCTGTTCTACTTCTTGAATACTTGAACCATTTAATTTGACTAGACCTTCAATCACTTCTAGTAAATCAGCCGCTTCTTCGATTATTTCTGAAGATGAATCTGCCGCAATTAATTCCTCTACCTCTTCTAGCAACTTCTTGTATAAACTATCACGATACGCTTCATCAGATAGAATCGTAGTTGTAATGGATTTTCCGTCTTTTTTAATAATTTCTGGTATTTTATCACGAACTAGCTTGTTGTAAGTTAGCATGAAGGACACCTCTATTTTGATATAGTAGAATACGGGCTTTGATGGAATTTGAATCTGTATGATATTGAACTAAGGCACAAGCACCTAAACTTTAGTACTATTAACCTACCCCTTCAAAACCCTAATTACCTTTCCATTAATCATGACATCAATTAGACTTTGTTAATATTTCTTGATGATAGAAGTGTTGTTATGGGCGTTTAACTTGAATTTCAGCCCCATAATTTTCAAACTTTCGTTTAACTATTGATAAATTCTTTGATAAAACAGGAATGAACTGTTCTTCTAATTGCTTAATTGCCTGAGTTGAGCGAGACCTTTTTCCTTTTAATTTTTTTGCTTCAATAACTCTGATAAAGTGCTCTTGATTATTTGGAGTTAAAATTATTCCATCAACTTCACATACAGATTTATTTTCTTCATTAATAAATCTAAGCGATCCAGTATAAATTATATACAATCCTCTATATTCCATTTCTTCTAAACTTTTAAAAATTGTATTTATTTCATGTTTACCATCTTTGTCATATGGATATAATTCACAAAATTTTTCATGCGCTTTTTTTACGTTTTCCTGAGCATTCTTGTTTCCGTTGACAATAATAAACGACTCACTTATGTCATGATAATTAAACTCACAAAAATAATCTTTAACCAGAATGTTTCTGAAAATATAGGTTATTAGCTTTTTTATTATTACTTCATGTGTTTCCCCATTGTTTACTTGTTTTTTTGCATGATTTTTGTAGCGTAAAAAGTCGATTGCAGCGTTATTAACAATCCTTAAAGTTTTTTTAATACGTGATAACCCTGCCAAACCTTCACTTATTGCATAAACTGTTCTATATTTTGAGTGATCAGGTGCATATACAATACCAACATGGCACTGACCGCCTAAATACTTTGATTTATTTAGTTCTTCTTGAAAAACATCTTTAGGGAAAAATTTCCTTTCGTTAACAAAGTAGGTTATGCTTAAATTAACATCTCTATCCCATGGTATAGAAACTTTTGACAGTTCTTTTTCCGATTGTAGAGGTGATTGATTTTCTCGTACCAATTCAGTAATACTTGATATAGAATTTGGCCAATTTGAACTTCCTTCAGATAAATCCTGAATCTGTTGATACAATTCCCTAGCTCGTTTTGCTCCGATTAAAATTGCGTTATTCTCTAAATATAATGTATCTTCTAACAAATCATTCATTCGATCAAATATACTCATTAAACCTGATATTTTTTTATTTACTTCATCCACAAAAAGCTTCTTATCAAATAATACATTTTGAAAATCTACTGAAATCGGAATATGAGAAAAATGGCTATCCATTACAATATAGGATACTTTTCTTAATTTTGAATATATTTCTAAGAATTGATTTGTTTTTAAATCAAGAATATTTTCTAATATCTCCTCACAAACAATTCTATATTTATTATATCTGTTTTCTCTCGAAAACAGATAAAGTGTATTCAACCACTGGACCTTATGAAAATCTGCATTCTCTATTATTTTATCCAGCAGATTTTTACTTTTACCTCTTAAACCTTTCCGAAATAGCGTTCTTATTCCTAAAGAGTTATTTTTCAACAAATGAAACCAAACTTTATTACTAGAGAAGGTATCTTTGAAATAACCCATATTACCATATAATACAATTAGTTGTAATAACTCAGCAGCTGTTACATTGATTATTTCATCTTCGTTTTTTTCCTTGTCTAATATTTCTCTAAAGTCTTTTTTAGAACCTAAGTTCATCCGACCTTCATCTTTCAAAAGATTTATTAACATAATTTGAAGTAGCACATATTCATATCGCGTATAGTGAGCTCCATTATGAATATAACGAATAGCACCTAGTTGATTGATAGTGTTTAAATGATGTTGTACATCTAAAGATTTGTCTTGAAATAACTCTGATGCAAGCCCATAAAATTTAGAATTAATTACACCTATCCCATTAATATTATACTCTATCATTAAAGTGGTAGTATTTGTCATTATTATTCACCTCATTATACTAAACATAACTTATCAATTTTATTAATTGCAAAAAACTGACTGCCAGTATTCTGACTTTATATTTATTTAGAGTACCTTTTAATATAAACAATTATTTTGGAAAAGAACTTTTAGAATAAACTCTACCCTTTCAACACCCCAATAACTTTCCCATTAATTACAACATCATTTGGAGTCATTTGAATGGGTTCATAATTCGTGTTTTCTGAAATAAGCAAGACAGTACTACCCATTGGCATGTACTTTTTCATGGTTGCTTCTTGATCAATTAATGCAATGACTATATCCCCATTTGATGCTGTTGTTTGACGATGCACAATGACAATATCACCTTTATCAATTCCGGCATTGATCATACTGTCACCTTTTACTTTTAGCGCAAAGGTTTGATTCTCTTGAATGATCCAATCATTTGGTAGCAACACACTTTCTTCAAAATGTTGAATTGCTTCGGTTGGTATACCTGCAGCCACATCACCAATAAGCGGTATGTTCAGATCAACCGCTTGATTGACAACTAATTCGGTTGCTGGATCAATAATTTCAATATTTGTTTCATCCTCTACGTCTTGTGCATAACGATACGTGCGATTATGTCGCAGATCATTGTATGTTCGTATATATTTCGTTTCTGGTAAAAATTGCGGTTGACATGGTGGGACATCATTCACTAGATCTCCATTTCGATCCATGATCTGTACTTCTAGTCCATCAGTAACGATACCGTATTGTACTTTTGGTTCTGCTTCCATATACGTTTTCAGCTGTGGCAATCCTTCTTCAATACCTAAACCAAAAGCTTTTACCTCAGCAAAAATATAAGGCATTTTTTCACCGTTTACTTCGACCGTAACAGCGATATCTACATAGCCTCGTCTAGAAAATTGCTGCACAGGATATTCTATTGTTATCAATTCTAATGGATAGCCAAATGACTGTACTAATTCTCTTAACAACCACTGGCGTACAGCTTCTTCTTTGGCATTCAAATCGACTAATTGATTGGTAAGTTGATAGTCTTGAATGGCAATAGACTGAAATGGTCGAATTGCTGAATCGCGCATCAGGCGAATTAATCGATTATCTATTTCCTTAATAAAAGGAGACGGCTTTTTAACAGATGACATATACAATAGATCATTTGCACGTGTCATTCCAACATAAAGAAGTTTACGTTCTTCAGAAAATAACATGTCTTCATCATCCATGTCTATTTGGGATGTATTCGGAATCACTTCATCATCCAAGTTGATTAAAAAGATGACTTTGAATTCTAGCCCCTTTATCGAATGCATGGTAATTAGTTTTACAGAATCATCACCAAACTTCGGTTCTTTCGTTTTTAATATTTGGCAAGGAATTCCTGCATGTTCAAGACTAGTTGCTGCACTCTCCATTATTCTGTTTTCTTTCGCAACCAAACAAATATCACGATAATCATAGTCATTATGTAATGCCTTTATTTCATCAATCAGGTAGTCTGTTTGTTGTTGGTTATTCTTAAAAAAGCGATAAATAGGGGCGTGTCCATGTCTATCGATTAAGGCTGGCTTTACAAAATCAACATTCCCTTTGATTTGCTCATCATGTTCAATCAGACCATAGGCTGCTTTAGAAATCTCTGTCGTTGTCCGATAGTTTTTTGATAAAGTACGCGCTTTCCCACTCATGTCATAACCAATCGTTGTATAAGGCCGTCCTTTACCAAGCCATGAGTGTGAATAAATACTTTGTGTATTATCAGCCACAAACATGATAGATGAATAACTTTTTTCTTGATAAATACATTTCAAGAATTTTAGTTGTACCTTAGTAAGATCTTGACTCTCATCAATAATGATATGTGTATATTTCTCATGCTCAACCTCTGATGCTTCCTGAAGTGCTAATTGATTCATCGTCATAAAATCAACCATACCTTCCGCAAGCAAGACCTGATCATATGTTTCTTTTAGTTGGTAAATAGCAGCACGAGTCTTCGAGTTTTTCGTTAATTTTTGTGGTGTGCCTTTCCCACCACTAGCTTGACCAATGCGATCCATTTCTTGATAGCTCGATTCATCAGGGATATCACAAGCTTTAATCCATGCAATTTCATTTAATAAAAAGCCACTATATTTCGGTGATAACAGTTTTATATCTTGATATTGTTCTTTTGTCATATGTATCGCTTTTTGGATTGCTTTACGTTGCAGTCCAGCATTTAAAATGTTGTAACTAACCTTATGTCGCATTTGGTATTTTTTAAAGAAAGAGTACATTAAACTATCTATATTACGAATGACAACTTCATTATTGGAGCCAAATAAATTCTGCCAATCCCCTTTTTCTTCATCTTCTAGCTTTTCATACTGGTATTGAATATATTTTAATAGTGTTTTATTAAAAGTAACAAGAAGAATATTATCATCTTCTTCATGACTATAATGATCTTGCAAGAATGCAATGCGACGAATAGCAACCGTTGTTTTTCCTGAACCAGCAACACCTTTAATTAACACATGTCCAGACGGCTCCAATTCCACAATCTTTCGTTGCTCTATGTTTAATCTCATACCGCTTCCCCTCCAACCAGTTTTAGCAAAGACGTATTTATGACAATGAATTATGTAATTTCTATTATACTGGTATTTTACCATAATTCGACAAGGGATGGGTTGTTTGGTGGGAATAGTTTGGGAGGAAAGTGTGAAAAATGGACTATTAATTGAAAATAGTCCATTTTTTTAGTGTTGAGTAATTGTTTTCATTACAATTCTAAAATAAGATTTTTAATTAATTATCACTTACCAAAGTCCGACCAATCATAGGATCGTTCTTTTTGCTTTCGTTCTTTCTCTTCTTTTTTACTTTCTACTTGCTTTTCTTTAATGAAACTCATTATATAGCCACAGTTATCACAAACATATTTATAGACTTCAGCATAGTTCGGATAATTATTTCGTTTATCTTCTGAGTACAACTTTAAATCAAGATCACCATTTAAGACAATGTCATCATGGTAAACATCGGTCCTTACATCCACATCGATGTCAACATTAATGTCTGCATTAAAGCTTCTGTTATGTACATCCACATTGTTATGTGCACTTGAGTAAATATCTAATTTTAAATCTAAATCGTAATATCCTTTTCTGAAATATGAACCGCTACAAACTAAGCACTTAATTTCACTCATCTCCTTTAATATTTTATTTAATATATATTTTAGGAATAGATTCTTATGATATAAAAACTGAGACCTTTACCTTGTCAAGGGCGGGAAGTTGGTTACCTCTAATTATTATATGTTATCGACAATTCTTGTGAATACAGTTATATCAGAGGATTTGCAGGCCCAAGTTTGTTGCCAAACGGATGCCACTGTGGATGCCATAGCCTTAAATGGTTGATCTAAATGGTAGAGATTGAAAAAGACTTAAAAATATCGTTATCTATGTTTTTAATGAAAACAAAATGCTTTAATATAATTACAATTAAAACAGAGTTATAAGCAGGTGAAATTTTTTCACCTGCTACTTT
>NZ_CTEI01000001.1 GCF_001368815.1 Paraliobacillus sp. PM-2 | reverse complement strand
TCAAGATGAGACTTCCCATCTTTTAGAGTAAGATCCCTCAGAGACGATGAGGTAGATAGGTTCGAGGTGGAAGCGTGGTGACACGTGCAGCTGACGAATACTAATCGATCGAGGACTTAACTATATTAAAAAAGCGGAATCAACCGTTTAACAACGCAGTGGCTGGAGACAATGAACTGAGATAAAGGAATCACAATTTCTGACAAGAAATTGATGATGACTTATCGTAGGGTGATTGGCGAAGACACCCAGTTGTTGGTTGATGGAGCTAGATTATATATAATATGAATACTTGTCTGTCTTATCTAGTTTTGAAGGTGTATATTTCAATTTAAAGGAATACAGACTAATTTTGCCACATCTTGTGGCAACGTCTGCATGACCTTCATCCTAAAGGCCTGGTGACAATAGCGAAGAGGTCACACCTGTTCCCATGCCGAACACAGTAGTTAAGCTCTTCAGCGCCGATGGTAGTTGGGGCCTTGCCCCTGTGAGAGTAGGACGTCGCTAGGCAACCTAAAAAACCCCTTTTGAATTTATTTCAAAAGGGGTTTTTTGATTTGAAAACAGGCTCTATTGGGCTCTATACTAAATATGGTGGTGCCCGTTGATCTATCAAGGCTTCCATAGAAGCAAAAAAATACACGCATTCCCCTCTCTTTTATTTCCCTAGAATTTCTTAGCATATAAAAAAATATATAAAGATAAGAAAAATTTTAATGAAAATAAATTTTTTGTAATGAAATCGCTCCTATTTACATAGGTTAGGTTAGATGACCTTCCAAAGTCTAAAAGGAGGAGTATGGATGTCAGGAAAAATAGTGAATTATTTTGTAGGAGGTAATACGGCAAAAGGATTTTACAACCTACTTGAGTCCAATTTACAAGGACTAGAAATAATTTATACATTAATTGGTGGACCAAGTAATGGTAAATCCAGCTTAATTAAAAGACTTGCAAGTAAATGGAGCGATAAAGGATATGATATTGAACAAATACAATCTTCATTTGAAAATGATAAGTTAGTTGGTTTAATCATTCCAGATTTAAAATGCGCAATAATTGATACAACACAACCACACGTATTAAAGCCAAAAGCTCCGGGAGCAATTGAACAATATGTTAATTTAGGTGTTGCATGGGATACTGCATTACTGAGCACAAATCGTCAAGCTATATTAAATTACCAGAAGCAGAAAAGCGAAACGTTTGAATTGGCGTATAAATCATTTGAAAGAGGATTGCTAATTCATGATGAATTAGAATCTATATACATTAGTAATATTGATTTTGAAAAAGCAGATAAAGTAACAAAAGAATTAATTGATAAGATATTCATTAGTAAACAAGGTAATTGTGCAAAGCCTATAACACGACATCGTTTTTTTGGTGCCTCTACTCCAAGTGGTGTTGTAGACTTTATTTCAAATATTACAGAAGGACTAAAGAAACGATATTTTATCAAGGGACGGGCTGGAACTGGGAAATCAACACTCTTGAAAAAAATTGCAGAAACAGCTACAGAGCGGGATTTCGATGTCGAAGTATATCATTGTGGATTTGATCCAGACAGTATTGATATGGTTATTATTAGAGAACTAGGCGTTTGTATATTTGATAGCACAGATCCTCATGAATATTTTCCAAATAAACATGGAGATGAAATCATTGATTTATATGAAAAAACAATTACTCCCGGAACCGATGAAGCGAATGAATATGAAATTAACGACCTCAACAAGCGTTATAAACAACGAATGAAAGAAGGAATTGAATATTTACAAGAAGCAAAAAGTATACATGATCAATTGAGAAAGATCTATGTTGATGCTACTGACTTTTCAGTTGTTGATGCAATTTACGAAGATATTAATGAGTCTATTGAAAAACGCGAGTATTAACAACCACAGTAGTTTTATCTTAAATATGAGTATTTCAGTAATAATGAAAGTAAGTAAAAAGTATAACTGTCTTTTCGAATGAATAAAGGGAAAAGGCAGTTTATTTATGAGGAGATTTATGATTTATCACCCTCTCTTTGTTTAATCTACCATTTGATTTTTATGACAGCGCAAAAAAATAACAGATTCTTAACTTAGTAATGTATAGAATTATATTAAATGGTTAGACTATTAACAAATGGAGGTGGAGATGGTGGAAGAACGAATTAAATTTGAAGAATGTGGTGTCTGTCATAGAAAAGAAAAAGATGGCATTCATCTCTATCATCTTTTTATTTGTCAGTCTTGTGAAAGAAAAATGATAGAAACTAATCCAGAAGATGCATCCTATACTTATTTTGTTAATAAACTAAAACAAATAAATAAACGAAAGCAATATTCATAATTTAACGGACTCGTATTACTTATAAAATACGAGTTTTTATTTTTGTATTATAACTTGCGACACTAATTTTGTTAAACTATATTAGTAGAGAAATGCACTTTATCATTAGAAGCGAGAAGACTCCATTTGGCACAAACAACGAATCAAGGTTGCACGTATTCATGAAAAAATAATCAATATAAGAAAAGATTACTTGCATAAAATCTCATACCGTATTGTCAAAAACCACGACATAGTTGGTATAGAGGATTTGTATCTTGTGGTACACATCACGACAGGGATCTTAACGCAAGTAAAAAAATTAAAGATGAAGCAATAAGACTTCTAACCGTAGGTCCGACGGGGATAGCCTAATTAAAACTGACTGTTAGGTTAGTGTTCTTAGGAATCTCCCACTTCAAACAGACCATAAAGTCGTTAAGTGGTGAGAGGGTTCAACATAAATATATAGAAAAGTACAAAGGGATGAATATACATTGATGAATCAAAAAAGAATACCTCTATTAGATAGATTAAATCAATTTATTGAAAAAGATCCGATATCATTTCATGTACCAGGACATAAAAATGGTGCTATTATACCGCTCCAGGGGCAAAAAATATACAAAGAAATTATGTCTATTGATATGACAGAGCTGTCTGGTTTAGATGATTTACATGCACCGCAAGATGTTATTGCTGAAGCGCAAAGCTTAGCCAGTGCATGGTTCCAGACAGATCATACTTTTTTTCTGATCGGTGGAAGTACGGTTGGTAATCTTGCGATGATTCTTGCATCGTGTTGTAGAGGAGATAAAGTTATTATTCAGAGGAATTGCCACAAATCTATTTGGAATGGTATTGAATTAAGTGGAGCAATGCCAATTATGGTCGCCCCTGCCTTTGATGAACAAGTTCATAGATATACTACCCCGAGTCAAGATCAAATTGAACAGGTAATCAAGCAGTATCCAGAGGCTAAAGCCATTATTTTAACTTATCCTGATTACTTTGGTCGTACATACGATTTGCGATCAATAATAGAAATGGCACATGATAATCAGATAGCTGTTTTAATTGATGAAGCACATGGGGTACATTTCTCGATTAACCATTCCCATTTCCCTGCTAGTGCATTAACACTGGGTGCTGATGCTGTTGTTCAATCTGCACATAAAATGGCGCCAGCAATGACGATGACTGCTTATTTACATATTCGCTCCTCAATCATAGATAAAGACAAAGTGGCATACTGTTTGAAGATGCTACAATCAAGTAGTCCTTCCTATCCATTATTAGTGAGTTTGGATATTGCTCGTAATTATTTAGCTACAAAAACTAAAAGTGATATAGATCTACTTTTAAAAAGTGTTTTACGAATGAGAAACACAATGAAAAGTGATAAATGGGATCTTATTCCCTTACAAGCTAAAATAGATGATCCACTAAAGATAATTTTGCATATGAAAGCTGGTGTTAGTGCAAAAAAAGTAGCCCAATCTTTTGAAGCATGCTCTATTTTCCCAGAGTTAGTTACAGAGGAGCAAATTTTATTTATTCATGGTTTAGAACCATTCCATCAATGGGAGCGGCTAGAAAATGCTTTGGAAAAAATCTTAACAGAATTAAAAATATCTAAAAAACATGCTACAATAGAAAAAAACATAAACTTTTTTCCAAAGAAATTAGGATGTTTAGCTTTTACTCATCAAGAAATGGATTGGTTAGATCGGGTGTTTACAGAATGGAAACAGGCTGAGGGAAAAGTTGCAGCAGAACAGGTTGTTCCATATCCACCAGGCATTCCAATCTTAGTTAAAGGTGAGGTAATTGAAACAGAACATATTAACCATATTAAATATCTATTAGATAATAACATTAATTTTCAACAAGATAATATACAAACAGGTATATTTGTTTTTAATTAACAAAAAAGTATCTTTTGTTGGGATGTAGTATAAGTAAAACAAAGACTTTATTGTTAAGTCTTGTTTTCTAAAAGGAGAATGCATGTGTCAGGTCAATTTATAACATTTGAGGGTGGAGAAGGTGCAGGTAAAACCACTGTTTTAAAAGCAGTAGCAGATCAATTAGAAAAACTCGGATACCAAGTGATTACTACTAGAGAACCTGGTGGAATTGAAATAGCTGAAAAAATAAGGAATATCATTTTAAATCCAGTATATACCGATATGGATGCAAGGACAGAAGCATTATTATATGCAGCGGCCCGGAGACAACATTTAGTAGAACGAGTCGTCCCTGCATTGGATGATGATCAGGTGGTATTATGTGATCGTTTTATTGATAGTAGCTTAGCCTATCAAGGTTATGCACGTGGTTTAGGAATAGATGAGGTTTATCAAATGAACCAATTTGCTATTGGTAACAAAATGCCGGATCTAACATTGTTTTTTGATATCGCACCAGAGGAAGGATTAAAACGAATATCTTTAAATAATAAGCGTGAAAAAAACAGATTAGACCTAGAGCAATTATCTTTTCATCAATCTGTCTATGACGCATATATGTTATTACTTGAGCGATTTAGAGATCGTATCGTATCTATTGATGCTAGTCCAAAGTTAGAAATTGTTGTAGAACATAGCTTAGATGTTATCTTGCAATGCATAGATAAAAATGCTTTTGGTCAAAAATGACTGGGAGGTGAACAAATTGAAATTAATTATAGCCGTTTTACAAGACAAAGATAGTAATCGTTTAACAGACGCCCTAGGTGAGAAGGATTTTAAAACAACGAAGCTATCGACTACGGGTGGTTTTTTAAAAGAAGGTAACACTACTTTGATGATTGGGTGTAATGATGATGCAGTAGATGAAGCATTAGAGATTATAAGAGATAACTCCAGCCAACGTGAACAAATGGTTGCCCCAATTTCACCAATGGGGGGAAATGCCGATTCTTATATACCAAGACCAATAAATGTAGAGGTTGGAGGGTCTACAGTATTTGTATTACCAATTGACTCCTTTTATCAGTTCTAATCTATTGCATTTTTCTCTTATTCTATTTAAGCTATAAAGCAGCTTTAAGGGAGATTATATAAATGAAGATTAAACAAGAGATGCGAGCACAGCTAGAAGCAACAAAAACACAGGCAATGAACAATCAAAAAGGTGAAAGGAAATTTGATGCATTAGTTGCCTCGCAAACCCAAAAGTTGCAACACGAACAATTAACGGAATTAGTAAAAAATATAACACTACAAGGAGAACGATTAGCGCGTTATCGCTCTATTAAAGATTTAGCAAAGTATAAAAGGTTGGTAAAAGACTTTGTTAAAGAGGCAGCACAATACGGTATGGATTTAAATCATTCACATAGTTTTAATTTCCAGGGAAATAATCGAAAACTTACAATTGTAAAAGAAATTGATGAAAGGCTATTACGTTTGACAGAAGTAATAATAGAACAAGAAAAACGTTCCATTGGTATACTTGATGTAATAGGGGAAATAAAGGGCCTTTTAATTAATTTATATTCATAACTGACTATATGCTTGTCAAAAAAAATGATAAAATAAATAAGATAAATGTAAGAGCTGAAATTCATTGAATTTCACTCTTTTTTATCTTTCGCCAGAAGTAATTGGCGATCATGCAAATGATAGAAAGATCCAATATTAAAAGGGCGTATGGACATGGATAATTGGAGTCAACTAGAAACAATTCAACCTATTGCAACAAAGATGGTACTGAATATGATTAAGCGCGATCGAATTTCCCATGCTTATTTGTTTCACGGCCAAAAAGGAATAGGTAAAAATAATATAGCTACATTGCTAGCAAAAAGTATTTTCTGTATCGATCAGGTAGATGGTGAGCCTTGTCATACCTGTAAGAATTGTATTCGTATTTCATCTGGGAATCATCCGGATGTTCACAAAGTCATCCCTGAAGGTAGCTCCATAAAAAAGGACCAAATTTTACATTTGCAAAAAGAATTCACATATACTGGTTTAGAATCAAATAGAAAAGTATATATTATTCAAGATGCAGATAAAATGACGGTAAATGCAGCTAATCGATTATTAAAATTCTTAGAAGAACCGAGTAAGAAAACAACGGCTATTTTATTAACGAAGAATGTAAATGGAATTATTCATACGATTCGTTCTAGGTGTCAAGTAATTGCATTACAACCCCTAAATGAAAAGAAAATGCAAGTCGTGTTACAAGATGCAGGTATTACACAGGAAAATGCCCGTTTATTTTCAGCTTTAACAAATAATGTAGACGATGCGAAGGTGTTTGACCAAGATGAGTGGTTTGCGCAAGCACGAAATTTAGTGGTACAATTGGTTGAAATGCTTCAATATAAAAATGAGGAAGTATTATTGTTTATACATAAGCAATGGATGCCTCATTTCTCTAATAGAGAGCAGTTACAATTGGGCTTAGATTTGCTTGTATTATGGTATAAAGATATCATGTATCTTCTTGTTGGAAGAGAGGATAATATCATATTTAAATCATATATAGATAAAATAGAAAAAAGTGCAATGTATTGGTCAAAAGGTGATACAACGCACATACTTTATGCTATGATGGAAGCAAAGAAACGCATAGAACAAAATGTTCATCCTACACTGTTAATGGAGCAATTAACACTGCGAATGCAGAGGTGAAAAACATGGTAGAGGTAATAGGAATTCGCTTTAAAAAAGCGGGTAAGATATATTATTTTGATCCTGACGAAATGACCATTACCAAGGATGACTATGTCATTGTGGAAACGGTCAGAGGGGTTGAATTTGGTAAAGTAGTTATTTCAAATAAACATGTTGATGAGGAAGATGTTGTACTTCCTTTGAAAAAGGTTATTCGTATAGCAACGCCAAAGGATAAACGAATAGTAGCAGAAAATCAAGAAAATGCTACAGAAGCCTATGAAGTATGTGAAGCGAAAATCATAGAACATAGTTTGGATATGAATTTGGTTGACGTAGAATATACTTTCGATCGTAATAAAGCAATTTTTTATTTTACAGCTGATGGAAGAGTAGATTTTCGTAATTTAGTAAAAGATCTTGCATCTATATTTAAGACGCGAATTGAATTACGTCAAATTGGTGTGAGAGATGAAGCAAAATTATTAGGTGGAATTGGCCCATGTGGTAGAATGCTTTGTTGTTCAACTTTCTTAGGTGACTTTGAGCCTGTATCGATAAAAATGGCAAAAGATCAAAATTTATCATTAAATCCTGCGAAGATATCTGGTTTATGTGGGCGTCTAATGTGTTGTTTGAAATACGAAAACGATGATTATGAAACAGCGAAAAAGGAACTTCCAGATTTGGGTGAATCAATTAAAACACCTTATGGAAATGGTAAAGTAGTAGGCTTGAATATTCTAGAGCGTATGATTCAAATAGAAATTCCCGATAAAGAGAGAGTCATTGAGTATACGTTAGATGAGCTAATCGATGAGGGAGTTATTCATACGCAAGCCACGGAATAATGGGGTGGAGGTAGCGTGAATAAAAAAGAGGTATTTGAACAAGTATCTTATATGGAAGAGCAAATTGGCCAACTATATCAACAGCTCGGAGATTTAAAAAATCACATTAGTGAACTGTTGGAAGAAAATCATCGCTTATCTATGGAAAATCATCACTTACGGAATCGTCTAGAGAATGAGACAACAAACGATACTGGAGCAGATAATGGGGCGGAGAATCGTGATGTTTCTATTGGAGAAGGGTATGACAATTTAGCACGTTTGTATGAAGAGGGATTTCATATTTGTAATGTGCATTTTGGAAGTCCAAGACAAGATGAAGATTGCTTGTTTTGTTTATTGTTTTTAAACAAAACAAAATAATGAAGGTATCAAGGGCTGATTATTTTAGGTATTTACACCTTTAATTATCAGCCCTTTTATTGAATGCATGTATTTTAAAAGGAGACACAATCATGATGGAGCTAAAAGAAGATGAACGATTAGACTATTTATTGGCAGATGAGTCAATGCAAATTATCCAAAGTGCAACTGTATTCTCCTTTTCAATTGATGCTGTGCTTCTGTCCAACTTTGCGCGGGTTCCTATAAAAAAGGGGAAGATTCTAGATTTGTGCACAGGTAATGGTGTTATTCCTTTATTATTAAGCAAAAAATCGCAAGCAACTATTACTGGGGTAGAAATTCAAGCGCGCTTATATGATATGGCAAGAAGAAGTGTAATACGAAATCAAAAAGCAGATCAAGTAAAACTGATCCACGGTGATTTAAAAGATATGCCAGCACGATTTGGGAATAATAAGTTTGATATAGTAACAGTAAATCCACCATATTTTCAAACAGAAAAAAAAGCGCACCAAAACAAGAATGATTACTTAACTATTGCAAGGCATGAAGTGCTTTGTACATTAGAAGACGTTGTAAGTGTTTGTAGCAAGTTAGCCAAATCAGGTGGAAAAGTAGCGATGGTTCATCGACCGAATCGATTAGTAGAAATTTTAACATTATTCAAGACATATAAACTAGAGCCAAAACGGTTACAATTGGTGTATCCTAAAGAGGGGAAAGAGGCAAATATTTTATTAATAGAAGCAATACGTGATGGTAATCCAGATTTGCGTATCCTCCCCCCTTTATATGTATTTGATCAAAAAGGAAATTACACAAAGGAGCTAGATCAAATTATTCATGGAAACGGAATATGAGCATGTTGTATACATTTTAGAATGTAAAGATGGAACATTATATACAGGTTATACGAATAATTTATTTCGTCGCTTAGCTATGCATGAGTCAGGTAAGGGAGCAAAATATACAAGAGGAAGGGGACCTTTTCTGCTTAAATATTACGAAGCATTCCAGACCAAGGAAGAAGCGATGAAACAAGAATATTATATAAAACAATTAAAAAGAAGTGAAAAGATCAATCGAATCCGTGCGTTTCAAAAGGAGGAGGATCGATGTGCAAATACAAAAAAGCTTTGAATCAAATAGAACAGTTGGAACCCTTTTTGTTGTTCCGACGCCCATTGGTAATTTAGAAGATATTACAATTCGTGCATTAAATACATTGCGGGAAGTTGATTTTATTGCAGCAGAAGATACTAGGAACACAAAAAAGCTTTTAAACTATTTTGAAATCAACCAATCGCTTGTTAGTTATCATGAACATAGTAATCAGCAACGTGAACAGATGTTGATAGAAGCAATGCAAAATGGAAAGAATGTAGCATTAGTAAGTGATGCAGGTATGCCTGCTGTGTCTGATCCAGGTAATCCAGTAATTGAAGCTGCTATTAAACAGTCGATTCCTGTCGTTGTATTACCAGGTGCAAACGCTGGATTATGTGCCTTAGTTGCTTCAGGACTTGATACGAATCATTTCTACTTTTACGGTTTTCTACCAAGAAAAAGTAAAGATAAAAAAGCAACACTACAACGATTAAGTCAATTAACAGATACAATATTACTCTATGAATCGCCGTATCGTGTGAAAGAAACTGTTGCTGAACTGTATGAATACTTTGGTAATCGATCAGTTGTGATTGGACGAGAATTAACGAAAAGATTTGAAGAATATGTTCGGGGGACATTAGAAGAAATAATAGCATGGACAGATACAGGTACGGTTAAAGGTGAGTTCTGTCTTGTGATTGAGGGGATAGACAATGAAAGTGTGATGGAAAATAATTGGTGGAAAGACCTATCTATTGAAGCACATGTGAATCATTATGTTCAACAAGAACAACTATCCAGTAAGGATGCAATTAAGAAAGTGTCGGTAGAACGGAATATACAAAAGCGTGAAGTCTACCAAGCTTACCATATAAATAACAAGTAGGATTAATTCTACATATAAAAAAAGATGAAGTATCTCTTAAATAAAAGATACTTCATCTTTTTTAGTTAACTACTATTTGTTTATACGTGAGTTGATTTCATCAACCAATGCTTTTGCACCTTCTGGGCTTAATACAAGCTTACCATCAGCTAATGATAAGTTATCATCAGAAATATCACCAGTAACTTGACAAGTCATACTAGGTTTATATTTTTGTAGTACAATTCTTTCATCATCAACGTAAATTTCTAAAGCATCTTTTTCATTGATTCCCAAAGTACGACGAAGCTCGATAGGAATAACCACGCGTCCTAGTTCATCAACTTTACGAACAATACCTGTAGATTTCATATTCATTTCTCCTCCCAAAGATAAAAATAATTCCGCCATTATTCGACAAGTTCTATAACGAATATACCAGTAATTTCTATATGTGTCAATTACTTTTTTTGAAAAAAACCAATGTTTTAGGAAAAAAAATAATTCACATCAATGTTTATTTTATCATTTATAACTGATTTTCTCTTTTAAAGAAAAAATAATTAGTGTGCATTTGTTTTTGTATCTATTGATGTTCACACCAGAAATGGAAAATCAAAATGAGCGTTTTATTAGCCTTAGGAAAGATAAATTTATTAGTTTAAGCCGTTAGTAATGGAAAAATCACTATAAAACCGCTACAATAGAAAGAAATGAATAATGTAGAATGATGTGTAAATATGCGCATGATAAGCAATAATGTAGAAAAAGCTATCGATGTAGGAGGGAAAATTTCATGGCTCAGGAAAAGAAAACATTTTATATTACGACACCAATTTATTATCCAAGTGGGAAATTGCATATAGGAAATGCTTATACAACGATTGCTTGTGACGTGGCTACTCGTTACAAACGATTAAAAGGGTTTGATACATTTTATTTAACAGGAACAGATGAGCATGGACAAAAAATTGAAAAGAAAGCAAAAGAGTTAGGTCAATCACCGCAGGATTATGTCGATGGTATGGCTGAAAGTATTAAAGAGCTTTGGAAATTGTTAAAAATTTCAAATGATAAATTCATTCGAACAACAGATGATTATCACAAAGAAGTGGTAGCAAAGATCTTTGATAAATTGAAGCAGCAAGGTGATATCTATTTGAGTCATTATGCTGGTTGGTATTCCGTTTCAGATGAAGAATTTTTTACAGAGACCCAACTTGCAGAAGTGTACCGTGATGAAGAAGGCAATGTCATTGGTGGTGTTGCTCCTAGTGGACATGAGGTAGAATGGGTAAAAGAAGAATCGTATTTCTTTCGTATGAGTAAATACGCTGATAGATTACTTGAATATTATGAAAAACACCCACATTTTATTCAACCAGAATCACGTAAGAAGGAAATGATTAACAACTTCATCAAACCCGGACTAGAAGACTTAGCCGTTTCGCGTACAACATTTGATTGGGGTGTACCTATTAATTCTGATCCTAAACATGTTATTTATGTGTGGATTGACGCTTTGACTAATTACATAACCGCATTAGGATATGATCCCGAATTAGGTGGTTTTGATGATCAACCAGAATTATTTAAGAAATTTTGGCCAGCGGACGTGCATATGGTTGGGAAAGAAATTGTTCGTTTCCATACGATCTATTGGCCAATTATGTTAATGGCATTAGATTTACCATTGCCTAAGAAGGTATTTGGACATGGTTGGTTATTAATGAAAGATGGAAAAATGTCTAAATCCAAAGGAAATGTTATTTACCCTGAATTTTTAGTTAATCGCTATGGTGTGGATCCAATGCGATATTACTTAATGCGAGAAGTACCATTTGGTAATGATGGTATTTTTACGCCGGAAGATTTTGTTTCTCGTATGAATTTTGATTTAGCAAATGACTTAGGAAACTTGTTAAATCGAACCATTGCCATGATAAATAAGTATTTTAACGGAGAAGTACCAACATATCATGGAGACGTGACTCCGTATGATAAAGGCTTACGTCAACTAGCAGAAGAAACGGTAAAAGTGTATGAAACAGAAATGGATACGATGCAGTTCAGTCAAGCATTAACAGCAGTGTGGCGATTTGTTTCTCGAACAAATAAATACATTGATGAGACGCAACCTTGGCTGTTAGCTAAAGAAGACGACAATCGTGATGAACTAAGTAGTGTAATGGTTCATTTGGCTGAAAGTTTACGTATTGTAGCTACATTACTTCAACCTGTTTTTATTGATACATCCGAGAAAATCTATCAACAGCTAGGGTTAGATGAAGAAGACCATACATGGGAAAAATTAGTGTTTGGAAACTTCCCAGCTGGGAAGAAGGTAGTAGCTAAAGGTGAACCGATTTTCCCTAGATTAGATAAAGACGAAGAAGTCGAAGCGATGCAGCAAGCAATGGCTGGGACAAATACCCCAGAGGAAGAAGAATGGGAGCCAGAAAAAACAAAACTTTCATCTACTAAAGACCAAGAGATCAAGTATGATGACTTTGATAAAGTAGAACTAAAGGTAGCTGAAGTTATATCCTGCGCAAAAGTAGAAGGTGCTGATAAATTGCTTCAATTCCGTTTAGATGCTGGGGATAAAAATGGTCATCGTCAAATTTTATCTGGGATAGCAGAATTCTATAAAGATACAGAAGCATTAGTTGGAAAAAAAGTTGTAATTGTTGCTAATCTAAAACCACGAAAAATGCGTGGACTGATTAGCCAGGGTATGATTCTTTCTGGTGAAGATGCGGAAGGAAACCTTTCTCTGGTAACAGTTTCGGATCAACTACCAAATGGTTCTATTGTAAAATAATGAGGAGAGGGGCGCTTATCGATGTGAATTGATGGGCGTTTTCCTTTTAACAATTAGTAGGAGGATAATCATGTTATTTGATACACATGTGCATTTAAATGTGGAGCAATTTGATCAAGATCGAGAGGAAGTCATACAACGGGCGAAAGAAGCAGGTGTAAGCAATATGGTGATTGTTGGATTTGATCACGAGACGATTCCAAAGGCAATTGAACTGGCTGAAACCTATGAACACTTTTATGCTGCAGTAGGATGGCACCCGGTAGACGCTATTGATTTCACAGATAAAGAACTACAATGGTTGGAAGAGTTAGTCGAGCATCCCAAAGTGGTAGCTTTAGGAGAAATGGGTTTAGATTATCATTGGGATAAATCTCCTCATGACGTTCAAAAAGAAGTGTTTCGAAAGCAGATACGCTTAGCCCGTAAAGTCAATATGCCGATTATCATCCATAATCGCGAAGCAACGGAGGATATTATTACAATTTTACAACAAGAAAAAGCAAATGAAGTGGGCGGAATTATGCATTGTTACAATGATGATCCTACATATGTGCCAACCTGTCTTGATATGAACTTCTATATTTCGCTAGGTGGACCAGTGACGTTTAAAAATGCGAAACTTCCGAAAGAAGTCGCAAAGATGGTTCCGATAGATAGGCTATTAATTGAAACAGATTGTCCGTTTCTGGCTCCTCATCCTAATCGAGGGAAGAGGAATGAACCAGCTTATGTTGCTTTGGTTGCACAACAAATTGCTACATTACGTGGTATTTCTGTGGAAGAAGTAGAACAGGCCACAAAGAAAAATGCCGATCGTTTATTTCGATTATGATAAAATATCAGAACCATATGCTTATTTTACGGAAATGTTACGAATTAAACTTGATGTAATCTTTTTTTAATAAAGATGAAATAATTAGAAGTTTTCATCATATAAGCCTTGGTGTATAAGCCTTTTATACTATTACAATGCTCCTTTTACCTGTTTGACACACCGTTGTATTGTATATATAATACAACGGCGGGTATAAAGGAGGCAAAAGAGGATGAAGAATCTTTCCAAGCTATTGCCAACACTGAATAAAAAGTTGGTGATACCTGTTGTTTCAGTTATGATGTTATTTGCGTTCGTAGCTTATGTTACATTTGAGGCTACTGAATCAGCAGTCGAAGTGACTGCAAATGGTGAGAAACAAACAGTGAATACACATGCTGAAACAGTTGCAGATTTAATGCAAGAACTTGAAATAAACGTCGGAGAACATGATGCACTTTCACATAAAACAACAGAACTTATAACAAATGATATGGAAATAGTATATGAAAAAGCAAAGGAAATTGTGTTAACTGTTGATGGAGATGCAACCACATATTATACAACAGAAGATACAGTAGCAACTTTCTTAAAAGATGAGAACATTACGGTTGAGAAGCATGATGAGTTATCTGTTGACGCTTCTAAAACCATTGAAGATGGGTTGGATATTACGTTAGAAAAAGCGAGTAAGGTTACGCTTAATGATGGTGGAGAGGAAAAAGAAGTTTGGACTACAACAGCCACTGTTGAAGACCTACTCTCTAGTCAATCCATTACATTAAATGAACTTGATCGAATAGAACCAAAAGAAACAGAACGCGTTACAGACGAAATGACTGTAACAATTACCCGTGTAGAGAAAGTAACCGAAGTAGTAGAAGAAAAGACGGATTATGCTACGGTGAAGAAAAATGATCAATCATTAAAAAAAGGGACAGAACAAGTAGTTAAGTCTGGTGAAAAAGGTTTAATTGAAAAAGAATATGAAGTTACGCTTGAAAACGGAGAAGAAGTTGATAGAGAGTTAATTTCTGAAAATGTAAAAAAGGAAAGTAAAGATCGAGTAGTTGCAGTTGGAACAAAAGTGATTCAAAATACTGCAACAAACACAGTATCTCGTGGAGATAGCAAAACGAAAAAAACATTATATATGCATGCAACGGCATATAATTGGGATTGCAGAACTTGTAGCGGATCTGGTAGAACGGCAACCGGCTACAACTTGAAGGAAAACCCAAATGGAGTGATTGCTGTTGATCCTAATGTTATTCCGTTAGGAACAAAAGTGTATGTAGAAGGCTATGGCTATGCAGTAGCCAGAGATACAGGGGGTAATATCAAAGGGAATCGAATTGATGTTCATCTGCCATCATTAGCTGCAGCCATGCGTTATGGGTGGAAAAGAGTAAAAGTAGAAATACTTGAGTAGTTATGGTATAACTTAAAAAGGCTCTAGAAGGGATTGTCATTGTGACAATCCCTTTTATAATAATAACTATGCATGCGAGTTAAAAGGTGGTGTCGTAGATCCCCTTATGCCTCACGTTCTATGGCTTAAATAATAATTTCACGTTTTCATCCAAGGGTACTTGCTTAAGTTGTATGTCGAATTCTATAATGTAGAAAGATTAATGAATGGGAGAATATCACGTGCAAATACAAGAGATAATTGTAGTAGAAGGTAAAGACGATACGTCTAAAATAAAACAAGCGGTTAACGCCGATACAATAGAAACAAATGGATCAGCAATTAATAAACAGATCATTGAACAAATAAAACATGCACAAGAAAAAAGAGGGATTATAATCTTTACTGATCCTGATTATCCAGGTCAACGTATACGACATATTGTCTCTCAAGCAGTACCAGGATGTAAACATGCTTTTTTGACAAAGCATGAAGCACGAGCAAAACAAGATAAAGGAATTGGTATTGAGCATGCCTCCATTAAGACGATTCAAGAGGCATTGTCAGAAGTGTACCAATTAACTGAATTACAGCCTGTTGATATTAAAAAAGAGGATCTAATTGGGTTTGGTTTAGTAGGAGGACCTAATGCTAAAGATCGAAGAGAAAAATTAACGAAACGATTACGGATTGGTTATGCAAACGGAAAACAATTATTAAAGAGATTACATATGTTTCAAATATCACAAGAGCGCTTGGCAGAAGAAATGTCTGTGATTCTTCAGGAGGAAAACGATGACTTTTAAAGCAATTGCAACACCAACTAAAACAAAAGAGATATTAAATAAATATGGATTCTCATTTAAAAAAAGTTTAGGACAAAATTTCATAATAGACGTTAATATTTTAAAAAATATCATTGAAGCAGCTGGTGTTAGCAAAGATACAGCTGTAATAGAGATAGGACCAGGAATAGGTGCATTAACTGAACAATTGGCAAGGCATAGTAAGCAGGTGATTGCATTTGAGATTGATCAAAGGCTAACCCCTATCTTAGAAGATACATTAAAGGATTATGCGAATTTATCGATTGTATATCAAGATGTGCTAAAAGCAGATGTTGAGCAAATAGTGAGAACGTATTTTTCGAATCAACATGATATAAAGGTAGTAGCTAATTTACCATATTACGTTACAACCCCTATTTTAATGAAGCTACTGATGGAGCGTTTACCTATTTCCAGTATTACAGTAATGATTCAAAAGGAAGTAGCTGATCGTATGGCCGCAAAACCAAATACGAAAAGTTATGGCTCATTATCGATTGCGGTACAGTATTTTACAGAAGCGACCGTTGCACTTTATGTTCCCAAAACTGTATTTATGCCTCAACCAAATGTTGATTCTGCAGTATTACATTTAAGTCAAAGGGAGACACCATTAGTCGAAG
Source organism: Paraliobacillus sp. PM-2 (assembly GCF_001368815.1). Lineage (GTDB taxonomy): Bacteria > Bacillota > Bacilli > Bacillales > Amphibacillaceae > Paraliobacillus. The sequence goes on along the minus strand of NZ_CTEI01000001.1, from coordinate 1,879,705 downwards.
TGGCAGATGAGGCCTTTTTCTTTGATTTGGTGCAGGCCGCTTTTGCACAAAGAAGAAAAACATTGCGAAATAATTTGTCTAGGTATTTTGCTGAGAATTTTACAAAAGCAGAAATAGAAGTCAGGTTGAAACGTGCAGGAATTGATGGGACGCGCCGTGGCGAATCCTTATCTATTCAAGAGTTTGCTGATTTAGCCAATGTATTTTATAAACGATAAACGCACATATTCACCTAATTGACCATAATCTATGGTAAAACGTCTATCGTGAATATGAGGTGGTTGAACCATGTCTTTTGTTACTGGTGATGTAGTTACTAGGGATTCATATAAAAATGATATTCTTTTTCGAATTAATACGATAAACAATAATGTGGCTATCCTTCATGGGGAAGATATCCGTTTAGAAGCAGATGCTGATATAACTGATTTAAGAAAAGTTCATAAACGAGAAATACAAGATTGGAAAAAACAAGAGAAGGAAAAAGAAGATTACTCTTTTCGGCTGTTTCGCCAGGACTACCAATTAATGAAGGAAAAGCGACATTATGAGTCAACTGCTGGGTATCATCAAGATGCAAATTATTTTCAGGTACCAGCACGCGTACTGCACTTGGATGGAGATCGCTTATATTTGAAAAAATGTATTGAGCTATATCAACGAGTTGGCTTGCAAGTACATGGCCTTTATTGTGATGAAAAAGAAATGCCAGAGGAAATCGGTCGATTAGTTACAAAAATTCAGCCAGATATAATTGTAATTACTGGCCATGATGCATTTTTGCGTAACAAAGGGGAAAAGACTGATTTGCGGGCATATCGTCATTCCAAGTATTTTGTTGATACGGTGAGAGAAGCAAGAAGTATTGTACCTAATGTTGATCAATTAGTGATTTTTGCTGGAGCTTGTCAATCTCATTTTGAATCGTTAATTAGAGCAGGTGCTAATTTTGCAAGCTCACCGTCTAGGATTAACATTCATGCCTTAGATCCTGTTTATATTGCTGCAAAAGTTGCGTATACCTCGTTTATGGAAAAGGTTAGTGTATATGATGCGCTGAGAAATACATTAACAGGAGAAAAAGGTTTAGGTGGTATTGAAACAAAAGGGCTGCTCCGTACGGGAATGCCATATGTCGAAGAAGAGTTAAATTAGAAGGTAAATAGTTACCTTCTTTTTTTGTACATAATTTTACATTTTTGTGAAACCCTAATAAGTAATGGAAAAGTCACAAAATATTTAGTTGACAAGTAAAACAATAACTTGTTATAATGTAATATTTTATTGACTGTAATACAAGCTTGTGTTATACTTAATTCAGTGAGGTGGAGTATATTGGCCAAAACATTAGTCGAAATTAAACGAGGTCTGGATTGCCAAATTGGAAAACGTTTGAAATTAACTGCCAATGGTGGAAGAAGGAAGACAGTGGAACGGTATGGAACGTTGGCTGAGACGTATCCAGCGGTGTTTATTGTGGCACTTGATCAAGAAGAGAATGCGTTTGAGCGTGTTTCGTACAGTTATGCTGATATTTTGACAGAAACAGTAGAGTTAAACTTCATCGAAGACAGAAGTGTAGTAGCGGTTGGGGAGCAGTAAACAAAGTTTGCTGCTTTTTGTTTTGTCTTTTAAGGTGATGTCTTGGAATAAAGCCCAAGCGTTGTGAAAATAATGATCGTATTACTATACTTACTAAATGATATAAGTTATATAATTGAGCTTTTTACGCATACTAGCTTTGTCGGCCTATTGATTAAAGAAAGGAGCGGTCTCTCATATGAGTAGACGTCGTGGCATTATGTCCGAACGATTGAAAGAAGAGATTGCAAAAGAATTAGGTTTTTACGACACCGTTCAAAAAGAAGGTTGGGGCGGTATTAAGGCACGAGATGCTGGAAATATGGTAAAGCGCGCTGTGGAAATGGCTGAACAACAATTAGTAAGAGACAAATCCGAATAAAGGGTTTGTCTCCTTTTTTTCTCTATGCTATGGTATGATTAGGAATAGATAAAAGATGAAGTGTAATATAGGTTGGGAATATATGTCCCTGAAATAAAAAGTAAAGGCGATTTATTTAAAAATATATGCCGTTTTGATGAGTGGAATTGACTCTACCCGTTTTAAATGATGCTTATGTGATAAAGTATGCGAGTTAGAGTGATTAGTTATTCCCAAAACTTGATCGAAACCGTATAAAATGGTATATTCGTTTTAAAATATTCGGCTTTTGAGGTGTGTATATGAAAAGAAGTGATCGTTTAATTGGGATGACACACTATGTATTAGAACATCCCCTACAATTAATATCTTTGCCATTCTTTGCAGAAAAGTATCAAGCAGCTAAGTCTTCCGTTAGTGAAGATTTAACGATAATGAATAACATGTTACAACAAGAGGGTATTGGTTATCTAGAGTCTGTTTCTGGAGCTGCTGGTGGTGTGCGTTATATTCCGCATTATGGCAAGGAAAACAGTGAATCATTTATTAATACTTTATGTCATCGATTGGAAGATCCGAATCGATTGTTACCAGGTGGCTATTTATTTATGAGTGATATTTTAGGAGAGCCTGAAACGATTCGATTAATTGGTCGTTTGTTTGCTACTAAATTTGCACCACTTGATATTGAAGCAGTTGTAACTGTTGCAACAAAAGGGATACCATTAGCCTATGCGGTGGCTTCCTTTTTAAATGTTCCAGTTGTTATCGTCAGACGTGATCCTAAAATAACGGAAGGATCAACAGTGAGTATTAATTACGTGTCTGGCTCCTCTCGAAAAATACAAACCATGGTCTTAACAAAGAGAAGCCTCAAGCAAGGAGCTAAGGTGTGTATCGTTGATGATTTCATGAAAGCAGGCGGTACAATTGACGGAATGAAAAGTCTATTAAAAGAATTTGATGCTCAGGTGGCTGGAATAGGTGTATTGGCCGAAGCTGAAGATGAAGAAGATGAGCGAGTAGTAGAGGATTATACTTCGCTAGTAAAAATATCAAATGTTGATGTTCGTAATCAACAAATTGAAGTGCGTAAAGGTAATTTTTTTAATGAACTTGATTAAATAGTATCTTGTCTTAAGTTGCTTAAATGGCACGATTACCAACAGGTAATAGCTTGTCTTATGCGTGACTTCTAGCACCCTAATGGTGTTCCCCCTTTTGTTTATTATGAATAAAAATAATATAGAAAAATTAATTTATATTTTTTTTCATAATAAGCAGGAAATCCTATACTTATGTAGAATTATGGTAATAAGTTCTATGGGAAAAGGTGGTGAACATAATGGAAGTAACAGACGTGAGATTACGCCGCGTGAATACCGAAGGGAGAATGCGAGCAATTGCTTCTATTACATTAGATCAAGAATTTGTTGTGCATGATATTCGTGTGATTGATGGAAACAGTGGGTTGTTTGTTGCGATGCCTTCAAAACGAACGCCAGATGGAGAGTTTCGAGATATAGCACATCCTATTAACTCTAATACAAGAACTAAAATCCAAGAAGCAGTATTAGAGGAATATCATCGTGTCGGAGAGGTAGAAGTGCAATATGAAGGAGCAGGAGCTTCTTAAGATTAATAAATTACTATCTTAGTCTAATCAACCAGATTAGACTTTTTTCTTTTTGGCGAATTTTCTGTACTTTATCTTCGTGTATTTTGTTGTTGAAATAGACAGGTAATTAGGATATATTCGTTAATGTATATAAAATAGTATAGTTTCGGTTTATAATAAGCAATGTAGTTTCTAAAAAATGAATAAGTAATTCTTAATACGTAGATATCTGAAAATAAAGGATCATTTTCTACGTGTCATGTATCGCTGCCGAAGCGTTCTTTGTGCTGAAGGAACAGCACGAGCTGAAGATCCACTTAACAAAAAAGAAGATGGAGGCTAGCTTGATGGAAAATCGATACGCAATTGTCCTCGCAGCAGGGCAAGGGACAAGAATGAAGTCAAAGATTTATAAAGTTTTACACCCCGTGATGGGTCGACCTATGGTTCAGCATGTAATGGATCAACTACAACCCTTAAATTTAACTAGAGTCATGACAATCGTAGGGTACGGTGCAGAGCATGTTAAAGAACAGTTAGATGATTTATCTGAATTTATTCTTCAAGAAGAACAATTAGGAACAGCACATGCGGTAGAACAAGCAGCACCATTCATTGAGAATGAACAAGGCGTAACGTTGGTGGTTTGTGGTGATACCCCTTTATTAACGGCAGAAACATTAAATGCTTTATTTGATCATCATGTACAATCAGAAGCAAAAGCAACCGTTTTAACTACAACCATTACTGACCCTAGTGGATATGGACGAGTAATTCGAGATAGTGATGGGAATGTTGCAAAAATTGTCGAGCACAAAGATGCTACAGAAGATCAGCTTTTAGTAAATGAAATTAATACAGGTACATATTGCTTTGATAATGAATTACTATTTGATTCTTTAAAGAAAGTGTCCAATGATAATGCACAGGGAGAATATTACCTTCCGGATGTAATCGAGATTTTGAAACAGGCAGATGAAAAAATAGCAGCGCACAAGACAAAAGATCCGGATGAAACCATAGGTGTTAATGATCGAGTAGCACTATCAAAAGCAGAAAAAATCATGAAAAATCGTATTAATATGAAGCATATGAAAAATGGTGTTTCGATTGTTGATCCTGATTATACTTATATCGAACCACAGGTTGTCATTGACCCGGATGTGGTGATTGAGCCTGGTTGTGTTATTAAAGGAGAAACATCTATTCGTACTGGTACTGTAATAGGTGCACATTCAGAGGTTAATAATTGTTTAATTGGTGAAAATACAATTATAAAACAAAGTGTTGCAACAGATAGCGAAATTGGTAATCATGTAAATATCGGCCCTTTTGCACATATTCGTCCGCAAACAGCAATTGGTGATGAAGTAAAAATTGGTAATTTTGTAGAAGTTAAAAAAGCACAAATTGATGACAAGAGTAAAGTTTCCCATTTAAGTTACATTGGTGATGCAGAAATAGGTAAGGATGTTAATGTTGGTTGTGGAACAATCACTGTTAATTATGATGGAAAAAACAAATATCTAACTAAAATAGAAGATAATGCTTTTATTGGGTGTAATGCCAATTTAATTGCACCAGTAACGATTGGGGAAGGTGCGCTTGTAGCTGCAGGCTCTACTATTAATAAAGATGTTCCTGCAGATGCTTTGTCGATTGCTCGTTCGAAACAAGTAAATAAAGAGGCATATGTAAAACGATTAAATAAATTTAAATAGATTAAAATGGAGGTTTGACGAAATGTCAGCGGGATATCAAGATTCATCTTTGAAAGTATTCACTTTAAATTCTAATCCACATTTAGCAGAGGAAATAGCAGAACAGATAGGTGTTCCATTAGGAGAATGTTCAGTTACGACCTTTAGCGATGGAGAAATTCAAATTAATATCGAAGAAAGTGTACGCGGTTGTGATGTGTATGTTGTTCAATCTACTTGTGTACCAGTAAATCAACATATTATGGAAGTATTAATTATGATTGATGCACTAAAACGAGCATCAGCTAAAACCATTAATATTGTTATGCCTTACTATGGTTATGCGCGTCAAGATCGAAAAGCACGCGCACGTGAACCAATTACTGCAAAATTAGTAGCAGATTTATTACAAGTAGCTGGAGCTTCACGTGTTATTTCGTTAGACTTACATGCTCCACAAATACAAGGTTTCTTTAATATCCCTGTTGACCAATTAGTAGGTGTTCCAATTTTATCTGATTATTGGAATAAAAAAGGCTTGGAAGATGTTGTGGTTGTTTCACCAGATCATGGTGGCGTAACTAGAGCGCGTCAGTTGGCAGATCGTCTAAAAGCACCTATAGCAATTATTGATAAACGCCGTCCACGCCCGAATGTAGCTGAAGTAATGAATATTGTTGGGAATATAGAAGGAAAAACAGCTATTTTAATTGACGATATTATTGATACAGCAGGAACCATTACATTAGGTGCTAATGCGCTAATTAAAAATGGTGCAAAAGAAGTATATGCTTGCTGTACGCATCCAGTGCTATCCGGACCAGCTATGGATAGAATCGGTAACTCGCCAATTAAAGAGCTAGTAATTACAAATACTATTCCATTACCTGAGGAAAAGCAAACAGAAAAAGTTAGAACTTTATCGGTAGCTCCACTAATCAGTGAGGCAATTATTCGTGTCCATGAACAGCAATCTGTTAGTGTGTTATTTGATTAATTAAATTTAAATGTTTAATCTTGCAAGTAACAGGGAATAACCTTAAATAGATTTAGTTTTTAAATTTATTGGAGGTTGATGAACTTGGCAGTAAAACTTAAAGCAAGTAAAAGAGAAGATTTAAAAAAATCAAATACGAAACTAATTAGACAATCGGGACGCATACCAGCAGTGGTGTATGGTAATGACAAAAAATCAAATACTGTCTCAGTTGATAGTGTAGAATTATTAAAAACAGTCCGAGACGAAGGAAAAAATGCAATTATCTCATTAGATGTTGAAGGCGAAACAGTAGATGTAATGTTGCATGACTATCAAATTGAACCATTAAGAGATGAGCTTGTTCATGCGGACTTTTATGTTGTTAATATGTCTCAAGAAATGGATGTGTCGGTTGTTATCCGATTAGAAGGGGACGCACAAGGAGCCAAAGAAGGTGGCGTGCTACAACAACCGTTGTATGAATTAGCAATTCGAGCAAAGCCCGCAGATATTCCTGAAGAAATAACGATTGATGTCTCTTCATTAGAAATAGGAGATAGTATTATGGTTTCCGATTTAAAAGAAGGGAAAAACTATGAGATCCTTGAAGATGAAAATACAACGATCGTAACGGTAACTGCTCCTGATAGTGCAGAAGAAGTAACAGAAGAAGAAGAAGCAGAACCAGAAGTAATTAATGAAAAAACAGATGATGAAGAATAATATAAATAAAAGCTTGGACAATTGTCCAAGCTTTTTTATAATAAAATGGTGATAATTGATTCTGTTATTACAAAGATTCATTTTTGTATTACATAGGGGAGATCTGCTATCATTAGTGAGAAGCTAATGAGAATTTAAACAACACAAATAATATAATAAGTTATCGCTTTATTTTTGCCATGGAAATCAGTAGAATATAAAGCGTATGTAAACTGTCTAAAGAAAGACGTGAGAAAATGAAGTGTATTGTTGGGTTAGGGAATCCTGGTAAAAAATATGAAGACACACGCCATAATATTGGCTTTATGGTATTAGATGAACTTGCAACGTATAATAACTGGAAAATTAATAAATCAAAATTTAATGGTCTATATACAATGGAAAAGATGGAACAGACAAAAATCATTTTACTAAAACCACAAACATATATGAACTTATCTGGTGATTCCATTCGTCCATTGATGGATTTTTATAAACTCGAAGTGAGCGATATTCTCGTTGTTTATGATGACCTTGATTTACCAACAGGGAAGATCAGGCTCAGACAAAAAGGAGGACATGGTGGTCATAATGGTATACGGTCAATTATTGACCATCTTGGAACTAAAAATTTCAATCGACTTCGTATAGGTATTGATCGTCCTTCGGGTCATGCAAGTGTTATTGATCATGTTTTAGGCGATTTTGATAAATCTCAACATTTAGAAGTGCAGGAAGGTATTAAACATGCAGTTCAGGCTTGTAATGCGTGGATGCACAAACCTTTTCAAGAAGTAATGAATGATTTTAACCAATAATCATATAGTGTATAAAACAAGAATCAATGGAAATGATAAATAGCAAAGCATCTTTTCCATTGGAGGTATGTTTATGGCAATTTTATACAAGTGTCGCCATTGTAAGCAGTTATTGGGTACGATTAAGCAAGATATAGTTGATACAAGGTCGTTGGGATGGCAGACGCTATCTAATGAAGATCGAAAAGAAATGATACAGTATGGAGCAAATGGTGAGATAGAGATGTATGTCATATGTGAGGACTGTCAAGAAACATTAGAACATAATCCGCACTATCATGCATTAGATTCTTTTCTTCAATAAGAGAATATAGGATAAAAACATAATAGATAAAATAGATCGCAATGTTTTATAGCTTTGGTTAGTAAACCAAAGCATTTTTGCACGTAAAGAATGATCAGAAAAATGTGTGAAATATAGGGGGGAAGAAAATGAAAGGAATAAAGGATTACTTGTACCATCATGATGATATTTACTCGATAATCAATGGTTTATCATCTGGTTTAAATGAACAGCTTGTCAGTGGATTAACAGGATCTGCGCGCAGTTTATTAGTATCTATTTTAAAAGAATCCATTGATCGTCCCATTTTGCTTATAACGCATCATTTAACACAGGCACAACAGCTTTATGATGATTTAGTTAAAATGTCAAATAGCAATAATTATATTTATTTATACCCAGTTAATGAATTAATTACAACAGAGATGGCGGTGGCTAGTCCAGAATTACGAAGCCAACGGATTCAAGCTCTTACTGAATGGTCACAAAGTGAAAAAGGTATTCTAGTAGCACCTGTTGCTGCTTTAAAAAGAATGCTTCCTCCAAAAAATTATTGGAGCAAATATCAGCTTAGATTTGAAATAGGAAGAGATATTTCTATTACTACTTATATAAATACTTTAAATCATATGGGATATAATCGAGTGGATATGGTATCTAGCCCGGGTGAATATAGTATGCGTGGTGGGATTTTAGATATGTATCCAATTACAGAATCTAATCCTGTCCGAGTGGAATTGTTCGATGAAGAAGTAGACTCTATTCGTTTTTTTGATGCCGAATCACAGCGCTCATTAGAAAAACAAGAATACATCACGATTCAGCCAGTTACTGAAATACTATTAACAGATCAAGACCTATTAGCAGGAGCACAACGATTAGAAAATGCTTTAGCTGATGATTTAAAAAAATTACATGATCCAAGTGCTAAGGAGAAGCTATCACAGGTTATTACTCATGATATTGAACGAATGAAAGAACAAGAACGATTTCAGGAGTTAGTAAAATATATTGGATTTTTCTATGAGCGAAAGTCTAGTTTACTAGATTATTTACCTAATAATGGATGTATCATCTTGGATGAGATGAGTCGTATTCAAGAGGCAGCGCTACATCTTGACCAATCAGATGCAGAGTGGCACCAGACGTTATTAGAAGATCATAAAATGGTCCGTGAAGCTTCCAGCGCCTTTGATTGGCATGACGTATGGGATAGGATGAAGTATCCAAAGATTTATTTATCTGTATTTTTACGTCATATTCCAAATACTACACCACAAAATATTGTGAATTTATCTTGCCGCGCAATGCAACAGTTTCATGGACAAATGCATGTTTTACAGAATGAAATAGGTCGTTGGAAAAAAAGTGACTATTCTATTATTGTAATGACCCCTAATGCTGAACGTGCAGAAAAGGTTCAATCTATTTTACAAGATTATAAAATGGAATCACAAATTATGGATAATGATACAGCACTCCCTGTGCAAAACATAACAATTATGATTAGTGAACTTACTGGTGGTTTTGAACTTCCACTTCATAAGCTAGCCATTATTACGGAAAAAGAATTATTTAAGAAAACAGCCAAAAAGACGTCTAAAAGAAAACAAAAAATTTCTAATGCCGAGCGTATTAAGTCTTACCAGGAGTTAAAGGTCGGTGACTACGTTGTTCATGTGCACCATGGAATTGGACGTTTCATAGGTATAGAAAATCTAGCTGTAAATGGTGCACACAAAGATTTTATGTTGTTAAAGTATTCTGGGGACGACAAGTTATTTGTTCCTATTGATCAAATTGATTTAGTTCAGAAATATGTAGGGTCAGAAGGAAAAGAACCAAAGTTGTATAAACTGGGTGGAAGTGAATGGAAAAAAGTAAAAAGAAAAGTTCAATCCACTGTCGAGGACATAGCAGATGATTTAATTAAGCTTTATGCGGAGCGAGAGGCATCTAAAGGTTATGCATTCTCAGAAGATACCATTATGCAACGTGAATTTGAAGATGCTTTTCCTTATGAAGAAACAGAGGATCAACTACGCTGTATAGAGGAAATTAAGGAAGATATGCAACGGGTTCGACCAATGGATCGCTTGCTTTGTGGAGATGTTGGATATGGTAAGACGGAAGTGGCTATTCGAGCTGCTTTCAAAGCAATAGCAGAAGGAAAGCAAGTAGCAATCTTAGTTCCCACTACAATTTTAGCACAACAACATTATGAGACGGTAATGGAACGTTTTCAAGACTATCCAGTAAATATAGGGTTGTTAAGTCGTTTCAGGACAAGAAAACAGCAGAAAGAGACATTAGAAGGTTTAAAAAAGGGATTAGTTGATTTAGTAATAGGTACGCACCGATTGTTATCAAAGGATGTTGTTTATCAGGAACTAGGTTTATTGATTGTTGATGAAGAGCAACGTTTTGGTGTAAAGCATAAAGAAAAAATCAAACAATTAAAAACAAATGTTGATGTATTAACATTAACAGCCACACCAATTCCAAGAACATTACATATGTCAATGCTAGGTGTAAGAGATTTATCCGTTATTGAAACGCCACCTGCAAATAGATTTCCAATTCAAACATATGTACTAGAGTATAATCCGATGTTTTTACGTGAAGCTATTGAGCGGGAAATGGCAAGGGGTGGACAAGTCTTTTTCCTTTATAACCGTGTAGAAAATATAGAACGTAAAGCACAGGAAATTAGTATGCTTGTTGATGATGTCCGTGTAGGTGTTGCACATGGCCAGATGAATGAAACAGAGCTTGAAAATGTGATGTTTGGCTTTTTAGAAGGAGAATATGATGTATTAGTAAGTACAACTATTATTGAAACGGGTGTTGACATACCAAATGTCAATACACTTATTGTATATGATGCAGATCGTATGGGGCTAAGCCAACTTTATCAACTTCGTGGGCGTGTTGGAAGAAGTAATCGTATTGCTTATGCTTATTTCACTTATCAAAAAGATAAAGTGTTGACAGAAGTAGCCGAAAAACGCTTGCAGGCAATAAAAGAATTTACTGAACTTGGATCTGGATTTAAAATAGCTATGCGTGATTTATCCATTCGTGGTGCGGGGAATATTTTAGGTGCACAACAACATGGCTTTATTGATTCAGTAGGATTTGATATGTATTCTCAAATGCTAAAAGATGCTGTTGATAAACGAAAAGAAGGAAAGATGGAGGAAGAAATTAAACCATTTAATCCTGAAATTAGTATTTCAATTGATGCGTATTTACCAGATACCTACATTCCAGATGGAAAGCAAAAAATCGATATGTATAAACGATTCCAGACAGTTGCATCCGAAAGTGAAGTAGAAGAACTTCGTGAGGAATTAATTGACCGATTCGGTGATTATCCAAGTGAAGTTGCTAACTTATTTGATGTAACAGAAATACGAATTGAAGCAAAGAAACAACGAGTTGAATCAATAAGAGAAAAAAAACAAGCAACGGAATTACTTATCGAATCAAGTGCCAGCCAAGTTATTGATGGTGAAAAATTATTTTATTATGCAAATCAATATGGGCGTATGATGCAACTTGGTACAGATAATCAGAATTTAAAAATTAGCTTTCGTTGGGATAGGAAAACATATCCAAATCGTTATCAGGAAATCATTTGCTTTATGAAGGACATGGAAAATTTAAAGCGTGACGATACAAAATAAAATGTATAGTTCATTTTTATACAACCATACTAAAACCACAACTGGTTATTTATGTTTTTACTTTTTAAAAGTGGAAATGATACCAGATAGATGATCATCAAAGAAAGAGAGGCTGCTTGAAATGAAAGCTACAGGAATTGTACGTCGTATTGATGATTTGGGAAGAGTAGTTATACCTAAAGAAATTAGAAGGACATTACGTATTCGTGAAGGTGATCCTTTGGAGATTTTTGTTGATCGAGAAGGGGAAGTGATCTTAAAGAAATATTCTCCAATACGTGAATTAAGTACCTTTGCAAAAGAATATGCAGAAGCACTATTTGACTCAGTTGGAAATGGAATTTTAATATGTGATCGTGATGCATATATTGCTGTTGCAGGAGAACCAAAAAAAGATTACTTAGGTAAGAGCATTGCACAACCAATTGAAAAAGTAATGGAAGAGCGAAATAGTGTAATGAAGCCGGAAAAAGTAGCATTGGAACTAATTGCTGATCAAGGTGTATTGAATGTGTCTTATGTCATGCACCCAATTATTGCAAATGGAGATCCCATTGGCTGTGTAATTATTTTCTCTAAAGAAGGTAGTGTCTCAACAGTAGAACAAAAGGCGGCAGAAACAGCTGCTGGGTTTTTAGCTAGACAGATGGAATAGTTGCTTTTTAGATGAGTGATAGGCTAATAAAAAGGCCTATCACTTTTTAAGTAACATAAAATACTTGCACATTATAGCGTTTGCATATACCATGGAATATGATTGAATGGCATAGCTTTGGAGGATTGCCGTTATGCAAGAATTAATTGTGGAGAAAGCGTTAAACAATAATGTTATTATTGCAACACATCCACTTTATAAAGAAGTGGTTTTAATTGGGAAAGGCTTGGGATTTAATAAACAAAAAGGGGACAAAGTTCCTTTTGATCAAGCAGATAAGACATTCTTATTAAAGGATGAACAGGAAAAAGAACAGTATATGCACTTGTTGAGGCACGTGGATAAAGATATTTTTAGCTTTATGAATGATGTGATGTTCTATATTGAAGAGAGAATGGGAAGGTCATTGAACGAGCATATTCATGTTGCATTAACAGATCACTTAGCGTTTGCAATTAATCGTGTTCACAAAAAGATTCCTTTTAATAATCCATTTTTGTTAGAAATTGAGTCCTTGTATCCAAAAGAATTTCAAGTAGCTTCTGAAGTGGTGCAAAAAGTAAAAAATGAATTAAATATTCAATTTCCGGAAGGTGAGATCGGATTTGTCGCATTGCACATTCATAGCGCTGTAACTGACAAATCCCTAAGAGACTTAAACAAACATCATAAGCTTATTACCAGAATGGTTAAGGTGATAGAGGAGAATTTAGATATTCGATTGTCCAAAGGTGATATCAATTATAACCGATTAATTCAACATCTCCATCGCGCAATAGAACGCGTGTATCAGGGAGAACAGTTAGGTGAACAAAAAACTTTGGCAGAAATGTTGAAAATGACTTACCCACTGTGCTATAATCTTGCTTGGAAGTTGATTAAAGTTATGCAGAAACAATTAAATAGACCTGTAGATGAAACGGAGGTACTATATTTAACCATTCATCTCCAACGTCTGACTAATAAAATTTAGTTGCGTGTTACTGATTCGATCAGGCATGAGTAAAAGTGTTTTCAATACCAGAGGATATTTATATCCTTTTCTGGTATTGGGGATCTTTCTACTCATGCCTTTTTTATTTTTATTTATAAGTTTATTTAAATTATGAAAACGCTATTGTCATTCATTATTTTTCAATTTTAACACAAACTAATTTCTGTATAACGAATAAAAAGGAGGAGAACGTAATGTCTAGATCAAATATTTTTGGCACATTACAAAAAATAGGGAAAGCATTAATGCTTCCTGTTGCCTTATTACCTGCTGCAGGTATTTTACTTGCATTTGGTACAAGCTTTGCTCAAGATTCATGGATTGATAAATTCCCTTGGTTTGGGAATCCAGCAGTCTTAAAAGTACTAGAAGTAATGTCTGAAGCTGGAGGAATTGTTTTTGATAACCTACCTCTTTTATTTGCTGTAGGTGTTGCAATTGGTCTAGCTGGTGGAGATGGTGTTGCTGGTTTAGCGGCTATTATAGGGTACTTAATTATGAATGTGACAATGGGTGTTTTTGGAAATGTCACTGCCGATATGGCTGCAAATGACCCGGCTTATGCATCCGTTTTAGGAATAAATACACTTCAAACGGGTGTGTTTGGTGGTATAATTGTTGGTGTTCTTGCATCCTATCTGTATAAAAAATTCTTTAATATTGAATTACCACAGTTTTTAGGATTCTTTGCGGGGAAACGTTTTGTTCCTATTATTACTGCATTTTCATCTTTACTTTTAGGGATTCTTATGTATTTCTTGTGGCCATTTGTACAAGAAGGCTTAAATACATTATCTCACTTTATGTTAGAAACAAATCGTACAATTTCTACTTTTGTATTTGGTGTAATTGAGCGTTCATTAATTCCGTTTGGGCTTCATCATATTTTTTATTCGCCTTTCTGGTTTGAATTTGGTAACTATACAAATGCCGCTGGTGAGATTATCCGTGGTGACCAAACGATCTTCTTTGAACAATTGAAAGATGGTGTACCATTTACTGCTGGTAACTTCATGACTGGTAAATTCCCATTTATGATGTTTGGTCTTCCAGCAGCTGCACTTGCGATTTACCATACGGCAAAACCAGAACGTAAAAAAGTGGTTGGTGGTTTAATGGCATCCGCAGCACTAACTACATTCTTAACTGGTATTACAGAACCACTTGAATTTTCATTCTTATTTGTAGCTCCAGTATTGTTTGGTATTCATGCAGTTTTCGCCGGGTTGTCATTTATGACGATGTATTTACTCGATGTGAAAATTGGTATGACTTTTTCTGGAGGTTTAATTGACTATATCTTGTTTGGTATTATGCCAAACCGTACCGACTGGTGGTGGGTCATCGTTGTCGGTCTGGTATTTGCAGTAATCTATTACTTCGGTTTCCGTTGGGCTATTCTTAAATTTAACTTAGCCACTCCTGGGCGTGAAGATGAAGCAGAAGGAGATTTAGATAGTGATGGTGAAGTAGATGACCGACCATATGAGATCTTATCTGCTATGGGTGGTCAAGAAAACATTACTCATCTAGATGCTTGTATTACACGACTTCGTGTCAGTGTAGATGATAAAAACAAAGTAGATAAGAAACGTTTGAAGAAATTAGGTGCTTCCGGGGTAATGGAAGTTGGTAACAATATTCAAGCAATTTTTGGTCCTGTATCCGATACGATTCGCGGCCAAATGCAAGACATTATTGATGGGAAAACCCCACGTAAAAAAGAAGCTACAAAAGATGAAGTAACAGAACAAGCATGTGATCTTCCGTCAGTAACGGGTAAAGTGGATGTAACTAGTCCGATGGATGGTGAAATATTATCTATTTCTGATGTTCCCGATCAAGTATTCTCACAGAAAATGATGGGAGATGGATTTGCTGTAAATCCATCATCAGGAAAAGTAGTTGCACCAGTAACGGGTAAGGTGCTTAATATCTTCCCTACAAAACATGCCATTGGTATTCAAGCTGAGAATGGATTAGAATTACTGATTCATATTGGTATCGATACAGTTCAATTAAAAGGTGAAGGATTTACTCAAAAGGTAGAAGAGGGACAAGAAATAAAACAAGGCGATTTATTAATGGAAGTAGATTTAGATTATATTGCAAATAATGCACAATCTACTGTTACACCAGTTATTTTCACAAATCTTCAAGAAGGTCAATCCATTGAAGTGAAAACAGGGAAAATAAGTGAAAATCAAGGTGATTTTATAGAAATTAAATAAGTATCATGTTAAAAAACCTTTCTGTTTTAAGCAGAAAGGTTTTTGTTTATTTATAATAACTTTACTTATAACTTTTTAATCTCTTTTAGAATAATACCATTTATCATGGGGGAAAATTTAATCTGAAAGGACGGATATAAAATGAACAATGAACAGGTTATAAAAACTCTAAACAAACTACTTCAAGGTCAATATATGGGTATACATGCTTTTGAAAACTTTATTAAAAAATTAGATGATAATTCAGCCCTTCGTACTAGATTTATTACAATCCAAAAGGACTTAAAACAGCACGCCGATTTACTTTCAGAGCGTATACAACAACTACATGGGACGCCAGAAACTAGTGAAGGAGTAATTGGTAAGATACAGCTTTCTATTAGCGAAATGGCTGATCATTCAGCTGATGAAAAGGAAATTTTGAAACATGCTATAAAAGGAGAGAATCTTTATGGTGTCAAGATGACAGAAAAGTTAGTTCGAGATAAACTGGATGAAAAAAGTTTAGACCTTGTACATGAAATTTTAAATAAGCAAAGAGAGCATGTAGATTATTTTAAATCTGAATTGCATACTAATTAGTTTATGTTAAAAAATGTTCTTCATACTTAGGTTAACATGCGCAGTTGTCTTCATCCTGTCTAATCTTCCTGATCTGATATCCCAACACTAATGAGAGCATAATACATGCTCTTTTTATCCTCAAATTTCTTTGCTGTTAGGTTATATGTATTTGTTTTACCTGCTAAAGTTAAGTAGTGTCTAAAGCTTAATAGCCTATGATATAATGAAATCTATTGATGTTAACGTAGAAAGGCGCATGGTATGACACAAGAAAAGTCCAATAAACAATTTTTTCAAGGAGCGTTCGTATTAACACTGGCAGGTATTATTAGTAAAGTATTAAGTGCAGGATATCGGATCCCTTTACAAAACATTACGGGTGATACTGGTTTTTATATCTATCAGCAAATCTATCCTTTCTTAGGTATGGCAATGATGCTTGCACTATATGGTTTTCCGACAGCGATTTCAAAAATAATTGCAGAAAAGAAGGATAACGGCTTATTCTCTTCTGACTTTTATCGTATTTTTTCGATCACCACTTTTTTTTCTGTAACCTTTGTATTGCTTATTGTTGGATTTGCTCCGTACATTGCAGCTATGATGGGGGATCCTGCTCTGATTCCATCGGTGCGTATGGTAGCATTGGTTTTTTTGACTATCCCTTTTGTTTCTAGCTATCGTGGTTTGTTTCAGGGATTAAATAATATGAAACCAACGGCGTTTTCACAAATCACAGAACAACTATTACGAGTATGTATAATCATTGGCGTTTCCTTGTATGTGGTTTATCAGAATCAATCTTTATATTACATTGGAATAGGTGGTGCTATCGCATCCACTGTTGGCACATTAGGTGCTAGTATTGTTTTATATGTTTTTTTAAAAAAAAAGCAGGTATTTTTTCATGCGAGTGAGCAAGCAAGTGTGACATGGAATGAAGCTGTACGCTCGGTTTTAGGCTTTGGATTAGTGATTACAATCAATCATATGTTATTGCTTTTATTACAATTTGTTGATGCTTTCACTTTAGTATCTGGATTAATACATAACGGTTTTACTTTATCCGATGCAAAAATATGGAAAGGTATTTTTGATCGTGGTCAGCCTTTAGTCCAACTAGGTATTGTGGTTGGTTCATCTTTAGCACTTGCATTTATTCCTACCATCACAACAAATAGATTAAATAAACGAAAGAAGCTATTTCTTTCGTATATAAGAAGTGCATGGAAGTTTAGTCTTTATTTATCAGCAGGCGCCACAATAGGATTAATTACACTTTTTCCACATGTTAATCAATTATTGTTTTTATCCAATAATGGTACAAAAAGCTTACAACTTTTATCCCTTACGATTATTTTTGCAGCGCTTAGTATTACTACTGCTTCTATTTTGCAAGGTCTCGGTTATATGTACCGAACTGCAGGATTCGTATTACTTGGGATTGGATGTAAATGTATACTAAATGTATTATTTGTTCCGCGGTTTGGAATTACCGGAGCTGCTTTAGCAACGACGATTAGTGCCTGTATCGTTTTATTGTGTAATCTCTACCAACTAAAAGTCATCTTAAACAAACAGATTATTCGATTACCCTGGTTTCGTTTCCTTTGTTCATTGGGTGGCATGACACTTGTCTTATTGTTACTAAATAAGTTTGTTTTTCCCATTATGTTGATACAATCTAGAGTTGTTTATGCAGTATATCTATTATTAGTTGTTTTAGTAGGAGCTGGCATTTACTTTTTCTTACTTATTAGACTGCGCGCATTTACAAAGGGTGAATTAGAAGTATTACCATTTCAAAATATAGTAGGATACCTAATGAAGGAGGATAAATATGAAAGGGAATATTGAGATAATTGGATTAGGAGCAGGTGATATAGAGCAATTATCATTGGGTGTTTATCGGAAGTTAAAGAATTCTAAGCAACCAATTTATGTTCGTACATTCGACCACCCAGTCATCCGAACTTTACAGGAGGAAGGTGTTTCATTCCATTCATTTGATGATACCTATGAGCAACATGATACGTTTGAACAAGTATATCAAACGATTGCGAATACACTAACGGAAAAAGCAAGAATTCTAGGATCTTTTATATACGCAGTACCCGGCCATCCAATGCTAGCAGAAAAAACAGTTCAATTACTAATAGAAAGTTCAGAAGTAGAAGTAAGCATCACTGGTGGACAAAGCTATCTAGATCCTTTATTTACAGCACTTCAAATTGATCCAATTGACGGGTTTCAATTTTTGGACGCAACCGATTTTTCACGCAGTCAAATTGATTATCGAAATCATACGATCTTCTGTCAAGTGTATGATAGTTTTATTGCTTCGGAGGTTAAACTAGTATTGTTAGAAGATCTTCCACCACAGCATCCTGTGACTGTTATTGAAGCAGTTGGGAGTAAACAGGAAAAGATTCAAACAATTGAGTTAGTTGAATTAGATCAAGGGGTGAAGCTTAGTAATTTAACAAGTGTTTATATTACTCCAGCTAAAGCAGAAATTTTGAATCATCAATTTTTTAGACTTCGTGATGTTATTGCTACACTTAGAAGCCCTTCTGGATGTCCTTGGGATAACAAACAAACGAATCAATCGTTACGCAACTACTTAATAGAAGAAGCATATGAATTAATAGACGCCATAAATGAAGAAAATGATGATGCAATTATCGAGGAACTTGGTGATGTATTATTACAAGTTATGTTACATAGTCAGATTGGGGAAGACATGGGCTATTTCACGATTGATGATGTAATAGAAAGCATTACCCATAAAATGATTCGGAGACATCCGCATGTGTTTGGTAACGTGAAGGTGGCAGGGGAAGCAGATGTATTGCAGAATTGGCAAGAAATAAAAGTAAGTGAAAAAATGGAAAGTACATGTACATCTTTGCTTAATCGTGTCCCTAAATCGGCATCTCCGTTAGTAAAGGCGGAAGCATTACAAAAAGAAGCTGCAACTGTTGGTTTTGATTGGTCAACCCCTGAACCAATATGGAAAAAAATTTTTGAAGAGATAAATGAATGTAAAGAAGCAATTAAAAAATCAAATAATATCGAAATAGAAAAAGAATTTGGAGATATTCTATTTGCTATTGTTAATATAGCAAGATATTATAATGTTAATGCTAACCTTGCATTGGAACAAACAAACCAAAAATTCATTCGGCGCTTTCAATTTATAGAGGAGAAAGTGGCGAGAAATGAACGATTAATAGAAGATTATTCGCTTGAAGAATTAGATAAGTTATGGAATGAGGCGAAAACAAAAAATTTATAAAAAGGAGAACATATCTATCATGCGCTTGGATAAATTTTTAAAAATTTCCCGACTAATAAAGAGACGTACATTAGCTAAAGAAGTAGCTGATCAAGGCAGAATTATTATTAATGGCAATCAAGCAAAGGCATCTACTAACGTATCTGTAGGTGATGAATTAACCATACAGTTCGGCCAGAAGAGACTTACAATCTTGGTAGAAACACTTAAAGAGGGAGTAAAGAAAGAGGAAGCAACGTCATTGTATACAATTGTAAAAGAAGAACATGTACAATAGTTTCTATTGTTCTAAACTTGTCCCTCCAATCATATAGTTTAAATGATAAGGGAGGGATTTCTAATGGTACAAGGTCAAAGGAACTATTCATCATCCAATGTACAAATGGAACACTTTGTTCGTGTGAATAATCGTCGTGTTATCGAAATCAGCGGTGTGAAGGAAGTAGATAGCTTTGATAATGAAGAATTTCTGTTACAAACAGTGATGGGGTACATGATGATTCGAGGAGAGAATTTACAAATTAAAAATTTAGATGTTGAACAGGGTAACGTAGCGATTAAAGGGAAAGTATATGAACTATCATATATGGATGAACAGCAAGGGGATAAAACTAAAGGTCTCTTTAGTAAGCTGTTTAAATGAGTTTAACGACACAGTTTAGTACGATAATGGTTATGATTGCAGGTGGGGTTTATTTAGGTTGCGCCCTTGATACATTTCGACGATTTGACTCCTATTGGAAACACCATCGCATACTTTCTTATAGTATGGAAATCTGTTTTTGGTTATTACAAACATTGGTTTTATTTTACCTTTTGTTTTTAGTTAACCAAGGGGAGATTCGATTATATATTTTTTTATCTGTTTTTTGTGGTATTGCAGCATATAAGAGTTTATTTGCTTCCGTGTATCAGCGTTTATTAGAGTATATCATTACTATAATAAAGAGATGCTTTCAAATAACGTTGGGAATAATCAGACTGGTTATTATCCGCCCCATTGTAGTTGTGATTCACTTACTACTAGCTGTTGGTTTATTTATGGTTGGAATAGCTTTTACATCCATGAAAATATTGGTTAAATTTATTTTTTTTCCAATTCGAATAATAGGAAAACTTATATACCGACTTATGCCTGAAAATGCGCAAAAATACTTAGTTTATTTGGCAGGATTTTATAGTAAAATGGAGAATAATATAACTAAAAGATGGAAAGCTATATGGCATAAAGGAGGTAGTGGGTAGTGAGGAGACAAAAGCAACAAAATGTATCACGAATAAATTCTTCTTATATGAAGAAGTATGATGCACATGTAGAAAGACAACGAAAAAAGAAAAAAAGGTTACACCGTCGTCTCACACTTTTTGCTATCGTCGTTTGTATTACATTTGGTAGTATTATTACGTATCATATGAATCAGCGTTCACTATATGCTAAGAAAAATGAGGAGTATCAAACTTTACAAGAAGAGTATAAAGTACTTCAACAAGAGGAGAAAGATCTTACTGAAAAAGTGAAGCTATTAAAAGATGAAGAATATGTGCTACAAATAGCAAAAACGAACTACTTTTTTACCAAAGAGGGTGAAATTGTGTTTAAACTGCCCGAAGAGGCCCCATCTTATTGACATAGTTTTCATTGCTTATATATAATGTAATTGTAGTATATCTTTTTTTAATTCTTAAGGAGGAGCATTTTTTTTATGTCAATCGAAGTAGGCAGCAAGTTACAAGGAAAGGTAACCGGAATCACTAATTTTGGTGCATTTGTTGAATTAAAAGAAGGTACAACAGGGCTTGTACACATTAGTGAGGTTGCTGATAATTATGTAAAAGACATTAATGAACATTTAACTGTTGGTGATGAAGTAACTGTTAAGGTAATTAATGTTGAGAAAGATGGTAAGATCGGATTATCTATTAAGAAAGCAAAAGATAAGCCAAATCATGGTCAAGGACGCCGTAAGAACAACAGTCCTAAAAATAATCGTGAACGCACGGAGTCATTTGAATCGAAAATGAATCGTTTCTTAAAGGATTCTGAAGATCGGTTAGCAACATTGCGTAAGCATACCGAATCTAAGCGTGGAGGTCGAGGTGCTAAAAAAGGCTAACTTGCTGTCTAATGAAACCAAATAAGTGAGATGCTAGAGGGAATACGTCATATTTTATGATGAAAAAACGAGAAGGCTTTTGTAATTATAAATTATTTAATAAACCATATACAGTGAGCCACTATATAAATAGTGGCTTTTTTCTGTATTTTAAAATTGACAAATATGGAGAAAATAAACTAAGAATGATTGAATAATGTCTGGGTGTTAGGGAATTTTAAAAATGTGGAAATTCAAAAATTGTATATATTTTCACAAAACATACACACATAAGTGTTATAAAAGTCTACTAAGTATGTTAAAATGAACATATAAAACAAAAGTGATTAATCTATAGGGGGCAAAAACCATGAAGTTTAAATTATTTTTAGCAATGATCCTTTCTGTATCATTACTTGCAGCATGTGGAACAGATGATAATGCAGATGATGCAACAAATGATGATACAACAACAGAGGAAACAGATGGTGCAGATGAAGAGGAAACAGATGCAGTAACAACAGCATCGATTGTTAGTGAGGCAGATGCCTTTGTTGAAGCAGTATCAGAAGATGGTACTTGGATTATTGCTACACTTAATGACATTACACTTGAAGACGAATTAGTTGTAGCTGGTGAATTCCATGATAAAGGTAATGAAGAAAAAGATATTTATCGTAAAATAGCACCTTATACACAAGATGAAGACCGTAACATCACAGATTCCTTTACTATTACTACACCAAAAATGACTGTTCAAAGTGAAAACTTAAACTTTGCTGCTGGTATTTTAGCAGGTGATGTATATGTAGAAACAAATGGTTTCCAACTTGGAGAAAATGCAAAAATTGATGGAAATCTTATTTTCGCAAGTCAAGAATACCAAGATACTGCTAATATTGTTGGTGAAGTAACTGGCGATACAACTGTAGAAGAATAAATAGTAAAAATAAGCTATCTTATGAAGATAGCTTATTTTTTTTTCTTAACCTTTGTTGCAATAATTGTCTAGAAAGTGGAAAATGGTGATAGATACTATGCTTGCATATCCGGAGGTGAATAAACATGGCATTTACTGTTACAGAAGAAGCGGCACAATGGTATATAGATGAAATGGGTCTATCTTCAGGTGACTATGTTCATTTTTTTGTTAAATTATATGGCGGTATACCTACTGCACATCCTAGTTATTTTTTAGGTGTATCTGTCGGTAAAGATGGTGAAATGGGTCCTTTTAAGACAGTGGATGAAATCACGTTTTATTTTACTAAACAAGATCAATGGTTTATTAATGAATTTAATTTAAAAGTAGATATGGGTAACGAAGAACCAAGTTTTGAGTTTACACCAATCAAGCAAAGCGATGATAGCTCCCCAAGTAATTCATAAGATATAAATAGAAAAATCGGGCTATTGCCCGATTTTTTACTTGTTCCTATTTAATAAGTTCATTGTTATTGTATATAGATGATTTTTATAATTGCCATTAGGTAATTTATTTAATTCTTTTATTGCTTTATTTGTGTATCGCTCTGCTAACATTTTTGCTTTTTCTATTCCTTGTTCCTGTTGTATGATTGTTGAGATGTATTGCATGTCTTCCATATCTAATGCTTCTTTTTTCTTTAAAATAGGGTTAAGCTCGTCGGATTTTTTTTGCATGGCATAAATTAGTGGTAAGGTATAAATTCCTTGCTTTACATCAGCCATAACAGGTTTACCGACTTCGCTTGCCTCTCCTTGATAATCGAGTATATCATCCATAATTTGAAATGCCATTCCAATATAATGCCCCATATTCCAGGCATTCATCGTTTGTCTCCTTGTTGCTTTGCTCTCTATCGCTCCTGAATAACAACTAACTGCAAATAATTGAGCTGTTTTTCCGGATATTCTAGATAAATAGCCCTTTACACTATTAGGCGGATGAAATCGGGCATTTAATTGATCTAATTCACCACTCAACACTTTTTCCATACTTCGGGAGTTAAACTCCAAATGTGCTAGTGATGTTGCATGACGAGATAAAATGGTAAAACATACAGAGAATAAGTAGTCACCAGCATAAATAGCGAATTGATTGCCATGTGTTGATTGCAGTGTTTGTCGTCCATGCCTAGTTGATGCTTCATCAATCACGTCATCATGCACGAGTGTCGCCATATGCAGTGTCTCCAATGCTGCTGCTACGGCCACGGCTCGTTCCTTATCTTGTTCTGAACCAATATGTGAGCATAGAAGCGAATAGGTTGGACGCAGCAGTTTGCCACCTGCAAAAATCATATCTTTAATGATCGTATTGACGTTTTTATCACGAATACGAATATTCTTATTAATTAACTTTAATACATTCTCTAAATCTGTTTTTAATTCTGGGTAGCTATCCCACATTGGATGTACACGCATTATGATAACCTCTTTCTTCAAAAGTTGTTATGTTGTCATTGCTGTCTTAAATCACGTAAATCCATGTAGTAATGCAATTTCTCTACATGAGTTAATAAATAGTTGGCAGCAATACCAATAGCAATACCAGATAAGATTCCAATAAACGATAATACCGGTAAATATAGCATGACTGTCCATGTTTGTGCGATCCAGCTTGCTACAATAAGTTGACCAACATTATGCAATACAGCACCAGTTGTACTTACACCTATAAGACTAACATGTTTCTTTCCAATATGTTTAACAAACAACATACCGAAAAAACTAAGTAACGCACCGGCAGCACTATACATAAAGGTAGATATGGTTCCACCTAAAAGCGTGGCTAATACTAATCGAATACTCACCACTTTAAAGGCGTCTTTTACGGGAAGTGTATATAATGCCATACATGTAATCATATTTGCTAAACCAAGTTTCGCACCAGGGGCAACAGCAAAAGGGAAAGGAATGGCACGCTCTAATAAACTAATAATAACGGCTTGTGCCGCTAACAAGGCAATATAAACAAGTCGTTGATTTTTTGTCATAGATGAGACCACTCCAATTGTGTCGGTTTAAAAAACAGCAAAGGGCAAGAAGAAAAATTATCATTATATTACTAGCTAATTTTCTTATTCCCCTTTAATGTTTATCAAATACACATAATAAAGAAGATAGCGAATGGCTCAAGTAAATATGAGCCAATCGCCTTCTTTACAGCTAGTTATTTTTTATCTTGATAAATCGAACGTTCTTTTCCATACCACCAGTGGCCAAGTTTTTGTTGTAAGAAAGGAATAACCCAATAATCAAGGCCAAATGTACGTCCAGATCCATTCATTAATGCAATAGATGCTGGTAACGCCCAAACTTTATCCCAACCAAGCATAGCAGATAAAGTAAACATAACAAGGAAGCCTGCACTTGCTGCGTTTGCTAACCAAGTGAATAGACCAGCTAAAATAGCTAATCCAATAGCTAATTCAACGAATACCATGAATTTTTGCATGAAGATTGCCATTTCAGGTGTTGGAAGGACAATTTTCATAAACCATTCAAAAATACCTGGCATTTTACTTAAAATTGGCGTTGCCCATTCTGTTGAAGCTGCAGATTCACTTGCTCCACTAGTCGTAGTTTGCAACCATTCAAATGGTAGACGTACGGTATCTCCAACTAACCAAGATCCTTCTCCTAAGCCTTTAAAAAGATTAGGAACAGTAGACCAACTAGAAATAGCATTTTCAAAGGTTTCTTTACCCCAAATCTTCGTCCCTGCTTCTAATAACCAGAAACCAGCTACAAAAATACGCAATGGTAAACTCCACAATACATTACCATAACGAGTTAAGAAATCACGGAAGATGTTACGTTTATCCTTTGTTTCGAAAAATTCATGACGAATATATTGAACCATATAATAGCCACTTGCAATACCCATGAAATAGTAAAGGTTAACCATGTGCTTCATAAAGTTAGCAAACCAACCGCTTAAGGAAACTCCCATTAGGTTAGCTACACCATATCTAGCACCAATTGATACCATTGTTCCGTGATATTTACCTTCATAAGTTGTTTTTTCTCCACCACTAATTTCAGAAATGATGTTTTTAGCAGCGGTAGTACCTGTTTGTTCAGCCGCTTCAACAATTTGTGGTGTTGGTTTACCAGGTTCCTCTTCATAATAAGCTAGGTCGCCAATAACATATACGTTATCATATTGCTCGGATTCCATATATTGGTTTACTTTAAGGCGTCCTGCTCTTGCTGTTTCCATACCATAGTCTTTGGTATCAGAATTTGCCTTTACACCAGCTGTCCAAATTAATGTGTAAGTAGGTAGTGTTTCACCGGATTTCAATACAATTTCTTCGGCTTTTACTTCTACAATCGGTGAATCTTTTAGTATTTTAACACCTTTTTTGTTTAAATATGCTTCTGCTTTGTCAGCATCTTTTCTTTCTAACATATTTAAGATGGTTGGTGCAGCTTCTACAACATAAAGTGATATTTCATCTGCATCCAATTTGTTATCTTTCGCTAAGCGTTCTTTCCATTCAATTAATTCACCCACCATTTCGATTCCTGTGAAACCAGAACCACAAACAGTAAATGTTAACATCGCACGACGTGTTGCTTCATCATGAATAGTTGCAGCTTTTGCTACTGTTTTTTCGATGTGTTCGCGAAGCTTGACTGCATCTTCCCAAGACCATAGTGTAAATGCATGTTCACCTACACCAGGTGTACCAAAGTCATTTGGTTCTCCACCCATACCTAGGATAAGGTAATCATAGGCATATTCACCATGTTCTGTTGTAACCTTTTTCGTGTCATGATCAACATGTGTAACGTTGTCAGTTACTAAATTTACTTTCGTACGATTAAATAAACGACGTAAATCAAATTGAATTGCTTCCGGCTCTACTCGATGAGCTGCAACTTCATGCAATTCAGTCATCATCGTGTGATAGGAATGGCGATCAATCAATGTAATCGTAACCGAGTCATCTTTTTTGTACTTTTTTGCTAGCTTTTTCGCAGCATGTACACCGGCATATCCAGCACCGATAATGACAATGTTCTTGTTTGCCATAATATCTATTCACTCCTTATAAAATAAAAATCAATAATTCCATCGTTGTGAAACTTTGAACAACCGACTATAATTGTACCGCTAGTTTCCCCTTATGTCTAGAGTTTTTAAAGATTATATATAAATAACTCTAAAAAGTTCACAACTTATTAATAAAAATTTTAAACTAAAAAGTTCAATAAGTTTTCACATATTGTATAAAATACCTATACAATAAACTTTCAGCCATGCTATGGTAGAGTTGGTGTAAGTTTTGATATATAGACACTATAATTAGGGAAGTGCTATACTTAAGTCGGAAAAATGTGAACGAGTTCACATTGAGGGTCGAAGTTCCAAGGTTTAAATAAGTATATCTATTATTATTTCATGTTAGAAAGGTTTTGACAACGTTGAAAAAGAAATATTTGTTGATTATTGCGGTATTTATGTTAATTGTAACAGGTTGTAATGCTAAAGAGCCAAATGTGATGGATTCCCCTTATAAAAGAACCGAATTTATGATGGGTACTATCGTAACATTAAAAATTTATGATGAAGGAAAAGAAGATGTAGTAGATGCTGCTTTTAGTGAGATGGAAAAACTAGCTCGCCAGATTGGAGTGGAAGAAACTCATTCTCAAATTGACCAAATAAATGATGCTGCTGGTGATTCACCTGTAGAAGTTTCAGACGCCATTTTCTCATTGATTCAAGCAGGAAAAAACTACAGTGAACAAGCTGAGGGTTCTTTTGATATTACGATTGGTCCATTAACCTCTTTGTGGCATATCGGTTATGAAGATGCAAAAAAACCTACACAAGAAGAGATTGATACTGTACTGCCATTGATTAATTATCAAAAAGTGGTTTTAAATGAAGCGGAACAAACGGTATTTTTAAAAGAGAAAGGAATGCAGATAGATTTAGGTGCGATAGCAAAAGGGTTTATTGCTGATCAAGTAACAGAACTATTAGATGACAATAATGTTACGACTGCAATTATTGATTTAGGTGGAAATATCTATGTTAAAGGTAACAACCCCAAAGGAAGCGAATGGACAGTTGGTATCCAAGATCCGTTTACTGAGCGTGGGAAAATAGTTGGTAAATTACATGCTAGTAATCAGTCTATTGTTACATCTGGTATTTATGAGCGATATTTAGAGGTGGATGGAGAGAGGTATCATCACATTTTAAACCCAATTGATGGCTATCCCTATAAGAACAAAATTGCAGGTGTTACGATTATTAGTGAAAAATCGATGGATGGGGACGCCTTATCAACGCTGATTTTTTCAAAAGGTTTAAAAGAAGGTTTGTCTTATATTGAAAAACAAGAAGGAGTAGAAGCAATATTTGTTGATAAAGATCGACAAATTTTTATTACTTCTGGATTAGATAATGAATTTGAATTAACAAATGAAGCATTTAAATTAGGAAATCGAGAGGATATTCAGTAAGGGGGGATACAATGTCTATTTCTACATTCCTAAAGTTAGTTGAAATACAAACAAAAATTGCAAGTGTATTTCCGTTTTTAATTGGGTGTTTGTTTGTGTATTATCGTTATGATACATTTCACCCACTGAATACGGCTATCTTTTTTCTTTCTATGTTAAGTTTTGATTTAACTACGACTGCAATCAATAATTATATGGACTATCGAAAAGCATCGACGGAATCGTACCGAAAAAACAGTAATATTATTGGTCAAAAAAACATTTCCGAATTAACTGTTATTAGTACCATACTTGGCTTATTAACTTTTGCTACAGTGCTTGGAATCTGGTTAGTTTTTCGTACGGATTTATTTGTATTATTAGTTGGTATGGTTTGTTTTGGAATAGGAATATTTTATACTTTTGGTCCCATTCCCTTCTCTAGAATGCCTTTAGGGGAGATTTTTTCTGGAGTAACAATGGGTTTTGGCATACTGTTTCTGGCTATTTATGTGAATGCATTCGATCAGGGGATTGTTCAGTTACTATGGCAAGGTAGAATGATTCGTTTAGAAGCTGATATATTGTTAATGTTTGAAATTGTTTTAATAAGTATACCTTGTGTGTTTACCATTGCTAATTTGATGCTTGCTAATAATATTTGTGATCTTGAAGAGGATATTCGAAACAAACGTTTTACCTTACCTTATTATATAGGGAAAAAATATGCGATTTGGTTATTTAATGGGTTATACGCTTTCTCATTTATTGCTATTATTACAGCTGTTCTACTACAATTGTTACCACCTATGTTATTGATTGTGTTATTGGTAAGTTATCCTGTATACAAGCATGTACGTAAATTTAATAAGAAACAAGTAAAATCTGAGACGTTTAGTGTAGCGGTTAAAAACTTAGTATTAGTCAATGGATCACTTGCTGCGATGCTGGCGTTAACTGTATGGTTTTACTAAAATAAAATTTAATGCTTTCTTTCACTTTGCTAATAACTAAGCATGACAGAGGAAGGCTAATTATAAAGGAGATGGAGAGCCATTGGTAGCTGATAAGACAATTATAGAAGTTGATAATCTTACGTTTCGTTATGATTTGCGTAAGAAGAAACAAATATTGTCTGCTATCTCCTTTTCTGTAAAGCAAGGGGAATGGATAGCTGTTGTAGGAGATAATGGTTCTGGTAAATCAACATTAGCCCGTTTACTTGTTGGTTTGTTAGAACCAGAGAATGGGACTATCACCATTGATGGAATACAATTAAATGAAGAAACAAAGTGGGATATACGTAAAAAAATAGGATTGGTTTTTCAAAATCCAGAAAATCAATTTATTGGTACAACTGTGCAAGATGACGTAGCGTTTGGATTAGAAAACAATAATACACCTTATAATGAGATGAAACAAATTGTTGAAGAGGCATTACAGTTAGTTGAAATGGATATGTATTGGGATCAAGATCCATCGCGCTTATCTGGTGGTCAGAAGCAAAGGGTTGCGATAGCTGGAATTCTTGCATTCAAGCCTAATGTAATCATCCTTGATGAAGCTTTCGTTATGCTTGATCCGAAAAGTCGTAACCAATTGTTATCTACATTAAAACAACTAAGAGAAAAGAGAAATATTACGATTATTTCTGTTACACATGATATGAATGAAGCGGCAATTGCAGATCGTATACTAGTTATGGATGATGGTACGATCATTCAAGATAGTACACCTGAAGCGGTATTTAAGACAAATCAACAGTTAGCTGCTCCATTTCCTGAACAGTTACGACGGAAATTAGCGGAGAGCGGAAGTAATGTGCCACAAACATACATGACAGAAGATGAAATGGTGAGATGGTTATGCAAGTGAACTTTAAAGGGGTAACAGCAGATTATCAAATTGGTCCTATTCGAAGTAGAAACATTTTACATCATGTAAATTTATGTTTGCCAAGTAAGTCTTTTACAGCAATTGTCGGGCATACAGGTGCAGGCAAGTCAAGTTTGTTAAAAACAGTAAATGGCTTGCTGCTTCCTAAAGAAGGGAAAATTCAAGTAGGGGATCAAACAATTACACCGGAGTTACAGTCAAAAGTAGTTTTAAAACATGTAAGACAGTCTGTGGGAATGGTGTTTCAATTTCCAGAGTCACAGTTGTTTGCTGAGACAGTAGAACAAGATATATGTTTTGGTCCGATGAACTTTGGTGTGTCTAAAGAGGAAGCGAAAAAATCAGCAAAGGATGCTATCTTAAATGTGGGGTTGGAAGAGGCTGTTTTATCTGCTTCTCCCTTTTCTTTATCTGGTGGTCAACAAAGACGTGTTGCTATTGCTGGTGTATTAGTGATGAATCCTGATGTACTAGTTCTAGATGAACCTGGCGCTGGTTTGGACCCGCAAGGCAAAGAGGAAATATTAACTTTAATAAAATATCTTCATGAATCAAAAGGTATTACGACGATTTTAGTAACACATGATATGGATGATGTTGCTCGCTATGCTGATGATGTCGTCGTAATGGAAAAAGGTAAAGTGGTTACATACAAGCCAGTCCATACGTTTTTTAATGATGTGGTACAGCTACATGCATGGTCTCTTGATTTACCTGAAGCACGACGACTTCAGTTACGATTAGAAGAGGAAGCTAATGTAAAACTACCAAAGGTTTGTCTTACAATAGATGATTTAGTAGCTGCTTTGATTGAGGTGGGACTAGCATGAATAAATTAATTTTGGGGAGATATTTCCCTGGAGACTCTTGGCTACACAAGCTAGATCCAAGAGCAAAATTAGTAGCTGCTATTGGCTTTATTGCGATTCTTTTTGTTGCAATTAACTGGCAAGGGTATTTATTACTTATATTATTTACTTTGTTTGTTATGCGATTATCTGGTATTTCATTGAAAATGTATATTCGAGGTGTAAGGCCATTAATATGGTTAATCTTATTTACCGTATCTCTACAAATATTATTCACCGCAGGTGGAACTGTTTACGTTGATTGGGGACCCATCACTATATCACAATATGGTTTGATAAATGGTGTATTTATATTTTGTCGATTTGTTATGATTATTTTCATTTCAACAGTAGTTACTCTAACCACAAAGCCGATTGATCTTACAGATGGGATTAATGCATTACTTTCACCATTGCGACTATTTAAGGTGCCGGTAGATGATATTTCACTGATGCTTACTATTGCATTGAGGTTTATCCCCAATTTATTAGATGAAACTCAAAAAGTAATGGATGCACAAAGAGCGCGAGGTACAACATTTGGTGAAGGTTCATTAGTTGAACAAATGAAAAAATTAGTACCAATTATTATGCCCCTTTTTGTTAGTTCATTGAAGCGAGCAGAGGATATGGCAGATGTAATGGAAGTAAGAGGCTATCAATCATCAAAGCCAAGATCAAGTTTTCGTAAATTAGCTTGGAAAAGAAAAGATACATTGGCGATTGTCACAATGCTTGCCTTAACAACAACGCTTGTATTATTACGTCAATTTGGAACTTATTATATGTACTAAGAAAAGTGTAAATAACTATGTATATAAAACAGTATAGTTAAACTAATTAAAAATATATTTATAATAAAAAGGTTTGTAAAATGGTAGCGGCGGAGGGGATCGAACCCCCGACCTTACGGGTATGAACCGTACGCTCTCGCCAGCTGAGCTACACCGCCAAAAGTAGTTTTAAAAGTCACAAGTGATATATTACAACAGCATAAATCTACTGTCAATAGTTAAATGAAAAGTAGTTAATTAAATTATAAGGAAATAAACAATTTCTATGACTTCCTGCTGAAAATAAAATAATGTAGCAGAAAATCGTCGAATATTTTGATACGATTGGTGGGATGTTTTGACAAAAAAATTCATTCATCTGTGGTTTAATAGTCAACATACTATACAGGGAGTGAAGGTATGTTGGAAACGTTATCAGGACCAAAAGTGATGGGTGGTTATGGGGAAAAAACAAAAAAGCGAAAAGAACAATGGAAGGATAATATACGAAAACTCATGGTAGAACAAGGGGGTTTTTTATATGTTATCGCCTTTTTATTAGGACGAGCAGTTGTTTTGCAATTATTATCACCATTTGTACTTGCTTTTCTTGCTTCAATTTGGCTTTTGCGTAGAGAGAAAGTACGACCAATCATGCTGATCATGGTAGCCAGTAGTTTGACAATTACTGGACAACATAGTTTCTATATTGCAACGGCGACACTAACATTTATCCTCTTTGCAGCAATTTTTAAATCATTTAAAGGTCAACATAAGATCGTCCCTATTATTGTTTTCTTTTCAAGTTTATTACCAAGGTTGACATCTTATGCGTTGTTTGAGGAATTAAACGTATTCCAATGGGTCTTGGCGGCAACAGAAGCAACGCTGAGTGCGGTTCTTGTATTAATATTTATGCAAAGTGTTCCACTATTATCACCAAAAAGATATAATCCAGCTTTAAAACATGAAGAGGTTATTTCTTTAATTATTCTCCTAGGGTCTTTATTAACTGGAATGATCGGGTGGGAAATACTAGGAGCTGATGTGGAACAGATTGCTTCAAGATACCTTGTGCTTTGGCTTTCTTTTATTGGTGGTGCAGCAATTGGCTCTACTGTTGGAGTAGTAGCAGGCTTAATTTTAAGTTTAGCAAGTGTTGGAAGCGTTTATCAGATGAGTCTACTTGCTTTTGGGGGGCTTTTAGGTGGATTGTTAAAGGAATGGGAGAAGATAGGGGTTAGCTTGGGTCTTTTTATTGGTACGGTTTTGCTCGGAATTTATGGAGGAGGATCGATTGTTCTAACATCGTCCCTTTTAGAAACCAGTTTTGCTGTTGGCTTATTCTTGTTAACACCCGTACGTTGGATCCGCGTGATGTCACGCTACATACCAGGGACTAGTGAACATGCAAAGGAACAACAGCTTTATGTTCAGAAAGTAAGGGATGCTACGGCAAATCGAATGGAACAATTCTCTGACGTCTTTCAAGCTTTGTCTAAAAGTTTTGAAATACAGAAAACGCAGGAACAAGAGACACGTGTACAAGAGGAGAAAGAACTCGATTATTTTTTAAGTAATGTCACAGAACGTACTTGTCAAAATTGTTTTAAAAAAGAGTGGTGTTGGGCACAGCATTTTGATAAAACATATGACCTAATGAATGAAGTAAAGGAAGACTTAGAATGTAATCAAGCTCCTAATAAATTATTACATACTAAGTTTTCCAATCATTGCGTGAAATCAAAGAAAATTTATGAAGTGATGAAAGAAGAATTATCCTATTATGAGGCAAATCAAAAGTTAAAAAAACAAGTTGGTGAAAGTCGCCGCTTTGTTGCCGATCAGTTATTAGGTGTATCGGAAGTGATGGGTGATTTTGCAAAAGAGATAGTCAAAGAAAGAGAAAATCATGAAAAGCAAGAAATGGAGATCATTGCCGCTTTAAAGCAAATGGGTTTTGAAATCTTAAAACTGGATATTTATAGCCTGAAAAAGGGAAACATCGATATTGAAATGGACTTATCTGTTTTTCAATATCATGGCGAAGGACAAAAGATCATTGCACCACTTCTCTCTGATATTTTACAAGAAACGATCGTTGTAAAAACAGAGGAAGTTTCTCCGTTACCAAATGGATATTGTCACCTTTATTTTACTTCTGCTAAAAGATACGTCGTTAATGTAGGAGTAGCGCATGCTGCAATGGGTGGTGGTTTTATTTCTGGAGATAGTTATTCGACAATGGAACTAAGCTCTGGCAAGTATGCCCTTGCAATAAGCGATGGGATGGGAAATGGTACACGTGCTCATGAAGAGAGCACAGAAACATTGCGATTATTACAACAAATTTTGCAATCAGGTATTGATGAACATGTGGCTATTAAATCCATTAACTCTATTCTTTCACTTCGTACAAACGATGAGATTTTTTCAACATTGGATTTAGCGGTGATTGATTTACATCATGCAGGTGTGCAATTCTTGAAAATTGGCTCTACTCCAAGTTTTGTAAAGCAAGGTAGTCAAATTCGTAAGGTTCAGGCAAGTAATTTACCAATAGGGATTATTCAAGATGTAGATGTAGAAGTTGTACATGATCAATTAAAAGATGGAGATATTTTGATTATGGCAAGTGATGGTATTTTTGATGGTCCAAAACATATTGAAAACATGGATGTGTGGTTTAAGCGAAAATTAAAAGAATTAGAAACAGATAACCCACAGGATATTGCTGATATTTTACTAGAGGAAGTGATTAGGGCAACGGAAGGTGCAATTGTAGATGACATGACAATAGTTGTCTCAAAGGTTTCAAAATTCCAACCAAAGTGGGCTACGATACCGTTCTATCAGAGTCACGCAAACTAATCTTTTATACGTTGAACAGTATAAACTTCTATGGTTTTGTCGAGAATGTTGGTAAGAAATGGCGTTATTGACAAAGGCTTAGGAGGAGTAAAAGAAAATGAGAAAAGGAACACTGAAACAAATATTATTAATAACCGATGGTTGTTCAAATCAAGGAGAAGATCCAGCGATGATTGCAAGCTTGGTGGCGCAACAAGGGATTACTGTCAATGTGATTGGGGTACTGGAAGATGATCAACACGAAAATCCTCCAGGGCTAGAGGAAGTAGAGGAAATAGCCCAAGCCGGTGAAGGCGTAAGTCAAATTGTCTATCAAAAGGCCTTATCACAAACCGTTCAAACAGTAACAAAACAAGCGATGACACAAACTTTACAAGGAGTAGTGAATCAAGAGTTAAAGCAGATTTTAGGCCCGAATCAGACCGTGGAATCTCTACCGCCAGAACAACGCGGTGAGGTAATGGAGGTTGTTGAAGATCTTGGTGAAACGTGCAACGTTGAAGTACTTGTTTTAGTGGATACAAGTGCAAGTATGCAAAACAAAATTCCAACAGTAAAAGAAGCTTTAATTGATTTATCTGTTAGTATGAATGCACGTATTGGCAAGAATCGGTTTTCTATTTATACGTTTCCTGGTAAAAGAAAGGTTGTCCAGAAAGTCATTGACTGGTCAGACAAATTAGATACGATATCTTCTGTTTTCCCAAAGCTTACAAGTGGTGGTATAACACCAACAGGTCCGGCTTTAAAAGAGGTGATGTATCAGTTCGGAAAATCAAAATTAATAAGGAGTATGAAAAGAGAAGATGAATCAACGATTGAGCAAGCAGGCAACTAGCTTTTTTCCTGGTTCAGTAATACGGGGGCATTGGCATAAACAACCATACACGGTCGTGTCTCTATTAGGGAAAGGGGCGATTGGATCTGTTTATTTATGTAAGCGAAGTGATGGCAAAAAAGTTGCGCTAAAAATAAGCGAAAAAAGTGCTTCCATTACCACTGAAGTAAATGTGTTAAAACAACTGTCCAAGGTCCAAGGTAAATTACTTGGACCTTCTTTATTTGATGTTGATGACTTCTTGCCATCAAGTGGCATGCGTCTGTCATTCTATGTAATGGAGTATGTGGAAGGAAAACCGGTTCCCGAATTTTTGAAGAAAAGAGGTAAGGATTGGTTTGGGGTATTCTTATTACAGTTGTTATCAGATTTAGAACGGCTACATCAGCATGGGTGGGTGTTTGGTGATCTAAAGTTAGATAATATTCTAGTAACAGATACTCCGCCAAGAATACGGTGGATTGATGTAGGTGGTACGACACAAATTGGTCGTTCCATTAAAGAATATACGGAGTTTTATGATCGAGGGTACTGGCAACTTGGTACGAGAAGGGCTGAGCCAAGTTATGATTTATTTGCTGTAGTTATGTTGGCTTTGCATTATGCTTATCCGAAGCAATTTGAACGAGGAACTAATCCAGAGCAAACATTAAGAAATAAAATAAAACAAGCGCATGTACTTCAGCCTTATCAGGTTTGTTTGGAGCGGGCGATGAAGGGTTACTATCGTTCTAGCTCTCAAATGTTAAACGAATTAAATCAATTATTGACAAAAAAGCGGGTACCAACGCAAAGGACACAAGCTATAACAAAAAATAAATTGACTCATACAGAAACAACCTTCCCATTGATAGAAACATCAGCAATTGGATTTGTGTCTACTTTATTTTTTATTATTTATCATTTTTTTATGTAATCATCCACTCAAAGATACTTTGTTTATATTTATATCAATGGATGATAGTGGTGTTCAAGTTGTAAGAAACATGATAGGATATACTTGTTTATTAAGCTTTGAAAGAAGATGAGTTTCAAATGTTAGAACAGAAAGTAAATCAATTTGTAAAACAGCATCAATTATTTCATAAAGGCGCTACATTAATGGTTGGCGTGTCTGGCGGACCAGATTCAATGGCTTTACTTCATTATTTGAATGAACAGAAGGAGCGTTGGAGTTGGACAATTATCGCTATATCTATTAATCATTGTTTGCGAGGAGAAGAAGCAGAAAATGATGTACAATATGTAGGTAATTTTTGCTCTACTTATCATATTACATTTGAAGGGGCTAAAGTTGATGTACCAAAATTAAAAAAAGAAAAACGTTTAGGTACACAAGAAGCAGCAAGAAAGTTAAGGTATACTTTTTTTGAAGAAAAAATGAAACAATATCAAGCAGACTATTTAGTGCTAGGCCATCATGGAGACGATCAAATTGAGACGATGTTTATGCGGATGACGCGAAGTGCGAATCCAAGCGCATTAAAAGGTATTCCGGTCAAACGTACATTTGCTACAGGCTATTTAGTGCGACCATTTTTAGCGATTAATAAAGAGATAATCGAGTCTTATTGTTTAGCTAACCATATTACTCCAAGGAGAGATCCATCTAACGACCAAGATGTGTATACGCGAAATTATTTTCGTAAACATTTATTACCATTACTGAAGGACCAGAACCCTAGCCTTCATCAATCGATACAAAAACTAAGTGAATCGGTTCATGCAGATAATGAATACCTAGAAGAACAAGCAAAAGAGGCTTTAGAGAGTGTACTAGATTTACCAATGAATCAATCGTTTGTATGTATTTCAATAAATCTGTTGAAAAAGTATCCGTTTGCTTTACAAAGACGAATGTTTCATCTAATATTAAATTATCTATACAATACTATTCCTTCTGGGTTATTTTACGAACATGAGCAACAATTTTTTAACCTTTTACATAGTGATCGAGCAAATGCTACGGTGGATTTACCAAATGGTTTAAAACTACATAAATCTTATGAAATGATTTCATTTCAGTTTAATCAAGGTGATATACCGTTTTTTTCCGCTTCATTACCTGTTCCAGGACAAATAATTTTACCCTCAGGCGAGAAATTACAAGCAAAGATCAAACAAAATAATATTTCTGATGTTCAAGGGAAGAATACATTAATGTTAGCAGCAGGTAATGTAGAGAATCACCTCCCATTAATCGTTCGTTATCGAAAATCAGGCGATCGAATTTATGTGAAGGGATTAGGCGGGAGTAAAAAGGTAAAAGATATCTTTATTGATAAAAAGATCCCCCTACAAGAAAGGGATCAGTGGCCACTAGTCGTTGACCAAGAAGGGCACGTATTATGGATAATAGGTTTAACTAAAGGGATGATTCCAAACCAAAAACAAGTGAAGCAACATATTCAATTGGAATATAAAGCGACAGAATATTTCTAGGAGGATCGGAATGCATAACGATATCGAAAAAGTATTGGTTTCGCAACAAGAAATCGAGGAAAAATGTAAAGATTTAGGCCAACAATTAGCTGAGGAATATCAAGATCGTTTTCCATTAGCGATTGGGGTACTAAAAGGGGCTTTACCATTCATGTCTGATATCCTTCGTTGTATGGATACGTATTTAGAAATGGATTTCATGGATGTGTCTAGTTATGGCGGTGAGATGCGTTCATCAGGAGAAGTTAAAATTGAAAAAGATTTAAATACAAAAGTTGAAGGAAGAGACTTGCTAATTATTGAAGATATTATTGATAGTGGACTAACATTGAGTTACTTAGTCGATTTATTTAAATATCGTAAGGCAAAATCGATAAAAATTGTTACATTACTTGATAAACCAGAAGGCCGAACCGTAGATATTAAAGCGGATATTGTTGGATTTGAAGTACCAAATGAATTCGTGGTTGGATATGGATTAGATTATCAGGAAAAATATCGAAACCTTCCATATATAGGTGTGTTAAAGCCGCATGTTTACGGTGGAGAATAATAAATCAAAAATAATTTAGTTAATGTATCATCTTTTTTAAAAAATAAGTAAGATAAAATAACATATCAAAAGGTAAATGCAATTAGTTGTAATCTCCCTTTTTGATATGATACTATTTACTATAGTTTTCTCGCTTGGGAGGAGGTAGGCAATGAATCGAATCGTACGTAATGTGATTTTTTATTTTGTTATATTTATCGTGGTGATCTCCGTTATGGGAGTATTTACTGGGCAAAATAATCAACAAAAAGAGTATAATGTAAGTGAATTTATGGAACAGTTTGATAAAGGTAATATTGCTGAAATGAAAATGAGGCCTTCTAATGGTGTCATGCGAATTACTGGGGAATTAGCAGATGAAGAGGATACGTCATTTGTTAC
Organism: Paraliobacillus sp. PM-2; assembly: GCF_001368815.1. GTDB lineage: Bacteria > Bacillota > Bacilli > Bacillales > Amphibacillaceae > Paraliobacillus. Next base: position 1,841,090 of record NZ_CTEI01000001.1, on the reverse strand, counting down.
TAATCTACCAGATAACCCTGAAATTGTTGCTGAAATTACAAAGCAGGGTGAAGAACAAGGGATTTTAACTTGGGATGAAGAAGAACAACCGAATGCGTGGTTAACGATATTAACTTCATTAATTCCGTTTGTGATTATATTTATTTTATTTTTCTTCTTGCTTAACCAAGCACAAGGCGGCGGAAGTCGTGTGATGAACTTTGGTAAGAGTAAGGCGAAAATGTATAGTGAAGATAAGAAAAAAGTAAGATTTAAAGATGTTGCCGGTGCTGATGAAGAGAAACAAGAACTTGTAGAGGTCGTTGATTTCTTAAAAGATCCACGAAAATTCTCAGCAATTGGTGCAAAGATTCCTAAAGGTGTGTTGTTAGTTGGACCACCAGGAACAGGTAAAACATTGCTGGCACGAGCGGTTGCTGGTGAAGCTGGTGTGCCATTCTTCTCTATAAGTGGTTCTGATTTCGTTGAAATGTTTGTTGGTGTTGGTGCTTCGCGTGTACGTGACTTGTTTGAAAATGCGAAGAAAAACGCGCCATGTATTATTTTTATTGATGAAATTGATGCTGTTGGACGTCAACGTGGAGCTGGTGTAGGTGGCGGACATGATGAACGTGAACAAACACTAAATCAATTGTTAGTTGAAATGGATGGCTTTGGTGAGAATGAAGGAATTATTATTATTGCTGCAACGAACCGTCCAGATATTTTAGACCCTGCATTGTTAAGACCTGGTCGTTTTGACCGTCAAATTACTGTTGATCGTCCAGATTTACGCGGGCGTGAAGATGTATTGAAAGTGCATGCACGTGATAAACCACTTGCTGAAGATGTTTCATTGAAAACAATTGCGATGCGTACCCCTGGTTTTTCGGGTGCCGATTTAGAAAATCTGTTAAATGAAGCTGCTTTAGTTGCGGCTAGAGGCGATAAAGAGAAGATCGAAATGGTCGATGTGGATGAGGCTATTGATCGCGTAATCGCTGGTCCAGCTAAAAAAAGCCGTGTTATTTCTGAAAAAGAAAAAAATATTGTTGCATATCATGAAAGTGGACATACAATTATCGGTATGGTACTAGATGATGCTGATATGGTACATAAGGTTACGATTGTACCTCGTGGGCAAGCTGGTGGCTATGCTGTTATGTTGCCTAAAGAAGATCGTTACTTTATGACAAAACCAGAACTCTTAGATAAGATTACCGGATTACTTGGTGGCCGTGTCGCTGAGGAAGTCATTTTTGGTGAAGTAAGTACTGGTGCTCATAATGACTTTGAAAGAGCAACAAATATAGCTCGTAAAATGGTTACTGAATATGGGATGAGTGATAAAATTGGACCGCTTCAATTTGGTAGCTCAGGTGGTCAAGTATTCCTTGGTCGAGACATGCAAAATGAATCCAATTATAGTGATGCGATTGCATATGAAATTGATCAAGAAATTCAAAACTTTATTAATCAATGTTATACAAGGGCCAAAGATATTCTTACAGAAAATAAAGATAAGTTAGAAATAGTTGCTCAAACATTGTTGGAGATAGAAACTTTAGATGCTTCACAAATTAAGTCTTTATTTGAAGATGGTGTATTACCTGATCCGGTCGTTTCTGAACAAGATGGTAAAGAGCCATCAGTAGAAACTGATACATCAAGTAATCAAGATGTAAAAGTAAACATTCAATCAAAAACATCTGATGAAACAACTACTGAATCAGATAGCGAACTGAACCAAGAAGAAACTGATTCAGACAAAAAAGAATAATAAGTTCAAAAGGAAGGTGTTCGCGTCACCTTCCTTTTTTCTTATGGTATAAAAGCAGAGATATAAGTAAATCAAGTTTGAATTATTCGATAAGAAACAGTAAAATTAGTCAAAAATAAGACCTTGATGACAAGGCGATTTTAAATCAATATAGAGTTGGTGATTGAGATGATATTTGTATTAGATGTTGGTAATACCAATACCGTTTTAGGTATCTTTAAGGACAATGCATTAAAGTATCAATGGCGAATCAAGACGGACAGAGATAAAACAGAAGATGAATTTGCGATGTTAATTAAGTCGTTCTTTCAACATGAGGCATTATCTTTTGCTGATATCCAGGGTGTAATTATTTCTTCTGTTGTTCCACCAATTATGTATGCGCTAGATAGTATGTCTGAAAAATATTTTAAACAAAAGCCAATCATTGTTGGTGAACAGTCGATGGCATCTTTGTTAAAAATAAAATATCCTAATCCAAAGGAATTAGGAGCTGACAGAATAGTTAATGCTATAGGGGCAATTGAGGAATATGGAGCACCCTTGATTATTATTGATTTTGGAACAGCAACCACTTATTGTTATGTTAATGAACAAGGTGAATATATGGGTGGAGCAATTGCGCCAGGTATTAATATATCTTTAGAAGCATTGTATACAAACGCTGCTAAATTACCAAAGGTTGAAATAACGCATCCAAATCAAATTATTGGCCTCTCAACAGTAGAGGCAATGCAGTCAGGGATTTATTTTGGTTACGTAGGTCAAGTCGACGAAATTGTTCGTAGATTTAAAAAGGTCAGTCCAAAGAAACCTACCGTAATTGCCACTGGCGGATTAGCTACTTTAATGTCAGACGAATCTAGTACGATTGAAGTGGTAGATCCAGCACTTACTTTAAAAGGATTATATACAATATATAAAAAAATAAAACAAAAGGAGCATCTATAAAATGAAAGATTATTTAATTAAAGCAACAGCTTTTAGCGGGACAATTAGAGCTTATGCAATAGAATCGACTGAAACCGTAGAAGAAGCGAGGAGAAGACACGATACATGGGCTACAGCTTCTGCGGCACTTGGTAGAACAATCACTGTCACAACGATGATGGGGGCTATGCTTAAGGGAAATGATAAATTGACCGTAAAAGTAGAAGGAACTGGACCAACTGGACCTATTGTAGCTGATGCTAATGCCAAAGGAGAAGTGCGAGGTTATATTACCAACCCACATGTTGATTTCGAGCTAAATAGTAATGGTAAATTAGATGTTGCTCGTGCAGTAGGTACATCAGGAAGTTTAAGTGTTGTAAAAGATTTAGGACTTAAGGAACATTTTACAGGTCAAGTGCCTATTGTTTCTGGAGAAATAGGTGAAGATTTTACTTATTATTTTGCAAACTCAGAACAAGTTCCTTCTGCAGTCGGTGCTGGTGTATTAGTTAATCCAGATCATACCATACTTGCCGCAGGTGGTTTTATCCTTCAGGTTATGCCTGGTGCAACAGATGAAACGATTGCACAAATTGAAAAACGGATTGCGACTATACCTCCTATTTCTACCTTAATAAGAGAAGGAAATACACCACAACAGATTTTAACACTGGTATTCGGTGAAGCTAATGTACAGATTCATGAAACACTTCCGGTCGCTTTTTCATGTTCCTGTTCCATCGATCGTATTAAAAATGCTATTAGAGGTTTAGGGAATGAAGAAATAAATAAGATGATAGAAGAAGATCATGGTGCAGAAGCGACCTGTCATTTTTGTAATGAAGTCTATACACTAACAGAGGATGAGTTAAACGAATTAAAACAATCATAAGGGGAGAGTTTATGAGGCGTAAGCTAGTATTGGGTATTATATTTATGCTTTTATTTACGAATGTAATTACCTTAGGCATGTGGCTGTGGAATAAAAGAAGTGAGATGATAGATTTTTCTGTAGAGTTAGATCCACGTAAAGCAGTAGCTGATGTGAACGATGAGAAAATAACATACCAAGAATGGTTAGCTTACTTAGAAAAACAATATGGAAAAAAAGCATTACAACAGATGATAAATACACATGTCATTGAACAGCTAGCAGCTCAAGAGAACCTCTCGATCAATGAAGGGGTATTGGATTTAGAGTTATCAGCGCTCTCTACTATGGAAGGTGTTTTAACGAAAAAAGCCATTCAGGAGAAAGAAGCGGAATGGACTAAAGAAATTACTGAACGGTTATATTTAGAAGAACTTGTTACAAAAGATGTACAAGTTTCTGAACAAGAAATTAGATCTTACTATCAACAATATAGTGATCAGTATCGTTTTTCTCCAACTATCCAGCTTTCGCATATCGTAGTTGAAGATAAGGATACAGCAGAAAAAATTACGAATGAGCTTGATGCTGGTGCTTCTTTTTCGTCTTTAGCTCGAGAATATACAATGGATGAAGCAACAAAAAGTGGCGGGGGTTACTTAGGTTTTTATACAAAGAACAGTAGCTTTTTACCAATAGAGTATTATGAACAATCACAACAATTAGAAGAATACATGTATAGTAAACCTTTTCAAACAACAGAGGGAATAGCGATCATTTATTTGCACCGTTTTTTACCGGAAGTCAATCTTAGTTACGAACAACTTCAAGCTCATTTAAGAAGAGAGCTTGCTTTAGAAAAAGTTAGCACGTATCCTGATGCTTCGCAGCTGTGGAATAAGTTAGAAATAGATTGGATATATGAATAATAGTTCTGTTTATTAATTGAAAATAGTTGACAATTCTATAGATATTGCATACAGTAATACTAAACTAATAAGATTACTCGGAATTAGGAGTGGTAAAAATGAAAATAGCGCAATCTATTGCGGAGTTGATTGGTAACACCCCTATTGTAAAGTTGAATCGGATAACAGCTGATGATGAAGCAGACATTTATGTAAAGTTAGAATTTATGAATCCGGGTAGCTCAGTTAAAGATCGTATTGCCTTAGCAATGATTGAAGCCGCAGAAGAAAGTGGTAGTCTGAATGCTGGAGATACGATTATTGAGCCTACGAGTGGAAACACAGGGATAGGGCTGGCGATGGTAGCTGCGATTAAAGGATACCGAGCTATTTTAGTTATGCCAGATACCATGAGTTTAGAGCGACGCAATCTCCTTCGTGCATACGGTGCGGAGCTAGTTTTAACGCCGGGAGCAGAAGGTATGAAAGGGGCAATAAAAAAGGCAGAGGAATTGCAAGATGCACATGGTTATTTTATGCCACAACAGTTTCAGAATGAGGCAAATCCTTCTGTTCATGAACAAACAACAGGCGTGGAGATTGTAGAACAAATGGGAGATCAACTGGATGCATTTGTTGCTGGTATTGGTACAGGTGGTACGATTACGGGTGCTGGAAAAGTACTAAAACAAACGTATAAAGACATTATGATCTATGCAGTTGAGCCTGAGGGATCTGCGATTTTATCTGGCGGTGAACCAGGTCCGCATAAAATTCAAGGAATTGGTGCAGGGTTTATTCCAGAAGTGCTAAATACAGCTATCTATGATCAAGTTATTACAGTTAGCAATGATAATGCATATGCATTGGCACGTGAAGCGGCTAAAAAAGAGGGATTGTTAGGTGGTGTTTCTTCCGGTGCAGCGATTTATGCAGCAAAACAGGTTGCAAAGAAACTCGGAAAAGGTAAGAAGGTGTTAGCAATTATACCAAGTAACGGAGAACGTTATCTATCAACACCATTATATCAATTTGACGATGTATAAGCTCTGATTACTATATAGCAACTTCCGTAAAAGGGGGTTGCTTTTTTGTTATAAAATAAATAAGATGTTTAATTAGTTAAGTAGATGATAGAATCAAATAGAAAAACAGGTGAAAAATTGATGAATCGATTAATTAAAACAAAACATGGAACACTTGATTTAAATCAAAAAACAATGATTATGGGGATTTTAAATGTGACGCCTGATTCGTTTTCGGACGGGGGAGAATATAATAGCTTAGATAAGGCGGTTAAGCAGGCGGTGAAAATGGTACAGGATGGTGCAGATATTATTGATATTGGCGGTGAATCAACTCGTCCAGGTCATACACCAGTTTCGGTTGAAGAGGAAATTACAAGAGTAGTGCCAGTCATAAAAGCAGTTAGAGACGCTGTATCTGTACCAATTTCTATTGATACTTTCAAAGCAGAAACAGCAAAGCGGGCAATAGAAGCTGGTGCCGATATCATAAATGATGTATGGGGAGCAAAGTACGACCAGCGTATTGCGGGAATCGCTGCTGAATATGATACACCAATTATATTAATGCATAATCGTTTAGATCGTAACTATAATCATTTCCTTGAAGATATGAAAGCTGACTTAAGAGAAAGTATAGCAATTGCTCATCAATTTGGGGTGTCATCTGAGAAAATTATATTAGACCCAGGTATTGGCTTTGCAAAGACGTTGGATCAAAATTTATTAGCAATACGATCTCTGGATCAAATCGTTGCTTTAGGTTATCCAGTTTTATTAGGTACGTCTCGAAAATCAGTGATAGCAAAAGTAACAGATTTACCAGTAGACCAACGAGATGAGGCAACAGGAGCTACGACTTGTTTTGGGATAACTAAAGGAGTAGATTTTGTTCGAGTCCATCATGTAAGTATGAATGCACGAATGGCAAAAATGATGGATGTAATGGTTAAGAAAGGGGAAGCAGAGAATGGATAAGATATATTTACATAAGTGTGCGTTTTATGGTTATCATGGTTTATTTCCAGAAGAAAACAAACTAGGACAACGTTTTTATGTAGATTTAGAATTAGAACTAGATTTACATTCAGCTGGTCTTTCGGATAATATGGAGGATACTATTAATTATGGTGCTGTTTATCAGGCAACAAAAGAAATTGTTGAAGGAAGACCGTTTAAATTGTTAGAAGCAGTGGCAGAAGCTATAGCAACTAAATTATTAAACGATTTCCCCAAATTACATACCTGTCGTATCAAGGTCGATAAGCCAGATCCCCCTATCCCAGGTCATTATCAAGCAGTTGCAGTTGAAATATACAGGAGTCGAGAAAAATGAATAGTTGCTATATAGCGCTTGGTTCTAATATTCCACCGCGTGATTATTATTTAAACCAGGCAATCGAAGCACTTAGGCAAGAAGAAGCTATTTGTATAAGATCTGTATCATCTATTTATGAGACAATCCCAGTTGGATATACGGATCAGTCAAACTTTTTAAACATGGTTATAGAAATAGAAACAAAGTTTTCTCCAACTGATTTATTAAAAGCTTGTCAAAAAATAGAACAGAAATTAGGGCGAAAAAGAATAAAAAGGTGGGGTCCTCGTACAATAGATCTTGACATTTTATTGTATAATCAAGAAAATATGAAGACAGAGTATCTAGTTATTCCACATCCAAGAATGCATGAGAGAGCATTTGTTTTAGTTCCATTGTATGAAATAGCTCCTAGTGCTTACATTCCATCTCTACAAAAGAAAGTTTCGAACGCATTATCCAACATACCAATGGGAGAAAAGAAAGGTGTAGTTAAATGGAAGTTTCCGATTAATGGGGATGAGAGAAGAGATTAATAAGCTAAAAACCAGATTATTTCGTCCTTTGTAAGAAAACTTATTTAGTGGTATGTTAGTATAAAATAAGTTTTGTTATTAACATTTCTACTTAAGGTAAGAAAAATTAATATATTGTTGCATAAAAATTAGATCATGGGAGTGAAAAAGATGTCAGAGGAACTAAATGAACATATGCGTGTGCGGCGCGATAAATTAGAGGTGCTTCGTCAAAAAGGTGTCGATCCATTCGGCGATAAATTTGAACGTACCCATTTATCTTCTGATCTAAAAGAAACGTATGAGACGTTTTCAAAAGAAGAATTAGAAGAAAAGGCAGTAGAAGTAACAATAGCTGGCCGAATTATGACAAAGCGTGGAAAAGGAAAAGCGGGATTTTCACATATACAAGATTTAAGTGGTCAAATTCAGTTATATGTAAGAAAAGATATGATTGGAGAAGAAGCTTACGAATTATTTAAAGCTGCTGATCTTGGAGATATTGTTGGTGTAACAGGTACAGTTTTTAAAACCAAGGTTGGTGAATTGTCTGTTAAAGTAACGACTTTTCAAGTATTAACAAAGTCTCTTCGACCATTACCAGAAAAATTTCATGGTTTAAAAGATGTTGAGCAGCGTTATCGTCAACGTTATCTTGATTTAATTACGAATCCAGAGAGTAAGGATACATTCATTACACGAAGCAAAATTATTCAGTCCATGAGAAGGTATTTAGACGGTGCTGGCTTTTTAGAAGTGGAAACACCAATGATGCATGGGATTGCTGGTGGTGCCACAGCTCGTCCTTTCATTACGCATCATAATGCATTGGATATTCCATTATATATGCGTATTGCGATTGAACTACATCTTAAGCGTTTAATTGTTGGTGGAATGGAAAAAGTATATGAAATAGGGCGAGTATTCCGTAATGAAGGGGTTTCTACTCGTCATAATCCTGAATTTACTATGCTTGAATTATATGAAGCTTATGCAGATTACCATGATATTATGACTTTAGTAGAAAATATGGTTGCGCATATTGCTAAAGAAGTAATTGGTACGACAACTATTACTTACGGAGAAGTAGAAGTCAATTTGGACCCGCAATGGAAAAGAGTGCATATGGTAGATGCGGTAAAAGAATATACAGGTGTAGACTTTTGGAAAGAAATGACCGATGAAGAAGCGAGAAAATTAGCAAAAGAGCATCGTATTGAAGTTCAAGAAACTATGACATTTGGACATGTTGTAAATGAGTTTTTTGAACAATGCGTAGAGGAAAAGTTAATTCAACCAACTTTTGTTTATGGACACCCTGTTGCAATTTCTCCGTTAGCCAAGAAGAATAAACAGGATGGTAGATTTACTGATCGGTTTGAATTATTTATAGTAGGAAGAGAGCATGCGAATGCTTTCTCAGAATTAAATGATCCCGTAGATCAACGAGAACGTTTTGAAGCGCAAGTAAAAGAAAAAGAACTTGGTAATGATGAGGCTCATGAAATGGATGAAGATTTCTTGGAAGCTTTAGAATATGGCCTGCCACCTACTGGTGGTTTAGGGATAGGGATTGATCGTTTGGTAATGTTGTTAGCTAACGCTCCTTCCATTAGAGATGTATTGTTATTTCCGCAAATGCGAAATCGTGATTAAAGCTAGTTTTAAAGCTCTTGTAATTAATATGCTTACGAGAGCTTTAATTTTAAAATTTGTTGTTGACTTTGTTTGTTAAGGGTGATATATTATTTAAGTCGCTGATTTTTGTAGTAATTAACCGACAAAAGCCGACAAAAAAATATAAAAAACCTGTTGACAAATATAGTTGTTTTTTATATAATATAAAAGCTGTCGCAAACAGATGGTGAACATTTGATCTTTGAAAACTGAACAAAACAACCAATATGTTAAGAAGTAACATGCTAGTCAAGTAATGAGTAAGCAAACTCAATGATTGTCGACTAAGTTCGCAACATCCGTGTTGCAACGTTGATGTCAGCACATCCGTGTGCAAGCAATTTTATGGAGAGTTTGATCTTGGCTCAGGACGAACGCTGGCGGCGTGCCTAATACATGCAAGTCGAGCGCAGGAAGCAAGCAATCACCCTTCGGGGTGTGCGCTTGTGGAATGAGCGGCGGACGGGTGAGTAACACGTGGGCAACCTACCTGTAAGACTGGGATAACTCCGGGAAACCGGGGCTAATACCGGATAAAACATTGGTTTGCATAAACCAATGATGAAAGGCGGCTTTTAGCTGTCACTTACAGATGGGCCCGCGGCGCATTAGCTAGTTGGTGAGGTAATGGCTCACCAAGGCAACGATGCGTAGCCGACCTGAGAGGGTGATCGGCCACACTGGGACTGAGACACGGCCCAGACTCCTACGGGAGGCAGCAGTAGGGAATCTTCCGCAATGGACGAAAGTCTGACGGAGCAACGCCGCGTGAACGAAGAAGGTTTTCGGATCGTAAAGTTCTGTTGTTAGGGAAGAACACGTACCGTTCAAATAGGGCGGTACCTTGACGGTACCTAACGAGGAAGCCCCGGCTAACTACGTGCCAGCAGCCGCGGTAATACGTAGGGGGCAAGCGTTGTCCGGAATTATTGGGCGTAAAGCGCGCGCAGGCGGTTTTTTAAGTCTGATGTGAAATCTTGTGGCTCAACCACAAGCGGTCATTGGAAACTGGAGAACTTGAGTGCAGAAGAGGAGAGTGGAATTCCACGTGTAGCGGTGAAATGCGTAGATATGTGGAGGAACACCAGTGGCGAAGGCGACTCTCTGGTCTGTAACTGACGCTGAGGCGCGAAAGCGTGGGTAGCGAACAGGATTAGATACCCTGGTAGTCCACGCCGTAAACGATGAGTGCTAGGTGTTAGGGGGTTTCCGCCCCTTAGTGCTGCAGTTAACGCATTAAGCACTCCGCCTGGGGAGTACGGCCGCAAGGCTGAAACTCAAAAGAATTGACGGGGACCCGCACAAGCGGTGGAGCATGTGGTTTAATTCGAAGCAACGCGAAGAACCTTACCAGGTCTTGACATCCGCTGCAAACCCTAGAGATAGGGCGTTCCCTTCGGGGACAGCGTGACAGGTGGTGCATGGTTGTCGTCAGCTCGTGTCGTGAGATGTTGGGTTAAGTCCCGCAACGAGCGCAACCCTTAATCTTAGTTGCCAGCATTAAGTTGGGCACTCTAAGGTGACTGCCGGTGACAAACCGGAGGAAGGTGGGGATGACGTCAAATCATCATGCCCCTTATGACCTGGGCTACACACGTGCTACAATGGATGGTACAAAGGGCAGCGAAGCGGTGACGCATTAGCAAATCCCATAAAACCATTCTCAGTTCGGATTGTAGGCTGCAACTCGCCTACATGAAGCCGGAATCGCTAGTAATCGCGGATCAGCATGCCGCGGTGAATACGTTCCCGGGTCTTGTACACACCGCCCGTCACACCACGAGAGTTGGCAACACCCGAAGTCGGTGAGGTAACCTTTTTGGAGCCAGCCGCCGAAGGTGGGGCCAATGATTGGGGTGAAGTCGTAACAAGGTAGCCGTATCGGAAGGTGCGGCTGGATCACCTCCTTTCTAAGGATAATAGGAAACAGCTTTTCAGCTGTATAAGCATGTTGGTTGTTTGGTTCAGTTTTGAGAGATTAATTTCACCCTCGCATATTCATAGGATGGGCCTGTAGCTCAGCTGGTTAGAGCGCACGCCTGATAAGCGTGAGGTCGGTGGTTCGAGTCCACTCAGGCCCACCATTCTATTCTTAATTTGGGGCCTTAGCTCAGCTGGGAGAGCGCCTGCTTTGCACGCAGGAGGTCAGCGGTTCGATCCCGCTAGGCTCCACCATTCAATTATGTACCTTGAAAACTAGATAAGAAATCAAAAAGGTGAAGACGACTGATCAATATTAGGAGTCTGAACTGGATTGAGTATGACAAGACATCATATCAAACGTAAGAACCAAACGTCTTTTTACTGTAAGAAATAGTTAAGTAAATAAGGGCGCACGGTGGATGCCTTGGCACTAGGAGCCGAAGAAGGACGGGACAAACACCGATATGTCTCGGGGAGCCGTACGTAGGCAACGATCCGGGAATTTCCGAATGGGGGAACCCCCTGCTCGTAATGGAGTAGGACAGCATACTAAATACATAGGTATGTTGAGGCAGACCCGGGGAACTGAAACATCTCAGTACCCGGAGGAAGAGAAAGCAAACGCGATTTCCTGAGTAGCGGCGAGCGAAACGGAATTAGCCCAAACCAAAAAGCTTGCTTTTTGGGGTTGTAGGACACTCCATTGGAGTTACAAAGAAACATATTACATGAATCGATCTGGAAAGATCAGCCGAAGAAGGTAACAGCCCTGTAATGAAAAGTATGTTTCCTCCGGAGTGGATCCTGAGTACGGCGGAACACGTGAAATTCCGTCGGAATCCGGGAGGACCATCTCCCAAGGCTAAATACTCCCTAGTGACCGATAGTGAACCAGTACCGTGAGGGAAAGGTGAAAAGCACCCCGGAAGGGGAGTGAAAGAGATCCTGAAACCGTGTGCCTACAAGTAGTCGAAGCCCGTTAATGGGTGACGGCGTACCTTTTGTAGAATGGACCGGCGAGTTACGATTCTTTGCAAGGTTAAACCGCATAGGTGGAGCCGCAGCGAAAGCGAGTCTGAATAGGGCGATAGAGTAAAGGGTCGTAGACCCGAAACCGTGTGATCTACCCATGTCCAGGGTGAAGGTCAGGTAACACTGACTGGAGGCCCGAACCCACGTATGTTGAAAAATGCGGGGATGAGGTGTGGGTAGGGGTGAAATGCCAATCGAACACGGAGATAGCTGGTTCTCTCCGAAATAGCTTTAGGGCTAGCCTCAAGGAGCGTATGTTGGAGGTAGAGCACTGATTGGACTAGGGGCCCTCATCGGGTTACCGAATTCAGTCAAACTCCGAATGCCAATCATATAGCCTTGGGAGTCAGACTATGGGTGATAAGGTTCATAGTCGAAAGGGAAACAGCCCAGACCGTCAGCTAAGGTCCCAAAGTATACGTTAAGTGGAAAAGGATGTGGCGTTGCACAGACAACCAGGATGTTGGCTTAGAAGCAGCCATCATTTAAAGAGTGCGTAATAGCTCACTGGTCGAGTGACGCTGCGCCGAAAATGTACCGGGGCTAAACGTATCACCGAAGCTACGGATTGTTCTTCGAACAATGGTAGGAGAGCGTTCAACGTGCCGTGAAGTCAGACCGTGAGGACTGGTGGAGCGCGTTGAAGTGAGAATGCCGGTATGAGTAGCGAAATAGAAGTGAGAATCTTCTACACCGAAAGCCTAAGGTTTCCTGAGGAAGGCTCGTCCGCTCAGGGTTAGTCGGGACCTAAGCCGAGGCCGAAAGGCGTAGGCGATGGACAACAGGTTGATATTCCTGTACCACCTCGTGACCGTTTGAACAACGGGGGGACGCAGAAGGATATGGAAAGCGTGCTGCTGGTTAGGCACGTCCAAGCAGTGAGTGTGTCAGATAGGCAAATCCGTCTGATAAGCACAAGCTGTGATGGGGAGGGAAATTTAGTACCGAAGTTCCAGATTTCACACTGCCAAGAAAAGCCTCTAGTGAGGTCACAGGTGCCCGTACCGCAAACCGACACAGGTAGGCGAGAAGAGAATTCTAAGGTGAGCGGGAGAACTCTCGTTAAGGAACTCGGCAAAATGACCCCGTAACTTTGGGAGAAGGGGTGCTTCTTGCATGAGAAGCCGCAGTGAATAGGCCCAAGCGACTGTTTAGCAAAAACACAGGTCTCTGCAAAGCCGAAAGGCGACGTATAGGGGCTGACACCTGCCCGGTGCTGGAAGGTTAAGGGGACATGTTAGCTCTTTTAGAGCGAAGCATTGAACCGAAGCCCCAGTAAACGGCGGCCGTAACTATAACGGTCCTAAGGTAGCGAAATTCCTTGTCGGGTAAGTTCCGACCCGCACGAAAGGTGCAACGACTTGGGCACTGTCTCAACGAGAGACCCGGTGAAATTATACGATGCGTGAAGATGCGCATTACCCGCGACAGGACGGAAAGACCCCGTGGAGCTTTACTGTAGCCTGATATTGAATGTTGGCACAGCTTGTACAGGATAGGTGGGAGCCGTAGAAGCGTGAGCGCTAGCTTACGTGGAGGCGCCGGTGGGATACCACCCTGGCTGTGTTGACCTTCTAACCCAGGACCGTGATCCGGTCCGGAGACAGTGTCAGGCGGGCAGTTTGACTGGGGCGGTCGCCTCCTAAAGAGTAACGGAGGCGCCCAAAGGTTCCCTCAGAATGGTTGGAAATCATTCGAAGAGTGTAAAGGCAGAAGGGAGCTTGACTGCGAGACCTACAAGTCGAGCAGGGACGAAAGTCGGGCTTAGTGATCCGGCGGTACCGAATGGAAGGGCCGTCGCTCAACGGATAAAAGCTACCCCGGGGATAACAGGCTTATCTCCCCCAAGAGTCCACATCGACGGGGAGGTTTGGCACCTCGATGTCGGCTCATCGCATCCTGGGGCTGTAGTCGGTCCCAAGGGTTGGGCTGTTCGCCCATTAAAGCGGTACGCGAGCTGGGTTCAGAACGTCGTGAGACAGTTCGGTCCCTATCCGTCGTGGGCGTTGGAAGTTTGAGAGGAGCTGTCCTTAGTACGAGAGGACCGGGATGGACACACCGCTGGTGCACCAGTTGTTCCGCCAGGAGCATCGCTGGGTAGCTACGTGTGGTAGGGATAAGTGCTGAAAGCATCTAAGCATGAAGCCCCCCTCAAGATGAGACTTCCCATCTTTTAGAGTAAGATCCCTCAGAGACGATGAGGTAGATAGGTTCGAGGTGGAAGCGTGGTGACACGTGCAGCTGACGAATACTAATCGATCGAGGACTTAACTATATTTAAAAAGCGAAAACGACCGTTTAGCAACGTACAAACTGGACTGAACCGTAGGAGATAAAGGAAACACAATGAGCATAGCGAATTGATGTTAACTTATCGTACGAAGGCGAAGGAAGTTATGCTAGTTGCTGGGAGTTGTAGCTAGATTATATATGATATGAATACTTGTCTGTCTTATCTAGTTTTGAAGGTATAAATTTTAATTTACCTCTTGCTTTTTTTAAAAAAACAGGTATAATATTCTGTGTCATTAAAATTATTATATCGCACTTGAATAAAAGCAAAAGATCTGGTGACAATAGCGAAGAGGTCACACCTGTTCCCATGCCGAACACAGTAGTTAAGCTCTTCAGCGCCGATGGTAGTTGGGGCCTTGCCCCTGTGAGAGTAGGACGTCGCTAGGCATTAAATTTAATACTATTTATTGTAGGTAATCTATTATCTACATTATCGCGGGGTGGAGCAGTCTGGTAGCTCGTCGGGCTCATAACCCGAAGGTCGTAGGTTCAAATCCTACCCCCGCAACCAAAAATTTGGTCCGGTAGTTCAGTTGGTTAGAATGCCTGCCTGTCACGCAGGAGGTCGCGGGTTCGAGTCCCGTCCGGACCGCCACTTTAAATAAAATATACTTTACATAAAAGTCTTAGGATATTCCTAAGGCTTTATTTAATGTTATATTTCTTTTTAATGTCTCTATACTATATAAGGGTTAGGGTCATGTCTGAAAGTAATGATTTGACAGAGAACCGAATAAAACAGTTAATTACTTGAATTAAAGAATTTGATTTTTTATAAAAAGCTTATGAATTGTAATAGTATTTGACTTTAAGATTTAGAAATTTAATTATTTTTGCTATGATAGAATTAGAACGAATGAATGAGGGTTATTATAATGGATGAATTTAAATTTATTGATTTAATAAAACAAAAGAATTATCAACATCCCACTATTGTTAAAGGAATTGGCGATGATGCTGCTGTATTTCGTCAACCATATCTTGATACAGTAACTGCTGTTGATACCTTTGTTGAAAATATTCATTTTTCAAGACAAACCATGACACCCTATCATGTGGGCTATCGTTTACTAGCAGCAAATATAAGTGATATGGCTGCAATGGGGGCATTACCTGCCTATTACATGATTTCCATTGTTGTTCCAAATCATTGGTCAGAAGAAGATTTACGAAACATATATGATGGAATGCAGGAGATTGCCTCCGTATATAAAATGGATCTTATTGGTGGCGATACTGTTTCTGGTAAAGAATTAGTTCTTTCCGTAACTATAATAGGTTTTGTTGAACAAAATAAAGTAAGGTATCGTAGTGCAATGCAAGAAGATGACGTTCTGTTTGTTACAGGTACATTGGGTGATGCGAGTGCTGGATTACATTTATTATTAAATCAAAACAAACACTTGGATTTAAAAGTGAGTAATTTGATTGAAAGACATCAAAAGCCGACACCCAGGATAGCATTTGCTCGTAAATTACAATCACTAAAACGTGTTGCATTAAATGATGTTAGTGACGGCATATCAAATGAGGCAAATGAATTAGCGGAAGCTTCTCAGTTAACTGTTTATATTCATTATGATCAATTACCAATGCATGAAGCATTACATCAATTTAAACCTGAACAGATAAAATATTTTATGTTATCTGGTGGAGAAGATTTTGAATTAATTGGTTCAGTTGCCCCAAAGGATTGGGAAACGGTAAAAGAAGCGGCAAAATTAACAAATACAAATATAACAAAAATAGGCTATGTCACTTCAAATGAAGCTACAAACGGTTCAGTATTTTTAATAGAAAACGAAGAAGTAATTCGTTTAAACAAAGATGGCTATACGCATAGGAGTTAATATGATATGAAACAATATGAAATAAAAACACATACAACAGAGGAAACAATGAGAATTGCTGAAAAGTTAGCTGTGCTTCTTCGTCCTGGTGATGTTATTACATTACAAGGTGGACTCGGTGCTGGTAAAACGACATTTACAAAAGGATTGGGTATTGGATTAGGTGTGAAACGAACGATTAATAGCCCTACATTTACCATAGTGAAAGAATATATGGGCGAATTACCTTTGTATCATATGGATGTGTATCGATTAGAAGAAAGTGAAGAGGACATTGGCTTTGATGAATACTTTAATGGGGATGGAATTAGTGTTGTTGAGTGGCCACAATTTATTAAACCGTTTTTACCTAATGTGCGTTTAGACATACAATTAACGATAATAAAAAATGAAGAACGGAAGATTACTCTATATCCAAAAGGCCATTATTTTGAACAGATTTGTGAGGAGTTAATCCGATGAGTATACTTGCTATTGATACTTCTAATGAAACGTTAGGTGTTTCTATTTATGATGATCATATACAAAAAACAAAAATCGAATACACCGAGAACAGTAAAACAAAGCATTCCAAACGATTGATGCCTGTTATTGATCAAGTCATGAAGGATGCGTCATTATATCCAAAAGATTTAACCAAAATTGTAGTAGCGAAAGGTCCAGGATCTTATACTGGTGTAAGAATTGGACTATCAACAGCTAAAATGATGGGGTGGACGTTGAATATTCCAGTAATTGGCGTGTCTAGCCTTGAAGTATTAGCATTAAACGGAGCAAATCAATCTTATAAAATATGTCCATTTTTTGATGCGCGTAGAGGTTTAGTTTATACAGGATTGTATGAATCAGACGAATTAGGTCAGATAAGGTTAGTAAAAGAGGAACAGAATATTCTTTTTTCCGATTGGCTTAATCAACTTAAAAAAGAAGATCAAACGATTATTTTTTTAAGTCCAGATGTAGATTTACATAAGGAAACGATTAGAGAAATGCTGAAGGAGAAAGCTATTATTCCGATAGAAAAATTCCATATCCCTAGCCCTTCTTTATTAGCAATTTCTGGAAAAAATCGTCAGGGAGAAAGTATCCATCAATTAACGCCAAATTATTTGCGCCTTGTAGAAGCAGAAGCAAAATGGTTAGCAAAGCAAAAGGAACAGGATAATGAGTGAAATATCTATACGTAAAATGACCATTAACGATATTGATCAAGTTAGAAAAATTGAAAAAGAAAGTTTTTCTATTCCTTGGACAGAGGACATTTATCAAAAGGAATTAACACAGAATTCCTATGCAAATTATTATGTTATAGAGAAAGACAAACAAATCATTGGATTTTGTGGTTTATGGATTGTTATTGATGAGGCACAAATAACAAATATTGCAATTTCTCCTAGGTACCGAGGATTGGGGTATGGTAGTAGCTTATTTCAATACATCATTAATCAAGCAATTCTAGCTGGATCTGTTCGTTTATCTTTAGAAGTAAGGTTGTCAAATTTAGTTGCACAGAAATTATATCGGAAGTTTGGTTTAAAACCTGCTGGAATCAGAAAAAATTATTATACCGATAATAATGAAGATGCAATGGTAATGTGGGTGAATTTAGGATGAATAAAGATCAATTTATTTTAGCAATAGAAACAAGTTGTGATGAAACAGCAGCAGCAATCATAAAAAATGGACAAGAAATAATGGCTAATGTTGTTGCTTCTCAAATTCAAAGTCACAAACGTTTTGGTGGAGTTGTACCAGAGATTGCATCTCGTCACCATGTAGAACAAATAACCATTGTGGTAGAGGAAACACTAAGACAAGCAAATATGGATATAGGTGATATGGATGCAATTGCGGTTACAGAAGGTCCAGGACTTGTTGGAGCCTTACTTGTAGGTGTTAACGCTGCAAAGGCATTGGCATATGCAAATCAAAAACCATTAATTGGCGTTCACCATATTGCCGGTCATATTTATGCTAATCGAATAGAACAAGAATTTACGTTTCCATTGTTAGCGTTGGTTGTATCTGGTGGACATACTGAACTTGTTTTAATGCGTGAACATGGTTCATTTGAAATTATTGGTGAGACAAGAGATGATGCAGCTGGAGAGGCCTATGATAAAGTAGCTAGAACGTTAGACTTACCGTATCCTGGTGGACCGGAAATAGATAGATTAGCTCAGGTTGGAGAGGAGACAATTGATTTCCCTCGTGCATGGCTAGAAGAGGGTTCGTTTGATTTTAGTTTTAGTGGTTTAAAATCAGCAGTCATTAATAGCTTACATAATAGCAAACAACGTGGAGAAGTACTGAAAAAAGAGGATGTTGCTGCAAGTTTTCAAGCTAGTGTAGTTGAAGTGTTAACAGAAAAAACATTTCAGGCTGCAAAAAGGTATGATGTGAAACAAGTTGTATTAGCTGGAGGAGTAGCAGCAAATAAGGGATTGCGTCAGGAACTAACAAAGAAATTTAACGAGGCATCCATTCCTTTATCTATACCACCATTAAACTTATGTACGGATAATGCTGCTATGATTGGTGCGGCAGGAGCGATTGCTTATGAACAAGGGCATCGTGCAGGATGGGATTTAAATGCAAATCCGAGTCTTGATTTAGAACGATATGGTAGTAGAAAGCAATTATAAAGAAGAAATCGCCAGTTCCTATTAGAAACTGGCGATTTTTTTAAAAAAAATATGATAGAAAGTATCCACAAGAGGTGTTTATAAATGTGGAAACTTTTTAAAATTCACTTATATAGAAGCAATAGTGTTGTGTACAAAAACTGTGAATAAGTGAGGATTTTCCTGTGGATACAGTGGATAAGTGTTAAAAAAACTGTGAATAAAGCCTTTTGTCTGTGCATAACTAAAAAAGCATTGTATAAGATACAATGCTTTTTGCACACTTGTTGTTTTTATTCTCTTAATCCTCTTGTAATGCTTCCCATTCCATCATTAGTTGTTCCATTTGTTCATTAACTTGTTCATTTTCAGACGTTAATGCTAGTGCTTTTTCATGATCTTGGAATATATCTGGTTTACAAAGTAATTGTTCGTTATGTTCAATAACTGCTTCTAATTCTTCAATTTTGCTTTCAATCTCTTGTATCCGTCGCTCTTTTTTGCGTAGTTCTTGTTTTCGTGCTTTATCTTCATGAAAACTGGACTTAACAGCTTGTTTTTCTTCTGTTGGCTGCTCTTGTGCTTTTAATTCCGCTAATTCGAATGCTTCTTGTTTTTTTTCTAAGTAGTAATCATAGTTACCAAGGAAAATAGTTGCTCC
Source organism: Paraliobacillus sp. PM-2 (assembly GCF_001368815.1). GTDB lineage: Bacteria > Bacillota > Bacilli > Bacillales > Amphibacillaceae > Paraliobacillus. The sequence goes on along the minus strand of NZ_CTEI01000001.1, from coordinate 1,821,699 downwards.
ATCAGGCTGCATTTCTAATACTTTTGATGCAATTTCATTAATAAAATATCGATCATGTGAAACAAAAATGATGGTACCAGGGAAATCTATCAAAGCAGCTTCTAACACTTCTTTACTATCTAAATCTAAATGGTTTGTTGGTTCATCAAGAATGAGTAAATTTGATTTTTGCATCATTAATTTAGCTAGTGCAAGTCTTGCCTTTTCGCCGCCGCTTAGTGAAGCTACCGTTTTAAGCACATCATCTCCAGAAAATAAAAAATTTCCAAGTGTCGTACGGATATCTTTCTCGTCTATCATTGGATAATCGTCCCATAATTCCATTAGCACAGATTTTGACGAATGCAGTTTGTTTTGTTCTTGGTCATAGTAGCCTATTTCTACTTTAGAACCTGTTTGAAGATAACCATTAGATGGAATAAGATCACCAGTTATTGTTTTTAGTAATGTTGTTTTTCCAACACCATTTGGTCCAACTAAAGCAACACGTTCTCCACGTGATACTTGGAAAGAGAGGTCAGAAAAGATTGCTTCTTCTGTATCATCATAATGAAAAGCTAATTCTTTGGCCATGAATACATCATTTCCACTTCGTTGGTTAATAGTAAAGGTAAAAGAGGCTGAAGATTCGTCGCCTTTTGGTTTATCTATTCGTTCCATCTTTTCTAATTGTTTTCTTCTACTTTGTGCGCGTTTCGTTGTAGAAGCACGAACCAAATTCTTTTGAATAAAATCTTCCATACGTTTTATTTCTGTTTGTTGTTTTTCGAATTCTTTCATCTCTCGTTCATAGTCAGCAGCTTTTTGATCTAAGTATTTTGTGTAATTTCCATAATATTTTTTAGATTGATGACGTGAAATTTCATAAACGGTATGTACCGTTTTATCAAGAAAATATCGATCGTGAGAAACGATAACAACAGCGCCGTGGTAATTATTCAAATAACCTTCTAACCAAGTTAATGTTTCGATATCTAAATGGTTTGTTGGCTCGTCCAAAATCAAAATATCCGGCTTAGATAATAATAGTTTTCCTAAAGCCAAACGCGTTTTTTGGCCGCCACTAAGTTCACTAATTGAAGTGTCTAAATCAAATTCATTAAAGTTGAGGCCATTCAAAACTGCTTTAATGTCTGCTTCATATTGATAACCACCACTCTTTTTGAAATTTTCTTGTAGTTGGTCGTAATTATGCAATAATTGTTCGTAACGTGTTTGATTTTCGGTTAATGCCGGATCACCCATTTGCTGTTCCATCACTCTCAGTTTCTTTTCAGTTTCAATTAGCTCAGCAAATACGGATAACATTTCATTCCAGATTGTTTCTTCGGTTTCCAATCCAGTATTTTGTGCTAAATACCCTAGGGTAACTTCTTTCGGTTTGTGTATTTCACCTTCATCATAAGGAAGAATACCAGCCATTATTTTTAATAGAGTAGATTTTCCAGCACCATTACGTCCAACAATTGCAATTCTGTCATTGGTTTTAATTTCTAATTTTATATTTGATAAAATCAGTTCTGCACCATAACGTTTCGTTAACTGATTTATTTGCATTAATATCATCATTATTCACCTCATTATTATTTAGTTTATCGTAATTTTGAATGAACTAGCAAGCAAATGGTTAGTTATATTAATGAAAAATGTCTATACTATAATTAGTAAGTGTAACTCTTCACGACATAAGTATGATTTTTTGTTAATATATAGATATAAGATACAAAGATAAGTTTTATCTAAACAAATCAACTGGTTAGTTAAGCAATAGGGGTTAATATGAATAGAAGGGGAATGGAACATGTCAGAACAAAGTAAAATACCACAAGCTACGGCAAAACGATTGCCGCTATATTATCGATTTTTAAATAATTTACACCATCAAGGTAAATCTCGTGTATCCTCAAAGGAGCTGAGTGAAGCAGTAAAAGTCGATTCAGCGACTATTCGTAGGGATTTTTCTTACTTTGGGGCTTTAGGAAAGAAAGGCTATGGGTATAATGTAGAATACTTACTTGGTTTCTTTAGAAAAACCTTAGATCAAGATGAAACAACAAATGTTGCACTTATTGGTGTTGGTAATTTAGGAACAGCTTTTTTACATTATAACTTTACAAAAAACAACAATACAAAAATAGAAATGGCTTTTGATGCAGATCCAGCTAAAGTCAATCAAGAAATAGGTGGTGTACCCGTTCATCACATTGATGATCTAGAGAAATACCTAGGTAATGTACAGGCTGCTATTTTAACTGTCCCTGGTTTAGAAGCACAGCCTATTACTGAGCGGTTAATTGAAGCTGGTATAAGTGGGATATTGAATTTCACCCCAGCTCGGATTACTGTGCCAGAAGAAGTACGTGTTCATCACATTGATTTAGCAGTAGAGCTTCAATCGTTAATTTATTTTATGAAACATTACTCTCCAGAAGCTGAAGAATAGAACAAAAGGTAGTGGTATTTTTTTAAACCACTACCTTTTGTTCTATTCGTATCTAGTTATTATTTTTTTTGGGTGTTTTTAACGCGTATGTGTAAGCTTATTAGCCGAATTGTTACAGCAAAGTTAAACGTAGCAAAGATCGCAAGTAAAACGGTGAAAAAATTCCACAAGGTATCCTGTGCTGACTCAATACCGAACAAAGTAAATAATGCACCAATAATAAAGTACATCATGGCTAAAGACAAAGGTGAGTTTCTCATGTAAAGGTTATCCTCCAATAAGTATCATTTGCAGTTTTTCATACTGTTCCAACATTCGATTCAATTCTTCAGGACTAATACTTAGTTGGGCAATGACAACCGCGGTATTCATTGTTGCATGTGCAATGATTGGTACAATAATCCGTTTTGATTGCACATATACAAATGCAAAGACGAATCCGATCGTTAAATAAATTAATGTATTTTGAAAGTCATTATGGACGACAGCAAATATTAATCCTGATGCAAAAGCACCAATAAAAAAGTTTGTTCGTTTATATATTTCGCCAAAAATAATTTTACGAAACACGATCTCTTCTAAGATTGGTCCAATAATTGCAACCACAATAATAAAGATTGGAATAGCTCGTGCTACTGCCATAATGTTTTGTGTATTTTCTGATCCTGGTTCAATACCTAATAAAAGCGTTTGAATCACATTCATGATTCCTTGCCCTAACATTGCCATCAGAACCCCTATAATTGACCAAACAATAACCATCCCAGGACTTGCAGCATTACGATCCTTGCGAAGGTGCCTTTCTGGTCTCAGTAAAAATAGCATAATCACTAGAGCAGCAATAAAGCTAAATATCGTCCAACTTGTTCCAATAATCGAATAATAATCTTCATTAATATTAGATGCCTTTATAATGACAGCAACTGGTAAAGATGATAGCTGCATTAATATGTATGTTAATAATATATACAAATATCTTTTTCCCAAAGGTAAACGACTCCTCTTCTATGAATTTGTCCAACAAATGTATTTTAACATATTATATGAATAGAATTGAATTAGTACGTTTATGATTATCTAATAGAAAAAGTTCGAAAAAAATTTAAAAAAATCCATCACATTACTTGCAAAATGAAAAGCAATTCATTATTATAATAATTGTGTTAGCACTCTTCATTGGCGAGTGCTAAAATAGAAGAAAACATATTGAAATAAATGAAGGAGGGTTTTTTGATGCTAAAGCCATTAGGTGATCGTGTCATTATTGAACTCGTGGAACAAGAAGAAAAAACTGCAAGTGGAATTGTACTACCAGATTCTGCGAAAGAAAAACCACAAGAAGGAAAAGTTGTTGCAGTAGGTTCTGGTCGTATTACAGATAACGGGGAAAAAATCGCTCCAGAAGTAGCTGAAGGAGATAAAATAATTTTCTCTAAATTTGCAGGAACAGAAGTGAAATATGATGGAAATGAATACTTAATTCTTCGTGAAAATGATATCTTAGCTGTTATCGGCTAAATAAAGAATATAAACGATATACTTAATTAAGATACAAGGAGGGCTTTTTAAATGGCTAAAGAAATTAAGTTTAGTGAAGACGCTCGTCGCGCAATGCTACGTGGTGTGGATACATTAGCAAATGCAGTAAAAGTAACATTAGGACCAAAAGGACGTAACGTTGTTTTAGGTAAAAAATATGGTTCACCTCTAATTACAAATGATGGGGTAACAATCGCCAAAGAAATTGAATTAGAAGATGAATTCGAAAACATGGGTGCACAACTAGTATCTGAAGTAGCATCACAAACAAATGATGTAGCTGGTGATGGTACTACAACTGCAACTGTTTTAGCACAAGCAATGATTCAAGAAGGATTGAAAAACGTTGCATCAGGTGCAAATCCTGTAGGCGTTCGTCGCGGAATTGAAAAAGCGGTTGAAATAGCAACAGAAGAATTGCGTAAAATCTCTAAACCAATTGAAGGAAGAGATTCAATTGCACAAGTTGCTGCAATTTCATCAGCGGATGAAGAAGTAGGTCAATTAATCGCTGAAGCAATGGAACGTGTTGGTAATGACGGTGTTATTACGATTGAAGAATCTAAAGGATTTAACACAGAGCTAGAAGTGGTAGAAGGTATGCAATTTGATCGCGGTTATGCTTCTCCATACATGGTTACTGATCAAGATAAAATGGAAGCGGAGCTTGAAGATCCATATATCTTAATTACAGATAAGAAAATTAACAATATCCAAGAAGTACTACCGGTACTAGAGCAAGTTGTACAACAAGGTAAACCACTTCTATTAATTGCTGATGATGTAGAAGGCGAAGCATTAGCTACATTAGTAGTGAACAAACTTCGTGGAACATTTAACGCAGTAGCAGTAAAAGCACCTGGTTTTGGTGATCGTCGTAAAGCAATGCTTGAAGATATCGCAACATTAACTGGTGCAGAAGTTATTACAGAAGATTTAGGCTTAGAATTGAAAAACACTACAATTGAACAATTAGGCCGTGCCTCTAAAGTTGTTGTAACGAAAGAAAACACAACAGTCGTTGAAGGTTCGGGTGATCCAGAGCAAATTTCTTCTCGTGTCGCACAAATCCGTGCACAAGCAGAAGAAACAACTTCTGAATTTGATAAAGAAAAATTACAAGAACGTCTTGCAAAACTTTCTGGTGGTGTAGCAGTAGTAAAAGTTGGTGCAGCTACAGAAACAGAATTGAAAGAGCGTAAACTACGTATTGAAGATGCGCTAAACTCTACTCGCGCAGCAGTAGAAGAAGGTATTGTATCTGGTGGTGGAACAGCACTACTAAACGTATACAAACAAGTGCAAGCACTAGCACTTGAAGGTGATGAAGCAACTGGTGCAAGCATTGTGCTACGTGCACTAGAAGAGCCAGTTCGCCAAATCGTTGAAAATGCTGGCCTTGAAGGTTCCGTTATTGTTGAAAAACTAAAAGGCGAAGCAGTTGGTGTCGGATACAACGCAGCAACTGGTGAGTGGGTAAATATGATTGACGCTGGTATCGTTGATCCAACAAAAGTAACTCGCTCAGCACTTCAAAATGCAGCATCTGTAGCAGCTATGTTCTTAACTACAGAAGCAGTAGTCGCTGACCTACCAGAAGAAAACGGCGGCAATGCCCCTGACATGAGTGGCATGGGCGGCGGAATGCCGGGAATGGGCGGCATGATGTAGGGCCAACAAGATGTTGGTCACTCGGACGTTGCGACAGGACGTCGCGGTTTTAGTCCGAGATCCACTTGAAAACTTGAGATAATGTGTTTTAAAGTAAGGCAAAAGTGAAATGCTAACATTTTGCTAGCAGATAAACCATCTAAATAAAATATAATTTGCAGAGAAAGCCCCCTTTTGGATATGATAGCCAAAAGGGGGCATTTTATTGTAAATATACTAATATTACTAATAAGCCATTTTGTTAAATTAATTATTTGAATCAAGTTGTCAATGAAATATCATTAAAAGCGTTTAAAAAGAAGAATAAAAACAAGGAGAATGCTAGTGAATTCACAACTTGTAACAAAAGAGTCACAGAAACAACGTAAAAAAACGATTTTTAAACGAATTGTTTTTTCATTTGGTATTTCGGTAGTCGTTTTTTTTAGTGTGGTGGTTTTCATGGTTTTATTTAGCAAGACAGATGTTCCGAATGGAAACAAAGAAAATCTAAGTTTTAATAGACTTGAGACAGATGAGGCGAAACTGACATCTATGCAGCAATACACGGCGCGAGACGGACAGGAGCTTTCCTACCGCTACTACAATGGTAACGCCAGTAAAACGTTAATTCTCTTGCACGGATCCGCATATCATAGCAGCTATCTTCAACCACTAGCCAGTTACTTATCCGAACACAATGTTGTTAATGTTTATACACCTGATTTACGCGGGCACGGATCTCAAACGAAGAACAGAGGTGACGTGAAGTATATCGGTCAGATTGAAGACGATATTAGTGACTTCGTAAAGTATGTTCGTAAACAACAGAAAGGCGAAATATTATTAGGGGGTCATTCAAGTGGTGGAGGGACAGTTATACGTTATGCTGGTGGTGATAATGCACCAGTCGATGGTTATCTGTTACTCTCCCCTTTTATTCATCACACAGCACCGACTTATCGTTCAGATAGTGAATGGACTAACGTCAATTTGCCACGAATGATCGGTTTGAGTATTTTAAACACATTTGGCATCTCAGTATTAAATCACCATGATGTGATTTCATTCAATATGCCCGAATCTGTAAGAGATGGGACGGAAACATTGCGGTATACCTATGCGTTACAAACTTCCATGCATCCAAGAAATGATTACGGAAAAGACATTGCAAGTTTGGATAAACCATCTTACCTTATGATTGGGTCCGATGATAACGTATTCAAGGCTGAGGCATTCAAATCATTGTTTAATAAAAATTCATCGAAAACAAAAGTGAACATTTTGAAAGACATTTCCCATTTTGGTGTTGTAACAAAAAATGCTGCACAAAAATCGATTTCCAAATGGCTTAAAAATTTAGATGGAAAGCATAAATAATGTTTTTGAATGAATTTAATCAATTATTAAACAGGATCTGCTAGTGATGTGAATTACCGTTTATAAACGCAAGTGTGATAGCATTTTAGATCTCAAAAATGAATCTTGTGCAATACATTTTACAAAAGGACGATTTCGTATAAAGTACTGACTTTTGCCGAAGTGTCCTTTTTTATTTTTTTGGTTCACATTTTAAAAATATTCATTCGTACAGTTCCATTTAGTTAAAATGAGGTGTTTTTTAGATTTTTCATTGATCGATTATCATCAATAAAAAGAATTGTAAAACTTCAACTGTTTGTGTCTCCTCGTGGTATCTGCCGCTTCTAGTGATTTATTTAACCCTTTTAGTACGGTAGTCTTTTGCACTACTACAAATTAACTGTATAATAACTTGTGCTAATATTTTTGACTTTCTTCCAACACATGTTTCATGCTCTTTTCATATGATTCATACAAAATATTTTAATTCTTATACAAATAACTAGAAAATTGGGAATTTTGCATTAATTTCTCTCTTTAGTATTAGTTTAGTAATTTGACTAATTAAATCCTAAATGTTAACGTTTTTAAAAGATGAACGTGTTCATTTTATGAATATGTTTGTATAACGTTGAAACAACTCAATACATTCAGTGTTTTTGGTTTGGCAAATGAGCAAGTGAAGATGCAATGTCCCTATGTCTTAGCTTTTCCATAGTTATGTAAAATGGAGTCTAGTAAGTTAACTAGGTATCTAAGGGAGAAAATCTATACAACATCAAAAATATTTAAAAGATATGCGAACTGTTTTGACATGTGGCACCTGACATTTTGCTACACCAATATATCGACGGGATGATTTTGAGAATATTGATTAGATTGGGGGTTAAAGAGGTTCTAAGAAGGATTGATTTCTATAATAGACTTCAATAATAAAATAATGACTTTTATTTGATTAATTTTTATTATTTTTATTGTTAGAAAATTCAATATAATTTGCAAGGAGAATATAATGAAAACAATAAACAAAGCGATTATTTTTATAGGCATGGTATTGATTGGTATGATGTCTGCATTTCAGATGAATGCAGAAGCTGCTAGTACGGAAACTGAAGAAAAAGTATCTGTTAAAAATGGAATGACAGAAAAAGTGTATGCATATAAAGATGCAATAATTGAAGATGTTTATGTTGAAACAAGCTTTGACAGTGATAAAGACGGAAAAAAAGACCGTGTTCATGCAAAGATTATTCGTCCTGCAGAGACTAAAAAAGGATCAAAAGTTCCAGTTATATATAACATAAGCCCTTATAACGATGGTTTAGATTATCCGGATTATCATAATGTCGATAAAGAATTATATAAAGGGATTCCACTCCATCTACCAGATTACTATGAGGAGTATTTTGTGTCACGCGGATATGCAGTTGTGATTGCCGATAGTATTGGATCAGCAGGATCAAATGGTTGTCCATCAGCGGGAGGTAAATACGAGATTCTTGGAGCAAAATCGATTGTTGATTGGTTGAATAATCGTACCAAAGGATATAACGAGAATGAAGAAGAGATGGTTGCTGATTGGACAACCGGTAACGTTGGTCTGATAGGGAAATCCTATGATGGCTCTATAGCGAATGGATTAGCAACCACAGGAGTTGAAGGCTTGAAAACCATTGTTCCAATAAGCGGTATTAGTAGCTGGTATGATTACTATCGAGCAAATGGAGCTGTTATCGCACCAGGCGGCTACCAAGGAGATGGTGCTGATTTGTTAGCAAAAGGTGTGCTAACTCGTGAGAATCCCAAAGAATGTGCTGCTCAGATGGAAAAAATCGAAAAAGACCAAGATCGCGAAACCGGTGATTATAATGCGTTCTGGGATGAACGGAATTATTTAAATGATGCAAATAAAGTTCAAGCTAGTGTGTTTATTGTGCATGGCTTAAATGATATAAATGTAAAGGCAAAACAGTTTGACCAATGGTGGGCAGAATTAAAAAAGAATGATGTTCCAAGGAAATTATTGTTGCACCAAGGTGAACACATTGATCCTAAAAAGAAAAAAGGTGACGAATGGTTAACGACATTAAATAAATGGTTCGGTCACTGGTTATATGGAATTAATAATGGAATCATGAAAGAGCCAGGCGTTGAAATTCAGAATAGGGATCTTTCATGGGAACAATTAGAAGAATGGCCACGAAAAAAAGCAGAAGATAAAAAATTGTATTTAAACGGATCAGGAGAACTAAGTCTAAAAAGGATGGAGGGTGGTACAAAAAGCAGCTTTATAGATGATGCTTCTAAGACCGCAAAAGAATTAATAAAGAATCCTTCATCCCAATCTGAGAATCGTTTAGCTTATATAAGCTCTGAATTAACGGAACCAATTCGTTTAAGCGGAACACCGCATTTATCAGTTACTGCAAGTATAGATGCCACAGCAGCAAATTTATCAGCCTTACTGGTTGATTATGGGCCGGAAAAAGCTACAATTGTAACACGGGGATGGATGGACCCACAAAATGTAAACTCTATTTCTACATCAGAAAAACTGATTCCTAATAAAGAATACAATTTTGAGTGGGATATGGAACCATATGATTACCAATTCTCTGAAGGGCATCAAATAGGACTTGTCATTATTTCTAGTGACCATGAGTATACTAAAAGACCCGAGCCAGGTACAAAAATTACTATACTACCAGAAAAGAGTAGTGCAACGTTGCCTTTAGTTGGGCAACTTTCAGAGGAAAAAAAGGAAGGCAATACTGATACCCAAAGCGAATCAAAAAAAGAAGAAACAGCACAAGAACAAAGCAGCACAACAACCCCCATATTAATTTTAATTACCATAGGTATTGTTGTGGCAGGTATTATCCTCTTTTTTATAAGCAAAAGGAAAAAAGGGAAATAAAAAATAAATAATTTATAATGTACTCCCGAAAATTAGAGTGAAAATCTTTTCGGGAGTAATTTTTTTGCAAATACAATTGAGATTTTAAAAGAAAGTTTGTCAAAAAGTTTTTAAGTAGGCATTAGGCTAAGGTTATTTACCTTTCGTGTTTCAGAGAAACATCCGAATGCAGATCTACAGATTTTAAAGAAGTTCAAAAGTAGCTTCCATGATCAGATGTTTTATCTGACACTGCACCAAGAATTATATATGGGATAGTTAGAAAAAAATGTTGTTTAGATTCATCCTCTAACATTCGGTCAAAAGCGGTAGACAGTACTATAGAAGAATACTATAATATATCGGGCGACTACTCTGATCATACTACACAGCTATATGCGATAAACCAATAGCATTGGGGCTTTAATCAACAGGAGGATTTAAAATGAATCTAGAAAATAGTAATGTATATTTAGCGGGCGGTTGGTTTAACGATGACCAACTACGCAGAATTGAAGAAGCGGAATTTGTGTTGTCTAAACTAGGTTTCAACGTGTTTTCACCTAGAAAACAACAAAATGAACACTTAGCATTTGGTTCTAAGGAATGGAGAGAATTAACTTTTACTAACGATATTAAGCACATAGATTGGGCGGACATGGTTTTTGCTATTTATGACGAGGAGGACGCAGGAACAATGTTCGAAATTGGTTATGCATATGCTACAAATAAGCCTATTTTTGTCTACCATGAAACGGACTCAATTGTTAATCTTATGATTAGTGATTCCTTACAGGCATACTTTAAAACATTTCAAGACGTTTTAGCGTACAATTGGGCTATGTGTAAACATATTCCCTATGAAGGAAAAGTAGAGTAGAGGGCTGCATATTTTTGTATAATAATTGTTTATAATATATCAAACGTGTTGATAAATTATTGAATTAAGACGCAACGCAAGGAATACGTAGGTGTATTTGAATATCAAAAGGGCATTGGTGCTTCTGACCAATGCCCTTTTTGTGAGAAGTTTTATATAAATTTATTTACTTTTCACCCAAGTATCTTCCAATTCGATTCCTGCTGCTTTTAATGTGTTATATACTGGACAACGAGATTCTACTACTTCTTGTAGCTCCTTTATTCTTTCTTCTGTCTCGGTCGTTTTGACTTCTGCTTTTACCGATACTTTTTCGAAATAAGTTGTTACACTTGGGTCGCCCATGAATCCTCGCGGGTCCAATATGCCTTTAACTCGAAAAGAAATACCTTGTAAGTCGAAGCCCATTTGTTTAGCTGCCATTTGTGCCGTTACATTTTCACAGCCTGTTAATGCTGCAAGAAGTGATTGTAACGGGTTTGGACCTGCGTCTGTTCCACCCATTTGTGCTGCTTCATCCATAATGATAGTGTGCTTTCCTGTTTTAGCTTCTGTTTTTATACCATTGCCTTCTGCGTTTACTAAAAAGTTAATTTTGTTTGTCATGTTAATACATCTCCTTTTTATTTTAAAGTAGTAGTTTTTTCTATTGTATTTTTCTCTTTAAACCATCTATTTTTAGCTAACTTTCCATATAAAACAATACTCTGCTGTTGAATAACAAAACCTATGGTAACCAATAATGCAGCCTCACCGCCAAATGATGTCGCAGCTAACCCGATTGCTATTGAAAGGTTTCTTAATACCGTTCCGTTTACTAATGCAATTCCATCTTCTCTATTAAAAAATAATCTCGCTAAAATGGTACTCAATAAGAAGCTTACAGCGTAAAAAAGTACTAATACTACAACTGCAATTACAATTAATTGTAAGTTTGCTAAAATCATTTCCGCCTTCATGCTAATACTTACAAAAACAACGTAAAGCATTGCCCAGATACTTAGCGGTGGAAAATTTGGCTTCACCTTGTTTTGAAACGCTTGAGGTGTATATTTTTTTAGCAACAACATATGCGTTATTTTTCCTAAAATTAACGGAAGAAATACAACAAGTGCAATTGTTTTAAATGTTCCCCAAACATTTACTTCAACGTATTCACCAACCATTAATAATAAATACCACGGAGCTACTAATGAGCCGATGATAAGGCCAAATACTGTTAGCTTAATCGCTGCGGACATATTTCCTTTATAAATTGCTGTCCAAGAAATGGTCATCCCGCTTGTTGGTAAAACGGCTGCTAATGCTAACCCGGCAAACATAAGAGGGTATTCTTTTAGCACAGTTATTCCTAAAACGTATGCAATCAAAGGGATTGCAATAAAATTGATAGCAAGTGCAACAAATAGCACTTTTGTTTCACTTAAGGAAGTTAGTTCTTTCAGTTTAAAGCCGACCATCGTAGAATAAATCATAAGTACGGTTGCAAATAAAATAGTAGATTTTAATACACTTGTATCCACAAATGCCCCAGTGATAAATCCGAGTAGTAGTATAGTTGGAATACTTAGTAATAAATGCTTCTGAGGAAAAACATAAATCTTTTTTATCATTCCATTATTCCTCTTTCCCAATTTTATAATTATACCCCGTGAGGTATAATGTATACTATATAGGGTATAATTAATTTTGTCAATCTGTTCTACAAATATTTTTTAGTGGTGGGTAACACTATCCAAGAAAGGTGAATGGAATTATTATCTTTTCCATCACATCTTAAGAAATTCTTAAGAATTTTTATGATGAAATATTAAGATTTTATTTGTAAGATAGTGATAATGAAATAATGGCAGGTAGAAAGAAGGGGTGAAAGTTGCAGAATTATAATGTATTAGTTGTTGATGATGAAAAGGAGATTCTTGAAGCCATTGAGATATATTTAAAAAGTGAAGGCGTGACAGTATTAAAAGCGAAAGATGGAATCGAAGCATTAGAGATCGTTCATGAGAATGAAATTCATTTGATTCTTTTAGATATAATGATGCCAAGGTTAGACGGAATAGCCGCAACCTATAAAATTAGGGAAAAGAAAAATATTCCTATCATTATGTTAAGTGCCAAAAGTGAAGATACAGATAAGATACTAGGACTTCAAGTTGGTGCGGATGATTATATCACAAAGCCATTTAATCCGATGGAGCTTGTTGCACGTGTGAAATCTCAATTAAGAAGGTATGTCACCTTTGGTACGTTTAACGGTGGGAAAAAAGTCATCGATTTGAATGGGTTGGTTATTGATCAAGATGCAAAACAAGTGACGGTTCATGGTGAGATCGTAAAGCTTACGCCAATAGAATATAAAATTGTCGAATTGCTTATGACCAATGCTGGTCGTGTGTTTTCCATTGATGAGATTTATGAACGAGTTTGGAATGAGCCTAATTATAACGCTGAAAACACGGTTGCTGTACATATAAGAAAAATTCGCGAAAAAATAGAAATTGATCCTAAAAATCCTAGGTATTTAAAGGTGGTGTGGGGCATTGGATACAAAATGGAAAAATAAAATAATGATATTTGGGTTGATTGTTTTGTTAACGATAGGTGTTAGTGGTGTTGTGTCGTTAGTTAACTTCAGTGGAAACTATATACACAAGGATTACTTTCATACACCGGCATTTCAGAGTAAGTTGGATGAATTTGCAGGTTATTTAAACTTTTTTGAATTGAATAAGATTTCCTTAGAAGAAGCAAAAAAATCAATCCATGTCACACAGACAGAGATTGAAGAGCATCGAACCCGCTACGGTGCTTTAACAGACCAAGTTGAAAATATAAAACAACAATATAAGAGTAGCATTCAGGGTGCGCTAGATGCGGATAATCAAGAAGCTGCTGATGTATTTCGAGCGGAGAGAGATGCATTAATTAATGATATTGTAAAGAATTTTAAAGATGATACGCATGTCGAAAAGAAAATAATGAAAGAAAAGGAACAACAATTAGAAGGCTATTACCAAGAGCTAGCTCATTATCGTTCGGAATACCAAACCTATACGGACGCATTTGTATATTATTTAAAGAACAGAGAAACAGGAAAAATAAAAACAAATGTAAATGAAACAAAAATTGAATCGCAAGCTAGTTTATTAAAGGAAAAGGATTTATTATATGTAACTGATTATCAAATCGAGGGTGATTACTACTGGAATTCGCATTACCCATTTGCAGCTATTACTTCTATGATTGAATTTGAACCGAATAATAACTTTAAAGGTAAAATAGGAATTCCATCAGATTTATCAGCAGATAATCCAATAAAAATTGCTTACGACAATTATCAGCAAAAACAATTACTGTTTTGGATATATGTAATTACCGCGTTGGCTTCACTCGTCTTTTGTGCTATCTATTATAAAAAATCAAAGCATATAACAGTGGAACTTGATAAATGGAAGCCTTATTACCGAAAGATACCACTTGATATTCGAATAGCATTAGTTCTTCTCTCGATATTATTTAGTTTCTTTGCAATCAATATGATCAACCAGCAAATTTTTTATGTTTTTGATTATTTTACTGCATATGTAATGGATGTTGTAAGCTGGATACTTATCACATCAACCCTTTTTTTGATAACAATCATTCAGTGTAAGTATCTGATAGAGGATATGAAAAATGTGGAGTATGTCAAAGCAGAATGGAAAAATGCTTATGTTCGAAAAATAATTCGAAGTGTGCAGGATGTGTTTATTCATTTAAAAACAGGTACACAGTTCTTTTTACTCTTAGCAGTTGTATTCGGTTCTGGTCTAGGTGCCGTTTTTACTTTCAGGGCTCCTGGATTATCTGTTGCATATCTCATCTTTCTAATTGTTATTGGTCTCCCTGTTTTTCTTAATTTAATTAAAAAAATTGGATACTTTAACAGGATTGTAAATAAAACAGACGAAATCGCTTCAGGTAAGTTAGGTAGTGATCTAAAGGTAAAAGGTAAGTCACCAATGGCACAGCTTGCGAAAAATATCAATGTGTTAAAGCACGGTGTAAAAACATCACAAAACGAACAGGCAAAAAGTGAACGATTAAAGACTGAATTAATCACGAATGTTAGTCATGATTTACGCACACCACTCACATCGATTATTACTTATACCGAATTGTTGAAATCAGACGATGTATCAGGTGATGAAAAACGTGCATACGTAGAAGTCATTGATCGTAAGTCAAAACGGTTAAAACTGTTAATAGATGATTTATTTGAAGTTTCGAAAATGGCAAGTGGGAATATGGAAATCACAAAAGAAAAAGTAGATCTTGTTCAGTTATTAAAACAATCACTGGGTGAATATAACGAAATGATTGATGCATCTAGCTTACAGTTTAGAATAACGAACGAGGAGAAACCAATCTATGCATATGTAGATGGTCAAAAATTATGGCGTGTGTTTGAGAATTTGATTAGTAATATTCTTAAATATGGAATGGATAGCACTCGTGTATATATTGACATATCAACGGTTGATGAAAAAGCAGTGATTACCTTTAAGAATATATCAAAATTCGAGCTTAATGATAGCAGTGATGAGCTGTTTGAACGATTTAAACGAGCGGATGCTTCCAGACATACAGAAGGATCTGGTTTAGGACTTGCAATCGCAAAATCTATTATTGATCTTCATGATGGTCGTTTAGATATTAATACGGACGGTGATTTATTTAAGGTATCAATAGTTTTGCAGCAAGCATAGTATCCATTTTATAGAATACTAAAGCAGAACTATGATAAGGACTTCCGTTGACCAGTGAACGATTATATATGGGGAAAGTAGGATAGAGATGAACCTAATACTGGATTTTAATGCAGTATATCAAAGTCATTGTATACGGCTAAAGCACATAGCCCATTCTATAACGAAAGATTATTATTTAGCTGAAGATGTTGTTCAAGAGGTATTTATAAAAGTATGGAACAACCTGGAGCAATTAAATGAAGAAAATAAGTTAGGTGCTTGGTTAGCAGTAATTACAACAAGAACAGCAATTGACGTTATGCGTAAAGAAAGAAATAAAAATGGCGTTGCCACAGAACAGGAAATATTAGCTCTTATCGCAGATGAGGTGCAGCCAAATGTAGAAGATGAAGTAGCGTTTCAAATGTTACGAAGAGACATAAAACAAGCATTTGGAACACTTAAAAGTGATTATCAACATGTGATAATGCTAAAAGTGGATCAAGGATTAAAAGAAAAAGAAATTGCCGCTGTTCTTGATGTCAATGCGAGTACAGTGAAAAACAGAATGCATCGAGCACGCAAAAAACTAAAAATCACACTATCAGATCGATTAAGTAGTTAATTAAAAGAAAAAAAGATAGTAGAAAACTTATTCTACTATCTTTTTTTATGTTTCCTAACATGGTGGTTGAAGTTACGTATTACCTCCATCTAATCTACCGAATTACAATAAATCTGTTAACTCTTCGAATTCGTCTAATGGGTCATGAGAATCATAATATATCTCCCTAAATGCCGGTTTAGCATGTTCAATTGCTTTAGCCAGATTAGGATCAAATTGTGTTCCTATCCCAGCTTCTAACCTTTCAAATGCTTCTTCAATAGGAAGTTCATCTCGATATGCTCTTGTGGATGTCATTGCATCAAAAGCATCAGCAACAGCTAATATTCGGGCGACGATTGGCGTTTCTTTTCCCTTAGCCCCTGTAGGATATCCTGTTCCATCCCATTTTTCATGATGATACAATACACTACTTTTTAATTCTTCTAATCCTTCTACTTTTTCAACCATTTGTGCTCCAAACGTTGTATGAGTTTTAATAATTTCATATTCCTTATCAGTTAATCTTGTAGGTTTTGTTAGAATTTGTTCAGGAATGTTAATTTTACCAATATCATGAATAAGTCCACTTAAGCGTATATATTTGAGCTTTTGTTCTTCTTGGAATGCAGGTAGTTGTTTAGCAAGTGCAACAGCATATTGACTAACTCTTTCACTATGCCCGAATGTGTATTGATCTTTTGCTTCAACAGCTACAATAAAACTTTGAACAACCTGTTCAATAGTCATCTCCATTGAATGAATAATTGTATTAACTTGTTTATTGTGTAGTGTGTACAGTTTGGTTAATAGCAAATAACTAAATGTAGCCACAATAATATATAGTAATATACGATTTGAAATGTCAATAGAATCTATATAAAATGAATTTATTGGAAAATAAATGCTAACAGCAGCTAAACAAAGCATTCCAAATACGGAGTAGATAATAGAAAGGGTGCGATCACTGTATAAACTATTAATAATGGGTACAAGGAGAAAATAACTCCATGACTCTGTATAGCCCGAACCAAAATACAAACAAACAATTACAAACATCACAAACAATAAAACGATATGTTTGATTATGTGCGGAGAAAATGTCATGAAGCGAAAGAGAAAGAATAAAATTAGCCATACAGAAATACAAACCAATAATATGGTAACGCTTGCTCGTGAGAATGGTAGATTTAACCATCCGAAAATAGTATTCCAGATAATACTAAGCATAATGTAAATAAAAGATATTTTAAAAATTTGATGATTTAATTTTTGGTTGTGTTTTTTAAAGGTTTGTTTTAATAACTGTTCCTTTTCCTGTGTAATCTTATTCATGTTGCTATCATCCTATATTTTTTATATTAGTAAACAACTAAACTTATACAAAATTTTATCATTTTTATGTCGATATAACTAGAGTTTTATAAAATGTTGTATGCATCGCTTGCAATCCTTTTAAAATTTCCCGTTAATAGAGATGTAAGAAAAATTTTTACAGTTCAAAAGGAGTGTTTCAAATGAAAGATTATTGCTTTGGAAGTGCAGAAGGAGTGCTGCGTAAAGATGCGATTGCCTTGCATCATCAACGTTACCAAGAAGTGGGGTTTTTTAAAAGAAATGAGCAAGACCCTTATGAAGGGTGTTCAACTTATTTTGTAGCTCAAACCACCGATTTAAAACAGATT
This sequence comes from Paraliobacillus sp. PM-2, assembly GCF_001368815.1. Classification (GTDB taxonomy): domain Bacteria; phylum Bacillota; class Bacilli; order Bacillales; family Amphibacillaceae; genus Paraliobacillus. The sequence continues at coordinate 1,803,907 of NZ_CTEI01000001.1, read as the reverse complement.
GTTGGTGTGACTAGACTTGTATTCTTAAACGTAAATGAACTTCCAACAATAAAACATTTCGATATTTTTGATATTGAAATGTTAAAGTTATCTCGCATGGATGATAATAAATATGCTGAGATTAGTGCATTTACTAAGATGCCAAAACATGATGTGGGATTAGGTTTAATAAAAACAGTATTGAAGTATTCATTCAACAAAGATATTACACATTGGGTATGCTGTATTGATGAAAGAGTATATAATTATATGCATCGTATGTTTAAGTTTCCTTTTGAAGTTATCGGAGAACCTAATGTTTATTTAGGATCAAAGACCATTCCGTGTTTACTGAATTTAGCAGAATGCTTAGCCATATTAAAAGAAAAACGTCGAGTGTTATATGATTATTTCGTAGAAAACGAAGATAATGTAGTGGGGGTAGTAAAATGATTAAAGAACAATTTGTTAGAAATATAGGAATTATGACAGAAAAAGAAGTAGAAAAGCTTCATCGTACAACAATTGCTATCGCAGGCTGTGGTTGCATTGGCGGTTTTTCAGCTGAATTACTTACTCGAATGGGAATCGGTACATTAATTTTAGCAGACCCTGATGTGTTCGATGTTTCAAATATAAATAGACAATGTGCAGCAACACATGAAACGATTGGACAACAAAAAGTAGAAGCACTAAAAAACCATTTACTTTCTATTAATCCCGAACTTGAAGTTCAATGTTATTCAAAAGGGGTTAATGAATCAAATGTACATTCTTTTGTAGAGGGCGCAGATTATGTAATAGATGCAATCGATTATTTTGCGTTTCCTGAATCAGTCGTTCTCCATCGAGCTGCTCGAAAGAAAGACTTATTTGTGACGACTGCTGTAGCTTTGGGATTTGGTACTTCTGTTTTAACTTTTTCTCCACTTGGGATGAATCTGGAAGAATATGTTGGGATTTCAGAAGAAACATCAATAGCTGACTTGCAAGGTCAAACATTTCCTCCAAATGGTTATAGTCAAAGCCTGCCTAGTTATGCTACAGAGGAAAAAATAACTGCATGGATTGAAAATCAAACGATACCAACGATTAGTGTTGGTCAAGCATTAGGACCGGGTGCCCTTGTTTCTCAACTTGTGCTCCATTTGCTAGATCGAAAAAATCCACCAATTGTTCCAGAACGGTTTCAATTACAATTTGAATAAGTAAGCTTATTCTTTGCACAATTAATAGTAAAGGTAAGTAGGTGTTAGATTCTGTCTTTTTAGAACATTTCGCCTACTTACCACTTAATAAACAGAATTATAAAAAAACTGTGTATACTGAATTGATCTGTATATATTCAAACATATAGGCTTTTGTTATAATTATTGTATTCTTATAAATTTTTCATTTCGTGAATGATCTCAGTAAGCTTCTCAACATAATAAGGAGGTGGATGCTTTGAAAAAATTTTTTGTGAAATTACTTATTTTTATTTCGATTTATCTTATACTGACAATGATAACTAGTTTCCTTTTACCTGATTTAAATGATGTCATGGAAAAGGTAATGTTTGGTATAATAGTTATTATAAGTTTGAGTGTTAGTGAATTGATTATGAAAAAATGGAACTATAATAATAACTTTTAGATAAGTTATACATATATCTCAAGCATGAAATGACTTCAATGATCAGTCAGTTATATCTAAAGTTTTTAGTCTTATCATAAACCATCCGTATGATCGGGTGGTTTTGCTTTAATTTTTTTAAATGATTGGTTATATGATTCTCTTAACGAAAATCTCTATAAGAATAGTATAAAACTTTATTTTAATTGAAAGGGTTGCATTATTCTTGAATAAAAAATTATTAGACTTAATAGCTCAACAATTTGATAGTGAGGAAAAAATAGTTACTGAGATTATTAACCTTGAAGCCATTCTCAATCTACCAAAAGGAACAGAGCACTTTGTCAGTGATTTACATGGCGAGTACCAAGCCTTTCAACATGTATTGAGAAATGGATCTGGAAGGGTGAAAGAAAAGCTAACTGAGCTCTTTGAAGATCAATTAACTGAAGAAAATATCAGTGAATTTGCTACGTTAGTATATTATCCTGAAGAAAAGTTACGCTTAATAAAGAATAGATTTGATAACAAAAAAGAGCTTAATCATTGGTACACAGAAGTAATTGAACGGTTGATAAAGCTCCTTTCTTACGCTTCTTCTAAGTATACACGATCAAAATTACGTAAAGCATTGCCAGAACAATTTGTTTATATTACGGAAGAACTACTCTATAAAACCGACGATTCAACTAATAAGAAGCAATACTACAATCAAATTTTTCAGCAAATTATCAAACTTAATCAAGCTGATCAGCTCATTATTGGTCTTGCTTATTCGGTTCAACGATTGGTTGTTGATCATCTTCATGTGGTTGGAGACATATATGATCGTGGGCCTGAACCTGATAAAATTATGGACACGTTAATTAATTATCATTCTGTAGATATTCAATGGGGTAACCATGATGTGCTTTGGTTAGGTGCTTATGCTGGTTCAAAGGTTTGTCTTGCTAATATTATTCGTATCTGTGCAAGATATGACAATTTAGAAATTATTGAAGATGCCTATGGTATAAATCTTCGTCCATTACTAAACCTTGCGGAGAAATACTATCATGATAATCCAGCTTTTCGACCAAAGATACATTCCAGTAAAAAAACTTCTGAATCAGAACAGTTACAAATTACCAAAATACATCAAGCGATTGCAATGATTCAATTTAAACTTGAAATGCCAATTATTAAAAGACGGCCATACTTTAATATGTCGGAACGACTTTTACTTGAGAAAGTAGATTATGAGAATAATAAAGTGACGATGCATGGAGAAAAATACCCTTTACAAAATACTTGTTTTGCTACGGTTAACCCCGAACAACCGGATCAACTGTTGGAAGAGGAAGCGGAAGTAATGGATCGTCTGTTATTTTCTGTTCAGCATTCAGAAAAGTTGGCAAGGCATATGAATTTTCTTATGAAAAAAGGTAGCCTCTATTTGAAATATAATGGGAACTTATTAATCCATGGTTGTATCCCTTTAGATGAAAAAGGGAATATGGAAAAAATGGCTATTGAGGGTAAGACCTATGGAGGTCGTGATTTACTCGATATTTTTGAAACATATTTACGCCAATCCTTTTCACAGCCTGAAATGACAGATGATTTTGCAACAGATATGGTATGGTATTTATGGACTGGAGAATATTCTTCTCTTTTTGGAAAAAGAGAAATGACGACATTTGAGAGGTACTTCATTAAGGATAAAAAAACACACAAAGAGAGAAAAAACCCTTATTACTATTTACGTGAAAATGAACAAGTTTGCCGTAACATACTAGCAGAATTTGGTCTAAATCCTGATAAAGGCCACATTATCAATGGTCATACACCAGTGAAAGAGGTTGAAGGAGAAAATCCAATTAAAGCAAATGGAAAGATGATTGTTATTGATGGGGGATTTTCTAAAGCTTACCAATCGACAACAGGAATTGCTGGTTACACGTTATTATATAATTCATATGGTATGCAGCTTGTAGCACATGAACATTTTAATTCAAAAGAAGAAGTGCTTCGTGATGGAACAGATGTCTTATATGTAAAAAGACTTGTAGATAAAGAGTTGGAACGAAAGAAAGTATCAGAAACGAATGTTGGGGAGGAATTATTACAACAAGTCTCCCTTCTAACCATGTTACTAGAGCACCGGTTTTCGAAATAACTTAGAATTCAGACGGATCTATATGTTTAAGATGATTTGTGACAAAAAAGAGTGGTGTCCAACCAAAAATTTTGGTTAGGGCACTGCTCTTTTCTATGTGACATATTAGTGAAGTGAAAAAGTGAGAAGGATATCTATATATTTTAGTCGAATAAATCATGAGTAAATAAGTTTCTAACACAAACATACCGATTATAAGATTTTAAAAATAATTTAGTGAAGGAGTTTTATTATGTTCATAGTAGATAATTACATAGAGCAAAACTGTGAATTTGTCACAATTAAAAATGACAATGCGACTTGTTGGTTAAGCCTTTGTTTAACACGAGGAGGGATGGTGACAGAGTTAGGTGTAAATGGAGAGGAATTGCTTTATTTAAATAAAGCAACATTGTTTGACGAACAACGTCCGATTCGAGGGGGTATCCCTATTTTATTTCCGGTAGCTGGTAAAACAGAAAATGAAACATACATATACAATGAAAAAGAATATCATATGCCAATACATGGTTTTGCTCGTGATTATCCATGGGAGATCGACGCTACCAATCTAGAAAATAAACAAGCCTCCATTACCTTGAGCTTAGAGAGTACAGAAGAGATGCTCAAAATATTCCCTTTCCATTTTAAATTGTTATTCACCTATACGTTGTCTAATGAAGGGCTGTCAATCAAGCAGTCTTATCAAAATAATACAAATGAATCCATGCCAATGTATGCAGGTTTTCATCCCTATTTTCTAACAAAAGATGAAATGATTTATATACAGACAGATTCCTCTACTTATCTAGATTTAAAAGATAATCAAGAAAAGGAATTTAATGGTTCTATTAAAAAGCAAGACTTAGAGCCTTCTATTATTTTCACAAACAGGAAAGACGGAAGCCTTTCTATTCGTACACCAGGACAACAACAATTGATCATGGAATATGGTCCGGAGTTTCAATATACCGTTTTTTGGACAGAGGAAGGCAAAAATCATGTGTGTATGGAGCCGTGGATGGCACTCCCTAATGCATTAAATGATAAAAAAGATTTGGTATGGATAGAATCAAATAGTAGTTTAGATACCTTTACTTCATTCATGCTTAAGTAATAACAATCAGTCGCATATTATACATGACCGATATGTGTTATAAAAACCTTGCTTTCTATTGGTTAGAAAATTAATTATTTAATAATTGAACGAACGTGTTATGAATAATTAAGCTTTGTATACGTATAAATAGTTTGTACTCAACCATTTTTTACTGGTATGAAAAAAGTTCAAACTTATGGGCTCTATTTATACGTGATACTATTTTAATAACCAAGAAAAAGAAGGTGATGCTAAAAATGAAAACGGTTACTAAAGGGGAAGAAGTACAGATTGGGAACAAGATAGACAAACCAAAACGAAGGAGTAATAGGAATTTTATTGATCGAATACCTAATAAAGCATGGTTAGGTATATCATTGCTTGTAGCAATTATGTTTTGGACAATATTATCGGTCTTACCTTCTACTTCTAGAAGTTTTCCAAATGTATTTCTTGTTGCAGAATCTATTGGAACAATGATTGAACGTGGCGTGTTCACCAAAGACTTTGCAAGTAGTTTAATATCTATTTTATCTGGTTTTGGACTTGGCTTTGTTTTATCTTTACCAATTGCAATTTTAATGGCTTGGTACAGACCTGTCCGATTTATTATTGAACCATGGATTCAGTTTATTCGTAATATCCCACCATTAGCATATGTTCCATTAGTAGTTATTTCGGCGGGCGTTGGACGTACACCACAAATCATTGTTATTACAATTGCTACATTCTTAACAATGACAATTACGATCTATCAAGGGGTAAGAAACATTGATCAAACGTTAATTAAGGCCGCAAGAGTATTAGGAGCAAAAGATAAAGATATTTTTCTACGAGTCATTGCACCTGCTTCTTTACCTTTTATTATGACAGCAATTCGTCTTGGGACTGCAGTAGCGTTAACTTCTTTGATTGCTGCAGAATCAACTGGGGCATCAGCTGGTTTAGGAATGCGAATACGGGCATTAAGTAATACATTCGAATCATCACCAATGCTTTTATATATTATTATCATCGGTATTATTGGCCTGATTTTTGAAAAATTAGCTAAGGTGTTAGAAAGGAGACTTACCGGATGGCAGGACAAGGTAGAGTAAAGCTGAAGATAGATCATGTCGAAAAGACCTTTCAATCACGTAAAGGCGAGGTTGTTGCCCTAAATGGTGTAAGTATGGATATTATGGAAAACGAATTTGTATCAGTTGTTGGTCCATCTGGATGTGGAAAATCAACACTCCTTAATATTATTGGTGGTTTAACAGAACCTACCTCCGGGGCTGTTTACTGTGACGGTGAAGAAGTGACTGGTGTTGGTACAGAACGAGGCGTTGTGTTTCAACAGTATGCGCTTTTTCCTTGGTTAACCGTAAGGGGCAATGTAGAGTTTGGTTTAAATATGCAAGGTGTAAAAAAAGAGAAAGCGTACGAAATTGCAATGAAATATATAAAAATGGTTGAGTTAGAAGACTTTGTAGATTCTTATCCAAAGGAATTATCTGGTGGGATGAAACAACGAGTAGCTATCGCGCGTGCATATGCAGCTAATCCATCTGTTTTATTAATGGATGAACCATTTGGAGCTTTAGATGCTCAAACAAGGACACAATTGCAAGAAGAGCTGTTGCAAACATGGGAAAAGGAACAAAAAACATGTTTCTTTATTACCCATGATGTAGATGAAGCAATTATTTTAGGACAAAAAGTAGTTATTATGAGTGCTAGACCAGGTCGTATTAAAGAAATTGTAGATATCAACATTCCGTATCCACGAAATCAGGAAACCAAAATGACTACCGAATTTTTGGATGTAAAAAATTACATTTGGAGTCAGGTTTATAAAGAGTACTTAGCAGTGAAAAAATAAGTTTTTAAATCAATGTAAAATTATACATTGTTTAAAATGAATAAACCTATTAAGGGGGAAAACAAATGAAGAAGAAGCTTCTCATGTTGTTTGTTTTACTGTTTGCTGCATTTTTAGTCGTTGGTTGTTCAGGGGATGATACTACTAGCTCTTCAGGTGAAGACACAAACACAGAAAATAATGACACTAGCTCAGATGAAGGTGCGGATGAAGAAGAGCAAGAGTTAACAGAAGTAAAAGTAGGTTATATGCCTAATTTTGCAAGCGTTAACACGGTGGTAGCAGGTATGCGCACGGGTGCTTTTGAAGAGGAAGGTATTGAGGTAGAATTAGTTGAATTTGCTGATGGTCCAACAATTATTGCTGCTTTAGAATCTGGAAGTATTGATATTGGTTATATTGGACCAGGCGCACATGTACTACCAATCCAAGGTAAATCAGTTATTTTTGCATGGTCTCAATTGGGTAATGCGGATGAAGTAATTGGTAGTAAAGAAAAAGGTGTAAACGAAATTGAAGATCTAGAAGGGAAAACAATTGGTGTAGCAACTGGTACATCGAGCGAGGCGATCCTTGATTTAACTTTACAAGAAGCTGGATTAACTAAAGATGATGTAACCCTTATGGATATGGATGCATCTGCAATTGTTACAGCTATGATTTCTGGAAGTGTTGATGCAGTTGCTACTTGGTCACCAAATACCAATACCATCAAACAAGAGTTAGGTGACGACGCTATTATGCTTGCAAATAACGAGCGATTTAAAGATGAATTTCCATCTATCGCTTCTTGGATAGTGGATGCTAGCTTTGCTGAAGAAAAATCTGATCTTCTGGAGCGTTATACGAGCGGACTATACAAAGCATCTGATTATCGAGTGGATAACTTAGATCAGGTAGCTGAATGGGTAGCAGAAGAAATTGCTGTTAGTGCCGATTCTGTATTAGCACAAACTAGTGATGGTATCTGGCTTACAGAGGATGAATTAATTGAAATGGTTGAAAGTGGTGAAATGAAAGCATTATATGAAAAGCAAGCAGAGAACTTTGTTGAAGCTGGCAGATTAACAGAAGATCAAGTATTACCTGTAGAAGATTATGTGCTATTTGATAACATGTTAAACGCTGCTACTGAATAACCTTTATGGTAAATAAGAATTCCGTGTATGCATAACAAATGGGTTGGTCACAATTCTGTGACCGCCCATTCTCTGATAAAAGGTGATTCTTTATGCTAATTATTTTAATGATATTTTTAATTTTTTCTTCTATTACTCTCTTAATAATGAAGAGGAATAAAGAAACATTTTATTTATTTGGTTTATGTGTAAGTCTTGCAACGATGTTAACAGGTATTCTTATTTATATTGCGAAAAAAGGCGGAATTAGTAGAGATCTACAAAATTTTTTCTTTTTTACACATGAAATAAAAACAAATATACAATTTTTCTTTATTACATTAGATAATTTAGGAATGATTGTTGCAATTGGACGCTATTTATTTCCACTGTTTTTATTATTGTTAGCGATACACTATTCCAGAATCAAATATATACGGAAGAGTCGATTCATAAAAAAGTTACTATTTATTATGCCTATCATTTCACTCATTTTGTACTACCCCGCAGTATTTCGTTTTATCACTAGTGAAAGTCTTATTATGCAACAAATTCTTGTTACAAGTATGATGGTGTGGATTGTTATTTACATTATCATTTCCTTTATCCTGCTAGCCATAGAATTTAAAGCAACCAAAATTAAATTCTTACAGAAGAGGTTTATTTCCGTAATTGCTTTTGTATGCTCGCTAAGTCTATTATACCTTTTGTATTTCGGACAAGATCCTGCTCAAGTATATCAATTTTATTATGCAGAACGTACATGGGGCAATGGGATTTACTATATGAATGCAGTATTGTCTATTCCTGCTTATATTACGATTGTTCTTTTTAATATTGTATTTGCGATTATAGGTTTTACAAGTTTAGGGAGGTATACCTTTGAAATTTTAGAATCAAATCGGGAAGAGATAACGATACAACGAAAGTTTGAGGCAATTAGTTCTGGGGCGTCTATGTTTGTTCATGGGATAAAGAATCAATTACTTGCTAATAAAGTCATACTGAATCGAATTAATCGAATATATGATAGTGAGTCAGTGAATATGCAGCAAATAAAAGAATATCATGACACATTATCAAAACAGAATGAGAATATATTGAAACGTATGGACACGCTTTATAACTCTATTAAAACGAATGTCGTTCGTCTTAGTCCAGTAAAAATAAAAGATGTGATAAATATGTCACTAGATGCATTTCATCATAAATTTCCTGATAAAACGATAGAGCTAGCTATTAAAAAGGATATCACCGTGTTTGCAGATAAAACTCATCTGAGTGAGGCAATCTATAATTTATTGATTAATGCACAAGAGGCGATAAATGAAAACACGCTAGATGAGAATAAGCAGGGCGAATTGAAAGTGAGTTGCTATGAAGTGAGTTCTTATTCCATTGTGGAAGTAAAAGATAATGGAGTTGGGATTAGCAAATCAGAAATAAAAAAAATAGCTGAACCATTTTATTCAAATAAAAATTCCAATTATAACTGGGGAATGGGACTACAGTATGTTCGGATGGTTGCAAAAAAACATTTTGGAAGCTTGCGTTATGAAAGTGAGAAAGGGAAGGGAAGTACATTTTATATCCTTCTCCCAAAATAAAAGGAATATGAGTGATTGGTTATGAGTAGTAAACAAATAAAATTAATGATTGCTGATGATTTTCAATTACTTGTAGAAGAAATGGAGCACGTGATTAACAATGAGTCAGATATGGAAATTGTCGCAACGGCTAATAGTGGAAAAGAGATCGTCGAGTTGGCAAAACATATCGATTTTGATTTTATTTTGATGGATATTGAAATGGAAAATACAACAGCAGGTATTCAAGCAACAGAACGGATAAGAGCTTTTAATAGAGAAGCAAAAATTATTTTTTTAAGTGTTCATGAAACAAAGGAAATGATTTTGACAGCAATGGGAACTGGTGCGATTGATTATATCGTAAAGGGTAGTCCAAACGAGACGGTTTTAAAACATATACGAAGTGCCTACGAAGGAAAACCATTAATGGAAGCCAAAATTCAAGCGTTAGTCATGCAAGAATATAAAAGGTTACAACAGTCAGAAAAAAGCTTTTTATATTTTGTGAATAGAATTCCTAATTTAACAAGAACGGAACGAGAATTAATTAGTTACTTACTCCAAAAAATGACTGTGCGTGAAATTGCTAAAGAAAGAGGCGTCGAAATTGTTACCATCAAATCACAGATAAATAGATTATTAAAGAAATTTGAAGTTTCTCGAACAAAGGAAATTGTAAAACAAATTAAAGAGTTAAATTTAACTCATTTATTCTAGATATTCAGTGGAGGGAGAATAAAGGATGAATAATGATTTTTACAACTATTCAGAAGATGAGCTTGTTTCAAATCCGAAAATCCCATTGATTGTAATGGAAGATAACGAGGAAGTATTTCAATCTATTGCAGAGGAAATGGTAGAAGAAATTGAGAGAAAAAACGAACAAAATGATCATACCGTTTTTATTGTTCCTGTTGGTCCAGTTGGGCAATATCCATATTTTGTAGACATCGTAAATCAAAGAAATGTAAGTTTGAAGAATGTTTGGTTTATTAATATGGATGAATATTTAACAGAAGACATGCAGCTGATTAATACGGAAGATCGACTAAGTTTTCGTCGATTTATGGAACAAGAAGTATATGCGAAGTTAAAGCACGAATTAATTATGCCAGAAGAACAACGAATTTTTCCCAATCCTTCAACGATTGAGAGAATACCTGATTTAATCGAATCATTAGGTGGTGTTGATATTGCATTTGGAGGAATTGGTATAAATGGGCATGTAGCTTTTAATGAACCCCAGTCAGCGCTTAGTGGGGATGAATTTTTACAACTAAAAACAAGGATTCAAAAAATATCACAGGAAACGAGAGCGGTTAACTCAATTGGGGATTTGCATGGCGCAATAGAGGAAATGCCAACGTTTTGTGTGACTGTTGGTATGTATGAAATCTTTCATGCAAGAAAGATACGTTTAGGATGTTTTCGAGATTGGCATCGAGCTGTTGTGCGTCGAGCTGCATATGGAGAAAAAGCGACAACATTTCCTGTAAGTTTATTACAAAAACATCATGATATTAATATCAAATTAACTAAGTTTGTAGCAAAACTTAAATAACTTTATAGATGGGAGATATAATGATGGATTTATATATTAGAAATGGAAAGGTTTATGTTGATCATGCTTTCAGAACAGCAAATATAGTAGTGGAAAACGGAAAAATAGCACAGATTACCAATGAAGCGTTAGATCCTAAAGAGGTAACCGTGTATGATGCGAAGGGAAATTATGTACTACCAGGATGTATAGATGTGCATACACATGGAGCGGTGAATGTAGACGTGAATGCTGCTAGTGTAGATGATTTAGAGAAATTAAGTGCGTTTCATGCTAGTCAAGGAACTACTTCATGGTTATGTTCTATTCTAACAGATACGAGAGAACAAACATTATGGGCAATTGAACAATATAATTTATTTAAAGCGCGTCATGGTCATCATACAAATTTAATTGGGATCCATTTGGAAGGCCCTTTTTTAGCACCTGCTTACAAAGGCTCTATGCCAGAGCACTTATTAACAGCGGTTAATATGGATTTACTAGAAGAGTATCAAAAGGCAGCTAATGGAGATGTGAGGTACATTACCATTGCTCCTGAAGTAGAAGGTGCTGTAGATAATATTGCAAGGATGAAAGCGTTAGGAATTACTGTATCACTAGGACATTCCGGTGCTGATTATGAAACATCTATGCAATCGATTGAAAATGGAGCGACATCCATTACACATACATTTAATGCCATGCAACTATTACATCAACATTATCCTGCAATTGCAGGTGCGGCGCTTGAATCAGATGCTTATTGTGAAGCGATTTGTGATGGCAGACATTTGCATCCAGGAATTGTTCGTTTATTACTAAAAGCAAAAGGTTTAGATAAAGTGGTGGCTATTACTGATTCTATTATGGCAACAGGTTTACCAGATGGGAAATACAAACTAGGTGTGAACGATATTGTGGTTGAAGATGGTGACGCAAGGCTTGCTGATCAGAATGTCCGTGCTGGTAGTACATTAACTAGTAATCAATCATTAAAAAATCTTATGAAATTTACCGGTAGACCATTGGAGGAGGTCATTAGACTTTGGACAGAGAACCCTGCCAAAATGCTTGGGATATTTGAAGATAAAGGATCAATTGAGGTCAACAAACTTGCTGATTTTGTCATATTAAATGAGGATTATGATGTAATAGATACGTTTGTAACTGGAAAACAATTGAATAAATAAGAAAGTGATTAAAAACGGAGGGATTTAAATGCCAGTAGTACCATTACGACCATTATTACAGGCAGCACATACACACGGCTATGCACAAGGAGCCTTTAACGTGAATGCTGTAGCCCAAGTAAAAGCAGCCATTGAAGTACATGAAATGCTGCGTTCACCAGCATTATTGCAAGGTGCAGATCTTGCTAACGGTTTTATGGGAGGGCGAGGAGATTTCTTGCACTCTACATTAGAAGATAAGCGAATAGGTGCTAAACGACTTGGTGATGCCGTTCGTAAGTATGGAGAAAACTCACCAATCCCAATTGCCCTACATTTGGATCATGGGAAAGATCTTGATTCTGTAAAAGCAGCCATTGATGGTGGTTTTACTTCGGTCATGATTGACGGTTCGCATTTACCTTATGAGGATAATGTGGAATTAACGAGAGAAGTTGTTAAGTATGCACACCCTAAGGGTGTAACGGTTGAAGGAGAATTGGGTGTTTTAGCAGGAGTAGAAGACCATGTCTTCTCGGAAACTTCCACATATACAAATCCATTGCAAGCCATTGATTTTATTCGGAAAACAGAAGTAGATTGTTTGGCAATCTCATATGGCACAATGCATGGACCGAATAAAGGGAAAGATGTAAAGCTAAGAAAAGAGATTGTAACTGCCATTCGTGAAATTCTAAATTATGAACGTATCTTTTGTGGAATTGTATCACATGGATCATCGTCTATCCCTAAATATATCGTAGATGAGATTAATGAATTAGGTGGAAGTGTGAGTAATACAGGAGGGATTTCTATTCCTCAAATTCAACAAGCTATACATGCTGGGATAAATAAAATTAATGTTGATTCTGATATACGTTTAGCTGTGACGAGAAACTTGCGAGAGTTTTTTGCTAATCATGAAGACAAGAAGAACAGTGACACAATTGGATCGATTTATAAATTATTGCAAGAGAATCCTTCACAAGTAGATCCAAGAGCATTTATCACACCAATTATGAAAACCGTTACAACGGGTGACATACCAAATGATGATGTAGAAGCCATTATAGCTGCTATAGAGAATGGTGTAAAAGAAATAGTCGGTACGTTAATTGTTCATTTTAATTCTGTTGGAAAAGCCCCTTTGGTAGAGAAGGTAACTTTGGAAGGGATGAAACGATTCTATTAAAAAGGATTTGAGTTATTAAAAATGACTAATTTTACTTTTCATTACAAGGATCCATTAATCGATAAACAAGAACTAGCAGAGAAGTTATGCCAGAACAAAATATACTTAGATAAAGCGATTCAAAATTTGAAGAGAAAAAAAGATAACCAATCTCTTTTACATCATGAAGATAATCTGGGTTGGCTATCTGTTGAAGAATGGGCAGGAAAGTGTGCCATTCAACATATGGAGAGATTATCTGCCGAGATTAGAGACGATGCAGATGTATTTGTGTTAATAGGTGTAGGTGGATCGAATCAAGCAGCACGAGCTGTAATTAAATCACTTCAACAAGATGGGTCACCGCAAATTTTATATCTAGGCAATAATATGTCACCTCATTATGTAAATAAAATGGTACAAAAGCTAAAGGGAAAGTCTGTGTATGTTAATGTAATTGCAAAAAATTTTGAAACGATAGAACCGGGTATTGGTTTTCGTATTTTAAGAGATTTTTTATATCAAAATTATGGTCAAGAGGCCAACAAACGAATTATTGTGACTGGTACAGAGGGAACGTGGCTACATCAATTAAGTAAACAACACGGTTATACGTTTCTTGCATTTCCAGAGAATATTGGCGGAAGATTTTCAGTTCTATCAAATGTAGGGTTATTTCCGATAGCTGTTGCTGGTATAGAAATAGAACGAATTATTGAAGGCGCTAAAGATATGCAACAACTATTGATCAAAGACACAACTGAATCGAATATAGCTTTATTGTATGCAACATGCCGTAATTTTCTATTCCAAAAGGGTTATGACATAGAGATGTTAGCAACTTTTGAACCACAGTTTGATTATTTTGCAAAGTGGTGGATTCAACTATTTGCAGAAAGTGAAGGAAAACAGGACAAAGGAATTTTTCCTGTCTCGGTAAGTTATTCAGAGGATTTACATTCTGTTGGTCAATATGTTCAGGACGGGAAGAAATTCATATTTGAAACTTTCCTTCATGTAGAAAAGCAGAATAGTAGTTATATATTGCAATCAGATCATGTAAAGGACCGATTTGATTACTTAAATGGAAAGGATTTATGGGATATTAATCAAAGTGTTTTTAACGCAACTGTGGATGCACATCAAGCTGGTGGAATTCCATGTTTGATCATTACTTTACCTGAGCTAAATGCATACTACTTTGGACAATTATTTTATTTTTTCATGTTCTCTTGTTATTTGTCAGGGCAAATTTTAGATATAAATCCGTTTAATCAACCAGGCGTGGAGGATTACAAAAAACAGATGTTTGACAATTTAGGGAAATCATCATCATAAGTCATTTGTTAGATTATTAAAGAAGCAGGAGGTGTAGCACGTTGAAGCGTAATCTATTAATTGTACATGGTGGCGGACCGACGGCTGTTTTAAATGCATCTTTATATGGCGTAATTACGGAAGCAAAAAAAAGTGATCAAATTGATAAAGTGTATGGAGCAATTGGGGGAACAGAGGCAATCCTAAATGAAAACTTTCTTGATTTAGCTGAGACCCCTGAAGAGGAATTAAAGCTTTTGCTTCAAACACCTGGTACAGCCATTGGATCATCCCGATTTGCAGTTGAACAAATACATTATGAGCAAATGAAAGACATTTTTAAACGAAACAATATTAAATATGTATTGTTCAATGGCGGGAATGGCACGATGGACACGTGCGGAAAAGTATATGAAGTATGTAAAAAAGAGGACATCTATACGGTTGGAATACCAAAAACGATAGACAATGATATAGCTATTATTGATCATGCGCCCGGTTATGGTAGTGCGGCAACTTTTATTGCAAATACAACAGCTGAAATCGGTAGTGATGTTAAGGCTTTACCAATCCATGTCACAATTATTGAGGCAATGGGGCGAAATGCAGGATGGATTACAGCGGCATCTGCTTTGGCGAAGAAAACGAAACAAGATGCTCCTCATTTAGTTTATTTACCAGAAAGACCATTTGATGAGGAGGAATTCTTAGTAGATGTGAAGAAACTTTATGATCAACTAGGTGGCGTTGTTGTGGTCGTAAGTGAAGGGTTAAAAGATAAGAATGGGGTCTCCATTGTTCCACCAATCTTTAAAACAGATCGAGCGGTTTATTATGGAGATGTCAGTGCACATTTGGCTAATCTAGTAATTAAAAAACTAGGAATCAAGGCAAGAAGTGAAAAACCAGGATTAATAGGAAGAACATCGATGGCACATCAATCAGAAGTAGATCGACAAGAGGCAATTCAGGTTGGCAGAGAGGCAGTTCAAGCGGCATTAGCTGGTCATTCAGGTGTGATGGTTGGTATTCATAGAATATCCAACGATCCGTACAGCATGGAGACATCATTCGTGCCAATTAGTGAAGTCATGCTGCATGAGAAGAAATTACCTAGCCATTTTATCAATGAGCGGGGAAATCATGTCACACAATCGTTTATTGATTGGTGCAGTCCATTAATTGGAAAAAGCATTCCTGACTTTATTAATTTCAAAGAAAAAATATAGTTCTAACAATATAAGAAGGAAAGGGTTATACGATGAAGAAAATTTATGTAAACCTAAAACGGTTTGATATTCCTAGCACATTTGGAGGTGTGAATCGTATTGCCAACCCAGCACAATGGGGGGAATTTATTGTAAAGGAAACGCAAGACGCTCTACAAAAATATAAGAATGATCAAGTAGAGTTCATTATGTATCTGCCAGAGGCGCACATATTACCGGCTGTAAGTGTATTAAAAGACAATGCAAATTTACAAATTGGTAGTCAAAGCGTATATCGTGAGGATACAGCTGTTGGCGGAAATTTTGGAGCATTTACAACCAATCGAACAGCAAATGCGATGAAGTCTTTGGGAACAACAAGTACAATTATTGGTCACTGTGAGGAACGAAACGATAAGGCAGACATGTTAAATACGGCAAATGTAAAAGATGAAAAAGCTATTAATCTTATGTTGAATAAAGAAATAAAGGCAGCAAAAGCAGCCGGTTTATCTGTTCTTTATTGTATAGGAGAAAAGGAAGAAGAGCATGACAATTGGCAGTGTGTTTTAAAGAATCAATTAAACGAAGGGCTAAGAGATTTAGAACATGAGAATATCACTATAGCTTATGAACCAGTATGGGCAATCGGTCCAGGGAAAACACCACCAGGAAAAGCGTATATTCAAAAGGTAGCTACCTTTATTAAAGAAGAAACGGATAATTTACCAGTTATCTATGGTGGAGGATTAAAGGAAGACAATGCAGAGATGCTTGCTTCTATCCCAGAAATAGATGGCGGTTTAATAGCACTCACTCGATTCCAAGGTGAAATTGGTTTTTATCCAGATGAGTATTTAACTATTGTTCAAAAATATTTAGGCAATTAAAGTCATGTAAGAGGAAGGGGATTTTATGAAACTATCGTTTGAATATGGCCATGGGCTGATGGATGCAGAATTACCAGATGACACAGATGTATTTATACCAGGGGAAACGGTTCCTGATCCTCCCCATATACCAACAGATGAAATAGAAGCAAGAACATTAGAATCAATTCGAAATCCGATTGGAATGGAGCCACTTACAAACCTAGCAAAAAAGGGTTCAAAAGTAAGTATCATTTTCCCTGACCGAGTAAAAGGTGGAGAACATGAAACAGCACACCGAAAAGTTTCCATTAAACTTATTTTGAAGGAACTATATGATGTCGGTGTAGAAAAGAAAGACATCATTTTCATATGTTCAAATGGACTTCATCGAAAAAATACGGATAAGGAAATTAGAAATATTTTAGGTAAAGAGATTTTTCACGATTTTTGGTTTACCAATCAAATTATTAACCATGATAGTGAAGACTATGATCATTTAGTAGATTTAGGAATGACGGAAAGCGGAGATCCAGTATATATCAACAAATATGTTTATGACAGTGATGTAGCAATTTTGATTGGTCATACATTAGGAAATCCATACGGTGGTTATTCTGGAGGATATAAACATAGTGCAACAGGGATCAATCATTGGAAATCAATTGCAACGCATCATGTCCCAAAGGTAATGCATCGAAAAGACTTTGTACCTGTTACTACACATTCGTTAATGCGAACAAAGTTTGATGAGATTAGCATGCATATGGAAGAGAAGATGGGTAAGAAGTTCTTTTGTTGTGATGCGGTGCTAGATACAAAAGCGCGTCAAATTGAGATATTCAGTGGATATGCAAAAGAAATGCAACAATTATCTTGGAAAGCAGCAAATAAGCGCACATTTGTACCCTACGCAAAGGAAAAATATGACGTGCTTGTTTTTGGATTACCAAAATCCTTTCACTATGGTGATGGAATGGGTACGAATCCAATTATGATGATGCAAGCTATTTCAGCCCAAATCGTACGTCATCGCAGAGTGATGAGTGATAATTGTGTCATTATATGTTCAAGTATTTGTAATGGGGATTTCCATGATGAAATATGGCCATATACAAGAGAAATGTATGACATGTTTCAGAAAGACGGTATGCAGACATTGCCAGATATGAATCGTTATGGCGAATATTTTGCAACGGATGAAGCCTACATTCGTAAGTATCGGCATGCTTTTGCTTATCATCCATTCCATGGTTTTTCAATGATTTCTAGTGCGCATATTGCTGAGAAGAATGCTGCTGCTGTTTATGTAGTAGGGGCAGAACAACCAGGGTTTGCTCGAGGGATGGGACTGAAAACCCGTGCAACATTTGAAGAAGCTTTGGAAGATGCGAAACGAAAAATTGTTGGAAAAAATCCAAATATCCTAGCATTACCGAGGACGTTTAAAACAGCTTCTGTCCATTTGATGATGGAAGATGAAGTCTATAATGGTGAGGAAATACACCATCATGGGCATATGCATATGTAATTATGTGTTTTTTAAACGTAGTAATAGTTAAATCGTTTGATTCAAAATATTCCTGTACAAGGAAAATGGGGTGAAGAAATGCGTAGATTAGAGGAAAAAAATCAACAATTAGGGACTATTTTAAACAATATGGGACGCGTGATGGTTGCTTTTTCTGGAGGGGTAGACAGCACTGTTGTATTAAAGAGAGCCAAAGAAGAATTGGGAGACAATGTGCTAGCAGTTATTGTTAACTCCGAATTGTTCCGTGATTCTGAGTTTGATGCAGCAGTTGCTTTAGCAGAAAAAATTGGTGTGCAAGTTTATCAAACAGAAATAAAGGAATTAGAACATCCCGAGATTGTAAAAAACATTCCGGATAGCTGGTATTATAGCAAAAAACTACTTTATTCACATTTAAACCAGCTTGCAAAAGAGATGAATTATCCATACGTTCTAGATGGTATGATCATGGATGATGAAGAAGATTTTCGTCCTGGTTTAACAGCTAGAACGGAAGAAGAGATTCGTAGTGTATTACAAGAGGCAGAGATGTATAAATCAGATGTGCGTAAGCTTGCAAAAGAGTTGAATCTGCCTGTTTGGAATAAGATAGCATCCTGTAGTTTGGCTTCTCGTTTTCCATATGGAATTGAACTAAATGAAATGTTGATAAAACAAGTAGATGATGCGGAAGTTTATTTAAAAGAGCTAGGCTTTGATGAAGTGCGTGTACGCTATCATGACAATGTAGCTCGGATTGAAGTTGCTCGTGAAAAAATGGTGGAACTATTAGGAAGACGAGAAGAAATACAAAATAAACTGATCCACTTAGGCTTTGATTATGTTTCTGTTGATCTTCGTGGCTATCGCACAGGTAGTATGAATGAAGTTTTGCCCGAATCGTCTACAAAATCGAAACTAGCAGCACAAGCATAAAAGTGAAAGAACAATAAGACAGCAGTTTTAGATTTTTAAGTAAATGAAAACTGCTGTCTTATGATACTGTTGATGAAACAAAGCGGATATTCCGAAAATGTTAAAGATAAAGGAGTATAACCAATGAAAATTCTTTATTTAGATTGTTTTTCAGGAATTAGTGGAGATATGACTATAGGTGCACTATTAGACGCAGGTGGAGATTTTGAACATTTAGTAGCAGAATTAAAAAAATTACATATTGAAGGAGAATATCAACTAAATATACAAAAAGTCGTAAAGAATGGGATAGCTAGTACAAAATTTGATGTACTGTTAGAAGAAAATACGGTTGATTTACATCATCATACACATGAAACAGACTTGGAGACACATACTGATCATCAACATACACATGAACATATTCACTCCCATTCTCATGGACACGCACATCATCATCGCGCTTATTCAGATATTGTCAAGCTTATTAAAGAATCTGACTTATCGGATAAGGTGAAAAATGTTTCATTACAAATGTTTGAGATTATCGGGAAAGCAGAAGGAAAGATCCATGGCAAACCTTTAGAAGAGGTACATTTTCATGAGGTAGGGGCTGTGGATTCGATTATTGATATCGTTGGAACAGCTATTTTAGTAGAGCAGTTGGCAGTCGATGTAGTAAAATCATCCCCTGTTCCGACTGGTTCCGGCCACATTCATATTGATCATGGCATATATCCCGTTCCAGCCCCAGCAACTTTAGAGGTTTTACGCAACATTCCGATTGCTCAAAGTAATCGAAACGCTGAATTGACAACACCTACTGGTGCAGCAATTGTCGCCGTTCTAGCATCTGATTACTGTACTTTACCTTCGATGAAAGTTGAACAAATTGGATATGGTGCTGGTACCAAGACATTCCCTAACCATCCAAATGTATTACGGATTGTAATTGGTGAACTTTGAGTTGGTAATCTAAGTCGGATAACGTATTAAAGATGGAAATGCCCCAAATTGTAGGGAGTGATGAAGCATGGAAGAGATATTAAGGCGTGTTCAAGAGGGAACATTAAGTGTAGAAGAGGCAAAACAAAAATTAGCTACATATGAAGATCTAGGTTATGCAAAAGTAGATCATCATCGAAAAAAACGTCAAGGTTTTCCGGAAATAATCTACGGTGAAGGTAAAACTGTTGAACATATTATATCCATAATGGAAGCAATTCAAGCGAAAAATAATGATGTACTTATTACAAGGATAAATAAAAGAAAAGCGAATGAGATTCTTAAATTTCACCCTGAGCTAACCTATCAAGAAATTGCTCGTATTCTGTATTGGAAAGCAGATACAATTAGACAAAAACACGCTGGTTATATTGCGGTTGTATGTGCTGGTACATCCGATTTACCTGTAGCGGAAGAAGCAGCTGTTACGGCTGAATTGCTTGGAAGTAATGTTCGTCGTTTTTATGATGTCGGAGTCGCTGGAATTCATCGCTTACTGGACCAAGCAAAAGAGATACAAGAAGCAACGACTTCCATCGTGGTGGCGGGAATGGAAGGTGCATTGCCAAGCGTTGTTGGTGGTCTGGTATCTCATCCAGTTATAGCTGTACCAACTAGTGTTGGTTATGGTGCTAATTTTCAAGGTTTATCAGCATTATTAACTATGCTGAACTCATGTGCAAGTGGAATTAGTGTTGTCAATATTGATAACGGCTTTGGTGGAGCGTATAGTGCTGTTTTAATTGATTCACTTTCCCAAACTCATAATAAGGAGGTTAACTATTTTGTCAATCCAACATCCTCCGAATGAGGAGCATATCGACGAGCAGATGGTTAAGATGGAAGTGAATTTAGATGATATGTCTGGAGAATGGCTGGGTTTTGTGATGGATCGTTTATTAGAAGCCGGAGCAAATGATGTGTTTTATTCTCCTATCTATATGAAAAAGAATCGTCCTGGTATATTGCTACAGCTTTTGTGTTCTATCTCTTCAATGGACAAAATAAAGAATATTTTATTAGCAGAAACAACGACACTTGGTATTCGTTATTATCCATTGACAGTTCACCGGATGGAAAGAAAATTTATAACTTTAGAAACAGAATGGGGACCGGTAACAGTGAAGCAAGGGATGAAAGATGGCATCGTTTTTCAAAGTTCTCCAGAGTATGAAGAGTGCCGTGAAATAGCAACGAAACATGGCATTCCTTTAAAACAAGTCTACCACTATATATGGAAATTGTTATGAATTAAGTGGTTAGAGTTAAAAGGGGTAAGCATATGAAAAAATTAATTGGTATAGCACTTGTGTTGTTTTTATTATTAGTAGCTTGCTCGAAACAACTGGATGAAACAAATGCAGATAAACAAACAGCAGAAGCTAGAAAAAATGAATTAATACTCGCTATTGGAAGTGAACCGGAGGATGGTTTTGATCCAACTTTAGGGTGGGGGAGATATGGTAATCCGCTTTTCCAAAGTACCTTATTTACCTATGATGCTGATTTTCAAATAAAATATGATTTGGCAGAATCGTATGAAGTGAGTCGTGATGGTTTAGAATGGACAATTAAAATTCGACAAGATGTTCTTTTTGCTGATGGAGAACTACTTGATGCGAAAGATGTTGTTTTTACATTTAACAAAACAAAAAACAGTGCTTCTGTTGTTGATTTAAATAATATGAAGAAAATAGAAGCAAAAGATGAATTTACAATACAAATAACACTACAAGAACCAGATTCTACTTTTATTTATACGCTGGCAACAACGGGTATTGTACCGGAACATGCTTATAGTAATACATACAAGGAAAATCCGATAGGATCTGGACCTTATCAACTAGTACAATGGGAGAAGGGACAGCAAATAATTGTAAAAGCGAATCCGAATTATTATCGGAAACAACCCTATTTTCAAAAGCTTACTTTTCTTTTCCTATCTGAAGATGCTGCTTTTGCTGCAGCGAAAGCAGGTCAGGTTGACGTGGTTTCTGTACCAGCCGCTTCAGGCGAATCAAAAATAGAAGGCATGCGGTTAATTCAGTTAAAATCGGTAGACAATCGAGGAGTTATGTTACCTTATGTAGTCTCTAGTGGAGAGACAGAGGATCATTTTCCGATTGGGAATGATGTAACAGCAGATATAGCTATCCGAAAAGCGATGAATATGGCAATTGATAGGCAATTGCTAGTTGATGGTATCTTAAACGGTTTCGGAACACCAGCTTATTCGGTTGCTGATGGTTTACCATGGTGGAATGAAGTTACCGTAATTGAGGATAATCGTGTAGAAGAAGCGAAGTTCACTTTAGAGAAAGCAGGCTGGAAGCTCCAAGATAATGGAATAAGAGCAAAAGATGGAATAGAAGCTTCTATTTCTTTAGTTTATCCTGCAGGGGATCAAATTCGTCAATCACTGTCACTTGCCTTTGCTGAGATGGTTGAGCCACTAGGTGTCAAAGTTACACCAAAAGGTAAAAGTTGGAATGAGATAGAGAAAGTGATGTATTCCCAGCCAGTAATGATGGGGTGGGGTAGTCATAGTCCTCTTGAAATGTATCATCTATATAGTAGTTCAACCAAAGGAATTGGATATTATAATGCTAACTATTATTCTAATGCCAATGTAGATAACTATATGAATAAGGCATTACGTACTACTTCACAAGGAGAAGCAATGAAGTGGTGGAAAAAAGCACAATGGGATGGAGAAACTGGTTTTTCCGCTAAAGGTGATGCACCTTGGATCTGGTTGGTCAATGTAGATCATTTATATTTTGTTAATGAAAAATTAGACATTGGAAAGCAAAAAATACAGCCACACGGTCATGGTTGGCCAATTACAGATTTTATATCAGACTGGCATTGGAAAGAATAGAAAAGGGGCAATCGCGTGATAGTACAACAAATAGTGAAATTTATAGTTAAAAAAGGCATAAAACTCGTATCGTTACTAATTGTAGTTAGTGTCTTTTCATATCTATTACTCTCCTATTCACCAATTGATCCAGTTCAATCTTATATTGGAGCAGATATGACAAGGGTTGGACCGGAGCAACGAGCGGCAATTGCTGAATATTGGGGGTTAAACGAACCAATAGTTGATCGCCTTGCTAGCTGGGGCTTGTCTTTACTTCAAGGTGATTTCGGCACGTCCGCAATATATCGTGCTCCTGTATTACACGTCATAGGTGAACGCTTTTTAGCGTCCTTAACATTAATGGGGCTAGCATGGATTCTATCGGGTCTAGTTGGCTTTGTGATAGGTATTATAGCTGGAATAAAGCAAGGGACATGGGTAGATAAACTATTAAAAGGTTACTGTTACTTGTTAGCCTCCACTCCTACCTTCTGGTTAGGATTAATGATGTTAATGTTATTTTCAGTTTGGCTGGGCTGGTTTCCGATAGGATTAGCTTCACCAGCGGGCATTTTGGCAGAGGATGTTTCCATTTCTGATAAATTAAATCATTTAATCCTACCAGTTCTGACATTAAGTATTATTGGTGTGTCTAACATTGCCTTACATACACGGCAAAAGCTTATAGATACATATAACAGTGATTTTATTCGCTATGCAGTAGCTAAGGGGATAAAGGGACATGCACTTCTGTTTCGGCATGCATTAAGAAATATCTCACTCCCAGCTATCTCCCTACATTTTGCTTCATTTGGAGAGATTTTTGGAGGGGCTATTTTAGCTGAACAAGTCTTTTCCTATCCTGGATTAGGACAAGCAGTTGTTCAAGCGGGTTTAAATGGAGATGTTCCATTACTCTTAGGAATTGTACTGTTTAGTACTATTTTTGTCTTTTTTGGAAATACACTTGCAGACGTTTTATATGTAGTAGTAGATCCTCGTATACGTAGGGAGGACAGTATATGAGCAAAATACTTCCTCTTTCAAAAAGACAACGTGTCATTGTATCTATCCTTTTTTCTGTATTGATATTGGCAGCTATTATAGTGACAGGTTCACTTATAGGTGAGGAAAGAATGGCAATACAATTAGCAAGTAAGCACCAAGCTCCTTCTTTGGAACATCCTTTTGGAACGGATTGGTTAGGAAGAGATATGTTAGTTAGAACAGTGAAAGGTCTAACGATAAGTATGGGGATTGGTGTACTTGCGGCATTTGCTAGTACAATAATCGCTTTTGCATTAAGTATACTGTCTATTTTAAACAAAACGCTAGATCGTATGGTTACTAGTTTAATTGATTTATTTCTAAGTGTACCCCATATTGTCATGTTATTACTTCTTTCATTTGTTTTTGGTGGTGGCTATAAAGGTGTAATTATCGGGCTTTCACTAACCCATTGGCCTTCCTTAACGAGACTGCTTCGTTCAGAATTGTTACAAATAAAATCCAAGGAATTTGTGACTATTTCTTATCGTTTAGGCAAAAAGAAGTTATGGATTATTATGCATCATTTCATTCCACATGTGCTACCACAAATGTTTGTTGGTTTCTTATTATTGTTTCCACATGCCATTTTACACGAGGCAGCAATTACATTTTTAGGGTTTGGTCTTCCACCTGAACAACCAGCTATAGGGATCATTTTAGCTGAATCGATGCGTTATTTATCTGTTGGTATGTGGTGGTTAGCTTTATTCCCAGGGTTTTCATTAGTAATAATGGTTACCCTATTTGATGCTTTAGGAAAAAATCTGCGAGTATTTATAGATCCTTTTCATAGTTAACAATCGTAAGGAGCAATCGGTATGGATCAAAATAAACACAATCTACCACTATTAGAAGTAAAAGATTTTTCTTTGTCCTTTCGTGCATATCAAAGAGGTATGATAGAAACCAAATTAGAAGTGATAAAAAAATTAAATCTTACCATTTATGAGGGGGAGATTGTAGCTGTTGTTGGTGCAAGTGGATCTGGGAAAAGTTTGCTAGCAAATGCAATCCTCGGTATTTTACCGTCACATGCAAAATGGACAGGAGAACTAAAGTATAAAGGGAAAAATTTAACTGAGAAAGAGCTAAAGCATTTACGTGGGAAAGAAATTATTTTAATTCCTCAATCAACACATGCTTTAAATCCACTTATGAAAGTTGGTAAACAGGTAGAGGAGGCTGTTTTCTCGAAAGATAAAAAAATGATAAGAAATAATATAATTAGTCGAATTGGCTTGCCTTCCAGAATAGCTGATCAATATCCATTTGAACTTTCAGGAGGAATGCAAAGAAGTATAATGGGTGCTATAGCTATGATAAGTCCTGCAAATTTAATTATTGCGGATGAACCAACACCAGGCTTAGACCCTGTAATTTTAAAAGAAACTACTCAAATGTTGAAACAGCTTTCTAAAGTAGGCAAAGGCGTTATGTTTATTAGTCATGATATTCGGACAGCTTTATCAATTGCCGATCGAGTGGTTGTTTTTAAACAGGGTGAAACAATAGAGGAGGCAAAAGTAGAAGCATTCACTAAAGAAGGGGAATGTTTAGCGCATGCTTATACAAAAAAACTATGGAATGCGCTCCCAGAGAATGATTTTAGTTCAGTTAAAACCTATGCTTCATCTTCATCTACAAATAAATGTGTAAAAGGAAATGCATTACGGGCTGTTAAGCTAAGCTATCATTATAAGGGAGCGGAGCCTCTGTTTGACAATCTATCTCTAACCATTACACCAGGTGAAATTGTTGGATTACAAGGCTATAGTGGTGCAGGAAAAACAACTTTAGCCAAAATCTTAGCTGGTTATGTGAAACCATCGTCTGGCTATGTGAACATAAGTGGAGAGAAAGGAAATAGGGTAGGTGTTTATCCTGTTCAGCTTGTTTGGCAGCATCCGGAGAAAGCAATTAATCCACGTTGGAAGATGAAGAAAGTACTTGCAGAGAGTGACATGCAGTCAGATTCACTTCTTAATAAACTTGGTATTCAGGAGAATTGGTTATCTCGTTGGCCTAGTGAATTATCCGGTGGCGAGTTACAACGATTTTGTATTGCTCGTGCCCTAAATGCTGAGACAAAATTTCTAATTGCCGATGAAATGACAACCATGTTAGATTCGATTACACAAGCAAGGCTGTGGGAAGTGGTATGTCAAGTAGCCAGAGAACGTCAAATAGGGATACTTGCAATTAGCCATGATAGTTATCTTTTAAGCCGTATTAGCGATCGAGTAATTGATTTTTCATCAATTTGTCATGGGTGATTTGTATACTAACCTATTATCATAGTTCGTAATAATAGGTTAGTAAGATGGGATTTACTCGGTTGTGCGAATTTGTTACAAGTAACGAAAAGGAAACTACGTATGTGTTTATATATGGTGAAATCATTTCCAAGGAAATGATTTCACCATATATAGTTGCTTAACAATCCAGTTCATACTTCTTTTACGCTTTAACCTTTTTCGTATAAGTATTAACTAAAAATTGATAAAACAATGATTCAGTAGGTAATAGGCTTCTTTGTGTTGGATAGATAACGCCAACCGTACGTGTTAAAGTTGAATCGGAAATTGGAATCACAACAGTGGACTGTGGTGTATTATCAACTAACGTCATCTCAGGCATTAAGGCAACCCCTAAACCAGCAGATACTAATCCCTTTAGTGCGTCAATATCTTTACCTTCGAAAGCAATATTTGGGGAGAATCCAACTTTATTACACGCTTGTATGACTTGGTCTCTAAATACTAGTCCTTCCGGAAGAACTAAAAAGGGTTCTTCCTTTAAGGTCTCTAATTTAATAGAATTTTTGTTTGCTAAGGAGTGATTGATTGGTAGTAGTGCTACAATATCTTCAGAAAATAGGATGGTCCCATCAATTTTATTTTTAGACGCTTTATCTGGCATTGGTGCAATCATTGCTAAGTTAAAATCACCATCAATAATCCCTTCAATTAAATCATCATGTAATGCATTACTCATATGAAATTTAGCCTCTGGATATTGTTCCCGAAATGCATAGATATTAGATGGTAATGTGTATGCAGCCATACTAGTTGGATACCCAATCCGTACTGTTCCTTTCTCTGGATTTAGATGTTCGTTCACTTCACGCTTTGCTTCGTCCATCAGATATTTAATATGATTCATTCTTTCGAAGAAAACTTTACCTATTGGTGTTAATTTAACTCTCCGGCCTTCTCGGATGAATAGATCGACCCCTAGTTCGTTTTCTAAATTAACAATTTGTCTACTAACAGATGATTGAGCAACATGTAAATGTATTGCAGCTTCGGTCATATGTTCTCGCTTCGCTACTTCTAGAAAATATTGTATTTGTCGTGTTTCCATCAAATCACTCCAATAATTTTTCATTTTTATTTATAAGGAATGCGTTAAACGCATTAATATAATCTAATATTGATATTGTAGCTATTAGTGAAAAAATTGTAAAATAGAAATACAGAATAAAAAACATAAAATAGGTAAATAAAAACATAGTTGGGAGATGTTCCGATGACGCAAGTAGATAATCAGCAATTACAAGTTGCAAAAGATTATGTGGAAAAATTATTTGACAAAGTTGTAGAAAAAAATCCTGGTGAAGAAGAATTCCATCAGGCAGTAAAAGAAGTTTTAGATTCATTGGTTCCGGCAATTGCACAAAACCCAGCGTATATGAAAGAAGCAGTTTTAGATAGAATGGTCGAACCAGAAAGATTGCTTACATTTAGAGTACCTTGGGTAGACGATGAAGGTAATGTCCAGGTTAACCGAGGATTCCGAGTACAATTCAATAGTGCGATTGGTCCTTACAAAGGTGGATTAAGATTCCACCCATCTGTTAATGCTAGTATCATCAAATTCTTAGGTTTTGAACAAATGTTTAAAAATTCATTAACTGGTCAACCAATAGGAGCAGGAAAAGGTGGATCAGACTTTGATCCAAAAGGTAAATCTGATCTAGAAATCATGCGTTTCTGTCAAAGCTTCATGACAGAGTTGAGCCGTTATATTGGACCAGATACAGACGTTCCTGCAGGTGATATTGGTGTTGGAGCGAGAGAGATTGGCTATATGTTTGGTCAATATAAAAAATTACGCGGAGCATATGAAGCTGGTGTGTTAACAGGAAAAGCAATTGGTTATGGTGGTAGTCTTGGACGTAAAGAGGCAACAGGATATGGAACAGTATATTTTGTTGACGAAATGTTAAAAGATAAAGGTTTAAGCTTTAATGGAAGTACTGTTGTCGTTTCAGGCTCAGGAAATGTATCTATTTATGCAATGGAAAAAGCAATGGAGCTTGGTGCAAAAGTAGTTGCATGTAGTGACTCAAGTGGTTATATTTACGATCCAAATGGTATTCAATTAGATACAGTTAAACAGTTAAAAGAGGTAGAAAGTAAACGTATTTATGAATATGTAGATACTCATCCAGAAGCGACTTTTGTAGATGATTTTTCAAAAATCTGGACTATTCCTTGTGATATTGCATTACCATGTGCAACACAAAATGAACTTAACAAAGAGGCTGCAGATACATTGATTTCAAATGGCGTTAAAGCAATTGGCGAAGGTGCTAATATGCCATCTACGTATGATGCTGTTAATGCATTCATAGAAAATAATGTGTTATTTGGACCAGCTAAAGCAGCCAATGCAGGCGGAGTTGCTGTTTCAGCGTTAGAAATGGCACAGAATAGTGCAAGACTAGCTTGGACTGCTGAAGAAGTAGATGGTAAGCTACAAGAGATAATGAAGGATATTTATCAAGCAAGTGTTAAAGCCTCTGAACAAAATGGAGCTACAGGTAATTTAGTGGTAGGTGCTAATATCGCTGGATTTACAAAAGTGGCTGATGCAATGATTGCACAAGGGGTTATCTAAAAATTATAATTGATGCGAAAAACATTAGGACCTTTCATTAAAAGGTACCTAATGTTTTTTTATTAAAAATAGATACGTGCGTTTAAAATGATTCACTTTGGCAGTGATCGTTTTTTCATGATAATCTAAACGATAGGCAATAACGATACTATAATAAGGTTGGTTGACAGATGCAAAAGCAAATTCTAAACAATGACTGGGGTCTAATGTTGGAAGATGAGTTTAAGAAAGATTATTATTTAAAATTAAGAGAGTTTTTAAAAAAAGAATATCAAACACAAACGATTTACCCAGAGATGCATGATATCTTTAACGCATTACATTATACTACTTTTAATAATGTGAAAGTAGTTATTCTAGGCCAAGATCCTTACCATGGGCCGAAACAAGCACATGGTTTAAGCTTTTCTGTAAAGCCAGAAGTAGTTATCCCGCCATCATTACGTAACATTTATAAAGAACTACATGCAGATCTAGGTTGTGCGATTCCTAACCATGGTAATTTAGTAAAATGGGCAGAACAAGGAGTGCTATTGTTAAATAATGTATTGACTGTTCGAGCAGGTCAAGCACATTCACACCGAGGAATGGGTTGGGAACAGTTTACTGATCGAGTGATTGACGTATTAAATCAAAAAGAAACGCCAGTTGTATATATTTTATGGGGAGCAGCCGCACAAAAGAAAATAAAGTTAATTGATACGTCAAAACATTTTATTGTTCGTTCAACTCACCCAAGTCCATTATCAGCATATAGAGGATTCTTTGGTAGCAAGCCTTTCTCCAAAACGAATGAACTATTAAAACAAGTCGGTAAAGAGACAATTGATTGGGAAATTAAGAGTATATAACAAGTGTGAATGTTTTAATCTAAATAGTAACAGCCGAACTATTACTATAGTTCGGCTGTTACTATTTTTTATCTTTATTCTAGGCTTTATTTGAATTGCAAAACCTTCATTGCGTCTTTAACTGTCATGTATGTTTTCATCAATCTAAGTTTTTCACCAATTTCGGTTGTCTTGATTGCAAGTTCGGGACGAATTCCTGTTAGAACAAGTTGTGTGCCAATCAAAGATGTCAAATCAAATAATTTTAAGATGGAGGAAGCAACGTATGTATCAACCTCATACAAACCTGATAAGTCTAAAATTAGATATTCATCTTTTGAGGCACTTAAATAGTTGGAGATAGCATTCGTTAGTTTTTCCATTCTTGTATGATGGAGAGATCCAATTAACGGAAGAACAGCTATTGATTCTCCAACGGGAACGATGGGTGTTGATAATTGATCCATTTCTGCTAGCGCTTCTGCTAATAAACGTTCCTTTTCCTTCTCTCTTGTCACATCTTTTTGGACGCCGACGAAGTAAAGCTTTTGTTCTTCTTCAATCCACATTGGATCAATTGCAAGTTCATTCCAAAATCCAGTACCATCTTTTTTATAGTTATACAACTGAACCGTAATTGCTTCTTCTTTTTTTATAGCTTCACGGATACGATCAATTGTCATTTGATCGGTTTCTTCACCTTGTAGAAACCTACAATTCTTTCCTATAATATCTTCTGCCTGATATCCTGTCATATTAATGAAACCTTGATTGATAAATATGATTGGATGATCGTCCAATGATGGATCAGTGATTATTAAACCTACTTTGGTATGATCCAGCGCTTTTTTAAATAGGTCATGTTTTTTATCTATATTTTTCATCCCTTACCCCCTAAAAAAAACGTCCTAACGATAATAATTATAAAAATTATCTCACTTTCAAGTTATAAAATCAATATGCATGCTAGTCATAGGTGTGATAACTATCATATCACGAGATAAAGGTAATCGGTACACTTGCATAAAAGGAGGCTGAAAAGATGAACAAAAAACAATTGGTTGATGAATTGAATATGCAACTAGCAAACTGGAATGTGTTAGATACTAAACTTCATGCTTATCATTGGTATGTTACTGGGCCAGACTTTTTCGTCTTACATGAAAAATTTGAAGCATGGTATAACGAAGCTGCTGAATATATTGATGAATTAGCAGAACGTATCTTAACAATAGGAGACAAGCCAATCGCTTCAATGAAAGAATACCTTAAGCATAGTTCATTGGAAGAGGCGACAGGGGAAGAATCAACAAAAGAGATGGTTCAACAGCTTAAGGAAGATTTTACGCGTGTTGTTTCTGAATCAAAAGAAATTGTACAGATGGCGGAAGAACTTGGAGATCAGCCAACAGCTGACTTTTTTATTGGAGTAACTGCAACATTACAGAAGCACATTTGGATGATGAATGCCTATCTTAATTAAACGTTATTATAGCTTCGCATAGCTTTAAAAAGTCCTTCACTTAAATAGAATAAAAAAACATTTCTTCACTTTGAATCGTATAAAGGTTCAAAGTGATTTTTTTTGGGCGTAAAGAAAATGTATAAAATATAAAATAGTATATTTCTTATTATGTATTCGTCAGTTTTTAACAAATGTAAGGCTTTTTTTGAAAAAACCCTTCTAAGGATATATTATTATGGTACACTAACAAATAGTTTTGTTATTAATAGCTTAAGGAGCTTTTGTATGCGACTATTCTCTAGACAGTTTAAACTCTCAAAACAGATTTCTACTGTACAAATGATTGTTTTATTCTACGTAACAGCTGTAGCGGTTTCAACGCTTATATTAAGTATGCCGTTTTTTAGAACAGAAGGTGCTACGCTCTCTTTTATTGATACTATGTTTACTGCTATTAGTGGAATTAGTGTAACAGGACTAACTGTTGTGTCTACTGCAGATACCTTTAACACAGCAGGGCATGTAGCGCTAGCATTTATCTTGCAATTTGGTGGGATTGGAATTATGACACTTGGAACATTCCTTTACATCTTATTTGGTAAGAAAATTGGATTGCGTGGAAGACAGCTGATTCGAATTGATCAGAATAGAACGACACTTTCAGGTTTAGTGAAACTAATGCTGAAAATCTTACAAATCGTTTTGATTATCGAACTTTTTGGAACAATTATTTTAACTACATATTTTTTGAGTTATTATGATAGTTGGTTTGTAGCCTTGGAGCAGGGGTTTTTTGCTGCAGTTAGTGCTACGACAAACGCAGGTTTTGATATTACAGGGAATTCTTTAATTCCGTTTGCCGATGATTATTTTGTACAATTCATCAATATGGTACTACTTATTTTAGGTGCAATTGGTTTTCCAGTATTAATTGAGGTGCAAGAGCTTTTAAGAGGGAAACATCATGGAATACATGAAAAGCATTCATTTTCATTGTTTACAAAGTTAACAACCATTACTTTCTTTTCTTTGATTGTGATTGGTGCTGTTTTCATCTTTTTATTTGAGCGTAACCATTTCTTTATGGATAAATCGTGGCACGAGACATTATTTTATAGTCTGTTTCAGTCTGTAACTACTCGAAATGGTGGGCTTGCAACCATGGATATGAATAATTTTTCCGCTCCAACATTATTAATGATGAGTGTCCTTATGTTTATTGGTGCTTCGCCTAGTAGTGTTGGTGGTGGGATTCGAACGACGACCTTTGCAATTATGCTGTTAGCTATTTTAAATTATGCTAAAGGTAATACAAGTATTAAAGTCTTTAGTAGACAAATCTCACAAGAAGATGTCTTGCGGTCTTTTATTGTAATCACGACCGCTGCTATGCTTTGTATTATTTCAACCATAATATTAAGTGTTACAGAAGATTTCTCGCCACTTGCTCTTTTGTTCGAGGTTTCGTCTGCCTTCGGAACAACTGGTTTGTCTCTGGGGATTACAGCAGATTTAAGTGTGATTGGTAAATTAATTATTATGTTTTTAATGTTCGTTGGACGT
Organism: Paraliobacillus sp. PM-2; assembly: GCF_001368815.1. GTDB lineage: Bacteria > Bacillota > Bacilli > Bacillales > Amphibacillaceae > Paraliobacillus. The sequence goes on along the minus strand of NZ_CTEI01000001.1, from coordinate 1,771,124 downwards.
ATTGGTATTTTCTCCTTCTTATTTATGATAAGAGGAAAAGAGAAAAAAGATGTTTATCGCTATCCAACAGAAAAAATTATTATTGGATAACAACAAAAATAATTTTGTGAATAGGCACCTATAGAGGAGCGCTTGAAAAAAGCGTTTCTGCTATAGGTGCTTTTTTAATTAGGGAATCTGGTAATTAAACTAGTGAAAAAAAATAACACATTAATTCTTCATATTCTGTTTGTATTTGCTTGCGTTCCCTATATGGTCATGTAGTATAGTTAACATAATGAATTAATTTTTATTGTAGATTGGAAGGGGAACAAGGATCGCATGACAAAAACAGCTAATTATCATCCCACAATAGGAAGTGTACTCAATAATATAAACCGCGTGATTATCGGAAAAGAAGAAGTAAGCCTGTTAAGCTTAGTCGCATTACTGTCTGAGGGGCATGTTTTGCTAGAAGATGTACCAGGCGTTGGAAAAACCATGCTTGTAAAAACATTAGCTAAATCATTAGACTGTGACTTCAAACGAATTCAATTCACCCCAGATTTATTACCTTCAGATGTTACCGGAGTTTCTATTTATAATCCAAAAGAGATGAAGTTTGAATTTAGAAATGGCCCAATTATGGGGGATGTTGTACTTGCTGATGAAATTAATCGAACATCTCCTAAAACACAGTCTTCCTTGTTAGAAGCGATGGAAGAGGGGAATGTAACAGTGGATGGGCAAACCATTGATTTAAAAAAACCTTTCTTTGTAATGGCTACACAAAATCCAATTGAATATGAGGGAACATACCCACTTCCAGAAGCTCAATTAGATCGGTTTTTACTTAAATTAAATATGGGTTATCCAACCGTTGAACAAGAATTAGAAATGCTTCGGAAAGTATCACAAAAGCATCCAATTGATACAATTGAAGCAGTAATGGATAAAACTGAACTATTATCGTTACAAAAAGAAGTCTGTCACGTGTTTATTGATGAAATGATACAAAGCTATATTATTCAATTAATAACAGCAACCCGTGAACATACCTCTATTTACTTAGGTGTTAGTCCACGAGGATCGATTGCACTAATGAAAGCTGCTAAAGCCTATGCATTGATTCATAATCGTGACTATGTCTTACCAGATGATGTGAAGTACCTAGCACCTTATGTATTGGGGCATCGTATCATCCTTTCACAAGAGGCAAAGTTTGAGGGAGTCGAATCAGTGCGTGTTATCCATGACATACTCCAACAAGTAGAAGTTCCCATACGGAAGGAACAACATCAATGAACCAGTTTCATCTTATAAGTAGAATATTACAATTGATTGTTTTGTTTGGTGTTTTATTTTCTTATGCAATGTTTCAAGGCGGCTTTGTTAGTTGGTTTCTTTTTTATGCATTTGTCCCGTTATTTTTATATTTCATTCTTTTCCTTCTTTATCCTATTTCAAGATGGAAGATTAATCGAACACTATCACATGCTACGCGGTATGCAGGAGGTAAGGTAGAAGTAACTGTTGAAATAACACGTAAGGTAGGTGTACCCTTACCATTTATAATTATTGAGGATTGTTTTGGTCCATCATTAAAAAACGCTTATTATTCAAGAGAAATCTATCAATTTCTAAATCAACCAAACGTCACTCGAAAGAATCGTGTTAAAAAGAAGATTCACTTCCCTTTATTTAAAAGGATAATCACTTATCGTTATGTGTTAGATGCATTACCTCGTGGGTTACACCAATTACAAGCAACTCGAGTGAAAACAAGTGATTTCTTTGGAATCATTCAAAAGCAATATAGTTTCCCGTTGGAGAATACGTTAATCGTGTATCCGCAAACAAGACGGTTAGCCATGAGGCAATCAAGAAATAATATAGACGAGGGTGCATCACCTAGGTATGCGACACATTCTTCACACACACACGTTGTTAATGGCATACGTGAATATATGCCAGGTGATAGATTTTCTTGGATTGATTGGAAGGCAACCGCAAGGAAGCAAGAGATGATTACAAAAGAATTTGAACAAGAAAAGCATACAGATCAATTACTTATCTTAGATGCTTCGTACTACCAAGGAACAAATACAGTAGCATTTGAAGCAAATGTGGAATTGGTTCACTCCTTTTTGAATGGGTATGATGGGAAAAATACTAATCTTAGTTTATTAAGTATTGGGGAACAAACAAAATATTTTTCTTCTATACAAATAGGAGGTAAGCATGCTATTTTACAACATCTTGCTATGGTTCAACCAGAAGGTGAGGGATCGTTTTCTGAACAATTAAGAAAAAATGTAAACGTACTATCTCCTAATTTAATTGTTCATGTCTTCGTTTCGAACCTAACACAAGAACGCATGCAAGTGCTAGGACAATTATGTAAAAAAATGAATCGAGTAGTTGTTTATATGACCAAGGCGTCGGAAGAATGGACAGATGAAGATAACTGGTATTTAGAACAATGTCGTTATATGGACATCACATTAAATCGAATAACAGAGGATAAATTGAAACAAGCGGTCATAGAGGTGAGTGTCTAATGACTCATTATCATCAAACGGAGTCGAAGGTTTTTCATACATTACTGTACTTAGGTGGATTTCTGTTATTTTGGGAATGGCTACGACCATTGGCAATCATTTCAGACACTGGAAATGTAGAAGTGTTTGTTGTATTTGCGGGTTTTTGTTTTTTATTATCATATTTAAATTTGACGAGATGGATTGCGATCCCTTTAAAATTAGTAGCAATAGTAATTATATTGGATGGGTTGTTTTTACAAGAAACAATAGCTACTCATGTATGGTTTCAACGCTTTGCTACACAAATAGACTATAATATTGGCTTAATACAAAATCAAATATGGACAGATTTCACCCCTTTTTTTAGGACTATGTTGTTCTTGTTCATTCTTTGGTTAATGACTTACTTACTGTATTATTGGTTTGTTGTTGTGAAGCGTGTTTTTCCTTTTGTGTTATTTACTTTTATATATATTACAATCTTGGATACGTTCACTGCTTATCAAGCAAATACAGCGATTGTTCGAACGTTTATTATTTCTTTATTTGTACTTGCAATAGCTAGCTTTTTAAATCAAATGAACCGAGAATTAATTCGGCCTATTTTCGGTAAATGGTTTGCTTCAAGTCTAATGCCAATTTTTGTTTTATTACCTATTTTAATTGTATTTGGTTTCCTCGCACCAAAATTTGAGCCGATTTGGCCTGATCCAGTACCATATATCACGAGTACAGCAGAAGATGCAGGATTCAAGGAAGGTGGGAACCATGCCATACAAAAGGCCGGTTATGGTGAAGATGATACCCAACTTGGTGGTTCATTCATTCAAGATGATACTCCTATTTTTATAGTTGATTCTAAACAGCGACATTACTTTAGAATTGAGTCTAAAGATAGATATACCGGAAAAGGTTGGGAGCGTTCAACAAACCTAGATTTTCAATTGCGACCGAATGGTTCATTTAATCTAGAAATGTTTTCACCAGAAGTGAAAACAAAGAGACTTGATGCGTCGATCACTTTTACCGATCAAGTTAATTTCACCAAATTAGTATATCCATACGGAACGAATGAAATTATGGGGCCTGATCAAATAGATTATTTATTTGATCGAGAAACTGGAACGATAGAAATAGAAGGTAATGATTATTCTGCTTTGTTTAATGACTACAATGTACAATATGACTATCCGGCTTTTGCACTGAATCAACTAAGGCAAGAAAAACCAAATGATCCTATGGATATCCAGTCCAATTATTTACAATTACCCAATAGTCTACCAAATCGAGTCATAGAGTTAGCTAAAGAGATTACAAAGGATGCTACGAATCGATATGATAAGACGAAAGCGATTGAAGGCTACTTTGATAAAGGAGATTTCACTTATCAAACAAAAGACGTAGCAATTCCTGAAGCCGAAGAAGATTATGTCGATCAATTTTTATTTGATACACAAGTAGGTTACTGTGATAATTTTTCTACGTCTATGGTTGTTATGTTACGTGCATTAGATATTCCTGCACGTTGGACAAAAGGTTTTACTGGAGGGCAATTGACGGATCAGGCCCAAACATTTGGAAATGAAAAAAACACATATGAAGTAACCAATGGAAATGCACACTCATGGGTTGAAGTTTATTTTCCAAATGTAGGATGGGTTCCGTTTGAACCAACCATTGGTTTTTCTGGTAGTGCAGATTTCTATGAAGAAGCAAATGGTGAAGCAACAGACACAGAAACGGAAGAAGATACAATGACTGAAGAACAACAACAAGAAAACCAACAACAAGAAGAAGCAAAAAAGCAAGAAGAAACAAACGATAATATAGCAGAAAATGATGATTCAGCTCATGCTTTTGGTTGGTATGCTTGGATAATAATCGTTCTTATAATGATTGTTGGTGTCACCTTGTATCTGTATCGCTATCGATGGTTAAATCGTTTGATGATGTATCGTTATGCATCATTTGCTAGTGTTGAAGTGTTTGAACATGCATATCATTATTTGCTACGTGTTTTAAATTATAAAGGAATGAAGCAGAAGCCAGGTGAGACACTAAGGGAGTATGCTGTTAGAGTAGATCAACACCTAGGTATAGACAAAATGCAACAGTTAACTACGATGTATGAAAGAATTTTGTACCGTAATGAAGTTTCTATTGACCAGGATGAACATGCGCATGAGTTATGGGAAGATATGTTAAAACGTATATTCTCTTGACCGATATAGATGGCGTTGATAGAATAAGTAAAGTATAACTACGATCCGTGTATCATTTTTCATTTAATACTGATTGTTAAGTGAACAATCCCACTTACTAGTGGTTTATCTTTTTCATAAGTCGTGAATTAGGTATTACTACTAGATAATGTGGGATAAATATATAATAAAACTACCTCGATATAATCTCGATAATATGGTTCGGGAGTTTCTAACGAGATACCGTGAATTTCTCGACTATGGAGGCAGATTTACTCTTTTTAAATCTGTCTTCTACTATGAAGGAGACGGATTTTTCGTTATATATAAGGGAAGTTAATGCTAGATGAAGGGGTTGACAGGCTTTGCAGGTAAATAATGAAATGGTTCTTGTATTAGATTTTGGTAGTCAATATAACCAATTAATTACAAGAAGAATAAGAGAATTTGGTGTGTATAGTGAACTTCACTCACATCGCTTAACGTTAGAAGAAATTAAAGCAATGAATCCAAAAGGAATTATTCTTTCTGGTGGTCCTCATAGTGTGTATGGTGAAGACAGCTTTCGTTGTGATGAAGGAATATTTGATCTAGGTATTCCTGTCTTAGGGATTTGTTACGGGATGCAATTAATGACACATCATTTTGGTGGAACAGTACAGCGAGCAAATGAGCGTGAATATGGAAAAGCAGATATTCATGTCACAGATAAGGCGAAGCTTTTTACAGGTACACCAAATACACAAACGGTTTGGATGAGCCACAGCGATAAAATTATGGAAGCACCAGCAGATTTTGTTGTAGAAGCAACAAGTACATCTACTCCAGTTGCAGCAATGAGTAATGAAGAAAAGCAATTATATGGTGTGCAATTCCATCCAGAAGTCCGTAATACGATTTATGGAAATGACCTTTTAAAACAATTTGTCTTCGGCGTGTGTAATTGTCAAGGCGATTGGACGATGGCAAACTTTGTTGAACAAGAAATAGAAAAAATTCAAGAAAAAGTAGGCGATCGCAAAGTATTATGTGCTTTAAGTGGTGGCGTAGATTCATCTGTTGTAGCGGCACTTATTCACAAAGCAATCGGTGACCAACTAACATGTATTTTTGTTGACCATGGTTTACTTCGAAAAAATGAAGGCGAGATGGTTATGGAAACCTTCCGTGATGGCTTCCATATGAACATCATTAAGGTCGATGCACAAGATCGTTTCTTAAGTAAACTAAAAGGTGTAACAGATCCAGAGCAAAAACGTAAAATCATTGGAAATGAATTCATTTATGTGTTTGATGATGAAGCGGAAAAATTAAAAGACATGGACTTCCTAGCACAAGGAACACTTTATACCGATATTGTAGAAAGTGGAACCGAAACTGCGGAAACCATCAAGTCACACCATAATGTTGGTGGCTTGCCAGAGGACATGCAGTTCGAATTGCTAGAGCCATTAGATACATTATTTAAAGATGAAGTACGTGCGCTTGGATTGGAATTAGGTTTGCCAGAAGCAATTGTTTGGAGACAACCATTCCCAGGTCCAGGACTAGGTATTCGTGTCTTAGGAGAAGTTACTCCTGAGAAGGTTGAAATTGTGCGTGAATCGGATGCGATTTTACGTGAAGAAATCAAATTAGCTGGATTAGATCGTGACATCTGGCAGTATTTTACGGTATTACCTGATATCAAGAGTGTTGGTGTCATGGGAGATGCAAGAACATATGATCACACTATTGGTATACGAGCAGTAACATCGATCGATGGAATGACATCGGATTGGGCAAGAATTCCGTGGGATGTATTAGAAAAAATCTCCACGCGTATTGTCAATGAAGTCGATCATGTCAACCGCATTGTGTATGATGTAACGAGTAAGCCACCTGCTACGATTGAGTGGGAGTAATAACAGGAGAACGCCAAGCCTAGGTATATCAAGGCTTGGCGTTCTTTAAAATATCTATGTCACCGTTATGTCATCGGTATGTCACCGTATTTTTTTTGAATGATTATTTAGCTTCAAGTGTTGATTTCCTTGATTGCGAGTTAAATCGTTTTTGGAGAAATTCCTTTCCAAAACATTATTCAATCTATTAGCTAGTTCAAAATCCCTATTGGGGTAGAGATGCGCATAGGTAGAAAGAGTGATCAGAATTTCACTATGCCCGAGTCGTTCTTTGAGAATCAGAGGATCTTCTTTCATATGGATTAACAGACTCGCATGGGAGTGACGTAACCCATGTGGTGTAATTCTTTTGACACCTGCAAGCTTTGCATGACGCTTCAGTATGTGACTAACAGTATGCTTATTAGTTGGAATGCTATTATAAGATAATACAAACGCTGTAGGAGCGATCTTCTCCTGACGCTCTTTCCATTCTTTCAGCACATTTAACGTGTCTTGATCAATCGCTATTTTGCGTTTAGAGGAACCTGTTTTAGGTTTTCCGAAATGATAACGATGTGCATTCTCGTATATTAGCGTTTTATTGATATCGATAATGCCCTTATTAAAATCTATATCTTCCCACTTTAAAGCTGAAGCTTCGCCAATTCGTATACCTGTCATAAACATTAGATCGAGTGTAACAAAACCAAAATGTTGATAAAAATCGTCAATGAAAAAGGTATTAATTACTTTTTTAAATTCTTGAATTGTCCAGAATGTGATATTAGTACTGTCCTTTTTTACTGATTTAATTTCTCTTGCAGGATTGTTTGTACAATATTCCAATTCTATCGCATAGTCAAAAATCATACCTAATAATTGTTTTACTAAACGCACATGATTGTGTGATGTTTTTCCTTGTCTCCTTCTTTCATCAAGTAGATCATTATACCATTTTGTCGTATCACGTTTTTTGATGTCTTTCAGATCTTTTAAGTAAAATGCATGATAATAATTCTGTAAAATAGACATCCTAGTCCGAAACGTTTGTGGTGCAATCTTATTTCGATAATTAGGAATGAACCATTCGTCAAGAAACGTCTTAAATGTAATGTTACTTAATCTAGATTTATCTTGTAGGGTACGTTTTTCAATTTCCCAGTCTGTTATAATCTTTAAGTATGCTTCGTAAGCTTCTTTTTTAAAATTAAACCCACCACGTCTCTTTTGAACTTTTTTTCCTGTAATAGGGTCTGTTCCAAGTGTTGCAGTAAATGTCCATTTACCGTTGATTTCTTTAAGGTTTGGAATTATATCGTAGTTTGGCATTTTATTTTCCTCCTAATAATTGTTTGATTAATCTTGATGGAGCAAACCATCTTCTAGTATTTTGATAAAAGATATAACCATCCATTGCCATAATTTGCTGTGCTTCTTTAATTAGCTCGCTAGCAACTGCTTTAGGTATACCCCATGCAATTAACTCATCACGATGAACTAATTCGTTTGTTAGAAATTTGATTGGATTTTGATAAGCTTCTTCATTGCCTGGTACCCCTAAGAGGAACTCAATAACGCGATCAGTTAGTACACAGTCGGTTCTCGGATTGTCGTAAAACATCAACCCTTCTTGAGCCAATTGTCTTTTAACGCAACGTATAACCTCACTAGCCGTATTTTCATTAAAACCAACCTGCATTAAATCAACTTTTTTAATAAAACTAAAATTCCCTTTCATAGTAAAATACCCCTTTGAGTAGTGTGATGTTAGCGTTAAATAGGAGTAATGGCAAGTGCAAATTCATCCTTTTCTAGCCTTAAATTTATGTCCTTTAAATCAAACATCAACTACCCTTAAAATTTCCTTAAACATCATTCGATGGGAAGGATGACGCTATCCATGAGTTACAGGTCTAAAAAAAGTTAATGACTTGTTTTGACCAATAACTCGCATCCTTTTTTAACTAATGAGATTCAAAGATATATGATATGCAGTCGATGCAAAAAGCTATATTAGTTCTCTCCCTAAGAATTCTGTTCTTAGTGATCTTTTTGTAACTAAGGAACTAAAATCTAAAAAGAAGTGAAAAGGGTAATGTTAGATGTGTTTAAACTTGTTTTAACTAGATTGGAAATGTATGGGTTTAATGTATTTACATAAATTTATTTAAATCTTTTAACGTGTGAACAAATAGTCAAATGCTATTTAAGTTCAGCTCCTTTTTAATAGATTCCTATATGTATTTAAAGGATAGAGGAGGTGGAGGAGGGTGTTGAGAGATGATAAAGTTAGTCTTTAGCAGTTAGCGGTCTTACCAAACCGTCCCATCATTTGGTTACTTAAAGAATAGTTATTACTTCTTTTATCAAATGAACAAAATTGTTAAAATGTTTAACTACCCCTGAAAGGCAAAAAGAAAAGACCTTACACAATGTTAAATGGTAAGGTCTTGTAGCGATATTAATCTAATACAATTTTGTTAAACTGCTTTTCATCAATTTCATATCCAATATATCGTCTGTTCCACTGTTTACAGCTCTTGGCAACAATACCACTGCCTGCAAATAAGTCTAATACCAAATCGAAGGGCTGACTGTGCCTTTGAATAAGGTCATCAATCAATGCTCTAGGTTTTTGGTATGGAAAAACTGCAGAATCAGAAGTAAATGCAGGACTTGGATAATCGAATACCCCTTTGTGATAGGTTTCATCAGGTTTAAGTTGAAAGTGCGGAATTTTAGATTTACTTACCCATAAAATGAACTCTCGATTCTTGTTGACGTAGCCTTTCTTTCTTAAATACCTAACTGGAAAGTTAGGTTTAATCCAAATTAGTAAGTCTTGAACGTGTAAACCCATCTTTTCAGCTAACTGATGCATCTCAAGTACATTAGGTAGTATGTTAAAGATTAATGCGCTACCCCCAGTGTCAAGCTTTTCTGAAATAACTGCTAGAAGTTCTTCAAAGTTAAAATCTACATCCCAATCCTCTAATGCCAAGTTGTATGGAGGATCTGCAATTATTAATCCTGCTTTACTCGTTTGACCTAGAGATTCTCGATAATCTGCATTGAAAAGTCTACGTTTTCCATCTTTATTGTTTATCATCATGATTTTGTGCCTTCTTTCCCTTTATTAAGTAAATAATGTACGTGTTTACGACTAATACCCAATTGTTTTGCAATTGCTGTCTTTGTTATGCCTTTTTCTAATAATGTTTGAATTACTGCACGTTGTTGTAGGCTATGATGTCTGCAGTTAATGATATACCCCTTCCGAGAGGACTGACCTTTATTGGCTGTGTAGCGCCTTTTTCGATGTTGTTCTGCATCTAATCGCAATGTTTGTAAGTTTAGCTTCTCAACCATTTTAGGAGTGATACGTAGGTCTTTACTGATCCTTTCATTGCTATCTTTGATAGATACGTCTACTTCAATCAAATGGTTCGGAAAGGGAATAGGAGAGAGTCCTGCTCCTCTGCGAAAAGCGTTTAAATAACTGTAAGCCCTTGATTGCCATCTTAAAGAGATACCTCTCTTGGTCTTGTAATTTATCAGCTTGTTTAAATCATCTACTGCATATTTGTTGCGATCAATATACCCCATAAGATGAAAACACCTCCTGTTTTCTGCTGAAGATAGATTGTATGGCTATATTCAGAAAGGTTACTAAGAGAAGAAGAGACGTTTACCCCACAATGAACCAGTAATCGGTTTAATCGATACCTTGTTTACTAAGTTATCCTTTGTCTGATCACTGATTAATTATGGCTATATGAACTATCTCTTTCTTCTCTTTACATTTATAATTCGTTCTGACATGAGCAGTGAAATTCCCCTTGAATATTTCAGTTTTATGTAATCAAAAAATCCAAGTATAGCTTTAATGCGCAGTCTTTGTTAGAAAAGACTGCTAAAAATGCACTAACAGTAATAAAAAGGTTTAAGTCCTTCTGCAGAACCTGCGTGTATCAAGAAAGGTAATGATAATGTTGTGCTTTTATATGTATAAAAATATGGATATCTATTATATCGGTTAAGAAATCTGTGTCCTTTAATAGATCAATTTGATTAATCTTATGACAAATATGTTCATCCGCTTGCTCTTTATTGCAATAATGCGCTTCTCGATATTTGTATGTTCATTCATCGTTTGAATATAGTAGATTTGTTAGAGCAGTTTATATTACAAGTTTAGTCGTTTCTACGTCTTAGACTTGGTTACATAATTAGCATGATCTATTAGTGGATTAAATGGATGGTTTCGCATAGAAAGAAGGGAGGTATAAGGCGCTATCCTGATAGTTTACGCCTTATACCACAGTCAACCTTTTTGCCCTTAAGTCTACGGTAACATTGTTGTTCTATTCTTATTATACTAATAAAACGTTCTTAATACTGAAATAGTTGATACACACAAAAATATTCTATTTTTTCAGAATAGGGGTGTGACTATGGCAATATAATCAAGAATGGGGAAGAAGTAGCTCATTTTTAATCCGATAAACGGTAGGTCTACTTATTCCTGTTGTTTTAGCAATATGGTTAATGGATTGATTATTCTTTATCATCTGTATTACCTTTTCATAAATCAGTTTGTCTTGACCAGTAGAAGTGTTTGTGTATTTTTTAGGTTTCCCTTTATATTTACCTTCTTTTTTCGCTTTGTTAATTCCCTCTTGCTGAGCAACTCGAATTCGATTTCGTTCTTCTTCAGCAAGCCAAGACATTAGCTCAAATACAATCGTTATCATTAACTTTCCAACTCCGTGCATATCTTTGTACTGTTGTGTGTTTAAGATTGGCATGTTTAGAACACATACATCTACCTTTTTCTCTATAAGGCTTTCCCACTCCACCTTTATCTGTTCTGCATTTCGACCAAAACGAGATAAGTCATGGACAACTACACAATCCCCTTCCCGCACAAAGCGACAAAGAGCTTGCCACTGTGGGCGATTAAAATCACCACCAGAGGCTTTTTCTTTGAATATTTTATCACAGCCAGCAAGAACCAAACTTTCCTCCTGTCGGGCTAAATTTTGCCCTTGAGAGCTTACCCGAGCATAACCTATAAGCATATAGAAATACTCCTTTCTTTAGGTATCTTAAAAAATCACTCTAAAATGCAATTTTGAATATTAATAAGACGAGATATACCAAGCTTTCTATTTAAGGCATAACTGTAAACAAAGGTATACTTATCTTTTACACTATTGGTGATTTCCGTTGGCAAGAATGCGAAATAGCTGATGACGATCAGTAGAAGAACCCACTTTTCCATCTAATAGTAATATTAAAAAGACTAATTTTTGTAGACTGCTAGAATCAAACTCCGATAATAAATCTGACATCATTGGATAGGAATAGAGACGTAAAAGTTTTAATTCTTTTGCACAATCTTTAAGCTGATAGGATGTGTAGGCTAGTTTATTTTGATTCCTTATTGACTGATTCAATTCTTTTAGGAAACTATCAAGTAAATAGTTTTGACTTAAATTGTGTGATTTTGCTAGAAAGAGAAGGTCAGCTGCTTTCACCCAATCTCTTTGCTCAAGATAAGATAAATAATTTTTAGATAATCTTGATTCTAAATCTTTAAAAATTCTATACCTTGCTTTAGTGATAGCTTGCTCAGATTGATGATATTGTTTAGCAATCTCTTTTGGTGACAGCTCAATGTTGTTGAGAATAATTTGCTTATGTTTGATATTCGTGTAGCGTCCTTTCAAAATATACTCGTATGTCTCCTTGATTACCTCTTTGCCATATTCATTTGCCTGTGTCGATTCTTCTACTGAAAGTTCCAGCATGACATTTTTCAATCTTTGATAAAATTTCATTTTAACCACATCCTATTTCGGAAAAAGTAAGCGAATAGCTGTCCAAACTACCTACTTTTTGTCCTCTACTTTTTCTAAAAAAAATATAGTAACAGTTTCTTTAAAAGCAGAAGGACTAATGATATTCAGTATTTTTTGTAAGAAATGATTGGATATTATTATTCTTCACACGACAAAAAGTGAAAATGGTGGACTGGACAACAATTAACGCTGTCCCATAATAAACCGTTTAGAGAAAATAAATTGTTGGTGAGGGGAGGGTGGGTGTCTTTTGAAATGAAAATATTTGTGGCTTTTGTAGGAGTGTTCTAATTTGTTCGCATCTGTTTAATTGATTTATTGAATTTTGCAGTGCGCTGTAGTTGTAGAACTAACGGAGTTAGAACTCGTAGTAGCAAAAACTGAAAAAGGTGAAAAAATTGTTTGTAATAGTACAAACGTCAACACCAGTAAAGATAACAACTTTTGCTTGTTCCTTCTCACTAATATACCACTCCCTTCATATTACACTACAAATAAAAAGGTCTAAAGATATTGAAAAGTTATCAACATCTTTAGACCTATTTAAGTAGTTAAGTAACAGAAAAGGTAAAATAAGTTTTACTTAATTAGAGGGTATTACGAAAGTTCCAGTCTCATAAGTATTAGACCCCTCTTGAGAACCACCATGGTTTTTTATACTACCTTCGCCAGTCTTAACCACATCCTCAGCAGTCCAAGACCCATCAGACTTACTACCGCTAGTGTTGCCACTAGAAGGTTTTTTAGTAGTTGTACCGCTACTACTAGTAGACTTCTTAGTTGTAGTAGTACTAGACTTAGTAGAAGTGCTACTACTAGACTTAGTACCACTAGTAGACTGTTTCTGAACTTGTTGTGCCTCAGCTTGTTCCTTTTCCTTAGCTAATCTTTCAGACTCAGCTTCATTATCTTCAATCACTTCTAACACTTTTCCTAAATTACCTGATAAAGTATCCTTAATAGTTTGATTTACTACTTTATCCACTTCCGTCTTAGCTTTTTTATAAGTGTCTCTAGATACCCCTTCTATCACTGAGTTATTCTTATACGCTTTGATAACCTCTTGTTCAGCTTTTCTAACCTGTTTTAACTGTGAAGTAGCTTCGTCTACAATAGACTTAATAGCATTCTCCCACTTAGAACCCACACTAACTGAACCGATGTACTTAGTCTTTACTAAATTTATCTGACCCTCAGTTATAGGATGAGCAATTGCTTGCTTAGACACCTTGTTACCAATAAGAACATCGTCTTCAAAGAGACTATTTACCGCCTTTTGTACAATCAACTTTCTGTTTAATACCTTTAATTCTTGTTTAATAGCCTTCTTATCGATCTTGATGACCTTTATATCCTCTTTTAGGTCATCCTTCTCGATATGAAAGTCAATGTAAGAATCCTTTACCAAGTTCAAAGAGTTTTTAATCTCATCTAACTTTTCAACAGTTAAATCTTTAGATAAGTAACCGTCTTTTGATTGGTAACTCTCTAACTTTGCAGATAGACTGTCTAGACTTTCCTGTTCTTGCTCAATTGCTGTTCTTGTTTCTTGTAAGTGTTTGGATTGTGCTAATCCATACACTGTACTTCCTAACACTAATGTTCCAACTAAAGCAACAGTTGCGGTGACCGCTTTTTTATTAAGACGTTTCACTAAATCGCCTCCGAGAGTTTATTTATCTAACTTTTGGTAATATATAATGCTGTATATTTACTTGGTATAATATTCCTTTACTTATGTTACCATATTACCATTAAATAAGTAAAAAAAATCATTAAATAAAAAAAAAGTTGCAAAAATAGCCTGAAATCTGTCAAAATAAATTTAATAAGTTTATTAAATTTATTACAGGAATTTCTTTAAAAATGTCGAAGTATGTATTGTAAGAAGTATAAAATGAATAAATTAAACTAGTTAAGATATTAAACTTCAGATGTTTTTAAATGGATTGGGGAGTTAAGGGGATGAGTGAAGTGAGTTATAGTAAGACTTTTAGTGTTCATACAAAAGAAACAACTCAAGTGAAATCTGGTCAAAGAAGAAAACCTGTCACTTTTAGTTTGGATGATAGAATTAAGACTATATTGGCTAGTCACTGTAAGGATAATAACTATAACAAATCAACCTTAGTAGAAAGTTTGATTATTAAATACCTTCAAGAGCAAGGTGTGGAAATCGAATAGATAAATTGAACCAATAGTTTCAAAATTGGTTAAGGAGATATTAGAAAAATGCAAAATACTTTATTTGACAACTTAGAATTACGAAAAGCAAAACCAGTTCTAAAGTGGGCTGGTGGAAAAACACAAATGCTAGATATCCTTAGAGATGCAAGTCCTAAAAAAGGACAATTTAATAAATACATTGAACCTTTTATTGGGGGAGGGGCATTGTTTTTTGACTTAGAGCCTCAAAATGCAGTGATTGCAGATGTGAACGAAGAACTCATTAATCTCTATAAATCAATTGCTTCTGATGTGGAAGAAGTTATTAAGTTGTTGAAGAGTATGCCTAATGAACATGATTTTTTCTTAAATGTTAGAAAAAATGACATTTCTAAACTTTCTAAAATAGAGAGAGCTGCTCGTACAATCTATCTTAATAGAACATGTTTTAATGGATTATATCGTGTTAACAGAAAAGGTGAATTTAACGTTCCATATGGTCATTACAAAAACCCAAATATTTGTAATGAAGAAAATCTAAGAGCAGTAAGTGAAATGTTGCAGAATAAGTTAATTATTAAAGGTGATTATAAATCTGTATTGCAAAAATATGCAAATCCTGGAGATTTTATTTTTTTAGATCCTCCTTACCTTCCTATAAGTGAGTACTCAGATTTTAAAAGGTATACCAAGGAACAGTTTTATGAAGAAGATCATATAGAATTAGCGATGGAAGTGAAGAGATTGCATGAATTAGGTTGCCATGTACTTCTTACTAATTCAAACCATGAGCTAGTCCATAACCTTTATAGTGAGTTTGATATAAGTGTCCATCAGACAAAGAGAAATATAAATAGTAAAGGGAATAAAAGACGAGGAGAAGATGTACTTGTTAGAGTAGAACCTAAAAAAAACTTTAAGGTTGTACCTGATCAAATTACTCTTCCTGATCAAGTGTCTAAATATCCCTCTACCCGATTCATGGGTAGTAAAAGGAATCTAATTGATGTCATTTGGTCTGTAGCTTCTGTTTTTGAATTTGAGACAGTTGCGGACTTGTTCTCTGGAAGTGGTATAGTTTCTTATATGTTTAAGACACAAGGAAAAGAAGTTTTAAGTAATGATTACATGGGGATGGCATCCGTTTTTACTAAGGCACTAATTGAAAACAATAATACAATCCTAACTGAAAGTGATATAAATAAATTACTCAGAGTAAATGAGAATTCTGATGATTTTGTTTCTAATACCTTTGAAGGGATTTATTTCAGTAATGAAGATAACCTTTTTATTGATAATTTAAGAGCAAATATACCATTGTTACGAAATAAAAAGAAAGAAGCCTTAGCGATGTCTTCATTAATAAGAGCATGTATGAAGAGAAGACCGAGGGGTATTTTTACTTACACTGGATTGGATAAATATGATGATGGTCGTAAAGACTTAAAAGTAAATCTCCGAGAGCACTTTTTGAATGCTGTGAAGGTATATAATGATGCAGTATTTGATAATGGAAAAAAAAATAAGTCAAGACATGGTGATGCTTTAAATGTTAGAAAAAAAGCTGACTTAGTTTATATCGATCCACCATATTTTAGCCCGCATTCTGATAATGAATACATTAGAAGGTATCATTTTGTTGAGGGGTTAGCGATTGATTGGAAAGGTATAGAAATTCAGCAACACACCAAAACAAAGAAATTCAAAAGCTATCCTACACCATTTAGCACTCGGAATGGTGCATACAGTGCTTTCGATTTATTATTTAAAAAACATCAGGATAGCATTTTATTAGTTTCGTATTCTTCTAATTCTCTGCCGACAAAAGATGAAATGCTAGAACTATTGGCAAGATATAAAAGGAATGTTGATGTTGTTGCTGTAGATCATCTTTATTCTTTTGGTAATCAAAGAAATAAAGTCGGTAGTAATAACAACAGGGTAGAAGAGTTTATATTCATAGGTTACTAACAGGAGGTATATTTTATGGCTATCAAACCTTGGCTTATTGCAGATAACGGAGTTAGAAATCCAAAAAGACTGAAAGATGGACTTGAAGTTCTAGTAAACTCACCATTTCATGGTAACTTTTCCAAAGAAAATGAAGAGGGTATGGCTCTCCTTCTTGATAAAGAAGGAGTTGTGAGCCTGAAAACTAACAGTGATAATACTATTTCTAGAAAGTGGCGTCTGAATTTAATTAGACTAGGTTTTATTAATGATGATACGCACATAATAACTGAGAATGGAAGAAGATTAATTAATACAACTTCATTACCAGAGGCGGAAGAGTGTTTTTTAAGAGCTCTTTTAGCTCATCAATTACCTTCCAAAATACATTTACTTACCAAGGAAAAAATTGAACCTTTCTCGCCTCTAAGGTTAGTTCTAGAAATAATTGATCAACTAGACAGTTTAGGAGAGATTCCTGAGATTACAAAGAATGAAATGGCTTCCATTATAATTTTTAAGCATAGTATGAAAGATATTAGTTTAATAGTCTCAGAAATAATCA
Source organism: Paraliobacillus sp. PM-2 (assembly GCF_001368815.1). Classification (GTDB taxonomy): domain Bacteria; phylum Bacillota; class Bacilli; order Bacillales; family Amphibacillaceae; genus Paraliobacillus. The sequence goes on along the minus strand of NZ_CTEI01000001.1, from coordinate 1,753,970 downwards.
CATATAGAAAGAAAAGGAATAATTCTAAAGATAAAAGGAAGTTTGATAATAAATTTCGAGAGACTGCCTCTAAAAGACCAAAAAGTGTCTCAGCGGATAGCTTACGCTTTTATGCTGATGTGAACATAAGATATCTTAAATTGACCGGACTTTTTAATGAAGAGGGTTCAAAGCTAAGTATTGCTATACATAAGAAAGTGATCGTAGAGCAAATTTTAAGTACACCTTACCAACCAATATTAGACAAAGATTACCAGGATATCTTGGGAAAAGGTGCTTCCCTTCCGACAGATGATGAAAATGAATCTATAAGGGCTATAAGAGAGTTATACAGTTTGTTTGTGAAAAATAATGAACCAATAAACCAATTACCTAGTCTAGTGAATTTGTCTATTGAAGAGTTATCGTTATTAAGAATTAATTTGGAAAATAAATGGATCCATGTTCTTGAAAAGAAGTATGCTGATCAGCAACCTAATGAATGGCAGAATATTTTAGATTATCTAAAAGCACTACAAAAACCGAGAAAGTCGAAATTAATACCTTCTGGTGAAGCACCTACTTATTTGGAATGGAGTATTTGGCGTGCATTCTTAGCGTTAAATTCATTAGTTAATAAGCCATGGGAGGCTAGAAGATTTACAATTGATCGTAGTTTTTTACCAATAAGGCATGCACCAGGAAATGGTCCTGATATGGTATTTGAGTACGAAGATTTTGTTGTAGTCATGGAGGTAACATTGACTAGTAGCTCTCGTCAAGAGGCTGCAGAAGGAGAGCCTGTTAGAAGACATGTTGCACAATATGTTGAACATTATGAGATGAAGTATAAAAGAGTCTATGGTATTTTCCTTGCCAATAATATTGATACTAATACAGCAGAAACATTTAGAATTGGTATTTGGTATAGATCTGATGACACTTCAATGTCATTGCAGATTGTCCCTATAACATTAAGTCAATTTACAGATTTATTTGAGGTTATTTTTAAAGAAGATAAAGTTAAAGAATCACCAAACATTATAAAAGAACTCCTTAATACGCTTTTATCATTAAGTAACAATCATGCTCCAATATGGAAAGATAATATTGATAATGAAGTTTTAAGAAAAATAAATTTATTAGCAAACTAAATATAAATAGAAAGTCTGTTCTTATGTTGCAACTATATTGGTAAGATGTAATTGACTAAGCTATTTTTTGTATGACGAGTTCTGAAATCCGTATATGCTATTAAAATTATACTTGATTGTTTATATTATCTGAGAGGGGGAGTATGCGTTGACTAATGATGATTTAAAAGTACAAAAAATATCATTATATCTTCATAAAGATAGCGTTTCTGATTATGAAGATTGTATAAAAGATAGTAGTTTGAATTCAGTCGATACTTACGTAGTTAAAAAAGAAATAGGTTTAGAAGGTAAAATTTATGTTCATCACCCAACAGTAAATACTCCTGATTGGAAAGAAGTAATTGAAAAACTGACAAATGAAGAAATAGATATTAAAGAAAATGCTTCAAATAAAGCTATCATGATACTAAAGTACAATAATCGTTTTTTTAGCATTGTTTATGGGTACGGTAAGTCGATGTTGAATTACTCTACTATTGTTAGAAATTTTGGGTTAATTGTTGCTGCTAATTTAATTGATTCAAAAAAGATTAGAAGTCTTAATTCTATGACAATAGAAGATACCATTGTCGATACTCAAAAACAGTCTACTGAATATGCTAATCAAGAACTGTTTCAAGTAAATAAAAGTAGAGAAATTTTAAAAACATTATCAGGTTCTTCCTCAAATGAATCAATTGCAAGATTTATTGTAGGAACTGACTCATTAACAATAACTCGGAAAATGGATATTGAAAAAATTAAATCAGATATCACTTTTTATTTTAAAACGTATAATGAAGATCATTATAAAAGAAATGGGTTTGATTGGCTAGATAACATACAGAGAGAAAAAGATTCTCAAATAATTGAAGAATTAGATAAAAAATTAATTGATGGAATTAAAACGTTAAACCCAAAACTTTCTATTGCTCCAAACAAAATAATTGATTGGGAAAATATATTTGGGTTTTATTTTACAGGTACAGGAAAAAGTAAAGACAAGCTAGTTTCTATAGATATTAATTATACTGATTACTTTCAATATATTAATCAGAGAACTGAGATTAATATTATTAGCAAACTTAAAAGAGATGGTTTGTTCTCAATTAATAACACTAATGAGGAGTTTAAGGTTTCAAATATTTATGAAGCTATAATTTTTGAAACTTCTCTTAACAATTCACTTTATCTATTATGTTACGGCGATTGGTATGAAATTAATAAGAACTTTTATAGCCAAATTAAAGAAAGAATAAAAAATGTGTATAAAAGTAATTTACAGTTCCCGTCATGCAAATTTAAAGAACATGAAGGAACATATAATGAAAGAGTTGCACAAAGTAATCCAAGTTATGTGTTAATGGATCAGAAAAATTATCAACCCAAAGCATACGGATTAAGTAAGATAGAACCTTGCGACATATTTACAAAAGATAAACAACTTATTCACATCAAAAAAGGAGGATCTTCTTCAAAGTTAAGTCACCTTTTTTCTCAAGCACTGGTTTCTTCTAGAATTTTAGCTATAGAAAATGAGTTTCGTGCTCATGTTAATAGAATTGCACAAGAAAAACTACTGGTCGATCCTTTAAGTGAAAAAGATAATAATAGTGATTTTGAAATAATATTTGCAATTATTCATAAAAAAGAGGAAGAAATGGAAAATGTTTTACCTTTCTTTTCTATGGTTAATTTAACGCAAGTTTTAGATACTTTAGACTCTATGAATTTCCAATACTCACTGCTATCGATAAAGCAGGAAATTAGTTAGTTTTTGAGATTCATTTCTTGTGTTTTAACAGTGAGACTTAGTTTGATTCAATTTCGTAATTACTTTAAAAGAAAATGGTGGTTATAATATGTTGTCGTTAGATCTTTCTTTTAACCAATTAAGAGAATTAATGAAAAGTGAAGAATTTAAAAAGGATTTTTATCAAAAGTTAAAGTTATACAGAGAGAATATCCAAATGAATACATTTAAGAAAGGCAAAGCAGTTAAAGATATATCTAAATTTGGGAAATATAGAATTGATGTTTTCTGTATTATTTTTTGTGAAGTAAAAGAATATGCTGAAAATTTAGGTATTAATGAAAGCGTAATCAGAGCACAAGCTGCTAGGTCGTTGAAAGGTTCTAACAAAACACCAGTAAATAATAGCGATATTTGCATCCTACATACTTTGTCTAGAAATTATAGTATTGGTGAGATTCAGGAGTTACTTCTAGAATTTATTCGTGAGACAAATTATATAGATACAATTAAAGAAACGAAAGTTTACTATAACTGCGTAAAAGAATTTATTTATAGGTGCAATAATGAAGATTGGGAGTTTTAAAGTGATTGATAACATCTGTTTAATGGATGATTACAGCCATTGAAATGAACCACCTCTGCCATAGTATCTACCATCAATTTACATGAATTGTACCAAGAAAAGACAAAAGTGTTTACCACAGAAAACTTTTTTGTGTTATAAGGTGTTATATAGCCCTAGTGTGGAGTATCAAGGTTTTTCGAAATTTGATTGAATTACAATAATACCAGCAATACTGGACTGATCGTGTGGCAAACTTTATATGACACAGTAGACTTATACTGTGCAACAAATGATTTCATTTTATAGTGGCTTGATGAAATATTGCTTAGTCTCGCAAGTAGTTTATTTTAAAGAATTCTATAAGAATCTTTCATAATGCTAAGAAGTAATGGTAAGATATAGGTTATAAACTTAATGAATCGTGGTGTAGAAATCGTGTCAAATACAATTATAGCAAAAAAAATAAAGAAACCAAAAAAGGTAAAAACATCCTTTGAAGTAACCACATCAAACATCCTTTTTTGGAATCTTATGAAAAAGGACTTATCTACTGTAATAAAAGATCTTGTTGAAAAAAGGTCATTTGATATTTTATTTTTTAGTGAAACTACCCAAAAGAGTAGGGATGCGCTTAATCAAGCATTAGAACCTCTCGGTTTTAGTTCTCGCACACAGTTAAAGGGAAATGTCCGCGTTGCACTTTTCGATAAATATAAAGACTCTGAAGTTTTGTTTTTTAAGGAAGATCAGAGATTTACAATCATTATTTATAATTTTAGTGGTGATAAATATATGTTGGTCGGGGTCCACTTGGATTCACCGGTATCATTCCCTGACGAATCAGATCGTTACGTTATTTCCAGAGATGAATATTCTCTAATAGCCTCATATATAAATTCTTACACAGTAAAGAAAGTATTAATTATTGGAGATTTTAATATGAACCCTTTTGATAGAGGGATGGTAAGTGAATTATCATTTAAAGCTACTCACTGTAAACAAACCGCCAAAACAGTTAGCAAAGGAAAAGATTATTTTTTCAATCCGTCTTGGAGTATCTTTTCAAATGACTTAACTGGAAAATTAAGAAAACCACCAGGCACTATTCATTATGTCCCGCGAAACAAGGACACATATGTAGATTACTGGCATGCTTTCGATCAAGTGTTAATAAGTCCATATATTTCATCAACAGGAACAAACTCTTTTGAAGTCTTAACTGGATGGAGTAAGGTTGATTTACTCGACACAAATTTAATTCCTAACCGAATAAACTACTCAGACCATTTACCAATCTCTTATACATTAGAAATAAAAAAATAAGGAGTGATATTTATGGTATCTGTAAATTATTTTCAACTTTCAAAAGATTCTCAAGGTCAGGAACTTGTTACTTCGTTTATTGAAGTAATACAAAAATCAACAAAAGAATTTGCTACTACCCTAGAAAAAAATATTAAAGTTATAGGGTTAGAGGAAGAACAGTCCACACCAAGGCTTATCTTACTTGACCTTGTTGCAAATAAACCTTATTTAAGGGAGTTTAATATCTTTAAAATTAGAATAAACACTTCAAACTATGAGGTGTTAACAAATGAGGAAAGGTATATCGTTAATAACAGCGAGTGCATAGAAGATATTTTAAGTGAAATTATATCCAATTACGACATTCAAGAAATATTAAACGATAAAGAGGATAGTAATGTAGTTAAACCAGTTGATGACGAAAGTAGTTCTAAAAAAGAAGGAATATCCTCATATGTATCTCCGAGAATAGTAAGAGTTCGATCAAGGATTGCTGGAAATCTTTCGTATTCAGACCTACCAAAGGATGCAATTCCTTCTCGATGGGTTGCTAGGAAAACTCAATATGTAGCCCCATATAAAGAAAGCATTTCTGCAAGAGGTCTTAGAGGAACATCAGCGAAAAGAAAATATAATAAGCGGACTTTCTTGAAAAAGGTAAATAAAATTCTTACTGAAAATAAATTGGGATTTCGTGCGACAAATGTTTATATTCAAAAAGATGATGTCATTGCTAGAGATAAATATGGAAACACAGTTAAATTTTCATTAGATAAAAGCAATGGGAAAATTTCATTTAAAGGTTCAGTGGAAAAACCATTAGATACCAACCGTAAGCTTTAATAGAGATAACATGGTATGTTTAATGCATTATTTATCTTTAGTTAGATTAACGGTACCTGTTTTATAATTGATACTTGCTATGCAATCAGCAAATATTTTTAATTCATCTTAATATTCACTAAAATATTGCGATTCCAGAAATCTAAAATCCTAATCCCACGATAAAAAAGGAGGATTAGGGTTTTGAAATTCAATATCTCTAAATTATTTCTTTTGTAAATGTGTTGACAGAGAGTGGTAAAATCTGTGGCAACTGATGGTACAAAACATGGCAGAAGTGGTACATTACTGTTGCTGTAATCAATGGAGACGATATAGGTACGAAAATATAATTATAAAGGTTTAAAATGGATTAAAGATAGTCATCTATGTCACCATCGTAACCACGTCTAACCTCGTTATTTCGGCTATATTTAATCTGGAATCCCTATAAATCAACGATCGTGTGCTATAAGTCTGTTAATAATAAAAGAGTGGGAATAGACCAGTTAATTCTGTGTGCGGGTAAATAGGCGTAGATATTGACGCTATGCCTTTTCAGAACACATGACGCATCTAATATAATAATAAACGTGCAACTATATAACGTTAAAACAATGTTGCGCCTCTTTTACTTTGAACAAGTAAGGGAGGCGTTTTTTGCGTTGAAAATAGTTATCCGGTTGTGGAGTGGCCTTCCAATTACATGTAAAAAACGGTAGCTACCTTGTTTATAAAGGTTACTACCGTTTCTTGAAACTTATATTTAATGATTATTTAAATCTAGGATAAGTAACATCCATAATTAACTGACACTATTAAGCCTATTTTCTTGGTTTATAAAAAATGAGAACCATACCAATGAGGAGACAAATAAGTCCACCAATATTAGTAGTGTACCATGAAAATTGTTCTGGAAAGAATACTACACCTATTGTTAGAAAAATGAAAAATAACCATCCAATGAGGTTTATAATTAGCTTTTTTGTCATATTTTCCACTCCTAACATTTTTTTAGTTTTAATATCTTGTCAGTATATATATGCTGCCAGATAACCATAAATTCCTTTCCGTTAAATCGCTCAAATTACAATACATACCAATAATATATTGGAAATACATTTTTTACAAGTGTTTTTAAAAAATCAACAATATTTTGTACTATATGTAAATATATAGAGGACTAACTTCCCAATGTTAAAATTGGTATATTAACCCTTGTTACTGTTTTAATTAATAATCTGATTCAATTATTGCAGAAATCTTTTCAATTGATTATATTTGTTTGTTACGATATTGACTTGGTGTGAGCTGTTCGATTTTTTTAAAACAAGTACAAAAACTACTTTCACTTTGAAAGCCCGTTGAAAAAGCAATATCTTTTATCGAAGCATCGGAAGCTTTTAATAGAAACCGTGCAGCAGCAATTCGGGTATTCATGACATACTGATAGGGTGTAACTCCGGTTTCTTTAGTGAAAGTACGAATAAAATGATAGGTGCTACTATTTGCTTTTTTCGCTAATGTTTTAATGGATAATTGTTTCTTAAAATTTTGGTTTATATATGTAACAGCTCTTGCTACAGACTCAGAGTAGTTCCCGTGCATTTTATTTTGTTTTCCTCGTAGTAGATCGTTTAATAGCTCTGTAATAAGAGTTGAAATGTTAGCCTCTGATATAGCAGAAGTAGAATGAAATAACGAATAGATTTGTTCTAAATGGAGATATGTGGTTGTAGCATCTTCAGGCGTAATTACATGTCCATGCTGATTGTTAATTTCCTGAAAATAATTTTGAGCAAGCGGACCATCGAAGTGCATCCAAAGCGCTTCCCATGATACTGAGCTCTCATAACTGTGTGGTAAATAGCAGTCTATCAAAACAAACTGACCACTTCTTGCAGTGAATTGGTTTGCACCATTGGTTATGTCACATGTTCCTTTAATGATAAACATAATAAGAAAACTATCAAATTTATCACGCGTAAGAGAATAATGCGGTTTATAGAAAAAGTGACCAATGGATATAGGGTATAAATAAAGTTTTTTTGCTAGTATACTTGGGGAATAGATATAGTAATGTGAATTTATCAATATCTTGGAATCGTTTACAATCATAAATAATTCTCCTAAGTAAAATATGGTTTCATCTTAACCAAAAAAAATAAAAATAGCAATTTTTTAAAATGGATGAGCAATTAAATACAATGTTTCCAAGTTTTTTACTCGTTATAATAAAGCTATATTTTTAAAGGAAGGGTGACGAAATAAATTGATACCTACTATTCAATATGGTTACCAAAATATAAAAAGAGGAAAACTTGGTAATGAAGCATCTGTTCCGGATTTAATAGGTGGATTGATCTTACAAAATGATTTGGAATTTTATTTAGACGAAGGAGATGAAATCTATGGAGGGTATGGAACATGTGTTAATTCCTATCCCTATCGACAATTTTCCAGCTATTCTAGGAAACTAGAAGAAAGTTCTGTAAAAACAATTGTACTTGAAAATAATTACTTAAAGGCTGTTTTCTTACCAGAGCTGGGGGGGAGGCTATGGTCGCTTTGGGATAAGCAAAGAAACCGAAATTTATTATATACAAATGATGTCATTCGCTTTAGTAATTTAGCTATCCGAAATGCCTGGTTTAGTGGAGGCGTAGAATGGAACGTTGGAGTGATTGGGCATTCACCATTTACAACAACCCCTTTGTATACCGCGGTATTAGAAGGAGACGATGGGGTACCAATTTTGCGTATGTATGAATATGAAAGAATACGCGGTATTACGTATCAAATGGACTTTTGGTTAGGAGAGAAAGATGCGTTTCTAAATGCTAGAATGCGAATTGTTAATATTGGAGAAGAAGTAGTGCCGATGTATTGGTGGAGTAATATTGCGGTGCCTGAGCATGAAAATGGTCGAATTGTTGTTCCTGCTGATCAGGCGTATACATTCCATGAAGGCGGTGTATATAAAGTAGATATTCCAGTTGTAGATGGTGTGGACATTACTAAATATAATAATATCCCAGCAGCAGTCGATTATTTCTTTGATATTCAAAAAGATGATCCAAAATATATTGCACATATGGATGAAAAAGGATATGGTCTTTTGCATATGTCTACTAGTCGACTGCAATCTAGAAAATTATTTACATGGGGTAGCAAACAGGCAGCAGATCACTGGCAGGAATTCTTGACAGACGATGCGGGAAGGTATATTGAAATACAAGCTGGTCTTGGAAAAACACAATACGGGTGCCTTCCAATGGAACCAAATACATCATGGGAATGGCTTGAGCGATACGGTGCTTTTCAATTAGAGGAGAAAGACTTAGAAAAATCATTTGAAGAAGCAAGAGAAACAGTAACCAAAACAGTAGCAAGTAAACCAGCATTCCAAGAAATGGGAGGAGTTCTTTCTAATACAAAGGATATGGCAAAACAAGATGCGAAACTTTGTCAAAAAGGAAGCGGTTTTGGAGCACTAAAAAATACGGAGAGAAATCTACAAGGAAAATGCAACATATCCGAGCATTTGGAATTTCATGCTAGTGATGAGGAACAGATCTGGCGTGCATTTTTAGAAACCGGAGTTTTAGAAGAACCAGACAGTACACTTGTACCACCTCCATTTATGGTTGATGAAGTATTTTTTGAGAAACTCAAAAAAATAGTGGAAGAAAATCCACAGAAGAATTGGTATGCACATTATCAGCTTGGTATTTTTTACTTTCAAAAGGGAGAGTACCTTGCAGCAGAACAAGAGCTTCGCCAGTCTAATCTAACAAAAGAGAATGCGTGGGCATACCATGGACTTGCTTCGGTATATGTAATGACAGAAGTTTGGCAAAAAGCTATTGATAGCATTACCAAAGGCATACGAATGCGTAAAAAAGATATGTCATATCTCAAGGAGGCTTTCCGAATTCTATCTATCTGTGAAGGCTATGAGAAAACACTTGAACTTTATCAATCTTTGGATGAGAAAGAGCAAAATAATAGTAGATTAACATTTTATTATATATTCGCATTGTATAAAAAAGGACAAGTGCAAAAAGCTTATGACCTACTATGTGCAGATGGTGGTCTTGTTGTGGAGGATATTAGAGAGGGGGAAATTGGAATAGGTGAATTATGGAGAGATATGCATAAAGATTTGTTTGGCGAAATAAAAGAAATTCCATACCAGTTTGATTTTACCGCAATATAATAATTGAAGTTAATAAGATGAAGTTGTCATGAGATGCTCTTGTTATACCTATACACAAATGTTAGAAATCCTAAAAATCTTTTTTATTTTTTAGGATTTTTCTTATTCTCGTAGGGAGAAGGTTAAAATAAAATCAGAAGTAATAATCATGAAAATAGTCAACTTGTCATTTTTTTGATAGACTAGTTAATTGGTCCGTCTTTGAAAATAAACTTGTTTACGGGAAATATAGGGAGTATTTTTTATGAAACTTACACGATCTACATATCTACTTTTGCTTTTCATTATTATTGGAATTGCTATATTCTTTATTAAGCCACTTTGGTCTGAAAATAACAAAAATGAAATAGATGAAAAGAAGGATCATGAGCGTACAACAGAACCTTCAGAGTATCGAGGAATTGATATAAAAACAGTAGTCATTGAAGAAGAAGTTTATAAAATGGCAATTCACTATCCCGACCTACAAAGTAAGTCTTTAAATAAGCCAATAAATGCGTATATATCTCAATCGAAAAAAATCTTTTTTGATGAAATTGAACATAATCTTGAATTTTTAAAACAAAAAGATCGGTCAGGAACATATAACTTAAGCTTTGATATTTATGAAGCTGCTGATAATATATATTCTATTGTATTTATGGATGAAAGTTATGTTGCAGGTGCGAACGGTAAACAAAGCTCTAAAGTTTTCATGGTCAATAAAGTAGATGAGTCCTTTATTAGCTCAAAAGAACTATTAATAGATAATAGTGCTAGCCGAAGTAAAATACACAAATTGCTATTAAAAGCTTTTCAACAATCTGATACATATAAGGATTTTTTCTTTGAAGAGGAATTGAAAAAATGGATAGAAGATGAACAACAAACGTTTGAGAAAACATATATCACAAAAGAAAATTTAGTTTTTAAATTTGATAAATATGAAGTTACAGCAGGAGCTGCTGGTTCACCAGAAATTGCAATTCCAATTAGTGATGCGAAAGATATTATTAAGTCAAGGTGGCTAGATCTCTTAGATGTTGAAGATAAGACAGATTCAGAACAACCAGATGTAGAGAAACCTGAAGAAGACAATGCTGATAAGGGAGAAATAGAGAAACCGTCTGAGCATGATAAAAAAGTTGCTTTAACTTTTGATGATGGCCCTCATCCAGAAAACACCCTGAAAATTCTTGAATTATTAGATGAATACGGTGCAACAGCTACCTTTTTTATGCTAGGCAACCGTGTTGATTTCTACCAAGATATCGTAAAGGAAGTTTCAGAACGTGGGCATGAAATAGGGAATCACACATGGAATCATAAACAACTTACTAAGCTCGGTGAAGAGAATATAAAAGAAGAAATTAATCGAGTGAATCAAGCGATTCAAGATATAACAGGTGAAAAACCTACCGTATTTCGTCCACCTTATGGAGCATCAAATGCGTTAGTAGATGAATTACTTCATGTACCTTCTGTGCTTTGGAATATTGATACATTAGATTGGAAAAGTCATGATCCAAACAAAGTACTTGAGGTTGTTAAAACAAATCTTAAACCAAATGCGATTATACTTATGCATGATATTCATGAGACAACAGTAGAGGCTGTCGCTTTAGTTCTTGATTATCTAGAAAGTGAAGGTTACACCTCTGTAGGTGTTTCTGATGTTTTGCAGGACAAGGGGTAATTTTCGCTTTATTAGTTATTATAGATAAACAAACCTTTATTAGCAAAGGCTAATGGAGGTTTGTTTGTTTTCTAATCAATTTATCGAAGTCTTCATAAACCTTGGTATGATAAACCTCTGTTGCTCAACGCTTTCATAAAAATGATGATTTTGTGTCATCATTTTTATGAAAGCGTTGACAATTGATTGTCACTTTTGTTATAGTTCAATTATAAATAAATAGTGAGGAGATTATTTATGAGTACATTGGAACAGATAAGAAAGCGCTTGATTGTTTCCTGCCAAGCTTTGCCAGATGAACCACTTCATGATTCTTATATTATGTCAAAAATGGCATTGGCAGCTGCTCAGGGTGGTGCATCTGGCATCCGTGCAAATACAGTCAAAGACATAAAGGCTATAAAAAATGAAGTAGACCTCCCTATTATAGGAATTATAAAAAAAGATTATCCAGGCAGTAATGTTTTTATCACACCAACCTTGTCGGAAGTAGATGAACTTTTCCAAGAACAAGTTGATATTATTGCTTTTGATGCAACAAAACAAGATCGACCAGATGGGAAAAATTTTCTGGAGTTCTTTACTGAAGTGAGAGAAAAGTATCCACATCAATTGTTTATGGCCGATGTGTCAACACTTGAAGAAGGAATTGCTGCCGAAAAGGCGGGGGTAGATATTGTTGCGCCAACATTAACAGGTTACACACCGTATTCTGAAGGAACCATACCATTGAATCTGTTAGAACAATTGGTGAAACATGTTTCTATTCCAGTTATTGCAGAAGGAAACTTTGATACACCAGAAAAAGTGAAACAAGCATTGCATTTAGGGGCACATGCAGTCGTAGTTGGATCTGCTATTACTCGACCACAATTGATAACAAAGAAATTTAATGAAGCTATAAAGCAAGAAGTAATCAAATAACTATTAAACTATTAAACTGAGTAAAAGGAGAGGTATAGTATGAGAGGATTATTTACAGCACTAATGTGTTCTTTTGATGAACATGGACAGGTGAATGAAAAAGGCTTAAGAGAGATCATTCGTTACAATATTGATGTTGTTGAAATGGATGGATTGTATGTAAATGGAAGTACAGGAGAAAACTTTTTAATTTCAACAGATCAGAAAAAACAGATTTTTGAAATTGTTAAGGATGAAGTGGGAGATCAAGTTAAATTGATTGCACAAGTAGGGGCATTAAATATCGATGAGGCAGTTGATCTAGCAAAGTTTGCAACAGATCTAGGTTATGATGCAATTTCTGCAGTTACGCCATTCTATTATAAATTTGATTTTGAAGAAATTAAAGATTACTACAATACCATTCTAGAAAGTGTAGATAATGACTTGATCATTTATTCTATTCCTGCCCTAACTGGAGTGAATATGAATCTGGAACAGTTTGGTGAATTGTTTGAAAATGATAAAGTTATTGGGGTTAAATTTACTGCACCAGATTTCTTCCTTTTAGAAAGAATTAGACACTATTTCCCTGAAAAACTTGTTTATTCAGGATTTGATGAAATGTTACTATCCGCTAGCGTGCTTAATGTTGATGGAGCAATAGGAAGTACATTTAATGTAAATGGGAAAAGAGCGAAGCAAATCTTTGAACTATCACAGGCTGGAAAAATTGATGAAGCAAGAGAAATACAAAAAGTAACGAATGATTTAATTGCTGAAATCTTAGAAAATGGCCTTTATCAAACGATAAAAGAAATTTTGAAAACAAAAGGCGTAGACGCAGGTCTATGTAGAAAACCAATGAAAGCTTTGACATCAGATGGCGTGCATACTGCGAAGGAAATTTCTGAAAAATATTTGTAAGAAAACTTAAAAATAATAATGACAACTAAAAATCATTTTTAAAAAAATATTGACTACTAACACTCATCGTGATATCTTATGCTTACATTAATGAAAACGCTTTATATTTTATTCTGTTAGGGGGGTGGATCAATCAAGAGGATGAGTGTTAGGTAAAGGTCTAAGTAAGTATATGTAATATCGTAGGAGTATTTCATTATTAAAACTAACTGGTTTTAATATATAAACAAGAGAGGGGTTTGTTTTATGAAAAAGAAGTTTGGATATGTAGGGATTTTACTAGCTTTACTTATTGGAATGGTTGCTTGCTCTAACGATGATACTGCATCTGGTGATGATGCTGGAGATGAATCTAAAACTTACAATTTGAAATTTGGTATGGTTGCAGGTACTGCTCAAAATGAATATAAGGCAGCAGAAGTATTAGCAGATTATATTGAAACTGAGAGTGATGGACAACTTACTTTGGATATTTATGCTGATTCACAATTAGGTGATGACCGCGCAATGCTTGAACAGGTAAGAGAAAACACGTTAGATATTACACTTGCTGAGTCCGGACGTTTTGGTATCTGGGTGCCACGTGCATCATTGTTAGGATTACCTTATATCGTTGAAGATTTTGATCACTTAAAACGTGCTATTTATGAAACTGATTTTGGTAAAGAATTACATGAAGAATTATTAAATGAGCATAATTGGAAAATAGCTGCAACTGCATATAATGGTACAAGACAAACGACTTCTAATCGTGCAATTGAAAAATTAGCAGATATGAAGGATTTAAAATTACGTGTTCCGGAAGCGGATACATTACTGGATTATGCGAAATTTACTGGAGCATCTCCAACACCAATGGCATTTACTGAAGTTTACTTAGCTTTACAAACTGGTTCTGTTGATGGGCAAGAAAATCCGTTATCAACAATTGATGCACAGAAATTTTACGAAGTACAAGATTATCTAGCATTAACGAATCATGTGGTTAACGATGCTAACTATGTGGTAAGTAAAGATACTTGGGAATCACTTCCTGAAGATCTACAAACAATTTTACAAGATGGATTGGATAAAGCTGCTGAAGAACACACAAAATTATTTGAAGAAGAAGAAGCTAATTTAATATCTAAATTTGAAGAAGAAGGCGTTACAGTTACTGAGCCTGATTTAGCTCCATTCAGAGAAGCTGTATCTGAAGCTTACCCTAAATATCTAGAGGATATTGAAGGAGATGGACAAGCATATTTACAACAAATAGAAGACGCACGATAAAATCACAATAATTTAGGTGAGAACTATGAAAAAGTTTCTGAAGAATTTTGAAGAGATCGTCGGTGGGTCATTATTCATTGTTATGCTAGTTGTTTTGGTTGCACAGATTTTCTCAAGACAGATTTTAGATAGTCCGATAACTTGGTCAGAACAACTAGCTAGATTTTTATTTGTCTATGTAGCCTATCTTGCGGTAGCTTCTGAAATTAAGAATGATGGGCATGTAAGAATAGAATATTTCTTTGATAAGTTTCCTGCAAAAGTACGTACAGTCATTTATTATATCTTTCAACTATTAATTGCTATAGTGCTCGTATTAATTATCTATATAGGCTATGAAATGTCCGTTCGCAAAATACCAGTTGAGATAGTTTCTTTAAGAATCTCTTATTTATATCTCTATATGGCGTTGCCTGTATTGTCCACTCTTATGCTTTATCGATTAATAGAAAGAAATATTAAAGAAATAAGACAGAAGATGGAGGTGAAATAAATGGATGTATTCTTAATATTATTGTTATGGATTGTATTGTTATTGTTAGGAATGCCAGTAGGATTTACTCTGTTGGTCTCTACATTCGTTTATTTCATCACCAACGATTGGAACTTAGTATTCTTTACAGGTGCAAAATTGGTTGATAGTATTGATGTCTTTTCCTTACTTGCTGTTCCGTTTTTTATACTAACTGGAACTCTGATGAATTCTTCGGGTATTACGGAACGAATATTTAGTTTCGCTAAATCTTTAGTAGGCCATTTTACAGGTGGACTTGGTCATGTAAATATCATGGCTAGTGTATTATTCTCTGGAATGTCTGGTTCAGCTTTAGCGGATGCTGGTGGGTTAGGTCAACTAGAAATCAAATCAATGCGTGATGGAAAATATGATGATGACTATGCTGGTGGATTAACTGCAGCATCTGCAATTATTGGTCCAATCATTCCGCCTAGTATTCCATTAATTATTTATGGTGTGGTATCGGATCAGTCAATTGCTAGACTATTCTTAGCAGGTGCTGTTCCAGGGTTGATTATGGCAATTAGTTTAATGATTGTTGCTTATTCCTTTGCTAAAAAGCGCGGTTTTCCAAAAGAAGAGAAAGCTACATTCAAACAACGTGTATATTATTTTAAGAAAGCATTCTTAGCATTGTTAACGCCGGTTATTATTATTGGCGGGATCTTCTCAGGGGAATTTACTCCGACAGAAGCAGCAGTTGTTGCAACTGTTTATGCTATGATTTTAGGTTTCTTTGTATATCGTGAACTTACATTGAAAAAGTTTTTTGATAATGTAGTAGATTCATTAAAATTAACAGGTGTCGCTGTCCTTATGATTATGGCAGTAGAGTTCTTTGGTCAAATGATTGCACACGAAAGAATAGCAATCACTATAGCTGACTTTTTCTTGGCTGTAACAAATGATCCTGTCATCTTACTTCTAATGATCAACTTATTACTTATTTTGTTAGGAACTTTTATCGAATCCTTAGCATTGCTAATTTTATTGATTCCGATTCTAGTACCAGTTGTTGTTGCGGCGGGAGTTGATCCAGTACATTTCGGTATTATTGTTATACTAAACTTAATGATTGGAATTTTAACTCCACCGATGGGTATGGCACTGTTTGTTGTATCGAAAGTTGGTAATATACCAATACACACAATTACAAGAGGTGTAATTCCATTTTGGATTCCGTTAGTTATAACATTGATCATCATCACGATATTTCCGGATGTTGTACTATTCTTGCCAAGTCTTTTTAGTCCATAAAATGAAGGAGAGGAAAGCCGTTCGGTTTTTCTCTCCTTCAACTTTCAGTAAAGGAGAAAAAGATCTATGTTAATTGCGGTTTTTGATATTGGAGGAACATCCATTAAATATGGTGTTTCCGATGATAACGGTAATTTTTTATTTCAAGATTCATATCCTACAAAAGCTTCTCAAGGTGGAAAGGCTATTATTGATAAATTAATTGCAACAAATTTGGAATTAAAGGATAATTGGGAAATTGAAGGGATTACCATAAGTTCTGCTGGTCAAATTGATAACAAAAATGGTGTGGTTGTCTATGCAACAGATAATATTCCAGGTTATACTGGGATGGAAATTTCCAAAAACATTGGCTCTGCAACTGGCTTACCAGTCAAAGTTGAAAATGATGTGAATTGTACTGCGCTCGGTGAGTATTGGAAAGGCGCGGCAAAAAATGTGGAAAATTTTATTTGTGTAACAATTGGAACTGGAATTGGTGGGGCAATATTTATAAACGGTCAACTGTTTACAGGTTCAAGATTTTCAGCTGGCGAGATTGGGCATATCAATTTGTATCCAAATGGAAAAGCGTGCACATGTGGTAATCGAGGGTGTTTTGAAAGGTATGCTTCTAGCTTAGCGTTAGAAGAGATGGTTAATGATGCGTTTCATGAAAAAAAGGATTTAAAACTTTTCTTTGATAATGTAAGAAATGGTGATGAAGTAGCAAAACAGGTCTTAGAGAAATGGGTGGATCAGTTGACCACTGGCTTGCAATCACTTGTACACATGTTTAATCCAGAAATGATTGTGATTGGTGGTGGGATATCTGCTCAAGGTGATTTTCTATTAAGTTATATTCGCGATTCTTTATTTAAAAAAATAATGCCTAATCATCAACGTAATTTATCAATAAAAATGGCTGAATATGAAAATAAAGCTAATTTACTGGGTGCAATCAAACATTTTATAGTAGAATGAAGTCAAAAGTTTTAAAAGGAAGTGTGATTATGCTAAATCCACACAACGGAATGAAACCAACCTTGTTAATGGAACAATATAAGCAAAATTTCACGAAATCTGAACAAAAGATCTATCATTACATTAAAGAGCATATTCAAGAAGTGCTTTACCACTCTTTAACAGAATTATCGGAAGCGAGTGAAGTTGCCGAGGCAACTGTATTGCGTTTTTTTAGAAAGCTTGGTTTCAAAGGATTTCAAGATTTCAAATTCCTACTTGCTCAAGAGGTTTCGGTCATTTCGACAGATGATCATGAAAATACGTATATGGAGAAGATCAAAAATAACATTTTGCATGCAGTTGAGGATTCCTACGAGATAATAGATGAAGAAACATTACAGAAATCTGTAGATGCTATTAATTCTTCTGAAGATGTGGTTGTTTTTGGAGTAGGTTCTTCAGGTATAGCAGCATTGGATATGCAAACACGATTAATGCGAATAGGCAAACATATTCATGTCACAATTGACCCTCATTTTATGGCTATGCGTGCTTCTTCAATGAATGAAAACACAGTAGTAATTGCTATTAGTCTAACGGGAGGTACAAAAGATATTGTTGATACTGTATCCATTGCAAAAGAGAGAGGCGCAACAGTAATTGCACTAACAAACTATGTGAAATCACCATTAACGAAATACGCTGATTATGTTTTACTTACTTCAGCGAAGGAAAATCCATTAGATAGTGGTTCGCTAGTATCTAAAGTTACGCAATTATTTTTGATTGACCTTATTTGTACAGGCGTAACCATTAACAATTATAAAAATTCAGAAAAAGTGAGAATGGAAATAACTAAAAATATAGCCAAAAAATTATATTAAAGCGTACACTTTACATCACAACACAGTGATGTTTCTTCATATAGAAGTGTAGAAAGGGATGAATTGAATATGATTCTGGATAGTTATAGTAATCTAAATGTATATGGTGCTATAAATGGTAAGATTAAAATGGCTTTGGACTATATTGGAAAAAATGATCTTAGTAAATTAGAAATGGGAAGACATGACATTGATGGCGATGATGTCTTTTTGATCATTCAAAACTATCATACAAAAGACATACAAGAAGGTGTCTGGGAAGCACATAAAAAATATATAGATATCCATTATATGATAGATGGTTCAGAGTTAATTGGTTTTGCAAATATAGATAAACTAAAAGTGAGTCAGCCATACGACGAGAAAGACGATTGTTGGTTATTTTCCGGTGAAGGTGATTCAATCACTTTAGACAAAGGGATGTTTGCGATTTTCTTCCCGCAAGATGTACATATGACATCATTAATTGTACAAGAATCAAAGCCTGTGAAGAAAGCGGTAATAAAAGTACGTATCGATTAGGACATACTTAGGAAACAAATATAGAATTCTTCTCGCTGAAAAGGGGGAAGAATTTTTTTATTCTAAACCTGTTATGTTTTAGTTGTTGGTATTTTACGTACACATATTAATTTAATTGCAAGCTAATGTATAAAAAAGGAACCGAACAACATCGGAAATAAATCCCAAAAACGAACAATAATTGTGTAAAAATTATTAACATTCGTTTTTAGCTTGACTGCTCCCTGATTCCCTTGTATGATAAGAAATGTATTAAAAATAATTTTATAGGTAATTCGTCGTATAATCTTGAGAATAGGGCTCTAGAGTTTCTACTGACCACCGTAAATGGTCTGGCTACGAAGAAGAATAATTACTATTTTTATAGGAGAAGACTATCTATTATTCTCTTGTAAAATCTATTTGTTATTGATAACAAATAGATACATTCTACTCTTCTGACTAGTTATAGAACACTCTTGCCAATCAAAGGTAAGGGTGTTTTTTGTATTTTGTTAGCTGAATCAAGAATTATGCAAGGCAAGACGAAAGAGGGGGAAGTAAAGTGAAGAAGTTTTTTGAATTTGACAAACTTGGTACAAATTTTCGTACAGAAACAATTGCTGGAATCACAACGTTCTTATCTATGGCTTATATTTTATTCGTAAATCCAGCAACATTGGCTGCTGAAGGCACAGGCATGGATGCTGGTGCAGTATTTACTGCAACTGGTATAGCTGCAGCTGTTGGTACATTAATTATGGGATTGGTAGCGAAGTATCCAATTGCATTAGCACCTGGTATGGGCTTAAATGCATTCTTTGCTTATACTGTCGTACTTGGCTATGGTATACCTTGGGAAACAGCGTTAAGTGGTGTGCTTGTTTCAGGACTTTTCTTTATCGTACTTACCATTTCTGGTTTGCGTGAAAAAATTATTAATGCGATTCCCGCTAGCTTGAAAATGGCTGTTGGTGCAGGTATTGGTTTATTTATTGCATTTGTCGGTTTCCAAAATTCAGGAATTGTAGTATCTAACCCAGCAACACTGGTAGGGCTTGGTGATTTGACGAATGGGAATACATTACTTGCTATATTTGGTGTGTTTGTAACGGTTATTTTAATTACGCTTAATATTAAGGGTGGGGTATTTTATGGTATGATCATTACGTCAATTGCCGGAATAATTGTAGGTTTAATTGACCCACCAACTATGATTTTTGATGCACCACCAAGTTTAGCTCCAACAATTGGGCAAGCTTTTACACATTTAGGTGATGTTTTTACAGTACAAATGATCGGTGTTGTCTTAACGTTCTTATTTGTTGACTTCTTCGATACTGCTGGGACACTTGTTGCAGTTGCTACAAAAGCTGGTTTAATGAAAGATAATAAATTACCGAAAGCAGGAAAAGCATTAATGTCTGATTCCACTGCGACAGTAGTTGGTGCGGCGTTAGGTACATCTACAACGACTTCTTATGTAGAATCTACTACTGGTGTTAGTGCAGGTGGTCGTTCAGGTTTTACAGCTGTTGTAACAGCGATTATGTTCTTATTAGCATTATTCTTCTCGCCGTTATTAGGTGTGGTAACTTCTGCAGTTACCGCTCCAGCATTAATTATTGTTGGTGTGATGATGGTAAGCTCATTAAAAGAGATTGAATGGGATCAATTTGAAATTGCAGTACCGGCTTTCTTAACGTTAATTATGATGCCACTTACTTACAGTATTGCAACAGGTATTGCGGTAGGGTTTGTATTCTATCCAATTACAATGGTAGCAAAAGGTAAAATGAAAGAAATTAATCCGATTATGTGGTTCTTATTTATCGTGTTTATTTTATATTTGATTTTCTTAAGTTAGTAGATAAAGTGTTGATGTGTGATTATTACACGTCAACACTTTTTTTTAATAAAAAAATAGATCATCGACAGCTTTGCTGGAGATGATCGCAAATAATCCGGCGAACACGCAAATAATCCGGCGAACACGCAAATAATCCGGCGAACACGCAAATAATCCGGCGAACACGCAAATAATCCGGCGAACGCGCAAATAATCCGGCGAACGCGCAAATAATCCGGCGAACCACTCCCTACCATGCAATTTTATTCTTCATCTAATTGCTTAATAGCGATACGTCTTCTATCTTCCTTTTCTTGCATTTGTCGATGTAAGCGAAGCACAAGTAATCCATGGCGATACGTTGCATCTATTTTATCCTTGCGTACTGCGAAAGGTAACTCCAACTTACGATCGAACGTACCATGAATAATCTCCTCTTTAATCACTTGCCCATGATGATGTTCAAGATTGATTTCTCCACTAATAACTAAGTGCGAGGGGGTAACATGAACATCAATATCCTTTATTTGTTGAATACCAGGCAAGTTCACATAACAAATAATTTCTTTTTCTCGTTGATACATATTTACTTGTGGAATAGGTGGTTTTAAGACGTCTTCAAATCCATCCCAAAAGTTTTCACCAAAAAAATGATCCATATTTTGCTTCCAACCTTGCATTTGTTCAAAAGGATTCATCACATATCCCTCACTTTTTTATCAACTTACTTGTTTTTTCTTTTTCATGTGAAGTAAAATCAGCTAATATAGGTATTACACTATATGTATTTTTTTATCATTAGGTTCGCATAACAAATAGTATAGTATTATAGGAAATAAAATGGTGTGGAATCTTTTGAGCAAAAGATAAAACAGTTACAAAGGGAGGATGCAAGTTGTTAGATAATGCTTTAGTGATGGTAACAATTATTCTAATAATTAATATTTGCTATGTATCATTCTTAACAATTCGTATGATTTTAACTTTAAAAGGGCGGCGTTATATCGCTGCGATTATTGGTATGATGGAGATAACCATCTATGTACTAGGTCTAGGGTTAGTGTTGGATAATCTAGATCGAATTGAAAATTTAATTGCTTATGCATTAGGTTTTGGTATTGGTGTCATTGTCGGTTCGAAAATTGAGGATAAACTAGCACTAGGTTATATTACTGTAAATGTTATTTCATCTGATCCTGATATTTCATTTACTAAACAATTGAGAGAAAAAGGGTATGGTGTTACGAGTTGGTACGCCTATGGTATGGACGGAGATCGACTGTCTATGCAAATCCTTACGCCTAGAAAATATGAATTAAGCCTTTATGAAACCATAAAATCAATAGACCCTAAAGCATTTATTATTGCTTATGAGCCAAAACAAATTCATGGTGGCTTCTGGGTGAAGCAAGTAAGAAGGGGGCGAATTTTGAAAAGTGCCAAAAAACAACAAGAAGCAGAGAAAAAAGCCGAATAAGAGGCGATTTGTTGTGCAAGAAAATGAAACAATTCAAGAGTGTTTAGAACGGATTAAAGCTAATGGTTACCAACCAGTCAGACGGACAGAGAAACCAATTTTTAAGGAGAATCAGACTGGTATTGAACCTGTAGGTCGTGAAATCATGTTTGATACAATATTGTCTAAAAACGAACAATAAATGTTTTGGTTAGAAAAACGTTCGATTTTATATTGACGTCTTAATCATTCCTTGTTATGCTAAACATAGATTATTAAATATAACAATTGAATGAAAGTACCTCATATAATTTCAGGGATAAGGCCTGACTGTTTCTACCTGTCACCGTAAATGACGGACTATGAGGGAAGATGATACATGATGCGTTCAGACTAGTAGGTGTTTAAAAAGGATGAGTAATCCACTATTCAGTTAAAATGGAATAGGTAGATCTTCTCCTTAGAAATAACAAACACTAAAGGATGCTGATGTAGTTTTTCCTATGCGATCAACCTATTCATCTTCTCTCAAATGAGAGATGAATAGGTTTTTATTTGCTAAAACAACATTTAAAAATGAAATGAGGGGGAAACATGGCAAGCGTCGGAGTAATAATGGGAAGTATTTCTGATTGGGAAACCATGCGCCACACATGCGATACGTTAGATGAATTAAACATAGCTTATGAAAAGCAAATCATATCAGCACATCGAACACCAGAGGACATGTTTGACTATGCCGATTCGGCACGTGATAAAGGATTGAAGCTTATTATTGCGGGAGCTGGAGGTGCTGCGCATTTACCTGGGATGGTTGCAGCGAAAACGACCCTTCCGGTGATTGGTGTTCCTGTAGAATCCAAAGCGTTAGATGGAATGGATTCTCTTTTATCTATTGTACAAATGCCTGGCGGTGTCCCTGTTGCAACTGTTGCCATTGGTAAAGCAGGAGCAAAGAATGCTGCCATATTAGCAGCGCAGATCATTGGTACCTTTGATACAAATGTGGCAAATCGATTAGAAAGCTATCAAAAACAATTGAAACAAAAGGTAGTAGAAATGAGGGAAGATCTTGCAAATAAATAGATATCTCTATGGAGCAACCATTGGTATTATTGGCGGTGGACAATTAGGCAGAATGATGGCAACTGCTGCTAAGCATATGGGTTATCGAATTATCGTGCTAGACCCTACCCCTGATTGTCCGACAGCTCAAGTGGCAGATGAACAGATTGTGGCAGCTTATGACGAAGAACATGCTATTACACAGCTATCAGAAAAATGTGATGTAATTACGTATGAATTTGAGAATGTTGATCTACCTGCGGCTCGCTTTCTAGAGAAAAAAGGGTTATTACCACAAGGAGCAGAGTCACTAGCCATTACACAAGATCGAGAAAAAGAAAAAAGTACGATAGTTAAAAGCAATCAACGTGTTGCACCATATGCTATTATTCATACAGAGAAAGAACTCGATCAAGCATTAGCTGATATAGGTTATCCATGTGTAGTTAAAACTTGTCGTGGGGGATATGATGGAAAAGGACAAGTGAAGTTACAAGGTGAAAAGGACAGGGCAGAAGCAATTGAATTACTTTATCAGCAAGAACGGCTAATTGTTGAGCAGTGGATTCCTTTTGATAAAGAGATTTCTATTGTATTTACACGTTTCGCTAATGGAGAGATATGCTTTTTTCCTGTTGCTGAGAACATTCATCGTGATCATATTTTATACATGACGGTTGCACCCGCAAGCGTTTCACCAGAGCTTACTCAAGAGGCAAAAGAAGCTGCACGAGCGATAGCAGAAACAATTGGAGTGATTGGAACATTTACGATTGAAATGTTCGCTAAGGGAGACGAGATTTATATGAACGAATTAGCTCCTCGTCCACATAATTCCGGTCATTATACGATTGAAGCATGTAATGTATCACAATTTGAACAGCACATTCGGGCAATTTGCGGATTGACACCAATTCCTGTATATTTTCATGGTGCATCAATAATGATCAATTTGTTGGGGGAGGATGTTGCTCCTTATTTAAAACAAATGGACGATTATCCAACTCATTTCCATATGTATGGAAAAGCAGCTAATAAGCCAAAGCGGAAAATGGGGCATATTACTTATATAGGTGAGGATATAAACACATTATATGATACATTAGTAAATAAAGAATTGATAAAGATCTAGGAGGCAGCATATGATTGAACGTTATACAAAAGAAGAAATGGGCGCAATTTGGACAGACGAAAATAAATATCAAGCTTGGCTAGAAGTAGAGATTTTAGCTTGTGAAGCTTGGAGCGAACTAGGTATTATTCCAAAGGAAGACGTAGAAAAAATTCGTGAACGAGCATCTTTTGATATCGATCGTATTTTGGAAATCGAACAAGAGACACGTCATGATGTCGTTGCATTTACACGTGCGGTATCAGAGAGTTTAGGAGAAGAAAAGAAATGGGTACATTATGGACTTACCTCTACTGACGTGGTAGATACAGCGTTATCTTATCTGCTTAAACAAGCAAACGATATTATTCGAAAGGATATTGAACGTTTTATTGCTATTTTAAAAGATAAAGCAATTGCCTATAAACATACCGTAATGATGGGTAGAACACATGGTGTTCATGCAGAACCGACGACATTTGGATTGAAGATGGCGCTATGGTATGAAGAGATGAAACGAAACCTGGAACGATTTGATGCAGCAGCAAAGGTGATTGAGACAGGCAAATTATCTGGCGCAGTTGGTACGTACGCAAACATTGATCCGTTTGTAGAATCCTTTGTTTGTGAAAAATTAGGATTGGCGCCAGCGCCTGTATCGACCCAGACGTTACAACGGGATCGTCACGCGCAATATATGTCAGCTCTAGCTTTAATCGCTACTTCCATTGAAAAATTTGCTACAGAAATTAGAGGGCTACAAAAAACAGAAACGCGAGAAGTTGAGGAATTTTTTGCGAAGGGCCAAAAAGGCTCATCGGCAATGCCACACAAACGAAATCCAATTGGTTCTGAGAACATGACAGGGATGGCTCGAGTGATAAGAGGATATATGATGACAGCTTATGAAAATGTATCCCTTTGGCATGAGCGAGATATTTCACATTCCTCAGCAGAACGTGTGATTTTGCCAGATGCAACGATTGCATTAGATTACATGTTAAATCGTTTTAGTAATATCGTGAAAAACCTAACCGTATTTCCAGAGAATATGAAGCGAAATATCGATCGAACATATGGCGTTATTTTCTCTCAACGCGTGTTGTTATCTTTGATTGATAAGGGTATGAGTCGTGAAGAAGCATATGACATTGTACAACCTAATGCAATGAAGGCATGGGAGACAGCGACACCATTCCGTCAATTAATTGAACAAGAAGAAAAAATAACAAACACATTATCAAAGGAACAATTAGATGATTGTTTTGATTATACGTACCATTTAAAAAATGTTGATCAGATTTTTAAAAAAATAGAATTAGCATAACTTAAAAATCAGAAGGGGTGACGGAGCGTGAAAGCAGATTTATTATACGAAGGAAAAGCGAAAAAAGTCTTCCGTGTACAAGATAATGATTACTCACTTGTTTTATCTTACAAAAATGATGCAACAGCATTTAATGGAGAAAAAAAAGCAGTGTTTGAAGGAAAAGGAAGGTATAACAATCTCATTTCTGCTGCTATTTTTACTTATTTGGAAGAGCATGGCATATCTAGTCATTTTAAAAAGGTATTAAATGATACGGAACAGTTGGTAGAAAAGACAACCATTATTCCATTTGAAGTAGTTGTTAGAAATATTGCTGCTGGAAGTATTACAAGAAGATTAGGAATTAAAGAAAAGATACGTTTTCCGTCCCCCCTTGTAGAATTTTATTATAAAGATGATCAACTTGGAGATCCGTTAATTAATGATGCACACGCCTTATTACTTTCGGATGTGACAGAGGAAGAGATAATACAAATGAAGCAGTTGGCATTGCAGGTAAATAACAAACTGCACGCCTTCTTTAATGACATTGGCTTGGAATTAATAGATTTTAAACTTGAATTTGGTAGAAATCACACTGGAGTGATTGTCTTATCTGATGAAATATCACCAGATACATGTAGGCTTTGGGATACCGCAACCGGTGAAAAAATGGACAAAGATGTGTTTCGTGAAGGGTTAGGCGATTTAGTAGGGGTGTACGATGCAATCTTAAAACGACTGGAGGCTGTCAAATGAAGAAAGTATTAATTTACATTACATTAAAAGAAGGTGTGCTTGATCCTCAAGGGAAAACAGTACAGCATTCACTAAATACATTAGGGTATGAAACAGTTAGAGAGGTACGTGTTGGTAAATATATGGAGCTTTTAATGGAAGATGATGCCTCCATTGAATCCCAAGTAGAAGAAATGTGTGAAAAGCTATTGGCGAATCCAGTGATTGAAAACTATACCTATACGATAGAGGAGGTTGTCACACTGTGAAGTTTGCTGTAGTTGTGTTCCCAGGCTCTAATTGTGATCGTGATATGTACCATGCAGTTACAGATGCTTTAGGAGAGGAAGCAGAATTAGTTTGGTATCAACATGCAAATCTAGCAGACTATGATGCTATTCTATTACCAGGCGGTTTTTCGTACGGTGACTATTTGCGCTCTGGTGCGATTGCGTCAACTTCTGACATTGTCCTGCAGTTAAAAGAACAAGCAAGTAAAGGAAAGCCTGTATTAGGGGTGTGTAATGGATTTCAAATCTTACTTGAATCGGGCCTCTTACCAGGTGCGATGTTGCGTAATAAAAACTTAAAATTTATGTGTCATCATGAAGATCTACGAGTTGTAAATAGTCACTCTATGTTTACCACTGCCTATGCCGATGATGAGATAATTTCCATTCCTATCGCACATGGTGAAGGAAACTATTATTGTGATGCTGAAACACTAGAAAAGCTAGAGAAAAATAATCAAATTATTTTTAAATATGAAAATAATCCAAATGGATCTGTGCAAGATATTGCAGGTATCATTAATAAAGAAGGAAATGTATTAGGGATGATGCCACATCCTGAGCGTGCCGCAGAGACGCTATTAGGTTCAGCTGATGGGTTAAAGTTATTTCAATCAATAGTAGAAAATTGGAGGAAAGCATATGTTACAGGCGCCTGAGCTTACACCAGAGGCAATTGAAGAGAATCGTGTATATCAAGATATGGGTCTTACCGATGGAGAATTTTCTACAATAAAAAAAATCTTAGGTCGTCTTCCTAATTTCACAGAAATCGGTATTTTTTCTGTGATGTGGTCAGAGCATTGCAGTTATAAAACCTCAAAACCCTTATTAAAAAAGTTCCCGACAAAGGCTCCGCACGTGCTTCAAGGACCTGGAGAAGGAGCTGGGGTTGTAGATATTGGAGACGAGCAAGCGGTTGTTTTTAAAATAGAAAGCCACAATCATCCTTCCGCAGTTGAGCCTTATCAAGGCGCTGCTACTGGTGTCGGTGGAATTATCAGAGATGTATTCTCGATGGGCGCTCGACCGATTGCAACGCTAAATTCACTGCGCTTTGGTAATCTTACGAATGGCCGAGTGAAATATTTATTTGAAGAAGTTGTTCACGGTATCGCAGGATATGGAAACTGTGTAGGTGTCCCAACAGTAGGTGGAGAAATTCAATTTGATGATAGCTATGAGGGAAACCCATTGGTGAATGCCATGTGTGTGGGCTTGATTGATCAAAAAGATATGCAAAAAGGAATAGCATCTGGTATTGGCAATACGGTACTGTACGTTGGCTCCAAAACAGGTAGGGATGGTATCCATGGGGCAACCTTTGCATCAGAGGATTTAACTGAAGATTCGGAAAGTAAACGTTCCTCCGTACAGGTCGGTGATCCATTTATGGAGAAACTTTTAATCGAAGCTTGTTTAGAAGTAATCCATTCCGATGCACTTGTAGGCATGCAAGATATGGGAGCAGCTGGATTAACTTCTTCAGCCAGCGAAATGGCGAGTAAAGCTGGGACAGGTATGGAGATGAATCTTGACTATATCCCTCAACGAGAAGAAAATATGACTGCCTATGAGATGATGCTTTCTGAATCACAAGAACGTATGCTACTCGTTGTGAAACAAGGTCGTGAAAAAGAAATCCAAGATGTGTTTGCTAAATATGACTTAGAAGCTGTTGCTGTTGGAAAAGTCACTGATGATAAGCAGTTCCGTTTACTTCACAAAGGTGAAGTAGTAACAGATATACCGGTGGATGCATTAGCAGAAGATGCGCCGGTTTATCATAAGCCTTCCAAAGTACCGAGGTATTATGAGGAATTTCAGTCAATGACGGAATATTTGCCAAAAGTGACAGAGCACCAAGAGATTTTGAAGCAACTATTACAACAACCAACGATTGCAAGTAAAGCATATGTGTATGATCAATATGATTCAATGGTGCAGGCGAACACAGTACATGCCCCTGGTTCTTCTGCTGCGGTTGTCCGTGTTCGCGGGTTTGATAAAGCCCTAGCAATGACAACGGATTGTAACTCTCGGTACCTTTATTTAGATCCTGAGACAGGTGGTAAAATCGCTGTTGCAGAAGCAGCACGAAACATTGTTTGTTCAGGTGCGAAGCCTTTGGCACTTACAGATGGCTTAAATTTTGGTAATCCGGATAAGCCAGAAATTTTTTGGCAAATGGAAAAAAGTGTAGAAGGTATGAGTGAAGCAAGTCTTGCGTTGCATACACCAGTTATTAGCGGAAATGTTTCTTTGTATAACGAATCAAATGGTCAGGGCATTTTTCCAACACCGGTCGTAGGAATGGTAGGTTTACATCGTTCAGTTAAAGATATTACACCATCCTTCTTTCAAGAAAATGGTGACTTGATTTATATAATTGGCGAGACGAAAGCGGAATTTGGTGGTAGCGAATTACAAAACATTTTAGAAGGGAAATATTTTGGAAAAGCACCGGCGATTGATTTAACTATTGAAGCAAAGCGTCAAGCAACACTTCTTCAAGCAATTCAAGACGGTTTAGTGGCATCTGCGCATGATTTGGCTGAAGGTGGTCTTGCGGTAGCACTTGCAGAAAGTTTATTTGCACAAAAACAACTAGGTTGTGAGGTAACGGTTGCAGGTGATGTTACCACAGCATTATTTAGTGAAACACAATCTCGTTTTCTAGTATCAGTAAAGCAAGAAAATCAGTTAGCATTTGAAGCAGCGGTAGAAGATACAAAGTATATCGGTAAAGTTACGAATAGTAAGGAACTGATTATTAATCACCATCATCAATCCGTAATTAAAGAACAAGTAGAAAATCTAAGTGCATTGTGGAAAGGAGCTATTCCATGCTTGCTGAAATCAAAGGCTTAAACGAAGAATGTGGTGTGTTTGCGATATGGGGGCATGAGAAAGCTGCAGAGATGACCTATTATGGCTTGCATGCTATGCAACATCGAGGACAAGAAGGCGCTGGAATTGTCACGAGTGATAAAGAGATGCTTTATCTGCATAAAGGGAATGGCCTAATAAATGAAGTATTTCAAGAAGGTGAATTCAATCGTTTAAGAGGATCAGCGGCATTAGGGCATGTGCGTTATGCTACGCAAGGTGGTGGTGGATATGAAAACGTCCAACCGCTACTGTTTCGTTCACAAAGAAATAGTATGGCATTAGCACATAATGGAAATTTAGTGAATGCTTATGCTTTAAAAAATCAATTAGAGGCACAGGGCAGCATTCTACAAACAACTTCTGATACCGAAGTTATTGCACATCTAATAAAGCGCAGTGGTCATTTAGCAATGGAGGAAGCAATAAAACAAGCACTTGGAATGATTAAAGGGGCTTACGCTTTTTCCATTTTAACCGAAGATAAACTTTATGTTGCTCTAGATCCAAGAGGTTTGCGTCCACTTTCTATTGGGAAGTTAGGGGATGCTTATGTCGTGGCATCAGAGACATGTGCATTTGATTTAATTGGTGCAACGTATGAGCGGGAAGTAAAGCCAGGCGAATTGATTACAATTGACGATACAGGACTTACGACAACATCATTCTCATCACAGATGCAACGCACACTTTGTTCGATGGAATATGTCTACTTCTCTCGTCCGGATAGTAATTTAGATGGTTTGAATGTTCATGCAAGTAGAAAGACGATGGGAAAACAACTTGCATATGAATCTCCAGTTGAAGCAGATGTAGTTACCGGTGTTCCTGATTCTAGTATCTCAGCCGCAATTGGTTTTTCGGAAGCTAGCGGTATTCCATATGAACTTGGTTTAATCAAGAATCGTTATGTTGGTCGTACGTTTATTCAGCCTTCTCAAGAACTTCGGGAGCAAGGGGTGAAGATGAAATTATCACCTGTACGAGGAATTGTCAATGGAAAAAGGGTTATTATGGTTGATGACTCAATAGTACGTGGGACAACAAGCAGACGTATTGTTCGGTTATTAAAAGAAGCAGGTGCAAAAGAGGTTCATGTCCGTATTGCCTCACCTCCGATTGAAAATCCTTGCTATTATGGAATTGATACCTCAACAAAAGGGGAATTAATTGCAGCCAATCATGCAGTTGATGACATGTGTGAGATCATTGGTGCTGATAGCTTAGCATTCCTAACAACAGAAGGATTAGAAAAATCAATTGTTAATGAGTCAAATTCACATGAACATGGTATATGTAAAGCTTGTTTTACAGGTAATTATCCAACTGAAATTTATCCGAATACAGTCTTACCAGCCTATAAAGAGTAATCTTGCAAAAGGAGCGAAGCAAATGAGTGATAGGTATAAAGAAGCCGGTGTCGATGTTCATGCGGGTTATAAAGCAGTAGATTTAATGAAAAAGCATATAAAAAAAACCAATAGAAATGAAGTCATTGGTGGGGTAGGCGCATTTGCAGGGTTATTTGATTTGAGTGGCTTTACTTATCAAGAGCCTGTTTTGGTCTCGGGTACAGATGGGGTTGGAACCAAACTTAAGCTAGCCTTTTCCATGGATAAACATGATACAGTAGGCATTGATTTAGTTGCCATGTGTGTAAATGATATTGTCGCACAAGGTGCAGATCCACTTTTTTTTCTAGATTATATTGCTTGCGGGAAAAATGATCCGGAACAAATTGAACAAATTGTTAAAGGCATTAGTGCAGGGTGTGTAGACAGTGGCTGTGCATTAATTGGTGGCGAAACCGCGGAAATGCCTGGTATGTATCAACAAGGTGAATATGATTTAGCGGGTTTTGTTGTTGGAATTGCAGAAAAAAATAATATTATTACAGGAGAACAAATTCAACCGGGAGATCAAATTATTGGTATTGAATCGAGTGGTGTGCATGCGAATGGTTTCTCGTTAGTAAGAAAAATTATCGCTGATCAATCATTGACTTATCATGATTATATAGATGCACTAGGTATGACTTTAGGAGAAGCTTTACTTACCCCGACACGAATTTATGCAAAAGCAGTAAAACAATTAAAACAAGCTGTTGAAATCAAAGGAATTAGCCACCTCACTGGTGGTGGATTTTATGAAAATATACCAAGAGCTCTACCTAATCATTTGGGTGTTACTATCTATCAAGGAAGCTGGAATGTACCAGCGATCTTTCCATTTCTCAAAGAGCAAGCTAACTTGTCTGATCATGATATGTTTGGTGTCTTTAATATGGGGATTGGTATGGCGACAGTTATAAATAAAGAACAAGTAGATCAAGCGTTAAACGTACTAAATGATTGTGGTGAGAAAGCATCTATTATTGGAGAAGTAACAGAGAAATCTGGGGTGAGAATTATTCATGACTAAGCCAACGATTGCTGTTTTTGCATCTGGAACAGGGAGTAATTATCATGCTGTTTATAAAGCCATTCAAAAAAAAGAGTTGACTTGTGATCTAGCCTTACTTGTTTCAGATCAACCGACATCAAAAGTTATAGAAAAAGCAAAAGAGCATAACACACCGTATTTTGCCTTTCAACCAAAGGAGTATTCGTCCAAAGACGCTTTTGAATCGGAAATATTAGATCAACTGCGCATACATAAAGTAGACTGGATTATATTAGCTGGATATATGCGGTTAATTGGCCCTACGTTACTTCAAGCGTATGAAGGTAAGATTCTAAATATACATCCATCACTGCTCCCTTCTTTTCCAGGTTTAGATGCTATTGGCCAGGCTTTTAAAGCAGGTGTGAAGATAACTGGTGTGACCATTCACTATGTCGACGAAGGGATGGATACGGGTGAGATTATTGCACAAGAAGCGGTAAAAGTATTAAAAGATATGGATGAACAAAGTTTGCAAAAAAAAATCCAATTAGTAGAGCATCAACTCTATCCAACGATCATTCAGGAAGTTATTACACAATCAATAGACTAGGGGGGCGTAGGGAGTAATGAAAAAACGCGCGTTAATTAGTGTATCGGATAAAAGAGAAATTGTTTCTTTTGCACAGGAATTAGAACAGATGGGATATGAAATTATCTCAACTGGTGGAACGTTAAGCATACTACAAGATGCAAAGATTGCTGCACAATCCGTTTCATCAGTTACTAATTTTGAAGAGATTTTAGACGGACGAGTAAAAACACTACATCCTTATATTCATGCGGGTTTATTAGCTCGACGTGATGATCCTGCACATCAAAAGCAATTAGAAGAAAGAGCAATTGCTCCGATTGATGTTGTCGTTGTTAATTTATATCCGTTTAAAGAAACGATTGCAAAGGAAGACGTCACACAAGCAGATGCAAT
The DNA here is from genome assembly GCF_001368815.1 of Paraliobacillus sp. PM-2. Classification (GTDB taxonomy): domain Bacteria; phylum Bacillota; class Bacilli; order Bacillales; family Amphibacillaceae; genus Paraliobacillus. Next base: position 1,721,230 of record NZ_CTEI01000001.1, on the reverse strand, counting down.
TGAAAATATTGATATTGGTGGGCCAACCATGTTACGTGCTGCTGCGAAAAATTTCCATGATGTAACAGTAGTTGTTGATCCCTCTGACTATCAAGCAGTACTTAGCCAATTGAAAACAGATAAGGAGAAAACGATTGAGTTTCGTAAACAGTTAGCAGCAAAAGTTTTCCGACATACAGCTAACTATGATGCTCTTATTGCAAATTATTTTAATGAAATTACGGAAGAAGATAATCCCGAAACATATACGAGAACATATGAAAAAGTACAAGCGCTTCGATATGGGGAGAATCCACATCAACAGGCAGCTTTTTACCGAGATCCAAACAGTAAGGGAGCCTCGATAGCTAATGCAAAACAACTGCATGGTAAAGAGCTTTCCTATAATAATATACAAGATGCAAATGCTGCATTAGAAATTGTATTAGAATTTGGTGAACATCCAGCAGCTGTCGCAGTGAAACATATGAACCCTTGTGGGGTTGGAATGGGGTCTACTATTTCTAATGCCTTTGCCAAAGCATATGCTGCAGATTCTATTTCTATTTTTGGTGGGATTGTTGCCTTAAATCGTGAAGTAGATGCGGCTACTGCCAATCAGCTAAAAGAGATTTTTTTAGAAATTGTCATTGCGCCTGGCTTTTCGAAAGAAGCACTAGATATTTTAACTGTAAAACCGAATATCCGTTTACTAGAAACGCCAATAGAAATGAATGAAAATGATAAAAAGAAAGTTGTTAGTGTTGTAGGCGGGTTGTTAGTTCAAGATCGTGATCTTGGTGAAATAAACGCTGATGATTTAACAGTTGCAACAGAACGAAAACCAGATGAGCAAGAATTAGCATCCTTACTATTTGCTTGGAAAGTTGTAAAACATGTGAAATCAAATGCAATTGTTGTCGCTGATAAGAAGCAAACACTTGGTATTGGTGCAGGACAAATGAATCGAGTTGGAGCAGCAGGTATTGCGCTAGAACAAGCCGCTGAAAAAGCAAATGGGTCTGTCTTAGCATCTGATGCATTTTTCCCAATGCCTGATACAGTGGAAACTGCAGCGAAAGCAGGTGTAAAGGCGATTATTCAACCGGGTGGTTCGAAGCGTGACCAAGATTCCATTGATGTATGTAATCAATACGGTATTGCAATGGTATTTACAGGGATGCGCCACTTTAAACATTAAAAAAATGTATGTCATGTGTAGTCAAAACAATAATGGGGGTTAGAGCAGTGAACGTATTAGTTGTCGGAAGTGGTGGCAGAGAACATAGCATTGTAAAAAAGTTAGTAGAAAGTAACCAAGTAGCAAATATCTATGTTGCTCCCGGAAATGGTGGAATGAATGCTGATGCGACATGTGTACCTATAAATGAAACTGAAATAGATGATTTAGTTGCTTTTGCTAAAGAATCCGCAATTGATTGGACAATTGTTGGTCCAGAAGTTCCCTTGATGAATGGCATTGTTGATGCTTTTCAAATAGCAGGTTTAAAGGCTTTTGGCCCAACGAAAGAGGCTGCAATTATTGAAGGAAGTAAGGACTTTGCTAAATCCTTTATGAAGCGTCATCACATTCCAACTGCTAATTATGAGACTTTTACTGACTGTGACAAAGCCAAAGCATATATTAAGGAAAATGGAGCACCAATTGTGATTAAAGCGGATGGATTAGCGGCAGGAAAAGGTGTTTTTGTTGCTACAACTGTTGAGCAAGCGATAGAAGCAGTAGAATCTATGTTATTAGATAATCAATTTGGTGGTGCTGGTAATCGTGTGGTTATTGAAGAATTTCTTGACGGGGAAGAATTTACGCTAATGGCGTTTGTTAATGGTGAAAATGTTTATCCATTACTATCGGCTAGAGATCATAAACGTGCTTTTGATAATGATAAAGGTCCAAATACTGGAGGGATGGGCGCCTTTGCACCTGTTCCTGATTTAGATCAGTCGGTAATTCGTTATACTGTAGAACATATTTTGGAAAAAGCAGCAAAAGGAATGGTGCTAGAAGGACGACCGTTTACAGGTATTCTCTATGGTGGAATCATTGAAACATCAAGTGGACCAAAAGTAATTGAATTTAACGCGCGTTTTGGTGATCCGGAGACACAAGTTGTATTACCATTACTAGAAAATGATTTCATACAAGTGATCGAAGATGTATCCAAAGGTAAAGATCCAAAATTAAATTGGAAAGAGGGGTACGCAATAGGTGCTGTTGTTGCCTCGAAGGGATATCCAGGGAAGTATGCTAAACAAGTACCTTTACCATACTTTGTAGAAAATGATGAGAGCTATGTTGTACATGCGGGTACAAAAGTTGAAAATAATGGTACCTATCAAGCAATTGGTGGTCGAGTTTTATTAGTTGGCTCTGTTCAACAAACAATTGAACAAGCCCATCAGGCAGTCTATAACTTTTTAAGACCATTTGAACAGACAAATGACTTCTTCTTTCGGAGTGATATTGGAAAATAAACATAAAAAAAGAAGTGTGTAAAAAAAATTTACACACTTCTTTTTTTAAAATGTATGGACTATGCGTATAATGATTAACTTTTAAGATAGAAGAAAAATAATTGACTAATTTTAGCTAAAAATATATAATCGTTTTTCGTGCGTCTTGAAATAATCAAGGTTTATTTCAGACAAGTGAATGAAATTTTAGTGTGCAAGTGGTTTGTTATCAGACAAGTATAATTATTTAATCTACTCTAAAAATCAAAGTAATTTTTAAATGAAAATGATGAAATTAGGGTGGTGTATGAACAATATAATATTTTAATTAATTATTGCTGAATGAATTTACAACCAATTGCCTAAACTTAATTATATAAAGTATATAAAGTTAAGTTGTTGGCACTTGCCTCTAACATACTTAGGAGGAAAAAAGTGGGAAAAGATGAAAGTAATACAGCCAAAGGTACGATGGATAAGACCGTATTCTTTATTAGTGGCGGGTTATTAATCTTATTTGTAGTTTTAGCAATTATTGATTTGAAGATGGTACAAGGATGGATTAATGATTCATTTAATTTCGCAGCTAAATACTTTGGCTCGTATTGGGAATTATTGTTGTTAGCAAATTTCGTAATCGGCATTGCTTTAGCAATATCAAAATATGGAAAAATTAGATTAGGTAAAATGAATAAACCAGAAAACGGTTATTATCGTTGGATAGCAATGATTTTATGTACATTACTTGCTAGTGGTGGTGTTTTTTGGGCTGCTTCGGAGCCAATGATGCATTTCATTAGCAATCCACCTTTATTTAAAGATCATTCTGGAACAATGGCGGGTGTTAATCCTGCTTTGGCACAAAGTTTTCTACATTGGGGATTTCTTGCTTGGGCAATTTTAGGAACACTGTCGACGGTTGTGTTGATGTATGTTCACTATCATAAGGGATACCCGATGAAGCCAAGAGGGATGCTATATCCTTTATTTGGAGAGAAGATTTTCCGTAAAAAAAGTATTATAGGAAATGCCACGGATATAATTTCTATTGTTGCCGTATCAGGTGGTACAATGGGTCCTATTGGTTTTCTAGGTCTACAATTGGGTTACGGATTGCATTCTTTATTCGGTATTCCAAATACATTAATTACAAATATTATTGTAGTTAGTGTACTTATAGTAATGGCTGCAATTTCAGTCGCTTCAGGTGTTGATCGAGGGATTCAATTTTTAAGTAAAATCAATGTTGGTTTAACAGTTTTTTTAGCTATTTGTATGTTAATTGTTGGTCCTACATTATTTATCTTTAATCAGTTTATTTCGGCTGAGGGATTCCATCTACAAAACATGATAACGATGGCTCTGTATCAAGGCGATAAAACTTGGCTTAGTTGGTGGACTGTCTTTTTCTGGGGTTGGTTTTTAGGATATGGTCCAATGATGGCTATTTTTATTGCTAGAATCTCACGTGGAAGAACGATTCGTGAATTAGTCATTGCTGTTTCCGTCCTAGCTCCACTCGTGACAAACTTTTGGTTCGCCGTTGTTGGGGGTACTGGAATTAAAGCGGAATTGGATTCTCCAGGCTCTATTTCGGGTCCACTAGATGCAGGTGGGATGCCGGCAGGAGTGATGGCAATAATGGATCAATTACCATTTGGTTACTTATTAGCAATAGGTTTCTTAATCGTTACCTTAATTTTCGTTGCTACGACAGTTGATTCTATTTCCTATACGGTTTCTGTTACATTAACAGGGAATGATCATCCAAGTAGACTTATGCGGGTATTTTGGGTACTTATGTTTGGGATGTTATCCATCGTCCTATTAACAATTGGTGAAAATAGTATTAATGCTATTCAAAATGCAATTGTTGTAACTGCTGTACCTGTTTCCTTTATTATGTTACCTACGCTTTGGGGTGTTTTCCAAGTAGCGAAAAAATTGGCAATAGAACAAAATATTATTTCTCGGGATAAAAAATAAGAATAAGTAAAAATAATCTACCCTCTAATTTGCACACGTCATGTGCTAAGTTAGGGGGTTTTTCTTCTATAAGAATAAATGAAAATTAAGATAAATATGTTAAAGTAAGGAAAGGATAAAGTAAGGGAAGGTGAGACCGATCAAAACATCACAAACCAGTGTTTTAAAAATAGAAAATTTAACAAAGAGCTTTAATGGTAAACCTGTACTAGTAGGTGTTGATTTCGAAGTTTATCGTGGACAGATTATAGGTTACATAGGCCCAAATGGTGCAGGTAAAAGTACAACCGTAAAGATTATGTTAGGACTAATTGATAAATATAATGGAAAAGTGGAAATTTTCGGACAGGATATTGCTAATGCGGATGTATCATATAAGGCGAAAATTGGCTATGTACCTGAAAATGGTGAAGTATATGATGATTTAACCGCTCAAGAGTATTTAACTTTTGTTGGTAAGATGTATGGTATGACAGAAAATGCGATAGATTATAAGGCAAAACGCTTAATGGATAAATTCGGAATTTATGAAAGTTTCACGAGTCGTATTTCTTCTTTTTCAAAAGGGATGAAACAGAAATTGCTAATCATTTCTAGTATTCTGCATGACCCGGAATTATTGTTTTTTGATGAACCATTAAGTGGCCTTGATGCAAATAGTGTAATGATTGTTAAAGAACTAATGGCACAGCTAGCAGCAGAAGGGAAGACAATTTTCTATTCCTCTCACATTATGGATGTAGTTGAGAAAATTAGCAATCGTATCATTTTATTGGCTGACGGAAAAGTCATTGCAGATGGAACGTTTGAACAGTTAAAAGAAAAGAACGAGGGAACATTAGAACAAATTTTTAATGAGTTAACAGGTTTTAATGAGCATGAAAAAATTGCTTCAGAAATTGTATCAATCGTGCACGAAGGGCATAAGTCATGATGAACGCTATCTCATTAAAAATATTAGACAAGTTTAGTCGTTTGTTTCATCTGCTTGGAATCAATTATATTACCATGCGTCAAATCTTGGCAATTAAACTAACAATGGATCAGCGGCGTGTCCCAACGATCTTTCAAGATGTCAAACAAAAAGAAAATAGTAACGCTTTTTTAAAGTCATTACTTCTTTATGCTTTATATGGGCTAGTTCTTATTCCATTTTTGATTATGGGCGACAATTATTTATTTCAAATGAGTATTGTTTTTGGGATGGTTATGTTTATTTTAATGACTTCGATGATCGCAGATTTTTCAACTGTTTTATTAGATGTGCGTGATAAAGCAATTTTAAACACAAAACCAGTAGATCAAAAAACTATTTCCGCAGCAAAGATGATACATGTGGTTATTTATATGACACAATTAACCGGAGCTTTTATTCTTATTCCACTCGCTGTTTCCCTCTTTGTAAAGGGTATTACTTTTAGCTTGCTACTGTTAGTAGAAATTATATTTGTCGCGTTATTTATTATCGTACTTACCGCATTAATTTATATGTTGATTTTGCGTTATTTTGATGGAGAACGGTTAAAAGATTTAATTAATTATGTGCAAATTTTTCTATCTGTATCCATCATAGTCGGATACCAGTTCATTGCGCATTCATTTCAATTTGTTGATTATGTGGTTTCGTTTGATTGGCAGTGGTGGCATGTTCTTATTCCGCCAATATGGTTTGCTGCACCATTTGAGTGGCTTTTATTAGGAAACCAAGAGTGGTATATTATGTTATTTACAGCCCTGGCTGCTCTTATACCAATTGGATCCATTTTTGTTTATATTAAATTCATCCCTTCATTTGAACGAAACTTGCAAAAAATGATGCAAACAAGTGGTTCAACCAAGATAAGAAAACATCGATGGGAGCAAACGATGGCTAAATTGATTTGTAGAACAAATCATGAAAAAACACTCTTTCAATTTGCTTATAAAATGATTAGCCAGGAAAGAGAATTTAAATTAAAGGTATATCCTTCTTTAGGTTTTTCGATTATAATGCCATTTATTCTGCTTTTTAATGTCATTCAAACGGATAGTAATGCTCCATATGCATATTTGGCAATTTATTTTTGTAATTTAATGATTCCTAATGTCATACATATGCTTAAATTTTCTAGTAAATATAAAGGTAGCTGGATTTACGGTGTGTTACCAATAGCTAATCGTAAAAGCATTTATCGAGCAACTTTAAAAGCATTTATCGTAAAATTATATTTGCCAATTATTTTGTTGATCTGTACAATTTTCTTAACAATTTTCTCTGATATTTCTTTATTACCTGATATGATAGCTATAATATTAGTAGGAATATGGTATATTGTCATTTGTTATCGTTTAATCAACAACCAGCACTATCCCTTTTCCCAACCATTTTCATTTGCTCAAAATACAAACACTGCAATGATGATTGTCACGATGTTTGTTATTGGTGGATTTGCGTTCGTTCATTTTCTCGTAAGTCTTACTTCATTTGGGGTTTATTTTTATATTATCGTATTATTCATTAGTAATTGGATTAGTTGGAAAAAGGTTTTTAGCTAAACGTTTGTTGAGACTACTATTTATCTGAACGTGCTAAATTAGCAGGAAGAAGGTGTCAAACTATGCGTAACCCATTACATCCAATAAACCAAAAGACTATAGCGTGTAATATAATTACTGTTACAGATACAAGAACAAAGGATACAGATAAAAGTGGAAAAAAGATTATGCAGTTCTTAAGAGACAATAACCATCAGGTAATAAATTATCAGCTTGTTAAAGACGAACAAGAACAAATACAAAAGGCAATAGAAGCAGGATTGAATCATCCGGATGTGCAGGTGATTTTATTGAATGGTGGAACAGGGATTGCCAAGCGTGATGTCACCATTGAAGTGGTGGAACAACAAGTAGAAAAAGAATTACCTGGATTTGGTGAATTATTCCGTTATTTGAGTTATCAATATGATATCGGTTCATCTGCCATTCTTTCGCGAGCCATGGCCGGAGTTGTTCAGGATACTGCTATTTTTGCTATGCCAGGTTCAACAGGTGCTGTAATGCTCGCAATGGAGCGATTAATTATACCTGAGTTAAAACATGTTGTATCCGAAATAATGAAATAAAACGAACAGGACTTTTTAGTCCTGTTCGTTTGTAATAAAAAGAATCTTAATGAATTTTATTATTCTTTTAATTGATAATCTCCGCTTTTACCGCCTGTTTTTTTGATTAAAAATGTTGGGCCAATAATCATTCCTTTATCAACTGCTTTGCACATATCATATATCGTTAAGCTGGTAACAGATGCTGCTGTTAGTGCTTCCATTTCCACACCGGTACTGCCAGTTGTTTTAACTTCTACTTGAATGATCAGATCCCAATTTTCTTTATTTTGTTTCCATTCAAATTGTATATCCACTCCACTCAATGATAGGGGATGGCACATGGGGATAATGGATGCTGTTTGTTTTGCTCCCATAATTCCAGCTACTTGCGCAACAGCAAGTACATCTCCTTTTGCAAATTGATTATTTGTTATTTTTTCATAAATTGTCTGATTAACTGTAATACTAGACTGGCTTAAAGCAGTACGAAATGTCTGGTGCTTTTCTGTTATATCTACCATTTTGGCTCTACCTTGTTGATTGAAATGTGTGAATTCTGTCACTATCATCACTCCTTAAACGTAGTATAACAAAAGATAGAACAAGCGTCTTTAGTCTATGTTAGAATATAAGAAATAAAGAAGGTATGTTTATGTGTAAGAACAAATTTGTACTTTTTATTTGTAGTATTTTAGTTTTATTAACCGGTTGTTCAATTAAACAAGAGGATCAAAGTGTTGAGTTGACTGTATCCGCAGCAGCTAGTTTAACAGGTGCAATGGAAGATATTGTCCATGCATTTGAAGCGAAATATCCAGAAATAGATATTTCACTTAATTTAGGGTCTTCTGGTGCTTTACAACAGCAAATTAGTCAAGGAGCACCAATAGACCTTTTTTTATCTGCTGCTGAGGACCAATTTAATTATTTGAATAAAAATAATTTTATTGATAATACATATCAAGATTTATTGTTAAACAACAAACTAGTATTAATTAAAAAGAAAGATTCTCCCAATCAAATAAAACACTTGGAAGATTTGATTGATGATAATGTAAGAAGAATTGCACTTGGTACACCTGAAAGTGTGCCAGCTGGTATGTATGCCAAACAAGCATTGGAGCATGTAAGTTTATTTCAACTACTTGATAACAAATTTATTTATGCTAAAGATGTACGGCAAGTATTACATTATGTAGAAACTGGTAGTGTAGATCTTGGTTTTGTTTACTTAACTGACAAGATGAAATCAAATCAAGTAGAAACAGTAGAAATGGTGGATTCATCATGGCATGATCCAATAAATTATCCAATTGGAATTATCAAAGAAACAGAACATAAGGATGAAGCGATTATTTTTTACAATTTCCTGCATGGAAAAAAAGCGAAAAATATTTTTGAAGCATTTGGATTTACTTTAGTAAGGAGCGAAAAAAGTGAATGATAACTTTTGGGAACCAATACAACTTTCATTCATAGTAGCTTTAAGTGCAACTATTTTTGTTATTGTTGCTGGAATAATAGTAGCGTGGCTTATGGTGAAAAAACAATTTATCGGAAAATTGATCGTTGAAGTTATCCTATTATTACCGATTGTTTTACCTCCAACAGTGACTGGATTTTTGTTAATTATGATCTTTGGAAAAAATGGGGTAGCTGGTCAACTAATCGATTTATTATTTGGGCAATCGTTGATGTTTACTATATGGGGAGCTATTCTTGCAGCTGTTGTAGTTGCGTTCCCACTTATGTATCAATCTGTGAAAATAGGTTTTTCGAGCATAGATCAATCCATTGAAGGCGCTGCGCGTGTGGATGGTGCGAATGAATGGCGTGTTTTTCGATACATATCTTTACCACTTTGCTTCCCATCGATCGTAACGGGAGCTGTGTTAAGTTTTGCACGTGCGCTGGGGGAGTTTGGTGCGACGATGATGTTTGCTGGAAATATACCTGGTAAGACACAGACGATACCGCTAGCAATTTATGTTGCTTTTGAATCTAATCATCTTGCATTAGCTTGGAGCTGGGTTATTGCAATTATCATAATTTCTTTTTTAATGCTAATATTTTTGCGAAAAAGAAATACGTGATTCTTAGTCTAAAAGCGATGATAGTTGCGATTAAGTTTGTTATAATCAAAGAAAGTAACAGCCTGGTAATAGATAAACAACAGATAACCAATAAAGGGTGTGTACATAGTGAGGAAACGATATGTCATTTTTTCTTTTTTTCTTGTTCTTCTTTTTATAGTAATAGGATGCTCAAATGATGAGAAGATAGGGAAAAATTCAAAACAGAGGCCAGAACCAGTGTTAGAACCCGAGGATCCAGAGGAATTGAAATTATCAAATGTTTATCCGTTAACTGGTGAAAGAACGGATCAATCTGTAGACAATCGAATAGTTGCAGTTATGGTAAATAATCATTATAAAGCAAGACCGCAAACAGGGTTATCAAAAGCAGATATGGTTTTTGAAATTTTAGCTGAAGGAAATATTACCCGATTTATGGCACTTTTCCAAAGTGAACAACCGGAGGAAGTTGGTCCAGTGAGAAGTGCTCGTCCATATTATTTTAATACAGCAGATGATTATGATGCATTATATGTTTATCATGGTGCAGCTAATTTTATTGAAGATATGTTAGCAGGTGGAGCGGCAGATTATATTAATGGAGCATATTATGACGATGATGGCCACTTGTTTGAACGTGCCAATTTCCGTGTAGCTCCACATAATTCATATTTGCAGTTTGATGCAGTTTATGACGTAGCAAAGCAAAAAGGGTATAATGTGACTGCAAATTATGAAGCCTTAACCTTTCTTGATAAAGAACAAATTTCAACTATCAATGGTAATGTAGCAACAGAGGTGTCCTTTAATTATAATGCAACCCCAGTGCGCTATGTCTATGATGAAGCAACAGAAAGTTATTTGCGTTATAATGGACAAGAACAAACAGTTGAATTAAACACAGAAGAGCCTATTCAATTAGATAATGTGTTTATTTTAGAAACTGATCATGACGTTATTGATGATGCTGGTAGGAGAGAAGTTGACCTTACATCAGGTGGAGATGCATACTTGTTACAAAAAGGTAAAATACAAAAAATCCAGTGGGAAAATCGTGAGGGAAGAATTATTCCAGTTAAAGAGGGTGAACCTGTTGGATTTGTTCCAGGTAAAACTTGGATTAATGTTATTCCAAACAGACCGGGTTTAGATGGTGTGAACATTATTGAATGAAGAAAGGTAGGAAAATGATAGATGCAAATTGATAAATTACGAGGTGAACAGTTGGATCAACTATTTGATGCGATCTTGACACTGAAAAATAGAGAAGAATGCTATCAATTTTTTGATGATATCGCAACAATGAGTGAAGTACAATCATTTGCACAACGACTTCAGGTAGCAAAAATGTTAGAAGAAGGTCGTACTTATCACGCAATTGTGGAAGAGTCTAGTGCTTCTACAACTACAATTTCTCGTGTGAAACGGTGCTTAACTTATGGAAATGAAGGTTATCAAATGGTTTTAGGACGTTTACAAGAAGCAAAAAAAGAGGAAGAATGATTAAATATACCAAGGGGGTAATGGAATGGTTCGTTTTGGCGTTATCGGTACAAACTGGATTACAGAAAGTTTTATACAGGCAGCTATGGAAATAGAAGATTTTCAACTAACAGCTGTTTATTCCCGAACAATGGAGAAAGCAGAGCAGTTCGCAAGTAAATTTAATGAATCTACTACTATTTTTACAGATCTTCAATCTTTTTTTGAAAATGATATGATGGATGCTGTCTATATAGCAAGTCCAAATGCATTACATGCAGAGCAAGCTATTCTTGCAATGGAACATGGGAAACATGTCATTGTCGAAAAACCAATGGCCTCTAATACAAGAGAAGTAAAAGAAATGTTTGATACAGCTAAGGCAAATAATGTTGTGTTAATGGAAGCTCTTAAAACTACTTTCTTACCAAATTTCCAATCTATACAAGATAATCTACATAAAATTGGAACTGTTCGTCGTTATTTTTCAAGTTTCTGTCAATATTCTTCACGCTACGATGCTTATAAAGATGGTACCTTACTTAATGCATTTAAACCTGAATTATCAAATGGTTCGTTAATGGATATAGGGATATACTGTATTTATCCAATGGTCGCTCTATTTGGGGAACCGAAAAGGCTATATGCAAATGCGTATATGCTGGAATCAGGTGTTGATGGCCAAGGGAGTGTGATGTTTGATTATGATGAGATGAATGGAGCAGTCATGTATTCAAAAATCACAAATTCATATTTGCAATCTGAAATCCAGGGAGAACATGGTTCGATATTGATAAATAAAATCAGTCGACCAACAAAAGTGGAGATTCATTATAAGGATGGAACAGTAGAAGATATCACTCGCCCTCAAAAAGAGAATTCCATGTATTATGAAGCAAAAGGATTTATTGATGCAATACATGCAGGACAAAACGAGTCATCAGTCAATACATTTGAAAAATCTTACACAACGGCAGCTATTTTAGAAGAAGCCAGAAAACAGTTCGGATTAACATTTCCAGCAGATACAAAATAAAAACTGTATCTATGATTGTACATAGCAATCATAGATACAGTTTTTTCATTAATAAGAGTAAAAATTTCATCCCTCTCTAGGGGTGAAAAAAACGATATTTTTGATATAATGAAACAATGTACTAGTAGTGGATGGAGGCTAGAATTTTGTATAATTGGAAAGAATGGAAGCATGTATTTAAATTAGATCCAAATAAAGAAATATCAAATGAAAAAATAACAAAAATCTGTGAATCAGGGACGGATGCAGTAATCGTTGGTGGAACGGACGATGTAACACTTGACGGTGTCTTACAACTTCTTAGTCAAATTCGCAGATATACTGTTCCTTGTATCCTGGAAGTATCCACTATGGAGGCGGTAACGCCAGGTTTTGATTTTTACTATATTCCTATGGTTTTAAATAGTAAGGATAAAAAGTGGATGATGGATATTCAACATCAAGCAATAAAAGACTTTGGACATATGCTAGAGTGGGAAGAACTTATTGCACAAGGCTATTGTATCGTTAATCCAGAGGCAAAAGCATTTACATATGCAAACTGCGCTACACCAAGTGAAGACGATGTTATTGCCTATGCACAAATGGCGGAGCATTTATTTCATCTTCCCATTTTCTATTTAGAATATAGTGGAAAATATGGAGATACTACCTTAGTAAAACGAGTAAAAGAAGAATTAAGCAATACCCAACTTTTTTATGGGGGCGGAATCTCAAATAAAGCACAAGCAAAAGAAATGGCTGAACATGCTGATGTCATTGTTGTCGGCAACAGTTTGTACGATGATTTTGATCAAGCAATTCAAACTGTTAATGCAGTAAAACAGATGTAAAAGGCGGTGACATTTATGAGTCAAGCGATGCAAGCTCTATTAAAAGGCTTAAATAATAAACAACAAGAAGCAGTTAAGAAGACCGATGGTCCATTATTAATTATGGCTGGGGCAGGAAGTGGGAAAACACGCGTATTGACCCATCGAATTGCCTATTTATTAGATGAGAGGGAAATATCCCCAAGAAGTATTTTAGCAATTACTTTTACTAATAAAGCGGCTCGAGAAATGAAGGATCGGGTAGCTAGATTAGTTGGACCAGACGCAGATAAAATTTGGGTATCGACTTTTCACTCCATGTGTGTTCGAATTTTAAGGCGAGATATTGACCGAATTGGTATAAATAGAAACTTTTCTATTTTAGATAGTGGAGATCAACTATCTGTTATAAAAAATGTATTAAAAGAGAAAAATATTGATCCGAAAAAGTTTGAACCTCGTGCAATGCTCGGGGCGATTAGTTCGGCGAAAAATAGTTTAATTACTCCTGAACAATATAAGGAGGAAACTGGAAACTTTTATGAGCAACAAATTGCAACGGTTTATGAGGGGTATCAAAAGACTTTACGTAAAAATCAATCGTTAGATTTTGATGATTTAATTATGCAAACCATCCGTTTATTTGAACGGGTACCTGAGGTATTAGAGTATTATCAAAGGCGCTTTCAATACATCCACGTAGATGAATATCAGGATACGAACCATGCACAATATTTTTTAGTGAAGCAATTAGCTGCTCGTTTTCAAAACCTTTGTGTAGTAGGTGATTCTGATCAGTCTATTTATCGATGGCGTGGAGCAGATATTGAAAATATCATGTCATTTGAGCAAGATTATCCAAACGCCCATGTTGTTCTACTAGAACAAAATTATCGTTCGACGCAATCCATTTTACAAGCAGCAAATAGTGTAATAGTAAATAATTCTGGACGTAAACCTAAGAAATTATGGACAGATAATACGTCAGGTTCCAAGTTATATTATCACGAAGCAGCTACAGAACAATACGAAGGCCTTTATGTTGCTGATAAAATTGAGGAGTATATTCGGTCAAAAGGATTTAATTATCGTGATATTGCTATATTATATCGGACGAATGCACAATCACGTTCAGTGGAGGAAACGTTTGTAAAAGCAAATATTCCTTATCAAATTGTTGGCGGAACAAAATTCTATGACCGTAAAGAGATTAAAGACATACTTGCCTATTTGCGTTTAATTTCGAATCCTGATGATGATATTAGCTTTGCTCGAGTGGTTAATGAACCGAAACGAGGAGTAGGAAAAACGTCATTAGAAAAGCTACAAGCATATGCAACTGAGCATGGTATTTCTCTATATACCGCAGTACAGGAAGTCGATTTTGCCGGTGTCAGTGGAAAAGCGGCTAAATCGCTAGCTGATTTTGGTGTAATGATCAAACAGTGGACACAACAACAAGCGTTTTTAACTGCAACAGATATGGTGGAAGAAGTCTTAAAAAAGACTGGATATGAGCAAATGCTATTAAATGAGCGAAGTATTGAAGCTCAAAGTCGACTAGAGAACATAGAAGAGTTTAAAACGGTGAGTAAGCATTTTGAAAAAAATAGTGAAGATAAAACGTTAGTTGCCTTCCTTACAGATCTTGCTTTAGTTGCAGATATTGATCGTATGGACGAGGATCCGTTTGCAGATAATAAGGTAACACTAATGACATTGCATGCCGCAAAGGGATTAGAGTTTCCTGTTGTATTTCTAATTGGAATGGAAGAGAATGTATTTCCACACAGTCGTTCCATTATGGATGAGGAAGAGATGGAAGAAGAACGTCGCCTTGCCTATGTGGGTATTACGCGGGCAGAACAAATTCTTCATTTATCCCATGCTAAGATGCGTACGTTATTTGGACGAACGAACCTAAATCCTGTCAGTCGCTTTATTCATGAAATTCCTGATGAATTATTAGAAGGTATGGAGGATGCGAAAGAGAAAATGTTTGGTTTTCAAAACAAACAGGACAATCGTACAAATGCATTTACAGCTCCACCAAAAGATACAGTTAAGAAAAAAGCAAAGAAAACAACAACAGGTGGAGAAAAAGTAGCTTGGCAAGTTGGAGATAAAGCAAATCACAAAAAATGGGGACAGGGAACAGTAGTAAAAGTTACTGGTGAAGGCGAATCAATGGAACTCGATATTGCTTTTCCTGCGCCAACTGGAATCAAACGTTTATTAGCGAAATTTGCTCCGATTACCAAAGAATAAATTGAGGTGGATGGAAGCATGGATCAAGCAAAAGCAAAACAAGAAATAAACAGCTTACGAGAAGATTTAAATAAATACAATTATAAATATTATGTATTGGATCAACCAAGTGTATCCGATGCAATATATGATCAGAAAATGCAAAGCTTACGTCAGTTAGAAGAACAATTTCCTCAGTTTATTACATCGGATTCACCGACCCAACGAGTTGGTGGTGAAGCCCTTGATGCATTTGAAAAAGTACAACATCAGGTACCGATGCTTAGTCTATCCAATGCTTTTAATGAAAGTGATCTTAGGGATTTTGATCGACGTGTGAAAGATGGACTAGGTGTAGAGCGTGTTATGTATGTTTGTGAACTAAAAATAGATGGTTTAGCTGTTTCTCTTCGTTACGAAAATGGCCTTTTCACACAAGGTGCTACACGTGGAGATGGGACCACAGGTGAAGACATTACAAGTAATTTAAGGACGATTCGAAGTATTCCATTACGAATAAAAGAAACAGATACGATCGAAGTACGAGGCGAGGCGTTCATGCCACAGAAATCTTTTTTAGCTTTAAATGAGGCTAAAGAAGAAAACGGGGAAGACCCCTTTGCAAATCCACGAAATGCAGCAGCTGGTTCTTTACGTCAGTTGAATCCAAAAATTGCAGCAAAACGTAATTTGGATATCTTTTTATACGCAGTTGGCCAGTGGGAAAGCGGAACATTAACTGCACATAGTGAAAGGCTTCATTATCTATCTACTTTAGGATTTAAGACGAATCCTGAGTGGCAAAAATGTGCCACTATCGATGAAGTAATCAACTATGTAAATGAATGGGTTACAAAACGGACAAATCTTCATTATGAAATAGACGGTATTGTAATTAAAGTAGATCAATTAGCTTATCAAGATCAACTAGGAACAACAGCAAAAAGTCCGCGTTGGGCCATTGCGTATAAATTTCCAGCAGAAGAAGCAATAACTAAATTGCATGACATTGAATTAAGTGTTGGTCGAACAGGAGTGGTGACACCAACTGCTGTATTAGACCCCGTTAAAGTAGCAGGAACTACTGTACAACGTGCTTCGTTACATAATGAGGATTTAATTCATGAAAAAGATATTCGAATGAATGATACGGTTGTAATAAAAAAAGCTGGTGATATTATTCCAGAGGTTGTTCGGGTAATGATAGATGAACGGGATGGCACTGAGAAACCATATCATATGCCAAGCCAGTGTCCTGCTTGTAGCAGTGAATTAGTTCGTTTGGAAGAAGAAGTAGCATTACGGTGTATTAATCCAAATTGCCCGGCACAAGTAAAAGAGGGACTTACCCACTTTGTTTCTCGCAATGCGATGAATATTGATGGTTTAGGAGAAAAGGTAATTGAGCAATTGTTTGAAGCAAATCTAGTTAAAAGTATCGCTGACATATATCAACTCAAACGAGATGAATTACTACCTCTAGAACGCATGGGTGAAAAATCAGTTGATAATTTACTCCAAGCAATTGAAGTCTCAAAAAGTAATTCGCTTGAACGATTATTATTTGGATTAGGTATTCGCTTTGTCGGTTCTAAGGCTGCAAAAACACTAGCTATCCATTTTGAAACAATGGATCAACTAGAGCAAGCAAGTTATGATGAATTAGTGGCAGTTAAAGAAATTGGAGATAAAATGGCTGATTCGATTGTACGGTATTTCTCTGAAGAAGAAGTAAAAGAATTGCTTCATGATTTAAAAGCATTAAACTTAAATATGACTTATCTTGGACTAAAACCAAAGACAGAGGAATTAAATGACTCCCCGTTTTATGAAAAAACAATTGTTTTAACTGGAAAGATGAAAGAGTTAACTAGGCCAGAGGCAAAAGAAAAAATTGAATTACTCGGTGGTAAAGTAACCGGTAGTGTTAGTAAGAAGACTTCTCTTGTTATTGCGGGTGAAGATGCAGGTTCTAAACTAGACAAAGCCAACAATCTTGGAATAACAACCTGGGATGAACAACAACTCATTGATGCATTAAAAGAGAAGAATGAAACCAATTAAATTTGAAGGGAGGAGGAACTTTAAGTGAAAAAAAAGTTAGGAGCACTATGTGTCGCTTCGGTTGTTGTGTTAACAAGTTGTGCACCTTCTTATGATAATCAAGAGGAAGTAGTAGAGGATAATACATCTGAACAAGACAATGGGGAAACAGCGATTATTCCAAGCTACAGTGTTTCAGAAGAAGAATATCAGGTATTGCTCCCTTACAAATTAAGCCAGTCAAGAGGTGTAATTACCAACCAAATTGCTAATCGATTAGATATTGATGCAATCGAACAAGGATTGCGTCGACATTCAACAGAAGTATATGATCCGGATGATTATTATTTTCAAGAGGGGCAAAAACTCACTTCTGATATTGTCTATGACTGGTTAGAACGATACGCAAAAGAAGACACTGGGAAAGATAATCCATTGGGGCTAAATCCCGCCATTCCGGATGTGGATGAAAGTAAGACAGAAGAGAAAATAGAAGCTGAGCGCAACAATCCTAAATATTTATCCCATATTTTAGAACAAGATTATTTAATAAAAACGAGTGAAAATGCAGTGCAGCTAGGTGGAGTTTCCATTGCCATTGCAATGAAATCTAATTATCGCTTTCAAACGGAAGTAGGCGGACCATATTACTATGAAGATATTTCGATGAAAAAAATGATGGATGAAGCAAATAAAATAGCAAAAGAGGTAGTAAATCGCATGCGGCAAATGGATGGATTAGCTGATGTACCAATCATGTTGGCAATCTATCGAGAGGAGGCTCGCGATTCATTAGTTCCAGGAAACTTTGTAGCTAAAACGAATATCAAAGGCGGCAGTTCATCTATCAAAGATTGGGAAGAAATCAATGAAGAATACGTATTATTTCCCTCTCATGAATTAACCGAAATTGATCCGGATACCAATGCTAATTTAGAAGATTTTGAAGATGATATATCCGAATATTTCCCTAACTATGTCGGTGTCATTGGAGAAGGCTTTTATATTAATGATCAACTAAAGAAACTGACATTGGAAATACCAATTAGATTTAACGGAAAAGCAGAAGTAGTTGGATTTACACAGTATGTCTATGGCTTAATTGTCGATGGGTTCAAAAATCATTTTGAACTAGAAGTCAATATTACTTCAAACAATAAACAAGAAAGCTTAATTTATAGAAAAGCTGGCGATGAGGAACCAAACGTTCACATCTACGATTAAGAACAGGTTGCTAATATAGTCCTTTTTTTGCTATTATCTTAAGTATTGTAGGTTTACGTAGAAAAATGCTGGAGGTGACAGGAATGTCTGAAATTTCAAAAGAACAAGTAAAACATGTTGCACATTTAGCAAGGTTGGCTATTTCTGATGAAGAAGTGGAAACGATGACCAAACAGCTAGGTGATATTATTAATTATGCAGAGCTTTTAAATGAACTAGATACAGATCATGTTAAACCAACGACACACGTACTAGATTTAAAAAACGTAATGCGCAAAGATGAGCCAAGAAAATGGATTGAAAAAGAGGATGCACTAAAAAATGCTCCGGATCAAAAAGACGGTCAGTTCCGGGTGCCATCCATATTAGAATAAGGAGGGGAAATACAGCATGTCGTTATTCGATTATACATTGAAAGAATTACAAGAGAAGCTACATAATAAAGAAATCACTATTACTGATTTAGTAAATGCATCCTATGAACGGATTAATGAAGTAGATGATCAGGTTCATGCATTCTTAACTTTGAATGAAGAAGGGGCTCGTGAGAATGCAAAAGAATTAGAACAGTTAGCAAATGATCATACAAATCTATTATTTGGTATTCCTGCTGGAATTAAAGATAATTTAGTAACAAAAGGTTTACGTACAACTTGTGCTAGTCAATTGCTAGATAACTTTAATGATCCACTTTATAATGCAACGGTAGTAGATAGGCTTAACAAAGAACGTACAGTTACGATTGGAAAATTAAATATGGATGAGTTTGCAATGGGTTCTTCTAATGAAAACTCTAGCTATACGGCAACTCGTAATCCATGGAATACAGACTATGTACCAGGTGGATCAAGTGGTGGCTCAGCTGCAGCAGTAGCAGCGAATGAAGTATTCTTTTCACTTGGTTCTGATACAGGTGGATCGATTCGTCAGCCAGCAGCGTTTTGTGGTGTAGTAGGCTTAAAACCCACTTATGGACTTGTTTCACGTTTCGGCCTTGTGGCATTTGCTTCATCATTAGATCAAATCGGACCAATCACACGAACAGTAGAAGATAATGCGCATGTCTTACAAGCAATTGCCGGACACGATGAAATGGATTCCACATCTGCTAATATTACCGTTCCGGACTATAGTGCAGCATTTAAAGAAAATGTTAAAGGAATGAAAATTGCTGTACCAAAAGAATACTTACAAGAAGGGGTAACGCCAGAAGTAAAAGAAGCTGTCCTTCAAGCACTTAAAGTATATGAAGACTTAGGTGCAACATGGGAGGAAGTGTCTCTACCCCATTCAAAATATGCAGTTGCAGCATACTATCTCCTATCTTCATCAGAGGCTTCAGCAAACCTTGCTCGTTTTGATGGTGTTCGCTATGGAGTTCGTTCTGAACAAGCAACGAATATGTTAGATATGTTTAAGTTATCTCGTAGTGAAGGCTTTGGTGATGAAGTAAAGCGCCGTATTATGTTAGGTACATTTGCTTTAAGTTCAGGTTATTATGATGCCTATTATAAAAAGGCACAAAAGGTTCGTACACTAATTAAAAATGATTTTGAAAAAGTATTTGAAGATTATGACGTAATTATTGGACCAACAACGCCTACACCAGCATTTAAAGTTGGTGAAAAAACTGATGATCCATTAACGATGTATGCCAATGATATCTTGACTATTCCAGTTAACTTAGCAGGTGTACCAGGGATATCTGTTCCTTGTGGTTTCTCAACAAATGGCCTGCCTATCGGATTACAGATTATCGGAAAACACTTTGATGAAACAACAATCTATCGCACTGCATATGCGTTTGAACAAGCAACGGATCATCATAAAAAACGCCCAACATTGGGAGGTGCGAAATAATGAATTTTGAAACAATTATTGGTTTAGAAGTACACGTAGAATTAAAAACAAATTCAAAAATTTTCAGTCCAAGCTTTAATCATTTTGGTGCAAAACCGAATGAAAACATCAATCCAATTGATTTAGGTTATCCAGGTGTATTACCTGTATTAAATGAGGAAGCTGTTAACTTTGCAATGAAAGCAGCAATGGCTTTAAATTGTGACATTGCTTCAGATACAAAGTTTGATCGTAAGAATTATTTCTATCCAGATAATCCGAAAGCATATCAAATTTCACAATTTGATCAGCCAATCGGTGAAAACGGTTGGATTGAAATTGAAGTAGAAGGAAAGAAAAAACGCATCGGTATTACACGTCTGCATATGGAAGAGGATGCAGGTAAGTTAACACACAGTGACGATGGTTATTCTTTAGTTGACTATAACCGTCAAGGAACGCCATTAGTAGAAATAGTATCAGAGCCTGATTTACGCTCACCAGCAGAAGCGTATGCATATTTAGAGAAACTTAAAAATATTATTCAATATACAGGTGTTTCTGACTGTAAGATGGAAGAGGGATCTTTGCGTTGTGATGCAAATATCTCTATTCGTCCAATTGGTCAAGAAGAATTCGGGGTAAAAACAGAATTGAAAAACTTAAATTCTTTCTCTTTTGTTCAAAAAGGATTAGAGTTTGAAGAAAAGCGTCAAGAAGAAGTATTATTAGCTGGTGGCGAGATTCTACAAGAAACACGTCGATATGATGAGCAAACAAAAGAAACGATTCTAATGCGTGTCAAAGAAGGATCAGACGATTATCGTTACTTCCCTGAACCAGACCTTGTACCGCTTTATATTGATGAAGCATGGAAAGAACGTATTCGCGCCGAAATTCCAGAACTTCCTGATGCCAGAAAAGCTCGCTATATTGATGAGTTAGAATTACCAGTATACGATGCGATGGTATTGACTAGTACAAAAGAAATGTCAGACTTTTTCGAAGCAACGATTGCTGCAGGGTCAGATGTCAAGCAAGCATCAAACTGGTTAATGGGTGAAGTATCTGCATATATGAATAAACAGCAAAAAGAATTACATGACCTTGCTTTAACACCGCAATCACTAGCAAAAATGATTCAATTGATAGAAGATGGAACAATTTCTTCTAAAATTGCGAAAAAAGTATTTGCTGAGCTAGTAGAAAAAGGTGGGGATCCAGAAAAGATTGTTAAAGATAAAGGGCTCGTTCAAATTTCAGATGAAGGACAATTAACAGAGATTATTTCTGCCATCTTAGATAAAAATGAACAATCTATTATTGATTATAAGAATGGAAAAGATAAAGCACTAGGATTTTTGGTCGGACAAGTAATGAAAGAAACCAAAGGTCAAGCAAATCCGCCTATGGTAAATAAAATCATCCTAGCAGAAATGGAAAAGCGATAAGGATTGAAGAGGGCTACTATTGGTAGCCTTCTTTTTACAATGAAACAGCTTTTCTTTTTCTAACAAAACGGCTATGATGTTAGATAGGAAAGTGAAAGTAGGGAGGGCCTTTTAATGCAACGCGCTCGAATTATTTATAACCCAACTTCTGGACGTGAAATATTTAAGAAAGAGTTACCTGAAGTTTTGCAACGGTTTGAACAAGCAGGGTATGAAACATCTGTTCATGCTACAACTGGTATTGGTGATGCAACGATAGCTGCTAAACGAGCAGTAGAACGAAACTTTGATGTTATCGTAGTTGCTGGTGGCGATGGAACAATAAATGAGGTCATCAACGGCATGGCTGAACAAATCAATAGACCAAAGTTAGGCATTATACCAGTAGGTACGACAAATGATTTCGCACGTGCACTATATATTCCACGTCAAATTCAAAAAGCAGTTGATGTCATTCTAGATAATAATCCAGTTGCTTTAGATATCGGAAAAGTAAATGATCATTACTTTATGAATATTGCTGGTGGGGGTAAATTAACGGAATTGTCCTATGAAGTACCTAGTAAGTTAAAAACAATGCTTGGTCAATTAGCCTATTATTTAAAAGGAATTGAAATGCTGCCATCTTTGCGACCAATTAATGTCCAAATTGAATATGATGGAAAAATATTCGAAGATGAAATTATGTTATTTCTTGTAGCTAATACAAATTCAGTTGGTGGATTCGAAAAATTAGCACCTAATGCAGAAATGAATGATGGTTTATTTGATTTATTAATATTAAAGAAAACAAATCTTGCAGAATTTGTACGCCTTGCTACCCAAGCATTGAAAGGGAATCATTTAGAAGATGATCGTATATTCTATACACGTGCTAATCGAATCAAAGTGCAGACAGATGAAAAAATGCAATTAAATGTGGATGGTGAATTTGGCGGACTATTACCTGGTGAATTTGTTAATCTGCATAAACATATTGAATATTTTGTCCCCGAATCATTTGAAGTGAAAGAAGAAAGCTAAAATAAGGCATTCTTCTTTCATTTTTTTGTCTGATTCTATTCGTCAATATTCGAATATTTCCCGGGAAATGTCGGATTGCTTTTTTGGTGATTAGAATCATTGGGGGTTGGGTATAAAATAAAACGGTATAGCTAAAAAATCAGGTACGAATGCGTGATATTTCTTAGAACGTATATTTGTGATAAACTTTGATCAGTATTAGATAATGAAGGACGTTGATTACAATGGAAAAACAAAAAGCACCCGTACAAAAAAACCAAATGATAACATTAGTATTCGAAGATATGACCCATGAAGGGAATGGTGTCGGTAAAATAAAGGGTTATCCAGTTTTTGTACCCTATGGGTTACCAGGGGAGACAGCAAAGGTAAAAGTTATTAAGGTAAAGAAAAACTTTGCTATAGGGAAATTAATAGACATAGACAACCAAAGCACTGATCGTGTAGAACCGCCATGTAATGTTTATTATCAATGTGGTGGCTGTCAACTGCAGCATATGAGTTATAAGCTTCAAAAAGAGATGAAACATGCACAAGTAGTAAATGTGATGAAAAAGATTGGACATATAGAAGAAGTACTTGTTCACCCGACAATTGGAATGGATGATCCATGGCGTTATCGCAATAAGGTTCAGATTCCTGTTGCTGAAAAGAATGGAGAGTTAATTACGGGATTCTATCGAAAGAAAAGCCATGACATTATTGAGGGGATGGATCGCTGTATCATCACATCGGAATTAAATGATCGTATGGTCGAAGCTGTGCGTAGTATAGCAGAGCGATTAGGCATTCCTGCATATGATGAAAAAACCCATCGTGGGGTGCTTCGTCATATTATGGTTCGAACTGGGGAAATGACCGATGAAACGATGATCGTTATTGTTACCCGAACAAAAGAATTACCGAATAAAAAAGCACTTGTGAATGAAATTAAAGAAACCTATCCGAATGTGACATCCATTATGCAAAACATTAATAAAGATCGGACCAACGTGATACTTGGTAAAGAAACCCGACTGCTCGCTGGAGAATCATATATCCATGATAAAATTGGTGACATTACCTTTGCTATTTCCGCAAAATCATTTTATCAAGTAAATCCTACCCAAACAAAGCAACTATATAATAAAGCATTAGAATATGCCCAATTAACAGGGGAAGAAACCGTCATTGATGCGTATTGTGGTATTGGAACGATTTCATTATTTTTGGCACAACAAGCAAAAAAAGTCTATGGTGTTGAGGTAGTAGGTGAAGCGATTGCTGATGCAAAAGAAAATGCCAAATTAAATCAAATGGAGAATGCGGAATTTGTTGTTGGACAAGCAGAAAAAGTAATGCCTTGGTGGACAGCTCAAGGATTAAAACCAGATGTGATCGTTGTCGATCCTCCACGAAAAGGCTGCGACGAAGCACTACTAGAAGCAATGCTTACAATGAAACCTGAACGTATTGTGTATGTGTCTTGTAATCCATCTACACTAGCACGAGATTTACGGATACTAGAAGACGGGGGTTATAAGACAAAGGAAGTACAGCCAGTTGACATGTTTCCACAGACGAATCATGTCGAGTGCGTGGCGTTGATAGAGTTAAAATAGCTTGATATCAATAGGTGCAATGGTTTTTAACTAAAAATTCAAGTGTGTACTATGTTCCCTCGGACGAATCGTTCGGGGGATTTTTACCTCATGGTCTTATCTTCACACAAAAATTAGTTTAGAAAAAGTAAATACTATCGCTTAAAATTAATGATGATAATATTTTTTTAAAAATGAATGTCGCATGTAATTACGTCTGGAGGCGGAGTTAATTTACTGTGCTGGATGGTTTAATAAGAGAGGAGTAAAATCTATACTTTAGTTATCACGGTAAATAATAAGGAGTGCAAATTGATGATTAGTGTATTTAAAAATAGAAATTTTTTATTCTTATTTTTAGGGAGATTGGTTTCCAATGCTGGAGATAGCCTTTATGCTGTAGCAGCAATGTGGCTTGTATATGAATTAGGAGGTTCCGCTTTTTATACAGGGCTAGCTGGTTTCTTAACATTATTACCCCAATCGCTCCAATTTCTTGCTGGTCCTCTTGTCGACCGATGGCAATTGAAATGGACATTAGTCATTTCGCAGCTTATTGAATTTTTCCTCATTATTATTATCCCTATTTGTTATTATTTAGAGTTACTAAATGTATCGGTTGTCCTTACAGTTATGCCACTCGCAACGCTTGTCAATCAGATTGCATATCCTGCACAATCAGCAGGCCTTCCAAAAATATTATCAAAAGAAGAACTTGTTAAAGGAAACGCTGCTTTTTCTTTTGCTTACCAAGGTGTCGATTTAACATTTAACGCTATCGCTGGAATACTTGTGGCAGCAGTAGGTGCTGTTTCTTTATACATTATCGACTCCATTACATTTCTTATCGCGGCATTACTATTTCTATCGTTAAACGTTCCGCAAAAAGAGAAAAAGCTAAACAAAAAATCAAAGAAATCTTTTAAAAAGGTAATGCGTACTTATACAGATGAGATAAAAGAGGGTGTATCTTCCATACGTGGTAGTTTACTTGAGAAAATCATTCTTGGGAGTGTAGTAGCAAATTTTGCAATTGGTATGACTATTGCAGTCTTACCAGTTCTGGCAGATACATTAGGGGGTTCTACTATTTACGGATATTATTTAGCGGCATTATCAGCTGGGTCTTTATTAGGTGCACTAACTGCTTCCTGGGCTGAAAGATATCCGTTAGGTATATTCTCTATCGTTTCTTTTAGTATCGGTTCAGTCTTATGGGTACTCTCATCGATTGCACCTTGGACTGCTGTGAGTATTGCTTTATTCGGTATGGCTTGGATTCCAATTGGGATGACAAATGTACTTTTTGCGGCTTTACTTCAAACAACTATTCCAGAAAATTTGTTAGGTCGCGTATTTTCTGTATTAATGAGCATCAATACAATCGCTATGCCTATTGGATCGTTGATTGGTGGTACACTTACCGAATGGATTGGAAGTCAAATAGTGTTTGGCTTCATCGCAATTGGAATTGCAGTAGTACCGATTTACTGGTTTTTCTTTAACAAAGATCTTCGAGACTTACCAGTAATAAAAAATATTGACGCAGCATACATTGGCTTGAAACTATCAGAAAGTGTCGAGTCTGAAAAAAGCATGGATTAAAATGATATCGGCTTTAGTTCTAGGGGTTTTTTACGTGAAATAGAATACTATTATTTGTTTTTATAGGAGTAGCTTTTGATAATTATTAGAAAATACAAACACGAGGATTGCAAATGTTTAGCTAAGTTATTTTACGATACAGTTCGCACATAAATGCAAAGGACTATAACCAGGAGCAGTTAAATGTTTGGGCAACAGGTTCGGTTGATTTAAACGAATGGAATAATTCTTTTATGAAACATATAACGTTTGTTGCTGTGGACAATGACATAATAGTCGGTTTTGGAGATATAGATAAAAAAGGCTATAAAGTAATCAAAAAACAGGTAGTGAATAGACAAAGTGTCTTGTTAACAAATTATTTTATGAAGAAACAAATAGAATAATAGATTTTAGTAGCTCAATATAGATATAATTCTCATATCTTTTCAAAATTAAAAAGAGACTTAGAAATACCTCTAAGTCTAAAAGGTTAACAATTACAATTCTTTTGATTTTATCTTATGCTTTCCGTTCTATTTCTACATTTTTTTACTTTGTTGAAGAAGCTTGGATTCCCCTGTACGCTCCCATTCCTCTACTGTTTCATAGGCCCTTTCAGGTGAATAGCCTTTTCCTACAAGAACTCCCATTAGAATAAATTCTTGAAGAATGTGCGTAGCATTAATACCTCTTTCAACATCTTCTAACCCTTCATTTACCAAAAATTCAGTATGCTTGATCCATCCATCTGGAGCCTTACCAAAAATAACTGTGCTCTCATTGTCATGAGCGTGACCTTCTTCCTCAGCATCTGCTTTGGTAACATGGACCGTACCAAATGGATGGTTAGGCGGGGCATAAATCGAGTAAAGTTTTAGTGGTGTATTACCTGTGTTGGTAACATTATGCCATGTTCCAGCCGGTATCATTATAGCAAAATCATCATATGCATTTCTTTCAAAATTTAAATTATCTTTGCTTTTTCCCATTTGTACAATTCCCTGACCTTGTTCAATACGTAAGAATTGATCAACATCAGGGTGTATTTCCAATCCGATATCATCGCCAACATCGATACTCATTAAAGTAACTTGTAAGTGTGGTCCCGTCCATAGTGCAGTACGGTACGTATTATTTTGATTTGTTGCTTTATTAATATCAACAACAAATGGATTTGGTCCATAATCTTTTAGCGGAATCTCTCCATTAATATTTGAAGAGCGAACAAAGTCGTGTCTGTTAGGATGTGCTAGGCTATTTGGATAAGTTGAATACACAAACTGTCTTCCGTCATTATATACTGGCATGTTCGCATAATAGGGTTGATATGGGTAGATATAAGGAACATAGTACATTTATTTCAATCCCTTCTAGTTTTTCGAATTATCTTATGCAATTGGCTTAGATATTGTACCTAATTACACTGACCTAACAAAAGTAAATCGAGCTACATCGAGACAAACGCCGTGTCTTTAACAATAATTTTATTTCAATTATATAAAATGTCTGTATAAAAATGCTAATCTTGCAAATTTTATTAGTATATTAAAATAACAGTTTTAACTACAATGTATGTTCTTGTAAATATACTTTTAAAAATCACAATAACTTGATCAGGTTTTAACTGTAAAATGAGTAGATTTTTAGTGAGTTCTATTGTTATTGCAATTAGGAAATTATAGCAGGAGGAATAAAATGTTAGATGAAGCGCTTATTGTCATTGTGAGAGTAGTTATATCATTTTTCTCTCTCTTAATTTTCACAAGAATTCTTGGAAAGCAAGAAGTGGGACAATTAACCTTTTTTGATTATATTAATGGCATTACAATAGGTTCGATTGCAGCAACCCTTGCTACAGAACTTTCCTCTAAAGTTTGGGCACATTGGGTCGGTTTAGCAGGATACGCGATTTTAACCGGCGTTTTGCAATATGTTACGGTTAAAAATCGTTACTTAGGGAAAGTTTTAGATGGCGAACCCACTGTTGTTATAGAAAACGGAAGAATTTTAGAAAAAAATTTAAAGAAGATGCGAATCAAATTGGGCGAATTGATGATGCTATTGCGTGATAAAGGAGTTTTTGATATTACACAGGTTGAATACGCGATTATAGAAATAAATGGTGGTCTTTCTGTGCTACAAAAAGCAGACAATCTTCCAGTAACTCCAAAGGATTTACACATACCAAGCACGCCGAGCGGTTTATCAACAGAGGTTATTCAAGATGGTATTGTTATCGAACAAAATTTAACACAAAGGAAAAAAGATATGGGTTGGTTAAACGGACAATTGCAAGCACGTGGAATAAGAGATGTTAAAGAGGTAGCATATGCTCTAATTTTACCAAATGAACAATTATATATTGATAAATACGAGGACCACATAGGTAAAGAAGAAGATATGGGTGATTACAAAGGACCTTATTAATATACGAGGTGAATAAAGTGAAAAAAATTTTGTTATATTTTATCCCCATTTTTACACTAGTTTCTTTTATAGTCGTTATGAACAGCGGTTATTTTTTAAAAGGGCCATTTGGAGATGACGATAGACTATTTGAATCCATTACTCAACTAGAACAAAACGTTTTAGAAAAAAACTGGGATAAGGCAGAAGAAAATATAACTTATTCGGAAAATGCATGGAAAAAAATAGTCAGACGAATCCAATATAGTGTAGAGAAAGAATATATTATTGAGATTAATGGCATACTTTCTCGCATTAGAGGTGGAATAAAAATTAATGATGATAAAGCAATCATAGAAGAAGTGTATTACTTTTATGAAATGTGGGATAAATTAGCAAAATAATTAGCGATTGAAATGAGAGGTGGAAAAGTGTTACTCAAACTTAGAGTAACACTTTTTTTTACTACTGAAAAATTTGAGTAACTGGTCTTGGAAGAAACAATTGGTAAGTGTGTTATAGTAAAATACAAAAGTATTTAAGGTAACAAAACAGAAGGGAGTGCATGATATTTTTAGCATATCCAAAGCAACAGTAGATGAAGCCGAGTATTTAGTAGCAGTTCAAGTTAAAGCCTTTCAAATAGATGTGGCTATTTGTGGGGAAGGTCCACCAGGTTATGATTCAGTGGATCGACAAGTGGAGATTATAAAAAGTCACCTGTATTATAAAATAACAGATGAGAATACAATAATTGGTGGGTTTTATTTATCGCGATTGGATTCAGGAAAGTATGAGTTAATTAGATTGTTTGTAGATCCGGCCTATCAGAGAATGGGGATTGGTACGATGGTTCTCAACTATATAGAGGAAACATTTAACGATTTAGAAATACTTGAATTACAGGCATCCGATTTTAGAAAGGATAATCATGCTTTTTATGAAAAAAGAGGTTTTAGTAAAGTAGGAGAAGTGCAATATGCCAAGGATAGTTTTTCTTATAAATACCAAAAGTGTAGCATTCAACAAATTTAAGCGTTGTTTTGAGATGAAAACAATATCAATTCTTTCTTCTATTAAGGTAGAAAAGGAGTCTTCGTTAAATTGAAGACTCCTTCTTTTATGCTATTTGTTTTAATTTACATGTCCGTCTAAAAACCTATTGTACCATTTGATGAATGGAGCAAAGCTCAGATCCACTCAGCAAATTTAGTAATCGTTCATTAATTAATGACAGAACTCAAACATTTCCCTTTGTTCTTGGCTTGACCAATTAGGATGCATC
This sequence comes from Paraliobacillus sp. PM-2, assembly GCF_001368815.1. Taxonomy (GTDB): domain Bacteria; phylum Bacillota; class Bacilli; order Bacillales; family Amphibacillaceae; genus Paraliobacillus. The sequence continues at coordinate 1,691,617 of NZ_CTEI01000001.1, read as the reverse complement.
TCTTGAATATAAGGTTTCATTTCTTCATAATTAAAACGATGATGATCATTCACATTAAAACTTTCATTTGAATGTGCAAATGTATAGGTTGCTGCTCCTCCTATAATAATTGTAGCACCTAACAAACTAACTAGAATTTTTTTCATTTGTGCACCATCTCCTTTCTTTGTTATTTTCATTTTATCCATTACATATGTCGTTTATATGTTTAAGTTGTGTGGAAGTTGTGGAGATTATCTTTTTTTCTAAAGAAGATGATAATATGCATATAAGAGGTGATTGTATGGCTAAAATACTTGTAGTTGATGATGAAAAAGTAATACTTGAGGTGTTAGAAGCCTATTTTGAAAAAGAAGGCTGGGAAATACTTTTTGCTTCTAATGGAATTGAAGCACTAAAACAAGTGAAGGAAAAGCATCCGGATCTTATTATATTAGATTTAATGTTACCTGATATTTCTGGTGAAGAGGTTTGTCGGCTAGTAAGAAAAGATAGTGATATACCAATTATCATGCTTACTGCTAAGTCATCTGAGGACGATTTAATTAATGGAATTGTCATTGGTGCAGACGACTATGTGACAAAACCATTTAGTCCAAGAGAAGTGGTAGTGAGAGTAAAAGCCTTATTAAGAAGAACACAGCAGATGACGAAGGCGAAACAACTTAGCTTCAATAATCAACAGTTAGTAATTGATCATGTTAAAAAAGAAGTAAAGCTCGATACTAATATTCTTTCTTTGACTCCAAATGAATATAAAATTTTAATTACAATGGCAAGCTATCCAGGTAGAGTATATAGTAGAGCAGATTTATTAGAAAAGATACAAGAGGATGACATCTATTTTGAAGGATACGAGAGAAGCATAGATACGCATATAAAAAATTTGCGTAAAAAAATGGAGACAGATACGCGTCATCCAGAATTTATCCTGACTGTATTTGGAATGGGATATAAGTTTGGGGGAGAAAAGGATGAATCTAACCTTTAAATCAAGGATATTTATTTACCTTCTGATCGTTTCCTTGTGTGGTGTTTTCATTACTAGCTTTACTATTTTTTTTGGTGTTGAAAATCAATTTTCTGATTATCTTAAAAAAAATAGAGAAGAACAAATAGCAGAAATTAGAGAAATAGCCCTTTTGCAGTATGATAGAAATGGAGAATTAATGAATGAGCAAATAGATGATATCACGCATCGACATGCTATGTCAGAAGATTTATATTATCAGCTTTATGATCGTGACGGTGATTTATTATTAGATACAACATCCTTTCTCTCGATGATGGGTATGATGAATGGGATGCATGGTTCTTCCTCAAAGGAATCAGATAATTATCAGTCAGATTCTTATCCATTAAAACAAAATGGACGAACAGTCGGAACATTGGTTGTTTTTTATCCAGAAGAATTAACAGGAGAGGATTTTATTTTCTTAAATGAAATTAAAAGAAATATTCTCCTTGCAGTGTTGATAACAATTATTTTATCGGTATTATTTAGTTTATTGTTCTCTAATCGATTAACAACAGGCCTTAGAAAGATAATCCATGCAGTTACAGGGTTGCGCAAATCGCAATGGCGAAGTAGAGTACCTGTTCAAGAATTGACTGAGGAAATGAGACCTTTAGGAGAGTCTTTTAATCAATTAGCGGAATCGTTGGCAAAAGAGGAAACACTTCGAAAACAATTCACGGCAAATTTTGCTCATGAGCTTAGGACACCGCTGGCAACATTAAGAAGTCATATTGAGGCTTTTCAAGATGGCATATGGGAAGCAGATGCTAAAAAATTGGAACAATGTCATGATGAACTGATGCGATTAGTGCGGTTAGTGAATGAATTAGAGAAATTAATTGCAGCTGAAAATCCCCAGATCAGGCTGGACCGGACGAATATTGAACTTGGTAAACTTTTAACTTCTATAGAAAATCAATTTAGCTCTTTATTTATGAAAAAAGGTGTGGATTTAAAAATTAACTATCCTGAAGAACAACGATGGTTTTCAGGAGATCGTGATAAGGTCATACAAATTTTAACCAATTTAGTTAACAATGCGTTGCAATACACTCCAGAAGGAAAAAGTGTATTTATTGATATAGCAGCAACAGATACTGAAATGACTTTTATCGTTAAAGATGAAGGGAAAGGAATTAGTAAAGAGGACCTCCCCTTCTTATATGAAAGATTTTATCGAGGAGATAAATCACGGGATCGTAAAACAGGAGGAATTGGCATTGGTTTATCCATTGTTAAGGCACTTGTAGAAGCCCACCAAGGGAAAATTAAGATACAAAGCCAATTAGGTGTTGGAACAACGGTGAAAGTGCAGTTTCCGATAAAGTAAGACGATCTATTCGTTAGGGCTTTTCAAATTTTATCTTCGATGTTGAGGAGAGGTTTTAATATGGATCAGAAATTAACTGAAACGATTAAGAAACGTTATAATCGGGTATCAAAGGTATACGATTCCATGGATGTAATGATTAAGGAGAGCTGGCGGAAAGAGCTGCTTGAAAATATAAAGGGGAATGTTTTAGAAGTGGGTATTGGCACTGGTGCTAATTTACCATTTTATTCTAATCATGTACATTTGACAGGTATCGACTTTAGTTCTGGAATGTTAATGCATGCTAAACAAAAGGTAGATAAGCTTACACTATCTTATCCACTTAAACTTATGGAAATGAATGCGCAACAAATGGATTTTTTAGATAATACATTTGATTATGTTGTTGCTACCTGTGTTTATTGCTCGGTACCTGATCCAGTAAAAGGACTTAGGGAAATGCGAAGAGTCTGTAAACCGGATGGAAAGATTATTTTATTGGAGCATATGAGAAGTGATAATGAAATAGTAGGGAAGCTAATGGATGTACTAAATCCTATTACAGTTAAAATGTGGGGAGCCAATATCAATCGAAGAACAATGGATAACATAAAAAAGGCAGGACTAATAATTGATCAAAAAGAAGACTTATTCTCTAGCATTGTTAGAAAAATCGTCCTAAATCCTAATAAATAATGGGACAAGGGGTCAGCCTCCTTGACCTCTTATTTATTTTAAAAATCTCCATAACATTCACATAAGTTGCTCATAAATTCTCCATTAATAAAAAGTAATATGATTAATGAAAGGAGAGATAGCAATGATGGGAATTGGACATGGTTCAGGAATGTTTGGCTATGGAGGTGGGTTATTTATGATGATCGTTATCATTTTATTAGTCGGCTATCTTGTTTATTTAGGAGTTAATAGACAACAAGTATCAAATCATAATAATAGAAACGAGCAACAAACTGATTCAGATGCGTTGGGAATTGCTAAGACTAGATTAGCACGAGGTGAAATAAGCTTTGAAGAGTTTGAGCAAATAAAGGAGCATATTAAGTAGAGAAATAAATGAGTTGTTAACCTTCTTTTTATCCATTATAATTTTATATTACATCATTAATGGGACAAGGGGTCAGACTCTTTGTCCCAATTAAACTTGAAAGGAGTCACGTAATGAACAAGCAATTTTGGTTGAGTAATGTTCTGCTAGAGAATGGTTTTGTGTATGAAGACAATGAGATTACATCTACAAAAAAAACGGTTGAGCATTTATTAATTAAAGATGGTAAAGTTGCCGCTATTAAAAAAGGAGAATTACCTTCGGATGATATACCTATTTTAGATGCAAAGCAATCATTGGTATTACCTTCGTTTACGGAGAAGCATATTCATTTAGATAAAGGACACTATGGTGGACCCTGGAAGGCGAGCACACCATTTCGTGGTGTATTTGATCGGATAAAAGAGGAAGAAGGGTTTCTTACTGACTTTCTTGCACACACGACGGAAAGGGCAGAAAGCTTATTACAGTTGATTACAGGTAATGGGGTGACCGCTGCCCGAGTACATTGTAATGTAGATCCTGTTATAGGCTTAGGTAATATGGAAAGAGTAACGACTGCTTTGGAGAATGATAAAGATAAATTGAATTATGAGTTAGTAGCTTTTCCACAACATGGGTTATTAAGAAGTAATGCAGCTTCCTTGATGAAAGATGCGATGCGTAATGGTGTGAAAGTAGTAGGTGGATTGGACCCTGCAACAATTGATAATAATATTGAGGCTTCCTTAGAAAAAATGATGGATATCGCAGTAGAGTTTGATGCAGACGTTGATATACATTTACATGATGGAGGCTCGTTAGGACTATATACAATTAAACGACTGATACAGATGGCAGAGCAAGCAAAATGGCAAGGTAGAGTTAATATTAGTCATGCATATTGTTTGGGAAATAGTTCGATAGAAGAGGTAAGTGAATTGGCTGAATCTATGGCAGAACAACAGATTAGTATAGCTACAACAGTACCAATAGATGTACCGTGCCCTCCAATTCCGTTACTCTATGAAAAAGGAGTAAAACTTCATATTGTTAATGATAATATTAATGATCATTGGAGTCCTTTTGGTAGTGGGGATCTTCTACAAAGAGCGAGTCGAATGGCAGAAAAGTTCGGATGGATTGATGAGCATTCGTTAACAAGAGCACTCGGCTTTATCACTGATGGTACATATCCTTTAGATAATAAAGGGAATCGTCAATGGCCAAGAGTAGGGGACGAGGCTAGTTTTGTATTTACCGATGCTTCTTGTTCTGCAGAGGCTATAGCAAGAATTCCTCTAAGAAAGGCAGTTATGTATAGAGGGAATGTTGTAGCAGGAAAATTATAATGAATGGGACAAGGGGAAACTTTACAGACACCCTTGTCCCATTTTGTGTGAACGTACCACAAAAATTATATATATGTGAAAGAAAGACTTTCATAATACTATTTAAAATCATAATGATAACGTTTACATTTTATTAAAATAAGGTATAATTTGTTTATATTAACTAAATTTGTTTGGGTGGAGGTGAGTTGGTTTCTATTAATTATGCGAAGCGGACAGAGTTTTATAGGTCATTAGTACGTGTATAAAAATAAGGAGTGGTGTATTTTGAATTTACGGAGAATATTTTTACTGGTTACAATGTTTATGTTATTAGTACCTAATTATTTAACCAACGTAAATCTTCATGCAGCAGAGACTGTTGATACTTCAACAAACACCAATGATAAGAATTATCCAGCGGATCGCACACCAACGATGGGTTGGTCTAGTTGGAATGCCTTTCATATCGATATTAATGAAGATTTGATAAAAGAAATGGCAGATATTATGGAGAGTAGTGGACTTAAAGATGCTGGTTATGAGTACGTCAACGTTGACGATGGTTATTTTGGTGGGCGTGATGAAAATGATGTACTCTATGCCAATGAAAAATTTCCAAGTGGTATGAAAAGCTTAGCCGATTATATTCATTCAAAAGGCTTAAAAGCTGGGATTTATACAGATGCAGGAATAACTAGATGTGCTCCCATATATGATAATGATCCTTATTTTCCTGAAGGTGGGGGATCATATGGTTATAGACAACTAGATTTTAATACATTTATTAATGACTGGGGCTATGATTTTGTTAAGGTTGACTGGTGTGGAGCTGAACTGATGGATCTCGATCCACAGACAGAATACACTAGTATTAAGGAAAATATAGAAGCTACAGGCAAGGATGTTGTATATGAAGTGTGTAATTGGACATTTCCTGGTGAATGGGTAACAGATGTTGCTTCTCACTGGAGAATTTCTGGTGATATCAGGCCAAATTTCGGTTCAATTACTCATATTATTGATCTTAATGCTGGTCTGGCAGAATATGCAGGACCTGGGCATTATAATCATATGGATATGCTGCAAGTTGGAAACGGCATGAGTTATGAAGAAGATAAATCACATTTTAGTATGTGGTCTATTATGGCATCACCTCTACTTTTGGGCAATGATCTTAGAGAGATGTCAGAAGAAACATTGTCTATCTTAACGAATGAAGAAGTGATCGCAGTAAACCAGGATCCTTTAGGTATCCAAGGCGAAAGAATAGTAAAAAATGGTGAAAAAGAAGTATGGTTAAAACCGATTGAAAACTATACTAGTGGTGCCGTTGCCTTATTTAATCGTTCGAATACAGAGGCTGAAATAACTGTAAACTGGGATGATATTGGGTTGGAAGGAAACGTTTCTGTAAGAGATATATGGGAACATGAAGATAAAGGGGAATTTTCCGACTCATACACTGCTACAGTTCCAGCACACGGTATTGTTATGCTTAAAGTCAAAGGAGATGCACCATTTGAGGAAAAAATCTCTTATAGTAGAAGTGAAGTAGCTGATGTTACTATTGATCTTAAGAGTGATGGTAATGAATTTGTTTCCATATTAAATGGTGATCAGCAACTTGTTGAGGGAGAAGATTATTTAGTTGAGGATAACCAAGTAATACTAAAAGGTGAATATGTCATTAGCCTACCAGATGGAAAAAATGATTTAACAATTAAGTTTTCTAATAACTGGAATCAAAAGCTTGAGATCGATATTTATGGTGAGCCATATACTTATTACTTAAGTGATCTACCTTGGGAAAGTGCAACAAGTGGATGGGGCCAAGTAACCTTAGATAAAGGCTTTGGTGATTATGATCTAAGTTTGAATGGCATTGTATATGAAAAAGGAATATGGGTAAATTCAAATTCAGAAATTGTCTATGATCTTCAAGATAAATATCAAACGTTTAAAGCCATAGTCGGTAATGACGACTATAAGGGAGAAGACCCTGGAAATGGCACGATTACTTTTGAAGTATGGACTGATGGTGTTAAACAGTTTGATAGTGGACTAATGGAAGGTGAAGATACGAATACAAAAGATGTAGTGGTTGATGTAGAAGGTGTTAATGAACTTAAGCTTGTTGTTACAGATGGTGGAGATAATAATTGGTGGGATCGGGCAATTTGGGCTGATGCAAAGTTAATTGCAGAACCAAAAATCGATCTATCATCCTTGGAAACGTTACTAGAAGAGGCAGCAACCATCTCTAATGATGACGGCACATACACAGAGGACACTTACAATGCATTACAAACAGCGATTGCTGATGCCAGAGAAGCATTGGAAACAATTGAAACAGAAGCTGACCTAACAGATGCAAAAGCAGCATTACAACGTGCTATTGATAATTTAGAAGAAGTAACTGAACCAGATCCAGTATTAGATACAACAGAATTAGAAAAATTGCTCGAAAAAGCAAACGCTGTCTCCAATGAAGATGGCACCTATACAAAAGGTTCGTATGAAGCATTGCAGACAGCAATAGTAAAAGCTAATTCGGATTTAGATCAAATTGAAACAGAAGAGGAATTGGTTGCTTCTTTAAATTCATTACAAGCAGCAATGAATGGATTGAAAAAAGCTGATGATGATTTAACAGAAAATGATTCAGAAGACAATGCTTCAGAAAATGAGGAGCATCAAGACAATGATGCTACAGATGATACCAACGGAGAACTTCCAAATACAGCAACATCAATGTACAATTGGATCATTGCGGGCATACTTTTACTAATTGTTGGCTTAGGTACAACACTCTTTGTTAGAAGAAGATATAATTAAAAGGAAGTGGGACATGGGGTCAGACCCTCTGTCCCATTTTTTCAATCGTCTTTTATTTTTAATGGAGGATAGACGCTATTGTATAAATTCTTAGTTAATTGTAATACTAATACACTAGAAGAAATTGTGCTAGATTATTGATTTTCCACAATATCTTAAATAATACTAAGAACTAGTCCATTTATTATGTAACCTTTAGTCTTTATGAATCGACTAAACATGTGAATAAAATAAATTGGAGGCTTAATTATGAGAAAGATAATGTTATTTCTAGTAAGTATTCTATCTGTATGGGGGTTGATTGGTTGTAGTAATCAAAGTGAAAAGGTTGATGAGGCAGAGGTAGATGTAAGCGCACTGTTGCTTGATATTAAAGAAGAGATTGCAAATGATTTAGGCGAAGGTTCGATGGTAGATGGTAAACTGCAAAATTATATAGAAGCAGATTTAACTGGAGAAAGTGATGATCCAATGGTAGGAATGACACTTGAAACTATGGAATTGGATAAAAGCAAGCTAGAAGCAGGTTATGTTATACAAGCGATGATGAATGTTAATGCGGATCAAATCATTCTTTTGGAAGCAAAAGACGAAGAGAGTGTTTCCGTATTGCAAGAAAGTTTAGAAAAAGCGCTAGAAGCACAAGTACAAACATGGGAACAATATTTACCAGATCAATATGAAAAAGTAAAAAATAATGTGATAGAAACAAATGGAAAATATTTATTATATGTGACTTATGAAGACCCAGAAACTATTGTTAATGTCTTTAGCGAGCATACAAATTAAGCGTTGATCAAAATGGAAGTGAGTAAATGGTTTTTAGTAGTTTAGCTTTTTTATTTTTCTTTTTACCTATAGCGTTACTCATTTATTACAGTTCTCCTTCTAAGTTACGCAATGTTGTCCTGCTATTGGTTAGTTTATTTTTTTATGCGTGGGGAGAACCAGTTTATATTATACTATTACTATTTTCCGCTTTAAGTGATTATTGGCATGGTCAAAAAATTGCTACATATCGCAATTTTAATCAACGTAGAGCGAAAAGCTTCTTAATCAGCTCTATCATAATAAATGTTACGTTACTTTCATTTTTTAAATATGTCGACTTTTTGATTGAAAATATAAACGCACTATTTGGAAGCTCCTTCTCTCTATTAGAACTTCCTTTACCGATAGGGATTTCCTTTTACACATTTCAAACGATGTCGTATTGTATCAGCATTTATCAAGGGAAAACAACAGCAAAAAATAATCCTATTGATGTTGCTACATATGTTAGCTTGTTTCCGCAGTTAATTGCTGGACCGATTGTAAGATACACACATATTGAAAAACAACTATCTCAACGTCCTTTTACACGTTCACAGTTTGTAAGTGGTATTAAGTTTTTTATTATTGGTTTAGCTAAGAAAGTATTACTAGCCAATAATATTAGCTTATTATGGGAAAATGTTAATCAACAACCAATTGAGCAATTATCTGTTGCTATGGCTTGGTTAGGTATGGTTGCTTTCGCTTTTCATATTTATTTTGACTTTAGTGGTTATTCGGATATGGCAATTGGTTTAGGGAAGATGTTTGGTTTTGATTTTCCTGAGAACTTTCATTATCCATTTATTTCAAAAAGCATGAGTGAATTTTGGCGGAGATGGCATATGACATTAGGATCATGGTTTCGTGATTATGTATACATTCCATTGGGCGGGAATCGGAATGGGCATGTACGCTGGATTCGCAATTTGCTTATTGTATGGGGCATAACCGGATTATGGCATGGCGCTAGTTGGAATTTTGTCATTTGGGGACTTTATTTTGCATTGCTTATTTATCTTGAGAAGGGAGCTTGGTTTCAAAGAATACCCTCTATCTTTAAACATGTTTATTTCATTGTATTTATCTTAATTGGTTGGGTATTTTTTGCAATCGTAGACGTACATGAAATAATGGCTTATTTGCAGATAATGGCTGGTATAAAGGTTGATCAGTGGATAGATACGATGTTTATGTACCAAGTAAGTAACTACGGTGTTGTTCTTTTTTTATGTTTAATCGCGTCTTTACCTGTAAGAATAACGTGGTTCCAAAGATGGCCACTTTATTTAAGGAGTAGTGTATCTTTTTTGTATTATTCCTTACTCATGCTTTTATCGACAGCATATTTAGTTAATGATGCATTTAATCCATTCATCTATTTTAGATTCTAGTAAAAATAAGGAGTAGTGTTTATGCGCTTTTATCAGCGTTTTGTTATCCTTAGTTTTATTCTGTTTTTGTTTATTTTCGGAATAGGAACGCTTCTAAAGGAGGATCAGACGTTTTCTAAATTAGAGAATCGTTCATTACAGACATGGCCGTCATTTTCATGGGAACGTTTATTCTCAGGTGTATTTGTTGACGAGATAGAAACGTATATACAAGATCAATTTTTAGCCAAAACAACATGGTTGAATCTGAAAGGACATAGTGATCGTTTGTTATTAAAAAAAGAGGTCAATGGTATTGTATTCGGAGACAAAGGTTATTTATTTGATCCTCTTAAGGAGCCAGGCGATCAATTTGAAAAAAATATACATTATCTTAATAAATTCGCCAATAATCAAGACAGAACAACATACGTTATGCTAGCTCCTACGTCGGTAAGTATTTATCCAGATAAGTTGCCAGCATTTGCTCCTAGTTATCCATTAGAAGATTGGTATTCTAACGTTAATACAAATCTGAATTCTGATGCACAACTAATTAATATGTATCCTTTACTTAAGGAGAATCGAGAAGAGAAGCTCTACTTTCGCACAGATCACCATTGGACAATGCGTGGAGCGTATTATGCATACCAATCTTTTGCTAAAACTGCTGAATTAGATGCTTATAAATTGGATGACTTTAAGTTAGAAGTTGCAACAAATGAATTTTATGGTTCGTTTTATCGGAAAGTGGTATCAAATGTAATTAGATCTGATCGGATGGAAGTGTTTTTTCCAAACTTTCCTATTAAATATCAACGAAAAATACATGATACAGGTGAAGTATACGATGGTCTATATGATTGGGAAAAATTGAACAGTGGTAATGCTTATAACTTTTTTATTGGAGGAAACCAAGCATTGACAACGATTGAGACAACTGCAAATAATAATGAGCGAATAGCAGTAGTCAAAGACTCCTATGCGCATGCATTTATACCGTTTTTAGCTAATCATTACCGTGAAATTCATGTAATTGATTTACGGTATTTTAGACAGAGCCTAGATATGTATCTTGCACAACATGAAATAAATGAAACAATTATTCTTTACAATACAAAAAATTTTGCCGAAGACACGCACATAATTTGGTTAAATAGTTAAAAATGGGACATGGGGTCAGAGCCACTGTCCCATTTTTTTATTCTACTATTGTGTATGTATGAGCGCTTTTTAAACAGATCATTCTCAGGTAAATAATGCGTTTAATACTAAAATAATTACATTTAAATTACGATTTATTTTGACAAAAAACTAGAAGATATATTTTATTGATAGTAAACTAGAATGGTAAAATATTTATCCTGTTTCTATATGAAAAACATGAAATGTTATCATGCATTTTTATAAAGGAGTACTAGTTATGAGTGAGAATTATTTAAAAAAAGAGTTATATAATTTGATTAATCATGACACAAGCATATTTGACTTTATTCAATCAGGTTCGCTAGATGGAATTTGGTATTGGGATTTAGAAAACCCCGAACATGAATGGATGAGTTCGAAATTTTGGGAAACATTGGGGTATGATCCAAAAGAAAAGGAACACCTTGCAAGCGAGTGGCAAGATATTATTTTTCAAGAAGATTTGAAGTTGGCAATGGATAACTTTGAAAAACATTTTGCGAATCGGACACATCCTTTTGATCAAATTGTAAGGTATAAACACAAAAATAATTCTACTGTGTGGATAAGATGCCGAGGTATGGCGATAAGAGATGAAAATGGACAGCCGATACGCATGTTAGGAGCACATACAGATATTACTGATTTGAAAAAAGCAGAAAAAGAAATTACAAGATTGTCAGAAGAATATGAGAAAGTATTTAATGGCACACAGGATGCTATGTTTCTCATAAAAGTCTCAGGCGATAATAAATTTCGATATATTCGCAACAATCTTGCACATCAACATAAAACACAAATATCTTTACAAGAATTTATGAATAAGTCCCCACATGAAGTACTTGGTAGGGAGATAGGGAATGTTGTATCAGATAATTATCAAAAATGTGTAGAAACAAAAACATGTATCACTTATGAAGAAGAATTAGATTTGCCAGGGGGGAATCGTATTTGGTCAACAACATTAACTCCTATTCTAGAAGACAATAGAACTTCTTACATCGTTGGTTCATCAACTGATGTAACAGAGCAAAAAAAGCTGGAGTTAGAATTAAAGTATCGTGCAAATTATGATAAACTCACCGAAATTCCTAATAGAAGTTTATTTTTTGAGAAACTTGAAGAAATAATTAAAGAAAGTGAACAGAACAAAGAAATGTTTGCTATGCTATTTTTAGATTTAGACGGCTATAAAGCTATTAATGATAATTATGGACACGCAGTTGGTGATAAAGTTTTAATTACTGTTGCTAAACGCCTTTTAGAAAATATTAAAGGATCTGATGTTGTAGCAAGAATGGGTGGAGATGAGTTTATGGTAATTATTCAAAACATAAGAGACCTAAATGTTTTGGATAAAATGGTAGAAAAAATGCACAAGAACATACAAGAAGTTATGTATATAGATAACTTAAAATGTAACATTGATTCTTCTATTGGAATTGCTATTTTTCCTAATGATGGGAATGATAGTGGTACATTATTCCGTAATGCAGATTTTACAATGTACAAAATCAAGAAAAAGGGAAAAGGAGGATATCAATTTTACGAAAGCACGTGATAGACAAATGGGACAAAGGGTCTGACCCTATGTCCCATTTATTTACTTAAAACAGTGTAAGTGCTCGATTGCAAATTCTTCAAAAGTTCTAGTTTTTTTTCCTGTTAATGTAACAAAATCATCTGTCACTTTTCTAGCCGTACCAATTCTTGTCATAAAATACAACGCAATTGTCACGTTTACATATGCTTTAGGAAGCCCTCTGTTTTTAATATAATGCTTTCTATATTTCAAAAACCCCGGTTTATTGTACACAATTTGTCTTTCTGTTATTTTACTTAGTATTGTTGCAATTTGATGATAGTTTAAAGCCTGTCCCCCTGTTATTGTATGCGCTGTATTTTTGTGAGTTTTTGGATTATTTAAGATGGTTGCTATCGCTAAACCAATGTCTTTAGCATCTATAAAGCTTGTTTTGCTATTTCCAGCAGGAACAAATACCTCATTTTTATTTTTTATTTCTACTGAATGAATGCCTGATAAATTTTGCATAAAAAAACCAGGACGTACATGTGCAAATGGAATTCCTGATGCTTCAATATATTTTTCAATTTTATAGTGAGGTGGAATGGGATTAGACTCAATTCCCATCAAAGATAAGAATGATACCAATTGTATATCATGATCTTTCATGGCATCAATAAAAGGATACATATCTTCTGGTTTTCCAAGATGGGGTGGTCTCATTAAAAATACGCGGTCAACGTTTTTAAGTGCATTGTTAAAGGTATCTATGTTTGTGAAATCAAGTAAAGCAAAATCAACTTTATCGTTAAACATACCTGCTAATTTCTGAAGGTTGGTTCCTGCTACAACAACTTGATCCCCTTTTTCTATTAATGCTTTCGTAACATATTGGCCGACATTTCCGGAAGCACCTGTCACTAGTACTTTCATAATCATCCTTCTTTCCGTTCTTATTTTTGTGAAAATGCACAGCAAGATTTATTAGACCAGTCTACATAAAATACATTTTTAAAATCTTAACTCCCTTTTAAAATAGTTGGAATTTGTTCCGCAGCTATTTGTAATGGTTGATTGGTTCCTGTAGTAAAGGATAGAAGGAAAGAGCCTTCTATTAATGCATTCAAAAAAACACCTAGTTCTCTAGCTTTCTCAACTTTAAAACCTGCATCAATCAATTTTTGACTGAAAATATCTTGATAACTTCCGTAAGCTGTTTGACAAGCTTTTCTTAATGTTTCACTTGAAAGAGACGTTTCTAGTGCAATAGCTGCAATTGGAATTCCTTCTTCCGCACTCTCTTTAGTAAAGCGTTCTGCCAAATCGTTGATAAAGCCTTGAATTGCTTGGATTGGATCAGTTGATTGATTTAAGCCTTCGTTTATTTGTTTGATAATAGATTGAGCAGTGAATTGCACCGATTCTAATGCAAGTTGCTCTTTACCACCTGGAAAGTGATAATATAATGATCCTTTGGGCGCACCACTTTCTTTTAAAATTTGATTTAAGCCTGTCCCATGATACCCTTGTAATTGAAAAAGTTTAGAAGCAGTTTTTATTAATTTATCTTTAGCGTTTTCTTTTTCTTTCATTACTATCTCTCCCTATTAATAAACCGACTAGTCTATATATTATATATTAGTCTTTATTTTATTACAATTCGGATAAGCTTAAACAAGCACGAAAAGTATCATTATCTACCTTATTTAAGCTATATAACTCAATCACCTTGATTTACTATCTTGTATGACGATAAAATGATAATTAGATTAACTGGTGGGACAAGGAGTCTGACCCCCTGTCCCATAGCTGCAATGAATAATAACTTCTAGGAGAGCGTTCAATGATTTCAAATATATCTTTTTCTCCGTTTAAAAATATAAGTTTATATAAAACAATTGTTTCATTAATGATGGGGTTTATTGGTTTTTTAGGCATATTTGTCTCAAGTAGTTTTGATTTTAATGGTTTTTCGGTTAACTTTACATGGAGTCTTATTTTACCGCTATTGGTATCTCTGGCGTGGGGGATAAAATACGGTATAATAAGCATTACCTTGGGTTTAGTAATAGTATATCCATTCATTCTAGGAAGCTATAATGGTTGGGCATCTTTGGTCCCGGCTATTTCGTTGTGTTTATGGATCATTATTCATGGATATGGTTCCGAAAATAGGGAGAAAAGTAAAAGCATTTATTTTAATATTTATTTTCTACAGTTTATTTACATTATAATCCGTATGCTAATATATGTTTTCATTTTTCCACTACTGATTCGCTTAAATAATATCCAACCGCCTTTTTGGAATGCAGACATTATAACAAGCATTGATAGTGAATTGCTATTACTGTTTGCAATAAAAGGAATCATTGTAGAGTCCATTTTCCTTGCTCTATGTGATGCACTACTTTTATTACCATTTATAAGAAAAATTTTCAGGCTTAAAACAACAAATGCTACAAAACATAATACTAAAATTATGATAACCATTGTATTTTTCGGATTAAGTTTTGCGCTTGTTATTCTTACAATTCACAACTATATTATTGATCAACACCACATACTATATTGGTTGTTGCATCCAAATGAAAAGACAAAAATTACTTTTTTGTTGACTACGATCTTATTTTTTATAATGGGTGGAATTACCGTTCGTTACGTACAAAGAATGCTTGAAGTACAAGATGATTTGAAAATTAGAGAAAAACAGCTAGAAAATGCGGTGGAAGAAATTGAATCGTTAAATGAGAGCTTAGAACAACGGATTGCTAAGAGAACTGCTGAATTAGAAAATGCGGTTTGTGAGTTAGAGGGATTTGCGTATACCATCTCTCACGACCTTAAATCTCCGCTTAGAGCAATTGAAGGCTATAGTACAATCATACAAGAAGATTATGCCGATGCTCTGAATAATGATGCAAATGAAATGATAGGAAATGTTAAAGATATTAGTAATAATATGATTCATTTAATTGACAGACTATTGGATTACGCTGTGACATCAAAGGCTAAGTTGAAAAAAGAACCGGTATTTGTAAAAAACGTGGTGGAATCTGTTTTTTATGAGCATGAAATTGCAAACCCAACATTAACGATGCAATTAGCATTTGAAGGTGAATTACCAACTATTTATGTAGATAAAGTGCTTTTTAAACAAGCGATTTCAAATGGAATCTCCAATGCAATTAAATTTTCAAGAAATAAAGAAATCATTCAAATTACAGCAGGTTGTAAGAAAACCTGTAGAGAATATATCTTTTTTATTAAAGATAATGGTGTCGGATTTAATATGAAATATGCTGATAAGCTTTTCCATGTATTTCAACGATTACACCGAACAGAGGATTTTGAAGGAACAGGTATCGGACTTGCTACGATCAGAAAAGTTATTCAAAAACATGGAGGGAGAGTTTGGATAGAGGGAGTTCAAGATCAAGGGGCAATCCTATATTTCACAATACCTTTCAACAAAGATGTGCATAAAGAGGGTGACAACAATGCTTAAGGTAATGATTGTAGATGATATGGAAATTGTAAGACGACAAATAAAAAGGCTCCCTTTATGGGGAGAACATTCCAATTTTAGTATTGTAGCTGAAGCTGAAGATGGACAAGATGCCCTAGAGAAACTACAACAAAATTCGGTTGATTTACTTATAACCGACATAGGAATGCCTCGAATAAATGGTGTTGAACTATTAAAAGAGGTGCAACAAAAAGATTTGGCTACATGTATTGTATTTCTGAGTGAACATAGTGAGTTTCATTTTGCAAAGCAGGCAATTGAATTTGGTATATTTGATTATCTAGTAAAGCCCGTAAGTGAGGAAGGATTAAAAAAACTGTTAAAAAAAGCTAGAAGTAAGATTGAAGAGAAAAGGCAAGTACAAACGCACATTGTAAATTTAGAGAATAAATTAACAGAACAAGCAACTTTATTCTATCCTACTACACAATTCCATTCAATGATTAAATTAATTAAAGACGGAAGTGAAGAAGCATTAGATTTGATGAAATGTACAGTTGAAGACACGTTTACAGCTTTGGACAATGATAAGATGAAAACAGCACTTTTATTAGAAAAGTTTTATAATGATCTTTTTACAGAGTTAATAGCAACTTATGGTTGGTTAGGTCAATTTTTAAATGTTGAATCTTATGTCAGCATAAGCTTAACGGATTGCGATACGATTGAGATGATGAAAGAAAAATTAATAAACAGAATAGATCACTGTGTTTCGATCATTAATCACCTTATTTTTCAATCTAATTCCAGTCCAATTGTAAAACAAGTTTGTAATTATGTGCTAAAAAATATGGATAAAGAAATTAGTATGGACAGTATTGCACAGGAGCTATTCCTTACAAAAAACTATATTGGAGATTTATTTAAGAAACAAACAGGTATAACGGTAAAAAACTATATCATGTTAACAAAAATAGAAAAGGCAAAGCAACTTTTAGTAAATGATCATTTAAAAAACTATGAGATAGCTCATCAATTAGGTTATAAAAATGTAGAATATTTCTCAAAGGTGTTTAAAAAGTATACTGGATATACGCCAGTAGCATACAAGAAAATTGAAAAAGACAGGTAAAAAGTAGCATCAGTGTTTTTTGGGGGGATAATCCTTAATTCGTACATTGAGCTTTTCTTTATAATCAAGTATGTTAAATACATCACAAACTTTTAAAATTAAAAAAAGGAGAGATGTATACATGGCTATTACAAAATCAAAAATAGCAAAATTATTCAGTATTGTGGTTTTAGTTGCTTTAATGGCAGCTTGTTCAGCGGAAGAAGAAACATCAACAGGAGTTCAAGAAACGGACCTAGAGTGGAGCGTTCAACCTGAGTTAGGAATCACAAAAGGTGATTACTATTATACAGAAGAACGTTTTAGACAAGGACACTTGGGTCAACTAGAAGTTGTTAAGAACGATGGAGAAATTGTTCATGTAGAGTTTAATGAAAAAACACGTCCAAATTATTACCACCGTTATTTCCAAGATGTACCAAAACGTATGTCTGAATACAACTTTTCTATGGGTGAAAAGAAAGGTGCAGCTTGGATTCAAAGTGTTGTGAAAGTTGAAGAACAAATGCTTGAAGAGCAACGAATTACAGGTGAATTTGATGTAGTATCCGGTGCATCAAACAGTATCAATCAAGCGATGATTCCACTTGCAGAGAAGATTGAGCCTACATTAGATCAACCATCTGATCAAAAGTATTATAGTATTGCTGAAAAACTCGATGGTGGACTTACAGGTTTATTAAAAGTAGTTGTAAGTGATAAGAAAATCGTTTCTGTAAAATATGATGAAATTTTTGCGGATTCACCAGATGAAATTGAAGATCCAGCTTTGAAACCTTTCTATCGACAATCTAAATATCAAAGTGTAGAATACCACGAACCTTCACGTATTGGATTTAATGTTCAAATGGATGCGTTGAATGAAGGTGTTGTAGAATCACAAGATCTATTAGATATCTCTGATATGCCTGCAATTGGTGAATCAGGTGACTATGCTAAGAGTGGCTATACGACACGTAATACAGCGTGGGATAATTACCTTCGTCTTGCTGAGGAACTTTTAGCAGAAATGAAAAATGATGGTGTATTATAATACGTAAGTGCTGTATATAAGGAACCTTTTGAATTAACCGTGAAATAATATATTATTACTTTGTTAAATAAATCTCCTC
Organism: Paraliobacillus sp. PM-2; assembly: GCF_001368815.1. Classification (GTDB taxonomy): domain Bacteria; phylum Bacillota; class Bacilli; order Bacillales; family Amphibacillaceae; genus Paraliobacillus. Next base: position 1,673,467 of record NZ_CTEI01000001.1, on the reverse strand, counting down.
CTTAGTAAATGCTAATAGGGGGAGATTTTTGTTTTTATGTCTATTAAATGTTTTTAATTATATAATACAAGTGACTAGATAGAAATTTCGCAGATAATACCTGTAACAATCTTTTATTAGATAACTTAAGTAGCATTGTTTGTATTAATTCATTATACTAAGGGTAAATGGATACATGTAATAAGGGGTATAGAAATGATTCAGTTTGTAAAGAAGGCTATTTACATATTATTTGGATTTATCTTTATGATTATAGGGTTTTTAGGAGTTGTATTACCATTACTGCCCAGTATTCCTTTTTTAATTTTAGCATCCGTCTGCTTTTTTAGAGGATCTGATCGTTTAGATAGTTGGTTTAAAGGAACGCGCTTATACCAAAATCAAGTCGAACCATTTTTAAGAGAACGGGCACTTACACTTAAAAAAAAGATTTGGATCAACATTATGGCTGATTCAATGATTCTTATTTCTATCTTCATTGTAGAGTATATTTGGTTAAAAATGTTGTTAATCCTAATTGCCTTGTATAAGCATTATTATTTTGTTTTTCATATTCGAACAATTAAATAATTAAATTAGTCTACATCCAAGAATAATTGTTCACTTAAAATGAAAAATGAGATTTATCATTTATGTTCATGATAAATCTCATTTCATTTTAAATTTAATATAGTTCCTTATTTTGTACCATATAAACGGTCGCCAGCGTCACCAAATCCTGGTGTGATGTAGCTTTTTTCATTTAATCCGTTATCGATAGAACCTGTATAGATTGGAATTTCTGGGTGCTCCTCATGTATTTTGTCAATACCTTCTTGCGCAGCAATAAGGCAAATGAACTTGATGTTTTTTGCACCTCTTTTTTTAATTGCGCTAATAGCGGCAGCTGCTGAACCACCTGTAGCTAGCATTGGATCAACTACAATAAGTTCACGCTCGCCAATATCTTCAGGTAATTTAGCATAATATTCTATAGCTTCTAGTGTTTCAGGGTCACGGTATAATCCGATATGCCCTACTTTTGCAACAGGTATTAAACTAAGGATACCGTCCACCATTCCTAGTCCTGCACGCATAATTGGTACAATACCCAACTTCTTACCACTTAAACGTTTAACTGTTGTAGAGCAAACGGGTGTTTCAATTTCAACATCCATTAATGGCAAATCCAGTGTAATTTCATATGCCATTAGTTTAGAGATTTCTTCGACTAACTCACGAAATTCTTTAGGACCTGTATTTTTATCACGTACAATACCAAGCTTATGTTGAATTAAAGAATGGTTGAAAATATGTACTTTTTTCATCTTATATCCCTCTCTTTCACTTTACTAATAGTATATGGTACATTAGAAAATATTAAATAACAAGTGATAATTTTAACAAAGAATATTTTGGGAATTATATTTAATCATAATAAAATAATTAGCAAAGTGAAAGGTATCCAAACCGAAAGAAAATGAACTGAATAATGGTTTAAAAAACAAAAGAGACTGGGGGAACGGCAATGTCTGTATCCATTGATAGTGTACTTCATATGAAAGCATTTTCTGATGTAAAAATGATAGCTGGTCATAAAGGAATAAATCGAAAAATTCAAAACGTATACGTTATGGAAGTTCCTGATATATTTCCGTATATTGATCGTGAGGGTTTATTATTTACTACACTTTATCCAATAGTAAATGATGAGGAAGCAATGAGGTCTTTTATCCCTAAGTTAGCAGAAAAAGGATTAGCTGGTGTAGCAATTAAATTAGGGCGATATATAAAAAAAGTACCAGAATATATGATAGAACAAGCCAATCATTATCATCTCCCAATTATAATATTACCTGAAAAAGCGAATTTATCTACATTAACCAATCACATTTTAACCACCTTGCTTGGTATGAAAACAAATATGCTTGAATTCCGCGAGAACATTTCACATCAGTTACATACATTACTTTTACAAGGTGCAAATATGGAGAAGTTTGTTGAATATGTCTCGAAAATTACTGGTGGATCTATTGTTATTTTGGATAATAGCCTAAACTGTGTCGCTTCTTCTATTCCGTTTAATTATGATTCACTTGCTATTAATAAAGAGAATTTCTACCGTGTTATAGACGCGCCACACTCAAATAATGAAACACAGGATATCTTAAAAATTGATGAAAAAGTTTACCAAACAAATCAGTTGTATATTCAATCTATTGCAGCAGGTAGAAAAAAATTAGGTTATTTAGTTGTATTATTTGATCAAAATAAAGAGACAACGGAACATATAGAGATTATTATTGAACAGGCAATTATTTTATTAGCATTTTTACTACAAACGGAGCAAACTATAATAGAAAAAGAAAGAAATTATTTAGATAGCTTCGTGCGAGACATAATGAATGGTCGATATCAGTCACAAGCAGAGATTATAGAAAAGGCAAAGGTTTTTCGATGGAGTTTTAATTTTCCGAATGTGATCATGCTTATTAAATCTAATATTGATGACAGTAGTAAACGACTTTCTAGCTATTACAAAATTTTAGATTCTGAAAGGATACCTCGAATTATCTCTAGCATTTTTGATGTACCTATTCAGAATTGTAAAGTGATTTATTACAATGATGAGCTATTATGCTTTATAAGTGTGGCATTTGAAACAAGGCTAACTGAAAGATTAAAAAGAGCTGGAAACGAGATTATTGCTTCACTTAAAGATTATGGTGAAATGGGGGTTAGTATTTCTGATCCTATATACCAAATGAATCAAGTAAAGGTAGCCTATGATCATGCGTTGCTTGTCCATCATATCTACTATTCAACACAACGGTCAGGGTCTTTTGTTGAATTTTATAGAGATTTAGGCTTGTATAAATTATTTCATCTGGTCAATGACCAAAACAGTCTAAAAGATTATATGAACGATAAAATAGGTATAGTGATTGATTATGATCAGCAGCGTGATATGGATTTATTAGGTACACTTTTTTATTTAGTTAAGCATAAAGGGAATCTTCAAAAAACTGCAGATGACATGTATATTCACTACAATTCATTGCGTTACCGTGTAAACAAACTGAAAGAACTTGGGTTGACATTAGATGATGGCCATGCTTTTACGGAGATAGCTGTAGCCTGTAAATTATATCAATATTTAAATGTTTAAAGGTGCACGATGTGTAAGCCTTTTTACTCAAAAAAATTTAATAAGGACAAAAGTAATCCGTGTTAATAACGGATTATTTTTATCTTGTTGGAAAATTAAAGGTTTAAAACAGTTGTGATCGACAAAAAGTGACAAAGAACATTTATTTTTTTGTTTAAAAGTAACAATGTTTATTGGTTATTAACTTGTTATAATCAAACTGCAATGATAGAGAAGGGAATTGAATCCTATCATGTTTTTAGAGCTTGTTGAAGGAGGGAGGCAATGAAAGCGTTTAATAACAAGATTAAATTATGGCAAAGATCAGATATTGATGGTTTTTTTGGATTATTCACCAATAACCTAACGAATTTACTTGTAATGGCAGGACTACTAGTAGGTGTTGGCATTCCTGCTGATATTACATTCGGATCTATCCTACCGGCTGTTGGCTTATCTATTTTTGCTAGCAGTATGATTTATAGTTGGATGGCTTATGGATTAGCCAAAAAAGAACAAAGAAACACTGTAACTGCACTACCTTCGGGAACAAGTGTCCCACACATGTTTTTAATTGTTTACTTAATTATGGGTCCTGTTTTCAGAGAGACGGGCGATCCTTATATTGCTTGGTTTGCAGGTCTAGCGTGGGGAATAATTGAAGGAATGATTGAGTTACTAGGTTCCATTATTGGACCAAAAATAAGAAATATTTTACCTCGTGCGGCTATGTTAGGCTCTCTTGCAGGTGCTTCGATTACATTTATCGTTATGACCCCTGCAATGCAAACATTTGACTTATCTTATATTGGATTTGTCTCATTAGCAATTATTCTATTAGGTTGGTTTGGTAAGGTGACGTTTCCATTTAGACTACCAGTTGGTTTAGTAGCAATTATTATTGGTACTACTATTGGGTGGATAACAGGTTATATGGATTTCTCAACAATGATAAGTTCCGCAAGTGACATCCAAATAGGAATCCCGACGTTTTCAATTGAAAGGATTGTTAACGGTTTCTCTGAGGCCGCTCCGTTTATTGTAGCAGCTATACCATTAGGTATTTACAACATGTTTGAGACGATTGACAATATTGAAAGTGCTGAGGTAGCGGGAGATTATTATAACACGAGAGCAGCAATGATTGCTGACGGATCAACAAGTATATTAGCCAGCTTATTTGGTAGTCCATTTCCTACGGCTGTATTTATTGGACATGCAGGTTGGAAAGAAGCTGGAGCAAGAATTGGCTATACATGGTTAACAGGAACCACGATTCTGTTTATTACATGGTTTGGACTTATCTCCTTCTTATTAACAATTATACCGTTAGAAGCTATATTACCTATTCTTATTTATGTTGGTTTAGTTATTGGTGCACAAGCATTTCAGCAAGTTGAATCAAAGTATGCCCCAGCTGTTATTTTAGCACTGATTCCGTGGTTAGCGGATTGGGGGAAGAATATTATTAGTAATGCTTTAACTGCTGCAGGAACTGATGCCGCGACAGTCGGCTATGGTACGATTGCCGAAGCAGGCTTAGAATTTAGTGGCTTAGTTACCTTAGGATCGGGTGCCATCGTCATAGGGATGATTTGGTCTAGTATTTTGGCATTCATTATTGATCAGAAATTTAACTTTGCAGCAATTGTGGCACTTGTTGGTGTAATACTATCTTTCTTTGGGGTAATTCACTATGAGACAGTAGGATTCGGTGTAGGATCTGAAATGGCAATAAGTTATGCCGTAGTTAGTCTTATTTTGCTTAGTATGTATTTTAAATATAAAAAAACAGTAATGGAGGAATAAAGAATGAGTAAACAATATTCAGTAGAAGCAAAACCTTATAATTTTGAATTTGATTTGGACAAAACAGCATTGGTAATCATTGATATGCAACGTGATTTCTTATCTCCTGGCGGTTTCGGTGAACAATTAGGAAATGATGTATCAACTACAAATGTTATTATTCCAGATGTGAAAAAAATGTTAGAAACAGCACGTGAAAAGGATATGCTTGTTATTCATACACGTGAAGGACATCGTCCAGATCTTTCAGATGTACCACCAAGTAAACAAGCACGTGGTGGAAACATTGGTAAACAGGGACCAATGGGAAGAATTTTGGTACGTGGAGAGTATGGACATGATATTGTCGATGAATTACAACCAGTTGAAGGTGAAGTTGTTCTTGATAAACCAGGAAAAGGTGCATTTTATCAAACTGATTTAGACCTTATTTTGAAAAATAAAAATATTGAAACATTACTAGTTGCCGGAGTAACTACACATGTTTGTGTTCAAACAACGATTCGTGAGGCAAATGATCGTGGGTATGAATGTCTTATGTTAGAAGATTGTTGTGCAGCTTTTGATGCAAAGGATCATGAAGATTCTATTCGTATGATTAATCAACAAGGTGGTATTTTTGGATGGACTGCTCCATCTACTAACGTATTAGAGGTCTTAAAATAAGGAGGAATTGACATGACGACAAAGTCACATGGAACACCTTGGTTTGTCAAAGGTGACGTTAATGGTTTTTTTGGCTTATTTAGTAATGTATTAACAAACTTTTTAGCTGCTATTGGTTTATTGGCGGCAATTAATATGCCTGGAGATATTATTTATGGAAATATCGTACCAGGTACAGCCGTTGCAATTGGTTTAGGAGGAATTATCTTTGCTATCCAAGCAAGAAGAAAATCGCTTGAGAATGGTAAAGATAGTGTGACAGCATTACCTTACGGATTAAGTGTACCACACTATTTCATCGTAGCATTTGGTGTCATGTTACCTGTCTATGCACAAACGCAAGATTGGGTGATTGCTTGGTCAACTGGTATTGCATGGAACCTTGTTCAAGGGATTATTATGACAATCGGAGCACTTGTTGGACCATATATTCAAAAGTATGTTCCACGAGCAGCACTGTTAGGGTCATTAGCAGGTATTGCGCTAACATTTATTGCAATGAATCCAATGGGAGAAATCTTTAGTACACCATATATTGGTTTATTAACATTAGTTATTGTACTAGGTGGCTGGATTGCACATAAAAAATTACCAGGTAATATTCCAGCGGGTTTACTAGCAATTATTATTGGTATGACACTAGCTTGGGTTACTGGTTATATGGATTTTGCAGCTGTAAAAGAAGCAGCAAGTGGCTTTTCCATTTCACTACCTTCAGTAGCAATTAGTCATTTAGTTGAAGGGTTTGCATATTTATCACCATTCTTAGCAGCAGCTATTCCATTAGCAATTTATGATTTCTTAGAAAGTCTTGACAATATTGAAAGTGCTGAAGTAGGAGGAGACAATTATCCAACTGGTAAAACATTACTTGTACCAGGATTATTGACTTTACTTGGTGCTGGATTAGGAAGTCCATACCCAACAATTATTTATATTGGACACCCTGGATGGAAAAAAGCTGGCGCACGTGTTGGTTATTCATTAGCAACTGGTATTGGAATTATTGCTATTGCATTTGTTGGCTTGTTACCACTCGTTATGTCTGTTATTCCATTAGTAGCATTACTACCAATTTTAGTTTACATTTCCATGACAATTGGTGCTCAAGCATATTCAACTGCAGATCCAAAACATATACCTGCTATGATATTAGGTTTAATGCCATTTATAGCAAGTTATGTCATCTTACAAGTAGACAATGCCTTAACAGCAGCAGGAACGAGTGCTTCTGAAATTGGATTTAACGTATTGAAAAACAATGGTGTGTATTATGAAGGTTGGAGTACATTAGGTTCCTCAGATATTTTGGTATCTATGATGTTAATTACAATAGTTATTTATCTAATCGATAGAAACTTTAAAGTTGCAGCTGTGTATAGTTTAATTACAGCCGTTCTTTCCTACTTTGGTTTCATTCATGCAGCCGAAATAGGATTAGGTACAGGTTCTACTGCTGCACTAGGTTATATCTCTATGGCAATTGGTTTATTAGCATTCCATTTCTATAACCACCCAGATGAAAAAGATCAATTAACCAATAACTAGAGAAGGTTATTTTATGTATCTATATGTGAATCAAATTGACGATGAATTAAAACATTATTTATCTTCTAAGAAAAAAGATGAGTTAGTTGGAGAAGTTCACAGTGTATTTGATCGCGTAATCAATATTCATACAGAGACAGAAGATCGACTTATTTCGGTAGCATCAAAGGATATTGTGCAGTCACCCGATATGATGAAAACAACCAATGATGTAAATTTCAAAGCATGGAATGTATCTTTAAAACAGAGTAAAAAGGTATTTTTAATCGGAAATTATCAACTATCAGTCGGAGAGCACATCATTGATTTTGAAAAGGCAATAAGTAGGAGAGTTAAGATAGAAAAGCTCTCCTACTCTCCAAACAAATTCGGAAAAGTAATAGATAAGATAGATATGTTTTTAGCTTTGGATGGAAAACAAGCAGGCATTTTAAATGCTTATCAATATCTATTTAATCAGCAGAAAGCGAACGTAAACAGTAAACTTACAATTCATCAACGTGCACTGATGGATTGCTTGATCTTATTTCAACGATCATACGATCCAAAACAATTAAAAGGTTTCATCGGGTTAGGAATTGGTTTAACTCCTTCCGGTGATGACTTTTTAACTGGTTTATTAACTGTGTTGCAAGCTTATGATGGATATCCCATATCTGAGATTATGAGTGAAAGGCAAGCATGGTTAGATCTTATTAAAAGTAGAACAACAACGGTTAGTTATTATATGTTAAAGCATTGTTTACAGGGCTCTACCAATGAAGGCTTAAGACAAATAATAATAAAAGCTGAGAATGTAAGTAAAAAAGATATGGAGCAAGTATTAAGTATTGGTTCTACATCAGGAACAGACATGTTGGTTGGTGTTGTAACCGGTTATCGAATGATCAGAAATTTGTATTTACTAGGAGGAAAAGAAGATGGCATCGAAAGTTATCATTGAAAAAAATGCTTATCATGATTCGGTTACTTTAATGTCGCTATCAGGTAAGATTTTAAATAAAGAAGGCGTAGAAGAAGCGGTTGTATCTATGGCAACTCAAATGAACAAAGAGTTATTAGAGAATATTGGACTTATGACAGATGAAGTTTCAGATGCAACTGAAAATGATTTAATTATCGCTGTTAAAGCAGAGTCAGATGATGTGGTGGAAGAAACAATTGCATATATTGATGAAGCATTAAATGCGAAAAAACAGAAAAAATCTAAAAATGGTAATGAACCAGTTAAAACATTTAATGGAGCAATGAATGCTGTTCCAGATGCAAACATGGCAATTATATCAGTACCAGGAGAATATGCTGCAAGAGAAGCCCGCCAGGCCTTAAATAATGGACTACACGTTATGTTGTTTAGTGATAATGTTTCCATTGAGGATGAAAAAAGTCTAAAAGAACTTGGTCGTCAAAAAGGACTATTTGTTATGGGGCCAGATTGTGGTACTGCAATTGTTAATCACGCTGGATTATGCTTTGCAAACCAAGTTAAACAAGGTGGTATTGGTTTAGTCGCTGCATCGGGTACTGGTTTACAAGAAGTGTCTGTACAAATTGATCGTATGGGTTATGGCATTACTCAGGCAATTGGAACTGGTGGACGTGATTTACATGAGGATATCGGCGGTATCATGATGTTAGAAGGATTAAAAGCTCTGGATGAAGACGAACAAACAAAAGTAATTACATTGATTTCAAAACCGCCAGCAAAAGCGGTCCAAGATAAGATTTTAGCGGAAATAAAAAATATTTCCAAACCAGTTGTAGTGGGATTCCTTGATGGTGATCGTGAAGCTGTTGAATCAGTAGGCGCAACGTTTGCAGCTACTTTAATTGAAGCTGCACGTCAATCAGTTAAATTACTAAAACCAGAAGCAGAAATCACTGCTGCATTGGATCAAGAGAGTATTAATTGGACCAACAATGAAATAAGTAAATTAACGAAAGAACAAAGCTATGTTAGAGGATTATTCTGTGGTGGAACGTTAACTTCAGAAGCACTTTCTATTCTTCGCTCAATGGGTGAAAAAGTAAAAAGTAATGTTGCTAAAAAAGCGGAAGAAAAGATTGCAGATATAGATATTAGTGAAGGACATAGCTTGCTTGATATGGGTGATGATGATTTCACAAAAGGTAAACCACACCCAATGATAGAGCCTTCTTTAAGAAATGATCGCATCTTACAGGAAGCAAAAGATCCTGAAACAGCTGTACTACTGTTAGATTTCGAACTAGGTTATGGATCACATGAAGACCCTGTAGGAGAATCGATAGAAACAATTAAAGAAGCAATAAAAACAGCAGAAGATGCAGGACGTCATTTATCAGTCGTTGCTTATATCTGCGGAACATTTACAGATAAGCAAGGATATCAAAGCCAAGAGGAAAAATTGAGAGATGCAGGTGTGTTTGTTGCAAGCTCAAACGAAATGGCAAGTAAGCTTGCATGTGTGATTGCTAAAAAGGAGGTTATGTAAATGAGTCAAATAGGAGAAATTTTTAACCAGTCACTTAAAGTAATAAATATCGGTACATCGAAGTTTAAAGAAGATTTAGATTTACAGAATGTAGAATCTGTTCAATTAGATTGGAGACCACCCGCTGGTGGAAACGTGGAATTGATCGAAGCGCTTGATTATCTACAAGATAATGAAAAAGTAGAGGAAGCCAATCAAGAGGCTATTAAACGAATTAAAGATGCACATCCATTTTTGATAGATATTGATCAAGCAGTAAATGTTATTCCAGGTATGCATCCGAAAAAAATTCTTCATTCTGGACCACCAATTACTTGGGATCGTATGTGTGGACCGGCCAAAGGTGCAATTATTGGTGCTTTAATATATGAAGGGTTAGCGAATGATGAATCAGAAGCAGAAAAACTAGCCGCATCTGGTGAAATAGAATTTGCACCTGCAAATGAACATGCTGCTGTTGGACCAATGGCTGGTATTATATCTCCTTCTATGCCTGTACATGTTATTGAAAATCGAGTACATGGAAATCGAGCATATTGTACAGTTAACGAAGGGTTAGGTAAAGTACTACGTTTTGGCGCTAATTCTAAAGAAGTATTAGATCGATTAAAATGGATCGAAACTGTATTTGCGCCTGTATTGAAAAAGGCACTTGCATTAGTAGATGGAATTGATCTAAAAACAATAACTTCCCAATCCTTACACATGGGTGATGAGTGTCATAATAGAAACAAAGCATCAACTAGCCTGTTCTATCGTGAAATTATTGATTATTTCTTACAAACAGATGTTAATCAAGAGGAATTACGACAAGTTATTCGCTTCATTAAAGAAAATGAACATTATTTCTTAAACTTGTCTATGCCAGCTTGTAAATCAGCGTTAGATGCAGCACACGGTATTCCTCATTCAACAGTTGTTACAACCATGAGTCGAAATGGTGTTGATTTTGGAATTCGTGTAAGTGGACTTGGTGAGAAAACATGGTTTACTGCACCAGCTAATTTCGTTAAAGGATTATTCTTCCCTGGTTATGCAGAAGGTGATGCTGCTCCAGACTTAGGAGACAGTACAATTACCGAAACAATGGGTATTGGTGGATTTGCTATGGGTGGATCACCAGCAATTGTACAATTTGTTGGTGGACAAGTAGAAGATGCTATTGCATACAGTGAACAAATGTACGATATTACGGTTGGCGAAAATACAAATTATTCTATCCCAACATTAAACTTCCGTGGTGGAGCATATGGTATTGATATCAGAAAAGTTATTGATACAAATGTACTCCCCGTTATCAATACAGGTATGGCACATAAGGAAGCAGGCGTTGGACAAGTAGGTGCAGGAATTGTACATCCACCAATGGGTTGCTTTGAAAAAGCACTACTTGAATTTGCAAAAGAATATCGAGGTGAACATCATGAGTAAGATATTAATCGCATTGGGTGGTAATGCGTTAGGAGAAAATGCAAAAGAGCAACGAGAATTAGCAGGAAATGCTGCAAAACCTATTGTTGATATGATTGAACAAGGCCATGATGTTATTATCTCACATGGAAATGGACCTCAAGTAGGTGCGATCAACTTAGCTTTTGGAAAATATGCTGAAGAAAAAGGCGAAGAAACAAAAATGCCTTTTGCTGAGTCAGGAGCCATGAGTCAGGGGTATATTGGTTTCCATTTGCAAAATGCATTAAGAGAAGAGCTTGCTAATCGTGGTATGGTAAAATCAGTAGCATCTATCGTTAGTCAAGTAGTCGTTGATCCAAAAGATCCAGCTTTTGAAAATCCAACCAAGCCAATTGGACCATTTTATTCAAAAGAAGATGCAGAGCGATTAATGAATGAAACAGGCGATACCTATATTGAAGACTCTGGACGTGGTTACCGAAAAGTAATTCCATCTCCAGCACCTATTGAAGTAGTTGAAAAAGACGTGATGAAAGATTTAGTAGCTTCTGGTCATATTGTTATTGGTGCTGGTGGAGGAGGTATTCCTGTTATCAGAGATAATGATCGTTTAGTAGGTATTGAAGCAGTAATCGATAAGGACTTTGCTAGTGAGTGCCTTGCAGAAGCATTAGATGTAGATTTCTTATTCATTTTAACAGCGGTTGATCAAGTAGCTATTAATTTTGGTAAACCAAATCAACAATCCTTAGATTCTATGTCTATTGAAGAAGCAAGACAATATATTGAAGAAGGACAGTTTCCTCCAGGAAGTATGTTACCTAAAGTAGAAGCAGCACTTAAGTTTGTTGAATCTAAGAAAGAACGTAAAGCTATTATCTCTTCTTTAGAACGAGCAAAAGATGCTATACTTGGGAAAACAGGAACAGTTATTTATCGTGAAAGAAATGCTGAAGCAATTTAATATCTATTAGAAAATACAAGTGGATTTCCCACTTGTATTTTTTTTATTTAGAGAGTAGTGATGATGTAGGGAAACTAATTTTAAAGACGGCTCATTTTTCGCCCATTCTTGTTTTATCTATTTCCATTTTGTTAGGCATTTGCATAGAATAAATGGAAATGCTGAAATGAGGAGGAAAAAAGGTGTATTATAATCCATTTATGTATCAAACACAATGGGTACCTGTGATGAACCCATACGTTAACTATGCTAATTCGAATCAACCCTATCAACAAGCTAACCCTTATACAATGCAATCGATGGGTAAAGATTATGGTGGACGTCCTTACGTGTTAAATATCGATGAAGCTACTAAAAGGAATAAAACATTTCGCAGTGCTATATGGACAGGGACACATCTGCAAGTTACTTTAATGTGTATCGGGGTAGGCGAAGATATTGGTTTAGAAACACATCCAAATACAGATCAATTTTTACGAATAGAGGAAGGGCAAGGTCTTGTTTTAATGGGCAATGGGCCAAATCAGCTGGATTTTAGACGTTATGTAACAGATGACGATGCGATTATGGTTCCAGCCGGTGCGTGGCATAATCTAGTTAATACAGGTAAAACGCCATTAAAACTTTACTCCATTTATGCCCCACCTGAGCATCCCTTTGGTACGATCCATCAAACAAAAGAAATTGCAATGGAGGCAGAGAAAAATCATTAAATAATATTTTAAAAGGGAGCATAGATTTGCTCCCTTTTAATTTTTTTAGTGTCATTTATTTTCTGAAAAATACCGACCGGTAATTATTGCAGAATATATGAGGACTAAGGAAAGAGTATGTGCATCAAGATAAAAAAACAGGCACCTTTAATAGGTACCTGTTTTCTTTTAAGCAGATTGTGTTACTTCTGCATTTTTCTTTTTCTCACTATTGATACTAAGACGCATAACAACAGATGTTGCAAGTGCTACCACAAGTAAGATGGCAAATATATAGAAAGTCACATTATAGCTTTGTGTAGCATCGTTAATAGTAGCAACAAGCATTGGACCAAATATGCCTGCGCATGACCATGCAGTTAGTAAATAACCATGAATAGCGCCAAGTTGCTTTGTACCAAACAAATCACCAATAAATGCAGGTAAGCAAGCAAAGCCACCACCATACATAGAAAGAATGATAAAGATAAATAGCTGGAATAATATTGGATTTGTAATATTAGGTAGTAATAGGAACAAAATAAATTGTACGCTAAAGAACAGGGTAAATACATTACTTCGACCTAAGTAATCGGAAATAGATGACCAACCAATTCTTCCAAGTCCATTAAAAAATCCCATGATACCTACCATTGAAGCAGCTGCAACAACAGACATACCAACTTTTTCTTGTCCAAGTGGTGAAGCGATTGAAATAAGCATAATTCCGGAAGAAATATTGATAAACATCATAACCCAAAGAAGCCAGAATCGATTTGTTTTAATTGCTTCATTTGCTGTCAATTGAGACAAATCTGTTTTGATTTTTTTCTTTTTGTTTGTTTGTGCCCCTTCTTCCATTCCTTTTGGTAAATAACCTTCAGGTGGACGAACAATATAAGATGCACCAGCTACCATCAATACAAGATAGGTAAGCCCTAGAATAAGAAAAGTTTTAGATAAACCAACTACTGAAATTAATTCCGCTGCAACTGGACTAGCAATTAATGAACCTGCACCGAATCCCATAACTGCCATACCTGTTGCAAGACCACGTCGATCAGGGAACCATTTAACTAATGTAGAAACGGGAGCGATGTATCCAACACCTAAACCAATTCCTCCTAGTACACCATACGTTAAATAATAAAGTGTAAGTGACTCTTGACTAATAGCAAAGCTTGCTCCAATTAGTCCAGAGGAAAATAAAATAGCTGCAATCATGGCAGACTTTCTTGGGCCCCACTTCTCTACAAGTTTTCCCAATGTTGCTGCAGAAAGACCTAAAAAAGCGATAGCAATTGTAAAGGAAAGCGTAACTTCTTTACTGTTCCAACCTAGCGCATCAGACATAGGGTTTTTAAATACACTATATGCGTAGACTGAACCAATTGATAGATGAATCGCAATAGCTGATAATGCGATAAGCCAACGATTTTTTTTCATAGTAACCTCCAATATAAATGTTAGTATATTTCTCTACAATAATATACCAGATTATAAAAAAAGATAGAATGAACATTATGTGAACTATTTCTCAAATTCGATACTTTTTTTAAACTTAATTTCAACAATTTGCATTTTTTTACGAAAAAATCATTAAGAGACAATAATTAAATGATATCAAATAGAATAAATCCAATTGTATTAATAGCAAAATTAGCGGCCATATGAACAAACCAAGAGGTATAAATGTTCTCATGCTTCTCATTTAGCCAATTAAATAATAAACCAGCCATAAATAAACTTATAATTAACAGTATAAATAATCCAATATTAAACCAACGTAGCATAAGCGCAACATGATAAATAGAAAAAAGACTTGCACTAAACAAATAAGCAAATTTTCGACTAGTAACCTGTTTTAAAGATAAAAAAGCAAATCCACGGAAGAAAAATTCTTCTAAAAGTGAGTTAATAAAAGAAATATATAAAGCAACAAAAACAAAATTACTACTAGAAACGCCGATATTAGATTCAAGTGATGAAGTAATATTAGATAAATCAAAGAAAGGTCCGATTAAAAAGTACGCACTTACAATGAACACATAGACCCCTAATCCTAGAAGAATCGGGAATAATATGGTCTTTTTTTTAAAAACAAACAATTGGATGAATGATGTATCCTTATCCATTAAAGCGTAGCTAATAGGCAAAAGTAAAAATAAAACGACTTTAATCGCAGATTTTATTTCGTAATCTGGCATCCAGACGGCGTCCACCCACGCCATGATAGTACAACCAGTGAAAACAAAAACAGTAATAAACAACATACTTTTATTCATTCTTTTCATTAATGATCCCTCGCTTACTAATATAAGTATAGCATGACTAACTAAAGAAAATTACATATGTTAAAAAAGAATGTTTCCTTTGTATTTGGAAAATTTTAAATTTCTCATTCTAAATGCTATATGATAAGGTAATTGAAGATGAAAATGGGAAACAGAGTAGGTGAAGCATTTGAATGTAAGACAAAAGGAAATGTTGCGAATTCTTTTATCATTCGAAAAAAAGTATATCTTGATAAGAGAAATGGCAAAGTGGTTAGCGTGTTCGGAAAAAACGGTTAGAAATGATTGTAATGCGATTGAAGCTTTTTTAGAAAGTAAATATGAAGCAAGGCTAATTCGTAAACCTGGTGTAGGAATCGGATTAGCAATAAAGCAAGAAGAAATAGCTCAATTACATCATTTTTTACAAATAAACAATGAACAGGCTGTTCAGAAAGACTTAACGGATGAAGACCTATTATATTTAGCCTATCAATTATTGATGGAGATATCCAACGCTTCGATTCAACATTTGGCTAAGGATTTTTATGTTACAAAGACAACCATAAAAAAAGTACTACATACTCTTGATAAATGGTTTGCTGAAAAAGGCATCCAGTTAGTAACTAAGCAACGAATTGGGATTTTTCTAAAAGGATCAGAACAAAATAAACGGGAGGCTTTAGCTACTTTAGACCAATTACGAACGGAAACAAAAGCTTCCCCACCTTTTATTTATCGATATTTTCTAGCGTATGAATTAGAGATTATTAGAAAAGAGTTAAAAAAATTTCAAGAAAAAAACATATTGTTCTTCACAGATGAAAGCCTTGAGGATATCACCATTCATTTATTATTGATGATTAAAAGGACAAAAATGAAAAAGCCTGTGATACTAACGGATAAAGAAAAGATTTATATGAAGTCAAAACAAGAGTATAAATGGGTTGAACAATTACTTTTAAAAATCTCAGATACGTTTCAGTTAACATTTTCTGATGATGAGATCCTTTACTTTACAATTCATATTCTAGGGGCAAAAATATATGCACATCAAGAAAACTCACCACATTCTCTTGATAGGAAAACGGAAGAACAAGCAATTAATATTGCGGATGAATTAACTAAACGATTAACGATTATTTCATTAATACCGTTTGAACAAGACCACACATTAATGGAAGGATTGCGCATTCATTTATATACGACATTAAACCGCTTGAAGTTTGGTTTACTCGTTCAAAATCCCTTAATTCAAGATATTAAGAAGATGTATGCATATATGTTTGATATGCTTGTCTTTGTTTTACAAGATATGAAGCATCCATTAATATCTGATATACCTGAAGATGAAATTGCTTACTTAACTTTACATTATCAAGCAGCAATTGAACGAATTCAACATAAAAAACGAGCCAAAACAAAGATTGTGATTGTCTGTCATATGGGAATTGGTGTTGCTGAAATTCTTCGTTCTAAAATTGAAAGTAGATTTACTGATGTAGAGATTCTAGCTACTTTAGCGAAAAGAGAACTACACTCGTTTATGAAAAAGAATAATGTAGATTTAATTATAACTACTAGTCCAATAGAGTCAGTAAAGCAAGATAACGTCGTTGTGTCACCATTATTTAATCAATCTGATGAGAACAAAGTAATGAAGATGTTAGAAAGAAATGAACAATCACGAAGACAAAAGAAAGGATCACGTCTTCGAACCTTTATCGATCCTGCTTTTGTTTTTTTACAAATGGATAGTACACACCGTTTTGAGTTAATTGAACACCTTGCTAACCAATTGTATACGAATGGATTTGTCGAAGCGGACTACGCTCACCAAGCGCTGTTAAGAGAAAGAACTTCTGCAACTACTATAGGTGGTGGTATTGCAATTCCGCATGGTGATCCCGGTTTAGTTAAACAGTCCACTATTGCTGTGGCTACATTGAAACAACCAATTGAATGGGATGGAGAAAATGTATCATTAGTGTTCATGTTAGCGGTAAAAAATGAAAATGATATCAATCGAAGGGCGCTATTTCAAAGACTTACGCTTCTCGCTGAACAACCGTCACTTGTGCAAAAATTAGTAAAAGAAAAAAATAAAGAACAGTTCTTAACTAATATATAAATTTTTTTGAAATAAAAATACTGAATAATCAAATAATTATTTTTGCCACATTAAACGGAAATAGAATATCTCTTTATTCTATCTATTATAGGATAAAATAATGATGTAATATGAATTAAATGATTAGGAGGATTAGTTATGAAAATGGTAGCGATTACTTCGTGTCCGAATGGTATTGCTCATACCTATATGGCTGCTGAAAACTTACAAAAAGCTGCAGCTGATTTAAATATTGATATGATAATAGAGACACAAGGATCTATTGGTGTAGAAAATGAATTATCCGCTAAAGACATTGAGGAAGCAGACGGTGTCATTATCGCAGCGGATAAAACAGTAAATAAGGATCGATTTATTGGCAAAAAGCTTGTTGCGGTAGGCGTACAAGAAGGAATACGTAATCCAGAAAAATTAATTAAACAAATTAGTGATGGCCAAGCCCATGTTTATCAAGGTGATTCAAATGCTGATAAAAAAGCAGCAAAAATGCCAACTCGTGCTGATAATGATAAACAAAATCCAATTTATCGTCATTTGATGAATGGTGTATCATTTATGATCCCTTTTATTGTGGTAGGTGGTTTACTGATTGCAATCGCACTAACCGTGGGTGGTGTACCTGGTGAAGGTGGTATTAAAATACCAGAAGACTCTATTTGGAAGACAATTGAACAGATAGGTGCAGCTTCCTTTAGTTTTATGGTGCCGATTTTAGCTGGTTATATTGCCTATAGTATTGCTGATCGACCAGGTCTAGCGCCAGGTATGATTGGTGGTTTTATTGCTGCAAACGGTAGTTTTTACGGGAGTGAGGCAGGTGCAGGCTTCTTGGGAGGTATCATTGCTGGTTTCTTAGCTGGTTATATTGCTTTATGGATTAAGAAAATAAAAGTACCAAAAATGGTACAACCTATCATGCCGATCATTATTATACCGGTCTTATCGTCTATTATTGTAGGTTTAGCATTTGTCCTTTTAATTGGTGCGCCAGTAGCACAAGTATTTGAATCCTTAACAAATTGGTTAGCGGGCATGCAAGGTACAAGTTCTATATTATTAGCACTGATTTTGGGTGCGATGATTTCCTTTGATATGGGTGGACCAGTAAATAAGGTTGCTTTCTTATTTGGTTCTGCAATGATCGCCGAAGGGAATTATGAAATTATGGGGCCGATTGCAGTTGCTATCGCGGTTCCACCAATTGGTCTTGGTATCGCAACGCTAATGTTCAAAGAAAAATTTGAAGTGGGTCAACGCGAAGCAGGGAAAGCCTCACTAACAATGGGTTTTTTCGGCATAACGGAAGGTGCGATTCCATTTGCGGCGCAGGATCCATTACGTGTCATCCCAAGTATAATGGTTGGTTCAATGACAGGATCAGTTATAGCAATGTTAAGCAGTGTAGGAGATAGAGTTGCACATGGTGGACCGATTGTTGGCATCTTAGGTGCGGTTGATAATGTACTGATGTTCTTCGTAGCTATTACCATTGGTTCATTTGTTGCTGCATTTATGATTAAATTACTAAAAAAAGATGTCGGTTCTCCTAACACTAACTTTGTAGCAAACGGGAATAAAAGAAGTGAGATAGAATCAAATAGAAATACTGATGAAGTACAAGAGGTTAAAAATGGGAATGAGAAAGATCAACCAGTTGAAATTAACAAACTAACAGATATTTTAACATTAGATTTAATTGATACGGAATTAAAAGCTGATACCAGAGATGACGTTATTGATGAAATGATTGAAAAGCTTCAAAAGAATGGAGCTGTAACATCAGAACAGATTTATAAAAAAGCTATTCTAGGTCGTGAAGAAGAGAGCACTACTGGGATTGGAATGAATGTTGCCATTCCACATGCAAAATCTGATGCTGTTACAAAGCCTCGTGTTGTTTTTGGAATGAAATCGGAAGGTGTAGATTGGTTTAGTTTGGATGGATCAATGGCTAAGCTCATCTTTATGATTGCTGTTCCAACACATGCAGAAGGCGATGCGCATTTAAAGATATTACAAATGTTATCACGTAAGTTAATGGATGATACCTTTCGTAACAAATTATTAAAGGTGCAATCAAAAGAAGAAGCATATGAATTGTTAGAAGAAATAAAATAAGTTTAAAAAACAGTTAGCTTGTTAAAAGCTAACTGTTTTTTGAAAAAGAAAAAGTATAAAGCAGATATTGCTACTATCTTAATTAGTTAATTAAAGCTTGTAATGGGGCAGGAATGCGTCCGCCTCTTTGAATCATTTTTGCTGAACTATATGGATTAACACCCATTACTGGAGCACGACCTAATAATCCACCAAATTCTACCGTATCTCCTTCTGTTTTTCCTATTACAGGAATAACACGTACAGCTGTGGTTTTCTTATTGATCATACCAATTGCAGCTTCATCCGCTATAATTGCTGATAATGTTTCTGGTGTTGCGTCACCAGTTAGTGCAATCATATCCAATCCGACTGAACATACGCATGTCATTGCTTCTAGTTTTGATAAGGAAAGAGCATTATCTTCTATTCCTTTGATCATTCCATTATCTTCACTAACAGGGATGAATGCACCACTCAACCCACCAACATAAGAGCTAGCCATTGCTCCGCCTTTTTTGACAGCATCATTCATTAAAGCTAGTGCAGCGATCGTACCGTGTGTACCAACACGTTCTAGACCAATTTCTTCCAATATTTCTGCAACACTATCATTCATTGCATTGGTTGGTGCTAAGGATAAATCCATAATACCAAATGAAACATCTAACCGTTTTGCAACTTCACGACCAAGTAGTTCACCAGCTCGTGTGATTTTAAATGCGGTTTTCTTAATAATATCTGATACTTCACCTAGATCAACATTTGGATAACGTTTTAATGCGTTAAGAACAACCCCTGGGCCACTTACGCCAACGCTTAATACGGCTTCCCCTTCTCCAGCGCCATGAAAAGCACCAGCCATAAATGGGTTGTCTTCAACTGGATTACAGAAGGCAACAAATTTTGCGCAGCCAATACTACTGTTATCTTTTGTATTTTCAGCCGTTTGTTTAATGATTGTTCCCAACTGCTTTACGGCATCCATATTAATACCAGTTCGGGTGGTACCAATCGAAACAGAAGCACAAACCCGTTCTGTTACGCTTAATGCTTCAGGTAGGGCGTCGAGTAAAGTTTGGTCTCCTTTACCAATGCCTTTATGTACGAGCGCAGAAAAACCACCAATAAAGTCAACTTCAAGTTTTTTTGCTGCTTGATCTAATGTTTTTGCTAGTTCAATTGCTTCTTCTCGTGAATGGTTACCTAGAATTTCGGCTATTGGTGTGATCGCAATACGCTTATTAATAATTGGAATACCATATTCTTTTTCTACTTGCTCAGCAATAGGTCTTAAATTTGCTGCATAGGATGTAATTTTGTTATAAACGTTTTCCTGAACTTTTTTAAAATCTGAATCTGCACAATCTCTGAGACTTATGCCCATTGTTACTGTACGGATATCTAGACTTTCCATTTGTACCATGCGAATGGTTTCTTGTATTTCTGTAAAGGCTACTGTCATTTTAATCCACTCCTTTATACACGATGCATTGCATTAAATACGTCTTCAAGCTGAATACTGATTGTAACTTCAAGTTCTTTTTCAATTACTTTAAAATCTTTTAACAAGTTGTCCAAATCGTCTGTATTTCTAATATCTACAAGCATAATCATCGTAAAGAAATCTTGTAATATCGTCTGACTAATATCAAGGATATTCATTTGATTATTAGCTAACACGTTTGTAACTTTTGCAATAATGCCAACTTGATCCTTCCCAAGAACACTTACTACAGCACGTTTTTCCATTTGTTTTTTCACCTCATTATTAATTGTTGTCAATAAAAAAAGATTGAAGAATGTTCTTCAATCACAGTGACAATAACAGAATTCATATAATTGTGTTATGTCTTCTGTCCGGTTGCCTGAGATTGTGAATCCTTCGGCGTCGTTTGAACGAACTCTCCAGAAGTTGCTCCTATTATAGTGTAACCCATAATATTCATAGCATTATATAATTTTTTAATCAATAAAAGAATATTAACAGTTTCAGATATGATCGTCAATAGATAATGAAGAGAAATGGAAAAGGGATACGCAATTGCGTATCCCTTATAGATTAACTTACCAATTTCACAAGTATAAAAAATTCTAATTTAATTATTTATTGATTAAATTGCCGCGGTATGTTCCACCTGGATGCTTTTAACCTAAACAATATAAGCCCTACCTCTCTTATATTCTTACGACTCCGAAGTCGATCCAGTGTGAATAAGTCTTGCTATTTGTATATAATGTTCCATTTTATATACACTAAAAAACATTGGCAGATGCCATAATTTTTAACTTGCTTCATAGTACTTGGCGAAGCTTTACATTTCATTATCTGATATGTATTTAATTTTGTCAAGTGTATGTTTACATATAAACTGTCCATTCATGGTATAGTTGCTATAGTAGTAATGAAGGAGGAGTATTTATGGAAAAAATGGATATTCGTTTAATTGCATTAGATATGGATGGTACTGTCTTACATACGGATCATACAGTCTCAAAAGAAAATGAGCAAGCAATCAAACGAGCGATAGAAAAGGGCATAGAGGTTGTTTTTGCAACAGGGAGACATTATAGTACGTGTTGCAACTATGCGTCAACATTAGGTGTTAAGTATCTTATTACAGTAAATGGTGCAGAAATTTGGTCAACAGATGGTGAACTGTTAGATCGAAATCCTTTACCGATAGAGGCGCTAAATAAATATCAACAAATTCATCAAGCTTACAGTCCGTGGACTTGGTTAGTTTCTACTGATAAAGTGTGGAGAAATGAACAACCGCAAAATTTTAACGAATATACTTGGTTAAAGTATGGTTTTGATATAAAGGAGAGCATTGATAGGGATGAGATTATTGAAGAACTTTCGAGTGAAACTGATATAGAGTTAAGTAATTCAAGCCCGACAAATATTGAAGTCAATGCAATGGGTATTAATAAAGCCCGAGCAATTGAGAAGCTTTGCAAAAAATTAGATATCAAGATGAACCAAGTAATGGCAATGGGCGATAGTTTAAATGATATTAAGATGATTGAAGAAGCAGGACTTGGTATAGCAATGGAGAATGCGCAAGATGAAGTGAAGAAAGTAGCAGATTGGGTTACTACACATCATACAAAAGATGGTGTTGCTCAAGCAATTAATAAATGGTTAATGAAATAATTGAACTTTTCAAAAAATTCAATATTGCATGATACTATGTTTTAGTATAAGTTAGTAAGTGGGGTATGAGTTGCATGGAGACGCATTTCCACGTATGATAGAAAAAGGAATACATAATAAAGGAGCGAACAAAATGGCAAAACAGCAATTTGGGGTAATTGGCCTAGCTGTCATGGGGAAAAACCTCGCATTAAACGTAGAAAGCAGAGGATACGGTGTTGCCGTATTCAACAGAACATATCAAAAAACAGAAGAATTCTTGAATAATGAAGCAAAAGATAAAAATTTTGTAGGCGCTGAAACAATTGAGGAATTTGTAAATTCATTAGAAAAACCTCGTAAAATTATGCTAATGGTGAAAGCAGGACCTGCAACAGATGCTACGATTGAATCCTTAAAACCATTATTAGATGAAGGAGATATTATCATTGATGGTGGTAATACATTCTATCAAGATACTATTAGAAGAAATAAGGAATTAGATCAATCTGGTATCCATTTTATTGGAACAGGTGTATCTGGTGGAGAAGAAGGAGCGTTAAAAGGACCTTCCATTATGCCAGGAGGACAAAAAGAAGCTTATGATTTTGTAGCGCCGATTCTAGAAGCTATTTCTGCTAAAGTAGAAGGTGAACCTTGTGTTACTTATATTGGTCCAAACGGAGCGGGACATTATGTGAAAATGGTACACAATGGAATTGAATATGGTGATATGCAATTAATTGGTGAAGCATATTTTATTATGAAGCATGTTCTAGGTTATGATGCAGAGAAATTACATCAAGTGTTTGCGGATTGGAATAAAGGAGAGTTAGATAGTTATCTGATTGAGATTACTGCAGATATCTTTACGAAGAAAGACGATGAAACAGGAAAGCCAATGGTAGATGTGATTCTAGATACTGCTGGTCAAAAAGGAACAGGGAAATGGACAAGTCAAAGTTCATTAGATTTAGGAGTTCCATTACCTGTAATTACAGAATCTGTGTTTGCTCGTTTTATTTCAGCAATGAAAGAAGAACGTGTAAAAGCAAGTAAAATTCTTCAAGGGCCATCCGCTCAAGATAAGGCGTATGAGGGAGATGAAGATGAATTAGTAGAAGCAATTCGTAAAGCTCTTTATATGAGTAAGATCGTTTCTTACGCGCAAGGCTTCGCGCAAATGCGTGCAGCGTCTGAGGAGAATGATTGGAATTTACGTTACGGAGATATTGCAATGATTTTCCGTGGTGGATGTATTATCCGTGCGCAATTCTTACAGAAAATTAAAGAAGCTTATGATCGTGATCCGGCATTGGCAAATCTTTTACTTGATCCATACTTTAAAGAGATTGTTGAAACATATCAGTCATCT
The DNA here is from genome assembly GCF_001368815.1 of Paraliobacillus sp. PM-2. Lineage (GTDB taxonomy): Bacteria > Bacillota > Bacilli > Bacillales > Amphibacillaceae > Paraliobacillus. Next base: position 1,649,759 of record NZ_CTEI01000001.1, on the reverse strand, counting down.
CTTCGTAAGGTACTTGCTATCGCGATGGAACGTGGTATCCCAGTTCCAGGGTTTGCAAGTGCATTAGCTTATTATGATAGCTATCGTACCGAAACGCTTCCTGCAAACTTATTACAAGCACAACGTGATTACTTTGGAGCTCATACGTATCAACGTCTTGATAAAGAAGGTATTTTTCATACAGAATGGCTAGATTAATCCTAGCAAGAGTTAGGAAAGTTATATAAAGTTATTGTCCATAAAAAGTAGAAGCTATACTTAATAGCTTCTACTTTTTTTCCGGAATAATATTTATTGAATAATTTTGGTAGAAAATAGAAATGATTGAAATGCAGTCTTAATGGATCAAAATCAAGAAATGACGTTGGTGCGTTTACTCACCAACGTCATTTTTAGTAGTACTTAAATATCCCACCAATGATGCCCGGCAGCTCCTAATAATTCATCAGCTGCTTTTGGCCCGTTCATTCCTGAAGTATAGTTTGGGAAAGGTGCTTTTGTCTCTTCCCATGCCTTTGTAACAATATCTATATATTTCCAAGAAAGAGCCACTTCATCCCAGTGTACGAAGTTGGTTGAATCGCCATGCAAGCAATCATTTAATAATACTTCATACGCTTCTGGTGTATAGCTATCTTTCGCATTGTTTTTATCATAATGCATTGTTATAGGCTTACTTGTTGTATCATAATCCCCTTTTTTAGCATTCAAGTGTAGTGTAATTCCTTCATTTGGGTGTGCTTGAATAACTAGAAGATTAGGATCAATCGTATCCCCTTTTTCTTTATATAAATTAATAGGTAAATCTTTAAATTGTACAACGATTTCAGTTGCTTTTTTAGCCATACGCTTACCTGTTCTTACATAAAATGGAACGCCGGCCCAACGGAAATTGTCTACCATAAATTTAGCTGCTACATAAGTTTCTGTATTAGATTCCGGATCAACACCGTTACTTTCACGATATGCATTTAGTTCTTGTCCGTTAATTTCGCCACGATCGTATTGTCCGCGAACGAAGTATTGATCGACATCATTCTCACTAATTGGTTTTAAGCTGCGTAATACTTTTACTTTTTCATAGCGTATGTCGTCAGGGTTTAGTCTGGCAGGTGGTTCCATTGCTAGCAGAGAAACCATTTGAAGCATATGATTTTGAACCATGTCTCGTAGAGCACCAGATTCATCATAATAACGTCCGCGTTCTTCTACACCAAGTGTTTCACTAGAAGTTACTTGAATATTAGAGATGTATTGATTGTTCCATAAAGGTTCAAATAAAGCATTGGCGAATCGAACCACTTCAATATTTTGAATCATATCTTTGCCTAAATAGTGATCAATACGATAAATTTGATCCTCATCAAATGCATGACGAATTTGATTGTTTAACTGTTGAGCTGTTTCGAAATTGTGACCAAATGGCTTTTCGATAATAAGGCGTGTCCAACCAGTATTATTCGTAACTCCCTGTGATTTTAAATTAGCTGCGATCGTTCCAAAGAAGTTTGGTGCCATTGCTAGATAAAATAATCGATTTCCGTTTGTTTCGTGCTTTTGATCCAACTCATTAATAAATGCATTTAATTTTTGATAATGTGTAAGATCTTGAACATCGAATGGATTATAGTGGAAATGTGAAGCGAAATCATCCGGATTAATTTGAGGATCATCAAAATCCTCAATAGATTTTTTTATATTATTACGAAAATCTTCATTTGTAAGTGGTCTTCTTGCTACACCAATCACTGCGAAGTTCTCCGAAAGCTTACCATTTCGGTATAAGCGGTATAAAGAGGGATATAATTTGCGATTAGCTAAATCCCCTGTTGCTCCGAAAATAACAATTACTGCTTTTGGCGTGTGAAATGTCATTGCCTATTACTACCTCACTTTTTTTATATAATTAAATCAATTGAAATACCATCTTTTAAAAATTATTTATTATTAAAAGATAGCATAAGTAAAACGAAAAACGAAATTTAACACCTTATTATACAATATCATGTAAATAAATCTAGATAAACTATTTTACATTGTATCACCAAAACGTTTATAATTTTTTTAGTTATGTACTATAGTACCATGTATTCTGAAAATAACAAATATTTTATAAAATTTATGCGGAGGTTTACAATGAAGCAGTACAAAGGTTTTTTGATTGATTTAGATGGAACAGTTTATAAAGGGACGGAAAAGATTGATGAGGCTATTACATTTGTTAAAGAATTAAATAAGCGAAAGTTACCATATTTATTTTTAACCAATAATTCAACAAAACATCCAAAAGATGTGGCTGAAAAGCTACAAAAGATGGATGTACCAGCGACAGAAGACCATGTATTTACGACAAGTATGGCAACAGCTGCATATATTGCTGAACAAAAGCCTAAAGCACGTGTTTATCCAATTGGTGAAGAGGGACTGTATCAGGCATTAGAGGAAAAAGGATTAATAATAACAGATAGTAATGTAGATTTTGTTGTGATGGGGTTAGATCGGTCAATTTCATATGAAAAACTAGAAATTGGGGCATTAGAGATACGCAAAGGAGCTAACTTTGTAGCAACAAATGGCGATGTGGCGTTGCCAACTGAGCGTGGTTTCTTACCAGGAGCAGGATCATTAATTTCTGTTTTATCGGTAACAACAGGTGTAGAACCAAAATTTATCGGAAAACCAGAATCAATTATTGTAGAACAAGCTTTAGAAGTGTTAGGTACAAATAAAGATGAGACAATTATGATTGGTGATAACTATCATACCGACATACTTGCAGGTATTAACGCTGGGATTGATTCGTTACTTGTCCATTCTGGTGTAACAACAAAAGCGGAGTTAGAGACAATTGATACGCAACCAACATATACGATTGACAGCTTGGCAGAATGGACAATCGAATAATTTAAATTTTTACGTATTGATTGTTATTATGTTTAACATGAAATTTAGTTTTTTATAGCTTTGTATCTTTTTGAATTTCAAATAGGTCTTCAAGCTTCTCTGTTACGTGTGCATATGCATCTTCAATCGCCTGATTGTATATAAATGGTGCAATCTCTTTTAAGATGAAATCAAGCATAAAGGAAGCAAATAATTCACTGATTTCTTGATCTTGTGTCATTTCAAAATGATACTGTATTCTTTTTATTAATTCTTGCTTCGTTTCACTGTCTAATGAAATGATTTTGGACATTTTATTACTCCTTATGTATTTTTATATAGTATATCAAAGGTAAAGGTGGATTAGAATGGCGAATATAAAATATGAAATTGTTAAAACTATTGGTGTTCTTTCTGAATCAAATACAGGTTGGCGTAAAGAATTAAATTTGATTTCTTGGAATGATCGTGATCCGAAATATGATTTAAGAGATTGGGCTCCAGATCATGAAAAAATGGGAAAAGGGGTTACGTTATCCCGTGAGGAAGTTACACAATTAAAAGCTTTATTATCATCATTTAACTGACTTGCAGAAAAAATAGGCTTGTAATATTCTGATATGGGGTATAGATTATAAAAGGTGAAAATATTACTGATAAGTATTACTAATTTATTTAGAGGAGAGATTTTGATGTTTAAAAAAATGTTTGGAAAAAAAGAAGAAACAGCCAATAAAGAAATTGTACTTGCTCCAGCGACAGGTGAGCTTGTTTCATTAGAGGAAGTACCAGACCCAACATTTTCAGAAAAAATGATGGGTGATGGTATTGCGATTAAGCCTACAGATGGTACATTTGTTGCACCTGTTTCAGGTGAAGTTGTTAATTTATTTCCAACAAAGCATGCGGTAGGAATTTTGTCTGAAGCTGGTGTGGAATATTTATTACACATTGGTTTAGAAACAGTTACTTTAGAGGGAGAAGGATTTGAAGCACATGTAAAACAAGGTGATAAAGTTCAAGCAGGAGATAAATTAATTACTGTTGATTTGGATTTTATCGCAGAAAAGGCTGCTTCTACCATTACACCGCTTGTAATCACCAATGAAACAGCATCTATTGATAAAGAAGAATCTAAATCTGTTACAATGGGTGAAACAACAGTGATTACTGTTCAAACAAAATAAGAAGCGACACAACTATATAGTAAATAAAAAATATCCGAACCAGATTTGAAAAAATCGTTCGGATATTTTTTATAAATAGATATATTTAGTTGTGTATTTTTTTCTTTTTTTACTTTTTAGCTTTTTGTAGTTTTTGAATCATTTTTAATGATTTTCCTGTTCCGATTGCAACTGATTCTAATGGATTAGGCGCTAGATGAACAGGGACATGAATCTTATTAGCTAGCCATTCCTGCATTCCTTTTATTAGGGAACCACCACCGGTAATAGTTATGCCATGATCCACAATGTCCCCACTTAATTCTGGTGGACAACTTTCTAATGTTGCATGAACCGTTTCTAAAATAGATAGTAGCGATTCTTGAATTGCGTCTTGTACTTGTGTTGATGTGACAGTAATAACTCGAGGTAAACCAGTAACAAGATCACGCCCTCTTACTTCCATAGATTCTTCGGGGTGATCAATTAATGCATAGCCAATTTCCATCTTAATATGTTCAGCAGTACTTTCACCAATTAATATATTAAAATGTCGACGAATGTACTGAATAATTTCTTCGTCCATTTTATCGCCACCGGTTCTTACTGATTTACAAGATACAACTCCTCCGAATGATATAATAGCCACTTCACTAGTTCCACCACCAATATCGACAATAACACTGGCGATTGGTTCATCCACAGGAAGGTCAGAGCCGATCGCTGCTGCAATTGGTTCCTCGATTAAATGTACTTCTTTCGCGCCATAACTTTTTACTGCGTTATGAATTGCTCTGCGTTCCACTGAAGTACTTCCGGATGGTGTACATACAACTACCGTAGGCTTACGCATAGATATGCCTGCTTTTTTACTTACTTTTTTTAAAATCTCTTTTAACATTTGTGCAGTGATATCATAATCAGCAATTACGCCATCTTTTAAAGGACGAATTGGGATGATGTGTCGTGGAGTTTTTCCAACCATTTCTTTTGCTTCTTTACCAACAGCAACTACTTGATTATTTTGAGAATTAATTGCAACGACTGAAGGTTCATTTAATACAATTCCTTTTGATTTTGTATATACAAGAATGTTTGCAGTTCCTAAGTCTATTCCGATTTCAGCATTTGAAAACATGATGTTTCCTCCAATGGTGTTCATATTTCATACATAATTATTCTTAAATTGCATTTATTTTATGGGGGTATTACAGCAGGTTATGTCGAAGGTATCTTAACTTTGAACAAAAAATCATACGGTAATTCCTTTTTATTGTTCTAGTTTTAGCAAAAAAGAGGTAGCTATACAGCTGACCTCTTTGGTAAATTTAATTTTGTTTTTCCTCTAACAAGTTTGCGAGTACAGGTAATTTAAATTTCTCAATTTTTCTACCTTCTAAACGGCGAACGCCAATGCTTTTTAATTGCTCTACATACCATCCTTTACTTCCTATGTGCACATTGATCATCCTTTCATAGTATTTCTTGGAGCCATTGTAACATCTGTATATTTGTACGAAAACCTTCATGCTTTCCATCTCTTTAAAAATTAATTTACAAAGAAAAGAATATAAAATTTAAAGGAATGAATTAAAGAGGTGTATAGGTTTTAAAACAATCGGTATTTATATATATGCAGGTTTCTTAGTTATAAAAAGTATTTCGAATTTGCTAACGGTAAAACGTATTTTTGCACATGTCCCTTTTAGTCAACCATTCATTCATTTAAATCATGAAGTCTTCGCCTAGCTACAAAAGCAAATGTTCCGATTGTTCCTATCGCCATTGATGGAACATATAACATTTTAGAGGAAAATCAAAATAAAGTTAAAAACGCGCATGTATGTATTCCCATATGTGATCTATTAACACCAGAGCAATACAACAATATGAAGCACAATACAATATCTAAACAAATTCAACTATCAATCGAAATAGCTATTAACCAACGAGTGAAGCATCTTAATTATATTTAATGTTAATAAAAAAATATGGTTCTTAATTGATTACTATCTAAACTTTTGAAGGATAAATTTTTAAAAAAGTGTTTTTTTCAGTATAATAGGGGTAATTTAATGGAATAGGTGGTATAGATATGATAAATGTATTATTTATTTGTTTAGGAAATATTTGTAGATCTCCGATGGCAGAAGCGATGTTTCGCCGATTATTAGAAGAAGAAGGGATTCAGGAGCAATTCAATGTGGATTCAGCAGGGATTGGAAATTGGCATGTCGGTTTACCTCCTCATGAAGGAACAAGAAAAATACTTGATCAAAAAAATATTGCTTATGAAGGAATGAAAGCCAGACAGGTAGATAAAAAGGATTGGGATGAATTTGATTATATTATTGCGATGGATGAGCAAAATATGCATGACCTTGAAGTAATTCGCAAAGAGGTTGATGGTGTAAAAGTCGCAAAATTAATGGATTATGTGGAGAAAGCAAATGAAGAAAATGTTCCAGATCCTTATTTCACTAAAAATTTTGATTATACCTATCAACTCATAGACAGAGGATGTAGAGCATTGTTGGCGGAAATAAAAAAAGAACGAGGTGTGTAATTTTGAAAAAAAACCTATTAGCCAAAGGGATTATTGTTGGTGCTGTAGTCGGTGGTGCACTCACACTATTTGATCCAGATACGCGTATGATGGTTAATCAGAAGTTGAAGAAAGTTAATCGAAAAACAACATATTTCATGCACCATCCATCGGATTTTATTGCTGAAATTAGAAATCAATATCAATCTGTTTCTACATCAATAATAAGAGGTTTTGATACATCGGTGTATTTTATAAATGAATTTCAAAAAATAATGGACCAAACAGACATAAAAGGTAGTAACGATTAGATATACTAAGCATATGAAACAGTAAATAAAGATTATTAAGATTATAATGTAGGATAAAGGGGGATGGGTATGCAACAGATAATTGTATTTCTTAAACAACTGTTTAAGCGGATTAGTCAAGATGATGTACCTGGACTATCTGCACAGTTAGCTTACTTTTTATTGTTATCTCTATTCCCCTTTCTGATATTTCTAGTCACATTAATTGGATATATACCAGTTGATAATGTGGATATTATAAGTTTTTTTTCTGCATATGCACCTTCTGAAATATTGGAATTAATTGAAGGTAACATTGATCATATTGCAAATCAGCGAAATGGTGGATTGTTGTCTATTGGTATCATTGGTGCGCTTTGGTCGGCGTCAAATGGGATTAATGCAATTATGCGAGCATTCAATAAAGCGTATGATGTAGAGGAAAATCGGTCTTTTATTGTTTCTAGATTGATAGCAGTTGTTTTAACCGTTGCGATGTTACTGGTTATTATTATGGCTTTTCTTCTGCCGATCTTTGGACGCCAAATTGGTGTTTATCTGTTTTCATTTTTTGGTTTATCTGAGGGATTTATTGAAATATGGAATACCTTACGTTGGGTGATATCCTCATTTGTTCTATTCGTTGTACTTTTAGCTCTATATATGCTTGCACCTAACAAGCGAGTGCATTTAAGAAATGTGACTGTAGGAGCGATTTTTGCAACAATTGGATGGCAGCTTGTTTCACTAGCATTTTCTTATTATGTTACTACACTTGGGAACTATTCTGCCACATACGGTAGTCTTGGTAGTGTGATTGTATTGATGATTTGGTTCTTTATCTCTGGTATGATTATTATTACTGGTGGAGAAATAAACGCGATATTAAAAGAGCGAAGTAATATAAATAAAAAAATTAAATGAAACGCCACTTAAAACGGAAAAGTGGCGTTTTTTTGGTTTAATAGTTATAGATAATGGTTATTTTAACAGACGCAAACCGTTTAAAATAACAAGAATGGTACTTCCTTCATGACCTATTACACCTAGTGGTAAATCTATCCACTGTGTGAAGTTTGCGAGAATAAGGGTAAGAATCACACTAATAGAAAAAAAGATATTTTGCTTTACAATTCGATTCATTCGCTTGGAAAGTTGTCTAGCATGAACAATTTTATTCAATTGGTTTTTCATTAAAATGATATCAGCTGCTTCGATTGAAACATCCGTACCTGCTCCCATTGCAATTCCCACATCTGCTGTTGCTAATGCTGGTGCGTCATTTATTCCATCACCAATCATGGCGATCGAATCGTGTGTCTGTCTTAATTTGTTAATGTGTTCTTGTTTATCCTTTGGCATGCACAAAGCAATAAAAGAATCAATAGTTGTTTCTTGTGCTATTGCTTGAGCGGTACTATCATTATCTCCTGTTAACATAACCGTATAAATACCCGCTTTTTTAAAGGCTTGAATTGCTTGTTTCGTATCTTGTCTTACTTCATCCTTTAGTGCAATTAATCCAATTATTTTTTCATCCTTACCAATGTAAACAATAGATTTGGCTTGCTTTGCAAATGCTTCCCCTTGTTCAATAAAAGATAAAGACTGATCATTCTTGGTAAATAATTTTTCACTACCTATTACCCAGCGATTATCTCCGTAAGTAGCATATACACCCTTCCCTGATTCTTCGCGCATATGATCAAGAGGTAGATCTGATTTAATATTATACGTTCTGCAATAGGTAACGATAGCTTCTGCTAAAGGATGATTCGATTCTTTTTCAATTGTTGCAATAATTGAAAGTACTTCTTCTGTATTTACAGATGGATCAAAAAAAGTGTCTGTTACAGTAGGTTTTCCATTTGTGAGTGTCCCTGTTTTATCAAATGCAATAGCGTTGATTTTACTTAACTGCTCAATGTGTACACCGCCTTTAAATAAAATACCATTTCTTGCTCCATTTGAGATAGCAGACAAGCTTGCGGGCATAATGGATGCAACTAGTGCGCACGGTGATGCTACAACAAGTAAAACCATTGCTCGGTAAAAGGTGTCTACCCAACTCCATCCAACTAAGTAATGAGGTAAAAAGAGCATGATACCAACGCTAATTAATACGACTTTGACATACGTACTTTCAAAACGTTCAATAAATAATTGTGATGGTGATTTCTGTTGTTGGGCTGTTTGTACTAATTCAATAATTTGTTGGACGAAGGAATCTTTTGATTGTTTTGTGATTTTTATATATAAGCTTCCGTTTAAGTTTACTGTACCTGCATAAACTTCTTCATTTTTTCCTTTTGTAACAGGGAAGGGCTCCCCAGTTAATGGACTTTCATCAAGCGAAGAAGTTCCTTTTTCAATTTTACCGTCTGCTGGAACACGCTCACCAGGTTTTATTAATATCGTATCATCAATACGTAGTTCATTCACAGGGACGAGTTGTTCAACACCATTTCTAATCATGAGTGCTTGCTTTGGTTGTAACTTTATTAAAGACGATAATTCTTTTTCGCTTTTTTGCATTGTATATGTTTCTAGTGCGCCTGATAAAGAAAAAATAAAAATAAGAATGGCGCCTTCTTCCCAATAACCAATCGAAGCTGATCCAATAGCTGCTAAAATCATTAGCAGTTCCACGTTCAAGGTTCGATGTTGAAAGGTATCATATATACCTTCCTTTGCTTTAGCGTAACCACCAACAATAAAAGCTGTTAACATTAAAATGATCCATAAAGTATGTGGGATGTTATGCTTTGTTAGCCATGCTACTAGTATAAGTAAACCACTAAAGACTGCTGCAATTAATTCATAATGCCTTTTTAAAAATGCTACAGACGTTATATTATTAATAATAATTATAAAAAACTCCTTCATGAGAACCACCTTGTTTTGTAATTGATAATAGAATGGATGTGCACAATCGTTCAAACCCCTTTTTGATAATGTTTTTCATTTAAACTTTATTTAGTTAAATTAAAATTATTATAAAAAAATCTATAATACTAGCATATTCTATTAAGAAAAAAACGCAAGTGTGTTAGATCACATTTTAATAAAGAATGTATGACAATTTAATAGATATTGACAATGATAATTACAATCAAAATAGATAAAAAATATTAAACAGGTGAAATATTTTTTTGTAACAGTTACATAATTGTTGAAATAAAGAAGATTAACTGTTATATTCAGTTTTATAAATTGGTATAACAAATTGTTTAATCGATTGGTTACTGGCTACTAATAAAATCAAATGACAAACAGGTTAAAAAAATGTAGTTATTATTCTGAATAATAAAATAATTTTCATTTTATAAATGAGCTTAAAGAAATGTAGGACGAAACTTATATGTGTAAAGGGGGATAGTTTCGATGGATAAGGTAGCAAATGTTTTTGATGTGAAATTAGCAATTGATAATTTACCTTTTGTTCTTAGTGGGTTACCAATGACAATTGCTGTTGCATTTCTTTCCATGGGATTAGGATTATTGTTGGGGCTGTTCTTAGCTTTAGGAAGAAATGCTAATCGTCGTTTATTACGTTGGCCAGCAAGAGTGTATATTTCGTTTATGAGAGGGACCCCAATCCTTGTATTTTTATATGTTCTATATTTGGGGCTCCCAGAAGTGGGAATTGAACTGACGGCTTTTCAAGCTGCAGTAATAGGTTTTGGTTTGAATAGTGCTGCATATATCGCAGAAATCAATCGTGCATCTTTAAACAGCATTGATTCAGGTCAATGGGAAGCAGCTACAACATTAGGTATTCCGTACTGGCGAACGTTGGGTGGAATTATCTTGCCTCAAGCTGCTAGAATAGCTATTCCACCATTAACCAATGTCTTTCTAGATTTAGTAAAGGCTACTTCACTAGCTGCAGTTATAACAGTACCTGAAATGTTTCAAAAAGCACAGATTGTTAGTGGTAGATCTTTTGATTCACTTACGATGTATATTACTGTTGCACTGATTTATTGGCCACTATGTATTTTTATTTCTGCCTTTCAGGAAATGCTAGAAAAACGTTTTAGTCGCTATGTGGAATGAGGACATGAAAGTGAAGTGTAAACCAATGGAAGTTCAATTGTTGACAACGTGGTAAATGTAAAAAAGAACAGGAGATGTAATGACTAAGCAGTCATCGTGTCTCCTGTTTCTTTTTTAGCACCGATAGCTACAACAACAAGAACTAATAAAATAACAATAACGTAGAAGAAAGAAATGTTAGGGAACAGATCAATAAATAGACCACCAAGATACGGGCCTGTAATACTACCAATACTAAAAGCGATCCCACACATAATGTTTCCTGCCGGAAGTAATGTTTTAGGAAGTAAATCAGCCATAAAGGAAACGCCAAGTGAATAAAGGGATCCTAATAACATGCCGGCAAAAGCAAAGGTAAAGAATAATCCAATAATAGAATGTTCTATTTGTGCACCAATAACAAATATACCAATACCTAAGCTAATAATAGCTAATAACATTTTTTTTCGTCCAATTTTATCGCTCAATATGCCAAGCGGAATTTGAGTGAGTAAACTAGCAAAGGAGAATAAAGGAATTACAACTGATAATATATCCACATCATGTCCAATGCGCAAACCATACACAGGAAATATACCATGCAATGTGGATTCGAGTAATCCATAAACAAATGGTGCTAATAATGCTACCCATGCTAATTTACCTGTTTTGATAAAGCGTCCAATTGACGACGAGACTTCAACCATCTCCACACCATCGTTCGTATTGACATACTCATTACGAATAAATAGCATTAATAGCCAGATCACAAGGCAAAAAATAGCAGATACGACGAAGGGTAAACTTTGATGAATGACAAGTAGTCTTGTCATTAAAGGGCCAATTGAGAACCCTAGACTGAAAAATAATCCATAAAAAGCAATGATTTTTCCTCTTTTTTCTGGTGCTGCTGTAGAAGTAATCCATGTTTGGGTAGCAAAGTGAAGCATATGATCTCCAATACCGATTAAAAGTCGTAAAATGAACCAAAACCAAAGTGCTTGCCAAATAGGAAAAACGAATAAAGAACCAAGTACGAGGAATCCTCCTATAAGAATAATAGGCTTGTATCCTAGTTTTTGTAACGGTTTTTCCATAAATGGAGATGCAATAAGTACACCGATATATAGTCCTGTTGCATGTAGACCATTTACTGAGGAAGGAACACCCATCTGTTCTAAAATAATTGCTAGCAAAGGTAATAGCATTCCTTGAGAAAATCCTGATACGGTAACAAAACTAATCAATACCCAAAAGCGTACTTTTTCTGAGAACATATATAACACTCCAATTCACTCTAACCTAAAACCACTTTAATTTATAAAATAAAAAAGATCAATTCAAATTTATGTTCTAGAATGTGTTATAGTAAATAATAACGGGAAGCATAAATATAGATTTATCAAAGGAGTTGGTATTGATGGAATTTCAATTTAAAGAAGCTGGTGTAAGGGTAGATCTTCCATACGGAGTGTTAGATATTTCGGGTAATGAAGATTATGGTTATCGTCCATATCAATTAATGGTAGCATCCATTGCGGGGTGTAGTGCATCTGTATTTATGAAAATCTTAGAAAAACAACATGTGAAGATTGAGGATTTTGTTATTCAAACAGATGTAACTAGAAATCCAGATGAAGCAAATAAAATTGAAAAAATAAAATTACATTATATTATAAAAGGGAAAAATTTAAGTAACGAAAAACTTTATAAAAATTTAGCTATCGCACGGAAAAATTGTTCGATGGTTCGCTCCGTTGAAGATAGTATCGAGATCGAAGAGAGCCTCGAAACAATACAATTAAGTATATAAAAATAAAGAGCCTTATTCTTAGGCTCTTTATTTTTAATGGTATAATTAGTTTAACTTGATTTTATTACATAGTAAGATGGATTTATTTAGGCTTTGATTGTAAAGAGGAGGGTGCTTTATTGAGGAATACACAAGCAAGGATATTATTTTTTATTCTAGGATTGGTTGTGCTCTCGTTTGGAGTTTCAATGACAATTAAGGCTGATCTTGGAGCAGGTGCCTGGGATGCATTAAATGTTGGGTTGGCAGGAATAACAGGTTTTACAGTAGGTAATTGGGTTATTATTATTGGATTGATCTTAATGTTAGTTAATGCTGGTATTGTAAAAATGAAACCAGATTATTTTGCAATAGTTACTGTTCTTATCATTGGTTTTATGATTGATTTCTGGCTTTTGATTGTTATGGATTCATGGGAGATCAGTGGTTTCTTTGTTCAGTTGCTCTTTTTACTTACAGGTGTATTGATACTAGGTCTGGGTGTTTCATTATATTTGCAGCCTAAATTTCCTCTTAATCCAGTAGATGGATTAATGGTGTCACTACAACAAAGGTTTCATTTAAGCACCACAATAGCAAAGACATTAACAGAAGCACTCGCATTTGTTATTGCATTTACTATCGAAGGTCCGATAGGTATAGGGACATTTATTATCTTGTTTGGTATAGGACCATCTATTCAATTATTTGAACCAACCGCGAAAAAAATAGCTACTCGTCTAGATCAACGAATGATTGTTTAGTTAAAGGTTTGTATATTTTTCTATTTACAACGAATAATACAACGGAGTACGACTTTGTAGGAAGGGATAGAGGAATATGCAGCATTCTAAAATAATAACATTAATAGTCAGTTTCATCGTATTATCCTTTTTTTCTACGCCAGTTACTGCGCAAGAAAAGGATTTAGAAATACCGAATCATGTATTATCGATTACTAATGAAAATACGTATTCGAATTCAACGGAAGATGAGATCATATTAGAACCAAGTGAATTTGTAAAAGAACTAATAGAAGAGTCAGATATAGCAATTGAAAATCCAGATTTAATACAAATGCTAAATGAAACTTCAATTAAAACTTCTCCCTTTGCTTTCGGGTATCGTGGAAGTATTTATATGGGACATTGGCCATTAAATTACACCTCTGATAAAACACAAATCAACTGGGAATATCAACAAATAAATACGAATAAATTGACGAATACTGGAAATGATGTCAATAAGACAATAAGCTATAATCAATTAAAGGAAGCCCATATTAAAGGAGCATTAACTACTAAAATAGATAAACAGGACCAAATAAAAAAGCTAATATTATTAAAGGCGAAACAGAACACGAAATTACCGTTATCTTTTCATACGATCATAGGAAAAGATACAAAAAAGGCAAATACTTATTCGGTACCTGTTAATAAAACAGGTAAATTACATGCATTTGCTCCAGCTGTAAGTGAGAAGGGTTTTATTACTTATGGAGAGATATATATTGAATTAAAAGGTTCAAAGAAAAGAATAGTTATTAAAAATGTTACGAAACAAGGTGTTGGCGCTTGGATTCCTATTCAAGACTATGTATCCTTTTCATTTGAATTAAAATAAGGAGTAGGCCTAATATTAGGACTACTCCTTATTCCCATCATTTGTACGCATATCAATATGTTGTTCAGCCATCTGAATGCCATGTTCGAACATGGCTTCAGCCATCATACGACGTGTTTCTTTTGCTGCTGTAAAGTAGACTAAGTCTTCACACAGTCCTGTTATTGTATATTGGTATCCACGATAATTATCATTTAATGAACCCATTCCATAAAGTGTAAAGGGTTCGATTGGGCTACCAGTTAAATCTTTTTTTAAGTAAGAGCCTAACTCTTGATTTAATCGCTCACATGTTTGTTCAAGGATTAAAAATATTTTTTTCGGGTCCTCATAGAAACTTACTGTTACACTTTCAATGACGCGCATTTTATTCATATTGTAATTTTCTATCGTTTGTATTTGGCCACTACTAATTGTCACTAATGTACCAGACCACTGTCTAACTTTGATAACGCGAAAACCAATTTCCTCTACTAGACCTTCAAATGTATGATTGACCTTGATCCAATCACCTTGCTGTAATTGTTTTTCATATAATAGAAAAATACCAGCAAAGAGATCTTTCATGAGACTTTGTGCACCAAAACCAATAACAATACCAAGTACACCAGCACCGGCCAACATACTACCTACTTCAATTTCAAAGACAGATAAAATATAGAAAATAAACCCGATCGTTGCAACATACTTGATGACAGAATTTAGCATAGATTCAATCGTCTTTTCTTTTTTATCATCAATAAATCTTGTTCGTTTAAAGAAAGAACGAATAATTCGTCGTAAAACAATAACCAAGGCAAAAATAGTTATTCCGCCAATGATAATTTGAGCAGTATTGGTTTCTAATACACTTTTAATGAATGCTAGTATTTCTTTTGTGTTCATTATCTTTCCCTCCATTAACACGGATCGGATTCATTATAGCATAAATGAACATCTAATTCTTGAGCCAGCATTTCATTTTGTCTGATAACCGGGTATAATGTTACAAGAACCCTGAGAAAAAGGAGTATATAATGGTACAAGATGCAAAAATAATTCAATTAAAAACACAATTACAAACATTTTTAGATCAATTAGATCAACTTGATCCTACGAACACATCTGTTGAAGATGTTGATCAATTACTTGAATTAATCGAAAAAATGGAGCAAGCATTACAAGAAAAATAACCTCATCAAAAAGCAATTCCTAAAATTTTAGGATTGCTTTTTTTGACTTCATGCTTTATTATGGTAAAGCGTTAGATTGATAAAATGTTTGGAGGATATAAAATGTCTTGGGTAGTTGTTATATCTGTATTAGTGATGATCATCTTGAGTCTAGCTAGAGTGCATGTCATTATTGCCATATTAGCTGCTGGACTTGTTGCTGGATTAATGTCTGGTTTAACCTTAGTAGAAAGCATGAACCTACTTATTGAAGGGATGGGTGGACAGGCGAAAACTGCTTTAAGCTATATTTTACTTGGTGCATTTGCCGTAGCGATAAGTTATACAGGCATTACCAATGTTCTCGTTCGTTATTTAGTTCGTGTATTAACTGGCAAACGAACAATGATTGTATTGGCAATTGCTGCAATAGCTTCATTATCACAAAATGTTGTACCTGTTCATATCGCATTCATTCCTATATTAATACCGCCATTATTAAAATTATTTAATCAAATGCAAGTGGATAGACGTGCAATAGCTACTGCTTTAACTTTTGGTTTAAAAGCACCATATATCATGATTCCTGCCGGATATGGTCTGTTGTTTCATGAAACGATTGTTGAAGGTATGAGAACGAATGGTATGATGATTTCAATGAATCAAGTTAATTTATCTCTTCTTATTCCCGGTTCTGGAATGATTATCGGCTTATTCATTGCTGTGTTTATTACGTATCGAAAACCTGTAAAACAACCGATTAATGATCTAGAAAACGAAATAGAGGAAGAAAATAATATAATTACGTTTAACCGTGATCATCTTTTAACTATACTTGCGATTATTGGTGCATTGACTGTTCAACTTGTTACAGGGAATTTGATTCTTGGTGCGCTGACAGGACTTGTATTGATGTTTGTATTTTTAGTTATTCCATTTAATCAAGGAGATAAGGTGATTACTGAAGGAGTTACCATGATGGGTACAATTGCTTTTGTCATGTTAATTGCCTCTGGGTTTGGACATATTTTAGAAGAAACAGAAGCAATTACCGCTTTAATTGATGCAAGTTCTGGCTTCTTAAGTAGTAACAAAGCTTTGATTGCATTTGTTCTGCTATCTGTTGGTCTTGTTATTACAATGGGAATTGGCTCATCATTTGGAACAATTCCGATTATTGCAGCTTTATATGTTCCGATTTGTATAGCAACTGGCTTCTCACCTTTGGCAACAGCTGCTTTAATAGGCACTTCTGGTGCGCTAGGTGATGCTGGTTCACCTGCTAGTGAAAGTACGTTGGGGCCGACATCAGGCTTGAATGCTGATGGTAGACATCATCATATTTGGGATACTTGTGTACCAACCTTTTTACATTTTAATATACCACTATTTATTTTCGGTTGGATTGCTGCATTAATACTTTAAAAAGTTAATAAATGATCAGTGCGCATCTTTGGTGACTCTTTTTTATGAAAACAAACTCTATGTACTGGCCATTGATCCATATAGATTTCGCCATCTCTACCTGGTTGTAAGCATTCTAAATCTAAAGAATAAATTACTCGTTAATTGGTACACTAAAAGAAAAAACGGGTGATTGTTATGCTTAAAAAACGGATGATTATTATAAGTGCAATAGTTATGTTAGTGGCTTCAAGTCCTGGTTTTGTGACCGCTGAAAGTTTTGGGTGGGGGTATAAAAAAGGAACAAATCACCAGCCGCCAGAAGTAGGTAAATATGGGGATATTTTAGAAGACAATGGTGGATATTATATGGATCAATCAGGTGATAAAGTCGTTTATTTAACTTTTGATAATGGTTATGAAGAAGGCTATACTGAACATGTATTAGATGTGTTAAATGAGAAAGAAGTACCGGCAACATTTTTTGTTACTGGTCACTATGTTCGAAGTGCACCAGATCTAATTAAACGCATGGTGAAAGATGGGCATATAATTGGCAACCATTCGAATCATCACGCTGATTTCACCTCCATCTCAAAAGAAAAAATGAAAGAGGAGCTATCTCTATTAGATAGAGCGGTTGCTTCCATTACTAATTTAGAGACACTACAATATGTGCGTCCACCAAAAGGAACCTTCAATGCTCAAACAATTCAATGGGCAAATGAGCTTGGTTATACACATGTATTTTGGTCGTTAGCCTTTGTTGATTGGCAAACAGATAAGCAAAAAGGGTGGAAGGCTTCTTATCAACAAATAATGGATCAAATTCATCCTGGTGCAGTTATTTTATTGCATACAGTATCGGCTGATAACGCTGAAGCATTAGAATATTTTATTGATGATTTAAGAAAGCAAGGCTACACTTTTCGATCATTGGATGATTTAGTAATGAAAGATAAATTACCAAAAGCGATTTATGGTATGTAAAGGCATAAAAATCCGAACGAATTCGAAATAATATTCGAATCACAGTTCGGATTTTTATTTTACAGATTATACATATTTTTGAGTTTGGATTAATAAATCTTGATAGACAGCGGCTTCGGCATTATTACCAATCTTTTTTGAGAGCTTTACAATGCCTTTAATTGCTTTTGTATTGAGTGGATCAAGCTCTACTTCCCACTTAAAACATTCAATAGCTTTATCAGGCTGATCAAATGAAGCATATAATTCTCCGAGTTTATATTGATGATCTGGATCATCTTGAAGTTGCTCCATGTCATTTATTGTTTTTTCAATAAGAAATTGTTCATTTTCTTGTTGAAAAACTTTAATCCATTCATGTATTTCTGAAAGGCTATACTTTGGTAAGAATGATTTGATAAAGGGTGTAATGATTTGTTCTAATTGTTTTTTGGATAATTGTTGGCGTAGTTGTAATAGTTTTTTTCTTGATTGATGGAAATAATTTGCCAGTTGATTTGAATCTGTATGATTTAAATGGTGGATAACTTGTTCTACCTCTTCTGCTGTTGGTAGATAGTCATGTTCAATCAGAAAAGACGTGACTTCTTTGTGATAAGAAGATCCTAGTAATTTTGATGTAAGTTCTTTTATGAAAGAAGGATGGGAATGGTGCTGGTTTAAATCGAATAACAAATTTATTTGTGATTCAATACTCCACTGGCTGATTGAAGCCTTTAGTTCATTCAAAAGCGTTTGATCAAATTGTTGTTTTAATAGAAATATGCTAATTACATTAGCGTCTAATTTACGGTTATTTTTACTATAAAAATTAATTAACATGCTTTGTGCATCGGGCTGATCTAGTTGATCAAAACAAAAGGACTCAAAGTTAATAGGATCGTACTTTTCTAAAGTGTCTAGTTGTTGATAGGCTTCTTTGTATGTTTGAAACTCTAATTTTCCAATCATATCCAATGCGAAAGTATCAGTGGGATCAACTTGTTTTAGCACATATAACACTTGTAATGCTTTACGCATTTTTCCATTTCTTCTGTAAGTGTAAAAGGTTTTTTTAAGTAGTTTTTGTATAGAATCGGGAGAAGTATACGTATCAAAAAAAGATAAGATTAATGCAGTTTCAATTGGAGAATAATGTTGTTGTAATTTTTTGTACAGTTGGTTAAATCGAAGACAAGAAAATGTTTCTTTTTCTATCAGTTCATTAATAAAAGGGTGGTCACCTTGTAATTGTATTCCATTCGTGAAGGTGCGATGAATATGAGAGCCAAGCTTTATTTTTGTTGTTTTTACACCATTAATAAAGTCATTATGATAAAAAACAAGGTAATAATAGTTGTTATTTTTATCAACTGTTTCGATCACTTTACTTTGTTTGTATACATACATGTTTAATGTTTCGACCGCTTTTGATTTTTTATTAGACATAATGGTAAGTTGCATAGAAAAACCTCCCTTTTAATTACTTCTCATCATAACATACCAAAGTGAAAATGAGGAATAATTATCTAACTTTATCTGGTTATCTTATATAAATCAAATAAGATATTTTTGTTTTATATTGAAAACAAGGATTAAAATCTGATATAATGACATACAATTAGTACCTACTACTAAATTGTATGATTGTTTCTTCCGTCATACAAATAAAGAAGGGTGAATAATGAAAAAACAAGATTTAATAGCTCCAGAAAAGTACAATATTGCAATGGAAATGGAGAAATACGCACAGGATCCAAATCGTACTGCAATTATATGGCAGGACGATAATGGATTAGAAAAACATGTAACTTATCAACAATTACTATATAATGCAAATAAAATTGGAAACATATTTTTGGAAAGAGGACTACAAAAAGGTGATAAGATTCTTGTAATGATGCCACGTTTAATTGAGACATATGAAGTCTATCTTGCAGCATTGAAGACAGGGATTGTGATTATACCAAGTTCTGAAATGCTTAGAACGAAGGATCTGCAATACCGCATTACTCATGGTGAGGTTAAGGCAATTGTTAGTTATTATCCATTTGTTGATCAATTTAGTGAAATTGATCAAATAAATGTATTGGAAAAATTTACAGTTGGAGCAAGAGTGAAGGACTGGATTCCAATCGATGAGTGGAAAGAAGAAGCTTCAGAAGAGTTAGTAATGGCAGATACGTCACGGGATGATCTTGCCTTTTTGCCATATACATCTGGTACAACAGGCAATCCAAAAGGAGTCATGCATACACATGCATGGGGGTTTGCTCATTTGAAGACTGCATCTGTTAATTGGTTATGTATCAAGGAAGATGATATTGTTTGGGCAACAGCAGCTCCAGGTTGGCAAAAATGGGTTTGGAGCCCGCTCTTATCTGTACTAGGATCAGGGGCAACGGGTTTTGTTTATAATGGAAAGTTTAATCCGAAAAAATATTTGCAATTGTTGCAAGAACAACAAATTAATGTATTGTGTTGTACGCCAACGGAATATCGTTTGATGGCAAAAGTAGATAACTTAACTGAATATCAACTTCCAGCTTTGCATAGTGCAGTTTCGGCTGGTGAACCTTTAAACAGAGAAGTAATAGATATTTTCCAACGATATTTCAATGTTACGGTTCGTGACGGATATGGGCAGACGGAAAGTACGTTACTTTTAGGTTTTCTTAAAGGTATGAAAGTAAAGCCAGGTTCAATGGGTAAACCTACACCCGGAAATGAGGTTGTATTAATTAATGAAGATGCTAATCCAGTCCCAGTTGGTACAGTTGGCGATATTGCTATTCCTTTAGATACACCTGCTTTATTCAAAGGTTATTATAAAGATGAAGAACGTTCGAAGAAGGCAGGACGTGGTAATTATTTTGTGACGGGTGATCAAGCAATGCTTGATGATGAGGGATATTTCTGGTTTGAAGGTAGAAGCGATGATATTATTGTAAGTTCTGGTTATACAATTGGACCATTTGAAGTAGAGGATTCATTAGTTAAGCATCCGTCTGTAAAAGAATGTGCAGTAGTTGCTAGTCCCGATGAGATTAGAGGAAATGTAGTTAAAGCATATATTGTATTGCAAGATAATGTCGATCAAAATGATCCAACATTAGTAAAAACATTACAAAATCATGTGAAGCAAATGACAGCACCATATAAATATCCTAGAAAAATTGAATTTATTAATGAATTACCAAAAACCACTTCTGGTAAAATCCGTCGAGTTGAATTACGTCAACGGGAAAAACAAACGGTATAAAACCTTTCACAGATGTGTATAAGTACTAAAATAATACAAACTTTTATAAAAAAGAAGAGGCGCTACTAAGCGCCTCTTCTTTTTTTTCGAAAACTCCTTATTAATGAACCTGTGATTTTATGATCGAATGCTTTTATAAATTTTTAAGTAATTTTTTTTGCAAATACGCCAAGTATGCTTTGCTAGATGAATCATTTCTGTCCTTTTAAACTTGTACAAGGCTAATCCAATTAAACAAACTTCACTAATTAGGAAAAAACAATATCCTAGTTGAAGTCCAATAAATACATGCGATTCACTATTAGGGAATGTGTATAAAAACCAACCAAATATGGAAAGTGAATAAATAGATAGTTGCATTACACTAGCAACAACAATATTAATATGAAGTCGAATGGTAGTAGTTACCGTTGCATAATTAATATAATAATAACTAACTAAAAACGTAACAATAAAAGTCACTATATATAGGCTATATGCTATAAACATAATAATCTCCTCCTTGTTATCAGTATGGTATATTAATAGATTATTTATTCCTTTAAATTATAAAAATGATTACAATATATGTATTCTTCGAGGTGAATATTAATGACGTATCCATTGTCTTAAACTTATTTTTGGACAGATAAGAAGAAAAATAAAAGCAAAATACTTGAAAGTCAAAATAGGTCAGATTATAATAGGATCAAAGGTCAAAGATAGTCAGATCAAATTTTGATCTAATTAAGCTTTTAGTTGAAGGAGGAGAATCTTATGAAATGTCAACATTGTGGCATTCGTCCAGCTAATATTAATGTAACCCTTCGATTTAATAGTCAAACACAACAAATGCATGTTTGTGAAACTTGCTTTAAAGAAATACAACAAAATGCGAAAAATCCATCAGGTTTCTTTGGTGGACAAGGACAAGGACAACCAGGTTTTCAAGACTTTTTTACGGGCTCAGCTACAAATGAAGAAGCGCAAAATGGTTCCAATCAATCGGGATTATTGGATGAACTAGGAAGTAATTTATCTCACGCAGCAAAAGCAGGTATTATT
The DNA here is from genome assembly GCF_001368815.1 of Paraliobacillus sp. PM-2. GTDB lineage: Bacteria > Bacillota > Bacilli > Bacillales > Amphibacillaceae > Paraliobacillus. The sequence goes on along the minus strand of NZ_CTEI01000001.1, from coordinate 1,627,592 downwards.
GATCCTGTTATTGGTCGCGATAAAGAAATCAAACGTGTGATGGAAACTCTAAATAGAAGAAACAAAAATAATCCAGTATTAATAGGGGAACCTGGTGTAGGTAAAACAGCAATTGCAGAAGGACTTGCATTGAAGATTGCGGAAGGGAATGTACCATCAAAATTATTGAATAAAGAAATTTATTTACTAGATGTAGCCTCATTAGTTGCTAATACAGGGGTTCGAGGACAATTTGAAGAGCGCATGAAACAATTAGTTTCTGAACTACAAACACGTAAAAATGTTATTTTATTTGTTGATGAAATCCATCTATTAGTTGGGGCTGGTACAGCAGAAAGCTCACAAATGGACGCAGGAAATATTTTAAAACCTGCGCTAGCACGTGGCGAATTGCAATTAATAGGTGCAACAACCTTGAAAGAGTATCGTCAAATTGAAAAAGATGCCGCTCTAGAACGTCGTTTTCAACCGATTATGGTGAAAGAGCCAAGTATGGAAGAAGCTATTCAAATATTACAAGGTTTACAAGAACGTTATGAATCGTATCATCATGTATCTTATACAGATGAAGCTATTGAAGGAGCAGTTACCTTATCAAAACGTTATTTACAAGATCGATTCTTACCTGATAAAGCAATTGATCTTATTGATGAGGCTGGTTCTCGTCAGAATCTTACCTATGCTGGTTCGGATAAAGAAACAATACAGAAACAGCTAGATAATATTGCAAAAGAGAAACAAGAAGCAGCAGAAAAAGAAGATTATGAACGTGCTGCCAACCTAAGACATCAAGAGTTGTTACTAGAGAAAAAATTAAACGAGTCAACAGAAGAGAAACAAGTAGCTGTTACAGTTGAAGATATTCAACTTATTGTTGAAGAAAAAACAGGAATTCCCGTACGAAAAATTCAAGCGGATGAACAATCAAAAATGCAACATCTTGCTGAGAACTTAGGTAAGAAAGTAATTGGACAGCATAACGCTGTTGAAAAAGTAGCAAAAGCAGTTCGTAGAAGCCGTGCTGGATTAAAATCTAAGTATCGTCCAATTGGTTCGTTCTTATTTATAGGTCCAACTGGTGTCGGAAAAACAGAATTAACGAAAGCTTTAGCAGAGGAACTATTTGGTACAAAAGATGCGCTCATTCGTCTTGATATGAGTGAATACATGGAAAAACATGCGGTATCAAAAATAATCGGTTCACCACCAGGATACGTTGGACATGAAGAAGCTGGGCAGTTAACAGAAAGGGTACGTCGTAATCCGTATAGTTTGATTTTATTAGATGAAATCGAAAAAGCTCATCCAGATGTACAGCATATGTTCCTTCAAATTATGGAAGACGGTCATTTAACAGATAGTCATGGTAGAAAAGTTAGTTTTAAAGATACGGTAATTATTATGACAAGTAATGCTGGAAGTGGTGTCAAAAACATTACAGTTGGTTTTAATAGTGATCGTAATGAAGCAGTATCTACGCTAGAATCACTAAATGATTACTTTAAACCAGAATTCTTAAATCGTTTTGATGCAATCATTCCATTTAATGAGTTGCATGAACGAGATCTTATTCAAATTGTGGATATTATGCTAGCTGAATTAGAAGAGAATGTTCAAGAACAAGGATATTCAATTACTGTTTCAGATGAAGCAAAACAATATCTTGCAACGAAAGGTTATGATCCAAGATTCGGTGCACGCCCACTACGCCGTGTGATCCAGGATATAGTAGAAGATGGCATTACAGATCTATTATTAGAAGACGAACAAGTGATTGATATCCAAGTTGAATTAGTCGATAATCAGATTCAAGTAAAAAAAGCATAAATAGTAAAAAGAATGTCACCTTGTTGTGGCATTCTTTTTTTATTAATTAATGTTAAACAAACAATGCGTGCTAATTCCCCTAATAGATAGAACCTCATGGATTCATAAAAATTAAAAATTTACTTATGCTATGAATGATACGATGTTTTCTAATGATAGGAGGGAAAAATTTGTGAGAAAAACGCATTTTAAGATTCTGTTTATAATTGTTTTACTTTTACAATTACAAATAGAGACTGTTCAAGCAAGTGAAGGTGTAATGGAAGTCCATTTTATTAATGTTGGTCAGGGGGACAGTATCTTAATACAAACACCAGAACAAGAACATATTTTAATTGATGGTGGGCCACCTGAGGCAAGTGCAAAGGTACTTGATTATTTAGAAGAACAAAAGGTACAAGAATTAGATTTATTAATTGCAACCCATCCAGACATTGACCATATCGGGGGCCTACTACCAATTATTAATCAATTTCCAATTAAAGAAATATGGGATAGTGGGAAATTTTATTATACAAGGACTTATCATCGTTATTTCCGTAATATTAAGAAAAAGAATATACCATTACATATTGTCAAATTGAATACTGTAAAGGCATTATCAGATAATACTTCATTAATTGTATTAAATGCAAATTCGATATTAAAAACAAACAATCAGTCTTCTTTAGCTTTACAATTGACAATGGATAACATCGATTTTTTATTAATGAGTGACGTAGAAAAAAAACAAGAATTGAAAATAATGCAACGAACAGATGTTGATGCCGAAATTCTTAAAGTTGCACACCATGGTTCAGATACTTCTAGTTCATTTGCCTTTTTGCAAGCGGTTGATCCAGAAATCGCTATTTTATCATATGGGAAGGATAACACCTATGGTCATCCAGTTCGCGTCACTGTTGATCATTTATTAGCAGTTGGTGCTACTATATATTCTACTGCTAAAGCGGGAGATATAGTCATAACAACAGATGGAGACAATTATAACGTTACGAATTCGGGTTTAGAACGTTTACTTATCAAACCATTCCGATAATATTTGTTATACTAAAAGAAGATAAAGAGATATAGACAAAAAAGGGAGGTCATGTTTTTGCAAACAAATTCAAAGATATGGACAGAAAAGGTGAGTTGTGAAACAGAGTATGATCAGTTACAAAAAGTCATTGTTTGTTCACCGGCTTATATGAAAATAGGGAAAATTATAAATGAAACACAAAAGCATTATGAGTCTGAGAACATTGATGTAAGTATAGCCATGGCACAACATGAGGCATTTGTACAAACATTAAAAAATCAACACATTCAGGTATTAGAACTTAGTCCAAACCCTGATTTATATGAACAAGTTTTCACACGTGATATTGGTTTTTGTATTGGGGAAACATTTTATACATCAAGTATGCAACGTCAAATTAGAGTTCCTGAAGTTAACGAATTAAAGAAGCAATTAGATCATCAAAAGACTCCGTTTCAATCAATTGATATCTCTTCCATAGAAGGAGGAGATGTGATTATTGATGGACAAACCATTTGGATAGGTGTAAGTGAACGAACAACCATAGAAGCAATCAACATGTTAGAAAAAGAATTACCTAACCATCAAATTATACCATTAACAATTTCAGATCAAATTTTACATTTAGATTGTGCATTTAACTGTATTTCATCAAATACCGTACTTATTTATCCTCATGCATTCACGGAAAAAGATTTAGAAAAAATCAAACAGCATTATGATGTTATCATTGAGGTATCTAAAGATGAGCAATTTACATTAGGTACAAATGTATTATCGATTGGAAATAATACCGTTATTAGCTTACCAGAAAATAAAGTTGTCAATCATGCACTTCAGACACATGGCTTTTCAGTTATTGAAGTACCTTTTAGTGAAATTATTAAATCAGGCGGGTCATTTCGTTGCTGTACCTTGCCAATGCGCAGAGACAAATAGGCTTTAAAAAAGGGAGATTGTTCCTTACTAACTTAAGTAATCATACACTGTTTTTACTAAAAAGAAATATTTTCCTCGAATAGTCAAGTTTATAATGAAAATAGTAAGCATAACAAAAGATTGAAGGAGAACAACGTATGGGTTTTGTATGGAAAGCGATAATCATGGTTCTTTCTGGATTTTTAATATTACGATTAGCAGGCAGAAAATCTATAGCGCAAATGTCAGTTACAACAACAATTGTAATGATTTCCATTGGATCAATTATTGTTCAACCAATTATTGAAGATAGTGTGTTGAAAACCATTATTACAATTACTATTTTCATTACGGTTCTTGTATTAATTGAGTATCTCCAAGTTAAATCCAATACGGTTGAAAAGTTTATTACTGGTAAATCAATCTCTGTAATAGAACAAGGTCAATTAAATATAAATAATTTAAAAAAGCTACGAATTACAGTTGATAAATTAGAAATGCAATTACGCCAACAAGGTATAGCTAATATTTCTGATATTAAGAACGCAACAATTGAACCAAATGGAAGAATTGGTTATGAGTTAATGCCTGATGCGAAACCTTTAACAGTTGGGGAGTTTAAAAAATTAATGGGAATGACCTTTACAGACACACCTTCTCTAACTAATAAATCAGGTAGTTTATTTTCAGAAGTGACAGAAGAGCAACATGATAAACCTCATGATAAAAAGTTAAATTAATTTGCTTGTTTTATTAAAGAGGAAGCTTCTTATACCAGAAGCTTCCTCTTTTTATGCTAATTCTTTTTTTCTGAAAATGAGAACAGAAATAAAAAGGATAACTATAATACACAGGATTGTTACAAATGATGCACCCCACAGTGTATTCGAGATCGTATCGGTCTGCAGCATTTCACCAATATGACCACTTAAGCTATTTGGGAACCAAGTAAGTTTATGTGAGAAAACACGATAAATGGCAGACAAACTTAACAATGTTCCAATTGATGCACCAAAAACAATCCCAGATGATTTAAATAAACAATTAAAGAACATAGTAATTGTTACAACAAGCATGAACCATAGGCTATAAAAAGCAATAGCTTCTATTACTGAGATAAAGGAAATATCCCCAAATAATAAATTAATATAGTACCAGCTAGTTAGTAGCCCAATGCAAGTGGAAGCTAATATAACGGTTAATTTAGCAGCCCATTTACTTGTGATATATGTTGCGTAGTGTACAGGTTTTACTAAAATTAGCTCGACTACACCACTTTTTCTTTCACCTGCAATCGTCCCCATAGTAATCAACACAATAACAAGCACTCCAAACATACTATATTCACTTAAGCTCATCATAAATGCATCAACTGCGGTGATGTCTGGCATTTCAAATACGGCACCTTCAGGAAGACCGCCAACTTTATCTAAAATAATAGGCATATAATAAGTAGTTAAAGGATCCATAATAGCAAGAATGATAAAAACAATTGGTACCCATACCCAACTAAAATTCCGCCAATATTCTAGCATTTCTTTTCGGAAAATTGTACGCCATTGCATTAATCCTTCACCACCTTCATAAATAAGTCTTCTAGTGATGTTCGACTGACTTCAAATTTAGTAAGTGGCCATTCTTTTGCTGATACTCTTGCCAATAAAGCTTGTCGTGCTAATTCCATATCTTTAACAATACAAATAATGTTATCCCCATCTATAAAACACTTTGTAACACCAGGTAACTTCGAAATATCCGTGAGGTAGTTTTCATTTTTTACTTTAAAAGACAGGTGAATTTTCGATGTTTGATGTTTATGACGTAATTCGTTTAAGCTACCTGCTTCAACAATTTGGCCGTGGTGCATGAGTAATAAATCATCACTAACTTCTTCTGCATCACTTAGAATATGTGTCGAGAATAAAATAGTAGTTTGTTCTTTCAACTCTTGCATCAGTGTTAGAACCTCTCTACGACCAATTGGATCTAGAGAAGAGACAGGTTCATCTAACATGATCATTTTTGGCCTGTGAATCAATGCCTGAGCAATTCCTAACCTTTGTTTCATTCCGCCAGAATATTTGCTAATACGTTGATTTTTTGCTTCTGAAATGCCAACACGTTCTAAATAATAATCAGCAAGTTCCGTCGCTTTTACTTTGGTTAAATTAGCAAGCTGACCAACAAATATTAAAAATTCTTTTCCAGTCATCCAAGCGTGAAAAACAGGATGCTGTGGTAGATAACCAATATGTTCACGAATGTCAGCACCTAGTTTCATTCCTTCAAATTCAATCGTTCCATTACTGGGTTTCAATAATCCAGATAACATGCGTAATGTGGTTGTTTTCCCAGCCCCATTTGCTCCGAGTAATGCAACACATTTTCCGGATTCCAAACGAAAAGAAATATCATTTACAACAGGGGTGTCATTAAATTTCTTTGTTACATGTTGTACATTAAACATAAGATTACTGTTGCCTCCTTCCAATCACAAAGAATAGAATAGGCCCGATTATTTGTAATAATAAAATAATAATTAACCATAGCCAACGTGGGCCATTTGTTTTTTCTGTTTTAAACCAAGCTATAACCGCTACAATTGCAAGAATTAATTCTAAGGCAATTAATGGTGCCAACAATGAAAAAGTTTCTGCCATACCCTACCACCTCCAAATGACTATAATAAGTATACGATAAAAAGGAAAAAAAGGATTCATTAATAATTGTTTTTTTTCTAAAAAATAGCTATAATGAAGTCAAGTTTTTACCTATTGGATTGTTCTACGATCTAAATGTATATCTGGGGCATTAGCTCAGCTGGGAGAGCGCTTGCATGGCATGCAAGAGGTCAGGGGTTCGAGCCCCCTATGCTCCATTTTATTGTGCTAAAAAATAGATTGAGTAAATGATGTAGACTACAGAATGAGGTGTAGTCTATTTTGTGTTTATGGTTTAAGCCACTTTTGCACTACTATGAAATAAATAAAGATGTATTAATTTGAAGGGCGCACATAGCTAAGAAGTATATCCTTTAAAATCTGTTGTTGTCGTTCTGGTGTAAAATGAGCCTCTGTATAGGTTATCGATTCTTTTAGTATAATATTGCTTGCAAAAGTACCATATGCATTAATGATTGTTGTGATCGTGTCCTTTATTGGTATGTCCTTTCTGATAGTACCATCATTTTCTCCATCCTCTATAACGGGTTGAAGGATTTGTATGATCTGTTTTTGGATATCAATATAATCATGTATGTCTGCAATTGGTTCTTTTGTAAATGATGCATAACTTTCAAAGGCTTCTCGGAATTTAATAGCGGCATGTTTGTTTGTTGTTTGTTTCTTAAACAAATAATCTAGCACATCTTCTAGTCGCTGATAGGCAGTTTTATTTGCTTGAACGATTACTGATAAGTCATCCATTGTACGTTTTAAGTTCTTTGTTGCAACAGCTACAATCAATTGATCTTTTTTTGGAAAATAGCGAAATAATGTAGCAATTCCAATTCCGGCTGCGCTTGCTACATCTTTCATTTGAACCGTATCTAATCCATGTTTGATAAATAATTCCTCTGCTGCTGAGACAATGGTTTGATATCGTTGCCATTTATTATGTGCTCGTGTACCTTTTGCCATTCGTACTCCCCCTTTGCTCATTTATTATACTTTTAAATTGTTAAAGTTTGCAAATTGAATAAGGGATGTGTAAAATTAAATTATGATAGTTTAACTATCATAATTTAATTTTTTGGGGTGGTTGTAATGAGGTTAGAAAACAAAATTGCAGTAATAACTGGAGCAGGAAGTGGCATGGGTAAAGAAGAAGCCGTTCGATTTGCAAAAGAAGGTGCGATCGTAGTAGCAACAGACATTGATTATGAAGCTGTAAAGTCAGTAGAAGAGCAGATTAAAGCGAATGGCGGGAAAGCGCTTGCTTTAAAACATGATGTTTCTTCAAAAGAAGATTGGGAGCAAGTATTTACAAAAACAATCGATGCATTTACTAATTTGGATATTTTAGTAAATAACGCTGGAATTTCATTACCTAAACCTTTTATGGAACAAACAGAACAAGATTGGGCTAAAGCATATCAAATTAATGTTAATAGTGTGATGTTTGGCATGCAATTAGCTGTTCCATATATGGAAAAAAATAATGGAGGATCAATTGTTAATATTTCATCCATTTCAGCTTTAATTGGTATGGCTGGTGCTGGAGCGTATACAGCTTCTAAAGGTGCAGTTCGCTCCATTTCAAAAGCAGCAGCAGTTGACTTTGGAAAGAAAAATATTCGTGTGAATTCTGTGCATCCTGGATATATCGTTACACCAATGAGTGCCGCATCTATGGAGGATCCAAAATATAAAGAATATTTCTTATCCCAGGTGGCACTTCCAAACCTAGGTAATGCTGAAGAAGTAGCAAATGCAGTTTTATTTTTAGCATCAGATGAAGCAAGTCACATTACTGGTATTGAATTACCTGTTGATGGTGGAGTTACAGCTAAATAAAATATTTCTTATTCATTATAAAATCCTCAAATAATTGTTTGAGGGAGAACAAAGGGGTTTGTGAATATATCTAAGGATATTTTCTAAGTTATATTCATAATTTTATAGAATAATATTAAATAAAAAACTAGTCTAATAGATCAAGATTATTCTATTAGGCTAGTTTTCTTGAAAATATAGATTCTGGTTTGAACAATTTCCTTTGGATAGAATGCTATATAAATGATATACCATCACACTACTATCCCATTTAAATTATGATTCATTATCCATTCTTTTTAATAACTGTATAATTCGATTGTTTTGTTCTACTTGATAATCGCTATTCTTTTTAATTTGATATATCCATTTTAATAATAATATAATAGCAACTGGAATACCAATATAGGTTATTAGAAGGATTAAAAAGCCTAAAATATTAACACCGAACATCTTATCACCTCATTCTACTTATATGTTTCTATTGTAATTTTATTTCTTTTTATGATAATAAGCATGTGCTGTTTTATTGAACTTTTCTAATAATTCACTGAAATTTTCACGGTCTTTTTCTGACCAATTTGCTAACAACTCTGAGAAAAAGGTCATTCTTTTTTGTTTGTAAGCGTGCAATGTCCGTTTACCATTATTGTTAATTTGATAATAATAAGATCTTTTATCTTCTGGATTAGCAATTTTTGTGATGAATTGTTTTTGTTCTAATATAGCGGCCTGCCTACTTACAGTAGAAATATCTAATTGTAAGATAGTGGCTAATTTTTTCACTCCCGTTTCTCCGTGATTAGCTAATGCTTGTAAAAGTAAATAGGCGGAGCGATCAAAAGCTTTTTTTCTTTCAGCTGTAAGCATGGTTATTCTTCTAGTTAAAACGGCCATTTCGACTTCAATCGATTCAATAGAGTCTTTACTCATCTTTTACATCACCTTATTTGTTTTCTTTACTATTTTTATTACATACTGTATCCTTCATTTTAGTTTTACACTAAATAAAATAAATTGACAAGGTTATAGTTGTATAATACAATTATTTAGTTGTATTATGCAACTATTTTTAATAAATGAATATATAAATCTTTCATACAAGTCAATGAATCACACAACTTGCTGTTAAAGCAGTAAAGTATATAGTAGAAAGAAGGATGATGAATGACTAACAATATAGATCAAACAGATGACATGAAATCAATTAACAAAGTGCCGTTATTGATTGTATTAATTTCTGGTGCGTTTGTAGCAATTTTAAATCAAACGTTACTCGCAACAGCATTACCAAAAATCATGACGGATTTACAATTAGAACCAAATACAGTCCAATGGCTGCAATCTATTTTTATGCTTATCAATGGGATCATGATACCAATTACAGCATTTTTAATTGAAAAATTCACAACAAGAAGATTATTCTTATCAGCAATGGGGTTATTTGGATTAGGGACATTGGTGTGTGCGGTTGCTCCAGGTTTTTCTTACTTAATGGTGGGGCGTATTTTACAAGCATCAGGAGCTGGTATTATGATGCCTTTGATGCAGACAATTTTATTTTTGATTTTTCCTATAGAAAAACGTGGAAGAGCAATGGGGATGTTTGGTTTGGTTATTGCTTTTGCACCAGCAATTGGTCCAACCTTATCTGGGTGGTTAATTGATCAATTCCCATGGAGAAGCTTGTTTTTTGTCATTTTACCAATTGTGATTATTGATATCATTGTTGCTTATTTCATCTTGAAAAATGTAACAGAGCGTAAATTTCCAAAACTGGATAGTTTGTCAATTATTTTATCTACGTTTGGATTTGGTGGCTTGTTATATGGATTTAGTATAGCTGGTAATACGGGTTGGAGTAGTTGGCCAGTAGTTATCTCGTTAATTGTTGGTGCTATAAGTTTGTCAACATTTATTCTGCGCCAATCTAAATTGGAGCAACCCATTCTTAATTTTCAAGTATTTAAAAATAAAGTATTCACTATTACTACTGTATTAGGAATGGTTGTATTTATTGCAATGATTGGTGGGGCAGTCATTTTACCATTATTAACACAAGATATGTTAGGCTATACTGCTACTCAATCTGGATTAATGTTAATGCCAGGTGCAATTATTATGGGCTTAATGAATCCTATTACTGGGCGATTATTTGATAAGTTTGGAGCAAGGTGGCTGGCAATCATTGGTTTAACAATTGTTACGTTATCTACATTTGCTTTTTCAGATCTATCAACTGAAACTACCATAACTTACTTAACCATCATGCATGCTTGTCGAATGTTTGGAATTTCAATGGTAATGATGCCAGTTACTACAGCAGGTTTAAATCAATTACCACCTCACCTCATTCCACACGGTACAGCAATGAATAATACAATGCGTCAAATAGCTGGAGCGATGGGAACGGCTTTATTAGTCTCAGTGATGACCAATAGTGCGAATCCTTCCCAAGGCATTAACGGGGTTATACATGGAGTAAATGTTTCCTTTATTGTAGCTGGCGTCATTTCTGTAGTTGGTTTGATATTAGCCTTTTTTGTTAAAAGTAAAAAACAACTAAATAATGAAAATAAAACACCATTTCAATCTTCAACAAACCAGACAGTGATGGAAAAATAACAAAAAAAATAAACATTCATCTTCTTATAAGTAGACAGAGATTCTAAAGTATAATACGCTCTCTACTATAAGGAGATTTTTTTACCTCTTACGAATAATGAATGTAACATTTAATATAAAAAGGAGAAATTCTTTATGAATATAACGAAGGTTTATCAGAAAGGGTCAAGAGCAATTAATGAAGATTGTTTTGTTATAAATGAACATGCAAATATTTATGCAGCAATTGATGGTGCAACAGGGTTAGATGGAGGAATCCCTGGTAAATTGGCATCAGAAACTTTTCAATCGTTTTTATTAGAAGAAAAAGAACAGCGCTCTTTATCTGAATGTATCAAGAGAGCAAACAAAGAATTAAATAAAAAAGTGATATCTTATTATCAAAACAAAATAGAACAGTTACATATGCCAAAAATTGAATATATTCCAAAGCGTAAAAGAAGTACAACTGGAATCATTGGTATTCAATTTAATGAGGATCATTCCTGTTTTGATTATGTTCATGCAGGGGACTGTATGTTGTTTTTGAAATTTGATAATGATGAAATTAGAATGGTTACCTACGATATGGTTCATTTCTTTGATCAGATCGCAATAAATAAAATTACTGAACTTCGTAAAGAATTCGGACAAGAAGTTGAACTTAGCAAACTCAGAGAATTGGTAAATCCAATTTTATTGGAAAACCGTGAGAAGTATAATACTTCTCAGGGGTATAGGATATTAGACGGTAGTCAAGAAAGCGTTGACCAGTTAGAATGTGGAACCATTCAACTTAATAAAGTGAAGGGACTACTATTGTTAAGTGACGGATTACTTCTTCCTACACAAAGCGAGAAAGAGAATGGTTGGGAACAAAGTGCCAACATAGCATTTTCATCAGGATTAGATGCGTTATTAACAGAGGTACAAAAGAAGGAAAAGGAAGACAAAGAATGTATCATTTATCCACGTTTAAAACAACAGGATGATAAAACGGGTATACTAATAGAGATGTAATCATTTATTTGTTGTATTAACTAATCTTATTTTTTAAGGGCGGTATGTATTTCTTACCACCCTTATTTAGTTTGTGAAAAAGGAAGAAGACACTTGCTCATTATATAAAATTTAATATGTTTTGTACCTTTTTGACTAAAAAAAGTGTTATATAAAATCGAAATATGTAAGCGCATACAAAATAGCAACCACACTAAAAAAAATAGCAATATCTTTATTGTGTGAAATTTTTGGTAATAGTAGCCTCGGAAGTGTATGTGCAATTAAAAATGAAAAGGAGGTTTAAAATAATACAATTTATTGTTGGTAAAAAGTAGTGAATACTCCAAGAATGTTTAATTAAGGAGAGGAAGTGGTGAAACGTATGAAGAAAAAACGTTGGTTTAATTTAACAATCATATGCACCTTAATACTAAGTTTACTATCAGGAATACAAGCACCATTAATAGGTGTAGCTGAGACTGATTTAACGGAATATGAGATTTATCCTAGCCCACATCATTTATCTTACAATGAGGGAACCGTTACATTGGATAGTGAGATTCAAGTGATTTATGATCAAACCATTGATGATGCTACTAAACAAAAGGTTGTTAATATATTTCAAAATAATGGCCTCGAAGCACCAACAGTTGGAACTGAAATATCAGATAATAAGATTAATCTGTTAGTTGGAACGGAAGGTTCAGATGGACCGGTTGATACGTATGCTAAAGAAAATATTGATAAAGAAGGTATGGACTATAGCAAAATAGATGCCTATCAATTAGAGATAAAGGATAACATGATTACCATTCTTGGTAAAGATACAGATGCTAGTTTTTATGGTGTGGTTTCTTTAGGGGCCATTTTGTCACAGAGTCCGGATAAAATCGTTCGAAACTTAAGTATCAAAGACTATGCAAATACAAAAATCAGAGGTTTTATAGAAGGCTTTTATGGTATTCCATGGAGTAATGAAGATAGGGAATCTTTAATGCAGTTCGGTGGTCAATTTAAAATGAATTCTTATATATTTGCTCCTAAAGATGACCCATATCATCGGGCAAAATGGGATGAGCCATATCCAGAAGAAAAATTGGAAGAGCTTAGAGAATTAGCTAAAGTAGGAAATGAAACAAAAACTAGATTTGTATGGACGATCTCTCCATTAGGTGAAGTTGCACATATTGCTCGTACCCAAGGGAAACAAGCGGCAATGGATTTACTTGAAGAAAATACGGAGAAATTACTTTATAAATTTGATCAATTATATGATGTGGGTGTTAGGCAATTTGGTGTTTTAGGTGATGATGTTGGTGCCCTTCCCCTAGATTATGTCGTTGAATTAATGGATGCTGTTGCTAAGTGGGCAGATGAAAAAGGAGATGTCTATGATATCTTGTATTGTCCAGCAGCATATAATTCTGGTTGGGCATGGGATGGTGGAAGAGAGTTAAATAAATTAGAAGCAGGATTTCCTGATAACATCCAGATTTTTTGGACTGGTGAAAGTACCATGGGGGACGTTTCACAATATACAATTGATCGTTTTAAAACAAGAGATAATAACGGCGTAGAAAGAAGAGACCCTTTATTCTGGTTGAATTGGCCTGTAAATGATTATGAAATGTCTCAAGTGTTTTTAGGTAAAGGTGAAATGCTAGAGCCAGGTATTGAAAATCTTGCTGGAGTAGTAACAAATCCAATGCAAGAGGCGGAAGCATCAAAGGTATCAATTTTTGCCGTAGCAGACTACACATGGAATACAGAATCATTTAATGACGAGAAAAGTTGGAATGACAGTATGAAGTATGTGGAACCAAATGCTACTGAAGCATTCCATACACTAGCAAAACATATGTCAGAAGCTGATAGTGTCATACAACTTGAAGAAAGTGAAGACATTAAAGATTTGTTAAATACGATAACAACAAAAATTAATGACGGCGATTCTATAAAAGATGAAGCTCCTTTATTAATTGAAGAGTTACAAGAGATTGCAGATGCTGGTGATGAATTTTTAGCAACAACTAAGAATGAGGATTTAAAAGAGGAGTTAGAGCCATTTGTAAAAGCATTACGAGATATGGTTCTTGCTGATATAGAATACTTGGATGCTTCAATTGGTGTTGAAGATGGTGATAAAGAAGCGGTGTGGAACAGTTATTCTAGAGCATCAGCATTGCGTGCTCAAAGCCTTAACTATGATCGTCCTTTGATAGATGGAACAATGAAGGCAAAACCAGCAGCTAAAAGACTTCAACCATTTACCAATAATTTAGAGAACCAAATTGCAACACAATTTGAAGAAGCAATGGATATGCAAAAAAAGAAAAATGCAGCAAGTATATTCACAAACGTGGAAGAATATAAAGATTTACCACTTACGGAAGAGCTTGCAATGACCACTATTGATGGAACCAATAAGGTTACATTAGATTCAAATGAGTATGTTGGAGTTAAATTAAGTAGAATTAAGGATGTAACAAGCATTGAAGCACCATCAATAGAGGGGATAACACTACAGTCCTCCCTAAATGGTATGGAGTGGAACACAGTTAAAGATGCAACTGAAACGCAGGATGCAAGGTATGTGAGATTAATCAATAAAGGATCAGAATCCATTACCTTTAGTTTGGATAACTTTAAGGTGTTATCTTATGAGGTGGAAGAAAAATCAGTACTTGAAACAAACCTTGGTTTTTGGGAGTCATCTCCGTTAAATTTATTAGATGGAGATTTATCGACCTATACATGGACAGATAGTGCCCAATCGAAAGGGCAGCATATTACTTATGATTTAGGTCAAGTTATCCCATTGGAAAGCCTAAAGCTATATGTCGGAGAAGGAGAAGGGGATTTCCCACGACATGCTGTGATAGAAGCATCATTGGATGGAGAAAAATGGGATACTGTAATGACTATCGGAAACCAAGATGGACCTAATGCAGGGGAAGAAACCGATGAAGATGGTGTAGCAGATGTATTCACCAATCTAGAAGTGCCATATCGTTATAAAGAAGTGAGAAACTTAGACAAAAATGCAAAGTTTTTACGCTTTAAAATTACTCGGACAAAAGTTGGAACAGGTAATTGGCTTAAAATGCAAGAGATTGTAATTAATGATGGCGAACTGTTTCCAGAAATAAATGACCCTACCATTACAACTGAATCAGATGCTTCTATTGGTCGTGGTGTAGAGAATATCATTGATGGAAAACTAACGACAAAATTCAAACCAACAAATGAAGATGCTGGTGAGGTTTTGTATCACGTTGGTGAGGTAGAAAAAGAAATTACAGGTATTACACTATTAGAGGATCCAACCAAACTATCTAATGGTACTGTTTCTGTTCGTACAACTGATGGTTGGACCGAGCTTGGCACAGTTGATTCTGGTTATAGCTACTATGATACTAGCGACATTGAAAATATTCTTGATATAAAGATAGAGTGGGAAGATGGAAAAGCACCTACGATTCATGAAATAAAAGTAGAAAAAATCAAAAAAGATAACGAAGATGAACAAGAGATACCTCTTGTTGGTGGAGAAATCCCAGAGAATGTGAAAGCTTATGACAGAAACGATTGGAGCTATACAGCAAGCAGTAGTTATGCCCAATCACCAATTGAGCAAATGTTTGATGGAGACCAATCTACCCACTGGCATTCCGATTGGACGGGGGATACACCTATGGAATGGCCGTATGACGTAGAGGTTGATTTAGGTGAAAAACTAACCTTGGAAGGGTTCTCCTATCTACCAAGACAAGATAAAAGCTATACAGGTAAAAATCAATACAATGGAAGAGTAAATGTGTTTGAGCTTTACGCTGGTAATAGTTCAGAAGATGCTGTATTAGTCATGAGAGCTGAAATGGATTGGAATGACGGAGATGACTTTGATAATACGGTCAAATACGTTAATTTCGAAGAACCAGTTGAAGCATCCTACATTAATTTTAGAATTGTTTCAGCTGGAGCTGATGTAGATCAGGAACTTGGATCTGGTGCAGAGTTTAATCTGTACAAAAAGAATGTAGTGGATAAAAGTGCTCTTACAAACAAAGTGCAAGAAGCGACGTCTATAGATACAACAAACAAGACGGAAGCATCGGTTCAGGTTTTAGAAGAAGCAATTACAGATGCTGAGGTAGTGTTAGCGAATGACACTGCATCACAAGAAGAAATAGATAAAGCCGTAAGATACTTAGATGAAGCAATCAAACAATTAGAAGAAAAGCCTGAAGAAGTTGAGGTAGATAAGTCTAAGTTAGAAAAAACCGTATCTATTGCAAAGGAAAAAGTAGAGTCAGATTTTACTGTAGATAGTTGGAAAACGTTTGCCACTGCTTTGGCAGAAGCGAACGAGCTATTAGACAAGGACAAGGCTACTCAAGAAGCCGTAGACGATGCGGTGTCAACTTTGGAGAAGGCGATTAAACAATTAGAAAAAAAGGCCGAAGAAGTTGACGTAGATAAATCCGAATTAGAAAAAGCCATATCTGTTGCACAAGAAAAGGTAGAGTCAGACTATACGGTAGATAGTTGGAATGGCTTTGCTACAGCTTTATTAGCAGCAAATGAAATATTAGGTAAAGATGAGGTTTCTCAAGAAGAAGTAGATCAAGCAACAAGTCATTTAAATCAAGCACTATCTGCATTAACTAATGTATCAGATAATGTCAATGATTTAGATGAAGATAAGGAATTACCAGACACAGCGAGCGATATCTTTAACTTTTTATTAGTAGGAATGTTATTACTTGTTATTGGGTCTTTGGTTTTCATGTTTAAGAAGAAATATAATTAATGTGTGATACAGGATGTGCTATTTTAGCACGTCCTGTTTTACATTATTTTAACATTGCTTATCTATCAATTTAATTTATTTTTTTTATACCTTATTTGTCAAGATTTATCCATTTATATCTGTTTTTTAGATCATAAAAATGTCGCTTTATGTCGAACTATGTAAACGCATACAAAAATGACAATATAGCTAAAAAAAATAACAATATATTTATTGTGATAATTTTAAGGTGATAGTAACCTCAAACTGTATGAAGTTTTAAAATAAAAAGGAGGTTAACAATGAAACAGGTTTTTAAGAAGGCTTCAATAGTATTTCTGGCTATTATGATAGTTGCACCGACTTACTTAGCCAATTTTGCAAATCTTGTAGCTTATGCTGCAGAAACTACTTCACCTTGGACGACCATTTCAAATGGTGGAAATGAAGTGAATGAAGTAGTGGAGAAAGATGGAAATACTTATGTAAGGTTAGGTACGGGAGAAGGAAATGATAATGGAGAAAATGTAGCTGTCTTTCAAGAGGATGGCACAGAAGCACAAGAAACCGGAACAATGGAATACACATTTATTCCAGAAACAGAAGGTTCAAAATCAAGATTTGGATTCTTCCCCCATTATAAAGATACAGATAACTTTGTATTTGTAGGCTATGATGCTGGAGGTTGGTTTTATGAGTATAAATTAAATGGGAATGGTGATTATTTGGGAGATAGACCAGATGTGTCGTTGCCAGAACCAGGAAATGAGTATACACTTAAAGTTGACTACAGCGGAACATCATTAAACGTTTCTCTTAATGATGAAGATTTATTTGGACCTGTAGACTTAAATGAGGATGTTACTAATCTTGTTGATTTTCCTGAAGCATTAAAATTAGGAAGATATGGGTCAGATAATACTCAGATGCTTATCCAATTAGGTGAAACTTCTGAACCAACAGATCCAACAGATCCAACAGATCCACCTACAGACCCAGACAATGGTGACCTTGTAGATATTACAGACAATGATCTTGTAGAAGGTGACTTTAAGTCCATACAAGGTGATTCTAGCTTAACTTATAATGAAGATGGAACAGTAACTTTTGGTGTTACATCTACTGGTAAAAACAAAATTGTCTATGATCAGGTAGAAGATATTAGAGATGGTGTGTTTGAAGCTGATATAACACCAGATACTGATTTAAATCGTTTTGGTATTATTTATCGTGTGCAAAGCTCATCTGCCTATAAGTACGTTGGTACAGGCGATTCAAATGATCAGTATTTCAGTGAAATTTTTGGTCCTTCAAATGCATGGACATCTATGACAACTGGGGTGGCACTTGAAGCTGATCAAACGTATCGATTAAGTGTAAAATTCATTGATGACTTAGCAACACTTTACATCGATGGAGAGAAAATTGATTCTTGGTCGCAACCAGGAGGCGTTGATGCAGCTGGTAAAATAGGTTTTGAAAAGAGTCGTGGTAGCGCTAACATTACTATAGGTAATATTGAAATTACCGAGTATTTACCACCTGAACCTCCTACTACACCGTCAGTTGAAGATACATTAAGTTCGGAATATATGGATGTAACAATTGATCAAATATTCCCTCGTGTTATCGAATACCAAGTCGGTGACAAAGTAATGAATGGTCAAGAGTCTTCTGCTTATGGGCTGAAGGTAAATGGTATGCTTTACTATCCAGAAGTTAGTTATGAAAAAATTAATGATAGCAAAGCGCTATATACATTAACAGTAAAAGATGAATTTGAAGGTCTTGATGCATTATTTAAGGTTTCTTTAGAAGTAAAAGACAATGATGTTATTTATCACTTTGAGGAAATTAATAATGCTGGTGATACCATCATTGAAACAATTGAATTTGCAGATATGAATTTCATTTCAGTAAATGCTAGTGAAGCAAATGCTAAAGCAAGACTTACTAATCTAAGTAGTGACGTAACAAAGCCTGGTGATGTAGATGTAGCTGTTAATGATTCTATGGAGAACATTGGATCATCTAATACATACTACACTGCATTTTTAACTAATGGTGATTTGAGTGCTGGCGTATGGTCAAGTTCTGAAGTGAACGGACACCGTAATTTAGTTGCTAATCGCTATGAAAACGAAGCTGGCGAAAAAGCAATGGGGATCGGTTCTAGTAAACTATTCTATCACCGAGAGTTTATGCCGGAGCCTTCGTCTAATCCACAGACAATTAAAATTACCATCGCTGAAGATCTGAATAGTGATAGTAAGGTAGATTGGCAAGATGGTGCGATTGCTTATCGTGATATTATGCATGATATTCCTGATTGGGAAAATGTTAATGACAATGTAACAACACGTATCGCGATGAACTTTGGTTCTCAAGCACAACAACCTTTCCTTAAAACATTGGATAATATTAAAAAGGTTGCTCTTGCTACAGATGGTTTAGGCCAAGCTGTACTATTGAAAGGTTACGGAAATGAAGGACACGATAGTGCACACCCAGATTACGGTGACGTAGGTGAGCGTATGGGTGGCGAAGCTGATTTAAGTACATTAATTGAAGAAGGGCATAAATTCAATGCTGAATTAGGTGTTCATATTAATGCACAAGAATCTTATCCAGAAGCAGATGCCTTTAGTGAAGATTTAATCCATGGACCAGGATCGAGAGGATGGGGTTGGATTGACCAAGGTTATGTTATTGATAAGATTAATGATTTAGCTTCAGGCGCACGTGCTAAACGATTAGATCAATTGGAAGCGGTTGCTCCAGATCTTGATTTTGTTTATTTAGATGTTTGGTATCAAGATCAATGGGAATCTAATCGAGTAGTTGAACAATTTGTAGAACGAGGCTTACGTGTTACTACAGAGTTTGGTACGGCTATACCGAACCATTCTACGTGGCAACACTGGGCTACTGATAAGAACTATGGTGGAGCGGCTAGTAAAGGAATTAACTCTGAGGTGCTTCGCTTTATCAGTAACCATCAAAAAGATTCTTGGGTACTAAATTGGCCGGAAAAAGGTGGTACTGCGGATCATCCATTACTTGGCGGTTTTGAACTGGGTGGATTTGAAGGATGGCAGTCCGACAAAAACTTCGATCATTTCATCCGTCGTACATTCAAAACAAATGTACCAACGAAATTCTTACAAAAGTACTATGTAATGAATTGGGAAACGGTTGAGGGTGATAGAAACGCAACGAACTTGGAAAAAGAAATTAAATTAGAAGATCCAAACAATGGGGATGTTGTAGTTGTAACTAGAAAAGACGACTCAAGAGAGCGTACCATTACACTCAATGATAATGTCGTGCTTGATGGTGACAAATACTTAATCCCATGGGTAGAACAAGATTTCGAAACACCAACACCAGATTCTGAAAAATTATATCACTGGAATTTAGAAGGTGGAGAGTCTACTTGGACACTTCCAGATGAATATAACAATGTATCTACAGTGGAAGTATACCAATTAACCGATCAAGGTAGACAAGGTAAGCAAGAAGTAGATGTAGTAGATAATCAAGTTACTTTAACAGCTGAAGCAGCGACTCCTTATATTGTCGTAGCTGGTGAGGTTGAAGAAGTACAAGTAGATGAGTGGAGTACGGGTGCTCATGTACATGATACAGGATTTAATACTGGTACGGTTAATGACGAGCACACAACCGTTTCTGGTGATGAGGAAGCAGTAAGCGTGGTTCGTACAAGTCAAACAGGTGATGGACGTAGTTTAAGTAGTGGAGATTACTATCTAAACTTTGCTAGTCCATCTGAAGACACAACGGTTACACGTACGCTAACGGATCTAGTACCAGGTAAAGACTATGTAGCTGAGGTATATGTAGAAAATAGTAGTGATGTCAAAGCTTCTATTGAGGTAACTGGTGGCACAGAAGATGTAAGCAATTACACTCTTCGCAGCTTACAAAAGAACTACATTAAAGCTGACTCTCATGCAACTAATGATGGTTACAATAGTAAGATGCAACGCATGCATGTAAGCTTTACTGCGGAAAGTGACACTGCGGCATTGACACTTAGCCGTGAAGCAGGTAACGGAGATACGAAGTTTGATGATATCCGTATTGTACAGAAATCATTAAACAATTTCGTTTCTGATGATGTATTTGAACAAGATTTTGAAACAGTCGTACAAGGTATCTACCCGTTTGTTATTGGTAATACAGAAAATGTACAAGATAACAGAATTCACTTAGCTGAAAAGCACGCACCATATACACAAAAAGGCTGGGCTGACGCGAAAGTAGTCGATGATGTTATCGAAGGAAACTGGTCTGTGAAAGTGAATACTGGAAATAGTGGCTTAGTGTATCGCACCATTCCACAACACTTCCATTTTGAACCAGGCGTAGAATACAACGTAGCATTTGATTATCAAACAACTGCTGGATCTTATCGCATCATATCGGGAGATCAAGCGATTGATGAGAAGAACATTACTAATGTATCTGGCTTAAGTGTAAACGAAGTACTGCCTGCATCAACTGAAACGAAAACTGCTGAAATTACAGTAACCGGTTCAGACAATGGCCAAACATACATTGGAATTTTTAACGATGGAACTGCTTTAAACATGCATACTGGTGAAGGTACCTTTATCCTAGATAATCTTCGCATTGAAAAAGTAACAGCAGATCCAGAAGTAGATACGAAGGAACTAGAAGATTTAATTACTACAGCAGAAGCAATTTCTAATGACGATGACGTTTACACAGAGGCATCATTTGACGCATTACAAACAGCGATTGCAGATGCGAATGATGCATTAGAAACAGTTGAAACGGAAGCAGATGTAGAGGCAGCTGTAGATGCATTGCAAGCAGCAATGGATGATTTAGAAGAAGTAAGTGAACCAGAAGTGGATACGAAAGAACTAGAAGACTTAATCGAAACAGCAGAAGCAATCTCAAATGATGATGAAGCTTACACGGAAGCATCGTTTGAAGCATTGCAAGCAGCAATTGCAGATGCGAAAGCGGCATTAGAAGCTGTTGAAACAGAAGCAGATGTAGATACAGCTGTAGATGCATTACAAGTAGCAATAGATGGCTTAGAGGAAGTTGTTGAGCCAGACCCAGATCCAGAAGTGGATGTGTCCGTACTAGAAGCATTGCTTAAAGAAGCAAAAGAAATCTCAGATGATGGCACATACACAAGTGATTCTTATGAAGCATTACAGACAGCCATAGCAAAAGCAGATGCAGATATCGATACAATTGAAACAGAAGAAGAATTGGATACTGCAATAAATGCATTACAGACAGCGATGGATGAATTGGAAAAAGCTGATCAAGATTCAGAAGATAATGGATCAGAAGATACTGATGAAGAACTTCCTAACACAGCAACACCAATGTATAATTGGATGCTTATCGGTTTTGTCTTTGTAGTAATGGGTGCTTTTGTGGCATTCTATTATATCCGTAAACAAAGACAGGTTTAAGTAAAATAATGTAGCATTAATTAAGTGAAGAATAACGAGCATGATATAGATTAAGTCTTATACATGCTCGTTATTTCTAAATTTTAGATTATACTTTACATGCACTAGTACATCTACCTCTATCAAAACAGATATTGCACTCTTCATAAATAGTTTAATTTAATATACATGCTACTTAAAAACAAAGGAGTGTTTTAAGAGTGAAAAGGAGATATCTTTTCAGTTTAATTTTATGTAGTTTCATGTTATTCCTCTTAGCACCAAATGTATTTAAATCTTCAACCGACAACCCAGAATGGAACAATAATCCAGAAATATTCGAAGTAAATAGAGAGCCAGCTCATGCTACATTAATGCCTTATGATACTGTTGATTTAGCACTTGAGGGAGAGCGTGAACAATCGCCTTATTACAAATCACTTAATGGCGAATGGGACTTTAATTGGTCAAAAAACCCTGCGTCTCGACCTGCTAATTTCTATGAAATAGATTATGACATTAGCGATTGGGATAAAATTAAGGTGCCTAGTAGCTGGCAACTAGAAGGTTATGGTTCACCTATTTATACAAATGTAACTTATCCTTGGACTGGTGTAGAAAATCCCGATCCACCAGAAGCACCAACAAAGTATAATCCAGTTGGTTCATACCGAACGACATTCACAGTTCCTAAAGACTGGGATGAACGCCAAGTGTTCATTTCACTACAAGGTGTTGAATCAGCATTTTATATTTGGGTAAATGGTGAAAAAGTAGGTTATGCCGAAGACAGCTTTACGGTGGATGAATTTGATTTAACTGAATACTTACAAGAAGGTGAAAATACATTAGCCATAGAAGTTTATCGTTGGTCTGATGCTAGCTGGATGGAAGACCAAGACTTTATTCGCTTAAGCGGTATTTTCAGAGATGTTTATCTATATTCCACACCAAAAACGCATATGCGTGATTTTACGGTGACAACAGATTTAGACGAAGCGTATAAAGATGCAACACTTGGAGTGGAAGTAGATGTAACAAATTATGCTACAAGTAATGCTGAAGATCATACAGTCGAAGCAATGTTATATGATGAAGGTGAAAATCCTGTATTAGATGATCCAATTACAATGGATGCTACCTTTGACGGAAAACAAGAGGTTACCGTTACAAAAGATCAGCTTGTACAAGACCCACTAAAATGGTCTGCAGAAAAGCCTAACTTATATACGCTTGTATTAAGTTTAAAAGACGCATCAGGAGAATTAATTGAAACCGAAAGTACTAGAGTAGGTTTCCGTGAATTTGAAATTATAGATGGTCAAATGAAAATAAATGGTGAGCCAATCATGTTTAAAGGGTTTGACAGGCACGAAATTGACCCGGATACAGGTAGAACGCTCAGCGAAGAGACCATGATTGAAGATATTAAGTTAATGAAACAATTTAATGTAAATGCGGTAAGAACGTCACATTATCCAAACGATGTAAGATTTTATGAACTTGCCGATGAATATGGTTTATATATTATGGATGAAGCAAACCTTGAATCACACGGTGCTAGAGGTCAACTTCCAGCAAGTGATTCAAGATGGAAAGAAGCTTCCATTGATAGAATGAGAAATATGGTTGAAAGGGATAAAAATCATCCATCTGTACTGATCTGGTCTCTAGGGAATGAAGCAGGATCAGGTGACAACTTTAAACATATGGCAGACTGGACAAGAGAGAATGACCCTACTAGGTTAGTAAACTATGAAGGTGATAACCGATGGACAGATGTTCAAAGTCAGATGTACTCAAGTGTTGAATATGTAGAAAGCTACGGGAAATCAGGTAGTGATAAACCATTTATCCTTGTTGAATATGCACATGCGATGGGTAATAGTATTGGAAATCTATATCAGTATATGGATGTCTTTGAGAAATATCCAAATTTACAAGGTGGTTTTATTTGGGATTGGGTAGATCAGGCGTTAACGTGGCCGGTTCCTAAACAATTTACAACAACCGATGCCAGTCAAAATAATATAACTGGTGATCTTCACGGAGATATGGTTGATGGTGTAAATGGAAAAGGTGTAGACGGATATATAACACTTCCAAATACACCAAAATTGAATTTACGAGATGAATTAACTGTAGAGGCATGGGTAAAGCCTGATTCAACAGATACACATAGTCCGTTTGTTGGAAAAGGTGATACACAATTTGCCATAAAACAAAATGGTGAAAAACTAGAGTTCTTTGTTTATACCGATTATTGGAAAACAGTATCTGCACAAATACCTAGTGACTGGTATGACGGTAATTGGCACCATGTTGCAGGAGTCTATGATCAAAGTGCCATTAAGTTATATGTAGATGGTGAGCTTAAGGGTGAAATGCAGGTTTCTGGAGAATTAAATAACAATGGTTATCCTATAAATATAGGTAGAAACTCGCAACATAAAGGTCGCTTGCTAAGTGGCTCAATTGATCAAGTTAGAATTTATGATAAAGCGTTGTCATTGAATGAACTGAATGATGATCAACGTCAACCAGATGAGCATACGGTATTGTGGATGGACCTAGACAAATTTAATGAAGTTGAATTTACACAAGATGAATTCTACGCAACCGGAGGCGATTGGGGTGATAATCCAAATGATGGAAACTTCAGTGCCAATGGTGCAGTGTTCCCTGATCGGACAGTTCAGCCAGAGTTATGGGAAGTTAAAAAAGTATACCAAAACATTAAAGTAAACCCAGTTGATTTAGACCAAGGTACTGTGGAAATCAAAAATGATTATCTATTTACCAATTTAAATGAGTTTAACGCAGAGTGGAGCTTACAAAAAGACGGAAAAGTTGTAGAAACAAAGCAACTATCGAATATGGATATTGCACCAGGTGAAAGTGAAGTTGTAACAATACCTTTCAATCAAAATGAATTCGAATCAGGTGCAGAATATTTTGTTAATGTTAGCTTCTATCTATCAGAATCAACTAATTGGGCAGATAAAGGACATGAAATTGCTAGAGGACAAATGAAGCTTTCAGATAGAGAAACAGAATCCATTGATGAAACGAATATGAATCCAATGGAAGTAACTGAAGATGGTAATTTGTTAACCGTTAAGGGTGACTATTTTGATATTGTATTTGATAAAGAACAGGGGACAATTTCCAACTATCATTACAATGGGGTAGAAATTATTAAAGATGGTCCAACCCCGAATTTCTGGAGAGCACCTAATGATAACGATCAAGGTAATGGTATGCCAGGTCGCACAGGAACATGGAGAACAGCTGGGCAAAATTGGGAAATACAAAATGTGTCCGTAAATGAATTAAATTCAAAAGCTATCGAACTTGTTGTTGAAGCGAGCTTGCCAACCTCAAATGTGTCGCAATATAGTGTAACTTATACTATTTATGGAAGTGGAGAAGTAGTTGTTGATACAACATTAAACCCGGGTAATAATCTTCCAGAAATTCCAGAGGTAGGTATGATGTTAACAATCCCTGAAGGGTTTGAAACCATGACATGGTATGGCCGCGGGCCACAGTCAAACTACTGGGATAGAAAGAAAGGTGCTTTTGTTGGTCAATATAGTGGTACTGTTGACGAACAGTTTGTTTCACAGATTGAACCACAAGAAACAGGGAATAAAACGGATGTTCGTTGGGTCACATTAACAAATGAAAATGGTGTGGGGTTAAAAGCAGAAGGTTTACCATTACTGGAAGTCAATGCACTACACTATACACCGCATGATTTGGATAGTGCCTCACATCCATATAAGCTAACAAGACGTGATGATATTACCTTAAGATTAAACTACAAGCAAATGGGAGTAGGCGGAGATAATAGTTGGGGAGCTAGACCGCACCCTGAATTTACACTTTATGCTGACCAAGAGTATTCTTATAGTTATAAGCTTAGCCCAGTTGGCGAAATACAGCAGCCAGTTGATACAACAGAATTGGAACAGTTAATAACGGAAGCGAATGGTTATTCTAATGAAGATGGCTCCTATACAACAGCATCTTTCCAAGCACTACAAGATGCGATCGTAGCTGCTGATGCGTCATTAGAGACAATTGAGTCAGAAGAGGATCTAAATACAGCAGTGAATAATTTACAAGCAGCTATAGAAGGTTTGAAACAAGTAGAAAAGCCAGAGCCAGAAGTGGAAACGAAAGAACTAAAAGATTTAATTAAAACAGCAAAAGACTACTCACTCGAAGATTACACGGAAGCATCATATCAAGCATTACAAGATGCCATTGCAATTGCAGAAAATGCATTGACAACGATTGCATCAGAAGAAGAACTAGCCAATAGCATAGAAGCATTACAACATGCAATAAATGATCTAGAGGAAGCTGATGAACAACCATCTGAAGGGGATCCAACAGATAAACCTTCTGATGAAGAAGATGATGAGGGAGAACAAAGTCAAGAAAATGAAGATAGTGAACTTCCTGATACTGCCACATCTATCTATAACTGGATAAGCCTTGGTTTACTTCTAGTTACTTTGGGAGCGATGGTATTTATTGTTATCAGAAGGAGAAGAGCTGTTAAATAATAAATACTAAATCAGTAGTAAAATAGGATAACGGGTATGATGAATATCATTCCCGTTATCCATCTATTTTATTGAAAGAGCTTACATAAAATAGTAAATAAATCCTTTAATTATTAAAAAAAAGAAAATGATGCAAAAATTTAAAATTATGCAGGAGAAGAATTATCGGGAGTAGAATTTCTTTAATACTAGAAAGGATGTCAAAGATGCAAAAAAAATTATTCATTCTCCTAACAGTATTTTTACTAGTAGTAAGTAACTTTTCAAATTTAACTTATATTGCTGCTATAGAAAATGCTCAAGCAGAAGAAAGTGGCTCATATGAAATTTATCCATTGCCACAAAAGGAAGAATATCTTGGAGAAAGCTTTACGATAACAAATCAGGTAAATCTTGTGATTGAGTCAACTATAGATGAATCAACTGAGAATTTTGTGAAAAAAATACTAGCATCTAAGTCGATTACTTTTACTGAATCTAATGAAACCGTATCCAATAAAACGAATATAATTATTGGTACAAAAGGGTCTGGAGAGTATGTAGACAGCTATTTTTCTTCTGATATTGATTATAATGCATCCTTATATCATGAGATAGATGCCTATATCTTAAGAGCTGATAAAAATCTTGAGGAAAATGGAACCATTGCAATTCTAGGTGACACAACCGATGCATCTTATTACGGACTAGCAACGTTACAAATGATTTTCAATCAAATGCCTGGGAAAGAAATTGAATCAGTCATGTTCGAAGATTATGCAGATTCAAAATGGCGAGGATTTATTGAAGGGTTTTATGGCTTCCCATGGTCTCATGAAGATCGGATAAGCCTAATGAGATATGGTGGTCAATTTAAAATGAACTCCTATATTTTTGCGCCAAAAGATGATCCATATCATAACAGAAAGTGGAGAACGCTTTATCCAGAAGATGAGTTAGCTAAGGTAAAAGAATTAGTAGATGTCGGACACGAATCAAAAACTCAGTTTATTTGGGCGATCCACCCTGGTTTTAGTATGATTGATTGGGATGATTATGATAACGAATTGGACACCTTATTAACAAAGCTTGAACAATTGTATGATGTAGGCGTTCGACAGTTTGGGTTATTCCTTGATGACATTAGTTTAAACCAAGCATTAAACGATACAGATGAACATGTACAGCTTATTACTGATGTTGCGGATTGGGTAGATTCTAAAGGTGATGTAAAATCATTAGTTTACTGTCCTCCTTTCTATAATCAAGCATGGACAGGTGAAAGTGGAAAACCGTATCTGCAAGCACTAAGAAATGTTCCAGATAACGTCGAAGTCATGTGGACAGGTCGTGACGTTATCGGTGGTGTTAATACAGAAGATAATCAATGGGTAAAAGATATAATAGGTAGAGATCCATATATTTGGTTTAATTGGCCAGTTAATGGATATAAAAAGAATCGATTACTTTTAGGTAAAGTAGGAATGTTAGAACCTAATACACATAATTTCTCTGGTATTGTATCAAATCCATTAGAACAAGCGGAATTATCAAAGGTTGCTTTGTTTGGAGTAGCTGATTACACATGGAATGTTGATGAATTCAATGATGAGCAAAGTTGGTTAGATTCATTTAAATATATTCAGCCTGAAGTTGCAGATGAATTCAGAACAATTGCCCATCACTTAAGTGATCCTTCTCCAAATAGCCGAGGTGTTACTGTAGGAGAATCAGAAAATATAAAAGAAGAACTAAATCTATTTTTAGATAATTTTTCAAAATCAAAATCAATAGATACGGTAGGTACACAATTAATAGATGAATTTGACAAAATATTAAACGCCATCTCTGTATTTAAAGAGAAAAATAAAAATGAAAATATGGTAGAAGAAATTACGCCTTGGTTAAATAGTCTTGACTATGTTGTACAGGCTGATAAGCATGCTATAAATGCCGCTTTTGCTTTAGAAAAAGGGGATATTAGTGCAGCATGGGAATCGCTATCTAAGGCATCAAGTGCCATGGCGGAATCAAAAAAATTTACTAGACCAGTAATCAATGCAGAAGATCAAATTGTTGAATCTGGAGCAAAGCGACTTGTTCCATTTGCTAATGAATTAATTCGGAAATTAGACTCGGAAATTTATAAGTCGATAAATTCGGATGTGATTGTTCCCGTACCGATGACATCTTACGGTTCTCATCCAGATATAAATAATATGATTGATGGCGACAAAGATACACTAGTGTACTTTAAAACATTACAGGAAAATGGCGATTGGTATGGAGTTGATTTAGGAAATAAAGTAACCGTAAATAGTATTGAAATTATTCAAGGAAGAAACGATGAGGATCATGATATCTTCCAAAGAGGTATGCTAGAGTATTCAAATGATGGAGAAGATTGGAATTCTATTACAGAAGAAAAATCCGGCTACCATATTAAAGAAAACAATTTGGATATTGAAGCTAGATATGTACGATATAAACTGACTCATGCTGGAATCCCAGGTGGAAAACCAGATCTTTGGACGTCAGTCAGAGAATTTACGGTTAATGGTGACCAAAACAAACCATCAATCTATACAAATGTAATAGATTTACAAGAGGAAGAAATCAATAAAACTAATTCATCTATTGAAATCACAAATGTGGATGATATTACATTGGAACCATCAGATTATATTGGTATA
This sequence comes from Paraliobacillus sp. PM-2, assembly GCF_001368815.1. GTDB lineage: Bacteria > Bacillota > Bacilli > Bacillales > Amphibacillaceae > Paraliobacillus. Next base: position 1,598,224 of record NZ_CTEI01000001.1, on the reverse strand, counting down.
AAATTACCAGCGATTGAACGAATCGAAGATATTGGATTAGAAAGTAGCAGCAATGATGGTGTAGTAATTGAGACATCAGAGAATGGCGTCGAATGGGAGGAAATCTCTTTAGAATCTCCTTATCCGAATGCGGCTTATATTCGAGTCATCAATAAAAATGATACACCTGTTTCATTTAATTTAAATAAGTTATCTGTTAAGCCAAGTATTGTAGAAGCTCCTTCAGCTAGTCATAATTATGGAGGCACATACGCAGGAGACATAGAAAACGTCTATGATGGAGAACTAGAATCCAAAGTTTGGTTTAATAGTGCGCAAAGTAAAGGGAAATATGTACAAATTGATTTGGGAAGAGTTATAAATGTAAAACATGCTGCTGTAGCGATTAATGACGGTGAAAACGATTATTTTAGACAAGGTGAATTACAGTTGTCTATGGATGGAGAAGAATGGAAGACTATCCATACATTTAGCAATCCAAACGATCGTGATCAAAACTTCCCTGATCATGAAGCGCCATATCGATATTTACGTACAGAAGTTGATTCTATTGATGCTAGATACGTAAGACTAATATCAACAGAAGAGAATAGTAAATGGTTAGCTTTAAATGAGATTATTATTAATAATGGGATAAATGGAAGTGAAAATGAGAGTTTAGAGCTCCAAGTTGAACCTAAAGGAAAAAATGACAATAGTGCTAACTATGTAATTGATAAAAAATTATCTACTTTTTATATGCCAGAAGATAAGGCAGATTCCGGTTATTTAAACTATAAACTTACAACAAAGACGGATTTAGAGCAACTTATTATCTTACAGAATCCAACAGGTATCTCTAATGCTACTGTTTCAATTAGGGATTTGGATGGCTGGAAGCATGCAGGTAAGTTATCAAAATCATTTAATGTTATTGATACATCAGATTTTGATCATGTTCTTGAAGTTCGATTAGAATGGGATGAACCTGTTGTTCCGAAAATTCATGAAATCTTAGCCGTATCAGATGACGGAATCGATAAAGTAGTTGATACAACAGAATTAGAACAGTTAATAGTGGAAGCAAATGGTTATTCGAATGAAGATGGCACCTATACAACACCATCTTTCCAAGCTTTACAAGATGCGATCGTAGCTGCTGAAGCATCATTAGAGACAATTGAGTCAGAAGAGGATCTAAATACAGCAGTGAATAATTTACAAGCAGCTATAGAAGGTTTGAAACAAGTAGAAAAGCCAGAGCCAGAAGTGGAAACGAAAGAACTAAAAGATTTAATTAAAACAGCAAAAGACTACTCACTCGAAGATTACACGGAAGCATCATATCAAGCATTACAAGATGCCATTGCAACTGCAGAAATTGCATTGACAACGATTAAATCAGAAGAAGAACTAGCCAATAGCATAGAAGCATTACAACATGCAATAAATGGCCTAGAGGAAGCTGATGAACAACCATCTGAAGGAGATCCAACTGATAAACCTTCTGATGATGAAGATGGAGCTGATGATGGAGAACAAAGTCAAGAAAATGAAGACAGTGAACTTCCTGATACAGCAACTTCTACGTACAATTTGTTGATGATTGGTTTCATACTTATTGTTATGGGAGCGGCGGTTTCTATCTCCATCAGAACAAGGTATATGAAGTAATTAAAGCAAATGTAAAAGTGTAATGGAAAGATGAATAACGGGCATGAAAAATCATGCCCGTTAACCGTCTTTCGTAATAAAAAAACTTGTGTTTATTTGTATCCGTTGTCAATTATATTAATTATAATTTTTTATAAAATAATCTCATTTAATAATTTGAGGAGGTGATAGCAAGAACTTTCTGAATATTTTTTAAACAAAAAAGTTACACAAAGACTCGAAATTTAAACTTCAAGGAGGTCAAAGGATGTACAAGATTAAAAATTTATTTATGATTATTTGTTCCATTGCAGTAGTGTTAGTTAATCTATCACCTTCAATGGAAGCGCTTGCGGTTGAAGACAGTGATTTACCAGAGCCTATCTTAAGAGTTGAGAATGAAAGGATTGGTGATGGATATTTTACAAATTTAAACGAGAATGTTGATGATTTGAAAAGTTTAGATGAAGGTACAATTATTGTTAGATTCCGAAATACTGGTTCATCAATTATGTCACTATTTTCACTAAGTAATAGTGATGTACGTGATGGGCATTTCCATATGTATGTCACACCGACAACACTAGGTAGTGAAAATCGATTAGAAAAACCTGATACCGCCAAGGAAAATATCCATGTTCATTCAAATGCAAAACTTGAAGTTGGTGCGGTGCATACTGTTGCAATGGTAGTAGACAAAGATAAAGGCTATAAATATTTCGTAGATGGCGAATTAATTATGGAAGATACCCAATCACCGGTGAAGTTTTTAAGTAATATTTATCAACCTGACAGTGCCCAGTTAGGTCGTACAGACAGAGCTGCTGGATCGAATGAATATCCTTTTAGTGGAGATATAGATTTTGCAGAAGTTTATAATCAACCACTTAATGATCAAGTTTTACTTGATATTACAGGGGAAACAGATCAAGAGAAAAAATTAAATCCGTTACCTGAAGATGCTTTAATAACAGAACCTGATAGTGTGTTCTACCCAGGTTTTATGGATTCGAATAATTATCGTATACCGGCATTACTATATACAGAAGATAATACTTTAATTGCTGGTATTGACCGCAGAGTAAATCATGGAGGAGATTCACCAGCCAATATTGATGCTGCTGTTCGAAGAAGTTTTGACCAAGGGGATACATGGGAAGAAGATGGGATTATTGTAAACAATTATCCTGATCAGGCATCTAATATTGATTTAACACTGTTACAAGATAAAACAAATGAGAGAATTTTCGCGCTTGTGGATGGTTTTCCTCAAGGTGGAGGATTCTGGTCTGCTAAAAAAGGGTCTGGTTTTAAGACAATTGATGGTGAGAAATATATGCTTCTCACTGATGAAGATGGAAATGAGTTTACAATAAGAGATAATGGTGTTGTATACGATGCTAGTAATAATCCAACAGATTATTCAGTTGATCAAAAGAGAAATCTATATTTAAATGATGAAAAAATTGATAATGTATTTAGTGCGACTACACCGTTAAAAGCTTATCTAACATCATATCTTGAGCTTTACTATAGTGATGATGAAGGAGAGACTTGGACAGGCCCAATTGATCTAAATGATGAAGTGAAAGAAGAGTGGATGAGTTTCTTAGGAACTGGACCAGGAAATGGAATACAACTTACACAAGGGCCTAACAAAGGTAGACTCGTAATGCCTGTATACTTTTTAAATGATGCTGGAAAGCAAGCGAGTGCAGTTGTATATAGTGATGACCATGGTGAAACTTGGCACCGAGGAGAATCTCCGAATGAAGGTAGAGATGTTGGTAATGGTCAGACAATTAATGAAAAGGATTTTAGTAATTCATCCTATGAAATTACAGAAGCTCAAGTAGTAGAAATGCCAGATGGTCAGCTTAAAATGTTTATGAGAAACTTCTCAGGCTATGCACGTATTGCAACAAGCTTTGATGGTGGAGAAACGTGGCATTCTGAAGTTGTTGTAGAAGAAGATTTGGTAGCACCGTATAGTCAAATGTCAGCCATTCGTTACAATGGTCAAATTGATGGGAAAGAAGCAGTAATTTTCTCAAGTGCAGGTAATTCTTCGCAACGAATTAATGGAAAAGTAAGAGTTGGATTAATTGAAGAAGATGGAACCTATGAAAATGGTGAAACAAAATATGCATTTGATTGGAAATATGAACAACTTGTTAAAGAGGGTCACTATGGTTATTCAAGTCTAACTAACTTAGAAAACGGTGAGATTGGACTATTTTATGAAGCGACGGGTAATACCAATATGGACTTTATAAAATTCAATCCGGAGTTTTTAAAGTGGAAGAAATACAAAGACAATGAAAAGCCAAATTTAGTTTCATTTGAAGTAACGGACAACGATAAATCGCTTTATAAATCTGGTGATACGATAAAGGTAGAAGCGCAATTTGATGATTATGTCATGCTTATGGGTGAAAAACAATTAGTAGGCACAATTGGAGATAAAACAATAGCATTTGACTTAGTAGAACAAAATGGTAGTTTTGTGTTTGAAGGTACTGTACCAGAGTTAGAGGATAATCAATATGACATGAACGTAGCTTTTGCTAATCAACTAGATATATATAGTGTGAAAGGAGAATCTTTTGAAAAAGATTCTGAGTCTTCCACAATTGATACTACAATTGGAATTGGAGTATCTCCTAATAGCGTGGAAATCGATCAAAGTAATGTAAATTTAGTTGAAGGTGGAAAAACGATTCAACTGTCAACTTCAGTAAATCCTATAGATGCAACTATTTTGGATCTACAATGGGAAAGTACTAACACGGATGTAGCTACTGTTGATGAAGATGGAATAGTAACTTCAGTAAATCCAGGAACTGCAACCATTAAAGTAACTGCAAATGGGGAATTCACAGATGAAATTACCGTAACAGTTGAAGCATTGGATGTTACAGCTTTGGAAACAATCATCACAACAGCAGAGAATATCTCCAATGCAGATGGATCTTATACCGAGGAATCATTCCAAGCGTTGCAAACAGCAATTGCTGATGCAAAATCAGCGGTAGAATCCATTGAAACGGAAGAAGATGTAACAAATGCAGTTGCCGCATTACAAGGAGCAATTGATGGCCTAGAAGAAGCGAGTGAACAAGATTCCGATGATAACACCGATGAGAATGGTGATTCATCAAATACCGAAGATGAGAATGAGAATTCATCAAATACGGAAGACGAAAATGGTGAAAATCAAGAACAATCTAGTAATGGAGACGATAATGAATTACCGAACACCGCGACACCAATGTACAATTGGATGTTAATTGGATTACTTTTAATAACGATAGCTAGCGGGTTACTGCTTTATAGAAGAAAAACATTATTAAATAGAAACTAATAAACAGAATAAATCCATCATCGTGTGGCAGCAGATATACTCAAATAAAACATCTCAGTAGACAGAGAATTTGATTTGAAAGTATTTCTACTGTCACTTTTTTTAGTAATGAATAGGAAAAATAAGTAATAAAATAGTTCGATTTTTGATTATGTAATTTAAAGGAGAATTTTTAAATATGAATAAACGGCCAATTTTTATATCCTTTCTATTTATTTTATTTTTACAACTATTCTTTGTGAATGTAACAAATGCTGAGCAATATGTATCAAAAGACACGAATAGAGTAAAAGAAAACATTAATATTGGATGGAAGTTTCATAGAGGCGATATTCAAGGGGCAGAGGCAGTTGACTTTGATGATTCGTCATGGGATTCAGTTGTGCTTCCACATACGTTTAAGCAAACAGATTATATGGCTAGTACATGGTATCGAGGAATTGGTTGGTATCGTAAGGAAATAACCTTAAGTGAAAATGATCAGTCAAAAAAAATAAATGTATATTTTGAAGGTGCCAAAACAACAACGGAAGTATATATTAATGGAAAGAAACTAGATACACATTATGGTGGCTATACGCCATTTAATTATGATATTACAGATTACGTTGATTTTGGTGAGAAAAATATTATTGCTGTAAAAGTTGATAATACTTACCAAGAGCAAGTCGCACCAGAAAAACCAGATGGTTCTTATATAGGGTTTAATATGTTTGGTGGGATTTTCCGTGATGTTTATTTAATTAAAACAGATAAGCTTCATGTACCAGAAGCCATTCATTCTTGGAACAACAATTGGGAAGAGAATGGTGGTGTATTTGTTACTAGTTCAAACATAAGCGAACAGTCAGCTGATGTAAAGGTTCAAACTTGGGTGAATAATTCTAATGCATCATCAATTGAAACGACTGTGGTATCAACGATTGTTGATGCAAACGATCAAATAATTGAAACAGTGGAAAGTGCCATAACAATAGGCAAAAATGAAGTGAAAGAATTTACTCATGAAATGAACGTAAATAACCCAAATTTATGGTCACCTTGGAATCCATATTTGTATCAAGTTAAAACAGAAGTGTACCAAGGGGAAACAATTGTAGATAACTATGAAACGACTTTTGGCATTCGAAAAACAGAATGGACAAAGTCGGATGGGTTCTTTTTAAATGATCAACATGTAAAAATTTATGGAGTAAACCAACATCAAGATTGGCCTTATATTGGTGACGCAGTTCCAAATAATCAGCATTATCTGGACGTAAAGCGTGTGAAAGATGCAGGGGCAAACTTTGTTAGAGATGCTCATTATTTATATGATGATGCTTTTATGGATGCTGCGGATGAGCTTGGTGTGATGCAATGGGTTGAAATTGCTGGTTGGGGGAATATAAACCCTGCTTCTTTTGGTGAAGAGTGGCGACAAAGTAACAAAGATGCATTATATGCAACGATACGTGTTGCGCGTAATCATCCAAGTATTGTAATTTGGGGAGCGGGTATTAATGAAATGCAGCAGGATGTTGCGTTAGAAACAGAACTTAACAATATCGCGCATCAAGAAGATCCAACGCGTGCTACATCCATGGGAAGGAATTATAATACGGATAACAATATTTTTGATGTATATGGACGTAACGCTTATACGGAAGAACAGTGGAAAAACCAAGGATTGCACAATGGTTCTCCAGATCCGGATAGTTATGGTTTAATAAATACGGAGCATACAGGACATATGTATGAAACGTGGAGAGATGCAGATGAGGAACGGTTAATTAATCATGCCCTAGCTATACAGAAGATGACCGAGCTTGGTCGTGATGAGAGTTATGTGCATGGTAGTTTGGTTTGGGAAATGCATGACCATCATCACCAAATTTCTGTTGTTAGACCACATGGATTAACAGATGCAGGGAGAATTCCAAAATTCGCTTATTACTGGAGTAAAAGTCAATCAGCTGATGTGAATTATGATGGTTCAGTGAATCCGATGGTATTTATAGCGAATTACTGGACTCCTGATTCGCCTACAAATGTAACTGTCTTTAGTAATACGGACCAGGTTCGTTTTTCCACCTGGAATGGAACAAAATGGACTGAATTTGCAACTAAAGATCCAGAAGATATTAATGTGGCACATCCGCATTTTGAATTTAATCTAAATGCACACAATACATCAAAAATTAAGGCTGAAGGGCTTATTGATGGCAAAGTTGTCGCAACTCATGTCGTTGAAGAACCTGAAAATCCATCAGCATTAGAGTTAAAAACGGATGCGTCAACCATTGATGGTAATGGAAGCGATATTACTAGCATTGAATTTTATATTAAAGATGAAAACGGTACGGTTGTTCCATACTCAACAAACGAGGTGGATTTTCAAATATCTGGTCCAGGTGAATTAATTGGAGGACCTAGTATCAAAGCTGTAAATGGAGCAAATATGATTTTAGTCAAATCAACAGGAGCTCCGGGAACCATAGAGGTTACTGCTTCTTCGGATGGATTGGTATCAGATACTATTCAAATCACTGCCAACGATGTAGGAGTATCTTTACCACAGGCGAAAATGACTGTTGAAGACCTTACTACTGTAATACCAGGTAAACCAGTAAAAGTCACAGCTACTTTAGAGAATGCAGGAAAGGTTATGATGGAAGATGTGAATCTTACATTGAATTTACCTGAAGGATTTACAGTAGAAGAAGATACACCTATATTATTTGAAAAAGTGGATAGTAATGAAAAAATAACAGCAACATTTACAGTGACAGCGAACGAGCAAGTTTCAATGGGAGATCACACATTCATAGCTCGAGCGGATTTCACGATGGAGGACGAATCACATGCTATAAATGCAAGAACTAATATAAAAGTAGTCCCACCTTTACCTGACGGAGCAAAGTGGTTAAGTGATTTAGAATGGGAAAGTGCAGATAATGGCTGGGGTCCGGTTGAAAAAGACAGTAGTGTTGGTGAAGATTTAGCCGGCGATGGAAATCCTCTAACTATTAATGGAATCACTTATCAAAAAGGCTTGGGTGTACATGCTCCATCTGAAATCGTTTATAACATTGGTGGAAATTACTCAAGATTCACCTCAGAAATTGGAGTTGATGATGAAATAACCAGCACAGGTAGTGTAGGTTTTGAAATTTGGGGAGATGGAGAAAAACTTTTTAATAGCGAGTTAATAACCTATGAAGATGATGCAAAGTTTGTAGATGTCAATGTTGAAGGTGTTAATGAGTTGAAATTGATTGTTACAGGTGGTGGAAATGGAGTAGGAAGTGACCATGCTAACTGGGCAAATGCAAAATTAATTGCAGATGAAGGCGCAGGTGATCAAACAGCACCAACTATCATCACGAAAGTCAATGGTGTTGATTTTGAAGATGAGATAACGTTGACTGAAACTGAAAAAGCTCAGTTTACATGGGAAGCCAATGATCTAGAAAGTGGTCTTGCTTATGTATTAGCTACATTTGATGGTGAAGCATATAAAGAAGATACAGTCATTGATTTAGATAATAAAATTGGAGAACATCAGCTTGTAGTTGTTGCAGTTGATAAAGTTGGGAATGTAAAGAGAAACACTTATGTAATCAATGTCAAACCAAATTCACCAAATCTCGCACTAAATCAACCGGTATCATTTAGCAGTGAGCAAACAAATCCAGAGAACAATCTAGCATCCCATGCAAACGACGGGGATCGTAATACGCGATGGGCAGCTACTGATGGAACCCTACCACAGTGGTGGCAGGTTGATCTTGGTGCAGTGAAACAAATGAACAAGATAGAGATTTTCTTTAATGAACAATTAAGTCGTACGTATGAATACGATATTGAACTGTCAACAGATAATGAGACGTTCACTAAAGTAATTAGAGAGGGATCATCAAACAATTCAGGAGACACAATTGTTACTTTACCTACACAAGATGCTCGATATGTGAGAATAACGATATCAGGAGTTGCTCCTTCAAATTGGTGGGCATCGATAAAAGAGGTGCAAATCTTTAATGATTCAAAAATAACAGAATTGGAAGATTTAATAAAGTCAGCAAAAGCTATAACGAATGACAATGGTGTATATACAGAAGAGTCTTATCAATTGTTGCAAAACGCAATTGTAAGTGCAGAAGAAATCCTAGAAAGTGACAAAACAGACGATGCAGTTACTACTTCATTAGCCGCCTTACAAGCAGCAATGGATGGATTAGAAGAGGTAAGCGAACCAGATCCAGAAGTAGATACAACAGAATTAGAAGATTTAATCGTAACGGCTGAAGCGATCTCAAACGAAGATGATAAGTATACGGAAACAACCTTTGCAAGCTTACAAACAGCGATTACCGATGCAAAGTCTGTGCTAGATTCTATTGAAACAGAACAAGAATTAGCGGAAACTGTAGCCGCCTTACAAGCAGCAATGGATGGATTAGAAGACGTAAGCGAACCAGATCCAGAAGTGGACACGAAAGAATTAGAGGATTTGATTGCAACAGCCGAAGCCATCTCAAATGAAGATGATAAGTATACGGAAACAACCTTTGCAAGCTTACAAACAGCGATTACCGATGCAAAGTCTGTGCTAGATTCTATTGAAACAGAACAAGAATTAGCCGGAGCTGTAGCCGCCTTACAAACAGCAATGGATGGATTAGAAGAGGTAAGCGAGTCAGATCCTAATGACGATACCAATGAGAGTGGAGATTCATCAAATACCGAAGACGAAGATGAGGATTCATCAAAAGACGAAAATGGGGAAAACCAGAAACAATCTAGTGAAGAAGATGATGATGAATTACCAAACACAGCTACACCAATGTACAACTGGATAGTAATTGGATTGCTATCCATAATTATGGGTGGCATATGGTATCTATTCTATAGAAGAAAGTTATTTTTAAGTAAAAAGTAATAAAATAAAACAGTAAAAAATATCCATTTATAGAGTGGCAGCAGTTATACTAAAATTTGAACTCTCTAGAGTTAGAGAATTGATTTCAAAGTATTTCTGTTGTCATTTTATCCGTTTAATAGGAATAGTAAAAAAGCTATATTGACAATTTAATAGAAACTATGTAATCTTAGGGTAAATATTGGCAGATTACTATTTTGGTAATAAAACTTAATACATAAGAAAACTAAATTTTTTTGGTCAGAGAATGACAGCATAGATATATTCAAATGGGTACCTCGAAATTAGAGAAGGATTTGATGATATTTTTGCTGTCATTTTTTCGTTAGTTGAAAACGTTATCACTGATGGTGTTTATTTTTCGGTAGTTACTGAAAGGGGGTATGTACTTTCGTCATTCAAAATCAATGAAAGGTTAGGAAATGTGAGAGAAGGCCAAGCACACGCCATTCTTAATGATACATTTCTGTTTGAATCATCTCGACTATATTCTGGAAGTCATTTACATCAGAAGATTAAATCTTTAAAAAAGGAATGGTGAAATGAAAAGTAAGTTTGTGAATATTAGTTTAATTGTAGTTTTGTTACAATCTATTTTTGCCCCTGCGATTTATGGACAAGGACTAGAGACGTCAAATGATATGGTGTCGTCTACATTGGATAATAAAGTAGATTATTCAGGTGAAAGGCAACTTAATTTTAATAAAGATTGGCGATTTAAAAGAGAAACCGAAGGAAGTATTCAAGGGGCTCAAAATCCTGACTTTGATGATTCTTCTTGGCGTCAATTAAACCTACCACATGATTGGAGTATTGAATTAGATTTTAATCCAAACTCTAAAGCTACACATGAAGGTGGATTTTTAGATGGTGGAATTGGTTGGTATCGTAAAACGTTTACCCTTCCTTCATCTATGGAAGGAAAGCAGATTTCAATTGATTTTGATGGTGTTTATATGGATAGTACAACCTACTTGAATGGCGAAGTAGTAGGAAATTATCCATATGGATATAATGCTTTCTCTTATGATATCACTGATCTACTACATACTGATGGCAGGGAAAATGTGCTGGTAGTTAAAGTGAAAAATATTCAACCTAGTAGTCGATGGTATTCAGGTAGTGGTATTTATAGAAATGTACATCTTACCGTAACAGAACCGATTCATGTTGCAAGGTACGGCACATTTGTTACAACACCAGATTTAGAAACAGCTTACAAACAGGGAAAAGCAAATGTGAATATTGAGACAGAAATAAACAATGAAACGGCTGATAATGCAGAAGTTACAGTAAAATCAACTATTTATGATAAAGATGGAACCGAGGTTGCAACTGTTCAATCGGATCCGAAAACAATTGATGCCGGTGCAACGACACATTTCGAAGATAATACAACAATTAGCAACCCTGTCCTATGGGATATTGACAATCCATATAGATATCAACTTGTTACAGAGGTCATTAGTAATGAGCAAATTTTGGATACCTATAAAACTAAATTTGGGGTTAGATTTTTTGAATTTGATTCTGCTGAAGGTTTTTCTTTGAATGGGGAATATATGAAGTTAAAAGGTGCCTCTATGCACCATGATTTAGGTGCTCTAGGTGCCGCCACCAATGCACGTGCGGTTGAGCGTCAAATGCAGATCATGAAAGATATGGGAGTTAATGCAATTAGAGTAACTCATAATCCTGCTTCACCAGAACTTTTAGAAGCAGCTAATTTCTTAGGTCTACTTGTTGTGGAAGAGGCATTTGACACATGGAATCAATCAAAGAAAACATATGATTATGGTAGATTCTTCTCTGAATGGGCAGAGCATGATATTAAAGAAATGGTTGACAGAGGAAAGAATGAGCCATCTATTATTATGTGGTCAATTGGTAATGAAATCTATGATTCTACAAGTGATAGAGGGGTACAAACTGCAAAGGATTTAGTTCGTTGGGTAAAGGAGATTGATACAACAAGACCAACAACAATTGGTGAGGATAAAACAAGAGGAGATAAAGTTAACCCTACACCAGTTAATGAAAATATTAAGGAAATATTTAATATAGTTGATGTAGTTGGTTTGAATTACAGTGAAAACAATTATGCTCCTTATCATGAACAATATCCAGAATGGAAACTGTACGGTTCTGAGACTTCTTCGGCAACACGTTCAAGAGGAATTTACACACATCCATACGAATATAATTCTAGTACAAAGTATGCTGACTTACAGCAATCTTCCTATGACAATGATTATGTAGGATGGGGAAGAACAGCTGAGGATGCTTGGGTAAGAGATAGAGATTTAAAACACATTGCTGGACAATTTATCTGGACAGGCTTTGACTATATAGGTGAGCCTACACCGTATTATAATACGTATCCGGCTAAGAGTTCTTATTTTGGTGCAGTGGATACAGCCGGTTTCCCTAAAGATATTTTTTATTATTATCAAAGTCAATGGACAGAAGAACCTATGGTACATTTATTACCACATTGGAACTGGGAGAAAGGTGAAACAGTTAGAGTTCTGGCGTATACCAATGCTCACAGTGTAGAATTGTTTTTAAACGGTAAATCAATAGGAGAACGATCCTATGAAACAAAAACGACGTCATGGGGTTCAACATACAAAGAGACCGCGGAAGGTGATACCTATTTAGAGTGGGCTGTACCATTTGAAGCAGGAGAATTAGAAGCGGTAGCAAAGGATGAAAATGGAAACGTTATTGCTCGTGATGAAGTAGTGACTGCTGGTGAACCTGCTGCAGTTAGATTAACTGCTGATAGACAAGTGATTGATGCAGATGGAAATGATTTATCCTTCATCACAGTGGATGTAGTTGATGATAAAGGAACAATTGTACCTAATGCCGAAAATTTAGTTCATTTTGATGTAAGCGGCAACGGGTCATTGGTTGGTGTAGATAATGGTAATGCTGCAAGTGTTGAAAGATATAAAGCTAACAAACGTAAAGCATTTAGTGGAAAAGCGTTAGCTATACTTCAATCAGATGAAAAGTCTGGTGAGATTGTATTAAATGCTTCAGCATCAGGGTTATCTGGAGACTCTATTCGAGTATTTACAGTAGCCAAGAATAAAGACGATGATAAAACGGTAGTCGGAGTAGACATGGTAAATGTAACGACTAATGTAGATGTTGCACCTGAATTACCTTCTACCATTTCGGTTTATTACAGTGATTCTTCCGTTGATACAAGAAATGTTACATGGGAAGATATTGACTCGTCTCTTTATAATGAAATAGGCAAGTTTACTGTAGAAGGAAACGTAGAAGGAATTTCGAAAAAAGCTAAAGCAGTTGTTACTGTTAAAGATGTGGTGGCGGTAAAACCATATTCAACAGCAACAAATGTTGGTGTTGAACCAGTACTACCTAATAAAGTTACTCTATTATATAGTGATGATACAACTAAAACAGTAAATGTTACATGGGATGAGATACCAAATGAAAGTTTAAATACAGAAGGTAAATTTGTTGTTGAAGGTAGCATTGCTGAAACTCCCCTTAAGGCAAAGGCACATGTTAGAGTAACAAGTGATGGAGAATTAGTAAATATAATGTTGCCTGAAAATGGGACAACTTATCCCAAACTTGAGGCAACCTATACAAGTTCAGGCGACGATGTAAATCAAATAAACGATGGTATTAAAAGTTATGATGATTCACCAAAGAATAGATGGTCAAGTTGGTCAAGGACTCCACGTGATCAAGGGGATGCTATTACAGTTGACTTTGGACAATCATATAATATTGATAATTTAGATTTGTTTGTTTTTACAGATCGAGCGACTGTTATTCCAAGTAGTGTCGATGTGCAATTTTGGGATGGGGCTGAATGGCAGGACGTGAAAAATCAGACAAATCCATCACCATATGTAGTGAAAAAAAACGAAATAAGATTTGATCCTGTTTCAACAGATAAACTTAAGTTTCATATGACACCATCCGAGAAGGATAATTTTGTTGCATTAACTGAAGTTGAGGTTTATGTGAATAAAATTCCTATGGGTGATACAGCAGAACTTAGTAATTTAACTGTTAATGGACAAGCATTATCTAATTTTGATCCGAAAAAGCATAATTATGAGTTAACTTTACCATATGGTAGTGACATTCCAGAGATAAACGCTGAAGGAGCAGACAACGCTACAGTTACGATACTACCTGTGTTTCATATGCCAGGTGTTGCTAAAGTTTATGTAACTTCAGAAAATGGTTTAGTTGATGCAGAATATGTTATTGAAGTAGAAACTGGAGAGCCTAAACTAGAATCTGTAGAAATTCAAGTAGACAAAACCGAAATAACAGAAGATGATCTGATTGATCTTCAAGTAACAGGTATGCTGGAAAGTGAAGAAGTTATTGATCTAACAAACTTAAACCCAACTTACCAATTTGATAAAGATATAATTAAGATTGAAGACAACAAACTTTATGCGCTTCAAGACGGAGAAGTAAGTGTTACTGCAACAATAGATTATAAAGGTGAGACAATTACTTCTTCTGCTTTAACGTTTAAGATTGCAAAGAATACTGCTGAAAAACACATTGAAAGTTTAGAACCAGTTACTGTTATCACTGAAAAAGGCAAATCTCCTACTTTGCCAAAAACAGTTAAAGCACAATATGATATTGGTCTTCCAAGAGAAGTAGAGGTAGACTGGCAAGCTGTTGAAGAGGACCAATACGCTAACTTAGGTTCATTTACTGTTTTCGGTAATGTCCAAGGAACAACTATTCAGGCAAGAGCTAAAATAGTTGTTAAAGGGGAAATAGCTGTTGAGAACGTTACTACAGCTATATTGAAAAATCAAATACCAGAGTTACCAGATAAAGTAACTGTGTATTTCAGCGATGGCACGGAAGAAAAGAAAGAAGTTTCGTGGGGAGATATTCCATCTAATAAGCTGAATGATGTTGGGGTGTTTGAACTAGAGGGTGCGATAAAAGGTACTAATCTAAAAGCAAAAGCCCAAATAAGCGTAACAGATGAAATTGAAAATGAAAAAAATATCAGTCGAGCAAAAAACGGTTATGAATATCCGAAAGCTGAAGCTTCATTTACAAACACAGGACCTGGATCAAGTGATAGAATTGAAGCAATTAATGATGATGTTATTTCTTATGAAGCACAGCCACATAACAGATGGACAAATTGGCAAAATGAAGCACGCTTAGGTGATTGGGTGTCTATAACTTTTGGTGATTATGCACCAGAAGAATATAACGTGGATAATGTAGAAATTCATTGGTTTAAAGACCACGGTACATCTTATCCAGAATCCTTGAATATTCAATATAAGTCAGGTGATAACTGGGTCGATGTAACTAACTTACAAAGTGATCCTACTTCACCAACGACAGGAGAAGCGAACACTTACACGTTTGATATGGTGAAAACTTCTGCTATAAGAGTAGACATGACAGCTCAAGATAATATGGGATTAGCAATTACAGAGTTAAAAATATTTTCTAAAACACCAAAAACTAGTAATAAAGTAAATGTTTCTGATATTGAATTAGATGGTGAAAGTATTCTTGATAAATTCAATAAAACGGATGAAACATATGAATATGATGTAGAGGTAAGCAGCTTGGCTGATTTACCGCAGGTCTCTGCAACTAGTGCAAATAACACTAGTGTTACTGTTGTTCCTAGTGTGACAGCTCCTGCTACAGCTAAAGTTATAGCAACATCGGAAGACGGTACAGATACGATAACATACAATATCCAATTTAATTTAGATACTTCTAAGTTAAAAACTACTGTTGCGGAAGCAAAAACCCGTCTGAATGATACGGTCGAAGGTACTAAACCAGGTCAGTACCCAACAGATGCACGCAATACTTTAGTAAATAAGATCAATTGGGCAGAAGCTGTGCTTGCTAATGATTTAGTAACGTTACAGGATGTAAGTAATGCAGTAGAAGAGATGAACAGTGCGATAGAAGCGTATAATGATTCTGAGATTCCAGAAAACGCTGAACCGGAAGTAGATGTAGCAGCATTAGAAGATCTAATCAAAACAGCTAAAGCAATATCAAATGCTGATAATGTATATACCGAGAATTCTTATCAGGCATTGCAAGAAGCAATAACTTTAGCAGAAACAACGTTGCCTAATATAGAAACAGAAGAAGCATTATCTGATGCAATGAATAAATTGCAAACAGCAATCGATGAGTTAAATGAGGTAACAGATTCAAAACCAGATACAGAAATTGATGTTACTGCATTAGAAAAATTGCTTAAACATGCCAAAGCAATTTCAAATGATAATGAAGTATACACAGTGTCTTCCTACGATGCATTAGTAAAAGCAATCAAAGATGCAGAAACAGCATTAGAAAATATTGAAACCGAAACAGCACTAGAAAAAGCAGTTAAAGCGTTACAAGCAGCAATCGATCGTTTAGTAGAGGAAGACACGGAAGAAGATACTTCAGGCGATGATTCATCTGACAATGAACAAGAATCAACTCCAGAGGATAATGCAGATTCTACTCAAGATGGTGATGAAAAATTACCGAATACAGCAACAGCAACTTATAATTGGATTGTTTTAGGATTATTGATTACAATCTTGGGAGCGATTATTGCATTGCGTTCAACAA
This sequence comes from Paraliobacillus sp. PM-2, assembly GCF_001368815.1. Classification (GTDB taxonomy): domain Bacteria; phylum Bacillota; class Bacilli; order Bacillales; family Amphibacillaceae; genus Paraliobacillus. The sequence continues at coordinate 1,581,665 of NZ_CTEI01000001.1, read as the reverse complement.
GAAAAGTGAAAAGAGACTAAGAATTAAAGCAAATATAATACAGAAAATCAAGATGATACTATCCAACACATCGCTGGATAGTATCTTTTTTATATTATTTTATTTTTCACTTAAATTTATCCATGGATATATATAGCAAAAAAATAGATAAATAGAACAAAAAAGTTATTGTGAAAGCGTTTTAATAAAACTAAACTTATAGTCAAGGCAATGTTTTATAGAAAAAATTTCTAAACAAGTCATTCTTGTAATATGAAAGGAGATAATCATGAAAAAGAAAATAATGGTTATCACTAGTTTATCTGTGATTATAGTTGGGGTAATTCTTATTGTATTTATCATGAATGGAAATAAAAAGCTAGATTTAGTCATTGGTGATGAAAAGATACAAAAGGAAGAATTTCTTCAAGCAGTAAGCAAAGAAAAATATGGTGTTACACAACACTTTTATAAAAATTACGGAGCTGAGGTAGACAGCGATTTCTGGGAGCAACAATATGACGGTGAATTACCTTATAAGATGGTAACGGAAAATGCGATAGATTCACTTAAATATATACATGCTACGTACGGAATCGCTAAGGAAAAAGGTTATGTGGAGGCAATTAATTATAATGATTTAATACAAAGATTTGAGCAAGAAAATCAGATGAGAGCAGAAAAAATTAAAAATGGTGAGCCTGTTTATGGTCTAGCAGAATTTACGCTTGATTTATATCTTGAATATGAAATGGATGGCCTTCAGAAAATGTATACAAATGATTTGGATAATGAGGGGATGACCATTCCAGAAGAAGAGGCAAAGAGTTATTACCACGCAAATAAAGATAAAATGTTTGTTAAACATGATGATATCACCATTGAATTTATTAAGATATACTATGCCGCTCTAGAACTTGGACAAAGTGAGGTAGATATGTTGAAAAGTGATTTAATGAACCTTTCTAAAAATCTAACAGACAATAAAACCATTCAATCACTTTTACCAAACTATCCAAGCTTAGAGTCTTATTATAAAGACATAGAAATATTATCTGGGGAGGTGTCAGCGAGAGCAAAAGAAATGGGAGATGTTTTACAATTAGCTGAAGGTTTAGCAATTGGGAATTCAACGCAGGTGATAGATCAAAATGGTAGTTTATACTTGATTCGCTGTAAGGATAGAGTAGATTACGATTACACACCATATGACTTAGTAAGAGACAATGTCCTTAAAATATTGCGCGAAGAAAAGTATAACCAAATAGTAAAAGAGAAAGTAAAGCAACTAAATGTACAAGGAAATATGGATGAAATATATGCATTTACAAAAGAACAACTTAATCAATAGTAATAGTTAAATTATGATTTCAAATAATCACACCTGTAGTAACTAGAATAAGGAGGACAGATAGGATGAAAATGAAAAAAATAGTTGTCTGTTTTTTAACACTATTATTGTTTTTTTCGCAAGGGCATGTATTTGTATCTTCAAATATAACTCAAGCAGCAAACAACAATGGCAGAGATTATTACATTAGTAGTGTGAATGGAGATAATCAACATGATGCATCGACTCCTGAGACAGCATGGGAGACATTAGATAAGTTAAAAGAAATAACACTACAGCCAGGAGATCGAATTTTACTTGAATCTGGTTCCGTTTTTAATGGGTTTATCCATTTTAAAGATGTGCATGGAACTGTAGACAATCCAATAGTCTTAAGTAGTTACGGTGAGGGAGATAGACCAATCATTAATGGAAATGGTGAAGGTGTTTGGTATCAAGATTATGGCAAGCAGCTAGATAACCCTGGCCACAAATATAAAGGATACGTCTCATCTACTCTATTATTCTATGATTCAGACTTCATTGAAGTGAGTAATATAGAGATTACCAATCAATCTGATGATTGGGAGTATATGTTGTCTAAAGAAGAGCAACTAAATGATAGGATGGATCGTACAGGAGTAGCTGGCATTGCACAAAATGATGGAACGATGGAACATATTTATTTGGATAATTTATTCATTCATGATGTAGCTGGTAATTTGGAAAATAAACATATGAATAATGGCGGGATACAATTTAATGTTTTACAACCTGAAAATGAAGAAACCACTGGTATTGCAAGATATCAAGATATTAAGATTACGAATAACCATGTCAAAGATGTGCATAGAGCGGGAATCGTTGTAGGTTACACCTATCAATTTGATAAATTCACCAATGCTGAAATCAGTGATCAGAATGCTCAAAAGTATGGACATACAGATATCTTAATACAAGGAAATTATGTGCAAGATATCGGTAATGATGGGATTGTAGCAATGTATGCGTATCAACCATTGATTAAGAATAATGTAGCCGATACTACTGGAGCTGATCTAGATGATGGATACTCCGGTTATTGGCAGTCATTTAGTGCTGGAATTTGGCCATGGAAGACAAAAGATGCTGTATTCGAATATAATGAAGTATTTGATACGGTAGGTGAAGGGAATGGAGATGGACAAGCCTGGGATATTGACTACTCCGATGGCACGATTTATCAATATAATTACAGCCATAATAATGGTGGTGGCGCACTACTTGTTTGCTTGTACCAATCAATAAATGGAACATTCAGATACAATATTAGTCAGAATGATTTAAAATCTTTTATTACATTCCAAAGTAATCCTATGGCAAAAATATATAATAATATTTTCTATATTGATGGTGATCGTGCCACAAGGATACATCATCCAAGTGCTGGAAAAAGGACTGGAGAAGGTTATCTAGCAAATAATATTTTTTACAATGTTAGTACGAATAACCCTAATGATGAATGGAATCCAAATAATAACAAGCAATTCACTAACAATTTATATTTTGGTTATGAAACAACACCTAGTAATGATGAATATGCCATCACAGATGATCCTCAATTTTTAAATCCTGGTTCCGCACCAGAAACAACTGCTGGGGTTATTCATCCAATTGATGCTTTTGCTGGATATAAAGTTTCTGAGAATTCTCCTGTAGTCAATCAAGGAACGTATATCTCAAATAATACAACAGTAGACTATTTTAATAATCCGATAGGTTTGATTCCGGATATTGGTATTCATGAAGTGGATGGATCAGAAGAAAATGTTGAAAAGATTTTATCAGATGCGTACACGATTTTAGAAGATAAAATAGTTGATGTACCTGACAATACTACATTAGCTGAGTTTATAGGTAATATAAAAAAATCTACAAGTACATCTCTTCAAGTTAAAAATGGTGATACGTCATTAAACAATGAGGATGTAATCCAAGATGGTGATGTTTTAACTGCAACATTCTTTAATGGATCAGAGAAACATTATACGATTCATTTAAAGAAAAATTATACAGAATATGCCACAGATGGCGTGGTTGCAAGTGCAGGAAGTCAGCAATCCGGTGAAGGACCAGCTCTTGCTCTTGATGGGGATACATCCACAATATGGCATACTGCATGGTCCGGTACTAGTCAAGATAACATCTGGGTAAGTCTTGATTTACAGGAAGTTAAGCCAATTGCTATGTTAAGATATGTGCCTCGCCAATCAGGTGGAATAAATGGGATATTTACAAAGTACGCTGTTTTCGTAAAAGAAAATGAGACAGATGAGTGGAACAAAGTATCAACATATACTGATTCTTGGGAAGTAAATAATAAAACCAAGTATGCGTATTTTGATACAGTTCAAGCAAGATACATCAAATTACAAGCAATAGAGAGCGCAACACAGCAAGAACCAACGTTGTTTGGTAGTGCAGCTGAAATAAGAGTAGGATATGAAGACTCTTCTGAGGGGGTGGAATAATATGCTAAAACGAATAATAAATATTTTATTAATCATGCTTTTAGTCTTAACCAACTATGCACCTGTATTGGAAGTACATGCGGCGTCAGGGGAAGAGAGTGGTACAACATATTATGTTAGTACACTTAATGGACGTGATAGCAATGATGGTAAATCCGAGGACAGTGCTTTTTATAGCCTGAGGAAAATTAATGAATTGGAATTACAGCCAGGTGATAAGGTGCTTTTAGAAGCAGGTTCCGTTTTTAATGATGGTTATTTACACATTCAAGGAAGTGGAGCAGAGGGATCACCAATTGTTATAGACAAATATGGAGAAGGTGAAAATCCCCAAATACAAACAAATGGCCAAGGAATTTGGTATCAAAATTATGGTACTGTGTTGGATAATCCGGGTCATAAATATAAAGGGTATGTCTCTTCTTCTATCTTACTATACGATGTGGAATACATTGAGATTAACAACTTAGACATTTCAAATGCGTCAAATTTAGATGAAGGATACAGTGATTTAGATAAGATGAATCGTACGGGTGTTGCTGCAGTAGCCCAAAATAAAGGGACATTGAATCACATTTATTTAAACGATTTAAATATCCATGATGTTCATGGTAATGTTTATGATAAACATATGAATAACGGTGGGATTTACTTCACTATATTTAAGCCAACCAATGAAGCAGAAACAGGTATACCCAGATATAATGATGTTCGGATTGAGAACAATGTTGTTAAAAATACAAGTCGATGGGGAATTGCCGTAGGGTATACTGCATATTCCTCTCATTTTAAAGGTATTGGTGAACTTCCTGACGATCTCATGGAGAAATACGGATCAAGTAACGTTGTTATTCGAAACAACTATATCAAGGATCCTGGTGGGGACGCGATTACAACCATGTACCTTGATCGACCATTGGTAGAATATAATGTTTCAGATGGTGCTGCTAGGGAGATAAATGATGAAGTGTATTCGGAAACATCATTTGGTAAGGTTGCAGCAGGTATTTGGCCTTGGAAATCTAAAAATGCAGTTTTTCAATACAATGAAGCATTTGATACCAATTATAATCAAGATGGTCAAGCGTGGGATGCTGACTGGGGAGACGGTACAATTTATCAGTATAACTATAGTTATAACAATGCTGGTGGCGCAATAATGATTTGTTGTGGTAGAGATTATGTCGTCAACAGTGTTTTCCGTTATAATATTAGTCAAAATGATTTGAGTGGAGTATTGAACCTTCCTTCAAATGCATTAGCTCATTTTTACAACAACACTTTCTATATAAAAGAAGGAGTACCATTTATTCGGGATGGTATGACAGGTGGTATCGCCGTTGTTGAAAATAATATTATTTACAATGCGGGTGATCCAAAAGAAGAGAATTGGACGAAGAATTCGAATATAACATATAGTAATAATATTTACTATAATTATACGAACACACCTGAATCTGATGAATTTGCAATTACCGCAGATCCTCAATTGGTTGATCCAGGTTCCGCACCAACCGCTACAACAGGGAATGGTCCTGGTGTAACGCTAACACATGATAGATCAGCTTTTAGCGGGTATCAATTGAAAGACACTTCTCCAGCAATAAATAATGGGAAATATATTGCTAACAATGGTGGAGAAGATTTCTTCGGTTATGAAGTAACTGGAACACCAGATATCGGTGCTTATGAATCAGATGTTGTGTCGGTTAAAATTTATTCCGATAAATACACAATTGATGGTACAGATATCATAGGAATCGGAAATGATGTAACAGTTGAAGACTTCCTAAATGCCATTTCATATGACACAGCGTTAGAAGTTGAGGTATTAGATAAAGATGGGAATGTGATGGATTCAAATGACGTAGTAAAACCAGGATTTGCATTTAGGTTTTCTCACGGTGATACTGAAAAAACATATACCGTATTCACTAACTTTAATAATCAATTAATGAATTCTGTTTATATGGTTGATGAAGAAAGTAAAAAAATATTTGTTCCAATACTAGAAAATAACCCAACAGATGTAGAAGAATTCAAAAATGGCATCAGTGTCGACTCAGCAGCAGACGTAAAAGTATTTGATGGAAATAATGAGGTTACTGAAGGTGTCCTTTCTGACGGAATGTTGATGAAAATCACCGCACAAAATGGTAAGGAAAATACTTATACAATTACAGTTAAAAATCATTACCATTATGCATTTGATTTTGTCAATGGACAACAAGGAAATGTTTGGTATGCACAGAAGAAGGTAAATGGTGAGTACATTAATATGACATCATTTAGTTCACAGTATGCTACATGGGACGGAAAGAATTGGGCGGCAGTAGGACTTCAAGGTGGTATCAATGATCCAATCACGGAAGAAACACATGGTTTATTAGTTGATTCATTAACAAAATCTAATGATGAACAAGGTCACTCGATGGCTTATAATGTTCCTAAAACTGGGGTAATCAAACTGTCGTTAAAGGATGGAGAACCATATTTACGGATGGCACCAAATAGTGGTGGCGATGTAGTGCTTACTTTTACCTTAAATGGTGAACCAATTAGTGATTCTTATATTCTACCAAATGATGGTACACCAGCTGATGTTGAACCAATCGAAGTAGAAGTAGAAAAAGGAGATTTCTTAAGAATAGAATTGGTCAATGAAGGGTCGCCAACAAGCCCATCAGCTCATATTACTCCATTGATTGCCTATAAGGATGTCAATATGAGTCAACCAGAAGTAGATACTACTGAATTACAAAATTTAATTACAACAGCAGAAGCAATCACAAATGATGATGAAATATATACGAAAGCATCATTTGACGTCTTACAAACAGCAATTGCAGATGCGAAGGATGCATTAGAAGCGGTTGAAACGGAATCAGATGTAGATACAGCTGTAGATGCATTACAAGCAGCAATGGATCAATTAGAGGAAGTTGTTGTAGATCCAAATCCAAATCCAGACCCAGACCCAGACCCAGACCCAGACCCAGACCCAGAAGTGGATGTGACAGCATTAGAAGCATTGCTTAAAAAAGTAAAAGCTATCTCCAATGATGATGGCACATACACAAGTGATTCATATGAAGCATTACAGACAGCCATAGCAAAAGCGGATGCAGATATTGATACGATTGAAACAGAAGCAGAATTAGATACTGCAATTAATGCATTACAAGCAGCAATGGATGAACTGGAAAAGGCCGATGAGGATTCAGAAGGCAATGGTTCAGAGGATACCGATGAAGAACTTCCTAACACAGCAACACCAATGTATAATTGGATGCTTTTAGGTATTGCTTTAGTAATCATTGGTTTAGCTGCACTTTTTCCGGTAAGAAAATATAAAAATCTATCAAACTAAAAAATAAAGGACAAGGAGTTAACTCCTTGTCCTATCATTTGTCTGTAAAAGATTTTTACGAAATTCTGATGGGGATGTTGACTCATACTTTTTAAATACTTCTGAAAAATAAGATTGAGATGAGTACCCTATGACTGTAGCAATTTGTGAAATACTATAGTTCGTTGTTGATAAAAGCACTTTAGCTTCCTCAATACGACAATAGTTCAAATATTCGATAGGTGTACGTCCAATTTCATTTTTAAAAGTATGTGACAAATAAAATTTATTTAAATGAGTAAGTTTAGATAGTATATCTAATGTAATGTTTTCTTTGAAATGTTGGTAGATATACTGTTTTGCTTGGGCGATTTCTTTTCTTAATTTTGTCTGATTTTCTGCTTCTATTTTAAGTTTTAATTGTCGTTTTAACTTCATGATTAATGCACCTAATAAATAGTGACAAACATTCTCGTAATTTGTCAATTGCTCTTGTGCTTCATTATATATGGATTGAAAATAAAATTTTACATCATTTTGTTGATTAGATAATTTATGAAAACTAAAAGAATCACCGTCTTCAGATAAGTCTGTAAAGTTTAGCCCTTCAATTCCAATGATAATAAATTCAAGTGGATCTTTTGAAGAAGAAGCTTCCATATGCTCTACATTTGGATTAACAATGACAACATTATTCTCACTTACTTCAAACTGATGCTGATTTGTAGTAATGATTCCTTTTCCTTTAATAATATAAAATATTTCAGTAAATGGATGTGTATGCATGATACCTGCCCATTCCGGGCTATATTTTAACTTAGATGCAAATAAAAGAGTGAAATTATCTTGTTTGTTGGCCTCTATAATTGAATAGCGGTGCGTTGTCATTTAATAATTCCTCCCTAATGGAGTTAGTGCATAGTATATTTAAATTACCTTTGAATACCGTAGCATTTACACGTATCCGAATTTTTTAAAAAACATATAGGATAACGGTGTAATCATGCAGAATACAAAGCCTCTATAGATTAAGATAGCATGATTTAATATAAATAAAACAAGTTTAGTTCATTATAACAAAAAAGTTGTTAAAGATGACAAATATGTTAATGATATAAGATTAAAAATAGCATAGTCTGTACATATGTCTTTTATACCGTTCATTTAACTTAAATGATAATATATTGTCTAAATTTTTATTAGGAGGAAAGAAACAATGATTGATAAAGGTCGAGTTACATTACCTGCTGAAGAAGGCTTAGAAACTAAAATAGCTAATATTATTGATAGATGGGGAGCAGATGCGGTTCGTGATTCTGATGGTACCAAGCTTACTCCAGAAGTAAAACATATGGCGAGTAAAGTTTATTCTAAATATTTTTTTACTAGAGGAGATCAAGAATGGGCAAAAGCAAATCCGGATGAAAGACAGCACTTTTATTTAATGTCTGAACCGATAACAGCACATTCAGAAAAGGTACTTATTCCTATTATGAAAGGGTACTTTGATGAACAAGTTATTCCTGATACCGATCATGATATAAAAAAATGGTGGGAAGTAATTGATAGGACTACGGGTGAAGTAATACCAACTGAACACTGGACTTACAATGAAGAAACGAAAGAAGTAGCCATTTATCGGGTGAAAAAATGGCACATTTACACAGTGAATTTCTTAGCATATCAGCTATGGGATCCTGTACATTTGTATAATCATGTAACAAATCAATGGGATAGTGAACATCACATTCCTTATGATCCACGATATCCTAAGACACGAAAACATATATTAGACAACTTAAAAACATGGTTAGATGATCATGAAGATACAGATGTCGTAAGAATTACTACATTTTTTTATAATTTCACGCTAGTATTTAATGATGCTGCAGAACAAAAGTATGTTGATTGGTTTGGGTATGGCGCAACGGTTAGTCCACTTGCATTACAAGCATTTGAAAAAGAAAAGGGATATAAACTTCGTCCAGAAGATTTTGTTGATGAAGGTTATTATAACTCTCCATTTCGAACCCCTTCTAAACAATTTTTAGATTGGATTGATTTCCAGCAACGCTTCATTAGTGAACTTGCAAAAGAATGTGTAGATATTATACATGATTACGGTAAAGAAGCAATGATGTTTCTTGGTGATCATTGGGCCGGTACAGAACCTTATGGTAAATACTTCAAAGACATAGGGCTTGATGCTGTCGTTGGATCAGTAGGTGACGGTGTAACATTAAGGATGATTTCAGACATTCCCCATGTTACGTATACAGAAGGAAGGTTTTTGCCTTATTTCTTTCCAGATACCTTTAAAGAAGGCGGCGACCCAGTTGGTGAAGCAAACCAAAATTGGCTGCAAGCAAGAAGAGCTATTTTACAAAGCCCAATACAAAGAATGGGGTACGGGGGTTATTTAAGTCTAGCACTAAAGTTTCCTGATTTTGTAGATCGTGTAGAAGAGATAACAGATGAATTTAGAGAAATTCATTCCAATTCTAAAGGAACAAATGCTTACAAAGCTCCATTTAAGGTAGCCATTCTCAATAGTTGGGGAGGAATTAGAAAGTGGATGAGTCACCATGTACATCATGCGATTTGGTATAAACAATGTTATTCTTACTATGGAATCCTTGAAAGCCTAAGCGGTATGCCATTTGATGTAGACTTCATTAGTTTTGATGATATAAAAAAACATGGCATACCTGATGAAATTGGTGTCATTATCAATGCTGGTGATGCAAATACTGCTTGGAGTGGCGGCAAAGCTTGGGTAGATGAGGAAGTTGTATCTACTATAAAAGAGTGGGTATATAATGGTGGAGGATTCATTGGTGTTGGGGAGCCAACAGCATATCAAAGCCAAGGTAGATTCTTTCAATTGTCAGATGTTTTGGGAGTTCAAAAAGAAACTGGCTATAGTTTAAATACAAATAAATATAATACACTTTATGATAAAAATCATTTCATTTTAGAAGAACAACATACGCCAATTAATTTTGGAGAAGGAATGAAAAATGTATACCAAGCTAATTCAGAAGCTGTGGTACTTGATATGGATGATTCTGATGTAACATTAGCAGTTAATCAATTTGGATCAGGACGCTCTGTTTACATCGCAGGTTTACCTTTTAGTCCAGAAAATACACGATTACTACTAAGATCAATGTACTGGGTTGCTTCACAGGAGAATTTATTAAAAAAATGGTATACTTCAAATGTTCAAATAGAGTGTGTGGCTTTCCCAGAAGTAGGTTCATTTGTTGTAATTAATAATTCGTATGATACACAGCAAACGACTGTATGGAAGGATAATGGTTCAAAAGTTGATGTGACACTAGAACCTATGGGCTATAAGTGGTTTGAAATTTAAAACACAATATAGGTAAATGTATATATGTAAAAGGTGTTAGGGTCACTTTGATTCTATCACCTCTTTGTGAATTTAGGTTTTCAAGCTTAAAATGATAAAAAAAACGTATTTTTATTCTATAAACAGCAATATATTTAAAAAAAATAACAAGATGTTTATTGTGGAAGCGCTTAATTAGAGGTAATATATGAGTGTAAAGAAAAAAATTTTAGGAGGGGTCTTATTTTGAAACTTAAAAATTTTCTACTCACTATCGGGCTAATCGTTTTTTCACTAGTTTTAGCAGCTTGTGGGAATACGGACGATAATGAGGAAGCAGAAACACCAACAGATAATGGAGAAACAGAAACAGAAGAAGTAACACTAAAAGTTGCTGCATTAGAATCTGCATATGGTGCAGAAATGTGGGAAAAAATTAAAGAAGCATATGAAGAATTAAATGAAAATGTGACTGTTGAATTGACAGTTGAGAAGAATCTTGAAGAAGTAGTTCGTCCAAACTTACAAGCAGGTGAATATCCTGATGTGTTCTTATTAGCAACAGGTAGAGAAGAAGGTTTAACTGATACTCTAATTAAAGAAAATGGTTTAGAAGAAATTACTGATGTTTTTGGTATGACAGTTGCTGGGGAAGATGTAACAGTAGAAGAAAAACTACTTGATGGTTTTACTGATACACTAGCTACTAATCCATACGCTGATGGTAAAACTTACTTAGCTCCAATGTTCTATAGTCCAACTGGATTATTCTACGATGCAAATCTATTAGAAGAAAAAGGTTGGGACACACCAGCTACTTGGGATGAAATGTTTGCTTTAGGTGATAAAGCTAAAGATGAAGATATTTCATTATTCACTTACCCAGTTGCAGGTTATTTTGATTCATTAATTCCATCTTTAATGTATGCTGCGGGTGGACCTGATTTTTATAACTCAGCTATGACTTATGAAGATGGTATTTGGGAAACAGAAGAAGCAAAACAAGTATTAAAAACAATTGCTAACTTGGGTGATTACACACATCCAAATACAGTAGCGAATGCAAACCCTAACGACTTTACGAAAAACCAACAAATGATTTTAGACAATGAAGCACTATTCATGCCAAATGGTACATGGGTAGTAGGTGAAATGTCTGAAGCACCAAGAGCAGAAGGATTTGATTGGGGTATGATGCCAGCTCCAGCATTTAGTGAAGGTGGCGACCGTTATGCGTTTACTTTCTTTGAGCAAATGTGGATTCCAAAAGCTGCTGAAAACAAAGATGCTGCGAAAGAATTTCTTACTTTCATGTATTCTGATAAAGCCGCTTCTATTTTCTTAGAAGCTGGTGCGGTACAACCAATTAATGGTATTACAGATCAATTAGAAGGTAATAAAAAATTATTCTATAGCATTTATGATGAGCAAGGTGCGCTTCCTGCTATGGGTGGTTTTGCTTCAACAGAACCAGTACCTGGTGTGAATATGCACGATTCACTTTATAAATCTATTGATGGCGTAATATCTGGCCAAGTTTCTCTAGAAGAATGGCAATCAAATATTGAAGAAACTAGTGATAAGTTAAGAGATGCAATGAACTAAGCCGTTTGCGTCCTAAATGATGCATAATTATATAAGTAAAACGGTGAGTATTATACTCACCGTTTTATTTATTTTACAAAGAGGTGTAAGCTTTGAACAAAAAAGGGTCAAGAAACATATTTATTACGGTTTGTGTAGCACCAGCATTGATTTTACTCGCAACATTTATGATCACACCAACCATTGAAGTCTTTCGAATGTCCATGTATCGATGGGGAGGATTTTCGAACACAAGAGAATTTGTAGGTTTAGAAAACTTTAAAGTCTTATGGAATGATATGGATTTTATTCAATCCTTTCAGAATTCCATTCTATTAATTGTACTTGTGGCTATTATTACATTGATATTTGCTGTGTTCTTTGCAGCTGTTTTAACAAAAGAACAAGTAAAGGGAGGAAATTTCTTCCGAATCATTTTCTATATTCCTAATATTCTATCGATTGTTGTTATTGCAGGGATATTTTCCGCAATCTATGATCCAAAGAGTGGGTTATTAAATAGTATATTTGGCGTTTTAAGCTTAGATAGCTTTGAACAACTATGGTTAGGCGATCAGGAAATTGTTATTTACAGTATTGCAGGTGCCTTAGTGTGGCAAGCCATTGGTTATTACATGGTAATGTACATGTCGGGTATGGCAAGTATTCCAGCTAGTTATTATGAGGCTGCTTCGCTAGAAGGTGCGAACGGAATTACTCAATTCTTTAGCATTACGCTTCCATTAATTTGGAATAATATTCGAACCACTTTAACATTCTTTATTATTAGTACGATTAACTTAAGTTTTCTATTAGTAAAAGCAATGACAGGTGGCGGACCAAACGGATCCACTGAAGTTTTCCTATCATATATGTATGACCAAGCGTATACAAATTCCACATTTGGTTATGGTATGGCGATTGGCGTTGTCGTCTTTACCTTTTCATTTGCCCTCGCTGCCATCGTCAGCAGAATTACAAAACGCGATGTGCTAGAGTATTAAGGAGGTAAAAACAGAGATGAAAAAAACAAAAGGTCTAAGCACCGATACACTTTTTAGACTATTTAACTATGTAGCTTTAATCACATTGGCCGTTACCATTATTGTACCAGTAGCGTGGGTGTTTTTCGCTTCAATTAAACAGAACGCTGAGTTTTATGAGAATCCATGGTCTTTACCAGATGGCGTTTATATCCAGAACTTTGTCGAGGCATTTGTGGAAGCACAGATGGGGGAGTATCTTTTAAACTCTGTCATTGTAACCGCGTTATCATTAGGAATTCTACTAGTGGTAGCCTTACCGGCAGCGTATGTGTTGTCAAGATTTAGGTTTAGAGGAAGTAATGTTTTAAATTCAGTCGTAAAAGCAGGATTATTCATTAATGTAAGTTATATCGCGGTTCCAATCTTCTTAATGTTACTAGATTGGGATAGCGCCATTAAGATGATCATTGGCGATCCATTCTTTTTAAACAATCGATTTATTCTTGCGGTGATTTATGCATCAACGGCGTTACCGTTTACCATCTTTTTATTATCGAGTTATTTCCAAACGTTGCCTTCTGATTTTGAGGAAGCTGCAAGTATCGATGGGGCGGGCTATTTCCGTACGATGATCTCGGTTATGTTTCCGATGGCCAAGCCTAGTATCATTATTGTTATTTTATTCAACTTCTTATTATTCTGGAATGAATATATCTTAGCATTGACCTTAATGCCAGGGGATAATAAGACATTACCAGTTGGATTATTGAATTTGATGGCAGCAGAACGTGCCGCAGTTAACTATGGTCCGATGTATGCGGGAATGGTTATTGCCATGTTGCCAACGATTATCTTATATATCATTGTACAAAAAAGATTAACACAAGGAATGACTGTTGGAGGATTAAAGGGATAGTATCTAGAATTAGTTATAGTAAGTAAATAAAATTAGCTAAAAGGATTATTTTTAAAATTCTTGACAATAGTATACTGTGAAGTTAGTGTGTACGCATACAAATTTATTATTTTAATATCTAACAGACGTATAAGTAATGCCTATTTATTATTGTAAATAACCACCTTAAAATAATTTTGGATTCTAACCGAACTATTAGGGGGTAAATTGAGATGAAAGATAAAGTAATACGTATTATTAAAATCTTCTTCTTTCTCTTTTGCTTATTTTTAGTTATTTACGGGCAAAAAACAGTAGGAAGAGCGGAATTATTTATCCAATTATTTGGTTTATCAGGACTTTTATTCTTACTATGGAATTACAACAGAAAATTCATTTGAGTATTTAGTAAGGATGCAATTATATTATTCTTTTAATTGATAATAGTTTAAATTTTATGTTTGAAAGGTGAGACAATGAAACCTAATATTATGTTATTGATGGTTGACCAGATGCGTTATGATTGTTTAAGTATGCTTAACCACCCTGTTATTGAAACGCCTAACCTAGACGAGCTTGCTCAAAAAGGGGTTGTTTTCTCAAATGCTTATTCAGCAACACCTACTTGTGTTCCAGCAAGAGCAGCCGTGCTAACAGGGATGAGTCAGGAATCACATGGAAGAGTGGGATATGAAGATAGGATTCCTTGGAATTATGAGCATACTTTACCAGGAGAATTAGCTAAAGCAGGATATCATACGCAATGCGTAGGTAAAATGCATGTATATCCAACTAGAAAGTTAATGGGCTTTCATAACATTACATTGCATGATGGCTATATGCATTATAATCGATTTAAAAATGAAGTGAAAACAACAGAGACATTTGAATATTGCGATGATTATTTAAATTGGTTTAGAGATAAAAAGGGTTATGAATATGATATTACAGATTTGGGCCTAGATTGTAATTCCTCCACAATGGCAAGACCATGGGAATTGGAAGAAAAGTATCACCCAACAAATTGGACTGTTCAACAATCGATTGATTTTTTAAGGAAGCGTGACCCTTCAAAACCGTTCTTCTTAAAGACATCCTTTGTGCGTCCTCACCCACCATTTGATCCACCGAAGTTCTTCTTTGATCAATATTTGAATAGTGATATTGATGATCCATATATTGGAGAGTGGGCAAATACAGAGGATCCGACAAACGATGGGTTAATGCCAACAGCTAAAAAAGGCAATGTCCCTAGCTCTCGTTTGAGAAGAGCTAGAGCTGCTTATTATGCATTAATTAGTCATATTGATTATGAGATAGGTAGATTGATCAATGCAATGCAGGAATATGGTGTGTTAGATAATACGATTATCTTATTTACCTCTGATCATGGAGAATTGCTAGGCGATCATAATCGCTTTGCTAAAGCACTTCCATATGAAGGTAGTGCACATGTTCCGTTTATCTTAAATGACCCAGGCAATTTATTAGGATTTAAGCAGGGTAGTACTGTTGACCAAGTGGTAGAACTAAGAGATATTATGCCAACACTACTTGATATAGCTGGTGCAGATATTCCTAAAAGTGTAGATGGAAAAAGTTTAATACCAATATTAAATGACCAACCTTCTACATTACGTGAGTTTTTGCATGGAGAACACGCTTATGGGATAGATTCTTACCATTATGTCACGAATGGAAAAGAAAAATATATTTGGTTTTCACAAACTGGTAATGAACAATACTTTAATCTTGAAGAGGATCCTTATGAATTAAAAAATGAGATTGATAATCTGAGATATGAAAGTCGAATTAATGTATTAAGGCAATTTCTAATTAAACAATTAACAGGACGTGAAGAAGGATATACGGACGGAAAACAACTCATTGTTGGAAAACAGCCGAAGACATGTCTCAATCATATCTTGTAAAACAATAACTTAAACTAATGAAATAACTAGGTGTTTTTTTAAACACCTAGTTGACATTAGTGTTCTTCCTCATTGATATTACTATGATTTATAAAAAATGCTAGATATCAAATTAAAACCACATACATATATTTATTATAAAATCACCAAGAGATGTATAAGTAGACATTTATATATTTCAAAAATCCGCTAAGAAAAACATCACAAATTTTCAAATCTACGAAGATAAGTTCTATATGGACAAGACCAATTCATTTTGTAAATACTAATTATCGGTTATTAACCTTATTGGTAGCGCTTACTAATTAAAGGTTAATTATATATAAATAAATTAAAAAAGGGGGGAACAGCAGTAAGACTAAGGAAAGATCGATTAAAGGAGGAACTAAATTGAAAAATAAGCGCATCAAAAAGTCACTAAATTTAATTCTCGTTATGTTATTAATCTTTCCGTATTACTTAACTAATTTCAATTCTTTAAATGTAAACGCGGAAAGTGTATCTAATCCATGGATTACTGTCTCAACTGGAGGAAATGAAGTAAATGAAATAGTTGAACAAAATGGAAGAAGATACGTAAGGCTTGGAACTGGAGAAGGAAACGATAATGGCGCAAATGCCGCTGTATTTAGAGAAGAAGATGCACAAGCAAAAGAATCAGGAACAATGGAATATACGTTTATTCCTGAAACAGAAGGTTCATCAACAAGATTTGGATTTTATCCACACTTTGAAGATGCAAACAACTATGTGTTTGTAGGGTATGACGCTGGAGGATGGTTCCATCAATATAAAGTTGATGGAGAAGGGGATTATTTAAGAGATAGACCAGACACGGCTTTACCTGAACCTGGTAAGGAATATAGCATTCAAATTGATTATAGTGGTTCTAGTTTGAATGTTACTTTAAATGGAGAAGATTTGTTTGGTACGGTAAATTTAGATGAGTCCGTTGAAAGTTTAGTTGATGCTAAAGAAGCACTTAAATTAGGAAAGTTTGGTAGTCAGGATAGTCAAGTACTTATTGAGCTAGGAGTAGTGAATCCTTGGGAAACCGCTTCAACAGTAGGAAATGAAGTAAATGAAATTGTTGAACAAGGTTCAAGCATTTATACTAGACTTGGAACAGGTGAAGGAAACGATAATGGAGCAGATGCTGCTATATTTAGAGAAAAAGATGCACAAGCAAAAGAAACAGGAACAATGGAATATACTTTTGTTCCTGAAACAGAGGGTTCATCAACGAGATTTGGTTTTATGCCGCATTATAAAGATGCAAACAATTTTGTATTTGTAGGATATGATGCTGGTGGGTGGTTTCATCAATACAAAGTTGATGGAGAAGGAGATTATCTAAGGAACAGACCTGATGTTCCTTTACCGGTACCCGGAAACGAATACACGATTAAAATTGACTATAGTGGAGCGACTTTGGATGTAACATTAAATGGTGAAGACTTATTCGGTACAGTAAACTTGGATGAATCCGCTGAAAGTTTAGTAGATGCTAAAGAAGCAATCAAGTTGGGGCAATTTGGGAATCAAAACAGTCAAATTCTCTTTGAAATCGGAGAATCAAATTCAGCCCCGGATGAACCTGACACACCACCAGTGGAGAATGTAATAAGCTCAAATTACATGGATGTGGTTATAGATGAGATATTTCCACGTGTAATTCAATATCAAGTAGACGACAAAGTAATGAATGGTCAAGAAACGCCTGCTTATGGTTTAAGAATAAATGACATTCTATACTATCCAGAAGTACAATTTGAAAAGGTCAGCGAAAATGAAGCAATATACACATTATCTGTTGAAAGCTCTACCAATGGCCTTGATGCTACATTTAAACTTTCATTAAAAGTGGATGGAAATGATGTTATTTATCACTTTGAGGAAATTAATAATGCTGGTGATACCATCATTGAAACAATTGAATTTGCAGATATGAATTTCATTTCAGTAAATGCTAGTGAAGCAAGTGCTAAAGCTAAGCTTACTAATTTAAGTAGTGATGTTACCAAACCAGGTGACGTTGATGTTACTGTCGATTCTGAAATGGAACGAATCGGATCTACAAGTAAGTATTATACAGCTATTCTATCTAATGATGAATTAAGTGCAACTATTTGGTCAAGTTCTGAAGTGAATGGTTATCGTAATTTAGTTGCTAATCGCTATGAGAATGAAGCTGGTGAAAAAGCAATGGGAATCGGTTCTAGTAAACTATTCTATCACCGAGAGTTTATGCCGGAGCCTTCGTCTAATCCACAGACGATTAAAATTACCATTGCGGAAGATTTAAATAATGATAGTACGGTAGATTGGCAAGATGGTGCAATTGCTTATCGTGACATTATGCAAGAGATCCCTGATTGGGAAAATGTTAATGACAATGTAACAACACGTATCGCGATGAACTTCGGTTCTCAAGCACAACAGCCTTTCCTTAAAACGTTGGATAATATTAAAAAGGTTGCTCTTGCAACAGATGGTTTAGGTCAAGCTGTGCTATTGAAAGGTTATGGAAATGAAGGGCATGATAGTGCGCACCCTGATTACGGTGACGTAGGTGAACGTATGGGTGGCGAAGCTGATTTAAGTACATTAATTGAAGAAGGGCATAAATACAATGCAGAATTAGGTGTCCATATTAATGCACAAGAAACTTATCCAGAAGCAGATGCCTTTAATGATGACTTAATCAATGGTCCAAATTCCAAAGGATGGGGTTGGTTAGACCAATCTTATACGATTAATAAATTATATGATCTATATTCAGGTAGTCGTGCAGAAAGACTAGATGAATTAGAAGCGGTTGCTCCAGATCTTGATTTTGTTTATTTAGATGTTTGGTATCAAGATCAATGGGAATCTAATCGAGTAGTTGAACAATTTGTAGAACGAGGCTTACGTGTTACTACAGAGTTTGGTACGGCTATTCCAAATCATTCTACGTGGCAACACTGGGCTACGGATAAAAACTACGGTGGAGCGGCTAGTAAAGGAATTAACTCTGAAGTGCTTCGCTTTATCAGTAACCATCAAAAAGATTCCTGGGTATTAAATTGGCCAGAAAAAGGTGGTACTGCTGATCATCCATTACTCGGTGGCTTTGAACTTGGAGGATTTGAAGGCTGGCAATCTGATAAGAACTTTGACAATTTCATTCGTCGTACATTTAAGACAAATGTACCAACGAAATTTTTACAGAAATACTATGTAATGAACTGGGAAACCGTTGAGGGAGATAGAAACGCAACGAACTTGGAAAAAGAAATTAGGTTAGAAGACCCAAGCAATGAGGATGTTGTAGTTGTAAGGAGAAAAGATGACTCAAGAGAGCGTATCATTACACTTAATGATAATGTTATTCTTAATGGTGATACGTATTTGTTACCTTGGGTAGAACAAGATTTCGAAACACCAACCCCAGATTCTGAAAAATTATATCACTGGAATTTAGAAGGTGGAGAGTCTACTTGGACACTTCCAGATGAATATAACAATGTATCTACGGTGGAAGTATACCAATTAACTGATCAAGGTAGACAAAATAAGCAAGAAGTAGATGTAGTAGACAATCAAGTTACTTTAACAGCTGAAGCAGCGACTCCTTATATTGTCGTAGCTGGTGAAGTAGAAGAAGTCCAAATTGATGAATGGAGTACCGGTAATCACGTACATGATTCTGGATTTAATACTGGTACCATTGATGACGAGCACACAACTGTTTCTGGTGATGAAGAAGCTGTTAGTGTGGTTCGCACAAGTCAAACAGGTGATGCGCGTAATTTAAGTAGTGGAGATTACTACCTAAATTTCGATAGTCCATCTGAGGGCACATCAGTTACACGTACATTAACGGATCTAGTACCAGGTAAAGACTATGTAGCTGAAGTATATGTAGAAAACAGTAGTGATGTGAAAGCTTCTATTGAGGTAACTGGTGGAGAAGAAGATGTAAGTAATTATGCATTGCGCAGCTTACAAAAGAACTATGTCAAAGCAGATTCACATGCAACTAATGATGGTTACAATAGTAAGATGCAACGCATGCATGTAAGCTTTACTGCGGAAAGTGACACTGCGGCATTGACACTTAGCCGTGAAGCTGGTGATGGAGATACGAAGTTTGATGATATCCGTATTGTACAGAAATCATTAAACAATTTCGTTTCTGATGATGTATTTGAACAAGATTTTGAAACGGTCGTACAAGGTATCTACCCGTTTGTTATTGGAAATATACAAGGGGTTACAGACAATCGAATACACTTATCTGAAAAACATGCACCATATACACAAAAAGGCTGGGCTGATGCGAAAGTAGTCGATGATGTTATTGAAGGAAACTGGTCTGTGAAAGTGAATAATGGAAACAATGGCTTAGTGTACCGTACTATTCCACAACATTTCCGTTTTGAACCAGGTGTCGAGTACAACGTATCATTTGATTATCAAACAACTGCTGGATCTTATCGTGTTATCTCTGGAGATCAAGAAATTGATGTGAAGAATATAGATAGTGCAGCAGGTGTCAACGTGAATGAATTATTACCAGCATCAACTGAAACGAAGACTGCGGAAATTACAGTAACCGGTTCAGATAATGGTCAAACATACATTGGGATCTTTAACGATGGAACTAGTGTAAACATGCATACTGGTGAGGGTACCTTTATCTTAGATAATCTTCGTATTGAAAAAGTAACAGCAGATTCAGAAGTAGATACGAAGGAACTAGAAGATCTAATTACTACAGCCGAAGCAATTTCTAATGACGATGAGGTTTACACAGAGGCATCATTTGACGCATTACAAACAGCGATTACAGATGCGAAAGATGCATTAGAAACAGTTGAAACGGAAGCAGATGTAGAGACAGCTGTAGATGCATTGCAAGCAGCAATGGATGATTTAGAAGAAGTAAGTGAACCAGAAGTGAATACGAAAGAACTAGAAGACTTAATCGAAACAGCGGAAGCAATCTCAAATGATGATGAAGTTTACACGGAAGCATCATTTAGTGCATTACAAACAGCAATTGCAGATGCGAAAGCAGCATTAGAAGCTGTTGAAACAGAAGCAGATGTAGATACAGCTGTAGATGCATTACAAGCAGCAATGGATGGCTTAGAGGAAGTTGTTGAACCAGACCCAGATCCAGAAGTGGATGTGTCCGCACTAGAAGCATTGCTTAAAAAAGCAAAAGAAATCTCAGATGATGGCACATACACAAGTGATTCTTATGAAGCATTACAGACAGCCATAGCAAAAGCAGATGCAGATATCGATACAATTGAAACAGAAGAAGAATTGGATACTGCAATAAATGCATTACAGACAGCGATGGATGAATTGGAAAAAGCTGATCAAGATTCAGAAGGTAATGGATCAGAAGATACAGATGAAGAACTTCCAAATACAGCAACACCAATGTATAATTGGATGCTTCTCGGTTTTGTCTTTGTAGTAATGGGTGCTTTTGTGGCATTCTATTATATCCGTAAAAGAAGACAAGATAGCTAAATAATTGATTTAATTAAAAAACGAGTATGTAGTAACGTGGTGTTACTCATACTCGTTCTTTATGTAGTTTTTAATACTAAAAGCAACTTCATTGATGTTTTTGTTTCAAAGAAGCGATTCTATGACAACAGTTGATGACAACATTTTTTGAACTTTTTACCACTCCCACAAATACAAGTATCATTCCTTCCTGGTAACTTCCGTCCAGAATGGTAGTAATCCTTTATACTCATTCTCTTTACATTTTTCGCTACTTCTTGAATACGGTCTTGAGCATAACGATAAATCTGCTTATAACTTTCACAAAAATATTCTACACTCATTGTATTGTTATCCTTTTGACGATTTCTTGGGCAACCACCATGACATAGGTTTAGAAACTCACAGTTTTTGCATTTTTCTGGAAGTGAAGGTTTCATTGCAGAGAACTTATCCCAACGTTCATTTTGCAGGATAGTTTCTAAGGAATCATCCCCAATATTACCTAAACGATACTCGTCATGAATATAGAAGTCACAAGGATAAGCATCACCATTTTGTTCTAATATAAGTGTTTTAGGACAAGCTTCTAAATGCATACACATTTCCGCTGGTTGATGCAAATTAACAGCTAAAATATTATCAAAGAATCGAATGGAGATTTTAGGATCACCATTGTTATACCATATATCAAATGCTTCACATAAGAAATCACCGTACTGTTTAGGAGTAATCAAGAAATCCCCAGGTTGTTCAATATTTTGAGACTGGAAATCCATACAAGGAATGAATTGTATATATTCAAATCCTTGTTCTTGGTAGAAATGCATTAATTCAGTTGCTTTAGAAATATTGTTTTCGTGTAAAACCGTCAAGATATTAAAAGGAACTTGTTCATTTTTTAAATGTTGAATACCCTTCATAATTGCTTTAAAACTGCCCTTTCCAGAGCTCGTTACCCTTCTAGCATCATTAATATGTTCTGGGCCGTCCAAACTGACTCCAACTAAAAAATTATATTGCTTAAAAAACGTAGCCCATTCTTTATTGATTAACGTTCCATTCGTCTGAATTGAATTACTAATAATCGTATTTTTTGGTGCATATTTTGATTGTAGATAGACAACTTTTTTGAAAAAATCTATACCAGCTAATAATGGTTCTCCCCCTTGCCATGCAAAGGTAACCAATCCGCTTGACATTTCCATATATTCTTTAATTACTTTTTCTAACAATGAATCATCAATTCGTTTAATTTTACCTGCTCTACCGTTGCAACGACTATAATAACAATAATCACACGCAAGATTACATGATTCCGAAACAGTTTTCCACATAATTCCTGTTATACGATTGCTCTGTAAAGTAGCTTTATCATTGCTCATCAAAATAACTCCTTAATGTATGAATGTAAGATTAATTATGATCGGAAAGACAAATAGATTCTATGATAGAAATCACAATATACCAGTTAACATAATTAAAAGAATGAACTATAAACCAAATAAGATATCAAATTATTTGTAATTCTGAGGTTAAACCTATTCATTTTAAATTGGAAATGGGCAATTACGTAATTTGTCGCTTTAAATATATAAAAAAAAACAAGAGATCTTAGACAACTTACATAAGTGTGTACATTTTAGAATATTTATAAGTAACACGTAATAATTCATGAGGAGGAATCAATTTGCGGAGTGGAGTAAAGTTTATTACTTTTTTTGTATTGATTTTTGTGTTGTTAGTTATAACAGCTTGTGGGGGGGACAAGGATGAGACTGACTCTGATGGAAAGGTAACCCTAAAGATCTCGGATTGGAGTGATAGTGTTAAGGATATAAGAGAAGAGTTTCATAAAAAATTCATGGAAAAACACCCAAATATTGAAATTGAATACACACAGTTAACCGCAGATCAATTTAAAAATACAATCTTAACATCTATACAATCTGGAGAAGCACCTGATTTATTTCCTGTTCCAAATGGTATGGAACTCTCGACAGTGGTTGAAGATGGTTGGTACCAGTCAATTGATCCTTATATAGGTGATGATTTTAAAGATCTCTTTGTTGATGGTGCCTTACGCAAAACAACAATTGATGGCAAATTATATGCAGTTCCTGAAGCAAAAGAAATGCCTGATGGATTGGTTTTCTATAACAAGGAATTGTTTGAAAAAGTTGGATTAGATCCTGAAAATCCACCGAAGACGTACGCTGAGTTTCGTGAGGCTGCGAAAAAAATTACTGAAGAAGGTAATGGGGATTTCTATGGGATGATTGAAGGTGGCAAACAAACAATCAGGTGGCAGCAAATTGTTCGGAACTGGGCATCGCTTGCTGGAAGTGGTATTAACAAAACATCCCCTATAAATATGGCAACTGGAGAACCGGGATATGATGCAGAGCCAGTCACTGGAGTATATAACTTAATTGATAGTTTAGTAGATGACGGAAGCTTTCATCCTAAAACGATGAGTATAAGTGCACCTGAAGCAAGAGATCTGTTTGCGCAAGGACAAGCAGGGTTTCTAGTTCAAGGAGCTTGGTCTATAGGTGTATGGAAAAATGAAAATCCCGATCTTGATTTCGGAGTAATGTCACCACCACTACCTGAATCCGGTCGTAAAGGATCATTACCAATTAAAAATCCTAAACCTTGGTTAGGTATTTATAGCAACTCAGAGCATCCTGAAGAAGCAGCTTTGTATTTAGAAGAACTTTACGGTGGAGATTACTTTCAAAAAGCCAGGGCTAAGAAAGGTGATTCTTTTTCTGTTGTAAAAGGAATTGACGAAGAGTATATAGAAATCCAAGAACTGCTTGACTTTAAAGCAATTGTGGATGAATATGGTGCTCTGGTTCCTGATCCTATTGTTCGTAATCCAGATACTTCAGCAGTTTTTGCCGAATATAATGATGTTTTCCCTAATTTCGGTGATATTATGGGAAGTTTAGTTTCGGGCTCGATAGAAGATGCGGAAAAATCTTTAGAGGATTACTCTAATAAAATTGATGATGCGTTGTCAGAAGCAATTAAAAAAGCTCAAGATAAAGGGAATGATGTATCAAAATCAGATTTTGAATTTACAAACTGGAATCTGATGGAGGATTATACGATCGAAGAATATGATAAGTTGAATTAGATAATAATGGTGACGGGTTTGGCACCCGTCACTCCCTTTTGAAAGGAGTAGAAGATAATTATGAGTGACACATATGTCGCAGTTAATAAGTCAAAATTAAAAAATAAAAAAAATCTAGTATTTTGGTGTTGGTTATTTATTACTCCTAATCTAATTTTTTACGCTGCATTTCAAGGATGGCCTATTGTTATGAATATATATAATTCAATGATGGATTGGTCAGGTTTAGGTAATGCTACGTTTATTGGATTGGATAATTTCAAGGAATTAGTTACAGATAGTTATTTTTGGAAATCTTATGGTAATAGTTTTGTTTTCATGGCCGGTTCTGTCCCCCCATTAATGATATTTTCGCTAATAGCAGCACTAATTGTAAATAATCCTAAATTAAAGTTTGCTACTGCATATCGAACAATTATATTTATACCTGTTATAACAACTGCATCAATTGTGGGAATAATTATGGTATATATTTGGGGTTCAGATGGAGCAGTCAATGCTGCTTTATCAAACTTGCCTTTTGTTGAGAGTACTATTAATTGGTTAGGAAGTTCAAAATGGGCTATGTTTGCAGTTATTGCAGTTTTTGTATGGAAAAATCTTGGGATGAATATGATTTATTGGTTGGCTGCATTACAAGGAGTCCCAAGGCAATTGCTTGAAGCTGCAGAAATTGATGGGGCTGGTGTTTTACAAAAGTTTTTTTATGTTACTTTACCACAAATAATTCCAATAGGTGCTGTTATCTTGTTGGTGAATATATCATCTACTTTAAGAGCTTTTGATTTAATAAAGACGATGACTAACGGTGGCCCTTCTTATTCAACAGATGTAATTTCTACTTATATTTATAGATTTGCTTTTTCTAGTGAAATGGGTTTGCCAAGATTAGGGTATGCATCCGCAGCAGCAACACTTTTTGCTTTGACAATTGCAATTATAGCTATTACTACAACGCTGATCAGAAGGTCCAATAATACACAGAGGAGGGTGAGTAAATGAACAATTTGAGTAAAATATTAAAACATTTGATTTTAATCGTATTTTCATTTATTTGGATTTATCCTTTTGTTTGGATGTTATCCGCCTCTTTCAAGAGTAAGAGTGAATTTTTTGAAAGTGGATTGAGTTTAATACCTAATTCTCTAGACTTTTCAAACTTTATACGTGCATGGAATGAAGCAAACTTCAGCCAGTACTTTTTAAACTCTGTTATCATAACTGCATCGGCTATATTAATCATTTTAGTAATTACTTCAACGTGTGGTTATGCTCTTGGAAGATATTCTTTCCCAGGTAAAAAAATCTTTATTGCTATATTGGGAGCAAGTATTTTTATACCACTTGAGTTCTCCATGATACCTATTTTTCAATTAATTAAAAGTTTAGGTCTGATGGATTCTTTGTTAGGTATTATTCTCGCTGAAGCAGGTGGTGGACATGTTATTTTTGTTTTGTTATTTGCCAGTTTCTTTAGAAGTGTCCCTAAAGAAATGGAAGAAGCAGCAATTATAGATGGAAGTAGCTTTATACAAATATTCACGCGTGTTATGTTGCCGTTGTCATCTCCAATAATTGGTAGTGTTGTTATAATGCAATTTGTTTGGACATGGAATTCATTTTTATTACCTTTGGTATTAACTTTAAGTAACGCTTCACTACGACCACTGGCAGTTGGATTGTATACATTGCGAGGAGAAAATATTGTAGATTGGACAGGTATTGCAGCTGGATCATCCATTGCAATTATTCCTGTTATTATTTTATTCGTATTCTTCCAACGATATTTCATAGACGGTTTGTCTGGAGCAGTAAAGGGATAATCATCTGTAAATGTTTGGTTGTGTAGTATTAAGTGTAATTGTTTTGGTTTGAAAGGTGTGGAAGAGCGGATTATGGAAGATAAAAGATTATACACTTTTATTAGTAATATTGGAAATTGGATTGTGAGCTTGGCTTATATCAATTTGTTATGGGTAGCATATTCTACAATGGGATTATTTATATTGGGGATGTTTCCAGCTACTGTTAGTCTGTTTTCAGTTATACGCCAGTGGTTAAAGCATAAACATATAACTTCCGTTTGGAATGTTTATCATAGTACTTTTAAAAAAGAATTTGTAAAATCCAATATTATTGGTTATTTTTACCTGACCGTAGGGGTGATCACTTATGTTGATTTTAAATTCTTTCACACACAAGACAATATTATGTTTCTAACACTTTCGTATACGGTTTTAATTATCTTGTTTATTTATGGAATAACGGGTTTGTTCCTGTTTCCAGTCCTTGTACATTATGATTTGAAAATAATGAGTTATTTTAAATATACATTTTTAATTATTGTATCTCATCCAGTCATTTTTTTAATAACTGTTCTAGTACTAATGAGTGCCTGTTTATTAATGCTTTTTATACCTGGATTAATTCTGTTTTTTGGATTAAGCGTTCCTGCTTATATTATTATGTGGTCATCATACAAAGCCTTTAAAAAAGTTGATGTTCAATCATCAGTCAAATAAGTGACCTGGTTATTTGAAATAGAATGTTAGGAGTGTAAAAATGAGCGAAAAAAAGAGACCCAATATTTTATTCATTATGAGTGACGATCACGCATCTCATGCGATGAGTTGTTATGACAGTAAGATTAACAAGACACCCCATTTAGACCGCATAGCAAATGAAGGAATAAGATTTGACAATTGCTTCTGTACCAATGCGATATGCACACCAAGTAGAGCAAGTATTTTAACGGGATTATATAACCATAAAAATGGCGTTAAAACACTTGGAGATGAAATTGACGGGCGTCAAACAACTGTTCAAAAATTAATGAAATCGAGTGGTTATCAAACAGCCATCATTGGTAAATGGCATCTTGGTGCTGGTGGTAATGCTGATCCAATTGGATTCGACTATTGGAATGTATTTCCTAATCAAGGGGAATACTTTGACCCGGTCATGTATGAAATGGGTGAGGAAAAAGTCTTTAAAGGTTATGCGACAGATCTTGTAACCGATATGTCTATTGAGTGGTTGAAGCAGCGAGACAAGGAAAAGCCGTTCATGCTAATGTGCCATCACAAAGCTCCGCATCGACCGTGGGACCCGGATGAGAAACATGCGCATATGTATGAGGACATTAATATACCTGAACCTCCGACATTTCATGATGATTATGAGAACAGAGCTGAAGCTGCCAAAGAGGCAAGAATGCGGATTGAGCGAGATCTGACGGAACGTGATGTGAAGGATAAACCTCCGGAAAATTTATCAGCTGCAGAATTAAAGAGTTGGTATTATCAACGCTACATTAAGGATTATTTGCGATGTGTAGCGTCTATTGACGATAATGTAGGCCGCCTCCTTAATTACCTTGATGAAGAAGAATTAACAAATGATACCATTGTTGTGTATACATCAGATCAAGGATTTTTTCTCGGTGATCATGGATGGTATGACAAGCGTTTTATGTATGAAGAATCCTTGCGAATGCCTTTTATTGTTCGTTACCCACGGGCTATAAAACCCGGATCTGTAACGAAAGATTTTGCTTTGAATGTTGATTTCCCGGAAACATTTCTGGATTATGCAGGTATTGATATACCTGATGATATGCAAGGTACAAGCCTGCGGCCAATTTTAGAAGGCAATACACCGCGTGAGTGGCAAACTTCTATGTATTATCGTTACTGGGAACACTTAAGTATTGAACATCGAGTTGGTGCTCATTATGGATTACGCACTCATCGTTACAAGCTTATTTACTATTATGGAGAATCTTTGGGAGTTACGGATGCAATGGATGAACCCAGAACGCCTACATGGGAATTATTTGATCTGGAACAAGATTACTATGAACTCAATAACGTTTATAATGATCCAGCTTATTCAGAGATAGTGAAAGAGCTGAAAAAGGAGTTATATAGACTTAAAGATGAAGTTGAAGATTATGAGTGAAAAGAGTAAGAGGTTATTACAGGTTAAAGGGTGATTAAAATGTCCAAAAAATATACTCGTGGTAATAAAATTAACTCATTAAATGATATAGACAAGATAGAGTATAATTGTGAAAAAATGAAATTGAATATACCTGATCCCGTTAATGGAGAATTACAAATAGTAGGGAGTACTGCCCTTCCAGTTATTGACCTTAAGGGTAATGTTTATCAACCTTTGCATGATAAATGTGTGAAAATCACATTGGAATTAATGACTGGCGTGCAGGTAATTCAAAAGGAATACAGTGTTTTGATTGAGGGGAAATATAAAAATCAAGGGAGCAATCCCCCACCTAGGGTCATTCCTGAGTTGGCCGAATGGTACGGTTTGGAAGGAACAACACATGTAAACGATGAAACCTGTGTTGTTGTAAAAGATGAACGTTTTAAAGTTGCTGCACAGATGCTTATAAATGATGTTAAAGAGATTGGTATTAATTTAAAAACGAAAAATAAAAACGTAAAGAGCTTAATTAATTTTGAATACGATGATCAGAATAATTATAATAAGGAAGGTTATGGCATTGTAATAGAGAATAACACCATTACAATATATGCTGAGAATTATACCGGTGCTTTTTATGCAACCCGTACACTGCATCAAATGCTGAAAACCAGTTGTAATTATAAGGTGAACAACGGATATATTCGAGACTATCCAAAGTATTCAATCAGAGGATTTATGCTGGATGTCGGGCGGAAATTTGTAAAATTGGATTATATATATTATCTAATGAAAACAATGAGTTATTATAAAATGAATGATTTTCAGATTCATCTTAATGACAATGCTATATTTCTAGATGATTATATGAACATTACAGATGTTATTAAAAATGCATACACAGGCTTCAGATTGGAGTCGGATATAGAGGGAAATGATAGCACACTCACTGCAAAAGATGGTTATTACACAAAAAAAGAGTTTAAAAATTTAATTGAAGATTCGAGAAAATATGGGGTAACAATTGTCCCTGAGTTTGATACACCTGGGCACGCTCTTTCCTTCGTTAAAGTCAGGCCGGAGTTGATGTATAAGGGGAAGGTTGTTAATGGTAAGGGTGAAATGGAAAGAGCTGCAATGCTAGATCTCGACCATGAGGAAACTGTTTCTTTTATTCAATCAATGTACAATGAATATCTTGATGGAAAGAACCCGGTTATTGGTTATGTTCCTATTCATATTGGAAGTGATGAATATTATGGTGAAACGGAAGTTTATAGAAGATATGTAGATGAGATGCTTCGTTTTATACGAGATGATAAAAAAAGAATACCAAGAATATGGGGAAGCTTAACCAGTAAAACAGGAAAAACACCTGTTACCTCAAAAAATATTCAAATGAATGTGTGGAATACCGATTGGGCAAATCCCGAAATGATGCTTGAACAAGGATTTAATATTATAAATATAGATGATGAACAAACTTATATAGTCCCAGGCGCTGATTATTATCATGACTACTTAAATTTAGAAAATTTATACTTCCAATATCAACCGAATAGGTTTAATAATGGAACTGTAATAAATGAATCTCATCCTCAACTTCTTGGAGGTGCATTTGGGCTTTGGAATGATCAGATAGATACAGTTGAAAATGGAATAACAAGTTATGATATGTTTGATAGAATATTTAGTGCACTACCTATCCTCGCACAAAAAAATTGGGGCACTGAACTTTCAA
Organism: Paraliobacillus sp. PM-2; assembly: GCF_001368815.1. Classification (GTDB taxonomy): domain Bacteria; phylum Bacillota; class Bacilli; order Bacillales; family Amphibacillaceae; genus Paraliobacillus. The sequence goes on along the minus strand of NZ_CTEI01000001.1, from coordinate 1,551,404 downwards.
GATCATTTGAGGCGTTTCAAGCATTGAGCTTAAAAACGATGTATGCACCAAGTACAAATCCCCGTTTTAAGATAAGATCAAAAACAAACACGATACTGCATTACAACTTTTTAGAAGGTCTTGCAGATTATAGCGGCAACGATTATCATATTAAAAAAACAAATAATATATTGTTAAAGAATGGCGCTCAATTTAATGGTAACAATAGTTTTTTTGAGTTGCCATTAAGTCTGATTGGACCTGTTGCTCATCTAGAAGTGGAGTTTGAGTTAACGGATACAAAACAAATTCAAATTTTAATGGAAACTGATAACTATGGAACAATATACGCTGTAGATGAAGAGGGGTTTATTGGTTATAAGTATGAGAATAATAGATATGCTTTTAATCATAAGCTTGAGGCCAACAAAAAAATAAATTTAAAAATAATAACTACTCTCCATAAAACACGTTTGTTTATAGATGATAAGGAAGTTTCACTTACGGATGATACAAATAAACCTTATAATACATTCATTTTACCGTTACAAAGAATCGGTAGCCTACAAAATTCATTAAATGGCAAAATTATAAAAGTAATATTAAAAAAATGAACGTTGTACACTTTATATTTTAAATTTATATTTAATTGAACTAATAACTAAACTTCACCAGTAAATTCACTTAAATTTACTGGTGAAGTTTTAAAAATAAGAGCCTTAACTTTAATACGGAATTGCTTTTTTACGACAACGTGATATTAATGAAATTGTTATTGACTGGACCACTCTTGTTAGATTTTACAATAAACTGGGATATAGTCCTTGGAAAAGCTATGAAATGTATGAAAAAAGTTTAATTCTGTTGCTAATTAATTATGATCGGAAAGATAAATAGATTCTATGATAGAAATCACAATTTACTTGTATAAAAGTAAATGTAATATATATGAGTTAAATGACTGATTTTTTAATGAAACCGCTAAATAAGTAGTATATAATAAAAGGATGAAACATTTTGTGTGAAATGAATATTGATTAAATGAAGGTGTTTTATATGGATACTAGAAGTCAAAAGCCATGTTGTTCAGCGAGGAGAGAGAGCGATAAAAAGGTAGAATATACCTTAGAACAGCAATGTAAACGCAACTCAATTAGAAATAAGAGCGATATGATTTTGCTATCAGGTGGTCATTTCTTGATGGGAGATGCCTTTAATGAAGGGTTTGTACAAGATGGAGAACAGCCTGTAAAACAGGTCGAAGTGTCTCCTTTTTATATGGATCCTTATGCTGTTACAAATAAAGCATTTGATGCGTTTATTAAAGAGACGAATTATGTTACAGAAACAGAAAAATATGGTTGGTCATTTGTATTTTATCAATTTGTAGATATAGAGAAAGTGGAGTTAATTGCACCGCCACAACAATGGTGGTTACCAGTTAAAGATGCTTACTGGTATCAACCAGAAGGAAAAGGTTCTTCCATTGAAGATCGTATGGACCACCCAGTCACACATGTTACATGGAATGATGCAGTTGCGTATTGTAATTGGGCAGGCAAGCGTTTACCGACAGAAGCAGAGTGGGAATACGCGGCACGTGGTGGGTTAGTTAAAAAAAGATATGCTTGGGGAAATGAATTAACGCCAAATGGAGAGCATCGATGTAATATTTGGCAAGGAACCTTTCCTACATATAATAATAAAAAGGATGGTTTTTTTGGTACTGCTCCAGTCGATAGCTATCCACCAAATGAGTATGGCCTATACAATGTGTCAGGAAACGTGTGGGAATGGTGTGCTGATTGGTTTGATGCAACGTACGATTATAGCCAAACAATGGATCCAAAAGGCCCACTATCTGGTCAAACGCGTTCGATTCGAGGTGGTTCTTATCTGTGTCATTATTCCTATTGTAACAGGTATCGAGTTGCAGCCCGGTCATCAAACACACCAGATAGCTCTTCTGGAAATCTAGGCTTTAGGTGTGTGGCTGATGTATAACAACGTGTTTGTAAAAAAATATCTTTTAATTTTTTAATGGAATTGTTTTTTAGGGGATGATCGTATGTTTGTTTTGTATTTTATTATTGGATTATTCGCCACAACACTTGGAGCTATAGCAGGTTTAGGTGGCGGTGTTATTATTAAGCCTTTGCTAGATTTCTTTGGGCATTATGACTTGTCAACGATCGGAATTCTTTCCGCCGCTACTGTATTTTCGATGGCTACTGTATCTTTAATTAAGATGAGGAAAATGGATGTAACCATTGATAAAATGAATAGTGCGTTGATTGCTGGTGGATCAATCTTAGGTGGTTTTATAGGAAAAGCAGTCTTTAATTATTTTGTCATGAGTCTTGGGATTTCAAAAGGGATCGGAATTTTTCAATCCATATTACTAGCAATATTATTATTATTGATCTTTATCTATTTCAAATATAAGCATGTCATAAGAAGATACACAGTGACGAATAGGGCTGTTATTTTATCTATTGGTATTTTACTTGGATTACTTTCCTCTTTTTTAGGTATTGGTGGTGGACCTTTAAATGTGGCTATATTAAGTCTTTTATTTTCGATGGATGCAAAAAATGCAGCATGTAATTCTATATTTATTATCTTTTTCTCGCAATTATCTGCCCTAGTGTTAGCGGGTGTGACAACCGAGATCGGTAATTATGATTTATCCATGTTACCTTATATGATTATTGGCGGGATTGTTGGTGGACTTATTGGTACGCACTTTGTTCATAAAATAACCAATAAACAAGTGGAAAAAATATTTAATATAGCTATTTTGGCTATATTGTTTATTAATATTTATAACATTTTTGCCTATTAATTTTGATTAAATAACTATAAATATAATAAACAGTTACGTTATCATTAACGTAACTGTTTATTATTGATTACACAGCAACTAATGGTCTTGCGAGTCGGTCACAAAATTTCTCGCAACGAATGATGTCATCTTGCTGAGGGGTTAACTCAACTTTTAACGTAACAGCTAAGTTGGTATGCACATAAAGCATATCACGGAATAAATCTACTGCCCCACAATAATAAGGATAGAAACTATCACCAGTACCGAATACTCCAGTAGTAACATGCTTCATGTCTTTATCTTCAAAGGCAATGAATAAGTCTTCCATTTCCATTGGAAGATCCCCATTGTCCCATGTATACGTTCCTATCGCGATAAGATCGTAGGTAGGAAGTGTATCATAATCTAATTCATCAATAGCAATAAAGTCAGGAATGATTTGTTGCTTCCGCATGCCGAGATAAATGCTCTCCGCTAGCACCTCTGTATTACCAGTTACTGATGTATAAATGATGGCAGCTTTCATACTCATGGCCTCCCTTACAATTCATCAAACCCATTAGAAGAAGATACTTTTGTATACGTACGAGATTTTTGCTCGAAAAAGTCTGATTTTGTTTCGTTTAACATTTCATCACTAAATACGTGGATCCATGCCATTGGATTCTCACGTTCTTTGTAATAATTGTCTAAACCAATTTGGCGAAGACGCTTGTTTGCAAGGTATTCCACATAGCCATGGAATTCATCTAGATCAATTCCATCGATGTCTTTCAGGATATAATTTGCCCATTCCTTTTCATTTTGAACAGCTTTATCAATTGTTTGATAAGCGTATTGAATATTTTCTTCGGTGTTTAATTCCGGATTTTCTGTTAGTAAAATGCGGATAAACTGTGAAATGAAGTAAGCATGTTGCATTTCATCACGCTGAATGTAGCTGATCATTGTACTTGTCTTTAACATTTTTTGTTGACGAGCTAAGTGATAAAAGAAAGCAAATCCAGCATAAAAATAAATACCTTCTAAGTTAATGGAATTAATCGCTAATTCAAATAATCGTTGTGGTGTTGGCTTTTCACGAAAAGCATCATAACTATCTAAAATTAATTGGTTTCGTTTTTGCACAATCGGGTCATCTTTTGCTTGATCAAAACGCTCGTTTTGCTCTCGTAGTGGAACAAGCGAACTCAAGATATAAGAATAAGATTCATTATGAACAGCTTCTTGTTGGGAAATAACTGCAAATATAGCCTTAAAACTTGAGTCTGTTACATAATCCATTACGTGTGACATAGTAGGTGTTTGTAGACTATCTAATGATGCAAGTTGGGTATTAATACGTAGGAAGACATCTTTCTCTGTTTCTGTTAGATAATCCCATTGTTTAATGTCATCTTGCATATTAATTTCTTGCGCTTTCCAAAAATTTGATAATAATGTTTGATAAAGATCATACATTTGTGGATAAGCGATATCATTCCAATTTAATAACCCGGAAGATTCTCCATTGATTATTCCAGTAGATTTGTTTGGGTAAGTAGGATTAAGTAATTTTATCTTCGTTAATGGTTGATCAATTTGTACCATACTATCTTCCTCCTATTAAAATAAGGATAGGAGCTGTCTGTATAACAACTCCACATTTTTGATTTAATATTATCAATAAGTTAGCTATGACAAGCTTCACATTCATCAATTTCTGTTTGAGAGGTGCTTCGTACATAATAAGTTGTTTTTAAGCCGTTTTCCCAAGCAGAAAGATGTAAATTCAATAGATCTCTTGCTTTTATATCATGTCGTACGTAAAGGTTAAAGCTAATCCCTTGGTCAATATGACGTTGTCTTGCTGCGTTCTGTTTAATGCTCCAGGTTTGATCAAGATCATGACGTGCACGACGGTAGTAATTATAGGTGACATGGTCTAAGTCTGGTGCAGTGACCTTAAATTTGAAATTTTTCTTTTCTTCTGCAAACTCCACTGCGTATAACGGATCAATTCCATCAGTAGATCCACCAATTTTTGCTGTTGATGAGTTTGGTGCAACAGCCATTAACCAACCATTACGAATACCATTTTTAGCTACAGCTGTTTTTAGTGATTCCCAGCGTTCATTATCATAGCCCTTTCGCTCAAAGTAGCGACCTGTTTCCCATTCAGATCCAGAGAATGCACGATAGGTGCCTTTTTCTTTCGCTAATTCCATGGAAGCTTGAATCGTATAGTAGGCAATATCCTCATATACTTTATCAGCAAATGATACTGCTTCATTGGACTCCCAATGGATATGCTCTAATGCAAGCAGGTGATGCCATCCAAAGGTTCCTAGACCAACTGCACGATACTTTCTATTCGTTACTTGCGCTTGCCCGACACTAATCGTATTAAGGTCAATCACATTATCAAGCATTCGTACTTGGATACGGATCAGACGCTCTAATACATTTGCACGTACAGCATTAGGTAGGTTTACAGAAGATAGGTTACAAACGACAAATTCACCTGGCTTACGTACAATAACGATGTTTTCATCTTCATCTTGGTATTCACGTACAATCGTTGTTGTTGACATATTCTGTGCGATTTCAGTACATAGATTACTAGAATAAATAGATGTTCTTCCAATACCACGGTTATGTTTATTCGGATTTTGACGGTTTACTTCATCACGATAGAACATATATGGTGTTCCTGTTTCAAGTTGAGCAACCATAATGCGGGCCATGATGTCCATTGCACGATATGTTTTTCTTGGTAATAAAGGATGATTCACAGCTTCATTATATTTTTCAGTAAAATATTTCTGATCTGTTTCATCATAGAAATCTTCTAAACCAAGTGCATTACCGTGTTCATCTTTCCAACCCATTATTTGCTTTACTTGATGTGGGCAGAATGTGTGCCATTCTCCAATGCTTTTTCCGCTCTCATCCGTAACCTTTAGTTGTTCCATAAATAGGTCAGGAATAGACACACCTGTGAAAATATCATGGGCTTTTCGTCTTTCATCCCCATTATTTGTTTTTAAATCAAGGAAACCATTCATAATATCCTTATGAAAAACGTCTAAATAGATAGCTACCGCACCTTGACGCTGGCCTAATTGGTCTACACTGACAGCAGTATCATTTAATAGACGAATCCATGGTACAACTCCTGAGGAGTTCCCTTTAAACTTTTTAATATCAGATCCTAGTGCACGTACTTTACCGTAGTAAATACCAATTCCGCCACCATCTTTGCTTAATCTAGCAATATCCCAGTTATTTAAATAAATACCATCTAGTGAATCATCAACTGTATCAATGAAACAGGAGGATAATTGTCCATAGTTTTTACCAGCATTCGCTAGTGTTGGTGTAGCTACCGTCATATATAAGTTGCTCAATGCCCAATACGCTTCTTTTACAAGTTCAATTCGTTTGTCAGCAACTTCATTTTGCATTAGCGTCATCGCAATAATCATAAATCGTTCCTGTGGAAGCTCATATAAGTGACGATTATGGTCACGTGCTAAATAACGATCTGTTAGTAAAAATAAACCAATATAGTTAAACAGCTTATCACGCTCTGAATCTATTTCACGTTCAAGCACATTAATTTCTTCTTTTGTATATGTTTCTAAAATAGAAGGGGCATAGATTCCTTTATCTGTTAATATGGTAATCAGGTTGTATAAGTTACCGTATTTATTGATTGAATCATAGTTTCGATTTTGAGCTACCTCTTGGTAGATTTGTGCTAAATAGAAGTGTGCAGCTACAAATGTCCAATTAGGTTGATCCATAGAGATGCGATTTAGTGCATAAAAAAGCGCCTCTTGACTAGGGTCTTTAGAGGTGTTGGGTAGTTGCTTAATCTGTTCTTCGATTTGAGTAGTATCCATGTTGTATGTGTTGGATAACTGAGAAAGTTGTTCCAATACATGTTGGATATCATGGTTCATTACAGTTGTCATCATATATCCTCCTGTACAAATTGATAATATGTATAAATGATTAGAAAAACTTGACTAATAGCCAAGTTCTCAGGTGTTTTAATAGTTTTTGTAATCATCCCATACTAAAAATACAATATATAGGCATTCTTATCTCCGTTGAGCCTATATATTGTATATTAACGTATAACATTAAATTTAGCAATTGATATATATTAATTTTTAGTTAAAAAAGTATAAATACATTATGGCAATATTAAACGAAAAATGGTATAGGAAATTACTCCTATACTTCGTTTATTTAACAAAATTCAATTGTGAAATTAGTTATTTTTAACTATAATAAAAATGTGTAATACAATTAGCAAAATATAATGAAAAAGGCAAACTTATTGAAAAATAAGGACGCAAAGCCACGGGTCTACTGTTGATTTAACTAAGATCGCCGGGCTACCGAAAAGAATTGAATGAGCGTAAAAAGGAAAATTCTATTTACGTAAAAGTTCACCATTCTTTTGGTGGGCTTTTTTTATGATATTTATTAGTAATAGGGAGGCAAATTAAATGAAACGACTTAAACTACATAGAAAAAAATCATCTAATAAGAAAACAAACAAAAAGAAAAAGTCAAAATGGTTAAGTAAATTAGGATATATCCCTTTTATCGGTATGAGAAATAAATCAATTGGCGGGAAGTTCGGAATTATTTTTTCTATTATTTTGATATTATTAATGATTTCTGCAGGATTTATAGGAAAATCAGTATCTACTGTTGGGGATGAAGTAAACGCTTTGGATCGACGGGGGAGTAGAGCGATTGCTATTACAGAGATAGGATCAGAAATTAGAGCTAAATCTATGTCTGCACTTAGCTATGCTCAAAATGGAAGTGACACGTACATAAAAGAATATAAAAAAAATCAAGAAAAGGTAGATACGTTATTTAATCATATACGAGAAAGACTTGATACGAGTCAACAAAGATTGTTAATGGAGAGTGTAGAGAAGGTTAATGACAAAATAGACAACTTATTTTTAAATGACATAGCTGGTGCATATGTAACTGAAGGAAACGCATTCGCTTTTTACACAAATAAATTTAGGGATTTAACAAATGAATCTTTGACGTATTTAGATGTATTAAGGAATACGGTCAATGATGAGAGAGAGGAAGCAGTTACGAATGTATTAGATAGTCAACAGTCTGTTTCTATGACCTTGGCTATTTCTATGATACTTTCTTTTATAATTGGTAGCATAATGTTATTCTTTGTCAGCCGATTTGTTTCTAAAAAAATGGGAGAAGTAGTAAAGATGAGCAACGATATTGCTAATGGTAATTTAACAACAGATCCATTAGCATATCATGGGAAAGATGAAATCAGCAAATTAGGAGATTCGATGAATGTGATGCAAACCAATCTTAAGCACATCGTTCAACGAATTAATAAAACAGCAAGTACGGTTAGTGAACAAAGTAAAGCTTTAGCACAATCTTCTAGTGAGGTAAAGAACGGTTCGGAACAAATTGCAGCTACCATGGAAGAATTAGCTTCAGGTACAGAAACACAAGCTGACAATGCAGGAGATCTTGCACATACAATGAAGAAGTTTACAACCCAAATAACAGAAGCCAGTCAAAGTGGTAAAAAAATCAGTCAAACTACTGTTGAAGTGGAAAAAGAAACGGAAGATGGTAATAAATTAATGGAAGCATCAGTGGAGCAAATGACAAATATTGATTCCATTGTAAAAGAGGCAGTAGAAAAAGTGCGTGATCTAGATTTACAATCTAGGGAAATTACTAAACTTGTTTCTGTAATCAAGAAGATTGCAGATCAAACCAATCTACTTTCATTAAATGCAGCGATAGAGGCAGCTAGAGCAGGAGAACATGGAAAAGGTTTTGCAGTTGTTGCTGATGAAGTACGTAAATTAGCAGAACAGGTAAGTCATTCAGTTGAGGATATTACGGCAATTGCAGCGAATATACAAAAGGAATCGTCCATCGTAACAACAACGCTAGAAACAGGCTATCAAGAAGTGGAGCAAGGCACACGACAAATACGAGATACGGGAACTACCTTTAAGTCGATCAAAGATGCAATAAACACAGTTACAACAAATATTCAAATGATGACAACTAATTTAATTCAAATGGCAAAAGACAGTGATCAAATGAATACTTCCATCCATGAGATTGCTTCCATATCAGAGGAATCAGCAGCCGGTGTAGAAGAAACCTCTGCATCAGCCGAACAGGCATCAAGTGTAATGGAAGGTATTGTAGACGGGTCTAATCAATTGGCACAAACGGCAGAAGAATTAAACAAACTAGTAAAAGAATTTAAATTGTAGAAAATATAAAAAACATCATTTGAAGTATGGGTTTGTACTGGGAATGATGTTTTTTTATTAGTAATAATAAAATTAAATAGGTTTCCAATAAATCATCAATGTGTTATAAATTAGTAAAGAAGTATGAAACAAGTAATTAGCTATAACGGACTTATTTGATATGTTAAATTATAGTCGTGTTTATTGTTAAGTTAGTTAAACGAATGGTAGCCGAATACTTATCTAGTTATTAAAGAAGATTTATATAAAAGGATGAATTACATGCGATACAGACGTCAGGAATCATTACGCTATCAGTTCCCCAAACCGATTAATGGTACCTTTGTCATTTTAATAGATAATATAGAACAAGATAAATTACATAGATCAGATGCAGGAAATTTACAAATTATTGACTTGAGTCCAGGTGGAATGAAAATAGGGACAGATCTAGATTTACCATTAGATAAGAAAAACTATTTGTTAGAAATTTCTTTCATGCTTGGGCAAGAAAAAGTGAAAATGACAGGTACTATCGTATGGAAAAAAAAGCGAATCAGTGGTTACTATTATGGAATTGAAGGGTTAGAAAGTGAAGAAAAGGAACAAGAAATCATTGATATATTAAAAAAACTCCATTTGAATGAAAAAAAAGAAGAAGATTCTTGAGGACGTATTGTTAAAGATGGAAATGAATAAGTTAGGTTTTAAAAAAGCTGCGGAGGTAGAACGCCGCAGCTTCCAAAGTTCCGCTGTATTAATCTGAAAATAGAAGGTTTTTACTGATAGAGAGCCAGTTCCTCTTCAATAGCTTGTCTTATTTTTTGAATACAATCGTCAACATCTTTCCCGCGAATACGTTTACCATTAACCAGTGCATATGGTTTTAAGCGACATAATCCACAGAAATTTAGACAGTCACTTACTAGAACAGCAACTTCAGGATACTCTGATTCAAACAGGTTCTCAGCATTTATTGTTTGGAGTAAATTACTCTCGCATATTTCGACAACTACGATACCGATAAGAAACACCTTCTTTTTCTATCAACTTTTCTAATTTGCGTAATAAAAGTAACGTCTATTCACAACTTTGTCAACTTTTTAATATAAAAACCCATAGTTTGTTATTTACTTCACAATCTTTTTTAGGTAATATAGTAAGTAAGGGTAGGTGTTGGATATGTCAAAGGAAGTGTCAACTCGACAAGCAATATTAGAATTATTGAAAAAAAAGAAGGAACTTTCTGTTAGTGGCTTAAAAAAACATTTAGATATTACAGAAATGGCTGTCAGAAAGCATCTAGTAAAGCTTGAGGGTGAGCATTTAATTAGTTCTCGTACGGTAAGACAGCCTATGGGTCGTCCAGTTATTTTCTATTCATTGACTAATGAAGGTGAAAAGATATTTCCGAATAGTTATGACAAAATAGCAGTGGAAATTCTACGAGATATTCAAGAAAGTATGGGAACAGACGCAATAGATAAATTATTTGAAAATCGTGAAAATCGAATGAGAAAAAAGTATGTTCGTCGAATATATGATGAAGATACTTTAAAAGAAAAAGTAAAAGATTTAGTTGATGTACAAAACGAAAGTGGCTATATGGCTGAATACATTGATACTAAAAATGATGAAGAATTCAGTTTTGCTCAATACAATTGTCCAATAATTGCTATTGCTGATCGATACGATAAACCATGTGAGTGTGAATTAAAGTTATTTAAAGAAGTACTCGGTACAGATCAAGTAGAACGTGTTGAATGTATTGCAAAAGGCGGAAAAAGCTGTAAGTATTTGGTGAAAGAAAAGTAAGGGTAAAGCGGTTAGTAAAAGCACTTATATATAGTATATAACATAAAAACTCCCTTTATTTTAAAAAGGGAGTTTTGTTTTTGAAAAAAGGAGATTCATTTAAATAGAACTAAAGACGTTTGGATTCAGCGATGATACTTTTAAGCATACGATGTATTGCCTTTTGTTTTTTTATTGGTATATGTTGCATCTCTTGTATTTGCTCTTTTAGCATTGGATGCTTTGTAAGATAATCTAAAATTTCCGCCAATTCGTTATTATAGACATCTGGTTCTTCTGCTTTCGCTTGGTATAACTGTTGAAATTCACTTAATTGATGCGCTGTTTTTGAGCCTATTCCAATTAAATAATCAATCGGTTGATTAAAAAGTATACTTAATTTAACAACAGCGTGTAAGTCAGGTGTAACATCGCCATTTTCCCATTTGGCAATTACTGATCGTGAAATGTTTAATTCATTAGCAAGTTGTTGTTGTGTCCAATTATTTCTATTTCGATAATATTTAATGTTTGCCGGTAATTGATTTAATATCATAGTATCACTCGCTATCTATTTCTATGTCGTAATCCTATCATGATGAAAAAGAAAAGTGGGGTATCTGTTGTTCTGTTATGGAACTTATAGTAAAATATTCTGTATAAGAACAACGAGGGAGGGTAGTGTATGATTGGCTGCTTGATGATATATTCGGGACTACATAAAGAAGTAGTTATAGACAAGGTAATTAAGATGATAAAACCTGATTACATCTGTAAGAGACAAGATTGGATTGTTACATACAACTATCATCAGGATAATAAGATAAATATCTGGCAAGCGGCTTTAGAATTAGAACTAGACGGGGAAATAGTAGGTTATGGGTTTGGTTCCACTATTGAAGAAGCAAAAGAAGATGTATCTGAACTATTAGCGAGAAGAGATGGTCTAGAACAATCGACATATTTATTGCTACTTTCGTAAAGCTGCTTCCAATAGTTTACGGCATGTCGTAAAAAATATTCAATAATATGAATAAAAGGTATGCAACAGTAAGATCGTTTCATACCTTTTATCGTTATAGCAAATGAATTAATCATGCTTTATCAATATGGACGCTAAAGCCGTCTGTAAGTTCGGATATTGAAATGAATAGCCATATGATAATGCTTTATTAGGTAATACTGCTTGTCCTCGAACAACTAACATACTCATTTCCCCAAGAACGGTTCGAATAACAAAAGAAGGTATTCTTATAATGTTTGGACGATGTAATAGCTTAGCTAATTGCACACTAAAATCTTTATTACGGACGGGAGTTGGAGCAGTAATATTTAATGGTCCTTTTATCTGCTTTTTCTCAATTGCAAATAAAAGTAATCGAACAACATCATTGATATGAACCCATGATAGCCATTGTTCACCAGGGCCAATTGGTCCTCCGACAAAGTATTTGTATGGCAATTCCATTAACGGCAGTGTCCCATTATCACCTAAAACAATTCCTAATCGTGCATAGACAACACGAATACCAAGTACTTCTGCGTGTTGAGCAGTCTTTTCCCATTCGTTTGTCACATAAGCTAAGAAATCGTCACCAGGATGGGTAGTTTTCTCAGTGAAAATCTGTTCATCCGATGTCCCATAATAACCTACAGCAGAGGCGTTTACCAATACTTCTGGTTGTTTTTCCATGGATTTAATTAAATGAATAATGTTTTTTGTGGCATTTATCCGGCTATCAAGAATACGTTTTTTCTTTTCTTCTGTCCAATAACCAAACAAGGATTCACCTGCCAGATTAATAATTGCTTTACAATCCTTTAGTACTTCTTCAGGTTTATCCTTTTCATTTAACCAGCCAACATAAGTAACAGAAGGTTTGTTTGTAAAATTCTCCGGTGAACGAGTGAGTATAAAAACTTGATGCCCTTGATCTGTAAGTAATGCTGTTAATTGTGATCCCACAAAACCAGTTCCGCCTGCAATTACTATTTTCATTATAATCCTCCTATAACAGAATTCATGTTAAACTTATTAATGAGGTGACGTATATGCAAAAAATATCTCGAATTACGACACAAAAAAAGAATAATCATCGTTTTAATGTTTTCTTAGAACAAAATGGTAAGGAGTCCTATGCCTTCAGTGTGGAGGAAGATACATTGATTGCTGAACATATCCATAAAGGAATGGAAATGGATCAAACAGTAATCGATACACTCATTAAAAAAGATAATTTACATAAAGGGTATTCCCTTGCTTTACAATTTCTAAGCTACAGAATGCGATCTTCAAAAGAAATGTATGATTATTTACTAAAAAAAGAGTTGGACGAAGAACAAATTCAAGTGATTCTTAAGCGATTGAAAGAAGAAAAATGGCTTGATGATCAGTTATTTGCCGAGGCTTTTGTGCGAACAAAAGTTCAAACAACAAGTAAAGGCCCTTTATTAATAAAAAAGGAATTAATAGAAAAGGGTGTTCCTGTACAGGCTGCTGAAACGGGACTTATGCATTATTCATTTGATCAACAAGTAGAAAAGGCGAGTAAATTAATTACAAAGAAACAAAGTCAGAGCAATAAAGCTTCTTTTAAGCAACAGTTGAATAAAATAAAACAAAGCTTATTACAGAAAGGTTTTACGCAAGACGTAATTACCGAAGCAATTGGACAATCTAACAATAATAAAGATGAGGATCAAGAATGGCAAGCAGTTGTTTACCAAGGAGAAAAGATTTTGAGAAAACATCAACGAAAATGGGATGGATTTGAATTACAACATAAAGTAAAGGCTTCGCTTTATCAAAAAGGTTTTTCCTTTGAGATTATTGAAAAATTTATAGAAATTTATTTAAGAAATGTGGAGTAAAGAGATACTTAACTCCACATTTCTATTTATTAGAGCAATTCTTTTGCTTGTAAATCTGATACTGCTTGATGTACATGGTCAACGATATGAGCGGCATGTTGCTTTACCTCTGGATCAGCAGTAGAAATCGCATAGCTATGTGGTGTCATTTGCAACATCGAAATGTCATTAAAAGAGTCACCAATAACAGCGATTTCTTCAGGTTTAATTTCTATGGTTTCTAATAATTGCGTTAAAGCATTCCCTTTATTTATCCCTTTAGGTACAATATCAACACAACCGGGATCAGATAAATAACTTTCTACTTCACCATTAAATTGTTGATCTAATTGCTTCTGAACAGTAGTGATTTCATGTGTTTCACCAACAATCATAAATTTAGAAGGAATAATACTGTTTCCAATTTCAGTATCAAATTCACGATGTTCTACCAAAGGAAAGAAAAACACGTCTTCATATTTTTTGAAAAAAGGAGTCTTTTCTTTTAATAATGTCTGTTCAGCAGTGGAAATAAGATAGTTAATCCCGTTTTCTTCTATTGCATGAAAAAGAGCTTGGCTTATATGATTGGGAAAAGTCTGTTCAAGTAGCAAGTGATTGTTACTATTATGTACGAAGCTACCATTTTGACTAACGCGATGGCCATTTAAAGCTAATTGTCGATAAATTTCTTGTATCTCATTATCTGCTCGACCTGTTGCTATTGCTAATTCTACATTGTGATCATGTAATAGTTGTATTGCCTGTTTATCCTCTTCTAAAATGGTGCTGTAATTTTGTAAAAGTGTACCATCCAAATCGGTAGCGAATAATTTTATCATACCTATAGCCCCCTAATGATTATCAAAGTATAGTGTACTATAGATAAGGAGATGCCGTCCATTGATTACTTCAGATAATTGGAAAAAGCATGCCATCATTAGATAATGACGACATGCTTTTAAATTAGGTCCTTTTTCTTGTTTGGACTTTTATGATTTTTTGCAATTGGCTAGGCTCTGTTTCTCCATTCACTTGACGAGAAGCATGCTTAGGATTTGCACGTGGTGATTGAAATGGATTAGATTCGTTACGGTTAAGACGATACATGATTATCTTCACCTCTACCCATACGTTCTTGTGGTGTCGTATTAATTGATCCATTTGGACGAAGGGCGTGATTATCAGCTTTAGCCCTAGGGTTCAAATTAGTTTGCTTTCTAATCGGAAAATCTTTTTGCTTATTACGCATGATTATCTCTCCGTTTAGAGTTAATTTGCACTTTTAATTGTGCATTAACTAGTTTCCGCAGAAAGCTGTTTATCTATACAAGAAAACAATAGTCAGTTTTTACTAAGATAAACTTGAATTATCGTCTGTAACTAATTTGTTTTGTAATTTCTCTTCAGAAAATACCCAACCAGTATAGGAACTGATAATTTTTAAATTGTCATCGATCTTTACTACGGCTACAAAAGGGTAGTGACCTTTAGAACGATACCTAAGATCAACAAAGCGAACCTCTTTAAAATCATCATACATATTTATTTCCCAACGATAAACGGGGGAAAAGGATAAAAACGCTGCAACGTTTTTATCTTGTTTTGCTGTTGCAATTAATTTATTATTTGGTAAAGGAATTCGATGGAATCGATCAACAATTTGAATGTTACCATCAACAGCCCGTGCAACGTAGAAGCTATCTTCTGTTGTGATTGCAAGACGCCAAATATTTTGACGGATCGTTGGTGATGTTGCAATACCTTCGACTTTTCCATAGTATTGTGTGATCTTTTTTATTAATGCTTTTTTATATAAATAACGTTGTATATAATAGCCAATCAATATACTATATATAAGTAACCAAGTTGGGATCGGATCAGCACCTAGCACCCAAGCAGCAATACCAATAACATGCATAGCAAAAATAAACGGATCGAACGTATTGATAAATCCATAAGCCACCCATCGGTGAGTAAATGGTCGGTATGCCTGTGTACCATATGCATTAAAAATATCAACAAATACATGAAGAAAAACAGCTAAAAATGTCCATAACCAAAGATGAAGAAAGGAGACGGATGGAACAAACAGATGAATTATTCCAGAAATAAGTAATCCTAATAGGATCACAGAGGGGATAGAATGTGTTATTCCACGATGATGTCGAATATATACTGCATTGTTCTTAAGTTTTAATACTGTATCAAAGTCAGGAGCATGTGAGCCAACAATTGTTCCAATCATAACTGTTTGATACAACATTGGATCTTGTTGTACTGCTGGATCTATAGTGGCAATTCCGCCTAGGGCAATGCCCATAGCAATATGGGTACCAGTATCCATCTTTGGTGTCCTCCTTTATTTAACTTTTAGTTTGGATTGGATAGAATAAACATATACCTTTTTAAATTAATAACTACACATTGTATTAAAAAATCCTAGTTTTAATATTAGTGTAACACGAAGGGGAATAGAAAGTGAAAGATAGTAATTTAACTAAAAAGTTACAAAAAATTGATAAAGATACATTTCAAGAAGACTTAATTAATTGGTTTCACAACCAAAAACGAATACTGCCTTGGAGAGAAGATCAAGATCCATACAAAGTGTGGGTTTCTGAAATAATGCTTCAACAAACAAAAGTTGATACAGTTATTCCATACTTCAACCACTTTATAGAAAAATTTCCGTCTGTAGAAGCTTTGGCTAATGCTGATGAACAAGAAGTATTAAAGGCTTGGGAAGGTCTCGGTTATTATTCCCGAGCTCGGAATTTACAACAAGCTGTCAGAGAAGTATCGACAACGTATAATGGCATCATCCCGAATGATCCGAAACGCTTAAGTGAATTGAAAGGCGTTGGCCCATATACAACAGGAGCAATTTTAAGTATTGCTTATGATATACCTCAACCCGCAGTAGATGGAAATGTAATGCGTGTGCTGTCCCGCATTTTAATGATTGATGATGACATTGCAAAAGCTCGTACAAGACGCATTTTTGAAGAGGCAGTGCGTGATCTAATTTCTGATAAAGATCCTTCAGGCTTTAACCAAGGTTTAATGGAATTAGGCGCGTTAGTATGTACACCAAAATCACCATCCTGTTTGCTTTGTCCAGTACAGACACATTGTCAAGCCTTTCACAATGGGGTTGAACAAGCTTATCCTGTTAAATCAAAAGCCAAAAAGCAAAAAAAACTTTCTTATTACACGTGTGTATTACAAGACGAAAAAGGTCGATTTTTCATTGAACAACGACCAAATGAAGGATTGTTGGCTAATATGTGGCAATTTCCTATGGTTTTAAAACAAGATGTTGATGAGGAACATCTTGCAACCTGGGTAGAACAGAAATATCACTTAACCATTCACAAACAAGAAACATTACCGAAAATAAAACATGTTTTCTCTCATGTCATTTGGGAATTAGATGTGCGTTTTTTTCGTGTGGAGAATGCAAAAGGATCGATAAACGATCAATTATTTCTTTCGCTTGATGCATTGACAACGTATCCTTTTCCAGTGCCATTTCAAAAGTTAATGGACTACTTAAAAAAACATTCCCGTTAATTTCCTTTAATTTATTTGGATAAGCTTTTTGAAATTGGACAAATTAAATGTTGCGGAGGTGATATGAGATGGCTAAAAAACAAAACAAAATGCCAAACAAAACAACTGCAGGAACAAACATTTCTAAAGTGAAGCAACAAAACCAACAAGCGAAACAAGCTCAAGGACAATATGGAACTGAGTTTGCTGCAGAAACTGATGCACAAGAAGTAAGCAGACAAAACCAAAAGTCTCAACAAAACAAGTAATACACCTTTAGTCTGACAAGGACTAAATAGCGGTATAGGCACATCCCATACTGCAAAATCAGGACCTAAAGAGAAGAAGCATCCACCTTAAATGGTAGGATGCTTCTTTTTATAGAAATAAAAAATGTTTGTTGTAAAAACTTTAGTATTTATTATTTCCTTTTAGCTATAAGAAAAGTTATAATATATAATAAAATGATAACAAGTACAGGAAGGAAGATAGGATGACTGGCCAAGAACCAGGTACATCCATACAAATAAAGAGCTATAAACATAATGGTCAGCTCCATCGTGTATGGAAGGATACCACTGTTTTGAAATCAACAAGTAATATGATCATAGGAGCAAATGACAAAACATTAGTTACAGAAAGTAATGGACGTTCTTGGATTACTAGAGAACCAGCCATATGTTTTTTTTATACAAAACATTGGTTTAATATCATTGGTATGCTTCGTCAAGATGGTATTCATTATTACTGTAATATTAGTTCACCATTCGTATTTGAAGAACAAGCAGTTAAGTATATTGATTATGATTTAGATATAAAGGTTTTTCCAGACATGACGTATAAGTTATTAGATGAAGATGAATATGCTGTACATAAGGAACAAATGCATTACCCAGAAGTATTAAATCGTATTTTAAAAAATAATGTTGGTTATTTGCAATATTGGATTCGCCAGCGAAAAGGTCCATTTTCCCATGAAGTAATTGATCAATGGTATGAACGGTTTTTAACCTATCGTTCATAAATATGTATGGCAACTATCCTTGTCTGTATTGGACAAGGTTTTTATATGGAAGCAAGAGTGAGGGGTGTTTTTTTGGATAGTATTAAGCGTTATTTTGAATTTGTAAAGCCGTATAAATGGCGAATTATGGTGACAATTTTAATAGGAGTAGTTAAATTCGGCATTCCACTATTGATGCCGTTAATTGTTAAGTATGTGATAGATAATATAGTTGTTGCAAATACTTTAACACAAGCAGAAAAGCTAGAACAGTTATTTATTATTGTGGGAGGCGCGTTTCTTATTTTTGTTGTCCTGCGCCCGCCTATTGAATATTATCGACAATACCTAGCACAATGGACAGGAAATAAAATTTTATATGATATTAGAGAAAAACTTTTTGATCATATTCAAAAACTTAGTCTTAAATTCTATTCACAAACAAAAACCGGAGAAATCATCTCCCGTGTAATCCATGATGTGGAACAAACGAAGAATTTTGTCATGACTGGATTAATGAATATATGGCTAGATATGGTAACGATTTTGATCGCAATTGGCATTATGCTTTCTATGGATATACGACTAACCATTGTTGCTATTGCTTTATTTCCATTATATGGACTGTCGGTTAAGATATTTTATGGTAAATTAAGAAACCTTACACGTGATCGGTCTCAAGCACTTGCTCAAGTACAAGGTCATTTACATGAACGTGTGCAAGGTATTCCTGTCACCAGAAGCTTTGCATTAGAAGGGTATGAAGAGCAACAATTTGATAAACAGAATCGAAATTTCTTAGATCGAGCCATAGATCATACGATTTGGAATGCAAAAACGTTTGCAGTAATGAATACAATCACTGATCTAGCACCATTGTTAGTTATTGCATTTGCTGGTTATTTTGCCATTACAGGTAATCTAACTGTCGGTACAATTGCTGCCTTCGTTGGGTATATGGATCGTGTGTATAGCCCATTACGACGATTAATTAGTTCCTCAACGGTATTGGTGCAATCGATTGCTTCTATGGATCGTGTGTATGAGTTATTAGATGAAACATATGATATTAAAGATAAACCGAATGCAAAAGAAATAACTAGTATAAAAGGGGATATCACGTTCGATCATGTTTCTTTTCAATATGAAGAAGAGGAAGAAATCGTCTTAAAGGATGTATCACTAGATGTTAAACAGGGAGAAACAATTGCTCTTGTTGGTATGAGCGGTGGTGGTAAATCAACCATTATTAGTTTAATACCTCGCTTTTATGATGTTACAAGCGGTGCGATTCGAATCGATGGAACAGATATCCGTGATGTTCAAGCACGTTCATTACGAGATAAAATAGGAATGGTACTGCAAGATAATATTTTATTTAGTGAATCCATTGCCATGAATATTCGAATGGGTAAACCAGATGCAACGGATGAAGAAGTTATTGCAGCGGCTAAAATGGCAAATGCACACGAATTTATTAAACAGCTTGTTAATGGTTATGATACCTTAGTAGGGGAAAGAGGCGTGAAATTATCAGGCGGACAGAAACAACGAATTGCCATTGCACGTGTGTTTTTAAAAAACCCACCAATTCTTATTTTAGATGAAGCGACTTCTGCATTGGACTTAGAAAGTGAGTACCTTATCCAAGAAGCTTTGGAAAAATTAGCATCTAATCGTACAACCTTTATTGTTGCTCATCGTTTATCGACAATTACACATGCGGATAGGATCGTGTTAATTGAAGATGGACAGGTAATAGAAGAAGGAACACATGATGTGTTAATGAAACAACAAGGTAATTACTATAACCTTTATCAAGTACAGCAGTTAGATGATCCAAATCAACTCACATCTAAATAGGTAGCAATAATAAAGAAGTTTAGACAAAAGTTTAAAAGAAAGAAATGAGTCCTGTGCAATACCGAACCCATTTTACTCAAGTTGCAAACCGTTTCGAACTTTTAGGGTCACTTCAAATTTAAAGTTCGTTTTTTTCGGTAGAGGTAATAATTTAGCTGTGGAAATACACGACACTCCTGCAGGAACAGCACGAGCTGAAGATCCACTCCTTAAAGCGTTTTTCGCTTTAAGGAGTTAGCTGAAGCCGTGCCTGCGGAAAGGGAGTGAATTTCCACAGCGGTGTTTGTTCTGATACATTAAAATAAATGTTCGAATATCTCTTGAAAAATGTTGTTTTGTCCCAGGCTTGTTTTTAGTTAGAAAATATAGATTGATAGCTGAGGCAACTGTGTACTTTGTTGTTATTAATTGCTTCTACGCCATCTGGTTTCAAAAATATCAATTTTTTCATTATGATGATATTTCTCATAACTATGCAGCAATGTTTGTAAATGCTGTAAATGATAGTGATACTCCATAAGCTGTGAGGCGAGTGGTAAAAAGATTAACCGATTTTCCCCTTTGTCTTCATACATTTGAATCAATGTCTCCACTAAATGAGGAATGTCAGGATCTGTTATATCCTGAAGCGACTGTCTATTTTTACGTTTAATTCTCCCCATAAAACTTAGTAGAAGACGTTCATGTGAATGAATGACGCGATCTAGCTCCTGAACAACTGCATTTTGAAAATTTGTAGGAATAGATTTAATCTGTTCATCTAAATGATGAAATGCTTTTAAAACATCAAAACTTTTACGTGTAGTAGCGATTAGCTGTCGAAAAACGATTAATTTTCTTGCCTTTGCTAATCTGTTTTTCTTCAGGTAAATTCGCTCTTCAGAAAATAGTAGATAGGTTTGATCCATACGGCGTACTTCTTGTTGAATTCGAGCAATTTCCCCTTTTAATGATGGATCATCTGATAAATGTCTTGTTGTAATACGTAACCACTGTAATATATCTGAGGTAATTCGATCAATTTGTTTAAACAGATTTGTTTCATACTTAGGTGGTAAGAAAACTAAGTTCACAATAAATGCAGAAAAAATTCCTAATAATAAAGATGAAAAACGTAAAAGTGCAAATTGATAAACAGCCATATCTGTTGTATCCATTACTGCAATAACTGCAATTAATGCAATAGATACTGTTCCTTCTCCCATCTTAAAATAACGACAAGCTCCAATAACAACAATAGCTGTAAAACCAATAACAAATGGATCAATACCTAACGTGTAGGCCATTAAGGTTGCTATACTAACACCAATAATATTTGCTTGTAATTGTTCAATGATTGTTTGAAAGGATTGATAAATCGACGGTTGAATGGCGAATAATGCTGCTATTCCAGCAAAAACAGATGATGGAAAACCAATTAATTCAGCAGCATACAAGGCAATAGCAATAGCTAATCCTGATTTTAACATTCTAGCTCCTAATTTCATAAGCAAAATGGCAGAACTGCCGTTTCCTCCTTTAAATAATAGTTATATCAATTCTAGCCGTTCTATCATTATATAAACTATTATATACAAATATACCAAAAGAAGCGATTATACTATGTGAATTTTATTTTAAATAAAAAGATAAATAGAAGGAAGGTTAAATCCTTTTTTATTTTTTGAATGAAAAAAGGACCTTTACACTAAATGTGTAAAGGCCAAGTCTTCATGCTTTGAAGGGAAGTCATACAAATTGACAATTATAAAAGCATGAAACGAAAATAATAATTTTCAGAACAATAGTAGCATAGATTTGTGAAATAATCAATTCAAAATTAAATAAATATTCATAATTTTGTATAAATAATCGAATTTAATAGAAGAAAAGATATTTAAACCGCTATTCATGTATAATTATTAGTCTGTTGCTAGTTGTGAAAAAGCATGGTCGACAGCGTCAAGTGTTTGTCTGATATCTCCTTCTGTATGGGCGATCGTTAGGAACCATGCTTCAAATTTTGATGGAGCAAGATTAATCCCTTGTTGTAGCATGAGATGGAAGAACTTACCGAACATCTCGCTATCACTTGCTTCTGCTTGCGTATAATTTTCAACCTTTTCATCTGTGAAGTAGACAGTCATTGCGCCTTTTAAGCGGTTAATCGTTAATGTAATCCCATGTTTTTGCGCCCGTTCCAAAATACCTGTTTCAAGCATTTCTCCTAATTGATCTAATTTTTCGTACGTGTTTTCTTTTTGTAAAACTTCTAAGCAAGCAATACCTGCAGACATAGAAGCTGGATTACCAGCCATCGTACCTGCTTGATAGGCAGGTCCTAGAGGTGCAACTTGTTCCATGATTTCTTTTTTACCGCCATAAGCACCGATTGGTAAACCACCACCGATAATTTTACCCATTGCTGTCATGTCTGGTTCTACACCTACGATTTGTTGCGCACTACCATAAGTAAAGCGGAATGCTGTAATTACTTCGTCATAAATAACAAGTGCCCCCGCTTCATGTGTAAGACGATTGACCTCTTGTAAAAAACCAGGGTTAGGTTCGACGATTCCAAAATTCCCTACAATTGGTTCAACAAGTACAGCTGCTACTTGATCTCCCCAACGATTTAAAGCTTCCTTATATGCCTCGATGTCATTGAATGGAACTGTGATCACTTCTTGTGCTGTTCCTTTTGTTACGCCAGCAGAGTCTGGATTTCCTAGTGTAGATGGACCGGATCCCGCTTGGACAAGTACTATATCTGAATGGCCATGATAACATCCTGCAAATTTAATGATTTTTTCTCTATTGGTGTAAGCACGTGCAACACGGATAGTTGTCATGACTGCTTCGGTACCTGAATTAACGAAACGCACTTTATCTAATGAAGGAATTGCTTCTTTTAACATTTTTGCAAACTTATTTTCTAGTGCTGTAGGAGTACCATATAGTACACCTTTTTGTGCTGCTTGTGTAATGGCGCCTGTAATATGTGGATGAGCATGTCCAGTAATAATTGGACCATATGCAGCTAAATAGTCAATATACTTATTGCCATCCACATCCCAAAAGTATGCTCCTTCTCCTTTTTCCATATAAACAGGTGTGCCACCACCAACACCTTTATACGCGCGGGATGGGGAGTTCACTCCACCAACGATATGCTGTTGCGCTTCAGTATGTAAGCTTTTTGATGTTGAAATATTCATGTCTTACCCTCCAATGTTTTAATCTATTCTATTATAGCATCCGTGTAAAAAAAGAAAAAAAGAGGAGAGAAGATATTACGCTTAGCTATGAGTGAATAAATTCATGGCTTTAGTCATTACCGCTTTTTCTTTATCGTAAACTAAAAGTAGAAAATAATGTGGAATAACAAAGTAGGAGGACAATATGACAGTAGCCACGGTTGCAGTAATGATGATGTTCGCTCTCATTGTGATGAGTGTCTATTCATTTGTTACTAGTAAAACCTATCAAAGTAGTTATTTTTCTTATCAAATCTTTGTTTCATTGTTACTTGTGTATGTAGTTGTATTAATCGGCTTTGGCTTTATTTATTTTTGGTTATCGATACATGATATTTTATTAATTGAGTTTAGTAATCCGCCAGAGGAATTTAGTTTAATTGAAGCATTTGCACACGCTTTTTACTTTAGTGGTGTAACATTAATGACGGTAGGGTATGGGGATATTACACCAATCGGTTGGGGGAGAATCATTGCCTTGATCGAAGCGTTGATCGGTTATATTCTTCCTGCAGCCTTTATTTTTAAAATTGGACAGCATAAAGAATTTGTACAAGCAAATAAAAAGATAGCCAACAGACAAGATGAATGATTTGTAAGTTCAGTCGTTTTTGGTTACCCTAAACATAAGAAAGCTAGATGAGGAGGCGATAGCATTGACTATTGAAGTGGGACAATCTGTACCAGAGATGCAGTGTAAGACAAGCGAAGGGGAAAGCGTCAAATTAAGTGACTATCAAGGGGAAAATGTAGTGCTTTATTTTTATCCTAAGGATAGTACACCAGGCTGTACAACAGAAGCATGCGATTTTAGAGATAATCATAAAAGCTTCAAAGACTTAAATGCAACCATTATTGGAGTAAGTCCAGATTCAGCGGAAAGTCATCAAACCTTTAAAGAAAAACACGACTTGCCATTCACCTTAATTGTTGATGAAGACCATCAATTAGCAGAAAGCTTTGGTGTATGGAAACTGAAGAAAAAACCAGATAAACAATACTGGGGGAATGAGCGCTCTACCTTTATTATCGATAAAAATGGCATCGTTCAAAAAATATTTCGTGATGTGAAGGTAGATGGCCACACAGAAGAAGCATTACAATTTATTAAAGAAAATCTCGATTAAATAAATGAATTTAGGTGAAGCGGCTATACCGTTTAGAAACAATGGAATATACTAAAAGGGAAGAACAAAACCTTCTCTTTCCTTCCAAAAAAGCGCAGGGGCATCATCCTTGCGCTTTTTATCTTTTTACAATCTGTTTTCAAATGGTTAAAACGTGTTATGCTTTTAAAAATAAAGGGAAAAGATTATCATTAATTTAAACAATAGCTGAGGAGGTTTTTTATGTATATTGTATCAACGACTATTTTAACAGAAGAAATGCGTGAGAGGTTAAAAGCGAATTTTCCAAGTGCGACCTTTGTATTTTATGAAAATATAGAGCAAGCAGAAGTGGATTTACCTAAAGCAGATATAATCGTAACTTATGGGGAAGATTTGATTGCTTTTCATATCGAACAAGCTGAGCAGTTGAAGTGGATTATGGTTATATCTGCTGGAATGGATGAAATGCCTTTTCGACATATTAAAGCACGAGGTATTAAAGTTACAAATGCAAAAGGTATCCATAAAATACAAATGGCAGAATATGCGATTTCCATGCTATTGCATGTATATAGACAGAATGAAACATTTAGGCGTAACCAACTTGCACAAAAGTGGGATCAAACCGTTCCATTTAAAGAAATATCAAATCGGACAATGACGATTGTGGGTTCTGGTGTCATCGGGGAAGAGCTGGCTCGAATTGCGAAAGCATTCCGTATGAAAACAATTGGTGTATCTCGAAGTGGAGAAGAGAAAGCTCAATTTGATGAAGTCTACACAACCGATCACTTAGAACTTGCTTTAAAACAAGCTGATTTCGTTGTATCCATTTTACCTAGTACAGCTGATACGCTCTATTTTTATAAACAGGATCACTTTAAAGCAATGAAACCAAATGCAATATTTTTGAATATGGGTAGAGGTGATGCTGTACAGAGTGAAACATTAATTATGGCATTAGATCAAGAACAAATTGCACATGCCATTTTAGATGTTTTTGAACAGGAGCCGTTACCAAGTGATCACCCACTTTGGGAGCATCCAAAAGTGACCATGACGCCACATGTATCAGGAAAATCACCTAATTATATTCCGCGAGCAATTGATATTTTTGAGCAAAATTTACGTTCGTATCTAAATAATAGAGAACTATGTATCAATGTGATTGATCCAGATAGGGGCTATTAGATCATGCGGATTTACACAAGAACTGGAGATAATGGGACAACCTCTCTTATATATGGAAAACGAGTACCGAAAAATGATATACGAGTGGAAGCATACGGAACTTGTGACGAGGCAAATGCTGTCATTGGTTTTGCAATTAGTCAGCTGAATGATGAAGAATTAAGTTGGTCTAATGCTGTTGCACGGCATTTTCGTGAAGAAATGCAGCAAGTACAGCAGCTGTTATTTCATGTTGGTTCCGAACTTGCTACACCAAAGGGCAAGGAAGTCGTTTGGCAACTGCAATCCAGGCATGTAGCTATCCTAGAAAAACAAATCGATACCTGGCAAGAAAAGCTTCCCCCCATTCGTCAATTTATCTTACCTGGTGGGCACCCTGCAGCGGCAGGGTTTCATCAAGCTCGTACGATTATTCGAAGAGTAGAACGAATGGTAGTTGCTTTAAAGGAAGAGATCTCTCCTATTGTTTTGACTTATTTAAATCGATTATCTGATTATTTATTTGTTGTAGCAAGATATATTAATCAGATTAGTAAAGAGAATGAGGTATTATTTGAAACAATGGAGTGAAAGTTTTTTGTATAAAGATATAATACTTTTATTGACAGAATGTTTACATAGCGGTTACACTAATTATAAGAATTATAAAGTGATAATTGTAGTAGAACAAAAAAGTATACAATTAACTTTTTGAAAGTGAGGTGCATGACGATGAGTGAGATGAAGCTTCAAGAAGCGGTAGACAGATTAAAAGAATCTGGCGTACGGATTACACCACAACGTCATGCGGTACTAGAATATCTAATAAATGCAGAAATTCACCCAACCGCAGATGATATTTATAAAGCACTTGAAGGAAAGTTTCCGAATATGAGTGTAGCTACCGTGTACAATAATCTGCGAGTTTTTCGTGAAATTGGACTTGTACAAGAGCTGACTTATGGTGATGCTTCCAGTCGTTTTGATTATAATACCGCTAAACATTATCATATTATTTGTGAAACATGCGGGAAGATTATGGACTTTCATTATCCAACGTTAGATGAAGTAGAATCACTTGCAGAGCAGGTAACTGGTTTTGATGTTAGTCACCATAGAATGGAGATATACGGAACCTGTCCAGATTGTAAAACTAAACATTAATATTTTACCCTTTCTAAGCCAACAGGCAAGAAAGGGTTTTTTATTTGCATGATAAATTTTTCCTCTATATTCTTTCTTCGATATACTTGTCAAGGACCTTAACCTCTTGTATAGTATTAAAAGTAATTTTCTTCGAATGAATAAAATGCATGAATATAAAAGGCTAAACTTCTTATACAAAACTTAGTCGTTTTGTTTTTAAAAAAATAAACAGGAATGTAACTAGGATTTGTTGAAATCAATGATGAAATTAATATTGTTATAAAATTATGGACTGGGGGATAATCGGATGGATGATGTATTACGTCCCATTTATCAAGAACGAGCAAGCAATGCCCATACACTTGGTGTACTTATATATGAAAAGAAAAAGCGAATTAGTCCAGTAACAGATAACTTTGATGTTATTCTATTAATTGTTGTTACAGAAGCAACGGATCCTTGGTATGTAAAGCATTATCAATTTGGAGAAAAAACAGCAGCCATGCATATTGTAGAAGAAAAGCTTTTAAACCATTGGATTGATACCAGTTCTTATCGACGTGCACTAGAGTGGATAATGGATGGAAAAGTTTTATTTGATCGTAATGAATATATTGCTCAATTGAAAGAACAATTAGAAGATTTCCCAACTGAAAAAAGACAGTTGAAATTAGCGATGGAATTTGCCAAGCTAACAAGGAATTATAGTGAAGCAAAAGATCTATTTTCATCAAAGCATTACTTCGATGCTTATAGTAAGGTGTTAAGTTCTTTGCACAGTCTGGGAAGACTATCTATTATTGAACATGGTTATCATCCAGAAGTGATTGTCTGGAATCAAATTAAACAGATTAATCCTGGAGTCCATAAATTATATCTTGAACTTATTCAGAGCAAGGAAACAATCGAAAAGCGTGTTGAGTTAATGCTTATCGCTATTGATTTTTCATTATGGAAGCATGCGAAATTATCTGCATCTCATTTATTAGATGTTATGCGATCTTCTGATGAAGCGTGGAGCTTTGGTGAATTAAAGGTTCATCCATCTATACAATTATATGAATTGGATTTGAGTACAATGATTGATTACTTAGTAGATAAGGATTTAATAGAGGTAGTGCATGTAGAAACAAAAGGGAAGTCTATTTTTCATCGCAAATACCGTGTCAAAGAATGATATAGTGTTTCGTGTAAATTGTTTATTTGAAAATATGAAAAAAAGTATTGACCAATGATAGGTTTGCATGGTATATTAATTCCTGTCGCTTAAAGCGGGTGCTTAAAAAAATAGTTGTTGACACGAATTAGTCTATCATGCTATATTAAATTGGTCGCTTTAACGCGAAACAAACAAAATTAAAAGAAAAGTTTTTGAAAAAAGTTCTTGACTTTTAATTTTGAAAGTTATATAATATAAAAGCTGTCGCAAACAGACGGTGAGTATTTGATCTTTGAAAACTGAACAAAACAACCAATATGTTAAGAAGTAACATGCTAGTCAAGTAATGAGTAAGCAAACTCAATGATCGCTGAATAGGTTCGCAACATCCGTGTTGCAACATCAGCATCAGCACATCCATGTGCAAGCAATTTTATGGAGAGTTTGATCTTGGCTCAGGACGAACGCTGGCGGCGTGCCTAATACATGCAAGTCGAGCGCAGGAAGCAAGCAATCACCCTTCGGGGGTGTGCGCTTGTGGAATGAGCGGCGGACGGGTGAGTAACACGTGGGCAACCTACCTGTAAGACTGGGATAACTCCGGGAAACCGGGGCTAATACCGGATAAAACATTGGTTTGCATGAACCAATGATGAAGCCCCCCTCAAGATGAGACTTCCCATCTTTTAGAGTAAGATCCCTCAGAGACGATGAGGTAGATAGGTTCGAGGTGGAAGCGTGGTGACACGTGTAGCTGACGAATACTAATCGATCGAGGACTTAACTATATTTAAAAAGCGAAAACGACCGTTTAGCAACGTACAAACTGGACTGAACCGTAGGAGATAAAGGAAACACAATGAGCATAGCGAATTGATGTTAACTTATCGTACGGAGGTGAAGGAAGTTACGCTAGTTGCTGGGAGTTGTAGCTAGATTATATATGATATGAATACTTGTCTGTCTTATCTAGTTTTGAAGGTATAAATTTTAATTTACCTCTTGCTTTTTTTAAAAAAACAGGTATAATATTCTGTGTCATTAAAATTATTATATCGCACTTGGATAAAAGCAAAAGATCTGGTGATAATAGCGAAGAGGTCACACCTGTTCCCATGCCGAACACAGTAGTTAAGCTCTTCAACGCCGATGGTAGTTGGGGCCTTGCCCCTGCAAGAGTAGGACATCGCCAGGCATGTTTCCATTCCACAGTAGCTCAGTGGTAGAGCAATCGGCTGTTAACCGATCGGTCGTAGGTTCGAATCCTACCTGTGGAGCCATAATGGAGAGCTGTCCGAGTGGTCGAAGGAGCACGATTGGAAATCGTGTAAACCGCTACCGCGGTTTCGAGGGTTCGAATCCCTCGCTCTCCGCCACTTATACATATATTATTTGTATAGGCCCGTTGGTCAAGTGGTTAAGACACCGCCCTTTCACGGCGGTAACACGGGTTCGAATCCCGTACGGGTCACCACTTTGGAGGATTAGCTCAGCTGGGAGAGCACCTGCCTTACAAGCAGGGGGTCGCAGGTTCGAGCCCTGCATCCTCCACCATGAAGTAATCTAAATACTATTTAGTAGAATATCATATTCTACATCACCGCGGGGTGGAGCAGTCTGGTAGCTCGTCGGGCTCATAACCCGAAGGTCATAGGTTCAAATCCTATCCCCGCAACCAAAAATTGGTCCGGTAGTTCAGTTGGTTAGAATGCCTGCCTGTCACGCAGGAGGTCGCGGGTTCGAGTCCCGTCCGGACCGCCACTAATATACATTATACTTATCCTTGATGGCTCGGTAGCTCAGTCGGTAGAGCAACGGACTGAAAATCCGTGTGTCGGCGGTTCGATTCCGTCCCGAGCCACCACTTATTTGGAGGGATAGCGAAGTTGGCCAAACGCGGCGGACTGTAAATCCGCTCCCATCGGGTTCGTAGGTTCGAGTCCTACTCCCTCCACCATTTTAATTTCATTTTAATAATTTTATAACATATAGGGGTATAGTTTAACGGTAGAACAGAGGTCTCCAAAACCTCCGGTGTGGGTTCGATTCCTACTACCCCTGCTTTTCTAATTATGGCGGTCGTGGCGAAGTGGTTAACGCACCGGATTGTGGTTCCGGCATACGTGGGTTCAATCCCCACCGGTCGCCCCATATTGGGCTATAGCCAAGCGGTAAGGCAACGGTTTTTGGTACCGTCATGCGCTGGTTCGAATCCAGCTAGCCCAGCCATTTTAAGCGAAAGTAGTTCAGTGGTAGAACACCACCTTGCCAAGGTGGGGGTCGCGGGTTCGAATCCCGTCTTTCGCTCCATTTTTTTAATTATGGCGGTATAGCCAAGTGGTAAGGCAGAGGTCTGCAAAACCTTTATCACCGGTTCAAATCCGGTTACCGCCTCCATAATATTATGCCGGTGTGGCGGAATTGGCAGACGCGCACGACTCAAAATCGTGTTCCTTCTGGAGTGTCGGTTCGACCCCGACCACCGGTATTTTGATATAGCGAATACTAGCGAGTTAAATCGTTGGGATGTCGCTTTTTTTGCGTGAAATAGTTGTGGAACCATACGAGCAACTTATACGCCTCTTTCCTAATTAAAAGGAAGAAGCTTTTTTGTATTTGTTTGACATAAGAACAAATTGCAAGGCGCAGAGTTTTAGGTATAGCAACACCAATTTTAATAATCCTCTCTTAGATATAGTATAAAAAACTATGTCTAAGGCTTTTTTTATGAGAAAAATTATAAAAAAGTGAAATAAATGAAAGTTTCTTCCGTCTTATTAATAAGGGAGGAAAAATGCATGACGACCAGTAGTAAAATATCTGAATGGTTTTATGCCTACAATAAAGATATCTACCATTTTTTACTTTATTATATCGGATCTGGAGATATAGATGATCTTGTTCAAGAGGTATTCATTAAAGCAATTAAAGGAGTAGATACCTATAAGGAACAGTCTAGTCCTAAAACATGGCTTCTATCAATTGCTAGAAACGTAGGTATTGATGAACTAAGGAAACGAAAAAGAGAACGTTTAAAACAGCAAATAGCACAAGAATATTATGAGATGAAAGATGAAAAAACACCTGATATATTCTTATACTTAGACGAAAGAAAACAGCATTTATACCAAGTGATCCATTCCTTAAAACCATCCTATCGAGATGTAATTATTCTTCGTGCGATTAAAGAATTGACGATTGCTGAAACGTCAGATGTTCTTCATTGGCCCCAAAGCAAAGTTCGTATTACTTATCACTGAATCGGTTACACTTAATTGGACAAGTTAGTTAAGGTCAGTTAGACTTGGTTCAAATAAAAGCCAAGGAGTTTTTAAAAATGACCAGAAGAATGAGACGAAGCTTTTCTAAAGAATTCAAAGAACAGATGGTACAATTGCATGCATCTGGTAAACCCCGTGCCGAAATAATTAAAGACTATGAATTAACCCCTTCATCCTTTGATAAGTGGGTTCGTCAGTATCATGATAGTGGATCGTTTCAGGAAAAAGATAATCGCACACCGGAACAAGAAGAATTAATCAAACTTCGTAAAGAAAATCAAAAGTTGGCCATGGAAAATGATATTTTAAAGCAGGCCGCGCTGATCATGGGACGAAAGTAGATGTGATCCGAAATAACCGTCACAAATACTCGGTATCAGCAATGTGCGACGTCCTGCAAATTGCCCGAAGTACGTATTATTACGAAGCAAAAATTCGTGATGATCAGAATCAAGAATTAACAGATCTGATTGTTGCTATTTTTAAGAAAAGTCGTCATAACTATGGTCAACGAAAGATTAAGGTTGAGTTAAAAAAACTTGGCTGGGTTGTGTCACGACGTCGAATTGGACGAATCATGAAAGAACAAGGACTTGTCTCAAAATATACAGTCGCTCAATTTAAACCGTCCAAATCATCGTGCAATGAATCAGTAGTTGGAAACACGCTCAATCGAGCATTTGACCAAGATGAAGAATTAAAAGTAATTGTAAGCGATTTAACCTACGTGAAGGTTGGGCAGAAATGGCATTATATTTGCGTTTTAGTAGATTTA
This sequence comes from Paraliobacillus sp. PM-2, assembly GCF_001368815.1. Classification (GTDB taxonomy): domain Bacteria; phylum Bacillota; class Bacilli; order Bacillales; family Amphibacillaceae; genus Paraliobacillus. The sequence goes on along the minus strand of NZ_CTEI01000001.1, from coordinate 1,519,382 downwards.
TATAATCGTGAAATTATTGGTCACAGTGCAGGACCTCATAAAAGTGCTGCTTTAGTTCAACGCGCCTTTGCATCCGTTCCGTACAATCTTCATCACCTTGAATTGTTCCACACGGATAGAGGTAGCGAATTTAAAAACCAGCTGATTGACCAAGCGTTAGAAACGTTTGGTATTGAGCGTTCTTTGAGCGAGAAAGGAACGCCGTATGACAATGCCGTTGCAGAAGCTACATTCAAGACTATCAAAACAGAGTTTGTCAAAGGGGCTTATTTTACTGACCAACACGAACTTGACCTTGAACTGTTTGATTATGTTCATTGGTTTAATCATATTCGAATTCATGGATCCCTAGATTACTTAACACCTACTGAATACAAGTCGGTTAACCTTTAAAAATGTGTCCAATTTAGTGTTGACATACCACACCGTGCTTTAAAAGTATTGAAGGAAAAAAAGGAGGAGCTACAGGATGACAGAGAACAAGCATTTTAAAGAGTTAATTGATGAAATCCGTTCTTTTCCCGAACCTGATTATGAAAAAGACTTTAGTACAAAAAAGCAAGAAGAAATACATGAAAACCTTATGAAAGTTGCAAGAGAACAAGACAGTAAAAGACGTAAAGATGTTAGGAGAAAAGGATGGACAATTGTTTTTTCAGAAGTTGCAGTTGGAGTGGTGCTTTTATTTGGAATGTTGTATCTATCTCTGGGTGGGCTTAACAAACAAAATACATTAGATACAGATAACCATCCAATTGAAGAAAATCAGCAGGTAACAACGAACGAAGAAGACGAAAAGGAATCAGAAAAAACAACAGAATCACCAGAAGAAGGCAAAATCATTCCATTTGATGAGTCACGTTACCAAGAGATTGTAGAGATATATGACAATTACGAACTAGTTACGGATGGCGTGGAAGTAGATTATATTGATGATAAATATGGAGTTATCTATTATGTAAATGGTATCGGCATTTTTCAAGAAGGTAAATCGATAGCTATTTGGCCTTGGGGAGATGATCCCACTATTCCAAACGAACCTGAACCATATCAAGAATTAGCTGCGATAAAAGCAAGTATTGAAGGTTTGAAAAACGGCGGACCCATAACAAAAGGAAAGGATTATAAAATTGATTATCCCGCAGACATAGAACAAAAGTTAAGCGTTCTATATCGAACTAAAGGATATACGAATGCTTCCTGTAAGCCGTTAGTAGATTTTATAAATTCAACGATTAGTTACTTAGAGGAAGCACAACGCTTGTGGGAGGAAAATCCAGAAAAATCAATAAGATTATATGATCAGGCTATGAATAATGTAGTTCAATTCATGAAAGAACTTGGGTCTGGGTTTGCATAATAAGGCTACACGAGAGTTAGGAATTTTTATAAATTTTCACTAATTGTAGGAAAGAGAAGAGGTATCATGAAGAATCAAGGGAGATACTATTAAAATAGCCAATTCAATAATCGAAAGTCAGAGAATAAGAATATAAAAAAGGCTTTTGGTATGATGGTGAATGTTTAGTGAGGAGAGAAATAATGAAAAAACATTTTTTTATCTATTCATTGTTAGTTTTATTTGTGCTAAGTGCTTGCGATAACACTTTAAGACTTGAAGAAAAACCCGGAGGTTCACCCATTGAAACCCTAGTTAGGGAAATTCCGGATATCAAGAAAGTGTATCGATCAACTTCTAATGATATAAGAGAATATATAATAGCCCCTTCTGTAAATGCTATTCCTTTTAATGTTGAAGAAGTGTCCATGCATATTAATGATACAATTGATGCGGTATCGTTAGCATATTTTGGTGAAGATAAGCATGTAAAAGTAGCGGTATACGAGTACAGAGGAGATATAGCCGATGGAAACCAAGCTGTAAAATTAGATAACAATATTACTGGTTATTACAACAATGACGAATTATTAAAGATAAAGTCTTTACGTTGGAGGCACCCTAACTTTGTTGTAACTGGTGTATTTTACAAAATAGGTTTGGTAACGTTTAAAAAAAATACCTATCACAACACCGACAACGCATTAACAAAACAAGATGCCATTAATATTGCTAATTCCATTATTGATCAATATTAAATTCAAATTATGGTAAAAAGCGCAAATTTTTTATGAAGTAAGATTGATGGGAGCGTGGGTGCAGCAGCCCAATTCAATAATAGCTTTAAATATAGTAAAGAAGCTATGTCTAAGGCTTCTTTTTGAAAAAAGTTATAAAAAAATGAAATGAACTGGAAGTTTCTTACGTCTGCTCAGAGAGGAGAGAAATAATGAAAAAACAATTTTTTATCTATTCATTATTAGTTTTATTTGTGCTAAGTGCTTGCGATAACACTTTAAGACTTGAAGAAAAATACGGCGATTCACCCCTTGAAACACTTGTTAGGGAAATTCCGGATATCAAGAAAGTATATCGATCAACTTCTGATGATATAAGAGAATATGTAATAGCCCCTTCTGTAAATGCTATTCCTTTTAATGTTGAAGAAGTGTCCATGCATATTAATGATACACTTGGTGAGGTATCATTAGCATATTTTGGTGAAGATAAGCATGTAAAAGTAGCGGTATACGAGTACTCACATGATATAGTAGATGGAAACCAAGCCGTAAAATTAGATAACAATATTACTGGTTATTACCACAATAACGAATTATTAGAGGAGAAGTCTTTAATTTGGAGACATCCTAATTTTGTTGAAACAAGTATAATTTACAAAATAGGAATGGTAACGTTTAAAAAAAATACGTATCACAAAACCAACAACACATTAACAAAACAAGATGCCATTAATATTGCTAATTCCATTATTGATCAATATTAATTTTAGCTATGAATGATCTATTAATTTTTAAAAGATAATTCTAAATGGTACTTAAACGAAAACTTTTTCAAAAAGCATCGTATTTGTTTTGCTAACGAATAAATTAATGGAATAAACAGTATGAAATATAATTGAAAAGTTATTAAGAGGAGGAATTCGATAAGAAGAATTATCATGGTTGGACTGTTTCACGACGTCGAATTGGACGAATTATGAAAGAACAAGGACTTGTTTCAAAATATATAGTCGCTCAATTTAAACCGTCCAAATCTCGTGCAATGAATCAGTAGTTGGAAACACGCTCAATCAGAGTTGACATATCATCATACTCTTCATCAATATAATCTACTTTTTAGTATTATATAAAGTATCTAAAAAAGAAAGGATATGATAATATCATTGCTCAATTTAAACTTGAATTAGAAGATTCGTTAATGATTTATAAAGCATTTTTAGAGGACTTTTCTTCTTATAAAAAAGAAAAAGTAGGTACTTGCTTTCTAATTACATTATTTACGATTTTTGTTTGTGAAACGATTATATTTTTTATGGGTTATGAACTATATTACCTGCTATATGATACCCCACTTTTCATAGCCACTTATGTCATCTGTTATCGTTATTTATATAATAGAAATTTAATGAATATTGAAAAAATAAAACAATCTAAAAATCAATATAACAATACAGTTTGTAAAATTACCATTTCGGATGAAGGTTTTACAAGAGAGTTTAGTGATTTAGTAACAAAAAATAAATGGTCTGATATTAAAATGGTGAAAGAAGATGAGCGAAGATATTTTCTATTTATTTCTGAATATCCACGAAAACTTTTTGTTCTTAAAAAATATCCTTTAAAATTAAATGAAAAAGAAATAAAAGATTATAACGTAAAAATCCGTAAAGGTATTGACGATGCAGGTTTAAACATAATAAGAATGTAGAGAGAGATCTACATTCTTGGAACACATTAAATTAAGATGTAATACCAGATATTCCTAATGCGAAGGTGGTGAAAGCTGCTATAGTACCTGCTACAGCCGAAAGTGCAGACATAGCATAGATATAATTACTACAGCTATTGTCAACCAACCCATGAAGAAAAATAATCAGATGACCAAACAGAAATTGATATTGAAAATAATGAATTACATAAGAAGGTAAATCCCTTTCCGAATGATTCAGGGATTCTTATACTTTATAAGTAAACTACTTTCTTCTATGTGCGGATTATCTAAAATGAGAGCAACAAAGATTGAAACTAGAGATGATAATTAAGAGTATGATGGTATATTGCTGGAAAATAAATTGAAAGTGAAAATATAACCTTTTTAGTTGATGGAGAAGAACTTTCATCTAAATTAATTAAAGAGTGTCTTGCCGTTAATAATTGTTCCAGCGATACACTGTTAAGTAGTGAGAATATAAATGTTAACAAGTTTACTAAGGGTATACCAAAAGCTGAGATTCAATCCAATGAATCGATATCCATAAAAATAGAAGGTAATCAACCTAAAAGTATTTATTACCTAGTGTATGAAGAAAAAGGGATAGGTGCAATTCTTTAGGATAAGACCATAAATGGTAACTCATTTTCGCTTCATGGAGAAGGAGTCAAACGTTTATTAGTAGTTTTACACTGGGATGGAGAAAAGGATAATTTAAAGGGAACTATCATTAAAGGTTTAAATATAAAAGTAAACTAAAAATATTAACGACCTAATATGTTTAACCACAATGCATAGAAAAAATTTTCACAAAATAAGAATATTTTTAGGTGAATAGTACAATTGGTAAAACGACTAATTAGAATTAGCTAAATTATCGACTAAGCTAATTCTGTTTAGTCGTTTTTGATATCTATAATTGAATTGTAGCAGATATAGAACGTTAAGAGATTTATATCGAACTAAAGGATATACGAATGCATCCTATAAGCCGTTAGTAGATATCATAAATTCAACGATTAGTTACCTAGAGGAAGCACAACGCTTGTGGGAGGAAAATCCAGAAAAATCAATAAGGTTATGAAAGAACTTGATCTGGGTTTGCATAAGTCTACACGAGAGTTAGGCATTTTTACTAATTGTAGGAAAGAGGAGATATCATGGAGAATCAAGGAAGGAATAATAATGCTAAATTGAAAAGGATACAAAAGGGGGAGAAATTCCACGCAAATGTATCCTATGAAATATATCTTATGCTTCTAACCAGTTTTTTGACCACTTTTCCATCTCTTGCATAAGCGGTTCAAGGGCAATGCCCTTTTCAGTTAATGAATACTCGATTCGAACTGGAGTTTCGGGGAAAACTTCTCGTTTTACAATTCCTTCGTTCTCAAGATCCTTTAACCTTTCTGAAAGGACCCTACCACTTACACCGATTGATGATTCTATATTGCAAAATCGCTGCGGACCAGATAAAAGCTGGTAAATGATTAACCCTGTCCATCTTTGGCTTAAAAGCCCCATAGCTTTTTCAAATCTAGGACAAATCGACTTATCCAATCTAAATCAACTCCTTACTATATATTATAACTTGCTTAGACAAATAATTAAATTATTTTTTATTAAAAATTTACTTGACTATACTTTATTATAATAATATACTTACTTACATAAAGTAACTAACTGATAAAACATTTTAATAAACCTTAAAAATTATCTGGAGGTAACTAAAATGAATTTCCATCGTGAACCTAATACATTTGTAGGTCAAGTAAACCTAAAGATACAACATTTAGAACGTTCTATCGCTTTCTATAAAGAAGTTATTGGCTTTAAGGTGCTGGAACAAACGTCAAAGTCTGCTATATTTAGTGCGGATGGAAAGACAGCATTATTATCAGTAGAACAACCAGATTATATAATTCCAAAACAAGGAAGGACGACAGGATTATATCACTTTGCTCTCCTTTTGCCTAAGCGAGCCGATTTATCCAGCATGGTGCAGCATTTTGTGGAAAATGGCATTCAGTTAGGTTCCTCTGATCATCTTGTGAGTGAAGCACTTTATTTATCTGATCCAGATGGAAACGGAATAGAAATCTATGTGGATCGGGATCCTTCTGAATGGAATTGGAGTAATGGAGAGGTAGAAATGACAGTTGATCCATTGAATTTACCTGACCTCTTATCTACCCAGAAACAGCAGTTATGGAAAGGTCTACCGAATGAAACGGTCATGGGACATATCCATTTGCATGTCTCGGAATTAAAAAAGACAGAAGAGTTTTATTGTAAGGGACTTGGATTTGAAGTAGTAAACCGATTTGGTACTCAGGCAATTTTTATTTCGGATGGTAAATACCATCACCATATTGGATTAAATACTTGGAATGGCGTAGGTGCACCTACACCTCCTTCTAACAGTGTCGGACTAGAATCATTTACCCTAATACTTTCAAGTGAGGAAAAGAAAAATAAAATTATTTCACAGTTGAAGGATATTGGAGCAACCTTTACAGAAGAAAATGGTTCTATCGTAACTTCAGATCCTTCAGGAAATCGTATTTGGTTAACAGTTAAAAAATAACTGAAGGATATTTAGGTGTGTTCTCTTTATCGGAAACAATTAGTCTTGGGTAAAGAATGAAGGACATGTTAACAACAAGAAGTAGACAATATAAATTTAGGTGGTGCAAATAATGGGATTATTAGATAAATTTTTCGGAAATCAAAATAAGGAGGAAATAACAATGGGAAATGAAAAATTAAACATTGGTATTATTTTAGGAAGCACACGTCAAGGGCGAGTAAGTCCAAAAGTAGGAGAATGGGTGAAAAAAATTGCTGATCAACGTGGAGATGTAAACTATGAAATAGTTGATATTGCAGATTATCATTTACCGTTTTTAGGAACAACCGATGGTTCAGAACAAGGGATTGTAGCTTGGAATGAAAAATTGTCTAACTTAGATGGATTTGTTTTTATTGTTCAAGAATACAATCACAGTATTACTGGTGCATTGAAAAACGCAATTGATTCTGCACGTGAAGCCTGGTATAACAAAGCTGCAGGCATCGTAAGTTATGGTTCAACTGGTGGAGTGCGTGCAGCTGAACATCTTCGAGGAATTCTTGCAGAACAAAAAGTTGCGGATGTCCGCACACATCCAACCTTAAGTTTATTTACAGACTTTGAAAATGGGACAGATTTTAGACCACAAGATTTACATCTAAACAATGTTACGACCATGCTTGAGGAAGTTGTTGCGTGGAGTGGTGCTTTAAAAACCTTAAGATAAAGGACAAACTTAGAAACTATGAAATTGTAATTATACTTTAATAGTCATGGATGCTGTAGCTTGTTGTTAGTGGTAGCAAACTATTTACAGTGGATATGGCTAGACTATTAAAATAAGGAAGAATGAATTATGAAATTATTAGTTACAGGAGCGACAGGAAAATTAGGTTCGAAAATTGTGGAGGGTTTATTAAAAAAGGTATCTGTAAACCAATTAACTGTTAGTGATTCGTAATCCAGAGAAGGCTGCTAGATTACAGGATCGAGGAATAGAGGTAAGACAGGGTGATTTTGATCATCCAGAAACACTTGATGCGGCTTTTACGGGCGTTGATCGTTTGCTTATTATTTCTGCGGATGGAGATAATGAAACAAGAATACGACAACACTCGAATGCAGTAGCTGCGGCTAGCCGTGCTGGAGTTAAATTTATTGCTTATACTAGTATAGCGAATGCAACAGAGAGTAAGAACTTCCTTGCTCCAACGCATAAAGCAACAGAAGAAGCTATCCTGAAAACAGGTATTCCTTATTCTTTTTTAAGAAATAATTGGTACTTGGAAAATGAAATATCAAGTATTCAAAGTGTTCTAGCAGGTGCTCCTTGGGTAACATCAGCAGGAAGCGGTAAGGTAGGTTGGGCATTACAACAAGATTATGCAGAGGCTGCAGCTGAGGTGTTGACTGGTAATGGGCATGAAAACACTATCTACGAGCTTTCCGGACAATTATACACACAGGAAGAGTTTGTATCAGCTCTTAGTAATGTACTGGGTAAAGAAGTAGCTGTACAACAAGTTGATGACAATACTTATGCAGATATTATGAAGAGTATAGATCTACCAGATTCCCTTATTCATTTTCTTGTTAAAATCCAAAAAGGGATTAGAGACGGTACGCTTGAAGTCGAAAGCAATGACTTCGAAAAATTACTTGGCCGCTCATCTACACCAATAAGTGAAGGGATTACTCAGATTGTTAAAGAAATCTCTTAAATAAAGCTTAGTTTAAACCGACCTTTTTCAAATAAAAAAGGTCGGTTTCTATCTTAATGCAAATTTTAATGATTGCTCAATTTAAACCATCCAAATCATTTGACGGACCTTGATAGGTGCAACCATATTCAAATACATGGATCTCTAAATTTTTCAATCAGTTAAATTTCATGTTTTTCGATGCATTTTCTTCTTATTTCTTAACACTTTAGGAATATACACACAAAACGGTTCGCTTTCCATGTAATCTCCCGTCAGGGCATACGCTCTTGACCTAGAGCCCCCACAAACAAATCTAAATTCGCAAACCCCGCATTTTCCTTTAAATTTATTTGGATTTCTTAAATTTTTAAAAATCTCTGATTCTCTATAAATTTCACCTAAGGGTGTCTCTCTTACATTTCCAGCTTTTATCGGTAGTAATCCACTTGGATACACATCGCCTATATGAGAGATAAATACAAAGCCATTACCATCATTAACCCCTTTTGGAGCGCGACCTAATCCGTCTATTCCCCCTGTTGTTCCCTGCATCAAAGCATCCTTATAACGAATATCTTGTTCAGGATTTTTATTTTCTCTCATTTTTGATTGAATGACTACTCTTCTGTAGTGTTGTGCAGCCGTCGTTTTGATATCAAACGATACACGTTTGCTTAAATCATATAACCATCGGAATACTTTTTCGTGTTCAACTGGAGTAATCATATCATCTACTTTCCCACGGCCAGTTGGTACTAGGAAGAACACGCTCCAAAGGACACAGTTTAGTTTTTCAACTAGTTGTGCCATATCGTCAAGCATATCATAATTATATCTTGATATAACTGTATTAATCTGAACAGGAATTTCTAATTCATGTAAGTAGTTAATAGCATTTGTCGTTAAGTCAAATGAACCAGTCGTTCCTCTAAAATGATCATGCACTTCTGCAGTCGGACCATCTAAACTAAATGCCCACCTTGATAAACCTACTTCTTTTGCTTTCTGTATCGCTTTTTTGGTCACATTTGGTGTAGCACTAGGGGTCATAGAAACTCTGATTCCCTTTTTTATGGCATAGTCAGCAATATCATATACGTCTGCTCTCATTAATGGATCTCCCCCAGTAAATACAAGCATTGGACTGTCCAGTTCATAAATTTGATCAATTAATTTTTTTCCTTCTTCAAATGATAATTCTCGTGGATCGCGATGATATTGTGCTTCTGCTCTACAGTGTAAACATTTTAATTCACACGCTCTTGTTAACTCCCATATAACAATAAATGGATTTTCATTAAAGTCTCTATTGTACATCACTAGTCCTCCTTCTAGTCTACGATTCTATTTTATGGGGTGTAATAGTTATTTATTGTGATTTTCATCATAATAATTAGTTGCAAGTTTCATATAAGTTAATTCTTTTATTGATGTGTTTTATGTCACTGAACGGCTCTTTTTTTGTCTATAAACTTTATTTACTAGATAAAATATAATCATTTAGAAGTATTTAGCTAGGAAACGAATAAAAGGAAGGCGATAATTATTAAGAAAAAAGTAGTCATAATTGGAGGTGGAATTGCAGGTTTAAGCTCTGCCTATTACCTCCAAAAACAAATAAAAGAAAAGAAACTCCCTATTGAGGTAGAACTGATTGAGGCTAGTGATCGTCTGGGTGGAAAAATCAAAACGATCAAAAAAGATGGCTTTCTAATTGAAGCAGGTCCCGATTCCTTTTTAGGTAGAAAAAAGAGTGCATCACGCTTAGCTAAGGAAGTCGCGCTTGATGACAAGCTCGTTTATAATAGCTCTGGTCAATCGTTCGTATTAGTAAATGGAAAACTGCACCCAATGCCTGGTGGTGCGATTATGGGCGTTCCTACGAAAATGGTACCATTTGCTTTTTCAGAGCTATTTAGTCCATCTGGAAAGGCTAGGGCAGCAATGGATATTCTTTTACCAAAATCTAAGACAACTGGTGATCAATCATTAGGGCAATTTTTTAGAAGACGGCTTGGAAGTGAAGTTGTTGAAAACTTAATTGAGCCTCTGCTATCAGGGATTTATGCTGGAGATATTGATCAGTTAAGCTTAATGTCAACTTTCCCACAATTTTATACGATTGAACAAAAATACCGCAGTTTAATTTTCGGCATAAAAAAGACAATGCCAAAACAACCTAAACAACAAAAAATGGCTAAACGTACAGGGATGTTCCAAACCTTAACAACCGGACTCGAATCGTTGGTTGAGGCTATCGAAGAAAAACTAGATGTTATAAAGGTTTTAAAGGGTTTAAAAGTAGAAAACATTAATAAAAATGAGGAAGACTCTTATACGTTAACATTAAGTAACGGTGAAAAAATAGAAGCGGATAGTGTTATTGTATCAACTCCTCACGCTTCTTTACCTAAGATGTTTTTAAATTACACACTTTTTGATGATTTTAAAGTGATGCCTTCAACATCAGTTGCGACAGTTGCGATGGCATTTCCGAAATCATCAATTATAAAGGATATTGATGGTACTGGATTTGTCGTTTCAAGAAACAACGATTATACGATAACCGCTTGTACGTGGACACATAAAAAATGGCCACATACTGTACCAGAAGGTTATGCATTGCTTCGTTGTTATGTTGGTAAAGCAGGAAAGGAAGAAATTGTAGATGAATCAGATGAAACAATCAAGCAAGTCGTTTTAAAAGATTTATATAAAACAATGGCCATCGATGCTGAGCCATATTTTACAGTTGTGTCACGCTGGAAAAATGCAATGCCACAATATACAGTAGGGCATAAGCAACGAATGAAAACAATAAAGCTAGAAATGGAAAAACAATTACCTGGTGTTTATCTTGCAGGTGGCTCATTTGAAGGTTTAGGTATTCCAGATTGTATTGATCAAGCAGAAAAAGCAGTAAGTAATGTTTTGCTGTATTTGAAAAACATTTAATTAATTCAAAAAAGAGTGGGGGAAGCTCCTCCACTCACATAAATACGTATCCTAAATAGTTTCCATTTGCTTCTTTACTTTCTACACCTTTTTTCCTCAGTTCTGTCCATATATATTTGTCTAACGCGTATGGTGAGTTTAATATCTGAGAATTTGAAATGGTTATATCTGTTGTAAGATTGTTCCCCTGTACAGAAAGTGTATAGTCTTCTAATTTAGTTAATACAACTACATCGCTTTCATCCAATTCCTGAAGTTGCTGTTCAATCACGCTAGATACATGTTGTAAAAATGTTTCTGCGCTTTGATTTTGGCCATATAAACCTTACTATAAATAATGTTAAAGCAAAGTATGGGACTATTCATGGATTGGTAAACTTGTCTATAACCCTTCTTTTTGTTGTTTAGAGGATGTGGTTTCTAAATAAAGGATAAATACTTTTACACATAATACTGTAAGAAAAAAATAAAAAAAATGTAAACTTTTTATGTATGTAATCGTCTTGTATATAGGAGGAGAGGTTATTGCATGATGATTTTAATAAAGAGTTACAGAAAGAGCTTGATATCGTTTATAAATATCTAATAAAAAAAGGAATACATAAAGTTGATGCAGAAGATGCAGTCCAAGAAACAGCCTGTAAATTTTTAATCTACTATCCTACCATTAAATCAACAAAAATACGAAGTTGGCTAATCCGTGTAGCTTTAAATTATCATCTGGATCAATGCCGAAAGCAAAATAAATTAGATTTTATTATAGACGAGGCAGTAATACAATCCGATACGAAAGAGGAACCAGAATTAGAATTTCTTCAAAAAGAACGTGCTCAAGATTTAAAATACGCTTTAGGGAAGTTAAAGCCATTATACCAGGAGTTATTACTACTAAAGTATTATTCGGAATTATCTTATGAAGAAATCTCGCACATAATAGGGAAAAAAATAAGTTACGTGAAGACTAATTTATTTCGTGCCAGAAAGAAGTTGTTGAAAATATATAAGGAGGTAACTACAGATGACACAACTACCTAACGAAAATCATAATACGCCGTTTCAACAAATGATAAAGCGGTCAAGAAGAAAATATATCATTATTACTATCTTACTTTCATTATTCAGTGCAGCATTATTAATTTATTCTATTATCACAGGAAGTCGTTTTATTATCGAAGAAAAAAGAGACAATTATAAAGAAATGTATGGAGTTGTTCAGGGAGCAAATGTTACTAGTTATTCAGAAAGATACAATTATAATTTGTTTAGCATTGATGTTATAACAACTTATCATAAACAACTGGGTGATCAATATATTGTTTGGGATAAAACAACAACAAGTATTCCAGCGGTTGGAGAAATTAAGATGATCGATAATGAAAGTGGATTAATAAATATAGATGCGAAAACTAGTGAAAAACGAAACATTAAACATAATAACTTTAGTAATCAAAAAGTTGCTAGTTTCTATTATCCTAACATTTCTTATGAAACACTACCAAAAGACTTAGATAAGGCTGTGAAAATGGATCCTAATAAAATTATTGAAGTGGCCTTATCATTTAATCGTCCAATTACAATAACAAAATTAATCGAAGCATTTGGTGAACAAAATAAAACCGTAAAATGGCTATGGGTCAATAATGTATCAAATTCAGAATTAAAGCAATTAGAGGAAGGTAATAATGGTGGAGATTCGAAGACTGTTTCAGCAACAGATGCTTACGGAGTTAGAGTAAATTTTCCAACATATCCATATTCAGAGGAAATAAGTGATATTCATTTAGGTGAGTTCTCAAATTACTTGATTTACAAAAAAGATGAGAAGGAATTAGAAAAAATATTTGAAACTACAAAGCATAATATGAAAAACGGTGAAATTACACTGAATGGCGCTATTGTTACAGGCACACCAAAGGAATTAGAAAAATACAAGAATGTTCCTTTTATTCGTAGTTCAGTTATAGGTGCTGCTATTGAACAAAATTAAGAATATATAATTGTTTTTTTTAATGCTAGTTATTTTTGAGAACTTGTAGATAATTATTACAATACAAATTAGGCACGCGTTGCATCATGCAAGAATATGCTAATTTAACTGATGTTCTGATGTATATCAAAACGATTTAAGAAAGGATGTTCGGCATTGATGCACCCAATGTACGTTCCTAATCAGGCAAATCAACTGTATTCCTATCCGTATGGTTATCCAAATCGCTCATTCAAATCGTCCACCCGTATGCAAGATTATACCGTAAGTGTAGTGGGGAAAAGTGAGGTGTTGGCGAGGCCTGACCAAGCGCGTGTATCTTTTGGTGTGGTAACCGAAGATAAGCAAGTCCAAACTGCCCAACAACAAAATGCGATCCTTGCTAATCAAGTTATTGACGCGCTTGCAGCGATTGGGATTGCTAACGATCAAATTGAGACTGCTGCATATACGATCCAGCCGATGTATGATTACCCAGATAACCAAAAAGTGTTTCGGGGGTATCAGGTTAGCCATCTGTTTACGGTTGTGGTAAATGATCTGACGAAAGTGGGCGAGGTTCTTGATGTTGCAACACAGAATGGGGCTAATGTGATTAATGAAGTGGAATACGAACTGGCTAATTCAACGGTTATCTATCAAGAAGCGCTCCAAGACGCGACCTTGAATGCACGGAAAAAAGCAGAGAATATGGCGCACTCGCTAGGTTTATCAATCAACCGCATTCCATTACGCCTCACTGAAGAAAACGTTCAACTCCAACGTCCGCGTTATACTGCTGAAGTGCTAAGTGCAACGACGGATGCCGTAACCACACCTGTGCAAGAAGGCCACGTAAAGGTCACTGCCACTGTGCAAGCGGTGTTTGAATATGAGCGGTTTGAATGACAGATAGCTTGAAAAAGATATTGGATATTGGCGCTTATTTCTATAAAGTGAAGTGAAAAGTAATAACAGGAGACTAGGAATCAGAAGACTTAATTTTGATTGTTTAAATGTTCTGGTTTTATTAAATCTCCTGTTTGTTAACTTGGAGAACTATTTTTACTCCTTCATTTCTCTAATTTTCTATAAAAAAATGCTTAAAAGCTTTCATTAAGCTTAGGCATATTACATATGCACAAATAAAATAAAAAGGTACCACTTACCTTCATCAGTAATTCCTTGAATTTCCCTGTCCATCCCAATCGTATTATTATCTTTTCCTATGGTAAAATAAAAGAATCATAGGGAGGTTTGTACCTTGGTTTCTGAAGCGTTACATTATTACTTGCAGCACCATATCGCATTAAAAAATGAAAGCATACATGTCAATGATGCGTATGAGCAGAATGACATTATCCATATACCAATAATAAAGCGAACGACACGAACAAGAAAGATAGTAGCAAGGCTAATGGTAGGAAAAGCTACGGATCCGGATCTACACCATATAGATACCATTCCAACCAAACTAACTAATGGTTTCAATAGTCCAAAAACGAAGAAGCAGATAGATCTTTCCGATGAAACTTATGAATGGATTCGTTATGGCTGGATTATTCGTGAAATTCGTTTAGAAAAAGATGAAAGAACTGTAAAAACAGAACGATATCGTATGGGCTTCGTGCTTTATCAGCTAAGTTTAAAGATACAAGCAGAAGCAGCAAAAGAAACCAGAAATTGGATACTTGATTGGAAAAAGTGTTGGGATGTTGCGAAGCACAGCACTATTTTACGCATTAAACAAGACCAGCGTGCAGACGTTGTTTCGTTATTAGCAATCCAATTAGATAAAATAGCAAGTGAGACAGATAAAGTCTTAACTGGAGAAACTAAATTAATAGAACGTATTCATCCGACTTGGCGTTTGAGGAAACAAGTAGTATTCCTCCATTTTTTGATTGCTTTATATCAACTAGCATGCACGGAAAAATATTTTGATTGGAAACAGATTGGTGCTACCTATTATCGGACAATCGGTGGGTCAAAAAAATTTGATGCTTATAAAAAGGATTTTATTGAAGAAACAGAAAAACAACTTCATCGTCCAATACAGTTGTTAGGTCTAGCAAGTATGGGGACAATTACACCACTATTTTTCACTGGACCAATGAAAGGGAATCACGTGGAGTATAGTTATGGTACTGTTCACGCAACGACTGATCTAGCTGTTTTTTTAGAAAAGTTTACTACGAAAGCAGATGTGTTATGGTTAGTGGAAAACAGAGGTGTGTTAACACGGGTGGCTTACGAAGAAAAGTTTTTAAGAGATACGAAAAGTTTCGTATTAGGTGTGGATGGACAAGTACGGTCTGCACATAGGCAATTAATTTCGCAACTAACAACCTGTGTCAGTCAAGTTATTATTTGGACGGATGTTGATGAAGCAGGTTACACGATCGCAGAGCAATTATATGAGCTAATACAAGATGAACAAGTCTTAATAAAATGGATTGTACCGCCATTAACCGTGGAAACTGAATGGGGAACTTTTGCAAGCAAATACCAACAATCGATACAAAGGAGTAAAGAAGAGCAAGAACAAGAAATTGGAGGAGTAGAGCTGTGGAAAAAGTGGATCAATCATTAATTTCGATCTTTGACGTTACAGATGATAAACCTGAGCTACTACAATCGATGCGTGATATTGCCCAACTATCAGGTGTGTTAACAGAATTAAGTGATAAGGAGTATTTTCAGTCACCAATCCACGTACTACGTTTCCTCCGAGTGTTACATATTATTAATCAAGAAGCACTCGGTATTGCAGAACCTATTGAAAGTGAGGAGACGTTATTTTATCGCTATCGTAATATGTATGGCTATGACGAAGTAATTACGCAAAGTTATATGAAACACCTCGTGTTCGTTTTGGGGAAATTTAATTGGGTGGCAAAAACAACAAAAAGAATAAAAATGCGTGATGTAGGAAAACGAATGATGGATGTACTTATTCGTTTAGCTAATGATTCGCTTGCATATTATCTTAATGATGATGTGGCAAGGTCCCTGTTTCAAGCAAAAAGAGATGCAGAATTAAGTGAAGCTTATGATGATAAAGGCATCTCTGGTGGTAATAAGCTTGCTAGTATGATTAAAAATGTAGAAGAAGCTGTATTGCTCCTCCATGAAAGACAGCTTGAGTATTTAGCAGACCGAAATGCATTAACACAAGTAGAAGTGATTCATCATCTTATGACAGAACTTGAAGGTAAGATGGCAGAACGTATGGATAAGTTTGAAACAGTTGATCAAGAGCTTGTGTTTTCCGACATTAAACAACGAGGGACAGCAGCTATTAGTGATGGAACAAAAATCAGCCTTGGGACAATTAATAAAATTCTTAAGTTTGCTCACCTGCAAGAAACGGATTTTAACCATAGAATTCAACCGGAAGCGTTTCGAACGTTCATCGTAAAATCATTTGATCCTCCCCTTGGTTCTGAAATTCCGAATGCACATCAAATTTTAAGTTTTATGGAACAAGGGCAATACAAGGACGAAGAAATAGATGGTCTATGGGCACCAGTGAAATTCGCTAGTCCGATATCACCGATGGCAATTGATGAGGGGATTAACTATATTGAAAACTATGAACCTATTACAGAAGAGATAGAGGAAAAAGTGGATGAAGAAATTCCGGATACAGAAGAAATAATGGAAGAACAGTTGGAAGAAATAATGGGCGATTCAAAATGGCAAATAACGAAACAAATGATACACACAGAGCGTATTGAAGCCTATCTAGAGGAAGTAGAAGAAGCGGGACTTGATGAGCTAATTATTCGTTCTGGATCATCTAGATGGAGTGACATAGCCAACGGATTAATTGGCGTTTCAGCATTGGTAGCTAATAAAAAAGCAGCCATTGATGAACATGCGAACAAGGAAATGTACGATAACAAAGATCAGCGCGACTGGAGGTGGAGTGAGGATGAACAAGGAACATATGGAATTAGAAAACGAGGAAGAAAGCGCGAACGTTAATCCACTAGCAGCCCTACAATCAATCAAAGGTTTTTTGACTACAGAGGAAGAGCTTGCATTTATGCAAATCCTTTTTTCATCATCAGCTACCATTCGAAGTGGGAATTTTGGCCTTTCACGTAAGGAAGTAGAAAAAATAGTTGGAATTTCAGATGATGAACAAGCTTTTTTCTCTTTTCTCAAACGGGTAAACCAAGCGATTAGTCGTTACATGAAAGTGATTTATGATGAGCGAAGAAACCAAGTAATAGCACTCATGCGCGTACCCGCCAAACAAGCGAAAACATTATTAAACAAAGAAAGTTTAGCTATTCTCATGTTTATTTTTTATCATCAAGAAGTACTGCAGAATGAGTATACACTCTTTTCCCAATTAATTAATAGTTTTGGCCATGAATCATTACAAGTAACAAGAAAAATTCAAGCTAACTTGGATCCACTGAAAAAGATTGGGGCAATTGAAGTGTATGATACAAATTCTGAGGAAGAAGCCTATCAACTTACATCGATCGGAGCTAATTTGTTTTCAGATTCTTTCTTAAGAAGATACACCGAGTTTAGTCAATCAAATCAGTTGCACATGGATGATGTCCTGCGGTTCTTTAAACGTTACAACATGAATGGGAGTGCAAATAATGATTCCATGGAGACTTAAATTTTCAGGTGTACGGGATTACACGCCGACAGTTATGGATTTTTCTGATAAAGATGACCATATTCTAATATCTGGACCAAATGGTGCTGGGAAATCAACGGTTACATTTTGTATGGGTGGTGTTCTTTATTCAAGTAAGGTTGATCTTGAAGGATTAAAGTCAAACAACCTTCCAAAAGACCAAACGTGGCGAGCAAAGATTGAATTGCTTTTTAAAAATGATGGGAAAATCAAGGTTGATGCGCCAGAGTTTGTTCAGTTTCGGTTAGATCTGGAACAGAAGCCGGGTGACCCAGTAAAAAAAGAATTTTATATACAAGAGGGAGAGAACATAGATAGATGGGAGCGGGAGACAAAGTATACTTCTGGCGATCGTAATTTTAACTTTACTGAATATAAAAATCAGATTCACTCTAAATATGCTATTGACCCGGATGAATTCTATTTAATTTGGTATCAAAAAGAGGTAAACCAGTTTGCAGTGATGCATCCAGAAGAACGATTCCGTATATTCAGTGAAATGAATGGCATTGATAAAATCCAGAAAAACTGGGAAGAAAGCAAAGAACTCGTTAGAGATACGGAACAGACCTTGCAAGTGGCAGAGAGTAAACAAAGTCTTAACAAACTTCATTTAAATCAGAAGAAAACAGAGTTAGACAGGTATTATAGTCGAAACAGGCGATTAGAAGAAGGATTTAAACAGTATATTTCAGCTTTGAAATGGTTGGAGAAGCATCACCTTAATAAAATAAATACTTTAAGAGATCAAATAAAAACACTAAAATCAGACAAAGAAGAGAAAATTACAGCGAAACAGCAAGATGTAATCTCACAAGCGGAACATAGAGAAAAGCTTGAACAGTTTCAGACGGCAATCTCTCAAATGGAATCACGCGAACGCACGTTGGACGATGAGTTAACACGTTTGCAGGAGGAGATAACTAGCCATAAAGACAAAATGGAAGCTATCTCCAAAGAAATAGAGGAAATTACGAATAAAGTAGAACGGATTGGCATGACCGAAGAAGAAGTAAATGAAGCTTTAATTCATGCGGAGGAAAAATGTGTTTCCATTAATGTTTCAATGGAAGAACAGCAACAATCGTTAGAAAGTAATAAACAAAAATTAGATGAATTAACTCAACAAATTGCTGAACTAAAAATAAAGATTGACCAGGACAGTGCTAGGGAACAAGAAGTGCGTAAACTTATTAAAGCATATAGTAGTAGTCAAGTTGTGCAAAGAGAGATGAAGCTAAATGAACAACGATTAGAAGCTGCAAAAGATGAAAAAGGGAGTCTTGAAAATAAAAAAGAAAGTTTAGATAAGGAATATGACAATCTAAGAAACAATCGAGTTTATAGTCCTCGTCAAGAAGTGGCTATTCAGTATTTTAAAAAGCGAAATATAGAAGTCTATCCTTTGCGTGAGCTTGTAGAACTAGATGACACAGCTAAGCCGAATGACGAAGAGTTGTTTGATACGATAAAATACACGTTGTTTGTTAACAAAAAAGATTTCTTTGCACCAAATGATTTATACCATATTCCATTACCAAATGTTGTTCCAGAAAAAACGATTACAAACCTTCCAGATAAACATGTAAAGATAAAAGATAATTTAAGCAATAATCTTTATCCATTTGCGGTAAAAGCACTTTGGTGGATTAAGAGCTTTTTTGAAACTGAAAAACCATTGATACAAAATGGTGTGCTTATTGATACAAAAGGCATAAGAGGTCCACAAGAGGAAAAACGTGTTATATTAAGTGAAAAAGTTTTGAAAAATTATCAAACACAAGTAGAAAATGAGCTTAAAAGCGTTGGGGATAAAATTAGCAATCTATCAAATGAAATAATTGAATTAACAGGTAGAAACAGTACGTTGTTTCGCAGACATGAGTCATTAAAAGATGCAGAAGCCTTTTTGATAAAAGAAAATGAGAGAGAGTGGCAAAAAAGTAAGTATGACAATCTAATTAATGAAAAGATGGAACTTGAAGAAAAAAGGGACAAGATTCAGTTGGATTGGAATCTGTTGAATGAAGAACGTGCTGATTGGAAGCAAAAGGTCGAAACTTTTAGAAATTATCAAGAAACCTTTACTCAGTATGAAAAAGAAAAGGAAAAAATTATTGAGGCAACTCAATTGAAGCATTATTTAACTGAGCTAAAAGAAGAGAAAAAGAATAAAAATTCACAGTTAGAAGAACTAGGTTCTCTCTTGGATGAAAAGCGGCGTGAAGAAAAGAAATTAAACCGAGTTATAGAGGATTTGGGAGATGCTATTCAATATAAAGATCGAGAAATTGATTCACAAGAAAGACAGATTAAAAATCGATCTGAAGAATATATAACAAGTGAAGAAAACTATGCAACAATTAAACATGACATCCAAAGGTTAGTAGATGCTGTAAAACAGGAATTAAAAGATTTTGCATTAGAGCTTACCGAATTACCACAAGTAACTAAACCAGAAGCAGATGATATGCGCGAGAGTGGAAAAATTCAATATACCCATGCAGTAAATGAAACAGGGATTGATGAAGCTGCACCAGAAAATTATCAAAAAATGAAAGAAGAGTATGATCGTTCCGCAACAGAAGTGAAGAAATCCAAATTATTGTTAGATGAATATACGGAGCGAATGGAGCGACTAAAAGAGGATTTAGAAAGCACAATTAATAGTAAAGTTATTGGTCTTAATCAAAAATTTGTTCATTATATGTCTTTGTTTGGTTTTCAAGGTGAAATAGATTGGGATATGAGAATAGACCGCCGTAATCAAATTCACTATGCATTATATATTAAAGCACGTAAGGAAGGACATCGAGGAAAGTTGGAGGATGTTAGTGTCAAAGCAAGAGGAGGTAAAGTAGGAAAAGGGGTTTCTGGTGGGGAAGAGTCTCTTAGTTCTTTACTGTTTGCTTTGGCATTATTACAAACGATTCAAGCATCACCTGGCTATATCGTACTCGATGAGTTTGATAGTGCGCTAGATGAAGGACGTAAAGATAAAGTATTCGAGTTATATGAACATGAACTAAACCGAAAAATGATAATCTTAACCCCCAAGTCTCATGAAGCAGAATACTTATACCGTTTTTCTAAAGTATATGTCGTTTATCACAATCCCAACATTCCACAGAGTAAAATTTTTAAGGTGAGAAGAAAGTGAAGGATCAGGAAAAAGTTGACAGAAAATGAAATGGAGACTTATATGAAAGTGATTTAGAAAAATTATTTATAACAATATGCAGCTACTTTTAATTCATGTGTTTAACGTATCGGCCCACCAATATTTTAAAATAAAGGTAGAGCGATTTGGATGAGATCCCAAGTCGCTTATTAAGTTACTATATAACAAGTTTTTTTATAATGTGGAAATTATTATAAGATACACAAGAATAATTATAAAATAAACCTCATAATACTAATTTTTAAAAAGTGGATTATTTTATTTTCTTAAATAGGAGTTAGCAAAATTCCTATTTTATCTTACTAATATCTAACTGTCTTAGGCAGCAAGATATTAGTTTTTGTACTATTTATAGAAAGAATGAAAAAATTCCAAGATTTATTATGATTGCGCTTTCATTTTATTTAAAAATTATTGTAGGATATAATTATCCTATTATATAAAAAAGTAATGAAGGTAACTGTAGTTATAAAAGGGGATACAAAGCAGTGATTACTTAAACAGTGAAATCTGCTTAAATTAAACAATTACTGAACATTCACATTTTAATACCGAATTTGTTAATTAGATATGTTCATTCCTTTTTAAAAAATTAATAATTTTAAGGAGACGATTACATGCAACAGATGACGGCCGTGATAATCGGTGCTGGCGATAGGGGATTTAGAGCGTATGCACCGTATGCATTAGAAAATCCACATGAACTAAAAATTGTAGCTGTGGCAGAGCCGCATGTAGAACGAAGGAATAAATTTAGAGATGCGTTTGAATTATTAGAAGAAGATTGCTTTGAATCTTGGGAAGAGATGTATGAGCAAGGACAGATTGCGGATGTCGCAATGATTTGTACGTTAGATAATCAACATTTTCAACCCACTATAAAGGCATTAGAGTTAGGTTATCATGTATTACTAGAGAAACCAATGTCACCAGATCCAAAAGAATGTATTGAGATGGAACGAATAGCTAAAAAATACAACCGTCAATTAAGTATTTGTCATGTGCTGAGATACACCGATTTTTGGTCAACAATAAGAAAGGTTGTGCAGGATGGTACGATTGGTGATGTTGCCTCCATTCAACTAAATGAAAATGTTGAAATCATGCACATGTCACACAGCTTTGTTAGAGGTAACTGGAATAATAAAAAGAACTCAAGCCCAATGATTTTACAAAAATCTTGTCATGATATGGACATTATTAATTTTGTTATGGGTAAAGAATGTAAACGAGTGAGTTCCTATGGTTCACTTATGCATTTTAAAGAAGAAAATGCTCCAATAGGTGCACCTAAACGATGCTTAGATGGTTGTCCAGTAGAGTTAGAGTGCCCATTCCATGCCGGGCGCTATTATCTTGGTGAAGGAAAGGGCTGGGCAAGTAAATTTACAGAAGATACTTCCAATGATGGCATAATCAAAGCGTTACATGAAACGGATTATGGCAAATGTGTGTATCAATCAGATAATGATGTTGTAGATCATCAAGTTGTTAACATGGAATTTGAGGATGGAGCAACCGCCACCTTTAGTATGTGTGGTTTCACACGCGATCAAACTCGTGTCGTACAAATCATGGGTACGAAAGGAGAAATACGTGGCAACATGGAGGAAAATAGCATATCTATTTTTGATTTTTTAACTAAACAGGAGACAGTGATAAAGTTAAGCAACCCAGTTGGTGGGCATGGTGGCGGAGATCAAGGAATCGTACGCACTTTCTTACATGAAATCAAAAATCAAGATAAAATGGAAGGTGTATCCTCTGTCTCTGTATCGCTAAAAAGTCATTTAATGGCCTTTGCAGCTGAGGAGTCACGACTAAATAAAGGTCAATCGATAGATTTAGATGACTATTATAATCGTTTTAAGGTTCAGAGTCAGGAATAAAGTGACATTTGACTTTTCATTTAGGGCGAGGGAGTGTTAAGTTTGTCTAAATTAGAAGTTCGTGGTAAGTATTTATACCTGAATGGTGAAGCCATTCAATTGATATCAGGCGCAATTCATTATTTTCGAATTGTTCCCGAATATTGGGAAGATCGGCTATTAAAATTAAAAGCGTGTGGATTTAATTGTGTAGAAACATATATTCCTTGGAATTTACATGAGCCTAAAGAAGGTGAATATAATTTTGAGGGACTTTCAGATGTTGAAGCATTTATAAAGACTGCTGACCGATTAGGTTTATATGTAATTGTTAGACCAAGCCCATATATTTGTGCTGAATGGGAGTTTGGTGGTCTACCATCTTGGTTGTTAGCAGATCGAAACATGAAAGTTAGATCTTACTACGAACCATATTTAGAAAAAATAGATAACTATTATAATGTACTACTGGAAAGGTTAAAACCGCTGCAAAGTACACATGGCGGTCCAATTATTGCAATGCAAATCGAAAATGAATATGGTAGTTTCGGTAATGATAAACAGTACTTAACATATTTAAAAGAGTCTATGGAAAAAAGAGGTATCGATGTACTGTTATTTACTTCAGATGGTCCATCTGATTTATTGTTACAAGGTGGTACGTTGGATGGAGTGTTAGCAACAATTAACTTTGGTTCGCGTCCAGTTAAAGCATTTGATTTATTACAAAAGCATTATCCAAATACACCAAATATTTGTATGGAGTTTTGGAATGGCTGGTTTGACCATTGGGGGGAGAAGCATCATACACGTGATCCACAAGATGCTGCAGATACCTTTGCACATATGCTTGGTAACGGAGATTCTGTTAACTTTTATATGTTCCATGGGGGAACTAATTTCAGCTTTTATAATGGAGCGAACCACGGTGAAAAATATGAACCAACGATAACGAGTTATGATTATGATTGTCCGATCAGCGAAACAGGCGATATTACACCAAAATTCTATGCTATCAGAGAAGCAATTGCTAAACATAAGGATATTGGAGAGCTTGTATTACCTGATCCAATTCCTAAGATAAACTACGGGTTAGTTGAAATGAAGGAATCTACCAATTTATTTGATGCATTACCTGACATAAGTTCTTCGGTGAGAAAGGCCAATCCAGAATCTATGGAAGAAATGGGACAGGATTATGGTTTTATTTTATATCGCACTATACTTAAAGGGCCAAAAGAAAAGGGACCATTAGCCATTCAAGAAGTAAGAGACCGAGCACTTGTTTTCGTTGATCAAAAGTTTCACTCTGTGATTGACAGGTGGCAAAATAATACCATAGAGATCGAAGTACCTGAAAAAGGTGCACAGCTAGATATTTTAGTAGAGAACATGGGGCGTATTAACTATGGACCGAAGTTGAAAGATATGAAGGGAATTACCGAAGGAGTTCGTTTTGCTTCTCAATTCCAATATGATTGGGAGATCTTTTGTTTACCTATGGATAATTTAGAAAAGTTAAATTACCAAACAAACGTCAAGGGAATAAGTAGTACACCGACCTTTTACCGTGGTAGTATTCAAATTGATGAAATTGGGGATACGTTTGTTGAATTAGCTGGATGGAAGAAAGGTTTTGTACTAGTTAACGGATTTAACATAGGTAGATATTGGGAAATCGGGCCGCAAAAAACCCTATACTTACCTGGTCCCCTATTAAAACAGGGGGAAAATGAGATTGTTATCTTTGAGTTACAAAAACCAGATAATCAAGTTATATCTCTAATTGATGAGCATAAACTAGAATAGTAGACTGTTGAATATATTAAATGATTTTATATATAGTTAAAAGTGTCTCGAAAAATTCATCGTTTCTATATGATGCAAATAAGGAATGGTTCCATTTATATGGCCATTCCTTATTATGTAGTAATAAGCTAGGCTAAAATAATCCTGTTATGCCGTATTGCCGTTTTGACTATCAACATAGTATGATAAGGTTATCATTATTGCTATATCAAATCTGAGAGAAAAAAGGGAGAAGTGATTCTATGTATAAATCACTAATAGTTGATGATGAAAAAAATATTAGAGATAGATTAGTAACATTTTTCCCTTGGGACGAGTTAGGCTTTGGTGTCGTGAAAATGGCAGAAAACGGAGAGGAAGCTCTAACGATAATTAACAAAGAAGTGCCAGATGTTTTGTTGACAGATATTATGATGCCAAAAATGACTGGACTTGAACTAGTTGAAAAAATAAAGCAATCTTACCCTCAGATCAAAATTGTTATTTTAAGTGCATATGATGATTTTGAGTATGCGCAACAAGCAATAAAATTTGGAGTTAAAGGATATTTGCTAAAACCTTTACTGAAAAAAGAATTTACCGAAGTGATGAACAAGCTAGTAATGGAGCTTAAAGAAGAAAAAAAGGTGGCTGGACATGATGAACAAATGTTATTAGACCTGACAGAAGGGAAAGATGTTGAGAAATACAAGGACATTTTGAAATATGATTATAATCGTATTGTTATCTGCTGCTTAAATGAAATACTTAAGGAGTATGCAACCTTTACATTTAGACAAAGCTTAAAAGAAAAAATCACAAGTTATTTTAATCAACAAGAAATACCGATATTATTTTATAAAAATAGTTTAATTTTATTAATTTTTAAGCATAAACCAATTTCTAAGTATGATATCCAACCTATTGTACAACAATTTTTAGTTTTTGTAGAACGATTATTAATCGATATGGAAATAATTTTAAAACCTGTTTACATTGGTGTTGGGAATTTAGCAAAGGGATTGGAGCAAATTAATAAGTCATATAAGGAAGCTATATATGCCTGTAGTTACAAATATTTCAATCCGAATAAATACATTATTTTCTATCAAGACCTTAAACCTAGTGCTCATAATCTAGTTAAGCAAGAAAAAGATTCTTTTGATGACAAGATTCAAAATTGTGTAGGCAACTTAGTTGAATCAATTTTGACAAAAGAAACCCTGAAAATTACAACGATTGTTAATCAATATACTGATTTGATCATTCATTATAAAGGTGAAAATGTTGTTAAGATAAAAAAAGAAAGTTATAAATTAATTATGATGGTTTCTCTTAAACTTAAAGAAGAAGGATATACAATTACTTCCATTGATGAAGAACATGTATTACAGAAAATTTATCAACTGCAATCACTGCAAGAGCTAAAAAAATGGTTGCGACATGTATTACAACTATTTGCGGTAGACATAGTTAAACACAATGAAAAGTACAATAATCGTTATGTTACGGTTGCTAAAAATTATGTCAAAAACCACTATCAGTATAAAATAACTCTACAAACAATGGCTGAAGAATTATACTTACATCAAGCATATTTCAGTACCATTTTCAAAAATGAAACAGGTGAAAACTTTATTGATTATGTAAACCGAGTAAGAGTAGAAGAGGCAACAAAACTTATAAAAAATACCGATTTAAAAATGAAAGAAGTCTCAAATAGGGTAGGTTTTCAGAGTAACTCTTACTTTAATAAAGTATTTAAAAAAATCACAGGAAAAAGTCCCTTATGTCTAAGAAAAAGATAGCCAAATGGGCTAATGTAATACGTTTAATAAAATTTAGAAGATCCAAAAAGAAACTTACCCTACAAAATTATCTCATTTTAATTTCTTTAATAACCACAATTGTTTTCACTGGAATAATTAGCTACATATTTAATAGCAAAATAAATCATTTTTTAATAGAAAAAAAATCGGAGTCAATTGAGCTGAAGATAAACCAAGTATCTTTAGACTTAGAGAAAAAACTGAACAACGCTTACCAAACAGTAATGAAATTAAAGAACAATGACTTTGTTATATCGCATTTAAACCATTTATCAGATCCACAGTCATCAGAAGTAGATAACTATTATTTATCCAAAGAATTAGAGCGGTATTTATACTCTCTACAAATTGAAAATAATATTATTGAAAATGTTTTGATTGTTACGCCAAATACTCAATACAGTTCCGATAGATCGTATATTAACTTTGATTATAATGGCTTAGAATTAGATAACGAGGTTGATGCGCAATGTAATTTTGTCTCCATTGGTGAAGCGCGTCAAAAGGTATATCTGGGGGATTCGATATCCTCTAAAAATAATGGCATTAATCTTGAAGGATTAAATCATAAACCATTCTTTGGTACAAATATCGTTGACGCTGAGGGGACAATAAAGGGAGCGATCCTTCTCTTTTTAAATCAAAGTGAATTATTTAATCAATCGTTTTATTCTGATCAGTTCTTACTATTGGATCGTAAAGATCAAATTATTTTTAAAGGCTTAGATAATGAGATTGATATTACTAATAAAATCAAGGATTATAGTCAACTGCCTGAAGGTTTAATTGTTAGCGATAACAATTTAGAAGTATATAATAAAAGAATTCCATTTTTCGACTTCCAACTATTGTATGTAGATGACTTGGATGTGTATAATCTCCAGAAACAATTTATATGGAAGGTAGTATTGATTACATTCATTCTAACTATTTTAACAGCCTTTATTTTTTCAAGTAAGGTTGCTAAGTCAGCTCTTTCTCCATTATATCGTTTATTAAGTGTACTCAAAAAAGATAGTATTTGTGATTTAGATGTTGTTTCCCGAGATGATAAGACGAAAACAAAGGCAGGGTTACGAGAAAGGCTATTTCTATACTTCTTTATGACGATTATTGTCCCACTTTTGGTATTTGCAGCAATCTATTATTGGCAAACATCCGAAGTTATTTTGGAAGATATTAAAAAAAGCAATTATTTAGAACATGAGAAAAAAGTGTTAGAAATAAACCGCCATATTGAGCAGTCAAAACTAACATTAACGAAAGTGACACTAGACTTTAACCTTCAAAAAAATATTTTAGAAAATGATCAATCCAGCTTGTTAGATACATTTTTAAGAGACAAGAAATTTGTTATCCAACCTTATCAAACACTTAGTTTGTATAGTAATAAAAATCAATTAATTTTTTCTAACAACTCAAATGCTAATAAAATTTCAAATGAACAATTTTTTCAAGAGTTAAAGAATTCTAAAAATCAATTGTCCCATACTATTCAAACCGATAGCTTTAATAATACTTCACTAGTGTTAGGGATGCCAATTATAAGTAATAAAAAAACAGATCAAATCATTGGTTTTGTGACCGTTGCTATTGCAAATGATTATTTAAGTACACTATATAGGAATTATGAAGGGGAAGATGAAGTAACACTCATTTTAAACAAAGATAATTCAATTATTTCTGCCCAAAATCCCAAACGTATAGGAGACCAACTCGTTACTTTTGACGAGATGTTAACCGATGACTCATTAGTTAATACAAAAACAGAACATTATGATTTTACTACAGATTTAATTGTAAATGATTTGAAGCTCGTTTCACAGTATAGATATGCAAACACACAAAGTGAAATTAATCGTTTGTTCTTAAGTGATAGTTACTTACTATTTATTATATTAATTCTGGTAGCAATATTTTCTTATTGGATCCCCCGACGAGTAATCAAACCATTGGAGCATGTAAATGAGTTATTTGGGACATTGGATCTTGTTGGCTCAACTAGTACTGTAATTGAAAGTATGACTGGGATTGACGAACTTGATTTGCTTCAGCAAAACTTTAATAAAAGTATGAAGAAAATGAATACATTGATTAATCAAACTTTAGAAGCAAATAAAGAAGTGATAAAAATAAATTATGAAAAACGAGAAATACAAATGAATGCGTTACAGTCGCAAGTAAATCCGCACTTTTTATACAATACACTTGACAACCTATTGTTTATTGTTGAATCACGGCAAACAGACAAAGCTGTTGATATGATTAGTTCATTAAGTAGATATTTTAGGTTTATTACAAACCAAGAAAAATATATTATCACAATTGGTGAAGAGATTATTTTTACAAAATCTTATTTAAAGATTATGTCACAACGATTCGAGAACTTTTATTGCACGTGGGATATTGACAAAGAATTATATGATTATAAAACCATTAAATTGATCTTACAACCTCTAGTAGAAAATGCAATAAAGCATGGCGTAGAAAAAGCAGATAAAATGGTAGGAATTCATATAGCTTGTCACAAGGTTGACAAAGAGAACAAGCTTAGATTTGTTGTTACCGATAATGGAAATGGAATGGACGAAAAAGAACTAGAACAAGTGAGAAGACTCTTACAATCACAGACATTAAAAAAATCAGGCATTTATAATGTGAATGCGCGGATTAATATTTATTTTGGAAAAAAATATGGTGTTGACATCGATAGTAAAAAAGGAGAAGTTACTGAAGTAACGGTAGAAATTCCGATTAACCTGAAGGAAGAGAAGCTTAAAACAGTAGAATAAATCAACACATCTCTCATGTTGAGATGTGTTTTTTTGTTTGCCGGCTTGAACTTATTACTTGGTTGTAAAAGTCAACTATAGGTTTGGTAGTAGGAACTGTTTCCTTCTATCTGATTGAGAAAAGTAAGTAACAAAATCTGAATGTAAAAACTTTATTAAAATAGTGCAAAATTTTATAAAAATATTTTTACAAAACTTTCAGGAAATTCATTAAAATAAAAATTGTTAGCGGTTACATTAATAAAAGGGGGGGTCCAATTGCAACAAGCTAAAAAAAAGTATTCACCACTAAACACATTAATGAAAGCGGATACAAAATGGAAAGAGGTTAAAAAGAACAAAGCATTTTATATCATGTTAGTAGTACCAATGATTATGTTGGCTATTTTTAGCTACGGACCAATGTATGGTATTTTGATTGCTTTTAAAGATTTTTCACCTGGACTTGGCATATGGGGAAGTCCATGGAATGGTTTTGAACATTTCACAAGAATGTTTGATGACTTTTTATTCTTACGCGCATTACGAAATACGATTATCATTAGTTTATTAAAAATTATTATTTCGTTCCCGGCGCCAATTATATTTGCGCTATTATTAAATGAAGTAAGACAGATGAATTTTAAGAAGGTTACGCAGTCTATCTCTTATTTACCTCACTTTATGTCTTGGGTAATACTTTCTTCAATGATTGTGGAAGTCTTTTCACCTGAAAGAGGAATTGTTAATTTCTTTATTACTCTTTTTGGTGTAGAGCCAATTCATTTCCTAGCGAGCAAAAGTGCATTCATTCCAATTTTAATTGGAACTGATATCTGGAAAGAGATAGGGTATGCGGCAATCATATATCTGGCTACGATGTCATCGATTGACCCAGGTTTATATGAAGCAGCAGAGATGGATGGAGCAAACAGATTTCACAAAATGATACACATTACTATACCTTCAATTATGCCAATGATTATTGTGTTATTTATTCTAAGACTTGGTAGCATGCTAAATGCAGGTTTTGACCAAGTTTTAAACCTTTACAATCCGATGGTATATGAAGTAGCCGACATCATAGATACGTATGTATACCGAGCTGGTCTAGAACAATTCCAATTAGATTATGCAACTGCGGTTGGATTGTTTAAGAACATCATTGGTGTTTTGCTAATTGTCGGTTCTAATGCAATTATCCGCAAGCGTAGTGAACATGGAATATGGTAGGAAGGAGGTTTTTTTAAAATGGCAAATAAAAAGAAATTATCACTTTTTGAAACCTTAAATATAATCGGGCTTATCTTATTTTCAATTGCTGTTTTATATCCCTTTTGGAATACATTTACACTGTCTTTCTCGGACGCTGAACAAGCATCAAACTTAGGTATGAATCTGTGGCCGGAAAATTGGACAGTTGTTGCTTATGAATATATTTTTAATTACAGTGATGTGGGGATTGCTTATTTAAACACGATTTTTCGAACAGTAGTAGGTACAATACTGATTGTTACACTTACGATACTTGCAGCTTATCCACTATCCAGAAGAGATCTTCCTTATCGTAATACGCTTACAATTATATTCCTAATTGCGATGTTCTTCTCTGGTGGCATTATACCTGACTACTTACTAATCAAAAATTTAGGGTTACTAGATTCACGGTTAGCATTAATATTACCGACAGCTGTCAATGTGTTTAACATTATAATTATGCGTAATTACTTTATGACAATTGATAAAGGATTAGAAGAATCGGCATTGATGGATGGGGCTAATTATTTCACTATTTTGTGGAAAATAATTATTCCTTTATCTAAGCCAGTTATAGTAACCATTGCATTGTGGGCAGCTGTATTCCACTGGAATGAATGGTTCCATGCCATGGTATATATCCAAGATGATACTAAAGAAGTACTACAAACGGTTGTGCGAAACATGCTGATTGATGTTGCACCAACAGCAGAAGCCGCCCAAGTTTCAGGGACAGGTCAAAATACTGAATTATTACTAAGTAACGTACGTGCAGCAACTGTCATGGTTTCAATTGGACCAATCGTACTAGTGTATCCATTTGCACAAAAGTACTTTATTAAGGGTATTATGATTGGTTCGTTAAAAGGATAATAATAAAAGGGAGGAAATAACACATGAAGAATAGTAAATTTTTATTTTTATTCATCACTATGTTTGTCACCTTTAGTTTAGTTGCTTGTAGTAATGATAGCACCGAAAGTAGTTCAGAGTCAGATACTGCAGACGAATTACCAGAAGTAGGTGATTTTTCAAAAGAACTCACACTTAATTTATCAGGTTCTTGGACACAAGGTGACATTAAAGATGACAACTGGGTACAACAAAAGATAGAAGAAAAGTTTAATGTAAAAATTGTAAATACTAAAATTGACACATGGAATGCCGATGAAGTATCTCTTGCTATTGCTTCTGGGGATGTACCAGATACATTTTCTTTCACATCAGGTACGTTAACCTCAAAAGAAATGTTTGATGGCGGAGTAACAAGAACAATACCAAAAGAAATGATTGAAACGTATGCACCACGTTACTCGAAAATGCTTGATGAAAACCCACCAGGTTGGCAGATGAATATAGCCGAAGATACAGAAGATGAGTATCTTGCTTTAACTGGTTTACAGTCACATACCAGGGGGATTTTATGGGCGCCAACATTCCGATTAGATTGGTTGGAAAATTTAGGTATTGAACCCCCGGGTGAAATAGAGCCAGTTGGACCGGAAGGTGGACTCGAGCGAATCTACTTTACTGATGAGGCATATACAACAGAAGAAGTTGAAGAGATTTTACACGCATTTACGTTTAATGACCCTGATGGAAATGGTAAAAACGATACGTATGGCTTATTACCTTATAACAACCAGTTGCATTGGATGAATACACTTATGGGTGCACACGGTGTTGCTGCTGGGTATAACTTAATGGAAGATGGAGAGTTAAAAGCAGCAGAAATTTCTAACCGATACAAAGAAGGTTTGAAGCTATTAGCAAAATGGTACGATATGGGGGTTGTCGATCCAGAGTGGACAACATTAGATGTAGAAAAAGCATGGGAAAAATATAAAGTTGGGAATACTGGGTATTTCACTGCACAACGTTCTTATGTAGCAATGGAAGATTGGACGAAGGCACGTGCCCCACAAAATCTAGTTGCAGCAGATGAAGATGTTAAAATCCTTGTTACAGCACCTGAAATTGGTCCAGATGGAGAACAAGGTCAAGGCGCATGGATGCCAGTAACATTACTAGGTGATGCATATCATATTTCTAATGAAGTAACAGACGAAGAATTAGCAAGAATTTTGCAAATTTTTGATTATATTAACCATGATGATGAAGCGCGATGGACATTATATGGTGAAGTCGGTAAACATTCTGAATGGCAAGGCGAACCAAATGAATCAGCTATTCTTACAAAACCTGAATATCCAGCAGAAGAAGGCGATATGGGATTCTGGGCATATAACTTTAGGACATATCCTGGTGAACGTTTGAAATGGTTAACATCAGAATATACATTTAAATTAATGGAGAAATTCTTTGCTAAGCCAGAAGTGGTAGAGAAAATGGCAATTAGACCATATCGCTATGACCTATTTAATGAAACAAATGGTATGGAACTAGACAAACGATATAGCGGGCAGTTAAACACAATCGTAGACGAATTCCGGATGCGTGCCATTGTTGGAGAAATAGACATCGATGAAGAGTGGGATGGTTATGTAGAGAATTGGTTAAATAATGGTGGGCAAGAGATCTTAGATGAGCTTGAAAAAGCGCCAAAAGTAGAAGACTTGTTAGCACAGTAAGAATTCTATGGGAGATTTATAAGCACAATGGTGGGCTTATAAATCTCTCCTATTTTTAAATATATATAAATTTTATATAAAGAGGTGTAGCGTATGGAAACGAAGCTGAAAAATGGAATAACAGATCCGATTGACTTATTCTATCCGCGTCTTGCTGGTTCTATGGCTTATCGGATTCCTTCCATGATTACAACTAAAACAGGAGCAATTATAGCCAGCATTGATGCTAGAATTGTAGATTCACGAGATAACCCGAATAAAATTGAAACTGCAATACGTAGAAGTTTAGATAATGGTGAAAATTGGAGTTCGATTCAAAAGTTAGTGGCATATCCTGGAGAGGGTTTAGATGGAGCTGCTGCGATTGACACAGCTTTATTACAAGATGAAGAAACAGGTACCATATGGCTAACTGTGTGTCACACACCAGGTGGGGTAGGACTATGGAATAGTGATACAGGTATAGGGTTTGATAATAAAGGTAGAAGGGTCTTGTATGACGTAGATCATAATGAATATTATCTCGATGAAAAGGGAAAAGTGTACGATTCCTTAGAAATGGAAACATCCTATTTAGTAGATAGCAAAGGAAATGTATTTGTAAACGGTGTACAAAAAGGGAACATATTCCTAAAACAAGGGGTTGACATGAATGAATCACTGCTTGAAGCGAGGACATCTTTTTTACAAATAATTCGAAGTGATGATGATGGATTGACATGGTCTGATCCAATCGATTTAAATACCCAAGTAAAAGAGCCGTGGATGGCATTTATTGGTGCAGGACCAGGCCGAGGCTTGCAGTTAAAAGAGGGGAAGCATAAAGGTAGGTTACTCTTTCCAATTTACTATTCTAATAAACATAGAAAGATGTCATGTGCACTTATTTATAGTGACGATCACGGGGTGACATGGAAACGTAGTGAGTCCCCAAATGATGGAAGAGCATTCAATGGAGTTACGCTTGATGCGGAGACATTGTCTGAGAAAAATTCAGATCTAACTGAATCACAAATTGTTGAAATGCCAAATGGGGATATCCATGTTTATATGAGAAATCACTCAGGAAAACAACGTATTGCATTAGCAGTAAGTAAAGATGGTGGTAATACTTGGTCTGATGTTAGCTACCATGATGAGCTAATTGATCCTACTTGTCAATCTTCTATTCTTAAATATCCAGATCAAGAGGATGGGAAAACGAGATTGCTATTTTCTAATCCAGCAGATGAACAATACCGTACAAAAGGAACCGTTCGACTTAGCGAAGATGGTGGCAAAACATGGCCGTACGCAAAACAAATCGAACCGACTGGATTTATTTATTCATGTCTTACTGTATTTTCTAATGGGGAAGTTGGTCTCTTATATGAGAAAAGTTCACATGATGATGACAGTATTATAATTAAGTTTATAGCGTTTAATCTTGAATGGCTTAAATCATAAGGCTAATTTTCAAAATAGTGCAAGTGTAATACAACTCCTAATGAGAATGGGGTGATAAACCATGAAGCAATTTTATTTGTCAGAAAATATGTTTCGCGGAATATCACCTGATTTCATTGCATTATACCCAGGTATTAATATAATGCAAAGATGATACATTATCAGAACATACTTTCAAGGCAGCGTTGATTGGATTTATTCAGATTATTCATAAAAAAAGCTAACATACAGATCTCTATTAATAATATTCAGCACCTAAATAAACTTAAAAAAGTTAATTTTCCTATCTCTTTTGGATGGAAATTATTAAAAGAAAAGAGGGAGCTAAAATAATAAATAAATTTGTAGTTAGTAAAGATGATACTATTTATGAAGCTTTTCCATCGCTTGTATTAACAGGAAACAGTCGACTTATATGTGTTTTTGTTGAATGTAATAGTCATTTAGATCGCAAGTTTACGAAAGTGGTATATCAGACAAGCGATGACCGTGGTAGAACATGGAGTGAAAAGCGGGATTTAACAGAGGGAACAACAGGTAAAAATTATTTCTATGATTGTCCAAGTATCTCAAGATTATCAGATGGTCGATTAGTTATTGCAATGAATAAAATCTATTTTAATGAGGATTATCGTAAAGGTTTTTTTCATGAAGCATTAACTTATTTATACATTGGAGATCCAGAAGGTAATAATTGGACGGAACCAATCGAAACGCCAGTAAAAGGAATCGTTCCTGATACCCTTTGTGAATTGAAATCTGGTCGATGGCTATTATCTGCACATCGAAAAAGTAAGGACCATGGCTGCTTAGAACAAATGCTTTGGTTTACAGACAATCAGGGTAAGGATTGGCTTGGTCCGATTACTTTGGCAAGTGTTGAGGGGTTGAATTTGTGTGAGGTATCGATTCTTGAGCTACCAGACGAATTTTTAGTTGCATTTCTTAGGGAAAATACCGGCGAAGGATGGGATTGTTATAAGGCAATATCAAAAGATAATGGAAAGACATGGGAAGGTCCGTATCGTATGCCTATTCCAGGATGCCAAAGACCTGTTGCACGTTTATTACAGAGTGGCAAGATTATGATTACGTATCGCTTTTACCCTGGTGGACCGACAGGATATGGTACGACTCAGAACTTCTTTGCAGCTTGGTTCGATCAGGATGCTGCACTAGAAATAGAACGTAATAAGCAATTTATCCGAGTTCTTCCGATTGATTATGATCCTTCACCAGTAGCTGATAATGGCTATTCTGGTTGGGTACAGTTTGATGATGGGGAAATCTATGTCGTTCAGTATCTTTCTGATGACTCAAACAACTGTCAAATACGGGGATATAGTTTTACAGAGGATGTTTTTGTACATTCATAACCTAGTTTTGATTTATGAAATTAAGAATCAGCAGGTGTTGGAACATAAAGGATGGTGTAAAAATGAATTCAATTTTTAGTAGCGATAGTAAGTTAATGCAGTTTATGGAATGGATAACAAAAATGTTGCACGTTCAAATCTTATGGGTGTTAGGTACTTTGCTTGGACTTGTTATAGGTGGTATATTTCCTGCTACATTTGCAATGTTTGCGATTAATCGAAAGTGGGTTTTAGGACAGGATTTCGCTGTAGGAAAAACTTTTTTTCAAACTTATAAAGAAAACTTTCTGAAAGCAAATGGATTAGGCTTTGGTCTTGGTTTAGTAGGAGCAAGTTTTATATATTATATGAACTTGTTTAGTGCTATTGGTGGAATTACTTCAATTGTGTTAGTAGTGATTACTTTTACCTTTATTCTATTATTTTTAATGACACTGCTCTTTATCATTCCGGTTTATGTTCACTTTAATATTAGCATTCCAGAAGTAGTTAAGCATGCACTAGTTATGTCAATATCAAATCCGTTACATGTCTTACTTATGGTACTCACTTTTATTGGATTTTGGTTTTTAACCGATATGGTTCCAGTTTTACTTCCTTTTATCGGAATTAGTGTATTCACCTATATACTTATGCGAATAGCTATTGCAGCATTTATCAGTGTGGAGAAAAAGATTAATGAACAGCATGTCTGATTGAAACGCGAATGAAAGCCACTAGAATTTTAAAATTTCAAAAAGGGAAGAAATAGTTACTTATGATACTTATGAGGAGTTTCGTTCATATCAGTCTTCAGATTTAACCATTACTAACGAAATCATTTCTTTCCCTTTTTAACGTCCTGTAGAATACTTGGTTGAAAATACATCTATTCCTGTAATTGCCGAAGGGCGAATTCAGACACCGGAGCAGGCTAGAAGAATGTTGGAGATTGGTGCCTGGTCTGTTGTAGTTGGAAGTGCAATTACTAGGCCACAATTAATTACTAAATCATTTACGAAAGGATTAAAAGCGTGACAAAACAATACTGAGCATTTGATATCTCTGAGGATAACAAATCCATCCAACCCATCATTATTAGAAATTGACAGAAGTACTTTAATAATATAAAATTATCTCAAATTCAAGATAATAAAAAGAAATAGATGTAATGAATAATGAATATATAGAGAAATATGAAGAGATTTGTCATTAAATTGTACAATTGAAAAAGCTAGGCTTCCATGTGCAAAACATAAAATTTTTTTAATATAATATCTCGAATTCAGAATATATGACTTTGGAATAAAAAATAATTGAACAACAATCTTTAATACATGTACGAGGAGTGAAGTGAAATGATGAAGAAAACAAGTGGGATTCACCACATTACTGCTATTGTAGGTCATCCGCAAGAAAATGTGGATTTTTATGCTGGTGTTCTAGGTTTACGTTTAGTGAAAAAGACGGTTAACTTTGACGATCCAGGTACATATCATCTCTATTTCGGTGATGAAGGTGGTAAGCCAGGGACGATTATTACATTCTTTCCTTGGGCAGGTGCCCGTCAAGGGGTCATTGGAGATGGGCAAGTTGGCGTTACATCTTATGTCGTTCCAGAAGGCGCATTGGCTTTTTGGGAAAGTCGATTAACAAAATTCAATGTATCTTATACAAAAATAAAACGTTTTGGCGAGGAATACTTGTCGTTTGAAGATCCACATGGGCTTCACTTAGAAATGGTTGAAAGAGAAGAAGGAGAAAAAAATATTTGGGGGTTTGGTGAAGTAACATCAGAATATGCAATTAAAGGATTTGGAGGAGCAACACTTTTATCCAAACTCCCAGAAAAAACGGCAGAATTAATGGAGAAGGTATTAGGTTTTAACAAAGTGGCAGAAGAAGGAGATATGCTGCGTTTTCGATCTTCTAGTGACATTGGAAATGTGGTTGATGTAAAGTTAAGGCCTTCAGGGAATGGAATGATGGGGGCAGGTACGGTTCACCATATTGCATGGAGAGCGATTGATGATAATGATCAATTAGAGTGGCAAAAATATCTTACAGAACATGGATATGGTGTGACGCCTGTGCAAGACAGAAACTATTTTAATTCGATTTACTTTAGAGAACATGGGGAAATCTTATTTGAAATTGCAACAGATCCTCCTGGCTTTGCCCTTGATGAACCTCATGAAAGAATGGGAGAAAGGTTAATGTTACCCACTCGATATGAAAAATACAGAGAAAAATTAGAAGAAAGATTGATTCCAATAAAACTAAGAAAACTTGATAAAAAATGATTTTGAAAGTTTCCATTGATTAGAATGCAAAATCAACAAAAAGCGTACTACAACTAAACCGATTGTACTTAGGAGGATAGATAATGAAGCATGTATTTAATAAAGGAAAAGATCCTAAGAAACCAACGTTACTATTATTACACGGAACCGGTGGGAATGAATTAGATTTATTACCGCTTGCTGAAAGAATAGATGATCAAGCATCTGTTTTAAGTGTTCGTGGAAATATTTCTGAAAATGGCATGCCACGTTTCTTTAAACGATTAGCAGAAGGTGTATTTGATGAAGAGGATTTAATATATCGCACGAATGAATTAAATCAATTTCTTAATGATGCGGCTAAGGATTATAGTTTTGATAGGAATAATATGATAGCGGTTGGCTATTCAAATGGGGCAAACATAGCAGCGAGTTTGTTATTTCATGAGCAGGATGCCTTAAAAGGCGCTATTCTTCATCATCCGATGGTTCCAAGAAGAGGAATTATATTGCCAGATTTAACAGGAAAAGCGATATTTATTGCAGCTGGAACAAATGATCCTATCTGTTCCTCAGAGGAGTCGACAGAGCTGCAATCACTGTTCAGAAACGCGAATGCGAATGTTAAACTACATTGGGAAAACAGTGGACATCAATTAACACATGCAGAGGTAGCTTCTGCTAGTGAATGGTATCGTAGTTTAAATTTTAAAGAATAACAGCGTTTCTTGTTAAAGGGGGAGAGAGCAATGGGTATTAAGAAAATTGTCATTGCACCAGATTCTTTTAAAGAAAGTATGACTGCAAAACAGGCGGCAGAGGCAGTGAAGAGGATTTGAATTAGGTTATCAAGGATCTGTAATCTATGATGTAATTCCAATGGCAGATGGTGGGGAAGGCATAATTCAATCTTTACTGATGTCATTAAATATGACATAGATGACTTTTTCCTCTTTATTTAGCCCCTTAATTACCCACAAACTGTTCGAACTAAAAAATACCTCTTTGAATGGATATCTTACGTATTAAAAACCCCAATTTAATTCGAAATTATCTGAATCTTAGGTTTCTCGAAAGGCTAAAGGGGTTATATAAAAAGAAGACATTTAATGAAAAAGGACAAATCTTTACACCAAGCGTAGTATAAGATTCGTCCTTTTATTTATAGTTATTTAATTTGTAGTATCTGGCATAATCCAAATAACTTCGCAAAGACGTACAAAAAAGGTTGAATCACGTTCTTGAATAACGATGTGATCTGGCTTTGCGTCTCTAACCATACCAGACACACTGCCTCTGGTTGTCTCTATAACTGCATATTTACCTACTAAGGAGCTTGCAGCTGCAAATACAAATGGTTCCACTACCATCACTTGTTTTAATTGATCAGGTGTATTTGGTTGGTTTGGTGAAAACATTTGCATATAAGGGTCGTTCATATTTATTACCTCCGTTAATTTGTTGTTCATACACGTTAGGTTATTCAACGGCAAGACAAATTGCCATAGTCATTCCCCCATTTCATTTCATGTTAGTCATAAAAATAAAAAACCAGTAATTGTACATGTTATAAGAATGATGTGGCATGTTAAAAGAAAAAAACGATTTTATACAAAAAAGCAAGGAGTGGATAGTATGTTATTGATTGGTGCTTTAAGTGCAATTATTGTTCCGTTTATTACGTTAGTCCTATTAAAAATGCCTGCAACAAGAGGAATGACTATTAGTGCACTAGTAGTAATTCTTGTTGCTTATACAGCATGGGGAATGGAAGCGATGGTTATTTTCTCCTCAATTCTTCAAGCAGGGCATAAAACACTGACGATTCTTTGGATCTTATTCGGTGCTATTATTTTATTAAATACATTGCAAAATACCGGAGCTATTACGAGAATCAATCAAGGATTTCAAATTATCTCTGAGGATATGCGAGTACAAGCAGTCATTGTTGCGTTTTTATTTGGATCACTTATTGAAGGCGCTGCGGGTTTCGGCACACCAGCAATGGTTACGGGTCCACTCCTAATTGCTTTAGGATTTAAACCAATTGCAGCAGCAACAACTGCTTTGATAGCTGATAGTACAGCAGTCGCATTTGGAGCAGTTGGAACACCAGTTGCGGTTGGATTAAGTAATATCTCAGGTGCTAGCGTGCCGTTTTTTAATCAAATTGCACGCCAAGCAACATTACTTGATTTATTTGCAGGTACATTTATTCCGTTTATAGTAGTAGTAATTTTAACAACTTTTTTTGGTAAACAAAGTGGATTAAAAGCGACTTTATCGATGTTACCATGG
This sequence comes from Paraliobacillus sp. PM-2, assembly GCF_001368815.1. GTDB lineage: Bacteria > Bacillota > Bacilli > Bacillales > Amphibacillaceae > Paraliobacillus. Next base: position 1,479,064 of record NZ_CTEI01000001.1, on the reverse strand, counting down.
ACCTTGTTTATTGGAATTACCTACACAGGTGCTGCATTTATTTTTGCACGTTTATTTGGCCACGAATTTGTTTCTGTTTTAGCATCACTAACCGTTTTAGTGATAGCGACCTTAACAGCTCGAAAAGGTTGGTTATTACCAAAAGATGAATGGAAAGAAGCTAAGAATGAAAATTTTCAAATGGATAAACAAAAATCAAAGATGGGTCTCTTTACAGCTTGGGCACCATATCTTGTCGTCGTACTCTTACTTCTTTTCACTCGTATTATTCCATGGTTAAATACGTTTACCAAAACAGTATTGAATTTATCATGGAATAATATATTAGGAATCGAAGCAATTCATTCAGATTGGTTATTTCTATACTCACCAGGAACGATCTTAACTGTATCAGCTTTGATAGCTCTTGTTATTCAACGTAAATCCTTCCTTACGATAACAAGGGCAGCAAAACAGTCTGTTTCAACGATTAAAGCAACTGTATTTGCTTTATTTGCAACGCTTGCCATGGTACAAGTGTTTAGTAACTCTGGATTGAATATGACTGATATGACGAGCATGCCGCAATATATTGCATTGTCATTTGCGAATAACTTAGGTTCCATTTGGATTTTTGTTGCACCATTTTTAGGTGAACTTGGTTCTTTTATTACAGGAAGTGCAACAGTTTCGACCTTGACATTTGCACCAATTCAATATAGTGTGGCAAGCCAAATCCAATTGGACCATAATGTGGTGTTGGCCTCTCAACTGCTTGGATCTGGTGCCGGGAATATGATTTGTGTTCATAATGTGGTGGCAGCTAGTGCAGTTGTTGGCTTAACAGGAAAAGAAGGCGAAATTATTCAAAAAACATTAGTACCTGCCATCATTTATGGTGTATTGATCGGAATAGCAGGATTTGTTGCAATTCAGTTATTGTAAAAAGGATTCATGGTTATTAGAGTCTTTATCGATTATTTCAGAACAAGAAAAAGAAGGTAAATGTTCTGTAAGTATAGAATGATTTTATGAAAAATAATATAATTGTAAAATTAGGATGGATAAATGTATTTCATGCATTTACAAGGGAAAAGGAATGACGAAGCTTCAAATGGAGAGGAGAATCGGTATGTCATTCAGGTTTATACACGCTGCTGACATCCACTTAGATAGTCCACTAAAGGGCTTGGAAAAGTATGAAGGAGCTCCAGTAGAAGAAATAAGAAATGCGACGAGAGAAGCGCTAAAAAACTTAGTTACTCTAGCAATAGAGAAGGAAGTTGCCTTTCTGATTATTGCTGGTGATTTATATGATGGGGATTGGAAAGATTATAATACAGGTTTGTTTTTTGTGAGCCAGATGACGCGTCTGAAGCAAGCAGGTATTAAAGTATATATGATTCGTGGAAATCATGATGCGCAAAGTATTATCACAAAAGAGCTAAATCTACCAGATAATGTAATAGAATTTTCTGTTAATCAAGCCATAACGGAAGTAGATGAGGAATGTAAAGTTGCTTTACATGGACAAGGTTTTATGACACGCTCTGTAACTGAAAACCTTGCTAAAGATTATCCTCAGAAATTAGATGGATATTTAAACATTGGTATTTTACACACAAGTGCCACTGGACGGGAGGGTCACGAAAATTATGCTCCTTGTTCTGTTGAGGAACTGGTTGCTAAAGGATATGATTATTGGGCATTAGGCCATATTCATTTGCGAGAAGTATTACACGATAATGATCCAGTTATTTTGTTCCCTGGCAATATTCAAGGAAGACATATTCGTGAGCCAGGAGATAAAGGATGTACCATTGTAGATGTAGAAAATGGACAAATCGTTTCTTATGCACATCATTCTTTGGATGTCATACGTTGGGAAGTTTGTAAAGTAGATGTATCTTTTGCTGAGACAATGGATGATGTGATGGAGGAAGCAAGGATGCAACTTGAGCAATTGCAACAACAAGCTGACGGAAGATTTTTAGCTGTTCGTTTTCAGTTAACAGGTGCAAGTTCAATGCATAACCAATTAATCGTAAATAAAGAGTATGTGATGAATAATCTTCGTTCCCTGGCGATGACAATAGGTGATGTGTGGGTAGAAAAAGTAAAGTTCCATACGACACGTTTAATTGATTTGGATCAATTAAAGGAACAACATACGCCTGTCGCAACAATTTTAGAGTTTCTTGAGAACGTGAAAGAGGATGAAGAAACGTTACAATTGTTGCTTGAGGAATTCAAGGACATCCATCATGCCTTACCATATGAATTAAAGCGTGGGGAAGATGGGTTTCATTTCACTGATCCATTATCGATAAAAGATAGATTACAAGAGGTAGAGGATTTAATTTTATATCATTTTCAAACGAAAGAAGGTGTTGGAAAATGAGGTTTGATCATTTAAATCTACAAGCATTTGGGCATTTTACAAATTTTGAACTTCCTTTTGATAGTGAAAAAAACATCCATATTCTTTATGGTCGAAATGAGGCAGGTAAAAGTACCATTCTTCGTTCGGTATCTAACCTATTGTATGGTTTCCCGCAACAAACAACAGATTCCTTTCTTCACAGTAATCAAAAATTACGGATTGGAGGACAGCTTAGAAAAAGAGACGGGGAAACATTAGTTTTCTATCGTAGAAAAGGCCGAAAGAACACAGTGCTTGATAGCGATAATCAACCATTGAATGAAAAAGAAGTAGAAAAGTTTCTTAATGGCATAAGTGAACAACAATTTTCCAATATGTTTGCCCTTGATCATGTTAGATTGCGTCAAGGTGGCGAAAGTCTGTTTCAGAGCGATGGAAATGTTGGGGAAAGTTTATTTTCTGCAGCATCGGGAATTAGTGAGCTTCGTGAAGTACTAGAAGAATTGGATAATACCGCTAGAAGTATTTATCTAAAAAGCGGTTCAAAACCAAGGATTAATCAAGCGATAAAGAAAGAAAAAGAACTAACGAAACAAATCACGGAAAGTCAGTTGAAAGTCCAGGAATGGAAAGCATTAGAGCAAAGCTATTTAGATGGAGAAAGACAAATAGAAGAGATAAAAGAAGAAGTAAAGAATGTAGGAATAGAAGAAACAAAATACCGTCGATTAAAACAAACATTACCAAAGATTGCACTTCGCCACAAAACAATCGAAAAATTATATGAATTAAGCGATACACCAGATCTTCCTGATCATGCGGAACAAGATAAAAAAGCAGCCTTGCAGCAAAAGGAAAGTGCTCAACAAAATTGGAAAACAGTAGAAGGAAAAATAAATAATATCCAGCAAGATATAGAGAATCTTTCTATTCCAACGGAGATACTTAATCAAGAAATGCGAATTGAAGAGCTTTATCGACAACTAGATGGTTACCAACATAATAGTGAGCAGTTACCAAGTTTAGAAGGAAAACAGCGTCAGCTTGAGCAACAAGTTCTTTCTGCATTAAAAGAAATAGACGCAAAGCATACTCGTTTAGAAAATATTGAGCAGTATCGCATTTCTGCTGTAGATAAGAAAGCAATTCGAGAACTAAGCGAGCAATATCCACTCCTGGAACAAGAGAGCAAGAATTCAGAGAAAGAAGTTGCCGACATAAAGAAGGAGCTCCAAAAGCAAAACGAACGATTGGCGCAACTTGATGAATCGGTTGATGTTACATCATTGGAAAGTGCCATAAATAAAGTGAAAGAAGAAGGGAAAATAGAAACACAACTTCATGAAAAACAACTAGAATTAGTCCAATTGGAGCAAGAAATCAACACCTTAATTGATCGTCTTTCGCTTTGGAATGGAACGAGTGATGAGCTCACGCAATTACAAATACCAAACTTAAAAAACACCATTAAGAAATATGAGCAAAAGGAGCAAGCGCTCACCCAAGAATTGCAGCAAATTAAACAAAAAATATCCGAGGGGAATAAGTCAATAGAAGTAAATGAAAAACGGATACGAGAACTGGAATCATTGGCTGATATTCCAACAGAAAAACTCTTGCAAGACTTAAGGCAGCATCGAGATAAAGGGTGGTTGATTATTCGAGATAGACTAAACAATCAATCTGTCGAAGATCAAGATCTTCAAGCATTTACCCAAGGTCTTCCACTAGATTTAGCTTTTGAAAAAAGTATAGGTAAAGCAGATGATACGGCTGATCTGATGCGAAGAGAGGCAGAAAAGCTGGGAGAGAAAAATAAGCTTATTGCTGATATAGAAGTGACTAGAGCAAAGGTAGATGGTTTAGAAAAGGAATATGCTAGCATAGAAGAAAAACAAAAAGCTTGGCATGAAAAATGGAAAAATGAATGGCGACCAGCTAAGATTGATCCGTTGACACCTAGTGAAATGATTGAATGGATGGAAAAATATGAATATATTCTTTCGTTAATTTTTAATAAACAAAAGTTAGAACAAGAGGTTACTAGGTTAGTAGAGAAACGTGATACATGTAGAAAGTTATTACAATCTTCTTTACAAGCCCTCATTACATTATCTAAAGATTTGACATTAGCTGAGTTGCTAGATAAAGCGGAAGAAATAAGAAAACAGGTAACTAAAAAAGAGAATGACAGGGTTAATCTACAAGATAGAAAAAAAGATTTAAAAGAGAAATTGGATCATGCGAAGGAAAGACAAGATAATGCGATTACGCAGATTGAACAATGGCATGAAGCGTGGGTAAATATATTAGATGGAGTCCCGATCTCCGTAACAACAATGCCAACTATCGCACCAGATCTTCTAGAAACATTTGAAGCTGCTGTGCAACAGTATGAAGAATTGCAGCAAAACGAAGAAATAATTAAACAAACAAAAAATCAGGTGGAAAACTTCCGACAAAAAGTTTTAGAACTTAAGCAGGCTCTACCGCAGTCATTTATGGATATGTCAATAGAGATGATTGTTGTAACAGCATATAAAGAGTTAAATAATGCAAAACAGGATAAAGTGAATTTGGAAAATTTAACCGCAAGAAAACAAGAACTACAACAAGAGAAAAGAACAGAAGAAAGTATTATTAAAAAGGCAAACGAAACGTTAAGCCAATTGATGCAACAAGCAGGCTGTGACACATTAGAAGAACTAGAACAAATAGAAGAAGCATTTAAACAAAAACAATCGGAACATGAAAAATTAGCACGGAGAGAAGAAGAGATAGTAGAAGTGGGCGATGGTTTAACGTTAGAACAATTACTTGAAGAAGCAAAAACTGTCGATCATGATGCAATAGATTACCATTTAGAGGAAATAAGTAAAAAGAAACAGGAGTTAGATAAAACTAGATCTGATCTTGAACAAAGCCATGGTGTAGTGAAACAAGAATATAAAGACAAGATAGCAGGAGCCAATTCTGCTGCAGTTCAAGCTGCAGAGGAGAAGGAGAGTGTATTAGCTAATATCACAAAGCTAACAGATCAATATGTCAACCATAAGTTAGCTTCCTTATTGTTGCAAAAAGGAATAGAATATTATCGCGAAAAGAATCAAAGTCCAATTATGAGTCGAGCAAGTGAACTATTTAGGAGATTAACTCTTGATTCTTTTGATGGCATTATCGTCGACTTTGATGAAAAAGATCAACCCGTAATGATGGGGATTCGTAATGATGAAAAAATCAAGATAGCCGGAATGAGTGATGGAACAACAGATCAACTATATTTGGCACTTCGGATAGCAAGTATTGAAAAATACGTTTCAGAAAATGAGCCGATCCCTTTTATTGTTGATGATATTCTTGTTCATTTTGATGATGCACGTGCAAAGGAAACGTTAAAGATCTTAGTAGGGTTATCCCATCAAACCCAAGTTATATTTTTTACACATCACGAGAGACTCGTAGAATTAATGCGTGACATAGTTGCCGAAAACTTATTTGAATCCATTGAACTTAACAACAGCAAACAAAGTGTATTCATGTAAATGTTTGATGGATTAAAAAAAGAGTAGAAGTTTAACTTCATAAGGAAGTAAACTTCTACTTTTTTATACCAATAGCGAACAATTAGCAAACAAGTATATTTGGCTCTATACTAAATGTGGTGGTGCCCCCTTGATCTTTCAAGGCATCAATAGAAGCAAAAAAATACACGCATTCCCCTCTCTTTTGTTACCCTAAAGTTGTAGACAAAAAGGAAAAGGAGAGGGAAAGCGTGCAAAACAATTTTATCATAGAAATGTTAGGGATTAAGACAAGCATATAGATATTTGGGATATGCGTAGTGAATCAGATGCCTTTTATGTAAAGTTAATTACAGCGGTTAAGAAACAACAATGCCCGATCTGTAAAAAGAAAACAAAGCGTGTTCATAATTATCGTACCCAGCATATTCAAGGGCCTATTATTTCAAATAAACCAGGCCATCATACATTCTACGAAAAACTTGACATGGTGGAAAGATATCAACGAAGTACACGGTCCATTCAAACAACTGCGCTAACTTATACGGCAGTGTATTGGGCACTAGATGAAGTAAGGCGTGAAGTGCAACGAACGTTAGATAAGAAGGCTCGCATTCGTATGAAACGAAGTAAAAAATTACTTTGGAAGTCCAGCTATAAATTGACCGAAGAAGAACAAGAAAAAGTAAAGCAATTACTCAAAATAGATGTCCGATTAGATGAAGCATACCAATTGAAGAACAAGCTTGATCAGTGGTTTAAAGAAAGTGATGAAAAGACTGCCAAAGAAGGATTAGAGACATGTCTGAAAGAAATGAGGATGTCAAATATTGAATCCTTTCACAAGGTCGTGAAGACATTTAAACGTTGGAAACAAGAGATCCTTCAATCTTTTATGTACCCCTTTAATAATGGATACATCGAGGGTGTGAACAACACGATAAAAGTGACGAAACGCATGTCTTATGGAATTAAGAGTTTTGAGCGTTTGAAAAAGAAAATACTATGGCGACAAGAGATAAGAAAAGTTTTATTATAAAAGCGCCTTAGCAGAGGAAATATGCGAGACTCCTGCGGGAACAGCACGAGTCCGAAGCTAACTTGGTAAAGTGAATTTCTTTACCAAGTTAGCTTCGGCCGTGCCCGCGGAAAGCGAGTGTATTTCCCCTGCGGTTTAGGTACAAGCATTGCTTATAATAAACGTTTTATAAAAGAGATGCTGGAGCGAGAACCACACCACCACATTTGACAGAGAACCGTATATTTCCCGAGAAATAATTGACTAGATCTAACAAGTATATTATCATGCTATCATATTTTATGTTTGAATATTCTTTCATTTCGGATGAAAGAGAAATATAGGGATACATATTATATTTGGAATGTAGCTGCTGTTCCTAGAGTTCTTTTAAAGGGGAGATGTTATAATGAAACACTTACAAAAGAGAATTGAAAGACATATAGAGACCATAGCAACGTTTACTTCAACACCTGGAAAAGGAACAAGCCGTCTTACTTACAGTAAAGAGGATTTGCAAGCCCGAAATTATATTAAAGAACAAATGAAGGCATCAGGTCTGAATGTTAAAGAAGATGGATTAGGTAATATCTTTGGTAAATTAGTTGGTAGTAATCCAGACGCTCCGAGTGTGATGATTGGTTCACACTTTGATTCCGTACCAAATGGTGGCTCCTATGATGGACCAGCAGGAGTGGTGGCTGCGCTTGAAGTTGCCAATCTATTTTACCAGCACAATATAAAACCAACCTATCCATTGGAAATCGTTGCATTAGTGGAAGAAGAAGGTTCTCGCTTTGGTGGTGGATTAATGGGATCCAGAGGAATAACCGGACAATTAAGTGAAGAGGAATTCAGTCAGTTAAAAGATAAGAATGGCATATCGCCGAAAGAAGCCATGCAATCAATTGGGTTAGATCCTTCGCTTCCTAAAGTAAGAGACCCTAAAACGATGAAGGCTTTTCTAGAATTGCATATTGAGCAAGGGCCTGTTTTAGAAGAAAAAAATATACCAATTGGTGTAGTAGAATCCATTGTGGGGCAAGCCGAATATCATATCACTGTAAAAGGCCAGGCTGGTCATGCTGGAACAACACCGATGAATAAGCGATCTGATGCATTGGTTACAGCAACTAAGATTATTAGTGAATTACCTAGTTTTGCGATTGCAGAAGGAAATGGAACAGTTTTAACAACAGGAAAGTTAAATGTTTTTCCAAATGGGGCCAATGTTATTCCAGACAAGGTGATCTTTACAGTGGATATTCGTTCCGGTAAAGAAGAAAATGTACAGCATGTGATTGAACAAATGCAACAAAGTGTTGAGGCTCACCAGGGTAATGGAATTGAAATCGATATAGAAGAAAAATTATATGTTCAACCAAAAGCGCTTAGTGAAACGATCCGATCACTGCTAAAAGAGAAAAGCGAGAATAAAGATATCTCCTACTGTTCCATTAATAGTGGAGCAGGTCATGATGCGATGGTCTTTTCTGATTTTACTGAAGTGGGGATGCTATTTATTCCAAGTAAAGCGGGTTTGAGTCATTGTCCTGAGGAATGGTCTGATGCCGCAGATATTGCAAATGCAGTAGAAATTTTCTATCAGACAGCGAAGCAATTAACAGAGGCAGAAGAATAAAGATTAATCGAAAATGAATGTACAAACCAGAAAGCAATTCATATTGCTATTCCATTATTGATCAATAGTAAGTCTAGATTCTTATGAGTAAATGAAACTTATGCTCAGATATTTCGTAGTGAGTAGTAGGTCTAAATTTAAAATGAAAAGTGATTAGAATATCTGATTTACTTTTTCCTAAGGAGATGATATTGAATGGAATGGAAAGATAGCAATGAATATGTAGAAGTAATTAATGCCGAAGAACTACTTACTGCTTTAAATAATAAGGAATCTTATATTATTGTTAAAGAAGAATATAAGAAGGAATTCCTAGAAAATACAGAGCTCCCCTTTACTGAAAAAGAGCTTATGGGATTGCAACTCGGATCACATGGTGGTGCAGCAATTGGTGGAGGAATTATTTTTGCTATCATTAATTTCTTTAGCAAAGGAAGCAAGCAACAAAAGAAAATTGATAGTAAAATGCGTAACTATATCTTAAAAGGCTGGAAAGACAATGAGCTCCTACTTTATTTGCGGCAATTAGACTATTAAAGGTTGAGTGTGTGTCCTCTAGACTTAAAAGAAAACTTTTTGAAAAGCAATTATATAAATAAAAAAATAAACAGGACCAGTTGAAAATTTAATAAAGACGTTGGTTTTGGTGTCCGTTGGGCGCCATTTTTTTGTATTCTATTATAATAGATAAAATCCGGTTTTTTTAATGCCGAATTTTATCATTTCCGTTATAGTAAAAATACAAGGATGATTCTGGTTTGTGGAGGGTGAAAAAAATATCTAATGAAGAAAGAGAATAAAATATTAAGTATATTTCAGTGGTTTATTTATTTACTAGCTAATTCTATTGCAATTCCAATTGTTGTTGGAGATATTTTTCAATTGTCAGCTGCGGAGATATCTTCACTTATGCAACGAGTGTTTTTCATTATTGGACTTAGTTCAATTATACAAGCAAAATTTGGTCATCGTTATCCGATTGCTGACGGACCTGCTGGATCTTGGGTAAGTATTTTCGTTATCTATGCCAGTATCGGCATGGAGGTAGGAAAATCTATGACGGAGGTCCTACAAATCTTGATGGCAGGTTTGTTTATTTCTGGATTAATTTTATTTTTATTAGGAATCACAAAATGGGTTCGAAGCATCGTCTTCCTGTTTACTCCAATAGTAACAGGTACATTTCTATTAATATTAGCCATACAACTAAGTGGTGTTTTTCTGAAGGGGATGGCTATTGATAATGAGAGTCAAATGGATTTAGGAAGCTTTATGCTATCATTAATGGTCTTTTTTCTTATTATTCTTTTATCAACAAAGGGAAAAGGATGGATAAAAAGTTATGCTGTATTAATAGGTATTTTATTTGGATGGTTACTATTTGCCATTTTGAAACGAGATGCGAGTTCTTTATCAATATCAAAAGAAATAATAGAATTACCAAAATTATTTGTATGGGGATTTCCGGAGATGAATATAAGTATTGTAATTACTGCAATCCTTTTTACATTTTTGTTAATTTCAAATACAATTGCTTCGATCTCTTCGATTGAAGAAGCTATCCCTAGTTCCCAGAAGCCATATATAGAAAGACTATATTCTGGAACATGGGTTGGAGGGATTACACATTTATTAACTTCTATTTTTTCAACCGTAGGTATAGTTCCGTTACCAGCAACTGCTGGATTTGTAAAGTTAACAAAGCAATATCGAATAACTCCATTTATTTTTGCCTGTGGATTATTAATTGCAATCTCATTATTTCCTAGTATTGTAGGTATACTATCATCACTTCCACTACAAGTTGCCAGTGCTGCACTATTAGCTACGCTGATTGAAATGTATGGTATTGCATATCGTTCGTTAAGGAAACAACCATTTGATTTAAGAAACGGTATAATAATTGTCGTTTCACTTGTCGTAGGAGTAACTTCAATGAACATTCCTAGGGAAATCTATAGTGATTTACCAACAGTTTTTCAGTATATACTTTCGAATGGATTATTAATAGGAACGATAATGGCAATTTCCCTTGAACAGTTTTTAAAGATAAAGAGGTGAATTAAAAAGACAACATACATATGAACTGGCTATTTAATTATAGAAAGGATGATTACTATGAGTTACTGGTTGAAAAATGTACGGTTAGAGATCGGTTATAAAAAAGACAATGGACAAGTTATTGGTACAGAAACAGAGATAAAACATTTATTTATTAGTGAAGGAAAGATTAGTAGAATTGTAGACTGTTTAGAAGAAATACCTTCTAATAGTAAAGTAAAGGATGCTGGGGGCTTGTTATTAATTCCTTCGTTTGTTGAAAAGCATGTTCATTTAGATAAAACATACATGGGGGATAAGTGGAGAGCTAGTAGACCAGCTAATGGTGTCTTAGAAAGATGTGAAATTGAAAAAGATATTTTAGCATCAATATCTTCAAGTATAGAGGCGCGCGCCAAAGCGTTATTAGATGTTTTATTATCAGCTGGATCGACACATGTAAGGACGCATGTTGATATTTATCCAGAGGTAAAGCTTCAGAATCTTGAAGGTGTTAAGCGAGCACTTGATTCATATGATGATAAAGTTGGTTCTGAAGTTGTAGCATTTGCACAGCATGGCTTGCTTGGAAACGGAACAGTAAATTTAATGAGAGAAGCAGTAAGAAGTGGCGCAGGAATTGTAGGTTCGGTAGATCCGGCTACGGCGGATAATAATATTGAGGAATCTTTAGTACAGTTAATTGATATAGCAGTTGAAGGAAACGCAGATATTGATTTACACCTACATGATCCGGGTCATTTAGGTGTTTTTACCATGCAACGTTTTGCGTATTTAACAAAGCAAGCTGGGTGGGAAGGAAGAGTTGCTATTAGTCATGCCTTTGGATTAGGAGATGTTTCAAAGGAAGAAGCACGCAGTATGGCAGATATGTTGAAGGATGCAGGCATCTCAATTATTACAAGTCTTCCAATAGGTAGAGGGGTGCCTGTAGATTTGCTCGATGAATGTGGTGTCGAAGTGATGATTGGAAATGACAATATTTTTGATTCTTGGTGGCCGACTGGAAATGGAGATATTCTGGAGAGAGTTGGACGTTTAATTGAAAAATACAGATGGACGAACGAATTTGCCCTTTCACAGGCTTTACGTTATATAACTGGGGGAATAACATCGTTAGACCAAGATGGAAATCAGGCTTGGCCAAAGCCAGGAGTTAAGGCAAATATGATTTTAGTTGATGCAAGTTGTTCAGCAGAGACCATTGCAAGACGTTCCGAAAGAAAAGTTGTTTTTTATAAAGGGAACATTGTTGCAGGTAGTTTAAGTAAGTGATGAACAAAATAGTGAAGAATTTGTTTAAAAAGAAGGAAAAAAAATGATTTAGCTTGAATATTATTTGAGTAGAAGTACCTATTTTGACTGGTCTTTTTTAACCAGTTTGTAAGAATGGAGGTGAATAAATACTTCGCTATAAATGTAAGCGTTTTAAAAAAAGGGGGGGTGGTTTTAAATTTAATTGTTTTTTAATACGAAAAACATAGGAAATGTTGACAACTTCATAAAAAGACCAGTGAAAAATTATTTTTCAGTCGTCTAGCATCTAGATTATTTCCTTGAGATTATAAACAGGGAGGCCTATTTATGAATTGGCACAAAAGTTTTTTAAAAGTAGTTTTATTGGTAGCTGTCGTAGCAATGATTACAGTACCAATAATGCGGACTTTAGCCGTTGATAATGGAATAGAACCAGTTTTGCGGGTGGAGAATGAATCCATTGGTGGTAATAATTTCACAAATTTAAATACGTATGTTGATGAATTAAAACAGCTAGATGAAGGAACGATTGTGATTAGTTTTAATCATTCAGGGTCAGGTATTATGTCACTTTTTTCTCTGAGTAATAATGAAGTAGCGAATGATCATTTTCACTTATATGCATGGCCAGCAACGAAAGTAGGGGTAGAAAATAGGTATGCAGGTACAAATGATGCCGTATCCGTTGGTTCATTATCTGTAGAATCAAACACTTTACATACGGTTGCATTTAAAGCAACGATAGGTGAAGGGTATAAGATGTTTTACGATGGTGGGTTAGTATATGAAGATACAAGTACTCCAGTTAAATTCTTAAGTAAGATTACCGAAGCAAATAGTGCACAATTAGGGCATACCGAAAGATCATCAGGAGATGAATATGATTTTTCTGGTGATATTTATAAGGCAGAGGTTTATGGTGAACCATTATCTGATCAACAATTAGTAGAGATGACTGGTAATCCAGATTTAAGCCTAGATACAACAGAATTAGAAAATTTATTAACAGAAGCTAAGGCTGTTTCTAATATAGATGAAACATATGATGAGAATTCATATACAGCTTTACAAAGTACGATTAATACCGTTGAAACGTCTCTTGATACGATTAATAACCCTGCTCAAGTTGATCAATTAGTAGGGGAATTACAGTTATCACTAAATAAGTTAAAGAAAAAAGGTGTCTATCTCAGTAACTTAGATTGGGAATCTGAAGCTAACGGGTGGGGGCCAGTAGAAAAAGATCAAAGTAATGGTGGTCAAGGTACAGGTGATGGTGCACCACTTACTTTGAATGGAGTAGTGTTTGATAAAGGATTGGGTGTTCATGCTCCTTCAGAAGTAATTTATAACTTAGATGGAAAATATTCTAATTTTACTTCTTTTGTGGGGGTAGATGATCAACAAACGTCTGCAAATGCAAGAATTGTTTTTCAGGTTTGGGCAGACGGTACAAAAACCTATGATAGTGGGCATATGAACGTTAATTCAGAAACGAAAAAAATTGATGTTAATGTTGAAGGTGTAAACGAACTTAAACTAATTGTAACGGATGGAGGAAATGGTAACGGTAATGATCATGGCGATTGGGCTGATGCATGGTTGTCGTTTAATATAGATGATTTAGCTGGATCTATTGAATCTGCGGAAAATATTTCTAATGAAGGAAATATTTATACTATAGACTCTTATAATACGTTACAACAAGCAATTGAGGATGCAGAAACTGTGAAGGCAAATCCAGAAACTGCCCAAGAGGTGAATAATGCAATAGCTGCGCTTCAAGCAGCGATTGATGGTTTAGCTATTAATCAAACGGCATTAACTTCCTTAATCGAAACAGCGGAAGGGTACACGAATGAAACGGGTAAATATACCGAATCGTCATTTAGTGCCTTAGAAGAAGCAATTGCAACAGCGAAGAATGCGCAAGCAACCATCGAAACAGAGCAAGAATTAAAAGATGCACTAGCAGCGCTACAAGCCGCAATCGATGGGTTAACTATTAATCAAGCAGCATTAACTTCCTTAATTGAAATAGCGGAAGGCTACACGAATGAAACGGGTAAATATACCGAATCATCATTTAGTGCATTAGAAGAAGCAATTGTAGCAGCGAAAAATGCGCAAGCAACGATCGAAACAGAGCAAGAATTAAAAGATGCATTAACAGCGCTACAAGCCGCAATCGATGGATTGACTATTAATCAAGCGACATTAACTTCCTTAATTAAAACAGCGGAAGGGTACACGAATGAAGCTGGTAAGTACACAGAAAGCTCATTTAGTGCATTAGAAGAAGCAATTGCAACAGCGAAAAATGCGCAAGCAACGATCGAAACAGAGCAAGAATTAAAAGATGCATTAGCAGCGCTACAAGCCGCAATCGATGGATTGACTATTAATCAAGCGACATTAACTTCCTTAATCGAAACAGCGGAAGGGTACACGAATGAAGCTGGTAAGTACACAGAAAGCTCATTTAGTGCCTTAGAAGCAGCGATTGTAGAGTCGAAAAATGCGCAAGCAACGATTGAAACAGAACAAGATTTAAATGATGCATTAACAGCGCTACAAGCCGCAATCGATGGGTTAACTATTAATCAAGCAGCATTAACTTCCTTAATTGAAATAGCGGAAGGCTACACGAATGAAACGGGTAAATATACCGAATCGTCATTTAGTGCCTTAGAAGAAGTAATTGTAGCAGCGAAAAATGCGCAAGCAACCATCGAAACAGAGCAAGAATTAAAAGATGCACTAGCAGCGCTACAAGCCGCGATCGATGGACTGACCAAACAACCAGATGATCAGGATCAAGAATCAAATGATAAGGAAATAGAAGGAGAAGATACTGAACTTCCAAATACAGCAACAGCAATGTTTAACTGGATGATAATAGGTTTTCTTCTGATTTTCGCAGGAATCACAACGGTTTATTTTTTAACTGAAAGAAAAAGACGACATCTATAAGTTTAAGAATTTTTTGGGGAATTACGGGTATGTTTATGCAATCTTGCACATGCCCGTTTTTTCAATGATTCAAGAAAAGCATATAATGTTTAGCAAAAAATAAAAAAGATAAAAAACGACAACATTTGCATTAAAGTTATGTTAAGTTTCAATTAAAAATAACGGATTTTTCACATTGTCTTGTTTGCATGAAATCAAATGATTTTAAAGGAGGTGGTTTAAAAGGGTGAAAATGGAAAGACGAAAAAATTGATCTTAAAGAGAGGGGGAATAATTAATAAAGAAGGCTTTAAATAGCTAATGTTTACCTACTTATGCTATTCATATTGATTATAGTTACAATTTCGACAAATGATAGAAAACAAAATAAGTTGTTCAAAAAAAAATGCAGAAAAATGATAACGCTTCCATAGATGGTTTTTAGTAATAAAGGTCAACAACATAATGTATAGATATGAACAGCCTATTTACGTTCAGTTGAAATTGTTGTTCCAGTATAGTAACTAAAAATGAAAGAGGGGAAAGCTTTGGTGAAAAAGAAACAAATTAGTCGTTTAGTTTATATGACTCTTGCCTTTTTATTGGTTTTCAGTCAATTCTCTTCAGTGATATCTACACCTACATCTGCTGAAGAAGCCAATTTAGCATTAAATCAACCTGTAACCGTTTCAGGACTTGAAGTTGATGGGAAATGGACAGGGGAAATGGCAGTAGATGGAGATAAACAATCAGATAATTCAAGATGGTCAGGAAACGTAATGAAAGGATCGGATGGACCTCAAGAACCATCTTGGATAGCTATTGATTTAGAAGCAGATAAGACGACTGCTGATGAAATAAAGATAAGTTTTTACAAATTAGTATGGGGTACTGATTATGAAATCCAAACCTCTGCAACAGCTGAGGATGGTACATGGGAAACAGTAGATCAAAAAAGTAAAGGTTCATCTAATGAACAGAATCCAACTGATACGTTTACTTCATTGGAATTGAAAAGGTATATGCGTGTTTATTTTAATGAAATGAATACGAACGCATGGGGGAATGCAATTTCTGTGAGAGAAATTGAAATTTATGGGGCACAGGATGGTTTGGTTGAACCTGAGTTAACAGCTGAAAATATTTTGGAGGGAATAACGGAGCTTGAAGCCTTATCCTCATCGGATACGAAGGTGAAGTTGCCAGAAGTTCCAGAGAGTCATTCTATATATGTTAAAGGTTCCGATGATGAACAGACCATTGCTAATGATGGTACAGTGACGTCTCACAATATTGGAGAGAAAACAGTTTCGTTATTAATTGAAGTGAAAAATAAGAATGATGAAAGTGATGTCGCGAAGAAAAATCTTACAGTCGTTGTACCTGATCATTATGAAAATTATGCTGCGTATCATCAAACAACGCAGACACATAACGAGATTCCAGGAGTAGTACCAGAGATACAAGAATGGTATGGATTTGAGGGTGATTTTGAATTAACACCAGCATCCAAAATTATTTACAATGATACTAATTCTACAGGCCTAGAATTTGTTGCGAATAATATGCAAGCGGATCTACTAGATATAACTGGAATGGAGTTATCTGTACAACCAGGAACAACGTACGGTGCTGATGATATTTTTATTCAAACAACTGATACAGATACCTATGGAACTGGTAATGAAGGGTATATGATTAATACAGATGAGAATGGAATCATTATTGAAGCAACGACTCAAACGGGTGCTTTATATGGAACGATTTCATTAGAGCAAATACTTTGGTTAGATAAGACACATGACACGATTCCGATGGGAATTATGAGAGACTATCCTAAATTTGAAATTAGAGGAATTATGCCAGATATAGCAAGAAATCCACAACGTGAACAGTTTATCGAAGACACGATAAAAATGATGACATGGTATAAGTTAAATGAACTACACATGCATATAAATGATGACTTCGGTGGTGGAACGAGTTGGGAGAACTTACCTGAAGGGATGTTTCGTTTAGAAAGTAAAGAATTTCCAAGTTTAAAAACAACAAAAAATGATAGAAATGCAACCAAATATGATTTTAATTATTACTATGATGTTTTTGGTGATCCACACTATTCACAAGAAACATACAAAACATGGCAGAAAAATGCTGATCACTATGGAATAGATATGATAACAGAAATTGATGGTCCTGGACATTCTGCAGCATTTAATAGTTATGCGCATAAAAATCCTGATAACATTGGATGGTTAGAAGGCGGAACAGAAAACCCAAGAAATTTCCAACTGTTGGATTTGGTTGGGGATAATGCTGATAGAGCAAGACAATTTATTACTACTTTATTATCAGAGTATGTAACAGGTGAAGATCCAGTATTTACAAGTGATACCGTACATATCGGTGCGGACGAATATTGGGGCGCAACAGCAGCAGAAGATGCTGAAGTAGATAACTATATTAGCGATCTATATGATATTGCTAACGATGCAGGGAAAACAGTAAGAATGTGGGGAAACAGGTCATATGCAGTTCCTGAGGATGTAGTTATTGATATTTGGTCAAATGGTTATGATGATCCAAACTTTGAGATTGATAGAGGGAATAAGATTATTAATGCATCTAATCGTTGGGTTTACGGAAATCCTGGGCGCGATCGCAGAGACGTGATGAACTATGAGTATACGTATGAGAATTGGACGCCTTATAATTTTGATGCTGCAAATGATAATGTACTTCGAGGTGAGCCACTACTCTTAGGTGCTAAAACGGCTATTTGGGGTGATGAGAATAGAAGAGGTATTTTAGAATCTGATACAAATGATCGCCATTTCCGTTCAATGGCAGTGATTGCTGAAAAGACTTGGAGTGATAAAGAAGATACAGTTCCTTTTGAAGATTACTGGACAAGAGTAGAAACGTTAGAAGAAGGACCAGGAACAGCAATTGCAATGGATATTGATAGCAAAACAGAGGTAGCGATGGAATTTGATTTTGAAAATGCTACAGATAAGAAGGTTTATGATGCTAGTGGAAATGGTTATGATGCTGTATTAGATGGGGTGGAAATAGCTGAAATTGATGGTGAATTTTACGGCTCTTTTGATGGAGAAGGTGTAATGACTACACCATTAAAAACGATTAAATATCCGTACACAGCTGAATTTGATTTATTGATAACGGAGGAAAATGATGCACAAGCATCTATATTCTCTGGATATGATGGTAGGTTACAAGTTGCTGGGAAGAATGGAAACATTTCAAACAATCGAAAAATGTTTTCGTTTGATTTTGGCTATGATGTTCCATTAAATAAAAAGGTTCATGTTACGGTCGTAGGAACACAACAAAATACCAAGCTCTACGTTGATGGGCAAATTATAAGTGCAAATAAATTGGATAAAGCTGAAGCAATAGGTGGTAATAATACCTATGGATCATTCCCTCTACCATTAGAAAAAATTGGTGAAGGATTTAAAGGGAATATTGCAAATATAAAAGTTTATAATAAAGCATTAAGACCAGAAATTATAGCTGGTACAATTGAAGACCAGGCAAATGTTGCGCAAAACATGCCAAATAGCTATGATTCTCAGAGACCTGGCCAAGGAGGCTGGGATGTAGGTTGGAAGAAGCTACATGTTGGCTGGAAGGCATTTGATGGTGATGGTTTAGATCTTGAAGGTACAACCGAATATACCGAGCCAGATTCCATGTGGGAAGGTACAGGGAATGCTGATGATTCATTAATGGTAGACTTGCAGAAAGAAAGAGAGCTAGATGGAGTTGAACTACATTGGTGGGCTCAAAAGGCAGGGAATTCTTTTGAAATCCAAGTGTCTAATGATGGAGAGAATTTCACTGTTGCAGAAACAGTAACTGGAAATACAGCTGCCAAGACTATTGTGGCATTTGATGAGCCGGTAAAAGCTAGATATGTGAAACTTCAAGGGGTTTTCATGAATGCTGAAGTCTATTCCTTGTATGAAATGTTCGTACTACAAGATGTCGATAAGACAGCTTTAAATGAATCTATTGCCAAAGCTGAAGCAGTTGCTAAAGAATTAGCATTTGAGAATGTAACAGCTGAAAATGAGGATCTTTTCCATACACTTGTGTTGGCAAAATCATTGGTGAATAATGCGATTGCAAATCAAGAAAAAGTTGATAAAACTACTGAAAGATTAACTACATTAGTTGATCAACATGTGGAACCTGATCCAGAAGTTGATGTGAGCGAACTATTGGATTTGATTACTGAAGCTAAAAGTTATACAAACACAGATGACATGTATACAAAAGCAAGTTTCCAAGCATTACAAGATACAATCGTTTCAGCTGAAAATGTGTTGGAAAATGCAACTAATCAAGAAGAAGTAACCAATATGTTATCTAAGTTACAAACAGCCATAGATGATCTAGAAGAAATAGAGCAAAAGCCTGATGATGACGAAGATGACCAAGATGATCCAGATGAGAATGGTGATGAGAATAAAGGCGATACTGGTGAAGATGAAACTGGTAAAGAAGAAGAAAATCAGCATGATACCGATGAAGATGAAGATGAAGCGGAGGAAGATGAGGATAAAGAGCTTCCTAACACAGCGACGTCTATCTATAATTGGCTAGTTATGGGTCTTCTCTTATTAAGCTTAGGTGGAATATCCATCTTTGTTACTAGACGAAAAAAGCAGAAAGAAAGTTGATAGATTCAATGAATCTAAAGAACTATCATTAAAAGAATAATACAAAACGGGCATGAGTACATCCATAGATACAGGATACTCATGCCCGTTTTCTTATTAAAACAAAAATGCCAATAGTTTGTTAAAGATTGGTATGCATATTTTCGTTTTGATTCTAGTATCTTGAAAACAGGACGATTGTTTTTGAATTATTTTCTTTAACTAACAATTTTATATCACTAATCTTATTAAAATTGTTATGTAGTTATCTGTATTAGATATATAAATTTAATTTAATTTATATGAATTTAAAAGGAAAGGGGGATCGGTATTAATTTAATCTTTAGAGAATGGAACTTCAGCTGTTATGGGAGTACATAATTTGTAAATAAACATCATTAGAAGAAACCATAATTAAAGAAGGTACTTTACAAAGTTATATTCCATTCAACATTAATAAGTTCTTATTAACATTTGGTAATGGAGGTGTCAGGTTGTATAAAAATTTTAATATGTTTAAAAAATTAGCTGGACTGTTGCTTTTAGGATATTTATTGTTTAGTATTCCTTCGGCAACAGATGTTAAAGCAATTGAAGGCCAGAATGATCCTATGACAATCGGTACAATAAATAATATTACACAGAAGGATAGTAATGTTTACTTGGAATTGTCAACGGGTGAGGAAATGAAAATAAGTTTTTTAAAAGACAATTTATTACGTATCCATCTGGATAAGGAAGGGGAATTTCCAGAATATCCAACACCTAATAGTCCTGACCATGTAACAAAAATGGTTGATAAAGATTTTAATGAATACAAAGAGGAATACGGTCTGATTGACGTGACAGTTGATGATAGTGATGATACCTACTATAAAATTTCTACGAAGGCAGTAGAATTAAGAATTGAAAAAGAATCCTCAAAAATGAGTCTATATAATAAAAATAAGGAAGAATTATTGTGGAGTGAAAGTGAACCATTGAAATATGATGGGAATAAGACAATCCAAACATTAAAAACGAAAGATAGTGAATATTTTTATGGTGGTGGACAACAAAATGGCTACTACGCTCATAAAAATAATACGATTAATATTGCTATAGGTGGTGGATGGGATGCTGGAGCTGCATCAAGTCCTGTTCCGTTTTATTTAAGTACGGAAGGGTATGGCGTGATGCGTAACACCTTTAAACCAGGGGTATATGATTTTTCAAAGACCGCATCCTTTAGCCACAAAGAAGATCGTTTTGATGCCTATTATTTTGTAGAGGATGCTATCCCCGAAATAATCAATGAGTATACAGAATTAACGGGTAAGGCAGCGCTTATGCCTGAATTTGGTTTCTATTTAGGTCATGCGGATTGTTTTAATGGTACGCATAATGGCCGAGGAGATGAGCGGACATTACTCGGAAAAGGGCTAGATAAGTTGAATGAATATGTGGACAATGATATGCCATTAGGTTGGTTTTTGCCAAATGATGGTTATGGTTGTGGGTATGGTGGTCTGGATAATCTTGAAAAATTTGTTGATGAAGCAGATGATGAACAGGTAGAAGTTGGTTTGTGGACACAAAGTAATCTTTATCCAGATCCTAGTTTGCCAGAAGATAGTCCATTGCGAAGAGATCTTAATGGAGAAGTGCAAGCAGGAACAAGAGCGATAAAAACAGATGTAGCTTGGGTAGGGCAAGGATATTCCATGGCTTTAAATGCGACTCGGCAAGCAGCAGAGGGTATTATGAAAGAGGAAAATTCAGGTGGTGCTCGCCCGTTTGTTATCACTGTTGATGGTTGGGCAGGTACACAGCGTTATTCTACGTTATGGTCAGGTGACCAGTATGGCGGAAACTGGGAATATATTCGAATGCACATTCCGACATACATTGGTGCAGGTTTATCCGGAAATCCTAATGTAGGTTCTGATATGGATGGAATCTTTGGCGGAGATGCAGTTATTCAAACAAGAGACCACCAGTGGAAAGCCTTTACACCAATTCAAATTGATATGGATGGATGGGCATCTACAAATGATGAGAAAGATCCATGGAATTATGGAGAACCATACGCATCAATTAATCGCATGTATTTAAAGTTAAAAGCACAAATGATGCCATATGTTTATACGATTGCTGAAGAGTCAACGCGAGAGTCAATGCCAATGGTTAGAGGGATGATGTTAGAATACCCAGAAGATCCATATACCTATGGTACACAAACGCAATATCAATATATGTGGGGACCAAATTTATTAGTAGCTCCAGTCTATGACGGTGATGATCATGCAGCTGGAGTAAGAAATGAGATTTACTTACCAGATGAGAATCAGGTTTGGATTGATTATTTCACAGGTGATCAATATCAAGGTGGCTCAGTGGTCAACAATTTTGATGCTCCACTTTGGAAGACACCAGTATTTGTGAAAAATGGTGCAATTATTCCGATGGCACCTGAAAATAATTCTATCAATGGATTAGATGGATCAGAAAATAGAATATTTGATATTTATCCTTCTGGAGAATCAACGTTTACATTGTATGAAGATGATGGAAAAACGATCGATTATAAAGAAGGAAAGAATACAAGAACTAAAATTACCTCCAAGGCTACAGATAATCAAGCAGTTATCACCGTTGGTACTGCAAAAGGAAAAGGGTACGA
Organism: Paraliobacillus sp. PM-2; assembly: GCF_001368815.1. Lineage (GTDB taxonomy): Bacteria > Bacillota > Bacilli > Bacillales > Amphibacillaceae > Paraliobacillus. The sequence continues at coordinate 1,456,901 of NZ_CTEI01000001.1, read as the reverse complement.
CGGTATGGTGAAAGAACGAGGAACAGAATTCTTAGTGAATACACGAAAAGATCCACAAAACGTTACGGTTACTGTAGGCGGAGAAGAAATCACATTACAAGAAGTTACGTCAGAAGAAGCATACAACAGTGGTAATAATGTGTACTTCTATAATGAGCATCCGAATTTAAATAAATATGCTACACCAGGTTCGACCTTTGAAGAGAAGGAAATTACTACGTCACCAAAATTATTCGTAAAGGTTGAAAAGACAGATATTACAGCCAATGAAGTGGTGCTAACCGTAGATGGATTTAACAATATCCAAGAAAAAGATGTAGTTGATGAAACAGTACCTAATATTCCAGGTAATTTAAGAGCAAATGATGAAAAAATAAGTGATAACGCTATTACGGTAAATTGGGATCAAGTTGATGGTGAAAATGTCACGTATGATTTAATGATTGACGGTGTTGTTTACTCAAATGTTTATTCAATGAAAGATGATGAGCAAGTACCATATTATCATCATACAGGGTTAAATAGTGATACAGATTATGCCTATCGAATTCGTGCAGTAAACTCAAAGGGAGCATCCGATTGGTCTGATGAGATACAAATTCGAACAAACCTCGACCGATTTAGAAATGTTCCTAAAGATATGTCAGCAACTGCAAACAGTCATCAGCCAGGTAGTGAACCTTCCTTAGCTGTAGACGGAAATGAAAACACGTTATGGCATACGCAATGGTTTGATGGAAATGTATTACCACATACGTTTACCATTGATATGAAATTAGCCTATCAGTTAGATAAATTTGAGTATTTGCCAAGAACAGATGCAGGAAATGGAACCATTTTAGAATATGACATGGATGTAAGTCTAGATGGGAAAACGTACAAAAACATTATAAAAGAGGGAACATTCGAAAGAAATGGTGATTTAAAAACGATTACCTTTGATGAAACTGTTACTGCTCGATATATAAAGCTTACAATAACAGATGCTGTAGGTGGATTTGGTAGCGCACAAGAGTTTCGTCCGTATAAGAAAGATAAAACAGAAGGTGTAGTTGTAGGGGAGAATATACCAAATGGATCAATAGATGACGAAGATTTACTCTTCTTTGCAAGCTATATGGGTGTGGATCAAACAGATACAGCTTGGGATCAAGTATCAAAGGTAGATATTAATTACAATGGTGTGATTGATGCTTATGATCTCATGTATGTTGCAGGACAATTAGGTGAAACACCACTTGAAGATACAGGTAAAGATATTAAAGGGGCAATAAATATTCAACCAGATAAGAAACAGTTGAAAGCTGGAGAAGAATTTTCTGTAGATATTGTCGGAAAAGACTTAAATGATATTAATGCCTTTAATTTAGAACTAACTTTTAACTCAGATAAGTATGAGTTGATTGAGGTATTACCTACAAAGGTAACAGAAGATATGCTAGATTATTCCACACTTTCAGGGATAGGAAATGCAGAACAACGTGTAATGGCTGCATTCTCAAATAAAGGAAAACAAGAAACCCTAAATGGTACAGAAACATTAGCAACAATAAAGTTAAAGTCATTAGAGGATACCGATTTTAACATACCAATTACACGATCTTTGCTAGTTAATACTGGCTTCGATACGATCGACACAATAGGAAAAGTAGTAGATCCTGATGATCCAGAAGAACCAGAGGAACCTGAAAATCCTGATTTAGTAGAAGTTTTATTAACAAATCAAGACATTATCGTAAGCGGTGATGGTAGCAAGATGCAGGATGGCGATGATGCATTTGCTAGATTAATTGATGGAGAAATAAGTGAGAGTTCACTAGCGGAATTAAAATGGCGCCTTACTCCTGAGGATGGCATTTCATTGCCACTAGATGTACACTTTGAATTTGAAGAACCACAGCAAATTTCTAAGTTTGAAGTTTACAATCGTCCACAATATACCAATGGAAAGCTCAAAGTTCTAAGTGCTAAAGCCTACGATGAAGATAATAACGAATATGATCTTGGTACAAAGAATGTGGCTTCAACTGATGAATCGGTAATTTTTAACATTGATGATGCTGTCAGTGAAGTTCCTAATGGGACGAAATTCTCGAAAATCGATATTGTTTTTGAAGAATCGCATAGCGGTCCACTAATGCTTTCTGTAGCTGAAGTAGAGTTTACTGCCCTTGTCCAAGTGGATAAAGCAGAACTAAAGTCAAAAATAACAGAAGCAGAGGCGATTAACACAATTGAATATACGGAAGAAACAGTAAACGCCTTAAATAAAAAGCTTACTGCAGCTAAAGATGTCGTAGCAAGTGACAGTGCGACGCAAGCTCAGATAGATGAAGCGCTTGGAGAGCTACAAGCTGCGATTGAAGGTCTACAAAAGAAGCCAGAAGAGGTAGATAAGTCTCAATTAGAATACAAACTAGTGGAAGCAGAGGCTGTTGACGTAGACAAATATACAGAAGAAACAGTTACTACTTTAAATGAAAAGCTTACTCATGCACAGACTGTTTTTGCAGATGAAGATGCATCTCAAGAAGAGGTAGATGCTGCACTTGCAGAATTGCAAGCTGCATTAGATGAGCTAGAAGAAAAAGTAGAAGAAGTAGATAAATCTGAATTAAAATCGAAGGTAGAAGAAGCAAAAAAAATTAATGAGAGTAAATACACAGAAACAAGTGTGGATACTTTAAAAGAAAAACAAGCTGCAGCTGAAAAAGTTCTTGCAGATACAACCGCGACTAAAGAGATTGTAGAAGAAGCAATTGCAGCATTACAAGCTGCATTGGATGATCTGGAAGAAAAAGTAGTAGAAGTGGATAAATCAAAATTAAAATCTAAGGTTAAAGAAGCCAAGGCAATAGATAAAGAAAAATATACGGAAGCAAGTGTCACGGCTTTAAATGAAAAGTTAGCTAAAGCAGAAGCTGTTATTGCAAAAGCAAGAGCAACCAAATCAGAGGTAGAAAATGCATTAACTAAATTACAACAAGCAATGGATCATTTAGAGAAAAAATCTGATCAAAACCAAGGTGATCATGTAGATGTAACGGAGTTAGAAAAATTAATTGAGAAGGCGAAGGCTATTGCTAATGAAGATGAGAAATACACAAAAGATTCTTATCAAGCATTACAAACAACAATCGCCGAGGCAGAATCTAAATTAGACAGCATTCAAACAAAAGCAGCATTGGATCAAGCTGTGGATACGTTACAGTCTGCGTTGGATAATCTTGTGACAACGGATACGGATGATGGAATGGGAGAATCTGATGATAGCAAGGATAAGGAATTACCATCAACTGCTACATCTACGTATAATTGGCTAATCGTTGGTTTACTTCTTTCTGTTACAGGAATCATCGTTGCTTATGTTGCTATAAGAAGAAAAAGAATAAAAGAATAATAGGTGAAGCGATGATAGTTGTGATGTGAATCATTGATTGATGTTTTAACCTAATGAATGAGAAATAGGAATGGGAACCCCATTCCTATTTCTATCAATATTAAGTTATCTGTTTATTATAAAAAGGTTCGGAGGGAAAACATTGAAAAAGGCATTTTTGATTATTTCATCTGTTGTACTTACTGCCCAACTTATGCTTCCAATTGTTGATAACTTTAATCAAAACACAGTCTCAGCTGCGGGATCAAGTTTTGTTAACATTACCAAAAATAAAGTGGAAATTGGGAATAACTCCATTGAAAGGGTCATTGATTTAACAAATTCTAAATTAAAAACGGAAGTAGTTGAAAATAAAAGAATTGAGAAAAATTTAGTACCACAAGATGGTTCAGAGGATTTTTCAATTCATTTGACTTCTGAAGATAAGGTGCCAGAAGAGCCATCTAAAGTAGCTGATGTAGGTATTCCTGATGCACAGAAGCCTAAAGATGAAATTGAACGAACAGATTGGCTAGTGAATGTCTACGATTCTAAAGGTGAATCTAAAGATGGTGCAGATATGATTGATGCAGATAACAGCACCTATGTAGATTTTTGGGATGGAAGTAAAGCATGGCCATACGAGGTGATTATTGATTTAAAGGAAGAAAAGACAATTGGATCTATTGGGTATCAAAAGAGACCGGGTTACGAAGATAAGGCCTATGGGACCAATGGAACAATAGGTGAATATGAAATAAAAGTAAGCGATGATGGAGAAACATGGACAGATGCAGGATCTGGCGAGTTTACATCGGATGATTATAATCTCCATAAAGAAGGTGAACTTTTTAATGTAGGTGATACGGTATATGCAAACTTGACAGAGCCTACAACTACTAGATATGTAAAGATTGTTCAGCTTAGTGGAGCACTTTCTGATGATATTTCCTTTACTGGTGCAGAACTATTTTTATTTGAAGATACCTTAAAAAACACACCACAAAATGTTATTGACCGTACGGATTGGAATGTAAAAGTAACAGATACAAGTGGAAAAGAAAAAAGTGGATCACAATTAATTGATGGAGACGATAGTACCATCGTAGATTTTTATGACGGCGCTAAAGAATGGCCGTACACCGTGACTGTGGATATGGGTGAAGTGGAAACAGTTGGCTCTTTTAGCTACCAGAAAAGACCGGGATTTCATGAAGATGGATGGGGATTAAATGGAACCATCGGAAAATTTAAGCTTCAAGTGAGTGACGATGGAGAAACTTGGACTGACGCTGGAGAGTCAGAATTTACCGAAGAAGATTTTAACCTTCATAAAGAAGATAATCTTTTTAATGTAGGAGATTTGGTTTATGCAAGTCTAGATCAACCAAGGGAAGCCAGATATTTACGTATAATCCAATTAAGTGGTTCTTTATCTGAAGATATATCCTTTACTGGAGCAGAGTTGAATATTTATGAGGATCCATACCGGTTTAAAATTGCAACAAGTGTTAAGCAGGAAGAGGAGACAACGGAAAATGTAATCAAAGCAAGTGATTTGACCATTAAAGAAGTGAAAGAAGTGAATTACGAAACAGGTAAACAAGTTCAATTTATATTTGAAGAATACGAAAACGATGAATCTACCTGGTCAATTAAATATAATGTGTTTGTGGAAGACGCTTCTCCATATTTAAGAAGTAATTTAGAAATTGCATCTTCAAACAAGGAAGTCGCCATTGATTATATCGATGTGGATAAATTCATACTGCCTAATGAAGTCGAAGGGCTGTTTCACCATCCACCATTGAGTGAAATTTCTTCCATGTGGATTGGAAAACACGAACTCGTTTTAGGTCAACCTATCTATGCAAATGGTATGTTTTTTGGATCGGAATTTCCAGCTTCAGATACAAATGTAGTAGATAACAGTATGCAGGTTCGCTACTACTCTGGAAAAGATTTTAATAAGTTAGCTGTAGACAATCAGCTTAATGAAGATGGAATTTTTACCACGTGGAATAGTGTGATGGGAGCTGCGGCTGGAACTGCAAAGGATGTCGTGCAAACGGATTTATTTGCGTATATCGAGGAAATAGCTACGACAACTGAATTTAGGAAGCAGTACAACTCTTGGTATGACAATATGATGGATATTACGGATGAGAGTATTGCACAATCATTTTATGGTACAGAAAAAGAATTGAGTAAAAATGGTGTAGAGCCATTAGATTCCTATGTTGTTGATGACGGATGGAATGCTTATGAGACGGTTAATGCCAGCGGGGAAGAGACTAAATTACCATACGATAATAAAACAGGATTCTGGGAATTTAATAAAAAGTTTCCTAATGAATTGTATACAGCAAGTAGAATGGCAAAAAACTTTGAATCAACATTTGGACTATGGCTGGGGCCTCAAGGTGGATATAATTATTTTGGTGGTTTTGCTGAATTTTTAGAAAAGAATGGTACTGGACACGTAACAAATGATTATTGGAAAAGTGTAGATGTCGGTTCAAAGACATATGTAAACAATTTAACTAAATTATTTTTAGATTATCAAGATCGATTTGATATCGAATATTGGAAGTTAGATGGATTTGCATTAAGACCATCATCAGATGAAAACAATGACCATATGGTTGGTGGAGATGATGGGATGTACTATACCTCAGACCTTTGGGAAACATGGATTAAAACCTTTGAAAAAATGAGACAAGAACGAGTGGATGAAGGCCGAGATTTATTTTTAAATCTAACATGTTATGTGAATCCGAGTCCTTGGTTGCTTCAATGGGCAAACGCTGTCTGGATTCAGGATTCTGGTGACAATGGGTTCTTAGACACCTATGGCGGAACACAAGCAGAACAAATGATGTCTTATAGAGACAATGTGTATTTTAATATTTTTAAGAAAAATGATTTACAATTCCCATTAAAAAATGTATATAATCATGATCCGATCTACGGCGTTTCAGCAGGCATTGAGTTCAGTGATGATGATTTTAGAAACTATTTAATGATTAATGCGACAAGAGGTACAGCATTCTGGGAGCTATACTTCTCTCCAAGTATGATGAATAATGGTAAATGGAGAATTACCGCAGATGTCTTAGATTGGGCAGAGAGTAATTTCGATATACTTGAAAAGGCAAAATTATTTGGAGAAAGACCAGATCAAGGTGGTGTTTATGGATATTCGAGCTGGAATGATGGGGAAGGTATTGTATCATTTAGAAACGCTAGTGATAAAGAACAAACCTATACATTAACCTTGGATAACAAAGTAGGCGTATCAACTGAATTAGCAAATGCGAAAATGGTTCAAATACTTCCTAGAGTTGAAGAAACGAGTGTGGAAACGAAAAATTATGGTGATACGCTTGAAGTCACATTAGAACCTCATGAATCAAGAATTTATCAATTTACAGAAATGGATAAGCCAATCCCTAAGGTTGTATCTTTAAAGAACACAGGAGATCACAATCTTCAAGTTAAGTTTGATCAAAGAATTCAAAATTCATCCTTTACAATTAATGGTCAATCGACAGATGTAACTATTTTAGAAGACTATCGTACAGTTAATCTTACATCTAATAAGAAGATTAAAGAAGAAAATACGTTAGCATTTACTGTTGAAACTATCTGGGGTAGTAAAAATACGGATACAAAAACATTTTTGGAGTATGAAGATGGTTACGCTGCGAAGTTAATTGAAAGTGATGATATTAAAAATGGAGAAGGTTTAGAAGCTATCCGTTTTGATGGACCTGACCTTGATTTATTTGATATGAAGCACACAACGTATACTTTTAATAACCAAACGCCATTGGTTGGAAAACAAGACTTTTCCATATCATTAAAACTTCGGGCTTCTGGGAAAAACCAGTCCATTTTGAAACAAGAAGGTGCTTACGCGCTTAACATTGACGACAATGGATTTCTTACCTTTGCTGTCGGAGACAATGTGATAAATTCAAAGACCACTATAACTACTGTTGATGAAAAGGCATCAGGCACATTTGGGACAGATGCCTACAAACCAACCACTACCATTGAAACAGTAAAAGGGAAAATTAATGATGGGAACCTACATGATATAAAAGCTGTTAGAGAAGCAAACGGCATGCTAAAGCTTTATGTAGATGGAGAATTAGTCTCCTCAAAATATGTAAAAGATAAATTCACTTTACCGAAAGGTACTATTACACTTGGTAGTAAAGAGACAAATATGCAGGTAGGGGAAGTAGAAGTAAAGAATCAAGCAATCGCATATGATGAAGCTGAAAAATCTTTTAATGATTTAGAATTAACTGAGGGATATAAAGAATTAGATCGAACAGAATATCAGGCTTATGCAAATTCAGAAGAGAAACAGGCCGGAGCAAATGAAGGTTCTGCTGATAATGTGCTAGATGGAAAAAAATCTACATGGTGGCACACACAATATAATGGGGCAACACCTGAACCTCCTCACTGGATAACGATAGAGATGCCGGAAGTTGGACCAGTGGATGCTTATGAATACGTAAGTAGAAACGGAAACGGAAATGTGAAGAAGTACGAACTACAAGTTTCTGATACAAATGAAGATGATAGCTGGGAAACACTGAAAGCAGGAGAAATGGAGAACGGTGGTAACACATTGATTGCGTTTGATCAGCCAGTTGAAGCTAAGTTTTTCAGGTTATATATTAAGGAAACCTATGGAAATCCAGCAAATACGTTTGCATCAGCTGCAGAAATTAAATTGCATACGAAGGTAAAAGGTGCATCAGACTTTACGGAATTAGCAACAGCTTATCAAGCTATATTGCAAGTAGATGAGAAGCTATATACGAGTAAAAGCCTGAAAAAATCTGGATTTAATGAACTGAAAGAAAAAGTTGTAGATCTCTATGAAAATCCAAACGCTTCCCAGAAGGATATTGATGAAGTATTTTCTGATTACAATCAAAACTTCGAAGCTATCTTCAATAAACTAGAAGTTAAATCCGTAAACACAGAAGCATTAGAGGCTAAGCTAGCAGAAGCAAAAGCAGTGGATGTAAGTAAATACACGAACGAAACGGTAAGTGTGTTAGTAGATAAGATTGCCAAAGCAGAAAATATTGTTCATGATTCAAGTGCAAACCAAACGGAGGTAAATGATGTACTTGTAGAATTAAAAGATGCGATAAAGGGATTAAAACTACTAACAGATCCAGACCCAGATCCAGATCCAGACCCAGATAATGAACTAGATATGAAAGAAGTAAATGCATTAATAAAGAAAGTAAAAGCTATCTCTAATAAAAATGGCAAGTACACAGAAGATTCCTATCAAGCCTTACAAGCAGCAATTACTGAGGCAGAAGCTGAACTAGAAACAGTAAAATCTCAACAACACGTTCGCAGTATAATGGAAACCTTAGAATCGGCAATGGAAGATCTCGAAGTAATCAAAACAGACGATGTAGTCGTAAAAGATGACAAAAATACGAATGATGAATTGCCAGAAACAGCAACATCCATGTTTAACTGGCTTCTATTAGGCTTACTACTTTTAATTGCTGGAGTGTTTATTACTTACATTTCCAGAAGAGAATCGTAGAATAATAGTTAAAGGAACATATGAAATGCAATAAAAGCTAGTATAAGAGAAACTCGGCATTCGTTATATAGTCGGGTTTCTCTTAAAAAATGTTGCTTCATTTACGATAAAAAGTAAACAAAAATAATTGAGCTGGGAGCGGATCATACTAATGAAAAAAACCATATTATCAAATCTTATTATATGGTGTCTATTGCTTACCATTTTTACACAAAATCAATTTGTTTTACAACAGGTAGATGCCAAAGAAGATGAAGAATATTTTACAGAGGTAATTAATGATTTTGATATCGGTGATGGTCAAAATCAATTTAACTACCATGGTACATGGGGGACTACGACAGGTCCAGCTGGAAGTGGCAATCATAATAATGATGAACATTGGTCCACTTCAAGTAGTTGGGATAGGCCAGAAGATGTATACTTTGAAATCAAATTCAGTGGTAAACAAATTAAGTTGTTTGGAATTAAAGCTCCGGCGCATGGTATCTACGCTATATCTATCGATGGTGGGGAAGAGCAAGAAATAGATGCATATGCTCCTAGTAGAGAATATAAACAACTGATTTACGATAGTGGGAATTTGACAGAAGGAGATCATACGCTGAAATTAAGAGCAACTGGTGAAAAAAATGAGCAGGCGACACGACCAGACGTTCAAATTGATTATGCAGAAGTAAAACAGAAAGTTATTGATGTGACAGGTATTGAAATGGAAGGCGAATTACTACAATTGGAAGATGGAATGCCTTATCAGTTAACAGCAAATGTATTACCTGAAAATGCAACAAATAAAAATGTGCGTTGGTCTTCAAGTGATGAGGATGTAGTCAGCGTTGATGACCAAGGAAGGTTAAAGGCAGGAAATGTTATTGGAACGGCTACTATTACAGCGAAAACAGAAGATGGTGATTTTACAGCAACTAGAGAAGTTAATGTAACAAAAGGTGAGCACTCTTTAAAAGGTGCTGTTGGTACAACCGACATGCATTATGTTAAAGAAAATACATTCAGAGAAGATTATAAGCGAATAGATTTTGATGAAATTATAACGATGACCGATAAAGCGTGGGAAGGAACTGCGTGGAAAGGTGATCGTGCCAGTGCACAGTTCGTATTATGGACTACGAATAAAACGAAACAGAATGTCTCTATGAATATAGAAGATTTAGTAGATGGGAAGGGAAATAAAATAGCTTCCTCCAATATTACAGCTAATTTTGTTAAATCGACGAAAGCGGCGCGAGGTAACCCAGCCCAAGGGAAACAAGAATTGATTCCCGATATTCTTGGTTCGGATGATCCGGTAAATATAGAAAAATTTAATGTTCAGCCAATTTGGATTTCAGTTGATATTCCGAGGGATGCTGTCGCGGGAGATTACACGGGTGAACTCTCAGTAAAAACAAAGTCAGGAGAAGAAGTGGATTTCACGCTGAAATTGGAAGTGCTTGATATTACATTGCCAGAAGTAAAGGATTGGGAATATTTCTTGGATTTATGGCAAAATCCTTTTGCAGTAGCAAGAATTAATGGTATATCAAAAGACAAACTTTGGTCAAAGGAACATTTTGATGTGATGAGACCTCATTACAAATTGTTGGCAGACGCAGGGCAAAAAGTTATCACCACAACGGTTACACATGACCCATGGAATTCACAGACGTATGATCCTTACGAAAGTATGGTCAAATGGACAAAGAAGAGTGATGGTTCGTATGCGTTTGATTTTGAAGTGTTTGATAAATGGGTTCAATTTATGATGGATTTAGGAATAGATCAACAAATTGATGCGTACAGTATGGTTTCTTGGGCAAGTAAGATTAAGTATTATGATGAAGTACAGCAGAAAGATATTATAAAGAAGGTTGAAGTGGGAACTACAGAATGGTATACGATGTGGGGCGCATTTTTGGAAGCATTCGTACCGCATCTAGAAGAAAAAGGATGGCTCGATAAAACATATATGGCCAATGATGAAAGAGCATTAAATCATTTGATTGAGGCTGCTGATTTAATTGATGAAAAATCCGATGGTAGCTTAAAAATTACTGCAGCAATGAATTACAACAATCTTTTTGATAACAGAATAGATCGTATCGATAATATCTCACTGGCACAGATCTTAGTGAATCATAACAGTAAAGAGTTAAGTAATGTAGCGCAACACAGAAGATCGCTTGGATTGAATACAACATTATATACAATGGTAGGTACTTATCCTAGTAATTTTGTCCGTTCCAATCCTGCTGAACCGGTTTGGGTCATTTGGAATACAATGCGGCATAATGTAGATGGCTTTTTAAGATGGGCGTATGATTCTTTTGTGGAGGATCCGTTTGAAACATCTGATTTTAGAACGTGGGAATCTGGTGATTCATTCCAAGTATATCCAGGTGCTACAAGCTCGGTGCGTTTTGAAAAAATGAAAGAAGGGATTCGAGATGCTGAAAAAGTAAGGTATATTTCTGAACGTGAAGAAGATTTAGGTGAGAAAATTACAAATGCTTTATGGAATATGAAAAAGGTAGGAATTGCACGTGATCCATTTGGGGGAGTTAAGGGGTCTGGTAATGTAAGTATCCCAGATGAGGTTAATAAATTAAGGACTGTTTTACATGATGTTACAAAAGAATATATAGATCGGAATAAGACAGAGCAAACGAATAAAGCTTTATTAGATCAAACGATTAATGATGCAAAAAATAAACTGGATGAAACAGAAAAAGGAACAGAGGCTGGTCAGTATCCCGGTGAGGCAAGAGATGCGTTTAAGGCTGTGATTGTAAGAGCTGAACAAGTGCTAAAAAGTGAGTTTGCAACCCAAAAAGAAGTAGATGAAGTGGTTGATGAATTAAGCTTAGCACTAGAGATATATGCTGATGCCGAAATAAAGGAAGATCCGCCTCAATCTATAGACAAAGCGGCATTAGAATCGGCCATCGTTAAAGCAGAAGGCATTGATACATCTGTGTATACGGAGTCAAGTGTCGAAGAATTTGAATCAAAACTCCATCAAGCTATTGCAGTTATTGCAGATGAAAATGCTGCACAACAAGAAGTAGACACGATACAAGAAGAGCTTTTGAACGCGATAAAAGAATTAAAGAAGAAAAAGGCTGATCCAGGAGCCGATATAGATGATGATAAAGAAACCGTAACAACTGATGGCGAAGCTGACGATAAGGGTACTTCAAGTAATGGGCAGCAACTTCCTAATACGTCAACATCGATTTTTAATTGGATGATTTTAGGTTTGTTATTATCTGGATTGGGAATTTTCTTTTATGTTACAGTGAATCAAAGAAAAAAGTTACAAGAATAATAATATTCTTCAGAACACAAGGGTTAAGGATAAAAAATTAGTTTGCTAGCTGGGGCAATAATTATGATAGTATTTGTCCCCAGCTTCATTATAAATAAAATCTCGACATTTTTCTCTGAAATCCTACAGATTACCACCCTTGTAAATTAATGGTCATCATTTATAATGAATGTGAACAAGGTTATTTTTAACATCTTCAGAATATACATCCTATAATTTTAGTTTTTGGGATGAAGTAACTTAATGGTTACAGAAGGAGGAGTGTTTAAATTTATCCCTAAAAAAACTGGAAATTAATATCTTTGGAGGTGAAAGATAGTGAAAAAAGCGAAGAATAATAGATTAAAGCAATTTGCAATAATTCTTTTAGCCTTTAATTTATTGTTTTCGATGTTCCCCCCAGTTGGTACAGTGTTTGCTGAAGAAACAGTAACAACACTGTCGGATGATGTTGATTTTTTTGGAACCGCTTACAAAACAGAGACACCTTGGGGAGAAGGAATATCATTTGATGCTGCAGATTCAAATTATTTAGATTCAACAAGTAAGGTAAACGTAACAGACACATTGACATTGCAATTTTGGTTAAATATTGATGCTAGTGTATCAATGTCGAATATTATCTATCAGTTTTTAGATGATGGATCAAACAAAGGGAGAACTGTGCTTTTCCACAGAGGAGGGCAGTTTGGAACATTTATTGATGGTAAAGATATTTTGTTTGATTATTATATTCCTTTAGGTGAATGGGTTAATGCAGCAGTAACAATTGATAGAGCGAATTCAACAATCAAACTTTTTATTAATGGCGAAAAGGCAGATGAACAACCATTAGAATCAAACAATGTAAGTACAGGAGACTTTACATTGAGGGTTGGTGCGCATAAAAATTTAAATGATTCCACTGTCAATAAATATGATGGATTGCTGGATCAGTTACATATATCAACTAATCCAGTAACTTCTGAAGAAATACAAAGCAACTATCAATCAGAAAAAGATAGTATTGTAAATGAACCAAGTCCTCCTAAGGATACAACTACTATTTCCATCCAGCCTGAAAATGAATTAGGTGTAATTCCAAACAAAATGTTTGGAATTAATCACAGATATGCAAATGATGGTTATAGTTCCTGGGATTCTGAGAATGAAAAAATATTTGCGGATTTTGAAAAAGAATTTGACAAAGCAAATTTTGGTTCGGTTCGGTACCCAGGTGGTACAGTATCCAATTTATTTGAATGGAAAAATTCGATTGGACCTAAAGAGGATAGGCTAAAAACAATACACGGATTACCATATGTTGGAGCTAACGAACCAATTTCGCCTAACTTTGGAGTAGATGAAGCTGCAAGATGGCTTGAAGCGAATAATAGTGAAATGGTTTACGTGTATGGCTTAGGTAATGGATCAGCTCAAGATGCTGCAGACCTTGTTGAGTATTTAAATGCCGAGGTTGGAGAAAATCCAAACGGTGGAAAGGATTGGGCTAAAGTAAGAGCTGAAAACGGTCATTATGAGCCGTATGGAGTAAATCAATTTGAAATAGGAAATGAAATGCAACTCTGGATTCAAGATTATTGGATGAGCGGAAATCCGTATGGTAGCAAGTTAGATGCTTATGTATTTGGTGGAGAGATGGATTTCACTAGAGATTCGGTGAATAGTATAAATAGCTATCGACTAGCTCAAGAATTAGTAGATAGGGAGGATTGGAGACGATCAGAAAGGTTTTCAGATGGAACCTCCAATCAGGTTAAATATATTCGTTACACTCCTGTTGTCAAAGGTTCAGAGACAATTTTAGTAGATGGTGAGTCATGGGATCGTGTGGATGATTTAAGCTCTGCAGGATCTGAAGATGTTTATCAAATTGATTATGAAACTGGCAAGATAACATTTGGTGATGGCGAAAATGGAAACATACCAGCGGATGAAGCTGAATTGTTGGCTAAGTATAAGACCATTCAGGATGGTTTTAACGAGGTCTATCAACAAATGAAAGCAGTCGATCCAAGTATTCAAATTTATGCTGGGTATGAGAGTACAGCATTCTTAGATTTAATGGGAGCGAAATACCCATACGATGGAATGGCTATTCACCCTTATTCAGGGAATAGTGTAAATGCAAGTGATTCTTATTTTTATGAAAAAATCATGAAAGTGGGAAAAAATAAAGCACTCGGAGAAGTGAAGCATCTAGTAGACTATATGAGAGATGCATCTGGTAAAGCGTTGAATGCAGCACTTTCTGAATTCGGAATTTACAATTATAGTGAAGATTTTATTAGCTCGCAAATGCATGCTATCTATATCGCTAACTCCATTATTGACTTTATGGATGTGGGAGTTGATTACACAAATAAACATGCATTAATTGATTATCCAGCAGGAGATTCGCTTGGACCTGGAAAGCAAGCGGTCATTCAAGCCTTTAAACAAGCGGATGGAACATATGAATATGTATCTACTCCAAGTGCCAGACTGTATGAGCTTTTAAATAATCACACAGGTAACATGAGGATAGAAAATACGATATCTAACAATACAAAAATTGCAGATTTCTCTGATGTGGACGCTATTAAAGCACTAACAACTAAAGATGATGATGGAAAAATTTATACACTTGTTATCAATACAGATCGTAATCATGCGAAAGGGCTGAATTTGAATCTGCCTGACGGAGCGTATCGTGCGGAGGTGTATGCGCTTGAAAGCGGTAGTCCTCTCTCGGTTAATACAGTTGAGAATCGTGATCGGGTTCAAGTAGAAAAATTAGCAGATTTAAGATCGGATGGAAATGTAGTCAATACAACAATTGAACCACATTCCATTAAAGTATTTGAATTAACTGAAATCCCAGATACGGATAAATCAGCCCTCGATGCTAAGATCTCAGAGGCTGAAAATTTACAAGCTAGTACATTAACAGATCCTAGTTTAGTTGCATTAAATGAGGCGATAACAAATGCAAAGGAAGTTAATGCGAATCAATTAGCAACACAAGAGGAGGTTGATGATCAAACGCAATCACTCCAAACCGTAATGGATGCACTAAATTATAAACCAACCTATTTGTCTGATTTAGACTGGAATAGTGCCACGATTGGATGGGGGCAAGCACCGCAAAAAGATGCTTCAACAGATGGTAATCGAATTAGACTAACCAACAACAAAGGTGAGATTGTTGAATTTGAAAAAGGAATTGGAACACACGCCCATTCTGAAATTGTTTATGATATTTCTGGACAAAATCATAATTATTTCTCTACTTGGGTTGGAGCAGATAGAGAGATGTCAAATACTACTTCGATCCAATTTAAAATCTTTGTAGATGATCAGCTTAAATATTCGAGTAAAGTGATGAGACCGACAACACCGATGGAGTTTGCAATGGTTAATATTGCTGGTGCAGAGACACTTAAATTAGTTGTAAATGACGGTGGTAATGGAATAGGGTCTGATCACGGAGACTGGGCTGATGCTAAGTTGCATGTAGATAATCCGATTAAAAGTGATACAGAACAAGTAAAGCAATACGAAGGTATGGAGCTACTATTTAACGATGAATTCCAATCAAATACCCTTGACGACGGAAAATGGTCAACTACAAATATGCCAGAGAATGGAACGCATCACTATGCTAATGTGATTGGAAAAGACGAGAATATTTGGGTGGAAGATGGAAACCTTGTTATTCAAGCTAAAGAGTATGAAGGAACAGAGGATTACAGTACAACATCGGGTGCTGTTGAGACACGTGGTAATTTTGATTTTAGATATGGTAGAGTGGATGTCCGTGCGAAAATTCCAACGGATGCCGGTATGTGGCCAGCAATTTGGATGATGCCAGCAAACCCTGACTATGGATGGCCAATGGCAGGTGAAATAGATATTATGGAGTTAGTATCTCAAGAACCGAATAAAATATGGTCAACGATCCATTCAGGAATCTATCGAACGGATAATTACTTTAACAGTCATGGAACGCTAACGATGGATCGTGGAACTTATTTTGATGATTACCATGTGTATTCTATGGAATGGGAACCTGGTGTGATTAAGTTTTTCGTTGATGATGTATTAGTTAAAGCATTCAACGATTGGCGAAACTGGGTAGGAGATAAGGTTGATGGAACGTACACAAATATCACAGAAAGAGACTTTCCTACACCTTTTGATAAGAATTTCTTCTTGAAGTTAAACCTAGCGACTGGAGGTTGGTCAAAGGATGTTGATCAAACAACACGCTGGGGAGAGCGAACGTCTATGAAGGTTGATTATGTTCGTGTATATCAAGATGTAAAGCCAGATTATGACTACGCTTCAGATGAACCATATGCAAATAATAAACAAGGTGCGGTATGGTATGGACAAAGAAAACAGGCTGGATCTTGGGAAAATATTGAGAACTATGACTCTAATACAAACATGTGGATCTCCGCTGAATCAGGAACAAGAGGAGATGGAAATGATTGGGCGTACGTTTCAAAAGATGGATTAAGTGCAAACTTTGCTCCTGATTCAACTTATGAGGCTGCTGCAATTGGATTTAGATCTCCTTATGCAGGGTATGTGAAGGCGGGCTTGAAAAATGAAGTCAATACCAATAAAGCGGTAGAAGTAGATTTTAATGTATCAACTGGAGATATGACTTCTACAACAGAAATTTTACGATCAGAAACTTTAAACAGTAAAACAGACGACATTTCAACAAAGCGAACGTATATCCCTGTTACAAAGGATGAAATGGTAAGATTTGAAATAGCAAAGAGTGATAATGCGGTGAACAACTTTATTCCAGTCATACAATATGTAGATGAATCGGAATATCATGCATTTCAAGCTTTGGAGACAAAGGTCTCTGAATTGGAGGAAACAGATACATCTAGCTTTACAGATTCAAGTGTTAGCCAATTCGAATCGACTCTTCATGCAGCACAGGAATTACTTCATGGTAATGGAAGTGAAGCGACGTACATGGAGGCACGTACTAATTTAGTAGCTGCTTTTGAAGGGTTGAAGGAACCTGAGACTATTAAGGTTACATTTGATCTGCAAGGTGGAACTGGTGAGGTCCCAGCTCAGGAGATAGAACTTGGAGATAAGGCATCAAAACCTGAAACTGAGCCTGAAAAAGATGGATTTATGTTTAAGCATTGGAGCAAAGAACCAAATGGCTATCCATATTACTTTAATACACCAGTAACAGAAGATACAGTCTTTTATGCCGTCTTTGAGGAATACACACCACTTGTCGGCACGACAGTACCTGATCATGTAGAGGTGTATGATAGATCAAACTGGAGCTATTCTGCAAGCAGTAATTATTCGAACGCACCAATTGCTAAAATGTTTGACGGTGATAAATCAACACATTGGCACTCTGATTGGACGGGTGCAACACCAATGAAGTGGCCATACGATGTAGAAATTGAATTAGGTGACGTTCAAACCATTGATAGCTTCTCTTATTTACCTAGACAGGATAAAAACTACAATGGTACGAATCAATATAATGGTAGAGTAAATGTTTTTGAGATTTATGCTGGAACCAATGCTGAAGATGCTACAAGAGTCATGAGAGGTGAAATGGACTGGAACGATGGAAGTGATTATGATAATACAGTGAAATATGTAGCTTTTGATGAGCCTATTGAAGCATCTTATATTAAATTTAGAATTATTACTGCTGGATCGGATACAAACCAGGAACTCGGTTCAGGTTCAGAATTCAATTTATATAAAGAAGGTGTTGATAAATCTGAACTTGAAACAAAGCTAGCAGAAGCTGAGTCAGTAGATACAACAGGGAAGACAGAAGAATCTGTTCAGGCATTGACAGATGCAATTGCATCTGCACAAGCTGTGATAGATGACGTCGAAGCAACACAAGAAGAAGTAGATGCAGAAGTGTCAGCACTAGAAGCGGCGATCGATGGTTTGGCGGATAAGCAACCATCTGTTGATAAGTCTGAATTAGAAGTAAAATTAACAGGAGCGAAAGCAGTAGATACAACAGGTAAAACAGAGGCGTCTGTAAAGGTATTAGAAGATGCAATCGTATCTGCGCAGGCTGTGCTGGATGATGCTGAAGCAACACAAGAAGAAGTAGATGCCCAAGTAGCAGCATTAGAGGCAGCAATAGCTGATTTAGAAGATGAAGATTCTAAAGTTAACAAATCTCAGTTGCAAGCGAAGTTAGCAGAAGCCGAGGCAGTAGATACAGCCGGAAAGACGGAAGCATCTGTGCAAGCACTAACAGATGCAATTACATCCGCTCAAGCAGTACTAGATGATGTTGAAGCAACACAAGCGGCAGTAGATGCAGAAGTAACCGCATTAGAAACTGCGATAGCGGGGCTAGAGGATAAAGCACCAGAGATAGACAAATCAGATCTAGAAGCGAAGTTAGCAGAAGCCGAGGCAGTAGATACAGCCGGAAAGACGGAAGTATCCGCCCAAGCACTAGCAGCTGCAATCACATCCGCTCAAGCAGTAATGGATGATGTTGAAGCAACACAAGCGGCAGTAGATGCAGAAGTAACCGCATTAGAAACTGCGATAGCGGGGCTAGAGGATAAAGCACCAGAGATAGACAAATCAGATCTAGAAGCGAAGTTAGTAGAAGCCGAGGCTGTAGATACAACCGGAAAGACGGAAGTATCCGCCCAAGCACTAGCAGCTGCAATCACATCCGCTCAAGCAGTAATGGATGATGCGGAAGCAACACAAGCGGCAGTAGATGCAGAAGTAACCGCATTAGAAACTGCGATAGAAGGGCTAGAGGATAAAGCACCAGAGATAGATAAGTCAGCACTCGAGGCGAAATTAACAGAAGCTATGGCTGTTGATACAACCGGAAAAACAGAAACTTCTGTGAAAAAACTAGAGGATGCGATAAAAACAGCGCTAACTGTACTAGACAATCCAAAGGCAACCGAAGAAGCCGTTGAAAATGCGTTAGCAGAATTGACATATGCAATAAATGATTTGGATAAAATTGACACGGATGATTCTGAAACGTCAGGTGAAAGTGACAAACCAGCTGAAGATAGTGAAAAAGAATTACCAGAAACAGCTACATCTATTTATAACTGGTTGATAATTGGTTTCTTATTAACTAGCATAGGAACATTCCTAACAATGAGAAAAAGGCTTAAATAAAACGTTTGACTAAAAAACAGCAAGAAATTAATAGAAATTGATTTCTTGCTGTTTTATTTTTAAATTTATTAATAAGCCTCAATTTTATTTGGGTGAGTAACAGCTCAGTTGGAATTTTACTCTGTAAGAATAAATCATATGAAAGGAAGTTTAGCTTTGAAGAAAATGAGAAAAACAATTGTTGCTATTTTTTCTATTTTTGTTTTCCATTTAACCCCTTTAGCGCAAATGTTTGCTGAAACTACCAATGATGTCCCTGCACCAATTGTTCGAGTAGAAAACGAAAAAATTGGTAATGGCTATTTTACAAATCTAAATGATTATGTGGACGAATTAAAGGAATTAGATGAAGGAACAATTATTACAAGATTTCGCTATACGGGATCATCTATTATGTCCCTTTTCTCATTAAGTAATAGTAATGTACCAAATGGTCATTTTCATTTGTACATATCACCAACAGCAATAGGTAGCGAGAACAGATTACAGCAACCTAATGTATCACCTGAAAATACTCACCTTTCACAAAGTGTTAACCTTGAACAAGGTGCAGTCCACACAATTGCAATGGTTGCTGACAAAGAGGAAGGTTATAAATTCTTTTTAGATGGTGACTTGGTATTTCAAGAAAAAGATTCCCCAGTTAAGTTTTTAAGCAATATTTATAAACCAAACAGTGCACAGTTAGGTCGAACAGAACGTGGATCAGGAGGCAATGAATATTTATTTGATGGTGATATTTATATGGCTGAAATCTATGACGAACCACTTTCTGATCAGTTGTTAAAAGACATTACTAAAGGTTCACCTAAAGAAATTAGCGATATAATAGAGAAAAACGGTTGGGCGAATTTATCCGATCATTCTGTGAATCAAACTTACCCAGCTGATAACGGAACAAACGGTAAACTTATCTATACCGATATAAGCCAAGACGTAGACACGATAAAAGGACTTTCTTCTGGAGCAATTGTTGCGAAATTCAGAACTACAGATCAAAACGGAATCAACACGATATTTGCTTTGACTGATACAACAAAGCAAAAATATAAGACCCATTCGACACTAGCGGTTAAAAATGGGAAGCTTTTTTTCTCAATAACTAAAAACCATTCAAGTCCATTTGTTAGCGATAGTGAGGTGCCGGTAGGTAAAATTAATGATGGAGAATGGCACACAGTTGCAGTTGTTACGAATCAAGACGGTACATCTTTATATTTGGATGGTAAGAAACAACTAACAAAAGAAAATACTATTTTTTTAGATCATTTAAATAATGCCAATCATGCAAATATTGGTAGATCAATCGCTGTTAATTCAAGTAACGGTCATGACTATTATCAAGCAGGTGATATTGCTTATGTGAATTTTTACGGGATAGACTTGAATTCTCCTCCACTCGATATTGAAAAAATTCGAGCAATGACAACCAATTCAAACAATGATGACGATACATGGTTTTTTACTGGAGGTGGAATGACTCAAGGTATGGGGTTAACTGATGGTACAAGAAATTATATTGGTTTATTTGAAGAAGTTGTCCGTTGGGAACAGACTGGAAACGATAACCAACGCCAGAGATTTATGATTAATGGAGGACAAGAAGATCAGTCAGTAGCTGAAGTAAATAATAACTACAGTAATAGAGTTGCTCCTTTTAAACCTAAAGTAGTTTCTGTTATGGTTGGTTTAGATGACAGTAAATCAGGACGTGAAGAAATAGAAGCATTTGAGGAAAACTTAATTTCATTGGTATCAAAGATACGTGATTCAGGTGCCATCCCAATTATACAATTACAAAATGCTATAACCGATAAGTCGTTAATACCTAATCTCGAACTTTATTTGGAAACTGCACGTGAGGTAGCAGAGAATACACATACTGTACTAGTAGATCATTACCGTAACTGGAATGACAAGGAGTTAAATGAACCAGGCTACATTGCAGCACATTTAAAGGGAAGTACCGTGCCCAACGAGCTGGGTCATCTTGAGCTGAGTAAAGATTTAATAAGAGAGCTTGCCGGTATTACAAGTGGATTTACTTACAATATAGAGGGTTTCACCCATATTCAGGCAGAACAGGTTGTGCCGAAATCCAACACACCTAAAGTGAGCGGTATAGCAAATGGAACGATCAAACTTGATGTGGCATCGATACTAGAGAACGTGTCAAATGTAAGTAAGGTTTACTATGAAATACCTCTAAATAATAAAGTAACGATCACAAAAGAATTTAATGGCAGTACGGAGGAAATACCAAATCTGAACCGGGAAAAGGAATATACCGTTTATGTATACGCAAAGTTAAATGATAGAAATGAAACGCTAAAATTTACTCCAGTAACCATTATTCCTACGAATGGGGCAAAGGGCATACCGGTTAATTCTTCACAGCTAGAATTGGATTCATTGGCTCAAGCTATAAAAGATAAATTTAAAAGTAATGAGTCTATTAAGTGGTTGTTTGCTGGAGATAGTATAACCCATGGGGCATTGTGGACCTTTGGTTATGATAGTTTCCCACAGCTATTTGAAAAAAGAATTCGTACAGAAATGGGAAGAACGAGTGATATTGTAATTAATACAGGCGTATCTGGGGCAACAACAACTGAATTTCTAGCAAATAAGCAATTACGATTAAATCGTTACAACCCAGATGTTGTATTTGTTATGTTTGGGATGAATGATGTAACGTCAGGAATGTCAACAATGGAATTTCATGATAATATGACTGAAATTATCAAAGATATAAGAACTAAAGATGCAATTCCAGTTTTGATGACCCCAAATCCTGCATTTTCAGGAGGCGCACGTCAAAATAATTTACCATCTTATATAAGCGAGGTTCGAAATGTTGCGAAAGAAAAAGATGTACTCGTTATTGATCATTACAAAATGTGGGAAGATAAAATGGACCAAAAAGAATACATTGGTGGACCATCTGGGACTTGGATGGGAAACTCTATTCATCCCGGTTATATTGGTCACTTAAAGATGGCTCAAAACATTTTTAGTTCTTTGGGAATTTATGATTCATCTAGCCACTTATCTATGATGGATTATGTTGTTCCAGGTAGTGAAGTCAAGATAAGCCATACGGCTTCTATATCATCTATAGAATCAACTAGTGTAACCGTTGATATTAATCAAACAATGAATATAGCCGATATCGATTTAAATAGTCTAGATATTCAGTTAATCTTAGAAAATGGCATAACCTATAATGCAAAGGCTAAATCATCAGATTCAGAAATTATGTTTGATGGCTTGGCTCCGGATTCTAATATTACTGTGAAAGTGATTGGCCATGGTCAAAAAGAAAATAAAGTGGTTAAGTATCAGAAGAATACATTTAAACTTCCAAAAAAAGAAGTTGTAAAAAAATTAGAAGAGCTGATTGAAGAAGCTAAATCTTATAATAATGCAAACAGTTTCTACACCGAAGAGTCTTATGAAGCCCTTCAACAAACAATAATGGATGCGAAAAAAATGGTTGAATCTGTAAAAACAGACGCTGAAGTAACAGCAATGACTCAATCCCTACAACAAGCGTTAGAAGGGTTAAAGGAACAAATGCCAGAGCCTGAAGTAGATAAGAAGGAATTGCAAGCGTTAATCCAAAAGGCCAAAGGCTATAGTAACGAAAAGCATAATTATACAGCAGATACCTATAATGCACTTCAATCGGCAATAGAGAAAGCAGAAGAATCTCTAGATACAGTAGAAACACAAGAAGAAGTAACAGCAATGATCAACTCGCTACAACAAGCAATTGATGGTTTAAAGGAAAAAGAGCAAGAGTCAAGTAATAAGAAGCCAAATAATAAACAGCCAACCAATTCAAATTCAAGTAATGATACAGATGATTCAAAAGCACAAGATAAAGGCGACAAACCAGTTGAAGATAGCGAGAATGAATTACCAGAAACATCTACCTCTATTTATAACTGGTTGATGATTGGTTTGCTGTTAGTCAGCATTGGGACATTCATGACAATAAGAAAAAAAATTGAATAAAACCCAGTTTGCTTAAAATAAACTGCAGGGAATAAAGGTTTTAAACATTATTCCTTGCAGTTTTAATTTATTTACTTTTAATCCATTTTAGATAGGTTTAATACTTTTTCAACAAAAAACGCAAAAGCTAACAAAACATTCGTTAACTTTTGCGTTTTATATTAATAATTACTTGATAAAAAGAATACACGGTAATTATCTTACTATTTTACGCTTTTCTTCGTAAAACTAGCATTACGCCACTTCCTGCTATTAATAGGATAAATCCGATTAATAGGTTATTGTAGGTGGTTGTATTCGTCTTTGGTAATTCTGTTTCTGTATCGTCAGTAGTGCTCTCATTAGTATCGTTCGATTGCTCTGTATCTACTTTTTCATCAGAGTTAACAGATTCATTAGGGTTTTCCGGTTGTTCTGGATTTGTTGATTCCTCCGTTTCTTCTGGGTCTGTTGACTCTTCCGGATCTGTTGGTTCTTCTGGAACAACTGGATCTGTAATTATTTCCTCTTTAACATTTACTGTTGCCGTTTGAACGACATCTCCTAATGTAAATGTAATGGTGTATGTTCCAGGAACATTTACATTAAAATCACCTTCATCAATTGTAACGGAGATTGTTGCATCATTTCCTTCTATATCCATTGCTTTCGAAATAAGTGTTCTTAAGTCAATTGCTTCTCCTTCTATAATGGTTGTGTCTTTAACAACTAGGTCTAAACTAATTGGTGATGCATTTGCTTTTCCATCGTAAGCTATTACTTCATAGTGGTGAGGTTGGTTAAATCCTTCTTTTCTATCTGTATAAGTAGATTCATAACTTATGCCTATGGATTCACCATCTCGATATATTTCATAAGCGAGTACAGTATGTTTAGGTTCATCAATATCAAAAGTTAACTCAACACCTGTGTTTAAACGATTAATAGAAGTGATTTGTGGTCTTGAATCATTCGTAAATGTACTAAGCTCTCGTGCTTTATCTGTCAATAACCATGTTTTGTCCTCTAAAACTGGTAACCCATCAACAAATGCACGTACAGCATCATTATTCATATCTTTGCCATTATGTGCAAAGTGAGGTGTGACATCAATTTCAGCTACTTTACTCATAGCAACAGCCATCGTTTGCCACTTAGTTAGCCCAGCAAACGTATTATTTGGAACTTCTTCCCTCAAAAATCTATTAACTTTAGGGAAAAAGTCATTTAAACCAAACTTTACCTCCATTTGATAAAGCGTAGCTAATTCTTCAAATACACTAAAGTCTACATTCTCACCGTTATTATATTTTTGAACCGTATCCCATCTGTTCTCTCGTACAAGTCTAGATGTTCGATTAAACTCTCTTTCCATACGTAAACTAAACAGATTATTGGTGATTTCAGCAATTTCGATTGGATGACTATCATAAATGTGCCCCCATTCATGTGCTTCGCCCCAATTTCCTCCTGGGCCTTTAACCATGACTAACTCCTTAGCAAATCCGCCAGTTCGAGGGCCATTATTAAGATCACCATAGGACTGATAACCAGTAATTCCACCTCCAGCCCAAGCATGTGGTCCTTTGGTAAATAATCGGTTCATTAATCTTGCTTTGGGAGCATGATGCAAGGAGTTGGGATCATCATCGTTCAAACCTGCATATTCATTCATCACATCAAAAAATTGTTCCCACGTTTCAGCTGAATCAGCAATCGTTAATCCCTCTTTATTGTATTGTTCTGTTAGGCCAGCTAAAGCAGCTTTAGCACTAGTTGTTGTAATTGTGTTCTCTGTTACTAGTTCCATAATATTATATTTCTTGGGATTAGATGAGTTTTTGATTGTATCATAATCAAAATAAAGGTCATTATTTTCAACATTTTCTACATACTTAGCAAGGTTATCCATGAATTCGCTTACATCTGTTTGCCCGTGAATATACATAGGAAACTTAGTGCCGCCTACTAACCGAATGACAGGTGCATATGCTTGTTGATTAGGTGAGGCGTGATTCTCTAAATAGATTGGTGCAGGCCTCATTTTACTATTCTCTGAATCATCTGTTGCTAATGGAGGAGCTTCAATAATATTGATACCAGGTTTTAGTTCATAGGATATTTTCCAATTACCAGCAACCGTTAATGCCTGCCCGAAAACTAAGCTTGGCATGATACCATTTGGATCCGCATCTACATAAACTTTTAACGTTTCACCAGGTGTAACATAATATCCAGTTGGTAGCATGGTTTGTCGATTGTCCATCTGTGCTTGGCTAGTTTGTTTATAAATGTTTCCTCTTTGTTCTGCGGTAAATTGTTTTTGTTGAAATGCTGATGGATCAGATACAAGCGTTAATGCATCATTTAGGATAGGAAGGTACATGTCTTTATAAGGATGATTATTTGCTTGATTCATTAGCTTATTGATTGCATCTGTATTATTATAATCTGAACTTAGCGTTGAATAGCTCTTATCAGTAAATACTTTGTTAAGTTCTTCTGTCAACGGGTCTGGTTTATAAAAAGAGATCTCTGCAATACTAGCCCAATGCTGTTTTGCTTGTATGAATTCAAGTTGAAATCTTCGTACATCTGTATCAGGAAAATCAAATGTGACAAGTTTTCCCTGTGCTTCTATGTAGGTGTCTTCTTTTAATAATTCAAAGTTATCACCCGAAGCTGTATCACTTCCATATAATTTATAGTGTAGGGGAAAGCCCTTCCAATTTGCGCCTTGACGAACTAAATATTCAATTTTGGATAGGGTATATACTTGGTCAAATGTAAATGTTACCTTGTTTGTAAATGTATCGGTATTCGGTTGACCTGTTTCCCAGTGTGTGGAAGGATTCCCGTCTATCGCTTTATCAAGTGTACTTGAGCCATAGTTACCACCATTATTTTCAATGCTCGTAATATTACTCCTCATTACTTCGAATTGTTGATCATATTCGTTTGTTGCGGCTTCTATTACAAAAGCTGAACGAACAATAGTGAAAAGTGAAAAAGTTATCAGTAAAGCGACAAACAGAATAATACCTGTATTCCATTTTTTTCTACAAAAAAAATGCATGCTACTCCTCCTTAGTTTATAATGTTTTTCGATTTCTCCCCTTTATTAAAGCATATAATAGTCGATATAGAAATAAAAATCATGAAAAAGAGCTCCATCTATTAGAATTCATTATAGTAATAGATGTAGGAAATTAATCAAAATTAAGAATTTCCCATTATACTAATGTAAAGACTGTGTAAATGTTTTTATGTTTTTGTTGAAATTTAAAATAATAAAAAATATAATGCTGATAGTTTGTGTATGATTAGAATAGAAGGGAGATAGCGATGACAAAACAAAAAAATAAGTATCAAACACTTATTGAAATATTCTTGATCTCTACAAAACTAGGACTTACATCATTTGGTGGTCCAATTGCTCATTTAGCCTACTTCAAAGATGAATACATTGATCGTCGGAAGTGGTTGGACGATCGAACCTATGCAGATATCATCGCGATTTGTCAGTTCCTCCCTGGTCCTGCTAGTAGTCAAGTAGGTATATCCATCGGTATGTTAAGAGGAGGAGTAATGGGTGGATTTATCTCTTGGTTAGGTTTTACCATGCCTTCCGTTATTGTATTGGTTTTATTTGGATTAATGTATCAAACATTTTCCCTTGATGATGCAGGTTTTATTCATAGCTTAAAGATAGTAGCAGCAGCTGTTGTTTTACATGCGTTAATCGGTTTAGGTAAAAAGTTAACTCCTGATAAACCGAGATTAGCGATAGCACTTACAGCAGCGATTATTATGCTCTTGTATCCTTCGGCATGGATGCAAATTGTCATTATTTTAGGAGCAGGTTTTGTCGGATTAAAATGGTTTGAACATAAATCAAAATCGAAAGTTCAGCCTTTATCTATTAAAATATCTAAAAAAATGGGATTAACTGCTTTGGGAATCTTGATAAGTTTATTAGTAGTTGTACCTATACTTAATAGATTATCAGACAATCCATTCCTTCATATTTTTGATGTCTTTTTTAGAGTAGGATCGCTTGTATTCGGTGGGGGACATGTCGTGTTACCGATGATTGAGCGGGAAATAGTACCTACAGGCCTATTAACAGCAAATGAATTTTTAGCTGGCTATGGCATGGCGCAAGCTGTACCTGGACCACTATTTACTTTTTCTAGTTATTTAGGAACGATGCTAGAGGGGATTACTGGGGCTATTATAGCAACGATAGGTATTTTTCTACCATCCTTTTTATTAATTATTGCGGCATTACCATTTCTAAATGAATTACGTAACCGTTCTGTATTTCAAAGTATCTTAATGGGGGTTAATGCCAGTGTAGTAGGTATTTTATTAGCAGCGTTCTATAACCCGGTGATCAGTAGTTCTATTTTCGATGCTTCTGATTTTGCTTTAGCAGCTTTGTTATTCGGATTATTAAATATATGGAAAGTACCCGCTTGGTTGATTGTTATACTAGGTGTCGTTGGTGGTTATTTGATCCAATTTATTACGTGAATGTATTTTTACTGGTAAAATCATACTTATAAATTGTATAATCAGTAATAAAGCTTAACTAACGATTGGAGGATATAATGGCATACGAGTTGATTAAGGAATTTAACTTATTGGCTGATCGTAAACGGATTATTTGGTTAAATGTATGGAGTATTATTGTATTTTTATCGCTTCTTTTTATTGGTGCAATGTATTTTGCAATTATCCATATATCAGTTGATTTTTTAACTATCTTATTATTTTTTGTTACGTTTTTTGTGATTTTGATCATTCATGAATCGATTCATGGGCTATTTTTTAAACTATTTAAACCAGATGTGAAAGTGAAATTTGGATTCAAAAATGGGGTGGCATATGCTACTAGTCCTGGTGCTATTTATTCAAAAGACAAATTTATTGTTATTTGTTTAATGCCTTTTATCTTAATCACGTTATTGCTATATAGCTTCTATTTGTCTGGCGTGAATGGAATCTTTTTGTATTTTCTTTTTGCTATGCATACTGGCGGCTGTGTAGGTGATTTTTATTTTTTCTATTTATTATTAAAACAAAAGAATAGCACCCATGTTGAAGATACAGAACAAGGATTTAAGCTTTATAAACAATAAATTATCATATACTTGATCATTTACTATAAATTTGTGAGATTGCTAGACATCAAAAAGGATAAAGGTCTTCACCTTTATCCTTTTTACTATTATTCCTTTTATCCAACTATCAATCCTTCTTAACTTCCTTTCGGTATTTAGAAGGTGTTTTATCAGTAAAGCGCTTAAAAGATTGTGTGAAGAAAGACTGGGAAGAGAATCCAACAATTTCAGCTATGGACGCAATGCTGTAGTTGGTCGTTTCTAAAAGTATTTTAGCTTCTCTTACACGAACCTTTTGTAAATATTCAATAGGAGAAATACCAATATCCTTTTTGAATGAGTGAGCTAGATAAAATTTATTAATATGTCCAATTTCAGCTAATGAGTCAAGTGAAATATCTTCGCGATAGTTTTGATTTAAATAATGTTGAATAAGTGATACAGATTTATTGAGATTTTTTGTGTTTGTTTTAGTAAGTGTAAAATTCTTATCACGTCTTAATTTAATGATGAGTATTTCAATAATATTTTGACATATTACTTCATAATCTTCTTCATTTTGTTTGATTTCACTTAATAATTTATTTAAGTAAAATAATATATCCTCTTGATCTCCACGATAAGTGTACAGTCCCATTTGTGTTTCTTTTTCTTCTGGAAGAGAAAAGGATAATCCTTCTATTCCTAAAGCTATATACTCTAGTGAATCAAGTGAATTAGATTTTTCCGTATGTTCAACATTCGGATTAATAATTACCAAATCGTTTTCTTTAACAGGTACTTCTTGATTTTGGAGTAAAATAACCCCTTTCCCTTTTACGATATAAAATAGTTCTGTGAAGTGATGGGTATGTTGTGTGCTATGCCAACCTTTGTCGTACTTTGTATGTGTAATATACAAAAGTTTTAAAGGCATTTTCTTTATGTCTTGATCTGTCATTCGATATACTTCATAAGACAAATATTTCGCCCCCATTTAATAGATCTGGTAGATGATAATCAAATTTTAACTCAACTTAATATAAAAAGCAATATATATAAAAAAGTGAACAAGATTCTTATTGTGTAAACGTTTTTATATGCGATAAGATGAAAGTGTTACAGGATAGCTATCAATCATTAAGACAAGCTGTGAAGTGAAAGTATTTGCGCATGGCAAGTTGACTATTAGAGTTTATATGATTAAAAAAGGGGTGTAAGCTTTGAACAAAAAAGGGTCAAGAAACATATTTATTACGGTTTGTGTAGCACCAGCATTGATTTTACTCGCAACATTTATGATCACACCAACCATTGAAGTCTTTCGAATGTCCATGTATCGATGGGGAGGATTTTCGAACACAAGAGAATTTGTAGGTTTAGAAAACTTTAAAGTCTTATGGAATGATATGGATTTTATTCAATCCTTTCAGAATTCCATTCTATTAATTGTACTTGTGGCTATTATTACATTGATATTTGCTGTGTTCTTTGCAGCTGTTTTAACAAAAGAACAAGTAAAGGGAGGAAATTTCTTCCGAATCATTTTCTATATTCCTAATATTCTATCGATTGTTGTTATTGCAGGGATATTTTCCGCAATCTATGATCCAAAGAGTGGGTTATTAAATAGTATATTTGGCGTTTTAAGCTTAGATAGCTTTGAACAACTATGGTTAGGCGATCAGGAAATTGTTATTTACAGTATTGCAGGTGCCTTAGTGTGGCAAGCCATTGGTTATTACATGGTAATGTACATGTCGGGTATGGCAAGTATTCCAGCTAGTTATTATGAGGCTGCTTCGCTAGAAGGTGCGAATGGAATTACTCAATTCTTTAGCATCACGCTTCCATTAATTTGGAATAATATTCGAACCACTTTAACATTCTTTATTATTAGTACGATTAACTTAAGTTTTCTATTAGTAAAAGCAATGACAGGTGGCGGACCAAACGGATCCACTGAAGTTTTCCTATCATATATGTATGACCAAGCGTATACAAATTCCACATTTGGTTATGGTATGGCGATTGGCGTTGTCGTCTTTACCTTTTCATTTGCCCTCGCTGCCATCGTCAGCAGAATTACAAAACGCGATGTGCTAGAGTATTAAGGAGGTAAAAACAGAGATGAAAAAAACAAAAGGTCTAAGCACCGATACACTTTTTAGACTATTTAACTATGTAGCTTTAATCACATTGGCCGTTACCATTATTGTACCAGTAGCGTGGGTGTTTTTCGCTTCAATTAAACAGAACGCTGAGTTTTATGAGAATCCATGGTCTTTACCAGATGGCGTTTATATCCAGAACTTTGTCGAGGCATTTGTGGAAGCACAGATGGGGGAATATCTTTTAAACTCTGTCATTGTAACTGCATTATCATTGGGGATTCTACTAGTGGTAGCCTTACCGGCAGCGTATGTGTTGTCTAGATTTAGGTTTAGAGGAAGTAATGTTTTAAATTCAGTCGTAAAAGCAGGATTATTCATCAATGTAAGTTATATCGCCGTTCCGATCTTCTTAATGTTACTAGATTGGGATAGCGCGATTAAGATGATCATTGGCGATCCATTCTTTTTAAACAATCGATTTATTCTTGCGGTGATTTATGCATCAACAGCGTTACCGTTTACCATCTTTTTATTATCGAGTTATTTCCAAACGTTGCCTTCTGATTTTGAGGAAGCTGCAAGTATCGATGGGGCGGGCTATTTCCGTACGATGATCTCGGTTATGTTTCCGATGGCCAAGCCTAGTATCATTATTGTTATTTTATTCAACTTCTTATTATTCTGGAATGAATATATCTTAGCATTGACCTTAATGCCAGGGGATAATAAGACATTACCAGTTGGATTATTGAATTTGATGGCAGCAGAACGTGCCGCAGTTAACTATGGTCCGATGTATGCCGGAATGGTTATTGCCATGTTGCCAACGATTATCTTATATATCATTGTACAAAAAAGATTAACACAAGGAATGACTGTTGGAGGTCTGAAAGGATAGGTGATTATTGATGACAGAACGAAAAGGTAGAGTAACATTACCTAGTCAGCAGAACTTTTTAGAGGAAACGAAGGAATTATTAGATTTATGGGGAGCAGATGCGCTTCGAGATAGTGATGGAACGAAACTAGATGATGAAATCAAGCAGTTAGATGCAAAGATTTATACAACTTATTTTGTTGCGCGTAGCCATAATGAATTTGCGGAAAAACATAAAGAAGAAGTGCAACAGTTGTATCTTATGTCTCAATATAATACTGCAAAAAGCTCCGAATTAGAGATATCATTTTTGGATGGTTATTTCAAAGATCAAATTCAACCAGATTACTACCACGATGTTAAAGAGTGGTGGGAAGTAATTGACCGTACAACTGGTGAAGTTGTTGATCCTAGTAATTGGGAAGTCAACCAAGAGGATAACAAAGTAGTAATTAAAAATATTGAACCTTGGCATGAATATACTGTTTCATTTTTAGCGTATATGATATGGGACCCTACACAAATGTATAATCATATTACAAATGATTGGGGAGACAAACCTCATGAAATTCCATTTGATGTGAGACAGCCAAATTCAAACCAATTTGTTAAGGATTATCTAAAAAATTGGTTACAAGAGAATCCGGATACGGATGTTGTTCGATTTACTACATTCTTCTATCATTTTACATTAGTATTTAATAACTTAGCAGAAGAAAAATTTGTTGATTGGTTTGGATATGGTGCAAGTGTATCCGTTGCGGCTTTACAAGCTTTTGAAAAAGAGAAAGGATATCGCTTAAGACCTGAAGATATTGTGGATCAAGGATACTATAATTCAACGTTTAGAGTTCCGACAAAAGCTTATTTAGATTACATTGACTTTATTCAACAATTTGTGGCTAGAGAAGTAAAAGAGTTGGTGCAACTAACGCATGATAGCGGCAAAGAAGCGATGATGTTCTTAGGTGATAATTGGATAGGGACAGAACCTTATGGAAAGTATTTCAAGGATACTGGAATGGATGCTGTTGTGGGTAGTGTTGGTGATGGAACAACATTACGAATGATTTCAGATATAGAAGGTGTGAAATATACAGAAGGAAGATTTCTTCCATATTTCTTCCCGGACACTTTCTATGAAGGAAACAACCCAGTAATCGAAGCAAATGAAAATTGGCTTACTGCAAGAAGAGCGCTTATGCGTAAGCCGTTAGATCGTATCGGTTATGGTGGATATTTAAGTTTAGCCTATAAATTCCCTGAATTTGTTGACTACGTTAAGGAGTTAACAGATGAATTTAGAGAAATATATGACAACATAAAAGGTGTTAAGCCTTATTCAGGATTAAAAGTAGCTATACTAAATTCCTGGGGTAAATTGAGAACATGGCAAACGCATATGGTAGCACATGGAAAATGGTATAAGCAAGCTTATACGTATCAAGGCATTTTAGAAGCACTAAGTGGCTCAGCTGTTGATGTTACTTTTATTAGCTTCGATGATATTATTGAAAATGGTATTGCAGATGATATTGATGTGATTATTAATGCCGGTGATGCAGGGACTTCATTCTCTGGTGGCGAGATGTGGAAAGAAAAAGAACTCACTTCTAAACTAAGAGAATGGGTAAATAACGGCGGTGGATTTATTGGTATTGGAGAACCTACTGCACATCATCACCAAGGACGTTTCTTCCAACTTGCAAACGTATTAGGTGTAGATAAAGAATTAGGATTCAGTTTGTCTACCAATAAATATTTTACAGAGACTGTTGATTCTCACTTTATTACAGAAGATATCACTACATTTGATTATGGTGAAGATATGCAAAATGTGTATGCATTAAATGATAATACGGAAATTATTGATTTTACTGGTGGAGAAATTCATCTTTCAGCATCTTCTTTTGGAAAAGGTAGAGGGGTATATATTGCTGGACTTCCATATAGTCATGAAAACACACGTTTGTTAATGCGAGCAATGTATTACGCAGCTAATAAAGAAAATGAAATGAATAAATGGTTTGCTACTAATGTTCATTGTGAAGTACATGCATATCCTGAAATAAACAAATATGCTGTTATCAATAATTCAATGGAAAAACAAACGACTACAGTCTATGATGGGGCAGGTAAGCCATACGAGTTAACATTAGAACCTAGTCAAATTATTTGGGAGGAATATACCAATGAAGGATAAAATTATGGCAATAGTAAAAGTTATCTTTTTTATCTTTTGTATGTTCTTAGTTATTTATGGACAAAAAACAGTTGGAAGATTTGAGTTGTTCATGCAATTGGCTGGCTTAGGTGGTTTATTATTCTTGCTTTGGAATTACAATAGAAAATTCGTTTAAAATGTTTGCTAAATAATTTTCAAATAAAAAGTTAGGTATAAGGGAAGGCGAGGTATGTTCATTGAAATATGCTATTGGAATTGATATTGGTGGAACAAAAATTGCATCTGGAATAGTTAATGAAAAAGGTGATTTAATTCAGAGTGAAGTGGTAGAAAGTGATCCATCTGATAGAGAGAAGATGTTTGAAAGAGTAATCAGTTGTGTGAATCAACTAATGAATCATTGTAGCATTCCAACGCAAGAGATATACGGAATAGGTGTGGGTGTTCCAGGGAAAGTGGATATTGAAAATGGAATTGCAGTATTTCAGAACAACCTCCCTTGGACTAACTTTCCACTAGTTGACCGATTGAGAGAGGCTTTACAAATTGAAAATATAGTAATAGATAATGATGTCTATATGGCTGCTTATGCCGAGTGGGCAGAAGCAAAAGTAAGTGAAGAAGAATTATTTGCCTATATTACAATAAGTACAGGCATTTCTTCCTCTTTCATTAAAGGAGGAAAATTCATTAGAGGAGCAGGGTTTGCAGGCGAATTAGGCCTTGTTCCTACTTATGCTCCAGGGCATGAGAAACCAGTCGAACGATTGGAACTCGTTGCTGCGGGACCAGCACTACAAAAGAAAGCAAGAAAAGTTTTTGATAATGAAGAATTGTCGCCAAAAGATGTTTTTGCTAAATATGAAAATGGAAATGCAGTAGCTCGAGATTTAATTGATGATATGGTTTCTTCATTTGCTCATGGTATCTATATGATAAATAGTTTACTAGATCCACATAAAATTGTATTGGGTGGAAGTATTGCTACTAAAAATCCAGCTTTATTGGGCATTATTAAGGAAAAATTAGATACACATCTTATTGATGAACAAAAACATATATTAGATGAAATACACATTAGTCATCTAGGAAGTGATCAAGGAATCATTGGAGCAGGTTTAAGGCCTTTTCGAATGATTAACGATTAGCATTTAGACTAGTAGAGATATAAATATACAAGCTAAATAGTTTTATGAAGGTGGTGCTGTATTGAGTGTTTTAGTCTTGGGTGGTGCTGGTTATATAGGCTCGCATGCTGTTTATAAGTTAATGGATTCAGGTGAAGACGTCATCATTGTAGATAACCTAGAAACAGGTCACAAAGAAGCACTACATCCAGAAGCAACTTTTTATCAAGGTGATATTAGAAAAATAGATTTCCTTAGAACGGTATTTAAAAACGAATCAATAGAATCTGTTATTCATTTTGCAGCTAATTCACTTGTCGGTGAATCCATGGAAAAACCACTTAAATATTTTGACAACAATGTTTATGGAACGCAGGTATTATTACAAGTAATGGCGGAAGAGAATGTCAAGCATATTGTATTCTCTTCAACCGCTGCAGTATATGGTGAGCCAGAGACAGTGCCTATATTGGAAACTGAAAAAACAAAACCATTAAATCCATATGGTGAAACAAAATTAACCATGGAAAAAATGTGTCACTGGGCAAGTAAAGCGCATGGAACAAAGTACGTTTCTCTTCGTTATTTTAATGTAGCAGGAGCTAGAGAATCAGGAGAGATTGGTGAAGATCATCGACCTGAAACACATTTAATTCCAATTATTCTTGAAGCTGCACTTGGAAAACGATCACATGTTACGATTTTTGGAAATGATTATGACACACCTGATGGAACATGTATACGTGATTATGTTCATGTAGAAGATCTTATTGATGCTCACATCCTTGCGTTACAATATTTAAGAGATGGTGGCAATAGCGATGTGTTTAATATTGGTAGTAATCAAGGTTTTTCTGTAAAAGAAATGATAAATACAGCAAGAGAGGTTACTGGGAAAGGAATAGTAGCTAAAAATGGTGAGCGTAGAGTAGGAGATCCTAGTACACTAGTTGCTAGTTCTGAAAAGGCAAAAAAAGTTTTAGGGTGGGACCCTACAAAAACATATTCAAAGAAAATAGTAGAAGATGCATGGAAATGGCATTCCGCTCATCCTTATGGATATGATAAAGAAGGGATAAAAGAATGATTCATGATCTTATCACAGGCTTAATTAATAAAGGTTTAACATTAGAGTTAATAGAAGATACAGATGTCAAATATGTTAAGAATAAGGTCATTGCGCTGTTAGGAATAGAAAGTGTAGAATACCCAACTACAGTAATAAATGACTCTATTCCTAGTATTCTTTCAGAAATAGTAAACTATGCTGTGGATAATCAAATTATTGACAATAACCTAGATGATAAAGAAATCCTATCGGCAAATATCATGGATTGTTTTATACCAAGACCATCTGTTGTGAATGATAAATTTTATCAGAAATATGAGAAGTCACCTGAATCTGCTACGAATTATTTCTATCAATTAAGTAAGCACAGTAATTACATTCAAACAGAAAGAATTAAGAAAAATATTTCGTTTAAGGCAGACTCTACTTATGGTGAATTAGAAATCACAATAAATTTATCGAAACCAGAAAAAGATCCAGAACAAATTAAAAAAGAGCGATTAATAAAAAAAGATGCACCAAGTTATCCAAAATGCTTGCTATGTAAAGAAAATGAAGGTTATTTAGGTAGAACAGGTTATCCAGCACGTGCAAATCATAGGTTAATAAGAATAGATATGCTAGGTGAACAATGGAATCTACAATATTCACCATATGTATATTATAACGAGCACTGTATTTTATTATCTGATAAGCATCGACCAATGAAAATCAACAGTGATGTTTTCCGAAGAATATTGACTTTCACAGAAAAGTTTCCACATTACTTCATGGGATCTAACGCTGATTTACCAATTGTTGGTGGTTCGATATTGAGTCATGATCACTATCAAGGCGGAAACTATGAATTCCCTATGATGATAGCAGAGGAATTGTTTACTTTTCAATTAAACAATTTTCCTAATGTGAAGGCTTCTGTATTAAACTGGCCTGCTTCTGTAATAAGACTTCAAGGAGAGAATATAGAAGGATTGGTTGAGGCAGCTGATCTTATACTTACTAAATGGAGAAATTACTCCGATGAAACGGCAAATATTATTTCTCACAGTGGAGAAGAAGTGCATAATACGATAACGCCTATAGCAAGAAATAAAGGAAATATCTTTGAATTAGACTTAGTATTACGAAATAATCGTACTACTGATGCGTATCCTTCTGGTATTTTCCACCCACATCAAGATGTCCATCATATTAAAAAAGAAAATATTGGACTGATTGAAGTAATGGGACTTGCTGTTTTGCCACCAAGGCTAGTAGAAGAACTGGACAGTGTTAAAAAATATATTTTAGGACAAACATCTGCTGTTAAAGAAGAACATCGGCAGTGGGCGACTATTTTAAAAAGTAAATATGGGCATTTGACAGATGAAACAGAAATGGAAACGATGATCGAGCAAGAATTAGGAGATAAGTTTGCCAGAATTTTAGAGGATATTGGTGTCTTTAAGAATCAAGATGCTTTTTTGACGTTTATTAACGAACTTAACATGAATAAATAATCAAATAACAAATAGAGATGCTTATATCCAAGTTTTAAAAGGAGGATATTTAATGTTCAATCTTACACCTGAAAAATTAGAACAAACGAAAGCAACACATACAGCAACAGAAATACATCAGCAACCAGAAGTATGGCAACAGTTATTTAGCGAGTTTACAGATCGAAAAGAAACGTATAAACAATTTATCCAGAAGGTATATGCAAAGCATGAGCATGTACGAGTGGTTTTTACTGGCGCTGGTACGTCTGCTTTTGTTGGTGATACTTTAGTTCCAGAATTAAGAAAACAAAGCAAAAGCAATGTTCAGTTTGAATCTATTCCAACAACAGATATTGTTTCTAACCCTACGAATTATTTTTCAGAAAATAAACCAACCGTACTTGTATCTTTTGCAAGGTCAGGAAATAGTCCGGAGAGTGTTGCCGCTGTTAGCTTAGGCGAGCAAATAATCAAAGACTTTTATCAAGTGATCATCACTTGTAACAACGAGGGGAAACTAGCAAAGAATGCAAAATCAGATGATAATAGTCTTGTCATCTTAACACCAGAGAAATCACACGATAAAGGCTTTGCTATGACTAGTAGTTTTACAAGTATGTTATTAACTGCTTATTCCTTATTCTCTGAAAAGGGCGTTTCCGATAAGGAAATGAATTCACTTACTGTTAATGCAACAAAATGTTTAGATGATTTTTCTGATATCATCGATCGTATCGTAGATGTCGATTTTGAAAGAATTGTCTATTTAGGATCTGGTTTGTTGGGTCAGCTTGCACATGAAGCTGCTTTAAAATTATTAGAACTTTCCGCTGGGAAGGTAGTTGCTCTTCATGAATCATCTTTAGGATTTAGGCATGGTCCGAAGTCAGTATTAAATGATAAATCCATTGTTATGTTATTCATTTCTCAAGATCCTTATACAAGAAAATATGATTTAGATATTTTAAGAGAGTTACATGCAGACGGAGTGAAAGTAGTTGCTCTTACTACAAAAGATGATCAAGAAGTAGAACAATTAGCAGAGTGGACTGTACATGTTATTCATAATGAAGATGAGCTAAGTGATTTCTATCTTTCGTTGCTTTATATTATTTTTGCTCAAGCATTCTCACTTAAAAAATCTATTCAATTAGGAATTACGCCTGATAATCCAAGCCCGGATGGTAAAGTGAATCGTGTTGTACAAGGTGTAACGATCCATCCATTTGAAAACTAAAAACAAGAATGAACAAAGATTTACAATTAGGATGATAAGGATGAGTAGGAAATGAGTTATTATATTCTAGCAGATCGGTTTCTATTAGAAGATGGTGAAAAAAAAGGTGGATATCTAAAAGTCGAGAATGGAAAATTTGACGACTTTATTGATACTGTTCCTGAGGGAAGTGAAATCGAAGATTGGAGTGGGTATACGATTGCTCCGGGATTGTTTGATACCCATATTCATGGAGTAAATGGCTACGATATTATGGATGGAACTGTCGAAGCGGTTCAAGCTATATCGGCCTCTATATTAGAACAAGGTGTAACACGGTTTTTACCGACAACATTAACTTCTTCCACTTCGGATATAGAGCAGGCCATTAAAGCAATTACAGAGGCAGATGAGCAAGCGTTACCTGGTGCACAATCTGAAGGGATTTTCTTAGAAGGTCCTTATTTTACTGAGAAACATAAAGGAGCACAAAATCCGGATCATTTTAAAACTCCTGATTTAAAGGAATTTCAAGAATGGCAGAAGATTGCAAAAGATTCTATTGTCAAAATAGCACTTGCACCAGAAAGAGAACACACGATGCAATTTATCAAAGATGTAACAGGTACTGGTGTTCAAGTTAGTATTGCTCATACAGATGCAAGTTATGATTGTTGTAAACAAGCTGTTTCAGAAGGCGCAAATAATTATGTTCACTTATTTAATGGTATGTCAGGTTTGCATCATCGGGAACCAGGTGTTGTCGGGGCAGCACTAACTGATAATAATGTATATGCTGAATTAATATGTGATGGTCATCACGTTCATCCTGATATAGCAACATTAGCTAGTGAAATAAAAAAAGAGAAACTCATTTTAATTACTGACTGTATGCGTGCAGGGTTAATGCCTGATGGAGAATATCAATTAGGTGAATTTAAAGTAGTGATGAAAGATGGAATAGCGAAGACTGAATTTGGTTCATTGGCTGGAAGTACATTACAACTAATAAATGGTGTGAAGAATCTACAAAAGTGGAGTGGTAAACCACTATATGAAATATGGCATAAAGGATCGCTTTCACCTGCTCTTAGCCTAGGCAAGGATACTAGACTTGGTAGTATTTCAAAAGGGAAAGTTGCTGATTATGTTGTATTGGATCAATCACTTGATGTGCATGCGACAGCAGTAGAAGGTACGATAAAATTCAAAAAATAATAATAGATATGCTGTGATGTCTATTATTAGGAGGTAATGAGATGGGGTACGTGCAAAATACTAAAGAAATGTTAATTAAAGCGAGAAAAGAAGGTTACGCA
The DNA here is from genome assembly GCF_001368815.1 of Paraliobacillus sp. PM-2. GTDB lineage: Bacteria > Bacillota > Bacilli > Bacillales > Amphibacillaceae > Paraliobacillus. Next base: position 1,416,942 of record NZ_CTEI01000001.1, on the reverse strand, counting down.
GTCCCTGCGTTTAACATTCATAATTTAGAAACAATTAAAACTGTTGTAGAAGCTGCTGTTGAGTTGCGATCTCCGGTTATTTTAGCCGCAACACCTGGTACAATGAACTATTCTGGTCGGGCTTATATTCAAGCAATTGTTGAAGTAGCTGCTAAAGAAAATGATATTCCAATTGCAATTCATCTAGATCACCACGAAACTTTTGAATCTATTGAAGAGTCACTTAAGCTTGGTACGAAGTCAGTTATGATTGACGGTTCACATCATACATTTGAAAAAAATATCGAAATCACGAAACAGGTTGTGGATGAAGCACATAAATATGGTGCAACTGTTGAAGGAGAATTAGGAAAACTAGTTGGTCAAGAAGATGATTTGGTAGTAGAAGCGAAAGATGCAGCGTATACAGATCCAGATACTGTTGTGGAATTTGTTGAAAAAACAGGTGTGGATTCATTAGCTGTTGCTATCGGTACTGGGCATGGTTTATATGAAACAGAACCTAATTTGGACTTTGAACGTTTAGACAAAATTAGTAATTTAGTAGATGTTCCTATCGTATTGCATGGTGCATCTGGGATTTCTAAAAAAGATGTGCAAAAATCAATCGAACTTGGTTGTGCGAAAGTAAATATTTCTACTGAGCTAAAAATTCCTTTCTCTGAAGGATTGCGCGAATTTTTGGAAAATAATCCTAATGAAACGGACCCAAGAAAATATATGAAATTAGCAAAAGATTATATGAAGAAAGCAGTTATTGAAAAAATCTTAATTTGTAAAAGTGATGGTAAAGCATAACAAACATTATTTATGGAGTGGGAGATTTCCCACTCCACTTATTGTTTGTTTTATTTGAACCAAAAGGTTTATTCAAATCGAAGTGATTTGATTTCTTTTTTGTATCAATAAATATTTATCCGTATTAAAGGAGGTAATAATATGATTTTGACGATAACATTGAATCCGTCAGTAGATATTAGTTACAATCTTGATGAATTGAATATTGACACAGTTAACCGTGTTAATGAAGTTGCTAAAACTGCTGGTGGAAAGGGACTTAATGTGAGCAGGGTATTAAGACAGCTTGATGAGCAAGTAATGGCAACAGGTTATCTAGGTGGAGAATTAGGAGCTTTCATTAGTAATGAAATAACTAAAATAGGCATACAAGATCATTTTATTAAAATAGATGAGGAAACTAGGAACTGTATAGCTATCTTACATGATGGAAAACAGACAGAGATACTAGAAAAAGGTCCTGTAATTAATGAACAGGAAGGAAACAAATTTCTAGATGTGTTCGATGAATATGTAAAAAAGGCTGATATTGTTACGATTTCAGGAAGTTTACCTAAAGGACTTAGCTATTCATTTTATTTACAGCTAATATCAAAAGCTGAAAAATACCATACTCCAGTATTATTAGATACTAATGGGAAGCTACTTAACCAGATATTAACCGATGGGGCAAAACCATTCTTGATAAAACCTAATCAAGAAGAATTAGCTCAAATTGTAAATGAAAAAATAGAGAACAGACAACAAATAATAGATCTATTACGTTCAGACATTTTTGCTAATATTCCATGGGTGGTTATCACACTTGGTGCTAACGGTGCAATCATTAAAAAAGATAATGATTTATACTATGCTCAAATTCCTAAGATAGATGCTATTAATCCGGTCGGGTCTGGCGATTCAGTAATTGCAGGATTTGCCGCTGGTTTAAAACGTAAGCTTGAAACGGAAGAATTAATTAAATTTGGACTTAGTATGGGTGTACTAAATGCCATGGAACCAAAAACAGGTTCTATTAACCCGGAAAATATGCATTCAATAGTAGATCAAATTACAGTTGAACAAATATAGTAAGGGAGTATATTAAAACGGTTGTTCAATTTCTGAAAAAAGAAATTAAACAACCGTTTTTATTGATACCAATAATATATAACCCTGCCTTAAAAATGGGTCTAATTAAAAGCTTAATTCATGAGAATCTCTTTTTGTTTTAATAATTTCAGTGTTATTGGGCGGTGAGCCCCCCATCAACGACAAACTCCGAACCAGTGCTATAACTAGATTCATCAGAAGCAAGGTATAATACGAGATTTGATACCTCTTCTGGTTTTGCTACTCTTTTATTAGGAATGAATTTTGAAAATTCTTTAACGGCTTCTTTGGCGTCTTCTTGTGCGATCATTGGTGTTTCAATAACTCCTGGATGCACAGAATTAACTCGAATATTATAATGAGCTAGACCAAGCGCAGCGGCTTTTGACATACCTCTTACAGCAAATTTTGTATCGGTATACCCAATCGCACCACCAACAAGACCATTAAGAGATGAAATATTTACGATTGAACCAATAGTTGCTTTTTTCATAGAAGGAATAACAGCTTTCATTCCTAATAGAACAGAAACTTGATTAATATCAATGATTTTTCTATACTCTTCTTCGGTGATCTCTTCAATCGTTTTATTCATTGTAATACCAGCATTGTTGACTAAGACATTTACAGGACCAAATGTATCTTCAGCAAAGGAAACAGCCTTTTCCCAGTTTTCTTTCTTCGTTACATCAAGCTTAATAAACGCTGCATTATCTCCAAGTTCATTTGCTAATTGTTCGCCTTCTTCTTCAAGAATATCAGCAATAACTACTTTTGCTCCCTCATCTACAAATAAACGAGCATGTGAAGCTCCCATTCCTCGTGAAGCCCCTGTAATAATCGCAACTTTATTGGCTAATCTGTCCATCGTAATGCCTCCTAAATATTTATTTTATTCATGTATATTTCATATGAAATACCATTAAATAACAATAGGGGGATAGGAAAGACTTATCGTAGCATAATAGATCCACCATCTGCCATCAATGTTTGACCTGTCATGTACTGCGCGTCATCAGATGCAAGAAATACAGCAACGCTACCAATATCTTTTTCTACATCACCAAAACGACCTAATGGAATTTGATTTTTTACTGACTCATAATATTCTGGTTGAGCATTCGCCCAAGCTTCGACACCTGGAGAATAAGCAATCGGACTAATAAGGTTAACATTTATACCGAATTTGCCCCATTCGTTTGCTGCTACACGAGAAATGCCGCGGATAGCTTCTTTTGCAGCAGCATAAGAAGCTTGTGTTTCGTGCCCAGCTAATCCTGCCCCAGAAGCAAAGTTAATAACATTTCCTTTTGTTTCTTTCAGATAAGGAAATGCGGCCTTCATCAAATAAAAGGTTGGATAGAATCCAGTATTAAATGATAAGTCTATGTCAGCTTGTGTTGTATCTTCAAATGATGCTTGCTTCGATGCGTGTGCATTATTAACGAGCACATCAATTTTTCCATATTTGTCTACAACAGTAGAAATAATTTTTCCAAGGTTATCTCTATCCATTAAATCAGCTTGCAAAAACATGGAGTTAGGAGAGTAAGCTTGCAGTTCTTTCTCCATTGACTTTCCAGTTTCTTCATTTACATCAACAATGGAAACGATCGCACCTTCTTTAACCATAGCTTTAGCCATACCACTGCCAATTCCACCAGCACCACCAGTAATAATCACTACTTTGTCTTTTAATCTTTCCATGTAAATGCCTCCAATTTTGATAGTAATATTTCTTAATTAGTTATATTTTAACAATAAGCATTTTGTTAATACAGTAATTTGATTTGAGTGGATCGAACCTATTCCAGTGGATTAGTGCTTATATAAAGTTACGAATACATTTTGTGTTTTATGCTAACACTTCTTGTTAAAAATAAGTGGGATTTGTACTTATGTTTAGGAGTTCTAATGTCGACGGAGCAGATGTATACAATAATCAACTATTTGAAAAATATTATGGATATTGGAAATAAAAAAATAAGTATATTTACTAGATAAGCACATACATATAACAATGAGCAAAATAAAGAAGCATTGATAAGTTCAATAAATTCATACAACAAGTGAGTATCTATCAGATAGAGTATGAACAAGGGTAAATATGGATCTTGATAATTCAGTTTATTGATAATCTGTTCACTAACTAGACGGGACGTGAGCTAAATAATTCATTATTATCTCACCTTTTTAGTCGAGAGGGTTGCTTATATCAAAAACGATTCTGGATATTGTAGAAGATATTTGCCATGTAATAAAGAAGTTCAATGTAAACGCTTGCTTTAAATCATTTTTTACAAAGGAAGAAGGGAAACTATGATTGGAATTGTCATTTGTGGTCATGGGCAATTTGCTTCAGGAATTTATTCATCTATTCAATTAATTGCTGGTGAACAAGAACATATGAAAGCAATTGATTTTAAGGAAGGGATGAATGTTAGCCAATTAAAGAATGAGTTGGGTCTAGCAATAGCAGAAGTTGAACAGGGAGATGGGGTGGTTGTTTTTACAGATATACCTGGTGGAACACCTTTCAACCAATCTGTCATTTTATCAATAGAAAGGAAGAATGTGAAAGTAATTTCTGGAGTTAATTTACCATCGTTATTAGATGGAATGTTTAGTCGTGAATTAGGGTTAGATCAATTTGTAACACAAGCCATTCGTGCTGGAGAAGATGGGCTTCAGCATTATCAATCCAAAGAAAAACAAAAAGTTGAAAGAGAAGATGGCATTTAGTAAGTAATATTTTAAAGATTTAATTCATATACATTAGGAGGGAATTTATTGATGGGTACACCAAACATTTTATTAACTAGAATTGATAATCGTTTAGTACATGGGCAAGTAGGCATGACTTGGACAAATACGTTGGGTGCAAACTTAGTTATTGTTGCTAATGATGAAGCTGCCAATGATAGTGTTCAACAAAATCTAATGGATATGGCTCTTCCGGATAGTACGGAAAGTAGATATTTTACTATAGAAAAAACCGCTCGTATTATTGGAAAAGCCGCACCAAGACAAAAGATTCTATTGGTTGTTAAGACGCCACAGGATGCATTAGAACTAGTGAAAGGGGGGGTGCCTATAAAGAAGATAAATGTAGGGAATATTCACTTTGCTGAAGGGAAAAAACAAATTTCGCCAACGGTTTCACTTGATGAAAAAGATATTCAAACGTTTAAAGAACTAGATCAACTAGGAATTGAGTTAGAAGTTAGAGGAATTCCAAACGAACGTGGTTTTGATTTAATGACAAAGATTGATTAGTTTATATGGAAGTGATATGCCATAACATTTATTGATAGGGGGAGAGACAGTGTTAGTAGAAGCTATACTTATTGGGCTATGGGCTGGTATTGCTGGTATTGATCAGTTTAATGGATTAACTCACCTACACAGACCTATCGTAGCAGGTGCTGTAATAGGTTTGATACTAGGTGACTTACAAACAGGTCTGATTGCGGGTGCAACATTAGAACTAGTTTGGGCAGGGATGGTACCACTTGCTGGTGCACAGCCACCAAACGTTGTTATAGGCGGTGTTATTGGTACAGCGTTTGCGGTTCTTGTTGGTCAAGAACCGCAAACAGCAGTTGGTATTGCTGTTCCATTTGCGGTAGCTGCACAGGCAATTATAACTTTACTATTTACTGCATATTCACCAATTATGCATAAAATGGATCAGTATGTATTAAAAGGAAATTTAAAGGCAATTGATCGACTTAATTATTTAGGTCCGGTAATTCTATTCGTTTTCTTCTTTATCATTTCATTTCTGCCAATTTATTTTGGAGCAGAAAAAGCAGCAGAATTTGTTAGCTTGATGCCAGAGTGGTTAACTAATGGACTTACAGTTGCAGGTGGAATTATGCCAGCCGTCGGTTTCGCAATGTTAATGAAAATTATGTTCAAATGGACATATGCACCATTTTTCGCGATTGGTTTTGTTGCGATAGCTTATCTACAATTACCGATTTTAGCTGTAGCAATTATCGCAGTAGCTATTGCAGCATATGATTTCTCGTTTGGTGGCGGATCTCCTAAAGTAAAAACAGCAAATGCTGGAGTGGCAGATGAGGAGGATTATTCTGATGGTATCTAAAGAACAAGAGCAAATTAATAAAGATGAAATAATAAAAGATGGTTACAATGATCCTACTTCTGAGAAAGTTTTAACAAAAAAAGATTTAAATCACATGGTATGGCGCTCTTTATTCTTACAAGCATCTTTTAACTATGAAAGAATGCAGGCTGGTGGATGGTTATATAGTATTTTACCAGGTTTGAAAAAAATTCATAAAGATAAAGATGATTTAAAAGCAGCTACATTAGACCATATGCAATTCTTTAACACGCACCCGTTTTTAATAACTTTTGTGCAATCTATCATTTTGGCAATGGAAGAAGCGAAAGAAAATAGAAGTGCGATACGAGGTATAAAGGTTGCCTTAATGGGACCATTAGGTGGTATAGGTGATGCTTTATTCTGGTTAACATTACTTCCTATTACTGGTGGTATAGCCGCATCATTAGCCACCGAAGGAAATATAATGGGGCCTATTCTATTCTTACTCGCCTTTAATGCTGTTCATTTCGGTTTACGATTCTTCTTAATGCATTATGGTTATAAAAAAGGAACTGCAGCCATTAGTTCTCTTAAAGAGGGTACAAAGAAAATATCACGTGCTGCATCTATTGTCGGTATTTCCGTTGTTGCCGCCTTAATTGCATCTTACGTAAATTTCAAACTTGATTGGACCATACAAGCAGGTGAAATACCAGTTAATATACAGACAGAAGTATTAGATTCTATTATGCCTGCATTACTACCATTAGTGTATACTGTCTTCTGTTATTGGTTACTTAAAAAAGGAAGATCTCCTTTAACTTTAATCGGTGTCACACTTGTTATTGGTATCGCAGGTAGTTTACTAGGAATTGTTTAAGAGGTAATAGATAGCAGAAAGGTGATGTATTCGTCTTTCTGCTATTTATTTGATTTAAAACGATAGTCTCCAATTTTTAGCCTAATTTGTGAAAAAATAAAGTTAAAAGTTATTAACTTTAATTCGCAAATTAGGCTTTTTCTATTGTTTCTTATAGTTTTAGTTCATGTTTTATTGTTGATGATCTGAGGTATAAGTAAAAATGGATAGTGATTGGATATATGAAAACAATTAATGAGGCATGCTATTTCGTAATCAATTGAGGAAAGGATGGTTATAATGAATATATTAGTAGTAGGAGCAAATGGTCAAATAGGGAGACACCTTGTTGCTATGATTCAAAAGAGTGAAGGGTTACAGGCGAAAGCGATGATACGTAAGCAGGAACAGGCTAATTATTTTAGAGAGTTAGGCGCCGAACCTGTTATGGTGGATTTAGAAAGTGACGTGGACGACATTGCAAAAGCAGCTCAAGATGTAGATGCAATTGTCTTTACTGCAGGATCTGGACCAAAAACAGGGAAAGATAAGACGATTTTAATTGATTTAGATGGTGCTGTAAAAACAATAGAAGCTGCTAAAAAAGTAGGTGTGAAACGATTTGTAATGATAAGCTCATTTGATACAACACGTGAAGCGATCCAAGCAGCACCATCTTCTTTTTCACCCTATGTAGTCGCAAAACATTATGCTGATGAATGGTTAAGAGGCACGGATCTTGATTATACGATTGTTCACCCAGGTGCTTTAACAAATGAAAAAGGTACAACTAAGGTCCAATTAGCAGAAAAAGTAGAACGTGGTGAAATTCCAAGAGAAGATGTGGCAGAAGTAATTTTGCAAACATTACAAAATGATAAAACAATTGGTAAGGAATTTCAGATTGTTAGCGGAGATACACCTATTAAAGAAGCTGTGCAAAATAGTTAGTTTTTTATAAGTGTTAAAGAAAGGATTGCTCATCCAATTGCAAATGGGATGCGTAATCCTTTTTTTAATAGACTAAAAAAGTCTATTTGTATTCAGAAAGGTTGCATTTCTATTTGTGTAACGTTTAATTTATTGTAAGATAGGAAGTAAGCATGCATTTTAAATTGTTGTATAAAGAGGGTTAAATATGGAATCTATAGGAATCTCAAAACAATCACAAATGGATCGAACACCATTTACCCTAGTATTAGGGTGCTTTGATATTTTTCATAGGGGAAAGCAACATGTCTTACAAACAGCAAAAAGATCATTAAAAGATACAGAAGAAAAAGTAGCTGTTATTGATTTAAATTTTTTTTTGAAGGGAAAGAAAGTGACATCAGATAAATTACTATTTCAATTATTGGAACAATATCATGTATCTAAATATACTCAATTAAGGCCACAAGAAGGAAAAACACTTGAAGATTTGATTACTGATTTATTTTCTCAATTAATAATTCACCGTATCGTAATAGATCAAGCATTACTAGATAATAATGTCCTTTCCTCGCAATTAATTAACAAATTTAGACAGATGGGTATTCAAGTGGAGGTTGTTTCTGGAGTGAAGGTAAATGAAGATACCGTCACTGATGACATGGTGTCTTCTTCCATTGTGAATGGTCATGTAGAGCAAGCTCAAGCATTGTTGGGTCAACCATATACGATTATTGGTAAAGTGGTTCATGGAGAGAAGATGGGAAGAAAACTAGGCTTTCCAACGCTTAATCTGGGAGAAGTGGACCATTATGTAATGCCTAAACCGGGAGTTTATTTTGGTATCGTTGGTATTCATAAAGAAGATGTCATTACAGAATATTATAATGTGTTAATAAGTGCTGGCTATCGTCCTGCTGTTAATGGAGATGGCTACTTAATCGAAGCTCATATTTTAAATTATACTGGAGATCTTTATGAGAATACGGTCTCTGTATCCTTTTTACATTTTATGCGTGAAGAAAAAGATTTTTCGGATCTAGATGCATTAATCATGCAAATGAAACAAGATAAAAAAATTGCAGAGAAACTTATTTCAGTTCAGAATGGATAAGAATCTTTAAAAGTAGGTGATAGAATGAAAATAGTTGGTGTTTCAGGTGCATTAGCTGGATGGAAAACAAATGTAATGGTTCATCATGTATTAGAAGCAACGAAGCAAATTAATTCGAATGCAGTCACAGAATTAATTGACCTAAGAGATGTGGAAGTAGAGTTTGTTCGAGGAGAGCCGTTAGCCTTTTATAATGAAGATACATTTCAAGTGGTCAATAAAATAATAGAAGCAGATATTATAATTTTTGGTACGCCAATTTATCAAGCATCAATTACGGGTGCTTTGAAAAATTTACTTGATCATCTGCCAGTCAACGCTTTGAAACAAAAAGTAACTGGAATAGTAACAACTGGGTCTGTAGATAAACATTTTCTTGTGTCTGAATATCATTTAAAACCAGTACTTTCTTATTTAAAAGGATTAGTTCCAACGATTTCTATCTTTGCACATAGCGAATCATTTAATGATGTAAATGAAATTGTTGATCAAGCACTTATTGAACGTATACATGCACTTGCAGCGGAAGTCACTCAACTTCAAGCAGGTCTAAATAAATAATAAAATAAAATGATACTATTAGTGATAAAATAGTTGGTTCAAAGAGCTAGGTTGGAATGCTTGCTTAAAGTTTCTGTTTTATACATAATAGTGTGTATAAATAAACTTACTGATTTATTTAGTAGGTAAAGTAGAAGTTGGGGGACAAAAATGATGAATATACTAGTAGTAAAAGCAAACAATCGACCAGCAACGGAAGCAATATCAAGCAAAATGTATGAGACATTTTTGGAATCGGTAGCAGATTTAAATGTCACAACATATGATGTTTTCGCAGAAGATACGCCTTACTTCGGTCAAGATTTATTTGATGCATTTGGTAACTTGCAAAATGGGCAAGAACTAACAGACGTGCAGCAACGTTTGTTAGATGCAAAGCAAAAGGCAAAAGATGCTGTCAGTGCTGCAGACTTAATTGTTTTTGCTTTTCCTTTATGGAATCATACAATTCCAGCAAAAATGCAAACATTTATGGATTACATTTATGAAGCAGGATTTGCATTTAAATTTGACAAATCAGGGACATTGCACCCTTTAATGACGGATAAAAAAGCAATCCTTCTAAATGCGCGTGGTGGAATGTACAATACGCCAGAGACAGATCGTCTAGATATGGCTATCAATTATATGCGTAATATATTAGGTGGTGTTTTTGGTATGGATATTATAGAAGAAGTTATTATTGAAGGGCATAACGCTATGCCAGATAAAGCGGAATCAATTATTGCAGAAGGGTTAGAACAAGTAAAGGCAGTAGCTGAAAAATTAGTAGCCAGTAAAGTTACTCAATAATTAGAGTCGAAGTCCTCGATCAATATCGAGGGCTTTTTATTATCCGCTTTTTATAAAAATAGTCGACTCCATGAATAGATAATTTTGTTATAATTCATGTAAAGGAGCGTGCTTGTATATGGTGTATATTCTATTGGGGTTATCTGTTATTTTAATTGGATTGATAGGGGCGGGATTTTACTTCTATCAAGTTGCAGTAGCTCGTGGAAACAAACCATTTCTAGAAAATGATCCAGATTTAGAAGTTGATGGAGATATTGATTTGAGTACACAAGAAGATAAAAACTGGTGGAAGAAACAACATTTTACCAAATGGACACAGAAAACTACCGATAACTTAACACTTACTGGTTATTTTTTATCGCCGGAAAACGAAACAAATAAAGTAGCCATTATTGCACATGGTTATGCTGGTGATGCAAAAACGATGAGTGGTTTTGCTCGTCTATATCATGAAGTTTTAGGCATGCATGTATTGGTACCAGATGCTAGGGGGCATGGTGAAAGTGAAGGGGACTACATTGGTTTTGGATGGCATGAGCGACTAGATTACAAGGATTGGATTGATAAAGTTACTGATTTCTTTGATTATGATGTAGAAATTGTACTTCACGGCGTTTCCATGGGTTCGGCAACAGTATTGATGGCAAGTGGAGAATCGCTACCAGATCAAGTGAAGGCTATTGTTGCGGATTGTGGTTACACTTCTGCAATGGAAGAACTTGCTTATCAGATGAAACGAATGTATCATTTGCCAGCATTTCCAATTTTGCATGTTACTAGTTTAATAACAAAATGGCGAACCGGTTATGCTTTTCAAGAAGCATCCGTACTTAAACAGGTACAACAAACCAACAAGCCAATTCTATTTGTTCATGGGGAAGAAGATGCTTTTGTGCCTAAATATATGGTGGAAGTATTGTACAAAGCGGCATTGACCACTAATAAGGAATTATTACTCATACCAGATGCTGGTCATGGATTGGCGTACCAAACCGATCAGGAAAACTATCGACAAGTGCTTTTAAGATTTGTAAATAAATATTTAAGTTCAAATGATCAGAAGGCACTATAACACGTATAGACAAAAAAATATCATACTATGTTAGAATAAAATGATGGTATAAATGAATGAGATATAGACAAGTTTAGGAGCTGTTTATAAATTGAATAAAAAAGATCTTGCTGCTCTTCGCAGACAATTTAAAGTAGATAATGATTTATTAAAAATTTCAGACATTTTTAATGTATATGTTATGAAGGAATCAGATGAGATTTATCATCATCAAAGTCAACCATTTGATATGCTTGAGAGAGAACAACAAGAGCTATTTATGACGAATTTTAAAAAAGTATTAACAGGTCAATTAGATGAGAAACTATTTGAATTACGGTTTGATTCGAAAGCAGAAAATAGTAGTCAACTTATTTTACATAAAGCATTACTTAGTGAACGTGCAGAAGATTGGAAAGACCAGATGCTTGAACTCGTTGAAAAGATGCTGAAAGATAAAACGTATGATATGGATATTGTTATTACATTTATCCGCGGAGAATATTTAAAATCCACCAAACGAAAAAATGATGATGCAGAGGACAATGCATTTGAGCCGGTTTATTCGCACCCGTTCATTTTATCAAGTGTTAATAAAACACAAGATCCAAGAAAAGAATTGTTATTTGATTATGTTGAAAAAACGTTTAAATATAATATTGTTGTTGATCCTGTAATTAATTTGAATGCTCCTTTGAAAGGGTTTTTGTTCCCATGTTTCACAAATTATACTGCTGATGTAAATCATGTGCTTTATTCAACAGGGAAATCAAATGAGCTAGATATGCACTTTATTGAAAATGTACTAAATGCAGAAGATTTTATGACTGCAGAGGAAGATAAAGCGGTTTTTGAAGAAATCGTGAAGCATGTAACAGACAATAAAATAAATACGACAACGCTTTCTAATGTGTATGAGGAAATCAATCGTACCATTGAAGAGAATGAAGAAGACGAAGCACCTAAACTTGATTACAAGGATGTTGAGCAGGTACTAAAAATGAGCGGTGTGGAGGATGTGAATACAGAGAAGGTAGAAGAAGCCTTTCATAATATTATTGATGATAAAACATATGAGTTAAAGGCAAGTAGTATTCTACCAAAATACCAATCTAAATCGATAAAAATCAAAACAAAAGTTGCAAACATAGCAATTAGTCCACAAGATTTAAAATATGTACGGCAAGTCAATTTTTTTGGAAAACGTTGTTTATTAATTGAAGTAGAAGAAGATACAGTAATTGAAGGATTTACGATGATACCAGAAGCGTTTACTACCAAAGACAATTCGTTAAAAGATGAGGATTAACTTATTTCTGTTTGACACGTCTTGTTACGAATACCCATACGATATATAAAAGTATGTATGTCGAACAGGAGAAGAGGGGCTATATGGATCAATTAAGTATGAATCAAGTACCTAGTCTAGTTACGTATGCTGTTGGTGATGTAACGGGTGATGGCGTCATTGATTATGTTTACTTAACGGCATTAAAGACAGCAGATAGTCCATACTTGCATCGAATTACTGTATTTGTTCAAGATGGTCGAACTGGAGCTGTTTGTAGTGTTGTTCTACCTGAAGATAGTGGATATGAGCCTACTTTGTTTTTAGGAGACTTTACTGGTAATCGTGTCGAAGATATTTTTATTAGTGTTCCTACTGGAGGTAGTGGAGGAATTTATAACCACTATATCTATTCATTTGCTGCATATACACCACGATTGCTTTTTGATTCAGCATTATATAACCAGCAATATCAATATCAAGTTACGTTTCAAGACCAATTTAAAGTATCCGTTCTAAGTGAAGAAAATGGATTGTTTTATATTATTGATATTTCTACTAGAGATCAGAGTTATTTAGATGAAATATACGATAAAGAGGGAAAATTAAAGGAACCGATAACAGGTTTTGTTAATCCGTTGAGCGGTATGTATGCCATTGACTTTGATTATGATGGCATTTATGAATTACTCTGTTATCAAAAAATTGCGGGAAGATATAATGCAGATGCATTAGGATATGTGATGAACACATTAGGATGGCAGCATAATCGCTTTATTTTAGAAAGACAGCATGTTGCTATACATGGAACAACGAAATCTTGATAATTACGTTTATCTATAGTAATTATATGATAGATCCTATTGCACCATTTACGCATTAGGATTTATCATACGTTAAAAAAAGTGACGTTTTTAATTAATAAAGACAATAGGTAATATTGATACATTTATATTGTGTGTAAAAGGAGGAAAAAAGTTGCAAACGATAGTATTTGATGTAGATGATACATTATATGATCAAGCACTTTCTTTTCATAATGTCTTTCGAGAGCTAGTGGATCAATCTAAGACCTATGAGGAAATTGATCAAATATACCGTGTTAGTAGAAAGCATAGTGAGCGATTATTTGATCAAAGTGAAGCAGGAGAAATTACAGAATTGGAATGGCAAATTGGTAGGATAATTGCTGCATGCAAAGATTTCCATATTCCAATGGACGGTGAAAAAGCACTGTTTTTTCATAAAAAATATATAGAAGAACAACGAAAAATCACTTTATTTGATGATGTCGAACAACTTTTAAATAACTTATACGCGCAAGAAAAACAACTTGCTATCCTTACGAATGGGGAGGCACACCATCAATCAATGAAAATCGAGCAATTACATTTAACTAAATGGATACCGGAAAATCATATTTTTATTTCAGGTGATCATGGCCATGCGAAACCAAAGAAAGAGATTTTTCATATAATCGAAAATCACTTAGATTTAAACAAATCAGAGACAGTATATATCGGTGATTCTTTTGAAAAAGATATTATCGGTGCAAAACAAGTAGGCTGGCAAGCGATTTGGATGAATCATCGTAAACGAAAGATACCAGAGAATAGCACCATTCAAGCCGATTACGAAGTACATAGTGCAAAAGCATTATTGGAGTTATTTAAATAAGTACACAACAAGTATATATTCTAGGTTTAGAACTTTTAACATAGACTCATTTGATAGGTTTTTATTGACCTTCAAATGGGTTTTTTTATATATTAACCTCTTTATTTTTGTTTCATAAATAAGAAGGTTATCATTTGTGAGTCCTTTTATCAAAAAAAATACATAGCTTGTACCACCTCGTCATAGCTATTTAAAAAGGAAATAAAAAGGGGCTGGTGCCAATCGGCTTATTTAGAGAGTTTCGTTTATTTATTTTGAAAAGTAGTGCTGCTGAAGTAGGGATTGGTCTAGTACTAGGAGCGGCTTTTAGTAATGTTATTGATTCGTTTGTTTCAGATGTGCTACTACCACCTGTAGGTGTCTTTTTAGCAAAGATGAATTTTTCTAATTTATTTATAACACTTGGTGGTGCTCACTACCGTTCCTTGCAAGAAGCGGAGGAAGCAGGTGCTGCTACCATTAATTATGGTCTATTTATTACATCGTTTATTCGATTTGTAATCGTTGTATTTATTATATTTTTAGTAATAAGACAAATGAATCGTTGGAAAAAGCCAGATCAACATCCTATTGATGCAATGACGAAAAAAGATTGCCCATATTGTCGAATGCCGATTCCTTCACAAGCAATTAAATGTCCCAATTGTTCTTCTAGTCTCCAGATGAAGAAGGAAAAGACCGAAGATAGCAGACCTAGGTTACGACTAAACATAAAGAAAAATACAGAACGTGTTCGTTAGAAATTCATGTACTTAATTATAAAAAACGCTGAGAAGTAAGACTCGGCGTTCATTTGTGTCTAGAACTCAATGAATCATTATAAAAAAATATACATGTTTTCTTATTCTATACATATAATGATTTGTAATTAAAAAGAAAGGGTGAGTGAGTGGTAATTGATCAAGTATTAGAACAAGAAATCGAGCTTTTTCACAAAGGTCTATCCAGATATAGCTATCGCTTACTAGGTGCGCACGAAGATAGTCAAAACGGAGAAATTGGCATTCGTTTTATCGTTTGGGCACCTCATGCAGCTCAGGTTAATGTAGTTGGTGTATTTAATCACTGGGATAGTCAAGACCACACCATGCAAAAGATAAATGATGGTGGGCTTTGGTATTTATTTATCCCTAACCTTGAGAAAGAGCAAATATATAAATATGAAATAACAACTAAACAAGGCAATGTTTTCTTAAAAGCAGATCCATACGCATTTTCTAGTGAATTACGTCCCAATACTGCTTCAGTTGTTCATCCTATACAGGATTATGATTGGAAAGATCAGGAATGGATGAAGCGAAGAAAAGAAACGAATCTATATGAATCTCCACTTTCCATTTATGAAATGCATTTAGGTTCTTGGAAGTATATTGAACGAGAGAAATATTATACATATAGGGAGTATGCAGAAAAGGTCATTCCTTATGTAAAAGAATTAGGGTATACCCATATTGAATTATTACCGATTAATGAACACCCATATGATCGTTCTTGGGGATATCAATTAACGGGATATTATTCAGTAACTTCACGTTATGGCACAGCAGAAGACTTTCGTTATTTTGTTGATTGCTGTCATCAACATGGTCTCGGTGTGCTATTAGATTGGGTACCTGGACACTTTTGCAAAGATGATCATGGATTACGCCAATTTGATGGAGAGGCTTTATTTGAATACAGAGATCCAGGAAAGGCAGAAAAACATTCTTGGGGAACGTTAAGTTTCGATACTGGTTGTCCAGAGGTACAAAGCTTCTTGATTTCTAACGCTATCTATTGGTTAAAGGAATTTCATGTGGATGGATTACGTGTAGACGCAGTAGCTAGTATGCTTTACTTGGATTATGACAAAGAGCACGGTCAATGGAAACCGAACAAATACGGAGGAAGAGAAAACCTCGAAGCAATTGGATTCCTAAAGCAATTGAATGAAGCAGTATTTGCTGAGGTACCAGATATTTTAATGATGGCTGAAGAATCAACCGCTTGGCCACTTGTTAGTTACCCTACATATGTGGGAGGGCTTGGATTCAATTACAAGTGGAATATGGGGTGGATGAACGACATATTGAGGTATATGGAAATGGATCCTATTTACAGAAAGTATCACCATCATTTAATTACATTTTCTATTATGTATGCTTTTTCAGAAAATTTTATTTTACCGATCTCACATGATGAACTTGTTCATGGAAAAAAATCGTTGCTAAATAAAATGCCTGGTGACTATTGGAAGAAATTCGCTAACCTTCGTTTGTTTTTAGGCTATATGTTCACCCATCCCGGAAAAAAATTATTATTTATGGGATCAGAATTTGGGCAATTTGATGAGTGGAAAGACATGGACGAATTAGATTGGAATCTATTGTCATTTGAATCACATCAACAGGTGAGTACTTATCTTCAAAAGTTACAACAATTATATAAACAATTGCCGGCATTATGGGAGTTAGATCATAAAGAGGAAGGTTTTACATGGATTGATGCAAATAATTATGAACAAAGTATTATTTCATTCATTCGTCATAATAAGGATAACTCTGAAGAAATAGTAATTATATGTAACTTCACACCGGTAGTCTATCATCATTAT
The DNA here is from genome assembly GCF_001368815.1 of Paraliobacillus sp. PM-2. Lineage (GTDB taxonomy): Bacteria > Bacillota > Bacilli > Bacillales > Amphibacillaceae > Paraliobacillus. The sequence continues at coordinate 1,400,109 of NZ_CTEI01000001.1, read as the reverse complement.
AAAGTCGGTGTCCCTGAAGAAGGATTATATCAAGAAATATTTTCTAGTGATTCACTAGATTTTGGGGGATCCGGTCAAGTAAACGATGTCACATTACCATCAATAAATACACCATGGCAAAGTCAAAATCAGCATATTGAAATGACGATTCCGCCATTAGCAATCAGTGTGATAAAAAGCATATCGTCATGAATGAAAAAGGGGGAGAGACCACATGAAGAAAAAAGAATGTGTAGCAATGATATTAGCTGGTGGGCAAGGGACTAGATTACAATCGTTAACGTATGATATCGCAAAACCAGCTGTTTTTTATGGTGGAAAGTATCGAATTATCGATTTTACTCTAAGTAATTGTACCAATTCTGGTATTGATACTGTAGGTGTGCTTACGCAATATGAGCCACATGTGTTAAATGATTATATTGGAATTGGTTCAGCTTGGGATTTAGATCGAAATTTTGGTGGTGTTTCCTTACTTCCTCCTTACATGCAATCAAAAGGTGGCGATTGGTATAAAGGAACAGCAGATGCTATCTATCAAAATATAAAATACTTAGACTATTATCAGCCAGAGCATGTATTGATTTTGTCGGGTGATCACATTTACAAAATGGATTATGCAAGAATGTTAGAGTTCCATCAGTCAAGTCAAGCAGATGCAACGATTTCTGTTATTAAAGTGCCATTAGATGAAGCAAATCGTTTTGGCATTATGGATACAGACGAAGTAGGAAGAATTGTTGATTTTGAGGAGAAACCATCCAATCCTAAAAATAATCTCGCCTCTATGGGGGTTTATATATTCCGATATGATGTTTTAAAAGATTATTTACTTTCTGATGCAAGTGATCCCCAATCTTCACATGATTTTGGGAAAGATATTATTCCAACAATGCTTAAAGATGAAAAGCAATTAATGTCTTATACATTTGACGGTTATTGGAAAGATGTTGGAACAATTCAGAGTTTATGGCAGGCAAATATGGATTTATTAGAAGATACAACACAATTAGATCTGCATGAACATACATGGCGTATTTATTCTAACAATCCGAGCCTTCCTGCTCAATTAATTGGCAAAAGTGCTACAGTGAAAAATGCTTTGATCGGAGAAAAATGTCATATATATGGTGAAGTGGATCATTCTGTTCTGTTTTATGGAGTAGATGTCGCAAAGGATGCTGTTATTACTGATTCTATTATTATGCCAAATGTTAGCATTGGCCAGGGTGTAAGGATTCATCGGGCCATTGTTATGGAAGGTAGTATCATTAAAGACAATAGTGTAATCGGCAATTTGTCTGATGATGAAGAGATTAGTGTCTACGTAGGAAGTAACAAAAATAAAGATCCACATTATGTCACAATGATGAAATAGGAGAGATAGAATGAATCGCATTGCAGGAATAATTAATTTAGATCAAGAGATAGACAATATGAATGAACTAACATATTTCAGATGTACGGGAGCTGTACCTTTTGCTGCAAGATATCGGTTGATCGACTTTACAATATCAAATATGATCAATGCTAATATTGATTCTATTGCTATTTTTGCTAGGAAAAAATATCGTTCCCTATTAGATCACTTAGAACAAGGAAAAGCATGGGATCTTGATCGACAGCATGGTGGTTTGTTTATTTTACCTCCTGATTGGAATGATCCAACAGATATATCTAAGGGAGAATTACAACATTTTCACAATAATATTGACTTTATTCATCGAGTGCAAGCGGACTATATCATTATTACTGGTTCACAACATATTTGTAACATTGATATGCAAGATGTTTTAGAAGAGCATATTGCTACGAAAGCTGATGTAACAGTAGTATATAAAAACGTAGATCAATTGCATCCCGAACATCAATTTACTAATAAATTAACATTAGATAATAATAATAGAGTCGTTGAAATAGATTATGAGAAAGAGAATACTCAAATTTATATGAACATGTATATTATGAAGAAAACAGCATTACTAAACTGGATTGAACTGTCAATTGAAAAAGGTTACTCAAATCTATTTAATGATGCCATTATACCGAATTTGTCCTCTCTTCATGTACATGGTTACGAATACAGTGGTACGCATGCCTTTATACATTCTGTTGAAAGTTACTACCGAAATAGTATGTGTTTGTTAAATGATGATAGTTACGATGGTTTATTTCAAACAGAGGCGCCAATTCTGACAAAATTAAAAAATGAAGTACCTGCAACATATGCAAAAAATTCTTTTGTCAGACGATCAATGGTTGCAAATGGATGTCATATTCATGGTGACGTGCAAAATAGCATCCTATTTCGTAGTGTAAAAGTAGGTGAGGGGGCAAAAATTGAAGATTCAATCATTATGCAACGGTGTGAAATTGCTCCTGATGCGGTATTAAAACATGTCATTTTAGATAAGGAATGTAGCATTTCGAGTGGGCAAGTATTAATTGGTACAAAAGAAAATCCATTTGTTGTAGCTAAAAGACAAAGGCTTTAATGTAGAAAAAGGAGTAATAATTGTGAAAATTTTAATGGTTGGTTCAGAATGTAGTCCTTTTGTGAAATCAGGGGGGTTAGCTGATGTACTGGGCTCACTCCCTCAAGCATTGTCGAAACAAGGAGCAGAAGTCAGAGTTGTATTACCGAAATATCAAGAGATGTCTGATGAGTGGAAAGAACAGCTTACTCTTTTAGGTGCATACCGTGTTCGCCTTGGTTGGCGAAATCAATATGCAGGTATTGAGACACTAACTTGTAATGGTATTACCTTTTACTTTATCGACAATGAGTACTATTTTAAACGTTCGAATTTATATGGATTTGGTGATGAGGCAGAACGTTTCGTTTTTTTTAATCGATCCATTTTTGAAATGCTAAAAATAATGGATTGGATCCCTGATGTTATTCACTGTCATGACTGGCAAACAGGATTAATTCCATTATATTTACACACCCATTATCAAAACGATCCACTATTTCATAAGATAAAAACAGTCTTTACGATTCATAATTTAAAATATCAAGGCATTTTCCCAGCATCTATTTTACATGAATTGATGGATTTAGATCATCAAGTAATGCATGAAGATGGAATTGAGTTTTACGGAAATGTCAATTTTATGAAGGCAGCTTTGAATTACGCAGATAAGGTAACTACTGTTAGTAAGACATATGCCAAAGAAATCCAAACAAGTTATTATGGAGAAAATTTGGATGGTGTACTAAGAAAGAGATCGGAAAAACTGACAGGTGTAATTAATGGTATCGATATTTCTGCCTATGATCCTGCAACAGATAATGCAATCCCGTTTCCATATGAGTCTTGTTTTAATGAAAAGATAAAAAATAAATCGATGCTGCAGAAAGAACTAGGTCTTCCAATTGATGAATCCATCCCAATGGTCGGAATTGTTTCAAGACTTGTAGAGCAAAAGGGATTTGATCTTATAGCGAGAGTAATCGATGAATGGGTAGAACAGGATAATGTTCAATTAGTTGTCTTGGGTACGGGAGATTATTCGTATGAATCACTATTTCGATCTTTACAAATAAGATATCCAACGAAGGTAGTAGCAGTTATTGAATTTAAAGAGACACTTGCTAGACGCATATATGCGGCTAGTGACTTATTTTTAATGCCGTCTCGTTTTGAACCTTGTGGAATTGGCCAATTACTGGCACTTCGTTACTTATCAGCTCCAATCGTTCGAGAAACAGGTGGTTTAGTTGATACAGTGACTTCATTTAATGAGCAAACAGAAGAAGGGAATGGGTTTAGTTTTAAAAATTATAATGCCCACGATATGTTATATACCATTCGCCGTGCACTGGCTATCTATCAAAATAAGAACAAATGGCTAAAACTCGTAGAAAACATGGCAAATAGTAATTTGTCATGGGATTATGCTGCTGAAACGTATCTAGAAATATATCAGTCTACTGTAGGTTAAGCGAATGTTTCATGTAGCAAAAGGGTGATTGGGGGATAATGGTATGATGCAAGAAAAAGAGATATTTAAATCGTTATTTATCAAGGCATTACGTACTACTAAAGGAAAACAGATTAATAATGCAACAGATGCAGATGCGTTTGTTGCATTAAGTACAGTATTAGCAGAATGGATTCAAGAGAAAAATACGTCAGGAAATAAACAAGAACCGGTAAAACAAGTATATTATTTTTCAATGGAGTTTTTAATTGGCAGTTTATTGGCTACGCATTTAAATTATTTAGGAGTAAATGAAATTGTAGAAAGTGGTTTAGAGGAATTAGGTTTTTCTCTGGAAGATATAAAGCCCTATGAACATGATCCTGGGCTTGGTAATGGTGGCCTTGGAAGATTGGCAGCATGTTTTTTGGATTCCTTTGCATCTCTAGGATTAGTAGGAAATGGGGTTGGATTAAGGTATCGCTATGGATTATTTAATCAGCGACTGGAAGACGGTAAACAATTTGAATTACCAGACAATTGGTTAGGTGAAGGGTACATGTGGGAATACCGAAAACCGACAGAAGCTATTGATGTTTCATTTGGTGGAGATATTAACACGTTGGTTCAGAATGATAAACTGCAATTTCAGTTAGTAAATGCAGAAACAGTAAGGGCTGTTCCATATGATGTACCTATAGTAGGGTATCAAACAGAAACCGTTAATACTTTACGATTATGGGCCGCAGAACCAATTTTGGATCAAGTCTTAATGAAAGCAAAACTGGAAGGTTATGCGGAAAACATGTTAGCCTACCAGCGTCGATTAGAGGAATTGACCGATTTTCTTTATCCGGATGATTCAACAGAGGAAGGAAGAATTCTGCGCTTAAAACAAGAATACTTTCTTGTTTCTGCTGGTATTCAATCGATCCTTAAGGAATATGAAAAAAGACAGTTATCATGGTCAGACTTACCTCGGTTTCTTTGTTTTCATATTAATGATACACATCCAGCATTTCTCATACCAGAGCTCATGCGTATCTTAGTCGATGAAAAAGATTTGAGTTGGGAAGAATCCTGGGAAATTACAACACAATCTGTCTCTTATACGAACCATACAACACTACAAGAAGCATTAGAAACATGGCCAGAAAATTGGGTGAAAACATTCTTACCTAGAATATATATGATCTTAGTTGAAATGAACGAGCGATTCTGTCGGCAAATGTGGGAAAAATACCCTGGTGATTTTGATCGGATTGCGGAGTTAGCCTTAATTGCAGATGGGCAAGTTAAAATGGCTCATGTATCCATTGTAGGTAGTCACTCCATAAATGGCGTAGCAAAATTACACACAGAATTGTTAAAGAAAAAAGAAATGCGTTTATTCTATCAGGCTTTTCCAGAACGATTTATAAACAAAACGAATGGTATTTCTCATCGAAGGTGGTTAATGCTTGCGAATCCTTCTCTCTCTCAACTTATTACAGAAGCAATCGGTGAAGAATGGCTACAATCTCCTAAAAAATTAACAAAGCTATTACCTTTTCAAACAGATTCTATTTTCCTAGAAAAACTACAACAAGTAAAACACCATAATAAACAACTACTAGCCAATTATGTAAAGCAAGAAGTAGGAATCTTACTTAATCCACACGCTATTTTTGATGTGCAAGTCAAACGAATACATGGATATAAACGACAATTATTAAATATCATTCATATTATTCATTTATATCGTGAAATAAAGAATAATCCAATGAAGCCATTTGCACCAAGAGTATTTATTTTTTCTGGAAAAGCAGCACCTGGCTATCATTTCGCTAAACAAATTATTCAATTAATTGATACAGTTTCAAAGGTTGTCAATCAAGATTCTGATGTGAAAGACAAATTACAAGTTGTTTTCCTTGAAAATTTCTCCAATCAATTAGCGGAAAAAATTATTCCAGCTGCAGATGTGAGTGAACAGTTGTCTACGGCAACAAAAGAAGCATCAGGTACAGGAAATATGAAAATGATGATGAATGGAGCACTAACACTTGGAACAATGGATGGAGCAAATATTGAACTATTTGATCAAGTAGGTAAGGCAAATATTTATCCTTTTGGTTTATCTGCTCAAGACGTATTGCATTATCAGCAATCAAATGAGTATACAGCAAAGGATTTGTATCATTCAGATGATCGAATTCGTTATGCACTGGATCAACTAATTATTCCTGGAGATTTTGTGAAAGATGAAGCGGTGTTTAAGGATATATATCATGCATTGCTAACCTATAATGATGAATATTTTGTTTTAAAGGATTTTGATGATTATGCAAAACAACAAAGGAAAATAAGCAATGATTATCAAGAAAGAAATATATGGAATCAAAAGAGTCTGATAAATATTGCTTATTCTGGACGATTCTCAAGTGATGATACGATAGCTTCTTATGCCGCTGATATTTGGAAATTAGAGTAAGAATGGACAGATATATGGAGTACTGTAGGTGAGGGGAGAGAATATGACAAATTGGAAAATAAAACATAATAGCTTTCAAGCGATTTATCGTCATCCATTTGGAGCACTTCCTGTCACTACGGCATTAACCTTGCAAATAGCAATTAATACGACAGAAAGTAATTATAGTGTGTATGTGCATCTAATATATGAGAAAGAAGATAAACAAGAAGTACTTCGTATGGAAGAGAAAACAGGAAATCATTCAAGTCATTTACTGACTGCACATATCACGATGCCAAATCAACCGCAATTAATTTGGTATTATTTTGAAATAAAATATGGAGACCGTTCCTTTTTCTACGGGCGTAAATACAGTGAGGAGAGTGGGGGAGGAGCGACATATCCAGATCTTCCCCCTGCATGGCAAATAACTGTATACAAAAAAGACACACAAGTTCCAAAATGGTGGAAGCACGCAATTATTTATCAAATTTTCCCGGACCGGTTTTATCGGCATGGAGAACTAGAGATGGAAAAAGCCTCAAATCACGCATTAATTCATGCACATTGGGATGATGAGCCAATCTATATTCGTGATCAAGTTGGAAATGTGATCAGATGGGATTTTTTTGGGGGTAACCTAAAAGGAATCATTGAAAAACTTGATTATATTCAATCGTTAGGTGTTACTGTTATTTATTTAAATCCAATATTTAAAGCAGAAAGTAACCACCGGTATGATACGGGTGACTATCATAAAATAGATCCGTTACTTGGTACAATAGAAGATTTACAACAATTAATTGAAGCAGCAAAAAAACGTAACATTGAAATCATGCTTGATGGTGTCTTTAATCATACTGGTAGTAATAGTGTGTATTTTAATAAAAAAGGTGAATATCATTCTGTGGGTGCTTATCAATCAAACGACTCGCCTTATATTGATTGGTATACATTTTATGCATATCCCGATCATTATGAAAGTTGGTGGGGGATTAATACACTTCCAACACTGCAATTAGATCACGGTTCCGTTCAGCAATTTCTAGTTGATGCACCAGATAGTGTTATTCAATTTTGGCAGTCAAAGGGCATTCATCATTGGCGGTTAGATGTAGCTGATGAATTAACAGATGACTTTATTCGAAAAATAAAAAAACAATTGAAATTGGTAAATCCGAATGCAGTATTATTAGGTGAAGTTTGGGAGGATGCGTCAAATAAAGTTGCCTATGGAAAACGTAGAGACTATTTACTAGGTGATGAATTAGATGCTGTCATGCATTATCCTTTGCGTAAGATGTTGTTTGATTATATTGCGGGAAAATGTGATGCAAATCGGTTTGTTAATCAATATATGACAATAGCCGAACATTATCCCAAAGAGCATTTTTATGGAACAATGAATTTGTTATCTAGTCATGACGTGGAGCGAATGGCTACTGTTTTAGATAATGAACTATCTCCTCAGTTTAAGGATCAGGCACGATTGGATATGATTGATAAACAAATTCGATCAATTAGTTTATTTCTTTTTATCTTGCCTGGTGTTCCTTCCATTTATTATGGAGATGAGGTAGGTATAATTGGAGGGGAAGACCCAGCAAATCGACACCCATTTCCTTGGGGAAAAGAAAACAATGATCGTCTAGAATGGTTTCGGAAAATAGCCGAAATCAGAAATAAATATGATGCACTCCGTACTGGAGATTGGAAAATTACTTTATTAAATGAAGATATCATCATGTTTGAAAGGTTTATTCAATCAACTACAGATGTATTTGGAGATAGAGCAGAAAAAGGTCATTTTATCTTTATCATGAACCGTCATCTTACCGATGAAAAAGAGGTAACATTACCGTATGATAATGGGATGAATTGGTATAACTTATTTAAACAACAAAAATCAAGTCATCAAATACGATTAGAACCAATGTCGTGTCAATTATTTGTTCAACAAGATTAATCACATAAAGGAAAATTGAATGAAATAAAAGGTTGTTTTCTATAAAAAGAGGATCTGTCAACTGGAATTGTAAACTTCAGTTGATAGGTCCTTTTTAATTGTTTAATACATAATACTTTTAAAGTGGATTAAGAACAACGTTTAATTAAAAAATACAGAGAAAATCATGTAATGTAATCAGAGGAGCATGATACAATGAAGAATAGCGAATGAGAGGAGCAAAACTTATGGAACAAGATAGACTACTTTTGATTGATGGGTTTAATTTACTTAGTCGTGGTTACTTTGCGACAGCTTACAATAAAACCGAGGACCAATTACCAAAGAACAGTAAAGGAATGTATACAAATGCATTACGGATTTTTTTGCAAAAGATTATTCATTTAATAAATGAACATGGCATTAGCCATGTAGCTGTGGCTTGGGATGTGAAACGAGAAGAAACGGATAGACGAATAAAATATGATTTTTATAAAGAAACTCGCAATGAATTGCCTTATCCACTTATCGAACAATATGAGACACTCACAATGATACTTGATAAGATTGGTGTAACACAACTCGTTGTTCCACCTCATGAAGCAGATGATATCATTGGTTCATTATCAAGCAAATGGTCAAACGAAAAGGCTTCACCATGTTTTATTTATAGTAATGATAAGGATTTATTCCAATTATTAAATAAACATACGTCTCAAATTATTGCACAAAAAAGAAAGGAAACCCTCTATACAATCGAACACTTTAGAATGGAATATGGGATTGAATCAACTCAATGGATAGATGTCAAAGCATTACTTGGGGATACCAGTGATAACATTCCTGGATGTCCAGGGGTGGGTGTGAAATCTGCATTACCTTTAATTCAACAATATGAAACAGTAGAGAAGTTATTTGTTGAATTGGATCAATTAGAGCCAACATTTAAACGCTATAAAAAGAAACTAGTCGAAGGAAGAGATTCAGTTCAAATAAGTAAAGAATTAGTTACGATTAATCGTGAAATTCCTTTTATAACAAACGTTAAGCTCACTGATTTATCTATTGCTTTAGAACAACAACAAATACGCGATATACTTAATGAATATGAGTTAAACGTGAGGATTTATCTACCACAAGAAAATAAGTGAAATGTAATAAAATAACTGACTTGACACAAATAGCATTTATATTTATACTGAACTTAAATAAAAGGGGAGTAGCTGCAACAATTATGTCGTCATTACGAGAATAATCTCCGGCATAATTGGCAACTAACGTTGTTAGCAAGACCTTTATCGTTTGTAAATCTACAGACGGTAAAGGTCTTTTTATGTTTTTTTTGACTACTTTGGTTTAGACTATGAAAAAGTAGGTAATGAAAAAGTAGTTACACTCCTTTTGAATGAAGTGCAAAAATTGTAATATCTTATCAAATAAAGGCAAGAGATATTTTTCATTAGAAAAAAGTGGCTTGTGAGGAGATGGTGAGACGAATGAATTTTTATCAATCGAACAAAGAGGAAGTGCTTCAGCAGGTTAATGCAACAGAACAGGGGCTTTCAACTGCTGAAGTAAAAAAGAGACTAGATAGAGACGGCTTTAATGAAATTGAAGATAAAGAAAAAGTACCTACCTGGAAATTATTTTTAGAAACGTTTAAAGATGCAATGGTTATTGTATTACTGATTGCAGCTGGTGTGCAGTTAATTTTAGGCGAATATGTAGAAACAATTGTAATCGTCATTGTTTTAATTATGAATGCAATCATTAGTGTTGTTCAGACAAAAAAAGCAGAGAGCTCTTTAGATGCTTTAAGGGATATGTCAGCGCCAGAGGCAAAGGTTATGCGAAATGGTACCAAGCAGACAATACCAGCACGAGAACTTGTACAAGGTGATATTGTCTATTTAGAAGCTGGTGATTATATTCCAGCTGATGGACGAATTTTGGAAAGTGGCTCATTAAAAGTAAATGAAGGTCAACTTACAGGTGAATCTGAAGCAGTTGAAAAACAAGTAGATGCAATTGAAGAAGAGGTAGGTTTGGGTGACCGAACAAATATGGTATTTAGTAGTTCATTAGTTGTTTATGGACGAGGTACCTTTGTTGTCACTGGAACTGGAGAAAAAACGGAAATTGGTAAGATAGCTAATATGCTTTCTACCGCAGAACAAAAACAAACACCATTGCAACGTAAATTAGATGTGTTCAGTAAAAAGCTAGGTATTGGTATCTTAATTTTATCTGTTGTTATTTTTGCTGTACAGGCAGCGAGGATCTGGCTTGGAGATGGCACAGCAGATTTAGCAACCGAATTACTGAATGCCTTAATGTTTGCTGTTGCAGTAGCGGTTGCAGCTATTCCTGAAGCACTGCAATCCATTGTAACCATTGTTCTATCTGTTGGTACGAATAAAATGGCAAGACAACATGCTATTATTCGTAAGCTTCCTGCTGTGGAAACCTTAGGATCTACCAGTGTTATCTGTACAGATAAAACTGGTACATTGACACAGAATAAAATGACAGTAACTGATTATTTTATTCCGGAAGGTGAAAGTGAACACTTACCGGAAAGCCCAGAAAATTGGAATCAATCAGAGCGATTACTTGTAGATATTGCTGTTTTATGTAATGACTCGTATATTAATAATGATGGAAAAGAAGTTGGAGATCCAACGGAAGTAGCTTTAATTAATTTCTCCAATGATAATAATCAAGATTATTTAACCTTGCGTGAAACACATAAACGAGAGGCTGAACTTCCCTTTGACTCTGATCGTAAGTTAATGTCTACATTACACACACTTGGTGGTAAAAAAATGATGTTGACTAAAGGCGGACCAGACGTCATGTTCAATCGCGCGAAATATATATTAGTTCAAGGCGAAGAAAAGCCTTTGACACAAGATTGGATAAATAAACTGAATCGGGCAAATGAAGACTATTCTAATCAAGCATTACGTGTATTAGCATATGGATATAAGCAATTTACTAATGATAAAGAAGTTCTAAGTCATGAAGATGAAAATGACCTTGTATTAGTTGGTTTAACAGCTATGATGGATCCGCCACGTGAAGCTGTATTTGGCTCTATTGAACAAACAAAAGCGGCAGGAATAAAAACGGTGATGATAACTGGAGATCATAAAACAACGGCACAAGCCATTGGTCGTCAAATAGGATTGATGGATGAAGATGATATTGCACTAACAGGGAAACAATTAGATGCGATGTCAGATGAGGAATTAGACGAAAAACTAGAAAAAATTTCTGTTTATGCTCGTGTTTCACCTGAAAATAAAATTAGAATTGTTCGTGCTTGGCAACGAAAAGATCGAATTTCAGCAATGACTGGAGATGGTGTTAATGACGCTCCGGCGCTTAAACAAGCTGATATCGGAATTTCGATGGGTAGTGGAACAGATGTAGCAAAAGATTCTTCGGCAATGATATTGACAGATGATAATTTCGTTTCCATTGTTAATGCTGTTGGTGTTGGCCGAACCGTTTTTGATAATATTAAGAAAGCAATTGGATATTTATTTGCCGGTAACTTAGGTGCAATTATTGCTATCCTGTTTGCTGTATTATTTGGTTGGTCAAATCCATTTACTGCTTTACAATTATTGTTTATAAACTTAGTAAACGATTCGTTACCAGCAATTGCATTAGGTATGGAAAAAGCAGAGCCTGATGTCATGAAACGAAAACCACGTAATGTGAATGAAGGTATATTCTCAGGTGGTACAATGCGTGCGGTAATCACACGTGGTAGTCTTATTGGGATTGCTGTAATCATTTCACACTTTATTGGATTACAACATTCTGTTGAAATGGGAGTAGCAATGGCATTTACAACTTTAATCTTGTCCCGTACATTGCAAACTTTTGCTGCTCGCTCGAATACGCAGACAATATTTGGAGTTGGGCTATTAACAAATAAATATGTACTTGGTGCAGTAGCTGTATGTTTTGCGCTTTACAGTATTACCATCTTACCTTTCACACGTGATATTTTTGCAATACCAGCTTCCTTTGGTTGGAATGACTGGCTAATTGCTACTGGATTAGCTGTAGCAGCTGTTATCATGATGGAAGTAGTAAAAGTTATTTATAATAAAGTAGTTAAAAATGAAGGATAACATAGTAAATCCCCTCTAATATTTTAGGGGGGATCCTTTTATTAAATGGAATTTAAACAAATAAGGGATATTTATGATTGTATATATACACTGAAAACTTATTTTCGCAACATTTTTGTGATAAACACAACCAAAGCGATGATTAATAAAATGTGTACAAGTCCACCAGCAATTTCAAAAAGAAATCCAATGAACCAAGCAAGTAGTAAAATACCAATAATTGTCCAAATCATAACGTTCACCTGCCTTTTTTTATTTAACCTACCCAATTGTTTAATCAATAAACTGATTGTTCAATATAAAAAGTCAATGAAAAAGAAATTTTTTTGCAAAATATTGTTGCGAGGTTTGTCTTTAATTGTTATACTATTAAACATCGATTCAAGTTATGACATCGTTCGATTAAATGTGCGGGTGTAGTTTAGTGGTAAAACCTCAGCCACGAGCAAAACATCGACGAATAATCATCGAGTTGTCCCGAAGCATAAACATCTTGAATAAGCTGGAAGATGCAGGGACATGTCTTGCGTAAAAAAATATTAATTTAATTTCGAAGAATGTGCGGGTGTAGTTTAGTGGTAAAACCTCAGCCTTCCAAGCTGATGTCGAGGGTTCGATTCCCTTCACCCGCTCCATACATATGTGACCAACGCAGTATTTCGTTGATAACAACGAAGTATTGCGTTTTTTCATGTCTAATTTTTTAGCATTCATGTTGATGTAATACAATTATACTGCATCAGAAGATTATAAAAAGGTAAGATATCCAAACTAATGTGGTCGAAAAACAGCTATTATATATATCTATTAAGAATTAATAGAAATCATAATTGATGATTAAAGCATAATTTTAAATCGCTTGAAAGATAGAGAAGATAAATAGTATTCTATAATGTAGAGGTGTTTGAACTATGAAAGAATTACAAAATAAACTGCAATCAATTGATGGTAAAGGGTATAAAGCATATAAATCGATTCAAGGTCGGTATTCTTTTCATCGCTATGAGTTACACGTGGATTATGTACAAGGGGATCCTTTTGCAGCTCCATCAAAAATAAGAATTATTATACCAAATGCATATCGGAATATACATCCAGAATGGAAAAAGAGTCACAATAGAAAAATTTATGTAGAAGATCTTATTGCTAGGTACGTTGCAAAAGCGATTAATAATAATTCCTTTCTTATAAAAGGATCTGGGAAAAGTGGTTTAATTAACATTGATACCCCTGGACAAGAAATCATTGATCGTACAGCGGTGCAAATTGATGATGCACATGTCACAATATGTTTGTCGATCGGATTACCAGCTTTTGGACGGAAAATAAATGGAAAGGATGCTAGGAAATTATTTTTTGATGCCATTCCAACCATTTTATCAGAATCTATTTTCACTATTTCAGATGTATCGATTGAAGAAGTAGTAAAGCTTTCCGATCAACATCAATCAATACGTGAACAAATGAAAAAAAATCATTGGATCTCCTTTATTGCTGATGATTCCATTTTACCGCGAGCTAGTGGAATTAGTAATCAACCATTACACAATGCTGTTTTATTCCAGAGTCCAAAAGAAAATAAAGTTTCTATTACGATTCCCCATCGTGATACACCTATTACTGGTATGGCTATTTCAAAAGGAATTACCTTAATCGTTGGTGGTGGTTATCATGGAAAAAGTACATTATTATCCGCTATAGAACGAGGGGTATACAATCATATCAAAGGTGACGGTAGAGAATATGTTTTAACAGATCCAGATGCAGTGAAGGTACGCGCAGAAGATGGGAGAAAAGTAACTGGGGTAAATATTTCTCCATTTATTAAAGACCTACCGCAAAAACAAAATACAAAGCAATTTTCTACAGATAATGCAAGTGGTAGCACGTCGCAAGCAGCAAATGTAATAGAAGCGATGGAAGCAGGTGCAAGTACATTATTAATTGATGAAGATACAAGTGCGACGAACTTTATGATAAGGGATCAACGAATGCAAGCTTTAGTTCATGAAGATAAAGAGCCAATAACGCCGTTCATCGATAGAATAGATCAATTGAAAAATGAATTAGCTATTTCTACTATCTTTGTTATGGGTGGGTCGGGAGATTATTTTGATGTTGCTGATCAAGTCATTATGTTAGATCATTATCATGTCTATAATGTAACTGATCATGCAAATCAAATAGCAGCGTCCTATCCAATTAAAAGATTGGAGGCTAAGCATCAAGCTTTCGGCCCTATATCACAAAGAAAGTTCTTACCAGATACGTTACAAACGAAAAAAGGAAATAAGACAAAAGTACAAGCTAAAGGGTTACGTAAAGTGATCATGGGGAAAACAGACATTGATTTGGCAAATGTGGAACAATTAGTCGATGTTTCACAAACAAATATGATTGCTGAGATCATTCAATTTTTAGATAAAAAGAATCGGTTAACAAAAGAGAAAACAATGTATCAATTACTTGATGAGATAGAACAAACAATGGATAAAAAAGGCTTAGCAACATTTGCACCTTTTCCTAATCAACATCCAGGTGATTTAGCACGTCCACGTAGACATGAAATTGCGGCAACATTAAACCGTATTCGAACAGCCAAAGTAGAGCAAAATACGAAATAGGGTGGTTTTTATGGCTTATCAGACTCTAAAGCAAGAAATAATTACCTATAGTAAATCAATAGGAATAGACAAGATTGGATTTGCAGCAGCAAACGAATTTTCGGCAATGAAATCGCGTTTGAAACAGCAACAAGATGATGGTTACCAATCTGGTTTTGAAAAAGGTACGATTGAAGAACGCACGGAACCTGTATTACATTTAGCTGATGCGGAGTCTATCATTGCGATTGCTGTTGCCTATCCCTCAAGAATGAAGAAACCACCTAAAAGTAGTAAAGGATCCAGAAGAGGGAATTTTTGTCGAGCTTCTTGGGGAATGGATTATCACCATGTATTAAATGAAAAACTGGATAAACTAAGTACTTTCATTGCGAGTAAAGTGCCAGGATTTCAGTGTCGATCAATGGTAGATACAGGAGAACTATCAGATCGAGCTGTTGCAGAACGTGCGGGAATAGGGTTTAGTGGAAAAAACACAATGATTATTACCCCTGAGTTTGGTTCGTATGTTTATTTAGGTGAAATGATTACGAATATTCCTTTTCCTCCGGATGAGCCAGTAGATGATGGATGTGGTGAGTGCACAAAATGTTTAGATGCTTGTCCTACTGGAGCGTTAGTAGAACCTGGACGTCTGAATGCACAAAATTGCATCGCTTTTGTTACACAAACAAAAGGATTTCTTCCTGATAAATATCGTGAAATTATGGGAAATCAATTATATGGTTTTGATACGTGTCAGGTTGTCTGTCCAAAAAATAAACAAGTAGATACCCACCTACATCCAGAATTAGAGCCAGAACCTGATTTAGTGAAACCAGAATTAATTCCATTACTGTCTATATCTAATAGAGAATTTAAAGAAAGATTTGGTTCAATGGCTGGCTCATGGCGTGGAAAAAAGCCAATTCAACGAAATGCGATTATTGCATTAGCGCATTATAAAGACGAAGCCGCTATTCCTGAACTTATTCGACTAATGAAAGTAGATCCTCGGCCTGTTATTCGTGGTACGGCAGCTTGGGCAATCGGTAAGATTGGTACAAAAGAAGGATTTAAAGCGATAAGACAAGCGCAAACGAATGAAGAGGATGAAGATGTCTTGAATGAAATGGACAAAGGCTTAACATATGAATTGAAACAAGTAGAAAAAAGTTAAAACATTTACACTTCTTTTCATGCATAAGGTATGAATAGAGGAGTGAATGGCTATGTCATTAACGAAAGAGTTAACAAAGTATTGGGAAGACCAATGTAAAGAAATAACTCAAAATAAAAGTAATTGGATAGCACATAAAAAACAGTTCCATAAAAAAAGAGGGAGCAATGTACCACATATTACTGGTTTAGGTACACTAATTCGACGGATGCATATGGAACGTAAAGAATTAAGAGTAAACTACTTATTACGTGCGACTTTTCTAGTAAAACAAGGTTCATTTTTTTATCATGAAGAACAAGTAAATGAACATGAGGCATTATTCTATAAGGGAAAATTTATAGAAGACAAATTAATTAAAAAAATTAGAGACGATGGTCATTTAGCTCTAGATAATAAACGCTATGATTGGATAGAAACAGTGAAAAATGATCGTTTTGTCTATGATCGTCGTGCTGCTGTTAATTATGCAGAACGATGGTGGGATGATTATAACCCTGCATTTAAGCATTTTGATGTAGATTGCACAAATTTTGTCTCTCAAGCGTTGTATGCCGGTGGAGCTCCAATGCGCGGGTATCCAAATCGATCAAAAGGCTGGTGGTATCATAATAACACATGGTCTTATAGCTGGGCAGTTGCTCATTCTTTACGTTGGTATTTAAGTGGTTCAACCCAAGGACTTAGAGGAAAGGAATTGGATGATCCAACACAACTATTACCTGGGGATATCATTTGTTATGATTTCGAAGGTGATGGAAAGTGGGATCACAATACAATAGTTGTGATGAAAGATCAACAAGGGATGCCACTAGTAAATGCACATACCAATAATAGTCGTCATCGTTATTGGAGTTATGAAGATTCTTACGCATGGACACCAAAATGTCAGTATAAGTTTTTTCGGATTGGTGATTAGTGATATAGATATCAGCAATTATTACAGAAATATGCTATAATAAGCAGGTTATTACTGTTTTAGAGGTGAACAAATTGGGATTACATGTCGTATTATATCAACCGGAAATACCGGCGAATACCGGTAATATCGCAAGAACTTGTCTAGCTACCAATGCAACATTACATCTTATTCGTCCATTAGGATTTTCGACAGACGATAAAATGTTAAGACGTGCAGGGTTAGATTATTGGCATGATGTTACTATTCTATATCATGATTCACTTGATGAATTATATCAAAACTATCCAAAAGGCACATTTTATTATATTGAAAATTTCGGTAAAAAATATTATAGTGACTTTGACTTTAGTGATTCAAATCAAGAATTGTTTTTTATTTTTGGACGTGAAACAAATGGTATTCCAAAGCCTTTACTTGAAGGGAAAGAAGACCAATGTCTAAGAATACAAATGGCAGAAAATGATAAAGTTCGTTCCTTGAATCTATCGAATACAGCAGCGATCATTGTCTATGATGTGTTAAAGCAACAAGGATTTCCTAATATGCATTAAAAAAAAGCGAGCTTATAGCTCGCTTTTTATTTAACTTTTATTGCTTCGTATCCACTATTTATTTTCTTAAACACAATACCGTGCTTTGGACTGAATAGAAAAGCTAGTGAAAATAAAACGCCAGTCATTGTAGCCATTGATCCAGCGATAGAAACATTAAAGAAAGATGCACATAGATAGCCTAGAAGTGCTGACAGTACACCGACGGCGCCACTTAATATAATGACATGTAGGAATCGATCCGATAATAAATATGCCGTAGCTCCCGGTACAATTAACATGGCTACAACCAGGATAGCACCAACACTATTAAAAGATGCTACAGTTGAGAAGGATACCATCGTCATTAATAAATAATGAATAAAAGTGAGAGGTATACCTACTAATGCTGCAAATTGAGGATCAAAAGTTGACATTTTGATTTGTTTGTAGAATAAGGTAATCAATAGTATGTTAAATAGTAAGGAAAAGCCAAGCATCCAAACAGCCACAGGCCCATAAGACTCTCCATTGATTTGTAACGTATCCCACGGAACAAACGCAATTTCACCCATTAAAGCGTGTTTTGTATCAAGATGGACTTGATCTCCTATAAAAGAAATTAGCACTACTCCTAAGGCGAATAAAGATGTGAAGACAACACCAATCGATGCGTCCGATTGTACACCAGAATTACTTAATAACTCAACTAAATACGCAGTCAACAATCCAACGACAGCCGCTCCAATTAACATAGGAATACCATTTAAAGATTGAGTTACGAAAAATGCACCTACAATTCCTAGTAAAACAGTATGGCTAATAGCATCTGCGATCATAGACATTTTTCTTAATACGAGCAAAGAACCTGCAATACCACAAGTTAATCCTACCAGGCATCCGGTTAAAATAATCCAAAATGTATAACTCATCTAACTTTCACCGCCTTTGTTACTAAGCCTTTACTTTTTCCTAATAATAAACTAATAAAGAAAATGACTGAAGCACTTAATACAATCATTGGACCTGTCGGTAAGTCACCGATCATGGTACTACTTATCGCTCCGGTCATACCGGAAATACTACCAAAAATACCACCTAACCATGCCATGACACTTAAATTATCGGTCCAGTATCTTGCTGCTAAAGCAGGAGTGATTAATAGAGAAGCAATTAAGACAACGCCAACCATTTGAATACCGATAACAACAATTCCAACTACTAATGCAAGCAATAATCCGTTAAAAAATTTAACATTAATCCCAATGTTTTTTGCGAAAGAAGGGTCGAAAATACTAATTTTAAATTCTTTAAAACATAGTGTTGAAATAAACACCAGGATTATTGAACTAACTGCAATTAATTGAACATCACTACGAATAAGAGATGCTGCTTGACCGAATATAAAGGAATCTAATCCTGCTTGATTGCTTGTGAAATTTTGTTGAATAAAGGTTAACAGAACGATTCCAAAACCAAAAAAGACAGAGATAATGATTCCGATTGCAGCATCTGATTTTATCCGAGAATGATTTACAATCAATTGAATTAAATGTGTAGCAATTAAACTAGTTAACGCTGCCCCAATAAGTAGAACAGGTAATGATTTTTCTTGAAAAATCATAAAACCGATACACACACCTGGTAATGCAGCATGTGCCATTGCATCGCTAATCAGACTTTGTTTCTTTAATAATACAAAACTACCTATCATTCCACTAGCAAAACCGAGTAATAAACTTCCTGTTAATACCCAACGAAAGTTTGCACTACCAAGAAGTGATGAAATGAAATCAACCATTTCATTCACCTCCTTGGAGAATGGCAGGAGTTTTATCTAAAAAGGATATTTTACCTCCATACGTTCTTTCTAAATTATTTAAAGTAAATACTTTTTGTGTTTCTCCATATTGAATAGGTGTTTTATTTAATAGTAGAACATGGTCAAAATAATCTTTTACCGTTTGAAGATCATGGTGTACCACAAGTACTGTTTTTCCTTCCTCTTTCCATTCTTTCATTAATTGGATAATTGCTTTTTCTGTTTGTGCGTCGACTCCAGCAAATGGTTCATCCATGAAATAGATACTCGCATTTTGTGCAAGTGCGCGTGCTAAGAATACGCGTTGCTGTTGTCCACCAGACAGCTGACTAATCTGACGATTGGCATAATCAAGCATGCCAACTTTATCTAGACAACTTTTTGCCCAATTTATTTCTTCTTGCTTTGCTCTTTTAAAGAAACCAATTTGACGGTATCTTCCCATTAAGACAACATCAAGAGCATTAGTTGGAAAATCCCAATCTACTTCACTCCGTTGGGGAACGTAACCGATTAAATGTTTTTGTTGTGCATATGGTTTATCAAAAACATGAATATCACCAGACTTTCTAGGAATGAGATGAAGCATTGCTTTTATTAAAGTTGATTTACCTGCACCATTTGGACCAACAATACCAGTTAAAGAACCGGATGGAATTTGAAAGGATACATCCTGTAGTACGGGTTGTTTATCGTAAATAACTTTTAGTTGTTGTACAGTAATAGCGTTCATTTGAATATTCCTCCTATTTTATTAACATACAAATAGATAAAAGTTTTATAAAAGCGTGATATCCATATCCATCCTAGCTATTTTAAGCATGATAAATATGAATATCATTACGTTTTACATTATTTAAGTGAATCTACAATTGTATCAACATTGTGTTTGAACATACCGAAATAGGTTCCTTCCTCTGTTCCTTCTTCTCCCATAGCATCGGAATATAACTCACCGCCAATAGATACTTCATGGCCAGCTTCTTTAGCACCTTCAACAACGGCCTTGATTGATCGTTCAGAAACACTACTTTCCACGAAAACACCTTTAATATCTCTATCGACTAAAATATCAACAATGTGTTGTACATCGCTGACACTATATTCTGATTCTGTACTTAAGCCTTGTAGACCAACTACTTCATATCCGTAGGCTTCACCAAAGTAATTAAATGCATCATGTGCTGTTACAAGTACTCTACTTTCTTCAGATATTTCTTTTGTTCGTTTTTTTACATAGTCATTTAATTCAGATAATTCAGTTAAATAGTTAGCTGCATTTTTTGTATAACTGTTTTTATTTGCTTCATCCAACGCAATTAAGTTATCGCGCACTGATTCAACCGCATATTTCCAATTAGAAATATCAAACCATACGTGTGGATCAGGAATGGATGGACTACTCGGATCGCTTAATAAATATTTATCTGGAATATTTTCAGCAACTGGTATGGTTGGTTTTTGTTCTTGCATTTTTTCGAAAATTTCACCCATCTGTCCTTCTAAATGTAAACCATTGTAAAAAATGACATCTGCATCATTTAACTTTTTTATATCGCCCTGTACGGCATTGTAAAGGTGTGGATCTGTACCTGGTCCCATTAAACTTATTACATTGACATGTTCACCACCAACGTTTTTAACAATATCCGCAATTTGAGCAATGGTAGTAACTACTTTAATTTTTTTTCCATCCTTACTAACATCTTTATTTGTACAGGCTGCTAAACTAATGAATACCATTATCGCTAGCAACATAGATAAACCTTTTCTTATCATGCTTTTATTTCCTCCTTTGATATTAAACAGTCATAATTTTATGCACTCTGCTTAAAAAGTTTCCTTAGGTAAAATTATATGCGCAAGACTAAAAAAGTCAACAGTAAATGAGAATTTTTTTCAGTTAAGTTTTAATAAAATAGAAATTGTAATGTTCCATTTTAGCGTCTATTTTTCTTGTCATTAGTTGGGCTTATTCATTTTATCCTTCATTCCATCATAGATTAGAAGTATCTAGTTTTAGGGATTTCATTAAGGGGGAAACTTGATGGATATATTAGCGAAAGTGAAGGCATATCGTGAAGAACAGGAAAAGTTGAAGTGGGAAGGCACGTTCGCTGAATATTTAGAGTTACTAAAGGAACATCCATATCTAGCACAATCAGCACACTCACGGATTTATCATATGATTCAACAACATGGTATAGAGGAAATAAATGGACACAAAAAGTACGGTTTTTTTGAAGAAGAGATTTTTGGTTTAGAAGAAGCATTAGAGAGGCTTGTGGAAGAATATTTTCACCCTGCTGCAAAACGATTAGATGTAAGAAAGAGAATTTTATTATTAATGGGGCCCGTAAGCGGGGGGAAATCAACTATTGTTACCTTGTTAAAAAGAGGATTAGAATCGTTCACCTATACAGATGAAGGAGCTGTTTATGCGATTAAAGGCTGTCCAATGCATGAAGACCCGTTACATCTCATTCCACAACATTTGCGCAAAGAATTTGAAGAGGATTATGGTATTCGGATAGAAGGACAGCTTTCACCATTAAATACCATGCGATTAGAAAAAGAATATAAAGGAAAGATTGAAGATGTTGTGATTGAACGAATCTTTTTTTCAGAAGATAAACGAACCGGAATTGGTACATTCAGTCCCTCGGATCCTAAGTCACAGGATATTGCAGATTTAACCGGTTCCATTGACTTTTCTACGATTGCAGAATATGGCTCTGAATCTGATCCAAGAGCATATCGGTTTGATGGTGAATTAAATATAGCCAATCGAGGTTTGATGGAATTTCAGGAAATGTTAAAAAGTGATGAGAAATTTCTTTGGCATTTATTGTCATTGACACAAGAGGGGAATTTTAAAGCAGGTCGATTTGCTTTAATTTCAGCAGATGAATTGATTGTGGCACATACAAATGAAGCCGAATACCGTTCATTTATTGCTAACAAGAAAAACGAAGCATTACATTCCAGAATGATTGTAATGCCAGTTCCATATAATTTAAAGCTTCGTGCGGAAGAACGAATTTATCAAAAAATGATTAAAGAAAGTGATATAAAAGATGTGCATCTTGCTCCACATACATTACGTATTGCGGCCATTTTCACAATTTTAACCCGACTAAAGGAATCTACCAAAGGAAATATAAGTTTAGTGAAAAAAATGTACTTATATGATGGTCAAACAGTAGATGGTTTTAGTGAAGCAGATATTCCCGCCTTAAAAAAAGAGTTTCATGATGAAGGTATGAGTGGTATTGACCCACGTTATGTAATTAATCGTATTTCATCTACGATTATTAAAAAAGAAATGACATCAATCAATGCACTTGATGTATTGCGATCTTTAAAAGATGGCTTAGATGCGCATCCATCAATTACAAAAAAAGAGAAAGAGAATTATTTGAATTTTATCTCGATTGCACGAAAAGAATATGATGAATTAGCTAAAAAGGAAGTACAAAAAGCATTTGTCTATTCGTATGATGAGTCAGCCAAAACATTAATGGATAATTATCTAGATAATGTCGAAGCGTTTTGTGATCAAAAGAAATTACAAGATCCATTAACCGGAGAAGATATTCACCCAGATGAAAAGCTCATGCGTTCGATTGAAGAACAAATTGGCATATCAGAAAATGCAAAAAAAGCCTTCCGTGAAGAGATACTTATTCGTATTTCAGCCTACGCTAGGAAAGGTAAGAAATTTGATTATCAATCACATGAGCGTTTAAAAGAAGCCATTCAAAAAAAATTATTTGCTGATTTAAAAGATGTTGTTAAAATAACCACATCAACGAAAACACCAGATGAGCAACAATTAAAGAAAATGAATGAAGTTGTCGCAACATTAATTGATGAATATGGTTACAATTCTACCTCAGCAAACGACCTCCTTCGTTATGTTGGTAGTTTATTAAATCGTTAAATAAAGCTAAAGGCCTTCACTTGAAGGAGTGGTGAAGGCTTCTATTTCTTTCTACTATGTATAATAGGGGGAATTATATGTGTTCTAATCGTTATATCATTTCAGAGGAAGATTGGTCCATTCATCGAAAAGGCTATGATGATCAGAAACGGCATCAAGACAAGATTAGAGAAGTGATTAAACAAAAACTCCCCGATCTCATCAGTGAAGAGAATATCATTTTGTCCAGAGGAAAAGATGTTATTCGCATTCCTATTCGCTCATTAGATGAATATAAAATTCGCTACAACCAAGAAAAGAATAAACATACAGGCCAAGGTAAAGGAGATAGTAAGGTAGGAGATACCGTTGCAAAGGGAAAGCCAACACAACAAAGTGGGACAGGAGAAGGTGCAGGTAGTCAACCAGGCCAGGATTATTATGAAGCAGAAATTTCATTAGAAGAATTAGAGGAGGAATTTTTTAGTCAACTAGAGTTACCGAATTTAAAGGAAAAAGAAAAGGATAATATGGTGACGACTGATATTATGTTTAATGATATTCGTAAAAAGGGGTTAGAAGGAAACATTGATAAAAAACGTACCTTACTTCAAGCTTATCGACGAAATGCCATGCATGGTAAACCTTCCTTTCATCCAATTTATCCAGATGATGTAAGGTACAAGGCTTGGGATACAATTGAAAAACCCGAATCTAAAGCTGTTGTTCTTGCTATGATGGATACAAGTGGAAGCATGGGTCAGTTTGAAAAATATATCGCACGTAGTTTTTTCTTTTGGATGACACGTTTCTTAAAAGAGAATTATCAAACAGTTGCCATTGAATTTATCTCTCATCACACGGAAGCAAAAGTCGTTGATGAAGAGTCGTTTTTTTCAAAAGGAGAGAGTGGGGGGACTATTTGCTCTTCTGCTTACCAAAAGGCAGTCGAAATGATTAAAGAAAAGTACGACCATAATCGATACAACATCTATCCTTTTCATGTATCAGATGGAGATAATCTAACTTCTGATAATCGTAGATGTGAGACATTAGTGAACGAACTATTAGATTATTCTAGTTTGTTTGGTTATGTGGAAGTGAATCAATATCAACGTCATTCTACATTAATGCAGTTATTTAAGAAATTAAAAGCGCCCAACTTTGATTCTTATATAATAAAAAGAAAATCAGATGTTTACCACGCTATGCAACATTTTTTCTCTAAAGAATCGGCCTTAAAAAATAGTTAAGTATCCTCCTGTAATTGTTAATAAATGGAATGGAGATCACTTAGTAGCATTATTTAAACGTTTATTAATAATATGATAGTGGTAACATAAACATAAATATAATTATCAGGGGAGAAGTGGTATGAAAGCTATTATTTACGTTGCTCATGGAAGTAAGCTCGAACAAACAAATCAGCATTTTTTTGATTTAATCGATACTAATACAGAAGTAAATGATATAGATTTACAAAAACTAGCTTTCCTTGAAGCCAATCCATCATTACCGCAAATAATAGATGAATGTAAAGCAGAGGGGGCAACAACACTTATCGTTGTTCCTGTTTTTTTATTACCAGGCATTCATGTTAATAAAGATATTCCGACTATTATGAGACAAAAAATGAACCAATATCCAACCTTATCTTTTTATTATGCACCTGCGTTTAATGCTGCAAATAAATTGGTAGAAGATACATATGAAAGGATTAAAAAGGTTGTAGAGAAAGATACAAAACAAGTAGTGTTAGTCGTATCACATGGAAGTAGATACAGACAAGCTTCTACTATGTTTGATGTTTTTATTACATCGCTCACCTCTATGTTGGATGATATACCAGTTTATCCAGCTTATTTGAAAACGGCTAAACCTAGTATAGAAGAGCAGGTTAGTGAATTAGAAACTAAGGACTATTCAAAGATTATTGTAGTGCCGCACTTTTTTTCAATAACAATGTTCTCCCAGCTTGTTGAGGATAAATTAGTTCAAATAACATCCAAAGAATGGGAATTAGTAAAAGGAATTGATTGGAATAACAAAATAAAACAATTAATTAAGAACCAAGTAACAGCAGCTGAAAAATTCTATTAAAAAAACACATTTCCAATTGGGAATGTGTTTTTTGTGAGTAAAACAGGTATTTGTATTTATTTATTATTCCTTCTTAGGTACATGTTTAAAGATCTCATGTGATTCAAAGAAGTCTACTAAACGATCAATCCAATTATAATATTCTATTGATCGTTGCGAATCGATCATATATTGCTTAGCTTCTTCTTTCAATTCTCCACTGGCTTCAGCGTCATTTATGATAGCTTCTAAGTCATGCATAATTCTATGTTCTATTTTCTTGTTGCGTGCGACGACTTCTTTCCAGTTTGATGTAAATAAAGAAATAAAGGTTTGATAATAATCATTTTCAACAGTGTAATAGTCTTTTCTAGATCCTTTTACGAACACTTTCTCTGCAATATTTAAATGAGACATTTCGCGCAAAACTTGACTCATCCTAGTTTTGCTCATCCCTGTTTTTTCTGCTAATTCATCTAAGTCCAATGCTCTTCCTTCGTAATAAATAATGGCTATTACTCTGCCTATCGTTCCAGGAAACCCATAGGATTTCATATTTTCAGCAATTTGCTCAATGATTCGGTTTTTAACTAAATCCAACCTGTCTGAACTATTCATTTACTCACCAACTTTATATTTTCTACTCATTATAGCTTATCACAATTAGGAAAAATGTAGAAAGGTTATATATAAAAGCATTTTAGAGTAATCGGTAGGAATTTTAAGTATGTACACTTTATACAATTCATACACTTTATTTTGTATAAAGTTTGTGCAATAAAAAGTTTATACAAGGTTTTTCAATCTGTTTTTATTTCAGTACAATGTATAGTGTGAAACGAAGAATTTCTATGTTAAGGGGGGAAAACATTGATTCAATTAAAAAATATAAACAAAATTTATGATGATGGTTTCCAAGCTTTAAAAGATATTACACTTACATTCGAGGAAGGAAAAATTAATGTCTTAATTGGACCAAGTGGTTGCGGTAAGACAACAACCATGAAATTATTGAATCGATTAACTGAACACACGGACGGAGAAATTTTAATTGACGATAAAAATATTAAAGAAATGAACCCAATTGAGCTTCGTCGACAAATGGGATATGTTATTCAAAGTATTGGTTTATTCCCGCATATGACTATTTATGATAATGTAGCTGCGGTGCCTAAATTATTAAAATGGGATAAACAAAGAATTAACCAAAAAGTAGATGAACTACTAAATATGGTAGATTTAGATCCAAAAACGTATAAAAAACGTTATCCATCTGAATTAAGTGGTGGGCAGCAACAACGAATAGGTGTTATACGAGCGTTAGCTGCTGAACCCTCTACTATTTTAATGGATGAGCCGTTTAGTGCTTTGGATCCGATTAGTAGAGAGCAGCTTCAAGATGAACTCGTTCATCTACAAAAAAGTATTAATAAAACGATTATTTTTGTGACACATGATATGGATGAAGCAATTAAGATAGCTGATCAGATTATCTTAATGAAAGATGGAGAAGTAGTACAACAAGGTGCACCAAATGATATTCTTCTGAATCCAGTCAATGATTTTGTAAAAGAATTTATTGGTTCTGATCGTTTGGAACAAGCTCAAGGGCTTCCACCACTTCGTTCCTTTATTGATGAAGTTTATCCAAGTGTAACTGTTTCTGATTCTGTCGCAGACACGATAGAGATAATGGTTCAAAATCAGAAAGATTGTTTACCAGTAGTTGATGAGAAAGAAAATTATGTTGGTAGTATAACTTTATATCAAGCATTGGCAAATCAACAAAAAACAGTAGAAGAAATGGTGGATCATTCCATTGATAGCTATGAGGAAACAATTAAAACGGAGCAAGTATTGCAAGATAACCGTTTAGTAATTCCAGTGACATCAAATCAACGCTTTATTGGTATGTTAGATCAAGAAAAATTATTGCAGACACTACATGAGAATTTTGAGAATAAGCGTGGTGGTCAATAGATGGAATTAATAACAGATTATTTGGAATTTTGGCAAGATAAGTATGACTCGATTTTAAGTTATACATATGAGCACCTTATTCTATCGTTTGTTTCCATTTTGTTTGCTGTTATATTAACAATTCCACTTGCAATTTATATGACAAAAATGAAAAACGAAACAATTAAAAATTTGATCTTTAACATAGCAAATGTTTTTCAGACAATTCCAACCATTGCGTTATTTGCTATTTTGATTCCCGTTATGGGAATTGGTTTTAAACCAGCAGTAACTGCACTATTCTTATATGCGTTACTTCCATTATTACGAAATACGTATGCGGGGATTGAATCGATTGATCAAGGAATTGTCGAAGCAGCAAGAGGAATGGGTTATAACACAATGCAACGCTTGTTTAAAATCGAGTTACCAATTGCAATACCTTATATTATGTCGGGTATTCGAGTAACTACTGTATATGTTATTAGTTGGACAACCTTAGCGGCAGTAATTGGAGCAGGTGGTCTAGGAGATATGGTTCTAGCAGGAATTGGCTTTAATGATAAGCACATGATATTCACAGGTACAGTGATGGCTATTGTGTTGGCCTTAATTATTGACTTAATGTTCGGGTTCACCGAAAAAAAATTAGCTAAAAATTTATAAAAAAGGAGATACAATATAATGAAGAAATTTTTACTTTTAAGTATGTTATCTATGTTACTAGTTTTTGTTGCAGCATGTGGAGAAGAGAAATCTGCTGATGGTGGAGATGTTTTAGAATATGGGGCACAGACATATACTGATCCAAAAATTATGGCACAAATAGTAAAAGTCTTAGTAGAAGATCAAACAGATCATGAGGTAAATGTGACTGAAGATATTCAAGCAAGTCCACAAGTAATGGCTTCGATTGATCGTGGAGAATTTGATTTTGCTACATTATATTCTGGTGAGGTATACAATAATCACTTTGATGAAGATGAAGTAGAGTATTCAACTGATGCGGACAAAACAATGAAACAGGCACAAAAGCTTTTTGGTGAAAAATATGATATGAAGTGGTACGATTCTATCGGTTTTACAAATGAATACGCAATTGCAATTAAAGCTGACTTTGCTGAAAAAAACAATATTGAAACTATTTCTGATCTTGAACCATACGCAGAAGATTTAGCATTAGGTACTGATTCATCTTGGGTTGAACGTGAAAATGATGGTTATACAAATTTCCAAAAAACATATGATTTTTCTTTTGGTGACGTTAGAGGTATGGAAGTATCACTAATGTATGAGGGAATTGCAAGTGGAGAATTAGATGTTGTAACAGCTTATACAGTAGATCCACAGATTATTGAGTACGATTTAAAAGTATTAGAAGATGATAAAAGCTTTTTCCCACCTTATAATGGGTCACTTGTAGCAAGAAATGAGATAGTCGAAAATTATCCAAAAGTAAGTGAAATTTTAGATTCAATTGTAGGATTAGTTAATACGGAAGAAATGACACAGCTAATTCATGAAGTGGATATCAATGAAAGAGAAGCGAAAGACGTAGCAATAGAGTTTCTAAAAGAAAAAGGATTGCTAGATTAATTTATAAAAAAAGGATTGATCCAACATGAACTTTTTAACTGAATTGGGGCAATACATGGTAGATAATTCATCTACCATGATGGCTCTAGGTATCGAACATATATTAATGGTTTTATATGCTATCGGATTATCGCTTCTTGTAGGCATTCCTTTAGGTATTATCGCTGCAAAATTTGAGAAACTTGCTCCAGTCATATTGTCATTAACAAATATTTTGCAATTAATTCCAAGTTTAGCGATGTTGGCCATTTTATTAATTTATTTAGGACTTGGTTTTCAAACAATGGTTATTGGATTATTCTTCTATTCTTTACTTCCTATTGTTCGAAATACATATGTTGGGTTAAAAGAAGTAGACCCAGGTGTATTAGAAGCAGGGACAGGAATCGGAATGACACCTATACAGTTATTAGCAAAGGTACAATTTCCACTCTCTATTCCATTTTTGATGGCAGGTCTGCGCGTTGCTTCTGTTATTGCGGTAGCTGTTGCCTGTATTGGGCCATATATTGGAGCAGGCGGTTTTGGGAAAGAAATTATATCCGGGATTAGTCTACAATCAGAAATAAAGATTTATGCAGGAGCGATTCCAGCTGCATTACTTGCTATTATTGCTGATTTAATATTAGGTAAGATTGAAAATCGAACAAAAAAAAGAATGGCTTAATTTAATCAACACTTTAGCTTTCTTCACTATTTAGTGATGGAAGCTATCTTTTTGTAAATTTGCTGGCTAGAGAATAGGAGGAGTGAGAAGGAATGAGAGAAGAGATATTTCATATCATTGATAATTTATATGATGAGATGGTACAGTTACGACGTGAATTTCATATGTATCCCGAATTATCATTCAAAGAAGTAAATACAGCCAAAAAGATAGCAGCTTATCAACGAGGATTAGGGCTTGATGTACAGGAAAATGTCGGGGGAAATGGTATAGTAGCTACCTTACGTGGTGCCAAACCGGGAAAAACAGTTGCTATTCGAGCGGATTTTGATGCATTACCAATCACGGAAGAAAATGAAGTTCCGTACAAATCAAAAAACCCAGGTGTCATGCATGCTTGCGGACATGATGCTCATACGGCAATTGCTCTTGGAATTTCAAAAGCACTTGTTCAACAAAAAGATCAATTAGCAGGAAATATTGTGTTTATCCATCAACATGCGGAAGAAGAAGATCCAGGCGGAGCTAAATCAATGATTGAAGCGGGAGCGTTAGAGGGTGTTGATGCCATTTTTGCAACACACATGGAAAATTATATTCCAGTAGGGCACATTTGGCACAGTGACGAATATATTTTGGGTGCATCAGATGATTTTGAAATAACAATTAATGGATTAGGTGGACACGGAGCATTTCCGCAAGATACAACAGATGTAGTTGCCATTGGTGCACAGTTAGTTAGTAATCTACACCAAGTCATCAGTCGAAAAGTAGATCCATTAAAATCAGCTGTTCTAACTATTGGTGCATTTCAAGCTGGACAAAAAGCAAATGTTATCTCTGGTGAAGGACGGTTAGAGGGAACAGTTCGTACATTTGATGAGCAAGTACGTCTTGATGTTGCTAATTGGGTCAAACAAATATCTGAACATACATGCAAAGCCTTTGGTGCAAGTTGTGAGATTGATTATCAATTTGGTTATCCAGCAACTAAAAACGATAAAGAAATGAATCAATTATTAATCAATGCTGCAAAAGATGTGATTCCTGAAAAAAATATTCAAAAAATGGAACCAAACATGGGAGCAGAGGATTTTTCCTATTTCACAAAGAAAATACCTGGCAGCTATTTCTTTACAGGGTCAGCAAATGAATCAAAGGGATGTATCTATCCTTATCACCATCCTAAATTTGATATTGATGAAGAAGCATTAAGAAATGGTGCGAAGGTACTTGCAGCAGCTGCTCTAGATTTTTTAAATAAATAATATATTTTAAAAGACTTTTTTGTTGTTTTGCCGACAGAAAAGTCTTTTTTTGAAACGAATGGTTTAATAAAAACGTCTATTATGTGTACATTATGATATTTATTTCATATGGTAATTAGGAGGTGTCCCTTTGCAACAATATAAAATATTACTCGTAATTATATTGTCATTGTTAGTTGGTTGTGTGCAACAAGTAAATCCTCCAGAGGGGTTTTATAGCTATGACCATACAGAAATTAATGAGATGATCAATCAGTTAAGTTTTAATCCAATTATTCCACCCTTTCTACCAATAAATGTAGAATTTTTAGTTACTGATCGATTTTTTCTAGAAGGGACCGAGAAAGAGGCAATGGATGTTAGCTTTTATACGAAGGAAAATAATATCTTAACATTTCAGGCAACGGAAGGATCTTTTGACTTATCAATAAATGGAAAAGAAGTACAAATTGATAAGCATGTAAAAGGAAATTATGCCGATAATCGCTTTGCTAAATCTCTATATTGGGAAAAAGAAAATATTTCTTACTCCTTAATTTTTCGTTCTAACATGAATAATGATGAAATTGCTGAGATGGTAACAAAAGAAGATTTAATTAAAGTCGCTCAAGCAATATGAATTTTCGATCATATGGATGGATTTGTTTCAAAACCAAGCCTATCTATGCTAAAATTTTCTGTATGATATTGAAGAGTTGTGTACAAGAGAGGATTAAATACCATGAGTGAAAAACGTATTGTATTAACAGGTGGAGGAACAGCAGGACATGTGATGGTCAATTTAGCTATTATACCTACTTTTAAAGAAGAAGGATGGCAAATAGATTATATAGGATCAAAAACTGGGATTGAAAGAGAACTAATTGAAAATATTCCAGGTGTCACTTATCACTCTGTTTCTACTGGCAAGCTTAGAAGGTATATGTCAAAAGAAAATTTTAAGGATCCATTTAAAGTGATGAAAGGGATTGCTCAGTCTTTTCGTATTTTAGGTGAAATAAAGCCTCAGGTTGTATTTTCAAAAGGTGGCTTTGTTTCTGTACCTGTTTTAATCGCTGCTCGTATGCGCGGCATACCGGCTGTTATTCATGAATCTGATATTACACCTGGCTTGGCAAATAAGCTAGCAATGCCATTTGCAAAAAAAGTTTTAGCAACTTTTCCAGAAACACTACATTCTATTTCAGATAATAAAGCGAAATGGATTGGAGCAGTAGTTCGCAGTGAGTTGTTACAAGGTAATAAACAAAAAGGTCTAGCTTATGCAAAACTTTCAGGTGACAAGCCTGTACTTCTGATTATGGGTGGTAGTGCTGGAGCTAGACGTATTAATGAAGTTGTAAGAGAACAGTTAGACGAGTTAGTTAATCAATTTGAAATCATTCATATTTGTGGAAAGAATAATCTTGATGAAACCATTAAACATAAGAATTACACACAATTTGAATATGTGAACGAAGAATTACCTGATTTATTGCATGCAACTGATTATGTGCTTTCACGTGCCGGTGCAAATGCAATTTTTGAGTTTTTAGCTTTAAAAAAACCAATGCTCTTAATTCCCTTATCTAGAAAAGCTAGTCGTGGTGATCAGATTTTAAATGCTTCTTCGTTCCAAAAACAAGGATATGCACATGTATTAGAAGAAGAACAATTAACTGGTGACACATTAGTAACTGCCTTAGATCAATTACGTGAAGAATCAGCTACATTGAAAAAGAAAATGCAGAAGTATAAAAGTATAGAAGCAAAAGAAAAGGTTATTAAAATAATAAAGCAAACGGCAAAGAAATAATTAAGGAGTTTAAAAGATGAAGACGGTTATCTGTCCATATTGTCATAAACCCATAGAAAAGCGAGATCAACTAGTTACCGTAAGTAATATGTTCCGTATTCGCCCCTATCATTTTGTTTGCTATCAAAAAGTAGAGCAAGAGACAAAAACAATCTGGAGTTTTTGGACTCTGATCAATGGAACAGTTGGTAATATTCGTTTTATTTTACTATTGGGATTAACACTTTGGTTTTTATTAACAGATTCTTTAGGATTAGGTGGCGAATTAATTGGTGTTATCTCTTTATATAATGTGATGATTCATATTACAGCATTTTTGTTATATGAAAAAAAGATACCTAAATAAAATTTTGAAATCAAATATATTTGTTTTATGGTAAAAGTACAATCGGTTTTATAGGTTTAATTAAAAAGGTGGAGCAACTGCTCCACCTTTTTAATTATATCCATTTGTCACCAAGTCTAATTTACCGGTATAAGGGTCAATAACTAATCCATGAACAGGAATATCTCCTGGTAGTAATGGGTGATTTTCAATAACAGAAATGGATTGTTTTACAGATTCTTCAACTGATTCGAAACCTTTTAGCCAATCTTTAGCATTGGAGTCGAATGCATTTATTTGCTCCTCTGTAATTCCTTGTATTTTCATTTGTTCAATCAAGTGATCGGTATCTAGATGATTCATACCACAATTGTGATGTGCAATAACAAAAACCTCTTCCGCTTGAAGTGCATGTATGGCGACAAGTATCGATTTCATTGCACTATCGTATTGGTTGGTTAGTATTGCACCTGCATTTTTAACCATTTTTACATCGCCATTTTGTAAATTTAATGCTTTTGGCAACAGTTCAACAAGGCGTGTGTCCATACAAGTGAATATTACTGCTCGTTTATTTGGCACAACATCTGTTTCATATGGTTTGTAATCTTCATTTTCTACAAATTTGTGATTAAACTGAAGTATATTTTCTAACAACATACTATCCCATCCCCTTTCATAATATAATGGTAGACGAAAACAAATGATTTTATCAAGTTATTTCTCTTAAAATTATTGAATAATGACTTTTTTCTTTCTTTGTGAATTTTTAGAAATTTCATTGACTATAATCTAACATACAATTATAATATATAGTGATTAAAAGAAG
This sequence comes from Paraliobacillus sp. PM-2, assembly GCF_001368815.1. Lineage (GTDB taxonomy): Bacteria > Bacillota > Bacilli > Bacillales > Amphibacillaceae > Paraliobacillus. Next base: position 1,366,137 of record NZ_CTEI01000001.1, on the reverse strand, counting down.
GAGGTTACGAAAATGAATCGTTGTGTAAAAACATTTACAATTAATTTAATATTTGTCGTGACTTCTTCCATATTTGCATAAAGAATAATATACTTTATTATTTCATATATTGATGGGTCACGTAATTTAATCCGTGACCCATTTTATGTTCATTAACGTATACGTCTTCGGATGTATGCGTTTTTTTATTTCTGTTAATTCCAAAATAGGAAAGACCGAAAGCTTAAGTTGTTAATTATCATCTAGCTTATGGGCTAGATAATAATATATTTTTTGAAAAATATGAAAGGAGTTGTGTGAATATGTTGCGTTTTATTTTAGTACAGCACGGAGAAATAGTAAAAGGTGATGGTGGTTGAAGATGAAAAACAAATAGAGTAGGTGATTTTGTGCGATTTGTTCAAAATAAAGTTGATTTTATTTGTGAGCGCTTATTTAGACGGTACACCTTTATCTGTCTAATAGAAAAAAAAGAAAATAGTTTTCATATTGATCAAATTATATTCATCATTTGTCGAAAATAAATAATAGGAGGAAATAAATATGGAATTTACTAATTGGTTATTTGCATTATTAAACAAAAAATGGAAAGATAGTGGGTAGCTTATTATTTCCCGGGAAATAAGTCGAATCTTGTAAAATTCATTTTTACTACCAGGATTTTGTAGTATGTTAAAATACATTTATGACGAAATTTTTATCAGAGGTGTGATAGTGAGCGACAAAAGAAAAGATAATGATATGATTGATGATGATTTATACGAAGAATTGGATGAAGAGGAATTACTTGATATTTTTGAAAAAGAACGTGTGAACAGAACAAATACAAAAGAAGATCGAGAAAAGATGAATCGGCGTTATCCAAGATGGATTCTTTGGTCCATTATTATTACTTTATCATTAAATGTGATTGCTATTTTGCCAAGAACATTTTCAATTCCAGCTGTTGATTTTTTAATTACTTCAGCAAAGTTATCTACTGATTCTACAATTAGCGAGTATAAAGAAGCGGTAGTCGTTATTGAAACAGGTGATAGCAAAGGTACAGGTTTCTCTATATCACCAAATGGCATCATTATTACAAATCATCATGTGGTTGAGGACAGCAAACATATTTCTGTCGCTTTTCCTGAATTAGGTTTATTTGAAGCAGAAATCATTGCAGAAGATGCTTCGGTTGATTTAGCGGTATTACAAGTGAATGACGTTGATTTGCCATATTTATCTTTAGCACAAAGTACAGTATTTGAAAAAAATGAACCTATTTATTTTATTGGTAATCCACTTAGATTTAATGGAATTGCAAATCAAGGTGAAATAATTGGTTATACAACTTTAGATGGTTGGGATAAAGAGGTATTAATGTTGCGTGCACCTGTTTATAGAGGAAATAGTGGAAGTCCAGTGATTCAAGATGGAAAAGTGATCGGAGTTATTTTTGCAACTATTAATCATCATTCGTATGGTAAAGTGGGGTTAGCAGTACCAATTGATTATTACTACCAATTTATTGATAGTAATACGTAAGGTAAACACACATGAACTAATGTGTGTTTTTTTGTATCTATTTTTTCAAACATGTCAAAAAACAGGTAAAAAGAACTAAATTTTGATATTTCTTTTTAAGAAATTGTTAAGTGTTTGTGATAGATTCAATGCTCAATGTCTTGTAATATGTATTATACACGATAAAATGATAATAGTTGATCGTATCAGACAAATAGCTACATGAAATGAATAGAATATAATGGCTCGAATTGGTGGTGAAATAAATGGGAAACCAATTAGCTATCGAAATGGATTCTCTAGAAAATATAGTTTACGAAGTACAATTAGGAAATCGTGCATTGCAAAATGAATTATTACAAGCATATAAACCGTATATAGCAAAGTGTGTTTCAGAAGTTTGTAAAAGGTATATTGACCCTACAAAGGATGATGAATTTAGTATTGGATTATTTGCATTTTACGAGGCGATAAATTGTTATTCAAAGGATAAAGGAAGTTCTTTTCTATCCTTTGCTCGTTTAGTAATTAAGCGTAAGACAATTGATTATATAAGAAAAGAGAAGACAAACTCTGTTGTTATTTCCTTAGATAAAGTGTATGAACAAGAAAAGTCAATAAACCCACTGGAAATTGCTGCGGCAAATAAAGCGTATCAAGTACAACAAGACAATTGGAATAGAAGGCAAGAAATCTTATTGTTGTCAAAACAGCTGCAATCTTATCAATTGTCAATGAAAGAATTAGTTAACGTCTCACCTAAACACAAAGACGCTAGAAAAAATGCTATTGGTATTGCTTATCTATTGTATAAAGACGTAGAAATGCGCGCCTTCGTTCAGAAGAAAAAAAAACTTCCAATGAAAGAATTAGCTAAAAAAGTGGAAGTTAGTAAAAAAACATTAGAACGCAATAGAAAATATATTTTAGCCATTTTTATTATGTTAGATGGTGAATTTTTTTATTTACAAGAATTTATTAAGGAGCAAGTTGATTTGAACTTTTCAACCTAAACATGTATGTGTGTATTATTCGTAAAACGACATTAAAAAATTAACAGCCCGAACGGTTATTCAATTGAAGTGATGAATAACCGTTCGGGTTTTATCTCCTAAAAAAGATTTATTGTGTCGATTGGTGTCTGTCCCATTGCATGATCTATATAGTGAAGTAGGGAATCATGGCTCGACATTATTTGCTTTTCGCTACGACTGTAATGAAAAGCATGGAGAAATGTTTCTATTTTTTTTGAAAGTAAATCATCGTTTGTTCGAACCATCAGTATTAATAAGTCGTCCCATTGGCCCCAGAGTGTGAAATACAATGCTTTGTCATAATCAGGAATATCCATTTTAAATCCCTTCTTTCAAAGTTAACTCCAAAAGTTAGAACAATCATAAAAGGATTCAAATTTATTATGGCTAATATAAAAAGGAATTAAGCAAATACATTATTGGTATGTTTTCCATTTGTTAAATCCTATGCGTGTAAGCTGTAATACGTGTTTTTTTCATTTTTTTACTTGTATAAAACAGCTTATTTTTTATCATAATAAGTTTGACTCTAGAAAAGGAGGAGTACAAAATGAATTGGAAGAAAATCACTGTTACAGCTTTTGCTTTGCTTACAATAACTGCTTGTGGTAATACAGATGAGAACGCAGAAGGGCAACGTAATGCAAATAATATTGAACCAATTAGAAATGAAGGCTCATTGCAAGCTCCCATGCGAGGTGGAGAAGGCGGTTATGGCCAGATAAATAGGAATAGAAATAACACTTATGATGGGACCTATCAAAGAGGTCAAGACTTAACTGCTGACGAGATTAATTACGATAACAGGCAAAGTGGCGAACAAAATCGTAATCAAAACAATCAGAATTATGATGTGTCAGAGAAGGCGGCACAACAAATTACAGAAAAAATTGATCAAATTGATCAAGCATATGTATTGAAAATGGGTAATAATGCATATGTTGCTGCTGAATTAGATCAAGGAAATAACAATGGTAACTCAAAAGTTACCAAATCGGTAAAAAAACAAATAGCTGAAGTAGTCAAGCAAGAAGAGTATGATGTTGATTATGTATACGTTTCTACAAACCCTGATTTTGTAAATTTAACGACAAATTATGCAGATGACATGGCAAATGGCGAACCAGTAGAAGGCTTTTTTGATCAAATGGGAGAAATGATTCAACGCATTTTTCCACGAGCACAACAATAATTAAGGAAGCGGCTGTCTCCAAACAGTCGCTTTCGTTTTTTCTTATGCTTTTAGCAAATGGGAAAGTGTGTTATCTTAATAGTATATGCATGTGAATGATGTACATGATCGTACGGTTACAGATTTTAAGGTAAAGGGGAAGAGATTTATGGCAGAACAAATGAATGTAGAGAGCTTTAATTTAGATCATACAAAAGTGCAAGCTCCTTATGTGCGCTTAGTGGGTGTTACAACAGGACAGCATGGTGATAAAGTATATAAATATGATGTGCGTTTTTGTCAACCGAATAAAGAGCATATGGATATGCCTGGGCTTCATTCCATCGAACATTTAATGGCAGAGAATATTCGTAATCATATTGATAATATCTTAGATGTAGGGCCAATGGGATGTCAGACTGGTTTTTATTTGCAAATATTAAACAATGATAGTTATGATGCGATTATAAATGCGTTAAACAGTACACTTAACGATGTGTTAGAGGCGGAAGAAGTACCAGCATGCAATGAAGTACAATGTGGTTGGGCTGCTAATCATAGTCTTGATGGAGCAAAGCAAATCGCAACCAACATGCTCAACAATAAAGACAAATGGCATATTGTTTTTGCTGAATAAGTTTTTAAAAAAGAGCAGTATTATTCTGCTCTTTTTTTCTTAAAATAAAGATTATATTGTGAGAAGGACAGGTGAAAGGTTTTGACGGAGAAAGTGATAACGTATTTAGAGGAACATAACGAACAACAATTACGAGCATTATATGATTTCTTATCCATTCCAAGTGTGAGTACCAATCCAGCAAATAAAGAAGATGTAAAAAAAGCGGCTAATTTTGTAAAAAAATATTTAGATAATATAGGATTTGAACATGTGGAAATTCAATCAACAGGGGGTCATCCACTTGTATATGGTGAGTGGCTTGGTGCTGGAAGTGATGCTCCTACTGTTTTATTTTACGGACATTATGATGTTCAACCAGCGGATCCGTTAGAATTATGGGATAGTGAGCCATTTAAACCAGAGCAACGAAATGGACGATTATATGCAAGAGGAGCTAGTGACGATAAAGGACAAGTATTTATGCATCTTGCGGTATTTGAAGCTTTTATGCAAACAGAAGGGAAATTACCGATTAATGTAAAGGTTTGTATAGAAGGAGAAGAAGAAATAGGTAGTGAACATTTATACAAAATACTTAAAGATAAAAAAGAGCAGTTTAATGCAGACTTTGCTGTTATATCTGATTCAGGAATGGTTGCGGAAGAACAACCAACTATTCTTTATGGGCTTAAAGGTTTTACGGGCTTAGAGTTCACATTGCATGGGCCATCCATTGATTTGCATTCTGGTATGTATGGCGGAGCAGTGCGGAACCCTGCAATTGCAATGGCACATGTGTTAGCCTCATTGAAAGATCAAGACGAAGTGGTTCAAATTAACGGATTTTATGATCAAGTAGAACCTTTGAGCCAAACCGAACGTAATTTGATAAAGAATGTACCGGGGGAAGACTATAAAGCAACTACTGGTATCAAAGAAACCGCCTCAGAAAATGGGTATACAGCAAAGGAACATACGATGGCTCGTCCTACATTAGAAGTTAACGGTATGTATAGTGGGTATCAAGGGGAAGGAACAAAAACAATTATACCATCATCTGCAACAGCCAAATTGACTTGTCGACTCGTACCAGGACAAGAACCCGCACATATTCAAGATCTGTTAATTAAGCACATAGAAGAACATACCCCAAAAGGTGTAACGGTAGACATAAAGAAAGAACCATTATCGGCAAAGGCATACAAAGTTGATCCTACGCATCCTTTGATAAAAAAAGCTGCAGATAGTTATACCAAAGCATTTGGAAAAGAAACCGTTTATGTTCGTATGGGTGGATCTATTCCAGTAGTTGAATGGATTGATGCAATTTATAATATGCCAATCGTTTTACTAGGGTTTGGAACGCCAAATGATCGACTGCATTCACCTAATGAGAGTTTTCCTTTAGAAAATTATCAAAAAGGAATGCAAACACTTGTTTATTATTGGGATGCTTTAAAGAATAATTGATAGTTGGTTTTTATAGTAGCGATAAATAAATAACGAGCATAGGATAGTTAGCCTATACTTTTCAGTTGACTATATACCACAACGGGTATAAAATATACATGTATAGATTTAGTTTGGAGGTATCCTATGTCCTTTGTTATATTTGTGTTACTAGCTACAATTATTTATATGATTTATGTGCGTTATTACCCAATCAAAGGTATACCTTGTATGGATATGAATCAATTAAGTAAAGTAACAAAAAAAGTTAAATTAGATATTAGAGATTACAATACATCTGCAAAGAATACAGTAACTGATTCTGTCTTATTGCCTATTGCTTATTTGAGAAGACATCATAATGAAATTCCTTCGAAACAAATTTATTTAATCGCGTCAGATAAAATAGAGAGAAATTTAGCTGCACGAATGCTTAAGCAAAAAGGATTTCAAATCATGGGCTATACAATTACGAGTTGTGACTGTGAAAAAAGATCTAAAAGAGTAGCATAATTTAGCATAAAGGAGGTTTAATTAATGGAATACACACAACAAATGAAAAATAGAGTGAAACGTATGGAAGGGCAACTTCGTGGGATTTTAAAGATGATGGAAGACGGGGATGATTGTAAAGATGTGATTACCCAAATGTCTGCTGTACGAACTGCTATGGATCGCACAATGGGAGTTGTTGTTAGCTCAAATTTAGTTGCATGTGTGAAACGTGCAGAAGATGAAGGAGAAGATACTGCAGAATATGTTAATGAGGCAGTAAATCTCTTGGTAAAAAGTAGATAAATGTAATAGTATCCTAAAATAATCAAGTCTAATCCTTTTCATCATTCGAATGAGCTTGTCATATACTGAAATTAATTCAGAAAATGAGGTGAATCGAATGAAGCAAGAAGATCTTAAGCATTTACGATATGCGATTGAAGAGATCACTGAAATTGCTAAGGGATTTGGACTTGATTTTTTTCCTATGCGCTATGAAATTTGCCCACCAGAAATCATTTATACATTTGGTGCCTATGGCATGCCCTCGCGATTTTCCCACTGGAGTTTTGGAAAACAATTTCATTTGATGAAACTGCAATATGATTTGGGACTAAGTAAAATTTATGAACTTGTCATTAATTCTAATCCATGTTATGCATTTCTTCTGCAATCAAATAGTTTAATTCAAAACAAATTAATTGTTGCTCATGTATTAGCACATTGTGATTTTTTCAAGAATAATGCACGTTTTAGTAAGACACAAAGAGATATGGTGGAAAGTATGTCTGCTACAGCGGAACGTATTTCATCCTATGAAAAAAAACATGGAAAACAAAAAGTTGAAAATTTTTTAGATGCGGTCTTAGCCATTCAAGAGCATATTGACTATTCACTTGTAAAACATTCCTCCAACAATCAGCACGTTGAATTAGAGCAGACTTCTGATCAGCAACCGACCAAATATGATGATCTTTGGTCCTTAGATGAGCAAAATCCAGACCGAAAAAAAGCACCGTCAAAAAAATCAAAAGTATTTCCAACCCAACCTGAAAAAGACCTGTTATTATTTATCGAAGCAAATAGTAGAGAGTTAGAAGATTGGCAAAGAGATATATTGACCATGATGCGTGCAGAAATGCTGTATTTTTGGCCACAATTAGAAACAAAAATAATGAACGAAGGTTGGGCATCATATTGGCATCAACGTATTTTACGAGAAATGAATTTAGAAAGTGACGAAGCAATAGAATTCGCTTCATTAAATGCAAGTGTTGTGCAACCATCAAAGACAAAAATTAATCCATACTATTTAGGAGTAAAATTGTTTGAAGATATTGAAGAAAGGTTTAATCATCCTACAGAAGAAATGAAAAAAATGGGTGTTCCCCCTCACTCAGGGCGCGAAAAAATTTTTGAAGTTAGAGAAACTGAATCAGATATATCTTTTTTAAGAAATTATTTAACCAAGGAATTTGTTGAGCGAGAAGATTTATATTTATTTCAAAAGCAAGGAGCAGACTACAAAATTGTTGATAAAAATTGGGAGCATGTTCGTGATCAACTAATTAATATGCGTGTCAACGGTGGTTTTCCTTACTTAACTGTTCAAAATGGCGATTATCAAAATAATGGAGAATTATATTTATTGCACCATTATGAAGGTGTTGAATTAGATTTACGCTATTTAGAAAAGACTTTACCATATATATACCAACTATGGGGAAGAAATGTTTATTTAGAAACGGTTATTGAAAATGTCCCTATAATGTTTATGTATAATGGAAATAGAGTAATAAAAAAAGAAATATAAGAAAATATCCGAACGAATTTGAATCAATAAGTGGCCTTACAAGGTTAGAACAAAGGTTTTAACTTGAAGGGTAGTTCATAATCGTTCGGATATTTATATGAGCAGTTTATTTTGTCTGATCTAATGATGTCTAGCGTGATGAATGGTTTGCTGAAGCATATTAATAACATGTTCATCATCATGAGAATAGAATAGTGTTTTTCCTTCACGTCTATATTTCACTAATCGTAATTGTTTTAAAAACCTCAATTGGTGGGAAACATTTGATTGTTTAAGTTCTAAACTATTAGAGATTTCTGTAACGGAACATTCTTTTTTAAATAATAAGTGTAAAATTCGGATTCTTGTAGGATCAGAAAGTGCTTTAAATGTTTGAGATACAACAAATAGTGTTTCTTCATCAATCGGCTGGTAATTTTTTTTATCCATTTTTGATACCTCTTTTTCTAATTACAACAATTTTCATGATCTATAATTTTCGTTCCTTCTCCTTCGATTTGAATAGTGGTATGTTTTAAATCGAACTGTTTGTGTAGCACTGTTGAAGCTTCTTGTAGTAATTTATCTCGGTTGATTCCCTGTTCTACAATTAAATGGCAACTTAAAGCGGGGAAATCTGATGTGATTGACCACACATGTAAATCATGTATTTGTTTTACCCCTTCTAAATTGATCAACTGTTGCTCTACTTTTTCCATATCAATATTACTTGGTATACCTTCCATTAATACATGAATAGAGTCACGAGTAATACGCCAACCACTTATTAAGATTAAAATTGCAACAATCACACTAGCAATAGGATCAGCGATATTCCAGTTAAATAAAAGAATGAATATGCCAGCAACAATTGCTCCAACAGAACCTAATAAATCACCAAGTACGTGTAATAGAGCACTACGAAGATTTAAATTTTCTTTCGTATCACCACGCATAAGAATCCAGGCAACTAAAACATTTACCAAGAAACCGATAATTGCAATAATCATCATCATGCCATTAACTTTAGGTGGTTCTAAAAATCGGTTATAAGCTTCCCAAAAAATGTAGAGAGAGATGACAAGAAGTGTTATTCCATTTAAGAAAGCGGCTAATATTTCAAAGCGTTTATAGCCATATGTTTTAGTAGATGAAGCAGCTTTCTCTCCAAATTTAAAGGCAAGCAAACTTAGTCCTAGTGCTGCTGCGTCACTAAGCATATGTCCTGCATCAGACAATAAAGCAAGACTATTTGTCATTAATCCACCAATGACTTCAACCACCATAAATCCAGCAATCAATAGAAAACTTAATAATAAAGCTTTTTTATTTGCCTGATGTGTATGATGGTGGTCATGTGAATGCCCATGATTGTGTCCCATAACAAATCACTCCAATTCATATGTTCACGTATTCATATTATAATATATAAAAATATTTTTCAATGCGTAAGATATATTTATATTGGTTATTGTTATTATAGGCTCTAATCGAATCATTATTCTTTATTTAATGATACAAAAAAATAATAAAAACAAAGGTAAAACGTAATTATTACTATTTACAAAACGTAATCATTCCTATATAATACTTTTAGTTGATTATGTAGGGAGAGAATGAGATGAAAAAAACCAAAGCATTTTTATTGCTTATTAGCAGCTTGCTAAGTTTGCTATTTGTTACTGCTTGTAATGAACAAGAAGCAACACAAAATGATAGTAATACATTGAACGAAGAAAAATTAGAAATTTATACTACGATTTATCCTTTAGCTTTTTTTACTTCGGAAATAGGTGGTTCTTACGTAGACGTAACGTCAATCTTACCCGCAGGTGCCGATCCCCATACATTTGAACCTACTTCAAAGATGATGGTGGACATTGCTGAAGCAGATGCTTTTATTTACAATGGGGCAAATTTAGAAAGTTACGCTGATTCAATAAAAGATGCGCTAGCAGAAGAAGATGTTAGGATGATAGAAGCGGCAACAGAGTTGGATTTATTAGCCTATAGCCATCATCATAGTGACGATTCAGAAAATGCTAATAGTCATGAAGAAGAGAAGGGGCATGGAGATACTGAATCAGATAATAATCATGAACAAGATTCACATGATCATGGAGATATAGATCCGCATGTTTGGTTAGATCCTATGTTAGCTATAAAACTAGCAGAAACGATAAAAGATGAGCTAATTACGCAAATACCTAAACAAGAAAAAACTTTAGAAGCCAACTATCAAAAATTAGCAAATAAACTGACGGAACTGGATAGAACGTTTCATGACACATTAAAAAATGGTGAAAAGAAAGAAATTCTTGTGGCGCATGCAGCGTATGGATATTGGGAAAAGGCTTATGGAATAGAGCAAATAGCTATTACTGGTCTCTCCTCATCAGATGAACCATCACAGAAAGAAGTTGAGAAGATACTTGAGCAAGTAAAGGAATACGGAATTAACCATTTATTTTTCGAACAGAATGTTTCATCGCGTTTAGCTTCAGTAATTCAAAATGAGGCAGGTATAAAAGCACTTCATTTGCATAATCTTGAAGTATTGACACAAAAAGATATAGATAATAATGAAACATACTTTACCATAATGAATAAGAATCTAAAGTCTTTAAAAAAGGCGTTAGAATAAAATAACTTGAAACAAATCACAAAATAAATACCCACAAAAAGTAAGTTAGCTTAAAATTACTTTTTGTGGGTATTTTTAGTTAAACAAATACTTTTTGACTTAATTATGAACTTTTTGTGACATTTATTATTTTTTTAATACTTATCTCATAATAATTGTTAAAATGTATTTGTTATGAAATAGTATTTACACTTTACATACATTTAAGTATAATAACTTTTGTCATTTGTAGAGTGATAGTATGATAGTAATAGGTTGGAAGAGAAAGGAGATAATAAAATGAAGCGTGTTCGTTCTATGATGAAGCTTTTTATTTTATTCGTAGCAACATTAGCTTTGACTGCCTGTGAGCCCTTGACAGTATTTGATCCGCAGGGTCCAGTCGCACGTAATTTAACAGATCTTATTATTTTTTCGATTATTTTTATGGCGATTATTGTGATAACGGTATTTATTTTATTTGGAGTTATTGTTTGGAAATATCGTGAAAGAAAAGACAATAAAGATTATGAACCACCGTATGAAGAAGGTAGTAAAGCATTAGAAATCACTTGGTTTTTAATACCGGTTGTTATTGTAATTGCATTGACAATTCCTACGGTCATAACAATATCAGATGTAGAAAATGTACCTGAAGGCTATGAAGACCAAGAACCATTAGTTGTTCATGTAACTTCTGCAGACTGGAAGTGGATATTCAGCTATCCAGAACAAGATATCGAAACAGTGAACTACATGAACATTCCTGCAAATCGTCCGATTCATTTTAAGATGACATCGGCTGGTACCATGCAGTCATTTTGGATTCCGTCACTTGGTGGTCAAAAATATACGATGGCAAACATGCAGACACAACTTTATTTAGTTGCTGATCGTGAAGGTGAATATATCGGGCGTAATACAAACTTTAATGGAGAAGGTTATGCGCACATGGATTTTGAAGTAGTAGCACAATCCACAAAAGATTTTAATGAATGGGTAGAGGAAGTTAAGAATACGGCTGACGAATTAACTGAAGAACAGTATGAAGAGATTCTTGCTCCTACTGTTATTGGTCGAGAAACTTACAATGGTACACATTTACAATGGATCGATCATGCCCATGGAGGTTCTGAAAAGTACCTTAATCCAGAGGCTTATGATGGTCATCTAGAGAACAAACAACCAGATAATGATTCAGTAACAGATAACGAATCAGAGGATAAAGAATAGAAATTTTTATTCGGAGGTGAAGAATAATGAAATTAGATGAATTTTTCGTTACAGGTGATCCTTTAATTTTAGGATCACAAATTGCGATTGGTTTAACAATGGTCGGATTAGTTGTATTAATTACTTATTTAAAAAAATGGAAATGGTTATGGAATGAATGGTTTACCACTGTTGATCATAAAAAAATAGGTATTATGTATATTATCGCAGGTGTATTAATGTTCTTCCGTGGTGGAGTAGATGGGTTAATGATGAAAGCTCAAACTTCTCGTCCCAACATGGAATTTCTAGATGCACAGCATTATGATGAAGTATTTACTACACATGGTGTAGTGATGATTCTTTTTATGGCAATGCCGATGTTAATTGGTATTATTAATGTGGTCATGCCACTTCAAATCGGTGCACGTGACGTTGCATTCCCAAAACTTAATGCATTAAGCTTTTGGACATTTTTTGTTGGTGCAATGCTCTTCAATATCTCTTTTGTAATCGGTGGATCACCAGATGCCGGCTGGACATCTTATTTTCCTTTAGCGGGTAAAGAATTTTCACCTGATGTAGGGAATAACTATTACGCAATAGCATTACAAATTGCAGGTATTGGAACGTTAGCATCAGGTATAAACTTTATTGTTACGATTTTGAAAATGCGTGCTCCAGGGATGAAACTATTGAAAATGCCAATGTTCACTTGGACTACATTAGTAACTTCAGTGTTGATTGTAGCAGCATTTCCAATCTTAACTGTAGCCTTAGCATTGATGACATTAGATCGTATTTTTGGAGCACACTTCTTTACCGTAGCTGCAGGCGGTGATCCAATGCTTTGGTTAAACTTATTTTGGCTTTGGGGTCATCCAGAGGTATACATTGTTGTACTACCAGCATTCGGTATGTTCTCTGAAGTAATTGCTACATTCTCTCGAAAGAATCTATTTGGCTATGTAACAATGGTTGTTTCCATTGTAGCTATTGCATTTTTAAGTATGCTAGTGTGGGTTCACCACTTCTATACAATGGGTAACAGTGCAGCAGTTAACTCTGTATTCTCAATTACAACCATGATGATTGCGATACCTACTGGTGTGAAGATATTTAACTGGCTCTTTACCATGCGGAAAGGGCGAATTCAGTTTTCTAATGCCATGCTTTGGGCATTGGCATTTATCCCATGTTTCACCATTGGTGGAGTAACCGGGGTTATGTTGGCTATGGCAGCAGCGGACTATCAATATCATAATACAATGTTCTTAGTTGCGCACTTCCACTACGTATTAATTCCAGGTGTAGTGTTTGCCGTTTTTGCAGGTCTTTATTACTGGTGGCCAAAAATGTTTGGTTTTAAATTGAACGAAAAAATCGGTAAATGGCATTTCTGGTTATTTGTAATTGGTTTTAATTTAACATTTATGCCAATGTTCTTCGTTGGTTTAGACGGAATGTCTCGTCGTATGTATACGTACTCTGAAAGTACTGGTTGGGGAGCTTGGTTAGGTGTGTCAGCTGTTGGCGGGCTTATTCTAGCCGCTGGTTTTGCAGCATTAGTGTATAATATTTATTGGAGCTTCCGCTATGCATCACGCGATATTGGTGGAGATCCATGGGATGCTCGTACATTAGAATGGGCAACTGCTTCACCTGTTCAAGAATATAACTTTGCTGTTATACCGGAAGTAACAGATCATGATGAGTTCTGGAAAATGAAAAAAGAAGGACGAAACACACTTAAAAAAGAAGACGTCAAAGATATTCACATGCCAAGTAATTCTGGCATACCGATTATATTTAGTGTAGCAATTGGGATCGTTGGTTTCTTCTTAGTATTTGAATGGAACACTTTAGCAGCAATTTTCTCTGTAGGTATTATTGCTGGCTTAATTGCTAATTCTTTTGACTATGATGATGGCTACCATATTCCTGCTAAAAAAGTATGGGAAACAGAACGAAAGTGGAGAGGTGATCTATAATGGCATCACAAACATCAACACCATTAGAGTATAGTACAAAGCAAAATGAAATGAATATACTAGGCTTTTGGATTTTCTTAGGTGCTGAAATTGTGTTATTCTCCACTTTATTTGCAACATACTTTGTTTTAGAACAAAGTCATGCTGGAGGACCAACACAAGGCGATTTATTTATTCTGAAAGATGTATTAATTGAAACATTTTTACTGTTAACAAGTAGTTTTACCATGGGATTGGCTATCCATCAAATGCGTGATAACAATAAATCTGCAATGTTAGTTTGGACCATTCTAACATTACTACTTGGACTTGGTTTCTTATATTTTGAGATAAATGAATTTATACATTATGTGCATGAAGGGCTTACTATGCAAACAAGTGCATTCGGTTCTGCATTCTTCACATTATTAGGTACGCATGGACTACACGTATCACTAGGTATTGGTTGGGTTGTATTGTTAATTATTCAAGTTCTACGACGTGGAATCACTGCTGTTACAGCACGTAAGTTTTTCATTGTCAGTTTATATTGGCATTTCCTAGATGTTGTGTGGATCTTTATCTTTACCTTTGTGTATTTGAAAGGAATGATGTAAGATGAAAAAACAATTTCCGTTAAATCATGTCGTAGGTTTTATTTTATCAGTCGTTTTAACTATTTTTGCAGTTTTTATTGCATTGGAAACAGATTTTACAACAACCATAAAATTATGGATAATCGGCGCATTTGCGATTTTTCAAGCATTCGTGCAACTAATTATGTTTATGCACATGACAGAAGGTAAAGCAAAAGTAGCTAATATCATTAATATTTCATATAGTATTTTCTTAGCAGTGGTTATTGTGGCAGGATCTATTTGGATTCTAACTACTGGTCATGCGGCGCATTAAAATAGAATAATAAATTCGTTAAGCTCTCTTGTGAATTTACTTCTTTCAAGTAAATAGCAAGAGAGCTATTTTTATTTGAAAATGTAAGCATGTCATTCATTCTGGTGTGGACTTAGATGAGATTCCGACTGAGGACCGAATAATCTTCCAACCTGTTGCGGTTACCAATTATTTCTGATTTTCTTATACTTAATGTAGTTCCAAAATAACGTTGTGAAAAAGTGAATGAATAGTTTTTTAAATTCAAATTTAAGATGGTGAGAATAAGTATAACATTCGCTTATACAACTATAGGATGGAGATGATCATATGAATCTATATGAAATGGAACAAGTAATGATTGATAGACGACCTAAATAACTTGGAAAGGAGGTTCAATAAAATGAAGGTCGTCATGGATAAAAATAAATAAAAGCTATTTTCTAATAATGAATTGGGAAATAGCTTTTATTTATTTATCAGAAAATTCATGATATACTGTTTCTTATTATCATGCAAAGAAGGTTAAGAGATAATGGAGCAATTCACAGAGAATGTTATTAAAATTATAGAAGGCATTCCTTCAGGAAGAGTAATGACATATGGTCAAATTGCTAAAATAGCAGGAAATACAAAGGGTGCTAGGCAAGTATCATGGATTTTACATCGTATGAGTAAAAAATATTCTTTACCTTGGCATCGAGTAATTAATAGTAAGGGTGAAATTAGTTTTCCAGGAGAAAAGGCTCTTTTTCAAAAAAGACTATTAGAAGATGAAAAAGTTGAATTCAATCAATCTAATAAAGTAAATTTACATACTTATGGTTATGTTCCAAACAGGGAATTTATATAAAATTTTTAACATTAGATGATACTTTTATTAAAGGGTGAAATATTATGGCATGGAGTTTCGATACAAAGTCTGTTCAATTATCATTAAAAAATACAAATGAAATCAATAGTAAAGTAACACCAATTTATCAAACAACAGCATTTAAATTTTCTGACTTAGATGATCTAGAAAGTTTTTATCAGGGGGGAAAACAATATCTTTATTCTAGAGTCGGGAATCCCAATACTGATGAACTAGGTGCTTCTGTAGCTCATTTGGAAGCAGCTCCTGCTGGCATAGCCACTTCTTCTGGTTTATCAGCCATATTAGTAGGAATTTTAGCTGTAGCGAAAACAGGTGACCATGTTCTAGCGACCACAGATATTTATGGTGGAACTTATCAATTACTTGCAAATGAACTAGCCGAATTTGGCATTGATGTGTCATTTATTGATTTTGATAAAGCAGATGAATTGGAAAATCACATTCGTGAAAATACAAAACTAGTATATTCTGAATCAATTACTAATCCACTATTAAGAGTAGAGAACATTAATCAGCTAGTAAACATGGCAAGAAAACACAATCTATATACGATGGTTGATAACACTTTTGCTACACCCTACTTGTGTCAACCCTACAGTGATGGTGTAAATCTAGTTGTACATAGTGCGACGAAGTATTTAGCTGGACATAGCGATGTGACAGCAGGTATTTTAGTTGGTGACGAAGAACTAATTGAAAGAGCAAAAATGAAAGTAGTAAATATGGGAACGAATCTAAGCCCATTTGATGCATGGTTAGCTGTTAGAGGAATGAAAACATTAAGTGTCCGTATGGAACGCCAGAACAAAAATGCACAAATATTAGCTGATACATTATCTAAACATCAAGCCGTTTCTAAAGTTTATTATCCAAAACATGCTTCACCAAAAGGAAATGGTGCTATTGTATCAATTGATCTAACAAATAATTGTAATATAAAAGGCTTTTTCCAAGCGTTGGATTGGGTGAAAATTGTTCCAACATTGGCTGGGGTGGAAACATCGGTATCCTACCCATTAGCTACTTCTCATCGAGCCTTACCGAAACAAATACAAGAGGAATTACAAATAACAGAAGGATTAGTGCGCATCTCTGTTGGTTTAGAAGATGTATCAGATATTATTGAAGCTTTTGAATCTGCAATCGAAGCGTCGATATTAAAACAATAGATAAATTTTTTTGTTCCTTGCATATTACAAAAACGATATTTCAAATTATCGTAACGAATCTGTATAATAGATAATATACGTGTGTGTAAGGAGGAAAAAATAATGAAGTATGCAGTAATAACGGGCACATCTAGAGGATTAGGTGCATCGATTGCAGCATTATTTTTAAAACAAGGTGTCAATGTTATCGGTATTTCACGTAATGAAAATAATGAACTAGCGAACTTGGCTGATGAAAATAATGTGACGTATCAACATTATACTTGTCATCTTGCCAATGTAGAGAAGGTTGATAAAGTTTTTTCCATTATCTCTGATCAATTAGTTAGAAAACAAACATCTTGTATTTATTTCATTCATAATGCTGGTACGGTAAATCCAATTAATACAGCAGAAAATTATACTGCAGAGGCAATTGATTCGCATGTCCATGTGAATTTAATTGCACCAATGATCGCTTCTAGTATCTTTTTAAAAGCAGTAAAGAAATGTAATATCCCATTAATCAATGTATATGTTACATCAGGTGCAGCAAATCGTTCTGTCTATGGTTGGAGTGCTTATAGTGCAACAAAAGCAGGGCTAAATCGATATGCAAGAACTCTTGCATTAGAGCAAGAGGAATTAAATACAAATAGTAAAGCAATTATTTTTGATCCAAGTATTATGGATACCGGGATGCAAAATGAAATTCGCTCTACATCAAAAGAAGCTTTTCAGGATGTAGAACAATTCCAACAATATAAAAGGGAAGACCAACTTAGGAATACGAATACAGTAGCGGAAGTATTAATTGATATACTGATAGAACCTGCAGTTATTGAAAATGGTAAATACTACAGTGTCAAAGATATATTGTAAAAAAAGAATATAAAAAACAAGGCACTAACCCATTTTTGTAATATCCCTTCCCATTTCTATAATAGTTACATATTCTATAGTGAAATAAGTAAAGGAGGGAATTACAAGATGAGTGCAGGTTATAATTATGGTGCTGGTTTTGCGTTGATTGTTGTGTTATTCATCTTATTGATTATCATTGGTGCTTCTTGGGGATATGGTTACTAAGCATCACGTATTAGATTTATAAAAATAGAGAACGCAGCTGCTGCGTTCTCTATTTTTAAGTGAATTTTATTGACATTATCTCTATAGTAGAAGAAAATGTAATAATGGATAAAATAAAAGGTTTATACATAAGTGTAGGAATGACTTATTCCTTCGTTTGACGAGGGAGACTAATGGCTAGATTGCTTAAAATGAGATATAGTTAAATAAGAAAGGAAGGATTGTGGAATGATTACACGAAAAAGTACGCGTGAAATTGAAATGATGAGAAAAGCAGGAGAGTTACTAGTAGCTTGTCATAAAGAAATAGCAAAAAGAATGAAACCAGGTGTGACGACACAAGAAATTGATCAGTTTGTGGAAAAATTTCTAGCTGAAAATGGAGCGACACCAGAACAAAAAGGATATAATGGTTATGAATATGCTACTTGTGCTTCGATAAACGATGAAATTTGCCATGGTTTTCCTCGAAATGAACCACTAAACCAAGGCGATATTGTTACCATTGACATGGTCGTTAATTTAAATGGTGGTTTGGCTGATTCTGCTTGGACCTATGTCGTAGGAGAACCCGATGAAAAAACAACACATCTATTAAATGTAACAAAAGAAGCATTATATAAAGGAATAGAGCAAGCAAAAGTTGGTAATCGAATTGGCGATATAGGCCACGCTATCCAGCAATACGCAGAAGCAGAAGGTTTTTCAGTAGTACGTGATTTTACAGGGCATGGTATTGGACCAACTATTCACGAATCGCCACATATCCCTCACTATGGTTTACCTAATAAAGGAGCACGATTGAAAGAGGGCATGGTTATTACAATTGAGCCAATGTTAAACGAAGGGTCTTGGCATAGTAAAATGGACAGTAATAATTGGACTGCGAGAACGGTTGATGGGAAACGTTCTGCACAATTTGAACATACCGTCGTTATTTCAAAAGAAGGACCAATGATTTTAACAGAACAAGATAAATCATAGATGCGTATGGCAGCACACAGCAACAAACCGTGTGCTGTCTTTTGTTTTATAAAAGAATTATTATTTTTCACAAACATACAAAGAAATATGTTAAAGTATCTAAAAAGCTTTCATGGGGGGGAGTAGATGGAGACAAGAATAATTTTAAATAATCAACAATCTGTAAAGATAAAAATGGTGAAAAAGGGGTTTATTGCTGCCTTACCGATCATTTTAGGCTACCTCCCTATTGCGATTACATATGGTGTTTTAGCGTCTCAATCTGGCATATCACTGTTTGAATTAACAGCGATGAGCATACTTGTTTATGCAGGAGCAGCACAATTTATGGGTGTAAACATGATAACAGTAGGGGCGGGTTCAATTGAAATTATAGTTGCGACATTTGTACTTAATTTTAGGCATTTTGTCATGAGTTTATCTTTTGCGAATCGAACAAGACCATTAGAGAAGAAATGGAAAATCCCACTATCATTAGGATTAACAGATGAATCTTTTTCTGTAGCATCGTTAAACACAAAAGAAGGAAATCAAGAAGCAGGCGGTTATTTTTATGGTACCTTAATGGTTACTGCTTACGCTTCATGGATAGTAGGTTCTTTTCTCGGTGGCGTATTAGGAGACGTAATTCCTGAGACGTTAAGCCGAAGTATGGGTATTGCGTTATATGCGATGTTCATTGCATTATTAATTCCCTCGGTAAAAAAAGAGATACGCTTCGGATACATAGCGATTGTAGCAATGGTTTTAAATTATGTATTTTCCTATCAATGGGCTTTAGCACAAGGATGGAGCATCGTTTGTAGTACATTGCTTGCAAGTTTTATTGGTACATTCATGATAAAGGGGAGATCATTTTGATTATGGTTATAGTGATTGGTATGGCTTTTGTTACAATGGTACCTCGTTTAATTCCGGTATTTATTGTTGATAAAATTCAATTTCCTAATTGGTTGAACGGATGGTTGGATGTTATTCCATATGCAGCACTAGGAGCGTTGATTTTTCCTGGTGTGCTGACAGTTATTCCAGAAAAACCTTGGATTGGTTTCATCGGTTCGTTATTCGCTGTTTTATTCGCTGTTTTTCGTGCAAATATCATTTTTATTGTTTTAGGAGCTAGTATAGCCGTATTCTTATTGACGTTATATTAAGTGTAAAGAAAAGCCACGTTTAGTAATGTATACAATACTTAAACATGTTACATTGCTAAACGGGTTTTTTAATTTTTTTTCTTTGGGAAGGGTTCAATATGGATATGTGCGTGTGGAACATTATGTTTATGTGCTAATAATTCTTCAATACGATCGGTAATGTGATGGCTTTGTGCCACTGTTAACTGAGGATTAACATATAATGTGATTTCGACTAATGCTTGATTGCCATGTAATCGACCTTTTATATCTTTCACCTCTAATACTTCTTCATCTTTGCCAACACTTTGTTTGATCGCTGCTAACGTTTCTTCATCAAATCCATCAGTTAATGTGTGGCTAGCATCTCTAAAGATTCCCCAAGCTGTTTTACATATAATAATTCCCACAATTACTCCTGCAATCGGATCTATCCAAAAGAAACCAAATTGAGAACCGACTATGCCGATAAAAGCACCGATACTTACTAAAGCATCTGATTTATTGTCTTGTGCCGCTGCATATAAGGAACTACTATTTACTTTTTCAGCCAATTGTAAGTTATATCGATAAACCCCATACATTACGAAAGCAGCAATTAAAGCAGTCCAGCCTGTTAACATACTTGGTTGATTATAATTTGAATATACAATGGATTGGACGGTTCCAATAATAACTTGTAACCCAACGGATATCATAATAAAAGCAGCGATGAGTGAAGCAATCATTTCTGCACGATAATGACCATAATGATGATCTGCATCAGGGGGTTTTCTTGATATTCGTAAACCGATTAAAACAGCAATAGAAGCAATAACATCTGTTGTATTATTTAATCCATCTGCACGTAAAGCTGACGAACCGCCAATGGAGGCAATGATTAATTTTATCAAAGCTAAACATAGGTAAGCTATAATACTAATCCATGCTCCTTTTTCTCCTTTTTTTAAATTGTTATATTCATTCATGGATTTTCCTCCTGTTCTAATAGCATACCAAGCTTACCAAACCGATTGTGGTTGAGTCTAGAGAAAAAATAGTTCGCCTAGCAACATCAATTGTGGTATAGAAAGGATGTTTACTTTGGTAAACATTCCTAGCCTGTCTATTTATTATTTTGTAATACATTTTTTTAAAATATAAATCCATAATAGGATATAGCATCTATGAAAGAAGGTGATAAAAATTGGATAGTCAGCTTGATCATAAAGCAAATGATTTACATGAAAAAAGATGGGCAATCGTTTCTTTAGCTTCGATACCTTTAATTATGACATTGGGTAATTCCATGTTAATTCCTGTATTGCCTTTAATGGAGGAAAAAATAAATATTTCTTCTATACAATCTAGTTATATTATTACTTTCTATTCTATTGTTGCAATTTTCCTCATTCCAATAGCAGGTTTCTTATCCGATCGATACGGAAGAAAAATTGTCATTATTCCTTCTCTTTTAATTGCTGGAGCAGGAGGGTTTTTATCTGGTTATGCTGCCTGGAAAATGGAGTCGCCTTATTTAATGATATTAGTTGGTCGTGTTTTGCAGGGTATTGGCGTATCAGGTACTGCTCCAATTGTATTACCCTTAGTAGGTGATATGTTTGAACGAGAGCGTGATGTTAGTACGACATTAGGTTTAATTGAAACAGCTAATACGTTAGGAAAAGTACTTAGTCCTATTTTAGGTGCTGCCTTAGCAAGTGTAATCTGGTTCTTGCCATTTTGGACAATCCCTATATTCTGTATCGTGTCAGCAACTTTTGTGCTTTTTTTAGTGAAGAAACCAAATAAAAAAGAAGCACCCTTTTCATTTAAACGTTATTGGCAAAATACAAAAGCAACCTTTAAAGAGCACGGAACATGGTTGCTTGCTGTTTTTATTATTGGGATAATTTTAATGTTTGTCTTATTTGGTGTTCTTTTTTATCTTTCAACAGTATTAGAAGATAAATATCAAATTGAAGGGATAAAGAAGGGTTTTTATTTAGCAGTTCCACTTGCAGCATTATGTCTATCTTCTTATATTGCAGGGAAGAAAATTGGTTCAGATATAAAATTAATGAGAGCAATTATTATTATTGGCTTACTTATTTTATGTAGTTCCATTCTTGCCATTGGATTTTCAGATTATTTTATTTATATTTTATTTGTTTTTGTAATTGGCGGGATAGGAATTGGAGTTGGTCTGCCTTGTTTAGATGCTATTATAACGCAAACAATCGAAAAGGAAGTACGCGGAACAACAACGTGTCTATATAGTTCTGCACGATATATTGGTGTTGCACTAGGTCCTCCGGTTACAGCAGTATTGATGAAGTATAACATTTGGTGGATGGTTGTGGTCTTTAGTATATCTATTGCAATTGCCGTTTTTTTTGCTTTTTATAAAATACATCGTACAGCAAACTAATTCTTTTTTGTATAGATTTTTTGCTAATGTTCATGCATGAAGAAAATATATAATTAATTCTGAAAATTATATAGATAACTATTGCAATCAAACAAAAAATCTTAGATAATAGAAAAAAGGAACAAGGGGGCGTGTTCCATGAAAAAGCAAAAGGCCAATTACTTGTTAAGCAGTTTTGCTGCTGTTAAGGATTCACCCATTAAAGCAAAAAAAGAGATTTCCTTTGAAATCAAACTTGCTTCACAATTACTTTTAGATGATTTAGTTTCAAGATGGAATAAATCACAGTTGGAACAACGTATTAATGAAGCCATTGATCATCAAGATAAAATAGCCTTTCTGCAATTAAGTAAAGAATATCAAGCCTACACATACGAATTTTAAAACGATAATATTCCTTGTCATTTAGGGCAAGGAATTTTTTTGTGGTAAATATAATATTATAATATACAATACTTAAGCTGTTAAAATTATGTTATAGTGAAATTGATACAGAAAGAATCAAAGTGAAAGGATTTTTATATGCGAAAATATGTCATTATAATTATATTTTTCGTTGGGATGTTTTTAACAGCTTGTCAACAGGAAAATACACAAGAAACTCAAAATACGAATGAAAATGATCAACAAGAACAGAATGAAAATACAGATCAATCAAACGAGAATGAAAATAGTGAGCAAACATCAGATGAATCAAAAAATGGGAAAAAAGATGAAACAAACCAAAATGAAGATAATAATGAAAACGATCAAACAGAAGAGATTAATAAACATATTGCTAAAGTAGAAAAAAACACAGGTTTGCATGTTGTTGATAATCCTGAAAGTATAAAAGTATATGTTAATAAACAAAGAAAATTACCAGTTGGTTATACTCCACCTCATTTAACTGTTCCAGATGTACCACATTATTCTGCAGAAGGTCATCCAAAACGACAATTACAAAAAGTAGCAGCAGACGCCTTAGAAAAATTGTTTGCTGAAGCAAAAAATCAGGGCATTGGATTGGTTGCCGTTTCTGGTTACCGTTCCTATGAACGGCAAGAGCAAATATATCAAAATAATGTGGCAACTAACGGAAAAGAGCATGCGGATAAATATTCAGCTAAGCCAGGAACAAGTGAACATCAAACAGGTTTAGCAATGGATGTTGCATCTGCTACAGAAACAACTGCAACATTGCTTGAGCAATCATTTAGTCGAACAGATGCAGGATCATGGTTAGCGGAACATGCGCATGATTTTGGCTTTATTATCCGCTATCCAGAAGGTAAAAGTAATATTACTGGATATAATTATGAACCATGGCATGTCCGTTATGTTGGTAAGGATGTTGCAATGACAATTTATCAAAAGAAAATCACATTAGAAGAATATTTTGGTTATGATTATTGATCTGATTAAACCCCCTTTCCTCAATTACTTTGAGAAAGGGGTTTTTTATAGTTTTCTTATAGAAAAAACGATACAATAGACAGGAATAAAACTTTATTTAAAGGGGTAGAATAGATGTCTTATCGAATAGAAAAGGACACACTTGGTGAAATAAAAGTAGATAAACGGAAGTATTGGGGTGCACAGACACAACGCAGTATAAATAATTTTCCAATTGGTACAGAAACAATGCCAACAGAATTGATTTCGGCTTTTGGAATATTAAAGCAAAGCGCTGCCATAGTAAATCATGAACTTGGTCAATTAGAAGAAGAAAAATTGTTGGCTATCCAGTTTGCGGTTAATCAAATGGTTAACGGAGTATTAGTAGATCATTTTCCATTAGTAGTGTGGCAAACCGGCAGCGGTACACAAACAAATATGAATGTAAACGAAGTAATTGCTCACGTAGGAAACAAATGGCTAGCGGAACAAGGAAGTAAAATCAAGTTACATCCAAATGACGATGTGAATAAATCCCAAAGTTCCAATGACACTTTCCCAACAGCTATGCACATTGCTTCGGTATTGTGTATCGAGAACCGTTTATTCCCCGTGCTAGAGAAAATAAAGGAAACATTACATAAAAAGATACAGGCTTACAGTCATATTGTAAAAATTGGAAGGACGCATTTACAAGATGCAACACCACTAACTTTTTCCCAAGAAATTAGTGGGTGGCTAGAAATGATTACTCAATCAGAGAAGATGATTCAAGATAGCTATGTTTATTTAGATAAACTTGCCATAGGAGGGACTGCAGTTGGGACAGGTTTAAATGCTCATCATGACTTTGCTGAAAAGGTATGTGAAGAAATTAGTCAGTATACCAATCGTTCATTCACATCTGATCCTAATAAATTTTATGCTTTAACCAGTCATGACGCAATTGTGCATACGCATGGAGCTTTAAAAGGACTTGCTGCAAATATGATGAAAATTGCAAATGATATTCGTTGGTTAGCAAGCGGGCCGCGTGCAGGGATAGGTGAAATTACTATTCCAGCTAACGAACCTGGTTCATCTATTATGCCTGGTAAAGTTAACCCTACACAGACGGAAGCGATTACAATGGTAGCTACACAAGTGATGGGTAATGATACAACGATTGGTATAGCAGCAAGTCAAGGGAACTTTCAACTAAATGTATATAAACCTGTTATTATTTATAACTTTCTTCAATCTATTCAGCTTTTAGCAGATAGTATAGATTCCTTTGATAAAAGATGTATGAAGGGTTTACAACCAAACCAATCGCAAATGAGTAAATATGTAGAAAATTCGCTTATGCTGGTCACAGCACTCAATCCTCATATAGGTTATGAAAAAGCTGCGACAATTGCGAAAAATGCTTATGAGAAAAATATTACATTAAAAGAATCTGCAGTATCTTTAAATGTACTAAGTGATACAGAGTATGATCGTTTAGTACAACCTGAAGAAATGATTGGTCCAAAGGATAAATAAGGTTTTTTTCCCATTCATTTTTATAATAGCTTTTAGATTTTTGCTCACACTAAAGCTTGTAGGAGGTGAGTAAAAGATGGCAGATCAAAATAGATCAAATCAATTACTAGTTCCTGGAATTGAACAGGCTTTAGATCAAATGAAATATGAAATTGCACAAGAATTCGGAGTTACCCTTGGTGCAGGAGAAACAGCACGAGCTAATGGTTCTGTAGGTGGAGAAATCACAAAACGCTTAGTAAAACAAGCTGAACAACAATTCGGTTCACAACAACAATAACATATAACTTGGCTTTAGAGGCACCAACATTGCGTGCCTCTTTTTTTGATAGCTTATTATTTATATGAACGGAGGTAAATATGATGTTTGTATGTTTGGCTTGTAATGGAATGGTTGCAATAGAAGAAGATTGTGTAAAGTGTGGTACGAAGATGGAGGACGTGGGGAGAGTGATCAATCAATTTGATGATTATGCTCCTTATATGGAAGATGAGGAAATGAAGTTGTTAGATGGAGATATTTACTCAAAACAAAATCATCATTGTTTACATCTGGTGCATTGTCCAACATGTAATCACAGCATGCACGTGTCACTAAAAGAAATATATATGAATTAAAAAGAAGCGGAAAGGAAACCGCTTCTTTAAGAAATAGTTAAATTATTTAATTCGGTCTTCTGTTTCTTTATCAAAGAAATGAGATTTATGCATATCTAGTGCCAATTCAATACTTTCTCCGCCATGGATATCAGTACGAGAATCAACACGTGCAACGAAGTCTTGATCAGAAAGCTTAGAATATAAATATGACTCAGAACCCATTAGTTCAGCTACATCGATCGTTGCAGTAATAGTAGAACCTGGATTTGCATCAATAAATACTGGTTCATCATGTATATCTTCTGGACGAACACCTAGAATTACTTCTTTACCAATATAGCCTTGATCACGAAGAACTTTCATTTTACCTTCAGGTACATCAATCTTCATATCATTTGTTATGGAAAGTTTACCTTCTTCCAAAACACCAGAGAAGAAGTTCATTGCAGGTGAACCGATAAATCCACCAACAAAAATATTATTTGGCTTATCATATACTTCTTTTGGTGCACCAACTTGTTGAATGATACCGTCTTTCATAACAACAAGACGAGTTGCCATGGTCATTGCTTCCGTTTGGTCGTGTGTTACATAGATTGTTGTTGTTTGTAAGCGTTGGTGTAATTTTTGAATTTCAGCACGCATTTGTACACGTAATTTAGCATCTAAGTTAGATAAAGGTTCATCCATTAAGAATACTTTTGCATCACGTACAATTGCACGACCTAATGCCACACGTTGACGTTGACCACCAGATAATGCTTTTGGTTTACGATCTAAATATGCTTCTAATCCAAGAATTTTTGCAGCATTTTGAACGCGACGATCAATTTCATCTTTTTTAAATTTACGTAATTTTAATCCAAATGCCATGTTATCGTATACATTCATATGTGGATATAATGCATAGTTCTGGAATACCATTGCTATGTCACGGTCTTTAGGAGCAACATCATTCATTAATGTATCATCAATATAGAATTCACCTGAAGTTATTTCTTCTAGACCAGCAATCATACGTAATGTGGTCGACTTACCACAACCAGATGGTCCAACGAATACAATAAATTCTTTGTCGGCAATATCAAGGTTGAAATCATCAACTGCTTTTAGCGCACCTTTTTCATATACTTTATCAATATGTTTCAATGTTAATTCTGCCATTTTTAAACCCTCCTGCATTTATGAAAACGTTTTAAGTATAAGTATAGTTTAATCTAAGCTTAGAAGTTGGTAAATAGTAAGCGTGCACAAAAAAAATAATATAATTTGTGCACGCTTCCATTGCTTACTCGTTTTTCTTTTTTAATAAGAGAATTAAGTATACAGATAATGCTTCCTCAAACTGTTTTACATCAATACTTGTTTTTTCAATGAATTTGTCAATTCGATATTGGAGACTATTTCGATGCATATACATTTTTTTTGCTGCTAGACTAACATTTGAATTGCATTCTAGAAAAATTTGGATAGTCTTTAGTAATGCTTCATCAGTAGTTGTTTCCTGTAAAATAGATTCAATCAATATTAGATAGTCTTGTTCTGAAAGAGACTCCG
Organism: Paraliobacillus sp. PM-2; assembly: GCF_001368815.1. Lineage (GTDB taxonomy): Bacteria > Bacillota > Bacilli > Bacillales > Amphibacillaceae > Paraliobacillus. Next base: position 1,338,676 of record NZ_CTEI01000001.1, on the reverse strand, counting down.
TTAATAAATAAGGGATGGCACTTGTATAGGTGATAACTGCTTTTTGATTACTTTTGCGAATGAGCTTATATGCTTTTTTTAACCACTTGTAGTAATAGGATGCACGATCAGTCATTGTAAAAAATGGGCTAATAAATAGTTGTAAGTCAAGATAAAAATCACTACTAAACACATCAATTATTTCTGAGAAAGAAATATCATCATCTACCATGGGTCTTATTTCTTGAATGATGATTCCGTCTAATGGCGTTTCCCATAAAATAGGTACTTGATATGGGAATAAACCATGAATGGCCTCTTGGAAAGCTGCTAAATTGCTTGGTTCTTCTGATAAAGAAAAAAAGATAAAACGATATGTTTCAGGCATATCTCCCCAGTTAGGCTTTTCATTGTCAAATAGAAGCGTCATCCATTTTTTTTCTGTGTCTGAGCTTGGTAATTGCAATCCATGATAGGATTTTAGAAAAGCCATTAAAATTGCTTTATCTTTTGAAGTAATTTCCTCTTTTTTAATTCCGATAATTTCATTATTTGGTGTAATGAACCATTGGTAATCTTTTTTTCTTAATGGATCAATGGTATTTCCATGGATAAGGGATGGAAAGATATTCTTCAAATTTTGTAGCATGAGAGGGCTCCTCTATTTTTTCTTACTATTATAACAAACCATTTGCCAAATAAACTAGATATCTTTTCTTTGTATGGTTTGGTATATATAATGTAAAGAGAAATTTTAAACGCTTAGGAAAGGATGTACGATTAGCTTTGAATATATTGATAATGTTTATCATGATGATAACCATCGGTGCATTAATTGGAGGAATAACAAATTCTTTAGCTATAAAAATGTTATTTCGACCATATTACCCATTGTACATAGGAAATTGGAAGCTTCCGTTTACACCTGGATTAATTCCAAAACGTAAAGATCAATTGGCACAACAGTTAGGGGATATGGTGGTACAACATTTATTAACAGAAGAAAGTATAAGAAGAAAATTAGCAGATAAAACGGTAAAAGTGAAACTGACTGAGTTGGTAAAGAAAGAAACAGAAAAGCGGTTAGAAACCGAAAACACACTAAGAGAAGTCTTATTAATGATTAATTCGAGTATAAAAGAAGATGCCATTCGTCGCTTTATACAAGAACAAGGAACAACGGCTTTCCAAAAATGGTTAGTAGTCAATAAAGATAAACAAATTGGCTTTTTAGTAAATGAAAAATTGCAAATTGACGTAGAAACATATGAACTCAATATTGTTCATTATTTGCAAACTAGTCTTGTTAAATATTTAAAAAGTGAGGAGTCGAAAGCACATATACAATATATGTTGAGAGAAAATCTAAATGCAAAAGGAATGTTTGGTAGTATGTTGTCTTCCTTTTTCAGTGGAGAAGGGTTCATTGAAAAAGTTCAACAAACAATTATTCGTTATACGCAGTCAGAAAAAGCACATCTATGGTTGAGAACTATTATTCATAATGAATGGGAAACGTACAGCAACCAAACAGTACAAGAGGTAGTGGAACAGATTGGTCAAGAAAAAATGGAAATGAAATGGAACCGTTTAATACAACATAATTTAGACTTGAACAATCTATTAGATCAGCCTGTAAAAAAGCTATTTGCCCCTATACAAATGATGTTATTGAATACTGTAACCAATGCAGTCGTTCCACTTATCGAATGGTTTCAATCTAGATTAGGCGGAATTATGAAAGGGTTAAACTTAGAAAAATTAATAGCTGAAGAGGTACAATCCTTTCCATTAAAACGTGTAGAAGAGCTTGTGCTAGCTATTTCAAAAAAAGAATTTCGTATGATCACATATTTGGGTGCTTTTTTAGGTGGGATAATTGGATTTATTCAAGGAATTATTATCGTTTTGGTTGGATAAATAAAAAAGGTTTGATATAGTGTATGAGTAGGTAAGCTATAATTTTAGGAGGATTTTTTAATGGCAAATATTTATGATAGTGCATATGATTTAGAAAAAGCAATTCGAAACAGTGATGAGTTTCAAGCGTTAAAGAGTGCTTATGATACCGTAATGGCTGACGATATTGCAAAAAAAATGTTCGATGATTTCCGTAATACACAAATTGAATTGCAACAAAAACAAATGCAAGGACAAGAAATTACGGAAGAAGAAGTAGAACAAGCAAGAAAAGTTGTTGAAACAGTACAACAACACGAGCAAATTTCTAAACTCATGGAAGAAGAGCAACGTTTAAATGTGTTAATCAACGATGTAAGTAGAATCATTACAAAACCACTTGAAGAGTTGTATGGTGTAGAAGAGCAAGAATAATAAGATGAAGAATCTCGCTGTGAAGCGGGATTTTTTCATTTAGTACGCTTTAATGACTATCACTTTTATATTACAATTAACAACTATTATTGGTATGCTTAAAAATGAAAGAAAATTTGAAACAATTTTTAAATTAGTTACGTATGTATTAACGGAGTAGGAAAAGAAGGGAGAAACACAGATGACATTAAGATTGGAACAAGTCACAAAACAGTTTGGTTCATTTACTGCTGTAGATAATCTTTCGCTAGAAATACCAGACAAACAAATATTTGGTTTTTTAGGTGCGAATGGTGCTGGAAAGACAACCACGTTCCGTATGATTTTAGGCTTAATCGATGCTACCGACGGAAAGATTAGTTGGAATAGGGAAACGATTGATTACAGTAAAAGTGATCACATTGGTTATTTGCCGGAAGAGAGAGGATTGTATCCTAAATTAAAAGTAAGTGAACAAATTATATATCTGGGACGATTACGAGGGATGAAAAAAAGTGACATCTTAACAGAGCTTAAGGGATGGCTAGAGCGCTTTAAAGTACCAGAGTATTTAGATAAGAAAATTGAAGAATTATCTAAAGGTAATCAACAAAAGATTCAATTTATTTCTGCCGTTATTCATAAACCCAAATTACTAATTCTTGATGAACCGTTTTCTGGATTAGACCCGGTAAATGTAGAAATGCTAAAAGATGCTGTAAAAGATTTAAAAGAATCAGGAACATCTATCGTGTTTTCCTCTCACCAAATGGATCATGTAGAAGAGTTGTGCGAACATTTATGCATTATGCAGCATGGAAAACCAATTGTTCATGGTGCACTTACAGAGATTAAACGCTCTTTTGGAAAGAAAAATTTATTTATTCATGCAGATTTTGAACTAGATTTTTTAAAAGATCTACCAGGGGTTGTTTCCCAAAAGAAATTCCCAGAAGGATGTAAGCTTCAAATTGAAAGTGAAGAAATTTCCCAAAAGGTTTTGCAAGCAATTCAACATAAAGGTTTTGTAAGAAGATTTGAGTTAGAAGAACCTTCATTGAATGACATCTTTATAGAGAAAGCAGGTGAATCCTATGAATAAATTTTGGATTGTATTAGCACATACGTATTGGACGCGTTTTAAATCAAAATCATTTATCATTACTACAGCCATCTTTTTATTATTTATTATTGGTATTGCCAACATTCAATCTATTATTGAACTATTTGATCGTGATAACGAGCCAGATGTTGTAGCAGTAATAGATGAAACAGATTCTATATATTCTGTTTTATCTGATAGTATAGAACAAATGGATAACAATTTTATTTTAGAATCTTATGAGGGATCGTTACAAGAAGCAGAGAAGAAAGTGCAATCAGAAACATATGTAGGGGTATTGAAAATTACCTACAATGAAAATGACTTACCAGTCGGTTCTTATCATACGAATCAATTAACGAATACATCGATCTCTACCATACTTAAAAATCAATTACAACAAATAAAAGTAGCAATGGCCACGAATCAAGCCGGTGTAGACCAAGCAGTTATTGAATCCATTTATGCACCAGTGAATTTTGATACGGTACCTATTGAAAGCAGTGATGGTACAACAGCAAAAACAGAGGAAGAATTAAGTGGAGCTAGAGGCCTTGTTTATGCCATGTTATTTTTGTTGTATATGACAGTTTTAACTTATGGAAATATGATTGCGATGGATGTGGCAAATGAAAAATCTTCTCGTGTGATGGAAATTTTAATTTCTAGCTCCTCACCAGTTAGTCAAATGTTTGCTAAGATTAGCGGCATTGCTTTGCTTGGTTTAACACAGATTGCTACATTTATCATTGCTGGTTATGTATTAATTAAACAAAAACAAGATGAATTAGTTGGTGGTATGTTTGCGTTTTTTGGATTATCAGATATTCAAATATCTACATTTGTCTATGCGGTTGTCTTTTTCCTTTTAGGTTATTTATTATATGCAACTCTTTCCGCTATGCTAGGCTCATTAGTTAGTCGTATGGAAGATGTACAGCAAATTATGATGCCAGTCATTCTTCTAGTTGTTATCGCATTTATGGTGTCTATATTCGGACTAAATGCGCCAGATAATAGCTTTATTACCATTACGTCTTATATTCCTTTCTTTACCCCAATGGTTATGTTCTTACGTGTGGGAATGTTAGACATACCATTTTGGGAAGTTGGTTTAGGAATTGGTATAATGATTGTCACCATAACTATTTTTGCAATAATTGGTGCACGTATATATCGTGGTGGTGTGCTCATGTATGGGAGATCCTCTTCACTAAAAGATTTCAAACAAGCAATGCAACTGTCTAAAAAAGAATAATCAAATAATTTAAGAGTCTGTAACTTTAATTGTAGTTCAGGCTCTTTTATTATGGAATAGGTTACAATAAATAAAAACAAATCGAACGTGCATTCGTTTTTATTCTTTGATAAAATAAAACTATCATAGATATATTTGGAGGGAGCTTACGATAATGAAAAAGCTTCGTTTTATCCATTGCGCTGATTTACATATAGATATCCCTTTTAAGGGGTTGGAAAATTTACCATCGTCCTTATTTAAAGAGGTAAAACAAAGCACGTTTAAAGCATTGGAACGACTTGTGCAAACAGCCATAAACAAACATGTTGATTTTGTTTTAATGGTGGGAGATGTGTTTGATCAAAGTACGCAAAGTGTGTATGCACAAATGCAGTTTTTACATGCGTGTAACCAATTAAGTGATCATAATATCTCCGTTTATGTTTCTTTTGGTAATCATGATTATTTACAACGTGATTTAATTAAAATGGATTTTCCTCCTAATGTCCACCTATTTCCGGATGAACATGTAACTCATTTTGTACATAAGAAGAACAATAAAGACATAGCAACTATTTATGGATTTAGCTATATGAATCCGGCAGTTTATGAAAATAAAACACCATTATTTAATAAAAAAACAACTACACCTTATCATATAGGTATGTTGCATGGAAGTGTTGAACAAAATACTGGGCATGATACCTACGCACCGTTTAAAATACAAGAATTAGTTAATAAAGATTTTGATTATTGGGCGCTTGGACACATCCACAAACGTCAACATGTAAAAGAATTTCCACCGATTGTTTATCCTGGTAATATTCAAGGACGGTCCAAAAAAGAAACAGGAGAAAAAGGGTGCTATTATGTAGAATTAAGCAAACACCACACGGAGTTAACATTTATTCCTATTCAAACGGTTCGATTCGAGCAGCTTACGATAGACGTCAGTACTTTGACAACTATTCAAGCTATTGAAGGTGCAATTGACCAACAAATACAGGAATTCACTACACAAGGAAAGTGTTTTATATGGATTTACCTTGAGCACTTTAACCAAGAAATAGAACATTTCTATTATGAAGGTATGCTAACAGATATGATTGATTTTATTAATGAGAAAATGATGGGAGTTAATCATTGGTTTTGGATTCAATCGATTGATTTAAAGGGTCATGGTCTTATTGACAAGGAAATCTACCGAAATGGCGATCATTTTTTAGCAGAAATCTTGCGTTTATCGCCAGAAACTGACGGAGTTGATACGGTACTTAAACCATTATGGAAGCATCCCCAGGCTCGGAAATTTTTGACTAGTTTAACAAACGAAGAAAAAGATAACATGCTTGAAGAAGCGGAAAATATATTACTATACCAATTAACAAGGAAGCATAACCAATGAAAATTAATAATATAGAGATATATGGATTTGGGAAATGGGAAGACAAACAATTTGATTTTTCGAATCAGTCGTTCATTATTTTATCGGGTGACAATGAAACAGGAAAGTCTACATTAAGACAATTTATCTTGTTTATGTTGTTTGGAATGCCTCCAAAGGAGCGTCGATTGTATCTTCCTAAAAGAGGAGGGAAGTTAGGAGGGAGGCTTACTTTAGAAACAGATGATGGGATAATATTTACCATTGAACGTATGCATGATCGTAATAAAGGAGAAGCAGTTTGTTATACAAGTGATGGGCTGACAAAAGATGAAAATTGGTTGAACAAACAGTTATCTGGTATAGACAAGCAAACTTTTTTATCGATATTCTCATTTGATACAACCATTCTTACTCGTCTACATCAAATGAAGCAGCAAGATATAGGTGAGGTATTATTAGGCGTAGGTATGGCTGGAACAGACCAAATCTACTGGACTGAGAAATGGTTAGAGCAACAATTAAGTGATTATTTTAAACCCCAAGGGAAAAAACCAAAAATAAATCAATTAGTGGAAGCATTAACTGCTCAAGAAGAATCACTAATAAAACTTCAAGCAGATGCTGATCAATATCAAGAAAAGCAACAAGAAAAAGACAAACTAGAAAAAGGTCTTGCTACGTATCAAGAAAAACAACAATTATTAAATCAACAACTACAACGTATAAAGCAAAACATTCAACATTATGATGTCATTGCTGCTTATCAACGGATAAAGCAAGAGCTTTCGTTATATCCTGATTCGATACGTTTCCCTGAACAAGGTTTAGAACGCTTTGATCAGTTAAAACGTTTATTATTTCCTTTGCAAAGTGAACAAAATATGCTTCAAATGAAATTAGAAAAAGAGATAGAACGATTAAGTCAGATAAATCAAACTATGTTAACGGAATCTGAAAGAGAAGCATTGGAAGGCGCTTTAAAAGAGATAGTAAGATGGAATCAATTGAATCAACAGTTATCTGATAAAAGACAAGAAAAGCATGAGCTAGAACAACAATTAATAAATGATATAAACCAAGTACAATTAAAATTAAGTTTAGAAGAAGTTCAAGCTTTATCGTTACCATTCGCAACAGAAGAAAGTTGGTTGCAATTAAAAGAAGAACAGCAGGAAATTAATCAGACAATAACAAAGCTAGATCACGAATATCAATTGAGTGATGAACAGTATAACTATTTACTAAATCAACAAATGAACATCGATAATCAATTAATAAATCAATCGGAACTAAACCAATTAAAACAAGATCTAGAAAGAGAAGAACAAATCATACGTATGCAGGAACGATCCGATTCAAATAAAAAACAACAGAAAAAATGGAATAAGATAAAACAACAAAAGAAAAAACAAGTTAATCGAATTAGTATAGCAGGGATAAGTGTAACATTAATAGTAGGTTTGCTTGGCTTTATCTTAGAAGATGCAACTTGGTTTATCTTTTCTGGTGTTCTATTAGTAGTAGTTATCTTTGTGAAATGGAATATGTATCAATCAACAAAGTCAATCGAGCCCTTTTTTGAATCATTAGCAAACCAAATAGAAAATCGTAAGTTAACAGATCAAGAATTGGTCAAACGCAAGCATTTTATTGAAGAACAAGAAAAGTTACAGAAGCAAAAGCAATCCTTAATAAATCAGATGAGAGAGATAGATTTAACCTCCCTAAAATTAAATGAAACAAAACAATTTTATCTTCAACGTCAACAATTAGTAAATCAAAAAGTGGCTGAACAAATAGAAAACTTTCCTTTTTTAAAAGGCATTGCTGTCAAACATTGGCCAAAGTTATATCATCACTTAGAAGCTATAATTAATCAAGCAAAGAAATACAAGGATCGAACAAATAAAGTAAAAGCAATCGCACAACAAATGATTGATTTAGAGGAAGATATTAAAAAAACCTACCAAACATATGTAGCTGAACCTAAATCAGCGAACACGGTTGCTTCTATTGATAATGTTCTCCGTGGAATGTTAGATAAAGATAATGTTTTGTTACATAAAAAAGGTGAAGTGGAAGAAAATAAGCAACAATTATTAAAACAACTGGATGAACTAAAAGCAAAAATAACCCCCATACAAAGTGAAATTAATACGCTGTGGGAACATGCAAACGTACATGATGAAGAAGCTTATTTGGAAAAGGGAAAGCAAAAACAAACATATAACACGCTATATAATGAATATAAAACGTATCAAGATCAGCTTGATTTATTATTATCAAAACAAGATTGGATAAAAATTGCTAACGGTGAAAAAATCGTTAAATCAGATCTAGAAACAAGATATGAGCAAGTAAAAGGCGATATTGAAGAGAATAGAGAAAAAATCGAACGTCTGCAGCAACAAATTGCAGATCTAAATGCACATATCTATCAGTCAGAAACATCACAGGTATTATTAGATGAAAAGCATCGTTATTATCAATTGCAAAATGAATTGGAACAGAAAGCTAGACAGTGGGCTATTTACCAATTAGCAAAAACAAAGATTAACGATACAAAACAAATTTATTATCAACATTATTTGCCAACTGTTTTATCTTACACATCGACTTATTTTAAGCAGTTGACTGATCACTACCATACTGTTCTTATTAATGAAGAAAATGGTGAGTTATTAGTAGAAGATAAGCAAGGCTTTCGTTACACAGTACAAGAATTGTCTCAAGGTACGCAGGACCAATTATATATTTCTTTAAGAATTGGAATGAGTATGGTTATCAAACGAAATCATAATATGCCATTCTTTGTTGATGACGCATTTGTACACTTTGACTCTACCCGGTTATGCAAGATGATTCATATGTTTATCAATTTGTCAGAAACACGTCAAATTATTTGGTTCACTACAGATCATGTACCGTTATTCTGCTTAGAAAATGAGAATACAACAATACACAAAATTTAAGTAAAATCTATTCGCAATCTTTATTTAATAATGGTAAAATGTTTTAAGATAATTTGATATGTATCTATGTATTGTTACCAGAAGGTAGTGAACGTTTGCATCTTATTAGATGAGGGTAAATAATATAGGGAATTTATTTACGTAAACTAATAAATGGATAACAAACATACCTTTTTACAAGAATAGATTGTAACTGGAGGGTTGAGTGATGACAGTAGACAAAGACAAAAGCACCGAAGAATGGTCATCTTATGAGGAAATTGTAGATAAATTTATTCAAGTTATTGCAAAAAATATGAATCTTTATGGCATTACCCCATCAGTAGGTCGACTATATGGAACGTTATATTTTAGTGAGGGGCCAATGACTTTAGATAATATGCGTGATGCGTTAGAAATGAGCAAAACTAGTATGTCTACTGGGGTTCGTGCGTTATCAGAGATGAAAATGGTAGAGCCTGCTTTTAAAAAGGGGATACGAAAGGATTTATATAAATCAGAAGAAGACTGGTATAAATCATTCACTTCTTTATTTGGAAATCGTTGGAGACATCATACGGAAACGAATATTGAAGAAGCCGAAGAAGCTATACAAGAGTTGATATTAATCTGCGAAGAAACAGCAGATGAACGACTAGCTAATAAGATTACCAATGATATTGACCGGTTACGCTATGCCCAAAATTATTACCGTTGGTTAATGCGGTTTATTCAAGTGGTTGAATCAGGTGAAATTTTTGACTATATTCCAAAGCATGACAAGTAAATATAATCTAATGTGCATTATTAAATCCCTCAAATCGGTGCCTGGGCACGTTGAGGGATTTTTTGATAGGTAAAGTCGTACGTCAGGAGTAAAAATGTGGTTAATGATAACTCCTGAATACACCTAATTATTTTACAATTTCAGTATTTTCATATCTACTATCTAAATAGTCAACGATATGTATAAGATAGCCTTCGAAAGATTGTGGTTTTCTGACGGCAGCTCCCCATTCTGGTAAGCCATGATGACAAAGGATACAGTGACTCATTTCATGAATCAAACGAAGTGGTATACGAATATGCTTTATTTCAATTATCTTATTTAGTAGCAGTACACCATAAGGAATGTGACCAATCATTACTCCAAGCGGATCCATTGCAATCCCTGCTTGATTTCTTTTATTATAATCAGTTAGTTCAGCAGTTGGGTACAATAGTTCAAAAGCTTTAGCTGATCGACTAATGTAATCATATTCACATATTTTTCCTAAATCATGGAATAGAATACTTGTTATTAATAAATCAAAATTAAGCTGATCCTCTTGAAACTCTTTAATACCTTGAAGCATGGAATATAAATGATCAACTGAGTCTTTCCAAACCAAATTTATAGGACTGGCAACTTGAAAAGATTGGTATAATTCGTTTTTATAGGCTTTTTCTACAACGCTAATAAGTTTAATGATTGCTTGAATAGGGTTAGTTTCAAATTTTATGATATAACGGGTGAAACGCATCAAACCAATCGTATGTTTTAACAATCCACCTAAGTAATTATGATGGAAACCTTTAGCAGCTGGTGCTAAAGAAAAGTCTTGCCAAAGCTCTTCCATTGCTTTTAAACAAATCGATTGGTAAGGTTCTTCTAGTTCATAAATATAGGCAAACAATTCTAGTGTAAGTTCTTCCAAGTGTTGATTCGTATAAGGTAAGAGAGAAAAAGGATTTATTTGTTTAGTTTCTGGCTCTATTTGATTAACAGTTATAGACTTATTACCTTTGAAATCATCTACAACGCCTTGAACATGGAATACGTTGTGATTGTTCAACATATTTTGAACCTCGTCAATATTACCGTTGTTATCCCACATCTTCGCATGTATCATACCTGTATTATTACTAAATGTCATTTTTAAAAATTGTTTGTTTGTTTTAGTTAATTTAATGTCACTTTCATTTAATAATAATAGTTCGTTGACCGGGTCACCTTTCGCCTTATCCTGAATGGAGAAGAAGTGATTCCCTTCAGGAAAAGAGGGAGTAGGGAATTGCTTAAGTATTTGTTGTCTCTCTTCTTCTTTTAGTTGATAAGTAATCGGTATAAATTGATAAAAATAATGATCCTGCTTGACCATATAATGCACTCCATTCAAAGTTCAATTGCTTTTCTTCTATTGTAACGTAATCTGTTATACGTGAATAGAAAAAACTACAATGGCTGATGCCATTGTAGTTGAACGTAACTATTGTTGTGTTGTCTGTTCGTTTTCTTTTGATTCAAAAAGATCTTTAAATTCATCAATTTTCACATCAATATTAGCTTCTTCATAAAGTTGTGAGATTTTTTCTTGGGCTACTGTGTTATCTACTTTTGTAAGTGCAATTTCTTCTTTGATTTTACCTCTAATATCTTCTAAAGGTTCCATTTCTTCTTCAGTCTCACGCTTGTCTACTACTTTAATAATATGCCAACCATGCTGTGTTTTAACTGGTTCACTAACTTTACCAATTTCTAAATCATAAGCTGCTGCTTCAAATTCAGGAACCATATCCCCAGCACTAAAGTAGTCTAAGTCACCACCATTTTTTGCGGACTGAGAATCTGTAGAATGTTCTTCAGCTAACTCTGCGAAATCTGCTCCGTCTTCTAGTTGTGATTTAATATCTTTTGCAGTTTCTTCATCACCTACAAGAATATGACTAGCTCGCACTTCGGTTTGCATACGTTCATAACGTGTTTCAATTTCTTCATCAGTTACTTCAACATCTTCAACAATAGCTTTTTGTTGTAAAAGTTGTGTTTTTAAGTCATCGCGGAAATCATCTTCATCTGCATAGCCACTTTGTTGAAGGACCGTTTCCCATTGATCACCATACTGACTTTTATACGTTTCTACTTGCTCGTCTACTTCTTCATCAGTTACTTCATACTTATCATTTAGGATCGTTTGTGTAACTAATTGTTGTAAAACGGCTTCTCCATTAGCAGCTTTCAATTCATTATAAAAGTCTTCTTTTGTTACGTTGCCAGAATTTGTTTCAACCACTGCTTCTGGATCGTTTGATGAACAAGCCGATAACGTAATTACTCCTGCTGCGATAGTTGCTGCCATTGCTAATTTTTTCATTCTATTACACTCCCACTCTGTAAACTATTGTTTTAACGGCAAAATAATGTGCCCTTGACATAATATAACACATTTTAGTTATAAAAAAATAGCGATTAAATAAATTACTCACTTTTTACATATTTTTTAGGCAGAAGTACTATACCTATTTACTTGTGCTTGCATAGAATGCAAATAGGAATCAAAGGGGGAGGTGTTATACGTGAGCCATAGTTATGGTGGAGGGTTTGCGTTAATTGTTGTGTTGTTTATTTTATTAATTATTGTTGGTGCTGCATGGGTATAAATAGTTAAATATAAAATGGCCTACTACACTATTTGTAGTAGGCCATTTTATATTCCAAACATTTGATATTTATTATGTGTAAATAATCTCAATGTAAGAAGAAAGTAACAAAATAGTGATTAATACATTTATTGTTCTAAATACATTTGGTTGTTTTTCTTGAGACATCTCAGTTTGTACGCACAAACGGTATGTCAATGAGTTAAATATGAACAATGTAAATAATGCAAAGGGAACAAAAAATAATATCATACCTATGCCTCCTTTAACCTCTTTAACTACCTTATCAAAAAAATCTTTTTTTGAACAGTGTATATAATAGAAAAGAAAGGTATCTGATAAAGATACCTTTCTACTTAACAATAAGGATATCATATCCTGAACCATCATTTTCAACAATACATTTTCTTGGAGCTCGTAAAAAACGATTCATATACAAGAAATCAGTCGAAGATAATCCAATGTTCACAGATGCGAAAATAACAAAATAAGCAAAATAATTTGGGAACAAGTAACTTGCAATTAAACATGGCATTGTAATAATTATTGTTGGTGCTAATAGTGTAATGATGGACGTTCTTTTCGACATTTTTACTGTTGATAACAATGATATAATAGGAAATTTTCGTTTATTAATACGGCATTTTAATTTGAATGTCCGATTCGTTAATAATAATGGTATAAAATGTGCTAATTTATGAACAAAAGGTAATAAGATCAAACTCAGAATAAGAGGGAAGATACCATGATCTTTCATATTACTGGTTTGATGAATAATAGAAAAAGGTATAAACAAGAAAATAAATGATAAAAATCCAATTAAGAATGATAAAATGTAGATTCGATTGATGCCAACTTCACGCTGCACATTAACTGATTTCCAGCAATTCATCATCGATCCCTCCCTAATACTCATACTAATGTTGGGAAATATCCTTCAATGACTATAGTATGATTTATAGGAAAAATCAATAGCTTTTTTAAAAATATATAAAAAAACAAACATAGGACAAAAACCGCTATGTTTGTAAGGTGCTTTACAATTAATTTTGTTTAGGATTTATCTTTGAAAAAGCCTCTTCAATGGAGGTATGAAAAGCAATAATAGTAGATAATTTATTTAATAATTCTTTTTCTTCTACTGAAATATTTGTATGTCTAATGTTTTTTTCAATATCAATAAGTGTATTATTTTGATTTATTGTGTGTTCCATCCACTTATTAATATATGCTTGCATGAATTTTCGATATAAATCGTTGTTTGTTGCATATAGATCTTTTCGTACACCCTTTTTCCATACACGTCTTACAAGATTTGAATCTAATAATGTTCGTATTCCAGTGCTAACCGAAGTTTTACTTTTACCAAGTGTTTCACTCATTTCATCCAATGTCATGGGTGAGCCTTCAAGATATAACATGGAAAATAAGCGCGCTTCCGAAGGAGATATATCAAAAAATTCAATGGTTTTTGAGAATTCATTAATAATGGTTTGATAAATAGCTTCTTTCGTGTTTATTGCCATTTTATCCTCCTATATAAATAAGATACTGAATAAAGGTTACACTATAATTGTGAAGAAAGAAAATCATGAATCTGTATAAAAAACAAAGCAAATTAGAGGAAAAAGAAGAAAAAAGTATATAAAGTCCGTACAGTTTAAACTGTACGGAAAAAATACGCAAAATCAATGGTATTTATCGTTTGAATTATAACTAGTAAAAAGGGTATAGTATTACAGTAGCTATTTATGAGCGAAAAACAGTAATCAGATTCCACTTGAATATAAAATTTGTTTGAAAAGTGATAATTATGGGTACTGTTAAATGTTTATGTCGATAAAGAAAGTTAGAGAGGTGAAAAGCATGCCTATAATAAAAGTAGAGGGCCTGTCAAAAGTATTTGGTAAAAATACAAAAGAATCATTAAGGCTCTTAGATGAAGGTATGAAAAAAGAAGAGATATTGAAACAAACAGGTGACACAGTCGGTGTGAACCGTGCATCTTTTGAAGTAGAAGAAGGAGAAGTCTTTGTTATTATGGGACTATCCGGTAGTGGTAAATCTACTTTAGTACGCTTAATCAATCGTTTGATTGAACCGACAGAAGGCAGTGTATTTGTTGGTGGAGAAAATTTAGCAACAATGAACAAAGATGACCTTCGTCGTGTGCGCAGAGAAAAATTAAGTATGGTATTCCAACGTTTTGCATTGTTCCCATTCCGTACCATTTTGGAAAATGCGGAGTTTGGCTTGGAAATACAAGGTGTTGAAAAAGAAGATCGTGGTAAAAAAGCGAAAGAAGCATTAGAACTAGTTGGATTAGGAAGCTATATAAATCAATTTCCTGGACAACTATCTGGTGGGATGCAACAACGTGTTGGACTAGCTCGTGCTTTAGCTAACGATCCAGAAGTACTATTAATGGATGAAGCATTTTCTGCGTTGGACCCATTAATACGTAAGGATATGCAAGATGAACTATTGGATTTACAAGAAAAAATGCAAAAAACAATTGTGTTTATAACACACGATTTGGATGAGGCACTTCGCATTGGTGACCGTATTGCACTAATGAAAGATGGTTCAATTGTGCAGATTGGAACACCGGAAGAAATCTTGGTTAATCCGGCTAACGATTATGTGGAAAAATTCGTAGAAGACGTAGATCGTTCAAAGGTATTAACAGCAGAACATATTATGAAACGTCCGGAAACAGTAAATATAGAAAAACACGGTCCACGTGTTGCTTTAGAACGCATGCGCGAAGAAGGTTTATCTAGTATTTACGTTATTGATGGTAAACGTAACTTAAAAGGGTATGTAACAGCGGATGATGCATCTGAGGCACGTAAAAATGAAATTCGTGATTTAAATCAAATCTTAAAAACAGATGTACCTACTGTTGACAGAGATAAACCAATGCAAGAAATATTTGAGATTATTCATGATACGCCTGTACCAGTAGCTGTTGTAGAAAATAGTAAGCTACAAGGAATTATCGTTCGTGGTGCAGTAATTGCAGCATTGGCCGGAGAAAGTGAGGTTGAAGCAGATGCTTGATTTTTTACCAGAAATACCATTATCTAAGTGGATTAGTGATTTTACAGATTGGTTAACAGATACATTTTCATTTATTTTTGATCCAATTAAGAACCAATTCGGAGACTTCATGGAGTTCTTCGCTGAACAATTAGCTGCAATTCCGCCAATTATTGTCATTCTTATAGTTGCTATTCTTGCATTTTTTATCACAGGAAAAAAGTTTGGCTTAGCAGCGTTTTCAGTTGTTGGTTTATGGTTAATTTATAACCAAGGATTATGGGAACAATTAATGAGTACTTTTGCATTAGTCCTTATTGCTAGTTTGTTGTCTGTTATTATTGGTGTGCCAGTAGGTATTTTAATGTCAAAAAGTAAAATTGCAGAGACAATAATTACACCAATTTTAGACTTTATGCAGACCATGCCCGCATTTGTTTATTTAATCCCTGCCGTAGCATTTTTCAGTATCGGTATGGTACCAGGTATCTTTGCATCATTAATTTTTGCTACGCCACCAACTGTTCGATTTACGAACTTAGGTATTAGACAAGTTTCTGAAGAGTTAGTAGAGGCTTCTGAAGCATTTGGTAGTACAGGAACGCAAAAGCTATTTAAAGTAGAATTACCAATGGCAAAGAGTACGATCATGGCTGGAATTAACCAAACAGTTATGTTATCGTTGTCCATGGTTGTTATTGCATCAATGATCGGTGCACCTGGACTTGGAAGAGATGTATTATCTGCACTACAACGTGCTCAAGTAGGTTCAGGGTTTGTTGCTGGTATTGGTATTGTTATTTTAGCTATTATTGTTGATCGCTTTACACAAAACTTAAATAAAGGTAAAGCAGATTAAGATTAGTTGGCAACTTTCCAAAGTGGAAAGTTTACCATAAATAAAACAAAAATATTTAGAAAAGGGGAGACTTAATTAGTATGTTTAAATTTACATGGAAACACTTAGGTTTAGTGTTTGTACTTATGCTATCACTTGTATTGGCTGCATGTGGTGGAGAAGATGATACATCATCTGATGATAATAATGGAGAAGATACATCAAATTTAGGGAATGAAGAGATTGAGCTTGTATATGTTGAGTGGGATACTGAGGTTGCTTCTACCAATGTTATTGCTCAAGTTCTTGAAGAACAAGGATACGATGTATCTGTTACACCATTAGATAATGCTGTTATGTGGCAATCTGTTGCTACTGGCGATGCAGATGGTATGGTAGCTGCTTGGTTACCAGGAACACACGGTAAATTATATGAGGAATATAAGGATCAATTAGTGGATTTAGGTGCAAACCTTGAAGGAGCAAAAATCGGCTTAGTAGTACCTCAATATATGGATGTTACAACGATTGGTGATCTTAAAGATGTAGCAGGTGAATTGGATAGCACAATTACTGGTATCGAGCCAGGTGCAGGTGTCGTTCAAGCTGCTGAACAGTCTGTAGAGGATTACGGTTTAGATAGTTTCTCTGTTGAAACTTCTTCTAGTGGTGCAATGGCAACTGCATTAGGTGAAGCAATTGAAAATGAAGAACCAATTGTTGTTACTGGTTGGTCACCACACTGGAAATTCAGTAAGTATGATCTTAAATATCTAGAAGATCCAGAAGGCTCATTTGGAGAAGAAGAAATTATTGGAACAATGGTACGTGAAGGTTTAGAAGAGGATAGCCCTGTAGCTTATCAAGTGTTAGATAATTTTGCTTGGTCACCAGCGGATATCGAATCCGTTATGCTTGAAATTCAAAACGGAACTGATCCTGAAGAAGCAGCTGCTAACTGGATCGAAAACAACCAAGATAAAGTTGATGAATGGACTGCTGGTTTAGAATAACTTTAACATGTTTATTCCATTAACTAAAAAGCTACCTTTAGAAGTACTAAAGGTAGCTTTTTTATAAAAAACTCTTTTATCTAAGTTTCCATTATATGCAAAATAAAAAATAAAAACGCATTCATAAAACATAAGGAGGAATGTACAGTGTTAAAAAAATGTAAACCTTTTATTTTATTTGGATTAGTAGTATTAGTTATTAGCATAATCGCAGCATGTGGATCTAAAAATGACGAAGGACAAACAGAAGAAGTAGGTAAGGCAATAGATTATACCATTACCGGTATTGAACCAGGTGCAGGAATAACTACATTAACTGAAAAAGCATTAGAAGATTATTCTAACTTAGAAGGATATTCATTAGAAGAAAGTTCTACAGCGGCAATGTTAACTTCATTAGATGAAGCAATTGATAAAGAAGAACCGATCGTTGTTACTGGTTGGACACCACATTGGAAGTTTGCAAAATATGATTTAAAATTTCTAGAAGATCCAGAAGGTTCATTTGGTAAGGCAGAAAATATTAATACGATTACTCGATTAGGATTAGAAGAGGACATGCCAGAAGCTTATACAGTTCTTGATCGTTTTTACTGGGAAGTAGAAGATATGGAATCTGTTATGTTAATGACTCAAGAAAAAGATATGAGTTTTAAAGAAGCTGCTGACCAATGGATTGAAGAAAATGAAGATAAAGTAGCCGAATGGACTGAAGGGATCGATAAAGTAGATGGTCAAGAAATTGAACTTGTATCCACACCTTGGGACACGGAGCGTGCTTCTACATCTGTAGTTGCGAATGTATTGACAAGCCTTGGGTATGAAGTGACAGATACGCCTGTAGATCCAGCCGTAATGTTTCAGGCAGTAGCGACAAACGATGCTGATGCATCTGTTGCACCATGGTTACCAGAGACTCATGGTTCATTTTATGAAGAGTATAAAGGTAAAGTAACCGATTTAGGACCTAACTTAGAAGGTGCTAAATTAGGACTAGTTGTTCCTGCCTATATGGAAATTGATTCAATTGAAGATTTAAAACCTAATAAATAAAAAAATTGCCCCTTGTTTGGGCAATTTTTTTATTTATTAGCATGAGTTGATGCATATTTTAGCTGCAATTTTTTTAAAAACATCTTATTTTTGACGAATATGTGAAATATTGAACTTTTATATAGACTTTTTTGTATGAAAAGGACTATAATACTAATTGTTCAGTAGTGAACAATTAGTATTATAGGAAGATGGGGAGGATATTTATGAAAAGAAAAAATTGGTTATTAGTAGCTTTAACGGCACTTTTCTCAGTGCTGTTATTAGCGGGATGTAATACTGAAACAGAGGAAGCTGATGCGCCAGCAGATAATGATGAAAATAATGCATCAGAAGAAACAGGAAGTTATGAAGACGGTATCTATTTTGCTCAAGAAGATAATTTTTCCGAAGAAAGCGGATGGAAATACATGGTTACTCTTGAAGTAGAAGATGGAGCAATTGTTTCTGCCGACTGGAATGGTGCACATAAAAGTGGTGGAGATGACAAAGATACTGTATCTGCTAACGGGGAATATGGTATGGTAGAAAAGGCTGGTGCACAAGCGCCATGGCATGAACAAGCAGAAAAAGCGGAAGCATACTTAATAGAAAATCAAGATCCTACAGCAATTGAATACACAGATGATGAAGGTCATACTGATGCAATCTCTGGTGTATCTATTCATGTAATCGAATTCTTTGATTTAGCTGAAACTGCTCTAGAAAAAGGTCCAGTAGAAAAAGGTCCATATACAGACGGTGCATACCACGCTGAGGAAGATCAATTTAGTGAAAAGTCTGGTTGGAAATACACTGTAGATCTAACAGTAGTTAATGGTAATATAGTTGCTGCTGATTGGAATGGTGTTCATAAAGACGGTGGAGATGACAAAGATACTGTATCTGCTAATGGTGAATATGGTATGGTAGAAAACGGTGGTGCTATAGCGCCATGGCACGAACAAGCCGAAAAAGCGGAAGCATATTTATTAGAAACACAAGATCCTACTGCAATTGAATACACCAATGATGAAGGTGCAACAGATGTAATCTCAGGAGTAACGATTAAAGTAGGTTCGTTCTTTACTTTAGCTGAGAAAGCTTTAGCAGAAGCAGAATAATAATTAAATATTTGTTCCTTAAAAGCCTTAGATATTAACTATCTAAGGCTTTTTATGTCTGTTGAAATTGAATGTAAAACGTAAAAAGAGTAGTTAAGTTGAGGAATGTATGCTAAAGATTTAATAGAGTGTGGTTGCAAAAGATGGCTTTTTCTTCGCAGTTTATGTTTAACACGTTAAAGTGGGAAGGCTAGAGAACAGTTTAAGATTAAAAAAATGCCTTTTAAAAGGCATTTTTTTATGTTCGTGTGCTTGTTTGTTCTTCTAACTCTTTGAGTCGTTCTTCAATTTGTACTAAATAGTTTTGAATGTTTTTTTGGTGTGGTTCTATTGTGTTTTTCCAACTCTCAATGGAACTTTTTACATCAACTGATAATTCTTTTATTAATGTTACGCCTTCTTTTGAGGTGTTTGCAATTTGTTCGGTAAGAAGTCGACCTTCGTCTTTAATTTTGTCTAAGGATTGAACAATTTCTTCTCCACGTGATTTAACATTATGACGCAATTCTCTTCCAGATTGTGGTGTGCTAAGTAAGGTAGCAGCTGCACTCACTACTCCACCAGCTAAAAGACCAAGTAATAAAGATTTTCCGTTCGCCATCATTTCACTCCTTTCCCTTATATTATACTATTTTCTCGACTTTTATCAGCATCAAACCTATAATTAATAAATTTCTCGTACATTTTTTTTATTTATTAGCAGCACAGGATAGCATTAAGTACCTAAAAACCGGAATCATCTTGAAACAAATGCTACTAAAAAGAGGCTGTATTTGCAGCCTCTTTTTAGTAGCTTTATGCTGCTGAAACCTGTGATCGTTTCATAATTGTTTGTAGAATTGGGTATAGGATAACAGTAAATACCACGTTGAAAAGCATTGCTGGCAACACTACGCCGACAAACATGGCAGTAAATGACCCAGGAAGTAGACCTACAACGTATAGTGCCATTATCAAAAATATTGAACCACTTACTGCTGTACCTATTGCAACTAAAATAGATGCAGTTATCTTATGATTTAGTGCTTTAGGTATGACAAACAGTAAACCAAAAAAGATAAGTGCTGTAATTGGTTTATCTACTAAGTTTGAAATTTGACCACCAGGTGCTGTCGTTGTTAAAGCTGAAATAATTCCCGTAGCAAAAGCTAATAGAATAACATATTCAAACTTAGGGAATAGCAGTATGCCTACAAACATCATTGGCAACATAATGTCTGGCTTCATCCCGAACAAAATAGGCGGTGCAATAATATGGAGCACTGCCCCAATACCAATAAATAACGCTAATAAAACTAATACTTTTGTCTTCATCTCTGTCTCTCCTCTACTAACTAACTGTTTTTCTTCCATTCGTGCACTGATTGCCGAATGCGAAGTGCTTTTATTATAACAGATAATAAATAAAAAGAATAGTCAAAAAACAAGGCTTGCAACGCTTTACCTTTGATTTAATGATAACTTTTAATTGTGTATTTTTTCATGAATATTTTTTGCAATAGATTGTAAAACTTCTTGTGTATAATCCTCGCTGTGAGTTTCCCATGTAGGTTTAAAACCATCTTCTTTTCCATAACGTGGAATAAGGTGAATATGTAAATGAAAAACAGATTGACCAGCAACTTCACCAGTGTTACTTAATATATTAATTCCTTCAGGTTGAAATGCTTCCTTAATTCCTTTGGATATTTTTGGAATTTGTGCAAATAAATTGCTAGCTACTTCTTCAGGTGTTTGATAAATGTCTTTCACATGTGTCTTAGGAATCACCAATGTATGCCCTTTCGTTACTTGACTAATATCCAAAAATGCATACACGTCATTATCTTCGTATACTTTAGCTGATGGAATATCACCATTTATAATCTTACAGAATATGCAATCTTCATGTATCATTGCTATATCACTCCAATTCCTTTTTACTTATATTTTAGCATTTTAAAAAAAATAAGTAAAAAACAAGTGGGTGTGTCTATGGAAACAATGTCTTGTAAGACAAGTTATCACCAGACCACCCACTTGCTAAAGGAGAAGGATAGTTTTTTTAATTCGTTTTAGAACCAGGGGAATGATTCGTTAACGTTTTATGACTAGACTATTATATAACCGTTTGTCAACACCTCATGTCTTCAGTCGGTTTTTTTTCCTTTTCATAAAAAGGTTAGTACAAGCATAAACTGTCTTTCACAAACACCTCATTTCGTGTGGTAACCCACAATGAATGTGTGGTAAAAGCTATATCCTAACTCCTTCAGTAATAGTATGAACAGGTTTTGAAAAAATATTCATTATTTTTTTGGATTTCTAAAAAGGAAAATGGTAAAATCTGAATAGAAGTACAATGAAGAGCGGAGGAATAAATGTTGAACGCATTATTACATATTGACAAGTTACATGGAGGATATACACATAAAAATGTATTACATGGTATTTCATTCGATGTATTTCCAAATGAAATTGTTGGTTTGATTGGATTAAATGGAGCAGGAAAAAGTACTACAATTAAACATATCATCGGATTAATGCACCCTAAAGAAGGTCATGTGAAAATTAATCAGAAAACGTTCCAAGAATCACCAGATACTTATCGCAAACAGTTTGCTTATATTCCTGAAATGCCATTATTGTACGATGAATTAACACTGTATGAGCATCTACGTTTAACTGCTATGGCATATGAAATTGATGAAGCTACGTTTGAAGCAAGGTTACAACCATTATTAAAAGCATTTCGTCTTGAAAAACAACTTAAATGGTTTCCCGTCCATTTCTCAAAAGGAATGAAACAAAAAGTAATGATTATGTGTGCTTTCTTAGTAGAGCCTCCATTATATATTGTTGATGAACCGTTTGTAGGTCTTGACCCGCTTGGTATCCAATCATATTTAGAGTGGATGGAAGAGCAGAAAAAACGTGGAGCAGGTATCCTTATGTCTACACATATACTTTCTACTGCTGAACGGTATTGTGATCGGTTTGTTATACTACATGATGGCAAAATTAAAGCATGTGGAACATTAAAGAATTTACAGCAAGAATTTTCAATGCCTAATGCAACTTTAGATGATATATATGTGCAATTAACAAAGGAAGCCGATCATCATGTTTAATGCACATAAATTTTTTATGGAGCGTTTTCGAGATTTTGTTAAAGAAACGAGTCGTTATTTACAATATATTTTTAATGGACATACTGCTATTGCAATACTGTTTTTAATCTCTGCAGGAGCTTATTATTATCAAAATTTGTTAAGTGAACTACCACCTAATTTTCCAAGCATATGGATCATTGCCTTCTTTTTTAGTTTAGTGGTTACATATAGCCCGGTTCATACACTATTAAAAGAAGCTGATTTAATGTTTTTATTACCCGCTGAGCAGCAAATGTCGCGTTATTTTTCAAATGCATTAATTTTTAGCTACGTTATGCAACTGTATTTAGTTGTACTGACCTTAGCAGTTTTTGCACCATTGTATCAAGCTAGTTTCGGAACATACAACGGCTATTTTCTATATGGATTGGTGTTGTTATTATTAAAGGCTTGGAACTTGATGGCTAACTGGTGGATGTTAAAAATACGTGATATAAATAGTCGCTGGTTTGATAAAATTTGTCGATTTGTTTTACAGTTTGCTTTATTTTTCTTTTTCATAGATGGTTCGTTCTTGTATGCAGGAGTTACAACTGTTTTGTTATTTTTTGTTTTTTTATATGCTTACTATTTATCTTCCCGTCACAAAGCGATAGCTTGGGATATTCTAGTAGAAAAAGATCGTACACGAATGAGAAGTTTTTATCGTTTGGCTAATATGTTCACAGATGTACCCCATTTAAAGACAGTCGTTAAGAAAAGACATTGGCTTGTTCGTATATTAACCAAGTCAATCGCTATTGATAAAAGAAGGGCCTATGATTATTTATACCGTATTACACTAGTGCGTAGTGTGGATTATCTAGGAATGTATGTACGTTTGGTTTTAATTGGACTTCTTGCAATATATTATATCCCACAACAATGGATAGCATTTGTCGTTGGTATCTTGTTCATTTATTTAGTTGGTATTCAAACAATGACGATATGGCATCATCATCGCACCATTTTATGGATTGAAATTTATCCAATTTCTCATGTGCTTCGCCAGCAGGCTGTTGTAAAACTACTTCAGCAGTTATTGATATTGCAAACACTATTATTTGCTGGGGTATTTGTCATTCATCAGAACATAGTTGGTGCATTTGTAATGCTAGCTGGTGGTCTTTTATTCACAATGTTATTTTTACATGGCTATGTAAAGAAGAAGTTGCAGTAAGGCTTTAATTATTAATAATAAAACCGGAGTTTACATAAACTCCGGTCAATGATAACTTTTGATAATTTCTATAAAGGTTTTTGCTGCTATTAGCATGGCGCGCTCGTCGATATCAAATGCTGGATGATGGTGAGGTTGGAAATTTCCTTGCTGTTGTGCACCAACGAAGAAGAATGCACCTGGTTTTTCTAATAAATAATAAGAAAAGTCCTCGCCAGTCATGGATGGTTCTACAAATTCAGCTTTTTTCACGCCATCTACATTTTTTGCTACATCAATAACATGCTTAGCTTCCTTAAGATGATTAATGACAGGAGGATAGCCTTTATCATACTCAAAGGTATATGTAGCATTATATCCAAGACAAGTACCTTGAATAATATCCTCCATTTCGTTCATTATTTGTGTTTGAATGGTTGAATCGAATGTACGAACAGTACCTGTTATATTTGCTGTATCTGCAATAATATTAAATGTATTACCTGCATGAAATGTCCCAATGGATAACACAGAAGTACTTAATGGATTCACTCTTCTGCTTACAATTTGCTGTAAATTAGTGATTAGTTGAGATCCAATCACAATGGCATCTTTTGTTTGGTGAGGAATTGCACCATGACCACCTTTTCCTTGAATGTTTATAGAAAATTTATCTGCACCTGCCATAAATTCCTTTTCTGCCGTTTGCACAACACCATAAGGGGTGTTCGTCCATAAATGCATGCCAAAGACTAGATCTACATTATCCAAAACACCACTGTCTATCATTGGTTTTGCACCACCAGGTGTTATTTCCTCTGCATGCTGGTGAATAAAAACAATTGTTCCAGCTAATTCGGTTTGGAATTTTTTTAGTACGCTAGCCGTTGTTAATAGCGTGGCTGTATGTCCATCATGTCCACAAGCATGCATGACGCCATCAACCATTGATTTATAGGATACATTTTTTTCATCTTGTATTGGTAAAGCATCAAAATCTGCTCTTAAGGCAATTGTTTTACCAGGTTTTTTACCTTTAAGTGTAGCAACAACGCCATTTCCACCAACACCTTTTTGGTAAGGTATACCTAGTTTTTCATATGTATCCGCAATAAATTGAGCGGTTTTTGTTTCTTGAAAAGATAACTCCGGATATTGATGTAAATATCTACGTGTTGCAATCATTTCATCGAATGATTGATCTAACATTACATTTATTTCCTTCCACATGCACACTTTCTCCTTCTATGAATCATTTTTAACAGTATAACATATCATAAAAAAACGTGACCAACTCCTATTAATAGAGAAGGTCACGTTTTTTCGTTTTATTATTTAGAGAAAGAAGCATCCTTTAATAAACGCATTGCTTCTTCTCTATGACCAGTTTCATCATCAATCATATCATCTAGTTGGTTTGCTAATTCTGTTAAGCCCAATTTTTCTGCTTGTTCTTTACGTTCTTGATAGCGTTTAATTGTAGCTTCTTCTGCTTTTAATGTATCTTCTAGCATGTCTTTTGGCTCTGTATATTGATTTACTTCTACAGGGGTTGTGGTTGGTGTACCACCTAGGATTTTAATTTTGTTCGATAAGTACAATGCATGTCCCATCTCATCAGAGATTTCATCTTCAAAAAATGGTTTTAATAATGGACGGTATAATCCTTCTAAAACAGATGCATTATAAGTGTACATAATGGATGCTGCATATTCGTTAGCTAGGTCTTCATTCAACCCATCAATTAATTTTTCTAGTTCACTATTATTTTTCATTTGTCTTACATTGTCTGTCATTTAAAAAACATCCTTTCTTTATATTGTACTTAGTTATACAATTCCCGATTCTAGTTCATCTAAACATGTAATTAATATTTATATGTTGAATAAATTTGAAGTATAATCGTTTTATTTTACAATAGTAATAGAAAGGATTAACAGGTGATTACTATGTCTGGGAATAAAAAGGTAGAAATGTCCGTTTGTGTGGTAGTGTTGTTTTTAGGAATTGTAACGTTAAAGATAATCGTTGGTGTCGAACCAATAATTGATCAATGGTCTGATTCATATGTAAGCCAATGGAACGGGACAATTGTTTTTCAGGTATTTCGTTGGATTACAGAGTTAGGATCTGGTTCATTTATTACTCCCTTTATTCTACTATTTGGTTTGGTTTATTATTGGTTTTTTAGAAAAATTACTCCTGCACTATGGATTATAGGTGGTGCGTTTCTAGGATACCGTATTAACTATTGGATTAAATTATTAATACAACGTGAACGACCTAGTATCTTTGAAGCAGCGGAAGGTGTGGGTTATAGCTTTCCATCTGGTCATGCAATGGGGGCAATGATTACATATGGTCTTATTTTATATTATCTAAATAAAGAAATAAAAAATGGAAGTATACGTTTAGGTATTCAAATAATATTTGTTTCACTTATCTTGTTAATTGGATTAAGTCGTTATGTTATTAATGTGCATTATTTATCTGATGTACTTGCAGGTTTTGGATATGGCTATCTATTTTTAATACTGTGGATTCAACTTTTTAATTACCTATCCAAAAGATATAATAAAAAGCACAGCTAACTGGTCTTAACATGTAAAAAAGTTGATAGTTGATACTCGGCTTGTTTCCTGTTTAAACTTATTGTTAACTAGTAGAAGCAAAAGCCTCAGTCTTAGGTCTGAGATAAAACCAATCTGTTGATTGTATTCGATCAACAGATTTTCTTATACACTTAAATCAAAGTAGTGAAGAACGAAGACTTTTGCTACAATATAAAGGACGAGGAAAGTCTTTATTGTCTTTTTAATAAATAAATGAGGATGAAAAAATAAATGAAAAATAATTTGTTTCGAAATATCGTAGCCCTTCTTATCATTTTACTAGGAATAAGTTTAATCTTGTCTAATATAGGTCTGGTCGACTGGGGTTTTTCGGAAGCATGGTATTTTATTTATCCTATATTCTTCTTATTATTAGGTTTAAAGTGGTTTTTTGATGCTTTAAGAGGTAAAGGTGGATGGATTTCAGGTTCCTTTTTCATTGTCTTTGGTGGTTTGTTAATTGCAGATCGCTTTGATTATATCGCTTTTAGAATTTGGGATATCTATAAACTATGGCCATTGTTGATTGTTTATATTGGATTTAGTTTTTTAAACCCATCGGATAAGAAAAAAAATAAATTTAAAATAATATTTGATTCAGACGATTATCCTAACGGTGAAAAAATGTATGGAAAAAACAAAAAATTTGTGATAGGTGATCATAAATTTAATGCACCAAACTGGAAAGTTGAACCGATGGAGTTGCGGAATGCCGTAGGGGATTATCATATTGATTTTACAAAAGCATTTATTCCTGATAAGCATATTCCAATTCGTATTCATGGTTGGGCTGGTGATATTCAAATTCTAATGCCTGAAAATGTAGAATTTGCTGTGATGGCAGAAGTAAAGGCTGGAGAAATTAATGTATTTGGTCAAGAAGCCGAGGGTATTCAACGGAGTTTAACTTATCAAACTGATTATTATGATCATGCAACAAGAAAATTAACACTAGATTTGAAATTAAAAGCGGGATCTATTCGAATAGATAAAGTATAGAGAGGAAGCGGTTCGTTGTTACAAAGACTAAGTTCTATTCGTTATACGTATATACGTTCACACCTATATGCATTGTTTTTAACATTAATTACATTACTTGCTTTTTTACTAACTATTTATGTGTTATTTTCGCCTCCTTGGTTAACTCGTATGAGTATTTTTGTCTTTATTATCACTTATCTTGTTGTTTCGTTTGTGTTCTCTGTATATATTGGCTTTAAAGCCAGTGGGAATATGAAAACTAGAATAGATTATCTATCTGTTTTAATTGCTCAGTTGTCTAGAGGGAACTATGCTACGCGCATTCATGATAATGGAGAAGATGAAATTGGTAGAATTGGGGATGAATTAAACGAACTAGGTGAAAAAATGCAAGGTCAAGTAAAATCATTGCAACGATTAGCTGATGAAAAAGCAGAGTATGCTAAGTCAGCTCATAAAGCAGCAACAATAGAAGAAAGGCAGCGTTTGGCAAGAGATCTTCATGATGCAGTAAGTCAACAATTATTTGCTCTAACAATGATGTCTCAGGCAACGGTTCGATTAGTAGAAAAAAAACCAGAAAAAGCAAAAAACCAAATGAAAGAGATAGCAGCAACTGCTTTACAAGCACAAACTGAGATGCGTGCACTATTATTACATTTAAGACCTGTACATTTGTCTGGCGATCCGCTCCCACTTGGGATTAAACAACTTGTACATGAATTGGAGCAAAAATGTTCGATTGATTTTCAAGTTATGATAGATAGCTTTGAGCGTTTATCTGAAATAACAGAAGAGCATGTGTTTCGAATTGTGCAAGAATCATTGTCCAATACATTAAGGCACGCGGAAGCAACAGAAGTTACAATTGAAATTAAAAAATACAAAAATGAACTTTTTATACATATTGCTGATGATGGAAAAGGATTTGATCCATCTTCTCAACAAAAAATTGCATCCTACGGACTGAAAACGATGAAAGAACGTAGTGAAGAGATAGGAGGTACCTTTGCGATTCGATCAAAAGTAGGGGAAGGTACGCATATTGATATCCGAATTCCATTACAAATAGGAAAGGGTTGATTCGATGATTCGAGTGGTTGTTGTTGATGACCATGATGTTGTTAGAAAAGGTGTTATTACCTATTTAGAAACAGAAGACAATCTAGAAATTGTAGGAGAAGCTTCAAGTGGTAAGAAGGGGATAGAAGTTGTATTAAAGGAAAAGCCAGATGTGGTATTAATGGATTTGATGATGGAAAACGGAAATGGCATTGAAGCAACAAAAGAAATTATGACAAAACTACCAAACTGTAAAATAATTATTCTAACAAGCTATTATGATGATCAACAAGTGTTCCCTGCATTAAAAGCTGGTGCGTTTAGTTATATTTTGAAAACCTCCTCAGCTGATGAGATAAGTGATGCGATACAAAAGGCATATCAAGGAGATACAGTGATCGAGCCGAAAGTTGCTAATAAGATGATGACTAGCTTTCGTTCACAGCAGATTAAGCCTCATGAGCAGCTTACTGAACGAGAACTAGAAGTTTTAATGTGCATTGGGGAAGGTTTAACAAACCAGGAGATTGGTGAGCGACTATTTATAGGAATAAAAACAGTGAAAACGCATGTAAGTAACATTCTGAGCAAATTAGATGTAAAGGATAGGACACAAGCAGCAGTTTATGCTCATCGTAACGGATTATTTTAAATTTAAGAAAATGCAATACATATTATGGTAAGACAGTTCGCATCTTTTCTATCTTGAATTTAGATTTGGACTGTCTTACATTTATGCGATTGACTTTATCTTATCATATAAAAGTATGATAGAATAGAACGAAGAAATTAGTTTATTTAAAGGTGTTTTTTTTAATGTCTTAAAGCATTGCTTTCATTCAATGGTTATGCTTTACTTTCTAACTCTTCCAAATCCACCATGCTGTATGTTGTTGTAAATGCTTTTCCTGCACGGTAATCAGTAGCGATATGCTCATTACTTAAGTTTGTAATTTCCCATTCCTGAAAAGCATATTCGTCCTCCCATTGCATAAATACAAGATACGTATTTCCGTAAGTTGGCTTTAACACTCGAAAAGCATAGAGTTCAGTATGTTTCGTTAACAAATCATTTTTTTTCTTCCATTCATTTTCAAATATAGGTTTTCCATCATCTGTTAATGGAATGTGACGCATAGATACAAAACCATGTTCTTTTAAATCGCCACAGGAAACAAGGACATCATATACACGTGCTTCTCGAAACAACGAAATTTTGTGTATTACTTCATAATATACAAGAGCTGTGTTTGCATTATGCATTAGAGATAAATTCACATCAGGATGTTGTTTGTAAATATGTTCAAGATAATCTAATGTTCCATTTGTCATGTATGCCTTCATAACTATTTACCTCCGGGTTCCCTTTTCTTTACATTTTATCAATAATCATTTAAATTGTACATGTTTGTAACAATAGGTAACAGTTTTACTTTATCAATGAAGGAAACTGTCGTATAATATTTCGATAATGTAGGCTATGTCGATTATTGTTGTAATATTAGAATAGAATGAATAGTCTTCATGTAATGATATGCTTTTCAAGAGGGGAATAAGATGAATTTAATAAAGAAATTATTTGAATATGTTCGATATCCTTGGGTGAAATGGATAAGTATCGTATTAGGAGCGATTTTTCTTTTAGGGATTATTGGTTTTGTATTTATTATATTTGGTGGTGAGTTAGTAGTTAATGAAGAAGATCTTATATTACCAGCTACTACCATAGTTGAAACAGAGGATGGTGAATTAGTAGGGAAGTTATATAAAGAGAATCGAGAATTAGTTTCGATTGATCAAATCCCTAATCATGTGCAACAAGCTTTTGTAGCTGTTGAAGATGTGCGTTTTGATGAACATGCTGGTGTTGATTTTAAATCTGTTGTACGAGCAGTTTATAGAGATATTTTAGCAATGGAAAAGGTGGAAGGCGCAAGTACGATTACACAACAGCTGGCAAAGAACTTGTTTTTGGACAATGACAAAACCTGGATGAGAAAAACAAAAGAAGTTATGGCGTCGCTTTATCTTGAGCGTCACTTTAGTAAAGATAAATTATTAGAAATGTATATGAATGAAGTCTATTTTGCACATGGAATCTATGGGGTTGGAACAGCGGCCTCTTATTATTTTGATAAATCTGTTGAAGAATTAACAGTAACTGAAGGAGCTTTACTGGCAGGGTTAGTTAAGGCACCTAATAATTATTCACCATATATAGATAAGGAACGGTCAAAGGCTCGTAGAGATATTGTTTTATCGCAAATGGAGAAAGCGGGTATGCTAGAAACAGAGGAAATGCTTTCTTTGCAAGGAAAAACAATAAATATTGTAAAGCAAAATGATGAAGACAAACCATGGTTAGATGATTATTTGGATGTAGTTATTAAAGAAGCAGCATCAACCTATCAACTAACGACAGAAGAATTAAAACGGGGTGGCTATCATATTACGGTTTATATGAATGATAGTGCACAACGAATCGCTTATCAAGCATTACAGAAAGATAACTATTTCCATGGTTCAGAACCTAATGTAGAAGCTTCTTTTGTTTTGCTTGATCAAGCATCAGGTCAATTCGAAGCGGTAATTGGAGGTAGGGATTTTAATATTGGTGATCATAATCGAGCTTTCATACCACGACAACCAGGTTCAGTTATGAAGCCTTTAGCTGTTTATGGTCCTGCTTTAATGAACGATTATGGAGTCTATTCGCTATTAAAAGATCGTGCACAGTCTTATGATGATTATCAAGTAACGAACGCTGATGGTACATATGCTGGTGATATTACCATGTATGAAGCAGTTGAACAATCCAAAAATGCCGCTGCGGTTTGGTTACTTGATCAGATTGGTATTGATTATAGCAAAACATATTTAGAAAAAATGCATCTCTCTCTACCAGATAAAGGTTTAGCAATTGCCTTAGGTGGTCTAAAGAATGGTCTAACACCAATCCAAATAGCAGAAGCTTATCGTACCTTTGGACATAATGGTGAGTGGATTGAAGCACATGCTATTGCTACAATACGTGATCGGAATGGTAAAGTCATTGGTAAAGCAACTCCTGCTACAGCTGATGTATTTACAAAACAAGCTGCATGGAATATGTTGCGTATGCTAGAAAATGTAGTAGAAAATGGAACAGCATCCTCTGGCGATTATCAAAAAGCGTTGGCAGGAAAAACGGGTACAACCGAACATCCACAAATAGAAGGGAAAGCGAAAGATGCTTGGTTTGCGGGCATTACACCAGAGTATACTACTGCTTTGTGGATGGGGTATGATCAAAGTGATGCAGCCCATTATTTAACGAAAGGAAGTAGTGCGGCTACTATTGTGACAAAAGAAATTCTTCAAGCAATTGACCAACAGCAATCGTTAACTAGTTCCTTTGTCAAGCCAACAGGAGTGGATGATGTAGAGGAACCAATTTCTTTACCAATCATTGATGATTTAAGTGTTTCTTATAAGCTAGGTGGTTGGTCTCTTGTTCAAGGACAATTAACGTGGACAGCAAGTGATGATGACCGTGTCATTTATCATATTTATAAAATCACAGAAAACGGAAGCAAGCAAATTGGCCAAGTACAAGGAAAAGGGCAATATACCTTAAAGGATGTATCATTATTTGAATCATCTAGTTATTATGTTGTACCTTATAATCAATTATCAAAACAACAAGGAGAAGAATCAAATCAAATTACTTTATCACTTAAAGATTAATCGCTATAATTAAAAAGGTTCTTTCTTTGTAATTATTTCAATTTATTGACATTGATTAAAAATATCTGTACGAATGGTGCTTCGTTCGTTACGATAAGAAAAAACAGATGAATAATTAAAAATGATTAAAGGGTGACGTTTGTGGGTAAACAGTTAAATGATACAATTTTAAGAGCTTTTAAAGGAGAAGAGACTGCATATACACCGGTTTGGTTTATGAGACAAGCGGGTAGATCACAACCAGAATACCGTAAATTGAAAGAAAAATATAGTTTGTTCGAAATTACTCATGAACCTGAATTGTGTGCATATGTCACGCGATTACCAGTTGAACAATACGGAGTAGATGCAGCTATTTTATATAAAGATATTATGTCTCCCTTACCTGCTATTGGTGTCGATGTAGAAATTAAGTCAGGTATTGGTCCCGTTATTGATCAACCAATTCGTAGCTTTTATGATGTAGATCGCTTAGGTACGATTAATCCAGAAAGTGATATACCATATGTGCTAGAAACGATTCGTTTGTTAACATCCGAGCAATTAGATGTACCATTAATAGGTTTTAGTGGTGCTCCGTTTACACTCGCTAGTTATATGATTGAAGGAGGACCTTCTAGAAATTATCATCAAACGAAAGCTATGATGTATAAAGATCATGCTACATGGTTTGCTTTAATGGATAAGCTTGCAACAATGACAATCACTTATGCAAAAGCCCAGATTCGTGCAGGAGCACAAGCGATTCAGATATTTGATTCATGGGTAGGAGCATTATCTGATAGTGATTATCGTACGTTCATTAAACCAGTCATGCAACGAATTTTTTCAGCATTGCAAGCTGAAGGGGTACCACTTATTTTATTTGGTGTAGGTGCCAGTCACTTGATTCAAGAATGGAATGATCTACCTATCGATGTTCTCGGTTTAGATTGGAGAATGTCAATTAGTGAAGCAAGAAGTTCAGGTGTATCAAAAACGTTACAAGGAAATCTTGATCCAGCTATCTTACTATCCGATTGGGATACCATTGAAGCAAGAACAAAAGCAATAATAGATCAAGGAAAGCGTCATCCAAATCATGTGTTTAATTTAGGACATGGGGTGACACCAGAAATCAAGCCAGAAACATTAAAGAAACTGACACAATTGGTTCATACCTATTCATTGAAACAATAATTAGCTAAGGAAGGTGTTTTTCATGACTAAGAAAAAAGTAGGATTACTTGTAATGGCATATGGTACACCGTATGAGGAAGCAGATATTGAGCGTTATTATACAGACATTCGTCACGGAAAAAAACCAACACCAGAGATGTTGCAAGACTTAACGGATAGGTATCGTGCAATAGGTGGTATATCTCCATTAGCCCAAATTACTGATCAACAAAAACATGCATTAACTCAAACGTTAAACACGATGCAAGATGAAGTAGAATTTGTTCCTTATTTAGGTTTAAAACATATTGAGCCATTTATTGAAGATGCGGTGAAACAGATGGCAGAAGATGAGATAGAAGAAGCAGTATCTATTGTTCTTGCGCCACACTATTCGACATTTAGTGTTAAATCCTATAATGGACGTGCTCAAAAAGAGTCAGAGAAACATGGTAAACCGGTCCTTCATTCTGTAGAAAGTTGGTATGATGCGCCTGGTTTTATTAATTATTGGGCAGAAGTTATTGATAATGAATACCAGAAAATGACTGAATCTGAAAAAGATAAAGCGGTGCTAGTTGTCTCTGCACACAGTTTACCAGAAAAAATTATTCAAAAAGGTGATCCATATCCAGAGCAATTAGCGAAAACAGCTAAATTAATTTCAGCAGCTACTGGTATTACAAATTACGCCATTGGATGGCAAAGTGAAGGAAATACACCTGATCCATGGCTCGGTCCTGATGTACAAGATTTAACAAAAGAGTTGTATAAAGAACAAGGTTACCGCACCTTTGTCTATGCTCCTGTTGGTTTTGTTTCCGATCACTTGGAAGTGCTTTACGATAATGATTATGAATGCAAAGTAGTTTGCGATGAATTAGGTGCTGCATACTATCGTCCACCAATGCCGAATGTAGCATCAGGTTTTATTAAAACCTTGGCGGATGTTGTATGGAAAAAGCATAAACAAGAGGATCAAGTATGAGAGGTGCTAAACATATTGTTATAGTAGGTGGTGGTATTACGGGTTTAACCACTACCTACTATTTACAAGAAGCAATTAAGCAAAAACAATTACCATATAAAGTGACCTTAATAGAAGCTACAGACAAATTAGGTGGAAAAATTGAAACATACAGGAAAAAAGGATTTACCATTGAGCGAGGACCAGATTCCTTTTTAATTCGAAAAGAAGCAGGTGCACGGCTCGTGCAGCATGTTGGCTTAGAAGAACAACTAGTTAAAAATGACACTGGAAAAGCATTCGTTTTAGTTGGTAACCAATTGAATGAAATGCCCAACGGTGCGTTTATGGGGATACCTACTCAATTATCCCCGTTTTTGAAATCTAACATGTTCTCGTTTGCAGGAAAGTTACGCATGCTAGGGGACTTTTTCTTGCCAAAGAAAGAACCTAAGGCCGATCAATCGGTAGGTGAATTTTTTCGCTATCATTTAGGTGACGAACTATTAGAAAATTTAATTGAACCGCTATTGTCTGGTATTTATGCTGGTAATATTGATAAGCTAAGCCTTATGGCTACTTTCCCACAATTTTATAATATGGAGCAATCACACCGAAGTTTAATAAAAGGTGCGCGTCAGACAATAGGAGATAGATGGAAGCAAACTACGAAAAAGACTAGTAAATTTTATTCTTTAAAGCATGGATTACAATCACTTGTCGAACAAATTGAAAAGCATTTTGATCCATCTATTGTACAGGTTATGTCATCTACTAAAGTAAAGCAAATTGAAAAGGAAGAAACCAACTATCATCTTTTATTAGATAATGGTGAGGTTCAAGCTGCACATAGCTTAGCATTGACTACATCTGTTTCTCAAGCAAAGTGTATGTTTAATCAATTTGATTTTTGGGATGATTTTGGAGAAATTAAAGCAACCTCTGTTGCTAACATTGCGATGGCATTTGATCGAGGAGCTATTCCACAAGATATAGATGGAACAGGATTTGTTGTGTCACGTAATAGTGATTATCGTATTACTGCTTGTACATGGACACATAAAAAATGGCCTGAGACCACGCCTGAAAACAAAGCATTATTACGATGTTATGTTGGAAGGCCAGGAGACGAAGAGGTAGTTCAGTTAAGTGATGAAGAAATTGCTTCTATTGCTATAAATGATTTAAAGAAAATCATGGGTATCACTGATCAACCTGAGTTTTATGTTGTGACACGATGGGAAAAGGCGATGCCACAATATGAAGTGGGCCACTTACAACGTCTTGATCAATTATCTCGAGCAATGGCAGAGCAGTTACCTGGCGTATTTGTTGCAGGTAACTCCTACAAAGGAATTGGTATTCCAGATTGTATAAGTCAAGGAGAGCAAGCAATGGAAGATATATTGCGTTATTTACAATGTTAGATAACTCGTGATCTATAGGGGACATCTAAAATGAGGTGAATAGATGAAGCTTACTGTTGTTGGTTTTTGGGGAGCATATCCTGAGGTTGATAGTGCAACCTCTTGTTATCTACTTGAAAAGGATGGATATCAGCTATTATTAGACTGTGGTAGTGGGGCATTGGCACAATTGCCGAAGTATACAACAGTTATGGACTTAGATGCTGTATTTGTTTCACACTATCATCAAGACCATATTGCAGATCTTGGTGTGCTACAATACCATTTTCTTGTTCAAAATGCGATTCATCATACAAAAAAAGTGCTACCGATATATGGGCATTGTGAAGATGAAAAGGCATTTGCTAAACTTAACCATCAAGCAACAAAAGGGATGGCTTATTTTCCTAATGAAAGAGTGGATATTGGGCCATTAACTATTACCTTTTTAAGAACAAAACACCCGGTACCATGTTATGCAATGCGTATTACGGATGGAGAATCTACAGTTGTTTATACCGCAGATTCAAGTTATCAAGATACTTTTATTCCGTTTGCCAAAAATGCTGATTTGTTTATTACAGATTGTAGTTTTTATAAAGGACAGAATGCAACAGGAGCAGGACATATGACAAGTGAAGAATCTGCGATAATAGCAAAAAAGGCATGTGTTAGCCATTTATTATTAAGTCATCATCCTCATTTTGGTGACAGGAAACAATTAAAAAAAGAAGCAGCAAGTGTGTACCAAGGCAAAATAAACTTAGCTGAGTCTGGATTTCAATGGCAACCTTCTTCCTCTTAACATATTATTAACAAACTTTATTGTTTAGAAATTGCCTTTCTCCATTGTTTGTTTTACACTTGTACTAATATAATCTAAAGGAGGTTTATCGGATTAATGAAGTTTATTGATAATCAAGGAATTACAGATCCGCAAATTAATTTAGCCATTGAAGAATATGTGCTTAAAAATTTTGGGGAAGAAGATACATATTTACTGTTTTATATTAATCAGCCTTCCATTATTATTGGGAAAAATCAAAATACGATTGAAGAAATCAATACAAAATATGTTGAAGATCAAGGCATTAAAGTCGTCCGTCGTCTTTCTGGTGGTGGTGCGGTTTACCATGATGAAGGGAATTTAAATTTTAGTTTTATTACGAGAGATGATGGAGATAGCTTTCATAATTTTGCTAAATTTACGCAACCTGTTGTAGAAGCACTTCAAAAATTAGGTGTACCTGCTGAATTAAAAGGGCGTAACGATTTGGTGGCAGACGGTAGAAAAATTTCTGGAAATGCGCAGTTCACGACGCGTGGTCGTATGTTCAGCCATGGAACATTGATGTACGATTCTGAAATTGAACATGTTGTTTCAGCATTAAACGTAAATGCTGAAAAAATTAAATCGAAAGGTATTAAATCTATTCGTAGTCGTGTGGCTAATATTTCTGAATTTATGGAACGAAAATTATCAATGGATGCGTTTAAAGAACATATTCTAAAATATATTTTTAATGTAGAAGATATTAATGATGTCCCTCGATATGAGCTGACAGAAGAAGATTGGGGAAAGATCCATCAATTATCCGAAGAACGTTATCAACAGTGGGATTGGAATTACGGGAAATCACCTGCATTTGATATTCAGAAATCACATAAATTTGATTCTGGTTTAGTTGATGTACGATTAGATGTTACAAAAGGTACCATTAACAATTGTAAAATTTATGGTGACTTTTTTGGCATTGGAGACGTTAATGTCATAGAGGAGAGCTTAGTTGGTGCAAAATATCAACGCCAAGCGTTAGAGGAAGCGTTAGTGAATGTAGATGTGCCACATTATTTAGGGAAGATCACAAAGGAACAATTTATAGGTTTAATTTATTAAGCTCACTTTATACAGATGGTATAACTACTAGGAGTTGTCTTTTTAGGCAACTCTCTATTTCGTCTAAATTAATTTGTTTTCCATAGGAGCGAAGACAATGAACAAAAAAGTGATATTCTTTTATTTATTATATGTAGGTTTAGTGTTTAGCTATTTTATCTTTGCATATCCTCTCGTTTCATTTGATGATTCTAATTATGCGGCAATTGCACATGCCATTTATTTTAGTAAACTTCCAATTCCTTTCTTGCTTCTTTTTTTATGTATAAAAAATAATTGGATTAAAGCGTGGAAAATAAAATTTCATTTACACAATTTTTGGTCAGAGACCATTATTGTGAGTTATTTACTTTTATTTTGTTATGAATTATCACAAATTCTTTTTGATATTGTCTGGTTTATTGTTACTCATCGTGCAGGAACTAGTCATGAATCCCTTCTGAGTTGGTTCCAAGATCAAACCTTAGATTTTGCTTTTCTAGGCTTTATTCTCACGATTTTGCTCCTTGTTTTTCGTTTAGTGATTAAAAGGTGGACGAACAAATGGTATTTTGTTTTGTGGTTGTTTATTCTTCCTATTGCTATTATCGTTGTTTATGTGCAACCAGTTTTAATTGACCCTCTATATCAAGATTTTTCTCCTTTACAAGAAGGAGCATTGCGAACAGCTATTGAGCAATTAACAGAGGATGCTGGATTAATAGATCCGACCATTTTAGCAGTGGATATGAGTGAAAAAGTTTCAACGTTTAATGCTTATGTTACTGGGATTTTTGGAAATGCAAGAATTGTGTTGTGGGATACTACTTTGAATGAACTTAACCAGAATGAAATATTATTTATTCTAGCACATGAAATTGGTCATTATACGATGCATCACGTGTATATCGGATTAACTGGATATATTCTGTTTACTTTGCTATTACTTTTTTTTATTGCTCGTTGCTATCACTGGATTATGAAAAAGAAGTACCCTTATTATAAGTTAAGTGATATTCAAGCCATACCAATTTTATTGTTTATTGTCCTGATTTTTGTAACTATTGGAGAACCAATGTCTTTGTTTGTTTCTCGTCAGATGGAAAAACAAGCTGATCAGTATGCGATTGAACATACAGAAGATTTAGAACCTGCTTTAGATGGATATAAGCGTATTGCAGTCCAATCAAAAAGTGATATCGAACCTTTAGATTTTGTAAAATGGATGCGATATAGTCATCCGCCAATGCTTGATCGTATCGAAAGAATAAAGCGTGCTATGAATGAATAAGCGGCTGATTTGAAGATAATATGGCAGTTTGAATACATGGTTCCTTCGCGCCTTACTTACTCGATTACTTAAAAGGCTAAACTGAGTAAGTAAGGCGTTAATGTTATGTTTCAATAATACTTTAAGGGCGTTGATTGGTAATTAGATGTTCTTCATTTGTAATATAAAATTCTCGATGAGGGCGATAATTTAATAAATTTAATTTTTCTAATTTATGATAACTTACTCGCTTAAAGGGATCCCCATGTATAATGGGGAGCTCTTTTGTTTGTTGCATATAACTATCAACTGCACGTTGAACATTATCATAGTCAATCGCAAGTTGTTTATCTTTTTCTTCAAAGATTTCATATGTTTCTCGAGACATATAATATGTTTTATTTGGTATACCTTTTAAAATGGGAGCAAGTAGTTTGTAGTCAATGGTCAAATCATCTTTAACTAGCACACTCAATGGAATTTCGTCTGGAAGTTGCATACCATATTCGTGGATGGCATGCTTTAAGTCTTCTAAAGAAATATCAATCGTTGAATATTCCTGTTTTTTATTCGCCGTTTCCTTTTTATTTGTTTTTTTAAAAGGATTCCACATTACATGGTTCCCCCCTTTTTTACTATATTTCATTCTATCCATAGTATAACAAAAAAACGGTAACAAAATATAAATGTGACAATTTTAGGTACAAATCTCCATAATAGTACCATTTTTTACAAACTTATAGTATATTATATACATGTTTTGGGTATTTGATAATTTTAAAAAACAATAATGAAATAAGGAGCTGATTTTATGAAAGAAAACAAAATAAAAAAGGAATATGAAATAAACCCCATAACTGTAGCTATTATTGCCGAAAAAGTGGATGGTAACTATATATCCCAAGTGATTGAGAGCAATGGAGCTATCAATTATGTAAAACAATCTCCTATTAGTTTAATTGATTTTGCCTGTCAGTATTTTGGAAGTACTTTACAAGGAAGGCAAGAAAGTGCTCGTAAGATTTTAAATGCCAAACATAAAGTACCTATTTCAATCAATCCATTATGTGGAATGTACTTTTTCCCAACAGTTTCCCCGCAACACCCATTTTGCTCTTGGATTTCTCACTCCTATGTAAATTGTGTTCACGAGGCACCTGAAAATAGAACCGAATTTATATTTAAAAATGGAAGTTCCATCACTTTAGATGTCTCTTATGGTTCTATGGTAAATCAACTTCAACGAACTGCTCAATTTCGTTACCTCTTAGAAGAAAGAATCCATTTCAAAAAAAAATCTATAAGATATTACAGAAAAGATGATGATGATCATTACCATCATATCTGCACGTAATGGAAGGACATAATTTGTAATAATAAAAGTAAACAGAGTCCTTGCGGGCTCTGTTTACTTTGATGGTTGCTCAAAATAAGACAAAGCATGTGTCATTAACTCACGGATAATCTTCTCTACTTTTTTCCGAATGGTAGGATTAAAATAACTTCGCTTCTCCTCTCTGCCTTGACAAATATATATATAAGAAGAAAAGGTTTCTGTCTTGTCTAAGCTTACTACTTGTACCTTTTGCTTTGCCATATATTTTTTAAGCTGTTGTCGTTCTGACAATGCTCGATTCTCCATTATCTTTAACAACTCTGTATAAGGTTCTTTAATTTTTATGTTGGATTCTTTTTCAAAAGAAATCAAATCTTTTTGAATAACGGTAATAGCCATTGATAGAAAAAGAAATCGAGATCCAAGTGCATATTCAGAGTCTGTTAAATAACGCATGTAAATCCTCCTATTAATAAAAAGAAGTCACTCAAAAACGAACGTTTGTTCTATTATACTTTATTATACCTTATTTGAAAATAAGGTATGTATAATAATTTGTAAAAAAATTAAAATTACAAAGAAATAAGGAAAAGATAGGCAAGCACAATGGTTTACATTAAAATAGAAAGTGTAATACTATTAAGAAAAGCGAAAATACCCGCAAAGCAACGTATGAACTGGATTAAACCGTAGGAGATAAAGGAAACACGACGATAGAAAAGAGTCGATGTTGACTTATCGTACAGAGGTGAAGGAAGTTACACTAGTTGCTGGGTGTTTGAGCTGGATTAAGAAAAGCGAAAATACCCGCAAAGCAACGTGAACTGCCTTTGAATGATCGGATCCATTTAGTCAAATAATGTATAGAAAAGTAGTTGGTCGATAGAGGAGCAAATGATATATGTATGTAATAGGCAGCAACGCAATAACATTGAATGAAATCCAACAATTAATAGCAGCTGATCAATATGATATTGTACTAAAACAATTATTAAAAACGTATGAGAGCTTTGGTCCATTACCTGGACTATTACTTCCGTTTATTGAAGCATTCCTCCCGTTTCTACCTTTAGTTGTATTTGTATTTACAAATGCTGCTGCTTATGGATTGTGGGAAGGATTTTTATTATCTTGGGCAGGAGCAAGTATTGGTGCAATGTCTGTATTTTTACTCATTCGAAAACTTGGAAATAAACGTTTTTTCCTTTGGATTCGTCGGAACAAACAAGTGCAACGAGTAACAAGTTGGTTAGAGCGTCATGGTTTTGGCCCTTTATTTATTCTCATGTGTTTTCCTTTTTCACCATCAGCGATTATTAATACCGTTGCAGGATTATCTAAAATAAATATCTATCAGTTTGCACTAGCAGTATTATTAGGGAAAACAGTAATGATTTTTTCTATTGCATATGTAGGTAGCAGTATCGCTTCTTTTGCACAAAATCCAGTCAAAACAATTATAGTGGGCATTAGTATTTCATTATTTTGGATAGTTGGGAAATTAATTGAAAAGTGGTTGCGTAAAAGAGATAAAATAAGACAAATGGAAGAAGAAAATTAATAGAAATAGTAGAGTGGAATTTTTTCTATTCTACTATTTTTTACTATACAAACAATGTTGTTCTACATTAACCATGTTAAAATAGAAGAAGCGAACAGACAATCGATTGAAGTATATGAGGAGAGAATAAGAAATGAGTGTCCGTTTTTTAATAGGTAATGCAACTGTATCTAAAAGCAATCAATGCTTAACAGAAATAAAAGATAAATTAAAACAAAACCCTAGAGGAAATGCGATTATTTATTTAGTGCCGGACCAAATGACTTTCCAACAAGAATATGCATTATTACAAGATGATGTACACGGAAGTATTCGTGCCCAAGTACTAAGTTTTTCGAGATTAGCTTGGCGAGTCTTACAGGAAGCTGGAGGTGCAACAAGACAATTTATTAGTTCAACAGGCACACAGATGATGCTTCGTAAAATTGTAGAGGAACGCACAAGTGATTGGCAGATGTTTCAAAAATCAATGGAAAAGCACGGATTTATAGAACAAATAGAAGCAATAATTACCGAATTTAAGCGTTATCGAATAACACCAGAACTTCTTGCAATACAATTGGAAGAGATGGAGAGATTTAAACATTTAACACCTGATGAAATAGGATTAAAAAAGAAATTAGAAGATTTATATTATATTTACGAAAGACTAGTACATGTACTAAAAGGTAAATATATTGATCAGGAAGATCAGCTTACCTTATTAGTGGAGAAAATTCCTGAGATCGCTTTTTTACAAGGAGCAGATATTTATATTGATGGCTTTCATCGTTTTACACCACAAGAGCAAGAAGTAATTAGTGCTTTAATGCAACAGGCAAAGCATACTACGATCACGCTTACCTTAGACCAAATACCCCAGGAATCGATACGTTCTTTTGATGTTTTTTCACAAACGAAAGAAACGTATCAAACAATGATTGATCTAGTAAATGAGTTGGGATTGGAATTAAGTACAGAAGTGTTGGTTGAAGATACTAATAAATTACAACCAGCATTTACTCATTTAGAAAAATTTTTTGATACTAGGCCAGCACCAAGTTTTCAAAGCGAAGCAACAATACAATTAGCACAAGCGGTTCATCCACGAGCAGAGGTCGAAGGGGCAGCACAAGAGATCTTGCGATTAATAAGAGAGAAAGGCTATCGTTATAAAGATATAGCTGTACTTGTTAGAGAGACAGATGTATATCATGATTTAATTGAAACGATATTTAAAGATTATCGTATTCCTACATTTATCGATGAGAAACGCACGATGATGCATCATCCTTTGATTGAATGCATTCGTTCGGCTATCGATGTTGTTGTTGGTAACTGGCGATATGATGCGATTTTTCGTGTCCTAAAGACGGGACTAATACCGTCAAATAGTAAAACAAATCCACTTGATATGGATGCCATTGATACATTAGAGAATTATGTACTTGAATATGGTATTCGAGGAAGAAATCAATGGATGGATAGCAATCCATGGGTTTTTCAACGATTTAAGGGCTTTGATCAAGCGGGGCAAACGGACTATGAAAAGGAAAAACAGAAGTTAATTAATGACTATCGAAATCAAGTAGTACAGGCACTGAGCCCGCTAGATAAACAGTTAAGAGTGGCAGAAACGATTGAGGAGAAAGCTATAGCATTATATGAGTGGCTGGAGCAGTTAGAAGTGCCTAAACGATTAGAACAACTCCGTGATCAATTCGATCAAGAAGGAGAATTGGAAATAGCAAGGGAACAAGAGCAAGTTTGGGATGCAGTTTTACAACTTTTAGATGAAATGGTTGAAATAACTGGACCGGAAACCATCTCATTACAGCTATTTCAGCAGAGTCTAGAAACAGGGTTTGATACATTAACTTTTGCACATGTTCCGCCAAGTATGGATCATGTAGTGATTGGTACAATTGATCGCTCTAGGATGTCTGGGATAAAAGCCTCTTTGTTACTAGGAGTTAATGAAGGCACATGGCCAATGAAGCCGAAGATAGATAGTGTGCTATCAGAGGATGATCGAGTGTTGTTAGGAACACAAGGATTAACGTTGGCTGATGGTGAAAAACAACAGTTAATTGATGATTGGTTTTATGTTTATTTAGCATTTACACTTGCTACTGATAAATTATGGATAAGCTATCCACTTAGTGATACGGAAGGGAAAGCAAAAATAGCTTCACCATTAATCAAACGAATATACGATTTATTTCCAAGTACAAGAGAAGAAGTTATTTTATTGCAAGATCCAGAAGAAATGGAAGAGGCAGATCGCTTTGTAACAACACCAAATAAAACAAGGTCAGCTTTAACAGCGCAGTTAGCCAAGTATCAAAGAAACTATCCCATTGATCCGATATGGTGGAGTGTCTTTAATTGGTTTGTTAACCATCATGAGAAAAATGGGAAGACGCATACTATTTTACAAAGTTTATTTTATCAAAATAGACCAACAAATTTAGCGAAAGAAACAGTGGAGAGATTATATCCAAAACAAATAAAGGCGAGCATATCAAGATTGGAAATGTATTATCGATGCTCGTATCAGCATTTTGCTCAGTATAGTTTAGGGTTAACAGAGCGGCAGACTTACAAACTTGATGCACCTGATATTGGACAATTATTTCATGAGGCCTTAAAGCAGATCACTGAGTGGATTCAATCCGATGAAAAAAGTTTTCGTGATGTATATCATGAAGAAGCATCAAATTATGCCAAGCGTGCTGTAGAAAAGTTAGCACCGATTTTACAACATCAAATTTTGCATAGTTCAAATCGGTATTATTATATGAAAACGAAGTTAGAACGAATTATAGCAA
This sequence comes from Paraliobacillus sp. PM-2, assembly GCF_001368815.1. Lineage (GTDB taxonomy): Bacteria > Bacillota > Bacilli > Bacillales > Amphibacillaceae > Paraliobacillus. Next base: position 1,294,180 of record NZ_CTEI01000001.1, on the reverse strand, counting down.
GAGCGACATATGTATTAAGTGAACAATCAAGAAAAAGCAATTTCCTACCTGTTGGGTTAGAATTGGGATTTGGGTTATCTAACAGTCAATTGGATCCAGTGCATTTACAACTTCCTAATGGTTATGAATTGTTATTAAGAGGGAGAATTGACCGAGTAGATCAAGCGAATCAAGCAGATGCTATGTATTTACGTATTGTTGATTATAAGTCAAGTGCAAAAGGACTAAACCTAGTAGAAGTTTACTACGGATTATCATTACAAATGCTAGCATATTTAGATGTGATCTTAACCAATGCAGAGCAATGGCTAGGGCTTCAGGCTAAGCCCGCTGGCGTACTTTACTTCCATGTCCATAATCCAATGTTATCAGAGAATAATGCACTAAACGAACAAAAGATTGATGAGAAATTATTTAAGAAATTTAAAATGCAAGGTTTATTATTAGAAGATGAATCTATTGTAAAAATGATGGATACGAGCTTGGATACAGGAATGAGTGAAATGATTCCGGCAGGTTTGAAAAAAGATGGGAACTTTAGAAGTGGTTCAAACACAGCAACTTCAGAAACCTTTAAATCGTTACAAGGTTATGTACGGGAACTAATGGTTGAGGCCGGTTTTGATATTAGTAATGGTGGAGTGGCATTAAATCCATATCAGCAAAAACAACAAGTGGCATGTACCTATTGTTCCTTTCGCTCGGTATGTCAATTTGATGTGACATTGCCAGAAAATAATTACCGTCGTTTAAAGGAATTAAAAGATGAAGAAATAGTAGAAAAAATAAAACATAAGGAGGATTAATGATGCCGCAGTGGACAAAAGAGCAAGAACAGGCAATATATACAAGTGGTACAGATACTTTAGTAGCGGCTGCGGCGGGGTCTGGTAAGACAGCGGTGTTAGTAGAACGAATTATTCAGAAATTAATTGATAAACAAAATCCAGTAGCTATTGATACACTGTTAGTTGTTACTTTCACCAATGCAGCAGCACAAGAGATGCGTAATCGAGTGGCCGAGGCGCTAGAATCTGCTTTAGAAGTTTCGCCTGAGTCTGCTCATTTAAGAAAACAATTGGCTTTATTGCAACAAGCATCGATTTCTACTTTACATGCTTTTTGTATGGATTTAATTCGTCGAAATGCTTATTTATTAGATATTGATCCTAGTTTTCGGATTGCTGATAGTATGGAAGCAGATTTGCTGCGACAAGAAGTGCTTGATGACTTATTTGAAGATTGGTATGGGAGAGAGGCGAATGAGCAACAAGCCTTTTTCACTGTCGTAGATAGCTTTTCTAGTGATCGTAGTGATGAAGAAGTAGAAGAATTAATTTTAAAACTTTATGATTTTGCTATGCAAAATCCATGGCCAGAGGAGTGGCTGGATCAAATTGTAGAAATGTATGCTGTCACACCAGAAACAAAAGAAACAGATATCTCATGGTTAGCTATTTTAAAAAAAGATGTATACAGGCAGCTTAATGCCATGCAGAATGAGGCAAAACAGGCATTAGAGAAAACGAGAGAAAATGATGGCCCATATCAATATGCAGATGCAATTGATGCAGATTTACTCATGATTCAAGAGGCAAAGGCAAAGCTAGATATAAGTTGGGAAGATACGCGCACTCATTTTATCGAAGGGAAATTTAAAGCCTTATCAAGAAAAAAAGTAGAATGTAGCGAAGAAAAGAAAGAACAAGTAAAAGCCATACGCAACAAATATAAAAAGCGTTGGAATGAGCTATCAAGCAATTGGTTCTCAAGGAAATTAGCTGCTTATTTGGCAGATATGCAGGCATTATATCCATTAATAAAAGAATTGGTTGCGTTAGTAAAAGCCTTTAAAACAAGTTACACTGCACTTAAGAAAGAAAAAGCACTTGTTGATTTCTCTGATTTGGAGCATTATTGTTTACAACTATTATTAGCCGAAGAAGCGACATCAGACAATATCATTCCTTCTGATGTTGCTGAAGCACTACAGCATAAATTTACAGAAGTTTTAGTTGATGAATATCAAGATACCAATTTAGTACAAGAGACCATTCTATCATTAGTATCAAAAAAAGACCCAGGTAACTTGTTTATGGTAGGAGATGTAAAGCAAAGTATTTATCGTTTCCGGCATGCGGAACCATCCTTGTTTATTGAGAAGTATAAAGAATTTGCTGATACTTCAAACCATCAAAAACGAATTGATCTTGCACGGAATTTTCGTAGTAGACAAGAAGTATTAGCAGCTGCAAATTATATTTTTCGCCAACTATTGGATGAAGAAGTTGGTGAAATTACTTACGACCAAGATGCAGAATTAATTTATGGGAATTTATTATATGATCAGTTACCATTAGCAAATCCAAATACTGAAGTTGTTGTCATTAATCGAGATACAAAAGAAGTAGACCAAGCTACAGAAGATGATGAGACACTAGAAGATTTAGAAAAAGCACAAATTGAGGCTAGAGCTTATGCAAATCGTATTCAACGTTGGATTGGAAATAAGGATCAAGAATCAATGAAGGTAATGGATAAATCTACCGGTCAGAAGCGATCTTTACAATACCGTGATATTGTTATTTTAATGCGCTCAATGACATGGGCTCCAACTATTATGGAAGAACTGAAAAAGCAGGGCATTCCAGTTTATGCGGAAATTGCAAGTGGATATTTAGAAGCAATAGAGATTAAAGTGATGATTAGTTTATTAAGGATAATTGATAATCCACAACAAGATATACCACTTGCAAGTGTATTACGTTCACCCATCGTAGGTTTAGACGAAAATGATTTAGCTGAAATACGTTTAGCTAAAAAAAGGGTAAGTTATTTTGAGGCATTACGTGTTTATCAAAATACAGTTTCCGATCCAATCAAACAAAAGCAGCTTACGACGTTTTTAACACAATTAGAAGTATGGCGAAAGCAGGCAAGGCAAGAAGCACTTGCAGAACTGATTTGGCAAATTTATCGTGATACAGGCTATTATGATTTTGTTGGTGGAATGCCTGGTGGAAGGCAAAGGCAAGCAAACCTTCGTGCTTTATATGATCGAGCTCGTGCTTATGAAGCTACTTCGTTTCGAGGGTTATTTCGCTTTTTACGTTTAATTGATCGCATGGAGGAGAACGGTGATGATCTTGGGGCAGCACGGGCTTTAGGTGAATCAGAAGATGTTGTTCGGATCATGACCATTCACAAAAGTAAGGGACTTGAATTTCCAGTAGTTATTTTAGGAGCGATGGATAAGCAATTTAATCAACAAGATTTAAAAAGAAAATATTTATTACACAAAGATCTTGGTTTTGCTAGTAAATACATTGATCCAGAAAAAAGAATTATGTATCCTACCCTTATTTATCATGCATTGAAACAACAAATGAAACAAGAAAGCTGGGCAGAGGAGATGCGTGTGCTATATGTTGCACTCACTCGAGCGAAAGAGAAGTTAGTCATGATTGGATCTGTTGCATCTTTGGAGAAAAAATTAGCTAAATGGCAAGAAGTTACCAATCATCCGGAATGGGTATTGCCTGCACATTACCGCTTAGAAACAAATACTTATTTGGATTGGGTCGCTTCTAGTCTTATTCGACATAAGCAAGCGACAGCACTACGAAATGACGAACCGACTCAAGTATCCCCGCTAATAGTGGAGGATGTGTCTAAATGGGATATTCAAGTAGAACATGCGAATACGTACCGTGTACCAACAACGGAAGTAGAGAATGGACAAATGAATGTAGAACAGAAAATAAGAGAATGGCAACCTATATCAAAAACTGATGAATCATTAGATGAGAAAGTAGAAAGACGACTCACATTTTCTTATCCATATAATCAAGCGGCAAGCTATCGAGCAAAACAGACAGTTACTGAAATAAAAAGGCAACGAGAGGTAAAGGACATTTACAGTGATACGCAGTTGATAAAAGATTATAAAGCTCCTATTACGCGGCGACCTTCTTTTATGCAAAAAGAACAAAAACTAAGAGCGGCAGAAGTCGGAACGGCTATGCACACCGTTATGCAACAACTACCATTCGTTAAAAAATGGAAAGAGGAAGAGATTAAAGAAGCTGTTCAAGAGATGGTAACTAGAGAAGTGTTAACCCAAAACCAAGCAGATGCTATTGATGTAAAAGCAATTGCAGCATTCTTTAAGACAGATATTGCAGCTGATATTTTACAAAGCGAAGAAATACACCGTGAAGTTCCCTTTAGTTTAACTTTAAAAGCAGAAGAGGTCTATTCAAACTGGACTACAGATGAAGAAGAGCGTGTTTTCATCCAAGGGGTAATTGATTTGATTGTACCAACATTAGATGGCTGGATGTTAATAGATTATAAAACGGATCAGATACAAGAACACACAGAAGAAAGCATCTTAATAGAGCGGTATCGCATTCAATTAAATCTATATGCAAAAGCGCTAGCTGAAATTTGGAAACAACCGGTAGTTAAAAAGTATTTATATTTCTTTTCTAATAGCAAACTGATAGAGATAACAGATTAGTAATTAGAAAGATGATTAGACATAAAATCTAATCATCTTTTTTTATGTAAAGTGGGGTGGACCCCACTTTAGGCATTTGCACTCATTACTTGATCAACAGCATCAGGATCAAGTGTGTTTGTTGCATTTAACCCACTATTTGTATTGATGAAATCTCCGGTATTAAAAGCACCTGCTCCTGCCGCTGTTTTTGAGGCACTCTTTGGTGATAAATAAAAACTATCTCCAAAATTAATTACTCCACCACCAACCGAAACAATTTTGATTGGCCCGACTATTGCTGGCATATCATCCACCTTCTTTAATTCTTCTTCTTCTTAGTTATCGTATGTTATTGTTCGTTCAACTGTTCATCCGATAGTAAAATTCGAATATGTTTAAGTCTCGATTCAGCTTCGATTGTATCTAGACTTCCCAATTGCACAGTAGAAGAGGCGGTAACCCCAGTAATATCAATTGCATCTACATGGATCGCATGATCATGATTAATGGTAGACTTTTGTATTGTTGTTTTTGGTATAGAAGGAAGGGTTTTGCTGAAAAGGGGATAATTACTGAATGAATAACCCTTATCAGATTCTACACCACCTTCTTTTTGAATGGCGATAATATTCGTTCTTGGCTTTAAGATGGAGGCATCACCAATTTCGAAAATAGATGAGTTTACAATATTATTGATACGTGTTAATTTAACCTTCGATGTTCGTGGTGTCATCTATGCCTTCTCCAATCTCACGACGTAAAGGAACAAGAGAACCTACAATATACGATTCTGGCGGTGTATCATAATAGGACTGTAATTGCATACAATCATTATCTCCTACAAGGAAAACAGAGGAAGAAGATATTGCTGTTATATCAATGCCTCCTACATGTAACCCCCAATTATGCACTTCAAGATTCATTCATTTCACTCCCGCTTTTTAAAATATTCTCTTAATCCATAATCGATTTCTTCTTTGACTTTATTAAAAATGAATGGTTCACGTACATTTTGTTGTATTTGTTGTTTTTCAGCTTCTTTTTTATAAAAAGATACCCGTTCACTTAATTGATTACATATATCTTGAATGATTAGCTCCTTTTTTGTTTCATCTATAGGACGATTCTCTTCTAGTGCCATCTGATTAAGTAAATTAGGCGCTACACCATTCACATAATCTTCTAATTTAACAAGTAAAGGATCAACTTGCTTCTTCTGCTTGCTTCTCTGCTGTAATGGGACAGAAAAATCTTCAACATTTGCAAGATCTTCAGGAGTAAAACCGATATGGAGTGTTCCATCCATACGTTCAATCTTTAACTGATCAAAATGATACTCTAACTTCTCAATGATGGTGTTTGAAGGGATGTTTTTTTGCTGAGATTCTAGGTCGTTCATTCTAGTCGACAAATCGCGAATGGTTTGATCTTGTTTTTTTATATATGCATGTAGTTGTTCTATATAATGATACCAAGCATCATTATCCATCTTCATATCCCTCCTGGCACGCAAGAAATTTAAATGATCAACGATTTATTTAACTGAAGGCTGATAGTGGAACCAAGGGTGCTTCTGGTTTCGTTTCTTGAATTTCAGCAGGAGCAGCAAGCTCTTCGTATTCGCCTGTATTATATAAGTCTGCTGTAGATTGTATCGAACCAGCACTACCAATTTGTAGGACAGAAGAATTCGAAATACTCCCTATTTTTAACATTTGGATAGTAATTGTTTGATGAACAGTCCATTGCATAGCAATCACTCCTAAAGACTCGTGACTATTTGATCAAATTTATCCTGATCATTTATTTGTGTATTCGCTTCGTTAATCTGAATGGAGAGCCCATTACCTGTATTAAAAGAGCCACCACCAGCAAATGTTTTTAAATCAGAATAAGGTTGCATCATATATACATCTCCTATGTGGAAAATGCTAGAACCACCAATGGAATTAACTTTTACGGCTCCAACAATCGCAGGCATATTGCTTCCTCCTTTGTTTTAGTTTATGAGTAAATATCCCATTTGTGCTAGATTGAAAGAAAATCAAAGGATTAATCCTTTCGTTTTAATGTGTAATTTATTGATGTGTCGAAAGATAAAGGGAGGAGGACCAAAGAATAGAATGACTTGGACTAATTATCATATGTTAGCTAATATCCAAATATGTAGGTTAACACATTTGAAGTATAATTTTTATGTTTAATATAATTGTATTTTGGCTATATCAAAATAAACGGGTATATATTTTAGCAAAAGGTATATGAAAGCAAGTAATATAAATGGCAAAATTACTGAATAAACGTTAAAATACATTATAGTATTATAAGTTAATAAATGAGAACTTACTTTTAAGGAGGAATAAAATGATACATTTACACATTACATCATGGGTAGTGGCACTTATTCTATTTACAATATCTTATTACTTTTATAAGGCAAATAAACATAAGAAAGCTAAAATAACACATATGATTACAAGATTAATGTACTTATTGATTCTTTATTCTGGAGGTGATTTATTAGTTGGTTATGTTCAATCAGGAACCTTTAGTGAATTTGCTGCGGAAACAGTGATTAAAGTTGCTGCTGGATTATGGGTTATTGTTTGTCTGGAACTATTGCTCATTCGCTTTGTAAAAGGTAAGCCAATAAAAGGTTTTTTTGTACAATTAGCAGTTGCATTAGCCATCGTGCTAGCATTAGGCTTTGGTCGCCTTCCATGGGGATTGCTACCATTATAATGATTGTTTTTTCTTTTTAAGGTAAAACAAAACCTAAATTAAAAAGCATATTGCTCATTTTTTGAGTAATATGCTTTTTATGGTGTAGAAGGTGTTTTTGTTTGCCCAAGGAGGCTAACTATTAACAATTACACCTCCGTTAACGTGCAAAGTTTGACCAGTAACATAGCTAGAATCATTACTTGCTAAAAAAACATAAGCTGGTGCTAGTTCATAGGGTTGAGCAGGCCGATGCATTGGATTATCTGAACCGAATTCACTTACTGTCGTTTCATCAAAAGATGAGGGAATAAGAGGTGTCCATACAGGACCAGGTACAACCGAATTCACTCTAATTTGTTTGGATAAAAGTGATTGTGATAGTGACCGTGTTAATGTGGTAATTGCTCCTTTTGTACTAGAGTAATCAATTAAATTCGCATTTCCCTTATAGGCAGTAATGGAAGACGAATTAATAATCGTACTTCCTTCTTTCATATAGGGAAGACACATTTTGATCATATAGAAATAAGAGAATATATTCACACGAAATGTTCGTTCAAGCTGTTCATCTGATATAAGTGTAATATCTTTTTGTGGATACTGTACAGCAGCATTGTTAACGAGAACATCAATTGATTTAAACTTTTTTATGACTTGTTCAACAGCATTTTTACAAAATGTCGAATCAGCAATATCACCACTAATTAGTAAACAGGAAGCTCCCTCTTTTTCTATTTTTTTCTTTGTTTCTTCGGCATCTTGATGCTCGTCATAATAAATGATTGCGATATTTGCGCCTTCTTTTGCAAAATACAAACTAACAGCTCTTCCTATTCCACTATCGCCACCAGTAATCACTGCAACTTTATTATTTAATTTACCGCTTCCCTGATAATTCCCGTTATCAAAAATTGGTTTTGGATCCATATCTATTTCTAGTCCAGGTTGTCGATTTTGTTGCTGTTTAGGATGAATTTTTTTTGTTGTTTTATTCGTTTTCATAGATAAACTCCTTTTTTGAATCTGTATATAGAAGTACCTTTACCCATGAAAAAATTATTATGTAAGCAAAACGAAAAAAATTTTATAAAAAAATAAAAGCTTGCTATAAAGTTATAACAGGCTTTAGTTAGATTTAAAGGATATCATTTTTCTTTGGATTATTAGATAGATTTAATTAAAAATAAATCAATTTATGCTTGGAAATGCAAATAAAATTTATTGATAGGTATCATTTAAGAAAAATAAAGCAATTGTACCGGGACCGGAATGTGCGCCAATACTTGACCCCACCATGTTGATCTTAATATCCTTTACATCAAATCTTTCTCTAATCATTTCAGCTAACTGTGCTGCTGTATCATAGGCATCGCCATGGCTAATACCTATTCGTTGGTTGGTTAGATCTTCCCCACGTTCTTCCATGATTTCTATCATACGTTTTAGTACTTTTTTAGAACCTCTAATCTTTTCTAGTGGGATAAGCTTCCCATCTTGAACATGAAGTAGTGGTTTAATTTTTAGTAATGTTCCAACAAATGCTGCCGATTTGCTAACCCTACCACCACGATACAAATATTCTAAATCATCAACAGTAAAGATATGCTCCATGTGTGTAGCGTGGTATCTACTTACTTGCTCAATTTCATTAAGCAAGACACCTTGTTTAGCTAACTCAGCAGCACGAATAACGACAAGTCCGTATCCGAGTGAAGCACATTTTGTATCAATAATCGTCATTTCCCAATTAGGGTAGTTCGCTTTAACTTCTTCTTCAGCAATTTTAGCTGATTGATAGGTGCCAGATAACTCAGAAGAAAAGGCAAGATAAAGACAAGGTGTGTTTTCTTTCGCATACTTTTCAAAAAGAATTTGGAAAGCTTGCGGAGTAACTTGTGATGTTTTTGGCGACTCCCCAACACGCATCTCATCATAGACAGTTTTAGCTGAAATGGTTTTTCCATCTTCATAATTCTGCTGTTTTAGCTGTACGGTTAAAGGTACGGATTCAATTTGATACGTTGTAAAATCTTCTTGTGATAAATCACATGCAGAATCTGCTATAATTTGAACAGCCAATTTTTTCACCCCCATAGTAATATTATAAAAATTAGATCAAAGCCATTGCATAAGTACTACTTCTAGTTTATAGTTAGCAAGGGTATTCGTCAAAGCAAAAATAACGTCATTTTGTTGCTAGGTTAACCAGTAAACAGATGGGGTATGTATAAAAAAAGGGGCATATGTTATCATCGTAATGCTGATTGGAGGTTACTAGATGTTTTTATTTGAAGCGAAGCGAATCGTGATCGTTATAGTTGGAGCTTTATTAAACGCGATTGCATTAAACTTTTTCTTGATTAGTGCAGATGTTTATGCTAGTGGGTTTACTGGAATGGCTCAGCTATTATCAACCATATTTTCGGAATATGTAGGTGTTGATTTCATAAGTACAGGGATTTGGCTCTTGCTATTGAACATTCCTGTTGCTATTCTAGGTTGGTTTAAAGTTGGAAAACATTTTACCATTTATAGTTTTTTATCTGTAGCTGTTACTACAACTTTCTTGGAAATACTACCGATTATTAGCTTTTCTGAGGATATTATGTTAAATGCAGTTTTTGGTGGAGTACTTGCTGGTGTAGGAATTGGTATTACATTGAAATGGGGTGCTTCCACAGGCGGTTCTGATATTGTTGCAATGGTTTTATCACGTATGAAAGACCGACCTATAGGTAGTTACCTTATGATTATTAATGGTATAATTATTGTATTAGCAGGTTATTTAAATGAACCAGAAAATGCTTTATACACATTGCTTGCGTTATATGTTTCAACACGTGTGATTGATGCATTACATACTCGCCACGAGAAAGTAACTGCAATGATTGTCACCAAAAAAGCGGATGAATTACAAAGAGCAATACATGATACCATGATTCGAGGTATTACAATACTACCAGCACGAGGTGCATACACAAGAGAAGATAAAGCGATGCTTGTCTTAGTAATTACAAGATATGAACTGTATGATCTAGAACGAATCATATATGAAGTTGATCCCAAGGCATTTACTAATGTTGTACAAACGACTGGTATTTTCGGTTTCTTTCGAAAAAATGATTAATATAGGAATAAAAAATGTACAAGGCATGCATGCCTTGTACATTTTTCTTTAATTGTAATATTTAGTAGCCGTATTGATTAATAATGGATTCAACTTGAGGGATAATGCTGTCCCACTCAGCATTTATTTTTTTATTCACAGTAATAAAGTGCTGATAACCAAAAACGTTATCAACTTCCTCTAATTTCATTAGGTCGTTCATGATAGCATAGTCACTTGTTTGACCAGGCATAACTGATATACTATTAATCCCTTTAAAAATCATGGAATCGGTACTAAATTTCATTGCATTTGGATTTGGTGTAGCTTCCACTAAGACACTCATGTTATTTCCTCCTAGACCTATGTTAATAGTTCTTTTATTAGTTTAGCAAAAATGTCTTAAATATAAAAGTGAAAAAGCATTGATAAACAATCAGACATGCATTAACCTTATAAGGTACTTGTAACCTATCGACTTAGTAAAGGTAAGTATCATCGCGAATGAGAATCTGAGGTGAAAGCTATATGAATACATATAAGCAAATTTTTATTGAACGTCAAAAAAGGATATTAAATAGATGGAAACAACAAGAGATTATTTCAAGTCAAGATCTATATGAGATGTTAGATAACATGAAAAATACAGCTTGTTATGTGGAGCTAGAAGATTTATCACAAATGGCCACGTACTTAATAGGACAGTTAATAAAAATAAATCAAACGTTTTGGACTAAAAAAGAATGGGGTGAACTCCTTGAACCTCTTGTGAATTTAATTCATGAACAAGAACAAAAATTGGCGAACAGAAAACGGATACTACTTATTGATAATGATGTGAGCTCACTGAGTCAAACGAAAGAGGCATTAGAAAATCAAAATTATGAGGTTTTACTTGCAACAAATACAAAAAGAGCAGTACAATTATTTTATGATTTTCATCCTAATATCCTTATACTGGATTTAAGTAATGATCAGGAAATGACATTTCAAGCCATTCATCGGTTAAAGAAACGAGCTAGAGAATCAGGGATTATTATTATAGTAATAGGAAATAAACAGGATACTGATTTAAAAATGAAAGCCTATGATGAGGATGTTACAGATTATATAGAAAAACCAATACAGTACAACTTATTAGAAAGCTTAATGCAAAATCGTATACGCCAACAACAATTTTTTCGAAATAGCGTGTTAATTGATGAATTAACACAGGCATATAACCGCACTTTTTTATCTAATATATGGAAAGAATTAATAAAAAAGTATAAGAAATGGGATAAAATGTTTTGTGTTGCTATTTTAGATTTAGATTATTTCAAACAAATTAATGACCAATATGGGCATGGGGTAGGAGATGAAGTGTTAAGGCACTTTTCTTCCTTTATTTTAGATAATAAGCGAAAAGAAGATTACTTTATCCGCTATGGCGGTGAAGAATTTATCCTTATTATCAATGAATTAGACCAATCTGATACTGCGAATTATTTACAGCAGCTGTTGGAAAAGTTAAAAGAAACACCTTATCAACTTGACGAAGTGCATATACCTTTAAACTTTACAGCTGGTGTTTCAGAAATGAATATTCATATTGATCATGTAGAAACATTAATTGAACAAGCAGATCACGCATTATACTATGGTAAAGAGAATGGACGTAAACAAATTGTAAAATATAATGCATTACTAAATCAAAATAGAAAAAACGAACAAGAGGAAATCCTTAAAATTGCCATTGTTGATGATGATCGTTTTATTCAACGATTGTTAGAAGATAAAATGGAAGAATTGGAAATGCAACCATACACTATAGAGGTGAAGAGTTTTTCTGATGGTGAGAGCTTTATTGCATCTGATTGGTATAAAGGAAGAGATAAAAAAATTCTGCTCCTAGATGGCATCTTGCCAAACCTGGATGGATTTGATGTGTTAGAACAAATTAGAGAAATCGTAAATGAACGAGAACTTGGTATCATTATGCTAACAGGGCGACAGAAAAACAGTGACATGGTGAAAGCACTAGAAAAAGGGGCGGATGATTATATAACAAAACCATTTAGTTTAGATCAGTTAGAGGCTCGTATGAAGCGGTTAGTACAACGGTTATTTAATAAATAAAAAGCGGTACGTATGCATACCGCTTTTTATTATTGATAAAGGGAGAACAATGGGATGTCCTATTTTCCTCTATAATTACTGATTATTTTACCTTAGTTCTTGATGATCCCTTAATTGTTGCTCCAACTTTTGAAGTTCTTTTTGTTCTTCAGGAGTAGCTTTTGTATAAGCTGATTGGATTGCATTAGTAGCTGCTTGCTTATCCTCGTTAGATAGTGTGTTACCATTTGTTATACGTTGAATTGCTTGTTTTGCTTGCTGGATTAAACGATTTTCCATCGATTATCTCTCCTAAAAATTGTTTTTGTCTTTGTCCATATCTGCCAACCGTTCTCTGTACGGAAAACGTTCGTCATGTTTCCTCACTGCATCGGCACCTTGTGCGGTAAAACGTTTAGATTTACTCTTCTTTGTCATGCTTATCCCTCCTACAGTAATCAAAAAACATGAATATGTGTCTTCATCAACAAAAAACTTGTAATCCAATTGAATGGAATACAAGTTTAATTTGAGCATAATCCGTTTATTTTATGCAATCATTTATACTGTTTCACTTGATAAATTCAAGTATTTCTCCAAGAATAATCCAATTCCGTCTTGTTCGTTATTGTCAGTAACATAATTTGCAATTTGTTTTAATTCATCAATCGCATTACCCATTGCGACACCAATACCAGCATATTCAATCATTTCCAAATCATTATCCTCATCACCAAAGGCAATGATATTCTCTTGAGGGATGTGATAATAATGGGAAATGCGTTTTAATCCAACCGCTTTGTTCATGCCTTTTCGAACAATTTCAATTACATTCCACGGTGCTCCCCATTTACGATGTTCTATCACAGTTGCATGATCAGTATCTAATTGTTCTCTTAGAGAAGTAATATGAGATTCACGTGGGTGTATTAATAAGGAAGTGGGATCTACTTTTAATTCATTTTTTAATGACCCAATTGTTATTGGATTATCTTCCTTGTTTGTATGTAAGATTTCCATTAATTCCTCATCATACCGATCAATATATACATCGTCAGATACCTCAGCCATTATATTTTTTACTTCAAGATTATAGCATGTTTGTATAATTTCTTTCGCAGTTCGTACTGGCAGTGGACTATGAAGTGCCTGCCATTTTGTATCGGTTGGATGGTGAATAAGTGCACCGTTAAAATTAACCATTGGTGTATTTAATTCTAATTCATGATAATAGTCAATACTTGCACGATGTGGCCTTCCTGTTGCAATTACAACAATATGTCCTTCCTTTTTTGCTTGTAGAACAATGCGCTTTGTTCGTTCACTGATGACTTTATTATCAGTTAGCAATGTTCCGTCTAGATCTAATGCAATCAGATGTCTATTATTTGTCATGTGAAATCACCTCTTATTAGTAAGTATAGTGTAAAGAAGAAAAGTCGCACTGTAAAGAAATTATTGTTTTTGTTATGAATTTTTTGCATCTATCGCTTGGAAAATATATGATGATACTATACCATAATTATTGTTAGATTAGAAAGGATACTTGTGCAAATGATACATATTAATAAGGAGTATTGGAATGACATACCTGTTCTAATAGTAGAAGAGGGAGAACACATCAATAAACCACTTCCTGTCTTAACGTTTATTCATGGTTTTACCAGTGCAAAGGAACATAACTTACCATTGGCTTATTTATTAGCAGGGAAAGGCTATCGTGTTATTTTACCTGATTGTCACCTACATGGAGAACGGGAGGGGGATATTACAACAGAGAAAAGACAAATGGAATTTTTTGAAATAATAAAACAGAATGTAATAGAAATTGAGCAAATAAAACAAAAATTAGATGAAAAAGATTTAATTAAAGATGGAAGGTTTGGACTTGCAGGTACTAGCATGGGAGGGATGACAACAGCTGCTGCAATAACACAATATCCGTGGATTAAAACAGCGGGAATTCTAATGGGGACACCTAAGTTAACAACCTACATGAAGCGATTGATTGAGGAGTTAAAAAGACGAGGGCTAACCGATTCTATTTCTGAAAAAGAATTAAACAGTATTTTAGAAGAATCAAGTAAACTTGATTTATCTTTGCAACCTGAAGTGTTAGCTGGAAGGCCATTGTTCTTCTGGCACGGTGAGGAGGATCCGGTTGTTCCGTTTGATCACTCGTATAGTTTCCATGAGTCTGTTATATCATTATATAAAAACCCTGAAAACATTCGATTCTTACGAGAAGTTGGTAGAGGACATAAAGTGAGTCGCTTTGCAACAATTGAGACAGTGGACTGGTTTGAATTGCAATTATAAAAAAACGTGATGTAGATCATTTAAATTTCTAAGCTTTTATGTTTATAATATAAAATAAGTAAGTGATAAGGAGGTATAAAGTGATGGAAGAGGCATTACAAGAAAATTTAATGGGTGCTTTGGAAAACGTCATTGATCCAGAGCTTGGGATAGATATAGTCAATCTAGGTCTCGTCTATGGTGTAGATTTAGAAGCAGATGGCACTGCCATTGTAACAATGACATTGACAGCGATGGGATGTCCATTAGCTGCACATATTGAGGAAGATGTAAAACGTTGCTTGGAAGATATTCCAGAAGTGAAAAGTACACAGGTCAATATCGTTTGGAACCCACCTTGGAGTAAAGATCGCATGTCGAGATATGCAAAGATAGCATTAGGTATTCCAGATTAGAGTATTAGAAAGTCCAAATCATTTGATTTGGACTTTTACTTTATTAGATAGTTAATTGTAGTTGAGTAGGAGTTACTCAACGAATAACAATTGATCTAATTTATCTGATTGGATGGATAAAAGACCTGTCTCTTCTTTTTTGATCGCCTGTTGCTTTTTTAATTGAGATAGCGTTCGGCTTACTGTTTCACGACTTGACCCGATCATATTAGCTAATTCTTGATTAGAAAAAGGTTGGTTAATAATAATCCAATCATCATGTGAAGGTATGCCGTGTTTTTCACCCAATCGTAATAACAACATAACAATCTGCTCAAAACTATTGTGAAGTATTTGTTCTTCTAAACGATTTTGTAAATCAACAATTAAGTTGCCGAGTATATAGATTAGTTTGACACTCAATGTGGGTTTCTCACTAAGCAGCGATTCAAATGATGTAATTGGTAGTGAAAATAATTCTAGCTCATCCATTGCTTCAGCATTTGCTGGATAATGGCTATGACGAAAGAATCCCTGATGGGGAAACATTTCACCTTGTGTTAATATATTTACTATTTGCACTCTGCCGTTAATGTCATTTTTATAAATTTTTACACGACCTTGTTTGATGAAATAAATACAAGACAATGGTTCCTCTTGCATAAATATATGCGTGCCTTTTTTATATTTTTTAAATCGTAATAGTGATTTGATTAATTGTAGTTCTTCATTTGATAAATCCCTAAACAATGGAAATAGTTTGAGCATATGTATAACATCATCAGACATAAAATCACTTTCCCCTCATCATAAGCCTGTTCAGTCAGTTAAATAGTCTTTTCTTTAATCAATTGTACATAAGATGATTGGGCAATTTTCGCAATTGATTTCTTCTTTTAAATAATCTAGATTAAATATGGTGATTTTGCCCTTTTCTATTTTTATAATTTCATTTCTCCGTAATTCATTTAACAAACGATTTACACTTTCACGTGAAGTACCACAGAAATTTGCTAATTCTTGATTAGTTAGATTAATATTAATTAAAATACCGTCTGTTTTTTTTATGCCATAACTATTTGTTAATCGAATTAAAGTAGAATACAAAGCTCCTTTTTTTCCGTGAAGGACAAGGTCTCTAAATTTTGTTTGATCTCGCCGATAGTTTAAGTTCATTATCCGTAAAAATTCCATCGTTAGCTTGGAATCAGTTAAAAGTTTTTCTTCTAATGTTTGTTTCTTTATTACGCCAACTTCGCCATCTTCCATGACTTTCGCATTGAGAATATATTTAGCATGCTCTTCTTCAATGGCTAATTCGCCAACGATATTGTTTTTAGCACAAATGCGCAATGTAAGCTCACGACCATCAGGTGAAATTTTTCCAATTTGTACTTTTCCAGAATAGATAATGTATAGTTCAGACACTTCCTCTCCTTGTTGAAATAAGAAAGTGTTCTTTTTTATAGGTATACGATGATCAACTGCTGATAAAACAGATGAAAGCTCTTTGGACATTCCTTTAAGCTGTATGTTTTCACTCATTGATATCAGCTCCTAACAAAGTGGGTTTAATAAGTTCATTTTAAAAGGTTTTTACAGTAATAAAAAAGCAATGAAACCAACGATAAAGCAATACCACGCAAAATATTTTAAATTTCCTTTAGCCATAATATTCATAAACCAACGAAGTGAAAAATAAGTAGCAAATATTGCTGTAATAAACGCTAACATATATGGAATCCACATCGTCTTTAATGCAGATGTAAATAAATCATCAAATGATAAAAGCATTGTTCCTAAACTAATAGGAATATAAAGTAAAAATGAAAATCGTAAAGCTGTCTCTTGCTTCATCCCTAATAACATAGCAGCTACAATCGTTGCACCAGAGCGGCTAATACCAGGAATTAATGCTACGGATTGTGCTAATCCAATGATAATAGCATCTTTTATCGTTAATGCGCCGTCATTTTTACGTCCACGAATATTTCTAATTATCCAAAGTGCAAATCCGGTAATAATCAATGTAATTCCAATCGTTTTAGTTACACTAAAAAAAGTACCAATCTGATCTTCAAAAAGAATACCAATTACACCAGCAGGAATGGTGGCAATAACTAAATATAGAATAAAATTAAAATCACTTTTTGCGCTTGTGTCTCTTTTAACAATGAAATTTAAACCATTTTGAATTAAGCGAATGATGTCTTTGCGATAAATAATCAATACAGCAACTAACGATCCAAAATTAACTAATATTTCAAAAGATAAGTTTTCTAATTTTAAGTGAAATAAATTTTGAACGATAACTAAATGTCCACTTGAAGAAATGGGAATAGGCTCTGTAAAGCCTTGAATAAATCCAAAAAAAATATATTTCAATAATAATGCTAATGAATCTGAAAACTCCATGGTAACTCCCCCAAATAAATATTTTTTATCTATACATAGTGATTTTATTGTTTGATCTGTGTGTTTGTCACATCAGTTATTGAATCTGCATAAATTATGTATGAAGAAAGGGAGGGTTTAGATGAAACAACCACAACACCATTCATCCCAAATGTATGATTTATGTAAAAATCACATGCATCATTATGTATTATTAGAAACGTCAGACGGATCAACCATTGATGGTATTATAACAGATGTCGATGAGTTGAACGTGTATCTTGCAATACCAAACACGATGCCAGAAATGGAATATACTCGACAATACATCCCATCATACGGATATGGGGGTTACCCATATGGAGGGTATCCATATGGACCAAGACCACCTTATGGTCCGTATCCAGGTCAAGGTCGCTTTAGACGACTAGTCCTTCCATTAGCTGCATTAACTGCATTAAGTATACTTCCTTGGTATTAACTTTAAAAATACCCCCTTACCAATAGGTGTGGCAAGGGGGTATTTACCTAACTATTCGACTGTCTCATTGGTATCATGTTTCGTAATAATACCGTCCCCAACTATCGTGACAATAACAGTAAATATTACCGTTGACGCAAGAACTGGTGTTAATTTGAATGCTTCTCCAGCCATGCTTAGTAATACATAACCAATGGTCGCGCTAATTGCAAACGACCATATTAATATACCAAGATAACGCATGGTTTTTCACCTCTATTTAAAACTTTCTTTTTTTATCTTACCAAATATTAGCGTGAAAATAAAGTGAATCTTTTTCGAAAAAGGATTATTTGTATATTGTGCAAAATTAGCTAGTTTAATTAGAAAAACACGAAAAGTTTACAAAGTAAACTGTAAATTAAGATAAATATAATTCATTTTTGTAAGGAGAGGAAAACTAAAATGTATGTAATTGCTGGAGCATTTCACTGGATTGGTTATCATATGATTGATTACTTGTTAGCAAGAGGGGAAGAAGTTATAGGGATAGATACGTTGGATTCAAACAAAAAAGATCATTTGCTAATGTCAGTAGGTAGAAATGCGAATTTCAGCTTTTATGAAGACATCAAAGAAATTCCGACGAAAAAAATGTCGTACACACAAACCAATTTAATTTTGATTGATCATACAATACGATTATATGATTATTTATTAGATAATATGGAATGTTATTCTATTCATACTACTCCTCCAATTTCTACAAAATCAGAAGCTATTACTTATATTCAAGTCCCAATGTTATATGGTAATTGGATGTCACGCAATGATAATGGTTTATTTTGGAATAAAGAAATAATTCCGTTTTATTCTCAATTATTTAGAAGCGAAGCCATATTTGTTGATGATTTTGTTCATGTTCTCATGCAAATCATCAAATCAGGATTAAAACCAGCTGTCATCCAAATACAACGTGCCAATAAAAAAAGAGCTAGCAAAGATAGATCAATAATATATATAGTAAAAAACAGAGAAAGAGAAGAAGAATTGGAGCAATTAGATGATCATTTTCGTCAAAATCGTGAATTATATTAAGGTGTAATGTTATTGTAACTCAGTTATACGTTTACTGATTAATAAGGAAAAGGTAAAATAAAGAATAGAAATCATATCAATAAGGGTGTGCATTCATTGAAAAACATCATTATTATTTATTTTACTAGCTTATTTTTTTCTGTTATTTTATTGACTGGCTGTACTGCTAATGGAGATATTAATAAAGTAGGTATGCTTGTTGAACATTCAATTAACGATCAAACTTGGGGTTCTAAAGGATATCAAGGATTATTACAAATTAAAGATAAGTACAATGTAGATGTTTATTTTAAAGAAGAAGTTAAGACACAAGCTGAAGTAAATGAAGCCGTAGACGAATTTATTAATCAAGGTGTTAATCTGATCTTTGGTCATAGTAGTATTTATGGCAAATATTTTGATACCATTAAGGATGCTTATCCTGATATTCATTTTGTTTATTTTAATGGAGCTTATGAAGGTGAAAATCTAACAAGCTTACATTTTAATGCAAATGCAATGGGCTTTTTTGCTGGCATGGTTGCAGGTGAAATGACTAAAACGAATCAAATAGGGATTATTGGCGCCTATGAATGGCAACCTGAAATAGAAGGGTTTTATGAAGGAGTAAATTATCAAAATCCAGATGCAACCATCTCCATGAATTTTGTTAATTCATGGGATAATGTCGACCGTGCTTTTAAAATATTTTCTGCAATGAATAATAAGGGTGTTGACGTATTTTATCCTGCTGGTGATTCCTTCAGTCAAGAAATTATTAAGCGAATACAACAAGATCAAAAATATGCAATTGGATTTGTAACAGATCAATCACATTTAGGAGACAAAACCGTACTAACAAGTACTGTTCAACATGTGGACAAGCTATATGTTAAAGCCGCTGAACAATTTAATAATGGAGAATTGAACGGAGGGATATTCACTTATGATTTTCAAGATGAAGTAATATCTCTTGGTACATTTAGTTCTGACGTACCACAGACGTTTAAACAAACGATTAAATATGAGGTAGAGCAATATAAAGAAACTGGATTGTTGCCAAACGAAAGATAAACTGAAGCAAAATGCTTTAGTTTTTTCGTTTGTAGCGTGAATTTTTACTATTACTTTGTATAGAAAAATACCAAGACTTGATTAAATTCTAAAATTCGATTATATTAGTACCAAGTCTTAATATATGATATAAAATATCATGTTGAATTCCTATTGAGAGGGTTGAATAATATGAGTGCAGGTATAACTGGAGTAGGAAAATATGTTCCAGAAAAAATAGTAACAAATAAAGATTTAGAAAAAATAGTAGATACAAATGATGAGTGGATTCGTACAAGAACCGGAATAGAAGAACGTCGTATTGCAGATGATGGTATAGACACAGCTGATATGGCTTATCAGGCATCTATACAAGCAATAGAAAATGCAGAAATTATTCCAGAAGATATTGATCTTATTTTAGTAGCAACTGTCACACCTGATAAATCTTTCCCTACCGTATCATGTATGTTACAAGAACGATTAGGAGCAAATAAAGCAGCTGCAATGGACATTAGTGCAGCTTGTGCTGGTTTTATGTATGGAGTAATAACAGCTAAGCAATTTATTGATTCAGGTGTGTATAAAAATATATTAGTTGTAGGGGCTGAAAAGCTATCAAAGATTACAGACTGGGCAGATCGAAACACATGTGTCTTGTTTGGTGATGGAGCTGGAGCCGCAGTCATAGGTAATGTAAGCAATGATCGTGGTATTAAAGCATTTGAATTAGGAGCTGACGGTACTGGAGGTAAGTACCTACAGCAAGAAGATAAGTTTATTCAAATGAATGGTAGAGAAGTTTTTAAATTTGCTGTAAGGCAAATGCCCGAATCATCACTAAATGTAGTGAAAAAGGCTGGGCTTAGTAAGGAAGATGTTGACTACTTAATTCCGCATCAAGCAAATATACGAATTATGGAAGCGGCAAGAAATAAACTTGATATCCCAGTAGAAAAGATGGCAACGTCCGTAAAGAAATATGGAAATACATCATCAGCATCTATTCCAATTGCATTAGCAGAAGCAGTAGAAGGTGGTCAAGTAAAAGATGATGATTTTATTGTATTAGTAGGTTTTGGTGGCGGACTGACTTGGGGTGCCGTTGGAATAAAATGGGGTAAGTAAAATAAATTTAAAATTCCTATTGATTAAGCAAAAAAACATGGTAAATTCATATGTAGAGGAGGATATATATGACCAAAAAAAGAGTAGTAGTAACAGGCTTGGGTACTATTAGCCCATTAGGAAATACAATTGATCAATTATGGACAAACTTAATTGAAGGTAACTCTGGTATTGACTATATTACAAAAGTAAATAAAGATGATTTTCCAGCAAAAGTTGCTGCGGAAGTAAAAGATTGGGATCCTGCCCAGTATATTGATAAAAAAGATGCAAAGAGAATGGATCCATTTACACAATATGCAGTTGCTGCCGCGAAAATAGCAGTAGCAGATGCAAAACTAGAAATTAATGACGAAAATGCATCACGAGTAGGTGTGTGGGTTGGTTCTGGTATTGGAGGTTTGGCAACTTATGAAGAGCAATTTAAGAAGTTTAACGAAAAAGGCTATCGCCGTGTAAGTCCATTTTTTGTACCAATGCTAATACCTGATATGGCTGCCGGTCAAATTTCCATTCAACTAGGAGCAAAAGGGATTAATTCTTGTACGGTTACTGCGTGTGCGACCGGAACAAATTCAATTGGTGATGCTTTTAAAGTAATTGAACGTGGAGATGCAGATTGTATGATTACAGGTGGTGCTGAAGCGCCATTAACCAATATGGCAGTCGCTGGGTTCTCAACTGCTAAAGCTTTATCCTTTAATGATGATCCTAAAACAGCAAGCCGTCCATTTGACAAAAACCGTGATGGCTTTGTTATGGGAGAAGGAGCTGGCATTTTAGTATTAGAATCATTAGAATCAGCACAAGCAAGAGGAGCAACCATTTATGCGGAAATCGTAGGCTATGGTTCTGCAGCAGATGCTTACCATATCACAGCACCTGCACCAGAAGGAGAAGGTGCTGCAAGAGCTATGCGTCAAGCGCTTGAAGATGCTGAAATTGAAGTGACTGAAATTGACTATATTAATGCGCATGGAACAAGTACACCTCTTAATGACTCTTTTGAGACAAAGTCGGTGAAAACGGTGTTTGGTGATCATGCATACGATCTTTCTATGTCATCTACGAAGTCAATGACTGGTCATTTATTAGGTGCTGCTGGTGCGGTGGAGGCCATTGCATGTATTAAATCAATAACTGATAGCATTGTTCCACCTACAATAAATTATGAAACAGAAGATCCAGATTGTGATTTGAATTATGTTCCAAATGAAGCTAAGAAAATGAATGTTTCTTATGCGTTAAGTAATTCCCTAGGATTCGGTGGACATAATGCAACCTTAATCTTTAAAAAATATGAATAATGATAGAAAGAGTTGTCTAATCAAAAGGCAGCTCTTTTTATATGAGATTTTTAATGCGTTTTTTAAATTATTTATCTTGCTTAAGGTATTCTTTTTCATATTCTTCATACAATTTAATATAGGACAAGCTTGAAAAAGGGGAATGGTGATGATTTATATATGCATGTTTTTAGTTGGATTTGGACTAACTGTAGCAGGAAGCGTCACCATAATCCTATACTTGAATTTAATTCCAGCAGGTTTGACTTGGATGGAGTATTTTTATTTTATCTTATCAAGAAATGAATGTTACCTTTTATTAATAGGAATTTTAATTATTTCTGTCACAATACCAAAGTTGTCGCATATAGTAAAATGAATAAAAAATCGTGAGTTGGCCATACTGAATGCTAAATAAAACGTAACCCTCTTAGTCAAATAATATAGGTGCAATTTAGTTTGATGAATGGAAGTGAGGTAGTACATATATGCAGTATTTACATGATGTATGGGTAAATTGGTTTGAAGGGGAAGAAAATGGCTACAATGTTTGTGCGTTTCATGAATGGCGTAAATATGATGGTATTGAAATTTTAGATCAAGTTCCAGTTAATTATGTTAATCCAGAACTTTTTAATCAAATTGAAAATGATTTAACAGATCTACCGAAAAAATTACTCGAACAAATAAAAAACCGGACGTACCTTCGGAAAAATCAAGATAGAATCCCAGTCGAATATGCAACTATTGTAACAGATGGCAAAGCTGCATTAGCTTTTGATACGATGGGATATCAGATACCAATTAGAAAGAGTCGTTTAATACCTAGACAAGAAAGACTAGTGTTCGATTTAGTTAAAGAATATAAAGACTATCAATTTGTTTTAGAAAACGAATCAATAGAGAAAGCCTATCATATTCTATCATTACCTCCAGAGGTGATGGTGGGATTAACAAGAAGAGAAAGACACTTGAAACAATTATTAATGATGATGCTCGACCAACTAAAACAAACAGAAAATCCACAAGAGGTAAAGTATTGGTTAACAGAATGGGCGCCGAATCAATATCGGTCCATTAGAAAATTAACCTTCTCAGAGGCATGGAATCAACTATATTACTCACTTCTGAAAGGTTGGTCTGCACAACACGAAAATATATGTAAAAAAATGGTTAAAGGTCAACCGTTTTTTGAACAAATGTGGGAATTAGAAAGAGACAATGGCTATAAGCACACGTATAAACGAATATTATAAAAAAGTCATTCCCAAATAGTTAGGGAATGACTTTTCACATGGTTATTTTTTCTTTTTTACTCGACCTAATCCCATTGCTTTTTTTGCTTTAGCTAATGTTTTATTCGCTTTAAAAGCTGCTTTGTCCGCACCGTGATCTAAAATATCATCCAATTCAGGTGATTGAATGAGTTCGTGGTAGCGTTTTTGAACAGGTTCTAATAATTCAAGTAAGACTTGGGCCGTTTCTTTCTTAAATGTACCATAACCGGCATTTTTGTATTTTTGTTCTAACGTTTCAATACTTTCTCCAGTACAACTTGCATGAATCGTTAATAAGTTACTAATTCCCGGTTTATTTTCTTTATCATATGTAACAATACCTTCGGAATCAGTCACAGCACTCTTTATTTTCTTCTCAATTTGCTTTGGTTCGTCTAATATAAAAATAGAAGCCTTTTGGTTTTCATCAGACTTACTCATTTTTTTTGTAGGTTCTTGTAATGACATTATTCGTGCACCAACTTTTGGCACACTAATTTCAGGGATAGTAAAAATGTCATTATATTTATTATTAAAACGTTGTGCTAATGTTTTTGTTAACTCTAAATGCTGTTTTTGATCTTCACCTACCGGAACAATATCAGTATTATAAAGCAAGATATCTGATGCCATAAGAGGTGGATAAGTTAAAAGTGCAGAAGATACAGCTTCTTTACCTGTTGATTTATCTTTAAACTGTGTCATTCGTTCGAGTTCACCAATATAACTTATCGTTTGCATCATCCACCCTAATTGCGTGTGTGCAGGTACTTCCGATTGAATAAATAAGGTAGATTTGTCTGGATCGATACCAACAGCCAGATAAAGCGCAGCAAGTGAACGAATATGGTTACGCAATTTCAATCGTTCTTGTGGCACTGTAATTGCATGCTCATCTACGATACAAAAATAACAATCATGATCGTTTTGAAGGTCAACAAAATGCTTTAATGCTCCTAAATAGTTCCCAAGTGTTAAAGAGCCACTTGGCTGAATACCTGAAAAAATTGTTTTCATGTGTCATCATCATCCTCTTTATTGTATAATTTGTTCCAACTAACTAGATATGAGCTAAAAATAAAAAAACATATTCCAAAAGAAAGGGACGATAATATCGTGGTGCCACCCTTCTTATCTCAGGAATATGAGATCACTCAATTACAGTTAACGCCTGTTATACGGTAGTTTTTTTAACTACGACTCCTAAGCCCCAATTTCATTATTCCTTGGTATCTGCTCTCAGCAATACAGATTCTCTTATAAACCAGAGGGAATAAATCCTAAGCCTAATCAACGTCAAAATATTTATTTAAATTATAATAAAATCATTATTGACATGCAACCTCTATACGTAATAAAAAATCAATAGAAGCAGCATGACACAAGCAAGTGTAACTGCTTGAAACCGAAAGAATGGCACTAGAGTAATATTGATACGCTCAGAAGGCAATGGTTTGTCTTCCCATTCAATCTTGTTGATTCTTCTAAAGATACTCCCTCCTACTTTCTGGAAACCGTATGTAAGGCCATCAAAAAAACCACCTTTAACAGTTATCAATATTAACCAGAGAGAGATATACAATATGACAAGATAGAAAAGCGTGTTTATTATATGTAATAATACAATACTGTTGTTAATTATTGCTGAGAGCGCAAATACCAAGACAAGCTGAATGAAAATAAGAAATAGTTGTCTATTTAATTGTCGCAAATACTCACGTCCTTTATCCGATTAACTAGAGAGTAGTATAGCATAAAGCAGATAACAAATCATAGAACGATTGATAAGAGTAACTCTTGTGTAAAACAATCAAATTAAATAGGTAATTAGAACTAATTTTGAATAAAAAATTAACACTATATAGTACTTTAGACCTGTTTGTTTAAAACTTATATAAAAAAATAATGCAAAATTGTTAGAAAAATTGTATAATTCTTTTTGTGGATACTATATCTGCAAAATATTTAGAAAATTAAAAACTTAGGGGAGGTCATTATTACAATGAGAAAGTCAAATTGGCTATTACTGGTTTTCGGACTAGTGTTAACACTGTTCCTAGCTGCTTGTGGTGATGATACATCATCAGATGATGGTGAAGGTACAGAAGGTGGTGCACCAGAACAAGTATTAAATATACTAGAAAGTGCACAAATTCCTACAATGGACTCATCACAAGCTACTGATGCTGTTGCATTTCAATTTTTAGGTGAAACAATGGAAGGGCTGTATCGTTTAGATGAAAATGCTCAACCACAACCAGCTATCGCAGCAGGTGAGCCTGAAATTAGTGAAGATGGAACAGAGTGGACAATCCAACTACGTGATGACGCTGTCTGGTCAAACGGTGATCCTGTCACAGCGCATGATTTCGTGTTTGCTTGGAGACGTGCAGTAGATCCAGCTACTGGTTCCGAATATGGTCCGTTTATGATGAACGGCGTGTTAAAAAACGCAGAAGCAATTAATAATAATAAAGCGGATGTAGAAGAACTCGGTGTAGAGGCTGTTAGTGACACAGAGTTACACATCACACTTGAAAAACCAATACCATATTTCCATAGTCTTTTAACTTTCGGTACATTCTTACCACTTAATGAAGCGTTTGTTACTGAAAAAGGTGAAGAATATGCGTTGAATTCTGATAATCTACTTTACAATGGTCCTTTTGTATTAATAGAGTGGGATCCAACTGGTGAAAACCCTGAACAATGGACACTTGTGAAAAATGAAGATTATTGGGATGCAGAGAAAGTTCAATTAGAAAAAATTAATGTAAGTGTTGTAAAAGAAAGAAGTACAGCAGTTAACTTATATAATACTGGCGAAGTAGATCGCGCTGGTTTGTCAGCTGAATATGTTGAAAAATATGCAGGTACAGAAGATTATAAAACATTGGCTGAGCCAACATTGTTCTATTTAAAGCTTAACCAAGCGAATGAAGCGCTTGCAAATAAAAATGTACGTAAAGCGATTGCGATGTCAATTGGTAAACAAGATCTAGTTGATGTAATTTTAGCAAATGGATCTATTCCTGCTACTGGCGCAGTTCCAGAAAACTTCACATCTCACCCAGAAACTGGGGAAGATTTCCGTGAAATTAATGGTGATCTAATTACTGAAGATAAAGAAGCTGCCAAAGAATTTTGGGCTAAAGGCTTAGAAGAACTAGGTGTAGATTCTGTAGAGTTAGGTTATCTTGGTGGTGACAGTGATGTTGCACAAGAAATGGACGCTTATATTAAAGACCAACTAGAAGAGACTTTAGAAGGTCTTACAGTAGAAGTTGTATCTGTACCATTTGAAGAGCGTATTTCACGTAATGAGAAAGGTGAATATGATATTCAAAACTCTGGTTGGGGTCCTGACTACTTAGATCCAAATACATGGTTAGAAATGTGGACATCTACTTCACCATATATGACAAATAATTATGATAGTGAAGAATATGATACCCTAATTTCTGAAGCTAACAATGAACTTTTGACGGAACCAGTTAAACGTTACGAAAACTTCCTAAAAGCAGAAAAAGTGTTAATGGAAGATGCTGGAATTGCTCCGTTGTATCAACGTTCTCGTGCATACTTATGGAGACCGTCTGTAAAAGGTGTTATCTTCAACCCAATGGGTGCTGACTTCACGTATAAACATGCATACATTGAAGAGTAGATAGAAGCTAATTGGGGCCAGGATTGGATCTTGGTAAGAGAGTGTACTGCCTTATCGGGCATATACTCTCTTTTTCCATTTGTGTGTAATTTTAGAATTGTTTGAACATTTATGTCGAATGTTGAGACATCAATGAATAGGAGGGTTATTTTAATGGCTAAATATATATTAAAGCGTATAGGATATATGCTTATCACGTTATTTATCATTGCCACATTTTCATTTATCCTCATGAAAATGCTTCCCGGATCTCCTCTAACTGCTGAAGAAAAGGTTACTGAAGCTCAGCGAGAAATTATTTTAGAAAAGTATGGATTGAATGATCCTATTCCAGTCCAATATGTACGATATCTCGGGAATTTGGCACAAGGGGATTTAGGTGTTTCATTTCAAATGAAAAATCAATCTGTAACAGATATACTGATGAGCAGGGCACCAGTTTCAGCAGAGTTAGGTTTTTGGGCTTTAATTGTTGGTACATCCTTAGGAATGTTACTTGGCTTAATTGCTGCAATTAGACAAAACTCCTGGATGGACTATGGGTCTAATATAATTTCTGTCATAGGTATATCGATTCCTTCCTTTATTTTTGCTGGCTTAATGCAGTTTTATATTGGAGTGGAATTAGAATTGCTACCAATAGCATTCTGGGGTACACCGCAGCAAGCAATAATGCCTGTCATTGCTTTAGCTATTTTCCCAATGGCAATCTCCGCGCGTTTCCTACGTACGGAAATGATTGAGGTATTAGGATCTGATTATATTGTAACTGCAAAAGCAAAGGGTGTGTCAAAATTCGCAATTATTTTTAAGCATGGATTGCGAAATGCGTTAATTCCATTAATTACTGTAATGGGTCCAATGGCTGTTAGTTTAATGACAGGTACATTGGTTATTGAAAAAATATTCTCCATTCCTGGAATTGGAGAACAATTTGTTAATTCTGTAACAACAAATGATTTTTCAATTATAATGGGAACAACACTATTCTTTGCCTTTTTATTCATTGTAATTATTCTAATTATCGATATCCTCTATGGTATTATTGATCCAAGGATTCGACTAGCGGGAGGTAAAGATTGATGGATAAAGAGAATGTAAAAAAAGATCTATTTGTCCCAGCGCAAAAAGACGAAGAAAAAAGCGAACAAATAAATAGACCAAGTCTTTCCTTCTGGCAAGATGCATGGATTCGTCTTCGTAAAAATGGTGGAGCAATATTTGGAATGGTAACATTAGTCCTTTTAACGTTGCTTGCAATATTTGCCCCCATGTTAACAAGTCATGGATTAGATGATCAAGATTTAGGTCTATCACGTATGCCACCGAAAGTACAAGGTTTAGAAAACTTTCAATGGCTTGGTCTAGATGGTAAAAAATCAGAAACATTTGAAGCTGATTCGGTGGAGGAAGCAAAAGATTTAGCTCTTGCTCGTTTTTCACAAGATGACTTTTCTTACATCGAATTTGATGTAAAAGCTGAGGGTGATGGTTCTGAAGATTCAGCAGAAGTAAAAGCTTACTACGATCCTTATGCGGATAAACAAGTCGAAGAATATTTCTGGTTTGGTACTGATACATTAGGACGTGACTTATTTACAAGAGTGTGGATTGGTACGCGTATATCTTTAATGATTGCATTAATTGCAGCTTTAATTGATATGTTAGTCGGTGTAGCTTATGGTGGTATTTCAGGATATTTTGGTGGACGAGTAGATAACATCATGCAGCGTATTATTGAAGTGTTAGTGGGTATACCGAACTTGGTTGTTGTTATTTTAATGATTATGATTCTGGATCCAGGAATAACTGCAATTATTATCGCACTAACCATTACTGGTTGGACTGGTATGGCAAGGATTGTACGTGGGCAAGTATTAAAATTAAAGAATCAAGAGTTTGTTCTTGCATCACAAACACTAGGTTCATCAAATACAAGAATATTAACGAAACATTTAATTCCAAATACAGTTGGAATGATTATCATTAATACAATGTTTACCATTCCAAATGCAATATTTTTTGAAGCTTTTCTAAGTTTTATTGGATTGGGGCTTCAAGCACCTGACGCATCTCTTGGTACATTAATTAACGATGGGTTTAAAGCTTTACAGATTAACCCGCATATTATGATATTCCCGGCAATTGTTATGTCATTAATTATGATCGGTTTTAATATCTTAGCGGATGGTCTTCGTGATGCATTAGATCCAAAAATGCGCGAATAGGGGGTAGATACGAGATGGAAAACATATTAGAAGTTAATAATTTACAGGTTTCCT
The DNA here is from genome assembly GCF_001368815.1 of Paraliobacillus sp. PM-2. Taxonomy (GTDB): domain Bacteria; phylum Bacillota; class Bacilli; order Bacillales; family Amphibacillaceae; genus Paraliobacillus. The sequence goes on along the minus strand of NZ_CTEI01000001.1, from coordinate 1,264,432 downwards.
TTGATACGTATGGAGGAGAAGTGCAAGCTGTTCGCGGTGTATCTTTTAACTTGAAAAAAGGTGAGACACTGGCGATTGTAGGTGAATCTGGTTCAGGTAAATCAGTAACAACTAGAGCATTAGCACGTCTTATTCCATCCCCTCCTGGGCGTATTAAAGAAGGTGAAATTTTATTTGATGGAAAAGATTTAGCTAAATTAAGTGATAAACAAATGCAAGCTATTAGAGGTAAAGATATTTCAACTATTTTTCAAGATCCAATGACATCGCTGAATCCAACGATGAAAATTGGTACTCAAATTATGGAAGGCTTAATCAAGCACCAAAAAATGAGTAAATCACAAGCGAAGGAACGTACCATTGAGTTATTGGAGTTGGTAGGCCTTCCAAATCCGAGTGAGCGTGTTGATCAATATCCACACCAATTTTCAGGTGGGCAACGCCAACGAATTGTGATTGCTATAGCATTAGCTTGTAATCCGAAAATCTTAATTGCAGATGAACCAACAACAGCTTTAGATGTTACAATTCAAGCACAAATATTGGAGTTAATGAAAGACATCCAAAAGAAAACAGACAGCTCCATTATTTTTATTACACATGATCTTGGTGTTGTAGCGAATGTAGCAGACCGTGTTGCAGTAATGTATGCAGGAAAAATTGTAGAGATTGGTACCGCGGATGAGATTTTTTACAATCCGAAACACCCGTATACATGGGGATTGATCGGTTCGATGCCTACGCTCGACAATACAGAAGAAAGCCTAGTAGCTATTCCTGGATCACCTCCAGATATGCTTAATCCACCCAAGGGTGATGCATTTGCACCTCGGAATGACTTTGCATTAGAAATTGATCGTGAAATGGAGCCACCAATGTTTAAAGTATCTGATACACATTATGCAGCTACATGGTTATTGCATGAATACGCACCACATGTAGAGCCTCCAGAAGCGGTTAAACGCCGAATGAAAGGTTTTGCAAGTACAGGTGCTGCTTCAAATGGGGAAGGTGACCAATCATGAATCAAGAAAAATTATTAGAAGTTAAAAATTTAAAACAGTATTTTAAAACTGGTCGACATAGTGTCGTTAAAGCCGTAGATGGTATTTCCTTTGATATCTATAAAGGTGAAACATTCGGTTTAGTTGGTGAGTCAGGTTGTGGGAAGTCAACAACAGGGCGTAGCATCATTCGTTTATATGATGCAACCGATGGTCAGGTGAAATTTGCTGGTGAAGACGTGCATGGAAAGAAATCAAAAGCTAAGTTAAAAGAGTTTAACCAAAAAATGCAAATGATTTTTCAAGACCCATATGCTTCTTTGAACCCACGTATGACAGTAATGGATATTATTGCAGAGGGATTAGATATACATGGACTTGTTAAAAATCCAAAAGAACGAAAAGCACGTGTCCATGATTTATTAGAGCGTGTTGGTTTAAATAAAGAACATGCAAATCGCTATCCGCATGAATTTAGTGGAGGACAACGTCAACGTATTGGTATCGCTCGTGCTCTAGCAGTTGATCCTGAGTTTATTATTGCGGATGAACCGATTTCTGCCTTAGATGTATCCATTCAAGCACAGGTGGTTAATTTATTGAAAGAATTGCAAAAAGAGCATGGTTACACTTATTTATTTATTGCACATGATCTTTCAATGGTTAAATACATCAGTGATCGAATTGGCGTTATGTATTTTGGGAAAATGGTAGAATTAGCTGATAGTGATGAATTATATAAAAATCCGTTACATCCATATACCAAATCATTATTATCTGCAATCCCATTACCAGATCCAGATTACGAAAGAAATCGTATCCGTACAGAATACAATCCAGCCGACCATGATACATCAGAGACACCTAAATTCAGAGAAGTTCGTCCAAATCACTGGGTGCTATGTACAACAAAAGAATTTGAAGCCTATAAAAAACAGGTGAAGAATTAAAAAACAAAGCTTTGCATCACATGTGATGCAAAGCTTTGTTTTTGTTTATATGGAAGAGGAATGAAAAGAGAGATAAAAAAATGTAAAACAACGTATGAATTTGTCACAATCTCCTATATAATATAAAGTGTAAGATAAGTTTTATAACATTAGGGGAGTTTGATTACATGAATAAAAAGCAACTTAAGATCTCAATTCTGATGAGCATTTTGTTTCTTAGCACTATTTTTCCAACATTCGTGTTTGCTGATGAAAATCAAGAGCAACTAACAGCTAATATACATAGTGGTAACAAGATTAATCTGAAAGCTTATGATGTAAATCGACAATTTGCTCGCTTTATATATGATTCAGGCTTAACTTTTTCTTATCCAGATGCTGTTCGTGGTATCTATGTTACAGGACACTCAGCAGGAGGTAGTCGATTTGAAAAATTACTCAGTCTAATAGAGCGTACGGAGTTGAATACTATGGTTATTGACATAAAAGATGATCATGGAAATTTAACGTTTAAACCAGATGAAGAATCTCCTTATTATGATATTGCAAAAAATTATATTAAAGATCCAAGGAAAATGCTTGAAGTATTAGAAGAGAATCAAATTTATCCTATAGCTAGAATTGTTGTTTTTAAAGATACTGTATTAGCAAAAAAACGTCCAGATTTATCATTCACTGAAAATGGTAAAGTATGGTCTAACGGTAAAGGCGAATCTTTTGTTAGTCCTTTCCAAAAGGAAGTTTGGGAATATAACGTGGATATAGCTAAAATGGCTGTGAAATTAGGATTTCAAGACATACAATTCGATTATGTTAGATTTCCAGAAGGATTCGAGAGAAGAGATGATCAATTAAATTATACACTCGGTGACTATGAAGATTTAGATATGAACGCTATTAAAAAGCGTGTTCAAGCTGTTACTGACTTTGTTAGTTATGCTAAAGAAGCATTACATACTTATGGTGTAGATGTCTCTGTTGATATATTTGGCTATGCAGCTACGATAGAAGAGACTCCAGGGATTGGACAAAACTTTTCTAAGATTTCATCCAATGTGGATGTAATTTCTTCTATGATTTATCCAAGTCATTGGACACCATATTTCGGGATAGATTTCCCCGACAAAGAGCCATATAAATTAGTTACAGCATATAGTAAATTAGAAAATGAAGTATTAGGAGCTCTTGAAGATCCACCAATATCACGACCATGGATACAAGATTTTGAAGCACCTTGGTTATATAGTGGTGCAACGAAACAATATGGAGTGCAAGAAGTTGAAGCGCAAATTCGCGCGTTAAATGAAAATAATATTAGCGAATTCTTGCTTTGGAATGCAGGAAACACCTATACAGAAGGTGTAGACTATACACCATTGAATTAGAAGAAAAACTCCCTTTCGAGCGTGAAAGGGAGTTTTTTTAACTATAGATGAATAAAATAGTGTTAAAACAAAAATATAAGGGTATATAAAGGTATAATCAGCTCTAAGCTATTTAACAAATAACATTGCATTAGTTATACTAATATAGGTAGATGCGCTTGTTATTTACTTACAAGGAAAAATAAACTAAAGGGAGTAGATCCATGAATTGGTATAAAAAGTTAAATGAGTACTTTCCAATTGAAGAAATGAAATCAAAAGAACATATGGAAATGCTCTTAAAAGAGAAAAGTGATGTGTACTATAAAGATGAAGGGCGTCATCACGTCCTAATGTATGCGGCGTTTGATACATTCCTTTTTATTGATTATCTTTATGTTTCTTCACAATCTAGAGGTCAGGGACTCGGACACCAATTAATAGAAAAATTAAAACAAAAAGAAAAGCCAATTATTCTTGAAGTAGAACCGATTGATTATCAAGATACAGATTCTCAGAAACGCTTGCGCTTTTATCAAAGAGAAGGATTTACGCATGCACAATCTATTGGGTATAGTCGTCGTTCATTAGCAACGAATGAAGAAAGTCAGTTAGAAATCTTATATTGGTCGCCAAATGATGAAGATGAAGAAACTATTTATAAACAAATGCGTAAAATGTATGAAGATATTCATACGTATAAGGATGAAGAGATTTACGGGCAAGCATATCAATCTGCTGAAGAAGTGCTGTCATATGATGAAGAACGAGAAGCAGATGATATTTTTAATACATTGAAGGAAAAAGCTTAATATGAATTTGGAAACCATGATATTCAAATAAAGACATGGTTTCTTTTTTTTACTATTTCCTGTATGGAGTTGTAAGTACATTGAAAAATATTTCTTATCAAAAAAGGTTTAGTTTTGATTCTCATGTGGAATATACTCAATAACTAAGTTATACAAAATAAATTGTGTAATTTCTAAGTAAAATTACTTTACAATATATCGAAATATTGACAGTTGTAGTATACTTAATAGTAGGTTATTTATTTAAAGTAATTTTAATTTAATAATCTTTAAATTAAAGGAAAATAAATATTTTGAGGAGTGAAGTAACATGGTAACACTTTATACCTCACCAAGCTGTACATCTTGTCGGAAAGCAAAAGCATGGTTAGAAACGCATGATATTCCATTCGTAGAAAGAAATATCTTCTCCGATACACTGACTTTGGATGAGATTAAAGAAATCTTTAGAATGACGGAAGACGGGACAGAGGAAATTATCTCAACAAGATCAAAAGTTTTCCAAAAATTAAGCGTCGATTTTGATCAAATGCCTTTAAAAGATTTGTTTGATTTAATTCAAGAAAATCCTGCTATTCTAAGACGTCCAATTCTTATTGATGAAAAACGTCTGCAAGTTGGTTACAATGAAGATGAAATCAGAAGGTTTCTACCTAGGAAAGTACGTACATTATACTTACGTGAAGCACAACGTATGGTTAATTAATAAGGAGACGCAGATCTATTCTATGGTCTGCGTTTTTCTGTGAAGAATTTGATGTGGTGATTATATAAGGCTCTATACTAAATGTGGTGGTACACCTTGATCTATCAAGGCTTCCATGGAAGCAAAAAAACACACGCATTCCCCTCTCTTTTGTTACCCTAAAGTTGTAGACAAAAAGGAAAAGGAGAGGGAAAGCGTGCAAACCAATTTTATCATAGAAATGTTAGGGATTAAAGACAAGCATATAGATATTTGGGATATGCGTAGTGAATCAGATGCCTTTTATGTAAATTTAATTACAGCGGTTAAGAAACAACAATGCCCGATCTGTAAAAAGAAAACAAAGCGTGTTCATAATTATCGTACTCAGCATATTCAAGGACCTATTATTTCAAATAAACCAGTGAAAATTTCTTTAACAAAGCGACGTTATTTATGTACACATTGCCATCATACATTCTACGAAAAACTTGACATGGTGGAAAGATATCAACGAAGTACACGGTCCATTCAAACAACTGCGCTAACATATACGGCAGTAGGATCTTTTACAACCGCTGCGCAGTTGAGTGGTATGAGTACGAATCGAATCATGCGTATGTATGACCAAAAAGAAATACATACGAAAAAGATACTACCACGTGCCATAGCGATCGATGAGTTTAAAGGGGATGCTGGAGGCGAAAGATTTCAGACGGTCATTGCGGATGTGGAGAATAAAAAGATTGCAGATGTATTACCAGATAGAAAAGTAGATACAATCAAGAGCTACTTACAATCGTGTGATACGAGTCTTGTTCAAATCGTAGTCATGGATTTATCCAAGTCATTCAAACACGCCGTGCGTCATGCGTTAGGAGATCCGTTAATTATCGCTGACCGTTTTCACTTTATGCGCCAAGTGTATTGGGCACTAGATGAAGTAAGGCGTGAAGTGCAACGAACGTTAGATAAGAAGGCTCGCATTCGTATGAAACGAAGTAAAAAATTACTTTGGAAGTCCAGCTATAAATTGACCGAAGAAGAACAAGAAAAAGTAAAGCAATTACTCAAAATAGATGTCCGATTAGATGAAGCATACCAATTGAAGAACAAGCTTGATCAGTGGTTTAAAGAAAGTGATGAAAAGACTGCCAAAGAAGGATTAGAGACATGTCTGAAAGAAATGAGGATGTCAAATATTGAATCCTTTCACAAGGTCGTGAAGACATTTAAACGTTGGAAACAAGAGATCCTTCAATCTTTTATGTACCCCTTTAATAATGGATACATCGAGGGTGTGAACAACACGATAAAAGTGACGAAACGCATGTCTTATGGAATTAAGAGTTTTGAGCGTTTGAAAAAGAAAATACTATGGCGACAAGAGATAAGAAAAGTTTTATTATAAAAGCGCCTTAGCAGAGGAAATATGCGAGACTCCTGCGGGAACAGCACGCGTCCGAAGATCCACTTGGTAAAGTGAATTTCTTTACCAAGTTAGCTTCGGCCGTGCCCGCGGAAAGCGAGTGTATTTCCCCTGCGGTTTAGGTACAAGCATTGCTTATAATAAACTTTTTATAAAAGAGATGGTGGAGTGAGAACCACACCACCACATTTGACAGAGAACTTATATGTTGCGTACTTACTTGCAAAAGGGCCTTTCTTATATATCAATTAAAATATGTATTTAAATCATGATTAAAGTTCTTTTTTCGTGAATAAAGCTAACCATGAGATTCTTGTCATACACTATCAAAGTGGATAAATTTTCTTTTAACAGACATTTATTTTTGCTATACTTTTGATAATGTGAGATAAGGTGGTGTATGATATGAAAGAAGAAGAAGTAATTAAACTATTGCGATATTATCGTCATGATTGGATGAATGATTTACAAATTATAATGGGTTATGCACAAATGGGAAAATTAGATAAAGTACAAGAAAAGATAGATCTTGCTGTGACGCAAGCAGAAGAAGACCGAAAACTGCAAAGTATCCCACTACCGAAAACTGCATTACAGCTGCTACAGTTGAAATGGTATTATCAAAATTTCCAAATTAATTATTGGATTAGTGTAGATAATAATATTTGTATTGACGATCAGAAAATAGCTTTTCAATTGGATCAATTGATGAATTATTTTGTTGATCACAGTATGAAAACAACGCTTTATCGTGGTACAATAAAACTTCATCAAAAGAAAGAGAATCAATTACAAGTAATCTTTTTTATTACTGGTGAGTTTCAAAATATAGAAAGTCTATTAAAGAAAATAACTGACATAGATCAGTCAATGGAAATACAATATGAAACAGAAGCAAGTTCGCATAAAGATCAAGAAATGCATTTAATGTGGACAGTGAATTGAAGAGGTGACAAGTATGTTTGTCGATCAGGTAAAAGTATATGTTAAAGCCGGAGACGGTGGTAATGGCTTAGTGGCATTTCGCCGAGAAATATATGTACCTATGGGAGGACCAGCAGGTGGCGATGGTGGCGACGGTGCAGATATTGTTTTTGAAGTAGACGAAGGATTAAATACACTAATGGACTTTAGATATCAGCGTCACTTTAAGGCAAAGCGTGGAGAGAATGGAATGAGTAAAGGGCAGCACGGGAAAAATGCTGCACCGATGGTATTAGCTGTACCACCAGGTACAACTGTAAAAGATGAGCAGACGGGAGAAATTCTTGCAGATCTAACAGAACATGGACAGCGAGGAGTAATTGCCAAAGGTGGCCGAGGAGGTCGAGGCAATATTCGTTTTGCTACACCACGAAATCCTGCTCCTGAGTTAGCGGAAAATGGGGAGCCTGGTGTTGAACGCGATATTATTATCGAATTAAAATTATTAGCTGATGTTGGATTAGTTGGTTTTCCAAGTGTAGGGAAATCCACCTTATTATCCGTTGTAAGTGCTGCAAAGCCAAAAATTGCAGATTATCATTTTACTACATTAGCTCCAAACCTCGGTGTGGTGGATACTGGAGATAATAGAAGCTTTGTCATGGCAGACTTACCAGGCCTGATTGAAGGTGCCAGTGAAGGTGTTGGTTTGGGCTATCAATTTTTAAGGCACGTGGAACGCACAAGGGTTGTAGTACATGTGATTGACATGGCTGCAACAGAAGGACGTGATCCATATGAAGATTTTGTTACGATAAATGCGGAACTTCGTGAATATGATGAAACACTACTAGAACGTCCGCAAATAATTGTAGCAAATAAAATGGATATGCCAGATGCAAAAGAAAACTTAGAAATTTTTAAAGAGCAATTAACTGAAGATTATCCGATTTATCCAATTTCTACAATAACAAAAGAGGGTGTGCGTGACTTATTATTTGCAATTGCAAATAAATTAGATGAAACACCTAAATTTACAAAAGATGTTGAAGATGCACCTAAGCGAGTTGTCTATCGTCATCAAGAGGAACCCGAACCATTTAAAATTAGTCGTGATCCAGATGGTGCATTCGTGTTAACTGGAGAAAAAATCGAAAAATTATTTAAGATGACTGATTTTTCAAGAGATGAATCTGTACAACGATTTGCGCGTCAACTTCGTGGGATGGGTGTGGATGATGCACTTCGTAAAAAAGGAGCCGAAGATGGTGATATCGTTAGATTAATGGATTATGAATTTGAATTCATTGAGTAAAAACAGGCCGGTAAACAGCTATCATGATTTCGGGCTGAATAGTAAAGGGGATTATTTGACATGTCAGAAAAAGAAGATACCTTTTATTTAATTCGAAGTGATTTTCTCCCAGAATCGATGCGAAAGACCATTGAGGCAAAAGAGTTACTGGATAGAGGGAAAGTAAATTCTGTCTTTGAAGCTGTTAAACAGGTCGAATTATCAAGAAGTGCTTTTTATAAGTATCGTGATGCAGTATTTCCTTTTAAAACAGTCATTCAGGAGCGCATCATTACTTTATTTATTCATTTAGAAGATCGTGCTGGGGCGTTATCAAAATTGTTAACTACAGTTGCCCAAGCAGGTGGGAATATACTTACGATTCACCAAACCATTCCAATTCAATACAAAGCAAATGTGACACTTTCTTTAAATGTGGAGCAGATGAAAATCCCAATTGAACAACTAATGGCGAATGTAAAAGAACTTTCATTTATAGAAAAAGTTGAAATAGTAAGTTCTGGCGGTTAAGGGAGGATAGCAATGGCAACAAGAATTGGGTATTTAGGACCAAGGGGTACATTTACAAAAGCAGCGGTAGATGCCATTTTTAATGGAGAAGATAAACAAAGTTATCGAACAATTCCAGAATGTATTGACGCAGTAAAACAAGGGCATGTCACATTTGGCGTGCTCCCTTTAGAAAATGCACTAGAGGGAACAGTCAATCTCACAATAGATTATTTAATTCAATATAAAATGTTAAAGATAGTAAGTGAAGTTGTTGTTCCTATTCGCCAACACTTGATGGTACATAGACGAAATACAACAAGTTGGAAGGATGTTACTACCGTTTATTCTCATCCTCATGCACTTGCACAATGCCATCGTTTTTTACATAACGGAATGAAACATGTAAAGGCAGAAACATTTACTTCAACAGGTGCAGCGGCAAAATATGTAAGTGAACATCCTGAGCTTCCTATTGGGGCTATTGCGAATGAGTTAGCAGCAAAAGAATATGATTTAGAAATTGTAGAGAAGAATATTCATGACTTTTCTAATAATCATACTAGGTTTGTTGTGTTACACAATAACGATAGGGAATTATTATCAAAAAGACTGGAAGAAACGGGATATAAAACAACACTAATGATTGCATTACCAACAGATCATGCAGGTGCATTACATCAAGTCTTATCTGCTTTTGCTTGGCGGAATATTAACTTATCTAAGATAGAATCAAGACCAATGAAAACAGGATTGGGTAATTATTATTTTTTAATAGATATTGAACAAAAAATGGATGATATTTTAATTCCAAATACGATATTAGAACTAGAAGCGCTAGGTTGCTCAGTTGAAGTGTTAGGAAGCTATCCATACTATTTGTGTGAAAATGAGTAATTTTAGATGCGGTTATGAATGAAATGGTTTATGATATAAAAATGATATAAGTAAAAAAGATGAACTTGGGACAAAACTAAATAGTGATTATCAAAAAACGAACCTTAATTCTGAATAAACGAATTAAGGTTCGTTAATTTAAGTGGAATTAATGATTAGCTGTGGAAATATGCGACACTCCTCGAAAATAAAAAGCAATTTTCTTCGTGCGATGTATCGCTGCCGAAGCATTCCTTGTCCTGCAGGAACAGCACGAGCTGAAGATCCACTCCTTTTACTTAAAGGAATGTTAGACTAAGATCGTCACGTCCTGTGACAACGTCTAACTGACCCACTTCATGTGGCCCCGAAGCCGTGCCTGCGGAAAGGGAGCTTATTTCCACAGCGGTGTTCGTTTTGTTGCATATAATTAATTGTTCGTGTTTAAAAAAGAGAAATGTTGTTTTGTCCCAGTCTCTGTTTTTTAAAGAAACATAATAACTTGTTGTCAGGGTTAATGAACATACTTTTTAAATAAAGTTATATTTATTAATATTTCTTATGTTTTTTTTCTTACAATACCAATCACTAATAACAAAAGTGACAAAATTGTCTGCATGAATAGTGCGTAAAAAGGAGAAATGTTGGCAGACCAGTCACTATAATCACTGAAACTAGACCAACCCCATAAACTAATGAGCACAATAAAAATGCCGATCGGAAAGACTATTGGTCCATAGCTAGACAGGTCTAATATTTGAGCAGTAGTCAGTACGGTTGCATAATAAAATACGGCTGTTTTTATAAATTGACCTGCTACCCACATGGCGGTCACAACTGATTCTATATGTTCAAAGAAATCAGCAATACTAATGTATCTTGCTGCACTCATTAGAGGATATATATAATTTGTTATTGTTCTACCAAATAGAAATAAAATAACAAGATTTGTTATAACCATTGTGATCATCACAGCAAATACGGAAATCATACTCCATTTTCTACCCTTTTTAATATCACTCAAGAAAGGGAGTAAGAAAGAAATTAAAAAGAATTCGCCGAACCATGCTTGTGGACTAGAAGCTCCCATAATGGAAGGTTTGATCCCATTTTCAAAGAGGGGAAATATATAGCTAAGTTCTAGTTCGGGGAGTAAAAAAAGTAGTAAAAGGATTAAAGAAATGATAAAGATAGGAACAAAAATTTGAGCTGTTCTTCCTATGACTTCTACTCCTCCACGCACAGCGAAACCACTCACAAGTATCATTGTAATGATCACTATAAAGAGTGGGGTTTTAGGAAGAAGTGCTCCCACAATAAACTCTCCATACCCGCGCATAATATCACCAGTAGCTATTAAAAGATAAAATAAGTAAAAAAGACCAAGAATCTTTCCGGGAATGCGACCAATAATTTGCTCACTGCACTGAATAATATTCTGTTTTGGATAAAGTGTGTGTAAGTGATAAACGATATATACTGTCAAAAAACCGCTTAAAGAAGCCCATAACGGCGAGACCCATAAATCATTCATTGCGTATTTGGCTATCGTACTTGGTAAAGAAAGAATAGCAGTTGCTAATATTACAGGATACATCATAATCGCCATCTGAAAGGCGGAAATCTTTCCTTTTTCAAGCATGTTATTTACCTACCTTATTTGAGAATCACGCTTTAGGTTACCCTTTTAATATGATTTCATGCGACTTTACATACTCTTTTTTCACTTAAGGAAGGTCTAAATAATAAAATAACTGTTTGGATGAAGGATAGCTATCCAAACAGTTATCTTTTAGTTTAACAAAATATCACATGCATTTTAATTGTTGTTAATAATTATACCCAGTTTTTTAAGTTGCTGATAAGCCGCATCTAGTTGTTCTTCACGATCTGCTTCGATTGTATGCAAGTGAACCCCATCAGTTAATTGTAGTAAGTATGGTGCATTTGTTTTTTTAACCCGTTCAATAAACTGTTTTACCTCTTGTCTATTACTAACCATAATAGATGCTTCTAAATCTCCATATACTGGGTGCTCTATGATTACATTTTTGACTGTTACCCCTTGGTCAACGATACAGTCTAACTCCTCTTTCGTTTGTGATCTGCTATGATTACAAGCAATGATTCGTTGAACCTTTTTTCTGTCTGATACTTGTTCTAGATACACATAGCCTTGACTAGTTGCCATAATTGGTTCTTGTTTCGCTTTTAATAACGATATATCTTGGACAATTACTTGTCTGCTAACACCAGCCTTTTCTGCTAAAGCTGACCCCGTAATCGGTTTCTTTCCTTCCTTTAACCAAGCTAACAGGTGTGCGCGTCGTTCTTTACCGATTAATTTTTTTGTTGATGCCATCGTACCGATTCCTTTCTATATCACATACCACTTATTAATCATATTTTCGCATACTTGAACTGCTTTTGCTAGGTCATTTTCTGTGGTAGTCTTCCCAAGAGATAAACGAATAAATCGTTTTGCTTTATCCGCTTTGTAACCTAATGCAAGCATCGTACTGTTTGGCTCTTGATTATCCACCGTACAAGCACTGCCTGTTGAAATTGCAATACCGGCTTGATTAAACTGAAGCATGGCATAGTCACCAGGAATATCATCCAAAACCATCCCAATGATAGAGGGGAGTTGTTTATTAAAAGTTAACATCTCAACAGGTAGTTTTCGAGCCAATAGTTGCTTCTCAAATGTTCGTCTTAAACTGTACATATTGGTTAACTGTTCTGTTTGATTAGCAATAACTTTTTTAGCAGCTGTCACAAAAGACGCAATTGCAGGGACATCAAGTGTACCAGAATCAATTTCTTCTTTTGTTGGATGTAGATCTTTGTGTACATACAATGCTCCAATCCCTTTGGGACCATAAATTTTGTGACTAGATAATGCATAGCTATCTACTGGTAATGATTTAAGATTAATTGCTAATTTTCCAAATGCTTGTATACCGTCGCAATGAAATAGAATTTGTTTTTCTTTTAATAGATTACTAATCTGTTGAATCGGTTGAATTGTACCGATTTCTGAGTTTACATGTTGGACGATTACCAAGACAGTGTCTATTCGAATCAATTGCTTTAATTGGTTCAAATCAACCATACCATCGGATGTGATTGGTAAATAAGTAATTTCATAAGATTGATTCACTTCTAAACGATTCAAATGGGTAGTGATTGATTTATGTTCTAATGAACTAACTATAATATGTTTTCCTTTGTTCTTCTGTTTTTTAAGTAATAAATCGATGGCAAGTTGATTAGCATGTGTTCCTCCTTTTGTAAAATGGATTGTTTGGGGATTGACATGAAGAAGTTCTGCTAATTGTTGTTGACTATATGTAACAATATCATTAGCTATTGTACCGATGTCATGTAAACTAAATGCGTTTCCATATGCTTGTTGGGCGATTTCTTGGTATACCGAGATAGCTTCATTGGACATGGGAGTTGTTGCAGCATAATCTAAATAAATCATTTTTATATCTCCTATCTTCAACTTGTATTAATATTATTTTAAATTAAGTATTGCCATGTGTAAATATATATGTAAAGATATGTGTAAAGACATTAGGGGGTGAAACAAAATAAACAAAGAAGAGCGAGTTATTATTATTGGTAATGGGATAAGTGCTAGTGTTGTAGCTATGGAACTCTGTAAGCATAAAGAGGTAATCATGATAACAAAGGGGTTAGAAAGTAATAATACCGTTCGAGCACAAGGAGGTATTGCTACGGTTATTAATGAAAATGACCAGTGGCAATATCATTATGAAGATACATTGCGAGCCGGTTATCATACGAATCACTCGGAAGCAGTTAAATTATTAGTGAGAAAAGGTTCTAATTATATAAAAGACTGGATAAATAATGACTTTCCTTTTGACCGAAATCATAAAGGGGAATTACTTATCGGTAAGGAAGGAGCACATACACATCATCGTATCCTTCACGCTGGAGGTGATAAGACAGGTGAAATTATACTATTATTTTTACACAAGCAAATTCTGGGAAATGTAAGGTTTATTTCAAATCAAACGGTGACTCAATTAATTGTAGAGAATCGTAAATGTATTGGAGTAGAAATGATAGATCATACAGGACACGTGTCAACTATGTATGCAGACGACGTTGTTTTAGCAACTGGTGGATGTGGTGGATTATTTGAAGTAACTTCTAATCATCCATCTATCATGGGAGAAGGTCTTTCCTTAGCATATCACGCGGGAGCGACTTTAAGCGATCTAGAATTTATTCAATTTCACCCTACATTACTTTGGGAAAATGGTTATACATTTGGATTGGTTTCAGAAGCTGTAAGGGGGGAAGGGGCGCAATTAGTATTAGGAAATGGAGAGCGTGTAATGAAAGATAAACACGTGTTAGAAGATTTAGCCCCTAGAGATGTGGTTTCTAGAAACATAGAAAAAACAAGAAGAGCTGGTTATGATGTATTTTTAGATGTTTCAATGATTAAAGACTTTCAAAAAAAATTTCCTACTATCACAAATCTATGTGAAAAAGCTAACGTAGATTTAACAAAGGGGTTAATCCCAGTAGCTCCAGGTGCGCATTTTATTATGGGAGGCGTTGTAACGGATCTACAAGGACGTACGGAAGTTGACCAATTATATGCTTTAGGTGAAGTAGCATATACAGGTGTTCATGGTGCAAATCGGTTAGCGAGTAATTCATTATTAGAAGCGCTTGTTTTTGGGAAGCAAGTAGCAATAACAATAAAAGATTCCCCTTCACGAAAAAAGAGGAATAATCAGAGAGGCCAAACAAATTTTATCCATTCAACTAAACAAATAAATTTACCATCGTTACAAATGTTACGTAAAAAAATGAATAAATATGTAGGGATTTATCGAGAGGGCTTTGGATTAAGCAAAATGAAGCAATGGCTAGAAAGTTTTAGTTTGCATCAACCTATTGATAGCATTCCACCTTCACAAAAAGCACTTTATCACCAAACGATGGCAGCTTGGCTTATTGTCACATCTGCAATAGCGAGAACAGAGAGTAGAGGCGCGCATTATCGACATGATTATCCAACATGTAAAGAGGGTTTACAAGATTATCATATAAATCGAAGAAAACAAATTCGCGAGCAACAAATGATATCTGGAGGATAATAAATGAATCCTATTAAAGCGAAAGAACAGTTAAAAAATTTTTTGTTAGAAGACATAGGGGATAAGGATATAACTAGTCAAATGTTGTTTGACACTAATTATGTAGGAGAGACATATGTGATTGCAAAGGAAACAGGGGTTATGTCAGGAATTGATATCATATCTTATGTATATCAAATCATAGATCGATCCATATCTGTTGTGACGTATAAACAAGATGGACAAATAATTGAAACTGGTCATGTTGTTGCAAAGATTAAAGGAAGTATTGGCAATATATTGATGGGCGAAAGAGTAGTATTAAATGTTATACAGCGAATGAGCGGGATTGCAACGTTAACAGATCGTGCTGTGCAACTTTTAAATTCTTCACATACAAAAATTTCTGATACAAGAAAAACGACACCAGGTTTGCGAATGTTTGAGAAATATGCAGTTACTTGTGGCGGGGGGGTAAACCATCGTTACGGTTTATACGATGGAATCATGTTAAAAGATAATCATATAGCAATGTATGGTTCGATCAAAAAAGCAGTCGATAAAATACGATCAACGGTTGGTCAAATGGTTAAGGTTGAAGTAGAAACGGAAACCATTGATCAGGTAAAAGAGGCAGTATCGTGTGGTGTTGATATTATCATGTTTGATAACCAAGATGCAGCATCTGTAAGACAATTAATCCAATATGTTCCGAAATCTATTATTACTGAAGCATCGGGTAATATTACGCTTAATAATATATCAACCTATCAACATTCAGGTGTTGATTATATTTCATTGGGATTTATTACACATAGTCCAAAATCATTAGATATTAGTATGAAGAGCTAGGGGGAGAAAGATGCAAACGCTTGATTTTTTAAAGCAAATAAATCAACAACTTCCCGCACATTATCGGGAACTATCTGATAAAGAAATGATAGATAAAATTGCAGAAATCAAAGCAGATTTAGGACATAAGCTATATATACCTGGTCATCATTATCAGAAGGATGAAGTGATACAATTTGCTGATGACACAGGCGATTCTTTACAATTAGCTAGACTTGCCAAGCAGAATAAAGAAGCAACCTATATTGTATTTTGTGGTGTGCATTTTATGGCAGAAACAGCCGATATGCTTACAAAAGATGATCAGATTGTTATTTTGCCTGATATGAAAGCTGGTTGTTCGATGGCAGATATGGCTAATATGGAACAAACGACACATTGTTGGAATGAATTACAACAGTTGTTTGGCGATACAATTATCCCATTAACATATGTCAACTCTACAGCAGAGATTAAGGCATTTGTTGGTAAGAACTATGGTGCAACAGTAACCTCTTCGAATGTGAAAGAAATGGTGAAATGGGCTTTTACACAAAAAAAACGAATTCTCTTTTTACCTGATCAACATTTAGGTAGAAATACTGCCTTTGATTTAAATATTCCATTAGATGAGATGGCTGTTTGGGATCCAATAACCAATCAATTAAATAGAAAAGGAGAACTTGAAGATATACGAGTTATTTTGTGGAAAGGACATTGCTCAGTCCATGAAAATTTTACTACGAACAATATTTCTTATCTAAGAGAAAAAGAATCGGATAGAAAAATTATTGTTCATCCAGAGTGCAAATGGGAGGTTGTTCAACAAGCAGATTATGCTGGTTCGACAAAGTACATTATTGATACAATTAGTACAGCACCTCCGGGATCGAAATGGGCAATTGGCACGGAAATGAATCTTGTGAAGCGGTTAATTAAACAGCATCCTGATAAGGATATTATTTCATTGAATCCTCACATGTGTCCTTGTTTAACGATGAATCGAATTGATTTGGCTCATTTATTATGGACGTTAGAATCATTAAAACAAGGCAAGGTTATCAATCGTATTCAAGTTAATCCAACTATTTCAAAATTTGCAAATGAAGCATTAGAAAAAATGTTAGCAACTGTTTAAATAAAAAACAAATGAATGTGTAAAACGTTCATTTGTTTTCTTATTACCTAATAAATATCAATAATAAAAATTTTTCTTTTAAATGTTATCAACTTTTCAGGGCATTCGCATATGTTGTTAATGAATTATACTGTTAATTGCCTATGTTTTATTGATCAAAATAAAGGAAGGAGTTACAATGTTGAAAATTCATATTGTACAAAAAGGGGATACCCTATGGAAGCTTGCTCAGAAATATAATGTTAACTTTGAAGAATTAAAACAAATGAATACACAATTAGCAAACCCAGATATGATTATGCCAGGAATGAAAATTAAAATACCATCTACAACAAAACAAGTGCAAAAGCAATCAACAATGGATAAAACAATCCATCCTTATAAAGACACGTCACCAAAAGCAATGCCTGTAGTGGAAGAAGATGATAAAAAGGCTGCACCAAAAGTAAAAAAGGAGATGCCTAAACCAATTCAAGAAAAACAAATGCCAATGCAACCAATTCAGATGCCGAGCTTACCTGACTTTTACTCTAATAACTATAATATCGATGTAGATATAGAGGACAATGATACTGAAGTAAATCAATATGCTTTTCATCAAATGAATCAACAGCCAAGCCAACAAAAACCTACTCAACAACCTATACAGCAACCTATGCAACAACCTATCATGCCTATGTGCTATGTCATGCCACCATGTATGCCAATGTATCCAATGCCACATCCTCAACCAATCATGCACCCAAAATCAAACCATTGTGATGAGCCTGTCGATCCTTGTGAGACATTCCAGTCACCACAACAATTGATGCAACAACAACCAATGTGGCATCACCAACAACCAATGATGCCACCTTTTAATCAGGATGAGGAAGAAATGGAATCTTCAAGTGTAGATATGCCACCATTACCAAATCAATCAATGCCAATGCAACAACAATACCAGCAAATGCCATATGGAGATTGGCCAGACAATATGCCACAAGCTCCAATGTGGTCACCGATGCAACAACAGTCACCGATGCAACAAGCACCAACACAACAACCACCGCACATGGGAGGGCAAGGACCATCTATGCCTCCAAACATGATGCAGCAACAGCCTTATCAGACAATGCCTTCACCACAGCCTGGCATGCCAATGCCTTATCAAGGAAATATGAATCCTTATCAACAACAAGGTGCTTTCCCTTACCGTGAGGATAATGAGGAAAATGAATAACCATAAAAGAGACGATTCAGTGTTGAATCGTCTCACTACTTTTCTTAACAATAATGCGGACTTATCGATTCAGTCAATCAAATTAATCAAACCGCCTATCTATTTAGTGACAAACCATCTAAATCAGCAATTTATTTTAAAAGGATATAAGAAATTAGAAACGATAGATAAACAATGGCAGTTATTTGACCGTGTAGATCAAGACTTTATTATACGCTTTTGTCCTTTTCCAAATAAAAAAAGGTATTTAAAGTGGGGAGGATACTATTGGACATTACAGAAATATTATCCAGCAAGAAAATTGGACTATCATAAGAAAAAAGATAGAAAGCGTGCATGGAGAGTAATGAAACAGTTTCACCATGCAACCACTGGGTTGACTATCCCAAATGAGTCCTGTTCAACAGCATTTGTACCAAAGTGCAAAAGTAGACTAAATAAGTGGCAACAATCAAAAGAAATAATGGATCACTTAGGATATCAAAAGTTATATCAAGAAATTGAATTGCAATTAATTGAAAGTATTGAATGGTTTGTATCTACTAATAATCCAGCAATTGAAGATAGTCGCTATTTTCAAGCAAATTGGATACATGGAGATGTTGCTTCCCATAATTTTTTAAGCGATAATAAGGATAATATATATCTAATAGATTTTGACTTATTGTCTCCCTCACCTTCTATTTATGATGAGATTCAGCTTGGACAACGATTCTTACCATACATTGAACATGATTTTGACCAGTTAAACAGTTACATAGAACCAGTCACATATCAAGCTTATCAACTTTTCTTTATAGCTTTAACGATTCCTACTGATTTTGTTCGCGAATGGTGGTATTATATTTCAAAGTCAACAGCAATTGCTGATATTTCGAGCTATCTTATTGATTTTCAATTAAGCTGGGAAGAACGGAGACAATTTGTTGAAACTGTAAAAAGAGAACTTAACAGATAAAACGCGGAAGGGGTAAAACATATGCAAGAAAAAGCAGAAAAACTCGTGAAATGGCTACAGCAACAAATACAATTAACTGGTGTTAAAGGGCTGGTTGTTGGCGTAAGTGGTGGTATTGACTCAGCAGTGGTTGCCAATTTAATTAAACGTGCTGCCCCAAATGCTTCGCTTGGTGTGATGATGCCTTGTAATAGTAATCCACAGGATTTAACACACGCAAAAAAAGTAGTTGATGCTGCTGACATTGACAGTGTTACCGTAGATCTGACAAGAACACATGCTATGATGCTAGAAGAAATTCAAACCCAATTAAAACAAGTAAATGTGTTCAATGAAGAAAATCAGCAACTTGCAGATGCGAATCTTCGTGCACGTCTTCGAATGAGCACGTTATATAGTATTGCAACGAATCATAACTATCTTGTAGTAGGCACAGATAATGCAGCAGAATGGTTTACAGGTTATTTCACTAAATATGGAGATGGTGGTGTTGATTTAGTTCCTTTAGTACATTTAACTAAAGGGGAAGTAAAGAAGCTTGCTGAATATCTTGATGTTCCTACGGAAGTTATTAATAAAAAACCAAGTGCAGGACTTTGGGAGGGGCAAACAGACGAGAATGAAATGGGAACAAGTTATGCAATGATTGATCGTTATTTAGAAGGTAAGGAAATACCTGAAAAAGATAAAGAAATCATAGAACGATTGCATAATAGAACTGCGCATAAACGTGATTTACCAAAGACACCACAGAAATTTTAAGTATAAATCGAGCCTCTTTGTCGGATAGGGTAAAGAGGTTTTGTTGATTATTTTTCTGGTGCAGGCAGATATGTTATATTGTTATCGGATGAGGATTTGTGAGAAGGGAGATCACATATATGGCAGGACATTCAAAATGGAAAAATATTCAGCGAAGAAAAAACGCCCAAGATGCAAAAAAAGGAAAAATATTTATGAAGATGGCAAAAGAGCTTTATGTTGCAGCGAAGGATGGTGGGGGAGACCCAGAAATGAATCCATCCTTACGTTTAGCTATAGATAAAGCCAAAGCTAATAATATGCC
Source organism: Paraliobacillus sp. PM-2 (assembly GCF_001368815.1). Lineage (GTDB taxonomy): Bacteria > Bacillota > Bacilli > Bacillales > Amphibacillaceae > Paraliobacillus. Next base: position 1,244,240 of record NZ_CTEI01000001.1, on the reverse strand, counting down.
AAATGATAATATTGATCGGGCAATAAAAAAAGCAACAGGTGATTTAGATGGGGCAAACTATGAAGAGGTAATTTATGAAGGATATGGACCTGGTGGTGCAGCTATTATGGTTGAGCTTTTAACAGACAATAAAAATCGAGCCGCTTCAGATGTTAGGCACGGATTTTCTAAACATGGTGGAAATTTAGGCGAAAACGGCTGTGTTGCTTTTATGTTTGATAGAAAAGGGTATATTGTAATTGAGCGTTCGACAACATCACTTGATGAAGATATGATGATGCTCAGTGCAATTGAAGCAGGTGCAGAAGAAATGGAAACAAATGAAGATACATTCGAGATTTTTACCACACCTGATCAATTTCAAGATGTGAAAAAACAACTTATAAATGAAGGGTATGAATTGGCAACAGCGGAGGTAACGATGTTTCCACAAACGTATGCTTCTTTATCCGATACTGAATCTGAGAAAATGTCAAACCTTATTGATCATTTAGAAGAACTAGAAGATGTTCAAGAAGTTTATCATAATGCAGAATTAAATGATGTGGAATAAATCGTTTCATTAAATGATCAGCATGCTTTTACAATTTTTAAAAGAAAGGGTTTTCTTTAGTTTCTAAATTACACTATTTAGAATATAATGATTAAAAAAACATATTGAGGTGTCTAATCATGGGTGAATCAAATGATTGTGAAGCATTACCGGGTCAACAAATCTTAGAACAAGAAAATGCGATTGATCGATTAGAACATTTTAAAGCGAATGACAAAGAATATTATGTTGTTTATCAAAAAGAAAACCAACGGGCAAAGAGAGAATTAAAATTTAACAAAGTAAATAAACGATCAGATGATACTTTTGCTATAGCGATGCATACAGAAGATAAAACAAATGCTATTCGATACTATCATGGTGAAGAGATTATTCTTTCTAAAGATGAAATTATTCAATTGCGAATTATTGATCCAGGTGAATATGATTTTGTTGTGTATACTGATTAGTATGACTGTATTTTGTACTGATATATTAGTGTGGTGAAAAAAATTATAGTTTAATGATTGTTAGATCAACATCTCATTTGTTTCTTAAATGTCGTATAAAAGCTATAATAAACATAAAATTAAAATTCACTAATAAAGCATAAACTTAGCTAATTTGGTCAAACATATGAACAACGGATATTTATTTATTAATAGATAAGCCAACTAAATCTATGTTTGACTGAGGTGCAAAAATGAGGAAACATATTCTTTTAAGTAGTTTTGCTGCGTTAATGTTTATCATAGGCTTTGGTACACATGCTGTCATGTCGAATGAAACTGTGTCAACTAATGATAATCAAAATAAAGCTACAGAAGTTACTAATTCAACTACCTATGTTTCTAAGGAGCCATTACAAGTAAATGTCACATTACAAAAACAATTTTTAGATGGAAATATAACTGAAAAGACTAGGAAGAAGACTATTTATGCTATGGAAGATTTTTGGTCAGAATATGAAAATTGGCAATTGATTAATCAAAGCCAAGAAGAAATGGTTTTTAGGAAACAAATCGATGATATTTCACCTTCTCTTAAACAAAACGGTTATTTTGGATTACAGAACAGTATGTTATCAATCTTTGAAGGTGAACCTATTCATCAACAAGTAATACAGTCTTTTTATCAAATTGATACAGACACATTAGAGAGTAGACAATTTGAAGCGTTACAAAAAGGAATAAAGATCGATTCAAAAGAGAAGTACTTACAAGTTCTTGAGGTTTATCGTGACCTCTCTCCAACTAAACAGGTTCAAGGATAAACAAGCAAAGTGTATCTAACCCTTTGCTTGTTTTCTTTGCTATACTGATTATAATACTATAAAAAATTCACCTATGTATTTTTCTCTTGTTACGAATTGTTATTAGTGTGTGCGAACATATGATTGTATGATAAAATGTAATTACATAGAGTGATTGTATTAGTGGAGAGGGAGTTACGATAAAAAATGATAGCTTATATATATGGTAAACTAGAAATAATTAATGAGACATCTATCATCTTAGAGACAAATGGTATTGGTTATGAATTGGTATGCGCAAATCCACTTAAATTTGAAGGTGAAGTAGGCCAGATGATTCGTGTATATACCTTTCATTACATAAGAGAAGATGCACAACTTTTATATGGTTTTTCTGATCCTGAAGAAAAAATGTTATTTTCTAGAATTCTCCAAGTTTCAGGTATTGGCCCTAAGGGCGCATTAGCTATTGTAGGAACAGCTGGTGTGAATGATTTTGTTGTTGCTATAGAAACAGAAGATGAAAAATTCCTCACTCAATTCCCTGGTGTAGGTAAAAAAACGGCAAGACAAATGATACTTGATTTGAAAGGAAAGCTTGCTACAGAGTTTGATGTAACTGCACCAGATCATCAGAAAGAAACTGAAATGGATACTCTGGTAAATATGCAAGCATTAGAAGAAGCGTTAGAAGCACTTCGGTCACTTGGCTATTCAGATAGAGAATTAAAGCAGATCGTACCAAAATTAAAACAAGAAAAAAGTGATAAAACCGATCATTATATTCGAACTGGTCTAGCTTTATTGACGCAGAAATGACATGGGGTGATTTAAATGGAAGAAAGAATGGTATCGAATGAATATCAACCGGATGATGCATCGATTGAGCTTAATTTGCGTCCGAATACATTGGCTCAATATATTGGTCAGGATAAAGCAAAAGAAAACTTAGCTATCTTTATTGAGGCTGCAAGACTACGTAACGAAGCTTTAGATCATGTGTTATTATATGGCCCACCAGGCTTAGGGAAAACGACAATGGCATCCATTATTGCGAATGAGATGGGGGTTGAATTTCGAACTACCTCTGGCCCGGCGATTGAGAAAGCTGGTGATTTAGCAGCCATTCTTTCTTCGCTTGAAGTAGGAGATGTTTTATTTATTGATGAAATACATCGTTTGCCTAGATCTGTGGAAGAAATTTTATATCCAGCAATGGAAGATTTTTGTCTTGATATTGTGATTGGAACTGGCCCTAGTGCTAGATCAGTTAGACTTGACCTACCGCCTTTTACATTAGTTGGGGCAACAACGAGAGCAGGCTTGTTAACTGCACCACTTCGAGATCGTTTTGGTGTGTTAAGTCGTCTAGAATTTTATACAACAGAAGATTTATGTGATATTGTTGAGCGTACAGCGTCAATATTTAATGTTACCATTGCGAAGGAAGCTGCAATAGAAATAGCAAGAAGATCCAGAGGAACCCCTCGAATAGCAAATCGATTACTGAAGCGTGTTAGGGATATTTCCCAAGTGCGTGGTGAGGTGGAAATTAGTCTGGAAACAACACAAACAGCACTACAAATGCTTCAAGTCGATCAGTCTGGATTGGATCATATTGATCACAAAATCCTTCAGTCCATTATGGATGCTTTTCAAGGTGGACCTGTAGGTTTAGATACTCTTGCATCCACAATTGGGGAAGAATCACAAACGATTGAAGATGTGTACGAACCATTTTTATTACAACAAGGATTTATCCAACGAACACCAAGAGGACGTGTCGTTACACCAAAAGCGTACCAACATTTTGATCGGGAGGTGCCAAATACTTGACCGGGTTTGGTAAAATACTTATTGTAGTAGGGGTTATACTTATTATTATTGGTTTATTATCCAGTGTAATTGGTAAATTACCAGGTGACATTCATTTTAAAAAAGGAAATGTGTCTGTATATTTCCCAATTATGACATCAATCTTAATTAGTATTATTATATCTATTATATTGATTATTATAGGTAAGTTTCGTTAGATAGGAGTAAACAATGAATATAAACGATTTTAATTTTGAATTACCCGAACAATTAATCGCACAAACACCGTTAAAAGACAGAACATCATCTAAATTATTAGTCATGGAAAGACAATCACAAACTATATCCCATCATCGATTTAATGATATTATTGATTATATTCAACCAGGTGATTGCCTTGTTCTGAATGATACAAAAGTACTTCCAGCTCGGTTATATGGTTCAAAAAAAGATACTGGTGCAAAAATTGAAGTATTACTTCTCCATCAAATAGAAGGAGACGAGTGGGAAGTATTAGTGAAACCAGCTAAAAAAATAAAAATAGGATCAAAAATAACCTTTGGTGACGATAAATTAACAGCAATTTGTACAGAAGAAAAAGAACATGGAGGGAGAATACTCCAATTTAGTTATCATGGGATTTTCCTAGAAGTGTTAAACGAACTTGGTGAAATGCCACTACCTCCATATATTAAAGAACAATTGCCTGATCAAGAACGTTATCAGACTGTCTATGCACGTGAAGAAGGTTCAGCAGCAGCACCTACAGCTGGTTTGCATTTCACAAATGAATTGTTAGCTCAACTAAAAGAAAAAGGTATAAAGATTGTATTCTTAACTTTGCATGTTGGATTAGGAACCTTTCGACCTGTAAGTGTAGATACGATTGAAGCGCATGATATGCATGCTGAATTTTATCATATGCCACAAGAAACAGCAGATACAATTAATCAAGTGAAACAAGACGGAGGAAAAGTTATTTCTGTTGGTACTACATCAACCCGAACTTTAGAAACGATTGCAAGAGACAACAATGGGGAGCTCGTTGCGGCTAGTGGCTGGACAGATATCTTTATCTATCCCCCATACCAATTCCGAGCAGTAGATGGATTAATTACTAACTTTCATTTACCGAAATCAACTTTAGTGATGTTAGTTAGTGCTTTTGCAACGAGAGATTTTATTATGGAAGCATATCACGAAGCAATTAAAAAGGATTATCGCTTTTTTAGCTTTGGGGATGCGATGCTTATTTTGTAGTATAGAAGCTTAAAAAGAGAGGAAAAGATGATGGAAGCTATTCGTTATGAATTGATAAAAACGTGTAAACAAACAGGCGCAAGACTTGGTAAGGTTCATACGCCTCATGGCTCATTTGAAACACCCATGTTTATGCCTGTTGGAACCCTAGCTACAGTAAAAACAATGAGCCCAGAAGAGCTAGAAGAAATGGGAGCTAAAATTATATTATCCAATACGTATCATTTGTGGTTACGTCCAGGAGAAGACATTGTAAAGGAAGCCGGCGGTTTGCATCAGTTCATGAATTGGGACGGTGCAATATTAACTGATTCTGGAGGATTCCAAGTCTTCAGTTTGAGCGATTTACGAGAAATTGAAGAAAAAGGTGTTCATTTCCGTAATCATATAAGTGGAGAAAAATTATTTTTATCACCTGAAAAAGCGATGCACATTCAGAATGCACTTGGTTCTGATATTATGATGGCTTTTGATGAGTGCCCACCTTATCCTGCAGAACACAAATATATGAAAGCCTCTGTTGAACGAACAAGTAGATGGGCAGAGCGTTGTTTACAAGCTCATAATCGACCATCCGACCAAGGTTTATTTGGCATTGTGCAAGGTGGTGAATATGAAGATTTGCGACGTCTAAGTGCCAGTGACCTCACGTCAATGGATTTTCCTGGTTACGCTATCGGAGGACTTTCAGTTGGTGAGCCAAAAGACGTGATGAATCGTGTGCTTGAATTTACGACACCTTTATTGCCAAACAATAAGCCACGTTATTTAATGGGGGTAGGATCACCTGATTCATTAATTGACGGAGCTGTTCGTGGGGTAGATATGTTTGATTGTGTACTACCAACTAGAATTGCTAGAAATGGTACATGCATGACGTCAAATGGTCGTTTAGTAGTTCGAAATGCAAAATATGCACGTGATTTTTCGCCGATAGATCCAAATTGTAATTGTCACACATGTCGAAATTATTCACGTGCATATATTCGCCACTTAGTAAAAGCAAATGAAACGTTCGGATTAAGATTAACTACTTATCATAATCTATATTTTCTGTTAGAATTAATGGGGCAAGTACGCAAAGCGATAAAGGAAGATCGTCTTGGCGATTTCAGAGAGTCATTCTTTGAACAATATGGCTTTAACAAGCCCGATGCTAAAAATTTCTAAAAAAGGAGGCGAATAGATTGGAAGCAATTGCAAGTTTACTCCCATTCATTTTGATGTTTGTGATTTTCTATTTTCTTTTGATTCGTCCACAACAAAAGCGACAAAAGCAAGTAAAACAAATGCAAGCGGATCTACAAAAAGGTGATAAAGTTATTACAATTGGTGGAATGCACGGTTCGGTGCATGCTATTGACGAAAACACAATTGTAATTGACGTACATGATGGTACGAAGCTTACATATGATCGATCATCTGTAAGAGAAGTTGTCTCAAAAAATGAACAAGCATAAGTAAAATAACATGCACAAAAATAAATACCCCCTCAGTTAGATAAATATTCTAATTTTGTGGGGGTTTTTGTTATTTAACTATTTTTCTAAAACCCCCAGCTAACGGTCTGGAAACCTTAAGAGGGGGATCAGTTAAAAAAATTTATCAATCGATCAGCTATTTTTTTGTTTTACATTTACACCGATCATTCCACCAATCATACCTGCCAATAAAAATGCACTATGATAGATCAATTGTAACCAAGAAAATGACTGTTGTAAGCCTAAATATTGATATAGAAATACAAATAAACTAAATCCTAAGCTTGTTAATAACCCGATAAGCCATCCCCTTTCTCCTGTCTTTAGACCTGCAAAAATACCCCCACTTAGAAAAGCAATAAGACTAATCACTGTTGTACTTTGTGAAAGTGTTGATGCCCCTAAACTTGTAAAACGAAGTAATAAAGATAAAATAATACTTGCTAAGATCATCAACGTTAAAATAGCGAGCCAACCGTATAGTAAACCAGTAAATCGATGCTTCATTTATATTCCCCTTTCTTGCTTGTCCTTTAGTTAAGAATATGCAAATCAAGCTAAATTAGAATAAAATATTTCTCTGATTAATACATATATTGAAAGAACAGTTAGGTAAACAATAATTGTGTATTTTTTTAGAGGGGAAGTGTATTAATTTTGGCTCCTATCATTGCAATTTCTATCTTTGTTGTTTGTTATGTCTTTATTATATCTGAAAAAATAAATCAAGCATTAATTGCCCTTTTAGGCGGAATATTGCTTCTTTTAACCAAGATTTATACATGGGAAGATGCATTTACTAATTATATTGATTGGGAAACGATAGCATTACTCTTTTCCATGATGGTGCTTGTATCAATTACGAAAAAAACAGGTATCTTTTCATTTATAGCAATTTATTTTGCTCAGAAGGTAAAAGGAGAACCGATAGCATTATTAATAGGGACAGCCTTTCTAACAGCGATTGGGTCCGCGTTGCTTGATAATGTAACGACGGTATTATTATTTGTACCAATTATGTTTACGATAATCAGAATCCTTCATTTACCGTCATTTCCTTATATATTAACAATTATCTTTAGTTCAAATATTGGTGGAACAGCTACTTTAATAGGAGATCCTCCAAATATTATGATTGGACAAGCAGTGGAACACCTCAGTTTTTTGTCATTTGTAAATCATCTAGGACCTGTTGTAGTTATCATTTTTAGTTGTATGTTACTTTTTTTCTGTTTTTATTTTCGAAAGCAATTAAAAAGAAAGCCAGAAGCAGTGCGAGAGTTACTAGAAATGAATCCATCTGCATATGTTAAAAAATCTCCAATGGTTTATCAATCTATTGGTGTTTTATGCTTAACCATTGCAGGATTTCTATTGCATCCTTTTCTTCATATTGATCTAACTACTGTAGCAGTAAGTGGAGCAATTCTACTAATGTTATTAACAGAAAAAGAGCTGTCAACGGAAAAAGTATTTCAAGAAGTAGAATGGATTACATTATTCTTTTTTATTGGGCTGTTTATGCTTGTAGGAGGTTTAGAAGAGGTTGGTGCGATTGATGAATTAGCGCGTTATATTATTTGGATGACTTCTGGTGATTTACCACTTACTGCAATCTTTCTGTTATGGATTTCTGGTTTTGTTTCTCAAATTATTAATAATATACCGTTTGTTGCAGCGATGATACCGGTAATTGAAGAATTTCAAACGTATGGTATGGCCAATGTTGATCCGTTATGGTGGTCATTAGCCTTGGGTGCTTGTCTAGGTGGAAATGGGACATTAATTGGCGCCTCTGCGAATGTAGTAGTTGCTGGCATGGCAGAAGCAGAGGATGAAGGGATATCTTTTATGAAATTTTTAAAATATGGTGTGCCATTAGTTATATTCTCTTTATTAGTATCAAGTGTGTATGTCTATATGCGATATCTCATCCCTTTTTTACATGATTTTTAAAACGAATCAAATAATTCTTGGATATTAAATAAAGAAAGGGGCGAAGATAGACAGAGAAGGGGTGAGCATCATATGGATATTGAAATAGGAAAATTGATTTTTAGAACTATTTTTACATATAGTATGATTGTTATTGTTTTTCGCTTAATGGGGAAAAGAGAAATTGGTGAGTTGAGTCTGTTAGATGTAGTCATATTCATTATGGTTGCCGAAATTGGCGTTTTTACAATTGAGGAACCTAAACGTCAATTACTTGAGGCGATAATTCCTGTATTTATTTTATTAATCATTCAACGACTTATTGCATGGGTGTCTTTAAAAAGCAAAAAGTTTAGGGATTGGTTTGAAGGAAAACCCTCTGTTATTATTTCTTATGGAAAAATTGATGAATATGAGATGAAAAAACAACGTTATAATCTAAACGACTTAATGCAGCAATTACGTGAAAATGGAACACGAAGTATTGAAGATGTTGCATTCGCAATCTTAGAGCCCTCAGGCAAACTATCTATTTTTGAACAGAATGAAGATGGTAGTGATGGATATGTTTACCCATTAGTAATGGATGGAGAAATACAAGAACGGAGCCTGAAAAAAATGAATAAGCCAAAAACATGGTTAATTAAACAATTAAAACAAAAAGGATATCCGTCTATAGAAGAGATATCCTTTTGTTCTATTGATAAAAATGGAGAATGGTATATTGATAAAAAAAATGAACGTCGCTAATGAATAAATCGTTGAATCCAAGGAATTTGTCTTAACTCGTCTTTTGTGATAAATCGTAAAATAAAAAGTAAGAAAATATATAAAATGAAAATTAAACTAAATAGAAGTAGTAAAGCTTGTAAGCTAGATGCATATAATGGGATCCACTGTTTCAACAGGTAACTAATCAACCATGTCGCTGTTAATAATAAGATCATTCGTAGTACATCTATAGCAGGAATACGGAATTTAGCAACTTTATACAATGTCGCTAAATGCAAGAAAGTCCCTAATACAAAGCCAATGGTGATTGCTATAGCTGCTCCCATAATACCAAACGTTGGATTGGTGGTTAACGTGATTAATATAACAAATTTGACAATCGTGCTAATAATGTTATTCCACATAGCAGGTTTTGCATAGTCTAGCGCTTGTAGTGCTGCGTTCAAAGGGAACTGTATATATAACAAGATAAAAAATGGCGCCATTAGAATTAAAAATGGACTAGCACTACTTGTCCCATACATAAACATTAAAATTGGTTCTGCGAACATCGTTAAGATAACAGTTGCAATTGCACCTGAAGCAAAAGAGATTCGAATGGCTTGGTGTATACGGTAATGTATTAAGTGACGCTGATGCTTGGCTTCTGCTTCGCTAATGTTTGGTATTAAAGCAATAGCAAGTGAGTGTGTAATAAAGGTTGGGAGAAATAGTAATGGAATGGCATATCCAGTCAATGCACCGTATTGTTTGGTGGCGATCACCGTTTGAATTCCTGCAATTGCTAAACTTTGAGAGACTAGAATGGGCTCTAGAAAATTAGAAATAGAACCAACAAGTCTACTTCCTGTACTAGGTAATGCAATCGAAAGTAATGATTTTAACGTATCCTTGCCTGATGATAAATAAGCGAAGAATCGATGGTGTAAAGTAATACGTTTATGAAAACGAAACATTCGCAACATAAATAGTAATGAAGTTAGTTCTCCTATAATGACAGAAATCATTGCTCCACAAGCAGCAAATTCAATTCCATATGGAAGCAACAATTTAACAAAAAAGGCAACACATGAGATGCGAATAATTTGCTCAATTACCTGTGCATAACTCTGAGGTTTCATATTTTGTCTACCTTGGAAGTAACCACGGATAACAGAAGCAATTGCACTAATCGGCACCATTGGTGTGATGGCAAGTAAAGGATATAATGTTCTATCATCTGTTAAGAAATGCTTTGCGATTAATGGAGCACTCACAATCATTCCAATTGTAAACACAACACTTAATGTTCCGGTAATGGCTAGAGATATTACTAAAATTTTTTTAATTTGTCGTGTGTTATTGTTTGCTTCTGCCTCAGCGACACGTTTAGATATTGCTATTGGTAATCCAAATTGTGATAATGTGTAAATTAAAAATAACGTGGGTAAGGCCATGTTATATAGACCAATTCCCTCTTCCCCCATTAGTCTTGCTACAACAATACGATTAATAAATCCTAATAATCTCGTAATCAATCCAGCAAAAACTAAGATAAGCGTGCCTTTTACAAAAGATTGCTTAGTCATTATTGCCAATCCTACCTTCTCAAAAAAATAAAATTCCTATACAATAATGTATATGCACATAAGTTGGTCAAGCATGACAAGCATCTATAATTTACAAAAGAAAAGGGAGAGCGATCGTATTGGCAATGTCAAGGACAGTAGAAGATTGGCGAGCATTTCTTTCAGTTGTATTACAAAGTAAAACAGAAGAGCTTAGAATGATGGGATATGGCGATACAACAGAGGATGTTGTTTGGCAATGTTTGAAACAAAAAGTTTGGAAAGGTAATCCGGAAAAACGTCTGTACCAAGTTGTCGAGGATATTTTACATTTAAGTACAAATATATATATGAGTTATTTAACTGTTGAATCTTATAAAGAAGACGATCTAATGGCTTCTATTGCAGCACTTACTGAAAATAAAGGACAAGAATAAACAAAATTCTGATTGACATTAGTAGTTATTGGTAGCATAATACGTTTGAAACTAATTTATTAAAAAAGAAAGCGTTTGAAAAGAGTTGCTTGATTTTTTTCGAAAGAATCAAGCGGAGGAGGCGTAATACATATGGTAAAGCGAGGCAGAATAATTGCCTTTTTTCTAATTGTACTCGCACTTGCCGGAACAATTGGAACAACAATAACAGGGATTACAGAAGATATGAAGCTTGGATTAGATCTTCAAGGTGGCGTGGAAATATTATATGAGGTTGAAGCTTTAGATGAAAGCCAAGAAATCAATACAGAGGTATTAGAGGCTACCGTTCAATCGCTTAGACAGCGTGTCGATGTGTTAGGTGTTAGTGAACCAAATTTCAATATTGAAGAGCCCAATCGAATTCGTGTGCAATTAGCCGGAATCGAAAATGAAGATGAAGCAAGGGAATTATTATCTACTTCCGCAAGATTATCTTTTCGCGATGTGGAAGATAACGAATATTTAGATGGTTCCAATATAGAAGAAGGTAGTGCAAAACAAGATTTTGATCCTAATACAAATCAACCAATTGTAACAGTTGAGTTCAAAAGTGCCGATTCTTTTGGAGATGCAACTAGAGAAATCTTGAATAATTATAAAGATCAAGCTAATCATCGTATTGTTATTTGGATGGATTATGAAAAAGGAGATTCTTTTAAAGAAGAGTCTAAAAAAGCTGATCCGAAATACATTTCGGCTCCAACTTTTGATGAAGTGTTAAACCATAAAAATATTATGATTTCTGGTAATTTCACTGTGGAGTCAGCTAAGCAATTGGCAGATATACTGAATGCTGGTTCGTTACCAGTTAACTTAGAGGAAAAATATACGACATCTGTTGGTGCACAATTTGGTTTGCAAGCAATGGATAAAACCATTTTCGCTGGGATGCTCGGTGTAGCATTTATTTTCTTATTTATGCTTGCTTATTATCGTTTCCCAGGATTTATTGCTGTTGTGACATTAAGTTTATATATTTACCTTGTATTACTTGTATTTGAACTGATGAATGGTGTATTAACACTACCAGGTATAGCGGCATTAATACTTGGTGTTGGTATGGCTGTTGATGCAAATATCATAACGTATGAACGGATGAAAGAAGAGCTTAGAGAAGGTAAGTCTGTTATGGCTGCCTTTAAAGCGGGGAATAGTAACTCATTATCTACTATTTTTGATGCGAATATAACAACATTAATCGCTGCTACTGTTCTATTTATTTTTGGTACAAGTTCTGTAAAAGGATTTGCTACTTTACTGATTGTGAGTGTTGTATTAAGCTTTATTACCGCTGTATTCGGTGCACGTTTCTTCCTAAGCCTTTGGGTGAAAAGTAGATTCTTAAACAAACGACCAGGTTGGTTCGGTGTAAAAGATGCTGATATTAAAGATATTTCAGATAAATCCGAAGTAGAACCAACTGTTTTTGGACGTCAATTTGATTTCGTGAAACATCGGAAAAAGTTCTTTCTTGCCTCTGGAGTTTTAGTTGTACTTGGAACACTATTCTTAAGTATTTTTGGATTAAACCTAGGTATAGATTTTACAAGTGGTTCTCGTGTCGAGATTAATGCAGGGAATACCGTTTCTGTTGAAGAAGTGGAAAGTCACTTTGCAGAATTAGAGATAGAGCCAGAGAAAATTGCGCTTTCAGGAAATGATAATGAGATTGCGGTCGCTCGTTTTGATTCAAAATTAGAGAAAGATACGGTCGCAACAATTAAGTCACATTTTAATGCTGCTTATGGCTCTGATCCTAATGTGAGTACTGTTTCGCCTGTAGTTGGAAAAGAATTAGCTAAAAATGCAATGTTAGCTGTGTTATATGCATCGATTGGGATTATCATTTATGTGACGATACGCTTTGAATTTTATTTTGCATTAACAGCGATTCTTGCATTATTACATGATGCATTCTTCATTTTAGCTTTATTCAGTATTACACAGCTAGAATTTGATATTACGATTATTGCCGCGATTTTAACGATTGTTGGTTATTCGATAAATGATACCATTGTTACTTTTGATCGTATTAGAGAAAATTTAAAATTAAAACAAAGAGTTCGTACTTTCTCTGAATTAGCTGCGATTGTTAATAAGAGTTTAATGCAAACATTAGCACGAAGTATTAATACGGTGTTAACAGTTATTGTTGCTGCAATCATGTTGTATATCTTTGGTGCAACATCCATTACTAATTTCTCTTTTGCATTAGTCGTTGGTTTAATTGCAGGTACTTATTCATCATTGTTTATTGCCGCACAGGTATGGTTAGTCTGGAGAGGCAGAAATATTAAAGAAAGACCAATTGTGTATGTTAAAAAGAAGAAAAACGATGGTCCACAAGTATAAGTCACAATAATTCTAAATGATGATAAAAGCAAAAAGAAACTCTCCTTAAATCGGTTTAAGGAGAGTTTTTCTGTGGAATAATTAAAGAACTATGTTTTGATGTTAATAACTTTGAAATGGGGTGGTTAGATTGAGGGGACAAACGTATATTATTTCTGCATTTGTTTTTGCTCTTATCGTGGCAATTTTTGCTGTTATTAATGGAGAAGCTGTCACCGTTGATTACTTGTTTGGCACCGGGCAAGTTCCTTTAATTCTTGTTATTTTAATTTCTACGTTAATGGGTGGACTGATAACAGGTGGATTTGGACTCTTTCGCTTATTGAAATTACAGCGTGAAATACGCGCACTTAAACATGAGAATGAAGCATTAAAAGCGAATACATCAAATGGTTTTATTGATGATACATTGATAGATCATAAATCAGAAGTAGAAGATCAATCGATAAAAGAGGAATCATTTAAATCTTAAAAAAATGATCATAATTTATTTGAACCCCCTGACTCACTACTGTATAATAAGTTGGTCAGGGGTGAATTTATGTTACACAGTCAAGCGAATTGGAAATACAAAAATGATGAAATAAAAGAGTTGGTTGATACAACCTTTGATGGTTTAGGCTTATCCCCATTAATTGAACGTCTATTAGTAAAGCGTAATATTCAATCAAAGGAAGAGGCAGTTTCTTTTTTACAACCGAATCTTGATCACCTGTATGACCCATCACTATTATCAGGTATAGATAAGGCAAAACAACGAATTAACCAAGCAATTGATAACGGCGAAAGTATTTTAATATATGGAGATTACGATGCCGATGGTGTTAGTTCAACAGCTGTTTTAGTAGAAACCTTACGTGAATTGGGGGCTATGTGTGATTACTATATCCCAAATCGTTTCACTGAGGGATATGGGCCTAATGAACAAGCATTTCAGGAAGCATTTAAACAAGGTTTTCAATTAATTATAACTGTAGATACAGGGATTGCTGCATTTGGTCCAGCACAATTGGCCAAAGAATTAGGCATTGATTTAATTATAACGGATCACCATGAGGTACAATCAACATTACCGGATGCTTATGCTATTGTTCATCCAAAATGTTCAGCATCCTATCCTTTTAAAGAATTAGCTGGTGTAGGTGTTGCGTTTAAATTAGCTCATTATTTATTAGGCTATTTTCCAAAACAATTTTTAGACTTAGTTGTCATTGGAACCATCGCTGATTTAGTTCCATTGGTAAATGAGAATCGTATTTTAGCATATCATGGCTTAAAAGTAATAAGTCAATCAAAACGACCTGGCATTATAGCATTAAAAAAAATAGCGGGTTTATCAAACACCATATCTGAAGAGGATATTGGTTTTTTAATTGGACCAAGAATTAATGCAGTAGGGAGACTACAAAGTGCTTATCCAGCCTTAGAGTTACTATTAACAGAGGATATAGAAGAAGCGCGGTCTATTGCAAATGATATTAATGAAATAAACCAAGAGCGCCAAAAAATTGTAGCTGATATTACAGAAGAAGCTATTAGTCATGTAGAGTCTAATCAAGAAGCCAATAAGCATGTGATTGTTGTTGCACAAGAAGGATGGAATGAGGGAGTATTAGGCATTGTTGCATCAAAGTTAGTACGATGCTATCAACGTCCGGCAATTGTACTAACCATTCAACCTGAAAAGCAGAGAGCAAAAGGTTCCGCTCGTAGTATTTCCGCTTTTGATATGTTTGAAAATGGCATGGAATTAGCGCATTTATTCCTTCAGTTTGGTGGGCATGCTCAGGCAGCTGGTATGACATTGTCGATTAAGAATGTTGATTTTATTAGAAAGGAATTAAATCAATTAGCTAAGCAAAAGCTATCGTTGGATGATTATAAAGAACAGCTTGACATAGAAGAAACAATAGAATTAGCTGACATTGATTTAAATTTAATTCAAACATTGGATCAATTAGCTCCGTTTGGAATGGGGAATCCAAAACCACTTTTTCATATTAAAGCAAAACCAAATGAATTACGACAGATAGGTAGTAAGCAAAATCATTTAAAAGCAACATTTCAGAGTGAGAAGCAATTAATCCAAGCAATAGGTTTTGGGATGGGAGACCTATATCCCTTCATCAGTTCACAAGCTGTTATGGATGTGGTTGGATTCTTACAAATAAATGAGTGGAATGGTAAAAAGAACACACAAATTATGATCCAGGACGTGGCTATAAAGGACTGGCAACTATTTGATTTTAGAGGATCGAAATTATGGCAAAAACAAATGGGAAATTTTGATCCGAGTGATACTGCTATTATTACATTCCAACCCCAATCCACTTTTAGTTCTTTACCTTTTGAACAGTATCATTTTGATCAATTGAAAAATGAACAGGCAGAGAAAGTGTTAAGCAATTATAAAACAATTATTCTTGCCGATTTACCAACAAAACGACAACATACACGAGAATTAATGAAGTGGGTCACACCTGAAAAAATTATTGTAAGCTATCAAGTTACGAATAGCCAGCTATCACAAGTTTTTCCAAATCGTAATGATTTTAAATGGTTCTATGGTATGTTACTTAAGCGGGGGAGCTTTGTTCTTTCATCAGATATACCTTTATTAATAAAGCACAAAGGGTGGAAGAAAAACAAAATTGAATTAATTATTAGCGTGTTTTCTGAATTGGAATTTGTTAAAATAGATGATGGAGTTATACGTCCAATAAAGCAACCACCAAAACGCGACCTTACTGAATCTCATATATATCAAGAAGTGATAGAACAAGCAAAGACTGAAAAGATAATGTATTATTCTACTTATCAAGAATTAAAAGACTGGATAACAAGTCTAATGGAGCAAAACAGCTCGATTAAGGAGGAAATGATTTATGGATTATAAATCGTATATAACAGTAGTGGAAGATTGGCCAAAAGAAGGCGTTCAATTTAAAGATATCACAACATTAATGGATAATGGTACGGCTTATAAAGCTGCTGTGGATGAAATAGTACAGTATGCGGAAGAGAAAAAAATAGATCTTGTAGTAGGGCCAGAAGCACGAGGCTTCATTGTTGGATGTCCAGTTTCTTACGCCTTAGAAGTTGGGTTTGCACCTGTGCGAAAAGAGGGAAAGCTTCCACGTGAAGTAATAAAAGTTGATTATGGGTTAGAATATGGAAAAAATGTCTTAACGATTCATAAAGATGCAATTAAGCCAGGTCAACGTGTATTAATAACCGATGATTTATTAGCTACAGGTGGTACGATTGAAGCGACAATAAAATTAGTAGAAGCTCTAGGTGGAATTGTTATTGGATGTGCCTTTTTAATCGAGCTTACATATTTAAATGGTCGCGATAAATTAAATGGTTATGATATTCTTACATTAATGGAATACTAAGTTAATGTAACATGAAAGGAGTGCCTTTTGACAGGGTACTCCTTATTTCCAATTAACGTGCATAATTTGTTAGAAATTGTTTGAAAGAAAGTGTTGAAATGATACGAAATCATTGTATCATTCATAAAAATCTTTTATTATACTAGATAAAGTTAGTATTGTATTTATTGTGATCATTCTAAATGAACAGAGGGTTAAAAAGGACAAAGGTGATAAAATGTCGAAGGATAACATTCTAACAGCTGAAGAAGTGATTGAACAAGCATCCCAGTATCTTTCATCGGAAGATACTGATTTTATTAGACATGCATATGAATATGCAAAAAAGTCACATGAAAACCAATTCAGAAAATCAGGTGAACCATATATTTTACATCCAGTACAAGTTGCTAGCATACTAGTTCATTTAGAATTAGATCCAGAAACAATTGCTGGTGGATTTTTACATGATGTGGTAGAAGATACAGATATCACTGTTGAAATGTTAGAGGAAACATTTAACAGTGAAGTCGCAATGCTTGTTGATGGTGTCACCAAACTGGGGAAGATTAAATATAAATCTAAAGAGGCGCAACAAGCGGAGAATCACCGGAAAATGTTTATTGCGATGGCTAAAGATATACGAGTTATCTTAATTAAGCTAGCTGATCGTTTGCATAACATGCGTACTTTAAAACATTTACCACCAGAGAAACAGCGCAGAATTTCAAATGAAACATTAGAAATTTTTGCTCCACTTGCACATCGATTAGGTATTTCAGCCATCAAGTGGGAATTAGAAGATACTGCTTTACGTTATTTAAATCCACAACAATATTATCGAATTGTTAATTTAATGAAACAAAAAAGGCAGGAACGTGAGCACTATATTGAAGAAGTTATGAAAGAAGTGCAGAATCAACTAGAAGAAGTGAATATACATGCCGACTTTTCAGGTAGACCGAAACACTTATATAGTATTTATAGGAAAATGGTTCTGCAAAATAAACAATTTAATGAAATATATGACTTATTAGCTGTTCGTATTATTGTCGATAGTATTAAAGATTGTTATGCCGTGCTAGGTATTATTCATACATGCTGGAAACCAATGCCAGGACGATTTAAAGATTATATTGCTATGCCTAAGGCTAATTTATACCAGTCACTTCATACGACAGTTATAGGTCCAAAAGGTGCACCATTAGAAGTTCAAATTCGAACAAAAGAAATGCATGATATTGCTGAATATGGTATCGCGGCACACTGGGCGTATAAAGAAGGAAAAAAACTGGATCAAGGAAAAGCAAATTCAGAAGAAAAACTTGCTTGGTTTAGAGAGATATTAGAATGGCAAAATGAAACACATGATGCAGAAGAATTTATGGAGTCGTTAAAAGTTGATTTGTTCTCTGATATGGTATATGTCTTCACACCAAAAGGAGACGTTATTGAATTACCAGCTGGATCTGTGCCAATTGATTTTGCTTATAAAATTCATACCGAAGTTGGTAATCAAACAATCGGAGCTAAAATTAATGGAAAAATGGAGCCTTTAGACTACAGGTTGAAAAACGGTGACATTGTTGAAGTGATGACATCTAAACATTCATATGGTCCATCGCGTGATTGGATAAAAATTACACAAACCTCTCAAGCGAAAAATAAAATAAAACAGTTCTTTAAAAAGCAACAACGTGATGAAAATGTTGTTAAAGGAAAAGAACTAGTGGATAAAGAAGTGAAGCTGCTGGGATATGAACCAAAAGATGCGGCTACGAATGATAATTTAACTCGTGTTGCAGAACGATTCAATTTTGTCAGTATTGATGATATGTTTGCAGCTGTTGGTTATCAAGGGATAACGGCAGCACAAATTGCTACACGATTAACAGAAAAACTAAGAAAAGAAGAACAAAACCAAGTGTTAGAGCAAACAATTGAAAATGCCCAAAAACAAACAGTAAAGCCGAAATCTTCTAGAAAGAAAGACTCAGGCGTGAAAGTTGAGGGTGTGGATAATTTATTAGTTCGACTAGCTAAATGTTGTAATCCAGTTCCTGGCGATGATATTGTAGGTTATATTACCAAAGGACGTGGTGTTTCCGTACATCGAAAAGATTGCCCGAATATGCAAACAGAACAAGTTGATCATCGTTTATTACATGTGGAATGGGAAAGTGCAGGTACACAGTCGAAACAATACCATGTTGATATTGAAATATCAGGTTATGACCGTAGAGGGCTTTTAAATGATGTGTTGCAAACAGTTAATGAAATGCGAACTAATATAATTGCTGTAAATGGAAGATCGGATAGAAATAAAATGGCGGTTGTGAATCTAACCATATTAATTCATAATCTAAGTCACCTACGGAAAATTGTAGAACGACTAAAACAAATTAAAGATGTGTATACAGTAGAAAGAGTTGTTCAGTAAGTAAAAGGGGTTATTTACAAATGAAAGCAGTTATTCAACGAGTTGCAAAAGCTGGTGTGCGAGTTAATCAAGAAACAGTTGGAGAAATAAAAGAGGGCATTCTTGCCTTTATTGGAGTTACACATGAAGATACAGAAGCCGACGTAGAATATCTAGCGAACAAAATAATGAATTTACGCATTTTTGAAGATGAAAATGAAAAAATGAATCTTTCATTAAAAGATATAAATGGGTGTTTGTTATCTGTGTCTCAATTTACCCTTTATGGGGATACACGTAAAGGAAGACGTCCGAATTTTATGGGAGCTGCACGACCTGAGGTTGCCAAAAATTACTATGAATCTTTCAATAAACAAGTACGACAAGCGGGTGTCACAGTGGAAACAGGCGTATTCGGTGCGATGATGGAAGTGGATAGCATCAATGATGGCCCAGTTACTTTAATTATAGACAGCAAAGAGAAATAAGCAGTGGAGGTGATCACTCCTCTGCTATTTTTTTGTAAGGTGTACAATATTTGGATATGAACATTTTAAGTCCTTTAGAAAGAAATCCTTCTCACGTAGCTAAAGATAGAGGGCATGGTAATTTATAAGATTAAAAGGTCATCCTTTAATTGGTTAAGAAATATTTTTGCATGCCTGCAATTATGCCTCTACTAATTTTCTTTTGATACGTATTTCGTTGTATCTGAAGTTCTTCCGTTGTATTTGAAATAAATCCAAGTTCTAATAATAATGCTGGTGTGTGATTGGTTCTAAGTACTTGAAAATCACCAAATTGCACGCTACGATTCTTACTATTCGTAGTTTTTAATAATTCTTCATGTATAGATTTAGCGAATAGTTGATCTTTTTTATCATAATAATAGGTGCTTATACCGTTTGCGTTGGGATGTTGTGGTGTACTATTATAATGTATACTCAAAAATGCATCGGCTTGCAGGTGATTCGCATAAATTGCTCTAGCGGTAAGAGAAATGAACTTGTCATTTGAACGTGTTAAATGAACGATTGCACCTAGTTGTTCTAAATCATATTTAATGTTTAATGCTGTTTGAATTGTGTGATCTTTTTCGTGCGTGTTACTAGCTCCTGTTGCTCCTACATCTCGTCCGCCATGACCAGCATCAAGAACAATCACTTTTCCTTTTAGATTTGAATGGGTTTCAAATTGACTAGGTAGCATATCAGTAACTAGTCCAACTGGTACGTAACCTTTTATTCCTTCCCATTTTGTTTTCACCCAATTGTTTGTAGTATCTTCAACCAATAATTTCGTCCCTTTAGGGATAATTCCTACAATTTTTCCTTCCGTGGAAGGAAGATTACGTAAATTAGTGTTATCATATATGGTACTAACATTATCGGTGTTTTTATAATCGTCGGTAGTCTTTTGATCTGGCTTGTTAATCTTCACGTATTTCATCGCAACCCAAGCATTGTTCCCTTTGTAATTAATCTGTACCCACTGTTTTTGGTTTTCAATAAGCGGATAGTCTTCCCCTTGATTTACTTGTCCAATAACATCATACGTTAATCCTGGTCCACTTCTCAGATTAAGGTTATTGACTTGAATAATTACTTCTTCTGCATAGGTAATGGTAGAATGGGATATCATAATTATAAATAAGAAAAAAATACTTAAACGTTTCAGTAATTGATACATTTTCCTTTCCTCCCAATTGTAGGATTGATGTCTACCTTTTTTATCTTAATCAATCATGTATCTGTAAGTCAAAGGTTATTTTGCGGAGAGAAATGGAATAATAAAGAGGTGAATGGATTGCGTAAGACAAATAAGCAAAGTATATCTCAACAAAATTCCTCTATATTCGGTGTTGATTTTCATCAATTTATGGAATTAGAATCTAATCAAAATAGCTTAGAGATCGCAGAAGAATTAGGAATCTCTACAGAGGATGTTCAAAAGCTAAAAGAAAATTTAAAACGATCTTGACAATTTATATGGCAAACAGTATTATTATAAACAATTCTAATTACGTATTAAATAAAAACCAATGAAGGAAACAGTAATTTAGATAGGTGGGGAAAGAGAGAGAATCTCATTGGCTGAAAAGATTCTTGCTTAACGTCTAGATGAAGGACATTCCGAAGGTGTTGTGTTGAACAAATGATAGTAAATGCAAACGTAATAACAGGCGTTAACTGTTAGAGTGGAAATACGGATGGTGTAATGTATTTCAACTAGGGTGGCAACACGGGTAACTCTCGTCCCTTTTTCAGGGACGGGAGTTTATTTATGTTTATTAAAATTGGCAGAAATGTCTAAATTTTTCACCGATAATGATAGTAGTTATTGAATCAGGAGGAATGCGCAGTGATTAATGTACCACGAGGTACGCAAGATTTATTACCAGAAGAGACTGAAAAGTGGCAGTATGTTGAAGAAAAATTTAAAGCTTTATGTCGTACATATAATTATCAAGAAATTCGCACACCAATTTTTGAACATACGGAATTATTTCAAAGAGGTGTAGGTGATACAACTGATATAGTTCAGAAAGAAATGTATACCTTTAATGATCGTGGAGACCGAAGTTTGACTCTTCGACCAGAAGGAACAGCATCTGTTGTTAGAGCGTTTGTTCAACATAAATTGTTCGGAAATCCTACACAACCAACTAAATTGTTTTATATTGGACCAATGTTTCGATATGAGCGTCCTCAACAAGGAAGAATGCGACAGTTTGTTCAATTTGGGGTCGAAGCATTAGGGAGTGCAGATCCAGCTATAGACGCAGAAGTAATGGCTTTGGCGATGAATATTTATGAAGGATTAGGGCTTAAGTCATTGAAGCTTGTTCTAAATAGTTTAGGTGATAATGAAAGTAGAACAAATCATCGAGATGCATTAATGAAACATTTTGAACCACATAAAGAAGAACTATGTAATGATTGTCAAGTGCGTCTTGATAAAAACCCATTACGTATACTGGACTGTAAAAAGGATAAAGATCATGAAGCAATGAAAACCGCACCATCCATCTTAGAGTATCTTAATGATTACTCTCAAAATTACTTTGAACAGGTAAAAGATTATTTAGATCAAATGGGCATAGAATACGTGATTGATAAGAATTTAGTTCGAGGCTTAGATTATTACAACCATACAGCATTTGAAATTATGAGTAATGCATCTGGTTTCGGTGCAATCACAACATTATCAGGTGGTGGCCGCTACAATGGTTTAGTAGAAGATCTTGGTGGTCCAGAAACGCCAGGAATAGGATTTGCTCTTAGTGTGGAGCGTTTGCTAATGGCACTAGATGCAGAAGGTGTTGCTTTACCATTAGATAACAGCTTGGATTGTTATGTAATAGCAATGGGAGATAATGCAGAGAAAAAAGCAGTTGAACTTGTTTATACATTAAGAAAAGCTGGTATTCAAGTAGATAAAGATTATCAAGGTAAAAAATTCAAAGCACAGTTCAAGACAGCTGATCGCTTGAATGCAAAATATGTTCTCATCTTAGGTGAAGAAGAATTAGCCAATAATGTTGTGAATGTAAAAGATATGGCAACAGGTGAGCAAAAACAAATAAGAATAGCTGACATTGAAACAACATTGGAAAAATTGGTTACAGGAGGTACAAATTAAATGCAGCAATCAAGAGAGTTAGCAGGAAAAGTAAGAAAAGACGATGTTGGTAAAACCATTTGTTTAAAAGGATGGGTACAAAAACGTCGGGACCTAGGTGGTTTGATTTTTATTGATTTGCGTGATCGTTCAGGAATTGTGCAAATTGTTTTCAATCCAACCGTTTCTGAACCAGCATTAGCAATTGCTGAAACGATTAGAAGTGAATATGTTATAGAGGTGACGGGTCAAGTAGTTGAACGTAGTAATGACACGGTTAATGAAAAAATGGCAACTGGTAAAGTGGAAGTAGTGGTAGAAGGAATAAACGTTCTAAATGAAGCAAAGAATCCTCCTTTTTCTATTTATGAAGATAAAGATATTACAGAAGAATTACGTTTAAAGCATAGATACTTAGATTTAAGAAGACAATCGATGCAACAGACGTTTCAATTAAGACATCAGGCAACCCAAGTTATTCGTCAGTTCTTAAATGAAGAAGGTTATTTAGAAATGGAAACGCCAATGTTAACCAAAAGTACACCAGAAGGGGCACGTGATTATCTAGTTCCTAGTCGTGTTCATCCTGGTCACTTTTATGCTTTACCACAATCACCACAATTATTTAAGCAATTAATTATGGTTGCAGGATTTGAACGATATTATCAATTTGCACGTTGCTTCCGAGATGAAGACTTACGTGCTGATCGGCAGCCGGAGTTTACACAAATTGATATTGAAACATCATTTATGTCTAGTGATGAAATTATAGAAATGACTGAACGAATGATGAAAAAAACGATGAAAGAAGTAAAGGGAATTGAGTTGGCACTTCCTTTCCCGCGTTTGCGATATGAAGAAGCAATGGCTCGTTATGGTTCTGATAAACCGGATACGCGTTTTGATATGGAACTTATAGATGTATCAGAGATTGTGAAAGATTCAGGGTTCAAAGTCTTTAATAGTACGGTTAAGTCTGGTGGAAAAGTAAATGCTATTAATGTCAAAGGACATGCTACCACTTACTCTCGTAAAGATATTGATAAATTAACTGAATTTGTCAATGTTTATGGTGCAAAAGGTTTAGCTTGGCTAAAAGTAGAAAGTGAAGGGTTGAAAGGTCCAATTGCTAAGTTCTTTACTGAAGAAGAACAACGAGCAATAGCTAAGACACTTCAAGCAGAAACAAATGATTTATTACTATTTGTTGCTGACAAGCAATCTATTGTTTATGATAGCTTAGGTGCATTGCGTCTCAAGTTAGGTAAAGAGTTGAACTTAATTGATGAAAGTCAATTTAATTTCTTGTGGGTTACAGATTGGCCATTATTAGAGTATGATGATGAGGCAGGAAGATATTTTGCAGCGCATCACCCATTCACTATGCCAGCTTATGAAGATATTGATAAGCTAAGTGCGAATCCGGAACAGGTAAAAGCACAAGCGTATGATCTAGTATTAAATGGTTTTGAACTTGGCGGTGGTTCCTTAAGGATCTACAAGAAAGAGCTACAAGATAAAATGTTTGAGATTTTAGGTTTCTCAAAAGAAGAGGCGGAAGAACAGTTCTCGTTCCTATTACAGGCGTTAGAGTACGGTACACCACCACATGGGGGAATTGCTCTCGGGTTTGATCGCTTGGTTATGTTATTGGCTGGAAAATCTAATTTGCGCGACACCATTTTATTCCCGAAAACAGCGTCTGCAATGGATCCACTAACAGAAGCGCCAGGAACCGTTAGTGATGATCAGCTTGATGAGTTAAGTCTTGTACTACAAAATCAAACAGACACGAAATAACAATAGAAACGCTTACATTTTGACTTGAAATTTAATTAGTTCTATGCTAATATTTAGACATAAGGTAATAAATGTAGTGCACATTCCTGATGTGTTCGTTGGATTATTAATGTTTTGACCGAACATTTATAATATTGGGAGCTTGGTGTTTTTATGTGGCGTACACGCCTAACTTTTGGACGTATAAAGCATAAAACAAAGCACCCACCTGCGAAGAGCGGGCCAAAACTTTTAAGAAAGACGGCACGATCGGGATTGTACTACTATACATAAGAAAAAGAGTACCCACTTGGGTGCTCTTTTTTTAACTATTTAGCATACCGTATGCTTTACCATTCTTATTCTATCTAGCTACTTGTTCTAAGTTACCATTCTTTTCCATTCTAAATGTTGGTGTAGTAGGATCTTCTTGATCTTGGAATACTACCATTTTTCGAGCCCGATCCATAATTTGCAAGAATGCTTGATAATCAGCTTGGACTGTTTCAAGTTGTTTTTCTAAGTGTTTTATTTCTTTTTGTAGTTTTTCGTTTTCATTATGTAAATGATCACGTTCTTGTTCTACTTTTTCAATGCTTTTTTGTGAACGATCTGTTTCTTCCATCTCTTTTTTTACTGTTCTTAAATATTGAATGACTTGGTTTAAATTTAGTTCCTGTACTTCAACAGGTTTGACATCTGAAACAGTAGTATGGTTGATAAATGCTTTTTCGATTGTTTGTTGTGCTTTTTTATTTTCTGAATGAAAGGAATGGTTCAAATGATTTTGTTGTGTTGATATTTTTCTTTTTCTTTCTTTTCGTTGTCTTTTTGCAATGGAAACCGCTTGTTCATAACGTTGTCTTACCTCTGCATTCCATCTAAAACCACAAGCAGCTGATGTTCGATTTAATTTATCTCCAACCTCTTCAAACGCATTTAACTGTGTGCTGCCTTCACGGATATGTCTAAGTACCGTTTCTGCTAATAATAGATCATCCTCATGTGACCAAGCGTCTTGTCTTACTTTTGCCAATATTATCACTCCTTAACTCTTTTCTATCTAGTAACTTTGTATTATAAAACTATTTACTTGATAGGAACTAATATTGTTTTTTACTAGTATGATCAGAAATGACTGGCAATATACAAAAGTTAATCTAAATTATCATAGATTTGTTTAAATGCACGTTCTACTTTACTGGTTTTCTTTGGTTGATAGTATTTTTTATGCTTTAGTTTATCAGGTAAATATTGCTGTTTAACCCAACCGCTTTCATATTGATGGGGATATTGATAATCTATTCCTCTACCTAAACTTTTCGCACCTTGATAATGTGCATCTTTTAAATGTGGAGGAATATCTCCTATGTCTCCATGCTTTATATCAGCTAACGCTTGGTCTAAAGCCATGTAGGCTGAATTTGACTTAGGTGAGAAACATAATTCTACAACCACAACAGAAAGCGGTATACGAGCTTCAGGAAAGCCTACTCGTTCAGCGGCCTCAACAGCGGCAAGAGCCCTGGGTCCTGCCTGTGGATTAGCAACACCAATATCCTCATAAGCACAAACAATCATTCTGCGAGCGATGCTCTCTAAGTCACCAGCTTCAATTAATCTACCTAAGTAATGTAGCGCAGCGTTCACATCACTACCTCGAATGGATTTCTGGAAGGCAGAGAGTACGTCATAATGTGCGTCACCATTCTTGTCATGCGAAAAACTTTTCTTCTGCATACAAGCTTCTGCAATATAAAGTGTAAGATTAATTCGGCCTTGTTGATCTTTTGGAGTTGAGTAGGCAGCAAGTTCTATCCCATTTAGTGCCGCACGTAAATCTCCATTTGCAGCCTGTGCAAAATGGGTATAGGCATCATTGGATATATGAATTGGTAAGTTGCCAAGACCGTTTTGCTTGTCTACTATCGCTCGATTAATAGCTACCTTTACATCATCTGGTTCTAAACGCTCTAATTCAAATAAATGTACACGACTTCGTATCGCTGGATTAATGGAATGATAAGGGTTACTGGTTGTACAACCAATTAGTGTAATAAGATTACTTTCAACATGTGGCAATAAAAAGTCTTGCTTAGCTTTATCCAATCGGTGTACTTCATCTAAAACAACGACTAGTTGTCCTGACATTTTTGCTTCTTCAATGACAATTTCCATGTCTTTTTTTTTATCGACTACTGCATTTAACAATTTATATCTCATATGGAGACTCTTTGCTAAAGCAATAGCCATTGATGTCTTCCCAGTACCTGGAGGTCCAAACAAGATCATCGAGGCCAAACGATTTGCCTCCACCATGCGCCGAATCATCTTGCCTTCGCTAACTAGATGTTCTTGACCAATGATATGGTCTATATGTGAAGGTCTCATTCGATAGGCTAGAGGGTTTTGTACCATAATATATATTCTCCTTTAATGTATGATTAACTTGACTTATAATTAATAAATAGCTAAAATATTACTTTGTTTTCAAGCATTCTATTTTATTGCTTTCTCTAGCGTACTGATAACCTTTTGAAAATGCAAGAATAATACCATTCATGCTATACTATAAGCTAGTGAAAGCTCTACTATTTAATTAAATGATTTTTATTATGAATAAGGACTTTAAACTAGGAAACGTATTCCTAGTTTAATAAAAAATTATGAATGATATAAGCGTATAAAACTACTTTTCGATAAATGAATATGTTGAACAGGGGAGTGTTAGGGTGAAAATATCTACTAAGGGTCGTTATGGACTAACCATTATGATTGAATTAGCCAAACGGGTTGGAGAAGGACCTGTTTCATTGAAAACAATAGCTAAGGAAAAGCAACTATCTGAACATTATTTAGAACAACTCGTACCACCTTTGCGTAATGCCTGTTTAGTTAAAAGTGTTCGCGGTGCATATGGTGGATATATGTTGGCAAAAGATGCAAAAGATATAACTGCAGGGGATATTATCCGTATTCTAGAAGGCCCTATCACACCAGTAGAAGGTATTGAGAATGAAGAACCAGCTAAACAAGCACTATGGATTAGAATTCGTGATGCAGTAAAGAATGTATTAGATACGACGACATTAGATGATCTATCTAAATATAATGAAAATGATCAACAAAGTCAGGAACCGTATATGTTTTATATTTAAAGATAGAAAAGCAAGCTAAGTTCATTATAGAAAGAAGGCGAAAAAGATGGATCCAATATACCTTGATCATGCGGCAACTGCTCCAATGCACCCTGAAGTCATAAAGGTAATTAATAAGGCAATGGAAGATACATTTGGTAATCCATCAAGTGTGCATCATATTGGAAGAAAAGCACGAAAAGAATTGGATAAAGCTAGATATGCTGCAGCAAAAAGTATTGTAGCCAATGAAAAGGAAATTACTTTTACAAGCGGTGGAACAGAAGCAGATAATATGGCGCTAATAGGAATTGCTTTTGCAAATAAAGCAAAAGGAAATCATATTATAACGACAAAAGTAGAACATCATGCTATTTTACATGCGGCTGAATATTTAGAAAAAAAAGG
This sequence comes from Paraliobacillus sp. PM-2, assembly GCF_001368815.1. Classification (GTDB taxonomy): domain Bacteria; phylum Bacillota; class Bacilli; order Bacillales; family Amphibacillaceae; genus Paraliobacillus. The sequence continues at coordinate 1,216,114 of NZ_CTEI01000001.1, read as the reverse complement.
GTTTCGAGTGACTTATTTACCGGTAAATGAAGCTGGAGAGGTAGCAATTGAAGATGTTCAGCAAGCGTTAACGAACGAAACAATCTTAGTTTCGATTATGATGGTCAACAATGAAACAGGTTCTATTCAACCAATTGAACAAATTGGAGAGCTACTCCGAGATCACCAAGCCTATTTTCATACCGATGCGGTACAAGCATATGGATTACTTTCTATAGATGTGCAACAGCTGGGTGTGGACTTATTAAGTACTTCTGCCCATAAGATTAACGGTCCAAAGGGTATTGGTTTTCTTTATATTAAACAAGGTACACATTTTGAAGCGTTGCACCATGGTGGGGAACAAGAACGGAAACGTCGCCCTGGAACAGAAAACATTCCATCAATTATAGGTTTTCAAAAAGCAATTGAACTCGTTAAAGAAAACATGTCAGAACGAATGGAAAAATATCAGGTGTATAAACAGTTATTTATTGAGGGCTTAAGAGAAAGTGGTGTAAAATTTTCCATAAATAGTTCTAATCATGCGGTTCCGACAATTATTAATATTAGTTTTCCATATACGAATGTAGAAGCATTATTAATGAATTTTGATTTAGAAGGTATTGCTGCTTCCAGTGGTAGTGCTTGTACTGCTGGATCCGTTGAGCCTTCCCATGTGTTATCGGCAATGTTTGGGAAAGAGCATGAAAAAACCCTTAATTCCATCCGTTTTAGCTTTGGAATAGCGAATGATGAAGAACAAGTGAAAAGAGCTGCTAAGCATATTGCAGCTATCGTTAAACGATTAAGTAAGAAAGAAATGAGGTGAGAAAGTGACTGATAATAGTAATATACGTGTAGTAGTAGGGATGAGCGGCGGAGTTGATTCTTCTGTAACAGCTTTGTTACTTAAAGAACAAGGGTATGATGTGGTAGGTATTTTTATGAAGAACTGGGATGATACAGATGAATTTGGTGTTTGTACAGCGACAGAAGATTTCGATGATGTCGTTCGTGTTTGTAATCAATTAGATATTCCATATTATGCGGTAAACTTCGAAAAACAATACTGGGATAAGGTCTTCACTTACTTTCTGAATGAATATAAAGCTGGTCGCACACCTAATCCAGATGTTATGTGTAACAAAGAGATAAAATTCAAAGCCTTTTTAGAACATGCATTATCATTAGGTGCTGATTATGTAGCAACAGGTCACTATGCTCAAGTAAGAAAAGTGGAGGATCGCTATGAGATGCTTCGTGGAGTGGATAACAATAAAGACCAAACGTATTTCTTGAATCAGCTTTCTTCTGATGTATTATCAAAAGTCATGTTTCCTTTAGGGCATTTACCGAAAAAAGAAGTACGTCAAATAGCGAAAGAACGTGGATTGGCGACAGCAACGAAGAAAGATAGTACCGGTATTTGCTTTATTGGTGAACGTAACTTCAAAGAATTTCTAAGTGCATATTTACCAGCTCAGCCTGGAAGAATGGAAACAATGACTGGTGAAGATAAAGGAAAACACGAAGGATTAATGTATTATACGATTGGGCAACGTCAAGGATTGGGTATTGGTGGCCCTGGAGAGCCATGGTTTGTCGTAGGAAAAGATTTAACAAAAAATGTTCTTTTGGTCGAACAAGGATACGATAATGTTTATTTATATTCAGATGGATTAATTGCAACAGATGTAAATTGGATTAATGAGACACCAACCCAAGCTATTGTTTGTACTGCAAAGTTTCGTTACCGCCAGAAAGATAGTAAAGTAACCGTAGTTCCATTAGATGATAATCGTGTAGAAGTTATATTTGATGAGAGTGAACGGGCTATCACGCCAGGTCAAGCAGTGGTGTTCTATCAAGACGATGTTTGTCTAGGGGGAGCAACAATAGATCAAATATTTAAAGATAACAAACGTTTAGATTATGTAGGTTAAACAAATACAGAACAGACTGCGTTTCTGTTCTGTATTTTCATAATAATAGAAAGGTGAATGGATTACATGGAAGAGATGAATCAAGGTATTCAATATATGCAAGAAGGTAAATATCAAGAAGCAGCGCAATATTTTAATGAAGTGATCGAACAATCTCCGAATGATCCAGTAGGTTATATAAACTTTGGAAATTTATTATTACATATAAATGATTTTGATCGCGCTATTCGTTTTTTTCAAAAAGCTATTGCTTTAGATGATAAAGCTGGGACAGCATATTATGGCTTAGGAAATTTATATTTTGAGAAAGAGGATTATGCTAAAGCACAACGTTATTATCAAAAGGCTATTCATTATGGACTTAAAGAAGCGGATGTATTTTTTATGTTGGGTTTATCCTTTCAACAACAAAATCATGATAAACTGGCATTACCATATTTTCAGCGCGCAAAAGAATTGCAACCGGATGATGAGGTTATTCTATTTCAATATGGTCTATCTTTAGCACAAACGGAACAGTTGTCTCTCGCAAAAGAAATATTTGAACAGGTATTAGTTATTAATGAATCACACAGTGATGCACATTATAACTTAGGTGTTACACTGCTATTTGAAGACGATACAGAATTGGCGCTACATCATTTAAACGAAGCAATCAAATTACAACCAGATCATGCGTTAGCTTTAGATGTGAAGGAAAAGGTAGAAGAAATCGTGCGGCAAAACGAGGAATAATGATGGCAAAGGAGTCATTCTGTGATGGAAAAAATACAAACAAATAAGGAAGATCGATATATAAAAGGAGAACTTATTCATACAATTTTTTCTAATCAACAGGAGCATTTTTCTATTGCGAAAATTAAGGTGCTTGATACGAATGAATCATTTGCTGACAATGAATTAGTAATTAAAGGATATTTTAGCGAATTAGCCATTGGGGAACCATATATTTTTCAAGGGCATTTTGTTGATCATAAAAAATTTGGTCGACAATATCAAGTGGAACATTACCGTCGATTTATTCCGGATACAAAAGAAGGGTTAATTGCCTATCTTTCAAGTGACTTATTTCATGGAATCGGAAAGAAACTAGCGCAACGAATTGTGGAAAAGCTCGGAGACACAGCTATTTCTAAAATATTAAAAGATGGTAGTGTATTAGATTCTATAAAAGGGCTGACCAAGGAAAAAGCTGAAAATTTAACGCGTAGTCTCCAAGAACATCAAGGATTTGAGCATATCGTTATTCACTTAGCACAATATGGTTTTGGTTTAAAAATGGCTCAGAAAATTTATGCCACATATCAAGAGAAAGCCATTGACATTCTTGAGAATAATCCATATCAGTATGTTTTTGATATCGAAGGATTTGGTTTTATGCGTGCAGATGAGGTGGCCAAACAAAATAATTTAGAAATGAGCCATCCTATGCGACTCCAAGCAGGTTACTTATACTCTTTACAAGAATCTGTACAAGATGGTCATGTATATTTGCCAATTGATGAATTGATTACTAGAACTAGTCATTTAATTCAAACGTCTCGTTATCAAATTTCAGAAAAGGAACTAATTATACAACTTGAAGCATTACATAGCAGCAAACATGTCATTATTGATAATAAACTTGTATACTTACCAGTTTTATACTATGCGGAAACAGGATTTTGTACGCAATTAAAGCGTACGATTGAACACCCTGTTGATAATGAGATCGTTGAGTCCGATTTGTTGAAAATTGTTGGTGAAATTGAAGAAGAAGAGTATTTAAGTTATGGAAAAGAGCAGTTCCAAGCAATCAAGCAAGCCCTATCAAAAAAGATTATGATTTTAACTGGAGGTCCAGGTACAGGGAAAACAACGGTTATCAAAGGGATTCTACGTGCTTATAGTCATTTACATGATATGTCACTTGATCCAAGATCATATGACAAAAAATCAGATTTCCCCTTTATTTTGACTGCTCCAACTGGAAGAGCTGCCAAGCGAATGACTGAATCAACTGGATTGCCTGCAGTAACTATTCATCGACTATTAGGTTGGGATGGAAATGATAGTTTTGAAAAAGACGAAGGGAATCAATTATCTGGAAAATTGTTAGTAGTAGATGAATTTTCTATGGTAGATGTTTTTTTAGCGAACCAATTATTTAAAGCGATACCTAATCAAATGCAAGTATTATTAGTAGGGGATGAGGATCAGTTACCATCGGTAGGTCCTGGTCAAGTACTTGCAGATTTGTTAGCAAGCGATTGTATACCTGCTGTTAAACTCGATGAAGTCTATCGTCAAAAAGAAGGATCAAAGATTATTCAGCTTGCACATGAAATTAAGCAAAATCAAGTATCTATGGATTCATTATCTAAAGCTTCAGATTTTAATTTTATTGGCTGCAATGAAGAGCAAGTAATAGAAGTAATCAAGCAAATACTAAACAAAGCACAGTCAAAAGGACTAGATGTAAAAGAGATGCAAGTAGTCGCTCCAATGTATCGAACACAAGCTGGGATTCATCGCTTAAACGAAGAAATTCAACAACTAGTTAATCCAAAGACAAAAGGAAGAAGAGAGCTTAAAACACGAGATGTTGTTTTTCGGACAGGTGATAAGGTCATTCAATTAGTCAACCAACCAGAAGATGGCGTGTTTAATGGAGATATTGGAGAAATCACAGCCATCAAGCAAGAAGATGAATCAGAAGAGCAAGAAGAACAAGTTATCATATCTTTTGATGAAAAAGAGATTGCTTATAATCGTCAAGATCTTTTAAATATTATGCATGCTTATTGTATCTCTATTCACAAGTCACAAGGGAGTGAGTTTCCTATTGTCATTTTCCCAATTATCTCGAGTTACCGTCGAATGTTGAAGAAAAATTTATTGTACACTGCTATTACTCGAGCAAAACAATCACTTCTACTGTGTGGTGATAAAGGTTCATTTATAAAAGGTGTACAAAAAGTTGATGAAAATAGTAGGTATACGACCTTAACAGAAAAGCTACAACTTCTATTGGACGGAAAGTTGGTATTTTCTGAACCAGAGCAAGTGGTTACCGATGAAGACGAATTATCTCCGTATGATTTTTTATAAAAATAAACTATCGAATAAGCCATCAATTCTTGATCTAATAACAGGATATGTGTGTTTATGTTGTAGAACTCCTAGAATAGTAAGCACCTTACCTACTAATACGCTTTAGCTAGTGTTATCATCACTTCCCGTAAATTTGCTCTATTTTACTATTATATTTGTATATATTTGTTTTTTCTTGGGAAAAATGAAAGTAAAAATAGTAGCAGGAGTGAGATTATTGCATTGTCCAAATTGCAAAAGCAAAAATATTGGTAGGATAGGAAACCAACATTACTATTGTTGGGAATGTTTTATAGAATTAAAGTTAATTGAAAATGTGCTTCATATGGACCAAGTCGAAGAAGATGGCTCCTTAAGTTCATTAGATGATCTTTTTACTGAAGAAGATCGAACATTACAAGGATAATGAACACTTTTTTTATAAGGAGTAATGGATATGCTTTCAAAAAGAATGATTAGAAAGTGGCTTTCTATTTTTATTGTTGGAATCGTAATTTTACTCTTTATCTATTTGTTGCATCTATTATTTCCTTTTTATCGTCAACTACTTACGGTAATGATTAAAATCTTAACGCCTTTTCTTATTGCAGCATTTATTGCATATTTATTGCATCCTTTAATTGAAAAGATCCATCAATATCATGTTCCTAGAAGCATTGTGATTATTGGTATTTATATCTTGTTTTTCGGAGGGATTATAGTTGCTTGCTATCATGCATTTCCGGCATTAGTCAAGCAAATGAAAGATTTGCAACAAAGTTTACCTAACTTCTTTGATACATATCGCTCTACAATATACCAGCTATATGAAAAAACTGCTTTTTTGCCTGAATCTTTCCACGATCAGATGGATATGTTTTTTAATCATTTGGAAACGAGCATTGAAAATTGGGTAGCAAACATATTAAAACAGGTTACAAGAATCATGGACATTTTTATGGTTATAGCGGTGATCCCTGTTTTAGTATTTTATATGTTAAAAGATTTTCACTTAATAAAATCAAGTTTAATAAAGTTATTTCCAAGGAAATATCAGCCAAAGGTAAAACAACTTTGGCCAGCGGTTGACCAAGGGTTGGGTAGCTATATACGTGGTCAACTTATTGTTTGTTTTTTTGTGGGCTTGACATCGTATTTGATTTTATTATTAATAAAGATGAAATATCCACTTGTATTAGCAATTATTATGGCAGTAACAAATATCATTCCATATTTCGGTCCAATTATTGGTGCGTTACCAGCAATTATTATTGCTTTCACCATTTCAACGAAACAAGTCATATATGTTGCCTTAGGTGTGGTTTTTATTCAAATTATTGAGGGGAATTTATTGTCACCATATATCGTTGGAAAAAGCGTTCATCTCCATCCAATTTTAATTATATTAATTTTACTTGTTGGTGGAGAAATCGCTGGAATTATCGGTATGATTGTTGCTATTCCACTAGCAACTGTTGTTAAAGTTGTTATTTATCAGAGTAAAGACAATAACCTTCATTCTTAATGGATAGCATTTTTAAAAAAATAGTCGCATTTTTTGCAAAGTGATGAAATATTGACAGAAAAGCGAAAATTAACTATAATATCGTAGCATAGTAAGTAAAAAAGCGTTGATAAACAGTAGTATGTAACAGACCATTTCAAGAGAGGAATTTCCGTGGCTGTAAGAGGTTCTAAATGAAGGGTTACAGAAGCTTGTTTGGAGTGCAGCTAATCCCTGCCGGTTAAACACCGTTATCGTTCTTAAGGTGATGAATCTGATGGTTCATAATCAGGGTGGTACCGCGATAGTCAACTCTCGTCCCTGCATATTTTTGCAGAGAGGAGAGTTTTTTTAATTATAAAAACAAGATTAATTATTTAGGAGGCTTTGTATTATGAAGCAATTAACATCTGCAGAAGTGCGTCAAATGTTTTTAGATTTTTTTAAAGAAAAAGGGCATAGGATAGAACCTAGTGCGTCACTTGTTCCAAAAGATGATCCGACTCTTTTATGGATTAATAGTGGTGTTGCTACATTAAAAAAATATTTTGATGGACGAGTGATTCCAGATAATCCACGAATCGTTAACGCACAAAAATCCATTCGAACAAATGACATCGAGAATGTTGGTTTTACCGCTCGACACCATACATTTTTTGAGATGTTAGGGAATTTCTCAATTGGCGATTACTTTAAAGAAGAAGCGATCACTTGGGCCTGGGAGTTTCTTACAAGTGAAAAGTGGATCGGTTTTGATCCGGAAAAATTAGCAGTAACCGTCCATCCAGAAGACGATGAAGCATATGATTTATGGAAAAATCATATTAAACTTCCAGAGAAACAGATTATTCGATTAGAGGAAAATTTTTGGGATATTGGGGAAGGACCTAGTGGACCGAACACAGAAATTTTTTATGACCGAGGAGAAACATTTGGTAATGATCCAAATGATTCTGAATTGTATCCAGGTGGAGAAAATGATCGCTACTTAGAAATATGGAATTTAGTATTTTCACAGTTTAATCATAATCCAGATGATACATATACTCCCCTACCAAAGAAAAATATTGATACGGGCATGGGGTTAGAACGAATGCTTTCTGTTATTCAAGATACACCAACAAACTTTGAAACAGATCTATTTCTTCCTTTAATTAAAAAAGTAGAAACTTTCTCTAATGAAAAATACGGTAAAAATGAGCAAGCAGATGTGGCGTTTAAAGTTATTTCTGACCATATTCGTACGGTCTCTTTTGCCATTGCTGATGGGGCTTTACCTTCTAATGATGGACGCGGTTATGTTTTAAGGAGATTATTAAGAAGAGCAGTTCGTTTCGCTAAACAAATTGGAATTGAAAAACCGTTTATGTATCAACTCGTTGGTACAGTTGGTGATATCATGCAAACATTCTACCCTGAATTAAAGAAAAAACAAGACTTTATTGAAAATGTTGTGAAAACAGAAGAAGATCGTTTTCATGAAACATTACATGAAGGGTTAGTAATTCTTGAAGATATTATTGAAAAAGAAAAAAAACAAGGGAAAAATGTCTTCCCAGGGACCGAAGTATTCCGATTATATGATACCTATGGTTTTCCAAAAGAGCTAACAGAAGAATATGTAGCAGATGCTGGTTTTACTATTGATGAGATTGGCTTTGAAAATGAAATGAAAAAACAAAAAGAACGTGCGCGGAATGCGAGACAAAAAGTAGATTCTATGCAAGTGCAAGATGAAATTTTTCATTCGTTAAAAGTGGAAAGTAATTTTGTTGGTTATGATAATTCAACCGTTGATACAACCATTGAAGCAATTATTCAAGATAAAACATTTGTCAATCAATCTTCAGAAGAGGAATTGTATCTTGTTTTGAGTGAAACGCCTTTCTATGCGGAAAGTGGTGGACAAATTGCTGACAAAGGTTGGATTTATTCAGAACATGGTGAAGCTAGAGTAGAAGATGTGCAAAAAGCACCAAAAGGCCAGAATTTGCACCGTGTGATTGTGACAAGCGGTGAATTTATCCAAGGTGAAGAAGTTAAGACAGTAGTTGATGAGAAAGCAAGAACATTTATTGAGAAGAATCATACTGCAACACATTTATTACACCAAGCACTAAAAGATGTACTCGGGGATCATGTGAATCAAGCCGGGTCACTTGTTGCACCTGATCGTTTACGGTTCGATTTTTCACATTTCAGTGCGATTACCGAAAAGCAATTGAAAAGAATTGAATCAATTGTTAATGAGAGAATTTGGGATTCCTTAAATGTCACCACGAACTACCATTCGATAGATGAAGCAAAGGAAATGGGAGCTACTGCTTTATTTGGAGAGAAATATGGTGATGTTGTCCGAGTTGTCTCAATAGGAGATTATAGCTTGGAGTTATGTGGTGGCTGTCATGTGCGCAATACATCGGAAATTGGATTATTTAAGATTACAACAGAATCAGGTATTGGAGCAGGCACAAGAAGAATTGAAGCAGCAACAGCTAAAAATGCGTATCAATTTGTCAATCAACAACAAGCAATTTTATCTGAATCTGCGCAATTACTTAAAGTATCACAGGATAAGGTTCCAACAAGAATTAATGATTTATTCATAGAGATGAAAGAATTACAAAAGGAAAAAGAGAAATTAAATCAGAAACTATCTAATTTAGAAGTAGCTTCGATATTGGATAAAGTAGAAGAAGTAAATGACGTAGCAGTATTAATTGAAAAAGTTGATGTTTCTGATATGGACCAACTACGTGGAATGGTCGATGATTTGAAACAAAAAATAGCTTCAGGTATTATTTTGCTAGCAGCTGTTAATAATGGGAAAGTACAATTAGCAGCAGGTGTATCAAAAGATTTAATAGATAAAGGCTATCATGCAGGGAAATTAATCAAAGAAACAGCTACACGCTGCGGTGGTGGCGGTGGTGGTCGTCCTGATATGGCGCAAGCCGGTGGGAAAAATCCAGAAAAGGTGCAAGAGGCATTGGAATATGCAAAAACATACATTTCGAATGTAGTTTAGATTGTCAATTTATCTTTAAAAAAGGTATAATTGACTCAACAAATAGATATTTGTGTTATGATGATAGTGTAAATAAGATAATATTTGGAAAAGGCGGGTGTTATCATGGGGTCAATGGATAAAACAATGAAATTTAATTTTTCTGAAGAACCTTTTGAGGAAAATATAAATGCAGTATTATTAACGGTTTACGAAGCATTACGTGAAAAAGGTTATAATCCAATCAATCAAATCGTTGGTTATTTACTTTCAGGTGATCCAGCCTACATTCCGAGATATAAAGATGCAAGAAATTTGATACGTCGGATAGAGCGAGATGAGCTAATTGAAGAACTAGTAACGTTCTATTTGCAACAACATAAAGAGGGTTAATATGAAAAAAATGGCTTTAGACGTCGGCTCCAAAACAATAGGGGTAGCTGTTAGTGATGCAATGGGGTGGACAGCCCAAGGGATTAAAACAATTCGATGGGATGAAAATGATTATCAAACTGCTATAGAAGAGTTAGCATTGATAATCCAACAATATGAAGTATCTGAAATAATTGTTGGTTTACCAAAGAACATGAATGGTACCATAGGGGAACGTGCTGAAATGTCGCAGGAATTTGCTTCATTTATAGAGGAACACTTTTCATTACCTACCGTACTATGGGACGAGCGATTATCAACAATGGCTGCAGAACGTGTATTATTAGAGGCTGATGTAAGTAGAAAAAAGAGAAAAAAGGTAATAGACAAAATGGCAGCTGTGATGATTTTACAAAGTTATCTAGATGCTAATCAAAACTAGGAGGCTAAACAATGGCTTTAGAAGAAAAGGAACGTATTATTATCCCTGATGAAAACGGAGAAGAACATTTATTTGAGGTGCTTTTCACCTTTGATGTCGATCAAAATGGACAATCTTACATTGCAGTTGTACCTGTTGAACAAAAAGATGATGAGGAAGTAGAAGTTTTTGCTTTTCGTTATGAGGATAAAGAAAACGATGATGATTTAGCACTATATCAAATTGAAACCGAAGAAGAATGGCAAATGGTAGAGGAAATGCTTAATACGTTAACAGAAGAAGAGGAATAATATTTAAAGCAGAAGGTTCAAACCTTCTGCTTTTTCGTTTCTCCCTTCATTATAAGTTTTACCTTATGAGGAATTCTTCTTCGAGTTAATTACACAAAGATTTTAAAATTACATAGAAATTATGTAGAATGTTGTAGTATAATATACCGGGTGAAGGGAGGAACCATGATGTCCACATCTGATCATGAGAAGAATAATAAAGCAGAAATGCATAATAATAATAGTCAAAATAGTAAACAAGAAAAAAAGGACCGATTTTTAAAGCGAAGTAAAGAAGCAAGTACTGTTAGAAAGATTGTCTTAAGCTTGTTATTGTTGCTATCTATTTTAATAGTTGTTGGTGGTGTTTCAGGCTATTTTTACATTAAAAATGGACTGGAGCCAGTAAATCCTTCTGATGATACGAAGCAAACTGTAACGATACCTTTGGGGTCTTCAACATCACAAATTGCAAGTATTTTAGAGGATGACGGGATTATTTCCAATGATTTAATTTATCGCTTCTATGTTAAATTCAATAATGTATCACAATTTCAAGCTGGTGATTATCAACTTTCACCTTCCATGTCTCTTAAAGAGATTACTGAGAAACTTCAAACAGGTGTTGTCATGCAAGATCCAGTTCTTAGTGTGACGATTCCAGAAGGGAAGACTTTGGAAGAAATAGCTGATTTGTTTGAGCAACATGCGAATATAAGTGCTAATCAATTTATGGAGAAGATGAAAGATCAAGATTATATTGAACCATTGATTGAGGCTTATCCAGAGATCTTATCTGATGAAATTTTGGCAGAGGATATTCGTTATCCATTGGAAGGCTATTTGTTTGCTGCAACCTATCAATTTTATGATGAAAATCCATCGGTTGATATGATTGTACATGATATGTTAGAAAAAACGGAACAAGTCGTATTGAACTATCTTCCACAAATCCAAGAGAAGAAAAGTTACTCAGTTCATGACGTTCTAACATTAGCATCACTAGTAGAGAAAGAAGCACGAACACAAAAGGATCGAAAACGTATTGCTGGTGTATTCTTTAATCGTTTAGACAAAGATATGATACTACAAACAGATCCCACCGTATTGTACGCGTTAGGAGAGCATAAAGAACGCGTGTTATACAAAGATTTAGAGGTGGATTCTCCTTACAACACATACCAAACAAAAGGTTTAACACCTGGTCCGATCTCAAACTTCGGAGAAAATTCACTAAAAGCAGTTCTTGATCCAGAAAATACTAGTTATTTTTATTTTGTTGCTGCACCAGATGGCAGTGTGTATTATGCTGAAACATATGAACAACATAAACGATTAGTCAATGAACATTTAAAACGAAGCAAATAATTATTACAGGGAGACTTTGTATAGGTTTCCCTGCTTTTCTTTCATATTCATTATATAAATGAATGGATAGATTGTTTATAGATAGGGTGGATATTAGAAATGAATGAAGAATATTTGGAAGATCTATTAGAAGCATCCCCTGAATGGATAAAAGAGTTAGAAGATTATGCGCAAAGAAATCACGTTCCAATTATGGAGCCATTGGGTATTGATTTTTTAATGCAAATCATTCGAATGAAACAGCCAAAAAGAATTCTAGAAATAGGTACAGCTATTGGTTATTCAGCATTAAGGATGCTTCAAGCGTTTCCGCAGACATCCATCATAACGATTGAGCGTGATGAAGATAGATATCAACAAGCATTAAATAATATTGCTAAATATGATAAGGAAGGTAAAATTAACATTATATTTAGTGATGCATTGGAATGTGTTGAAACCATTCGGAATAAAGCTCCTTTTGATTTGCTTTTTGTTGATGCAGCAAAAGGACAGTATCAACGATTTTTTGAGCTGTATTCACCAATGCTTTCCGATAATGGTGTTATTATTTCCGATAATGTATTGTTTAAAGGATTAGTGGCTTCAAAAGAAAATACTGTTGAAAAAAGAAAAAATAAATTAGTTAATAAAATTAAGTCATACAATCAATGGCTAGCTAATCACCCAGATTATCATACTTCTATCATTCCAATAGGAGACGGCGTAGCGATAACTACTAAAAGTGAAAAAGAATAGACAAGTTAGAAAAAAGGGGTTTTAAAAAAATGAAGGAAAAACCTATTATTATTGGTGTGGCAGGCGGCTCTGGTTCAGGAAAAACTTCTGTAACACGCTCCATATGTCAACGCTTCGCAGATAAAACAATTTTAGTGATTGAACAGGATTACTACTATAAGGATCAATCACACCTTCCTTTTGAAGAGCGATTACAAACGAATTATGATCATCCCTTTGCTTTTGATAATGATTTGTTAATTGAACATGTAAATCAGTTAATTCATCATCAACCAATTAACAAACCAATATACGATTACAAGCGCCATACACGATCAGAAGAAGTATTATATGTAGAGCCAAAGGAAGTTATTATTTTAGAGGGGATACTAATTTTAGAAGATCCTCGACTGGTTGATTTAATGGATATAAAAGTATATGTAGATACTGATGCTGATGTTAGAATCATTCGTCGTCTACTGAGAGATATCAAAGAAAGAGGCCGAACGATCGATTCAGTGATTGATCAGTACATAAATGTTGTACGTCCGATGCATTTGCAATTTATTGAACCAACAAAACGATATGCAGATATTATTATTCCTGAAGGTGGGGAAAACCACGTAGCCATTGATTTAATGGCAACAAAAATTCAAACTATCTTAAATCGAAAAGAAAAGATGTAGTATCAAAAAAGAAACTATTGAAATATACGCTAAAATCTGCCATAGTATTGGTTAGTACATTATTAAACGTTTACTTTAATTTTGAAGTGAATAGGTATATCTCTGTTTTCTCTAGAATAAATATCAGAAAAATACTTGAAAAAGGTTTGGATTAAAGGAGTGTAACGAATGGCTGTAGAGAAGAGCTATTATATGACACAAGAAGGAAAAGAAAAGTTAGAGAAAGAATTACATTATTTAAAAACAGAAAGACGTCAAGAGGTTGTAGAGCGAATTAAAGTCGCTCGTGATTTTGGTGATCTATCTGAGAATTCAGAATATGATGCAGCGAAAGATGAGCAGGCTTTCGTCGAATCTAGAATCGCTCAAGTAGAAAATATGATTCGTAATGCTGTTATTATTGAGAATAATGATCAAAATCCAAATATGGTAGCATTAGGTAAATCAGTTACTTTCCAAGAATTACCTGATGGTGATGAAGAGACATATACAATTGTAGGTAGTGCAGAAGCTGATCCGTTTGAAGGGAAAATTTCCAATGATTCTCCAATTGCTAAAAGTCTACTTGGATGTGAGATCGGTCAAGAAGTAACGGTACCTACTCCAGCTGGTGACATGAATGTTAAAATTATAAGTGTAGATTAAAAAAAGAACTTGGCATGTTGCCAAGTTCTTTTCATCAATAAGGCAGTTCGAAGAAAATAAGTGTTATTGGTATTTAAATAATAGTATAATGAATGGATAGGAGTTGTACCTATTAAATGTAACAAACTGATCAGGAGGTTAGGAATATGCCGGAAGATTATGACTATCACTTCAGTAGAACAAATCGATTTGAAAAGCGTCGAAAAAACAAAAAACTATTACTGTTTTTCAGTATTAGTGCTATGGTAGTTTTTGTTTTATTTTTTGTTATTCAAACCATTACATCCGATTCACCTGATAAGAAAGTTGCGCAAAATCAAGATGACAAAACACAGGAAATAAGTGGAGACAAACCCAATGATCCTCTTGAAAACGGAAATGCGGATGAACAAGCAATGAATGATTCAAATGATGACGCAGAAACTACCTCTAATGACACATCTGATCAAGTTATTGAATTAAAAGAATTGGAAGTTGATGATGAGTTAGTAACTGAAGCGTATACCGCCAATTGGGAACCTGTCCAAACTGTTCAATCCGAACCGCATGAAATTTCATGGGAACAAGATTCACAAGATTGGAAAGAGATGCTTCAAGCCGCACAATTAGCAACAGGTTTGGATCAAGAAGAAATATCTTATTTATGGGTTTCGGGTAACGGTCCTCAAAAAGTAATTGCAACGTTTTCAAATCAAGCAGAGAGTGAGCATTATCGTGTTTACCTTTCATGGATTGAAAATACAGGGTGGCAGCCGACAAGAGTTGACCATTTAAAAGAAAATGATCAAAAGTATAGATTTGATTCAATTAGTACAAATGAACAAGAATCAGATGAAAATGACAACGAAGAAATAGCTAATTAGAGGAGAGTTAATGGTGAAAATTGGGATTATTGGTGCAATGGATGAAGAAATTGCGTTATTAAAAGAAAACATGGTAATTGATACAGAAACTACAATAGCAAATTGTTTATTTATTCAAGGAAAAATGGAAGATAAAGATGTAGTACTATTACAATCAGGTATCGGAAAAGTAAATGCGGCAATGGCTACAACTATTTTACATGAGCGGTATCAACCAACGCATGTGATTAATACTGGTTCTGCCGGGGGCTTTGGACAAGACTTACAAGTTGGAGATTTAGTTATAGGTAAGGAAGTAACACATCATGATGTTGATGTAACAGCCTTTGACTATGTATATGGACAAGTACCAGGTTTACCTGCGGTTTACTTAGCAGATGATAAACTGATAGAGTATACAGAAGCTGCAATCAATGAACTTAGTGATTTAAGACAAAGTAAACAAGGGTTAATAGCAACCGGGGATACTTTTATGAGTGATGCAGTGCGTGTGGCATTTGTGAGAAAGAAATTTCCTGAGCTTATTGCTGCTGAAATGGAAGCTGCTGCAATTGCCCAAGTATGTCAACAATACAAAACACCATTTGTAATTATTCGTGCGTTATCTGATATTGCTGGGAAAGAATCTTCTATTTCATTTGAGGCATTTTTAGAAACGGCTGCAAAGCACGCCGCTGAATTAATAGAAAAAGTTGTTCGGAAAATGTAATTTGCAATTCAATGATTTACCAGATAAATAGAGCCTCCTATCATGTTATGATATATCTATATCATGATAGGAGGAGGAGACGAATTGGAACAAGCGATTATGAATAAGATTGCCGATTTTAGCCGTTTTACATTTGTACTTCTCATTTTAAGTGCATATCTCTACGCAGGAATGTTAATTCAAATATACAGTAAACAAACAACAGAGCATATTTTCTTTATACTTATTTTACTAGTTTTGTGTTTAGTTGGAGCATCTGTATTTATCATTTTAATAAACCGATTAAATAAACAGGTTAACAATTGATATGTAAATAGCATGTTACGGAACAAATATACGTCGTAACGTATATTTGTTCCAATTATATAATTGATAGATTATTGATGTGAACAGGTGTTAATCATTTTTCTTTGCGATAGTATTCGTGGAAAACCTTCATTAGCGCACGTTTTTCAATTCTAGATACATAACTTCGTGATATATTTAATCTTTTCGCTATTTCACGCTGTGTTAGCTCATCTTCATTACCAAGACCATATCTACTAACAATTACTTGTTTTTCCCTGTTATCTAATATGTCTAAGTATTGTTTGATTTTTTCAACTTCCATATTTAATTGGATAAATTCAACGATATCTTCATTCTCAGCTTGTAAAATATCAATTAAGCTAATTTCGTTCCCTTCTTTGTCTTGCCCGATCGGATCTTGCAGTGAAACATCTTTTTTGGTTTTTTTTAATGCACGTAAATGCATTAAAATCTCATTCTCAATACATCGTGCTGCATATGTTGCTAATTTGGTTCCTTTCCCTGCTGAATAACTCTCGATCCCTTTTATTAAACCGATTGTTCCAATAGAAATTAAATCTTCCGTATCTTCACCAGTGTTCTCAAATTTCTTAACGATATGGGCGACCAAACGTAAATTGTGTTCAATCAATTTGTTTCTTGCCTCTTCATCTCCATCTTGCATCTTCTCTATTTGGATTCTTTCTTCTTTTGCACTTAACGGTTGTGGAAAGGCATGATTCTTAACATAAGAGACAAAAAAAAGTACATCCTTAATTATAAAGGCAAGTGCACTTAAAATAACAGACAAATAGATGCACCTCCATAAAGTTATTAGGCATTAGCCTATACAATACTCTATGTTGGTGCTAATTAGATTGTGTCTGTCCATATAAAATTATTTTTTATAAAGATAAAGCGGAGTAAAGATTTATTTTTTAAAGAAAAGAATTTTGAAAAGCATCATCTTTATTCATTGAATAACCTAACTCAAGTTTGATGGATCTACGATGCATTTCTTGTTCAATTAGACGGATAAACTCTGGATTTAGATTAAGTTCATAAGCTTTGTAATACGACTCAACTAATAATTCATCTGATAAATTTTGCATCATTTGCCCTCCATTTACTTTTTGATGGAATTCGATTAAGTCGTTTTAAATACTACTGAAATAAGTTAATATAACACTAACAAATTTAAATTAGGGATACAAGCTAATACTTATCTACAGTGTCTTGTAGATAAAATGTGAATAAAACGTAAAACATATTGATTTAACAGTGGCTTTTTTGTTGATAAAGTTATCCACATGATGAAAAAACAGGGAATTTGTCGAACGATTTTGTATTCTATTTAAGAGAATACATGCATAAACTATATTTTTTATTGATTTTTTTATAATTAGTTTTGAAAGAAAAGTATAAATTGTTTATGATGAATAGGTGGAATTGATGTTATAGAATGCTGAGGTGAACAAATTAGTGTTAAAAAGATTTTTGCCAAATCAACATGTACAAGATATTTTTGAAATAAACCCTACGATGTTAAAGCAAAAGGGGATTAAGGGAATTATTACTGATTTAGATAATACACTTGTTGCATGGAACGTGCCAGATGCTACACCGGAGATTGTTGAATGGTTCAATAAAATGGAGGAAAATGGTATTCGTGTTACGATTATATCTAATAATAATGAAAAACGAGTAAAATTATTCTCAGAACCATTAAAGACGCCATTTGTGTACAGCGCTCGTAAACCATTTGCGAAAGCTTTTAAAAAAGCTGCTAAACAAATGAAACTTTCAAAAGATGAGATCGTTGTGGTTGGTGATCAATTAATGACCGATGTTTTGGGTGGTAATAGTGCTGGTTTTTATACTATACTTGTCGTCCCTATCGTGAAAACAGATGGAGTGTGGACAAGAATTAACAGAAGAATAGAACGTAAAATTTTAAGCTGGATGCGAAAGAAGGGACTAATTACATGGAAAGAGTGAATTATTGTCAAGGCTGTGGCGCTACTATACAAACAACTGATAAAAATAAACCGGGATTTGTTCCTGCTTCGGCCTTAAATAATGATATGCTAATCTGTCAACGTTGTTTTCGATTAAAACATTATAATGAGGTACAAGATGTTTCTTATACCGATCAAGACTTTTTAGATATGATTAGTCAAATAAGTGAATCAAGTGGCTTAATTGTTAAGGTGGTAGATATTTTTGATTTTAGTGGTAGTTTTATAAAAAGTTTACACCGTTTGACTGGCAAGAATCCGATTATATTAGTAGGAAATAAAGTTGACTTACTTCCAAAATCAACAAATTTAAATCGACTAAAACAATGGATGAAAAAAACAGCTGCTGATTTGGGCTTGGTTGTTCAAGATGTTTATTTAATATCTGCATCAAATGGAAAAGGAATGGATGAAGTTAAAAAAGGAATTGAATATTACCGAAACAAACAAGATGTTTATGTTGTAGGTTGTACTAATGTTGGAAAGTCAACATTTATTAATCGTCTAATAAATGAATCAATAGGAACGAAAGATGCAATAACAACTTCTTACTTTCCAGGCACAACTTTAGGGTTTATAGAAATTCCATTAGATCAACATTCGTCTTTATTTGATACACCTGGAGTGATTAATCGCGGCCAGATGGCACACTATCTTTCCGAAAGTGATCTAAAGGTTATTACACCTGCAAAAGAAATAAAACCTATTGTTCATCAATTACAACAAGGACAAACACTATTTATTGGAGGATTAGCAAGATTTGATTTTATAAAGGGAGAAAAACAACCTTTTGTTTGCTATTTTGCAAATCAATTATCCATCCATCGGACAAAGCTTGAAAATGCAGATGCATTGTATGAGAAGCATAAAGGTGAATTGCTTTCTCCACCTAGTAGTGACAATTTAAGCCTTTTACCTGAATGGTCTACACACACATTAAAAATAGAGGGTAATAAAAGTGATATTGTGATACCAGGACTTGGTTGGATAACCCTGTCTGGTGTTGCTGCTACGGTAACGATCCATACACCAAAGACAGTGGCACCATCCAAACGAGATGCGATCATTTAGAATGTTAAAAAAGGGGTTAAGTTATGAAATTAGGATTAATTGGATATCCAATTAAACATTCATTATCACCATGGATTCATAAACAATTCTTACAGCAAATTAACCAAAAAGGGCAGTACAAGCTCTATGAAACAAGTGACATTGAATTACCAGAAACTATTGAAAAGATAAAACAGGATGATTTAAGAGGATATAATGTAACTGTTCCATATAAGCAAGCAATCATTCCTTATTTAGATGAACTAGATATCTATGCTGAAAAAATTGGTGCAGTAAATACCGTTGTTTGTGACAATGGGAAGTGGATAGGATATAACACAGATGGATTAGGGTATATTCAAGCGGTAAAAGCTGACTACCCGGAACTATTTACTGGGAAGAAAAATGTATTAGTTATTGGTGCTGGTGGAGCTGCTCGAGGAATTTTTTATGCTCTGTGTCAAGAATCATTTGAACGAGTTGATATAGCAAATCGCACAATTGAAAAAGCAATGACATTAAAGTCACTAAATCAGACAAAACAAGTTAAAACCAACTGTGTAACATTCGAAGAAGCTGAAAAAAATATAGACAACTATCATTTAATCATACAAACAACATCTGTTGGTATGAATGAGGATGTAGCGATTCTTTCATTAGATAATCTGTTGCATGAAACGGTTGTAAGTGATATTGTTTATCAGCCATTACTAACGACATTTTTACGTGAAGCAAGAGATCAAGGTGCCAAGATTCATCAAGGGCATACGATGCTTTTGAATCAAGCGAAATTAGCATTTCAGAAATGGACTGGAAAAAAGGTATCAGTGAATCCATTAAGATATAATTTAGAACAACAATTAAAAAAGGATGAATAATATGTTAACAGGAAAACAAAAAAGATTTTTACGAGCAAAGGCAAATCATTTACGTCCAATTTTTCAAGTAGGTAAGATTGGTGTGAATGATAATATGATTGTACAAATTGATGAGGCATTAGAAAAAAGAGAATTAATTAAAGTAAGTATTTTACAAAATTGTTTAGAAGATAAAGATGAAGTTGCAGAAGCGTTGGTACAAGGAACAGGTGCAGAATTGATACAGATTATTGGAAATAATATCATTTTATATAAAGAATCATTAGAAAATAAAACGATAGAATTGCCATAAGGAGTAAAATATGAAGAAAGTAGGGTTATTAGGTGGTACATTTGACCCACCTCATATTGGGCATTTAGTGATTGCTGAAGAGGTTTATCATCAATTAAAATTAGATGAAGTATGGTTTATTCCATCAAATGAACCACCACATAAGGACAAAGCAAGTACTGCTGTTATAAATCGTGTTGCAATGGTTGAAGCAGCAATAGATGATAATGATCATTTCTTTTTAAAGACAATAGAAATAGACCGCCCAGGTAAATCATATACATTTAATACAATCCATTTATTAAAAGAAATATATCCAGATACATCTTTTTATTTTATTATTGGTGCTGATATGGTTGAATATCTCCCTAAATGGAATAAAATTGATGAATTAATAAATATGGTTAAGTTTGTTGGTGTAAAACGACCAGAATATGAATTGGATACTAATTATCCTATTATTGCTGTAGATATTCCTGGTTTAGATATCTCATCTACTATGATACGTAATCGAGTGAAGCAAAATAAACCAATTACTTATTTTGTTCCATCTTCAGTAAGACGCTTGATAAAGGAGAATCGTTTATATGAATCGTCAGAGCGCACTAGAGATTGTTAAGAAACAATTAAATCAAAGTCGCTATGAACATACAATTAGAGTAACAGATGTTGCTTTAAAATTAGCGGAACATTATCAGGTAGATCAAAAAAAGGTAGAAATGGCAGCCATTTTCCATGATTATGCTAAATATAGAGATAAGTCGGAGATGCAACGAATAATTACTTATTCTAATTTGCCAAAAGACTTGTTGGGTTATCATCCAGAGTTGTGGCACGGTCCAGTAGGTGCTATGTTAGTGAGGCAAGAAGTTGGTATCGAAGACGCTGAGGTATTAAACGGGATATACTGGCATACCACCGGGAAAGTGCATATGAGTATGATTGAAAAGATTGTATTTCTTGCTGATTATATTGAACCAGAACGAGATTTTCCTGGTCTAGACGAAGTACGAAAGCAAGCTTGGCAAAATTTAGATAAAGCTTGCTTTTTGGCGCTTCAAAATATAATCTCATTTTTAGCTGGAAGACAACAACTCATCTATCCTGATACTGTTCATGCATATAATTATTTTAATACAAAAACAAGAGGAGTGGATTGAATGGATCACAAAGAAATGGTAAAAATAGCAGCACAAGCTTGTGATGATAAACGTGCCAACGATATAATTACGTTAGACATGAGTGAAGTTTCGTTAATGGCAGATTATTTTATTATCTGTGATGGATCAAATGAAAGGCAAGTACAAGCTATTGCAAGAGAAATTAAAGACCAAGCAGAAGCAAACGACCTTGAAGTGAAGCGATTAGAGGGTTTTGAACAAGCACGATGGATTTTAGTGGACATCGGCGATGTAGTGTGTCATGTTTTTCATAAAGATGAACGCAGTTATTATAATTTAGAACGACTTTGGGGAGATGCACCACTCGTAGATTTAGAGTTGTCGAAAGAAGGATAAGTAATGGTATACAATAAAATGGCTGGTGTCTATGATCGGTTTATGGAGAATGCGCCATATGATCAATGGACTTCTTTCACAAAGGAATTATTAACAATATATCAACCTAATCCTAACGCAATTATTGACTTAGGCTGTGGAACGGGGCAGATAACATTGCTTCTTGCGAAATTAGGTTTTGAGATGACAGGCGTAGATTTTGCTTCAGATATGTTAAGTATAGCGCAACAACGAGCATCTGAAGAAAATATAGCTGTGCAATGGATTCAACAGGACCTAAATGCATTAGAAACTGGTAAAACATATGATGTCGCAATCAGTTATTGTGATGTGATGAATTACATTACGAAAGAAGATGAATTGCAACAAGTATTTTCAAATGTGTACCAAACGTTATCCAAAGAGGGTCTATTCCTTTTTGATGTACATGCAATATCTTATGTTGAAAATGATTTACAAGATAATACCTTTTCAGAAATGTATGAAGATATGGGTTATGTTTGGTTTTGTGATGCTGGAACATATCATGGTGAGATGTATCATGATATGACCTTCTTTGTTAAAGATAAGGAACAATATGAGCGTTTTGATGAACAACATCATCAACGAACGTTTCCAACTAAAGATTACCTAACCTGGTTAAGGAACGTTGGTTTTGACATCATAGGTATTTGTTCCGACTTTGATACCACATTTATTTCTCCTGAGCAGGCCGATCAGTCTCAACGAATATTTATAATTTGTAGAAAATAAAACGTTTTATAAACGTTTTATTTTTGTATGTAAAACTTTAAATTTTATTTCACAGGCGGTAAAATGTGACATTAGTATTATCCAATCCTTTTGAAAAAAAGCAAGACACGTCGCTTAATGTATTCCCTTATAAAACAAAAAAATTTACAAAGGTTGAAGGAATTAATCTGTTTGTGTCGAATATAAACGATGAAGATCGAAAAACTTACATGGGCAATTCAGAGTGGTGTCTATTTACTGTGTGTGGTGACCTTCGTGATTGGACTTCTGTTGATTTACTTCTAACAAACACTTCATTTCTTTAAATATAACTTACTAAAAACCCCCTATTCTTATAAGAAAAAATTCATATGGCAGGTGTATGGTATGAGAAATTGGTTTAAAAGTAACTGGTTACTTTCTTGCGTCATTTTAGCTGTTCTTTTTTTAGGGACTTGGGAGTGGTTAAGACCTAATATGAAAGATCATACAACAACTGATACATTCCAGTTGGAAAAATCAGCTATTGATGAAACACTTGAAACAAGTAATCCTGAACCAAGTAAAAAATTTGTTGATGTGAAAGGTGAAGTAGAAAATCCAGATATTTATCAAATTTCTGGTGAAGAACGAGTGAAAGATATGATTGTTTTAGCTGGCGGTTTCACAGATCATGCAGATACTAGTGGAGTGAATTTAGCACAGAAAGTGTTCGATGAAATGGTAATTATTGTTCCAAAACAAGGTGAAACGTTAAATGAAACGTCCTCTTCTGCTTCTTCGTCTTCCTCATTACTAAGAATTAATCAAGCTACAAAAGAAGAAATTGAGACACTACCTGGTATTGGAGCTGTGAAAGCAGAAGCAATCATTCAACATAGAGAAGCGTATGGTTTTTTTCAATCGATTAATGAGTTAGAGTCAATTACTGGTATTGGGAAAAAAACGGTTGAAAAATTAGAACCATATATTCGAGTACCTTAAGTATTGACGAAAATGCTAGTTTTTCATAAACTGTATAAAAATACATAAAAGGAGTAGTGACATTGGATAGAATTTCTTGGGATCAATATTTTATGGCTCAAAGCCATTTATTAGCTTTACGAAGTACATGTGAACGTTTAATGGTTGGTGCAACAATTGTTCGTGATAAAAGAATTATAGCCGGTGGATACAATGGTAGTGTATCTGGTAGTGATCATTGTATTGATGAAGGCTGTTATGTCATTGATGGTCACTGTGTACGCACAGTTCACGCAGAAATCAATGCGTTATTACAATGTGCTAAATTTGGTGTTGCAACAAGTAACGCAGAAATTTATGTTACACATTTTCCATGTCTGCAATGTACAAAATCAATAATTCAAGCAGGAATTCAAGCAGTTTACTATGCGGCTGATTATAAAAATCATCATTATGCGATTGAATTATTTAAACAAGCGGGTGTGTATGTTGAAAAAGTAGAGCTTGAACAAGTTTCTATTGATCTTTTACCAACAAAACGAGAAGATAGTTAGAGAGTAGGTGTCATGTCTTGAGAGGTTACTGGCATCTTTTTGCAATTGCTGTAATAGTCACTATCATTGCAATAACTTTTAATAGTTACTTTTTGTATGGATTATTTCTTATCTGGTTGTACATACTTTATAGACGTCACTCACTTCAAAATCTTACTATCATGATCATGCTTGCTATTAGTGTATTCACCTCTATTTATTACCTTCCAAAAGAGGTGGATACATCCTGGTTAAAATCAAGTGACCAATCTTACACCGGTACCATTACTTCTGCAGTTAAAAGGGAAAACAATTATTTGTCTTTTATATTTAATATAAAGGAAAACAATAACAATATACAGTTAAATTATTTTTTCGAAAACAAATCAGAGCAACCTACATCATGGAAAACTGGTGCAGCCTGTCAATTAACAGCTATTCCTCAAACTCCCTCAACAAGTACAAACCCTGGTGAATTTGATTATCAATCATTCTTATTACAAAAAGGTATTAGCAAGCAGTTAACTTTAACAAAAATAGACAATTTGCAATGTGAAGGGGCTAACGTATTGGACAAATTCTATCGTTGGCAAAACAAGATTGTTGAACGAGTGAATCATTATTGCAGTACGTTTACTTCTAGTTGGTTATTAGCACTATATTTTGGTGTTGATACACAATTAGATGAGGATATAGTAGATATTTTTAAACGTTGGAATCTTTCGCATTTATTGGCTATATCTGGACTTCATGTTGGTTTAATTACAAGTTTTCTTTATTTTATTTTTATTAAAATGGGTTTTCTTTCAAAAGAAAAGGGTGTGTATATCATCTTGCTCTTTTTGTTTATCTATCCATTTTTAAGTGGAGGGGCGCCATCTGTATGGCGATCATGCTTAATGGGGGTTCTAGGAATTATCTTGCTTCAATTCCGAAAAAAAGTGAGCATTATTGATATTGTGAGTATGGTTTTTTTGTTGTGCCTTGTATATAATAAATATTTAATTTTTCAGTTGGGATTTCAATTTTCATTTCTTGTTACCTTAGGTTTAGTGCTTTCAAAAAAAGGTTTTGAACATGTAACTAAAGTACAGTTGCTATTTAGAATTAGTCTAATTAGTATTTTAATCCTCTTACCCCTACAAATGATGCACTTTTATTATTTCAATCCGTTAGCGATCTTGTTAAATGTTTTTCTTATACCTTATTTTTCTATACTTGTTATGCCATTTTTATTTTTTTTATTGATTATTTGTTTTTTCTACCCTAGTTTAACTACTTTTTTGGATCTTATCTTTCAATGGATGCATGCACCTATGCTTCGTTTTATTACTTGGATAGACCAACACTTATTTCATCCTTTTGTAGTTGGTGAGTTCCCTTATTTATATGTTTGGTTTTATTATATCTTATTAATTGGACTGTTTATGGCCATCGAATACAAAAAAATGAAACAGGTTTTTATAAGTTCGTTATTACTGTTATGCTGGATAATTTGGTTAGAGATGCGGCCATATACGAATGAGAATGGAATAATAACTATGTTAGATGTTGGACAAGGGGATGCCATGGTAATTGAGCTACCTTATCGAAAAGGAGTAATAATGATTGATGTTGCTGGAACTTTTGAAGAAGATTTTCAAACACCTTCCGATAGAATATATAAACAAGTGATTCAACCTTTTTTGTATAGTAAAGGGATCAGTCAAGTGGATCTAATCATTTTATCACACGCTGATCATGATCATATCGGAAGCTTAACCTATCTGTTAAAAGATTTTAATATTAAACATATTGTAACAAGTCCTTATTTTGATTCTCCCTTACTAGCCGAAATGTCGGAAGAACAACAATATCATACTGTTGGTTATGATGATACCTTTTATTACAATGGATTATCTTTTCAAATAATACACCCAAACAATAATTATCAAGATCGAAATAATAACTCACTTGTTGTTTTAGCAAAGTTAGGTCAATTAAAGTGGCTATTCACTGGAGATATTAGTGACCAAATTGAACAACAAATTATCAACATTTATCCTAATTTAACAGTAGACGTTCTAAAATTAGCCCACCATGGAAGTGGTGATTCAACATCTGAATCCTTTATTCGTCAACTTGATCCAAAAGTAGCTATGATTTCAGTTGGTAAGGATAATCGATACGGACACCCGGCAGATAAGGTTATTGAACGTTTAGAAAGTAAAGGTATCATTGTATTCAGAACAGATCAACAAGGTGCTATTCAATATACGTATAAAGATAATGGGGAAAGAGGAACATTTTCTACATTTTTACCATAATATATCGTAGTAGAAATAGTTATGAGAAGTGATGTCAAGTTAATAAAACAGCATACAAATAGCTTTTTCCGTTTTAACTGGTGTTTCCCTTAGTTAGCAAGACTTGACATGCTTACTTATCATTTTTTTGGTCAATCTATACTTGAAAACATCGTTTAGTCTACAGCTTCCTAGGACTGATGATTAAACGTTCATATAGATTGCGGAGGGAGTATAATCATTACTTCCTCCATTTCTCTGTTAAAAAATTTACTTGTATTCCGGCGTTTTTACAATTAGGATAGATATAGTATTGTTATCGGGATGTGAGTAAATGGATTATTTTAAAGCAATAAACAAAATAGAAAAAAACGAATTCCAACCTATATATTTATTGTATGGAACAGAATCCTATTTAATCGAAAACATGATTAGTAAATTAAAACAACATGGGTTATCTGATAGTGATGATGAAGCAAACTTTATACGATATGACTTGGAAGAAACTGCGATACAGGAGGTAATAATGGATGTTGAGACATATCCTTTCTTTGGACAACGAAAGGTCGTGCTCGCTTATCATCCCATTTTTTTAACATCTAAGCCTGATAAATCAGGGGTATCGCATCAAATAGATGCTTTATTAAAGTATGTTTCTAATCCTATTGACTATTCTATTCTTGTGTTAATTGCTCCTTATGAGAAATTAGATGAACGAAAAAAAATAACAAAAGTACTTAAAAAGCAAGCAGAAATGATTGAATGCCATCCAGTAAAAGAGTGGGATATTGATAAATGGATTGATTTTTTAGCAAAACAATTGAATGTTGGTATTGAAAAAGCAACTTATGAAGTAATTAGTAAAGAAACGGGCGCCAATTTAATGTTATTGGAAAAGGAATTAGAAAAACTAGCAACATATGTTGGGAAAGGCGGAATCATTACGCCTAAAATTGCTGAAGAATTATTAGCGCATCAAAGCACAAATAATTCGGGGTTGAAATTAGTCGATGCAGTCATTGCTAAGGATCTAGCAAAAGCCATTCGCGTTTATCAAGATCTATCAAGAATTAATGAAGATGAAATTGCTCTTTTAGCTTTATTGGGTTCACAATTTCGAACAATTAATCATGTTAAAATATTAAAAAAGTCTGGCTATAGTCAAAAACAAATGGCTCAACAATTAAAAGTACATCCTTATGTAATAAAAATGGCAATGACGAGGGAAAAATACTTCTCAAGGGAAAAGTTAGAAGCCATTTTAGATCAATGTACGTTAACAGATATACAAATAAAACAAGGCCAAATGGACAAAAGACTCGCTTTTGAATTACTTTTATATCAAATAATTAAACCATTTCAGTAAAAAAAGCTTGTAGGGACTCCTACAAGCTTTTTATGTGTTGGTCATAATAAAAGCAATTAAGCGCTAAGCTCGTTTACTTTTTTAGCAAGACGTGATTTTTGACGATTACCATTATTTTTATGGATAATGCCTTTTTGGACTGCTTTATCAATTTTCTTAATTGCTTTTTGTAAAGCAACTTTTGCATCTTCCACATTTTTATTAGCAACAAGTTTTTCAACTTGTTTAATGTGTGAACGCATATCAGTTTTAATAGGTGTGTTATGAGCACGTAGTTCATTGTTCAGACGCACACGTTTGATTGCAGATTTAATATTAGCCATTTTTTCACCTCCACGTTCTCAATTCGAAAAACAACTATAGAACAATCGTCATTGTACCAAAGCTACGAATAATTTTCAATATAAATCTGTTCTATAAGTAGTGAAGAACGTATCTTTTTATTAATAATGGTAACGATAAGAATAAAAAGAAGGTGATCGATAATGAGGAACGATAGTAAAGAATCCTTTTCTATTCGAACGGATTTAGCAGTTGAAGCGAAGGATATGTTTGTAGAAGAATCTAAAGTAGAAGAGCAACAGTTAGAAGGGGTCGATATAAAAGAGACAAAGAAAGGCAATACGACTGTCTCTTATGTAACAATAGATGAAACTGGTGCAAAAAAGATAGGGAAAAAAGCTGGTGACTATATTACAATCCATACGGAAAGCGTTAAGTCTCAGGATAGTAATGAACAAAACAAAGCGGCTAATACATTTTCTGCAGAATTAGAAGCTCTATTAAAGAAAGAAAATATTCCAGAAGATGCCAGTTGTCTAATTGTTGGTTTAGGAAATTGGAATGTTACACCAGATGCATTAGGTCCAATGGCTGTGGAGAAAGTACTTGTGACAAGCCATTTATTTGCACTTCATCCAGAAACAGTAGCCGAGGGATACCGTCCGGTTTCTGCTATTACTCCTGGGGTGATGGGAGTGACAGGTATTGAAACAAGTGATGTGATACAAGGAATCATTGATAAACAATCACCTGACTTTGTTATTGCGATTGACGCTTTAGCATCAAGGTCAATCGAACGAGTCAATGCCACCATACAAATAGCTAACACGGGAATTCATCCAGGATCAGGTGTTGGTAATAAGAGAAAAGAGTTGAGTAAAGATACGTTGGGTATTCCTGTTATTGCAATTGGGGTTCCAACTGTTGTAGATGCGGTAACAATTACAAGTGATACGATTGATTATGTGTTTAAACATTTTGGTAGAGAGTGGGAGGAGAAGGATCGACCATCCAAGAGTCTAGCACCTTCTAGTATGCGGTTTGGTAAACGAACATTAACAGAAGACGACCTTCCAAATGAAGAAAAAAGACAAGCTGTTTTTGGGATGATTGGTAAGCTAAATGAAGCAGAGAAACGAGCATTAATTTCAGAAGTTCTTACGCCGCTTGGACATAACTTGATGGTAACTCCAAAAGAAGTAGACGGTTATATGAAAGATATGGCACATCTTTTATCTTCAGGTATAAATGCAGCAATGCACGAATCCGTTCAAGTTGAAACAGCTGGCTATTATACAAGGTAGTTTTGGAAATCAATATTATTCAATCAAATATTTAAGGTGAAACATTGGTTCTACTTTTATGTATTCTATCATAGTATCTAGTAAAGTTGATAGAAAGTGGGAGAGGAACGTTTATGGATTACCTTAGACAGTTATGGCGTAAAACAATGATTGGTTTTTTAAATAATTTGCGCCGAGGCACAATATGGATCATCCTATTAAGTTTATTATTTGTTAGCATTAGTTTTGTTACAACAATTAAACCAGCTTACCGGCTATCCTCTTCTATTATTACAAACTGGACAAGCCAAATTGAAGGGTCTGTTTTTATTTATTTATTAGGAATGGAGAACAAACAATATATGCATGCAACTGTTCCTAATAATCATGAACAATTAAGTTGGTCTGATTTGTTATTTGAACTAGCAACGAATATAAGACTAAATGATATCAGGAGTTTACTTGGAAGAGAGATTCCCAGCTTTTATGCATATGATCAAAAGATTATTGTTGCAGGAGAAGGAACGGATTATACTGATTTACCAATTGAATCTGCCCCTCCCTTAGATGTTGTACTAGAGCAGAGAGATGCCTCATTAGAAGAAGATCAGCCAAATCAAGAGGAAAAGGATAAACCGGACTTAGAGAATACTACCGGGGATAAGCAAGTTGTTTTTTTATATAGTACACATAATCGAGAGTCATTTCTACCTCACTTAGATGGTGTGAAAGATCCAAATCAAGCGTTTCATGCAGAAGTTAATATTACAAAAGTAAGTGAACGGTTGGAGAAGAGTTTAGAGAAAAAAGGAATTGGAACACAGGTTGATCACACTGATTTTATGTCAATATTAAATCAAAAAGACTGGGAGTATTGGCAATCTTATGATGCTTCTCAGCCAATAGTAGAAGAGGCGTTAGCCAACAATAAACATATAACCTATGTGTTTGATTTACATCGAGATAGTAGAAGAAGGGAAGATACAACAACGACGGTGAAGGGCAAAGAATATGCAAGCTTATTTTTTGTGATTGGGTCTGATTATAGCAATAATAGCAAAAATGTAGCATTAGCCACCGAATTGCATGAGAAGTTAGAGGAAAAGTATCCAGGTTTGAGTAGGGGTGTGACACAGCAAGGTGGAGCTGGTAAAAACGGCGTATATAACCAAGACTTATCGGACAATGCGATTTTAATTGAATTTGGTGGAGTAGATAATACAATGACTGAACTCTATCGATCAGCTGACGCATTAGCAGAGGTGTTTAGTGACTATTACTGGGATGCAGAAGCTGTTCAAAATCAACAATAAATCAGAAAAAGGAGATCAGTGAGATGAAGATGCTTGTATATATGCTGTTAATTGCCGTCGTATTTTTAACTGGAATGCTTTTTGGAACGAAAAATAATCAAATGATGGTTCAAGAGTCCAATCAACAAATAATTGAATCAAGGGATGAAGAACAAAAAGCAGTTTCAGTTACCATTGATAGAGAACAGCAATCTAATGTTAATCAAAACAGAATCGCTCAACAAAAAAGCTTTTCCGATAATAAACCATTAATAGAAAAGGTCGCAATATTTATAGAAACAACATCTGTATGGGCGTATGATCAAGTCATTCAAGCAGCATACCATATATCAGAAATATTCGTTTAAATTGTTTTTAATTGTTCATGTAACATCATCTCGAAAGAAACTTGATATATGTTAACACTAAAAATAATTGAATCATCACGTTTTCACTGCTATAATCAATCCTAGTATTGTGCTCGAAAAATAGGAGTGAATGAATTGGCAAAAATTAGAGAACAGAAACGAGTCAGAAACTTTTCGATTATTGCTCATATTGATCACGGCAAATCAACACTTGCTGATCGAATTTTAGAAAAAACAAAAGCACTAACACAACGGGAAATGAAAGAACAATTTTTAGATGCGATGGATTTAGAACGCGAACGCGGCATTACGATAAAATTAAACGCGGTGCAATTAAAATATCAACATCATGATGGGGAAGAATACCTTTTCCATTTGATTGATACTCCTGGACACGTCGACTTTACCTATGAAGTATCTCGAAGCTTAGCAGCTTGCGAAGGAGCTATTTTGGTTGTTGACGCTGCTCAAGGTATTGAAGCTCAAACATTAGCGAATGTTTATTTAGCACTAGATAATGATCTGGAAATCATACCGGTAATTAATAAAATTGATTTACCAGGTGCTGACCCAGACCGTGTCAAGCAGGAAATTACTGACGTTATTGGAATAGATGGTGAAACGTCTATTTTAGCGAGTGCCAAAGATGGCATTGGAATAGATGAAATTCTAGAACGTATTGTAGAAGACGTACCACCGCCTCAGGGTGAATCAGAGGAGCCATTAAAAGGACTAATCTTTGATTCTTTATATGATTCCTATCGTGGAGTTATCGCTTATGTTTGTATTAAAGAGGGTTCGGTTAAAGTTGGCGACAAAATTAAAATGATGGCAACTGGGAAAGAATTTGAAGTAAATGAAGTGGGCGTGTTTACACCTAAGCCACACCCTTTAGGTGAATTAGGTGTTGGTGATGTAGGTTACCTTACTGCGTCAATAAAAAATGTTGGCGATTCTCGTGTTGGTGATACGATCACATTAGCAAAACAACCTGCAACTGAACCGTTACCAGGTTATCGTAAATTAAATCCAATGGTTTTCTGTGGGCTTTATCCGGTAGATGCAAATAAATACAATGATTTACGGGAAGCGTTAGAAAGATTGGAATTAAACGATTCGTCTCTTCAATACGAAGCGGAAACTTCTCAAGCATTAGGATTTGGTTTTCGTTGTGGATTTTTAGGCTTACTACACATGGAGATTATTCAGGAAAGAATAGAACGAGAATTTAATATTGATCTAATCACAACGGCCCCTAGTGTTATTTATCAAGTTACACAAACCGATGGTTCAGAAATATCAATAGACAATCCATCATTTATGCCTGACAATCAATCGATACAAGAAGTTAGTGAGCCGTATGTTAAAGCAACAGTTATGGTGCCTAATGATTATGTTGGCCCAGTAATGGAATTGTGTCAGAAAAAACGAGGTAACTTCCAAGATATGGAATATTTAGATGATAATCGTGTAAATGTTATTTATGAGATTCCACTATCTGAGATTGTTTTTGATTTTTTTGATACATTAAAATCACAAACAAAGGGTTATGCATCCTTTGATTATGAAATAGTCGGTTATCAACCTTCTAACTTAGTTAAAATGGACATTTGGTTGAATGGGGATACCATAGATGCCCTATCATTCATTGTCCATCGTGACTTTGCTTATGAGCGAGGAAAACAGATTGTTGAGAAATTAAAAAATTTAATCCCAAGACAGCAGTTTGAAGTACCTGTACAAGCTGCAATTGGAAATAAGATTGTAGCACGTTCCACTATTAAAGCGATGCGTAAAAATGTCTTATCAAAATGTTATGGTGGGGATATTTCACGTAAGCGAAAGCTTTTAGAAAAACAAAAAGAAGGTAAAAAGCGCATGAAAATGGTAGGCTCAGTAGAGGTTCCTCAAGAAGCGTTTATGGCTGTTTTACGAATGGATGATGAATAGTAGTAGAAACCCTTGTCCAGCTAATTGACAAGGGTTTCTACTGTTTACTAACATGCAAAATATTGTACGAAACAGAACACTTTCTTTAAACTGTCATTAACGTAAAATTTTTATAAAGAAAAGGTGAAACGTATGACATCATCTGTATATATTCACATTCCATTTTGTGAAAAAATATGCCATTATTGTGATTTCACAAAATTCTTTTATGAAGAAAAGATGGCTGATGAATATTTAATCGCATTAGAAAAAGAAATTTCAACTTATATAGCTGAGCCAAAACAAAAAATGCATACCATTTTTGTTGGTGGCGGAACTCCAACAGCATTAAATATAAGACAATTAGACAAGTTACTTTATATGATTGATTACTATTTTGATGTAAATGAAGTAATAGAATATACATTTGAAGCGAATCCAGGTGATTTGAATGAACAAAAAATAAATCTTTTGTCTAGTTATGGTGTTAATCGAATATCAATGGGAGCGCAAGTTTTTGACGATGAGTTGCTTGAAAAATTAGGTAGATTACATCGAACAAAGGATGTATATCAAAATATAAATGATTTAAAAAAATATAATATTACAAACATAAGTATTGATTTAATGTATGGATTACCTAATCAAACGATTGACAGTTTTAATCATTCTTTACAAGAAGCTTTAGCATTCGATTTACCACATTACTCGTCTTATTCATTACAAATTGAGCCTAAAACAGTGTTTTATCAACGATATAATAAAGGAAAGTTGCATAAACCACCAGAAGAAATTGAGGCTACGATGTATGAATTATTAATTGAAGAAATGGAGAAAAAGGGTAAAAAACAATATGAAATCAGTAATTTTGCTGAAACAGGATTTGAAAGCAAGCATAATTTAACCTATTGGGACAACAATTACTATTATGGTTTTGGAGCCGGAGCACATGGGTATTTACCTGGAAAAAGAATTATTAATTTACGTCCATTCCCTGCCTATGTAAAAGAGGCTAACAATACAGGAAGACCAGTACTTCATACAGAATTGATTGGATTGAAAGAACAAATAGAAGAAGAATTGTTTCTAGGTTTGCGCAAGCGAACTGGTGTTGTATTTAATGCATTTAAAGAAAAATATCATATAGCATTAACAGATATTTATAGCGACGAATTGAAACAATTAAAAAACAAAAAATGGATTATCCAAGATAAAGATGGTATACGTTTAACAAAAAGCGGACAACTGTTTGGTAATGAGGTGTTTCAATCATTCTTGTTAGAAAATGATTTACCGCTAATAAATCAATGACGTCTGAGTGTAAGTGATAAATTATCTGCAAAGAAGTTGAATGAAGAAATTGAAGCATTCGCATTGACATTTTTAATTGCTTTTGATAATTTAATAATAGATTTAGCACTCGGATGACAAGAGTGCTAACAGAGGTGATCATCATGCTGTCTAAAAGACAATTATTGATTTTACAAGTAATTATTGATGAATTCATCCAAACTGCACAACCAATAGGTTCACGTGCAATATCAAAAAAGGATGAAATAACATTTAGCCCTGCTACCATAAGAAACGAAATGGCTGACCTTGAAGATATGGGATTTATTGAAAAAACACATTCTTCTTCAGGAAGAGTTCCATCTGAAAAGGGATATCGATTTTATGTTGATCATCTGTTATCGCCTTTTCACCTTTCGCAAACAGAAATGCGTGTTATTTCAACTACGTTTGAAGAAGAAATGCTTGAATTTGAGCAAGTTGTTCAGAAGTCAGCTAAGGTGCTATCTGAGTTAACGAATTATACGTCCATTATTTTAGGTCCAAAGGTCTATGAAACAACATTAAAGCAGTTGGAGATTATACAATTGTCATCACATATGGCTATTGCTATTCTTGTGACAAATACTGGTCATGTTGAGCATCGCTCCTTTTCTATTCCAACTGAGATAGAGCCAAGTGACCTAGAGAAGTTAGTTAATATGCTTAATGAACGATTGAAAAATGTACCAATTATTCATTTGCATGATCGATTGCAGAAAGAGCTTACTGTATTAATGCAAAAATATATGAATGACTTTGATGTTGCTTATCAATATCTAAAGGCTGCGCTATTTGATGAACAACCAGTTCAATTATATGTTGGAGGTATTACAAATATATTACTTCAACCTGAATTCAAAGACGTAAATAAAATACATTCGCTTTACTCAGTGATGGAGCAAGAGGATGCAATTGCTAATATGTTGAGGTCTTATAAAAATGGAATACACGTTTCAATTGGTCAAGAAAATGAGATGGATGAAATGCAAGATTGTAGTTTGATTACTGCAAATTATTCACTTGGTGATCAGCAATTAGGGACAATTGCTTTATTAGGACCAACACGTATGGAATATGCTCGTGTAATTTCTTTGTTACATGTATTATCTAATCGAATGTCACATACTTTTCATTCGTGGTTTTAAATAGTAGAGTTGTGGAACACTTAATAGGAGTATTTTGTAATAATGGAGGGTTATATCACCTCCTTTCCTCATGAATAAAAATAACGTTCTATTAAATAAACGAAATACTTTATTTACATTTTTATTCATGATATATTCAAGAATGTTTGATTGTTATGAATTAGAGGAGGTGACGGTCTTGGAAAAGAATAAAGAAAAAGCGGAACAGCAAGATACTGTCGAAGAAGTAACAGATGTAGATCAAGAAATCATTGATGAATCACCTGAAGAACATGAAGCTAGTAACAGTGAAGTGGAGAAGCTTCAAAAAGAAAAAGATGAACTGTATGAAAAATTGCTAAGAGTTCAGGCAGAATACGATAACTTCCGAAAAAGAACGCAAAAAGAAAAAGAAGCTGATCGAAAATATAGATCGCAGTCATTAATTACCGAACTTTTACCGGTAGTAGATAATTTTGAGCGTGCACTTAAAACGGAAGTTAAAGACAATAGCACACAGCAATTTGTAGAAGGTATGGAAATGATTTATCGTCAATTAAATGATGTGTTAAATAAAGAAGGTGTTGAGGTTATTGAAACAGTTGGTACTGATTTTGATCCTCATTTACATCAAGCAGTCATGCAAGTGGAAGACGATCAATATGATTCCAACACAGTAGTAGAAGAACTACAAAAGGGTTATAAACTAAAAGATCGGGTTATTCGCCCGGCAATGGTTAAAGTAAATCAGTAATTACATATTGTAAGAAGGAGGAAGTTAGTCATGGGAAAAATTATTGGTATTGATTTAGGTACAACAAACTCTTGTGTAGCAGTAATGGAAGGTGGAGAATCAAAGGTTATTCCAAATCCTGAAGGAAACCGTACAACACCATCTGTTGTTGCCTTTAAAAATGGTGAAAGACAAGTAGGGGAAGTTGCAAAGCGTCAAGCAATTACAAACCCTAATACAATTCAATCCGTTAAAAGACATATGGGTACAGATTATAAAGTAGAAATTGAAGGAAAAGAATATACACCCCAAGAAATTTCTGCTATTATCCTACAACACATTAAATCTTATGCAGAAGATTATTTAGGTGATACAGTAGATAAAGCTGTTATTACCGTTCCTGCTTACTTTAATGATGCAGAACGTCAAGCAACAAAAGATGCAGGTAAAATTGCAGGACTAGAGGTTGAGCGTATTATTAACGAACCAACGGCTGCAGCGTTAGCGTATGGTATCGATAAAGGCGATCAAGATCAAACTGTCTTAGTATATGATCTAGGTGGAGGTACTTTTGACGTTTCTATTCTTGATATTGGTGAAGGTACATTTGAAGTAGTTGCAACTGCAGGTGATAATCGTCTTGGCGGTGATGATTTTGATGAAGTAATTATCGATCATATGGTTGCAGAATTCAAAAAAGAAAATGGTATTGATTTATCTAAAGATAAAATGGCTTTACAACGTTTGAAAGATGCAGCTGAAAAAGCTAAAAAAGATCTTTCAGGTGTAGCGCAAACACAAATTTCATTACCATTTATAACTGCTGGAGAAGCTGGTCCATTACACTTAGAAATGAACTTAACTCGTGCAAAATTCGATGAGCTTTCTTCTGATTTGGTTGAACGTACGATGGGACCAACACGTCAGGCGTTGAAAGATGCTGGAATGAATGCAAATGAAATCAATAAAGTATTACTAGTAGGTGGTTCAACGCGTATACCAGCAGTTCAAGAAGCGATCAAAAAAGAAATTGGTCAAGAGCCATCTAAAGGTGTCAACCCAGATGAAGTAGTTGCACTTGGTGCAGCCATTCAAGGTGGGGTATTACAAGGTGATGTAAAAGATGTCGTTCTTCTTGATGTTACACCACTATCATTAGGTATTGAAACAATGGGTGGCGTGACAACAAAATTAATTGAACGTAATACAACAATACCAACTAGTCATTCACAAGTATTCTCAACAGCAGCAGATAATCAGACAGCAGTTGATATTCATGTGCTTCAAGGTGAACGTGAAATGGCACAAGATAACAAAACGCTTGGTCGTTTCCAATTAACAGATATTCCACCAGCACCACGTGGTGTACCACAAATTGAAGTATCTTTTGATATTGATGCTAATGGTATAGTGAATGTTCGTGCAAAAGACTTAGGTACAAATAAAGAGCAATCCATTACAATTAAGTCTTCTTCCGGTCTTTCCGACGATGAAGTAGAACAGATGGTAAAAGATGCTGAAGAAAATGCGGAAGCAGATAAGAAACGTCGTGAAGAAGTAGAACTTCGTAACGAAGCAGATCAACTTGTTTTCCAAACAGATAAAACAATCAAAGATTTAGGTGAACAAGTATCCGATGATGAGAAACAAAAAGCTGAAACTGCAAAAGATGAATTAAAACAAGCGCTTGAAGGCGATGATCTTGATGCGATTAAAGAGAAAAAAGATGCATTACAAGAGCAAGTTCAAGCACTATCCGTTAAATTGTATGAACAAGCACAACAACAAGCACAAGCTGCACAAGGTGAAAATGGTGAAGCTGCTGATGATGTTGTAGATGCTGATTATGAAGAAGTTAATGACGATGAAGAAGGTAAAAAGTAAGATAGAAAAGTAGTACACAAACTTGTAGAAAAAGTCAAAGTCAGGTTTCACTTGGCTTTGACTTTTCCTCTGTTCTATTCCCTTCATAAACTATCAACTTCTATAAAGAATTTCATTTATAAGTAATTTGCTCAAAATAGAGTTTCAATGTTATGATAAAATCTATGCAAAGAAGAGTCGGGAGAGTGATCGTGCAGTGAGTAAAAGAGACTATTATGATGTACTTGGTGTCTCTAAAGATGCATCAAAAGACGAATTAAAGAAGGCTTACCGAAAACTCGCAAGAAAATATCATCCAGATGTAAATAAAGAGGATGATGCAGCAGATAAATTTAAAGAGGCAAAGGAAGCTTATGAAGTATTAAGTGATGATCAGAAACGTACACAATATGATCAATTCGGTCATGCTGGACCGCAGAGTCAAGGGTTTGGTGGCTTTGGTGGTGCAGAAGACTTTGGTGGATTCGGTGATATTTTTGATATGTTTTTTGGAGGCGGACGTCGTCGAGATCCCAATGCGCCTAGGCAAGGAGCGGATTTACAATATACAATGGTGTTAGATTTTGAAGAGGCTATTTTTGGGAAAGAAACAGATATTGAAATTCCTAAAGACGAAACGTGTGAGACGTGTCATGGTTCTGGTGCAAAACCGGGTACAAAGCCAAAAACCTGCAGTCAATGTAACGGTAGTGGCCAACTAAATGTCGAACAAAATACACCATTTGGTCGTGTTGTAAATAAGCGTGTATGTAATCAATGTCAAGGAACCGGTAAAATTATACCAGATAAATGTACAACGTGTGGTGGAGCAGGAAAAGTAAAGAAACGTAAGAAAATTCATATTAATATTCCTGCTGGAATTGATGATGGGCAACAGATTAGAGTCGCTGGCCAAGGCGAGCCAGGTGTAAATGGTGGACCAGCCGGTGATCTATATGTAGTGGTTCAGATTAAAATACATGAGTTTTATAAACGTGATGGTGATCATATCTTTTGTGAAATGCCAATTGCGTTTGCTCAAGCCGCACTTGGTGATGAAATTGAAATTCCTACTGTGCATGGTAAAGTAAAATTAAAAATACCTGCTGGAACACAAACAGGTAAAACCTTTCGTTTGAAAGGGAAAGGTGCTCCAAATGTTCGTGGTTATGGTCATGGTGATCAACATGTTAAAATTCGTGTAATAACTCCGACAAATTTAACCGATCGACAGAAAGAATTATTACGTGAACTAAATGAAATAAGTGGAAACAAAGCTACAGATGAACATGAAGATTCTTTCTTTCAACGTGTGAAACGGGCCTTTAAAGGCGAATAATCTTAATTTATTAGGTAAATATCACGATAAATGAAATAAATGATCAGAAATGAGTTGATTCACTTGAAATGGTCTGAATTATGTATTCACACCACCAATGAAGCAATCGAACCGATTTCAAATATTTTACACGAGGCAGGAGCTAGTGGTGTTGTTATTGAGGACTCAGAGGAATTAGATAAAGATCGCTCCACAGATTTAGGTGAAATGTATGAATTAAATCCAATTGACTTCCCAGAAGAAGGTGTTCTATTAAAAGCTTATTTACCTATGAACAGCTTTTTAGGAGAAACAGTTGATCAGATCAAGCAAGCAATTAATAATTTATTACTGTATGATATTGATCTTGGAACCAATCAAATAACCTTAAGTGAAGTGAATGAAGAAGAATGGGCCACAGCTTGGAAAAAATACTATAAGCCGGTCAAGATCTCTGAAAAAATTACAATTACACCTACCTGGGAAGACTATCAAGCTGTTTCTAGCGATGAGTTAATTATTGAATTAGATCCAGGAATGGCTTTTGGTACAGGAACACATCCAACTACTGTGTTAAGTATTCAAGCATTAGAAAGCTATATAGAGCCAAACAACTTTGTTATTGATGTTGGTACTGGATCAGGTGTGCTAAGTATCGCATCTGCTTTACTTGGAGCAAACCAAGTATGGGCTTTTGATCTTGATGATGTAGCAGTAAAGTCTGCTCGTATTAATACAAAGATTAATAAAGTTCATCATCAAATTCAGGTGAAACAAAATAATTTGTTAGATAATATTGAAGAGAAACCTGACGTAATAGTAGCCAATATACTAGCAGAAATTATTATGCGCTTTGAAGCGGATGCTTTTCGCTTGTTGAAGCCTGGTGGTTTTTTTATTACATCAGGCATCATACATGCAAAAAAGGAACAAGTAAAACAAGCATTGATAGATGTTGGTTTTCAAATAATAGAGGTCAACCAAATGGAAGATTGGATTTGCATTATTGCTAAAAAGTAGAAATAGAAAGCAGGTAAATACCGTGCAACATTATTTTGTTCCTATGGATCAATGGACAGCAAGTGAAGTTTTTATTACAGGAGATGATTATCACCATATAAATCGTGTTATGCGTATGCATAATGGTGATCAAATCATCTGTAATCGACCGGATGGACAAGCTGCGATTTGTTTGATAGAAAATATAACGGAAAATGAAGTTGTTGCAAACATTGTGAGTTGGATAGAATCGAATGTTGAAATGCCTATAAAGGTTGCGATTGCACAAGCATTTCCAAAAGGAGATAAACTAGATCTGATTTTACAAAAAGGTACTGAATTAGGAGCGGTTGATTTTTTCCTTTTTCAAGGTGCTCGTTCTATTGTGAAATGGGATGCCAAAAAAACAGAAAAAAAACTCCTTCGATACCGTAAAATCGTAAAAGAAGCCGCCGAGCAATCACATCGTACCTGTTTACCAAACGTTACTACTATCTCCAACCTTTCTGATTTAGTTAAACATGCATCTATGTTTGATCATAAGCTTGTTGCATACGAAGAAACAACTCGATTGGAGAAAAGCAACAAATTACATGAAATCTATCAGAAAATACATGAGGGTGAGTCTGTATTTATCTGTATAGGCCCTGAGGGTGGATTTTCAGAGACGGAAATAGCTACGATGAAACAAAATGGTTTTACTTGTGTTCGTTTAGGTCCAAGAATACTTAGAACAGAAACAGCTGGTTTGTATGCGTTAGCTAGTCTTTCGTATCATTTTGAAGAAATGGAGTGATCTAAATGTCTACAGTGGCATTTCACACCTTAGGTTGTAAGGTGAATCATTATGAAACAGAAGGAATATGGCAAATATTTAAACAACACGGCTATGAACGAGTAGAGTTTGATCGAGAAGCAGATGTTTATATTATTAATACTTGTACAGTAACAAATACAGGCGATAAAAAAAGTCGACAAATCATTCGTAGAGCGATCCGTAAAAACCCAGAAGCAGTAATCTGTGTAACTGGTTGCTATGCACAAACTTCACCTGGGGAAATTATGGAGATTCCAGGTGTGGATATTGTTGTTGGAACACAAGACCGTGATAAAATGATTAAATATATAAAAGAACACCAAGAAACAAGATTACCTATTAATGGTGTGTCGAATATTATGAAAAATCGTGTGTTTGAAGAAATGGATGTACCTGTATTTTCAGATAGAACCCGCGCTTCATTAAAAATTCAAGAAGGCTGCAACAATTTCTGTACATTTTGTATCATTCCTTGGTCTAGGGGTCTGTTGCGTTCAAGAAAGCCTGAAAATGTGTTAAAGCAAGCACAACAATTAGTTGATGCAGGGTATAAAGAAATTGTCTTAACCGGTATTCATACTGCAGGGTATGGAGAGGATATGAAAGATTATCATTTTGCAGATTTATTACGTGACCTTGAGCATAAAGTAGATGGATTAAAACGTATCCGTATTTCTTCGATAGAAGCAAGTCAAATTACAGATGAGGTCATTCAAGTATTAGATGAGTCAGAAAAAATAGTTCGACACCTTCATATCCCGCTTCAATCAGGATCAGATTCCGTGTTAGAAAGAATGCGTCGAAAATATTCATCAAGTTACTATAAAGAAAAAGTGGATCGTATTAAACAAGCATTACCTGGACTTGCAATTACTTCTGATGTGATCGTAGGGTTCCCTGGTGAATCAGATGCAGAATTTCAAGAAACATATAATTTTATCAGGGAAATTGGTTATT
Organism: Paraliobacillus sp. PM-2; assembly: GCF_001368815.1. GTDB lineage: Bacteria > Bacillota > Bacilli > Bacillales > Amphibacillaceae > Paraliobacillus. The sequence continues at coordinate 1,174,337 of NZ_CTEI01000001.1, read as the reverse complement.
CTGAGCTTCATGTATTTCCATTTTCTAAACGCACGGGAACACCAGCTGCACGAATGGATAATCAGGTGAATGATGATGTGAAGAATGAACGTGTTCATCAACTCATTGAACTTTCTAATCAACAGGCAAAAGAATATGCATCCCTTTATGAGGGAGAAGTATTAGAAGTTATACCTGAAGAACAGGATCATTCAGATCAAGCCATGTTAATTGGGTATTCAGATAATTATTTAAAAGTGAAATTTGAAGGATCATCAGATATGATTGGTAAAATTGTTCGTGTTAAAATAACACAATCTGGATATCCTCTAAACAATGGAGAATTTGTTCGTGTGATGGATGAACCAGCTAGAAATCAAAAAATTACTGTTCAATCATAAAAAATAGTAACGGGATGCTAACGATGCATCTCCGTTACTATTTTTGTTTTTTTCTGTTACGTATCTGTCTCTCTAAGTAAGGGATAAATGGGATAACGATTAATACAGAAAAGATATTAAAAATTACTGCAGTGTGAGCTAGCTGATTAACACTTTCTGTAGCTAATTGTTCACCGATATACGTAAGTAATGACAAAAATGGAACAACAATTAATACAGTGAAAATATTAAAAATGGTATGCGTAATGGCAACAAGTTTCGCTTGCCTTGATGTGCGAATAGAGGCAATCAAAGTGGTTACACAGGTGCCAATATTCGATCCTAACATGATCGCGATAGAAGTGGTTAAGGAAATAATGTCTTCATGCAATAAACTAGCTGTTAAAGCAAATGTTGCACTTGAAGATTGAATAATTGCACTTATTATAACACCAATTAATAAACCGACTTCAGGATAGGTTTGCGCTGATAAGAATGCATATTTTAATGAAAAATTATCATTAATCAATGGCATCAAGGATTGAAAACCATCCATAGCAATAAAAATATTTCCTAATCCTAACAGGATACACCCAATATAAAAAATCTTTTTTTGATTAATGAAAACAAATATAATACCAAGCAATAAACTAATATGATAAGGAAAAATATCTCCTATTGTAAGCAGCTCTCCCGTAATTGTTGTACCAATATTTGCTCCAAGAATGATTCCTATTGTTTGTTTAAATGTTAAGATGTTAACTGTTACTAAACTAATTGTTATAATCAAAACAACAGAACTACTTTGTAGAATAGCGGTAGCTACTGTACCGATAATTATACTGCCAAATAAATGATTCGTACTGGAAGAAATCCAATTTGTTAACTTTGATTCTGCATAAAACTTCATACCAGTTTGCAACAAGCGCATTCCTATAAAGAAAAGCATAATAAATACAAATAATAAAGATATTAGTTTCATTCGTTCTTCACCTCATTAAACTATATGGACATGCACTATGAAACATGTTAAGAATAATATAAATCGCTTAAACAAAAAGTTGACCTACAAAATTCCTTATATTATAATATCAAAGAGGCATATGTACAGTTTACATATGTCGCAACAAATTGTTGATGCTTCGGAGGGAGGGAAATTAGCATGTCAAACACAACTCGCGTTCGTAAAAACGAGTCTCTTGAGGATGCTCTTCGTCGCTTTAAGCGCAGTGTATCAAAATCTGGTACATTGTCAGAATACCGTAAGCGTGAATTTTATGAGAAACCTAGTGTTCGTCGTAAGAAAAAGTCTGAGGCGGCTAGAAAACGTAAGTAATTTTGATTGCATGAATGGAAATGAAAGATCTTGATTTTTGTTTCCAAAAAGAGGGTGTAGAAGTAAAATGTCATTATTAGAACGTCTAAACCAAGATATGAAACAAGCGATGAGAAGTAAAGATAAAGAAAAGCTAAGCGTTATTCGCATGGTAAAAGCATCTTTACAAAATGAAGCGATCAAGCTTGGAAAAGACGAATTAACTGAAGAAGAAGAACTTACTGTTTTATCTAGAGAGTTAAAACAGAGAAAAGATTCCCTCCATGAATTTAAAGAAGCTGGACGCGATGATCTTGTAGAAAAATTAGAAGCTGAATTAAATGTTTTACAAGTATATATGCCTGAACAGCTTTCAAATGAAGAGCTAGAAAAAATTATCCTAGAAACCATTAGTGAAGTAAATGCTACTTCAAAAAAAGAGATGGGTAAAGTAATGGGTGCTTTAATGCCTAAAGTAAAAGGAAAGGCAGACGGAACACAAGTTAATCAACTTGTTCAAAAGCACTTGTCTTAATCTATAAAAATGGTTTATAAACAAATAGTCCCCTATCGCATCTATGTGATAGGGGATTATTTTTAACAAACGTATTATGCTATAATATAAAATATATAAAGAAATGAAACTTTATACTGTTCGTTTGCGTATATAGTATACACAATAGTATAAATGGAAAGGAGGGGGAAAGTGAGTAAAGTGAAACGTTTTGCATGGGTCTTATTGTTAATTTTTATTCCTATGATAGGGTTTCAGTCGTCAGCTATCCATGCACAAGAAAATGGTGAAGGAAAACTTGTATATATTATACCAATCGAAAAAGAAGTAGAACGTGGATTGGAAGCGTTTCTAAAACGTACAACTTCTGAAGCAAAAGAATCATCTGCTGATCATATCATATTTGAATTAAATACTCCAGGTGGTCGTGTGGATGCAGCGAATAATATTGCAGAGCTTTTGCAAGATTTAAATATTCCAACAACCTCTTTTATTACTAGCCGTGCATTGTCTGCAGGATCATATATTTCATTAAACACAGATCAGATATACATGAAACCGCAAGCTACAATGGGTGCTAGTGGAATCATTAATTCAGATGGGACAGCGGCAGATAAAAAAGCCCAATCTGCTTGGCTTAGTGCTATGCGTAGTGCAGCAGAATCAAAAGGAAGAAATCCTTTATATGCAGCAGCTATGGCAGATGCTGATATAGACTTGCCAGAATACAATGCACCAAAAGGAGAATACTTAACACTTGGTCCGTCGCAAGCAGTAGAGGTTAAGTATGCAGAAGCGATAGTTAATCATCGAACAGAACTATTGAGTGAACTGGGACTTAGTAATGCAGAGATCATTGAAACTGAAGTGACCTTTGCAGAAGAGTTAGCACGATTCTTTACAAGCTCAACGGTTGTACCCATCTTACTGTCATTAGCGAGTATTGGTTTAATTGTAGAACTATATTCACCTGGTTTTGGCATACCAGGATCTATCGGTCTAGTTTCTCTTCTTTTGTTTTTTTATGGACATATTGTTGCTGGATTTGCTGGATATGAAGCAATTATTCTATTACTAATAGGTATCGTTTTAATGGTTGTAGAGCTCTTTGTACCAGGAGGGATTATTGGTGTTTTAGGTATTGTGGCTGTTATTGGATCATTATATATGTCAGCTGAAGATGTGGGTGTTATGAGCATGAGTATTGCAATCGCGTTTGTGGTGGCTATTATTACATCCATAATATTGTATAAATTAATTGGTTTAGAAAGAGGCTTTTTCAGACATGTTATCCTTAGTGATGCTACAACAACGGAGAAGGGTTATGTTTCTTCTGTTAATCGATTAGAATTGATTGGTTTAGAAGGAAAGTCACTTACCCCTCTTCGCCCATCTGGAACTGCTATATTTGAAGGTGAAAGACTTGACGTTGTTACAGAGGGGGGATACATAGCTAGCCAACAACCGGTAAAGATAATTAAAACAGAAGGTTCAAGAATTGTAGTAAGGGAATTTACAAATACTTAGGAGGAATTCGAATATGGAACCACAACAAATTATGTCTTTGGTTATTATTGGTATAATTGTTATAGCGATTGCTGTATTATTTACCTTTATTCCAGTAATGCTATGGATTAGTGCATTAGCTGCAGGTGTTAAAGTTAGTATTTTCACTTTAGTAGGTATGCGATTACGACGTGTTGTACCTGCTCGTGTCATTAATCCGTTGATTAAATCGCATAAAGCAGGACTAGATGTGAACACAAATCAGTTAGAAAGTCACTATTTAGCAGGTGGTAATGTTGACCGCGTGGTTAACGCACTAATTGCTGCTCAACGTGCGAATATTGAGCTTAGTTTTGAAAGAGCTGCTGCTATTGATTTAGCAGGACGTGACGTATTAGAAGCAGTTCAAATGAGTGTTAATCCGAAAGTGATCGAAACACCATTTATTGCAGGTATTGCAATGGATGGAATTGAAGTAAAAGCAAAAGCACGAATTACTGTTCGAGCGAATATTGATCGTTTAGTTGGTGGTGCTGGTGAGGATACAGTTATTGCCCGTGTTGGTGAAGGAGTAGTAAGTACCATTGGTAGCTCAGAAGCACATACTGCTGTGCTAGAAAATCCAGACTCTATCTCACACAATGTTTTAAATAGAGGCTTAGATGCAGGTACAGCATTTGAAATTCTATCAATAGATATTGCTGATGTTGATATTGGTAAGAACATTGGTGCCATGCTTCAAACCGATCAAGCAGAAGCAGACAAAAACATTGCACAAGCAAAAGCGGAAGAACGCCGCGCTATGGCTGTTGCCGAAGAACAAGAAATGGTGGCTCGTGTGCAAGAAATGCGAGCTAAAGTTGTCGAAGCAGAAGCTGATGTTCCATTAGCATTAGCAGAAGCATTGCGTTCAGGTAACATGGGTGTGATGGATTACATGAACTATAAGAATATTGATGCAGATACCGATATGCGTGATTCAATAGGTAAATTATCTAATGACGATTCTGATGACGAATAAGTATAAATTTAACTTGATAAGTAGTTATTTTCTAAAAGGAGTGATGGCAAATGGATGATATTTTAGCCATCCTAACAATGTTATTTGCAGTTGGTGGTGGTTTGTTTGGTTTGTTTGGTCAGAAGGAAGATGCTAGTGATAAGAAAACGTCTATTCCTAGGACTAATCAACAAAGAACACAAGCACCTCAGCAAAAAGGGATGAATAAGGAAGTTAATCCGAATAATGCAAATACCTATTTTGAAGAAAAGCAAGCCCAACTTGACAAATTAAAAGTAAATCTAGAAATAAATGATGATCAAAATGTTCATCAAACTGATTTATCAATTGAAGAAAAAAAAGCTTCTCATAAAGATAAAAATAAGCAACCCCAAGTCAATAAAAGAAAAACATCATTTTCAATTGGTAAAAATATTTCTAAAGAAGGCTTAGCAGAAAGTGTTATTATGGCAGAAGTGTTAGGTGCACCTCGTGCTAAAAAACCATATAAAAGAACCATTTATAAATAATATAGCAAAACCCTTACCTCTTCGTGTGGTAAGGGTTTTGCTATATAAAAATGATTGAATATATACTTTGCATTTTTCTTGGTTCTGTTTTTTTTTAGAAGTACATATTATATTAACAATGGAGGAGGGTATCTGGATGAATAAATGGCAGCAAAGACTCGGTAACTGGTTAACGAATCATCTTAAATTACCTTCTGATATAGTATTAGAGCTACCAAGAATTACAACAATTGGTCAATTTCATGCTTATATTGAAAATCACCGTGGTTTAATCACTTTTAAAGACGAAGAAATACAGCTAAAGATGACAAAAGGCATATTGCAAATTACAGGAAACAATTTTGTGATAAAAACACTTTTACCAGAGGAAATACTTATTGAAGGAACCATTTCAGCAATTCGTTTTATTAATGAAACGAATGAACAGTAGTCCAGTTATTGGAGGATAGAACATGAACAATATTCAAGCAACTTGGTTACAAGGTTATGTACAATTAAAAATAATAGGATATTATCCGGAGCTATTCTTTGACTTATGTGTGAGAAATCAGATTAATGTATGGAATGTAAAGAAATTAGATCAAACAACGTGTACAGGAAATATCTTTATCAAAGATATAAAAAAAATGAAAAAGTTAAGAAAACAAACGCGTTATAAGGTTTATTTTACTAAAAGAAAAGGTCTACCCTTTCTTTTTAAACAAACTACAAAGAATAAGCCATTTATATTAGGCTTGTTAGCTAGTCTTTTTTTAGTTCTACTATTATCTAATATGGTTTGGAGAATTGATGTACAAGGTGTAAGACCAGAGCTAGAAAAGCAAATACGAACGACACTTAACGACAATGGTATATATACAGGAAAGTTGAAATTTTCAATAAAATCAGTAGGTGAAATGCAACAGCTTTTATTAGATGAAATACCTGAATTACTTTGGATTGGTGTAAAAGAAAAAGGGACAACTTATGCATTAGAAGGAGTGGAGAAGACGCAAGTATCTGAAAAAGAAAAAGCCTCGCCACATCATATTGTTGCAGCTAAAAATGGAGTAATCACAGATATGTATGTTTCAAAAGGCCGTCCAATGGTTTCTGTTAATGACTTTGTAAAAAAAGGTGATATTTTAGTTGCTGGTTATCTAAATGAGGAGAAAAATGAAGATGGAGATGAAGGTGAAAAAAAGGATCAAGATACTAATGATCAAGTAGCTGCTCAAGCTGAAATTTATGCAGATACATGGTATGAATCTGATGTGACAATTCCTATTGAGGCAGATTATCAAGTGCTTACAGGTGAAATGAAAAATAATTATTATTTAAATATCGGAAATTTGTCATTACCTATATGGGGGTTTTTTCAAAAAACATTTGATAATCAGCAAGTAGAAATAGAAAGAAGACCAATTCATTTTTTTCAATGGACGTTGCCAATATATATCATTAAAAAAGAATCATATGAACAACGTCATGTGAAAGAGGAACGAACAGAATTAGAGGCAAAGAATATAGGTATTAAACAAGCAAAAAATAAATTACAGCAGCAATTAGGAAACGATGCAAAAATAAAAAAAGAAAAAATTTTGCACGAAACTGCTGAGAATGGTAAAGTAAAATTACGCTTATACTTTACCGTGAAGGAAAATATAGCGAAAATACAAGACCTTTCTCAAGGAGATTAGTTTATGTCAGAAGCCTTACATCTTATTGATTTAGAAATTAATGATCCAACTGAAGCCCTTGCATTATTTGGTGCTGAGGATAAGTATCTAAAACAAATTGAACAACAATTACAAGTATCTATTATTACTAGAGGGGAACAAATTAGAGTTTCGGGTAATGAACAGGAAGTTACTTTAATTCAAGAAATTCTACGCGCGCTGTTAAAAGTGATTAGAAAAGGGCTGACAATCACTGAAAGAGATGTAGTTTATGCTGTTGAACTTGCCAAAAAAGGTAAAATACATCAGTTTGAAACACTATTTGAAGATGAAATTATTAAAAATGCAAAAGGAAAATCTATTCGTGTTAAAACGTTAGGTCAACGTAATTATGTTAATGCAATTAAAGCAAATGATCTAGTGTTTGGTATTGGTCCTGCTGGTACTGGTAAAACGTATCTTGCTGTAGTGATGGCCATTCAAGCACTCAAAAGTGGTAATGTTAAACGAATTATTTTGACTAGACCTGCCGTAGAAGCTGGAGAAAGCTTAGGATTTTTACCTGGTGATTTAAAAGAAAAAGTAGATCCATATCTCCGACCGCTTTATGATGCACTACACGATTTGTTAGGTTCAGAATATACTTTAAGGTTAATTGAACGTGGTACAATTGAAATTGCACCTTTAGCATATATGAGAGGCCGGACACTAGATGATGCTTTTGTAATATTGGATGAAGCGCAAAATACAACGCATGCACAAATGAAAATGTTTCTTACGCGCCTTGGTTTTGGATCTAAAATGGTTATTACCGGAGATATTACCCAAGTTGACTTACCAAAAGGTGTGCAATCAGGTTTGAAGACAGTAGAGTCTAAACTCAGTGAAGTGTCTGGCATTTCATTTATATATCTTCAACAGACTGATGTTGTACGTCATCCGCTTGTCCAAAAAATAATCGATGCATTTGAAAAACATGATAAATAGGTCTAAATTATAGTACGAAATTTTTTATAAAAGTGGGACAAGGTGTCTGTCCCAATGTCCTAAGTCCCTTTATAATTATAAAGGGGCTTTTTTGCTAGGAATGGGTTATTTACATAGAACTTTAACATATTGTTTTGATATGTGGAAAGATTTAACTTAATATATACATCAACTTTAAATCAGTGTATGATAAAAGTGACATTAAGAAGAAAACAAAACATACTAAAATTTAGTCTTACAAGAAAGTTTCGGTAGCTATCTTGAATCAGTGTATTAGCTGGAAAAGGGGAATATCGATGAAAGATAAGTGGAATAAACTACTTCAATCTATTAGCCTATTAAATAAATCATTATTGATTATTTCATCAAGTCTTGTGATTGGCATCATTTTTTTTGTTTTTATGTTGTCAAATGTATTTACACAAACGTATGAGATTGAACGATTCAATAATGCAAAAGATACGATACGTTCACCAATTACGATAGAAGATACAAAAGAAACAGAACAAAGGCGAAGAGAAGCTATTCACTCAGTAAAAGATCGTTATTATATTTCAACAGAGACAACAGATGAACGAATCGGTTATATTGAAGAATTGTTTGATGCTATAGCAACAATTAAATCGAAGCCAACAAAAGAAGAAAAAAATGAAAAGACGTTACCTGATGAGGTTCAAGACATACAGCAAATACTTAGTTCTGAAATCGTTGCTGAAGTAGATGAAGAAACACTGACAATTTTATTAAAGGCAAGTGAAAATGATCGCACTGTTGCAAAAGAATTATTGACAACAACGCTCTATAATATTTTTAATGATGGTATAAGAACAGAAGATTTGAATCAGGCAATTGAGCGTTTTAATGATAGACTTCGGTTTTCTAGTTTGAATAAGGAAATAAAAACAGGCCTAGAACGCGTTGCTTCATTTGCTTTAATCGAAAATTCATTCTTCTCTGTTGATAAAACACAAGAAGCGAAAAGACAAGCAGTAAATAATGTGGAACCTGTAATGATTAGAGCTGGAGAAGTCATTGTTCAAGAAGGCCAAACGATAACAAATGAAATTTATGAAAAGTTAGAACTTGTAGGGTTACTTAACAATAATCGGAACTTTTATCCGGTAATCGGTTTGATCGTGCTTGTATTATTGATTATAAGCTTTATTTATCAAGAACTCGTTTACTTACACAACGATGTAAAGTTAAATTTTCGTTCGTTTATTGCAATTATAACTATTAGCTTGCTAATGGTAGCTATGATGAAATTTATAAGTTATTATACGACACCAACTAATCCTCTTTATTACCTGTTACCAGTACCTATTGGTGTCATGCTTTTAAAGTTATTATTCCGTGAACAGACAGCAATGAAATTTGCCTTTGTTTTCTCGATCATTGGTAGTGTGATTTTTAATGGGCAAATTCCAGGATCTCTAAATATAGAAGTTGCTTTTTATTTTTTAACTTCACAACTTGCCAGTATCGTTATGCTTCATTCAATAAGAGATCGATCTGCTATTTTAAAAGTAAGTATTGGCTTAGCTATAGTCAATGTAAGTATGGTCAGTCTATTTTTCTTTCTTTCTTATGAAAAATATGAGTGGTCAAACCTTCTTTTATATGGGGGGTATGGTTTAACGGCTGCTTTAATTGCCTGTGTATTAACGTTAGGTATATTGCCATTCTTAGAATCTGTTTTGGGTATTTTATCGGATTCTAAATTGTTAACATTAGCAAGTCCAAATCATCCGCTATTGCGTAAAATCTTAGTCGAAGCTCCAGGCACGTATCATCATAGTGTGATGGTTGCAAACCTTAGTGAAGCAGCTTGTGAAAAGATTGGAGCAAATGGATTATTAGCAAGAGTAGCATCTTACTATCATGATTTAGGAAAAACGAAATACCCACATTATTTTATAGAAAATCAAATTGGTATACAAAACCCACATAAATTTATCGAACCAATGCAAAGCGCAGCTATTATAATGTCACATCCCTATGATGGTGCTAATATGCTAACAACGTATAATATGCCGAAAGAAATTATTGATATTGCCAAACAACATCATGGTACGACATTACTTAAATACTTTTATTATCAAGCACAAGAAACGTATAAAGAAGTACAAGAAGCTGATTATCGCTATCCCGGTCCAAAACCGCAAACAAAAGAGGCGGCAGTAATTTCTATTTGTGATTCCATTGAAGCGGCAGTCCGATCGATTGATGCTCCATCTAAAGACAAAATTAATGAGATGATCGAAAATATAATTCATGTTAGACTAACAGATGGACAGCTAAATGAAAGTTCTTTGACATTCAATGAATTAGAAATGATAAAAGTTACGATTAGTGAAACATTAAATGGTATCTATCATTCAAGAATTCAATATCCGGATGATAAGAAGATCAAGGAGGAGTTATAATTGCATATCGATTTTCATGATCAAACTAACCAAGTGAATGAATCATACATTGATTTGATTCAACGGTTGATTAGCTACGCAGCCGACCAAGAAAATATTACCCAGGAAGCAGAAATATCAATAAATTTTGTTGACAATAACGAAATTCAAGTTATAAACCGGAACTATCGTCAAATTGATCGTCCCACTGATGTAATCTCTTTTGCACTTGAAGAGTCAGGTGAAGGTGAAATAAAGGTAATTGGAGAAGATTTACCAGTAGTTTTAGGTGACATTATTATCTCTATTGATAAGGCGAAAGAACAAGCAACGGAATATAACCATTCATTAGAAAGAGAACTGGGATTTTTAGCATTACATGGCTTTCTCCATTTAGTCGGTTATGACCATATGAACAAAGCTGATGAAGAAAAAATGTTTACTAGACAAGAGGATTTGTTAAATGGCTTCGGATTATCAAGGAAATAAAACGAACCATATTGGTTTAAGGTTTGCTTTAAAAGGTATTGCATACGCATTTTCTTCAGAATGGAATATGCGTATGCATGGTTTCGTTTTTTTAACCGTTATTGTGAGTAGTATCTTTTTTCAGCTTTCATCTATTGAATGGATTCTGGTTATTTTTGTGAGTGGTTTGGTAATGATTACTGAAATTTTTAATACCGTAATAGAGCATTTACTCGACTATTTAGCCCCTGAAAAACATCCAACAATTGGAAAAATAAAAGATATGGCTGCTGGAGCTGTTTTTATAGCTGCTTTACTAGCAATTGTAGTAGGTTGTATTATATTCTTACCCAAATTGACAAATATGTTTTAGGAATATTTAGTGTTTTTGCGAAAAACAAGAGATAATTCGCAGAATAAAAAAACCTATGAGAGCTTTTGTCGAATGTATGAAATCGGTTAAAAAATATAGTAAAATAATTGTAGGAACGAATTAATGGAGGAAACATCATGGAAAACTCATTTAAATCTGGATTTATCACCATTATTGGCCGACCAAATGTAGGGAAATCTACGTTCATAAACCGTGTGATCGGTCAAAAGATAGCAATCATGAGTGATAAAGCACAAACAACACGTAATACAATTCAAGGAGTTTTAACAGAAGAAGATGCCCAACTTATTTTTATCGATACCCCGGGTATTCATAAGCCTAAACATCGACTAGGTGACTTTATGGTTAAAGTCGCAGAAAATACATTGAATGAAGTCGATATTATTATGTTTATGATTAATGCGGAGGAAGGATTTGGGCGAGGGGATCAATATATTATTGATCGATTAAAAGATATCAAAAATCCAGTCTTTTTAATAATAAATAAAATTGATCAAATACACCCAGATAAATTAATTGAATTGATCAATCAGTACAAGGACAAGTATTTATTCGAAGAGATAGTTCCGATATCAGCCTTAGAAGGTAACAATGTGACTCATTTATTAGAAGTCTTAAAAAATCACTTGCCGCATGGACCGCAATATTACCCGGAAGATCAAGTAACGGATCATCCTGAGCGCTTCATAATGAGTGAGTTGATACGAGAAAAAGTACTGGAATTAACTCGTGAAGAAATTCCTCATTCAGTTGCTGTTGTTATTGAACATATTGAGAAAAAAAAGAATGAAAAAGTGTTAATTCAAGCATCGATCGTAGTAGAGAGAAAGTCACAAAAGGGAATTATTATTGGTAAACAGGGTTTAATGCTGAAACAAATAGGTACAAAGGCAAGAGCAGATATGGAAGCGTTATTAGGCACAAAAATATTCTTAGAACTTTGGGTGAAAGTGCAAAAGGATTGGCGCAATCGCTCTCAACATTTGCAAGCATATGGATTTAGTGAAGATGAGTATTGATACATGGTAAATTTTTTAACACATGCTTTATTGGGTTATGGAAATTCTATAAGTGAGTGAGAAATGATAGTAAGCTATATCATTATATAATTAATCATTTATAAAATGGAAAGGTGGGGTTTCTTGTGATCGACTTGTCATGGAGAATATTTAGTCAGACAGGAAACATTGAAACCTATTTACTAATGAAAGAAATAGAAGCAGTGTATGATGAGAGCGGTACAGCTCAATATGAAGAAGTGGTAAAAGAATATGGTAAAAGAATATAGTGCGTGTATGACCTGTTTGTAGTTAGGCAAGGGATGGGTGAAACGATTGTTAGAAAAAATAGAAGGGACGATTTTACGTACCCAAGATTATGGGGAAACACATAAAATTGTTACAATGTTTACAAAAGAAAAAGGGAAAATTGCTTGTATTGCCCGTGGCGCAAAGAAACCTAAAAGTCGAATGGCTGCTGTTACACAGCCGTTTATACACGGTATGTTTATGGTGCAGATTGGAAGTAATTTAGGAACAATGCAGCAAGGAGAAGTCATTCTCTCTTTTCGAAAAATAAGAGAAGATATTGTAAAGACAGCTTATGCGAGTTATTTAGCTGAATTAACAGAAAAAATACTTGATGCAAGAACGATTGACAGTTATTTATATCAGCAATTTTTCTTTTCTCTTCAAGCGATTGAAGCGAATAAAGATCCAGATATTATCATGATGATGTATGAATTAAAACTTTTTAACAGAGCGGGCTTCGCACCAATATTAAGTGAATGTGTACATTGTGGAAGACAAGAAAATGCGTACGCGTTTTCCATTCAAGAAGGTGGTTTTCTTTGTAGCCAATGTAAACATATGGATTTTGATGCAGTTTCTTTATCAGAAAAGATAACTAAATTGTTTCAAATTTTTCTGCAAGTAGATTTACAACAAGTTGGTGCGATATCTGTTCGAAATGAAAATAAGACAATTATGAAGCAATTAATTGAAGCATATTATGAGCAATACGGAAGTTTTTACTTGAAATCAAAAAAATTCTTAAAACAAATGCATTTGTTTTCAGATTGGTATGATAAAAAAAAATAGACTATACTTCTCGTTTTAAGGTACAGTGATTTAAACGACAAATGTTTTTGGTAACTCCTTCTATTGTATGCTCATACACCGTAGATCATTCCGGCTATTAGCTTGATAGTTAAATTCTTAAAAACTGAAAGTCGTTTTTGCACATCATTTCGATTATACTTATAAAAAGGCACCTCGTACGCAAAAAAATGAGGTGTTTTTAAATATATTAGATAGAATACCTGAAAAATGAAAGGTATCAGGAGGGGATTTTATTGGCAGAGGTCAACCGTATATTGGAAACAAAATGTATTAGCTCATTAGAAAAAGTATTCCCAGATGAAGAATTGACATCCACATCATTTAATAACGCATCCGCACTTATAAACGAAACCTATTCTTTTCAAGTTGCTTACCGAAATAATCAAAGCTTATCTAATCAAATTTCGATTGAAGTTGAATCAGAACTGCAAGATCTGATTGCTCTAAGATCTGTCGGTCTGGCCCCTTCCGAACTACCGTGCTACGCCGATCATGACGACAATATACTGCGGGCAACATCAGGGTTATATCCTGATCCGCTTTATTCTATTCAAGAAGATGGTTTAGTTGGATTGCCTAAACAATGGCGAGCTATTTGGGTAACAGTTAACTTAAATGATCAAGTTACTTCTGGCATTCACAACATAAGAATAGTTTTTAAAACAGAGGATGGTCAGCGACTTGGAGAGGAAGTCTTTAAATTAAATGTTATCCCTGTTTCTTTACCTGAACAAAAACTAATTCATACCGAGTGGTTTTACGCCGATTGTTTGGCATTAGAATATAATGTTGAAGTTTTTAGTGTCAAACATTGGGAGTTGATGGATAAATATATACATACTGCTGCTAAACATGGCATGAATATGATCTATACACCATTATTTACTCCCCCACTTGATACAGAGGTTGGTGGAGAACGTCTAACCGTTCAATTGATTGGTGTGGATAAAGTTGGCACACATTATGCATTTGATTTTTCAAAACTTAAAGATTGGATTGAAATGTGTAAAAAGCATGGCATAAAGTATTTCGAGTTTTCTCATTTCTTTACGCAATGGGGAGCAAAGCATGCTCCGAAGATTATCGCCAATGAGAATGATGTAGAAAGTAAAATTTTTGGTTGGGATACAGATGCAACAGGGGAGGAATATAGCCAATTTCTTTCGGAATTTCTTCCACAACTAGTGGCTTTTATAAAAGAGCAAGATCTAGAAGACTATGTTTATTTTCATGTATCAGATGAACCAACACTCGAACATTTGGAGTCATATCAAAAAGCGAGTGCTATTGTTCACAAGTACTTAGCAAACTTTCCAATTATGGATGCTTTATCAGACTATGAATTTTATGAAAAGGGTTACGTCAAACATCCTATTCCAGCAAATGATCACATTGAACCATTTATTGAAAATAATGTGAATGATTTATGGACGTATTATTGTTGTGTACAATATAAAGATGTTTCTAATCGTTTTTTCACTTTCCCCTCTTCACGAAATAGAGTGATTGGGCTACAGCTTTATAAATTTAACATTAAAGGTTTTCTTCATTGGGGCTATAATTTCTGGCTTACACAATACTCTAAAAAGGTAATCAATCCTTATGAGAACACAGATGCTGGTTATGCTTTTGCATCAGGTGATGCGTTTTTGGTTTATCCAGGAGAAGATGGGCCAATTGAATCGGTACGTCTAGAGGTGTTTTACGAAGCCTTACAGGATCTTCGTGCATTAGAATTATTGGAAAACAAAATTGGAAAAGAGCATGTAGTTGCCTTGTTAGAAAAGGAGATCGAACATCCAATTACTTTTAAACAATATCCAAGTGAATCCGAGTGGTTACTTGAAAAGCGTGAACAAATCAATTCACTCATTGCAAAAGAATTTGTAAAGTAACGTTTAAAAGGTCCCTTCGTATGGTTATCATAAATGTGAAATTAGTCATTTCATGCTTAAGAAGAGGGGCCTTAATGAATAACTAATTTATCTATTCAAGACTGCATTCGTCATACTATTATCATGGTAACTTTGTTTAAATTTATGGCTATCACATTTTCTTGACAAACAATACATTTTACCTTATGATCTAAAATATAAATGGACATGTATTGTGTAGATAGAAAGTAGTACCTTTATTTTTCTTTTTTAGAGAGTTCAGGTTGGGTGGAAGCTGAGCATAGAATTTAAAGGGAAGGCGTTCTGGAGCAATTGTTAAAAAGTGGTTATTCGATGTATGGATGAATAACAAATAGGGTGGAACCGCGGAAATCCCGTCCCTATACTTCAAGGATATTGAAGTATAGGGACGGGATTTTATTTTTAACTACTGGATTAGCTTGGTATTCTTACGGTTATAATTTAGAAAAAACGCAAACTTTATGAAGGCTGTTAGCAAGCTAACAAATTTAAAAAGATTATCAATAAATGGAGGTAAAAAAATGAATATTCAAGAAATGATTTTAACCTTGCAAAAACATTGGTCTGATCAAAATTGTATATTAATGCAAGCATATGATGTAGAAAAAGGGGCAGGGACCATGTCACCAATGACCCTTTTAAGAAGTTTAGGCCCAGAACCTTGGAATGTAGCGTATGTTGAACCATCTAGAAGGCCAGCAGACGGCCGTTATGGAGAAAACCCAAATCGTTTATATCAACACCATCAGTTTCAAGTCATAATGAAACCTTCTCCTGATAATATACAAGAATTATACCTTGAATCACTTAAAAAATTAGGAATCGATCCACTTATGCATGATATTCGTTTTGTAGAAGATAATTGGGAAAATCCAACTCTAGGTGCTGCAGGACTCGGTTGGGAAGTATGGCTAGATGGGATGGAAATTACGCAGTTTACCTATTTTCAACAAATTGGTGGCTTAGAAGCAAAACCAGTTTCTGTTGAAATAACCTATGGAATAGAAAGACTTGCTTCTTATATTCAAGACAAAGAAAATGTTTTTGACCTTGAATGGACCAATGGAGTTACGGTGAACGATATATTCTACCAACCCGAATTTGAACACTCTACTTATACATTTAAAGAGTCTGATACTGACATGCTTTTCGATTTATTTTCCACTTATGAAAAAGAAGCAAAACGAATTATGGAAAATGGACTTGTTTTTCCAGCGTATGATTATGTGTTGAAATGCTCCCATACATTCAATTTGCTTGATGCAAAAGGTGTCATTTCTGTTACAGAACGAACAGGATATATTGGTCGTGTTCGAAATCTTGCTAGAGAAATAGCAAAATTATATGTAGAAGAACGAGAACGATTAGGTTTTCCAATGTTAAAAGAGGAGGAGAATCAACATGTCAACAACTAATGTTTTATTTGAAATCGGCTTAGAAGAAATGCCAGCTCGTTTTTTAGCTGATACAGAGAAACAGTTACAACAAAAAACAACTGAATGGTTATCGTCAATTCGATTATCACATAAAAATATAAAAACATTTGTTACACCACGAAGATTAGCGGTTGTAATAGAAGGATTAGCAACAAAACAATTAGATCAAGAGGAAGAAGCTAAAGGGCCGGCTAAAAAGATAGCTTTAGATGAAGCTGGAAATTGGTCAAAAGCAGCAATTGGTTTTACAAAAGGGCAAGGTAAATCTGTAGATGATATTTATTTTAAAGAGATAAAAGGAACGGAATACGTTTTTGTTAATAAATATATTGAAGGATCTAATGCGGAAGATTTACTACCTGGTTTTAAGGATGTTATTTTACAGTTGAATTTCCCGAAAAATATGAGATGGGCTAATAAAAACCTGCGTTTTGTTCGTCCAATTAGATGGATTGTTGCATTAAATAATTCAAAGGTTATTCCATTTGAAATTGCTAGTGTAACAACTTCAAACACGACATATGGACATCGTTTCTTAGGAGAAGAAGTAACTATTTCTAATCCATTGGATTATCAAAAAGTCTTAATGAATCAATGTGTTATCGCTGATAGTAAAGATCGAAAACAACTTATTGTTGAACAAATAGAACAGCTTGAAACACAAAAGGGTTGGCATATTCCTAAGGATAATGAATTACTAGAAGAAGTAACACAATTAGTTGAGTACCCTACTGTATTTTTTGGCTCATTTAGTGAAACATACTTAACCATTCCAGATGAAGTGTTAATTACTTCTATGAAAGAACATCAACGTTATTTTCCTGTTATGAACAATAATAGTGAATTACTACCATATTTTATTGCAGTAAGAAATGGGGATGACCAACACATCGAGCTTGTTGCGAAAGGTAATGAAAAAGTACTAAAAGCTAGGTTATCGGATGCGATGTTCTTTTACGAGGAAGATCAAAAACAAAGTATTGAAAAAAATAATGAAAAGCTAGAACGGATGGTCTTTCAAGAAAAGCTAGGAACAATAGCTGATAAAGTAAAACGTGTTGTAACGCTTACTGATAAGCTAACTGAATTACTTGAAATAGACGATGTGACAAAACAACATGCGATTCGAGCTGCTCAAATTAGTAAATTTGATCTAGTTACAAATATGGTAAATGAATTTACTAAACTTCAAGGTATTATGGGCGAAAAATATGCGAAAATCTTTGGCGAAGATAATCGAGTTGCTAAGGCAATCAATGAACACTACATGCCACGGTCTGCTAATGATGCATTACCAACTACAATAGAGGGAGCAATCGTAAGTATAGCTGACAAATTAGATACAATTATAGGTTGTATTTACGTTGGATTAATCCCTAGTGGCTCACAGGATCCTTACGCATTAAGAAGACAAGCCATAGGTGTATTGCAAATTCTTCAAGAAAAAGACTGGGGAATTTCAGTTGAGGATTTGTTAAAAGCAACAAAGGAAATTTACCAAAAATCAGATGTTGCGCTTGAATCTGAACAAATAACTGATGAACAGATAGCTTCTTTCTTCTATGCACGTGCTTCATTTATCCTGAAAGAGGCGACAAATGAGCATGATATTATTCATGCAGTACTGGCAAATGGAATAGGAAATATCTCTTTTACTTATAAAAAAGCTGAATTATTAGCTGTGAAAAAACATGATCCTGATTTTAAAGATACACAAGAAGCACTAGTGCGTGTTCTTAATATTGCAAAAAAAGGGGAAAGCACCTCTGTTGATCCATCAATATTTGAAAACGAGCATGAACAGAAACTTTATGATATTTATCAATCAATTAAACCAACATTCTTAAAACAGCTTGATGCATATGAAGCCGAACAATCACTTCTTACATTAAGTGAATTAACACAATCGATTCATACATTCTTTGATCATACAATGGTAATGGCTGATAATGAAGAAATAAAACAAAATCGCATTTCTTTACTAAATGATATTGCAAGTTTAATTAATCGATATGCTGATCTAAGTATAATTGAATGGAAGCAACAAGTTAGTTCATAAGAAGTTGGAGGATAGTGAATGAAACCAATCATTTATTTAGTGTCTGATTCTGTAGGAGAGACCGCAGAACAAGTAATTAAGGCTGCTTTGTCACAATTTATTCATGGGATAGAGTATGAGATTATTCGTATTCCGTATGTGGAAGATGTGATGAAATTAGAAGCAGTGGTGGAGAAAGCCGCCAAAGCTAACGCGATTATAGGTTTTACCTTAGTTAATCCTATTTTACGACAATGCATGACACAAAAATCAATAGAATTAAATGTTGAATCTATTGATATTATAGGTCCGATGCTTGAGGGGATGGAAAGGTATTTTCAACAAAAACCAAAATTAAAACCAGGGCTTGTCCATCAATTAGATGAAGCTTATTTTAGGCGAGTAGAAGCAATAGAATTTGCGGTTCGATTTGATGATGGTCGAGATCCTAGAGGGATAGAACAAGCGGATATTATATTAGTGGGCGTATCTCGAACATCTAAAACACCATTATCACAATACCTGGCGTTAAAGAGCTTTAAAGTTGCGAACGTTCCAATTGTTCCTGAGGTAGACCCGCCAATGGAGTTATTTCAGGTCCCGCCTCATAAATGTGTTGGACTCAAAATAAGTTCTGAAAAGTTAAATGACATACGAAAAGAACGGTTGAAGTCATTAGGATTGAAAGAAGAAGCAAGCTATGCAACTTTTGAACGAATAAGTTTTGAGTTAGAATATTTTCAATCAGTTATTGATCGGATTGGTTGCCCGGTTATTGATGTCTCTAATAAAGCCGTAGAAGAGACAGCCAATATAATATTACAAATGCAAACGCCAATATAATTTTCTCACTACTATCTTCATGTTTCTAAGTTAAAAAAACGAACTATAACTTTTTATATTGATTTGTAGTTCGTTTTTAATGTTTTTTATTTTGTTTTTTTCAGGACTAGTTGTTAGAAAAGCCATCTAATTTATAAATTTTTTAATTAAAATTTATAGTATTTTTAGTATATTTGTATTATAATTAATATTTGTGAAAAAAATGTTTCATAAAAACATCATTTTTAACATTACATGCATACTGTTAGGTTTATTCACCTTAAATGAGAGGTATCATATATATATGTTATGTGTATTTGGAAAATGTATAAACTAATTTATAAAAAAATGTCGAATATTGCAGGGATTCTTCGTTTTTTATAGAAATAATAATGATGGTGATGTAAATGAAAGTACAAATTCCTGAGGATACAGTTAATGAAATTCGTCAATCAAGTGATATTGTTGATGTTGTTGGAGAGTACGTGTCCTTAAAAAAACAAGGTAAAAATTACTTTGGCTTATGTCCTTTTCATGGAGAAAATACACCTTCATTTTCTGTTACACAGGATAAACAAATTTTTCATTGCTTTGGTTGCGGTAAGGGTGGAAATGTATTCACTTTCCTTATGGAAATAGAAGGGTTTAATTTTTATCAAGCCGTTCAACATTTAGCTGATAAAAAAGGTTATTCACTTCCAGATACGGTAGGGCAACAACAAGATCAAGAAATGACGAATGAAGAGCAAATTAGTTTGAATGCTTTTGTATGGTTAACAAAATTATATCATCATCTCTTACGCCATACGAAAGAAGGAAAACAAGCCTATCAATATTTATTGGAACGTGGCTTTACTGATGAGATAATTAATAAATTTCAACTAGGATATTCACCACATTCAAGAGATGTCATTATACAATTTTTAGAGAAAAAAGGTTTCCATTTGCAACATATGGTTAATGCTGGGATATTGACGTCGAATGAAGGGAATGAAGTAATTGATCGGTTTCGTGGTAGGGTGATATTCCCAATCCGAAACCATTTAGGTAAAAGTGTTGCTTTCGGTGGAAGAACGATAACAGACCAAGAGCCAAAATATTTAAATAGTCCGGAATCAAATTTATTTCAAAAAGGAAAGTTATTGTTTAATTTTGATTTGGCTAGAAGTTCTATTCGAAAGAGTGGACAAGTCATTCTTTTTGAGGGTTATATGGATGTTATTTCCGCTTATCAAGTAGGTATTACTAATGGGGTAGCTACTTTAGGTACTTCTATAACTGAAAAGCAGGCTCGATTGCTTAATCGATATGCTGATTCTGTTATTATTTGCTACGATGGCGATCAAGCTGGGATTAATGCTTCTCATAAAGCGGCCAGATTACTGTATCATATCGGCAGTAATGTAAAAGTGGCAACTATTCCAGAAGGATTAGACCCTGATTCTTATATTGTAAAATATGGTGCAGATCGCTTTCAACATGAGATTATTGATGCTAGTTATACGTATATGACTTTTTTAATGGAATATTTAAAAAAAGATTACAATCTCCAATTAGAAGGAGATCGTATACAGTATATCGAAAAAGTAATAGATGAACTTGCTTCCATTGAACGACCAATGGAGCGAGAGTATTATGCAAAAGAATTAGCTAATGAATATGACTTCAATGTTAATACGATTATTCAAGAAATAAATAATCGTAGGAAGAAGTTAGGAATTTATCAGGATAAGCAAAAAACAACTAGCCATACTAAAAGCAGATTAAGCTTTAGAAATCCAACTAAGTTACTTCCGGCTTATCATAACGCAGAAAAACAATTACTTGCTTATATGCTACATGATTTTACCATTGCAGAAAAAGTAAGAGAAAATCTTGGTGCTTCTTTTAACATAGATATGCATAAGATTATTGTAACGCATTTGTATGCTTTTTATGAAGAAGGTCATGATGCTAATATTAGTCAATTTATTGAACGAATAGACGATCCAACGATTAAGAACCAAATAGTTGAACTTGCAATGGAACCTATTCATTCTGATGTTAGCGATAAGGAAATTCAAGATTATATTCGACTTATAAAAGCAGAACAAGAAGATAAGGCAACTATTCGGATGTTAAAAGAAGAACAAAAAAAAGCAGAAGTACAGAAGGATTTTGTTAAAGCAGCACAAATTGGTATGGAAATATTAGAAATTCAAAAAAAAATTAAAAATGCTAATTATTGATATAGTAAGTAGTTTTGGAAGGAGGGGGACTCATGGCAAATAACAAGCCATCACGTTCAAAAGAAAATGAACTGACACTAGAACAAGCAAAAGAACAATTGTTAGAAATAGGTAAAAAAAGAGGCGTATTAGCATATGAAGAAGTCGCTGAACGCTTAGCTAACTTTGAATTAGAGTCAGAGCAAATGGACGAATATTATGAGTACCTAAGTGAACAAGGAATAGAAATAATAGGTGATTCTGAAGAAGACCCTAGCATGCAACAAATCGCAAAAGAGGAAGAATTTGATTTAAATGATCTAAGTGTACCTCTAGGTATAAAAATTAATGATCCTGTTCGCATGTATTTAAAGGAAATTGGTCGAGTAGATTTGCTTTCTGCTGAAGAAGAAATTAATTTAGCAGAGCGGATTGAACAAGGTGATGAAGAAGCAAAAAG
Organism: Paraliobacillus sp. PM-2; assembly: GCF_001368815.1. Lineage (GTDB taxonomy): Bacteria > Bacillota > Bacilli > Bacillales > Amphibacillaceae > Paraliobacillus. Next base: position 1,152,202 of record NZ_CTEI01000001.1, on the reverse strand, counting down.
ACGTTTAGCAGAAGCTAATTTACGTTTAGTTGTGAGTATTGCTAAGCGTTATGTTGGAAGAGGTATGCTCTTCTTAGATTTAATCCAAGAAGGAAATATGGGTTTAATTAAAGCTGTTGAAAAATTTGACTACCGAAAAGGTTTTAAATTTAGTACGTATGCAACATGGTGGATACGTCAAGCAATAACAAGAGCAATCGCAGACCAAGCAAGAACCATTCGTATTCCAGTTCATATGGTAGAAACAATAAATAAATTAATTCGTGTGCAACGTCAATTATTACAAGACTTTGGTCGTGAGCCAACTCCTGAAGAAATTGGAGAAGAAATGGAGCTAACGCCAGAAAAGGTACGAGAAATTTTAAAAATTGCACAAGAACCTGTATCTTTAGAGACACCAATTGGTGAAGAAGATGATTCACACTTAGGTGACTTTATTGAAGATCAAGAAGCTACCTCTCCTTCCGATCATGCTGCCTATGAGCTATTAAAAGAACAATTAGAAGATGTATTGGACACTTTAACTGATCGAGAAGAAAATGTACTACGATTGCGTTTTGGCTTGGACGATGGACGCACCAGAACGTTAGAAGAAGTCGGTAAGGTTTTTGGCGTGACACGTGAACGTATCAGACAAATAGAAGCGAAGGCACTACGTAAACTGCGCCACCCTAGTCGTAGTAAACGTTTAAAAGACTTTCTCGAATAGAAAAGTAAACATAAGGCTCAGTCGCTTGCTTCCAATTAGTTTAAATTGGTTGGGCATGTTGACTGTGTCTTTTTATATATTATTTTCTGAATTTTATTTGTAAATTTCGCAAACAAAACTGAGGTGTTCATCCATGTCAGACGAAAAAAATTCAATTATTATAAAAGAAATTCAATCTTGGAAATCAAACCATTTACTCCCAGAAAAATACTGTAACTTCTTGTTAGCATTATATACACAAGGAGATGCGGATCATATAAAAGCAGATAATGCTAGTATGATGGATGCACCAAAAATACGGTTGTTACATGTGTTAATCATTACTGTCAATATTTTTATTTTACCAATTACATTTATTGTATTATATTCTACTCATTTCAAGATCAACTTGCAAGTTTCTATTGGAATTTTAATGATATTGTTAAGTTTTGGTATCTATTGTGTTGTTAGGAAAAAATTACAATTATCAGAGTCGTTTTCATTTTTTATTTTATTGCTAACGGTTCTTATTGTTTCTATTGGAGTTTTACAACAATTAATAAAGCAACAAGACTTAATTAGTGTTGTTGCAATGACGCAGTTGTTTGCTTGGGTATTGCTTGGAGTTAGAAAAAAAAGTATACTCCTAATTAGTGTTGGTTTTGTTGGATGCATTTTTAGTTTAATTATATATTCTTTTTAGATGGTATGAACAGATAAATAAGGAGTTCTAGAGAATGAATGATAAAGTACTTTCGAAGCGTTTGCAACTTGTTGCAAATTTTTTACCTAATCAAGCTAATTTTGTTGATGTAGGGAGTGATCATGCGTATCTGCCTTGTTATGTATGTTCTAAGGATAAAGACGCTATTGCAATAGCTGGTGAAATAAATGAAGGCCCCTATTTAAGTGCAAAAAAACATGTTGCAGATTGTCACTTAAGTGATCGGATACAGGTAATAAAAGGCGATGGTTTAGAAGTTATCAGTAATCACAACGTTGATCAAATTGTTATTGCGGGAATGGGAGGAACATTAATTCGCTCCATTTTAACAAAAGGACAAGATCAACTGGCTGATATACAGCGTATTATTGTCCAACCTAATGTGGATGCGACAGACGTAAGAGAGTGGTTTTATCAGAATAATTATGGACTTGTTGCCGAAGAAATAATAAAGGAAGATGGGCACATTTATGAGATATTGGTTGCTGATAGAGGAAATGCCACATCGGTCTATGATGGAAAATGTCAGGAATCCCTTTTACTATTTGGTCCATATTTAATAAGAGAGAAGAATGCTGTATTTATAGAAAAATGGGAATCAGAGAAAAGAAAGTTAGAACGTATTATCAAACAAATGAATCAAGCAAAGGAAGTTAATCACCAAAAGATAGAGATGTTTCAGACAAGAATACAAATGATTGAGGAGGTTTTAACACATGACTAAATCGATTGTTGCTAAAGATATCATTCGAATGATAGAAGAATGGGCACCCAAGGAACTCGCTTATGATTGGGATAATGTTGGTTTGCAAATAGGTTCACTACATAAAAAAGTCAATAATGTAATGGTTACCTTAGATGTGTTAGAAAATGTAGTTGATGAAGCGATTGAAAAGCGAATTGATCTTATTATTGCACATCATCCCCTATTATTTAATGCATTAAAGCAAATCAACATAGAATCAGCGAAAGGAAGAACGATTGAAAAGTTAATTAAACATGATATAACAGTATATGCTGCGCACACCAATCTAGATATAGCATTCGGTGGGGTAAGTGATATGTTGGCACATAGACTAGATATCAAAAATACCAAAGTATTAGTTCCTTCAGGTCAAGAAAGACTAATGAAATTGGTCACTTATGTACCTGAGCAGGATCTTGAGCAAGTTAAAAAAGCTTTAGGAGACAATGGTGCAGGTTATATTGGCAACTACAGTCACTGTACATTTACTCAAAAAGGTACTGGTTCATTCGTTCCAAAAGAGGGTACAAATCCATACATTGGTACATTAGGAGAAGAGGAAAAAGTAAAAGAAGTAAAATTAGAGACCATTATCCCATCTTCAAAAAAAGATTTTTTTATAAAAGTATTACTTGCCGCACACCCTTATGAAGAACCAGCATACGATTTAATTGCCTTGGATAATCCCGGTGAAATAATAGGTATTGGACGAATAGGTTGCTTGAATCAACCAATGGAAATGTCCGACTTTTGTAAACTGATTAAAGAGAAACTAAAAGTATCTGGACTTCGTGTAGTTGGTAACGTTGATAAAAAAGTAGAGAAGGTAGCTGTCCTTGGTGGAAGTGGTGAAGACTTTATTTCTCATGCAAAAAGAAAGGGAGCAGATGTTTACATCACTGGTGATCTGACTTTTCATGAAGCACAAGAGGCTTGGGAGATGGGGTTAACAGTCATCGATCCAGGGCACCATGTGGAGAAGGTGATGATCGAAAGTGTTATCACTTATTTAGAAGAAAAGAAATTACCAATTAAGTTGATTGCTTCAGAAAGCAACACAGAACCATTTAAATTTATATAAAAATGTTTTAATTAAGTAAGGATTAGAAATTTAGAGGAGTTAAAAAATGAAAAATCATCAATTTAAACAATATAATCTACAGGAATGGATGCAGGATGTAATTGACCAATTAGAATTTAAAGCCCCAACACCAATTCAACAAAAAGTCATTCCTGCCGCTTTACGTAAGGAAAATGTTATTGGACAATCACATACTGGTTCAGGAAAAACACATGCTTTTCTTATCCCTTTATTTAATCAATTAGACTTAGATAAGCAAGAAGTACAATTTGTGATTACATCACCGACAAGAGAATTAGCAACTCAAATATATAATGAAACCAAAAAATTGATCAGTTATGCAGAATGTGGTGACCAAATAGATGCAAAGTTATTTATTGGTGGTACAGATAAAAAAAGAACAATTGAAAAACTAAATAATCAACCGAAAATCGTAATTGGAACACCAGGCAGAATTCTGGACTTAATTAAAGAGGGCGTTTTGGATATCTATTCTGCTCAATCATTTGTAGTAGATGAAGCAGATTTAATGCTTGATCTTGGTCTTATTCAAGAAATTGATGAGATGCTTGTACGAGCAAACGAAAAAATTCAACTATTTGTTTTCTCGGCCACTATTCCAGAGCGATTACAACCGTTTCTAACAAAATATATGTCTAATCCGTCTTACTTTCATATAAATGATCATTATGCGCCAGAGACAATTGAGCATCGGCTTATTCCGCTACGCCATCGTGAAATTTCCGATGTGATTACTAACATTGCTAAGTTAATTAATCCTTACCTTGCTATTATATTTACTAATGGTAAAGAAGCCGCTAATAAACTCCATCAAGAGCTACAAGAGAAGGGATTAACCACTGGGATAATACATGGAGGATTGAAGCCGAGAGAGCGAAAGAGAATGTTGAAAGACATTCAAGCATTAAAATATCAATACATCGTTGCTACTGATTTAGCGGCAAGAGGGATAGATATAAAAGGTATTAGTCATGTCATCAATGCTCAGATGCCAAAAGAAGAATCATTTTATATCCATCGTGTTGGTCGAACAGCTCGTGCAGGTATGGAAGGAACAGCAATAAATTTGTATACCGATGATGATAAACAGCTAATAGAGATACTAACACAACGTGGCCTAACATTTTCAAACTATGATATTATCAAAGGCGAATGGCGTGAGGTTAAAGCTTGGGATATACGTACGCAACGCAAGAAAGAAGGCCATGATGTTGATAAAGAAGCGTGGAATAAAGTAAAAAAACGAAAAAAAGTAAAGCCAGGTTATAAGAAAAAAATGAAATACCAACATAATAAAATTAAAAAGCAGTTAAACAAGAAAAAATACAAAAAATAAAGATATGCAATAGATTGTGAAAATTAGTTTAAGTAAAAGGGAAGAGGTGTCAAGTTTGAAACTGGGTTCACATGTTTCTATGAGTGGAAAAAAAATGCTGTTAGGATCAAGTGAAGAGGCAGCTTCTTATGGTGCAACTACATTTATGATTTATACTGGTGCACCACAGAATACAAGAAGAAAGGCAATTGAAGATTTAAATATTGAAGCTGGCATGGCGCATATGAAAGAAAATGGTATAGAAGATATCGTTGTGCATGCACCATATATCATTAATTTAGGGAATACAACGAAAAAAGAAACCTTCGAATTAGGTGTTTCTTTTATGCAGAATGAAATTGCAAGAACAGAAGCTATTGGTGCGAAACAAATTGTACTTCATCCTGGTGCACATGTTGGACAAGGGGCAGATAAAGGAATATCAAAAATAAGTGAAGGATTAAATGAAGTGTTAGAAAGAGACCAAGATGTGCAAATTGCATTAGAAACAATGGCGGGCAAAGGATCTGAGGTAGGTAGAACCTTCGAAGAGCTTGCGGAAATTATTGATGGTGTAACACGCAATGATAAGTTGTCCATTTGCTTGGATACCTGTCATGTTCATGATGCGGGTTATGATATTGTCAATGATTTTGATGGCGTATTAGATGAGTTTGATCGTATCATTGGATTAGATCGATTGAAAGTTGTGCATGTTAATGATAGTAAAAATATAATGGGAGCTCACAAAGACCGACATGAGAATATAGGATTTGGTCATATTGGTTATGATGCATTACACTATATCGTGCATCATAAACAGCTAGCACACTTACCTAAAATATTGGAGACACCTTACGTTGGTGAAGATAAGAAAAATAAAAAGCCACCATATCAATTTGAAATAGAAATGTTAAAAGCCAATCATTTTGACTCTGATTTGAAACAAAAAATTCTTAAACAATAGTAAAAATGCAGCTACTGTAATGTAGGCTGCATTTTTATTTATGTTATTAAGATCATTTCTAAAATGAAGCAGTATTTATTACGAAAACCAGTCTTCCACACCATATTGCTTAATTAATTGATTAAATAATCGTTGTGTTTGTTTAGCTGTATTTAAGTCAGTAATTTGTGCGAGTGTCCTAAACATTTTCAAACGATCAGAATCTGAAAGAGGATTAAGATTAGTTGAATGGAGAAAGTCAACAATCATATTGGCTTGTTGTGATGTTATGCTAATTTGATACTGTTCAGCATAATTAAGTAACTCTACAGCAGACAAACTTTTTATTTTTTTTTCAATCATCTGCTTTACAAATGGTTGCATAAAGAACACTCCTATTAATTATTTTCTCTATAGTTAATCCTTGTTGTTTTCATCTTATATAATCTATGCATGCTAACGTAAAAAGTGTGTATTAGTTGCAATAAATTCAATTCTGCGTTAGGATAACAAGCTGTAAGAAGAAACAATGATAAAGAAAGGAGTGCGATTGATGCGTAAAGATTTCACTGTTGCGCTTTTAGGCATAGTATCAATAACGGTAATTATATTATTAATATCTTTAAAACAATATTCAACACAGATTGACGCGCTTACAAAAGAAAACGAACAGCTTTCACTACAAACGCAAAAATTAGAGTCAGAAATTAATTTTAGTAAACCAAAAACCATAAAGTCAGATCAAATGAATTATGCAACTTGGGGAGAGTTAGAAAATATAGCTACAAGCTTCTCAAACGATAGTGAGGGTGCTTTCAAGAAATCATGGGGAATTTATTTAGTAAATGAATCCAAAAAACATGAACTGGATCCTTATTTAATCTACGAATTATTAAAAGTTGAAACAGGAGGTACTTTCGATCCTAAATTAGTAGGACCAGAAACGAAGTACGGACATGCTTATGGTATGTCTCAGTTTATGAAAAATACAGCACCATGGATAGCGAACATGGCTGACTTACCATATGATGATGAATTATTATTTGATCCGTATTATTCCATAAAGCTATCAATCGTTTATTTAGATTTTTTACATCAACAATATAATGATTGGAATGAAGCTTTAACAGCATATCATAGAGGAATGGCAGGAATGGAAGCTTATAAACAAGCAAACGGTTCAGCAAAAAGTAATTACGCAATTAAAATTCAGTCCAATGCAGAAACCCATCGAACAGTTGCCTTTGCAAACTAATTGGCAAAAATTAAAAGTAGTTAAATAAAAGAATAATCATAAACTATAAAGGCACCTCAACGATTGGAAAGTGAGGGTCTTAAATGGAACAAAATAATGGACGACATCGCAGTAACCATATCGAGGATGCGCCAAAATTCGGTGAAGACAATCATGTTAAATCACCAGTTTACACAGAGGATGAGATGGAAGAAGTGACACCCATTTCACACCAAACTGGATATGATGAAGAATTTGCACAGGAATTTACTGCAAATGATTTGCAACAGCCGATTACTCCAGATCCGGATAAAAAAGCAGCGGTTGATGTACAAACGGGCTTTGGCTGGTTAGCACTTGTTATGGCAATTGCCTCATTGTTTATCTTGCCAGTTTTTCTGAGTGTAGGTGCAATAATCATTGGATTTATTGCAAAAGGAAAAGGTGCAGATACGCTAGGTAATACAGCAATTATTATCGGCGCACTGTCATTTATTATCACCTTGTTTATTATTCCAATGGTATAAGTTGGGACAAAATTAATTAAGAATAAAGGTGGTACTTACCAATGCATTGTTGGTAAGTACCACCTTTTTATGTATAAATAAAGGATCTATACCAAATGTAGTGGTGCTCTCTATTTTATTAAGGCTCAGAAGGTAACAAGCATTTAGCATAAAAGCGGCTTAGCAGAGGAAATATGCGAGACTCCAGCGGGAACAGCACGAGACCGAAGATCCACTTGGTAAAGTGAATTTCTTTACCAAGTTAGCTTCGGCCGTGCCCGCGGAAAGCGAGTGTATTTCCCCTGCGGTTTAGGTACAAGCATTGCTTATAATAAACTTTTTATAAAAGAGATGGTGGAGCGAGAACCACACCACCACATTTGACAGAGAACCTAAATAAAAGTAGTTTTATTTATACACTTTTAAATTTCTAATAAACAGGAAAAAGATAATAGGCACCTGTTTGGAGTTGTGAAATGCCTATTTGAGGATTTAATAATTCAAAATCATTTTTAATTTTTTTTATATCAAATTTATGTAAATTGGGATTTAATTGATCTATTACACTTATAAACGTATCACCTTGTTTCATTCTGTAAGAAACGACAGTAAAGTTTGACTCATCCACTGATTCCTTGTTGTTCTCCGGAATAGTTGTGCTATGATTAAAGTAGGGATCTGTTGATAAATCAATTTTCACGCTATATATCACTAATAACAAAAGAATAGTAAAAGATAATTTATAAAGACTATTCATCGAAATCCCCTCATTTAAAAAAATGATTTGAAACATTTTTTGTTTTTATTCGTACGTATAAGTAAGAGAAACTACAGGAGTGATGCAAAGTATGTTTTTAGATATCAGTTGGATAAGCTTTGTAATTGTAGGATTGGGTACACTATTTTTAATAGGTGAATTATTAGTTAATATGCGTGGTTTTTTTGCAATATTAGGATTTGGATTTATTACCATTTATTTTTTAAATTATTTAGAGCCAAGTATGTTTATCATCATGCTTATTATTTATTTGATCGGAATATTCCTAATAATTGTAGATGGTAAAGTCATAAATGATGGTACATTAGCAACGATAGGTGTGCTTTGTATGATATTGTCAGTAGGATTAAGTTCACCAAATTGGACAGCGGGAGTATTTGCTATTAGTGGTGTACTTGTAGGAGGCATCAGCTCATTATCTTTTCTAAAAGTATTTAATAAGAGAAAGATGTGGGGGAAGTTAGCGTTATTAGATCAACTTACAGAAGAACAAGGATATAGTACAATGAATAGTTCTTATAAAGCTTTAATTGACAAGGAAGGGGTTACAATAACCGCTATGCGTCCAGTAGGAACAATACGTATTGATAATGAAGATTACAGTGCTGTTTCAAATGGACAATGGATAGAAAAAGGTACACCTATTGTAGTAAAACAAGTAGACGGGACGAAAGTATTAGTTGATAAATTATACAAACAAGGTTAAAATTGCTTCTATTTTCAGAAGCGATTTTTTTACATAAAATGCATATAGATAAATGGGTATTTTTCAAATAAAGGTAAACAGCATACCTTTATTTTCATGTTATGCAAGTTTATGTCGAAAAAGCACGATCATTGTGTAAATTTAGTGTAAATTTTTCTTAAAAAACTTTACAATTGCTTCATAGTTCATTAATAATATAAGAGATGTTTTTTATAAATAGATATTTAATGACGAAGGGATGAGAATCCATGCAGATTGATGTGCAAACACTGATTTTTGAATTTGTTGGTGGTTTAGGGATTTTTCTATTAGGTTTAAAGTCTATGGGGGAAGGTCTTCAAAAATCAGCAGGAGATAAGCTTAAAGAAATTCTTGATCGTTTTACAAGTAACCCGTTTATGGGTGTATTAGCCGGTATTATTGTAACTGTATTAATTCAAAGTAGTTCAGGTACAACGGTTTTAACTGTCGGTTTAGTTAATGCTGGTTTTATGACCTTACGCCAATCCATCGGTGTCATTATGGGAGCGAATATTGGTACGACTGTTACCGCGTTTATTATTGGTATAGACCTTGGACAGTATGCTTTACCTATTTTAGCAGTAGGATCGTTTTTAATCTTTTTCTTTAAAAATAATCGAATAAACTATTTAGGACAAGCAGTCTTCGGTTTTGGTGCATTGTTCTTTGGATTAGAATTAATGAGTGCTGGAATGTCACCGTTACGCGAGGTACAGGCTTTTCAAGATTTAACGGTAAGTATGAGTGATAACTCTGTATTAGGAGTTGTTATAGGAACAATCTTTACTTTTGTTGTGCAAAGCTCTAGTGCAACAATTGGTATTTTGCAGGAGTTATTTAGTAGTAATGCAATTGAACTTAAAGCAGCCTTGCCTGTCTTATTTGGGGATAATATCGGAACAACAATTACAGCTGTATTAGCATCTATTGGCGCGACAATTGCTGCTAAACGTGCTGCGTTCACACATGTTATTTTTAATTTAATTGGTACGACTGTTTTTATTGTTTTAATTGGTCCTTTTACTGATTTAGTTATGTTCTTACAATCACAATTAGGTTTAAATGATCCAATGACTATTGCATTTGCTCACGGTACTTTTAATGTGACGAATACCGTTATGCAATTTCCGTTTATTGGAGCTCTTGCTTTGTTAGTGACCAAATTAATTCCAGGAGAAGATGTTTTAGTAGAGTACAAACCTAAACATTTAGATCCGATTTTTATTCAACAGTCTCCTTCTGTTGCATTAGATCAAGCAAAAGAAGAAGTACTTCATATGGGAGAATATGCACACAAAGGATTAGTAGAAACTAGTCAATATTTAAATACTCATAATCAGAAACATGCTGAGTTAGCTATGCAAATTGAAGGTGCTTTAAATAATTTAGACAGAGAAATAACACATTATTTAGTCCAATTATCTGGGACACCATTCTCTGATCAAGAAAGTGCAAAACACACAGCACTATTAGACTCAGTTAGAGATGTAGAACGCATTGGTGATCATTTTGAGAATATTATAGAGTTAATTCAGTATAAAATATCAAATAAAATTAATCTAACAGACCAAGCAAAAATTGATTTGAATGAAATGTTCGATCTTACAGCAATTACAGTAAAACAAGCAATTCAATCGTTAGGTGATATGAATCGTGAGTCTGCATTAGAAGTGGTCCATAAAGAAAATCAGATTGACCAAATGGAGCGTACATTCCGTAAGAAACATATTATTCGTTTGAATGAAGGGATATGTATTGGTGCAGCTGGTATTGTATTTGTTGATATTCTTAGTAATTTAGAGAGAATAGGGGATCATGCTGTAAATATAGCAGAAGAAGTATTGCAAGAAAAGGTGTCAGATCAACAATAAAAATGAAATGATAAAAGGGCTATTTTTAAAAAAATAGCCCTTAATATAAAAAAACACTTGAATGTTCAACGTGTACATGCTATATTATTTTTGTTGCCAAAATAATTTTCAAGAAACATATTGACGATTTAAAAAATACATGTTATATTATATATCGTCGCTTAAGAGATTAAGCTTTTATACATACTATTCCACAGTAGCTCAGTGGTAGAGCAATCGGCTGTTAACCGATCGGTCGTAGGTTCGAATCCTACCTGTGGAGCCAAATGGCGGTGTAGCTCAGCTGGCGAGAGCGTACGGTTCATACCCGTGAGGTCGGGGGTTCGATCCCCTCCGCCGCTACCATTTATAATTTAATAAAAACAATGTTCTATGGCGGTCGTGGCGAAGTGGTTAACGCACCGGATTGTGGTTCCGGCATACGTGGGTTCGATTCCCACCGGTCGCCCCATATATAACTTGGACCCTTAGCTCAGTTGGTTAGAGCTATCGGCTCATAACCGATCGGTCGCAGGTTCGAATCCTGCAGGGTCCACCATTGTTTTATTTACGGAGGAGTACCCAAGTCCGGCTGAAGGGATCGGTCTTGAAAACCGACAGGGGCTTCACGGCCCGCGGGGGTTCGAATCCCTCCTCCTCCGCCATTTATACATATTAAACGTTACTTTTTGGCTCGGTAGCTCAGTCGGTAGAGCAACGGACTGAAAATCCGTGTGTCGGCGGTTCGATTCCGTCCCGAGCCATCCAAAAGACAAGCAAAAACATTTGCTTGTCTTTTTTTGTGGTTCTACGTCAAATGACGTTGGTGAGTCTGAATAGTCAATTGAAATTTTTCGTTCACGTCCTAAAGCAGTTAAGCTGCTTTAGGACGTGTTTTGTTTTTTATTCGTTTATTTGTTCTCCGTTTCAATTGACAAAATACCAAATGTTTAACAAATATAGAAAATGGAAATATACAAACAAAAGTTCAATAGTAAAAGGGGATAAAACTTATGATACGTGAAGAGCTATTTATACAAGCAAAACAGCTTTTAAGAGATCGCAAAGAGAAACTCCAGAAGTTATTATCTCAACAGGCATCTATTAATGATATGCATCAGGAACAAGTAGATAATGAATTGTCAAATTATGATAATCACCCTGCAGATCAAGGATCGAATTTATTTGAAATAGAAAAAGACTTAGCTTTACAAGGTCATATGCAAGAAGAATTAAAGGAAGTGAATGAAGCCTTACTAGCCATTGATTCAGGATCTTATGGAAATTGTAGAGTTTGTGGTACAGAGATTCATCACAAGCGTTTAATGGCTATACCGACGACAAAGTACTGTATGGATCATGCCTAACATATAGTAGATGGCAACTGTAATAGGTTGCTCCATTAATCATTATAAGATACAAAGTTTGGTCACATTTATGTATAAAAAAAGATCATTTTGAGAAATATATGCAACTGAAGAGAGAAAAAGGCAATAAAACAATGTTTAAAAGATAAGTTTATTAAAACAGGAATAAGTAAATACAAACTAACAGGGTATCTAAGGGGTGCATAATATAAGCCAAGCATATAAATTGCAACACTAATGTACCTTTGTTACGATTAGTATGAAGGAAAAACGAAAATTTTGTGAACGTTTTTCTTACATAACTATTTAAGGAGGAATCAATTATGGCAAAATTTGAATTACCTGAATTACCTTATGCATATGATGCGTTAGAACCACATATTGACAAAGAAACAATGAATATTCACCATACGAAACACCATAACACGTATGTAACAAAATTAAATGCAGCACTAGAAGGGCATGCAGACCTACAAGATAAGTCACTAAATGCATTAATCGCTGATTTGAATGCTTTACCAGAATCTATTCGAACAGCAGTACGTAATAATGGTGGTGGTCATGCAAACCATTCACTATTCTGGACGCTATTATCACCAAATGGTGGTGGTGAACCAACAGGTGAATTAGCATCTGATATCAATAAGACTTTCGGAGGCTTTGATGCGTTTAAAGAGAAATTTAAAGCTGCAGCAACTGGACGCTTTGGCTCAGGTTGGGCATGGTTAGTAGTAAACGATGGTAGCCTTGAGATTACAAGTACTCCAAATCAAGATAGTCCAATAATGGAAGGTAAAACACCAATTTTAGGTTTGGACGTTTGGGAACATGCATATTACCTTAAATATCAAAACAGACGTCCTGATTACATCTCAGCTTTTTGGAACATTGTGAATTGGGATGAGGTAGAAAAATTATATCAACAAGCAAAATAATTCAATCAAAAAAGAAGCTAAGGTTTTTCCTTAGCTTCTTTTTTTGATTGACAGTCTCTGCATATCTTGTTTTCTTTTGTTCACAATAACAGTAGAACATAAAGGAGACAGATTATGAAGAAAAAATATATAAATATCCTACTTGGTGATATGGAAGTGAATAGAGATCTTAAGTTATTGTTAACCATTGGTGGTCTGTATGCACTTGCGATTTTTCTGTCAAATACTTTTGTAAATATATATTTGTGGAAGCAATCAAATGATTATGTTTCAATTGCTGTTTACAACATGTTTGTTTATATTCTACAACCTATTACTTTTATTATCGGTGGAAAAATGGCAAAAAAAGTAGACCGAGTATTAGTTTTGCGATTGGGAGTTAGCGCATTAGCCATCTTCTTTTTAACTGTACTTTTTGTTGGTGAGAAAGCTGCTACTTATAATATGTTACTCGGAAGCTTATTAGGTATAGGCTATGGTTTGTACTGGTTAGCATTTAACGTGTTGACATTTGAAATTACTGAACCAGAAACTAGAGATTTTTTTAATGGGTTTCTAGGTTTAATGCAATCTTTTGGTGGAATGGTTGGACCCGTCCTTGCTGGGTACATTATTGCACAATGGGATAATAGTCAAGGATATACGGTTATCTTTACTATTTCCTTCTTGTTATTTATTGGCGCTGTAACGTGCAGTTTCTTTATTAAACGACGCTCTGCAGAAGGTAAATTTTATTTTGTGAGAATTTTGAAAGAAAGGAAAAATAATAAGGATTGGTCTCGTATCTTATATGCTCACATACTTCAAGGGCTAAGAGAAGGCATCTTTGTTTTTGTTATTTCGATTTGGGTTTTTATTGCAACTGGTAGTGAATTAGCGTTAGGTACCTTTAATCTAGTTTTTTCTGGATGTTCATTTTTATGTTATTATTTAGCCACTCGTTTCGTTAAACCCCATATGAGAAAACGTTCTATTCTATTTGGTGGAATAACATTATTCTTAGCGATCTTTATTATTATCTTTAAGTTGAATTATACGATTTTGTTACTGTATGGTGCTATTATTGGTATTGCCTATCCGTTATTTACTGTTCCCTATGTCTCTCTTACTTATGATGTAATAGGTAAAAGCTGGAAAGCGAAAGAAATGCGTATTGAATATATTGTTGTCAGAGAAATGTTTCTTAATATTGGGAGAGTAAGTTCTATTATCATTTTTCTTATAAGTATTCAATTTGCAGCTCCAGAAACGATTATTCCTATTGTGTTATTGGTCTTAGGGTGTGGACATTTTCTCGTTTACTTTTTAATTAAAGATATAGCACTCCCATTTTCATCAGAAAATGAGATGTCAAATGTAAAAGAGGATATAATGTCCCATGAAAATAGGTGAATGACGTGTTATACTAACTTTAGCTGAATACAATTAGGGGGAAAAATATAATGGGGAAAAGTAAGAAAAAACAGAATAAACCACAAATTCCCTTTCGTTTAAATATATTATTTATTTTTGTTTTTGTGTTGTTTTCATTATTGATTTTGCAATTAGGTGTTGTTCAAATACTAAATGGAGAAGAGGCCCAAAAAAAAATTGATGAGACAGAGAGTACAAAAGCCAATCTTTCTGTTCCAAGAGGTCTAATGTTTGATCGACATCATCAATTAATTTTAGATAATGAATCCACCCTTTCGATTACTTATACACCACCGAAGAATGGACACGGAGCAGAAAAGCGATTAACATTAGCAAGAAAGCTAGCACAATATATTACAATGGCTGAGGATGAAGAAGAATTAGCCTCATTAGTTAGAGAAAGAGATAAAAAAGAATATTGGTATCTATTTCATGCCAAAGAAGCTGGAGAACGGTTAACGGAAGAAGAAAAAGATATGGATGCTGGTGATCGATACCAAGCGATGTTAGACAAGACAACTGAAGAAGATTATAACGAATATGATTGGACAGATCCTGACCTCTTGAACATTGTTGCGATAAAGAAAGAATTAGATGCAGCCAGAGAGTTTACACCACATATTATTAAAAATGAAAATGTAACAGAGAAGGAATATGCATTAGTATCTGAACATCTATATGAATTAGAAGGCATTGATGCAACGATTGATTGGAATCGAGTATCTAAGGTTGAAGATACTTTTTCAACCTTTATCGGCAATATTACATCGACAGATCAAGGAATTCCACTGGAAAATGAAGCGTATTATTTAACAAGAGGTTATAGTCGAAATGATCGAGTTGGAACAAGTGGCTTAGAACAGGAATATGAGAGTGTTTTACGAGGACAAAAGGAAGTAATTGAATTTACTACTAACAATAGTAATGAGATTATCGGGCAAGAAACGGTTGTAAAAGGTAAAAGTGGAGATGATTTGGTTTTAACAGTTGATATTAAGTTGCAACAGGCGGTCGATAAGATTGCACAAGAAGAACTAGAACGTTTTTATAAATCGAATCCTTCTGAAAACCGATATCTGGAGGATGCGCTTGTTGTAATGATGGACCCTCAGACTGGAGAAGTATTGGCAATGTCAGGTGCACATCGTGATAGGGAAACTAATGAAATTCGTGATGAAGCATATCGGACCATTTATAACAACAATATGCCAGGTTCAACCATAAAAGGAGCAACTGTTCTGGCGGGATTAGATTCTGGTGTGATTGATCCGGGTACAGTCATTGATGACCGACCAATCAAGATAGCTGGTACACAAGAAATCAACTCATGGAAACGTATGGGACGTATAACAGATATTGAAGCTATACAAGAATCTTCGAACATTTATATGTCCAAGATTGCGATTCGCTTAGCAAGTGCTAATTACCAATACAATAAACCATTGCGTAATTTTGATTATGGTGCTTTTCAGACCTTACGCAATTATTATAGCCAATTTGGTTTAGGTGTGGAAACAGGTATTGATTTGCCTTATGAATCAAATGGAATTATAGGTTCGTCCCCTCAGGCAGGGAACTTATTATACTTATCTTTTGGTCAGTATGATGCCTATACTACTTTACAATTAGCGCAATATGTATCGACGATAGCTAATGATGGATATCGAGTCCAACCGCATTTGGTGAAAGAAATCCGTCAAGCAAATGGATCAAAAGAAACGTTGGGTCCAGTAGTGGAATCGTTTGACACGAATGTGCTAAATAGAGTTTCTATGAAACAGGATTATATTGATCGTGTCCAAGAGGGTTTTAGACGAGTAGTGACTCAAGGAACTGCAAGCGGACATTGGAGCAACAATCCATATAAAGTAGCTGCTAAAACAGGTACTGCTCAGAATGACGTGTATGAGGATGGCGAGTTACAAGAACAAACATATAATCTTACATTAGTTGGTTATGCACCATATGATGAACCAGAGGTTGCTTTTGCTATTGTTGTTCCTAGAGCAGGAACAGGAAATGATCAAAATGGTATTCATCACAATATTGGAAATCGAATTATTAAAAAATATTTTGAACTAAAAGAACAGCGTAATCAAGAAGATCAAGAAAAAAATATAACTGAAGAAAATTCAGAAGACACGAATGAATAACAATATTAAGAGAGGAAAAGCTAATAAAGCTTTTTCTCTTTTTTTTTTTGACAAAATTTATTTACACATTCTTTACATTCGCTTAACTATAAATTAAAACTTAATCGTTATGATAGGGGTGTGGCAGAAAGTAAAGCCTTTAAAAAAATATTAGGGGGATAATAAGATGAAACAATTGAAAATGATTGGATTTGCATTATTAATCGTACTAACAATCGCGTTCCTAGCTGCATGTGGCAGTGATAATACCAGTTCAGAAGACTCAGATGATACAACAAATCAAGAAGAATTAGAAGGAAGCGTTGTTGTAGATGGATCTGGTACGGTATATCCTTTAATGGCTCGCCTAGCAGAAGAATACATGCTAACAGAACAAGAAAATGTATCAGTAGAGGTAGGACGTTCTGGAACTAGCGCAGGATTTGAGAAGTTCTTAACAGAAGATGGTACAGATTTCAATGATGCTTCTAGGCAAATGAAAGAGGAAGAAGCAGCAAGAGCAGAAGAACTTGGAATGGAAGTGAAGGAATTAAAAGTTGCACTTGATGGATTAACGATTGTCACTCACCCTGATAACGATTGGGCAACTGAAATGACCGCAGAAGAAATAATAAATATTTTCAAGGCTGATGGTGGTGTAACCAAATGGTCAGATATCAACCCTGATTGGCCAAACGAAAAAATAAACACTTATGGACCAAATGAAAATCATGGAACGTATGAGTTTTTCTATGAAAGTATAATGGAAGAGAAAGATCTTGTATCGGATATTGAATTACAACAAGAATACTCCACATTAGTAACATTAATTTCACAAGATCCAAATGCAATTGGCTTCTTTGGCTTTGGTTACTATGTGAACAACCAAGATTCTTTACAAGCTGTAAAAGTTGACTTTGGTGAAGGACCAGTGGAACCCTCTCTAGACACTATAGATGAAAATGGAGCCTATGCAGATTTTACTCGACCTGTATTCACTTATTTAAATGTAAACCATGCGAAAGAGAAGCCACAAGTATTAGATTATGCATTATTCGTTATGAACAATGTAAATACATTTGCTGGTGAAACTGGATTTGCTCCTATACCAGAAGAAGAGGTACAAGCATATCTGGATTTCTTGGAAGGATTACAATAAAAAAATAAGCAAGATGCTAGTAAGTAAAGAAGAGGGTTGTGGCTCTCTTCTTGTTGCTAGTAGTAAAGGGGGGTAAGACATGAAAGCTAATAATCATGTAAATACAGAAAGCACAGTTCAAGTAAGAAAATTACTAGAAAAAAATAAAAACTCAAAAAATTTATTGGCAATTGGTGAAAAATTTATACCTAAATTTTTATTACTGATTGCATTAGTATCTGTCTTAACTACGATCGGAATTGTTGTAACGCTAGTGACTGAAACGTTTGAATTTTTTCAACGTGTTTCTGTTGCTGAATTCTTTACTGGAACCATTTTAAAACCACTAAGTCAAAATCCTGAGTTTGGTATTCTGCCACTCATTAATGGAACGATTATTTCCTCGATTATCGCAATGTTAGTTGCTGGACCAATTGGAATAATGACAGCAGTTTATTTGAGTGAGTATGCAACAGATCGCGTACGAAGGATTTTAAAGCCAATGTTGGAGCTATTAGCAGGTATACCAACTATTGTTTACGGGTTCTTTGCTTTTACTTTTGTTACGCCATTATTACGAGAGATCATTCCTGGTTTAGAAGCAACTAATATCCTTAGTCCGGGTATTGTAATGGGAATTATGATTATTCCAATGATTGCATCACTATCTGAAGATGCCATGAGTTCTGTTCCAAATGCGATGCGAGAAGGTGCATTAGCATTAGGGGCAACTAAATTAGAAGTAACCTTTCGTGTCATTATTCCAGCTGCTTTGTCTGGTATTATATCCTCCTTTGTACTGGGGATTTCTCGAGCAATTGGGGAAACCATGATTGTTACCATTGCCAGTGGAAGTTCGAAAAATTTTACATTCGATATTACACAATCGATGCAAACAATGACTGCTTATATTGTTGAAGTTTCAGGTGGAGATGCACCAGCAGGTTCCACTATTTACTATAGTTTATATGCTGTTGCAATGACATTGTTTGTATTTACTTTAATAATGAATATTATTGCTAGATATATCTCCAAGCGTTTCAAGGAGGAATATTAGATGAAATATATAGATGCGGAAAAAGTTAAAAATAAAATGGGGACAAGGTTGATATTAAACAATATTTTAAAATCAGTATTTCTCTTAGCTACATTATTTGGATTGATTGTTCTTGCTGTTTTAATTATACGTGTGCTAACAGAAGGGATAAGTTATATTGATTTAAATTTTCTAACAGGTAAACTTTCTACAAACCCAGATAGAGCAGGAATTATGGGGGCAATATTGGGAACGTTGTGGCTAATGGCTGTTGTAGTACCTGTAACCATGTTTCTTGGTATAGGTACAGCCATTTATAATGAATTATATGCTTCAAAAGGTCGTTTTCAACAAATCATTCAAACGAATATAGCGAATTTGGCAGGTGTTCCATCTATTGTTTATGGTATTTTAGGCATGACCATTTTCGTTCGTGCACTTGATTTTGGAAATATTGTCTTAGCTGGTGGTTTGACGATGTCATTGTTAATCTTACCAATTGTTATTGTTTCTAGTCAGGAAGCAATTCGCGCAGTACCACAACATTTTAGTGAGGCTTCTTATGGATTGGGAGCTACCAAATGGCAAACAGTTAAAAACATTATTTTACCAGCGGCTTTACCGGGTATTTTAACTGGAACCATTCTTGCATTATCTCGTGCTATTGGTGAAACGGCGCCACTAGTTGTGTTAGGGATTCCTGCATTGTTACTGCCATTCCCGGGTGGGATTTTTGATAAATTTACTGTTTTACCAATGCAGATTTACTACTGGACAATTGATTCTTCTTTAGTTGATGAATATGCTTACTTAGCTTCAGCCACAATTATCGTATTGCTTGTTATGTTGTTCTTATTAAACTCAGTAGCAATTATTATTCGTAATAAATTCCAACAAAGGTATTAATTGAGGTGAGACGATGAGCTTGGTAATAGAGAAGAAAGGGAAGGATAAACAAATGAATCACAATGCAGATAGAATGAACGATACAAACAAAGAAAATAACAAAGTAGTATTTCATACGCAAGATTTAAATTTATGGTATAATTCAACACAAGCACTTAAAAGCATAAATTTACCAATATATGAAAAGAAAGTAACAGCAATCATTGGCCCTTCAGGTTGTGGAAAATCAACCTATCTAAAAACATTAAATCGTATGGTGGAGTTAGTGCAAGGTGTAAAAACATCTGGAACAATAACGTATCGTTATAAAAATATTTTAGATCGGTCATTTAAAGTGGAAGAGTTAAGAACAAATGTTGGAATGGTGTTTCAAAAGCCAAATCCTTTTCCTAAATCGATCTATGAGAACATTGCATATGGACCTAAAATTCATGGTATAAAAAATAAAAAAATACTTGATCAAATTGTAGAGAAAAGTTTACGTGGTGCGTATATATGGGATGAAGTAAAGGATCGTTTAAAAGAAAATGCGTATGGTCTATCAGGAGGACAGCAACAACGTCTATGTATCGCCAGGTGCCTGGCAATTGAACCAGACGTCATACTCATGGATGAACCAACTTCCGCACTTGATCCAAAATCAACATTGAAAGTAGAAGAGCTTATTCAAGAATTGAAAAAAGATTATTCTATTGTAATTGTGACACACAATATGCAACAAGCAGCACGTATTTCTGACTATACAGCCTTTTTGTTAAACGGGGAACTAGTTGAATTTTCAGATACAAATACGTTGTTTTCAACACCAAAGGATAAACGAACAGAGGATTATATCACAGGGCGTTTTGGCTAGAAGTGATGCAAGCTTTAAAGGTTGTCATACCTAATTCAAGAGAAATTGGTAGAAGGGGGCACGTAATCCAATGGTCGCAAGAGAGCAATTTGAATTGGAGTTAGAAGAGGTAAAGAATAAAGTTATTTTATTAGCTCAAAAAGCAAAAAAACAACTGAATGATTCTGTAACTGCTTTGTATCAAGCAGATATTAAAGCTGCAGAAGAGGTAATTGATGCAGATAAAGAATTAGATAAAATTGATTTAGATATTAATGAAACATCTATTCTTTTAATTGCACGCCAACAACCCGTAGCTTCTGATTTGCGCAAATTAATTGTCGCTATTCGTACGGCGTCAGATTTAGAACGAATGGCGGATAATGCAAAAAATATTGCACGATCAACGCTGCATTTAGGTGAGAAGCATGATTTAACGATTCACCCAGCACTCGATGAAATGCGTGAAGTTGCTATTCGTATGATAGATTTAGCAATAGAATCATATCGGGAAGCGGATATTTCTCTAGCTAAAAAATTATCTGAATTAGATGATTTAATCGATGGCATGTATGCAAATGTATTAAAAGAGCTATTAGAAGAAACGGCCACAAATCCCCAAAAGATTCAATTAATTATGCAAATGGCATTCAGTGGAAGATACATTGAGCGATTTGGAGATCATTTAACAAATATAGCTGAAAATATTATGTATTTAGTAAAAGGGCAATCCTTAGATTTAAACGAATAAAACGAAAGCAGCAGGTTAGGATTGTCCTAGCCTGCTGCTTTCGTTTTGATTGGCAATTGTATTAGATATTTCTTCGATACTCATTTTACTTGTTAATTCAAAGTTACCAATTTGTATGTTCGTTGCATAATTATTTTCCTGTAAATAGGTAGTGAGAGCATTTTTATTTTGTATAATTTTAGCATGAACTAATTTTTCTGCTACTTCAGAAATAGTCATACCCGGTTCAATGGTCAGCGTAAAAATACGTACTTCCTCTGGTTCGCTATTTTGGTTGTTTTCTTCCACCACTGGTTCATTTAATTTGTCCGATTCTTTCTCTGTCTCATAATGCTCATCTTCTTTTTGAGTCACATCTGAATCAGCTGAAATGATATATCCCTGTGTTTCAAGCGCTTGTTTCATTTGATTGGTTGTTAACGTATTTTCTTTATTTTGACTTGTTTCATTTTTTTCGATAAGATAAATCACACTTAAAATTAGAGTTGCTGTCAGTAATCCGGCTGCAAATGAGCGTAATATTTGTTTCATTGCTTAACGCCTCTATCTTTAGAGAATTGTTTAACTAAAGTATAAACATCATACTCACTTAAGTTTGTTAATTTGGCAATATTAGATATTGACTCGCCCGATTCATACATTTGTGTAACTCGTTTCATTGTGGGTGTTAGATTGGGTTTTTGTAAATCTAAACTGGTTATCTCATCTGTCAAAAGCTCTTCTTCTAAGATTTTTATCTTTTTTTTCATTTGATAAGTATCTTGTAATGCTGTTAGAGAAATTTGTTCTACTTGATTTTCTATTTGTTTAAAACGATCATTAACGAAAAAAGATACTATCATTAAAACAATAGCAACAACGCCTATACTAATTAATGCGAATAACACAAACTGTCCCCTCCCGTTTCTTTTCAACCTTAGTTATAACACAATTTGTCGAATCAGAACAATATATTAGAAAAATATCTGATTACATTACAGATATGCTTGAATTATTTTGGTAGATTTGATAATATAAATAAGTCTGAAGATGATATTTTTAAATTGAAGATAGTTGAACAGTTTGGAGGGATAATGATGCGCGTAAATATTACACTTGCTTGCACTGAAACTGGTGATCGCAATTATATTACTACAAAAAATAAACGTAAACACCCAGAACGTTTGGAATTGAAAAAATATTGTCCACGTTTGAAAAAACATACGCTTCATCGTGAAACAAAATAGTACGATAATAAAACTCTTACCGATTTAGGTGAGGGTTTTTTTGCATTTTATTAAGTTGTATTCATTAAGTGATAAATGGGGAGGGAAAGGGAATGGTCAATCAGAAATCCGTTTTACGCGAAGAAACGAAACAAAAGCTTATACAACTATCTCAGGAAAAAAAGCAAATAATTCAAGAAAAATTGTATAGCAAATTGTGGGTTACTCCAGATTGGAATCAAGCTGAAATTATTGGTTTAACCATTTCACAAGGCTACGAATGGGATACAAAACCAATAATAGAAGAAGCTTGGAAACAAGGGAAGAAAGTTGTCGTTCCCAAATGCTATCCTAAACAAAAGCATTTAATATTTTATCAATTAGAAGACTTTAACCAACTAGAAACAGTTTACTACCAATTACAAGAACCAGACCCTAATCAGACGATAGAGATTTCATCTGATTGTATTGATTTAGTAATTGTCCCCGGACTTGTTTTTGATTACAATCATTATCGAATTGGTCATGGTGGTGGTTATTATGACCGTTTTTTAGAAAATTTTAAGGGAACTACCATTTCTTTAGCATGGTCTGAACAATTAATTCGTTCCATTCCTGTTGAACCATTTGATATTTCAATTAATGAATTAATTGTATGCTCATAATTTAGCTTGATCGTGGAAAGCTATAGTAGAATAAAAATATGGAAGGAAGCGATCAATATGCGTAATGCTTGGTGGATCATTGGCCTAGCTTTTGGTGGTGCGTTGCTTTTTAGTAAGAGATATAAAATTATTAATTCACTTTTGGCAATCACCCTTATTCGAAAAATGATCGTAGCAATAGGTATGCGACTACCTTTAGTAAGAGAACAAGTGGTATCTGATCTATTTCAACCAACAAAATAAAGGAGTCTGAAGGAGATGTTTTTCATGCATTTCCTTCTTTTATTATATTGGTTAATGGTACAATAGTTGTAAGGTAGTTAAAAGGGGGAGGTAGGATGCAAATAGACAATCTATTTTATTTTTATCAATTAGTCAATCACTTAGTTGACCATGAAAAATTTGAAATAGTATACATACATAAGAGTCAAACAGAAGTATGGTTACAAAGAAAAAATAGATACGAAAATCAAGTTATACGTTTAACACAATCTGGATTTGATTGGAAAAACCAATTAAAAGCAGATTATAAACATACGATTTATCAAAGTGAAAAACTTGCCCCACATTTCTTAGGGCGTCATATTAAATTATACAATGTCTACGTCTCTCAATACGCTCCTGTAGATGATTGGGAAGATCTAAAATACCCCTCTAAGTTACGCCATCATAAATTTAAAGAGATTGAAACTTTTTATATAGATAAAGAAAATCGGCAACTGGAGCAAAGTAGATTTTTCCGTGCATTAGAAATAGATCAAATACAAATAGAATCACCAGAAAATATTTGGGAACAAGAGCGTATGACCCAGCAATTACGTGCTAAGTTAGTCACGAGTTATAATAAACAACAAAGAGATAGACAAAGAGTGTTTCAATACGGTAAACCTTTGTTTACCTATGTCATACTTGGATTAAACGTTCTTATGTTTCTGTGGCTAGAACTGCAAGGAGGAAGTACAGATACTGAAGTGCTAATTGAATATGGAGCTAAGTATAATCCCGCTATCTTGAGAGGAGAATGGTGGCGAATTGTCTCTTCGATGTTTCTACATATTGGATTGTTGCATTTAATGATGAATATGCTTGCACTTCATGTTGTTGGTACAGTTGTAGAACGAATCTATGGTAATACACGTTTCTTCATTATTTATTTTATTGCAGGTATAGTAGGTGGAGTTACAAGTTTTGCATTTAGTCCACAAGTAGCAGCAGGAGCATCTGGAGCAATATTTGGCTTGTTTGGTGCATTGTTGTATTTTGGAATAAATCATAAAAGGATCTTTTTTCAAACAATGGGATGGAATGTGATAGGTGTCATTTTATTCAATATAATATTTGGACTTGTTGTTCCTCAAATTGACAATGGTGCTCATATCGGTGGATTATTAGGTGGCTTTCTTGCTGCTGCAATTGTATATTTTCCAAAAAAGAAAAAATCATTTCAGCAAATTGCCGCAACAATGGTAACCATTAGCTTAACTTTTTTAGTTGTTGATTATGGTTTGTCAAATGAATCGGTACAACAGAAAGCGAATCAATTTGAAATTTCACGTCAATTACAACGCATCAATGAATTCGTACAACAAGAAGACTATGAGTTAATCATTCATACAGCTACAACAGCTCTAGAACAAGAACCTAACAAATATCAAGCAGAATTATTGTTTTATCGTTCCTATGCCTATCTTTATTTAGAGCAAACATCTAATGCATTGTCTGATTTACAAGAGTTAGTGCGGATTGCTCCTAATAAAATTCCTGAAGCGCATTATAATTTAGCATTGATTTACCTTGATCGAAAGGAATTGAAAAAAGCCAAAACGGCACTAGAAAAAGCAATTGAATTACGTCCTAATAATGAAACCTTCACATCGCTTTATCAAGAAACATTTGAAGA
The DNA here is from genome assembly GCF_001368815.1 of Paraliobacillus sp. PM-2. Classification (GTDB taxonomy): domain Bacteria; phylum Bacillota; class Bacilli; order Bacillales; family Amphibacillaceae; genus Paraliobacillus. The sequence continues at coordinate 1,127,307 of NZ_CTEI01000001.1, read as the reverse complement.
ATCATAATATTGAATTAACTGTTTTTTCTCTCCATTTTGATCTTGGTATAACACTCGTAAGTGAGTGCCCTTCTTATCAAATAAGACTAATGGAACAAAACTATTAACGGTTGAATTTGTTTGATCATAAGGAAGGATGTAGTTACTATACAATCCTTCCCATAGCTGTGCGATTACTTTCTGTGTTTCCTCAATCGTTAAATTTGGAATCGGTGTTGTTTCATATTGGCTAATAACAGTTAACGGAACATAATGATAGGCATCCATGGGTAGTTGAAAATAGTCAATTAATTTTTTCCAATGTAAATGTAATTGTTGAATCGTTGCATGGTCTAGCGCCTCTTTCCATTCTTCCTGGTTTTTGTTTTCTGGAACTCGAAACGATTCTAATGGCGTATACGCTGAATCAAATATATATAATTCATCCTTTGACATTTTTTGCACACTCTTAATTACGTCTTCAGGGTAGTGTACCTCTGCATGATGATACGAAATTGCTTGATAATGGCTACTTCCTTCACCATTTATGGTGGTTCTTAACTTTATAATAGGCATTTCTTCTTGCCATTTACTTTTAATTCCTTTTAATCGGCCGTCAACGTATAGTAGAGAAATATCTTGTCGCAAGTAAACAGGTTGATCTACTTCAGACATGGATTCCCAATCAATTTGATATATATTTTTATTTGATTCAGTTAAGAAATGTAGTTTTGTCTCTGCCTGAGTAAATGTCACATTTGAATCAAATGGGAAATATTTCATGGTTGTATCTATTTCCTCTTTTTGTAGTATCCAATAAGTGAATCCTATAAAAATACATGTTGTTATTATGATTGAAAGATAGCGCATTTGATCACCCTCAGCCCTTTAATTAATATATATATATGTCCAAGCTTTCTCACTTATGAAAGTATGGATTTGATTAATCTGTACATGCTATGGGTAGACTCTCACATTAGCTTAGTCACCTTAAGATTCGTTACATATGTGATAAGCTGAAAAAGGTCTTATGAAGTGAAGGAGTGTCTGCCCGTGGCAAAGAACAAGCTAACTAAATCGTTCCAAAAAAATGTAGATTTTTTAAATGACTATTTAGGTGTGGAACAGAGTTTTGATGTCATTCAATTAGACCTGCATTATGCAGGAAGAAATATGTCTATGTTTTTAATAGATGGATTCGCTAAAGATGATATTTTACATTATTTAATGCGATTTTTAGCAGAACTAGAAGAAGAACAATTAGAACCTGATACATTACTAAAGCTTTTGCGAACCTATATTCCTTATGTTGAATTAGATACTGAGGATGACTTGATTACAGCCGGTGACACAGTATTAGCCGGTCCTACAGCTTTGGTTGTAGAAGGTTTAGATAAAATAATAATGATAGATGCACGTACTTATCCTGTTCGTGGTCCAGCAGAGCCAGATTTAGAAAGAGTAGTAAGAGGATCAAGAGATGGTTATGTAGAGACAATTGTTTTTAATACAGCATTGACTAGAAGAAGGATTAGAGACCGGTCTTTACGAATGGAATATACTAGTATTGGAAGAAGGTCTAAATCAGATATATGTATTTGCTATATTGAAGATATTGCTGACTCTGGAAAAGTAAAATTACTAAAAGATCATTTAAAGCAAATTGATACGGATGGTCTGCCAATGGCAGAAAAAACAATTGAAGAATATTTGAGTGGAAGACATTGGAATCCTTATCCGACGATTCGGTATACGGAAAGACCAGATACAGCAGCCGCTCATTTGTATGAGGGGCACATTATTTTAATTATTGATGGTTCTCCTAGTGTCATGATCGTACCAGCTACATTTTGGCACCATCTACAGCATGCAGAAGAATACAGACAAAAGCCGTTAGTCGGTGCATATTTAAGAATTGTCAGGTTTCTTGCAGTAATTGCTTCCATTTTTATCTTACCTTTTTACTTTCTGGTTTCATCGCAACCCAATTTGTTACCTGATTCATTGGCTTTTTTAGGTCCTGAGGAGTTAGGCGTTATACCATTGTTGTTGCAATTTTTAATAGCAGAAATTGGGATAGATATGTTACGAATGGCTGCCATCCATACACCAACCGCCCTTGCTACAGCTTTGGGTCTAGTTGCTGCTATTATGATAGGGCAAGTAGCAGTAGATGTGGGGTTATTTTCAAATGAAGTGGTACTTTATTTATCTGTTGCCGCGATGGGAACATTTGCAACACCAAGCTATGAACTTAGTTTAGCAAATCGAATTGTTCGAATTGTATTATTGTTTGTGACAGCTCTTTTTGGTGTCAAAGGTTATGTTATTGGTATAACGGGTTGGTTAATATATCTTATTCAAATGAACACATTTAAAACCGGTTATTTCTGGCCGTTCATTCCATTTTCAGGAAAAGCGTTATTTGATGTTATGGTTCGAACACCTATTCCATTAAAAAGTAAACGACCCGCATTTTTAGATCCGAAAGATCCTGATCGTTAAGTTGATCAGGGTCTTTCGTTTATTAATATTTATCTTACTAGTCACAAAGAGAAATTTTAAATAAATGAGAACAATTTATTTTATGTTAATATTTTGTTATGAGTTTGATATAATAGAATAGGTGATATAATGAGAACAGTTTATGATGTACAACAATTATTAAAAAAATTTGGCACGTTTATCTATATTGGGGATCGGTTAGCTGATCTCCAAATGATGGAATCAGAAGTGAAAGAACTATATTATGCACAATGTATATCTACAGAAGATTATCAAATGGCAATTTTATTATTAAGACAGGAAATGTCTCAAGTCAAAGATAAGGAAGGGGATACAATGAATGAATAGGAAATTCATTGGAGTAGACATTGGGGGAACCACAATTAAAATAGGCATTTTCACAAATGATGGTGAATTGATAGATAAATGGGAGATAGCAACAGATAAGAGTGATAGTGGCTCTCGAATTCCTGCAGATATATGGCAATCAATTGAACACAAAATTACTGAACATATGATTACATTATCTACTATCGGTGGTATTGGTGTCGGTGCGCCTGGTTTCATTGATGCTAAAACAGGAAAGATTTTAATAGGTGTGAATATTGGTTGGCGTGATTTTGAATTAGGTAATGTACTTCATGAATTATCCGGACTACCTGTATATGTAGATAACGACGCAAACATAGCGGCTATAGGAGAGAATTGGAAAGGTTCTGGCGATTTAGTAGAAGATTTAATTGTCGTTACCTTAGGTACTGGTGTTGGTGCCGGTATCGTTGCTAATGGCCATATAATTAGTGGTACCAATGGAATGGCTGGTGAAATTGGTCATATTACAGTGGAGAAAGATGGAGGAGTACCATGTAACTGTGGTCGTTCTGGTTGTTTAGAGACGGTAACATCTGCCACAGGCATTGCACGTCAAGCAACTGAAGCAGTTAAAGCAGGGGAAGATACAACATTGATGGAACGTTATCAAATGAATAAAAAACTAACTGCAAAAGATGTTTTTGACTCAGCAAATGAAGGGGATATCGTATCACAAGCCATCATCAATCATGTTACAGATGTATTAGGCTATACGCTTGCGAATGTAGCCACAGTTATTAATCCATCTAAAATTATCATTGGTGGCGGCGTTTCAAAAGCAGGAGAACATTTATTAGGTCCTTTACGAACTGCTTTTAAAAAATATGCATTACCTAGAATTAATGAAGGTTGCGAATTTGAGATAGCTGCATTAGGTAATGATGCAGGAATATACGGCGGAGCATATCTAGTTAAGCAGACAATAGGATAAAGTACTCATTATTGAATTGTAGAATAGTGTTCGAGTAAGATGAAAAATAATCCTTTTTCTAAAAGGGTTTATTTTTTTGGCAACTTTGAATAAAATAGAGTATTATTAAATAAAAGTAAAAAATTATTAATTTAAAGTAAAAAAGGGTGAAACTTTTTTTTTGTTTAATTCGTCTTATAATATAGAAAGATTGAGAGTGAAAAAATAAAAAACAAACACCAACTTTTTAAATGATAATATTTTGGAGTAGGAGGAAGCAGTATTTATGTTTCATAGAATGAATAAAATCCCTTTATATGTAATTGGTAGCTTATTATTTGGGATAAAGACATATATCGTTTACCGCTTCTTGTTTAATATTGAACTAGATAATATTATGCAAGAAATTATTTTATTTATTAATCCATTTGTTTCAGCGTTTTTAGTATTTGCAATTAGTGTATGGTTAAAAGAAGAACGCCAGATGAAGTTTATTAGATATGCTTCATTAATAGGTTCTTTTATTTTGTATTTTAATCTAATATTCTATCGAAATTTTACTGATTTTCTCACCATACCAGTTTTATTTCAAGGGAGTAATGCAGCTGATTTAGGTTCGAGTGTTCTTGCATTAATTAATATTCCGGATATTTTGCTGTTTTTAGATGTAGCGATTATTTGGTATGTGAGCAAGAAATACGGTAATTCTTTAACAGTTTCATATAAAAAGCGAAAGAAAGTATTGGCTTTTAGTCTATCAATTGCATTTTTATTAGGAAACTATATTTTAGCTGAGATCGAACGTCCACAATTATTGCAACGTACGTTTGATCGCGAATATCTAGTGAAAAATATCGGGATCTTTAATTACCATATTTATGACATTGTGCAGCAATCAAAATCAAAAGCACAACGTGTATTTGCGGATGGTAATGAGTTAACAGAGATTGCAAGTTATATGAACAACAATACAACGGATAACAGTCAGACTGATTTAGCTGGGATAGCTGAAGATAAAAATGTAATATTTGTTTCTCTAGAATCCCTTCAAAGTTTTGTAATTAACAATACATTACATGGAGAGGAAATCACACCATTTTTAAATGACTTAATTGGTGATAGCTATTATTTCGAAAATTTTTATCATCAAACAGAACAAGGGAAAACTTCAGATTCAGAGTTCTTAGTTGAGACAGGGTTATATCCATTACCTAGTGGAGCAGTTTTCTTTACGCATGGTCAAAATGAATATAACTCAACTGCAGAGTTATTAAAAAACAATGGGTATAGTACATCTGTTTTTCATGCAAACAACAAAAGTTTTTGGAATAGAGATGTTATGTATAACAATTTAGGGATAGATCAGTTTTATGATGTAGATGCTTATGAAGTAACAGATGAAAATTCAGTAGGTTGGGGTTTGAAAGATAAACCATTTTTTGAACAGTCTATTAAATATTTACAAGCATTACCAGAACCGTATTATAGTCGTTTTATTACTTTAACGAATCACTATCCTTTTGATTTAGCCGAGGAAGACGCTACGATTGATAAATTTGATTCAAATTCGAAAACGTTAAATCAATATTTTCAAACGGTTAGATATATGGATGAAGCAATTAAAGATTTCTTTGATCAGTTAAAGGCAGCGGGAGAATATGAAGATTCTATTATTGTGCTTATGGGTGATCACTATGGGATTAGTGATTTTCATGACAGAGCAATGGCTCAATATTTAGAAAAAGATGAAATTACAGCTTACGATCATATTCAACTTCAAAGAGTACCATTTATGATCCACATACCGGGTGAAGATGGTAAAGTAATCTCTAAGATTGCTGGTCAAATTGATGTTAAACCAACACTAATGCATTTGCTTGGAGTAGATGATAGTAATGATTTAAGCTTTGGTACAAATTTATTTGGTGACAATCGCAAGGAGTATATTGCATTGAGAGATGGAAGTTTCATAAGTGATGATTATATCTACACGAAAGATCAATGCTTTAATCGAGAAACAGGAGAATTGATTACTTCAGAAACAGACGATATAAAAGGTGAAGCTGAAAATGCTATTCCAAATAAATGTGAGCCAATAGAACAACAAGTGCAGCAGGAACTTACCTATTCAGATCAGATCATCTATGGTGATTTATTCAGATTTTATGATTTCAACAATAAGAATATTGACAGTGATGAAAATAATAGTAATGAAAATAAAAAAAAATGAGGATCCAGTCTTTGGATCCTCATTTTTTTATTATATTGAGATGTATAGATATCGTCTCTTCTAATGCTTGAATGAAATCAATAAAAAGAAGAGAGAATTGTTGCAATAGAGAAAAAACCAAAAATGATGGCAGAAGAGCCAGTAAATAATACTGCGATTATATCTTTTGCTTTTATTTCTCTACATAATGCAGCACCAGATAAACAAGTAATAATAAGTAAAATCATTGCTAATGCCATTTTGTACTCCTCTTTTCAAATTATTATTAAACTCTGGGAAAATTAAAATTTGCTAAATATCTTTTCACATTTTAAAATAATAGATATACTTTGTCGAGTAATTTTCAAAAGAAACTTAAAAAGGGTGAACAAATCTTGAACATTAAAGGATTATCTCTAGGAGAGTTAGGAACCAATGGTTACATTATTTACAAAAATGGCGAAGGTCTTATGATTGATCCGGGAGGAAATATAGAAATTATTGATCACTGGCTTATAAAAAACAATATAAAACCAATAGCGATTTTATTAACACACGCTCATTTTGATCATATTGGCGCTGTGGATGATTTAAGGGACACATACAAAATTCCAGTTTATGTACATGAAATGGAAGCAGACTGGTTAGCTACACCTGAGTTAAATGGCTCTGGATTATTTCCTGTGACGAATGTAAGTTGTCGACCTGCAGATTATTTTATTAAAGAAGGGAGGATGGAAATAGGTCAATTCAAGTTTGATGTAATGCATACTCCTGGTCATTCGCCAGGTGGAGTTAGTTTTATATTTAATGATAAAAAGTATGTAATCTCCGGAGATTGTATATTCCAAAATGGGATCGGTAGAACTGATTTACCTGGAGGAGATCATACGGAATTATTGAATAGTATTAAAAATAAATTATTTTCATTAAAAGATGACTTTGTTATCTATCCTGGACATGGGCCGACAACTACTATTTACCAAGAAAAAAATTCAAATCCTTTCATATAAAAAGGAACTACAATCATGTAGTTCCTTTTTTTACTGGGCTAGCTGGATTCGAACCAACGAATAACGGAATCAAAATCCGCTGCCTTACCGCTTGGCTATAGCCCATCATCAAACTTTATTTTGTTCTATATTTTAAATAATATACACTGCACCACTTATTTTTATTAGTTCAGTAATATCATTTTCCTTGATCCTGTAAGTTTCACTTGTAAATAGTGAGTTAATACAATGGAATAGCTGTTGACCATAATTTTTCTGACTGCTTTTTAGTTATAGTAATAATTGTTACATTTAATGTTGTATCATTGTGTGATTGATATTGTATGATGGCTTCACCGTTTGGAAATGTATGTTTTGTTGATGAGAATGGTAAAGCTAATTGCTCATTTCCAAGTTCGTTCTTTATTGCCGCTACGGTCATTTGGCGTAAGGACTCTAATTCAATTTGTTCCATTTGATAAAAAGTTAATTGTTGATTATTCTTGTATAACGTAATGGAGGTAGTGGTTGCTAACAACAGTAGCATTGCAAGAAAAGAAACATAGGGGAATAAAAAACCTCTTTCACCAGTCATGCGTTTAATCAAATGATATTGTTTTGGCATAGTGATCACCTGTTAATGAAATAATAGTGACATGAATTCCGTTTGTAACAGTTTTTACTGAGAATTTTTTTATGTTTCTTACCATTATTTCATGTCCCCTTTTATTTACTTGACGACGTATGACACTTCCATATAGTGATATACTGATATATTCGTCTTTTTTATTTATAAAATGAATCGTATTCTGAGTGTGATAATCAAATGACTGGGAATGCATTTCGTCATTTAGTAAATGAAAGAATTGTCTGATAGAGAATTCATTTGTATAACTGTTCTGATGCAATAATGGATAAAAAGAAGGGATGATCAGCAACAAAGAGCTGATTATGAGTAAAGAAAAGAAAATATTTACAAGAGAAAAGCCCTTTTCAGTCTGTTGGATAATAAAATAAACAGATTGTTTCATTTTGATTCTTTTCATTTTTCCAAGAAGCACATCCTTTCCACAATGGCGATTCAAATGTATAGTTAATGTTTACCGTTACTTGTTTAACCATGAACGTTTCATGATTGGTGTCTGTATTTGTAAAAGGACGGGCTATTAGATGATCGTGGAGATAAGAATGGATTTCTCTGCGATAATAGAGATTCATTTGTTCCGTTGTCAATTGATAAAAAATAGGGATAATTGTAAGAGATAGAACAATAATTAAACTGAATGACATCATTATTTCTGTGAAAATAAATCCATTGTAATGTTTGTTACAATTCATTTACATAACATCGCCCTTTGCCAAGTGGGAAAATTATTTCCCACTTATTGTATTTTGAAATAATCTGAAATCTTCCCGGCCTTCTAATCGTACCATGTTTGGAAAAAGATAGCGGCATATCAAGAGAATACAACTTAACCTTCCATTGATCGGGTATAGGACGTTTAATAATTGGTTTGCCAAAAGCACCTTTTCGGATTTCGTAGCTATTATTACTGGATTTGATTAAGAGATATAAGTTGTTTTTTGTAATCATTGCATCTTGTTGCATTCGCAATATATCATTTTCAAATAATGTATACCATTGATTAAATTGATAATTATCGTATGTTTTTAACTGAATAGACCCACCAATAACTAAAAGAACAGATAGAATACTTAGGACAATTAACAGTTCAATCAACGAAAAACCATTCTTTTTTATCATCCTTCATTGTCTACGATAAGTATTTCATTATTTCCCAATTCATCAAATGCCAGTCTTTTTTTACCATTAGAACAAGTATCCGTTTGAATGTACTGTTGATCAACTAATGTACTAATGGTGTTGGGGTAAGTTCCATTATCCATTACATAAGCTTGCAACTGATTTTCTGTTAATTGTTTTAAGGCATTACATCCTTTTACCTGAACATCTTCATTTTTACTAGCTAGATTAGGAATCAGTAATATTAACAATGTAGTAATAACAGTCAATACAATTAGCATTTCAATTAATGTAAAACCTTTTTGATTTTTCATCTCATCATCTCCTAAATAGTTTGTATAAGTTGAAACATTGGATACAAAAGGGAAAAATAAATATAGATAATACTGATACCCATAACAATAAAAAAAATAGGTTGTATCCATGAAATTATTTTCTTTGTTTTATGCTCAATTTGTTCTAGTAAAAAGTCAGCATAACCATGTAAATCAACAGCAATATCTTCAGCATTACTATTTTTTTGAAATATCATATCAATATCTGTATGAAGTAAAGAAAGGGTAGGTAAGATTGTTTTCATTGGTTGTCCATTGGAAAAGTGCTCGAGAAGTTGTTGGCAATAATGACTTAAAATTTGGTGATGCATTTGTTTTGTTAAAATTTTAAGGCTATCTTTTAGTGAAAGACCGGAGTGTAGCAACGAACTTAAATGTAGTGAAAATAGAAAAGTTATGTATAATTTAATAAATGTTCTTACAAATGGAGTTCGTTGATAAATCGTTATTTTTGTTTTAATTGTGCATTTTCTTTTGATGGCAAACCAACTTAACGAAACAATGACAGATAAGCATATGATGAAAATAAACAAGTGGAAAAAGTGATTAATTAATTGTAAAGAAAAAAGAGTGAATTCTGAAATATAAGTAGTTGATTGAAATAGTTGTATAAATGCTGGATAAACGGAGGTTTTAATAAAATATAGTAAACAAATAAACATCATAAAAAGAACTGTAGGATAGCGAATAGCTTGTTTAAATTTAACTAAAAGTTTACTGTTCTTCTCAAGTAATAAAACACTTTGTTTTAAAGCCTTCTTCATATCCCCGTGGGCACTTGCGAAAAATAAGAAGGAAATAATTTTTGTATCAAAATTAGCAATTTCTAATGCGGTATCTATTGTCTTTCCTTCTTTTAAAGCATCAATTATTTGATTAATAGGTTGCTTCCATTGGTTATTCCATTGCATTGCATATAGTGCGTCTATCAATGGGTAATCTTGTTCTAACAATCTTGTGAGACGATTCAAAAAGCTATTCTGCTCATTTGATGTTAATTTCCTTTGTTTACGTTTTATTAGTAAATCCATAGGCGTAAGCTTTCCTCCTTAATTTTTTAAAAGTATAAAAGGATTGATTTCTCTCCGTTTCCTGTTCAACTATCACTTCTTGAAGCAAAGTTCCATCTAATAATTCTAATATGGCTGCACGTGAAGGGATGTTGTTTTTCATAATGATTGGTAATAACTCTAATGATGCTACAGCAATTAAACTTTGATCAAGATCTGTGTGACTAATGCCCATTTCTTTTAAGCGATAAATGGTACCTAAGGCATTTTTGGCGTGTAGGGTTGAGAGAACTAGATGTCCAGTGTATGCAGCGTGGAAAACAAATCGAGCTGTCTTTTCATCTCTTATTTCTCCTACCATAATAATATCTGGATCATGTCTTAATGCGGCTTTTAGGCCAACTTGATAGGTTACTCCACTGTTTTCATTGACTTGCACTTGTAATAGATCTTTTATTTCTTTTTCGATTGGATCTTCTAAGGTAATTGTTTGGTAAGATTGCTCTCTTAGTAATGTTTGAAGTAAAGCATATAAAGTAGTTGTTTTTCCACTGCCCGTAGGTCCTGTAAATAAAATGACGCCAGAACGATGTCCAATCCATTCTTTGATTTTCTCTAATTGGTATGGAAATAAAAACAGTTGATTTAGTGAGGTTGTATCATTTTGTGGTAATAAACGTATAGCCAAGCTTTCTGATTGATGGACTGGTAATGAGGAAATGCGTAATGCAACAGATTTTTCATAATAGGCAAAAATAATTGCTCCATTTTGTGGTTTTCTCTTTTCACCGATATCCATTCCCGCTGAGAATTTATAATAACTAATTAATCTGTCATATTGGTTCACACTGATTTCATTATAAAATTTTCTTTCTCCATGGATTCTGAAGTAAATTTTAACTGTGGCTGCCAATGGACAAAAATGGATGTCTGAGGCGCCGTTATCTAATGCATTATACAGAATTTCTTTTGAAAAAACAGAAACTGCTTTCATCTGATTTCCTCCCTTGTAAAATTTACTATACAAAGGGAACTGTAAAAAATCAACTCCATATATAGGTGTCCAAATGATTTGAATTTATCAAATATATAAGCGTGTGATAACAATTTTTAAACTTTGTTAGAACGAAAACAAAGTTTAAGATAACAAAATGGTTCTAAAAATTTTTTTAATTTTTAGAAAGAAAATCATATTCATGCTATAATAAACAAAAAATTGTTAAGTGAAAATTATTATTTATAATTACAAATTGCATTTATAGAATTGTATGGGAGTGAAGGTTTTGAAGAGTATCTATTTAATTGGATTTATGGGAAGTGGAAAAACAACTGTTGCGTCGATACTTGCTAAAAGACTCGGTCTTTCTGTTCAAGATACCGATCAAATGGTGGAAGATTATTATCACTTACCAATTGGAAAGATATTTGCTGATCACGGCGAAGAAGTGTTTCGAAATTATGAGCATCAGATGCTATCAATAACTAATCAACAAAATACCGTAATTGCAACTGGAGGAGGAATTATCGAATCGAAAGCCAATTTGAGTTGGCTATCTGATAAAGAAGTAGTTTATTTAAAGACCAGTTGGCATGAAATTGTTAGAAGGTTAAAGTTTGATAATAATAGACCGATCTGGAACGATCATTCAAGAGATAAAAAAGCCTTGTTAGCACGTAGGGAAAGTAAATATGAGCAAGCTAGTAAATATATTATACATACAGATAATAAACATGCAGATGAGATCGCAGAGGAAATGATTCGACTTATAAGAATAGATGATTAGGGAATCCTAGATATAAAGGAGTTGATCTTTATGTCTGGGAATGATCTAGTCAAATACGTAACAAAAGAAATTGTCAAATATGCAGACATGCCAAAAGAAAAAAGAAAAGCGTACAAACAAGAAAAACAAGCTCAAAAGAAAGAATCACAATTTTTTCTATCAAGCAACTGGTTTGGCTTATTACCTTTCTCTATACAAGTGTGGTTTAAGAAAAACAAGCATGATCGGTAATAAGCCAGATAGTAGTTGCCTAGCTGTTAAGTAATTTAAAGCTCGTATATTGTGTAATGAAAAACATACCACCATTCACAATAGAAATGTCAATTTTAGGTTGGTATATAGATTCTATGGCTTCTAGTTCTTTTTGATAATGATTTTGATAACTATCTTCTTCAGATTGATAAAATTGTTTTAGTAAATTTTTTTCTTTTTCCATTTTGCCCCATGATGTAGCTGCCCATTCATGTGTTTCTTGTTGTAACATTTCCTCAACTAACTGCATAATCCGTTGGTAACTATGTTTTACTTGGATCAGTGGAGTCAATGTATAACAAAAATCAGATATTTTAACACCCCACTGGATATCCCTTATAGCGTGAATGAATTCATTAATAATAGCTCCATTAACCATGTTAATTCCAATTGATTTTAATACTTCTTTTTTATCTTTACCGATATAACTTATTTTAATATTTAATACAAGCCAGGGAATAAGCGGTGTATGTTGCGTTGTAATAATGGATTGATATAGTTTCACATACTTCCCCTTTGACAGAAGTATTTGTATTATTTGTTGTAATCGTGGACTCCCAAAATGAATGAATTCATACTTGTTTTCATCCTCATCTTTCTTGTTGGGGTTAACAGTGAGATAAAGGCGAGAAGGCTCTCCCTCTAGCCCCATCTTTTTCATATATTGCCAATAAAACGGTCGATTCATTAATTGTTCATCTAATTCGGGAGATAGTTGAATAGTTAAATCTTCGTTTGTTTGTTGTTCAACTTGACATTGGTTTTCATTGAAAAATGTGTTTAGAAACTTATGAAGATTCTCGATTCCCATATTGATTCTCCTGTTCCTTTTGACTTAAATTGTTTGTAATAATTTCAGATAAATTATCTAATTTGATTTTTGCCTCACCTTCAGATTGTGACTGGAGAAATATTTGTTCCATTTCTTTATCCATATTGCTCAATTCGAGATCTGCAAGAATCGCATCTAAATTTCCTATAATGCGTTCAAAAAGGCCAATTTTATTATAAAGTAACTGCAGTACATGTTCTTCAATGGTATGTCTGATAGCAAAGTTATATATATGAACATCTTTTGTTTGTCCATAGCGATGGATACGACCTATTCGTTGTTCTAAACGCATGGGATTCCATGGTAGATCATAATTAATCATATGATGACAAAATTGCAAGTTTATTCCTTCCCCGCCAGCCTCTGTTGCAATTAAAACTTGCGCTTTATGTTCAAATAATTGCTTCATCCAATCTTTTTTACCTCGTTTAAAACCACCTCGAAAAGGGACAGATGTAATTCCGTGTTGTTGCAGCACCCATTGTAAATAAAGCTGAGTTGCTCGATATTCAGTGAAGATAATACATTTATCATTAATGGATTGGACTAATTCCGCAACTTTTATTGCTTTTGCATGATTAGGTAATGTTTCAATCATTTCTAATAATGTAGCATAATCTTGGTAATCCTTATGATCTTCTTCGGTATTTTTTTTGATTGATAGGTAGCAAGCTTCACGAGATGAACATAATTCACGTAAATACGTAATTTTAGCAAAGGAGGCTTTTGTAGAAGTAAGCTCTTTTAATGCTTCATACGCTTCCATTTCTTCCTTTGAAAAATCAATCCAAATGGTCTCGACATGACGTTTTGTCCATTCCAATCCGGTATCTGTTCTACGATTACGTACCATAACCTGTTTAATGAGTTGTTTTAAATGGGTGTCATTTTCAAGTGCTTTGTTATTTTTGCCGAATTTTTCAGAGAATGTTTTAAAGTCACCTAAATAGCCAGGCTTTAATATCGAGACGAGATTAAAAATATCACTTAATTTATTTTGAATGGGTGTAGCAGTTAATAGCAGACAGTACTTTTTCTTTAACGCACGAATAAACTGATGACTCTTGGTTTGATGATTTTTTAATTTATGTGCTTCATCTACTAAAACAAAATCATATTGTTGTTCTAGAATGGTACTATAGTGTGGTTCTCGTTTTGCCAAATCAATAGATGTAATCATAATGTTATCTTGATCCCAAGTTGGACGTTTTCTAGATGTTACTACAGGGATATAAAATTTTTGTGTTAGTTCTGTTGCCCATTGGTTAACTAAAGAAGCAGGGACTAATATTAGCGCCTTTTTAACTAATCCACGTATCATATATTCTTTTAATAATAATCCAGCTTCGATGGTCTTACCTAACCCAACCTCGTCAGCTAAAATTGCTCGACCATTCATTTGTTCAATAACTTGTTTTACACAATCTAATTGATGCGATAAAAAAGTCATATGTGGTAATAGACTAGGAGTCATTAATTCATTAAAATGTTTTATTTGTTTTGCTTCAGCTGCTTGATAGGATAATAAGAAAAGATCCCAACTTGATAAAGCTTGATCTTTTGCTAATCTTTCTTCAAAATCCTTTAAAAATGTTTGATCACGTTGTAATTGAATCTGCACACTCACCAACTCCCGAACCTTTTATTATTTTATTTTAATTTCATTCGTATTTTTATAAGATGTATGATATAATAAACTTAATTATTAGTAATGTTTTAAAAACGTACGTCTTTTTTTCATTATTAGATAGTATTCCCAATTAAACAAAATTTACAAGCGGATGATGATAAAAGGAGAGAGCACATGTTGTGCCGCCGAAGGAGCAAACAAATACTTTGTGAATCTCTCAGGCAAACAGACTTTTATCTGACGCAACTCTGGAGAATGTTTATACCAATGAATAAACTACCCAAGAAGCATGTCCACTATTACATAAAGTGGACGAAACTTTCTGGTTAAAGGACAGAGAAATCATTTTCAATAGGTGATTTCTCTGTCTTTTTTTAGTTATTTAAAAGAAAATGGATTTATTTATACGATATTCGAAGATGTGATGCATGCTTCTGTATAAACCGGGAATATAGTCTAATATAAACCAATGTAAAAAGATGATATTAAAAAGTAAGCGGTGGGGAGCGTGATGATATGAAAGATTTAAAAAAAACACCCTTGTATCCTATGTATCAAAAATACCAAGCAAAAGTGATTGATTTTGGTGGTTGGGCATTACCAGTTCAATTTGATGGAATTAAAAAGGAACATCATGTGACGCGAAATGCTGTTGGACTATTCGATGTTTCTCATATGGGAGAAATTATTGTTACTGGGGAAGGGAGTCTTTCGTTTTTGCAACAAATGTGTACCAATGATGTCTCACTGATTAAGCCAAATAAAGCACAGTATACTTTCATGTGCTATCCAAATGGAGGGACAGTTGATGACTTGATTATATATCAATTAGACAATCAAAAATATTTACTTGTTGTTAATGCGGCTAATCACGAAAAAGACTTGGATTGGTTGTTAAAGCATAAAAGTGACAACGTGGAAATAACTGATCAGTCTCATCATTATGTGCAATTGGCACTTCAAGGCCCAAAAGCAGAAAACGTATTACAGAAAATAACGAAACAAAATGTATCTGATATTCGTTTCTTTTCATTCAAACAAGATGTTGTATTGGAAGGGATAGAAGACCGTGCATTAGTGGCTAGAACTGGATATACCGGTGAAGATGGGTTTGAAATTTATATTCCGTTATCAAGTGGTATGTCTTTGTGGGAGAAGTTATTAGAAGTCGGAGAAGCAGATGGTATTTTTCCAATTGGTTTAGGTGCAAGAGATACATTACGTTTTGAAGCATCTCTACCATTATATGGACACGAATTATCTGCCGAGATTACACCGATTGAAGCTGGATTGGGCTTTGCTGTCAAAACAAATAAAGAATCAGATTTCATAGGAAAAGAAGTGTTACAGCAACAAAAACAACAAGGTGTGACTCGCAAATTAGTTGGTATTGAAATGATAGATAAAGGAATACCACGCCATGAATATCCGATTTATGATAAAGATACAAGTATTGGCTTTGTAACAAGTGGAACAAATGCACCAACATTAGCTAAAAATTTGGGTTTAGCTTTAATTGACAGTAACTATGCGAAAGAAGGAACCATAGTAACGATAAAAATACGAAATAAATATTTGCAAGCAAAAGTAATAAGTACACCTTTTTATAAAAGAAACTAAGAAAAGGGGAGATGGGGATGAACTTTCGTTATTTACCAATGACGGATCAAGATGAGAAAGAAATGTTACGTACCATTGGGGTTACAAGTACAGAGGATTTATTTTCTGATATTCCAGAAGAAATTAGACTAACAAGAGAATTAAATCTTAAACCCCCTTATAATGAAACGAAATTAATGACTGAATTAACACATTTAGCTAATACAAATGCAACAACCAAAACGCACACATCCTTTTTAGGCGCTGGTGTATATGACCATTATATTCCATCTGTTGTAGATCATGTGATTTCAAGATCAGAATTTTACACAGCCTATACACCATATCAACCAGAAATATCTCAAGGGGAATTACAAGCAATTTTTGAATTTCAAACAATGATTTGTCAATTAACAGCAATGGATATTGCGAATTCATCCATGTATGATGGAGCAACTGCATTGGCTGAAGCAATGACAATCAGTACAGCACAAACAAAAAGAAAAAAAGTACTTGTATCAAAAACCATTCATCCGGAATCATTAGAAGTAATGTACACGTATGCCAAAGGTCATAATATAGAAATAACTGAGATTCCTGAAAAAAATGGAATAACTGATTTAGATCAAGTTGCTAGTTTACTAGATGACTCTGTTGCAAGTGTCATTGTGCAATATCCTAATTTTTTCGGTCAGATCGAACCATTAGCTAAAGTGAATGAAATGATAAACGATTCCAAAACAATGCTAATTGTGTCAAGCAATCCATTGTCGTTAGGTATGCTTACGCCACCAGGTGATTTAGGTGCGGATTTTGTAGTTGGTGATACCCAAGTATTCGGAATTCCAGCTCAATATGGTGGACCACATTGCGGTTATTTTGCAACGAAGAAAAAGTGGATGAGAAAAGTCCCAGGAAGATTAGTAGGCCAGACTGTAGATGAAGATGGAAAACGGGGGTTTGTTCTAACGCTTCAAGCGAGAGAACAACATATTAGACGAGAAAAAGCAACATCAAATATTTGTTCAAATCAAGCGTTAAATGCACTGGCATCTTCTGTAGCCATGAGTGCGTTAGGTAGAAAAGGGTTAAAAGAAATGGCCTATCAAAATATGCAAAAAGCACAATTTGCAAAACGTTCTTTCCAGAATGAAAATATTCCTGTTCGTTTTGAGGAACCAATGTTTAACGAATTTGTCATTCAGTTGAATCAACCAGTTACAAACATAAACAAACAATTATTAAAAAAAGGAATAATAGGTGGATTCGACTTAGGGGTAATAGATAAGACATATGAAAACTGCATGTTAGTTGCTGTTACTGAAATGAGAACAAAGAAAGAAATAGAAGATTTTGTTAAGGGAGTAGGTGAAGCAAATGACAACAGATAATTATCCTTTAGTATTTGAATTAAGTAAAGCAGGTCGGGTTGGTTATTCTTTACCTGAGTTAGATGTAGAAGAGACAGATTTAGAATCAATTATTGGATCTACTTATTTAAGAAAAGAGGCACCTTCATTGCCTGAAATTAGTGAATTACAATTGATTCGCCATTATACAAATCTTTCTAAAAGAAATTATGGTGTTGATTCTGGTTTTTATCCATTAGGCTCTTGCACTATGAAATATAATCCAAAAATGAACGAAGATGTAGCGCGTTTAGAAGGGTTAAGTCATATTCATCCGTACCAAGATGTTGAAACAGTACAAGGTGCATTAGCAATCATGTATGATTTACAAACTTCCTTAGAAGAAATTACAGGGATGCATCGTTTTACACTCCAAACCGCAGCAGGGGCACATGGGGAATGGACCGGTTTAATGATGATTCGTGCTTTTCATGAGAAAAACGGTGATTATCAACGAACAAAAGTTATTATTCCAGATTCCGCTCATGGTACGAATCCTGCATCAGCAGCTGTGGCCGGATTCGATCCTGTAACGGTTCAAACCAATGAGCAAGGGCTAGTAGATTTAGATGACTTACGACGTGTTGTAGGGAAGGATACAGCTGCGTTAATGTTGACGAATCCAAATACGCTAGGCTTATTTGAAAAAGAGATTGTAGAAATTGCAGGCATTGTGCACGACGCTGGAGGTAAATTGTACTATGATGGTGCCAACCTTAATGCGATTATGGGATACACAAGACCTGGTGATATGGGGTTTGATGTTGTACATTTGAACTTGCATAAAACATTTACTGGTCCACATGGTGGAGGAGGTCCTGGTTCTGGACCTGTCGGTGTTTCTGAAGAAATGGAAAAGTTTTTACCTAAACCAATATTAATGAAGCAAGAAGATATGTTTGTTTTTGAACACAATCGTCCTGACTCCATCGGTAGAGTAAAACCTTACTTTGGTAACTTTGGAATAAATATTCGAGCGTATACCTATATTCGTACGATGGGAGCAGAAGGATTGAAAAAAGCTAGTACGTATGCTGTGCTGAATGCAAACTACCTCATGCGAAGATTACAAGCTACTTTTGCATTGCCTTATCCACAGCATTGTAAGCATGAATTTGTCTTATCGGGTAAAAAACAAAAGAAATTAGGAGTTCGTACATTAGACATTGCTAAACGTTTATTAGATTACGGTTACCATCCGCCAACTATATATTTCCCATTAAATGTAGCGGAAGCAATGATGATTGAGCCAACAGAAACAGAAACAAAAGAAACGTTGGATGCTTTTATTGATGCTCTATTAGCCATAAATCAAGAAGCTATTGACCAACCTGATTTAGTACAAGAAGCACCATATGCTACAGTAGTAAAACGAATGGATGAAACATTGGCAGCAAGAAAACCAATTGTCAAATATGCGTTTCATTCTTAATGCGAATATAAAACAGGTGTTTCCAAAGAAGAAACACCTGTTTTATATTAAATATTAGCTTTTTTTGACTTTTTAATCTTGCCTGTCCACTTTTTGTAG
Source organism: Paraliobacillus sp. PM-2 (assembly GCF_001368815.1). Classification (GTDB taxonomy): domain Bacteria; phylum Bacillota; class Bacilli; order Bacillales; family Amphibacillaceae; genus Paraliobacillus. The sequence continues at coordinate 1,108,193 of NZ_CTEI01000001.1, read as the reverse complement.
CCGCCTTTTAAATCATATAGATCTTTGTACCCTTTTTTGTTTAATATCATCGCAGCTCGAGCGGCTCTTGAACCATTTTGACAATATAAGTAAACTGGTTGGTCTTTTCTTAATTCATTTATTCGTTGTTTTAATTGTGTTAACGGAATATTTCGAGCACCTAAAATATGACCTCCGTCAAATTCTTTAGGTTCGCGAACATCAATTAATTGAGCTTTTCGATATCCTTGACGGAATTCATCTTCTGTAAGTGTTTTTAAAATCCGCTTTTGTTTTACATATTTGTACACAGTAAACAAGACAAATGCAATTAATATGCCTATTAGAATATACCAATCATTCATGACTACTTCCCCTTTATTAATCAATCTTTATATACTATATGATGATTATAACATTTTTTAAATAAATTTCACCATATAAAACGAATTATGATTGTATTCCTGTATTTTCATCCACTCTTTTTAGGAATTGAAATCAGGTTGTATGTTGTCAAAAATGTTATTTGATTCTAAACCGCTTGTGCCAGAAGAGAAACTGTTGTATCCTTTTTATTAGAAACATTGAGGATCAAGAATTGGAGGATTACTATGCCAACACCCAGTATGGAAGACTATATAGAACAAATTTATATGCTAATTGAATCGAAAGGATATGCGAGAGTATCTGATATTGCGGACGCACTTGACGTTCATCCATCCTCCGTTACAAAAATGGTTCAGAAGCTTGATAAAGATGAATACTTAAACTATGAGAAATATAGAGGATTGATTTTAACAGCTCAAGGTAAAAAGATCGGAAAACGTTTGGTGTATCGCCATGAATTACTTGAACAATTTTTAGAGTTAATAGGAGTAAATCCAGAAAATATCTATGAAGATGTTGAAGGAATTGAACATCATTTAAGCTGGAATTCTATTGACCGAATAGGGGATCTTGTTCAATATTTGGAAAAGCACCCACAAGTGATAGAGGAACTCAAGCATTTACATAAAGAACCAGATGAAATATAATGCAAAAAAAGCAATTCATATTAGATGGATTGCTTTTCTAGATGGAAAAAATGTGAATGCTAGTTCGTCAAAAGGTGTGATGACACATGGAACAGAAAATTTGTACTCTATGCGAAATAAAAGAAACAATTAATCAGCATATTCTTTTTGAAAATGAAACATGTATGTATATTCAAAAAGAATCAGAACAAGAGGTTTTAGAAGGAAGCGGGTTAATCATACCAAAAGCGCATAAATTAAATGTGTTTCAATTATCAAGAGAAGAATGGATGGACACGCAAGAATTATTAAATAATGCAAAAGATTTTGTTGATGAGCAATATGCACCAGATGGATATACAATAGGTTGGAACTCTGGAGAGATTGGCGGTCAATCGATTCCACACGCACATTTACATGTCATACCTAGGTTTAAGGATGAACCATATGCGAAAAGGGGAATTCGCTATTGGATAAAACAAGACGCAAATCAAAGAAAAAAATAGAGAGTATGTTCTTATTTGAAAAAATTACCGAGTAGCTACTCGGTTTTTTGTTTGAAACTTTTTTAAAAGAAAAACGTATAAGTAATATAGAAAAAATAAAGGAGACGATTAAATGATTGGCGCTTTAATAACAACAGGATTATCTTTTATATTATCATTATGCTTTATAATTATCGTATTTTTAAAACAAAGGCCTAATTTAAAGAAGGTTAAACAAAGTGGTATATCTTTTGTACTTATTTTTGTTCTCTTATATATTGTGATTTATTTTATTATGCCAAGCGTTATTGTACCAAATATATTGGTATTAAATATAATAGCTGCATGCATTACCGTACCATTGATGTATCTTTTATTAATGGGTGGGAACGTTGCAATAAAAACCCGTCATACTGGTGTTTTTGCAATTATAGGATTCCTTATTTTATCTATTCCTGCAATCTATGTATATGGGCTGTTTAGTTTAGATAATGTACATGATTCGATTCAAACAGAAGAAAGAGATCAGGCGAAACCATTGAGCAAGAATGATACACCAATTGCAGTTGCTCCAGAATCTGCACGGAATAAAATGCAAAAGGCGATGAGTATTGTGCCAAATCCGCAATTTTATGATTTGGGTAAACTTCAAGTGCAAAAAATCAATGATAAAATCGTTTATGTCGCACCACTGGAGTTTACAGGATTTTGGAAATTTATTCGTGGTCAAGAAACAGAAGGTTATTTTACCATATCGGCTACTAATGTAAATGCACAACCAGAGTTTATTTCTAGTAAAATGCAGTATACAAACTCTAGTTATTTCCATAAAAATATACAACGTGTTATTTATGATAAGTTTCCACAATATGTACAAAGTGGTGAAGCTCAAATTGAAGTAGATGATAATGGGAAACCGTGGTATGTACAAACGTTATATCGAACGATGAATATTACGGATAAGCCGGATTTAAATGCATTAAAAGTGGCTGTTGTAGATCCAAATACTGGAGGAGTTTCTTTATATGAAACAGAGAAAGCACCAGCATTTATTGAAGGTTCCATTAGTTCTGAAATAGCTTCCTTACAAAATAACTTCTTTGGTAAATACGTGCATGGTTGGTTTAACAGTAAATTTGGTAAAAGAGACGTTCGGATGCCAAATGAATCAGGAACAGAAAAAAGCGTAACTCCGGTATTCGATGAAAATGGAGAGATGTATTATTTTACAGATATGACATCACCTAAGGAGAACATTGACTCAGCTTTAGGATACACAATGATACACGCGAGAACTGGAGAGCTTACTTATTATAATGGTGAGATGAACAATGGGATTATGGACAGTGTGGGTGCCAAGCAAATTGTAAATAAAGAGTTTCCAGAAAAAAATTGGGAAGGTTCCATGCCAATTTTATATAATATTGATGGGCAAGCAACATGGGTAGTCAATGTGTTAGATCCGAATGGTTTATTTAAAAAATATGCGTATATTAATGCTGCTGACTCTGATTTTGTTGTATTTGGTGAAACAGCTAATCAAACTTTAAAAAGTTATCGGATTGCACTCCAACAGAATCCAAGCTTTGTAAATTCTAGTGATCAAGCAGAGATAGAAAATGTAGAAGGTATAATAAATCGTGTGCTAGTTTCTACAAACGATGACATACAAATTGTACAATTTCTATTAAAAAATGATCCGATTATCTATACAGTAAACACAACGATTGAACCTAAAGCCATTTTCTTAACTGAAGGCGATACTGTTAATATGGAAGTGAAAATTAGAGATGAAGCAACAGGATCAGTTGAAAGTATTGAAATAAAAGGTTTAACTGATTAAATCAAATAACAGTTATACTTTTAAAAGTAAGGGCGCTTTACCATAAGGGGAAGCGCCCATGTTACTATTTTTTTGAATGGTAGGTTTAAATTTAGCTGGGTGTACATCTACATTATAGAACATCAATAATTGGAGGGCATTTATGTTAAACAATAAAGGATTTAATCTATGGGCTGATAACTATGATCAGACGGTCCAGGTTAGAGAGGAAAATAATCAGTATCCGTTTGCAGGATACAAGAAGATTCTTAATACAATTTACAATGAAGTAATGCTAAAAAATCATTCGGATGTTTTAGATATTGGATTTGGAACAGGTGTATTAACCAGTAAACTATATGAGAATGGACATCAAATGGATGGAATAGACTTTTCTTCCAAAATGATTTCCATCGCAAAAATCAAAATGCCAGATGCAAATCTAATTGAGTGGGATATTTCAAATGGTTTACCACTTGAAATTAAGAGAAACAAATATGATTCAATTATAAGTACGTATGCTTTACATCACCTAGAAGATAAAGAAAAAATATTATTTATAAACAATCTGTTATCTCTTCTTAAAAAGAACGGTAAATTATTTATTGGGGATGTTTCTTTTCAAACAAGAGAAGAACTTGAAATATGCCGTTTAGATAATATTGATTACTGGGACGATGATGAATTTTATTTTGTTTACAGTGAAATTAGTGCTTCGCTTCAAAATAAGTGTCATTTTTATCCGATGTCTCACTGTGGTGGGGTATTTATTATTGAAAATAGTTGAAAAAAATGTACGCTGACGAGTATTGTTCTAGAACATTAAATGACGCTATTGAGCTTCAAAGATGTATGCACTTAGCGTATTCCAAGTTTTTAGATAAAGTCGATATTGAAACGTCTCATCCATGCAAGTAGATTCTATTTTTAGAATCTACTTTTTTGCAACTACTAAACCTAATGGATAGTAGTTTTGTTGTGATGTTTCAACTGGTTCAATAAGTGGTCCTTTTTGATAATAAAATTGAGTGTTTGAATAATTAGAGAACAAATTATAAAACTCGTCAGGTGTCAATTGATGCACATGAAAAGGAGAGCCGCATGGCTTCCCTCTTCCTTTTCCAAATGGTGTCGATAATATCAATATTCCATCTTCTTTTAATAATTGATATGCATTAGCTAGAAACTGTTGTTCATCTTTAACATGTTCGATTGTTTCAAAACTTAGAATTACATCAAATTGACCTAATTTTTCTGATAAATTTGAATTTGTAACATTTTCGATGAGATAGTTGGATAAAGGATGATAGTAATTACCTCTTGCATATTTAATGACTTCTGGATCAATGTCAATACCAACAATCTCAGTTAGTTTGTTTTTGCACTTTTTTGCTATAACATGTGCTCCATACCCGGTTCCAGTTGCAAAATCTAAAACTCTACCTTGAACATAAGGAATGGAGAAGTGATACCTTGCAAGGTGTTCAAGCAATAATTCATTTGTAATGTTCATTTGATTCGGTATAACTCTTTCTCCTGTATCTTTTAACACCTAATCACCGCTTCTTTAAAATTCAACCTCATCATACCATATTATGAATTGTTTTTGTAAGTTCTATAAAATTTCGCTAGAGTAACTATCGTTATAAGAGACAGAATAAAATGATTACATCTTTAAGTATTACATATAGTTGTTTTTGCTGGTTTTTTTGCTAAAAGCGAACTTATCAGACCAATTGTTGGAAAGATCAATGTGGCGAGCAAAACAAAATGATAGCCACCAAATAGATCATAGCCTATACCAAATGGCAATGGACCTAATGAAGAGCCTACCACTCCAACTGTCTTACCCACACCATTAATACTACCAATGTATTTTCTCCCAAAATAATTAGGCCAAATAACACCAAAAGCAATGCGCTCTAATCCATTAGCTACCCCCCATAGTACACCAAACAGTATAGCCAATAAGAAAGTATCTGTAATCAAAAGCAATAATAGCACAAAAAATTCGATTATAAAGATAACAGATAGTACTATATTCGTTTTTACCTTATCTAAAATAGCACCTGAGATGAATGAAATAGGTATTCCTATAAAAGCCATTACACTCAATACTAATGCAGCCATTTCAAAAGAAAGCCCATTCGTTTTAAAAATAGAGGTAATATGAAAAGTAATACCTGTATTGACCATAGCTGGTATACCGACACAAACCAATATTGCCCAGAATGCCTTTGTCTTCATTGCTTCTATTAAAGTCCAATCCTCTTCTGCTTCAGCAATAGGAGTAATTAGTTGGCTATTTTGATTACTTTGTTTTAATTCTTTGTTTCCATCAGGAAGCAATCCAATCGACTCTGGGTGATTCTTTACTCCGATGAAGGCAATTGGAACAAATAAAAATAATAAGGTAAATCCCCAAAATCGCCAAGCAATTTGCCAACTCCAAGTTTGAATTAACCAGGTGTTTATAAGGGGAAAGACCATTGCACCTGCAAATCCAAACAGAGCTTTTAGACTAAATGCCTTACCTCGTTTTCTAATAAACCACTGTGCTACTAATGTATTTGGAATTAAGGTCATACTTCCTTGTCCTAAAAGCCTCACCAAAAAGAATCCTATCGCGAGCATCCAAATATTTGAAATAAAGCTGTTGTAAAAGCATGCAATTGAAAACACCGTTCCAACTGATACCATCATTACTTTTGGACCAAATCGATCAATAAATCGTCCGACTAAAATCATTAGTAAGCCAGCTATTAATGTTGCAACTGAATAAATGCCGGAGACTTGGGATCTTGACCAACCAAACTCGTGTATGTACTCATCAATAAATTGTGAGTTAGAGAACGTTTGTCCTGGACCAGAGAAAAAAACCCCCAAACCCCCAATAATTAAAATAATCCATCCATAATAAAAATGATCAAATATCTTTAATCTATGTAGCATATTTACCTCCTTCTTTTAAATGTATGTAGAATTATGTGGACAATCTTAAGTGAAGAAAATGAAAAGTATTCTATCATGGAGTCTTAGTGCAATATGAACAGTTAATTACTATAACACTTTCATAAGAAGTTGCAAGCGTTAAGCACAGAGTAATTCTTGTTTAATTTTAATAGAAAAGCTCAGGTTATCCTATTAAAAAATAATATTTAATAAAGCTTAACAACGAATTAAAACTAAATTAATACTAGTTCTCTACAATAAGAGTTGAAGGAAATACTTCACCATTATTTATTTTGGTGGATATCCTACATAAACAAAGGGGTGGTAAAAATAATGAAATATATTTGGTTTGACCTAGGCTATACTTTAGTTTACGTAAATAGGGAATTAAGCTATCAACATAAGCTAAAGCAAATTGGAGTAGATGTTTCTTTAGAAGAACTTAAACTAGCATATCATTATACAGATAAATATTTTATGAGAGAGTTTCCAGGACTTCTGGGAAAAAATCATGAAGCATATGCTACGTCCTATCATAAGATACTGCATGATTATTTGAACTTGACAAACGACTTAAATCTAGAATTATTAATGAAGCCTGATTATGTTGATGAGCCAAAAGGACGTTGGAGAGCATTTGATGACACAATACCGGTGTTAAGAAAACTAAAAGAAAAAGGAATAGGTGTTGGGCTGATTTCTAATTGGAATCATACAGCAAGAAAAGTGTTAGAGGAGACCGGGATTATTGGACATTTAGATCATATTATTGTCTCATCTGAAGTAGATGTTGAAAAACCAAATGAACGAATATTCAATATTGCATTGGAGAAAGCTGGTGTTGCAGCGAATGAATGCTTATATGTTGGAGATAATTACTATGATGATGTAGTTGGAAGTAGAAAAGTAGGCATGGATAGTATCCTTATTAATCCTTTCGATAAAAAGGGAATTGAAGAAGTTGAAGATGTACAAGTAATATCCAATATTAAGGAGTTACTGCCTACAATTAAACCTGTTTTGTTATCCGTGTAGGCGTAGGATTTTTAAGATTTATTTTTGTTATTAATAATGTTCATGTCAATAGAAGGATAATCAATCACTCAATTTATTAATAAAGGAGCTAATTAGCCATGAAAAAAATTTCGCAATTCCTATTTTTCGCAATTTTAATTTGCTTAATATTAACAGCTTGTGGAACAGAGGAAATGTCAACTTCTAAAGACGAAACAAGTAATACAAACGCAGAGTCATCGGCGGAAGTAGATAATAATGATGAAGTTATTCGAATTGCGATGAAATCAGAGATTGATAGTCTAGATCCATATCAAGCATCTGCTACAGATACTGAAATAATGATGGATAATGTATTTGATGGTTTATTCGATATAGATAAGAACGGTGAATTAGTACCAAACTTAGCAACAGATTACAAGATTTCAGATGATAATTTAACATACACATTTACACTAGTTGAAAATGCAACTTTCCATAATGGTGATTCAGTAACTGCTGAAGATGTGGTGTATTCCTACTCTAAATTAGCTGGGTTAGAAACAGGGAAGCCTATGTCTGATAAATGGTCAGTGGTAGAGGATGTGAAAAGTACGGGTAAATACAAAGTAGAGGTTAAATTAAAAAATATTGATTCGGGATTTTTGGCTCGTACTACTAATGCAATTTTACCATCAGGATATGAAAATCAAGCAACCCAACCAATTGGGGCAGGTCCTTTTAAATTTGTTGAACATAAAGTAGCTCAAGAGTTAGTACTTGAACGTAACAAAGATTATTATATGCAAGATAAAATACCAGAAGTTTCAAAGGTTCACTTTGTAATAATGTCAGATACACAAACGGCTATTTTAGCAATGCAATCAGGTGAAATTGATATTATTCCAGGTATAAACGCACAAAGCTTAATGCAGCTTCAAGACAGTGTAACAACTATCTCAGGACCACAAAATATGCCAGTAATATTTGGTTTAAATCACAAAGCGAAACCACTTAGCGATATTAATGTTCGAAAAGCAATTAATATGGCGATCGATAAAAATCAAATTATTAATACTGTAATGCAAGGAAATGCAACAAAGATCGACTCGAATTTTAGCCCTGCAATGGCATTTTACTATGAAGATGGTGTAGAAGGGTATTATGATTTTGATGTTAAAGCAGCTAAGGAGTTATTGGAAACTGCTGGTTATCCAGATGGGTTTAACTTAAGCATGACTGTACCATCACATGCAACAATGTATACCGATACTGCACAAATTATTGCTGAACAATTAAGTCAAATTGGAATTAAAGTGGATATAGAGCCTGTTGAGTGGAGTACTTGGTTGGAGCGAGTATATACAAAATTTGACTATGAATCAACCATTATTGGTTTAACCGGAAAAATAGATCCATATGATGTATTAATTCGTTTTGAGAATGGTTATTCACGGAACTTTATAAATTACAACAATCCAGAATATGACGCAGCAATTGAAAATGCAATTCAAGAAACAGAAGATAATAAGCGTGCAGCTTATTACAAGGAAGCGCAAATGATTCTTACAGAAGATGCTGCTAGTGTATTTATTATGGATCCAGATACAACAATTGCGATGAGAGAAGGCCTTACAGGACTAAAACTTTATCCAATTGGCAAGTTGAACTTAGAAGATCTTACAATCACCGAGTAGAAAGAAGGTATTACTTCCATGAAATTTTTATTGAAGAAATTCTTTTCCTTCATTGCGACCATTTTTATTGTATCTTTAACGATCTTCTTTATTTTTAATGTATTGCCAGGAAATCCTGCACACGCAATTCTAGGAATTGACGCGGATAATCAACAAATTAAGTTATTCGAAGAAGATTTGGGGCTGGATAAGCCCCTTCATCTTCGTTATATTGATTGGATTACTGGTGTAGCACAAGGCGATTTAGGTGAATCATATAAATATCGACAACCAGTTGAAGATGTGATGCAAGATAGAATACCTGTTTCCTTTTCGTTAGCTATCATTGCTCTCCTATTAACTGTTGTTATTGGTGTACCATTAGGGATTTTAATTGCAAGAACAGATGGGAAATGGTATTCGACTGTCTTATCAATGATTACGCAATTAGGTATCTCTACTCCTTCCTTTTGGTTAGGATTTATCTTAATTTTAATTTTTGCTGTGAAGCTAGGTTTATTCCCTACTTACGGATTTGTTCCGTGGTCAGAAAGTTTTTTTGGGGCACTTAGATCATACTTCTTACCGGCTTTAGCCATTGCAATTAGTAATATCGCAATTGTAATTCGTTATTTAAGAAATTCGATTCTAGACCAGTCTAAACAAGATTATGTACGAACAGCTAAGGTAAAAGGATTGGGAACATCTGAAATTATGTATGGTCATGTATTGAAAAATGCATTTTTACCAGTTCTTACGATATTAGGATTAATAACTGCGGATACGCTGGGAGGAAGCATTATTATAGAAAATGTGTTTGCTTTACCGGGATTAGGAAATCTGCTTGTTGCATCAATTGAGAGTCGTGATTTCCCTTTAATTCAATCATTAATCTTAATCATTTCTTTAATTATTATTGTCGCTAATTTCATTGTCGATTTATTATACAGAGTAATCGACCCAAGAATTAGGATTTAGGAGTGTTGAACAAGTGCAAAAAAAAAATTACACACTATATATTGGAGTGCTCCTTGTAGGTTTACTATTTTTGATGATGATTGTTAGTCTGTTTTGGACTCCTTTTGGACCTAATCAAATGAATACGAGCATTGCCCTGCAGGCACCGTCATGGGCACACCCATTTGGTACAGACAATTTTGGTAGGGATATTTTCTCTAGAATTTTAGAAGGTTCAAAGACTGCCTTTTTTGTTGGGTTTTCATCTATTATTATCGCTTTAACATTTGGCTTAATTATTGGATCTATTGCTGGTTATTTCGGAGGAGTAATTGATGAAGTATTGATGCGAATTATTGATGCAATTTTAGCTATCCCAGGTATTTTATTCGCGATTATGCTTATTGCAGTTTTTAATACAGGGATTCAGAATACGATTCTTGCTCTAGGTATAATGGGAGTGCCGACATTTTCAAGAGTTATAAGAAGTGGATTTATTCAAGTTAAGGAATTTGATTTTATAAAATCAAGTAAAGCAAAAGGGGCAGGATCCTTCAGGATTATTTTTAAGCATATTTTACCAAATATTCGTTCAGAGATAACAGTCGCCTCTACTTTATTTTTTTCAGGTGCAATTTTAGCCGAATCTGGATTAAGTTATTTAGGTTTGGGTGTACAACCACCTGATCCAAGCTGGGGAAGAATGCTTAGTGAAGCCCAAATATACATGACAAATGCACCATGGTATATAGGAATCACTGGTATTTTTATTGTTTTACTAGTGTTAGGTTTTAATATGCTTGGAGATGGCATTCGCGATAAAAATGATAAGAAAAATTAGGTGGTGAAAACATTGGGTAACTCACTGTTAGAAGTAAATAATTTGGATGTTTCATTTAAAATCGGAAAAAAAACGTATCCAGCATTAGAAGATATTACCTTCAAAATTAATGAAAATACTATTGTTGGTGTTGTAGGAGAATCTGGAAGCGGCAAAAGTTTAACAGCCCAATCCATTTTAGGGATTTTACCAACTAATACTGAGGTCGAGGGTAGTATTAAATTAGAGAATGATGAATTAATTAATAAAAGTATGAAAGATTGGAAGAAACTTCGTAGTAATGAGGTTTCGCTCATCTTTCAAGAGCCGATGACTTCATTAAATCCATTGATGAAGGTTGGTAAACAAATTAGTGAGATTCTAAAAAAGCATACGAATGATTCGAAGGAACAGCGGTACAAAAAAACGATTAAGATTATGAATGAAGTTGGACTAAAACGATCAGAGAATTTATATCATTCTTACCCACATGAATTATCTGGAGGTATGCGCCAACGAATTGTGATTGCAATGGCCATTATCAATAATCCAAAATTAATCATTGCTGATGAGCCGACGACAGCATTGGATGTAACCATTCAAGCACAAATTCTTAATCTACTAAAGAGTATCGTAAAAAAACGAAATGGTGCTATGCTATTTATCTCCCATGACTGGGGAGTCATTTCTCAGGTGTGTGATTATGTATTGGTAATGTACGCTGGTCAGATTGTGGAACAAGGTTTGATTGAGAATCTATTAAATAATCCACAGCATCCTTATACACGAGGACTAATAAAAGCAATTCCAGACTTTAGAAAAAGAGGGGAAGCACTTTATAGTATTCCATTACGTGTTCCTGCCTTAACCGAAAGAAATAAAGGAGAATGGCCTTATATCAAAATAACGAAAGAAAATGCGCAATGTGCAGCAGAAATATTTCCTGAAATCACCAAAGAAGGAACGAAGGAGTAAATATATGGTGGATTCTATTATTGAAGTTAAAAATCTAACAAAAACATATAAGGTTGCTAAAAAGAAATTGAGCCAAAAAGCTACCTATATTCATGCTGTTAAAGATGTGAGTTTTCAAGTGTTTTCTGGTGAGACCTTTGGTATTGTTGGTGAAAGTGGTTCTGGTAAATCAACAATCGCGCACTTAATTATGGGAATTAATAAAATGACAGATGGCAAAATTAATTTTAAAGGGAGAAATATTACGCATCTCTCACGTAGTGAAAATAAAGAACTATATCGCCAATTGCAAATTGTCTTTCAAGATCCTTATAGTTCATTAAATCCTAAGCGTTCAATTGAATGGATCCTAACAGAGCCACTGATTATTCATAAGATTGGAACAAAGGAGTGGAGAAAAAAACGAGTAATTGAAGTGTTAGAGGAAGTTGGATTAGGTGAATCTTACTTAAAAAAAATGCCTCATGAATTAAGTGGCGGTCAACGACAAAGGGTTGTAATTGCCAGCGCATTAATACTTCAGCCGGAAGTGATAATCATTGATGAAGGTGTTTCATCTCTTGATGTATCGATCCAAGCATCTATCTTAAACTTATTAAACGATTTAAAAGCTAAACATAATCTGACATACATTTTCATTTCTCACGATTTAAATGTTGTACAATATTTCTGCGATAGAATAGCAGTTGTTTATTTAGGTGAATTTATCGAGCTATTTCATACTGAGGAATATAATCAAGTAGAACATGCTGACTACACAGAAAAGCTTTTTAATGCCATTCCTAGTGTGGCTTTTTCTCCATTAGATTGTAATTACTAATATTTGAGGTGTATTCAAATGAAAATTGGTATAATTTCAGATTTGCATATTGATGTAAATAGCAATGAACAAGTAAGTATATCAGATTTTGAGAAGATAGTAGGAAATGAAATTTTAAAACAAAAAATTGATCTGTTATTAATTGCTGGAGATGTATCAAACGATCACGTATTGTCTCATCAATTTATAGAAAATGTGAAGCAGCTGACAAATAGGACGATTTTATTTGTTCCTGGAAATCATGATTATTGGATGAAAGGACAAGAAGATAAAGATTCAAATAAAGTACTAGATTACTTTAAAGTACAAGAAGAGTCTATTATTGAGAAACCTTACATTATCAATAATGAATGGGCAGTAGTAGGACATAGCGGCTGGTATGATTATACATTTGCTGCTAAGCGTTTCAGTATTGATCAGTTATCTAAACGAACCTATAATGGAAGGGTATGGCAGGATAAGCTAAACACAGATTGGAAAATGGATGATCCAGCTTTGTCAAAAAAATTTGCGTCTGCCGTTCAAGCAGATTTAGAGAAAGTAAAGGATAAAAAAATTATCTTAATGACACATATGGTGACTTATAAAAATTTTGGCGTGAAAATGCCACATCCTATGTTTGATTACTTTAATGCCTTTATCGGTTCGTCGGATTATGATCAATTACTAGAAAAGTATCCAATTAAATATAGTATTATGGGCCATGTTCATTATCGAAAAAGAGAAAAACAAAACGGAATTACATATATTTGTGCTTGTGTAGGTAATCGTAATGAATGGCATACAGTAGACGTGACAACGGAGGTTAAGCAAGCATTACAAATTATCAATATTTAAAGCAGGAATTTAAAATTTTAGAGTAAACGAAATGTAGGTTGGATTTTTTAGAAAAAGACTTTATGATTCGGATTTATTACTTAAAGAAAATTAACTAATATAGAACTAATTTTTGTCCTCTGCTTATAAATAGGAGCAGAGGTTTTTTAATATAGTAAAGATCGTAATAATTTAATAATGTTAAACAATAGTATTATTTTTGTGTATGGATTGTAGAACCTCAATTAAATAGGCCCCTAAAACCGTTAATCCAGCCTTTAAGTCTGCTATGATAACTATTCACATTTTGAACGTATTACACTATAACTTTACCTTAATATGTAATTATTTTTGATATTTATGTTAAAATGAAGTTGGGTAGTAAGATGCCTTTTTTAACTAACGTGTTAGGTTAATTGAATGATTCGAAGTAATTGCGAAGTGAAAAGCTAAAATGAAAGGTAAGCGTCAAACGGAAGAAAATAGAAAGAATATCTGTACCTAAAAAGCTATTAAAAGAGGTTTTGATTGAGCGGCTAATTGAGCCAATTAGTAAAACAATTGAAGAACATGATGAACCAAAACTCTGGAATCGGGGCTTTGAAAAAATTGTTAAAATCAAAAAAGATCAAACAAACAATGTTTTTTATGTGACGGTTCAAGTTCAAACATTTGAAGGTGCTCATAATCCTCCATATGGTGAAGAAACGATAACCTTTCAAATAAGAGGAAATGAGATAAATGTTTCTAATTACCAGCATCGAGAGATCCCTGAAGCGGAATGGTCTAAATTAGAATTGCGTTAAAGTCTTATTAACTATAGAATAGTCATTTTAATACGGATGCGTATAGTTGGGGGGATGTATTTGAATAAAGTTTTTTTTGAATTAATAGGACACAGTAGAAAACTATTTATTAGTATAAATTATTTCTCGCTTATACTTTTAGGGGGGGGTAACATTCCCTATAGGTTTACAGAATGATTTTATGTTTTATGTATCTATGCTAATTGTTTATTTGTATCTTGGTTTTATCTTCTGTGGATTGTATGATAACAAACCATTAACGGTATTATTTTCTGTGTTTGTATTAAATTTAATTGGACTTGTGTGGCGTATTCTCTTGGAATGGGGCGAATACGCTATGACAAGGAATTTGACCTTCTCTAATACTGGGATACAATTAATTTTTATACCATTATACGTTACAGCAATATACCTCATAGTACAACAAATAAAGCAAAATAATTAATGAACAAATGGGAATTACATTGGTCTGATGGAAAGAGTGAATTAAAATTGCTAATTCAATATGTGGTAGACAAATAGATTTAGATTGGTTTTATAATTATTGTGGATTACTTCACTTAAGAGAAAGGTTAGTGGTAAGTCGGGACGGATAAAAAAAGATAGTAAGGAGTTGTATGATCATGCAAAAAAAATTAAGAAAATCTGCAACAAATAAGTCAATATCAGGTGTTTGTGGTGGTATAGCTGAATACTTTGATATCTCACCTCTTGGGGTCAGAATACTTTTTATTATTTTACCACCAGTTAATGTACTTGTTTATCTTGTTCTAGCAAATACAATACCCGATAGTCCACCATCATTGTAAAAGATTCGTATATCATGGCTGACTAGTCAAAAAAAGGCGCAATTCGTTAAACGATCCTATACCTGATGATGGTGTTTATGAACAGAGTCAAATAGGAATTCATAAAGTCGAACAACAACATAGAATTAGGGGGAAAGGTATGCGTTATAGTCCTAAAAAGATTAGTTTGGAAGAAGCTCGCTTATCTGGTATAGATGTTAATTTTGAAACAATTAATAAAGGTGAAAAACGGTATAAGTTGGTTAGTTCTGATGGTAGTTCCTATTGTCGTACGGTTGGTTCAGAAATTGGAGCTTGGCAAAATGGTCATTATCACAAGGCGGTTACTGAGTTTTATGTTGTTCAGTCGGGTTGGATTGTTTATGCGGAAATTGGTTTAAATCAAGAAGTTGATTTGCACTTCCTCCAGGAAGGAGAAAGTGTAAGCGTAAAGCCATTTGTTCACCATAATATTTATATGTCTGCAAATGCCATTACGCACACTATTAAATATGGTGGTGGGAGTAATGGAGTTGATTGGTTTCCGTCGCATAAATTAGATAAAGTTACAAAGAAACTTACAGAAAATGATTTGCTTGAATTAAAATGCTTTTAATTGAAATAGTGGGTGGTTCTATTCAATTAAGCGGTCAAATTCTTTTATAGAAGAAAAATTTGATCTTGTGCTATCGGCAGAAAAACGATTTCTCCTTATATTATATATTTGGCGAATAAAAAGCAAATAAAGGTGTGGTAATTTGAAGCAAGTGTTGATTAGCTTGACCTTCCTATTAGTTATATTATCAGCCTGCAACCATGAGCAGACAGAGAATAATTATTATTTTTCTTTATCTGGTGAAAGTGATCATTGGAAACTAGCTGGCTATGAAATTGTGATGTTAGACGAAGAATACAAAGCAGGCTACGGAAGGCTGTCAATGAAGGGTGAAAATAAGCATATGGCAGATTTTTTCAGTTTTAGCGTTTATGCCGTTGTAGACGGGGCTGAAAGAAGTCTCCATAGTGGCTCTGTGTCCGGAGAAGCAGATATCGCTAATCAGAGGACTGGAACAATCGAGAGTGAAGGAGAAAACATCATGCAATTTTGTGAAATTGATCAGATCTATATGGTAGTCAGCTGGAACGATGATGAGACAGAGGGTGACCAAGAAGAGAGAATAGTTTTGTATAACAAAGATAAGAATGGCGAAACATTCTTGAACGCTGAGTGAATCTGAATTCAAAAAATATTCTTATAGTGAAAAGGTGCATTTCTAGAATAACTAAAGCCAAGTCAAATCTAAAGGAGAATTATTTTGATTAAAAGCAAATGGATGTTATTCTCTTCTCTCATTTTATTATTCTTATCGATGTTACTGAATTTTCCTTTCCCACATAACTATCCTTATGGGAAGTAATTTATTTGTTATTGAATATACCTATTAGGTTTGCTGGTGGGGTTCACACTGTAGGGATTTCATCTTTATTTTTATTTATTGTAGGTATATTTCTTCTGGTAAAATCATTAAACAACTATCATGGTCGAATTGTATTGATTGTCATCTTAATCTTTAATTTTACTCCAGAGTTTGTAGTAAACTCATATCAAAAAAACTTTGCCACGGGGATATATGCAGTTTCATATGAGAATGAACAAAGCAATTGTAGTTTTGAGATGATAAGTGAGAAAACATTGCATGGAGAGTGTGTACTTCCTTTTTATAACTACAGCAACAATGATGTTCAATTTACTGTTACATTTGTTGAAAGACATTTACATAAATATGATCTACCAATGGTATCGCTTATGAATAAAGACGGCCCATATGAGGTAACGCTTGGGGCTAAAGAAAGCAATGATGTACATGTTGAGACAAATATTAATGTATCAAATATGAAAAACCACATTGAGAATGGTCAGGCAATGGGTGTGAATATAATTATTAAAGCAAAAGGTAAAAGTAGGAACCTATAAAAAAACAATAGAAGGCTCTCTAACGACTTTCTCGTTAATAGATTCCATGTTTTGAAGTGGGCCAGTTAAAAGATACGTTCTATATCAATCTAATTAACATTTATCTATTCAATGCTTTTGTGCACTAGTATCATTACTATTACAGGTATTATGTATTAGTAATGATATAGCACACTTTAATGTATTCGTATCCTTCCACGTGGTAATTATTAACAATTTCTAAATTGTTGTCAGATCGTTGGCATCATTTATTTTTCGAAGAGCCAGCAGTAGAATAAGAAAGGAAATTTGCATAATAAAACTAATAATTATGATGACAATTGTTATCCCAGCTAATGCATCTCCAGAAAAATTAATCGTAAAAGTATTAAATAGTTCTGTGATTAGCATAACGATAATGTAGGTAGAAAACGTCCTTGCTGAACGCCGGATTAATTCAGTATCGCCATGTTTGTGTACGATTACCATAATGAGTTGAAAAATATAGAATACAAGGATTAACTGTACTAGTCCTAGAACAATCATATACAGGGACCAACCAGACAAAAACGATAATTGACCGAGCTGATCTGTTCCTGCATTTTGCTGAACAAAGACAGTAGGAGTGGAGATGAAAATGAGCACTAAAGAGAGTTTCCTAGCTTTATGAGCAATCGTAAAGTCTTTCTGTAACATGGTTACGCCTGAAAAAATGAGCCAATATCCAACTGGTTCAGCTAGGATATCAATCATAATGATATGAATTTCAATTAGAACAAATAGGTAGCCCCAAAAGATCCTATTAATTGCTTGCTTCATTGACATTACCTCCCTGTTTTTCCTCAATTATTTCATTAATATCCTGTTGGTTGAGGGAAGGGTGATCAATGATAGGAGCTTTACTTTTAAATTGCTCTCCTTCATCTGATGTACCTGAAATTTTTATACTAAATTCAAAATAACTCTTTCGGTATGGATTGAATTGCATAGAAAGCTGCATTCTGTCATTTTTATTCAAATGAAAAGGAAATATGTCCTCGTCAATAGAAATCCCCACCATTTCATTTTGCTTTTCTCTCTTGAGCCATTCAGGAGTGTTCTCATCCTGATTGATATTAAACTTTTCCTGGTTAACATCCACTTTTACGTACACATCTTCAGATAAATTCTCTGGAAAAGGAACGTTAATATCCTCCACCGTGATCGGTTTTGTTGCAAGCATTGATTTCTCACTAGTATGCTGATTACTGCTTGAGCTAGCATGTGTATTCAAAACAGTGTAATCTGTTACCTTTTCATATACATTCACTTTACCTAAGTCTAAGGTATATGATTGGCCATTTGAGAATGTTGCGTTAACTTCTTCAAAGGACCATCTATCCTTAGATCCATCTTCAATGGGAATTGACTTTTTTGGTAATTCTACTGTGACTGATTTCAAGTATTGATGAGAAAACTCCTGCTCAAACTGTGGTGTATTAGGAGCAGTTCTCCACATCGTAAAGCCGTGATCTGAAACTGGATATAATTTAACGCCATCAATTGATAAAGATCTTACCTCATAATTATCCATCTTGTTGGTCAAATAATAGAATGTTAGTTGCTCTTGATCATGCATATAAGCTTCATAGTAATGGTCTAAAAATATCGGGCGTTCAAGTTGTTTAGATTCAAAATACAAATAATTACCTACCCAACTTAAAATAACAAGCATCAAACCAGCCCATAGTATTTTTTCTTTCAAAAGGCTTTCCCCCCAATTCTATTTATTTTGTTCAATAGTTAAATTATACCATAAGTTTTCACGAAGTATGCGGGTTCATTTTACTAATCATGTTATAATTATTAAGCGTAGAGGCAGATAGATGAAAGTGATGAGGTTAATTTTTTAGTCAACAAAAATTTCTCTTTTGTGAAAATTGTAACCCCCCTGTTAGGTAAGTGAGGAACTTGATTATGGAAAGAAAGGTGAATGGGCTTGAGAAAGGTTGAAGTAACGTCGTTTAACAAATCCTGGTCTTCGATGTTTGAGCAAGAAGCAAATAAGTTGTATAAAATTTTTGGTTCTGAGATCATAAAAATTCATCATATTGGTAGTACGTCCGTTATTGGTTTAAAAGCAAAGCCTATCATTGACATTATGCTTGTAGTTAAAAATATTAATCAGGTTGATGGTTTTACTACCGCAATGACAACCATCGGTTACGAATCAAAAGGAGAAAATGGAATTTCTGGACGTCGTTTTTTCCAAAAGGGAGGGGATAATCGAACACACCATGTTCATATCTTTGAGTTAGGTAATGTTGAAATTGAGCACCATCTTGCCTTCCGAAATTACTTACGATCGCACCCTGACACTGCAAAAGCGTATGGTGAATTAAAAGAAGCGTTGTCTCAACGATTCCCTTATGATATTGAAGCATACATACATGGTAAAGAGCAGCTAGTTTCAGAAATTAAAAATAGAGCAATAGATTGGTATGAGGATATTTAATCATTTGCTATAACATCATTAGCATATCCTGTTTTTAACAGGGTGTTTTATTTGTCAATTCTCTTATCAATATAAATGGAACCGTCTTTTTGTATTTCTGCATAAAAAACGTCAGATATAGATTTAATTCCCTGTACCTTTAGTTGTTGATGTAACCACTCTTCATTAAGATTAAGTTTTGACAAGTTCTGATGATTGATTTTTCCATCCGTTATTACCTCAGTAGGGATAGAATATAAATTTTTTTCATTAGAAACATGCAAATCCTTCTTAGATACTGGTTGTTTGATTTCTTTCTTCATAACTGAAATCTTCCCATCAGTTTCTAAAATAGCATAATCCACATCTTTGATGGAGAACACATTCTTTTGGCGTAATTTTGCATTTAGGGTATTAATATCTAATCGTATTTTTTTCATTGTTTGTTCCATCACTTGTCCATTTTTAATTACTATGACAGGTTGTCCTTCAATCACATCTCTAGCTGATTTGGATTTGATATCAATATATCCAAGTATTATTGTTAATATCGCCCAACCAACCAATACATAAATTCCATGTCCTAAACTCAATTGGGGATCAATGGTTAAAGATCCAGCTATTGTTCCAATAGCAATAGAAGATACAAAGTTAAAAAAAGTTAATTGACTGATTTCTTTTCTTCCCATAAGTCTTGTCAAAATTAATAAAACAAAAAAAGCAAGAACAATTCTTAATGTGATTTCAATATAATTCATTAGTAAACCCTCCTATAAAACCTATTGTGTTGAGAATATATAGATTTATACCCAATCTGTTCAAAGCATAGAGAAAATCATTTCAATTTTAAATTATCCAGAAAAGTGTTTGGATCTATGTGAAAAATAATGTGAGTAGGATCGATGTGGGCAATTTTCAAAGAATGAGCCCTTAAATATATCTCATCGTTGTTCTAAACAATTAAATGCCTCCCTATATATAAGTAGAGGGGCGATGTCATGAAAATAGATGGTGTCTTTTCAGGTGGTGGTGTAAAGGCGTTCGCTTACATAGGCGCGTTAGAAGTATTGGAGGAGAAAGAATTTTCTTTTGTCCGTGTTGCTGGATCATCTGCAGGGGCTATCGTCTCAGGAATGATCGCAGCTGGATACACTGTTAAAGAAATGAACCAATTGTTTGTAGATTTAGATTTAAATAACTTTATGGATACTTCACTATTGGAAAAGTATGTGCCAATTTGGAAGTGGTTCTCCTTGTATTTTACAATGGGCTTGTATAAGGGTGACGAATTTGAAAATTGGCTTTATCAAGTTTTAGCCAAAAAAAACGTTTACACATTTCATGATTTACCGAAAGACAGTTTGCGGGTAGTAGTAGCTGATTTAACTTTAGGAAAAATCGTGGTCATACCGGATGATTTAGAGCGATTATATAATATAAGACCTGAAAGTTTTTTAGTTGCTAAAGCGATCCGAATGAGTGCAAGTTTACCTTACTTTTTCCGACCAGAAAAAATGGTGAATACGCACGGGGGAAAAAGCATTGTAGTGGACGGTGCGGTATTAAGTAATCTACCTATATGGATTTTTGATCAACAGACAGGTAGAAAGCGAAGACCTGTTTTAGGTTTGAAATTAACAGCATCATATGACCAAATACCTGCAAAAAAAATAACGAATGCATTAGATTTAACGAGAGATTTAATTGATACGATGCGAATTGCACATGATGCAAGATATATTTCTACGAAACATCAAGAAGATATTCTGTTCTTGCCAGTGAAAGATGTGCATGTTGCTGATTTAGAATTAACAAAGAAGGATAAAGATAAACTAATTGCCTTTGGTAGGATGAGAGCATCGTCATTTTTAAAACACTGGCCAAGTTAGATAGGTAAAAGAAAGATCGTCTACTAGAATGTAGCACGATCTTTTCTTTTTGATTTTTTTCCATCAATCACTCGTAAATGAGGGATGTTTTTGTGATCACGATGTTTTTTTGTTAGGTTACTATGTTTACTTTGTTTGTTTTTAACTTGACTTATTGTAGTCATGTGTCTTTTTCTTTTCCTAGATTGTTTTACAGCTTTTTTGTATTTTTTTAGTTCAGTTGTATTTTTTCTTTTGAAAAAGAAAAAATAAACTACTCCATACAAAAGTACTGCTGTTCCAACTATCATTAAAATGGATGAAAAAAATGTCGCTGTGTTAGTCAATAATTGACTCGCCAATCCGATTACAGCCAGTGCAATGAGAAGATAAAACCATAAAGGGTGTTTTTTTTGTCCGAACATACGCCTCATCCTTCCTGTTTATTCATTCTAGTATGATTAAGTGAAAATGAGTTCAATCTATTCTTTAGTATAGCGTACTCTATGAATAATATACCAAATAATCTAGTTCGATCGAAATTTTAATTCTAAGCATATTTTTTCATTTTCCTGTTCATTCTATACGATAGAGGTGATAGATAATGGGAGCAAAAAAACAATTAGAGCAAAATAAGCGAGAACAACCTGTTTCTATAATGGCCAGAACATTGACAACGGGTTTCTTTGGTGGTGTATTTTGGAGTTTTATTGGGTGGATTGCAAGTTATTTTCATTTCACAAGTTTTTCCCCTGCTACATTTTTAATTCGATCTTGGTTAGATGCTGATTGGACCAATACTTGGTTAGCTAATGTCCTTTCTATATTAGGGATGGGAATAATCTCATTATTAGTAGCTATCGTTTATTACTTATTTTTAAGAAAAACAAGGGGATTGTTACCTAGTTTTCTATTTGGTCTATTATTATGGGGAGTTGTTTTCTATGCGTTGTTACCTATTTTTCCTAATATAAAACCTTTACCGCAATTAGATAGTGATACAATTGTTACAACCATCTGTTTATTCTTATTATATGGCATATTTATTGGATATTCCATATCATACGACTATTTAGATAGGGTTACCAAGAAAAATATCTAATGTATTACAATAGAATGAGCTTTTTAATCAAAAGCTAAAAAAGGAAAAATAAACAAATCCCGCTATTTGTGATAAACTTGTACAAGCATATAATAATAAAAATAATCAGTTTATTTACAATGGAGGGAAAGAGATGGGAAAAATTGAAAAACTCAGAGCTGTTTTAAATGAAAATAAGTTAGATGCTTTATTGATTACCAATCCGTTCAATCGAAGATATATGTCAGGTTTTACTGGCTCTGCTGGTGTGCTATTAATTACCGAAGAAAAAGAACGATTAATCACTGACTTTCGTTATACGCAACAAGCAAGTGATCAAGCACCATCGTTTGAAATTATTGAACATAAGCAACCTATTATTAAAGAAGTTGCTAGTCAATTAAGAACATTAGGTATCAAGCGCATTGGTTTTGAAAAATCAAATGTTACATATGCCATGTATGAGCAATATGAAAAAGAAGCGGAAGTGGAATGGATTCCTACAGAGGGAATGGTTGAAACAATTCGCCTGATAAAGACAGAAGATGAAATTAGCGTACTAAAAGAAGCTGCTAGAATAGCGGATGCTGCATTTGAGCATATTCTTACTGTCATTAAACCTGGTGTTACGGAAATAGAAATATCCAATGAGTTAGAATTTTATATGCGAAAGCAAGGTGCAACATCATCAAGTTTTGATATAATTGTTGCATCTGGTTATCGTTCTGCACTGCCACATGGTGTTGCGTCGAATAAAAAAATCGAAAATGGTGAGTTAGTAACAATGGATTTCGGAGCATTGTATGGTGGTTACTGCTCAGATATAACCCGTACGGTGGCGGTAGGAGAAATATCAGATCAATTAAAGGAAATCTATGATACTGTATTACAAGCGCAATTAAAGGGTGTTAATGGGATTAAAGCTGGTATGACTGGTAAAGAAGCAGATGCGTTAACAAGAGATTATATTACAGAAAAAGGATATGGTGAATATTTCGGACACTCAACTGGCCATGGTCTTGGTCTAGAAGTGCATGAGCAACCAGCACTTTCGTTTAAATCAAATCAATTTCTTGAAGAAGGCATGATTGTAACAGTTGAACCTGGTATATATGTTCCGAATATTGGTGGTTGTAGAATTGAAGATGACATTATTGTTAAGAAAGATGGTAATGAGAGGTTGAATCATTCACCAAAAGAACTTATTATATTATAAGGCATTAAAATGAATTTGGTTAGAAAAGAGAGAATCAGGGAGGAAATAACATGATTTCAGTTAATGATTTTAAGACTGGTCTGACAATCGAAGTGGATAACGGAATTTGGCAAGTGGTAGAATTTCAACATGTGAAGCCAGGAAAAGGTGCTGCCTTCGTTCGTTCTAAATTGCGTAATCTTCGTAATGGTAACATTCAAGAAAAAACATTCCGTGCAGGTGAAAAAGTAAATAAAGCGCACATTGAGAATCGTAAAATGCAATATTTATATGCTGCTGGTGATGTACATACTTTCATGGATACACAAACGTATGAGCAGTTAGAATTACAAACAAACCAAATTGAATATCAATTAAAATTTTTGAAAGAAAATATGGAAGTCAATATTATGACTTATCAAGGGGAAACAATCGGTGTAGACTTGCCGAATAACGTGGAACTAGAAGTAACAGAAACAGAACCGGGTATCAAAGGAGATACTGCAAGTGGCGGTACGAAACCGGCAACGTTAGAAACAGGTCTAATTGTGCAAGTGCCTTTCTTTATTAACGAAGGCGATGTGCTTTTAATTAATACAAGTGATGGTAAGTACGTATCAAGAGCATAAAATAAATAATACTTTGTTTGTGAAAAGAGTTGTCTATCTAATAGGCAACTCTTTTTTTGAATTTTAATATAGTTTTCGTTAGTCATTTCAGTCATAACAAATGCAGACAAGCATACAATGACTATAAAGAAGCACTAGAGAAGGAAGCGTTTAAATGATAGAAGAAATTATGTCATTATTCTCAGAACCATTAAAAAATAAACTGTCCAAGAAAATCGGTGATAGGTGGAGTGCTTTACAAGAAATACGCATTCGTATAAATCAACCAATTGAGATAATATTTGATAGCCATACCGAGTGGATGAATGATCTAATTGCAAACAAACAAGATGGTATTTTTTTAATCAATCAAATTTCTCAATTTTCTCTCTATCGAATGGAAGAAGAATTAAAGAAAGGTTATGTAACTATTCGGGGCGGCCATCGAATCGGATTAGCGGGTAAAGTAAATACAAGTTATGGCAAGGTGAAAGCTATAAAGGATATTACATTTTTTAATGTACGTATTGCTAAAGAAAAAATAGGTGTTGCCTCTCCTTATATCAAGTATCTATTTGATCAAGACTATTGTAATACGTTAATCATTGGCCCTCCCCAAACAGGAAAAACTACGTTATTACGAGATATGTCACGATTAATTAGTTCTGGTTGGAAACATGTTGCTCCTGTAAAAGTTGGTATTGTAGATGAACGCTCTGAATTATCTGGTTGCGTTGATGGCATTCCACAACATAATGTTGGTGATCGAACGGACGTGCTAGATGCATGTCCAAAAGCTGAAGGTGTGATGATGCTAATCCGTTCGATGTCACCCAATGTAATTGTTGTTGATGAGATCGGGAGTGAAGAAGATGTAATAGCAATTCAAGAAGCGTTACACGCTGGGGTGAAACTTATGTGTAGTGCACATGGTAGTTCATTAAATGATCTAAAAAAAAGAATATCGTTTCAACCCCTATTTAAATCAAAGATGTTTGACCGGTTCATTGTTTTAAAGAAAACAGCTAAGCCAGGTACTGTTTTTCAAATGCTAGATAGCGATGGTAATGATCTGATGAGAAAGCAGAGGTATGAAAAAAATGAAATGGATAGGGGCACTTCTATTAGTAATAGCAACAACATGGATTGGGTTCGAAATCGCATCTCAACTAAATAATCGGCCTAAACAAATCAGACAGTTAAAAAGTGCATTACAAACAATGGAAGCAGAAATTGTGTATAGTCATGCTCCTTTAATGGATGCATTTTGGCATATAGCCAATCAGAGCCCTGAGCCGATAGCAAATTTTTTTCGGACATTACATCAGGCATTAAAGAAGGGGACAAGCGAGTTAGCTATTTTATGGTCGAAATGTGTAGATCATTTAATTAGCCACAGTGCTTTAGGTTATGAAGAGAAGGAAGTATTGATTCAATTTGGAAAAACGTTAGGTCAACATGATATCACACAACAAAAAAAACACATTCAATTAGCACTAACACATCTAGACAGAATCTTAGAAGATGCTTTAGATGATCAACATCGTTACAGTAAGATGGTAAAAAGTCTAGGCTTTTTAGCAGGGTTGTTTATTGTCTTACTTCTAATTTAGAAAGGGGTATAACGATGTACCAAGATGCTTCTATTTTGTTTCAAATTGCTGGAATAGGTATTATTGTTGCTATGATTCACACGATTTTAAAACAAATGGGAAAAGAGGAGTATGCACAATTTGCTAGTATTGTAGGCTTTATCATTGTGCTTCTATTTGTGATAAATGGAATTTCTGATTTATTTCAAGAAATTAAGTCGGTATTTTTATATCAAGGATAGCTAGAACATGATGATTATACAAATAGTATCCATAGGGATTGTCGCTAGTCTATTAGTACTCTTAATAAAAGAACAGAAACCAACATTTGCATTATTTATTATTATATTTACTTCAATTATTATATTTTTTATTGTAATGGATTACGTTTCTGCTGTGTTTGAATTAATACGATCGATTAGTAGTCGCGCAAACATAAATGATACGTACCTTAATACCATTTTACAGATTATCGGTATTTCCTATGTTGCAGAATTCGGAGCGCATATTACAAGAGATGCAGGTTTATCATCAGTCGCTGCAAAAATAGAATTAGCAGGTAAACTATTTATTATTGTACTAGCGGTGCCAATTATATCAGCTGTAATTGAAACAATAATAGGATTTTTGCCGCAATAAGTAAAAAAAGCGGGGAACACGCATGGGTAGTTGGTTAAAAAAAATACTGATTTTAATCGTTATATGTGGCATTTATTTAATGGCAAATCAACTTGTATTTGCAGCTTCAAACGATTCGGCTGATACAGATCGGAATTTATCAAATAATCAATTATTGGAGGAAGTTTCTTTACAAGATACCAATGAATTCTGGGAAAACATAAAAACGGATTATGGGGCATATTTACCTGATTTACAAGGTGTTTCGCTTCGTCAATTCTTGCAAGATCAGAATATATTATCTATGAAAGATTGGTTTAAAGCGATAATTACTTATATCGGATACGAAATACTAGCCAGTGGAGAATTATTAGGCACACTTATTGTACTTTCGCTTTGTTCGATTGTATTACACATGATCCAAAATTCATTTGAATCTAGCACAGTTAGTAAGGTATCTGATTTGGTTGTCATCCTCGTTTTATTTGTATTGGCTATGCAAAGCTTTCAAGTTGCATCTTCCTATGTAACTGAAACAGTCATGCAAATGCGCGATTTTATGGTGGCTTTGTTACCGTTAATGCTAGGTTTAATGGCGTCATTTGGTAGTTTAACAGCTGTATCCTTTTTTCATCCAATTATTGTTTCCTGTATGCACATTACTGTATTGCTTATTAATTATTTAATTATACCTCTATTTTTTATTTCAGCTATATTACAGATGGTAAGTGCACTCAATGATTCATTTCAAGTAACAAAGTTAGCACAGCTATTGAAGAACACGGGATTAGCACTGTTGGGTATATTACTAACTATCTTTCTAAGTGTTGTTTCTGTACAAGGAGCTACATCTGCTATTCAAGACGGAGTAGCAATGAAAACAACGAAATTTGTTACTGGTAATTTCATCCCTGTAGTAGGGAAATTATTTACAGATGCTACGGACACGGTATTAAGTGCCTCTTTACTTTTGAAAAATGCTGTTGGCATCGTAGGTGTCATTATTTTAATTGTAATTGTCCTTTTCCCTGCAATAAAAATCTTTGTTATTTCTTTTATTTATAAAATATCAATCGCCATCATACAACCTCTAGGAAATGGTCCTGTTTTAAAGTGTTTAGATATTATGAGCAAACACATTTTATATTTATTTGCAGCATTGTTAACTGTTTCTCTCATGTTCTTTTTAATGATCGTGATTATAGTAATTGCTAGTAATATAACGCTAATGCTTCGATAGTGGAAAGGGCGTTTGCTATTATGGAATATTTTATTATGTGGATCACTCGACTGGTATTATTTTTGTTTCTAGTATTAATAGTTGAAATGTTATTACCTCAAACAGCGATGAGAAAATATGTACATATTGTTTTGTCATTTTTATTCTTACTGATGTTTTTACATCCACTTTTTCAATTATTTAATATGAATATAAATCAAGCTATATCACAATCTATCAATACTTTTGAACAGTCTTTAAATGAAAATCAATTAAAAAATCAAATTGAAAACAAGAAAATAGAAATACAAGCCTCCCAAGATGCATATGTTGAAGAAGAGCTGATTGTCCAAATGAAAAAACAAGTGGAAGAGGGGTTGATAGAAAATTATGGTATGGAAATATTAAATGTACAGTTTCGTTCCAATGAAAACATAACAGCGGATACATTAGCACAAGCATCTATTTATGTAGAGGTACAAGAAAACACGAAAAAAAGTGAAGTGAAAGAAGTTGTTATTGGTAACGAACATGCTCAAAATAATCAATCAAATGATGAAACCTTACAAGAAGTAAGTGACTATTTGGCAGAGCAATGGGAAGTTAAACCAGAGCAATTGGATGTTATCAAGAAGGGAGAAAAATAATGAATAATCCTTTCAAAAAAATTTTTTCAAAATTAAAGTTAAAAACGGAAGATGGATCTAAGCCAACAAAAACAGGGTACATCCTAATCATTGGATTAATTGGTGTCCTTGTTCTATTAGTAGGAAATATGTTTCAAAATCAGAGTGATCCACAGCAAAATGATCTAACCCAAAACCAACAGCTAATAGAAAGTAGAAATGAAGAAGCGACTTTTTCCCAAAAAAATAAAAAAACTTCTAATGTGGATGAAGTGGAGAAAGAATATGAAACAGAACTCCAAGCCTTGCTTGAAAAAATAGATGGTGTTTCTGGTGTAGAAGTAATGGTTACGTTAGAAGCTACGCAAGAACAAGTATATGAAAAAAATTTAATCATCGGAACACAGACAACGGAAGAAACAGATCAAAATGGTGGAGAGCGACATATAGAAGATGCAACAGAAGAACAACAAACAGTTATTGTTAGGCAAGGAGAGCAAGAAGTACCTTTATTAATTCAAACTAGAAGACCAGAAGTTAGAGGGGTTCTAGTCGTTGCAAAAGGTGTGGAGCACATGGAGATCAAACAATGGGTATCAGAAGCAGTGTCCCGCGTGTTAGATGTTCCAGTTCATCGAATATCAATTATGCCAAAAAATAATGGGGAGGAATCATAATGTTAAAAAAACAAACAGTTTGGTTGTTAACAATGTTAAGTCTTATGATTGTGTTAAGCGTGTATTACATGAATTCCAATGCTGATGGAGATTTTGCTTTTATTAATGAGGAAATAACAAATGAGGAAACGACAACTGGAAATGTTGATGAGGGTGCAGTGGAGAATGAATCCGAGGGTAATGTTGATATTGTCAATCAGAATACAGATGGTTCAGATGAGTTATTTACTATGATTCGTATGGATCTTGCAGAAACGAGAAGTAATCGGATGGAGCAATTAAGAGAAATTATAGCTTCTAGCTCAACCTCAACAGAAGAAAAGAATGAAGCCTATGATGAAATGGAAGAAATTGATCATATTTCTTCAAAGGAATTAATCATAGAAGAAACCTTGAAATCTGAAAATAATTATAGCGACGTACTTGTCAGAACAAAGGATAACAGTGTTATCGTTACAGTGAACGCTCAAGAGTTATCGGATGTGGAAGCAAACAATATTATGCAAATGGTTTATGATGAATTTGGAAGAGTAAATGTAGAAGTGAAGTTCAAACCTGAGGATTAGTACAAATAATTATTCCGATCAAAATAGGTTGTTCGCATTGGCGAATAGCCTATTTTTTTAATACAGAAACGTTTTATATTTCCTAGCAGTAATCGTTTTATGTTATGATTAATTTACTAACTATGTAAGTTTCTAAAATGAATAGTTGCAGTTTTAGCATTGATTTCGTAAAATGTTAAGAGGAAATATTAGTACCTGTTCTTAAATTTGCAAAAATGTATTTGCTATTCAATTATAAAAGAGGTGTTTATTATGTTAAAAATAGAAGAAATTAAATCTTTAATAGAAACAATTGATGCATCGTCCATTAACGAATTTACATATGAAGTAGATGGTGCAAAGGTAAAATTAAAAAAACAAGTGGAACAACAAGTTGTTCAACCGTCACAATCTACGCCGGTAAAACAGCCTGTAGTAGATCAAATTCAAGAAAATGTTTCCACAACGCAAGAGGTCAATGCGGTTCAAAATCAACCAATACAAGTAGCAGCAGGTGACTATGAAATCACTTCACCGATGGTAGGTACTTTTTATAGTTCATCTTCTCCTGATCAAGATGCGTTTGTTTCTGTGGGAGACAAAATAGGTCCAGATACAGTCGTATGTATTGTTGAAGCAATGAAGTTATTTAATGAGATTGAAGCAGAAGTAACAGGAGAAATTGTTGAGATACTTGTTGAGAATGGCGAGCTTGTAGAGTACGGTCAACCATTATTCCGAGTGAAGACGAAGTAAGGGGAGAGAACATGATTAAGAAACTTTTAGTTGCTAATCGTGGAGAAATTGCTGTTCGAATTATTCGCGCTTGTAAGGAAATGGGAATAGAAACGGTGGCAATTTATTCAGAAGCCGATGAGGAAGCTTTGCATGTTCAATTGGCAGATGAATCCTATTGTATTGGCCCGCGATTTAGTAAAGATAGTTATTTGAACTTTACCAATATTATGAGTGTCGCTACGTTAACTGAGGTGGATGCTATTCACCCGGGTTACGGGTTTTTATCAGAAAATGCTGACTTTGCAGAAATATGTGCACAGTGTAATATTACATTTGTAGGACCGAGTGCGTATGCCATTCAGAAAATGGGCACAAAAGATGTTGCAAGAGAAACAATGAAACAGGCAGGTGTACCAATTGTTCCTGGGTCCGAGGGGATTATAGAAAATGAAGAAGAAGCAATCCATATTGCAGAGGAAATTGGTTACCCGTTAATCATTAAAGCAACTGCTGGTGGTGGTGGAAAAGGAATCCGCATTGCCCGCAATGAGCAAGAATTGATTAAAGGTTTACGTGTTACACAACAAGAAGCAGAAAAAGCATTTGGTAATCCAGGTGTATATCTTGAAAAATTTATTGAAGATTTTTCCCATGTGGAAATCCAAGTATTGGCAGATAATCATGGGAATGTGATACATTTAGGGGAAAGAGATTGTTCCATTCAACGTCGTTTGCAAAAATTAATCGAAGAAACACCATCACCTGCTATTACAGACTCTATTCGTAAACAAATGGGAGAGGCAGCTGTTAAAGCAGCTAAAGCTGTAAATTATTCAGGAGCAGGAACAATAGAATTTATTTTTGACAAAGCAGAACAAAGCTTTTATTTCATGGAAATGAATACACGTATCCAAGTGGAGCATCCAGTTACTGAAATGGTTACTGGTGTAGATTTGATTAAAGAGCAAATTAAAGTTGCAAATAATGAACAATTATCTCTAACACAAGAAGAGGTAACTTTTCAGGGGTGGGCAATCGAATGCCGAATTAATGCTGAAGATCCTTGGAAAGATTTTATGCCATCTCCTGGAAAGATTCAAATGTATTTACCACCTGGTGGTTTAGGTGTACGCGTGGATTCAGCAGCTTATCCAGGTTATACGATTTCCCCGTATTATGATTCAATGATTGCTAAATTAATTACTTATGGATCAACACGAAAAGAAGCAATTGATCGAATGAAACGGGCTCTTAGTGAATTTGTGGTAGAAGGTATTTCGACTACTATTCCTTTTCATTATAAAATGATGGAACATCCAGTTTTTAATAATGGGGATTTTAATACAAAATTTCTTGAGAAATATACTATAATAGAAGAAGAATAAAATTAATTGTTATTCCCATTAAAAACTCAAAAGGAGTGAGCCTTAATGAGTGATTATCCAGTATTAAATGTAAGTGAAGATGTGAATTTGGGAAAAGTAGAAATTGCTCCGGTAGTAATTGAAGTAATCGCAGGTATTGCAACAAATGAAGTAGATGGCGTTTCCTCTACTCGCGGAAATTTCGCATCAGGTGTTGTGGAGAGATTCGGGAAAAAATCGCACGGTAAAGGAATTAAAGTTGAATTAACAGATACGGGTGTGAAGATCGACGTGTTTGTTGTATTAGATTATGGTAAGACAATTCCTACTGTAGCAAAGAAAATTCAAGAAAATATTAGGCAGGCCTTAAAAAACATGACGGCTCTTGAAATTGAAGAGATTAATGTTCACGTTGTTGGTGTACAGATGGAATTGAAAGAAGATACGAACGAAGAAGCGTAGATTCATTGGAAAGACCTTGAAAGAGAACTCCT
The DNA here is from genome assembly GCF_001368815.1 of Paraliobacillus sp. PM-2. Classification (GTDB taxonomy): domain Bacteria; phylum Bacillota; class Bacilli; order Bacillales; family Amphibacillaceae; genus Paraliobacillus. The sequence continues at coordinate 1,076,239 of NZ_CTEI01000001.1, read as the reverse complement.
CTCTGACAAGGTCTTTTCGTGTTTGATTAAATCAGACGTTTTCCACTGATTAGCGTCACATTTTACTATGTGAAAATGTGATTTTATTAAACAAGTATAGCTTTTTATGTTTGGATTCGTTATGATGTAGTTAAAAATATTAATAGCATATGATGTGTGAATATTAGCAAGGAGAATGAAAATGAATCGAAGGAATGCAAGGGAAAAGGCTTTTCAAATCCTTTTTTCAATAGATAATGAAAATTTTGATCCAAATGAATCAAAGGAACAATTACTAGATGAAGAAGCAGCATCTGATTTTTTAGATAGTCTTGTTTATGGTGTGTTTCAAAACAAAACAGAAGTTGATCAAAGGATATCAAACCACTTAGAAAAATGGAGTTTAAATCGATTGGCCACAGTAGAGAAAACATTATTAAGAATTGCCACATACGAAATGTTTTATGATATCGATACACCGCATGGAGTAGCTATCAATGAAGCGATTGAGTTGGCACATGTTTATGGGGATGAGAAATCAGGAAAGTTTATTAATGGTGTGTTATCAAAAATGATCAAATAGGGGGACGTATAAATGGGTGCAGAGATCATATACGGAAAAGAGTTGGCACAGGAGTTACGGTTAAACATGAAGCAAGAGGTTAGTAAGTTAAAGGAACAGGGGATTATCCCAAAATTAACTGTTATTTTAATTGGAGAGGATCCGGCTTCAAAATCATATGTCAAAGGCAAACAAAAGGCATCTGATTTCGTTGGTGTTGATGCTGATTTGATTGAGCTACCAAACGAAACATCAGAACAAACGTTGTTGGAATTAATTGATAAGCTTAATCAAGATCAAACCGTGAACGGTATATTAGTGCAACTGCCATTACCTAAACATATTGAAGAACAGACAATTATTGAAGCAATAGATCCAAGTAAAGATGTAGATGGATTTCATCCAATTAGTGTAGGAAGAATGCTAACAGGTAAAGATACATTTTTACCATGCACGCCTTTTGGGATTATTACTATGCTAAAATCGAAGGATATTACAATCGAAGGTAAACATGCGGTAATCGTTGGACGAAGTAATATTGTAGGGAAACCTGTTGGACAATTACTTTTAAATGAGAATGCAACGGTAACGTATTGCCATTCAAGAACAAACAACATGGATGAACTTATAAAAATGGCAGATATCTTAATTGTTGCTGTAGGGAAAGAAACATTTATACATGGTGATCAAATAAAAGAGGGCGCAATTGTTGTAGATGTTGGGGTTAACAGAAACGAAAGTGGCAAATTAGTTGGTGACGTTCACTTTGATTCTGCTAAAGAGAAAGCATCATATATTACCCCTGTTCCTGGTGGTGTTGGTCCAATGACAATTACCATGTTGCTACATAATACTATTCAGTCTGCAAAATCAGCACATGCAAAAGGGTAGTTGACAACTATGCAAGATAATTATCTAACTGTTACTGCACTGACTAGGTATATAAAACGGAAATTTGAATTGGATAAACATCTTAAAGAGGTATGGCTAAAAGGTGAAATATCAAATTTTAAACATCATAGTAGAGGGCATATGTATTTAACGATTAAAGATGATCATTCACGCGTAAATGCAGTGATGTTTGCTGGTAATAATCGTTCATTGAAGTTTATGCCTGAGAATGGCATGCAGGTCTTAATTAAAGGTCAGGTTAGTGTATATGAACCACAAGGACAGTACCAATTGTATATTCAAGAGATGGAGCCAGATGGAATTGGGGCCTTACATGTTGCGTTTGAACAGTTAAAAGAAAAACTACATAATGAAGGCCTGTTTGATCCATCTTTAAAAAAATCATTACCACCTTATCCGCAACATATTGGTATTGTAACTTCTCCAACAGGTGCAGCAGTTAGGGATATTTTAATAACAATCAAACGACGCTATCCAATTGCTGCTATCACTATTTTTCCAGCACTTGTTCAAGGAGAACATGCTCCAAGTTCTATTGTAGCAGCCATTAAACAAGCAAATGTTTGTGACGTTCCATTAGAACTTTTAATTGTTGGACGTGGAGGGGGCTCTATAGAAGAGTTGTGGGGTTTTAATGATGAGCGAGTCGCAAGAGCAATCGTTCATTCAAATTTACCAGTTATATCCGGGGTTGGACATGAAACGGATATAACCATTGCTGATTTTGTTGCTGATGTTCGGGCAGCTACACCAACAGGAGCGGCAGAATTAGCTGTTCCTTCAAAAGAAGATGTTGATCAAAAAATCACGAATCTAACACAAGCCATTAACCGATCTTTAGCTTATCGTATTGAAGAATTTGGTAATAAGCTGGAGCGATTACAAAAAAGTTATGCCTTTCGTTATCCTGCACAACTTATTAATCAAAAAGAGCAGGAGTTAGATAAACTGATTGATAAATTATCAAAAACTAGCTTAGATATAGTTAAAAATAAGCAGAATCAATTTGCCCAGAATTTTCTTCGTTTAAGAAATCAGCATCCTAACAAACAACTTGAAATTAATCAAAAAGATGTTACACAGTTATTAAAGCGACACAAGCGAGCGATGGATGGACTTCTTACGCATTACAAACAAGATTTTATAAGTAAGGTTGATAAACTAAACTTACTTAGTCCCCTTCATACGATGAAAAGAGGTTATTCCATTGCATATACGGAGCAAGGTTCTGTCATTCAATCAAATAGTGATGTGCAAGTGGGAGATAATATAGCGGTGAAACTTCAAGATGGAATGATTGATTGTCATGTGTATGGTATAGAGGAGGATGAAAAGAATGACGGATAAAGAATTGACTTTTGAAGAAGCGATGAACCAATTAGAAGAAATTGTTGAGAAGTTAGAAGAGGGAGAAGTCCCGTTAGAAAAGGCAATTCAATATTATCAAGAAGGTATGCGTTATTCAAAAATATGTAGTGATAAATTAACGAATTTTGAAAAACAAATGACGCAAATTATGAATGAGCAGGGGGAGACCGAGTCATTTGAGATGCAGGAGGATGAATAGGTGACACAGGATTTGGCAACATTTATCAACGATAAAGAAAAAATGATTACAGATGAACTAATTAATAAAGTTGCTGGATTATCGATTCCAGATCGATTAAAAGAATCCATGCTCTATTCCATCAAAGCGGGTGGAAAAAGACTTCGTCCATTATTAATGATAGCAAGCTGTGAAGCGTATGGTGGAACGGATCAGCAAGTATTAAATGCGGCTTTAGCTTTGGAAATGATTCATACATATTCGTTAATACATGATGACCTGCCGGCTATGGATAATGATGATTTAAGAAGGGGAATGCCAACTAATCATCGTGTTTTTGATGAGGCAACAGCTATCTTGGCTGGCGATGCTCTACTAACTTATAGCTTTGAACTTATTGCTTCAGATGAGCAATTAACAGAAACACAGAGATTATTCGTTTTAAAACGTTTGGCTGAGGTTAGTGGTCCCAAAGGAATGGTTGCTGGACAATCTCTTGATATGGAAGCAGAAAATAAAGAAATTGAACTGGAAGAATTAGAAACGATTCATCAATTAAAGACAGGACAACTACTTTATTTTGCGCTAGAAATTGGTGCGTATATCGGTGGAGCAAATAATGACCAATTACATGCAATAAAAGAATTTGCGGCATATCTTGGATTGATATTTCAAGTGCAGGACGATATATTAGATGTTACTGGTGATGCCGAACAAATAGGTAAACCAATTGGTAGTGATGAACTGAATTTAAAAAGCACGTATCCAAAGCTTTTAGGTTTGGAAGGTGCAATAAATAAGAAACAAGCGTATGTGACCAAAGCAAACGAGGCACTAATAGATGCCAATGTTGACTCAACTATACTTAAGCAGTTTTTAATATATGTAAGTGATAGAGAATCTTAACTTTTATGATTGAAAGAAATATAAATTTATGTTAACATTAAAATTACAATGGGAATGGTGCAGTATTCTAGTCGGTTCTCCGTTTCTGAAGGCGGGCCTAAAAATCCGCTAAAGGGCACATCGATGAAGTTCCTTGTGTCGGCTTGAGGCGCCCAGCCTTGGGTCGGTGCTGGGAGTTAAGGTTGCAGGGCGATCCACAAAGGCATGTGGGCGATGACCCTGCTTCCGCGGAGGCCCATCTCTGTGGTAAGTCTTAGCCAAAGCAATTACCATGGACTGGGGTATGAACCTACGTAATAGGAGCGAGGGAATCTTATTCGTAGCGTAGCCTGCCTTGAGTGGTGTTCGAGGGGATTGTAGTTGTAAATACAATACTAGGTGGCCACTGGTATTTGTGTTTTTATCTGCATGAAATCGGCACTGCAAAAGAGGCTAGGGAGCGGTTAAGAGCTGTTGAGGAAATCTCCTAGACTGTTCCAGAGGACGTTTAAAGGGGATTATAGTACGGACTAAGTGGCAATCCAGTCTAGCTGTTGGTAACAACGCTAAGATGCGTTTAAAGGGGAACCGCCAGAATGGCAACATTCGGTACGTATCTGGGAAAACCTACTGGACCTAAGCCGTAGTTTTTACCTTTTAGGCGACCATTCCACATACATATTTATTTATAATGAGGTATACATAAATGGCGAAATCAGAGTCGCAAATGAAAAAGTCGATAAAATTTAGTGTAAGTATTGCCGTTATCACATTTGTGTTAGCGGCTATTTTTTCAGTTATCTCATCTTCCATTCTTAGTGGTGTAGTCTGGATAGCTGGTTTATTTATTGTTCTAATAATCGTGCTGCTTGGTGTTATTTTTGATATGTTGGGTATTGCTGCAACAGCAGCAGACGAAGTTCCTTTTCATGCAATGGCAGCAGAGAAAATAGTTGGCTCCAAACAAGCAATCCAAATTGTAAGAAACGCTGATAAATTCGCTAGTTTTTGTAACGATGTAATTGGTGATATTTCAGGAGTTATCAGTGGTACTGCTTCAGCAATTGTTGTTCTTCAGGTAGCAAACGGGTTCGGTTATGAAGAAGGATCTACGTTGCAAATAACTATTTCTGTCATTATGACAAGCTTAGTGGCCGCTTTGACTGTAGGAGGAAAAGCATTAGGTAAATTTTTTGGGATACATTCTTCGACAAAAATCATCTTTTTTGCAGGAAAAGTAATTGCAATTATAGAAGATAAGCTTAAAATAAAGATTCTGGCAAAAAAATAGTTGCGTTGCAATATATAAACTGTGGCGTTTTTATATGAAATGATAAAGATCATTAAAGTTTTTTAATATATCCTTTTTAGTTTAGGGTATAGTATGTAAATAATGTAGCTTTTAAAAAATAATTGAATAATGATTAACCCAGCTTTATTGAAAGCATTTAGAGGCAAATTTGAATATGCAAAAGTAAAGCAGCTCAAATGAAGTAACGATGGCTGGTAGAATAGCCCATTTATCAATCAAAAATAATTTATAGATATTAAAAGAGGAATAAGTAAATGGTTAATAAAGTGAGATTAGATACGCTATTAGTGGAACGTGGACTAATTGAGACGAGAGAAAAAGCAAAACGGACGATTATGGCGGGTTTGGTTTTTTCTGAAGAGAATCGATTGGATAAACCAGGAATGAAAGTGAATTCCGATATATCAATAAAGGTAAAGGGAAAAGCAATTCCTTATGTAGGTAGAGGCGGATTAAAGTTAGAAAAGGCACTACAAATGTTTAATGTAAATATAAAAGAACGTGTGATGGTGGATATCGGATCATCAACCGGAGGATTTACTGATTGCGCGCTTCAGAACGGCGCATCAAGATGTTATGCGATTGATGTAGGTTATAATCAATTGGATTGGAAATTAAGGAATGACCCGCGTGTTGTGGTAATGGAAAGAACAAATTTCAGATATGCAACGAAAGAAATGTTTACATCCGGAATCCCTAATTTGGCTAGCATTGATGTTTCTTTTATTTCTTTGCAATTAATATTGCCTGTCTTACAGACAATATTGGCACCTGAAAGTGATATAATAGCTTTAATAAAGCCACAATTTGAAGCTGGCAGAGAGCAAGTTGGTAAGAAAGGGATTGTTAGAGATAAAAGAGTACACAAACAAGTGGTCAATAAAATTATTGCTATTGCTAAGGAAATGAATTATAAATTAGAGAACCTTACTTATTCACCAATTACTGGTGGAGATGGTAATATTGAATTCCTTGCCCACTTCACTTGGAATAAAAGTAATAGCATTGACTTAAGTGGTCTGGTACTTGAGAATCGTATTGATCAAGTAATAACCGAAGCACACAACACTCATGACTAGAATACAAATTAAATGAGCTGTGTATTTGCTACAGCTCTTTATTTGTATGTTTTCACAATACAGGAGGTTAAATGACGATGACAAAGGGGCAACGGCACATAAAGATACGTGAACTAATTACTGAAAATGATATAGAAACGCAAGATGAACTAGTAGAGGCATTACATGATTTGGGATATAATGTAACCCAAGCTACCGTTTCACGCGATATCAAAGAACTTCATTTAGTAAAAGTCCCCACGACTGATGGAAGATATAAGTATAGTTTACCCGCAGATCAGCGCTTTAATCCACTAGAAAAACTAAAAAGGCTCATGCGTGATGCGTTTGTTCGTATTGACCAAGCAAAAAATCTTTTAGTATTAAAAACACTACCAGGTAATGCAAATGCATTAGGAGCGCTTATTGATAATCTAGATTGGGAAGAAATACTAGGTACGATTTGTGGGGATGATACAATTCTTATTATCTGTAAAGACGAAGATCATGCTTTAAATAGTCATAATCGATTTTTAGATATGTTATAAAAAAGAAATCGAATGAAAATGTGAGGTGAAACAAGTGTTAACCGAGCTTTCAATTAAAGATTTTGCAATTATTGAAGAACTAACGATTACGTTTAAGAAAGGTTTGACTGTTTTAACTGGTGAGACAGGTGCTGGTAAATCCATTATTATTGATGCGATTGAATTACTTGCAGGTGGTAGAGGATCAGTTGAATTTGTAAGGCATGGTGCAAAGAAGGCAAGCTTAGAGGGATTATTTACGATTGATAACCCTTCACATCCCATTTATACAATAGCTACAGAATTTGGGATCGATATTGATACGGATGGTATGGTAGTTTTATCAAGAACAATCAGCTCGAATGGCAAAAGTATCTGTCGTGTGAATGGACATCTAGTTACCCTAGGTCTTTTAAAAGAATTTGGTAAAGTATTAATTGATATTCATACACAACATGAGACTCAGTCATTAATGGATGTGGAACGTCATATTGAATTATTAGATCTATACAATAAAAAACAGATGCAAGAAGCTAAGCAAGATTATCAATCCCTTTATCAAAAATTAACTGCTATTCAAAATCGTTATAGACAATTAAATGAAAATGAGCAAGAAATGGCACAACGTCTTGACTTATTAACCTTTCAATTAAAAGAGTTACAAGAAGCGGATTTGAGTCCTGGAGAAGACGAACAATTACGAAAAGAACGTGAGAAGCTGTTGAATTATGAAAGGATTTTTACGGGTGTTCGTGATGCATATGAAGCTTTAAGCGGTGAGCAGCGAGCAATTGATTGGCTTGGATTAGCCTTATCCGGTTTGGAGACTGTAAGTGAATACGATGCTTCTTTTTCAGATAAAAAGGAACAATTTTTAAATCATTTTTACCTGATAGAAGAAATGTCGATTGAACTACGAAATTACTTAGACTCATTAGAATATGATTCGGATAGATTAAATGAATTAGAAAGCAGATTAAATGAGATTAACCGACTTCAAAAAAAATACGGTCCGACCGTTGACGCTATGTTAGAATATGCATCCTCTATTGAAGATGAAATAGATGAAATAAAGGATAAAGACTCATCAATTGAAAAACTAGAGCAAGAATTAGCGGAGATTGGACAAGATGTGTTAGTCGAAGCCAAGCACCTTCACGATTTAAGAGTACAGGCTGCGAATTATCTTAAACAGACCATACACCAAGAATTAGAGGATCTTTATTTAGAAAAAGCTACATTTGACATTAAGATTTCGACGAAGAAAGGTAAAGTAGGGAATATTGAGTTAGACGGAAAGCCTGTCCAATTAGGTGAAAATGGGTATGATCATGTCCGCTTTCTAATATCAACTAATCCAGGAGAACCAGTTAAAGAGATGAATAAAGTAGCTTCTGGTGGTGAATTATCACGTATTATGCTGGCATTAAAAAAAATATTTGCACATCATCAAGGCGTAACCAGCGTTATATTTGATGAAGTTGATACTGGTGTGAGTGGAAGAGTTGCGCAAGCAATTGCAGAAAAGATTTACAATATTTCTACTGGATCCCAAGTTTTGTGCATTACGCACTTGCCTCAAGTAGCATCAATGGCTGATACACATTTGCTTATCCAAAAGCAAATAAAAGACAATCGAACAATCACCTCCGTTGAATCACTTTCCACAGATAAACGAATTACAGAAATAGGACGAATGATAACAGGAACTGAATTAACCGCCACATCACGAGAACATGCTCGTGAATTAATTGATCGGGCAGAACAATTAAAGCAAATTTATATATAATTATCCAATGCAAGCCATGTAGAATCCTTACTACATGGCTTTATGTTTTGTTTATCTAAAAATTATTATGCAATTAAGGAAATGATCTCCGTTTTTTCTGTTCTTTGCAGGGTTTAAAAAGAGAATGGAAAGGTCACATTAGAAATACAGAAAAAAATAAAAATGGGTTAAGGAACGAGGAGCGTGAAAGATGAAAAAAATTAATATACGAGCAGCCGTAGGAATTTTACTCCTTGTTACTTTCCTTAGCATGCCTTTTATACAACCTATTAAGGATTATATTTCAATCCCTAACGATATCACGATTTTCCACAATAACAAAGAAACGATTAAACTCCCAGGAGTTAGTAAGGTGCAGCAAACCGCAGCACAAATAGATAATGTTGTAAAAGCGGTTGATGCGTCAACTTTTCAAGCTGTTGATACAGGCAAAGGTAATATCGTTTATGAATTTGCTAACTTCCCAATAAAAAAAGTTGATGTGGATGTTCTAAATGATTACAAAGTTATTCCAGGAGGACAATCCGTTGGCGTAAAATTACAAACTTTAGGTGTGTTAGTTGTAGGACATCATTTAATTAACACAAAAAATGGAGAAATATCACCAGGTGAAGACGCTGATATACAAGTAGGCGATGTTATATTAAAAATAAATAATCAAGCGATTAAAAAAATGGAAGAAATAAAACCATTTGTAAACAAAGCTGGTGAAAAAGGTGAACCACTGGAACTCTTAATTAAACGTGGTGAGAAAAAAATTGAAAAAAAATTAACTCCCGCTTTAGATAAAAGTGAAGAAGCCTATCGAATTGGCTTGTATATTCGTGACTCTGCAGCAGGTATCGGGACAATGACTTTTTATGACCCAAAAACAAAAAAATATGGAGCATTAGGCCATGTGATTTCAGATATGGATACAAAAAAACCAATCCAAATTCATAATGGATCTATTGTAAGATCTTCAATTACCAATATTCAAAAAGGAAATAATGGAACTCCAGGTGAAAAGCAAGCTACATTTGAGAGAAATGACGAACCATTAGGCACCATTAGTAAGAATAGTCCATTTGGTGTTTTCGGTAAATTAAACAATAAATTACAGGTAAGTAAATGGAATAAACCAATGCCCATAGCATTATCCAGTCAAGTTGAAGTAGGAAATGCACAAATACTGACAGTTGTTGATGGAGAAAAGGTTGAAGCATTTGATATTGAAATTGTAAACAGTGTCGAACAAAAAAATCCAGCTACAAAAGGTATGATTATTAAAATTACTGATGATGAACTACTTGAGAAAACTGGAGGAATTGTTCAAGGAATGAGTGGAAGTCCAATTATTCAAAATGGAAAAATAATTGGAGCAGTAACACACGTTTTTGTAAACGATCCTACAAGTGGGTATGGTATACACATCGAATGGATGTTACAGGAGGCAGGAATTGATATATATCAAAAGCAAAGAAAAGCAAGTTAAACAAAAAACTCTTATTGTTCATAAACGATAAGAGTTTTTTGTTTTTGTAATTATATACAATTATTTTAAAAAAAATCACTACTATAAACTTTGTCGAAAATAAACGAAAATATGCGAATGAGTAAGAAAATCAAAGTAAAATTAAAAAAATAAAAGTTTTTTCAGTAAATTGAAGGAAAAAAATAACTAATGTCGAAAACAGTTACGTGAAAAGGATTGGAAATGAGGAGGAACAAAAAATGTTAGATAAGATTAAAATTTGTTTAGTGGATGACAATCAAGAATTAATAGAATTAATGGAGGATTATTTTGCAAGTCAGTCAGACATTGATGTAGTGGGAACAGCATACAATGGGAAAGATGGTCTGGCATTGATTCAAGAAAAAGAACCAGATATTGTTATATTAGATATCATTATGCCACATATAGATGGCTTGGCAGTGCTAGGAAAGCTCAGACAAATGAATTTGAAAAAAAGACCAAATGTTATTATGCTAACAGCCTTTGGACAAGAAGAAGTAACTAAAAACGCTGTTAACTTGGGAGCTTCCTATTTCATTTTAAAACCATTTGATTTAGACAACTTAGCTGATCAAATTAGACAAGTATATGGTATGCCAATCTCTGACACAAGACCTGTCAAAGAGAAAACAACAAAAGAACATGATAAATTTGATTTAGAAGCAAGTATTACACATATTATTCATGAAATTGGTGTACCAGCGCACATAAAAGGATATATGTATTTAAGAGAAGCAATTACGATGGTCTATAATGATATTGAATTATTGGGCTCAATCACTAAAGTGCTGTACCCAGATATTGCTAAAAAGTTTAATACAACTGCTTCACGAGTTGAACGTGCAATCAGACATGCGATCGAGGTCGCTTGGAGTAGGGGTAATATTGATTCCATTTCGTCATTATTTGGTTATACAGTTAATGTTTCAAAAGCAAAACCTACCAATAGTGAATTCATTGCAATGGTTGCGGATAGACTTCGACTGGAACATCGTGCTTCTTAGTGTTTATTTATAAAAATTTAATCAATAAAGTGTTAAAAGATATCAATTAATTAAATGTATAAACTTCCTTTTCTGTGACATCTTAAACAAAAAAGGAGGTTTTTATATTGAAAAAATGGTTATTTATTGCTGTATTGTTGTGCAGTGTTTTGTTACCGGTAAATGTATTAGCAAGTGAAAGTTACACAGTTAAACCAGGAGATACGATGTGGAAAATTGCTCTTCGCTATCAAATTGGTGTAACTGAAATAATAGAGGCCAATCCTCAAATTGAAAATCCAGATCTAATTTATCCAAAACAACAATTAACTATTCCAGATATTGATGCTACTAAACGAGTGGAGCACTTAGTCATTCAATTAACGAACCAAGAACGAGCAAAGCATGGTCTTTCAGCTTTAAAACCTGATTGGGAATTATCTCGAGTTGCCAGGTATAAATCCACAGATATGAAAAATAAAAATTACTTTTCTCATCAAAGCCCAACATATGGATCACCATTTACTATGATGAAGGACTTTGGAATATCTTACAGAAGAGCGGCTGAAAACATTGCAAGAGGGCAACAAACTCCACAACAAGTAGTTAGAGCTTGGATGAACAGTCCAGGACACAGGAAAAATATATTAGGTGACTTCTCACATATTGGTGTAGGTTACGTAGCTAATGGTAAATATTGGACGCAAATGTTTATAAAAAAATAAGCAAAAAAGCCTTGATTCAATCTCAAGGCTTTTTTTTCTGTATATAAGTGAATATGTTACAAAAAAATGGGATCTAATACACTGTAATGACTTGTATGGACAATTGCGCAAAGATAATCAAGAATAATCTGAATTTTGATATAACATTTTTTTAAAAAGTATGATAATATTTTAATAATATAGAAAAATAAAAATGGAGAGGTTTTGTAATGAAGGTATCAAAGTTCGGAGGGAGTTCAGTAGCAAATGCTGAACAACTAAAAAAAGTAGCAACAATTATTGATGCAGATTCTGATAGAAAGGTCATAGTTGTTTCAGCGCCAGGTAAACGTTCATCAGATGATACAAAAGTAACAGATTTATTAATTAAATTAGGAGAAGCTTATTTAAATAAGCAGTCCTATCAGCCACAATTACAGTTAGTAATCGAAAGATTTCAAGCTATTTTAGATGAACTCGGTCTTTCAAACAAAGTTATTGATGAAATAAAGGATGATGTAGAAACAGTAATTGCTAGTGATTACTCAGCCCAACTTAAATTAGAAGCCATTAAGTCGATTGGTGAAGATTCATTAGCTAAAGTATTAAGTGAATATCTCATAAAAATAGGATTAAATGCTACATATCTAAATCCCAAAGAAGCAGGAATTATATTAAGTGATCAACCCGGTAGTGCACAAATATTAGATGAAAGTTTTGATTTATTGTATAAATTGCATGATCGGGAAGAAATTGTTGTTATCCCAGGTTTCTTTGGTTATACAAAAGAAGGGAAACTAGTTACTTTTTCACGTGGTGGATCAGATATCACTGGTTCTATTGTAGCTGCAGGAGTAAAAGCAGATTTATATGAAAATTTCACAGATGTTGATTCGGTTTATTGTGTTAATCCAACCATTGTCGACAACCCAAAAGAAATTACATCACTAACTTATAAGGAAATGCGAGAATTGTCCTATGCTGGTTTTTCTGTGTTTCATGATGAAGCACTTATTCCTGCATTTAAAGCTAAAATACCTGTATGTATTAAAAACACAAATAACCCTGATGGACTGGGGACGATCATTGTTTCCGAAAAAGAAGTTAGAGGAAACCCTGTTGTAGGTATTGCATCAGATACAGGATTTTTAAGTTTATATGTAAGTAAGTATTTGATGAATAGAGAACTTGGATTCGGAAGACGTTTACTTCATATTCTAGAAGATGAAGATATTTCTTTTGAACATACACCGTCTGGTATCGATGATTTATCTGTTATTATACGTAAAAGTCAGCTTCCACTTGATAAAGAAGCAAAAGTGATCAAACGTATTCAAGAAGAATTGGATCCAGACCTAGTTTATACGGAAAGAGATTTAGCACTTATTATGATTGTAGGAGAAGATATGAATAGCACGATTGGCGTAGCTTCCAAAGCTACTGAAGCCTTTTCGCGTGCTAATGTTAATTTAGAAATGATAAACCAAGGATCTTCTGAGGTATCGTTAATGTTTGGTGTGAAAGAAGAAGGAGTAGAGAGAGCCGTTCGTTCTCTTTATGAAGCTTTTTTTGTAGAAGAATAAAATTAACAAGTCAACTAGGCAGGAATACATTAAAAGTTTTATAAGATGTACCTGCCTTTTTATTTGTAATATCAAATACTGCTACATTTATATGGTAACATTATTTGTTACAACATAACTTGCTAAATAGAACAGAAATAGCTATGATGGAAATAACAAAAAATGCAGAATTTCATATTTTCTGCTATTAGTTTAAGAAATGGCTATTTCATATCGCTTTAAAATTATTTAATGATAAAAATACTAGCGTAGAAGTGCTTCTTTCTTTATTTTGGGAGGTACAACAATGGAAATTTTTAATTACATGGAGACATATGACTATGAGCAATTAGTTATTTGTCAAGACAAGCAATCTGGTTTAAAAGCAATTATTGCAATTCATGATACTACATTAGGACCAGCTTTAGGTGGTACAAGAATGTGGAAGTATAATTCGGAGGCTGAGGCAATTGAAGATGCTCTTCGCTTAGCTAAAGGCATGACATATAAAAATGCTGCTGCAGGATTGAACCTAGGTGGAGGAAAAACGGTTATCATAGGTGATCCGAAAAAAGATAAAAATGAAGCGATGTTTCGTGCGTTTGGACGATATATTCAAGGGCTGAATGGGCGTTATATTACAGCTGAAGATGTAGGTACGACAGTGAGAGATATGGATATTATTCATGAAGAAACAAACTATGTAGCTGGTATTTCTCCTGCATTTGGTTCATCAGGAAACCCTTCACCAGTCACTGCTTATGGGGTTTATAAAGGAATAAAAGCTGCAGCAAAAGAGCAGTTTGGTTCGGACATATTAGAAGGAAAAATGATCGCTGTACAGGGCGTGGGTAGTGTAGCTTTAACATTATGTGATTATTTACATAAGGAAGGTGCCCAACTAATTGTATCTGATATAAATAAAGATGCTGTAAAATTAGCCGTTGATACGTATGATGCAAAAGCGGTGGACCCAACTGAAATTTATGATCAAGTCTGTGATGTTTTTGCTCCTTGTGCCTTAGGAGCTATTATCAATGACCAAACCATTCCGAGATTACAAACTAAAATTATTGCAGGAGCAGCCAATAATCAGCTGGAAAACACAATACATGGAGATGAACTTCATAATAGAGGGATATTATATGCACCCGATTTTGTCATCAATGCTGGTGGAGTGATTAATGTTGCTGATGAGTTAAATGGCTACAACCAAGATCGAGCATTTAGCAGAGTAGAAAAAATTTATGATAATTTATTAGAAGTATTTGCTATAGCAAAACGTGATAACATTCCTACTTATTTAGCGGCAGAAAGAATGGCGGAAGAAAGAATTAACTATTTGCGTTATTCACGTAAACAGTTTTTGCGAAATGAACACCATGCGATTAGTAGACATTATTAAATTTCAGAACTAAAATTCAACTTCACACGAATCAGTTTCAAAATAAATTTGGTTGTACTTCATTTTAATAATTGAGATAATATATTTTGACGAGCATCATTAACAACCATTTAATATTATTTTTTTAACCCTATTTTAAGGAGGGATTTTTATGACTAAAAATTATGACCTAGTCATAGTAGGTGGTGGTACCGGAGGTTATATTGCAGCAATTCGAGCTTCACAATTAGGATTGAAAACGGCAATCGTGGAAAAAGATAAGTTAGGTGGCACCTGTCTACATCAAGGGTGCATACCATCTAAAACTTTATTAAAAAGTGCAGAAATATATCAACAATTGTTAGAAGCGTCTACTTATGGTATTCGAGTTCATGATGTAAGTATTGATTTTCTAAAAGTTCAAGAAAGAAAACAACTAATTATTGATCAATTGTATCAAGGAGTAATTGGTCTAATGAAAAAAGGAAAAATTGATATTTATGAAGGAGTAGGTAGAATATTAGGTCCATCGATCTTCTCTCCAAATGCGGGAACTATTTCTGTAGAGATGAATGATGGAACAGAAAATGAGATGCTTATTAGTAAAAATGTTGTCATAGCAACTGGGTCCAAAGTTAAAACGCTAAAAAATTTAGAAATAGATGGAGATACTATACTGTCTTCTAATGAAGCACTAAATCTTGAAGCATTACCTGACTCTATGCTAATTGTTGGAGCGGGTGTCATCGGTATTGAATGGGCATCGATGCTTACGGATTTTGGCGTGCAAGTTACCTTGATTGAAGCTTCAAAGCAAGTATTGCCTTCTGAAGATCGTGCGATTGCAAAAGAAATGCAACGCTTGTTAAAGAAAAAAGGAGTTACGATTTATACAGATGTCCAATTACAAGTAGATACAATCAAAAAAGACAATAAGGTAAGCGTGCAATTAAAACAAAAGGATCAATTAGTCACCGTACAAGCAGATAAACTCCTATTAGCAATTGGTCGTGAAGCAGCGGTAGATAATATGGGACTCGAAAATACAGCTATTCAATTAGATGGAGATGGATTTATTAAAGTGAACCAACACTATCAAACGAAAGAATCACATATCTATGCAATAGGTGATTGTATTGGTGGAATGCAACTTGCACATGTGGCTTCGCATGAAGGGAAGCATGCAATAGAGCATATCGCTGACTTAGATCCAGCTCCATTAAACTACCAAAACATTCCTTCCTGTGTCTACTCTAAGCCTGAAGTTGCGCATGTTGGATATACAGAGCAAGAAGCAAAAGATTTAGGTTATCAGATCGAAAAGGGAACCGTTCGATTTGGGGCAATAGGGAAGGCTCTAATTAATGGTACGTCTGATGGATTTGTTAAAATAATCTCTGATAAAAAAACAAAAGATTTATTAGGTGTTCATATTATTGGTGGAAATGCAACAGAATTAATATCAGAAGCAGGACTAGCTCAAATGTTGGATGCTGTTCCATGGGAAATTGGTGAAACGATTCACCCACACCCATCATTATCTGAAGCCTTAGCTGAAGCAGCATTAGATATTAATAAGATGAAAATTCATGGATAAGAGGAGGAATATATATGAGTGGAAATAGGCATCAAAGTCTAGGGTTATCAAATGAAGATGTTATAGAAATGTATCGTGTGATGTTGTTAGCACGTCGAATTGATGAACGTATGTGGTTGTTAAACCGTTCTGGAAAAATTCCCTTTGTTGTTTCTTGCCAAGGACAAGAAGCGCAGCAAGTAGCAGCTTCATTTGCATTAAATCGTTCAGAAGACTACGCAGCTCCGTATTATCGTGATGTAGGAGTAGTGCTTTCATTTGGAATGACTGCAAAAGACTTAATGCTCCAAGCATATGCGAAAGCAGACGATCCAAACTCAGGTGGAAGACAAATGCCCGGTCATTTTGGTCAAAAGAAAAATCGTATGTTAAGTGGTTCCTCACCAGTAACGACACAAGTCCCTCATGCAGTCGGTATAGGCTTAGCTGCAAAAATGGAAAATAAATCAATCGTTAGTTTTGTAACACTTGGAGAAGGATCTTCCAATCAAGGCGATTTTCATGAAGGATTAAATTTTGCTGCTGTCCAAAAACTCCCTGTGATTACCATGGTGGAAAATAATCAATACGCTATCTCTGTACCTTTAAACAAACAAGTTGCGTGTAAAAATATCTCTGATCGCGCAATAGGATATGGGATGCCTGGAATTACAGTTGATGGTAATGACCCACTCGCTGTTTATGAAGCAGTAAAACAAGCAGCAGACAGAGCAAGAAACGGAGAAGGACCAACTTTAATTGAGGCTGTGTCCTATCGGTTAACACCCCACTCTAGCGATGATGATGATCGAAGCTATCGAAACAGAGAAGAAGTAGAAGAAGCAAAAGAAAAAGATGGATTACTTTCTTTTAAAACCTATTTACAAGAACAACAAGTATTGACAGATGAGCGCTTAGAACAAATGGAGCAGGAGATAAAAGAAGAAATCAATCAGGCAACAGATTATGCAGAAAATGCAGCCTATGCCAGCCCAGAATCAATTTATGACTTCGTATATGGAAACTAAGGGAGGGGAAATGATGCCAGTTTTATCATATATTCAAGCAGTTACAAAAGCACTACAAGAAGAAATGGAACGTGATGAGAAAGTATTTGTTTTAGGAGAAGATGTAGGTGTTCGTGGTGGTGTATTCCGAGCTACAGATGGATTATATCAACAGTTTGGTGAATCCAGAGTAATAGATACACCGTTAGCGGAATCTGCAATTGCAGGAGTTGGAATAGGTGCAGCCATGTATGGCATGCGACCAGTAGCAGAAATGCAATTCGCTGATTTTATATTACCGGCAGTCAATCAGATTATTTCAGAAGCAGCTAAAATGCGTTATCGATCCAATAATGATTGGACATGTCCGATTACCATACGTGCACCATATGGTGGTGGTGTACATGGTGCGCTTTATCATTCACAATCCATTGAAGCCATTTTTGCTAATCAACCTGGTTTAAAAATTGTAATGCCATCGTCACCCTATGATGTGAAAGGGTTATTAAAAGCAGCGATACGTGATAATGACCCTGTATTGTTTTTAGAGCATAAACGTGCCTATCGTTCCATAAAAGAAGAAGTTCCAGATACAGATTATACATTGCCTATTGGAAAAGCGGATGTAAAACGAGAAGGTTCTGATATTACGGTAATTACTTATGGATTGTGCGTACAGTGGGCGATTAAAGCAGCGGAAAACTTAGCAGCGGAAGGAATTGATGTGCATATCCTAGATCTTCGTACCATCTATCCTTTAGATCAGGAGGCGATCAAACAAGCCGCATCAAAAACTGGAAAAGTACTATTGATTACAGAAGACAACAAAGAAGGAAGTATTATCGGTGAAGTAGCAGCTATTATAAGCGAGCACTGTTTATTTGATTTAGACGCACCAATTAAACGTTTAGCTGGTCCGGATGTACCTTCTATGCCGTATGCTCCTCCACTAGAAAAAGAATTTATGATTAATCAAGATAAAATAGAAGCAGCGATGCGTGATTTGGCTGAATTTTAAAGGAAACAAGAGGTGATAGTATGGGTCTAGAAAAAATAACAATGCCACAACTAGGAGAAAGTGTAACAGAAGGAACCATTAGCAACTGGCTTATTCAACCTGGTGATCACGTAAGTAAATACGATCCAATTGCCGAAGTTCTAACTGATAAGGTGAATGCGGAAGTACCATCTTCTTTTACCGGGACAATAAAAGAACTTATTGCACAAGAAGATGAAACGATAGCTGTTGGAGATGTGATGTGTTTAATCGAAACGGAAACAAATGAGAAAACTAGTGAATCAAACGTTTCAAAAGCAAAAACAGAAACAGAAATAAATCAATCACATGAAACCAATCAAACCGATATGAAAAAAAGATATTCCCCGGCTGTCTTACGTTTAGCTCAAGAGAATAGTATTGACCTTTCAGAAGTAAAAGGAAATGGTCGTGCTGGTCGAATTACGAGAAAAGATATCGAAAAAGTAATTGCCGATAGGTCAAATCAAGTAGAGTCAGCACCAATGCCAGTCGATAAGGAGAATAATAGATCCAATAAATCAAGCGATAATATTTATACACAAGCAGGAGATAAGGAAATTCCAGTTACGGGTATTAGAAAAGCAATAGCAAACAATATGGTACGCTCAACTACGGAAATACCTCATGCATGGATGATGATAGAAGTAGATGTCACTAATTTAGTGAATTATCGAAATGCGGAAAAAGATGCATTTAAAGAGACGGAAGGGTATAATTTATCTTATTTTGCATTTTTCTTAAATGCTATTGCAAAGGCATTAAAGAAATTCCCTGAATTAAATAGTTCATGGGCCGGTGATAAAATTGTTCAACATAAAGATATTAATTTATCCATTGCTGTTGCTCATGGAAAAGAATTATTTGTTCCTGTTATTAAAAATGTAGATGAAAAGAGTATTAAAGGAATAGCAAAAGAAATCGACCAATTATCGAAAAAAGCTAGAAACGGTAGTCTAACACAAGAAGATATGAAAGGTGGTACCTTTACCGTTAATAACACAGGTTCGTTTGGATCGGTTCAATCGATGGGAGTCATCAATTATCCTCAAGCTGCGATTCTACAAGTAGAATCCATTGTAAAAAGGCCGGTCATTATTGATGATATGTTTGCTGCACGTGATATGGTTAATTTATGTCTTTCTCTAGATCATCGTGTATTAGATGGTGTGATTTCTGGCCAATTTATGTCACATATCAAAGGAATATTAGAAAATATTTCTGGTGATACTACTCCTATTTATTAACACCATTATCCAATATTTTTATCACATAAGTAATTGAATAAAGGCCAACTACATGTTAAAGTTTACTAATTGCAAAAAATGTTTTCTGGGATTATTCGACAATTTGTTTGGTCGCGTTCAACGGAAAACGCACAGTATTGCTGTGTTACCGACTGACAAAAGCCTAGGAGATCTGATTAGACAGTCTCCTAGGCTTTTTACTTTCAAGTAATTATTCCTGGAGGTGTTTGTAAGTGAATAAAAACTGGATGAAAGTAGTAATTGCTGCTTTTTTTGAAGTTTTCTGGGTTATTGGATTAAAACACGCAGATGATTTTTGGTCTTGGATTGGAACGATTATTTCCATTATAGTAAGTTTTTACTTAATGATTATGGCTGGTAAACAACTACCAGTAGGAACTGTTTATGCAGTTTTTGTAGGATTAGGTACTGCTGGAACTGTTCTTTCTGAAATAATATTTTTTGGAGAACCATTCATAATGAGTAAGATATTATTGATTATATTGTTGCTAGCGGGTGTAATCGGTTTGAAAATGGTAACAAAAGATAGTTCAGAAAGGAGTTGATACCTAATGGCATGGTTTTTCTTAGTGCTAGCAGGTTTAGCAGAAATGGTTGGTGTTGCTATGATAAATAAATTTCATAAAGACCGTAATGGAAAATCACTCCTTTTATTATTGCTTGGATTCGGAACAAGTTTCATATTTCTATCTTATGCATTAGAAACACTTCCAATGGGTACAGCATATGCGATATGGACAGGAATTGGTGCGTCAGGTGGTGCAATATTGGGAATGCTTTTATATGGTGAATCAAAGAATTGGAAAAGAATTATCTTCATTATAATGGTGTTAGGCGCTGCTATCGGTTTAAAGTTAATATCTTAAGAGTGGCGATATTATCCAAAATGAATAAATAGATTCTTGAAAATATTAAAATAAAATAATTTCTTCGTAAAATATTTAATAAAATGATAAAATAATATAGTGTAATCTAAGGTAAGCAATGATCATGAAAGAGGTGTTTGAATGAAAAAATTACAACTAGGTAAAAGTGAATTAGAAGTTGGAGAGATCTCTTTAGGCTGTATGCGCATGAATGATCTCTCTAAAAAAGAAGCATCTTATGTAATTGAAAATGCCCTAGATTTAGGTGTTGATTTATTCGATCATGCCGATATTTATGGGGGCGGAGAATCAGAAAGAGTTTTTGCTGAGGCAATGAATGAAAACCCATCTATTAGGAAGAAAATCTATTTGCAATCCAAATGTGGCATACGCAAGGGTTACTTTGATTTCTCAAAAGAGCACATTGTGTCTTCAGCAGAAGCAAGTTTAAAGCGGTTACAAACGGATTATTTAGATACTTTTCTCCTACATCGTCCTGATACATTAATGGAACCAGAAGAAGTAGCAGAAGCATTTCGAGAACTAAAAGACAGTGGTAAAGTTCGCTATTTTGGTGTAAGTAATCAGAACCCTTATCAGATGGAGTTGTTAAAAAAGTATCTATCGGATGATCTGATTGTTAATCAAGTGCAATTAAGTATCATGCACACACCAATGATTGACGCAGGTTTAAATGTTAATATGCAACATGACAAAGCAGTTGACCGTGATAATGGCGTTTTAGAATATTGTCGATTAAATGATATTACCGTACAAGCATGGTCACCATTTCAATACGGTATGATTGAAGGTCCTTTTATAGGTAACGATGATTTTCCACAAGTAAATGAGAAGTTAACAGAAATCGCTGAGAAAAAAGGAGTAACTGCTACCACAATAGCGATTGCTTGGATTTTACGACACCCTGCAAGAATACAACCTGTTGTAGGAACAATGAATACGGAAAGATTAAAGCAGATTGAAAAAGCTTCTCACATTGAACTAACAAGAGAAGAGTGGTATGAACTTTATCGATCCGCTGGAAATACATTACCATAAAGTGCAAGCGTGTTTCTTTTTAGGAACACGTTTTTTTATCGTTCTATTTTACTAATTTTAAACAAATGAAATATTTCACAAAAACGTGTTAAAATAATGAAATATTTCATGTATAATGTCATTTGATATATGTTTAATAGAAGTAACTAATTAAATGATAAGGGTAGGAACATTATGTTTAAAAAAATAAAAAACAAATGGAATAACAGAGGGATTCGTACTACGCTCATTACATATTTTAGTCTTATTGCAATGATTCCAGTGGTTATTATGGGCGTTATTGCTTATAATCAATCAGCTCATGCATTAGAACAAGAGGTTGGTAATAAGGTGAAAGATTTTGCTTCTGTTCACATGGAAAAATTAGATAGGATTATGTATGAAAGATCTAGAGACATGCAACTGTTAGCAAACGAATTATCGAATATGGAGATAAATAATATCAAGCAAAATAAATTAACAGATTTTCTTGATAATCAAGTAAATCAAATGGTATATTTCGCTTCTCTATCATTTTCTGATCAAAATGGAGATATAGTTGGCTTTTCAAGTAATTTAACTGCTGAATATCAACCGAATCAGCAACCAACCATTCAATCATCTGAGGACATGGTATATTCAGATGTTTACTATAGTAGTGAATTAGATAAACATGTAATTGCAATCACTGCTGATGTTATGAAAAATCAAAATAAAATTGGTACTGTAGAAGGTACATTTGATATTACATATATTTGGGAAGATATTAATAGCATCTCTACAGACACCATGGTTGTGGAGTTAATTAATCAAAATGGTGAAAAAGTCGCTGATACGGTTGCAAGTGCTAGTGTGACAGATGAAGAAACAAAAGAATCAATGTTTCAAACGACTACTGAAATGTTAGAGAGGTTGGAAGGGGTAAAAGCAGGTGATGCATCCTATTACTCTGGTAAAGATAATAACAATCAAGATGCAATTATTGGATATGCTAAGAGTGAGGGGTACTTAGATTATCCAGGATTTAATTGGACATTAGTTGTAACTGAGCCAACATCAATTGCTTTATCTTCGATTGCTTCAATAAGAAATGTTATTTCAGTTATCGCTTTATCTACATTAGTGGGCGTTATCATTGTATCTATTTTATTAGCTAAAATGATTGCAAAACCACTTATTCAGTTGAAAAACAAAGCACGAACGATTGCAGAAGGAAACCTTACGGATAAAGTAGCTATCCGCGGTCGGGGGGAAGTAAGACAACTTTCACAAGCAATGAATCAGATGACTGATCATTTGCGAGAAGCAATTTCTTATACTAAGAAAGCATCTAATCGTATTAATGAACAGAGTAATGCCTTAAAAGACATCTGTTATAATCTGAAAGATGGTAGCGAACAACTTACTTCAACCACTCAAGAGATGGCTGCAGGTGCTGATGAGCAAGCAACTTCTTCTGCACAAATAGCCACAGCAGGAAAATCGTTTGATAACAAGGTCAAACAAGTGAAGAAAAATGCGGATGAATTAAAGATATCTTCTCAAGAAGTTTCTGAATCAGCTATAAAAGGTAATCGTCAAGTTAACCATACAATGGAACAAATGGATACGATTAATACCAATGTTAAAAATGCAGTGGATAATGTAAAAGAGCTAGAAAAACAGTCAAAAGCTGTATCGGAATTGACCTCAGTTATTAATAAAATTACAGAACAAACGAACTTACTTGCTTTAAATGCCGCAATTGAATCTGCAAGAGCAGGGGAGTCGGGTAAAGGTTTTAGCGTAGTTGCTAATGAAATAAAAAAATTAGCGGAACAGGTAAGTGTCTCTGCAATAGACATTGCTCAAGTCATGAGCAAGATGCAACAAGAATCTAATCGCTTGCAGCAGTCGCTTAAACATACTTATGAACAAGCAGACAAAGGTGTCCAAGACATTAAAGAGTCCGCCTCCTATTTTTCAACCATCATGAATGAAGTGGAGGGAATGAATAACCATATCACGCTTGTTGCTGAAAACTTAGAATTAATTGAATTAAATAGTAATGAAATGAATAAAGGAATGGAACAAATAGCATCTGTTTCTCAGGAGAATGCAGCAAACATCGAAGAAACCACTGCTGCTATCCAACAACAAAAAGATGCAGTTGATTATTTAACTAATCAGTCAAATATACTTGAAGATTTATCTGCAGAACTAAAAAATATAATAACCAAATTTACGATTGATTAATATAAGATTGAATAAAGTAGGTTAATATTAAAACTGAAATAGCTTCTCAGAAGGTAATATTATACCTACTTTATTTATTTTTTTTATGCTTCGGTATCGCAATTTCTTCAAAATTAGTAATTAAATGTTCTAATCCTTTTTCTAGAGAATCACCTTCCATAGGTAAACCATGGCCAGCTAATAATAATTTAGGGCGCAACTTGATAATATGTTCAACAGATTGTTTAGCGAGATCCCAATTTTCTGTAAAAAAAGCTGGAGGTCCATAGATTTTACCTATAGGAAAAAACATGGCTAAAGCTGATTCTGGGTTTTCGGTTGCAACTGCATCTCCTGCGATCAATACACGATCTTTTTCTTTAAATAATGAAATGTGTCCAGGTGTATGGCCTGGAGTATGGATAATGGTCCAACCATCTAATAACGTGTTTTCTAATTCTTTTGTAATTGGTTGTAACCATTTAGATAGTTGAATGGGCTTTTTCGGAAAAAGAGGAGAGATTAATGAGATTAACCCTCCACCCACGGTTGGATCAACTGGTGGATATGCTAACGATCCATTTAAATAAGGAAGCTCTTCTTGGTGTGCATATATTGGTACATCCCAATACTTTGCTAATGCTTTTGCCGAACCAACATGATCAAAGTGTCCGTGTGTAAGAATAATAGCTTTTGGTGGTGTGTCTGGAAACCGCCTTTGTGCTGCTACAAGAATCCTTTCATGATATTGGGCTACTCCTGTGTCAATTAAAACCCATGATTCATTTGAAGGATTGCCTACCATATATATATTGGATACAAGTGTACGATACATAGCGATATCTTCTGAAATCTCTTTTGCTTCAGCATGTTCGAACTCATCCTGATGTTCCTCGATATTCTTGTCAATATTCATTAGTGTTTGTATCTCCTTCTAACCATATAGATAATAAGGATAGTCTTACACAGAAGACAATGTTTTATACAAAAGAAGACCAAAGCACAAAAGTGTATAGGTAAACAAAGAACACCAACTATAATGTTTTAAATCATTTTGGGTAAGAAAGTTTTATTATTCTGATTTTTCAAGCAATTTCTAAAGCGTGTATGACTTCTTGTAAGAATTCATATCCCTTTTTTTGATAGGATTTAACTGTATTTACATGGGTGATTGTCCAAATAGGTGTTAATGCAATAAGCTTATCTGTATCGTATTTTAAGTAAGGTAGGTAAACTTCATAAATCTGCTCTTTTTTAAGGATTTTATAGCCTAGATGACACAATACTTCATTATAATGCTGTTCAAAAATGCTAATATGTTCGGCAGTGCATGATTCTTTCCAAATTGGTAGTTGATCATGTAATTGATTAATAATTTGTTGTTTTGGTAGTAATTCCATGAAAATATCTCCATTCTAATTTGATTATTATCAGAATGGGTAAAAATGATTGGTTTTATACAATGATAGCTACACTTAATCCGATGCTTTAGCATTTTTCTTTATATTATCGAAAAAAAGAAAAGGATTTTCATTTGAAAAATTTGTGCCATCCATTTTTTCTTTCTTTTTTTCCAATACAGACATTTTATTTAAGTATTTAGCTAGATGATCTTTCTGTTGCTCATCTATATTAGGGAAATGTATACCATAATAAAAAATATTTCCACCAGCTTCTTCTTTCCATATGAATTTCCCTGGATAGACAAACGTTTCATCCATTAAGGTAAATGTGAATTTAAATTGTAATTGAGATTGAATTGGTAGATCAAGGTGTGACATTATCTTGAGACCTTCTAAGCTGATATTTTCAATTAATATGTTTGTTCCTGCTAAATCAATTTTCTTTTTATTAACACTTGTAATGTGCATCTCGCCAATAATCATCGAGTGGAAAGAGAAGCGATGATATTTTCTTCTTTCTATTTCTGGCTTATTTATTGACGATGGTTTTGGCAAAGCGACGTAACCCGTCTTATTCATTTCTTCATACGTTTTTAAAGGAACGGGTTTGCTCAAAATATAGCCTTGAAGCATGGGACATTCTTTCTGTTTTAAGAACAGGTATTGCTCATATGTTTCGATTCCTTCAGCTACAACTTCAATGTTCAATTGTTTGGCTAAGTGTAAGATGGTAGTAATGATTGCTTTATCTTTTGAGTCAGTTTCTAACATATTTTGTGTAAAAGCCTTATCAATTTTAATTGTATCGAATTCGAAATCACGTAAATATTCCAAGAAAGAATAACCAACTCCAAAGTCATCAATAGCGATTTTTAATCCTAGCTGTTTTAACTGTTTTAGCATTTTTATTATATTCGCTTTATCTTTTATAAATAGTCGTTTGGTAATTTCTAAAGTTATATACTTTGCTGGTATTTGATAGGTTTCTAAAGTTTTTTTGAAAAAGTCCAAAAACCCTTTTCTATAAAAACGAGTAGGGGAGATATTTATTGCTATAGGACGCAAAGGAAGGTTTTGCTCTTTCCAAAATGCTAATTGCTTAACCACTTGCTCAAATACCCAATCACCAATCTCGTGAATAAGATGATTATCTTCTGCTAAGGGAATAAAGTCATTTGGAGAAATTAATCCCCAATCTTTATGATTCCAGCGTATGAGTGTTTCTGCGCTCTCTATTACTCCATTTTTAGTGTTTATAATTGGTTGGTAATAAAGTTCAAAATCATTATTTATAAGTGCTTCACGCATATCTCTTTCTAATATGAATTGTTTGTAGGTCGAAATATTTTCTTTGTGTGATAAGGTTTGATAATTATTTCTTCCGATTTCCTTGGCTTTCTGTAGAGCTTTGTGCGCTTTTTCAAATAAAAGTGTGGCATTATCTCCATCATCAGGGAAAAAACTAATACCAATACTTATTGTAACAATTAGTTCAAAGCGATTGATTAAAATAGGTTCTTGCATGGATTGAATAATTTGATCGGATAAGTTAAATATTTTCTTCTTATTGGTTTCATTTTCTATAATTATAATAAAGTCATTACTGTTAAATCTGGCGACAAAATTTAATCCGGCATGATGTGCTAGCTTCGTTGCTATTTCTTTAATTACTTGGTCCCCGCTCTTGAAACCAAGTGACTGGTTAATAGCCGATAAACGATCAATATTAAAATAGAGTAAAGCAAATGGTTTCTTCTGTTTAATCAATTTATCCAGCTTATTTGTTGCACGGTAGTAATTAGGTAGTTCAGTTAGTTGATCATATGTAGCTAAGTAATTTATTTCTTGTTGTAGTTGTTTTTCTTTTGTAATGTCAACTAGAACACCAAAGATTCGGGCTAATTGGTCATTTTCATTAAACCAAGGAATGGTTTGATCATACACCCACTTTACCTTTCCATTAGGTAATTGTATGCGATACTGTTGATAAAGCGTTTCTCCTTTTAGTAGTGCTTGTTGTTGATGCAAAATATTGTTTTTATCTTCCGGATGAATAATATCTTCCCATACGGTAGCGTTATCATAGATGTCGTGTAAAGGCATCTCGAATAACTCTTCGGTTCCTTCTGAAGCGTACGTAACTGTATTCGTTTCAAAATCTTTCATCCAAATAGCAGCATGAATATGATCCATCATATATTCATAAGTACGGATTGTTTCTTCTAGTTCAGTGACAGAAGATTTTGTTTCTGCTTCTTCAAGTGAATGTGTTGTTGCATCAACCTTTTCATTGGAATAAGATGCTTGATTAAGATGTTTAAAAAGATTTCTGATAAAGTTATTAAATGGATTGTCATTCATTAGTTATCACCTTGGCTTTCATAAGGATCAGTTTATTTTAGTATACAATGAAATAAAAGATTTTGTAATTGTTTGTAGATTAATGCTTCATTTTATCTAAAAATTAAGATTCATGCGCTTTCCCAGGAAATAATAAAGGGTATTTTTGAATTCATATGAAGCAAGAAGGAAAAATGGGAGGTGCGAAATCATAAATACTAACCGCATCCATATACTAAGGAAAAATGAAATGGGAGATCAAAATGAAGTTATTACCTTTTACAGTTATACTGTTTCTTTCTCCATTATGGCCTTTGGGTGAGAATCCTACTTATGAAGCTCCTTTTGTAATTGTAAATAAAGCAAATTTACAATTAGCATTTATAAATGAAGGTGAAGTAAAAACAATCTATCCAGTTGCGACTGGAATAACTAAAGATAAAACGCCAGAAGGAATGTTTACCATTGTTGTAAAAGCTAAACAACCATATTATCGAAAAAGTAATATTCCTGGCGGGGATCCGAAAAATCCTTTAGGTGCAAGATGGATTGGTTTTGATGCAAAAGATACAAACGGTAGAGTTTACGGGGTACATGGGACGAATCAACCAGAGACAATTGGAAAAAGAGTATCCGCTGGTTGTATTCGTATGGATAATAAAGATGTTATTGCTTTATTTGATGATATCCCTATAGGAACGAAAATTTGGATAGTGGATACTGCGGAAAACTTTGAAGCGTTAGCTAAGTCTAAAGGTGCTATAAAAGAACGACACCAGTCACCTATCGACTGGTGGATGTTTATGAATTAATAAAATAAGCTAGCCCTGCTGTAAATGTGGAAAGCACCATTGCTGTAATCATAAGATAAACAATTATTTTGTTTCGGCGTTGACGCTTGGATTGTTTTCTTTGTTTATTCATTGGTTGTTTATTTTGATTCAGTGATTTAGCCATCATTTTTGCCTCCTTTATCCTATAAATATTCTATCGTGAATCAAGAAAAGGTACAACCCTGATTTGTAAGTTAGAATTGACAATTTATAAACGATTCGCTAACGTACATAATAGGGTTTTGATCGAAAACGAGGAGGATTTATATGAAAATAAACGAAGAAAGATTATTAAAAGAGTTTCTCGAATTGGTTCAAATAGATTCGGAAACATCAGACGAGTCTAAGATTGCCACCATATTAAAACAAAAATTTTCTGATTTAGGTGTTGATGTATATGAAGACGGTAGTGCAGAATTTACTGGACATGGTGCTGGTAATTTAATTTGCACGTTACAGGGTGACACTTCCATTGAACCCATTTATTTCACCTCACATATGGATACGGTAGTTCCAGGTCGTGGTGTAAAACCACAAATAAAGGACAATTATGTTACATCTGATGGAACAACCATTCTAGGAGCTGATGATAAAGCAGGGTTAGCTGCAATGTTAGAATCTATTCGTGTGTTAAAAGAGAATAATCAAAAGCATGGTGATATTCAATATATCATTACTGTAGGTGAAGAATCAGGTTTAGTTGGTGCAAAAGCACTGGAGAAAGAAAAAATTAATGCTTCTTTTGGTTATGCGATAGATAGTGACGGAGATGTCGGTGATATTGTTGTTGCTGCACCAACACAAGCAAAAATAAATGCTGTTGTAAGAGGGAAGACTGCACATGCGGGCGTTGCTCCTGAAAAGGGTGTTTCCGCGATCACAATAGCTTCAAAAGCGATATCTAATATGCCTTTGGGGAGAATTGACAAAGAAACAACAGCTAACATTGGTCGATTTGAAGGTGGACAAAAGACAAATATCGTATGTGATTACGTGGAAATTTTGGCAGAAGCACGTTCATTAGTTCCTGAAAAAATGGAAGCACAAGTTAATGTGATGAAACAGTCATTTGAAGACGCTGCAAGTGAGTTCGGTGGTGAAGTCGAAATAGAAACTGCTATCATGTATCCAGGATATAAACAACAGTCAGGTGATCAAGTGGTAGAGGTTGCAAGACGTGCTGCAAATAAAATAGGGCGAAACAGCAAGCTAAAACAAAGTGGAGGTGGAAGTGACGCGAATGTTATTTCTAGTTTCGGTATACCAACAGTAAATTTAGCTGTAGGCTATGAAGATATTCATACTACTGCAGAAAAAATGCCAATTGGTGAATTAAACAAAATTACAGAATTAATTGTAGCGATCGTAGAAGAAACAACGACAATATAATACGCTCCTTTTGTTAGCTCGTTCACTTTGTTTAAAACAAGTAAAAAGATTAGAAATTTTTTACCATATATGCTATATTAATTGTACTAGAACGCACGTTCCTAAAGGAAGAGATATATGTCTAAATGGTATCCAAAAAACGGCAGAGTTATTTTTCATGTTGATATGAATAGTTTTTATGCATCTGTAGAAGCAGCGTACGATCCATCGCTAAAAGGAAAACCACTAGCTATCGCGGGTAATCCTGAAGAACGGAGAGGGATTGTTGTGACGAGTAGCTATGAAGCTAGAGCTAAGGGTGTAAAAACAACGATGCCACTTTGGGAAGCAAAGCGATTATGTCCAAACTTAATTGTCAGGCGTCCGAACTTTGATCGTTATCGAAAAGCTTCTAGTGCAATGTTTAAAATGCTTTCGGATATTACACCTTATGTTCAACCTGTATCTATTGATGAAGGATACATGGATATTTCGGCTTGTGAGAAGCTAGGTTCTCCTTTAGAGATTGCACAAAAACTGCAAAACCGAATAGCATCAGAGCTAGATTTGCCATGTAGTATAGGAATTGCAACAAATAAATTCTTAGCTAAAATGGCCTCAGATATGAAAAAGCCCATGGGAATAACGGTCTTAAGACTACGTGATTTGCCCGATAAACTTTGGCCGCTTCCTATAGGAGAAATGTATGGTGTGGGAGTAAAGACAGCAGAAAAGTTATATAAGATAAATATTCAAACAATACAGGATTTAGTTGAAGCAGATGCTTATGTATTAAAGCGATTGCTTGGAATTAATGGGGAGCGACTACAGAATCGTGCAAAGGGAATTGATCCTAGTTTAGTGGATCCTGATGCAGTTTATGATTTTAAGAGTATTGGAAATTCTGAAACTTTGCCTGAAGATACAGTAAATGATCAAGAAATTAGACAACTACTTAGGAAACTTTCGCGTAAAGTTTCCGCAAGGCTTAAACGGAAAAGAGTTGTTGGCCAACATCTTCAATTAATGATTCGCTTCCACGATCGAAAAACGATTACTAGAAGTAAGAAATTATCTCATTATATTGAAGAGGAGGAAACGGTCTTTAACGATGCGTTGGATTTATTAGATCGACATTGGAATGGTGCCCCTATTCGATTGTTAGGCATTACGGTACAGGATCTTCAAGATAAGCAAGAAGCAGCACAACAATTAGATTTATTTACTTATGAGAAAGAAGCTTCCAAAGAAAAGCTTTATCAAGCAATGGAGAAGTTAACGGATAAATATGGTGTTAATACTTTTACGAAATTAGACCATGCCGAAGACGAAACACAGCCAAGCACAAGTTTTCAGAAGGATTATTTAGATGACTATAGAAAATAGCGAAGCATTTTTGCTTCGCTATTTTTTTACTTCATATTCAAAGAAATCATTTGCGACTTCTACATTTGAGAAAATCGTAGCTGCTTCTGTCTGTAATTGTTCACTCTTATCTCCAGAATAACGTGAAGAAATATGCGTCAGTAGTAACTGTTTTACATTTGCTTGATTTGCAATGTATGCGGCTTGTTCTGTTGTAGCATGAAAGTAATCATGTGCTAATACTTTTTCATCTTTAGCAAAGGTTGCCTCATGTACTAAGACATCACTGTTTTTAACAAAGTCGATTAAACTTTCATTATAACGTGTATCACCTAGAATGGTAATGATATTTCCTTCCTTATCTGCACCAAGCACATCAGTTCTTTGAATTACTTGACCATTAGGTAGTATCGTCGTTTCATTTTCTTTTATCTGTTGATAAATTGGTCCAGGGCTTATACCCATTGCTTGTAACTTATTAGCTAATAATTCTCCTGGCTTATCCTTTTGTTCGATTCGATAACCATAGCAAGGGATACCATGTTCTAATTTTTTTGCATAAACGATGAAATCACTGTCCTCAAGTATCATTCCTTCGTTTACTTCTTTAAAATACAATGGATATCTTAAATGTGTTTCACTTATTTCTAAGCTCGTTCTAACAAAATGTTCTATTCCTTTGGGTCCGTATATTGTCACCGGAGTGGTACCATCTTGAAAGGAGCGACTACTTAGAAATCCGGGTAATCCATAAATGTGATCGCCATGTAAATGTGTAATAAAAATATTTTCTACTTTTCTCGGTTTGATTGTTGTATGTAAGATTTGATGTTGTGTAGATTCTCCACAATCAAATAACCATGTTGTACCTCTTTCTTGTAAAAGATCTAAGAGTATAGCAGAAACATTTCTTTCCTTAGAAGGGACACCTGCCCCAGTTCCTAAAAATGTAAGCTTCATTTATAACCAACCTCGTTCATAGGGTTTGGGTGCACTTAAATCAAATTGTAACTTGTCCGCTGCTTGTTTTGCCCAATAAGGGTTTCGTAATAATTCACGACCTAAAAAGATTAAATCTGCACGCTTGTTCTGTAAGATTTCTTCTGCTTGGATGCCTGATGTAATTAAACCGACAGCACCTGTTGGGATAGCTACTTGCTTCTTTAGTACCTCTGCTTTTGGTACTTGATAGCCAGGGTAGGGTTGTATCGTTGCAGGAACAACACCACCAGTACTACAATCAATCAAAGCAATACCTTGTTTTTTTAATTGTTCCGCATAATAAATAAAATCATCCTGTTGATTTCCGCATTCATGATATTCATCGGCTGAGATGCGAACAAAGATTGGGCCGTTCCAGACTGTTTTTATTGCCTCTATTATTTCTGATAGCAGTCGATAACGATTCTCTTTTGGACCACCATACATGTCTGTCCGCTTATTTGATAATGGTGATAAAAATTGATTTATCAAATAACCATGTGCAGCATGAATTTCTATTATATCAAATCCTGCTTGTTTTGAACGTCTGGCAGCATCTTTGAATGCTTGAATGGTTGCCTTAATTTGTTCACTTGACATTGCGTTAGGGGTTTTATAATTATCATTAAAAGCAATCGGACTTGGCGCCAATATATCATTAGGTAAATTAGCTTTTCTACCAGCATGGGCTAATTGTATACTGCTTTTTGCTCCGTGAGCATGAATGCGATCACTAACTTTTTTTAATCCTTCCATATGATCGTCACTCCAAATGCCTAAGTCTTTTGTAGAAATCCTACCTTCTGGTTGGACAGCAGTTGCTTCTAACATAATTAATCCTACCTGACCAACTGCTCTAGATTCATAATGTGTTATATGAAAATCTTGCACCGTTCCATCTTCAGGCTCACAGGAATACATGCACATCGGTGACATCACAATTCTGTTTTTTAAAGTAACACCTTGGAAATTAATTGGACTGAATAATTTGCGTTCCATAAACGATCCTCCATTACTGTATAATATTTTGTTCAAATAGTTCTCTGGTCTCTATTGCAACATAAGGCAAATCAGTGAAAATAGCATGACATCTGATTTTATAGCAACGCATCAATTGAGATGGACGATTGACAGTATATGTAGCAACATAGATATTTTCTTGTTTTGCTTTATTAATAAGACTTTCATTCACTAATCTATTTTTAATATGAATACCTTTAGCCCCCAGCTGCTTCGTGTAATTGATCAAATCTACTTTTTTGTTGGAGGTTAAAAACGCAGTTGTAAGTGTAGGATCCATACGGTGCATTTTTAGTAAACTATTAGGATTAAAGCTAGAAATTACTGTATGACGAAGTTTATCATATTTAACAAGTAGTTCATAAACAATTTGTTCAATATGCTTATATGGAATGACGTTTGTTTTTAATTCTAAATTTAATAGGAGGTTTTTATTTGAAATCCACGATAAAAATTGTTCTAAAGATAGTATGGATGTGTTGATATAATTGTTTGAAAACCAAGCACCTGCATCTAAGCGTTGTAACTCCTTAAAGGTATAATCCTGTATAAACCCTGTCCCGTTTGTTGTTCGTCTGACATTTTCATCATGAAACAAAACAGGTATGCCATCTTTCGTTAATTGGATATCGGTTTCAATTCCATCTGCTCCTGATTCATATGCCAGTTCAAATGCAGGCAATGTGTTCTCCGGAGCTTGTTTACTTGCGCCTCTGTGTGCATAAATAATTGTTTTCATCGCTTCACCCCATACTCAAGGTATTCTTTATGATTGTGTTATATTTCAAAAAAAAAGTCAATCAAAGTAAAAGTTGATCGTAATGAATAGTAGTGACGAGAGGAACAAGCATGTTATATTATAATATAGAATGATAGGTCAGAAGAACGGGGGATATGATGCGCAATTTCTCAGATAAAACGATTTTAATTACTGGTGCCTCAAGTGGGATAGGAGAAGGATTAGCAAGAGCCTTGGCTGCTCGCGGTGCTAATTTAATTTTGATTGCACGTTCAACAGATAAACTTCACGCGTTAAAACAATCGATGGAACACGATTATTCGATACAATGCGATGTTTATTCAGTAGACTTGGCAAATAAAGAAGCACGGATCAATACATTAAAAAATATATGTAAGCAATATGCAACAATCGACGCATTAATTAATAATGCTGGCTTTGGAATATTTGATTCGATAGAAGAAGCAAAGACAAGTGATATGGAACAAATGTTTCAAGTAAATGTATTCGCATTGATTGAAAGTGTGAAACAGTTGCTTCCTTTATTAACAGCAGCTAAAAAAGGGCATATTATCAATATCGCATCCTTTGCTGGGAAAATTGCAACACCGAAATCTTCTATTTATGGTGCGACCAAGCATGCGGTATTGGGGTTTAGTAATGCATTACGTTTAGAAGTTGAACAACGAGATTTGTATGTGACAACTGTAAATTTAGGTCCTGTGAAAACAAATTTCTTTCAAACAGCTGATCCAAGTGGTAATTATCAAAAAAATGTAGAACGTTATATGCTAGATTCGAATGATGTGGTAGACGCAATTGTTCAAGCATTATTCAAACGGAAAAGAGAAATTAACTTACCTAAATGGATGGAGTTCGGTAGTCGATTGTATCATTTGTTTCCTAAGATGACAGAACGGATATTAAAAAAACAATTTAATAAGAAATAAAGATCCATTAATAAAAAGGAAATAGCTACAATTATATTTTGCCATTTCCTTTTTTAAAAAAAACCAATATATAATTTTGTTAGCGATGATTGGTATAAAACATTTCTTTCGTCATTTTCTGTAACTGCTCATGTAATGATTCAGATAATGCGTTTGAATGTAAGATAGCGGACATATTGTCATCAAGCTGCTTTATCGAACTAGCTCCGGTAACTACACTTGCTACTGCGGGGTGGTGTAATACATAACGTAAGGCTGTGGACGTTAACGATTCGTTAGCTAAATCTGTTTTGCTTAAGTCGTCAATGATTGTTTTTAATTCATTACTAGAATAGGAGAGGTACCCGTCACGCCCTTTATTTTCTGCCACTGCTTTCGCTTGGTCAGTTAGAAAACCTTTCGCTAATGAACCTCTGGTAACAACACTTATACCTTCTTGATGTAAAAAATCCAGCATAGATTCTTCTGGTCTGCGATCCAATAAACTATACTGCATCATCACAGAAACAATCGAAGAACGCTTTGCATACTCTTTAATTACATTCGGTCTAATAGAAGATATGCCATAATAACGAATTATACCTTCTTGTTTTAACTCTTCAAAGGCTTCAATCGTTTCATCAATTGGATCATCAATTGTTCCACCATGAAGTTGATATAGATCAATATAATCTGTCTGTAATCGTAATAGGCTTGCTTTTACTTGTTCTTTTATATAATTTTTCGATGGATCCCAAAACCAAGTTCCATCTGGTTGGAGATGGTTACCCACTTTCGAGGCAAGGATGATTTGTTCCCTTTTACCTTTCAATGCTTGGCCAACAATCGATTCATTTACTGTTTGATCATATAAATCTGCTGTATCTAGATAATTAATTCCAGTGTCAATTGCTCGATCAATAATAGCACCTGCTTTTCGTTGATCGGTACCTAGTGACATACATCCGAGTCCCATTTCAGAAACATACAAGTCTGAGTTTCCTAATTGATTTTTTTTCAATGTAAACACTCCTTCCATTCACATTCTAAAAATAAAAGGAATGAAATACAACCATTACAATCATTATGTTAAAATAAGCAATAATATATGAATGAAAGAAGGAAACAAACATGGGAAATAAATTTGAGGAGAAGACAATCTCTACAACACAAATTTTTAATGGGAAAATTGTTCAATTGCAAATTGATGATGTAACATTACCAGATGGGAATACTTCGAAAAGAGAAATTATTAAACACCCTGGTGCAGTTGCTGTTATTGCGGTGACAGACACAAATAAGTTATTAATGGTGGAACAATATCGAAAACCATTAAACAAGAGCATAATGGAAATTCCAGCGGGAAAACTAGAACCAGGCGAGGAACCGGTTATTACCGCAAAACGAGAATTAGAAGAAGAAACGGGCTACACTACCAAAACGTTAGAGTATGTGACGTCTTTTTATACAACTCCGGGTTTTTCTAATGAATTATTATATGTATATTTCACCGATGAACTTACACGTTTAGAAGAAAAAAAACAATTAGATGAAGATGAGTTTGTAGCCGTACATGAAATTTCTTTATCTGAAGCGGAGAAATTATTAACAGAACAAGAAATTCATGATGCTAAAACGGCATATGCTCTTTTGTATGTTAAAGAACGTATAAACGAGAGAGGTTAAGATTTCATGGAGTTAAAAACAATTTATGCAGATTTACATGTGCATATCGGTCGTGATAAATACAATAAGCCAGTAAAAATCACTGGCGGAAAGTCGCTCACATTAACGAATATTTTAAAAGAGGCTAGTCGAAATAAAGGAATTCAAATGGTAGGAGTGATTGATTGTCACGCACCTGCAGTCCAAGAAGAAATATCAGATCTAATACAAATCGGCAAAGCAGAAGCGTTAAAAGATGGAGGTATACGATTTGAAGAAGTAACATTGATTCTAGGTGCTGAAATAGAGATCTATGATGAAACGTGCGCTGGACCAATTCATGTATTATGCTATTTACCAACATTACAACAAATGAGACGGTTTACTACTTGGCTTAGCACGCGAATGACGAACATACACTTAAGTTCACAACGATACTATGGAAGCGGAAAAGAATTGCAAGAACAAGTAAAAGCACTTGGTGGATTGTTTATCCCAGCACATATTTTTACCCCTTTTAAAAGTTTATACGGCAAAGGTGTTCTTCGTACCTTAACAGAAGTTTTTGATCCTGTAATGATCGATGCAGTTGAACTTGGGTTAAGCTCTGACACACATATGGCAGATGAAATTATTGAGTTACATAACTATACGTTTCTGACAAATTCTGATGCCCATTCTCTATCAAAAATTGCTCGAGAATATCAAGAAATAGCTGTAAAGGAAGTTTCATTTTCGGAATTATCTCTTGTTTTACAGAAAGAAAAAGGTAGAAGCGTGGTAACAAACTATGGTATGAACCCTCACTTAGGTAAGTATTATAATACGGTATGCAAGGATTGCTTTACTCCAGGAAAAATGGGGGACGTTTGTTCCAATTGTGGTTCGAATAAAATAATTAAGGGAGTTGCTGAACGTATTAAAGAGTTGGGATGTAAGGATAAACAAATAAAACATATTGATCGACCATCTTATATTCATCAAGTACCATTAGAATATATACCTGGACTCGGACCAAAAGCATACAGCAAATTGTTATCCGCTTTTGGGACAGAAATGGCAATTATTCATCATACTTCTGAGAAGCAATTAAATGAAGTTGTACCAGAAAAAATCACAAAACATATACTACAAATGCGAAAAGGCATGCAGCGTGTTCATTCCGGTGGCGGAGGTAAATATGGCAAGCTAATAGAATAGATTATAGATTCACTGGTCTATTTATCGTATTTTCCTCATAGATTCTTACTATACAGAGTAAGAACGGAGGAGCATAAATGAATCGTAATCGATCCATCGTATACAATCATATAAAAAAATACCATCTAATCTACTTTTTTATGATTATTTTATTCTTAATTGGCATCATCTTTGGTGCTGTTATAGTTAACAGTATGGACTTTATTCAGAAACAAAATTTATCCTTCTATGTAGATCAATTTCTAAATCGATTAGTAGAAGGTCCCATTGCAGGAAAGCAAGAAATTCTAAAAACATCTTTTATTTATCATTTTCAGTACTTAGCTTTGTTTTTTATTTTAGGTTTATCTGTTATTGGTCTACCTATTATATGGATCCTTATGTTTATTAAAGGTGTTGTTGTTGGGTTTTCCGTTGGTTTCTTTGTGAATAAATTGGAATGGAGTGGACTACTATTTTCTGCGGCGTCCATAGCACCTCAAAACTTAATTATCATACCTATCTATTTACTAGCTAGTGGAATAGCAATGATTTTTTCTCTAACACTCATTCAGAAGATATTTTCAAGAAAATTACAAAAAGAGCCCATCGGACAATATCTTGTCCAATATATTGTAATTTTTGTTATATTAATAGCTGGTTCAGGGATAGCTTCACTCATTGAAGCATTTGTCTCTAACCAAACAATGAATTGGGTCATCTCTTGGTTATATTAGAATTATTTTAATTTAAAAGTGATTATTATTTTTGGTTTATAATAATTTTAATTGACACCATTTCTAGCTGTGCTTATAATTGTGGTGTGAGGGAGGTTTCGTATATGGAACATCGAATTGATCGTATTAAAAAGCAACTACATGCACAAAGTTATAAACTTACTCCCCAACGTGAAGCAACAGTTAGAGTGCTTCTGGAGAGAGAAGAAGATCATTTAAGCGCAGAAGATGTTTACTTATTAGTAAAAGAGAAGTCACCAGAAATTGGGTTAGCGACTGTCTATCGAACATTGGAATTACTTTCAGAACTAAAGATTGTTGATAAAATAAATTTTGGAGATGGCGTTTCACGCTATGATTTACGTAAGGAAGGTGCTACACATTTTCACCACCATCTAGTGTGCACGGAATGTGGATCTGTTGAAGAAATAATGGATGATTTATTAGAAGATGTAGAAGAAATTGTTGAAAATGACTGGGGTTTTAAGGTGAAAGATCATCGTCTTACCTTTCATGGCATCTGTAAAAAATGTCAAGAGCAAGAATGGAAAGCTTCGTCGTAGAGCCTTTTTTTAGAAGGCTTTTTGTGTTTTTGATTTTTAATAAAAGAGATGTATAATATGTTTCCTTTTTGGCATATCTTTTAAAAGAGATAAAATTTATTTAACTTTTAAGATATATTAGAAAAGGAGCAATTATTATGCGTTCATTATTAGCATATACTAAAGATGTTATAAAACTATTTTTTTTATTTATCTTGTGTACTTCTCTTTTTTATTTTGGATTACAAGCCATTCATCAAGAATATGAAGACTATCATCGATATGACGCCCCAGAGGGTAATGCAGTCAAAGTAAATCAACAAACTGATTATCAATGGATTGATCGG
The DNA here is from genome assembly GCF_001368815.1 of Paraliobacillus sp. PM-2. Lineage (GTDB taxonomy): Bacteria > Bacillota > Bacilli > Bacillales > Amphibacillaceae > Paraliobacillus. The sequence goes on along the minus strand of NZ_CTEI01000001.1, from coordinate 1,037,088 downwards.
ATATCTATTTTTTTTCGATTAGGAGAATAGAAATGCAAGATGCATTAAAAGATTTTTTTCATTATCTGCAAATAGAAAGAGGACTATCAGTTAATACGCTGCAATCCTACCAGAGAGATATGAATCAATATATGAATTTTTTACAGAAAGAGTTACATATACAAACATGGGAACATGTAGAGAGAAATCACACATTGAAATTTTTATATTTTTTAAATGATCAAGGTCGTTCACAGGCCACGATGGCTAGAATGTTGTCCACTTTACGACTGTTTCATCAATTCATGGTGCGTGAGTATCATTTACCACACGACGCAAGTTTACATATTGAAACACCAAAAAAAGCACGGACATTGCCTAAAGTTTTATCCAAGCGAGAAGTAGAAAATTTATTGTCTATATCAGGTAATTCTCATTTGATGATTCGAAATAAAGCCATGCTAGAAATGCTTTATGCTACAGGCTTAAGAGTTTCTGAATTGATTCAATTGAAAATGGAAGACTTGCACTTAACAATGGGTTTTGTTAGATGCGTTGGAAAAGGAAATAAAGAGCGGATTGTTCCACTTGGGCATTTAGCAAAAGAAGCGGTAGATAATTATTTGAATATCGCTCGAGGAGCATTAGTTAAACAAAAAAAAGTGGATCAATTATTTGTTAACCATCATGGAAATCCTTTAACAAGACAGGGGTTTTGGAAAATTTTAAAAGGACTAGCACAACAAGTGGGGATAAAAAAAGAAATTACACCGCACACATTACGTCATTCTTTTGCAACGCATTTACTAGAAAATGGTGCTGACCTTCGTTCTGTCCAAGAAATGTTGGGTCATGCCGATATTTCCACTACGCAAATTTATACGCACGTAACAAAGGCAAGATTAAAAGATATTTATACTAATTTTCATCCCAGAGCCTAAGCTCACTTCATTAAATGGAGTGAGTTTTTTTGTTATAAAAATTGATGATTGTGGAGAAAATAGGAACATTACATATTTGGAGGTACGAACATGAAAAAAATAATGAGCTCACTTTTTGTATTGTTAATTACTCTGTTGTCCATTCAAACGGTACATGCAAATGAAAATAACACGAATGATTTGTCTTTGGCAGAATCTTCAAGCTCCGCTATTTTAATTGAGAGAGATTCTGGGGGAATCATGTATGAAAAAAATGCACATGAACAATTACCACCAGCAAGTATGACAAAGATGATGACGTTATTATTAATAATGGAAGCATTAGATCAAGAAAAAATCACGTTGGATGAAAAAATACGTATAAGTGAACACGCTGCATCTATGGGTGGATCGCAGATCTTTTTAGAAGAAGGCGAAGAAATGTCGGTGGACGATTTGTTAAAAGGAATTGCGATTGCTTCGGGGAATGATGCTAGTGTAGCATTAGCAGAAAGAATTGCAGGAAGTGAAGCAGCATTTGTCACCATGATGAATGAAAAGGTAAAAGATTTAGGTTTAGAAAATACTTTATTTCAAAATCCAACAGGTCTTCCAGCCGATGATCATTATTCTACAGCTTATGATATGGCAGTGATTGCCAAAGAACTATTGAAGTATGAAAAAATAACAAATTATACAAAGATCTATGAAGATTATTTGAGAAAAGGAACAGACGATGAGTTCTGGTTAGTTAACACGAATAAACTTGTTAAGTTCTATCAAGGTGTTGATGGGTTAAAAACTGGTTACACTTCCGAGGCAAAGTATTGCTTAACGGCAACAGCAAAGAAAGATAATATGCGTGTAATTGCAGTTGCAATGGGAGCTGAATCTCCTAAAAAAAGAAATAAGGCTATTACACAAATGTTGGACTATGCATTCTCACAATATAAAACAGAATTATTGTATCAGAAAGATCAGCCTGTAACGCAAATCTCAATGGTCAAAGCAGACAAAAATAAAGTCAACGTCATTACTGGAGATTCTATATCAGTATTGCTAGAAAAGGGAATGGATAAATCAGGAATTGAGACAATAGTTAAAATAGATCAGAACATTTCACTACCATTAAAGAAGGGAAGTAAAGTTGGACTTTTACAAGTGAAACATAATGGAAAACTAATTACAGAAACACCATTATTACTAGAGGAATCCATCCAAAAAGCAAGTGTTTGGAAATTATTTAAATTTTCAATGAAAGAATTGGTGAAAAATTAAGTTTTGTGTAACTTATTCACTAGTTTTGTCGGTGTGCAGGAAACAGGATGTTTTTAGTAGAAAACATCAATTAGAAAAAGTGGAAGTGCGCAATATAGATCTGCTTTTTATTTCGCATGGATACAAGTAAGCTAAGTTATATGTATATCAAAAGGCAAAGAGGAGGAGAAATCGTGAGTTTAAAGGTAGACTGGAGTGTCAGAGAAAATGTTTTGTTAGTTCGACTTTCTGGTGAATTAGATCATCATGAAGCAGAACAATTTAAAAAAGACTGGCAACAAATATTGCATGATGTAGAGGTGCAACATGTTGTTTTGAACTTAGGAGATTTAACTTTTATGGATAGTTCTGGTCTGGGTGTGATTTTGGGACGTTATAAAGAAATAAAACAGATGGGAGGAGAAATGATTGCTTGCTCCATTTCTCCAGCGGTAAAACGATTATTTGAACTATCTGGATTATTTAAAATCATTCGATTGGAAGATAGCGAGATGCATGCCCTAATTAGATTGGGGGTAGCATCATGAAGAACTCCATGCAATTGTCTTTTACTAGTGTAAGTTCTAATGAGTCATTTGCTCGCGTTACCATTGCTGCATTCGTAGCTCAATTAGACCCAACAATGGAGGAATTGACTGAAATAAAAACAGTTGTATCTGAAGCGGTAACCAATGCGATTATTCATGGATACAACAATGATGAGAATCAACTAATCTATATGACTTGTACGATTGACGATAAAAAAGTTGATCTTACCATTGAAGACAATGGTATTGGTATTGACAATATCGATGAAGCTATACAACCGTTATATACTTCTAAACCTGAGCTTGAGCGATCTGGAATGGGTTTTACAATTATGGAGAATTTTATGGACAATGTAGATATTGAATCAAAATCTGGAGAAGGAACTAAGGTTCGTTTGGTTAAATACTTTAATAAGTCCAAATCCTTATGTAATTAAGGGGTTGAGACAATGGAGATGAAATATAAACGAAATGAAAAGCAGCTAACTGATGAAGAGGTTAAAAAGTATATTCGCCAAAGTCAGGAAGGGGATCAGATAGCTAAAGATATTTTAGTGGAACGTAATGTTCGTTTAGTATGGTCCGTTGTGCAACGATTCATGAATCGTGGGTATGATCCAGATGACTTGTTTCAAATTGGTTGTATTGGTTTATTAAAATCTATTGATAAATTTGATTTATCCTATGAAGTCAAATTCTCAACATATGCTGTACCAATGATTATTGGTGAGATCCAACGCTTTATACGTGATGATGGTAGTCTAAAAGTAAGCCGTTCATTAAAAGAAATTGGTAATAAGGTAAGAAGAAAAAAAGATGAACTTACTAAATTATTAGGAAGAGCACCAACAATATCTGAAATTGCTAAAGCGTTAGAGCTTACGATAGAAGAAGTTGTACATGCGCAAGAAGCATCTAAGTTACCGCATTCTATTCATGAAACCGTATACGAGAATGATGGAGATCCAATAACATTGATCGATCAAATCTCAGATGAGGACAGTAAATGGTTTGATAAAATTGCCATTCAAGAAGTAATACGCGAAATGAACGAGAGAGAAAGATTAATTGTTTATTTGCGTTATTATCAAGACAAAACGCAATCTGAGGTAGCGGAACGACTCGGAATTTCACAGGTTCAAGTCTCCCGATTAGAAAAGAAAATTTTAGAGTGGATGAAAAGTCAAATAGGTGTATTAGAATGAACCATTGAATTAAATTTCAATGGTTTTTTTTGTTATAGATAAGAAATTGATTCAACTAAATACTAAGCGTTTCATACTAAATGTATGAATTTTTAGTACTTGTCTCATACTAAATTAGAGAATAGGAAAGGAAGTATTGCTGTGCAAAATAATTTATACATGAGACTAAAAAAATATGTTTATATAAAGCCACCACAAGCGATCACTGTAAGGGACGTAGCATTTCTGACAGGTCCAGAAGAGCTTGTTTCCAGCTGTAATCAGATAATAGTACAACACCAAACAAAAGCAGCAGATAAAATTCGAGTCATAGAAGCATTGACAATCATTCAAATTATTCAACAATACTTTCCCAATGTGGATATTCAACTACTTGGTCCTAATCAATGTATTATTCATAAAAGCAAAAAAAAACAGACCTCTAAGTTAATGCTTGTTCTGCTAGTGTGGTTATTATTATTCATTGGTTCTGCAATGGCGATCATGAATTTTCATTATGATGTCAGTATGCAAAGTGTGCAACAGCGCTTGCATTATCTTATAACAGGAGAGGAAGCCGAATTTCCTCTTTGGTTACAAATACCTTATTCGATTGGTTTAGGATTAGGGATGGTTCTTTTTTTTAATTATTTATTTAAAAAAAGGTTAAACGATGAGCCTAGTCCGATGGAGATAGAAATGTATAAATATCAACAAGATATTGATCAATATGTACAATATTATGAAAACCCATTAAATCAGAAGTCCAATGATAAATCATAGTATTGATCTGATTGTAGGCTTAGCTTCTGGTTTAGTAGTAGGTACTGGATTCGTAGCTTTTATTACTGTTTTGGGTATAATCCCTCGATTGATTCAACTAAGTAAAACAAACAAATATCTACATTTTTATGAATTTGCGGTTATAAGTGGTGTGATGTTTGGTACATATTTATCCTTTACTCCTTTTCATTTTAATGGTGGTAGTCTAATTGTTGCAGTTTGGGGATTGTTTCATGGCATTTTTATTGGCATGCTTGCAGCGGCATTAACAGAGGTACTAAATGTATTCCCTATATTGGCAAGACGAATACATGTTGATCAACAAATTGTTTGGCTGATGATGGCAATTACAATTGGAAAAATAGCAGGCTCTTTATTTCAATGGTTATTATTTGTGAAATTATAGTAATAGTGTTTGCTGTGGAAAGGAAATGTTATGAATGGTAAAGAGATAATAATAATTACAGATGGTGACCATTTTGCTAGAAAAGCAATGGAGTCTGTTTCTAAGCAACTTGGAGGTACTGCGTTACTATCTTTAGCTGATAATCCAAGTAAAATTACTCCATCAACCATGATTCATGCAATTAAGCAAGCTAAAACAAAGCTTGTTTACGTATTAATTGATGATGCAGGATTTTCTGGTGTCGGTTCTGGCGAGGCAATTTTACAAGCATTAGCGAACGATCCAGATATGATCATTATTGGTGCTGTTGCAGTTGCTGCTCATACGAAAAATAAAGAATGGACGCGCGTCTCTTTTGCAATAGATCAAGACGGAAATATCATAAAAAATGGTGTGAATAAAGAAGGAATCCCCATTTATGAGAGTGGTCGTATAAATGGGGACACAGTCTATTTACTTGATCAATTAGCTATACCTACAGTGGTTGGTATAGGAGATATAGGTAAAATGAATAGGCGAGATGATGTTGATAAAGGATGTCCGATTACGAAGAAAGCTATTGAACTCATTTTGGAAAGGAGACAACTAGCATATGCCGAAAAAAACCCCAATAACCTCAGATATTAATGAAAATCAGAAAGAACTGACCAAAAGGTTAGGCCTAGGTACATCTTTTGATATCGGCTTTCGAGAGATCATTCTATTAGATCAAAAAGTTCAATTATATTACGTTACTGGACTTTGTGATACATCAATCGTGGTCGAGCTTTTAAAAAAATTAACATCAATCAATGATGAGGAACCGAATAAAAAAGAACTGCCAAGTATCATTGAAAATAGACTTGTACATCAACAAGTTGAAAAAAAGCAAGAATTTAATCAAGTCATCACTCAATTATTGTCTGGATTAATCGTTATTTTTGTAGAAAACACGGATTATGCATTTGTGGTTGATGTAAGAAACTATCCTGGTAGAAGTCCAGAAGAACCAGATACCGAAAAAGTAGTAAGGGGTTCTCGTGATGGTTATACAGAAAATATAATAGAAAATACAGGATTAACTAGAAGACGCGTACGTGATGAGCGTTTGCGCAATCGTATTTTTCAAGTAGGTGAAAGGTCAAAAACAGATATTTGTATCTCTTATATAAAAGATATTGCTGATGATGGATTAGTAAAGACGATTATTAAGGAGATAAAGTCTATTGATATTGATGGTTTAGCAATGGCGGACAAAACAATTGAAGAATACCTTGTGACACAAGGACTTAATCCGTTTCCTTTAGTACGTTATACGGAAAGACCAGATGTGGCGGCAAGCCATTTATTTGAAGGCCATGTATTAATCATGGCAGATACTTCACCAAGCATGATTATCACACCAACAACATTTTTTCATCATGTGCAGCATGCGGAAGAATATCGTCAGTCACCGGCAGTAGGTTCATTTATCAGGTGGATTCGGTTTGTAGGTATTTTAGCTTCTGTTTTTTTGTTACCATTATGGCTACTATTGACGATGGAGCCAAACTTATTACCTGAAGCACTACATTTTATTGGACCGAATGAGGTAGGGAATATCCCAATAGTTGTTCAAATAATATTTGCTGATATTGGAATTGAATTATTGCGTATGGCCGCAATACATACGCCTACACCTCTATCTACTGCTATGGGTCTAATTGCGGCAGTACTAATTGGTCAAATTGCTATTGATGTGGGATTATTTAGTGCCGAAGTCATTTTGTACGTAGCTATTAGTGCCATTGGTTCCTATGCTACCCCTAGTTATGAATTGAGCATTGCCAATAAAATTAGTAGAGTACTTTTAGTCCTATCCACTGCATTATTTGGGATTAAAGGAATGATTATTGGATTCACGCTTTATATCATGCATTTAATTAGGACAAAATCATTAAATACACCTTATCTTTGGCCGTTCATTCCATTTAACGGTAAAGCTTTAATTCAAATTTTGTTTCGTTTTGCTGTACCAACGTCGAAAAAGCGGCCAAGCATTGTACATCCTAAAAATAATTATAAGCAGCGTTAAAAGATCAATATATTATAAATTAGATCCTATCTCTTTAATATACTGTTGAATAGGATGAGAACTTGTGGTAAATTAACGATATTGGATTTAATTGTGGCAATCAAATGCTACACGAAGCTAATGTCGGGAATTAATCTTAATCCCTTCCTTTATGCAAATGTGATAATTAGTCCTTGTATAAAGCGGTAAGGGATTTTTATGATTTATTGGAGATATGGGGTGTGCGGGGGTGTATGTATGTATGAAAATCAGAACGTCAATAGTCAAGGACATTTAACAATTGGTAATATAGATACTGTTTATCTAGCTGAAAAATATGGTACACCATTATTTGTTTATGATGTGGGGAAAATCAGGGAAAATGCACGTGCATTCGTAAACACATTTGAAAAGTTTGGTGTAAGAGCTCAAGTTGCATATGCAAGTAAAGCATTTTCATCTATTGCTATGTTACAAGTTGCTAAACAAGAGAAGCTAAGTCTTGATGTTGTTTCAGAAGGTGAACTTTATACTGCTTTACAAGCTGGATTTCCTACAAACAAAATTCATATGCATGGTAATAATAAGAGTAAAGCTGAACTCGAAATGGCAGTCCGAAATAACATAGGGTGTATTGTAGTAGATAATTTTTATGAAATAGCATTATTAAATGAAGTTTTGTTGAAGGAAAACAAGAAAATGGATGTTTTACTTCGAGTAACACCTGGAATTGAAGCTCATACACATGATTATATTTTAACTGGTAATGAAGATTCAAAATTTGGATTTGATTTAGCTAATGGACAGGCTGAAGCGGCATTTAAGGAACTTCAATATCACGATCATATTCATGTTAAAGGTCTTCACTGCCATATTGGTTCTCAAATATTTGAAACGGACGGTTTCATCATGGCGGTTCGTCGATTATTTGAATCGCTAAGAAAATGGAAAAAAGCATATGGTTTTGTTCCAGATGTTCTCAATCTCGGTGGCGGATTTGGGATTAAATATACTAGTGAAGATGAGCCATTGGCCTTAGAAGAATATGTTAAAGCCCTTATTAAAGAAATAGATCAGCAAGTCAAAGATTTAAATATTGCATTTCCGGAAATTTGGATTGAACCTGGTCGGGCTATTATTGGAAATGCAGGGTTAACATTATATACTATTGGAGCTGAAAAACACATTCCAAATGTGAGGGATTATATAGCTGTAGATGGTGGTATGACTGATAATATTCGACCTGCTTTATATCAGGCAAAATATGACGCAGTAGTTGCCAATAAAATGAATCAAGCAACATCTAATGTAGTATCCGTTGCGGGTAAATGTTGTGAATCAGGTGATATGCTATTGTGGGATGTGAACCTTCCAGAAGTTACTTCAGGAGATATTTTAGCAGTCTTTAGCACAGGAGCTTACGGATATTCTATGTCTAGCCATTATAATCGATTTCCTAAAGCTGCAGTAGTCTTTGTTGAAAATGGCAACGATACGCTAGTTATAAAAAGAGAAACATACCAAGATATGCTTAGAAATGATTTATCATATGAATAACAGGAGGATGTTTAAAAATGAAAATAGCAACAATTGCTTTCGAGAATGGTGAAAATATAACAATTGAAATGTATGAAGAAGCTGCTCCAAATACAGTGGCTAATTTCGAAAAACTTTCAAATAGTGGTTTTTATGATGGGTTAACGTTCCATAGAGTAATTCCTGGTTTTGTTGCACAAGGTGGTTGTCCTATTGGAAATGGTACTGGAGGCCCAGGTTATACAATTAAATGTGAAACAGAAGGAAATCCGCACAAACATGTTGCTGGTTCTCTATCAATGGCTCACGCAGGAAAGGATACCGGAGGAAGTCAATTTTTCCTTGTACATGAGTCTCAGCCACATTTAGATGGCGTTCATACAGTATTTGGACAAGTAATCGAGGGAATGGATACAGTTCTTAGAATTAAACAAGGGGATCGTATGGAAAAAGTAACAGTAACGGAAAAAGAGTAAGTCGTTCTAGGCTTACTTTTTCTATTGTTATGTGACAATGTCATAAAATTGTTGAATTTTTCATATGGACATATATTTAAACCATGACAATTAACTAAAAAAGTAGTATGATTCTAGATGTAATAAATAAATGATAAATAAAATAGTTAGTAATGGAACGTTTTCTCCTGTATTTTCGTTATACTATATAAAAGATTTATATGATGAGGGGTAATTATGTTAATTCGATATAAAAAATCGTTAGAAAAAATCGCCATGGGGCTTTTATCTTTTATGCCTGAAGAGAAAGATGTAAAAAAACTTCAGCAAACAATTAAGGAATATGAAGATAATGAAAATTGGTTATTATACCTTTGGAAAGAAGAAGATATTTTAGGTGCTATTGGTGTACGTGTAGATGATCAAGAGAAGAAGTTAATGATACAACATATTACAGTTAACCCATCCCATCGTAATTCAGGTATAGGTCGAAAGATGGTCCAAGAGATTAGAGAACTATATAGTGAGAAGTATTTCATATGTGCAAATGATTTAACCAACCACTTTCTAGATAAATGTAGGGATAATCATAACCAGCTCTAATTGAGTTGGTTTTTTTGTCTAGTTATGCTTCATATTAGACAATAACGTTTGAAAATCAACTAAAATTTAACATAATAATTATGGTAGAATGAAAGAACAGAAATAATTAACCAAAGAAGGAGAAGGAAGCCATGCACCAGACGTATCAGGTAAAATTAAATGCTTTTGAGGGCCCGCTGGACCTATTGTTGCATTTAATTAATCGCTATGAAATTGATATTTACGATATTCCTGTCTCTGAAATTACTGAACAATATATGCATTACATTCATACCATGCAGAAATTAGAGTTAAATATTGCTAGTGAATACCTAGTGATGGCGTCAACCTTGCTCGCCATGAAAAGTGCCTTTTTATTGCCGAACCAAGGACTTGATGAAGATGAGGATACATATGAAGAAGACCCTCGTGAAGAGCTAATGCAGCGTTTAATAGAGTATCGAAAATATAAGGAAGCTGCGACACAGTTTAAAGAGAAAGAATTAGAAGCTAGTTTTAGCTATACACGACCGCCGCAACCTTTTTCTCAAAGTGAACAACAGGTACCTATAAAGAATAATGGCGAGGTTTCCATTTATGATATGCTTGCAGCTATGCAAAAGGTATTCACACGAAAACAGTGGAATCGTCCGATGAGGACTACTGTTCAACGAGCAGAGATACCAATTAAGCAACGTATGGAAGAGATTTTAATGCAGATTCAAAATCAAACAGAAGGTGTAACATTTGACACATTATTTCCATACCCAACCCGTGCGCATATTGTTGTTACGTTTGTTGCTGTTTTAGAATTAATGAAAAATAAGGAGATTTCTTGCACACAAGAAAATCATTTTGAAACACTTACCATTTATCCAGCCACATAAAAATAGTAGAGTGGTATAGATATCCTACATTATAGATCAATATATTTATATAATTTTTAAAAATGCTAGATAAAAGTACGACTTGGGGGAGCGATTTGTGAACAATATCAATTTTAAAGCTATTGTAGAGGGGTTACTATTTGCAGCAGGAGACGAAGGATTGAGTATACGGCAATTAAAATCTGTTTTAGAGTTAGACAAAGAAACGGTTCATTGTGTCATTGATGAATTAAAGTATGATTATGAACACGGTGATAGAGGTATTATGTTGGTCGAAGCAAAAGGAATTTATCATCTTGCGACTAAACCAGAGCATACACATTATTTTCAAAAATTAATGGATTCACCTCAGGCTTCGAAATTATCTCAAGCTGCATTAGAAACACTCGCAATTATCGCTTATAATCAACCGATAACTAGAACGGAAATTGAAGACATTCGGGGAGTAAAAAGTGATCGACCACTACAGACTTTATTATCAAGGGCGTTAATTGAAGAGGTGGGAAGAAAGGAAGGCATAGGTAGGCCAATTATGTTTGGAACTTCTGTTGAATTCTTAACTTATTTCGGGCTACGGTCTATTGAAGAATTGCCACCTCTTCCAGAAAACATAACGGATACAGATGTATCTGAAGAAGCGGATTTATTTTTTAATAAATTTGAAAATGAGTGAAAAGAATCGTTTAGCTACTAAAAAGTTAGTGTCAACATGACACTAACTTTTTTTTGTTGAATAGGCTAACTTGAGGTGATTGTAAATGCAAGATCAGAAAAAAGATTATCTAAAAAAATTAATTACATGGACAGAAAAGGTGGAGGATTTATTACTTGCGCGTAATGAAAATATAGTTATAGAAGATTGGAATCGTTGGAAAAGCTCAATTAACGAAGCCTTGTTACATGAATCGTTGTCTGATAACGACTTATTACAAATAAAGAAAGAAGCAGAATTGTATTATGATAAATGGATGCAAAGAATGAACGAGCAGACAGTACCTATCGGAAAGCATAAACTACCAAAACTTCCTTATGCATATAATGCTTTAGAACCATACATCGCCGAAGAAATTATGAAATTGCATCACCAAAAACATCATCAATCATATGTTGATGGTCTTAATCGTGCAGAACTAGCCTTATATAAAGAGAATAATCATTCAGTTGAACAAAAGCATTGGTTAAGAGAACAAGCATTTCATGGATCAGGACATTATTTGCATACTATTTTTTGGTTTAGCATGTCTCCTTATGGCGGTGGAACACCAAAACAAAATCAAGCCTTACTGCAACAGATAAATAAAGACTTCGGTTCATTCAAAGAATTTAAAAAGAGGTTTACAGATGCAGCCAATGCTGTAGAAGGAAGTGGTTGGGCAATCCTAGCATGGAGCCCTCGTGCCAGAAGATTAGTCATTCATATATTGGAGAAGCATCAGCACTTTGCATTGGCTGATACGATTCCTTTGTTAGCTTTAGATCTTTGGGAGCACGCATATTATCTACAATACAAAAATGTTCGCAAAGAGTATATTGAAGCTTGGTGGAATGTTGTTGATTGGGATAATGTCAATAAGCGCTATATGCAGGGTAATAAAGTTAAATGGGAACCATTCTAATAATAATATGTCACGGAATTAAACTACTGTATGTACAATTAAAAGCTATGTTTAAAATACTTCACATAAGTAACATTTTAGCCCTTTGCTCTGGAAACGTACTACGCGTTTTTGGGGCAAAAATTTTTGTTGGCGCTAATTATCATGAGATCGGACTATATTCCATTTTTCTGGTGTATCGGAGGGACGAGCTGATCGTTATGTCAAGTTTTGAGGTGCTAGGACAAGCAATCTATGGCAACTTAATTAATACGAAATGTATTACTGTGCCTTATCATACGCTTGTCCTTTTTGCATATACTGTTATAGAAAGGTGTGGAGAGGGTGAAAGAATATTGCGTAGAGTTGTATGTGTCTTTGTTACAGTTTTAATTTTTTTATTACCAACTTCTTCGTATGCTAAACCAGATATTTCGGCCAGAAATGCTATATTAATAAACCAAGAGAATGGAGAAGTATTATATGAAAAAGCGGCACATGATAAGCATCTTATAGCCAGTATTACAAAAATGATGACAGCAATTATTGCTATTGAATCTGGCAAAATGGATCAGATCGTTACAGTAAGTCAAGAAGCTGTCAATACAGAAGGATCTTCTATTTATCTCGAAAAAGGAGAAAAGATATCATTAGAAGATTTAGTGTATGGATTGATGTTACGATCTGGTAATGACGCTGCTACAGCGATTGCAGAATATGTGGGGGGAAGTATAGGTGGATTTGCCTATTTAATGAATGAAAAAGCAAAATGGTTAGGTATGGAGAAGACACATTTTGAAAATCCACATGGGCTTGATTCAGACACCCATTATTCTACGGCATATGATATGGCACTTTTAACTAAGTATGCAATGAACAATGATACATTTTCCCTTGTAACTGGTGCTAAATCTTACCGATCAGAACAACGTACGTATGCATGGGGAAATAAAAATAAGTTATTGACCCATTATTATCCATATGCAATTGGTGGGAAGACCGGTTATACAAAAGCGGCAGGTAGAACGCTAATTTCGATAGCAGAAAAGAATGATGTGACGTTGATAGCAGTAACCTTACAAGATCCTGATGATTGGCAAGATCATATTCGACTATATGATTGGGCATTTGATCAATACACAGAGACGTCATTCTATCCGTCACCGAATGAATCTAGTGAAACGAATACCTTATGGAACCAAGTGGTAACAACTTTTAAACATTTAATAGGTGTGTTTTAAAATGGTTAATTATATCTGGGCAGGGTTAGCTATCATTGGAATTATTTATGCTATGTTTAATGGGACAATGGAAGAAGTTAATCAAGCATTATTTTCAAGTGCACAAGAAGCAGTAACCTTAGTTATAGGTTTAGTTAGTGTTTTAATTTTTTGGCTTGGCTTAATGCGAATAGCTGAAAAAGCTGGCATCTTATCTATGTTAGCAACATTATTTAAACCTTTCATTACAAGGTTGTTTCCTGAAATTCCAAAAGACCATCCTGCGATGGGCTATATCTTATCCAATTTTATTGCTAATCTTTTTGGTTTGGGGAATGCCGCTACACCAATGGGGATAAAAGCAATGGAAGAAATGAAAAAAATCTCAAACTCTAATCATGCAAGTCGGTCAATGATTACCTTTTTAGTAATTAATACATCAAGTTTGACACTTATTCCGACTACCATTATAGCTATCAGAATTCAATATGATTCAGCTGCTCCAACTGAAATCGTGGGGACAACGATTATTGCAACATTTATAACCACGATATTCGCTATATTCGTGGATCGCATGTTTCATTTAAGAAGGGAGCGGAATAAAAAGAAATGAGTTTGATTTCAACAATAAGTGTATGGATTATACCTATTATTGTTATGTCAATTCTACTAACTGCAGTGGTGAAAAAGCTCCCAAGTTATGAATTGTTTGTTGAGGGTGGAAAAGAAGGCATATCAATGGCAGTATCGCTATTACCTTATTTATTAGGAATGATCGTTTCTATTACAATTTTCCGTAGCTCTGGTGCAATGGATGCGTTAATAGATGGATTTCAGCCGATACTTAGACTTATCGGTATTCCTAGTGAAATTGTTCCTTTATCATTTACTAGACCACTTTCGGGAACTGCAGCTTTGGCAATCACTGCCGATTTAATTAAAGTGTATGGCCCAGATTCCTTTATTGGAAGATTAGCTTCTACTATGCAAGGAAGTACGGATACAACTTTTTACATTATTACGGTTTATTTTGGTGCTGTAGGAATTAAGAAAATGGGAGATGCATTAAAAGTTGGACTTATAGCAGATTTTGTTGGTATAATAACATCGATTATCATTGTTTCAATGGTATTTTCGAATTGAAGCGTTAACGTATGTGTTAACGCTATTGTTTTGTATAAAAGTTTCTGGCAAAATGTATATGTGACTATAGAAGGGTACAGTGGTGATATAATGACAAATAATCAAGAACGTTTGCAAAAGGTAATTGCACAAAGTGGTGTAACTTCCAGAAGAAAAGCAGAAAAATTAATTGAAGAAGGTAAGGTAAAAGTAAATGGAAAAGTTGTTAATCAACTAGGCACTAAGGTGTTACCAGATGATAAAATTGAAGTGAATAATATTCCATTAGAAAAAGAAGAGCCTGTATACTATATGCTCTACAAACCTAGAGGAGTCATTTCAAGTGTGAAAGATGAAAAGGGACGTAAGGTTGTATTAGATTATTTACCAGATATTGATCAGCGAGTTTATCCAATTGGTCGACTGGATTATGATACTTCTGGTATTATCTTACTCACCAATGATGGAGAATTCGCTCAGCTTTTGATGCACCCTAGTCATGAAATAGATAAGGTGTATATTGCAAAAGTTAAAGGAATACCAACAAATGATGCGCTAAAACAGTTAAAAAAAGGTGTACAAGCAGATGGAGAAAAATTAAAAGCTGTACAGATTAAAATACTCTCTACAGATAGAACCAAAAACACGGCTATCATTGAATTAACACTGCATCAAGGAAAGAATCGTCAAGTTAGAAGAATGTTTGAAAAAATTGATCATCCAGTAATGAAGTTAAAACGAGAACGATACAGCTTTTTGACTCTTCATGGTTTACAACCAGGTGATTTTCGTGAATTAACTCCTCATGAAATAAAGCAACTTAGACATGAAGCATTAAAAACTAAATAAGTGATTGGAGTTAAGATAAGTGTAGAAGGTCTGACTTTTTTGAAGGAAAAGCAATGTGCGTTTGTCGAAATTTGACACATGTTGGAATCGCTTGCTGTGAGCCAGATTTTTAAATACTCCCTCTTATAAAATAAATTACAAAATGACCCACTCTTGCAATGATATTAATCAATCATTTGTTTTGTGGGAATAAAAATAGATAAACAAACATATAAAGGGGTTAGCTAGGAAGGGGTTATTGGGATGGATGAATTAAACAAAATTCTTGTCATCGAGGATGAAGAACGGATTCGAAGATTACTAAAAATGTATCTTGAACGAGAAGGTTATGAAATTGATGAAGCTGGTGATGGTGAAAGCGGCTTAGAGCTAGCAATGGAAAATAATTATTCTTTGATTCTTTTGGATTTGATGTTACCAGAGATGGATGGTATCGAAGTTTGTAAAACGATTCGAACGAAAAAAGTAACACCAATCATAATGCTTACAGCTAAAGGAGAAGAATCTAATCGTGTGGAAGGGTTTGAGGTAGGTACAGATGATTATATTGTAAAGCCATTTAGTCCCCGAGAAGTAGTACTAAGAGTAAAGGCATTATTACGTAGATCTACTGCTACATCGTTACCAGCTGTAAACAGTACAACAAAAGATGTATTAGAGTTTGAACATATTGAAATTGATAATGATGCCCATCGAGTACTAGCAGATGGCGAAGAGGTTAGCTTAACACCTAAAGAATATGAATTACTGCATTTTTTAGCAAGTGCTCCAGATAAAGTATTTGATCGAGAGCAATTATTAAAAGAAGTTTGGCAATATGAGTTTTTTGGTGATTTACGAACGGTAGATACACATGTTAAGCGACTACGTGAAAAGTTAAATAAAGTATCAGAAGGCGCCGGCAAAATGATTGTTACTGTTTGGGGTGTAGGTTATAAGTTTGAAGTGACAGATGAATGATGTTTTGGCGTGGTGTTGTCGTTAAATTATGGTTTACTTTTTTAATTGTTATTTTCGTTGTTTTAGCTATTATTAGTTTTTTATTACTAGAATTTTTTGATGGTTATCATTTAAAGCAAGCAGAAAATCGTCTACTTAATCAAGCAACGAAAATAGCTGAATTACTCGAAATTAATCAACAACAATTAGATACTGACCAAATCGTTGAGACAGTGAAAGATGACAGTAGTCGAATTACAATTATTTTTGATGATGGAACAAGTTGGTCCTCTACAAGCGTTGATGAAAATTTACCAATGATAACTTTAGAATGGATTACTGGAAATGATTCGTTTCATTCGGTGTTAACAAATGAAGAAGATGTAGGTGGACAAGTAACACTTCAACCTAATGTCCAAGTGTTAATGGTTGGAACTAGTGTAAATAATGGTGAGTTTTCAGTATTTGCTTATCAGTCTTCTGAAGTAGTAGCTAAAACAACGAAACAAACGAGTAATATTATTTTATTAGCAGCGGGAATTGCAATTATATTAATGACCATATTTGCTTTCTTTTTATCTTCACGTATCACTGAGCCATTAATTAAAATGAGAGAAGGCGCGTTAGAATTAGCTAAAGGAGAATTTAAGACAAGAGTACCAATCTTAACCCATGATGAAATTGGTGAGCTTGCCATGGCATTTAATCGTATGGGACGTCAATTAAGTTATCATATCGACGCACTCAGTCAAGAAAAAGAACAATTATATAGTATATTACGATCCATGGCTGATGGTGTCATGACATTCAATAGGGAAGCTGAGATAATCCTTTCAAACCCACCTGCTCAGAAATTTTTAAATGATTGGCGTTATGAATCAGATGTAGATTCAGAAGACTTTTTACCTGATGACATACTATATATGTTAAAAAATGTTATTCATTTAGAAACCGAACAAATGCAAGAAGTAACGGTTCAAGGACGAAATTGGGTGATGGTAATGACTCCTTTATATGATGAAACAAAAGTGCGTGGGGTTGTTGCTGTTATACGTGATATGACAGATGAGCGTAAAATGGATCAGCTAAGAGAAGAGTTTATAGCTAATGTATCTCATGAATTACGTACACCTATTTCAATGATGCAAGGATATAGCGAGGCAATCGTGGATAATATTGCCGCCACCATCGAAGAGAAGAATGAATTAGCTTCTATTATTCGAGATGAATCATTACGTATGGGCCGTTTAGTAAATGAGTTGCTTGATTTAGCACGTATTAAGGCAGGACATGTACAACTTAATAAAGAACAAGTAGAATTAAAGGCTTTTGTTGATCGAATCATACGAAAATTCCAAGGACCTGCTAATGATCAGGACATACAATTAGAGTTGGAATTAAGAACAGGTTTACAAATGATTTATATTGATCAAGATCGACTCGAGCAAGTATTGACGAATTTAATTGATAACGCAATTCGTCATACACAACTAAAGGGAAATGTGAAGCTGCTAGTTGAAAAGGAAAAGGAGAAAGTGCGTTTTTCTGTAATAGATACTGGTTCTGGTATTTCAGAAGAAGATCTTCCTTTTGTTTTTGAGCGTTTTTATAAAGCTGATAAATCAAGAATGAAAACAGAAAAACGTAAAGGGACAGGTCTTGGATTATCGATTGCTAAAAATATTGTGGAAGCACATGATGGATCTATTTCTGTTCAAAGTAAACAAGGAGAAGGAACAACTTTTACCTTCGTTATACCTGAAAAGTAAATAATTTAAACGGTGTGGTTGGTGACTATAACAGGGAATCTGGTGAAAATCCAGAACTGTCCTCGCAACTGTAAATACAAACGAACGGAACATGACCACTGTATCAATAGGATATGGGAAGGGTTCCTAGTAGATCAATGTATAAGTCAGTAGACCTACCAACACATCGTAATGTATCAAACCTTCGAGGATTGAGCGTTTGATTGAAATTAATATATATGAAAATAAACGTTTAATCCTCCACTATATATGATGGAGGAAGAGAAATGAAAAAATTTAATTGGATCTTTTTATTATTAACATTGAGTATGTTTATTGTTGGGTGTCAAGCGAACGATCAAACAAGTAACACGAATGGAACCGTTACAATTACCATTTCTGAAAATAAGCAAGAAGAAATCATAGCCACCAAAGAAATTGAATTAAATGATGAGACAAATTTAATGACTCTAATGGAAGAAAACTTTGATATTGTGGTTGAAGGCGATGGATTTATTACCGCAATTGAAGGAGAGGAACAGGTACCTGACAATAATCTCTATTGGATGTATACAGTCAATGGTGAGCAAGCAAATGTCGGTGCAAGCGATTTTGAATTATCACCGAATGATAAAGTGAATTTCGATTTGCAAGAAGTGAGTTATTAATGTTTAAAACGTATCGATTAACATTGATTGCAATGCTCTGTGCATTGGCAATCAGTGGTCGATTTATATTTCAATTTTTACCTAACGTTCAACCAGTAACATCACTTGTGATTTTAGCTGGTTTTTTTTTCGGACCACTTTCTGCAGCTTTTTTAGGTGCAATTTCAGTATATATTTCTAATTTATTTATGGGTATGGGTATATGGACTTTTGGGCAGATAGCAGCATATATCCTTATTGGTATAGTAAGTGGAATGATTGGATTGAAGATACAGAAACACGCGTTTATTGTATTAATAATTATCGCAATTGCAGCAGGTTTTTTATATGGTTTGTTCTTTGCATTAACAAACTATCTTATCTCTGGATTCTTTTGGGGGTATTATTTAAGTGGTCTGATTTTCGATTGTTATCATGCTTTTGGAAATGTACTATTCATGCTTATTAGTTATAAACCATTCGCTTACTTAGCAAATAAATATAAGTATGATCATCAAATATAAAAATAATGTAACTTTAGACTTATGTATAACGACTAATTAATGAATGACGGGAGGTCTCATGAATGAAGACCGCGTTTGAATCACTCTACGATAACTATCATCACGATCTGTTTCAGTATATTTTCTATATGGTTAAAGATCGAAGTCAAACAGAAGATATTATTCAGGAAGTGTATATTAAGGTTCTAAAATCGTATAATACATTTCGTGGTGATAGTAGTGAGAAAACTTGGTTATTTTCAATTGCTAGGCATACAACGCTGGACTTCTTTCGAAAACAAAAGCGAAAGCGCAATCGACTAATTGACTTTTTTTCTAAGGAGACTGAAGAGCAAACTTTGCCAGATCAAAATGCATTACCTGAAGAAATTGTAATGTTAAATGATGAAATGCAACGAATTTATCATAAATTAAATGAATGTAATGCGGATCAAAAGCAGGTTATTATATTGCGCTACATTCAATCATTCTCTATTCAAGAAACAGCAGATATTATGGGATGGACAGTAAGTAAAGTGAAAACGACACAACATCGAGCAATAAAAAAACTACAAGCGCTTTTGTATGATTCATAGGAAGGGGGAAGTAGATATGGACAACGAGCAAACGAAACAACTAGAAGAAAAATTAAAGAAAATGCCTACGATAACAGATAATCAGTCAAAAGACATGCTTTATCAGAAAATAGAAAATCGTATGGAATCCAAACAAGTAAGTCGCCGTTGGTCTTGGGTCATTCCTTCATTTGCTAGTGTTGTTGTTATTGCATTACTTTTTATAATTATTCAAGATAACATGAATCATTCCTTTCAAAATGCTGATCAATCAAAGTCCCAAGATATGGTGATGGAGCAAGCCGAAAACGATAGTGCGAAATTAAAACAGCAAGAAGAAAAAAGTGATGCTTTAAATAATGAGCAAGATGCAACGAAAAATGATGATGCCGTTCAACAATTTACAATGACAAACGAAGAAACAGATTCAAGTATGATTTATTATAAACAGGTAGAGCAAGAGCGTTTATATACGATTGCCTCAGTCGATAAGTATAGTAACCAGGCAATACCGATAACATTAATTGATCCTTCTTCGTCTGGAGATCCTAATGTTTATTATAATCGTATAAATAGTTTCTTTTCAGAAGAACAAAAAGCTGCATTTGGCATAAATCAATTTCCCTTTAAAGGGTTAACTTTTAACGTGTCATTAGATGAAAAGCAAGTGCTCATGACGGTCGCAAAAGATTACTCCTTTCCAGAAGGATCAAGTTTACCTCATGTTTTTGAACAGATGTTAACGATTATGTTTAAACCACTTGGATTCGATGAGGTTATTGTTCAATCTGAAGATGGAGGACCTGTAAATTTGGGGCCTTTTGGTAATATAGATGCATTTTCTTTAGGTGAAACGAATCGATTTATATATAAAATATACCAATATGAAGATAATAAACAATTATTAGTTCCCACACATACTGGTCAAAATAATACGATTGAGACGGCACTAAAGGCTATGCAAAGAGATGAACCTGCATTTGATATTGATGGTCCAATCCCGGAAGATGTAACCTATGAACTTTCTATTAACCAAGATAATTTGACTATTCGTTTTTCAGATGGTTCATCATTAGGAAATAATCATTCAACTGCTTCTATGATTGAAGCGATTCTAATGACAGCAAAATCATATGATTTTCAATCTATTTCAATTGATCTACCAGTTAATATCAAAGCAGTTAAGGATTATGCTCTAAATGAAAAAATACCAGTCCCTGATGGAGTAAACCCAATTATTCTCCATTAGAAAAAAGCAATCAATTTGAGTTTTCCCTTTTTGATAACTCAATTGATTGCTTTTTTAGTCTAATAGTTATTCAAATTTTAATGGCTTTCCATCAAAACTTTCTTTAGCTATTTTTATTGAATCAGTTGGGCAGCCTTCATATGCATCAAGCATATCATCTTCCAACACCTCAGGAATTTCAGTCATTCCTTGGTTATCATCTAATAAAACATATGCAATGCCTTCATCGTCATATTCATATATATCAGGAGCCGCTGCACCGCAAGCTCCACACGCGATACAGGTTTCTTTATCAACAATTGTATAGTAAGCCATAATGATGCACCTTTCAGTGTGTTGAAGTTATCTTGTCCAATTTTACATCTGATCGCTTTGTTTTGCAATATTCACTTATCGCACGCTTCGTGATATGGTATTTATATCGTATATTTTTGCTAGAATGAGATATATCTTTTAATCTGATAAAATTTATTGATTAAGAAGGTGATGTTACTGTTCTTTTACATCCTATTAGAATGTATTAAAAAGATAAATCAAGAGAGAACGACTGCTTCTGTCTTTCATTTGTTAAAAGGAAAACGATCGAGTCAAACGATACAAGATACTAATATCTATCAACTTTCAAGCTATTTCGGTATTCTAAAAACGATGAAACGGTCTATTTTTGAACAGGCAATGTTGACGTTAGAAGAAAATGAATGGATTGTAATGAAAGAAAATAACGTCGCCTGTGTAACTGAAAAAGGGGGGTTGTATTTACAGTCACATAAAAACTTGTTTCCTGTTGAATATCTAAATGGAATAGATTTCTCTGGAGAAATGGATGTCTTTTATATGAGATTGCAACTAGCTATTCAAACATATTCTAATTTAGCTCATCAGTCTCATCATTTTGTTCCGATTACGGATGATTTAGGTGTACAACAATGGGTGAAAGAACATTACCGTTCCCATGTTGGTGATGTGAATAAATGGTTGAAGGATGTACACCAAGAGTTATATGTTTTTTTAGAGCAACTGTCTACAGTACAAGCACAATTATTTGTTGATCGCATAAGTGGTTATGGGAAAATTGGTTTATCACTAGATCAATTAGCAAAGAAAAACAATCTGTCAACCATGGATGTAGCATTAAATCTAACTAGTATCCTACATCGGCTCCTTTCTTACATAAAAAATGATAGAACTCGCTCATCAAATTTAGCTGTGTTTGTCCCTTTAAACAATCATACACTACTTGTCACTCATTCCGCTTATAAAACAAATCAATGGTTAGCAAAAGGCTTCACTATTGATCAAATAGCGCAGATTAGAAATTTAAAAAGAAGTACGATTGAAGACCATATTATAGAGATAGCGTATGTTGATCCGCAATTTGATATAACAAAATTCATAGACAATCTCACGTATCGGACAATTTTGACAGCTATTGAGGAGCAAAAAACTACCAAATTAAAAGAGATAAAAGAAGCACTAGACAATCAATATGATTATTTTAAAATCCGCTTAGTTTTTTCTTATGTTAAGGATCATAAAAGGAGTACAAAGCAATGAGTCAACTAGAAAAAGTATTACATAATTACTTTGGTCATCATTATTTTCGTGAAGGGCAAAAGGAGATAATTGATGATTTAATAAACGGAGAGTCTGTTTTAGGGGTTTTACCAACAGGATCAGGTAAATCAATTTGTTATCAGTTGCCATCTCTTTTATTAAAAGGCAGTGTCATTGTCATATCTCCATTATTGTCTTTAATGGAGGATCAAGTAAAACAATTAAAGGCAAAAGGAATGAAAGATATCGTCGCTATAAATAGTTTTGTTAATAGAGCAGAAAAGCAACAAGTTCTCCAACAGCTTTCTCGTTACAAGCTTATATACGTTTCGCCTGAGATGATTCAAAACAAACAATTATTAGAACGTTTAAGTCATATGAATATTTCATTGTTTGTCGTAGATGAAGCGCATTGTATCTCGCAATGGGGGCATGAATTTCGCCCCGACTATTTAAAGTTAGTAGATGTTATCGCGCAACTAAATGACCCTTCTGTTTTAGCTTTAAGTGCGACAGCAACCCCTGATGTACAAAAAGATATTATAAAATACTTAAATAAACCTAGCATGATCAAACATATCTATCCGATGGACCGTAAAAATATAGCTTTTACCATGCAGCAGTGTGAGAATAAACAGGAAAAAGTAAGCTATATGATTGATTTGTTACAAAAGTTTCGTGTGCCAACAATGATTTATTTTTCAAGTAAGAAAGAGGCAGAGGACGTAGCTAGCCAATTAAGCTATCATCTACCAGAATTAAGGGTTGCTTTTTACCATGGTGGAATGGATGGAATCGACCGAACATTAATTCAACAACAATTTATGGAAAATCAATTAGATATTATATGTTGTACGAGTGCGTTTGGTATGGGGATTGATAAACAAAACGTTAGATTAATTATTCATTATCATTTCCCAACACAAATTGAGTCGTTTATTCAAGAAGTCGGACGAGCGGGTAGAGATGGTCTATCGAGTGTATCCGTTGTCTTACATGCACCTTTTGATACATTATTACCAAAGCGATTAATTGAATCTGAACTTCCAACAATGGAGCAAGTACGTTCTTTTGTTTCATTTTTAGAGAAGAAGTATGAAACAAACAGTGTAACAATAAATAAGCATGAAATGATGATGTACTTAAGTTTAAATGAGGTGCAGTATCGATTTATCATATATCATTTAGAAAATCATGCTATACTTAAAGAAAATCAGATCTTGCCGATATATGATAGAAGAGGAGTTTTTTTAAAAGAAATAGAAAAAGTAATAAGCAATCGATCTCAGTATAAGTTGAGGAAGTTAAGAGAAATGGTCACATGGATCAATACGACAAACTGCCGAAGAAAAGCTTTATTTCGATCATTTCAAACGACACTTAAAGAGCCAACGTACGCTTGCTGTGATTATTGTGATTTCCGTTTTGATGATTGGGCACCAATACAAGAAAAAACAAAAACAGCTACGATCAAAGGTTGGAAATCAGAATTAGCCATGTTATTTTTGCAAAGTAGTAACGACTGAATGCGGAAAATATATTTAAATGGGAATGTCTGCTATTACTTTATCGGAGGAGTACAGTCATGAATGAACAAAAAGATCAAGCAGCAAATTTAAGGGAACATATGCAACATGAAAATGCAGAGGATCCTAACGATTTAGCACAAGAGAACATAAATGTACTAGAATTACCACCAAGGAAAGAAATTCATCAAGACAAAAATAAAAAAACAAAATGGAAAATTAATTTGATTTTTCTGCGATTTTTATTATTACTATTTTTATTAGTAATTATCTTAGTCGTAACCTATCAATATTGGGGAAAAGATTTTTTGGATAAGACGGTTCAAGATCATCAAAAAAATCCTGCTGGTGAAACCGTTCAAGTTGTTTCTCCAACAAAAAAGTTATCTGAAGAGGTAACGGTTAATCTATCTATTGGAGAGGACACTACAGAAAAGATTGAGCTCACAGGTAGATATTATCTTGTCTCCAAGGGTGATACACTGCAAACAGTCGCAATGGATTATTATAATACACTTGAAGTTTTAGATGTACTTAGACGGGTGAACCAATTAAAGTCTGACCCCATTGAACCTGGAGAAAAATTATTTCTTCCTACCATTGATGAATATGAGTCATAAGAAAAAGCTAGAAAATATAATCGTTTTCTAGCTTTTCCTGAACCCTATGCCTGATATTTTTCATCATTGCATATATAATAGAATGTGTTTTTTAATTTATAGATAACTAGAAAAACTGTTTCTGATCTTTTTCATCAATTAATATTTGTGCGGCTTCTCGGAATCGTTGTGAATGAATAATTTCTCTTTCTCTTAAAAATTTAAGACTATCATTTAACTCTGGGTCATCGGATAAATTAATGATCCATTGATAAGTAGCTCGCGCTTTTTCTTCTGCTGCGATATCTTCGTAAATATCTGCAATTGGATCGCCTTTTGATGCAATATAAGTAGCTGTCCATGGATTTCCAGCTGAATTATGATAAAACAATGCATTATCATGGTTTGCATAGTGTGTCGCTAATCCTGCTGCTTTCATTTGTTCAGGTGTAGCATCTTTAGTTAATTTATAAACCATCGTAGCAATCATCTCTAAATGGGCAAATTCTTCTGTGCCGATATCATTGAGTAATCCAACAACCTTATTAGGAATTGTGTAGCGTTGATTTAAATAACGTAATGCTGCAGATAGTTCTCCATCGGCTCCCCCATATTGTTCAATTAGGTATTTTGCAAGTCTAGGGTTACATTCTCTGACACGAACAGGGTACTGCAACTTTTTTTCGTAGTACCACAATTTTCATTCCTCCTTTCACACTTGCCATGGCCAAGGAGTATCATCCCAATTCCAAGGATACCCTGAGTAACTACGACCAAAATGCATGAGTGGACCAAATTGTTTTTCAAACTTTTTCTTCAATTTTTTACTTTCATAAGTGCATTGATTAAATTGTTGAATCGCATTCGCATCATTTGGATGCGTGTCAAGGTAAAGATTTAGTTCAACCAAAACAAAATCAACTGCTTGAATTTCTTCTAATAAATCGTAATAGGCTTGAGGCACTTGCTTAGGTGTGTTCAATTATCTTCTCTCCCTTCTTTTGGGGGATATGGATCATGGAATGCTGGCCATAGTGTTCCACAATAAAGTGCTTCTTTTGCCGTTTGAAATTGTGCTAAGTTAGGTGGCTGAAAACCCATGTACAATTGTGGTGGAGTGGAATAGCTTTTTCTAACGATAGGAGGACAAGGATCAAACGGACTAATATATGGATAAAAATATTTGGTGTTAGTTTGATGCATTTACTAACCTCCTTTATTATTTTTTACATCACTTGATTGTATGGCATAGAAGCTTGACTTATGTATATAATGTAAGTGACTGCTATTGTTTAACAATTTGCAAAGAGGGAATAAAGGGGTAGTGGAAAAAATTAATTATTTGAAGTGGGGTGTTTGCTATGTTTGTTCGTAGTACAATGAAATCAATTTATCAATGTCATGTTGCAACACCGAGTCAGTCTTTAAAAAAGACATTAGCCAAGCTAAATGAAAAAGATATTCAAGCAATGCCAGTTGTTGATGAAGCGGGAAAATTTTTAGGTATGATCTCTGCTCAGACGATTTATAAATCGACATTTCTAACGGGACAGCAACAGGAAGATTTTTTATCTAACACAGAAGTTTCGGAAATCATGACACATGCTGATCTCTTTATTCTAAACAATGAAGTATTCGAAAAAACATTAACCACTTTTAAAGATTATCCTATACTTGCTGTTGTGGATGACAATAAAAAATTTCTGGGAATTGTAACACGTTATGATGTTTTAGAACAGTTTGAAAGTGTTTTTGGTATGAATAAATCAGGAGTGAGGATTGCATTTACCTCCGAAGAATCATCTGGGCGATTTGCAAAACTTGCAGACATATTACAGCATTTGCATGCAAATATTATTTCAATTACTACATTTGATGAAACTGATAAATTAGCCAGAAGAATTGTTCTCAAAGTTGATGAGGATGTTAGAACCGATAAGTTAAAAAATAAATTGGAAAAGGCCGGATTTCGTGTGCTTGACATAACAAATGCTTAATTTTCTACAATTAGGTAATATTATAATTTTGGTTTTTAAAATATAATATTGTATAATATAGAATCAGTAACTGAGTACTTTGGTATGAAGAAGTACTCTTTTTCTTTCCTTTGTTGCAACATTTCGTTGTTTACACTATATGAATATAAACAAATATCCGTCTCAAATTAACTTTTGCAGACATATACTATTTAAAGACAGTTATTGAAAAAAGGGGGATATGAATATGCGTTTGGAGCGGCTTTCTTCTAATCAATTTAAGATTTTTCTTACATTTGATGATTTAATTGAAAGAGGATTAACCAAAGATGATTTATGGCAAGACTTACCTAGCATGCAGGCACTGTTTCATGACATGATGTTTGAAGCAAGTGATGAGTTAGGATTTGAATTAGAAGGCGTCTTATTAGTTCAAGTTCATGTGCTCCAAGCTCAAGGTATGCTGATTATTGTTACACAAAATGAAATTGAACAAGAAGATGAGGAATATTTAGAAATGAAAGTAACCCTCGATGAGAGTAATGAATTAATCTTTTTGTTTGATACGTTTGAGGATATCATACAGCTATCAAGATCCATGCTTCAAGCTGGTATAAATGGTGGTTCAATTATTTATTTTGACAATCATTATTATATGCTGTTTACAGACAAAGATGTAGAAGAAGTAGATCGAGAAAATATTATTGCTCTTTTATCAGAGTATGCTTCACCAAGTATAGTTACTTCTTACCGATTACTTGAGTATGGTAAAATAATAATGAAAGAAGATGCAATTAAACAATTAACTACATTTTTTAATCATTGATCTATGTTTTTTGTTTTATAGTAGGAGGATAATGATGCAGAAAGAACAGGTTATTATTATTGGTGCTGGCCCTTGCGGTATGTCAGCGGCTTTGTCACTTCAAGATAAAGGGTTTGATCCATTAATAATTGAAAAAGGAAACATTACAAATTCCATATATAATTATCCAACACATCAAACGTTTTTTAGTTCTAGCGATCGCTTAGAAGTTGGGAATATTCCGTTTATAACGGAAAGAAAGAAGCCGGTTCGCAATCAAGCTTTAGCATACTATCGTGAAGTGGCAAGTCGTAGATCATTACGAATTAATAGTTTTGAAAAGGTTATTGATGTTGTTAGAGACGGTGATGACTTTATTGTCAATACTTTAACTAGTAAAAATGAGAATCAATCCTATAAAACTAAATTTATTGTGGTTGCAACAGGTTATTATGATCAACCAAATAAAATGAGTGTGAAAGGTGAAGATTCATCTCACGTGTATCACTATTTTAAAGAAGCACATCCATTTTACCGGGAAAAAGTAGTTGTTATTGGTGGCAAAAACTCGGCAGTAGATGCAGTATTAGAGTTACATAAAGCAGAAGCAGATATAACCGTTTTATATCGTGGGTGTGATTACTCTAAAAGTGTGAAACCTTGGATTTTACCAGAGTTCAGAGCTTTAGTTGAAAAAAATGAAATTTCAATGGAATTTAATGCAACTATAAAAGAAATAACAAATAATGAAGTGATCTATCAAGTAAATGATCAAACAAAAACGGCAGAAGCATCTTTTGTATTTGCGATGACTGGCTATCAACCAGATCATACATTTCTTCAGTCTATGAGGGTAAATATTGAACCAGAAACTGGCAGACCAGCATTTAATATGGAATCAATGGAGACAAATGTGAAAGACATCTATATAGCAGGTGTAATTGCTGCAGGTTATAATAATAATGAAATATTTATTGAAAATGGCCGTTATCATGGTCCGTTAATTGCCAATGACATAGCAAGAAAAATACAAAAAAGTGGAGCAGTATAATACCATATACTGCTCTTTATTATTAGTTGAAATAGGAATGAATGTCTTTATTTAAAGAAGCTTCCAAAACCATTAATAACTTTATACGAGCTTTTTGACCGGTTAAGCGTTTGGCAAATATAATGCCCATTTCATGTAATTGCTTTCCGCCACCAAGATAATCATAGGTAGGTTGAACAACTCCTTTAAAACTTCTAGACACTAACACAACAGGAATATTATTATGAAGTAATTGTTTTAATGGATCGACCATTGTAGGTGGTAAGTTTCCCTGGCCTAGACCTTCTATCACTAAACCATCTATATTCATCTTAAGTATTGCATTAATCAGTGATTTATCCATTCCTGCATAAGCTTTTAGTAAAGGTACTTGTTTGGAGATGTTTTCTATTTTATATTTTTCATAAGAGATCCATTTGTGATAAAAGCAAATGTCTTGTTTCGTAACCATACCAATTGGGCCAAACTGAGGACTTTTGAATGTAGCAACATTACTAGTAGCTGTTTTTGTTGCATATGCGGCTGTGTGAATTTCATCATTCATAACAACTAGTAGCCCTTTTTCATAGGATTCATCTGCTATTGCTACGCGGATTGCACAAATTAAGTTATAAAGTCCATCCGAGCCAATTTCATTACTGGAACGCATTGCCCCGGTAATAACAATTGGTTTTTTTGTTGCAATATATAAATCTAAAAAATAAGCAGTTTCTTCTAAAGTATCCGTTCCGTGCGTGATCACAATGCCATCAAAGTCGTCCATTCTAGATTCAATGTATTTGCCTATTTCAAGCATATGAGTTGGTGTAATATGTGGAGAGGGTAAATGATAGAACACTTCTTCATCTAATGCAGCAAATTGATTTATAATTGTTTCCACTTGTGTAAGAGGATTCGATGCTGTAGTAGTCACTGTGCCAGTTTTTTGATCCTCTGACATCGCAATTGTTCCACCTGTATGAATAAGTAATATTTTTTTCAATTTGTTCACCAACTTTTTATATTTTCATTTTTCTAACTTCATGATACGATGAAAGTAATTTTTATGGAAGAGGGTGTCATTAGAATGTTAGCACTCTTATCGTCTGGAATAGCTCCAGCAGTAGCATTGATGACATTTTTTTATCTAAAGGATCGTTTCAATACAGAACCTATCCTACCTATTGTTCAATCATTTGTTTATGGTGCTTTACTAGTATTCCCAATTATGTTTATTCAATATGCATTTACTACTGAGGGAATAGATCAAGATTTTTTTATTTCATCATTTATCTTAACAGGTTTTTTAGAAGAGTTCTTCAAATGGTTTATTTTCGTATATACAGTATATAAATTTACAACATTTAATTCTTTTTATGATGGAATAATATATGGTGTAGCAATTAGCTTAGGGTTTGCAACTGTTGAAAATATATTATATTTAGTTGCTCATGGTATAGAGTACGCTTTTGCAAGAGCTTTTTTCCCTGTATCATCCCATGCTTTATTTGGTGTGGTGATGGGTTACTATCTGGGTAAAGCAAGGTTTAATCCTGTAAAACCACGACTGATGATGTTTTTTGCATTATTGTTTCCTTTTTTACTGCACGGTTTTTATGATTATATCCTACAAACAAGTGATGGAAATTGGATATACATTTTGACTCCTTTTATGATTCTTTTATGGTTAAATGCTATAAAAAAAGTAAAGCAAGCTAATCAATATGTAAACAGAGAGAGACTTTCAATTGTAAATCAAAATATGGATGTATCATAGCGTGTGTGTACATGATTGTTTAATCATATACACACACTTTTTTTTATGCAACCGAATAAACCGTTTAACCCAGATACACGGAATCATCCATTAAATTTAATTCAATTAAAATGATGAATAAAAAAAGAAATAAGCCTAAAAATACCACTAACAAATGTATGAATAACATTTTAGAGTGTAGGAGGCTTATTATGTCTATAAAAACAAAAAAGATATGCTTATTTAGCTTGTTATTTATTGCGTTTCTATCCGTTATGCAGCCAATTGAAAAAGTAGATGCTTTTAGTCCACAAGTCATTCAACATGGTGCAACAGGTGAAGATGTCATTGAGTTACAAGCGAGATTACAATATTTAGGTTTCTATAACGGGAAAATTGATGGAGTATTTGGATGGGGGACGTATTGGGCACTTCGTAATTTTCAATATGAATTTGGAATGGAAATCGATGGGTTGGCAGGAGAAACCGTTAAAAACAAATTAGTTAAAGCAACAAAATATGATAAACAATTTATAAAGAAAAACATCGAGGCCGGTAATAAGTTTACGTATTATGGCGGGACACCGAAAGAGGAACAAGTGAAAGATAATGAAGGCACAACAGAAAAAGAGGACACATCAATGGAACCGACTGCTGTTAACGTTCCAAATGGTTATTCTCAAAATGACATACAGCTAATGGCAAATGCCGTATATGGTGAAGCGCGCGGAGAGCCATATGAAGGTCAAGTTGCTGTGGCAGCAGTTATTCTAAATCGCGTTCAAAGTACTTCTTTTCCCAATACAATATCCGGGGTTATTTTTGAACCAAGAGCATTTACAGCTGTTGCGGATGGGCAAATCTGGCTTACACCAAATGAATCTGCTAAAAAGGCAGTGGTCGACGCAATAAATGGTTGGGATCCAACGGGAGATGCAATTTATTATTTTAATCCAGATACGGCTACTTCGAGCTGGATTTGGTCGAGACCACAAATAAAACGAATAGGAAAACATGTTTTTTGCATGTAAGAAGGGAGCATACTTACTATGTTTAGATGGATTGCTATTACATTACTAAGTATTTTTATTTTTGCAACAGCTGCTTGGGGGTATCAAGAACATCAAGAGAAAAATGCGATTTTAGTTCAAGCCGAAAATAATTATCAACGTGCATTTCATGATCTAACCTATAAAATTGATTTATTACACGATAAAATTGGAACTACACTTGCAATAAATACAAAAGAAACGTTATCCCCTCAATTAGTAGAGATATGGAGGATCACTTCAGAAGCAAATACGGATGTTGGTCAATTACCATTAGCATTATTACCATTTAACAAAACAGAAGAATTTTTGTCGAGTATTGGCGATTTCACTTACAAGACTGCTGTGCGTGATCTAGAAGAAAACCCATTATCTGATAAAGAAACAGATAAATTAAAAGATCTATATCAAACTGCTGGAGATATTAAGAGTGAGCTTCGTAAGGTACAACATGTTGTATTAGAAGAAAACTTACGTTGGATGGATGTACAACTAGCATTAGTCAATAATGATCAACAACAAGATAATACGATCATAGATGGTTTTAAAACGGTTGAAGAAGCTGCTAAGGAGTATTCAGAAAGTACGCTCTCACCCAACATTACCGGCATTTCAAATGAAAATCATGACTATCAATATATTACTGGAAAGCAAGTCAGTGAAAAGAATGCAGAAAAGAAAATTCGCGACTTGTTCTCATTATCTAATGATACCGAGGTCACAATTGCTGAAAGTGGTGAAGGAGCAACCCTTCAAACGTATAGTGGTTCTTTTAAATCAAATAACGTACATGGATATATTGATATATCTAAAAAGGGAGGAAATATTCTTTCCTTTATGTTGAACCGAAAGATTAAGGAACAAAAACTGAGTCTAAATGAAGCGGCAACAAAAGCAACAGATTTTTTAAAGAAAAATGGTTTATCAAAAATGGAACTTTTCCAAAGTAGTCAGTATGACCATGTCGGAGTATTCCAATTTCTGTATAACCAAGACGATATTCGCATCTATCCTGATAAGGTGCAATTAAAAGTAGCGCTAGATACAGGTGAAATATTAGGTTATATGGCCAATGATTTTTATCGAAATCATCATGATCGAACCATCGAAGCACCCAATCTATCTATAGAAGATGCAAAAGAAAAGGTTAATCCATCCGTTACCATTCAAGATCAACACATGGCGGTAATAGAAAATGATGTCATGCAAGAGGTATTGGCATATGCATTTTTAGGAACGATGGAGGAAGAAACCTATCGAATATTTATTGATGCTAATACAGGCAGAGAACTTCAAGTAGAAAAATTGAAGGCGGTAGAGACTAAGTGGAATTTTGATTAGGGAGTGGATGTAAATCCTTCCCTTTTTCTTTTATTTTAGCTAAAAATATTGTATAACTATAAGGAGTATTCTATCTTAGTAGGATATGGTGGAAGTAAAACTAATGCTTTAGGGGAGGGTACGTGTAGGTTGATTAAAATAGGTGCAACATTAAAGCTAGAAGCATTAGAAGAGGAGGAAACATCAAGTTATCGTAGTAAAATTGTTGGGCAGGAAGGAACTACGATCTATATTGATTATCCAATCAACGAAATGACAGGGAGAACGAATATTTTCCCAAAAGGAACAATATTTAAAGTGAATCTTGTTGACGAAAATCAATCAGTATATCAGTTTATCACAGAAATCACAGGTAAAAAAACGGGAAATGTCCCGATGTTGATGATTCATTTCTCACAAGATGAAATGGTACGCATTCAAAGAAGGAAATACGTAAGAGTTAACAGTTCCTTAGATGTAGCAATTCATGATCATGAGGGTTTGAAAGAGCCCTTCACTACCGTTACAAATGATATAAGTGGTGGCGGGTTATGTATCCTATTACCGATCGATGGAATTTATAATATAGGAGATATGGTTGATATTTGTGTTGTAATTCCATTGGAAAATGAGAGAATAGAATATGTCCATGCAGAGGCAACGGTTATTCGTATATTTAAAAAGGAAGATGCAAATATTTCTTTACTTACAGTCGAATATAACAACATTTCAGAAAACGATCGTGAGCTCATTATTCGTCATTGTTTTGAAGTACAAGTTAAAGATCGCAGGCAGAAATTTTGATTTTCAAATAAAGTAACCTAACATTTTAAAAAAAATATGTTATCCTTTAATTAGGTAATTCATCGTTAGATATCTTTGGTTGTTGGTTTAAGAGAGGAAGAATAGAAAAATGAGAAATAATAAAATTGCTATTGCAATTGATGGACCAGCAGCAGCTGGAAAAAGCACAGTTGCAAAAAAAGTAGCACATCAATTAGATTACATATATATTGATACAGGAGCAATGTA
The DNA here is from genome assembly GCF_001368815.1 of Paraliobacillus sp. PM-2. Classification (GTDB taxonomy): domain Bacteria; phylum Bacillota; class Bacilli; order Bacillales; family Amphibacillaceae; genus Paraliobacillus. Next base: position 1,003,425 of record NZ_CTEI01000001.1, on the reverse strand, counting down.
TCGTGCGTTGACTTATAAAGCATTACAGACTAATACACCATTAACTAATGGTGATGCGCTGTTCCATTTGGCAAAAGAATCATCAATTGATCTAAAGCAGACTGCCGATGGACAAAAGGTATTTGTTGGACATGAGGATGTAACAGATGCTATTAGAGGTGAAAATGTTACTAATCATGTTTCCATCGTTGCACAACATCGTTTAGTTCGAGAGGAAATGGTTAAACAACAGCAAGAATTAGCAGCTGAACGTGGAGTGGTAATGGATGGTAGAGATATTGGAACACATGTCATACCAGATGCAGAAGTAAAAATATTTCTAATTGCTTCTGTAGAGGAACGGGCAATACGAAGACACGAAGAAAACACATCTAAAGGTTTTGCTTCTGATTTAGAAAAATTAAAAGATGAAATTGCTAAACGAGATAAATTGGATTCGGAGCGTGAGATTTCTCCGCTTATCAAGGCAAAAGATGCAATTGAGATTGATACAACAGCACTGTCCATCAATGAAGTGACACAAAAAATCTTGAAAATTGTATGCGATAAAAAGGAGCGTAAACTATGAGTTTTTATCGATTTGTCACATCCGTCGTGAATCTATTTTTACGTCCTATCTATCGTTTTCATGTAATAGGAAAAGAAAATATTCCTAAAAATGGACCTGTAATTATTTGTTCTAATCATATATCAAACCTAGACCCACCAGTTGTAGGAATTACCTGTCCTAGAGAGATATACTTCATGGCAAAAGAAGAATTGTTTAGAAATAAGCTTTTAGGTGGTTTGCTTTTAAGAGTAAAAGCTTTTCCAATCAAAAGAGGCATGCAGGATAGAGATGCGCTTAAAAAAGCATTAGCCATTTTAAAAGAAGGAAATACACTAGGATTATTTCCAGAAGGAACGAGAAGTAAGACTGGTAAGATTGGTAAAGGGCTTTCAGGAGTTGGTTTTTTTGCTTTGCGATCACAAGCAACCGTTATACCATGTGCAATTATTGGACCTTATAAAAAAGGTAAACGATTAAAAGTGGTTTATGGAGAAGCGATTGAAATGGATCAATTAAGAAAAAATAAAGCAAAAGCAAGTGAAGTAACGGATGTAATTATGGAAAATATAAGAGAATTAAAAGAAAAATATTCATAATTTTATTTGTCTATTGCTTGACAAATAAGTGAAAATATTAGAAGTTAGACAAAAGGACAAGTTGTTTGAAGTTTTGTCGTAAATTGAAGGAGGCCTTTTTTATGGATGAGTTAAATAAAGAAGTATCAGAATTCAAAGCATTAACAGAAGGTGAAACAGTAACAGGAAAAGTAGTAAAGGTAGAAGAAAAGCAGGTATTGGTTGATATCGATTACAAAGTAGATGGAATTGTGCCAATAAGTGAACTATCTAGTCTTCATATAGAAAAGGCAAGTGATGTAGTAAATGAAGGCGATGAATTAACATTAAAAGTTAAAAAAATTGAAGATGAAGAAATTATTCTTTCAAAAAAAGCAATTGTTGCAGATAAAGCATGGGATGATTTAGAAGATAAACTTAACAAAGGTACGATCTTTGACGCAACGGTAAAAGAAATTGTTAAAGGTGGATTAGTTGTCGATGTTGGTATAAGAGGATTTATTCCTGCCTCACTTATCGAAACTTATTATGTTGAAGATTTTTCAGATTATCAAGATAAAACAATTTCTTTAAAAGTTGTTGAATTAGATAAATCTAAAAACCGTGTTATTCTATCCCACCGTGCTGTTGTAGAGGAAGAGGAGACAGAAAAGAAACAACAATTACTTACTTCTATTGAAGACGGACAGATATTAGAAGGTACAGTAGCTCGTATCACTTCATTTGGAGCATTTGTTGATTTAGGTGGAATAGATGGATTAGTCCATATTTCTCAACTGTCACATGATCATGTTGAACAACCAAGTGAAGTAGTATCAGAAGGTGAAACGGTTAAAGTAAAAGTGTTATCTGTTGATAAGGAAAATGAACGTATTTCACTTTCAATTAAAGAAACTTTACCAGGACCATGGGAAAATATTGATGACAAAATACAAGTTGGCAGTATGATCGAAGGTACGGTTAAGCGATTAGTTAACTTTGGAGCATTTGTTGAAGTATTACCTGGGGTAGAAGGTCTTGTTCATATCTCACAAATATCTACTGAACATATTGGAACACCACAAGAAGTTTTAGAGGTTGGTCAAGAAGTAAAAGTGAAGGTCTTAGAAGTTAGTGAAGCAGACAAACGTATATCTTTAAGTATTAAAGAGGTTGAAGCTGAAAAAAACCAACAAGCATTTAAGGCATATGAAAAAGAAGAAGATAGTGCTGGTTTTCAATTAGGAGATATGATTGGTAATAAATTAGATAAATATAAGTAAAATAACGTAAGAGAAACAGAGGATAACACGACGTGTTATCCTCTGTTTTTTTTGCAAGAAATGGTTTAGAATCATGCTTTTTAGCTATACTTCTTTAATGGTGATGAAAAATGATTATTGTTTATTGGTTACTTTGGATATATTGGATAATTGCAACATTTCTTATGAAAAAAGGACAGAGCAGGAATAGAATAGCTATCTTTATTTTATTGTTCATTACATGTAGTTCTTTAACCATTCCTTTAAAGCATGTTTCAATAAATGTTTCCATCATTATTCTTTTAATAGTCGGGATTATGTTATTAGCTCATTCGAAAAAAAAATTGTTTCTAATTATTGCTTGTTTATTACTATCACATATTTACGCAGGTCTTAAGTTGTGGGAAATTGTAAGTCCAGTGTGGATTTTTTTACCTAAGATAATAATATACAGTTCTATTTTTTTATGCTTACTTGTACTCACTTCTAGTAACATCCTGGAACGCTTTATTATAACCAGTTTATCTGTCATTATTGGGGAGGTTATTTATGCTTTAATTGTTGTTGGTTTAGGTTGGGAGATTATCATTGGGGATCAATCAATGATGCTGTTGCTTGGTGTATTATCGGGTGCCATTTTATTCTATCGTTTTATGATAGAAATAAAAATGAAATTTCAGGACATACTACAATTGGTAGAACAGCATAATAAGAGGTGGACAAATGAATGAATATACATTACCAATTATATTTGGAGTTACTGTAGGTACAATCGCTCGGGCCATCATGCTACGGACAGATTATCGTCAATATCCAACCTATTTACACGGTAAAGTAATCCATTTAGCATTAGGCTTTATTGCAGCCGGTTTGGGGGCTGTAGCAATTCCTGCTATTATGGAAAAGGAATTTACTGCAGTTACTTTTCTAACGATTGCGGCTTCTCAATTTAGAGAAGTAAGAAATATGGAAAGAAATACATTGACAGAACTGGATAGCTATGAACTTGTTCCAAGAGGAAATACATATATAGAAGGAATTGCGATTGCGTTTGAAAGTAGAAATTATCTAGTAATTTTTACTTCCTTTCTAACGACCTTTGCTTATCTTTTAGCTGGTTGGAGTATTGCAATTGTTGTAACAATCATTTGTTATGCCGTTTCGAGGAAGTTAATGAGTGGGTCGACATTAAAAGATATTGTGGACATCTCCTTATCAGAAGTTCATTTTGATGGGGCGGGTTTATATGTTGATAATATCTACATTATGAATATTGGGTTACCTGAAAGGCAAGAAGAGATTGGGAGATTTGGAATGGGGTTTGTGTTGACCCCGAAGAATTTTGATGTTCGTTCAACGATTGCTAATTTAGGACAACGTCAAGCAATATTACATGATGTGTCTGTTTCACTAGGTGTTTTTAGAGATTCTGGTACACCAGCTTTAGTTCCATTGATCAAGCGAGATTTGGATGATGGACGGATTGGTGTATTTATTCTACCGCAAAATCAAGATCCAAAAAAGGCTGCAGAAATTATAGGTGCTGTTCCTGTTTTAGAGAACGCCATACGTATGCCTTCAGAATCAAAAGTTAGTAAAAGAAATCGAGGCGAAGAAAAATGACGATTGATAAAGCAATTTTAGCAGTTATCACAACGAACGAGCAAAAGGTAGATGGTGGCGCCCCCATTTTTTATTGTGAGACAAAAGATGAAATGAACAAAGTGGCAGCGAATTTGGAAGCTATTCTTGACGGAATTAGTCATGCCTTAAGTGACGAATTGTACATAATTGTGAAACATTAAGGAAAACAATGTTGTGTCTATGCACTGCTTTTGCTAAAATGTATAAGTTAAGATCCATAAATTTTAACTAATTAAAATTACTTATCATGAACAAATATGCGAGTACAAAAGAAAGGATGTACCTTTCATGAGAAAATCAATTGTAGCAATAGTAGGTAGACCAAATGTAGGAAAGTCGACAATTTTTAATCGACTTGTAGGAGAACGTATTTCCATTGTTGAAGATACGCCAGGCGTAACAAGAGACCGTATATATGCAGAAGCGGAATGGTTAACAACCACTTTTAATCTTATTGATACGGGTGGAATTGAGTTAGGTGACGAGCCATTACTTGTTCAAATGCGTGAACAAGCAGAGGTAGCAATTCATGAAGCAGATGTCATTATCTTTATGGTAAATGGAAGAGAAGGCATTACTGGAGCGGATGAAGAAGTTGCTAAACTTTTATTTAAATCAAATAAACCTGTTGTACTTGGGGTAAATAAAGTAGATAATCCAGAGATGAAGGACCAAATATATGAATTCTATTCACTTGGTTTCGGTGAGCCTTTTCCTATTTCGGGGACGCATGGTTTGGGGTTAGGCGATCTGTTAGATGAAGTAGTAAGTTATTTTCCAACAAAGCAAACGGAAAACGTTGAGGAAGATACCATCTACTTTAGTTTAATCGGTAGACCAAATGTAGGGAAATCTTCGCTAGTCAATGCTCTATTACAACAAGAAAGAGTAATTGTCAGCGATATTGCTGGTACCACCAGAGATGCAATCGATACGCCATTTACTCGTGATGAACGGGATTATGTTATTATTGATACTGCAGGAATGCGAAAAAGAGGTAAAATTTACGAAACGACAGAAAAATATAGTATACTACGTGCATTAAAAGCGATTGAACGTTCAGATGTTGTACTAACGTTAATAGATGCTGAAACCGGTATTATAGAACAAGACAAAAAAATCGCTGGATATGCGCATGAAGCAGGTAAAGCAGTAGTCATTGTTGTGAATAAATGGGATACCGTAGATAGCGATGAGAAAGCAATGCGAGCATTTGAAGAAAAAATTAGAGTTCATTTTCCATTTTTAGATTACGCTCCCATTGTATTTTTATCAGCTAAAACGAAAAAAAGAACCCACACGCTTCTTCCACAAGTGTTACGAGCTAGTGAAAATCATACAAAACGTGTAGAAACAAATATTTTAAACGATGTCATTATGGATGCACTTGCGGTCAATCCGACACCAACAATCAAAGGGAAGCGATTAAAAATTCTATATGCAACACAAGTAGGTGTAAAACCACCAAGCTTTGTTGTTTTTGTGAATGATCCTGACTTATTACATTTTTCATATGAACGTTTTTTAGAAAACAGAATACGAGAAGCATTTGGATTTGAAGGAACACCTATCAAAATTTTTGCTAGGCGTAGACAATAAAGGGGGATAAGAATGGAAAAAATAGCGGTTTTAGGAGCGGGTAGTTGGGGAACTGCCTTAGCGATGGTTTTAAAGGATAATGGTCATGATGTCCGACTTTGGACACATAATCAATCACATGCGGATGAAATTAATCAAACACATGCTAACAAAGATTATTTGCCAAATATTACATTACCCAAAGATTTAAAAGCATACACCTCATTGAAGGAAGTATTGCAGGATGTGTCAACAATAGTTTTTGTTCTGCCAACAGAAGCTATAAGAGAAGTATGCCAAAAAGTCTCTGAGGTATTAGACCATCATGTTACTATTATCCATGGCACAAAAGGGATCGAACCGAAATCATTAAAACGTGTTTCTGAGATGATGGAAGAAGAACTACCTCGTCAATGGTATACAGATATTGTTGTTTTATCCGGACCTAGTCATGCAGAGGAAGTAAGTTTAAGACATCCTACAACCGTTACAGTATCTTCAAGAACGATGACAGAAGCGGAGAAGGCACAGGATCTGTTTATTAATGAACATTTCAGAGTGTATACGAGTGCAGATATGATTGGTGTTGAACTAGGAGGTTCTCTTAAAAATATTATTGCATTAGGTGCAGGTATTACCGATGGTTTGGGATACGGGGATAATGCTAAAGCTGCATTGGTCACTAGAGGTCTAGCGGAAATTGCTCGCTTAGGGACAACGAAAGGGGCAGATCCATTAACTTTTGTTGGCCTAAGTGGTGTTGGCGATTTAATTGTGACTTGTACTAGTGTACACAGTAGGAACTGGAAAGCCGGAAATCTCTTAGCGAAAGGAAAAAGGCTTGATGATGTTTTACAAGAGATGGGAATGGTTGTAGAAGGTGTTCGTACCACCAAAGCAGCCTATGAACTAGCTCAAATAGAAAATATCGAGATGCCTATTACGAATGGATTATATAAAGTGTTGTTTGAAGGTGCTAATCCCAAAGATGTGGTTGATCAATTAATGAAACGTATGCGCCGACACGAAATGGAAGATATCTCTAACGTTTTATCTAACAGATATAAGCTATAAATGAACAATGCTCTCCCAACTTGCATATAGTATCAAGAAGATATTAGCCAAGGAGGAGAGCATGTGAGCGATTTTCAAAAAAATATGTTTGATCAAATCCAAAAAAATTCTAGTATAAGTCCTGAACAAATTTTAAAAATAGCCAACTCCGTACAAAATGCAGATTTTTCTGATGAGAAAACAGTTCGTAATCTTGTTAAACAATTAGCGAAGATGGCAAATAAACCAATCTCAAAAGAAAAAGAAGATAAACTAGTGCAATCCATTACAAAAAATAATGTACCAAAGGATATTAACGCTTTAGGACAATTATTTAAAAAGTAACCAAACTGGGCAGATGAGGATACAAACTCTCCAGAATTAGCATAAAATAAAGCGCACAGGCATTCATTTTAGGGTTGCTTGGGTATTATTTAGTCATACCGAGATAGGGATTCATTACCCTATCTCTATTTTTATAGGAGTAATTTTTAAACTCTTCTTCTATTTACAATCAAAAAAGCATAGTTATTAAAAGAGATGGAGAAAAAATGTTCAAGGTAGATGTGTTGCAATACAGCTACTCAATAAAAAACAAGTTTTTAATATTATCAAGTCATATTTTAGTGGGACAATGTCATAGAATGAAAATGTCAAAGATTCGTAATCGTGTAGGTGTTAAGGAGATCAGGAGGGGATCACTTGGAAAGAGTTGATATTTTTAAAGACATTTCGAAACGTACGAATGGTGATATTTATTTAGGGGTTGTAGGCGCAGTACGCACCGGTAAATCAACTTTTATTAAGAAGTTCATGGAACAAGTTGTTTTGCCCAATATTTCAGATGATGGAGACCGAGCAAGAGCACAAGATGAACTACCTCAAAGTGCAGCTGGAAAAACAATTATGACAACTGAGCCAAAATTTGTTCCAAATCAAGCTGTTAGTGTACAAGTCGATGATGGTTTAGATGTTAATGTACGGTTAGTTGATTGTGTTGGTTATGCTGTAGATGGTGCGCAAGGATTTGAAGATGAAAATGGTCCACGAATGATTCATACACCATGGTATGAAGAACCAATCCCATTCCATGAAGCAGCTGAGATTGGCACAAGAAAAGTAATTCAAGAGCATTCCACTATGGGAGTAGTCGTAACAACAGACGGGACAATTGGTGATATTCCAAGAGAAGATTATTTGGAAGCAGAAAAAAGAGTTGTAGAAGAGCTGAGAGAAGTAGGTAAACCGTTTATTATGGTGATTAACTCTGTACAACCATATCACCAAGATACGGAACTTTTACGTCAAGAATTAACAGAACAGTATGATATTCCAGTTTTATCTATGAGTGTGGAAAGTATGCGCGAACATGATGTCTATAATGTACTTAGAGAAGCATTATATGAATTCCCTGTGTTAGAAGTTAATGTGAATCTACCAAGCTGGGTAATGGTTTTAAATGAAGATCATTGGTTAAGAGAAAGTTATCAAGCAGCTATTCAAGAAACAGTGAAAGATATAAAACGACTTCGTGATGTTGATCGGGTCGTTGGGCAATTTGATGATTATGATTATATTAATCAAGCTAAAATTGCTGGTATTCAAATGGGTGAAGGTGTAGCTGAAATTGATTTAGAAGCACCAGATTATTTATATGATCAAGTTTTAAAAGAAATAGTTGGGGAAGAAATTAGAGGGAAAGATCATTTGTTGCAATTGATGCAAGACTTCTCTGAAGCAAAGCGGGAGTATGATCAAGTATCCGGAGCCCTACAAATGGTAAAACAAACTGGCTATGGTGTTGCTGCACCATCTATTGCTGATATGCGTCTAGATGAACCAGAAATTATTCGACAAGGCGCACGTTTTGGCGTCAGATTAAAGGCTGTTGCACCATCCATTCATATGATAAAAGTAGAAGTAGAATCAGAATTTGCACCTATTATTGGGACCGAAAAACAGAGTGAAGAATTAGTTAGATATTTAATGCAAGACTTTGAAGAGGATCCATTATCTATTTGGCAATCAGATATCTTCGGAAGATCTTTAAGTTCAATAGTAAGAGAAGGTATACAAGCAAAACTTTCACTCATGCCTGAGAATGCAAGATATAAACTAAAAGAAACCTTAGAACGAATCATAAATGAAGGTTCTGGAGGACTAATAGCAATTATTCTTTAACGACTTGTAAACCAAGTCGTTTTTTATTTACTGAAATGAATTGAAAATGTTAATTTATCAACACTTGTAAACACTTGCAAAAGGGATGTTGTTATGATAAGATTCAAAGGAAATTAGTAAGGTTGAAACTAGGACAAAAGAACAAATTATTATAAATCTTGCTATTTTTTGTTGAATTTAAGGGAAAAGTCGTTTATTATAAGCCTTGTCATCATTTTAATGATGATTCGAAGTATAAGTTCTACTTATTATGTGAACAAATGGTATATAAACCATTTAAGTTCGAATGCTTCAGAGGTATTTGATTTTTGGGAGGAGGTGAATGTCATGAACAAAACAGATTTAATTAATGCAGTCGCTGATAAAAGCGAACTATCCAAAAAAGATGCAACAAAAGCTGTTGATTCAGTTTTTGAAACTATCATGGATTCACTAAAAGACGGTGAAAAAGTACAATTAATTGGTTTCGGTAACTTCGAAGTACGCGAACGCGCTGCTCGTAAAGGTCGTAACCCACAAACAGGTGCTGAAATTGAAATTCCAGCTAGCAAAGTTCCTGCGTTTAAACCAGGTAAAGCCCTTAAAGATAGTGTGAAATAAGCATTTACATATGGGCAAGAAAAAAGGGTGCATCGTGCACCCTTTTTCTATTATATATATATGTAAAAGAATTGGAGGGATTATCATGAAAGAGATGGCTCAAGGAGATTATTTTATTGTAAAAGCATTAGAGAATGGTGTACAAGTCATTGGATTGACAAGAGGTACGAATACAAAGTTTCATCATTCTGAAAAGCTAGATGAAAATGAAATATTAGTGGTTCAATTTACAGAACATACCTCAGCTATTAAAATAAAAGGAAAAGCTATGATCGAGTCTAGTGTTGGTCAAATGCGCAATGATCAATAGTGAATGATAAATACATACATAAAAAAGCGAAATAAGATAACTTATGTTATACTATTTTTATGAAAAAATCTTTCCTGTATCGGTTTTTGAAGAAAGGGTTTAGGTGATCCTATGTCAGCTTTATCATTTAGTAATATACAAGAAGAGTTAGAAGATAAGCTTCAACATGCTTACTTAAAAAAGTTTATTCAAAAACCTGTTATAAATAATGATAAGCTTGTGATCTTATATAGTTTAATAAAACAGACATCCTATTCAGATAAAAAAAAGAAAAATTATATCCTAACAACCATGTTAGTGCAAATTGCGCTTGACACACATGATTTAGTATCAGAAAGACTGGAAAATGAATCGAAACAACTAACAAAAAATAGACAATTGACAGTGTTAGCTGGAGATTACTATAGTGGTTTATACTATTATATGCTGTCTAAACTTGATGATATAGATATGATTGCTACATTAGCCTCTGCAATTAAAGAAATTAATGAATTGAAAATGATTTTGTATTATGAAAAAAATCACTCAATGCATGAATTTATTGAGGAGATGAAAGCATTAGAGTCTATCCTTATTATCCACGTTGCTAACCATGTCAGTGAAACATCAATTAACCCATTTATTCAAAATTGGCTTTTAACAAAAAAATTACTACGCGAGAAAGATTTATATACTTCTGAACAACACTCCCCGCTATTTGAAGTGCTACTTAATCAAGTGATGGGAGAGTATTCGCAATATAACAAACCGGTACAAGCAATTGATGCGATAATACGTAAGCATTTGTTCATTTCAGAAGAACTTGTTCAAGACTTGCCTATACATTTTCAATTGTTAAAAAAGGATGCACAGCGTTTTTTTGCAGAAAATCATAATTATAATAGTCTTGCAATGGAAGAAGGGTAATAGGTGAAAGAACATACAAAAGAAGAACGAGTACATCATGTATTTGAAAAAATTTATCAACGTTATGATTTTATGAATTCTATTATCTCCTTTAACCGACATAAAGCTTGGAGAAAAGATGTAATGAAAAAAATGATGGTATCACGAGGATCATCCGCATTAGATGTTTGTTGTGGGACTGGTGATTGGAGCTATGCATTAGCTGAACAATCTGGTCGATCAGGGAAAGTAATCGGATTAGACTTTAGTGAGAATATGTTGTCTGTTGCAACTAAAAAACATCATAAACAAATTCAGCCACAGCTTTCTTTCATGAAAGGGAATGCCATGCAATTGCCGTTTGAATCAAATACCTTTGATTATGTAACAATTGGTTTTGGATTACGAAATGTTCCAGATTATCAACAAGTACTAAATGAAATGGCAAGAGTAGTAAAACCTGGAGGGAAAGTTGTTTGTTTAGAAACATCTCAGCCTACTCTACCAATCTTTCGTCAATTATATTATTTTTATTTTAAGTTTATTATGCCTGTATTTGGGAGATTGTTGGCGCGTAGTTATAAAGAATATGCTTGGCTGCATGAATCAGCTAAAACTTTTCCAGGGAAAAAGGAATTAAAAAAGATGTTTGAAGATGCTGGACTTACATCTGTGCAAGTTAAGAGCTATACAGGTGGTGTTGCAGCAATGCATATGGGCGAAAAAAAAGACTAAATATGAACGTTACAACTAAGTTGTGAAAAACGAATATAAAGGTGAAGTAAATAATGAAATTAGCGATGACTTACTCCTATTTAAAACCTGATTTACAGGTCATTGAGCAGGCCTTAGAAGAAACAATACAAGCAAAACACCCGATTTTGAATGAAGCTTCTACGCAACTTTTAAAAGCTGGTGGGAAAAGATTGCGACCCATCTTTGTATTACTAGCCGCTCAATTTGGTAATTATAACCTTTCAAAACTAAAATCTGTCGCAGTGGCGCTAGAATTGATTCATATGGCTTCCTTGGTTCATGATGATGTTATAGATGATGCTAAGTTAAGACGAGGAATGCCTACTGTTAAAGCCAAATGGGACAATCGTATTGCCATGTACACAGGTGACTATATATTCGCCCGATCATTAGAGTATTTATCTGATCTTAACAATCCCAGGGCACACCAGATCTTAGCTAAGACCATGATTGATTTAACAGTTGGTGAAATAGAACAAATTAAGGATAAATATAATCTTGATCAACATTTACGTCATTATTTAAGAAGAATTAAACGTAAGACAGCTTTACTAATCTCCTCAAGTTGTCAATTAGGTGCAATTGCAGCCGATGTTCCAATCGAGCAGGAAAAGCAATTAAAGCGATATGGCTATTATATTGGCATGTCTTATCAAATTATTGATGATATTCTTGATTTCACTTCATCTGCAAAACAGTTAGGCAAACCTGCAGGAAGCGATTTAATGCAAGGAAATATTACACTTCCAGCATTGATTGCCATGAAGGATCCATCATTTTCTAATAAATTAATGGACTTATTTTCACATCAAAAGATAAATCAACAGCAAATTGATCCGCTTATTCACTACATAAAAAACTCAGATGCAATTGATAAGGCTTTCGATTTGAGTAATCAATATTTGGAAAAAGCATCACGAGCATTAAATGAATTACCTGATGTAAAAGCAAAACAAACATTTGAAGATATAGCAAATTATATTGGAAAAAGAAAATCATAATTATTTAGGAGTTGATTCGTAAGATGGAACAAACATTTATTATGGTAAAACCAGATGGTGTGGAGCAAGCGGTTATAGGCCAAATCATTTCACGATTTGAAGCAAAAGGATACCAATTAGTACATGCCTCTGTATTAACAATTTCAGAGGAATTAGCAAAAAAACATTATGAAGCACATAAAGACAGAGATTTTTTTGATGATTTAGTTAGCTTCATCACTTCCGGACCTGTTTTCCCAATGGTTTGGCAGGGAGAGAATATCATTGAAGAAGCACGTGAATTAATCGGAGCAACCAATCCTAAAGAAGCGAAAGCAGGTACCATTCGCGCTGATTTTGGTACAAGTATTAGTAATAATGTGATTCATGGTTCAGATTCCAAAGAAAATGCTATTAGAGAGATTGACCTTTTCTTTCATTCATAAAATTTTTTAAAAATGAATGTTTTTAATGCTTCATTATAAATATCTTCTTGCAGCGACGTAGGTAAATGACTTACGTCGTGTTTCATATAAATGGAAATAATATTCCTTTCCTCGTCATTGACGAGGTTTTTACTATCTGTGTTCAAAATTAGGGGGATAGAAATGAGTGATTATCAATCGTTTAGTCAATTAATCAAAAAAGAAACAGGTATTGACTTATCTCAATATAAGGAAGTACAAATGAAACGTAGACTTACTTCGCTTAGAGATAAAAAAGGATATCAGGATTTTAATTCATTCTACAAAGCACTAACATCTGATAACGTATTGATGGACGAATTCTTAAATAAAATAACCATAAATGTTTCAGAATTTTATCGCAATTCAGCAAGATGGAATGTATTAGAAAAGAAAGTAATACCACAGCTGTTAAATAAAAAAGAGAAGCTAAAAATATGGAGTGCAGCTTGTTCAACGGGAGATGAACCTTATACATTAGCCATGATGTTAAGTCAGTATATTGATCTTTCACGGGTGAATATTCTTGCAACAGATATAGATGAAAAGATACTTGAGCGTGCGAAAAAAGGAGTTTATACTGAGCGAGCATTAAAAGAAGTACCCGAAGATTTAAAGAAAAAATTTTTTGTACAACAAGATTCTGACTACATCATTGATGAAAAATTAAAAAAATCGATAACATTTAAAAAGCATAATCTTTTGTCAGACCCTTATCCAAAAGGTTTTGATCTGATTGTTTGTCGTAATGTTCTTATTTACTTTACTGAAAAAGCGAAAGAAAATATTTATTATAATTTTAATGCTTCACTACATCCACAGGGGGTTTTCTTCGTAGGTAGTACAGAGCAAATATTTACACCTGAAAAATACGGATTTAAAGTGTTAGATACTTTTTTTTATCAAAAAATTGAAAAAACCTATAATTAATTTTCGAAAAAATAGAATAATCTATCAATTTGCTTCACACAGATTCGTAAAGGTATGATATAGTAATACAAAATTGAAATAAACTGGGGGGATTTTAATGCGTTATTTAACAGCGGGAGAATCGCATGGAAAACAGTTAACGACAATTGTTGAAGGTATTCCTGCTTTAATGCCATTAACAACAGAGAACATTAATGAATCACTAATAAGACGCCAAAAAGGGCATGGTCGTGGAAAACGAATGCAGATAGAGAAAGATTTAGTAGATATTGCTGGAGGAGTTAGGCATGGATATACGCTAGGCTCACCAATTGCGATGGTTGTTCACAATGATGATTTTAAACATTGGGAAGACATTATGGGCGAAGATCCAATTGATCCAGATAAGGATATCCGGAGAAAGGTTACTCGACCAAGACCGGGACATGCTGATCTAAATGGAGCAATGAAATACGGACATAGAGATATGCGAAATATATTAGAGAGATCATCTGCTAGAGAAACCGCTGCACGAGTTGCTGCTGGAGCGGTTGCTAAAACATTACTTCATCATTTAGGAATCGAAATCGTAGGGTATGTTAATGAAATAGCCGGTATTAAAGCCAAAGAAACAGATTATTCCGTTAAAGAAAGAATAGATATCTCAGAAGCTTCACCAGTGCGTTGTTTAGATGAAGAGGCAGGTCAACAAATGATGGATGCCATTGATCAAGCCAAAAAAGACGGTGATTCTATTGGTGGGGTTTGCGAAGTATTCGTTAAAGGAATGCCTGCGGGTATCGGATCTTATGTTCATTATGATCGGAAATTGGATGGTAGAATAGCTGGTGCCGTTCAAAGTATTAATGCCTTTAAAGGTGTAGAATTTGGAATTGGCTTTGAGGCAGCAAGAAAAAATGGAAGTCAAGTACATGATGAAATTGCTTGGGAAGCAGATAAAGGATACTATCGAAAAACAAATCGTCTTGGTGGCTTTGAAGGTGGAATGACAACCGGTATGCCAATCATTGTAAAGGGTGTTATGAAACCTATTCCGACATTGTACAAGCCATTACAAAGTGTAGATATTGAAACAAAAGAAGTATTTAATGCAAGCATTGAACGATCTGATTCATGTGCTGTACCTGCTGCTGCTGTTGTGATGGAGCATGTAGTAGCATTTGAAGTTGCAAAAGCTTTACTTGAACAATTTCCACATGATCAATTTCCAAAATTACAAAAAGCAGTGGAAGATTATCGTGAAGAAATAAGGTGCTTTTAATGGAAGTAATTTCTGTTCAAA
The DNA here is from genome assembly GCF_001368815.1 of Paraliobacillus sp. PM-2. Classification (GTDB taxonomy): domain Bacteria; phylum Bacillota; class Bacilli; order Bacillales; family Amphibacillaceae; genus Paraliobacillus. The sequence goes on along the minus strand of NZ_CTEI01000001.1, from coordinate 988,396 downwards.
CAAGTACGAATAGCTATCAGGTTTCTATCGATAAGCAAATAAGATTTAAAGTGAATGATTTTATTAAAAAAAAGTATAGCAGTATTTTTATTATTACGGATAGTAATGTCGAAGCTCTCTATTTGGATGATGTGGTATCTACACTGCAGAAAGCGAATACTGTCAATTATACGATTGTTCCAGCTGGAGAAAGCTCTAAGAGTATTCGCGTCTACTTTGATATTATCACACAAGCCATTCAGTGCGGGTTAGATCGTCAAGGGTTAATTATTGCGCTTGGTGGAGGGATGGTTGGAGACCTTGCTGGATTTGTTGCATCTACATTTATGCGTGGAATAGATTACATACAGATGCCTACTACTGTTTTAGCACACGATAGTAGTGTTGGAGGCAAGGTAGCCGTTAACCATCCAGAAGGAAAGAATTTAATTGGTAATTTTCACCCACCACAAGCAGTTATCTATGATGTGGAAACATTACACACGATACCTTTGATGGAATTGCGTTCAGGTTATGCTGAAATTGTCAAACATAGCCTCATTCATACCCCTTCTTTTTGGGATGAAATGAAGACTGTAAATGTTACTAAACCGCTATATGATGAGGATTTAATGAAACACTTAGTAAAAGGCATTTCAGTAAAAGCAAAAATTGTCGAAGAAGACGAGAGAGAGACGAATATTCGTCAATATTTGAATTTTGGGCACACATTGGGGCATGCGCTTGAAGCAGAGCTTGGCTATGGAGAAATCACGCATGGTGAGGCTGTAGCGATAGGGATGCTATTTGCATTTCGTGTTAGTTCATACACATATAATGTTTCATTACCTTATGATGAACTATTTACTTGGATTAAGAAAAATCAATTTCCAACCAATTTGCCTTCTGTACCTATTACTAAGCTAATTAAACGGATGAAAAAAGATAAAAAAACTAAAAATCAAAGCATTCAGATGGTACTGTTAAAATCACTAGGTGAGCCTACTGTAACATCGGTCGATGATCGTGATTTAGCCTATCTATTAGAAAAATTCATGCGAGAGTTGGTGGAAAAGTGATACGTGGAGTACGAGGTGCAACAACAGTAACCACAAATGAGAAAAGCGAAATACTAAACAATACTGCTGTGCTTGTAAAAGACATGATAGATAAAAATAACATTATTCCTGAAAATGTAGCATCTGTTTTTGTTTCTGTAACGGCAGAATTAAATGCAGCTTTTCCAGCAAAATCGATACGTGAACTTGAAGGGTGGAATTATGTACCAGTCATGTGTATGCAAGAAATTGACGTACCTGGAAGCTTAGATAATTGTATTCGGGTAATGATAACGGTTAATACCACTACCAAACAATCAGAAATTCAACATATATATCATCACGAAGCAAAAAAATTAAGACCTGATTTAATGAATGAGTGATTGGAGCGTTTTCTATGAACGGTAAAGAAGTATTAAAACAAATGAAGCCTTATAAACCAGGAAAGCAAATAGAGGATGTTAAAAAAGAATATGGACTAAGTCGTATTATTAAATTGGCATCGAATGAAAATCCTTTTGGTTATTCAGATAAAGTTAAAAGTGCATTACCAACTTTAGCGACGCATTTTGAGTTGTATCCTGATGGTTATGCTACCCAGTTACGTGAGGAGTTAACGGAAAACTTAAATGTAGAAAAAGATCAGCTTGTATTTGGATGTGGTTCTGATGAGGTAGTTGATATGATCTGTCGCACTTTTTTAGAGCCAGGAACGAATACAGTTATTGCCAATCCAACGTTCCCGCAATATAAGCATAATGCGCTCATACAGGGGGCTACTGTAAAAGAAGTACCTGTTATAGATGGATATCATGATTTAGAAGCAATGCTCCAAGCAATTGATTCTAATACAAAAGTGGTATGGCTCTGTACGCCAAACAATCCAACTGGCTGTCTGATAAAGGATGCATCATTAGAATATTTTATGACAAATTGCCCTGAAGATGTATTAGTCGTTGTAGATGAAGCGTATTATGAATACGTTACAGCAACAGATGCACCAGAGACAATTAAATGGATTAATAAGTATCCTAATCTAGTTGTTTTAAGGACTTTTTCAAAAGCTTATGGTCTTGCTGCATTACGTGTAGGATATGGTGTCGCAACAGAAGAAATTGCAAACTTACTTAATATTACTAGAGGCCCATTTAATACAACGACTGTCGCACAACAGGCTGCTGTGATCGCATTAAGAGATCGAGAATTTTTACAGAATTCTGTAAATAAAACAACAACAAACAAAAAACAGTTTTTAACCTTTTTAGAGGATTTAGGACTGTCTTATTATGATTCTGAAGCTAATTTTGTATTTGTAAAGCTCCCAATTACAGGAGACGAGCTATTTGAACATCTGCTAACAAAAGGTTTCATTGTTCGATCAGGCGAAGCATTAGGTCATCCTTACGGGGTTCGTATTACCATTGGGCACGAGCAAGATATGAAAGAATTACAAGAATTAATGGATACGTATCTTAGACCAGTGATAGATGAGGGAAAATCGTGAGTAAAAGAGTAGTCATTGTCGGATTAGGTTTAATAGGTGGTTCTTTAGCGATAAATATAAAAAAACAGTCAAATACCAAACTTATTGGTTATGATACGAATCCTAAAACATTAGATTATGCGTTATTACATGGTATCGTCGATGAGGTTACTACTAATTTCACGGAAGCCTTATCCGATGCGGATTTTTGTATTTTAGCTGCACCTGTTTCAAAAACGATTCAATTGATTGATCAACTAAAACATGTATCTGTTAGCAAACAGCTAATTATTACAGATGTCTCTTCTGTAAAACAACCAATAATGCAAGCGGCACAAGAAATTAAACAGCCGAATATTACATTTATTGGGGGTCACCCAATGGCTGGCTCTCATAAAAAAGGGATTCAAGCGGCAAAAGGTCATTTATTTGAAAATGCTATATATATTCTTACACCTGAATCAGACGTGAAAACGGAGCAAGTAGAGGAATTAAAACAATTATTAGCTGAAACGAAATGTTCATTTTTAGAATTAGATCCTACAGAACATGATGAGATGACAAGTGTCATTTCTCATTTTCCACATCTTATTGCATCGTCTTTAGTGCATCAAGCAAAAAAGTGGCAAAAAAAGCATGATCGAATTCCCAATTTAGCTGCTGGTGGTTTTCGCGATATCACACGTATTGCATCTAGTAATCCCTCTATGTGGCAGGATATTTTTTTTCAAAATAAAGAAATTATCAATCGATTATTGAGTGATTGGATTAGCGAAATGACAGAGTTGCAAAACCTTCTTGTAACCAATGACAAAATATCCATGTATCATTATTTAGAGCAAGCACGAGAATATCGAGATGGTTTAGATGCAAAGAAAAAAGGGGCTATTCCCTCTTTTTACGATGTGTATGTTGATATTTTTGACCAAACAGGAGCTTTATTAAAAGTTGTGTCCTTATTGGCTGAAAAGGATATTAGTATAAAGAATATTGAAATTTTAGAGATTCGTGAAGGTATTACCGGTGTGCTTCGTTTAAGCTTAGTAACACAAGAGCAGCAATTACAAGCCCATCGTCTATTAATTAAAAATGGTTATGAGACCATGCTTCAAGAGTAAGGGAGGTTTGATGTATTGACTAAAAAGCTATTACAATCTATTCAATCAGGGTTACAAGGGAAGCTAACGGTGCCAGGAGATAAATCAATCTCTCACCGTGCCATTATTTTTGGATCTCTATCTAAAGGAAGAACGGTTATATCTCATTTCTTAGACGGTGAAGATTGTCTGCGAACCATAGATGCTTTTAAAGCAATGGGAGTTTCTATACAAAAAGATGGGCAGCATGTAATGATTGATAGTGAAGGCGTAAATGGTTTGAAAGAACCAACACAACCAATTGATTTAGGTAATTCTGGTACAACTGCTCGATTATTGTTAGGTGTTTTAGCAGGACTGCCTTTTCATACGACCGTGTTTGGTGATAGTTCGCTTACTAATCGCCCGATGGATCGCGTGGTACGACCGTTAAGACAAATGGGCGCACAAATTGATGGCCGTGAAAATGGTAACTATTTACCTATCTCTATTAGAGGTGGCGATTTACAATCGATAACTTTTATTCCACCAGTTAAAAGTGCCCAAGTTAAATCAGCCGTGCTTCTAGCAGGGCTCTTTGGAGATGGTGATACAACAGTTATTGAACCAACAACCACTCGGGACCACACGGAGAATATGCTGCAGGCATTTGGTGGAACCATAGCAATTAATCAAAAAAACATTACCGTATCACCTAAACAAGAATTGAAAGGAACGACAATTGATGTTCCGGGTGATATTTCTTCTGCTGCCTTTTTCTTAGTTGCTGCTGCAATGGTACCAAATAGTAAATTGATACTGCGTGATGTAGGATTAAATCATACACGAACAGGTATTATTGATGTCTTAAGAAACATGGGAGCTTCGATTGAAGTTGTAGAGGAACGACATATTGGTGGAGAAATCATTGGTTCGATTACAATCGAGTCATCGAAACTAAACGGAATCGAGATAGGCGGCGATCTTATTCCACGAATGATTGATGAAATCCCTATTGTGGCATTATTAGCTACACAAGCGAATGGAAAAACGGTTATTCGTGATGCAGAAGAACTACGATATAAAGAATCAGATCGAATTCAATCCGTCGTAGATACACTTAAAGAACTAGGAGCCTCCATACATGCTACAAAAGATGGCATGATTATTGAAGGTAATTCTACTATATCAGGAGGAGTTGTGAATTCATTTGGTGATCACCGTATTGGGATGATGATTGCAATTGCTTCTTTAATTGCTAAGCATGATACCCATTTGGTTAATCCTGAATGTATCAATATTTCTTATCCATCATTCTTTGAAGATTTAGCCAGCATACAAACATAATCAAACGAAACACCTTTCATTCAAACCATGTAAAATTGAATAGAAAGGTGTTTTTTAACTATTATTTGGTCTATATAATTTTTGCATTAAAATTGAAGTATGAAAAAAAGTTAGATATGATAGAAATATTGTATTTTGTTATTGGAAAGTATTTTGAAAGGATGTCTTAATAAATGGAAGAAATATCTCGGGCCGTTACACTTATGGAAGAGCAAAAGACAGAAGAAGCAATTGAAGTATTAGAAAGTTACTTACCATTAGCTAATGAAGAAGAGAAATATACAATTGCAGAACTATATCAACAATGGGGAATGTTAGAAGAAGCAAAAATGATTCTATTAGGCTTGGTACAACAATATCCAGAGGAGTCGGAATTGAAGTTAATGCTAGCCGATATTCATATTGATTTAGATGAAGACCAAGAAGCAATTGAATTATTAAATCGTTTTGATCCAAATGACGAAGATTATTTAGCAGTATTAGTTCAACTAGCTGACTTATATCAGACGCAAGGATTATTTGAGGTGTCAGAACAAAAATTGTTAGAAGCAAAGCAATTAGACCCATCAGAAGTATTGATCGACTTTGCACTAGGTGAATTAGCCTTATCAAATGGAGAATATCAAAAGGCTATCCCGTATTATGAAAAAGTGTATCAACAACAAGAAGTCTATGCAGAAGTAGAAATACCAGTTCGCTTAGGGGAATGTTTAGCAGCAGTAGGTGAATTTGAACAAGCACTAGCATACTACGAAAAAATTGAAACGGATAATGTAGAAGTATTGTTCCGCTATGGTTTTATCGCCAAAAAAGCAGACCGAGCAGATATTGCGATCCAAGCATGGGAACAAGTTGTTGAGATGGATCCCGATTTTCAATCTGTCTATTTCTATTTAGCTGAAACGTATGACACAGAAGGTAGGGTACAAGAAGCATATAAAACGGCTAAAAATGGACTAGCAGTTGATGAATTAAATAAAGACTTATTTTTATTAGCTGGTTCACTAGCTAGAAAAGTGGGTAATGTGGATGAAGGTTATCAATTCGTCAAAGAAGCGGTCAGTATCGATCCAGGTTTTAAAGAAGGTGTTCTATTTTTAGTTCAAAATTATAAGCAAGATCAAAATTTTCTGGCAATAATTGATTTGCTTACACATATTATAGAACTAGGTGAAGAAGATGGTTATTACCTGTGGGAACTTGCTAAAGCATATGAAGAAGAAGAATCATTTGCACAAGCATTAAAATCCTACCAAGAAGCATATACTACCTTTAAAGACGATCAGGACTTCTTAAAAGAATATGGTTATTTCCTTGTAGAAGAAGGGAGGCGTAAGGAAGCAATTGAAGTATTTGAAAGATACTTAATGATTGACCCGAGTGATATTGAAATAGAAGAATATGTTGAACGATTAAAAGAAACATTTGACGATTAGAGATTTAATGGGATACTTAACTTAACTTAGTATAAACATCTTGTGTATTGCTTTCCTATTGTTCGTTTAGGAGGGAACAATTTGAATACGTCTGTTTCAGTGCAAGATAAAAAAACGTTTATAAAATGGTTTTTACAACATTACCAATTAAAAAAGAGAGAAAGTGTTTGGATTTTAAATTATTTAACCAATCATGATGCACTACTTTCTCAAGTTCATTTTATTCGTGAGGCCAGATATTGTCCAAGAGGTATCGTCATATCAACTCATTGCTCGAATGACGTTCCATTTCGTTTCTATAAAAATCATATCGTTACAACGGATGCGGAAAAATCATTTCACGATATACGCTTAAATCGAAGCGATCCAATTTATATTCAATTAAGCTTTGAAAATGCACATCAAACTGCTAATTATGTGGCTGTATTAGAAGATAATCCATATTTACCCGATGATTTTTTTATTACAAAACGCGAAAAAGAAATAGCAAGAGAAGTGCTAGAATATACCTTATATCAAGCGCAAAAAAAGTATTTGCAAGCGAAAATTAACCAGGCATTGGATTGGAAAGATGAAACGCTATTTCATCAATACGTTGATCAATTGCAAAGACTAACCTATCCGTCTGATAATTAAGACACTTGTTAATTTTTAAAACAAATGCTAATCTTAAATAAAGATGAAAGAAGATCCCTGTGACACTGTTATCAGGGATTTCTTATTGTGAGTGGAGAGAATACAATGATACTTAATCTAAGACAACTTTTACTAGATAAAACCTTTTTGCTAATCTTGTTTTTTGTTAATTTACTAGGGACAATATATGGTTATATTTGGTATGGGGATCAATTAGCAGGAACACCAACTAAGTTCTTATTATTTGTTCCTGATAGTCCGACTGCTAGTCTCTTTTTTACTATTTTTTTAGCTTTTTTTATTTTTAAACGTCACGTGCCCTATATTGAAGCACTCGCCATGGTAACATTAGTTAAATATGGTATATGGGCTGTTGTGATGAATTTCTTACTATTGATTTTTAATGGAACCCTTTCATGGGCAGGTTATATGTTAATTGTCTCACACGGTGCGATGGCGATTCAAGGATTATTATATGCCCCTTTTTATAAAATTAAGATGAAACACTTGCTTGTTGCCGCTATTTGGACGTTACATAATGACGTGATTGATTACGTGTTTGAGATGATGCCGCATTACGGATCTTTAAATATTTATATGAACGAAATTGGTTATTTTACCTTTTGGCTAAGTGTTTGTGCGATAAGTCTCACCTATTTTTTAAGTGTACGTAAAAATACTTTCATTACTTATTGAATTACTAGTTATATGCTTGTCCTTTTTCTCATACATTTATTAAAGAACTGATGAGAGAAGGGGATCTCTATGAATAGGTATTTAAATAGTCAATTTTATCGTTTAATTTTTATCGTCATTGCCACAACTCTGATTGGACTTGGATTTGTTGCTGTAACAAATGCTATGGAGAGTTCTTCTGTTTCTTATTCATATGAACGATACGTGTCTGAAAAAAGATATGACAGAGCAGAACAGTGGCTAGAAAATCATACTTCAGAAATAGAAGCGTTAATGCAGTCGGCAAATGGAGAGAAACAAACTGTCTTAAAGGAATTAATTCGTCACAATTTAGAAATAATTAATCGAAGTGATATTGCACATAATTACAAACTAAATAATGCCAGATCACTTGTTATTGCTATAGATGCAATCGAGAAGCCCAATCATCCATTATTGGTAAAAAGTAAACAAGCATTAGACAAAAGTCTGGAATCCGTTTTGGCATCAGGTGATTTCTCACAACAAAAAATAAATAATATCCTAACGCATTGGGAAATGCTGAAACCTGCGCTTCAGGTTGCTTTAGATAAGGATGAATTTCAGCAGCTAGACCTTTTATTTTCGAACCTGGGCAAAGAAACATTAAATATAAAAGAGGATACAGAAAGTGTCTTTAAATATTCTCAATTAATTGATATTCATACAACGACAGCACAAGGTGATCCGCTTTCTTTTTATTGGATTATTTTGATGGTCGGAGGAATAATAATTATTACATTGTCTTATGTTGCATGGAAAAAATATAAAGGGGAAAAAAAGCGAAAACAAAAACAACCTTATTAGTTGACTAAGCGCTTGTTTTTGACTAAAATTGACCTTAAGCACAGAAAGTAAGTTACTTATGGAGGTATGGAGATGGGATTAGGTTCTTACCTAATTTATATTGCGTTATTAATGATCGTTCCATTATGGGCGCAATCTAAAGTGAAAAATACGTACAAAAAATATGCAAAAAAAGCAACATCATCATTTATGACTGGTGCACAAGTTGCTAGACAAATTTTAGATGATAATGGGCTATATCACGTGAAGATAGAAGAAACGAGAGGGATGCTTTCTGATCACTATGATCCTCGTAAAAAAGTAGTTCGACTCTCTCGTGATAATTACCATGGTCATTCAATGGCAGCATCAGCTATTGCAGCACACGAAGTAGGACACGCTATTCAAGATGAACAAGCGTATGCGTTCTTACGCTTTCGACATAGTTTATTTCCAATTGCTAGCTTAGGGGATAAGATGTCCATTTTCTTAATTATAGCTGGTTTTATACTTGGTGCTAGTGGTCTAATTATGGCAGGTATCGTATTTATGGGATTTGCTGTATTATTCCAATTAGTTACCTTACCTGTAGAATTTGATGCATCTAACCGCGCGATGGCACAATTAGTATCATCTGGCGTGATTCGAAATAACGAAGAACGGGATACAAAGAAAGTTCTAAATGCAGCAGCATTAACCTATGTAGCAGCAGCAATGGTAGCTGTAGCCGAATTAATCCGATTTGTCTTAATGTTTGTTGCAAGTGATGATTAATAAATATAAAGAGCTTGGGACAAAACTAAATAGTGATTATCAAAAACCAAACCTTAATTCGAGAACGCGAATTAAGGTTTGGTTTTTGGTTGTACAATAAATGACGGTGGTGAGTAAAAAAACTCACTAACGTCATTTGACGTAGAACCTGTTAATTTAAGTGGAATTAATGATTAGCTGTGGAAATATGCGACACTCCTCGAAAATAAAAAGCAATTTTCTTCGTGCGATGCATCGCTGCCGAAGCGTTCCTTGTCCTGCAGGAACAGCACGAGCTGAAGATCCACTCTTTAAAGCGTAGATGTTAGACTAAAACCGTCACGTCCTGTGACAACGTCTAACTGACCCACGTCTTGTGGGCCCGAAGCCGTGCCTGCGGAAAGGGAGCTTATTTCCACAGCGGTGTTCGTTTTGTTGCAGTCCCTTTTCTACTTAATCAGGATACGGATTTTTGTTCTCATCTAATGTAAAGCCTTCACCGAGAACATCATGCACTGCGGTTACAGCTACAAATGCATGTGGATCAATTTGGTGAACAATTGCTTTTAATCGAACAATTTCATTCCGACCAACCACACAATAAAGGACTTCCTTATTTTCTCCAGAAAAATGCCCTTTACCTTGTAAAACTGTCACACCACGATCCATTTCTTGTATTATCTTATCTGATATGGCATGACTATCATTTGATATAATGGTTGTTCCTCTAGCGGAATATGCGCCTTCTTGAATAAAATCAATGACTCGAGCAGCCAAGTATACTGCTACTAATGTGTACATTCCTTCCTTTAATTCCAAATAAGCTAAAATAGAAGTCACTATAACAACTGCATCAAATAAAAACATCGTTTTACCCATACTCCAGCCAACATATTTAAAAACAATGCGTGCGATGATATCAACTCCACCAGTTGTGCCACCATAACGAAAAATAATACCAAGTCCAACTCCAATAGTCACTCCAGCGTATAAAGCAACTAATGTCATATCAGATTCTAAATGGAGCTGATACGGATTTATCTGAAACAGATATAAAAATATTGAAACAGCAAATGTTCCAATAATCGTATAAAGAAATGTATTCCTACCTAGATATTTCCAACCTAAAATAAACGTTGGAATATTAAGTATGATATTTAATATTGCTGGGTCCCATTCCCATAAAAAATAAAATAACAGCGTGATTCCAGTAAAACCACCTTCACCTAAATTGTTCTGCATATTAAAGTGAACAATACCGAAAGAAAAAATTGCTGCTCCAAATAAAATGAAAATAATGTTCTTGATTTTTAAACCGAATAAATTCATTTATACTACCCTCCAATTAACAAACATCCATACTATTATAGACAATCATTTGTTTAGAAACAATATAATTAAAGATTCAAAAAAAGTTTTATAAAATAAATTGGTTAAAAAATTTGTCAAAAGCAGTAGTTTTCGCTAACATTAAAGTAGCAAATGATCCACTACGGTATGATAAAAGGAGTAAGTAACATGTGTGCTGAAAATAAAAATATTAACAATGATGTGGTTGCAATGCAACAAAGAGTAGATAATTATATCTCCCAGTTTAAAGAAGGGTACTTTAGTCCACTTAGTATGCTTGCTCGATTTACAGAAGAAATTGGGGAACTAGCTAGAGAAGTCAATCATACATACGGAGAAAAGCCAAAGAAATCAAGTGAAGACGAGAATTCAATTGAAGCAGAGCTTGGGGATTTATTCTTTGTTATGCTTTCTTTTGCAAATTCGTTAGACATAGATTTAGCTGAAGCATTTAATAAATCTATGGATAAGATTGAAACAAGAGATAAAAATAGATGGACAAAAAAAGAGTAGGAGTGTGAAGGAATGAAAGACATAAAAGTAATTGTAGCGGGACCAAGAGGACGAATGGGTAGTGAAGCGTTGAGAATGATTGAAAAGCATGATGACCTTACATTAGTTGCGTGCTTGGACATGGAGAACGACGGGTTAAAAGTGAACCAAATTGCGGGACTGCCTAACTTTGATGCAACCATATACACAGATATTGATACGTGCTTTCAAGCGGTTCAAGCAGATGTCTTAATTGATTTAACTACGCCAGAGGTTGGTTTTAACCATACGAAGACAGCGATTGAATATGGTATTCGTCCAGTAGTAGGTACAACAGGGTTTACCAAAGAACAACTTAATGAACTGACAGATCTAGCTGATGAGAAAAAGGTTGGGGCAGTAATAGCGCCGAACTTTGCAATTGGCGCAGTATTGATGATGGAATTTTCCAAATGGGCAGCAAAATATTTTCCAGACGTTGAAATTATTGAAAAACACCATGATCAAAAGCTAGATGCGCCATCAGGTACAGCAGTAAAAACCGCAGAATTGATTCAACAAGAAAGAACAAGTAAAGTGCAAGGTCATCCAGATGAAAAAGAAACAATAAAAGGAGCAAGAGGAGCAGATGTTGATGGAATGCATATACATAGCCTCCGCTTGCCAGGTTTGGTCGCCCATCAAGAGGTGATATTTGGTGGTCCAGGGGAGAACCTTACAATCAAGCATGATTCATTCCATCGGCAGTCCTTTATGTCAGGGATTAAGTTTTCCATTGACCACGTAATGAAATTAGATTTATTAGTATATGGCCTTGAAAATCTTCTAGAATAATATATAAGCCATCGTAAAAATACAATGCTAACAAAATTTATTAGTGAAGGAGAGCAATTGTTATGAATATCGCGCTTGTTGCTCATGATAAGAAAAAAGAAGCGATTATTAAATTCGCTTTATCGTATAAACATATTTTGACGAAACACCAACTATTTGCAACCGGTACAACTGGAAAAAAAATTAGTGAGTCTACAGGATTAGATGTTTTTCGTTTTCAATCTGGACCATTAGGTGGTGACCAGCAAATTGGTGCAAAAATTGCTGATAATGAGATGGATTTAGTTATCTTTTTTAGGGATCCGTTAACTGCTCAACCACATGAACCAGACATTAGTGCTTTAATGCGTTTGTGTGATGTGCATCAAATACCGCTAGTAACAAATTTAGCAGGTGCAGAAATTTTAATTAGGGCATTAGAAGCTGGTTTTTTTGAATGGAGAAATCTAATTAATCGTAATGATATTGAAGGATGAGTATTATATGAAAAAAATAGGTATTACTTGCTATCCCTCTGTTGGGGGTTCAGGTATTGTAGCTACAGAACTAGGCAAATTCCTAGCTAAACAAGGACATGAAATTCATTTTATCACATCAAGTGTTCCTTTTCGGTTAAATAATCTATACTCTAATATATATTTTCATGAAGTGGAAGTGAATCATTACCCTGTATTCCAATATCCACCATATGACTTAGCCTTGGCTAATAAGATGGCAGAAGTAATTGATACCGAGGAGTTGGATATTTTACATGTGCATTATGCAATACCGCATGCAATCTGTGCAATTCTGGCGAAGGAAATGGCAAATAGAGAAGTGAAGATTGTGACTACATTACATGGTACCGATATTACAGTGCTAGGTATCGATAATAGTTTAAAAAAAATGATAAAATATGGGATAGAAAAATCAGATGCAGTAACAGCGGTATCTCATAGTCTTGTGAAACAAACAAAAGATATGTTGGCAGTTGAAAAGCCAATAAATGTTGTCTATAATTTTATCGATACAGAGGAATATTATCGTCATCCAAATAATGATTTGCGCAAACAATACAATATTCAATCAAATGAAAAAGTAATCATTCATATTTCTAACTTTAGGAAGGTGAAACGAATCCAAGACGTGATTTATGCTTTTCAAAGGATAAATCAACACCTGCCATCTAAACTATTGTTAATTGGAGATGGTCCTGAATATTCGGAAATGTATCAATTAGTACATAAATTAGGATTAGAGAATAATGTACTTTTCTTGGGTAAGCAAAATAATATTGCCGAATTATTATCTATTTCTGATCTTAAATTGCTATTATCTGAAAAAGAGAGCTTTGGACTTGTAATGATTGAAGCGATGGCATGTGGTGTTCCTTGTATCGGCACAAATGTTGGTGGCATACCAGAAGTGATTGAAGAAGGAAAAAATGGTTATATCATGGAAATTGGCGATATAAAAAGCCTTGTTGATAAAGCAATTTCACTCTTAAGCGATGAAGAAAAATGGAAGAGCTTTTCTAATGGTGCATTACAACATGTAAATCAGCATTTTAGTGCAGAACACATTGTTAAGCAGTATGAATCTATTTATCAAGAACTATTGTAGGAGGAAGGGAATGTGGGATTCTAAATTTAAACAAGCACTCCCAATCTTAGAAAAAATTGAATCGGCTGGGTACCAAGCTTTTTTTGTTGGTGGATCTGTACGGAACTGTATATTAGCTATATCAATAACGGATGTTGATATAGCTACATCTGCGTCACCAGCGGTTATTCAAGAACTCTTTCCCAAAGTTATTCCCGTTGGAATCGAACATGGGACAGTAATCGTAAGGCAAGACCGTCAATCTTTTGAAGTAACTACGTTTCGTTCAGAGGGAAGCTATTCAGATAAACGCCATCCTGATCAAGTGACATTTATTACTGATATAGATATGGATTTAAGTAGAAGAGATTTTACAATGAATGCATTAGCAATGGATAGACATGGGGATATTCGTGATCCATTTGACGGGCAAACAGACATTCACAACAAAAAAATACGAACAGTTGGTAATCCAACCGATCGATTTATGGAAGACCCCTTGCGAATGATGCGAGCTTTTCGTTTTGTCAGTCAACTTGGTTTCACGATAGAAGCGGACACATTAATGGCCGTAAAATCATCTATCGATTGGATTGATTCGCTTGCAGTAGAAAGATTAGCAAAAGAATTAGAGAAACTATTTGCGGGCGGTTATTATATGGAGGCTATTGGATTATGCTCGGAAGTGAACTTATGGGGATACCTTCCTGTATTTAATGAAATAGCCGATGTTTCAGCCATTTTAGGAAACATATCAGCACCTTTTAACCGGTTATATGAGGTTTTTACATACATAAAGCTAACTCATCCGGCTATTAGTATAAAAGATATGATAAAAAAGTGGAAACAATCGAATCAAACCTATCATGCAACAAGCCAACTGGTTGAAGCTATGGATGTATATAAAAAAGCTGGACTGACAAATTGGTTAGTGTACCAGCTACCTAGCGAACGCTATGATTCATTTATACGATTGGTAAAGGTTTTGTTAGCTGAACAAATAAGCATCCATCAGTTAAACCAAGTAGAGACAAGTCTGCCAATTAAAAATCGACAAATGATTGATTTTTCTGGGAATGATTTAATTCATATCTATCCGAACCGATCCAAGGGACCTTGGCTACAAACATATCTAAATGAAATAGAATACGCTATTGTGGCCAATGAGTTAGCAAACAATTATACGGAAATAAAGGAGTGGGTTATGAAATGGCATCCACCCGAGATAGAATAATTGCATTATTATCAGATCATTGTAATTCCTATTTATCAGGCCAAGCTATTTCTGATCAATTAAACATATCAAGAACAGCGGTTTGGAAACAGATGAAGGTATTAAAGCAAGATGGTTATCTAATTGAGGCAATCCCAAATAAGGGATATCGCATTCTTTCTACGCCAGACAAATTGAGTGAAAACACATTACGCTGGGGTCTAGAGACAAACTGGTTAGGTAAATCGATTTATTTTCATGAAAAAATTGATTCAACACAAACAAAGGCCAATCAATTAGCCCAAAGTGGTTGTGAACATGGTACGGTAGTGTTAGCGGATAGGCAAGAAGCTGGTAGAGGACGTATGAATCGAACATGGTATTCTGATCACAATGATGGTATATGGATGAGTATTGTTTTGCGACCTACTGTATTACCATCTCAGGCAGCCCAGTTTACACTTTTAATGGGAACCGTTTTAGCTGATGTTCTAACGGAAAAAACCGGCCTTTCCATAAAAATAAAATGGCCCAATGATCTATTTATAAATGACAAAAAAATAGCTGGTATCTTAACCGAGATGCAAGCGGAACAAGATCAGATTCATTACCTTGTTATTGGAATTGGTATCAATGTAAATCAGACCACACAACAATTTGATACAGCGATTAGGCAAAAAGCGACATCCTTACGAGAAGCGGCTGCACAATCTTTTTCTAAGCGGGATTTAATACAATCCATTTTACACGCATTCGAAATACAGTATGAACAGTATAATGAAACAGGTTTTTCAGAGATTAAAAAGCGTTGGGAAAAGCGTGGATATAAAATGAATCAACACGTTACTTATCAAAGCGGAAATACGAGAAGCGAAGGAATAATTAGAGGAATAGGCCAGGACGGTGCCTTATTATTGCAAGATAAAGATGGTGAGGTTCATTCTTTGTATTCTGCTGAGATCGATTGGTAAAAAGGAGGATAAACAATGAAAAATAGAATAACATTACAACAAATGAAAGACAACAATGATAAAATTACGATGATTACCGCCTATGACTATCCTTCAGCTAAAATGGCTGAGAAGGCAGATGTAGATATGATATTAGTCGGCGATTCTTTAGGTATGGTGGTACTTGGATACGACTCTACTATTCAAGTTACTGTCGATGATATGATTCATCATGGAAAAGCAGTAACCAGAGGAGCTTCAAATACATTTGTAGTGGTCGATATGCCATTTATGTCTTATCACATTTCAGTGGAAGAATCGATGAAAAACGCCAGAAGGATCTTTCAAGAAACAAACGCACAAGCAGTAAAAGTTGAGGGTGCCACACCAGAAACCTTAGAGCTCATTTCTAAATTAACACACGCAGGTGTACCAGTTGTTGCTCATATTGGCTTGACACCGCAGTCGGTTAATGTATTAGGAGGGTTTCGTGTTCAAGGAAAAGATAAGGAAAGTGTGGAGCGGTTAATCCAAGATGCGAAGGCCTTAGAAGCTAGTGGAGCAATCGGTATTGTATTAGAGTGTATTCCAAAAGAAGTAGCAAGTCGAATTACACAACAATTAAATATACCTACCATCGGGATTGGCGCTGGTTCACATTGTGATGGACAAGTACTTGTTTTCCATGACATTTTACAATATGGTGTGGATCGCTTGCCAAAGTTTGTTAAAACATATGATAATCTAAACGAAAATATACCAACTGCTATTAGTCAATACATCTCAGAAGTGAAACAAGCAACATTTCCAAATGATGCACAAAGTTATTTTCTTTCGCCAGAGATGCGACAAGCATTAGGGATGGAGGAATTCTAGTGCAAGTCATTAAAACGATTCAAGAAATGCAACAAACAGTGAAAAAAATAAAACAAAAACAATCCACCATAGGATTTGTTCCAACAATGGGCTATTTACATGAGGGACATACAGCACTCGTAGATCAAGCTAGAAAGCAAAATAGTATTGTTATTATGAGTATTTTTGTTAATCCGTTACAATTTGGTCCGAATGAAGATTTTGATAAATATCCACGTGATGAGATGCGTGATATGAAAATTGCGGAAGAACATGGTGTGGATTACTTATTCTTACCAACAGTTGATGAGATGTATCCCAACAAACTGGGTGTAAATATGACTGTAATTGATCGCGTAGACGTACTTTGTGGTAAATCTAGACCTGGGCACTTCTCGGGTGTTGTCACAGTATTAACCAAGTTATTTCATGTTACGCAACCCGATCATGTCTACTTTGGTAGGAAAGATGCACAACAAGTTGCTGTAATAGATCAAATGATTAAAGATCTAAATTTTCCATTGACTTTACATATGGTTCCAACGGTAAGAGAAAAAGACGGGTTAGCTAAGAGTAGTAGAAATGTTTATTTAACTGAAAGTGAGCGAGAAGAAGCAGTACAACTTTATCATAGTTTGCACTTGGCTCAAAAGAAAATATTTGACGGTGAAAATAATCCTGCTATTATAGTGAATGAAGTAAAAAAATATATTCAATCAAATACAAGCGGGGCAATAGATTATGTTGAAATCCTTACTTTTCCAACGTTACAGCCTATGGATTTAATAAATCAACAATTTATTATTGCCATTGCTGTACAATTTGATAAGGCAAGGTTAATTGATAATCTTATTATGTCTGCGGATGGTAAGATTGATCACATAACATTGTAGGGGGTTATTTTATGTACCGTACCATGATGAGAGCAAAAATCCATCGGGCTCGGGTAACAGAAGCAAACTTGAATTATGTAGGAAGTATTACACTTGATCAAGATATTATTGATCAAGTGGGGATTTTGCCGCACGAAAAAGTACAAATTGTAAACAATAATAATGGTGCAAGGTTAGAGACCTATGTTATTCCAGGAGAAAGAGGTAGTAAGGTCGTATGTTTAAATGGGGCTGCTGCTCGACTGGTACAACCGAATGATATTGTCATTATTGTTTCTTACGCTTCCCTTTCTGACGATGAATTAAAAAATTTCAAGCCTAAAGTTGCTATTATGAATGAAGATAATGATGTGGTAGAAGTGATTGAGCAAGAACCGCCATTAACAGCCATGTAAATTGTGAAACTCTTATCAACTAGTTGTTTGGTAGGAGTTTTACTTATAGTATAGATACAAATTAAGGATGAGTAGATTGAACAAATTTGTAATTGTAGACTTAGAAACCACAGGTCATACACCTCGTAATGGTGACAGAATGATTGAAATTGGTTTGGTTGTATTAGAAAATAATAAAATTACAGATCAATATGCAACATTAATTAATCCTAACATAGACATTGAACCGTTTATTACAAAATTAACTGGCATCACTAATGATGATGTAGAAGATGCACCGCTTTTTGATGAAGTAGCAGAAGATATCTATCCATTTTTTGAAGATGCTTATTTTGTGGCGCATAACGTTCCGTTTGATTTAGGATTCTTAAATGCAGAGTTTGAACGTGTTGGTTTAAGACCAATACAACTTCCCATTTTAGATACTGTGGAATTGTCGCGTATTTTATTACCTCAAGCTCCTAGTTATAAATTGGAACATTTAGCAAAACATTTAATGTTTACACACGATGCACCTCATCGAGCCTTATCTGATGCACTTGTTACTACTGATCTGTTACATTTTTTATTAGAAAAATTAGCTCAACAACCTTATGAATTAATCACGCAACTCAAAAAGTTGGAGCCAAAATTAAAAAGTGATCTATATACGTTATTAGATAAATTAACCTTTTATTCAACAACGATGACAACAGAACAGGAAAAAGTAGAAATATTTCGTGGCTTTGCCTTGAGAAAGCAACCTATGATTCATTCTGTTACAAATCCAGAGATCCCTTCGTTTGGTGAAGTAGTTGACCAATTATTTGAACATCCTTTAGGTTTTAAAAGCTTCATTAAGGATTATGAAAAACGAAACGGTCAATATGAAATGGCAACACTTGTTTATGATGCTTTACAATCCAAACAACATGCCATTTTTGAAGCGGAGACTGGTACCGGAAAGTCATTAGCTTATCTAATACCAACGATTTACCAAGCAGTTAAGCATCAAGAAAGAGTGGTTATCAGTACACATTTAACACAATTGCAAAGACAATTGATTGAAAAAGAAATTCCACTTCTGGAACAAGCCTTGCCTTTTTCATTTCAAACAGTAATGCTTAAAGGAAAACAGCATTATTTGAGTCTTTCTAAATTTGAACAATCCATGCAATCCAATGGCTTTGATAACTATGATATTACGTTAACAAAAGCCATCCTTTTAGTTTGGTTAACAGAAACAGACGCTGGTGATTTTGATGAACTTAGTTTGCCATCAAGTGGAGAACAGTTTGCAAAAACAGTCTCTTCTGAAGCAGAAGGTGCATTGGATGCTAGCTCTCCTTGGTTTACGCGTTCTTTCTTTTTAAAGGCTAAGGTAAATGCTCAAAAAGCTGATATTATTATTACAAATCATGCCCTGGTATGTGCAAATGTAACCAATGAAACATCGATATTACCACCTTTTAAAAAATTGATAATTGATGAGGCACATCATCTGGAGGAAATTGCCTCAAAGCATTTTGGTTTGCGTCTTAATTATATATCGATTCAACAGTTATTAAAAAATGTAGGCTCTATAAATGAAGGATTTATCAAAATGTTAGCTAGTAAAAATGATTATATAGCGGATCTTTTGTATCGTTTGAAATGGGAGACAACATGGCAAGCAACAAAAGAAGAATTGGACTTACTATTTAGACAGTTATTTCAATATGTAAAGAATAAGCAAGAGGACCAAATAGGCATGAGCGATATTGGAAGGCGTCAATATATCCTTTCTGATGAAAATGAAACAAAGTGGGAAGTCATCTTAGATATGACAGAACGGTTAATTTTCTTTTTCCAGGATTTAATTCACATCTTGTCGAAGGTAAAAGAGGTATTCATTCAATATAATTATTCAATCGATCTAATAGAAACGTTAAAGTATCATTCAGAGCAAATACAAGATACAATGAATCAACTAAGGTCCTACTTTTTACAACCTTTTCATGATACAGAAGTGAAATGGATTGAAATAGAAATGACTGGTGCGCAGAATGCAGTATATTTATATCAAGAGCCAATTGACATTGGTGATATTCTACAAAATGAATTATTTAATGAATTAGAAAGTAGTGTGTTGACTAGTGCAACCATAACAGTGAAAAACTCGTTCCACATTTTTAAAGAACGATTAGGATTTAAAAATAAGGATGTATTAGAATATAAAATAGATTCACCATACTCCTATCATGATCAAGTGCAATTATTCGTTCCAAGTGATTTTCCGGCTGCTCGTTATAATCAAATGGATGATTTTATTTATGCGATGTGTGAAGCGATTATATCTCTTGCTCAAGTTACCAAGGGAAGAATGTTGGTACTGTTTACTTCCTATGATATGCTAAAAAAATCGTATCAATTATTACGAACTTTAATGGACCAAGAAGATTTCATGCTTATTGCACAAGGTATCTCAAGTGGCAGTCGAACACGTTTAAAAAAGAACTTTCAAACGTTTGATCGAGCAATATTGTTAGGCACAAACTCTTTTTGGGAAGGTATTGATATCCCTGGGAGTGATCTATCGTGTGTGGTTATTGCGCGTTTGCCCTTTCAGCCTCCTAATCATCCTGTTTACCAAGCAAAAGCATTCTATTATGAAAAAGCAGGAAAGAATTCATTTATGTCTGTAGCGATCCCAAATGCTGTTATACGTTTTAAACAAGGATTTGGTCGATTAATACGCGCTAGTAATGATCGTGGTATCGTCTTTGTTTGTGATGAACGAATCATTACTGCAAAATATGGCAAGTATTTTATTGATTCGATACCACCAATTAATCTGCATCATACAGCAACGAAAGAATTATTGGAAACTGCAGAGAAATGGTTATGAACATTGTAATCTTACGTATCCTAAACTTATGTACAAATAATAAGTAGGTGGGTCTAAAGTGGATACAATGAAAAAAATTAGCTTTGCTTTAATTTGTATTGGAATTTTCATACCAATAGGATTAACTGCTCAATCTGGTATATCTATGTTGGAAAAAGAACAATTACTGATATCGTTTTTAAACATACCTGATGGGGAAGCAACGTTAATTCAAACAGAAGAAGGAGACAACTTCTTAATTAATACAGGGTCTGTTTATAGTACCAATGATTTAGTAAAACAGCTAAAGGAATTACATGTCAAAAAAATTAATAGTATTATTCTTACGAAGCATACCGATCGTTACAATGGAAATATCAGTTATCTCATGGACAAGTTTCAAGTAGAAACGGTGATTACATCCGCTAAAACAGAGAACTTAATACCATTAATCGATGATGATAAAACAAAGATATGGAAGAAAAATGAAGATTATTCCTTATCGAACCATTTAACTTTTTATGTGCATGATACTTCTGACCAAGGAGAAATGACAGTAACGATTGAATATGGAAATAACAGCATTTTATACATGGGTTTTTCTGAACGGTCAAAAGTGAAATCAATCGTAGAACATACAATGCATAAACCAGATATTATTAAGATTCCTGATTTTGCTCAAGGTAATTCTCCGAGTGAAAAACTTTTAAAAGCATTAGATCCGCATATAAGCATCATCTTTAATGTCAGATCTGGAAAGCTAAATAAATCGTTAATCGAAAGACTAAATGAATCATGGATAGATGTATACCAATTAAAACAAGTAGGCACCACAATTATTCAAATGACACTACATGATTATGAGATCATCTCATAACAAATTAAATCCATATAATCCAAGTATTAAAAAAGCTGTGTACAGTAACTGTACACAGCAAAAAATGGGTAAGGATTAAATTTAGTTGAAAAAAATTAAAATGTCCATCAAAATCCATCAAAAAAACTGTTATAATGGAAACATATTTCTTTTTCAACACAGTATTAGTATATATCATATCAATAAAGTTATGTTTAGTAAAAAATACAATAATAGTAAAAACAAGTTATGGGAGTTTGAATAAAATGGCAGATAAAATGGAAACATTATCAACCGTTCGACTGGGTTATACAAATGATTTATATAAAATTGTAGATAGCTTAAATCGAACATTAAAAGAAGATAACTTAATGTTTGGTTTAGCATTAGACGAGGATGACGATGAGACAGCGATCTTTACAATTTACCGTACCTAATTGGGTGAAATGGTTTCTTGTTATCCTATTCCTTTTCTTATTTTCTTTAATTGTTTACGGATCAAACGTTTATCAACTGATTCAAGAAAATAAGATAGAAGGTTTTACAGAGTCAGAAGAACGTGTTTTAACTGAAACAGATATGATTACCGTTGATGAAATTTCACGCTTTCATGGCAGACAGTATTATCATGTGATCACTGGAAAAAACGAGGAAGGTGAACAGTTACTTGCCTACGTTAACCAGTCCAACTCAGACAAGGCGATTTCTGTTTTTTCGTTAAAAAGATTAGTGAATAAAGAACGTATCGAAGAGAGTTGGCAAACAGCGTGTGAAAGTTGTCAACTGCTACAGATGAATTATGGAATTCGAGATAATGTTCCTTTATTGGAACTATCTTATTTTGATAATAAAGATCGTTTGAGCTATCGCTATTATCGTTTAGACAACGGAGAATATGAAAGTGGAGTAACTTTGTCTAATGACTATAAAAACTAGAAGGGTGATTACTATGGAATTAGCATCTCGTGTACAAGCATTGACACCATCAGCAACATTAGCCATTACAGCAAAAGCGAAAGAACTGAAAAAATCAGGTCATGATGTAATCGGATTAGGAGCTGGTGAACCAGATTTCAATACACCATCATACATATTAGATGCGGCAACAGAAGCTATGCAAGAAGGATTTACTAAATATACTCCGTCCGGCGGAATTGTCGAGTTAAAAGATGCTATTATTGATAAAATGAAAAATGACCAAGGTTTAAACTATGATCGAGAGGAAGTTATTGTTACAACTGGAGCAAAACATGCATTATATACCTTATTTCAAGTATTATTAAATCCTGGAGATGAAGTAGTTGTCCCGTCGCCTTATTGGGTTAGTTACCCAGAGCAAATAAAATTAGCTGAAGGAAAGCCGGTTTTCGTCAAAGCACAGGAAGCAAATCAATTTAAATTAACACCTGATCAATTAGAAAATGTAATTACTTCTAAAACAAAAGCAGTAATTATAAATTCTCCAAGTAATCCAACTGGTGTAACGTATTCTAAACAAGAATTACAAGCGTTGGGAGAAATTTGTTTAAAACATAATTTGTTTATTGTTTCTGACGAAATATATGAAAAGTTAATTTATACAGAAGATCAACATGTATCTATTGCAGAAATTTCGCCTGCATTAAAAAAGCATACAATTATCATTAATGGTGTTTCAAAATCTCATTCCATGACAGGCTGGCGAATTGGCTATGCATTAGGTGAGAAAAAAATTATACAAGCCATGACGAATCTAGCTTCTCATTCTACGTCTAATCCGACATCTATTGCGCAAATTGCTGCATGGAGTGCATATAGCAAAGCGGATGATGAATTAGATAAAATGAAACAAGCATTTTCAGAACGATTAGAAAAAACTTATCAATGGTTAACAGCAATACCGGGAGTAACCTGTGTGAAACCAAAGGGAGCCTTTTATTTATTCCCTAATGTGCAAGAAGCTGTTGAGATGAATGGCTTTGATTCCGTCGATAAGTGGGTAAAAGCAATATTAGAAGAAGAAAAGGTAGCATTAGTTCCGGGTAGTGGTTTTGGATCACCAGAAAATGTTAGACTTTCTTATGCAATTAGTTTAGATCAATTAGAAGAAGCAATGAAACGACTTCACCGTTTTGTGAAGAATCATCAATAAAGAGAATTTAGCTTTGGAGGAATAAGTAGTGAAAACAACAATAGATCAAGTAAAAAATTATGTAGGAAAAGAAGTAACAATTGGCAGCTGGTTAGCAAATAAACGATCAAGTGGAAAAATCGCTTTTTTACAGCTAAGAGACGGTACGGGATTTATACAAGGTGTAGTTGTGAAAGCTGATGTAAGTGAAGATATATTTAAGTTGGCAAAGAATATGACACAAGAATCATCATTATATGTAACTGGTACAGTTGTTGAAGATAGTCGGTCTCCATTTGGTTATGAATTACAAGTTTCATCACTGGAAATTATTCACGAGGCGGTTGATTATCCTATTACACCGAAAGAACATGGTACAGAATTTTTGATGGATCACCGTCATTTATGGCTTAGATCTAAAAAGCAACACGCTATTATGAAAATAAGAAATGAAATTATTCGAGCAACCTATACTTTCTTTAATGAAAATGGTTATATCAAAGTAGATCCGCCTATTCTAACTGGCTCTGCAGCAGAAGGAACGACAGAATTATTTCACACCCAATATTTTGATGAGGAAGCTTATTTATCTCAAAGTGGACAATTGTACATGGAAGCGGCAGCAATGGCACTTGGAAAAGTATTTTCTTTTGGTCCCACATTTCGTGCTGAAAAATCAAAGACAAGAAGACATTTAATCGAATTTTGGATGATCGAACCAGAGATGGCATTCATGGATCATGAAGAAAGTCTGGAAGTACAAGAACAATATGTATCTTACTTAGCGCAATCAGTTATAGATAACTGTGCATTAGAATTAAAGACGCTTGAACGAGATATTGATAAATTGAAAAAAATACAAGCGCCATTCCCACGAATTAGTTACGATGAAGCAATTGATTTGCTAAAGGAAAAAGGATTTGATGATATTGAATGGGGAGAGGACTTCGGTGCTCCACACGAAACTGCAATTGCTGAAAGTTTTGATAAACCAGTATTCATCACTAACTACCCTACTGAAATTAAAGCTTTTTATATGAAACCTGATCCAGATCGCCCGGAAGTAGTGTTGTGTGCAGATTTAATTGCACCAGAAGGCTATGGAGAAATTATTGGAGGCTCCCAACGAATTGATGATTTAGAGCTAATGAAACAACGCTATGAGGAGCACCAATTAACAGGTGATGCTTATCAATGGTATTTGGAATTACGCCAATATGGTAGTGTACCACACGCAGGCTTTGGACTTGGTCTAGAAAGAACGGTCGCTTGGCTTGCAGGTGTTGAACATGTTAGAGAAACGATTCCATTCCCACGTCTTTTGAATCGTTTATATCCTTGATTAATAAAACCTTTGACAAACATGTCAAAGGTTTTATTGCACTGATGAGAAAGGATAGGAATGAAAACGGTAAATAATTAACGTAGTTGAAATTAAAGGAACGTAATATAGGAGAAGCTAGGAATTCTCGTTTTTGGCTAAATAAAATACCTTATTTGATAGTTGCTAAAGGTTCGAACAGAAGAGAAGGTTTATGCTACAATACGTTTGAGGTGACCCGATGAAAAAAAACTATACAATTCAATCTGTATTGCAAGATCAGTTAACAATCCCATCAAAGCTATTGTCAAATTATCATAGTATGGGCATAGACGAAAAGGAATTAGTTATTATTTTTAAAATATATCATTACCAATCGATTGGTGTATTTTTCCCCACCCCTGAAGAAATTGCCTTAGAAACAACTTTTGATCAACAGGTATGTGCCATGCTACTTCGACAATTAATTCAAAAAGGTTTATTATCGATTGAAGAGTCGACTGAAGATAGTGCGCTGAGAAATGAGCAATACGCATTAGAACCATTATGGGATAGACTGTATAATCAAGTGGATAGTGACGAGGAACAACAATTAAGCCAAGATCAAATGAACATTTTTGTCTTATTTGAACAAGAGTTTGGTAGAGCACTATCACCAATTGAGATTGAAACGATCAATATTTGGATTGATGATGAGAATCAGCAACCATCATTAATTAAGGCAGCATTAAGAGAAGCTGTTTTAATGAGTAAACTTAATTTTAAATACATCGATCGCATATTAAGAGAATGGAAACGTAAAGGTATCCAATCCGTTGATGAAGCCAGAGCACACAGCAAAGCATTTCACAGTGAACATGCACAAGTAGAGAGAAAACAACAAAATAACAATCGAGATACATCGCTTTATTATAATTGGTTAGAAGAGGATTAATTAAGAGGAGTTTAACTATGCTTACAAAAAAGGAAATTCGTTTTACATTGGATACAATGGCAGATATGTTTCCAAATGCCGCCTGTGAACTAACGCACAGAAATCCATTTGAATTATTGATAGCTGTCGTGTTGTCTGCTCAATGTACGGATGCTTTAGTAAATAAGGTGACCAAAGATTTATTTACTAAATATAAAACACCAGAAGATTATCTATCCGTTCCAATTGAGGAATTACAACATGACATACGATCGATTGGTTTGTATCGAAATAAATCTAAAAATATTCGGAAGTTATGTCAATCCTTGTTAGATGACTTTGGAGGAGAAGTTCCGAAAACAAAAGAAGAGTTAGTAACATTAGCAGGAGTGGGGAGAAAGACGGCTAATGTCGTAGCATCTGTTGCGTATCATGAACCAGCAATTGCCGTTGATACACATGTTGAACGTGTCTCTAAACGATTAGGAATTTGCAAATGGAAAGATTCTACATTAGAAGTAGAGAAGACGTTAATGAAGAAAATACCTAGAGAAGAGTGGAGTGATACCCATCATCGAATGATATTTTTTGGTAGGTATCATTGTAAAGCAAGAAATCCAAATTGTGATTCGTGTTTATTACTATCCATTTGTCGAGAAGGTCAAAAAAGATTAAGAAAAAAGGAGCGTGAATAAAATGTCATTGAATAATGGAAAGCAAATAATTGATAACTGGAAAGCGAATCATAAACATATTGCAGATTTATTTCATGCACGCAAGTATCAAGATGCAAAAGAACCAGTGGTATATTACACAAATGAATTAATAAATGCATTAGCTGTGCTCAATAATCAAGAGCCACCTGAGGATCAACATGTAAGCAAAATGCTCCTGTCATTAAAGTATGCCCCTTTTAACAGTCAAGAACGAATTCCGTTCATCTTACAGCAACCAGAACAATATTATTCCTATATACAGTTAAACGAATTATACAAAGAAACAGAAAAATTGTATGCAAAAGTTGAAATATTACAGAAAAAAACAAGAAACCAGTAATTATGGCTTCTTGTTTTTTTTGTATATATTTATGAGTTGTTTTTTATCTAGCAGTAAAATGGAATCGTTTAATTAACACTGGGGATTGGTAAGTCCGTTTCATTCCCATTCCCGTTCCCATCCTGTTGTCCATCATCCTGATCACTTGGATCACTGTCGTCATCACTCGTTTCATCTGAATCATCCGTATCTTCATTTTCACCAGTGTCCGAATCACCTTCGTTAGGGTTATCTGGATCAGATGGCTTTGAATCTTCTTCTGGTTTTTCTTCTTCATCTTTTTCCTTTGGTACTTCAACCTCAACTGTTTTGGCTTCACTTACATTACTCTCATTATTTGCATCTATCGCAGTTACGGAAATAGAATAGGTTTTCCCTTGCTCTATATTGGTAATTTCTAATGAAGTATCTTCAGTAGTTGTACTATTACCAGTTCCAGCATTAACTTCAAATCGAACATCTTGTTCACTGTCGTATTTCCATGAAACAGAAATACTATTCGATTTTTTATCATATTTTGCTTTTAAGTCTTTAACAGGATCTAATTGATCGTATTTTTCAGAGGTTTCTGACGGTACATGTCCTTTTTTGAATAACTCCGTTACAACTTTTGAATCTGGCGTATATTCACTTGGTAGTTTTGCCGGATTTGAACCTTTCTCTACCTGAACTTTGACCACAGAACTTGGCATTTCAAAGTCTGGTGTATCGATTCCTTCAGAGATATGACTCATAATCTCTTTAAATAATTGTTGAGAAATTTTTGTGTTTGGTATTGCGCGATCATTGCCCTTCGGATAACCAGACCAAATAGCAATAGAATAGTTGCGTGTATAGCCTGCAAACCATGCATCAGGGCTACCTGTTTTACCATTTGTTAAATTTGTTGTACCTGTTTTACCAGCCATAGGTAGTCCAGCTACTTTTGCTCTGGTTCCTGTTCCACCTTCTACAACATCCTTTAGCATATCTGTAATCATATAAGCAGTAGCATCAGACATGGCTGCTTCTGGATCAGACTTTAATTCTTCAGAATGCCCATCATTAAATACAACTTTGGTTACTGCATAAGGCTCACTATAAATACCGCCATTACCAAAGGCACTATAAGCACCAGCTATTTCTAGTGGAGTAGCTTCTGAACCTCCTCCACCAATTCCATCAGTAATTACTGGAGTTTCACTAATTTGAATACCTAATCCATTAGCGAATGCTTCAGCTTTACTTAAGCCAACTGCTTCTAATGTTTTTAATGCTGGAACGTTTAAAGACCATTTTAGTGCATGGCGAATACTCATCCAGCCTTGATATTTATTATTCCAGTTTTTAACTGTATCTCCACCAGTGCCTTTCAATGCATATGGTGCATCATCGTTAATTTGATGATAAGTTGACCAATTCAAATGTTCAATTGCTGGGCCATAGTCGAGAATAGGTTTGATGGTAGATCCAGTTTGTCTTCCATCTCCGTGAAAGGCAAAATTCCACCCGTTATTGTTTTCTCTGTTTCTTCCACCACCAATTGCTCGAATTGCACCCGATGTTGTATCTACAACAGCAATACCTGATTGTAGTTCATCATCAGGGTATTGGATCGGGTTGTCTTCGGCATTTGATAAAACAAATTCTACTTCTTCTTGCGCATTTGGATCAAGTGTTGTATACACTTCAAGGCCATCGGTGTAAATGTTTGCTCCTGTGTTCTGTTCTACTTCATCAGCCACTTTCTGAATAAAAGCTTGGTATTTGACCTCCTGATTGGAACTTGGGTTTAACATATCTTCAATTTTTACCTGGCTCGCTTCTTCTGCTTCTGCTTCAGAAATTTTCTCGTGTCGTACCATTAGACTAAGTACGGTATCCATTCTTTCTTTTGCTAGTTCAGGATTAACCGTTGGATCATACGCAGATGGTCGTTGAGGTAATCCAGCCAGTAATGCCGCTTCTGGGAGTGTTAACTCGTTTAGCTCTTTTTTACCAAAGTATGTTTCTGCTGCAGTAGCAACACCGTATGCGCCTGAGCCGTAATAAATTTTGTTTAAGTACATTTCTAAAATTTCTTCTTTTGCGTACTTTCTATCTAATTGAATCGCTAACCATTGCTCCTGTACTTTACGTTTAATGGTTTTATCTGTAGATAAAAATGAATCCTTTACTACCTGTTGGGTAATCGTACTTGCACCTTCAGATCCAAATCCATCGGTGAAGTTTGCAATTACTGCACCACCAATACGACGCAAGTCAATACCAGAGTGATCAAAAAAACGCACATCTTCAGTGGCTAATACTGCATCAATTAGCAAATCTGGTAATTCATTATAAGCGATTTTTGTCCGTTTTTCTGTACCTAAGTCTGCATATAGTTCTCCATCCATATCATATACCTTGGTTGATGCAGGATCAGAGAGTAAGGAACTATCTAAATCTGGTGCTGTCGTAACATAATAGCCAAACAAACCACCCACGCTTATGGTAGCAATTAAAAAGATGATGCCGATCGTTAGAAGAATCTTTTTCCAGATAGATTTATTTTTCTTTTTTGATTGCTTTTTACTCTTTTCTTGTTGTCTTCTTGCTGTACGAGATTGGCTTTCATTTGCCATAACTCATCTTCCTCCGTTCTAGAAATATAACTGATCAATTATTTTTAAATAATCCACTTGTGCCGGATAGTTCATGGGCACTTCCATGCCTATTTCCTTTATATCTTGATAAGGAATAGATTTTCTTCCTCCTGTAAATTGACTATCCCAATACGGGAAAAGTTTCACTGCAGGGAGAAAAAATGTTTGGTTATATGTAGCAAATCGAATCAAAATAAAACAAATTCCATTATGCTCCACGATGGTACGCATATGATTGATTTGATGTTCATGCACGTTATTTAAGGGAAAGGATGTTTTATTTTTCGTTTCCTTTGCTTCAAAGTCTACATATGTGCCACGATAAATTCCATTAAAATCTGTTGTTGAAGCTTGTTTAAAGTATCCTTCTGTAATCACTGCTGCACTTCGCTTAGGATAATTTACATTTACTATTTGTACTGGTGTTGGTTTCTTGTGAATAATAGCTAGATTTGCTGTTCGATAGTAAATGTTTGTATTATTAATATCATCTTCTAATGTCATTCCTCGATTACTGAAGGTTGTTGTATTTTTCTTCGTGCGTTGTTGCACTTGAGCAATGGCTTTTTTGCCATTAGGATAGTTCATTACATTTCCCTCCCACTTGACAGTATCATATCAAATAATGTGCAAGTTTGAGAACAATTATATATATATTTAATGATAAATTCCTATATGAAGGCTGTTTACCAAAAGGAATGAAAAAGATATGTTCATATAGTATACGACGAACAGCGAATTTTTACAAAAAAATAGCGTCTAAATGCACAGTTAAACCATTCGAGTTATTTTTGTATGTATGTGGGTGAAAAACAATAAACATAGGCCATTTTCACTTTTATTGTTAGATTATTTCTAGTTTTGTCAGACGTGCAGGTAAATACATGCGATTAGAGAATACCATATTAACAATCAATTAGGGAGTGTTACTATGGAAATAAATAAGTCCATTTCATTAGAGCATATGAATGCCAAGTTTGAAAAATTATATAATAAAATAGAAGTAATAGAACAACGACTAGCTACAAAGGCAGATGATGTTGTATTAACCATGGCATTAAATCATCGACAGGATATTGAAAGGCTAGAAAAAGAGATTACACATTTAAAATCAGAAGTAGAACAAACAAATGTAGTAAATAATTCGAAAAGTTATACCATTAAACCAATGAAAAATACAAAAAAACGTATTAAATTCCTGCCATTTGTCCAAAAATCATGATAAAGTAAGAAGAGCAGGAGGCATTGATCATGACAGTAAAAGAACTAACCATAGAATTAAAAGAAACATTAAATCAATTAAAAGATAATTATTTTCATCAGGATAAACCCGAAAATAAAAGAGATCTAACATTTTTCACTTATGTAAAAGAGGCTACTGGTCCTGTTTTTCAACTAGTTGAACAGTGGGAGGTTCATACAGCTGAAGAGGTAAAAAAACGTACACTACGTATTCATCCTCAACAAGTAGTCTCTACAAGAGAAAATGTTGAACTATTATTAATGCATAGCTATTATATAGATGTTAAAGAGAACAGGTATATGAATCTGTATAATTCTGTTATGTATGTGTTAGATATCATTTTAGATGACCTAAAATAAATTTCAATAAAATTATGATATATAGGACGAATGCCAAGACAAGTTTTTCTTTCTTACATAGGTTATAGTGTAGCCAAATCTATAGGTTAATGAAGAAAGGAGAATGAATGATGCGGCCTCGTCGTCATTGTTGTATGCAAGGACCAACCAAGACGGTGGTTTGCCCTACGAAATATAATCAAATGCATACTTGTAGTCAATCCAATGTGAACTATATCCATCCTTCACATACAAATGTAGTTAATCATCATCTAGTTAAAAATACGCATTTTTACCCACACACCACATCGTATCAAAATACAGTAGATATGGTAAATGTATATGGAGGTTCATCACAAGTCCCAAATCAACAACAACAATCACCGTTTTTTCGCTAAACACTGTTTGAGGTAAGAATTATATAAAGCTGGTGTATGCCAGCTTTTTTTACATAATAAAGGATGAGTAGATTGAAGGTATTAGCTGTTACTGGGTATAAGCCGCACGAGATAAATATTTCGTCAGTAAAAGATCGTAGAATTCGTTATATAAAAGAAACAATAAAAAAACGACTGCTTACTTTCATAGATGAAGGATTAGAATGGGTGCTTGTCTCTGGTCAACTAGGTGTAGAATTATGGACTTGTGAGGTAGTTATAGAATTACGAACAGATTATCCGATTAAATTAGCTGTAATTCCACCTTTTGATGAACAAGAAAGTAGATGGCCTGAAGCCTTGCAAGAATTGTATCAATCGATTCTCATGGAAGCTGATTTTGTAGAACTACTATATCAATCGACATATAAAGGAGTATATCAATTTCAAGCGAAAAACAAATTCATGGTTAACAAAAGTGATGCATGCTTAATACTAAATAATGAAGAAAATCTTGGATCTAATCGCTTTTTTTTAGACGAAGCTATGCTTAAGCATAAACGTATGAATTATCCAATTTATTATATCACTCCTTTTGATCTAGAAGATACCGTGCAGGAAATGAGTGAAGAAGAAGGAATTAATGACGTCAGCGATTGACATTTGACGATAAATTTGAAAAAATAAAGTACAAGTATGTGAAACTTGAGGTGAATAGAATGAGTGGAGAATTAAATCAATTAAGCGCAAAAGAAATTCTTGATAAAAATTTTAAAACATCGATGAGAGGCTATAATCAAGAAGAAGTTGATGCCTTTTTAGATATAATCATTCAAGATTATGAAAGATTTATGAACCAAATTGATAAATTACAACAGGAAAATAATCGCTTAAGAAAACAATCCGAGCAAACAAGAAACCGTCCGGCTACATCGAACCATCAAGTCAATTATGATATATTAAAGCGTTTATCGAATTTAGAGAAGGCTGTGTTTGGAAAAAAATATGCGGATTCATAATTGGTATTCCTACTAAATATTACTACTATTATTTTGAAGCCTAATATGATATAGTATTAATGTTGACCGTTTGAAAAGATCCATTTAAAATGAATGATGCATATAATATAAATGAATGTTTGCTGTAATCGCTACGTATGATTCATATGTAGAGGAAAGTCCATGCTCACACAAGCTGAGATGCTTGTAGTGTTCGTGCTTGATGAAATCATAAATCAAGGTAACCTGTAAGGGTTAACGGCAGTGTAAGCACCTACGTCTTTGGATATGGTGTGATACGCTTGAAAGTGCCACAGTGACGTAGTCAGATTGGAAACAATTTGAGTGGAACGCGGTAAACCCCACGAGTGAGCAACCCAAATTTAGGTAGGGGCATCTTGGATTAGGGAATTGAACCGAAACAAGGACAAGCAATTAGCTTGTAGATAGATGATTACAACTTACGTACAAGGCTGACCACCGTTAGTAGTGCAACAGTAACAGAACATGGCTTACCAAACATTCATTGGTCTATTACACAAGCAAAAACACCCTTCTAATAACATTGTGTTATCAGAAGGGTGTTATTTTTTTATAAGAAAGGATATGAATGATGTCAAATAAGGTAACTTTATTAGCAACTGCTGCAATGGGATTAGAGTCAGTTGTTGCAAATGAAATAAAAGCATTAGGTTATACGGATGTACAAGTAGAGAATGGAAAGGTGATCTTTGAAGCAGATGTAGGAGCCATTCCACGTTGTAATTTATGGTTACGAACCGCAGATCGATTGAAGTTGATTGTAGGAGAATTTACAGCAACAACCTTTGATGATCTATTTGAACAAACAAAAGCATTACCATGGGAACAATTTATCACTGAGGATGGCGTTTTTCCTGTGATTGGAAAATCGGTAAAATCTAAGCTATACAGTGTGCCAGATTGCCAAGCGATTGTAAAAAAGGCCATTGTAGAAAAGCTAAAACAAAGATATGGTATTGCAACTCGAATGCCCGAATCCGGTGCGTTATATCGAGTAGAAGTTGCTTTATTAAAAGATAAAGCTACATTAACAATTGATACTTCAGGGTCTGGTTTACATAAACGCGGGTATCGTACAGCACAGGGGGAGGCGCCACTTAAAGAAACTCTTGCTGCAGCACTTGTTCAACTTACTAACTGGAAACCTGATTTTCCATTAGTAGATCTCTTTTGTGGTTCCGGTACGATTTTAATTGAAGCAGCATTGATCGGTCAAAATATTGCTCCTGGCTTTAATCGATCTTTTGCCTCTGAAGAGTGGTCTTGGATTAATGACAGTAAATGGACAGAAGCTTTTGATGAGGCAGAGGGGTTAGCTAACTATGATCAACCGCTATCCATAACGGGTTCAGATATTGATCCTAAAATGATTGAAATTGCTAAAAACAACGCATTGGAAGCGGGTCTAGCAGATTTAATTGAATGGAAGCAAATGCAAGCTACAGATTTTTATCCAAGAGAAACGAATGGCTATTTAATAAGTAACCCACCATACGGGGAGCGAATAGGGGATAAAAAAGAAGTAGAAGCAATTTATCAGGCTTTAGGAAAAATAATGAAACAACATCCCTCTTGGAGTTCGTATGTATTAACGTCTAATGAAAAATTCGAGTCGCTCTATGGAGAGAAAGCTACAAAAAGAAGAAAGTTATTTAATGGCTTCATTAAAGTGGATTACTATCAATACTTTGGTAAACACGAATAAAAGGAGGTATTTCCATTGTCAGAAATATCAGCGGTTGAAAATCGATTTAGAGCGCTATTGAAAGAACAGGACAGTTATCGCGAGGCTTTATCACTTGTTCAATGGGATCTGCGTACAAAAATACCGAAGAAAGGTGCTGAACAACGTGCAGAAGTCATCGGACTACTATCTCAAAAATTACATCAACTAACTACTTCAAACGAAATGAAAACATGCATAGATGCATTAAAAAACCAAACACAAGATCCAATCATACAACGCGCGGTAGAAGAATGCGAAGATGAATATTTGCGTAGTAGCAAAATTCCTGACGATGAGTATAAAGCATATATTACCATTCGCTCAAAATCTGAATCGGTATGGGAGCAAGCAAGAGAAGAAGATGATTTCGAATTGTTACAGCCTTATCTTGAAGAATTAGTGGCATACAATAAAAAGTTTGCAACCTATTGGGGAGCAACTACGAATAAATATGATGCTTTATTGAATCTGTATGAGCCAGGTATGACTACAGAGGTATTAGATCAACTGTTTTCTCAAGTAAGAAAACAATTAACAGAGCTTGTGAAGCAGATTAGACAATCAGATCTACAACCAGATAGTAATGTATTAACACATCATTTTCCAAAGAAAGATCAACATTCCTTTAGTTTGGAGATTTTAAAACGTATGGGTTATGATTTTAATGCTGGGCGTTTAGATGAAACCGTGCATCCATTTGCGACAGGCATTAATCAAAATGACGTTAGGGTCACAACCCGTTATGATGAACAAGATTTTCGAATGGCTGTTTTTGGTACCATTCATGAGGGTGGACACGCATTATACGAACAGAATATTTCATTAGATTTAGCGCAAACACCATTGGCAACAGGGACATCTATGGGTATTCATGAATCACAATCTTTGTTTTGGGAAAATTTCATTGGTAGAAGTGAAGCTTTTTGGGAGAAACATTTTGAATTATTTAAAGAATATGCGCCAGCTGGATTTCAAGCAATAGATTTTAATACGTTTTATCGTGCAATTAATGAAGTGAAACCATCATATATTCGAATTGAAGCAGATGAGTTAACGTATTGTTTACATATTATGGTTCGCTATGAGTTAGAAAAAGCGCTTATTGATGGAGATTTAGAAGTGAAGGATTTACCTGAGGCTTGGAACGACAAAATGGAAGCTTATCTTGGTATTCGTCCAACTTCAAATAAAGAAGGGGTATTACAAGATATTCATTGGTCTGCAGGTGATTTTGGTTATTTTCCATCTTACGCATTAGGATACATGTATGCAGCACAACTGCACAATAAATTGAACCAAGAACAAAATATAGATGATATGATTGCATCTGGAGATTTTACGTCAATAAAGAAATGGTTAACTGAAAACATCCATCAACATGGGAAGATGAAAAAGCCACTGGATTTGATAAAGGAAGTTACCGGTGAGACATTAGATGCCAATTATCTAGTTGATTATTTAACTGATAAATATACAAAGATATATGATTTATAGTTTTCAGCAGATTAATATGCTGGACAAACAAAATACCTTGCAAGAGGTAAAATAAACAAACTTGGGGCAAAACAACACTCCTCAAGAAAAAAATCGAACGTTTATTTAAAAGGATTGAATCTTCAGCTCGTTCGAAGGTGTTGAAAAACTAACCCCAGATGGTATATTTTCTAGCACTAAGTATAATGAAGTATGATAATTAAGTTTTGTGTATTATTTACACATCCACTCCAGTTACAGACGATCGCTTTCCGCGGGCACGGCCTCAGCTAACTTGGTAAAGAAAAACACTTTACCAAGTGGATCTTCGGACTCGTGCTGTTCCCGCAGGAGTCGTCGTCTTTCACTTCCGTTTTTTCATCATTTTACGTGCTGTTTCTGCAGGACAAGGAACATTTCGGCAGCAATGCATCGCATGAAGAAAATTGTTCTTTATTTTCGAGGAGTGTCGCATATTTCCACAGCCAATCATTAATTCCACATAAATTAACGAACCTTAATTCGCGTCTGCACAATTAAGGTTCGTTTTTTGATAACTACTATTTAGTTTTGTCCCAAGCGCTTATTTAGCTTAATGCTTCTGCCATATCTGGAACCATTAAATCGGCTTGTTCGTAAATTTCGGTAATTTGTTCTTGGAATTTATCCCAAGTAGCGTCTGCTTCTGAAAGGTCAAGTTCTTCATTATTCATACTAGATTCTACTTGTTGATAATACGTATTTAGTGTAGTAATTGCATTTTCATACTGTTCTTTTTCTTGTTCTGGTAATTCTACTTGAATGTCATAGCTATTTAATACATTTGTTGCCTCTTTAGCTGCCGTTTTTGCTTCATCTTTAGCAGTTTGGATAGCTTCTTCTGTAGAAGTTTCGTCTTGTGACACCGTGAGATAGGCGTTTATTTCCTGTTGATATGTAGAAACTGCTTTTGTTAAATTAAGTTGTACATCTAATAAGGCTACTTTTACATCCTGTGAATCTGTTGTTTGTTCTGTGTCATCTGTTTCCTCATTATTACCATCCGTGTTTGTTTCATCTTGGGAGCATCCAGTAAGGATTAATGCTACTAGTAAACCTAGTGAAACCAATAACTTTTTCATTTTTATATCCCCTTTACACATAGAATAGTAAGTAGTTTACTTCTTATAGTTGAAAAAGTAAAGATGTCTTAAAAATGTTTAAATTTTGATAATATTCAAAATTCATATAAATAGTATTCAAATAATTTCCTAGCAAAATTATAAAAATTATATTATACTTACAGTAATTACAGCTATTCATTTTAAAGCAAGAAAGCATTAGTTAGAGGTGTTTAAATGCCAAAAGCTTCTTCCTTAGCAGATTTTATAGAAGTATTATGGGAGAAAGGTTTTAAATTAAGTGATGAAGAAGTTCATTTTATTTATTTCGGTAAACGATATACTGAAGCAAGCGATCAACTAAATATTATCGCTTTGAAATATACCATTCAAATACAACTTCATTTTGATAGGAGTTTCTATATTAGTTTATTAGAATTGTTAATGGAGCATAAAATAAAAAATGAAAAACAAGCAAGGACATTATTTCAACAAAAAGGAATCTTGTAAAAAGGTATTATCTGTTTGATCTGATGGCATTTCTCGCTAAGCGATCAGCATGATTGTTTTTAGAATCTGGTATCCATTTAATAAAGCAATAAGGAAATTGTGGCATTAATACTAAGATCTCATTTAAAAAAGAAGAGAAGGCTTTATTTTTCGTATATGCTTTTTCAATCATATCTACTACAAGTTTGGAATCAGAACGAATAGATAAAATCTCATCTGGATACAATTCTTTACATAATTGTAATCCTTTAATGACAGCAATCAATTCTGCTTCATGATTAGAATAGGTACCAATGTAATAACTTTTCTCTATCAACACATTTTTCTTTTTTAATACAACTCCAACCCCGCTTGGGCCTGGATTTCCTATGGTGGCACCATCTACATAAACCTCTAGCATAGTATAATTTCTCCTCTATAGATACAAATAATAGCTGGTTAAAATGTGTAAAAAGCGATGATCATCTGAAGTGATCACCGCTAATAAATGTATTATTGTTTTTCTACGTTAGCAGCTTGAGGTCCACGTTCACCTTCAACAATTTCAAAAGTAACTGTTTGACCTTCTTCTAATGTTTTAAATCCTTCTTGTTGGATTGCAGAGTAATGTACAAATACATCATTACCCTCTTCTAGTTGAATAAAACCATACCCTTTTTCTGCATTAAACCATTTTACGACACCAGTTTGCATGTAAATAAACCTCCTAAAAAAACTTTCACGTAACACAACGTGGTAATTACAAACAAGCGGATGGAAACAAAAAAGGTAGCTTATAGAAGGGAAGGATCATTCTTGCATCCACTTCTATTGAAGCTACCTGTCATTCATGAATCCATACATCTTCTTTGCTTATTTTCAATATAGCTTATTTTGAACATTCAGTCAAGGAGCTAGAAGTAGTAATTCTTAATTGGATTTATGATAAGATAGAAACGAGAAATTATACGTGTGGAGTGGATAAATAATGAGTATTTTTGTTGGATTAACTGGGTGGGGGGATCACGACCTATTATATCATCATGGAATAAAAGCGAAAGAAAAATTAGCAACTTACAGCGCGCATTTTCCAATTGTAGAAGTTGATTCCTCATTTTATGCCATTCAACCTATACAAAACGTTGAAAAATGGTGTGCAGAAACACCTGCTAATTTTAAATTTATTTTTAAAGCACATCAATCAATGACTGGTCATGATCGCAAAAAATTAACAAATTATCAGGCCAAGCAAGTTTTTCAATCTTTTATTGAATCAATTGAACCTGTTAGGCAACAGAATAAACTACTTTATATATTATTTCAGTTTCCACCGTGGTTTGATGTTCGTGAACAACATATCACTAAATTAAAAAAAATAAAACAATTACTTCCTTCTCTCCCCATTGCGATAGAATTTCGTCATCAGTCCTGGTTTCATCCCAAGAATAAAGACGATACGTTAGCTTTACTAAGGACATATCAATGGATTAATACGATTTGTGATGAACCACAGGCAGGTGACACTTCGATACCTACTATAGTAGAAACAACGAATAAAACGCACGCATTTATAAGAATGCACGGACGAAACTTACATGGGTGGAATAGAAACGGCAGAGGAGAAGAATGGAGGAAAGTCCGCTTTTTGTATCGCTATAATGAAAAAGAATTACTGGAATGGTGTGAAAATATCCAACGCTTACAATCCAAAGTTAATCATGTAAGTATTGTATTTAATAATAATTCCGGTGGCGATGCTAGTGAGAATGCCAAACAGTTAATTCAGTTATTAGGCATTACTTATGATAACTTAAATCCTAAACAATTAGATTTATTTGAATGATACAAGAGGACTTTATTACAGATATAAACAGAGGGAGGGCTCGTTTTGGATGACTTAATACTTAAACAAACAAAAGCATTTATTCTTAAACGGTTTCAATATGATGCAACCGGACATGACTTTGCCCATATGGAGCGCGTTGCAAAAATGTCAAACTATTTAGCGAGGAAAGAAAATGTAGATTGTTTCTTAGCAGAAATGGCTGGCTGGTTACATGATGTGACTGATGCTAAATTAACCGATCATCCGAATAATGCAGAGAAAGAATTGCTTGAATTTTTACATACGCAATCCTTAACTCCAATTCAAATAAATACGATTATCGATGCCATTGATACCGTGTCTTTTCGAAAGGGAAAAAAACCAAATTCTATTATTGGTCAAGTGGTACAAGATGCTGATCGTTTAGATGCCATTGGTGCCATTGGGATTGCTCGAGCGTTCAGTTTTGGAGGGAATAAAAATAGACCTATTTATAGTGAAATTCCTAAAGAAAAGGAATTAAGTACGATCCAACATTTTTATGATAAATTATTGCTTATAAAGGACAAGCTTCACACAGATACAGCTAAACAGATAGCCAGTGAGAGACATGCGTTTATGGAACAGTATCTAAATCAATTTTTCAAAGAATGGAATTTAATTTAAAAAAAACAGAAACCCTACAATACACTAGTGATACTTACTGGCAATTGGTTGATATGTAAACAACCCCCAAATGCATTTACACTGGAGGTTGTTTAGCTTTATTATTTAATTTTGATACGTTTTGCTCCTAAGTATCTTTGTTGCCAATAATCCATATTCATTGCTGAAATTTGAACGCCTTGTGATTCACTGGCATGTATAAATTGTTTATTTCCTAAATAGATCCCCATATGTGATGGGCCTTTTTTATACGTTTCAAAAAAGACAAGATCACCAATGGAAAGACTTTTGACTGGTTGTGCCATATTCCAAATATCTGAAACAGTTCGTGGAATGGTAACATGTAATTGATTAAACACATAATTGATATAACCACTACAATCAAAACCTGATGGGGATGATCCTCCCCATGTATAAGATACGCCAATATATTGTTTTGCAGTTTTGGCTAATTCGGAGGAATTGACGGATTCATTTGTAATATCTTTTGCGACTGCAATATTCGTTTCTTTCTTTTCGTTTGAATTGAACTGGGATTGATGTGAACTATTCTCTGATAAGGCTGTGATTACTTGAGGATTAATTTCTTGTTTTACTTCTAATCCATTATCAACTTGGAAATAGTGCAAGGCTTGGTTGGTCTTTGGTCCAAAAATCCCATCCGCTTCATCTTTATAATATCCAAAATAATATAATGCCTTTTGAATCGATTTGATATCCTCTCCAGTTTCTCCAATATAATAGGTGCGATCAATCGATTGTAACGGGGTTAAATATTTATCACGTTCTGAACGTATGATGGCAGCAATTGTTTCTTTGTTTGCTTCTCCTGATACAGTTAAATGATGTTCTGCTTGGTATCTTTTTAAAGCATATTCGGTAAAGATACCAAACTCGCCGTCTAAATCTTTTTCGTAATAGGATAAAAGATTTAACTTTTGTTGTAACACACGGATAGATTCATTATGTTGACCGTAAGATAATTGCATTTCAGTTTGCTGAAATATCTCATTTTGTAATAATGGATAGGCATCAACGTAAAAGGAGAATGGGTGGCTAAGTATATAGCCATAGGCCATTGAATGCTTTACAACATGTTGTATTTGTCCCGATGCAAGCATAGCTATGCCTCCTTTCAAAGTTATTCTGTATTTAAGCTTATGATTAAACGGAAAAAAACATGATCTATTGAATCAAACGAAATATTTTTGTAATATGGAACAATGAGTATTGTAGTAAAAGAAAACTGAGGTGGAAATAGATGTTCGGTGAAAAAGGCTATTTAGAGATGTGTGAACATATTTTAAAAAATGGGAATGTAAAATCAGATCGTACAAACACAGGTACATATTCTGTATTTGGACAACAGATGCGATTTTCATTACAAGAAGGGTTTCCATTATTAACAACAAAGCGTGTGCCATTTCGTTTAATTGCTAGTGAATTAATTTGGTTTATCAAAGGGGATACAAATATTCGCTACTTACTTCGTAACAATAATAATATATGGAACGAATGGGCTTTTAAAAAATGGGTGGAAAGTGATGAATACCAAGGACCGGACATGACCGATTTTGGTAATCGATCACAAACAGATCAAGTATTTAATGAACAGTATCAAAAAGAAATGGCGTATTTTAAGCAAAGAATACTTGAAGATGATGTGTTTGCTGAAAACTATGGTGACTTAGGTTCTGTATATGGGAAACAGTGGCGTCAGTGGAAAACCTCTCAAGGTGAGACAATTGATCAACTAAAGCAAGTGATTGAAGCAATCAAAACAAATCCTGATTCAAGAAGGCATATTGTTACAGCCTGGAATCCTGAAGATGTTCCAAGTAATATGGCTCTGCCTCCATGTCACACGATGTTTCAATTTTATGTAGCAGATGGTAAGCTTTCTTGTCAACTATATCAACGTAGTGGTGATGTCTTTTTAGGAGTACCTTTTAATATTGCTAGTTATGCCTTACTTACGCATTTAGTTGCACATGAATGCAATCTAGAGGTTGGGGATTTTATTCATACATTAGGGGATGCACACCTATATTCCAATCATATAACACAAATTAAAACACAATTAGAAAGAGAGCCATATGAATTTCCTACATTAAAAATTAGTGAATCACTTTCTTCTATCTTTGATATTGAGATGGATGATATCACAATCGAAAATTATCGGTCTCATCCACCAATTAAAGCACCAGTAGCTGTATAAAAGGAGGAGGAAGTAAAATTGATTTCATTTATTTTTGCAATGGATAAAAACAAAGTCATAGGTCATAATCAATGGATGCCCTGGAATTTACCACGTGATTTGCAATTTTTTAAGCAAGTAACATTACATCATACAATTATTATGGGTAGAAAAACATTTGAATCATTTAACAAACCTTTACCCAAAAGAGAAAATGTCATTATTACGCGTGATAAAACTTATCAAAAAGAAGGATGCACGGTTATTCATTCGATTGAAACCTTATTAGAATGGAATAAAGCCAACCCTGATGAAGAGTATTTTGTCATCGGTGGTGGGGAAATATTTAAACAATTGTTACCCTATGCAGATCGAATGTACATGACTTTTATCAATGACACATTTGAAGGTGACACCTATTTTCCTAGCTATAGCGAAACAAACTGGACATTAACTAAAAAAGAACAAGGAGTTCAAGACGAAGATAATCCACATGAATATTATTTTTTGCAATATGATCGAGTTAATGAATAAATAGAAGGAGAGAGTAAATGCATTCATTTTACCAATATATGATGCGTCATCGTGGTGCAAAACATGTGACCAATGAAAGTAAGTTAGCAGAGTGGATGTTTCGTGATCACAATTTCCCTAAACATAGTACATCATATGATGAAATTAGTAGTTACCTAGAATGGAATATTCCGTTTACTGAAGCATTGCAAGTATTTGATCAATTATGGGAACAGTACCAAAATGATACTGCGTAGACTCTAGTTTTAACTGGAGTCTTTTTTAAGCACTAACTTCATATACACATAAAAAGTGATATACTAAAACTATATATGTTTTGGAGGGAAAACAATGACAGTACCTTTTTCAATCGAATGGAAACTTGTGACAGAAGGAAAAGAAAAACGTGAAAAAAATAGAGAAAACTTTTTCTCGATTGTATTAGAAGGATATCAATTATTTCCTATGGATGAACGAATAGAAATTCGACGCCATCAATCTTCAGATCAGATTGGATTTGGAAAGGTTGTCGAATTAACTTGGAAAGACAACCAAACGATTTGTACGTATCAACTTCTTTCGTTATATAGTGTCAATTAGCAACAAGGAAGAAGGCGAAGTATGGCTTTTCCTGCGCTTACCCGGGAAATAGTTGTCCATTTCCAAACTAAATATTTCACTGCATGCGACCGGAATAGTTTGTTTAAGGTTCTACGTCAAATGACGTTGGTGAGTCCTTGTAGTCAACTAAATTATCATGTGTTCACGTCCTAAAGTAGCTTAAGCTACTTTAGGGCGTGTTTTATTTTTAATGCGTTTATTTGCTGTTCGTTCCACTGGTTTCAACTTAAAGTGTAAAAGTATTCGGTTTTTGTAATGCGTGAAATTACGATATCCGTATGCGACGTGATTTAATACTTTGATTTTATTGTTTATCCCTTCGATACGACCATTATTATATGTGTGATAAAAGCTATTTTTTATGTAAGGCGAGTGCTTTCTAAGTGTTTTAATGCTTGTTTGTAGCTGAGCGGAGGAAATTGGCGAGACTCCTGCAGGAACAGCACGAGCTGAAGATCCACTTGGTAAAGTGATCTTCTTTACCAAGTTAGCTGAAGCCGTGCCTGCGGAAAGCGAGTCTATTTCCTCCGCGGTACAAGATTATTCTCTCATACCTTAGAGGTGTGAAAACGAAAATTACACAATCACTTGAAACATAAATTAAAAATGACGACGTTAGTGAATTTTTACTCATCAACGTCATTTATTGTACAACCTTTATTACCTTATGTACGATAGAATATTTAAGTAGCCTACACTTTTTCATAGGTCTTACGTACACTAACATAGAAGTATTTTTATGAAATGAGGGAGCAATATGTTTCCACCAATGCAAGGAAGACCACCAATACAGCCGAATATGCCACCAATGAATATGCCACCAATGAATATGCAGCCATTACAACATTGGGGAGGAATGCCTGCAGCTTATCAACCAACTACAGCCGTCCCTAAAAGCGGGTTGCAAGGTATGATACAAAAATTATTGCCATCTCAATTAGGCAGTCAAGTATCGGGCGCTACTGGTGGAGGTGTGACACAGACATTATCGAATTTACAACAAATTTTAAAAATGACACAATCCGTTACTCCTATTATTCAACAATATGGTCCGCTTGTAAAAAACCTCCCAAGCATGTTAACACTTTTAAAAGCCTTCCAAGAAGCAGATGGAGAAGAAGCAAACGAAGAAAATAGTGCAGAGGAAATAGAAGAAAGTAAGGAAGATCCTGTAGACGATGTAGACGACGATATTGATGATGAACAGTCTGTTGAAGCAAAAATTGAAACGGAAAATGAAAATATATATTTAATTGAAACAGATCAATCCTACACGAATCAACCAAGTGGATCAAAGCCTAAGCTCTATATTTGATATTCCTTCCTAATCTAACTAGAATAGAAATACAAGTTAGTCATTACTTTTTGTTAGGAGGAATCTATTTTGGATCAAGGATTTGCTTTAGCAACAT
Source organism: Paraliobacillus sp. PM-2 (assembly GCF_001368815.1). Lineage (GTDB taxonomy): Bacteria > Bacillota > Bacilli > Bacillales > Amphibacillaceae > Paraliobacillus. Next base: position 943,820 of record NZ_CTEI01000001.1, on the reverse strand, counting down.
TTGCAGGGGGCTGCTTTTGGTGTATGGTTGAACCATTTGATGAACAGCCTGGAATTGAAAAAGTTGTATCTGGATATACTGGTGGACATGTAGATCATCCATCTTATGAAGAAGTATGCTCAAATACAACTGGACACGTCGAGGCTGTTCAAATTATGTACCAACCAGAAATCTTTCCTTATGAACGCTTGTTAGAGATCTTTTGGCAACAGATTGATCCGACTGATCCAGGTGGACAATTTAATGATCGTGGTGAATCATATCAAACAGCTATTTTTTATCACAATGAACAGCAAAAGCAATTAGCTGAAGCTTCCAAATCGGCATTAGAACAATCTGGTAAATTTAATCAACCCATTGTCACAAAGATCTTACCAGCAACAACATTTTATCCAGCAGAACAGAAACACCAAGATTACTATAAGAAAAATACATTTCATTATCGATTATATAAAAAAGGGTCAGGTAGAGAAGCTTTCATTCAGCAACATTGGAAAAAGAAATATACAAAAGAAGAACTTAAGCAAATTCTCTCTCCCATTCAATATAAAGTTACCCAAGAAAACGGAACAGAGGCACCTTTTCAAAACGAGTATTATAACTTAGATGAAGATGGTATATATGTTGATATTGTTAGTGGGGAGCCTTTATTTTCATCAAATGAAAAATATGATGCGGGTTGTGGTTGGCCAAGCTTTACTAAACCAATTAATCGTATGCAATTAAAAGAAAATTTAGATACATCCCATGGTATGAGACGGATTGAGATTCGTAGTAAAGATGCTGATTCACATCTTGGACACGTATTTGATGATGGTCCAACCGATCAAGGTGGTATGCGATATTGTATGAATTCAGCAGCATTACGCTTTATTCCAAAAGACAAGTTAAAAGAAGAAGGGTACGAACAGTATTTATCCTTATTTGATTAATAAAAAAAAAGCTGCCCAAAGAGGCAGCTTTTTTGCATTATCTGAAAGAAGAGTAGTTTAAACTATAAAATCATATGAATAATTAGAGTTTGACTTATTTTTTTGAGTTTTTCGTGCTAAAATGGAAATGTACAAGTATGATAGAGAGAAAGAGGGTGCATAATGGTGATACACCAAACTTGGGAGAAGTCTGAAACCATCAAAAAAATTAAGTGTGTACATGCGGATGCAAAAAAGTTTGTCGTTCATCATGTACTAACACCAGGGAAAGTATATGATGTAAAAAATGAAACAGATGAATTCTATTTTATTATAGATAATACCAATCGCATCGGTGGATTTAAGAAAGACTATTTTGTAGAACAATAGATAATAGAAAAATGATAGGGAAAAGATTGAATAACGATATCCTCTTTACATAGGAGATGATTTAGTGAAGCAACTAATTTTGATTCAACATTGCCAAGCAGAAGGACAACATATGGATTCCCCATTAACCCAGCATGGCGTTAATCAAGCGCATCGTTTAGCATTATATTTAAAAGACAATGATTGGAGAGTCGATCGCATAATCTCTAGTCCTTTTATGCGTGCAATTGAAACGATAAAACCGTATGCCGCAACACAACATATTCCTATTGAGCAAGATGTTCGTTTAGAAGAAAGAGTCTTAAGTAATGAACCGATAGATGATTGGTTGGATGTTTTAGAGCAATCTTTCCAAAATTTTGATTTTTCCTTATCAGGTGGCGAATCATCAAATGATGCGTTAAAAAGAGGTTTAGCAGTAATAGATGAATGTTTACAAGACGAGTCGAATAACTGTGCTGTTCTTGTTACACATAGAAATTTATTAAGCATTATATTATCCCATTATTTAGATGACTTTGGATTCGAAAGATGGAAAACATTAACAAACCCTGATGTTTTCACACTTACATTTAATGAGGATACCTGTCATGTGCGTCATATCTGGTAGCGCGGGCTATCAAATGAACCAGAATTAATTTGGGTAGATATACTTATCTATGATAGGATAAAGAATAGTAATTTTTTTAAGGAGGAGTTTTTCTTGGCTTTTGTAATTACATCACCTTGTATAGAAGAAAAAGCAGGCGAATGTGTAGAAGTTTGTCCTGTAGATTGTATAGAAGAAGGAAAAGACATGTTTTATATCGATCCAGATATTTGTATCGATTGTGGGGCATGTGAAGCTGTATGCCCAGTAGAAGCGATCTTTATGGAAGATGAAGTTCCAGAAGATGAGCATGAATACATTGCGCTTAATCGTAAATTCTTTGAAGAGAAATAATTTTATAAAATAGAAGTTACGTAATAAGGCAAAGTCATCTTTCTCTTTGATAGGCTCCCCTTAAGGTAGACAGATTAAAAAACAAAAATCTGTTTTACCTTAAGGGGAGTTTTTATGTCCGATATATTTTTTTTTATCTCATGTTAGCTGAGATTCTAAGCAGAGCATAAATGCACACTCAATTAGTGGGTGTCTTCCTTTATCTGAATTAAATTAAAATAGCCATGAACCTTAACAGAATTGTCATATATTCTTGCATCGAGCTATTGCGATACTTTCTAAACTTTTTATACAATTAAGGATGTGTAAAAAGTATATCTTTAGGAGTGTGTTATATAATGGCAACAACAACAGCGCCACTTGATCAACAAACAATTGATTTGGTAAAAGCTACTGTACCAGTTTTAGAAGAGCATGGTACAGCAATTACATCTCGATTTTATGAATTACTATTTACGAATCACCCAGAACTAAAAAATATATTTAATCAAACAAACCAAAGAAAAGGTGACCAACCTCAAGCATTAGCTAATGCTGTGTATGCAGCGGCAGCGAATATTGATCAATTGGAAAACATCTTACCTGTTGTTAAACAAATTGGTTATAAACATCGTAGTTTAAATATTAAACCAGAACATTACCCTATTGTAGGTGAAAATCTGCTTAAAGCGATGCAAGATGTATTAAAAGAGGCAGCAACAGAGGAAATTATTAATGCATGGGCGAATGCCTATGGTGTTATTGCAGATGCCTTTATTTCTGTTGAAAAGGAAATGTACGAAGAAGCAGCTAACAAAACTGGAGGATGGGTTGGTTACCGTTCTTTTCATGTGATTCAAAAAGTAAAAGAAAGTGATGTGATTACTTCTTTTTACTTAAAACCAACAGATGGTGGACAAATACCTGATTTTGAGCCAGGTCAATTTATTACAGTAAAGGTAGATATTCCATCTATACCATACACATGCCAACGTCAATATAGTTTATCTTGTAAGCCAAACAGTGACTATTTCCGCATTAGCGTAAAGCGTGAAGATGGTGTAAATGATAATCCAAATGGCGTCGTGTCTACTTTCTTGCATGAATCTGTTCACGAGGGAGATACAATTGAAATAAGTGCTCCAGCAGGTGACTTTGTGCTTAACAATGAGGAAAAGCCACTTGTATTGCTTAGCGGTGGTGTTGGACTTACACCATTAACAAGTATGTTACATACTGCTGTACATCAACAGCCACAACGTGACGTGTACTACATTCATGCTGCTCAAAATAGCGATATGCACGCATTAAAAGAAGAAGTAAAACAAATAGTAGAGACTAAAGATAATGTGCATGCATATACCGTTTATGAAAAAGGAGAAGCAACTAATTGTGATAAAGTGGGATTTGTAGATTTACCTTGGCTACAGTCTATTTTACCGACTAATCATGCATCATTCTACTTCTGTGGTCCTGCACCATTTATGAAAGCAATGAATAAAGCACTTCGCGATTGGAATGTAAAAGAAGAAGATATTCATTTTGAATTTTTCGGTCCTCAAGGTGATTTATCATAAAGAAGAAAAGCTTCCATACCTATGTATTGAAACTAGATTGATTAATATAACTTTTATACCTTAACAAAAAATACCCTATCAAGTAGCATACTTTTTAAGTCTACTTGATAGGATATTCTTGTTAAATGTATTTCTTCTAGGATTTAGGGTGGAGTGACAATTACACCACCACATTTGACAGAGAACCTAAATGACTCTTTGTGCCCAAAGGAAACGATCGTAACTCCACGAACCCCAGATTGATAAAATAACAACATCTTTTTCAGCATTTAAATTGGAAATCCAGTAACCATCCCCTATATATATACCTACATGAGAGACTCTGCCATTATCTCCAAAAAACATAAGATCTCCTTTTTTTAGGGCAACATTTCTGTTTTCATCATAAAAGGGAACAGGAGTGCCAACGTGTGATGCTTGTTTCCAACTAACACGTGGAAGCCAAATACCAAATTTCTCATAAATGTGTTTTGTCCAACTCGAACAATCAGCAGTACGCGGGCTTAAAGCGTAATCAGCCCCTAGTCTATAGTCCGTAACGTCCTGCAAACTAACAGCATAATCCACAATATCTTCAGCCAGATGTGCTGAACGAACATTAATTTTTTGCCCTACATAGATTCTACTTGGGTTGCTCAACTGTGGATTTAATTGAAGCAAATCACGATAATCCATCTTATGTTGTTGTGAAATCTTCCATAATGAATCGCCTGGTTTAACATAATAAGCAGCATCAACCATTTGTGGGCTAGCTATTAATGTAATAAACAGAAGTAACATTCCGATCATCTTTTTCATTTTGATATATCCTCACTTCACAGTTATTTATAGGATACTTTGTGAAAAAAAGAAAAAAATATGCATCGGAAATATCAAAAAAGGTTTGTTTTCTCTTTTTGTTTTCCCATGTTTGATTAATGGTTTTTATCGAATTTCAAACGCTGTATATCCTTTCAGATCATCGTACGTTTCTATATCGACATGATCCACGTGAATAAAACGTCTTGGCCCTTTTTTCATGAGATCAACAAATGGATAAACAACTTTATCATCGCCTTCTACTTCTATTTCAACTGTTCCGTCAGCTAAGTTTCTTACCCAACCGGTTAGTCCCATTTCTTTTGCTTTCATTTGTGTCGTATAACGAAATCCAACGCCTTGAACCATGCCAGAAACAATCAAATGTGTGCGAATTTTACTCATGTTATCACCTCAAAATTATTGTTATTATTCTATTTACCATATATCATAAAATCAAACTAGTGATTTAAACATTATTTTATGTATTATTTACGTTTTAAGTAAACGATTACTAAATAGAAAGGAGTAGAGGAAAAGATGTTACAAGAAATTTCAATAGGAAATATGAAAGGTTTTTCTATCGGACATGCCCAGTATAACGATGCAGCAACTGGTTGTACAGTAATCATTAATAAAAATGGAGCAGTAACTGGGGTAGATGTACGAGGAGGGTCCCCAGGTACGCGTGAAACAGATTTACTAAAGTCCGAAAATCTTGTGCAGGAAACACATGCTGTCTTTTTAAGTGGTGGCAGCGCGTATGGTTTAGGTGTTGCTGATGGTATCATGGACTATTTAGAAGAAAAGAAAATAGGATTTGATGTAGGTGTTGCACGTGTTCCAATTGTACCTGGTGCTATTCTTTTTGATTTAGCTTTAGGGGATGCGTCCGTTCGACCAGATGCCACATTAGGCTATCAAGCATGTTTGGATGCGGAAACAACTAAGGAAATAACAAACGGTTCTATTGGTGCAGGTACAGGAGCAACAGTAGGGAAGTGTTTAGGGACATCTTTTTCCATGAAAGGTGGCTTAGGCACATTTGCCATACAAATTGGTGAGCTTCAAGTCGGTGCAGTTGTTGCTGTAAACAGCTTTGGAGACATTCTTGATCCACAAGAAAATCAAATCATTGCAGGAGCCTATGATCGAGAGAATAAACAATTTTTGCATACAGAAAAACAATTATTGTCACAATTAGATAAACAAACGAATCGATTTTCAGAAAATACGTCCATTGGTACGATTATTACAAATGCAAATGCAACAAAGGCTGAAATGAACAAAATTGCAAGTATTGCTCATGATGGATTCGCTAGAACCATGCGTCCTTCCCACACACTAATAGATGGCGATACGATTTTCGCAATGACATCGAATAAAGTATCGGTTGATTTAACTATTGTTGGTATGCTTGCAGTACAAGCAATAGAGCAAGCAGTTATTAATGGAATCAAACAAGCACATACTGTATTAGGACAACCTAGTTATCGAGAAATGATGAAAAACAAATAAAAAAGTATGTTTAATTGTGATTTTTGTCACTGATTATTTTTTATTTTTATCCATAATAAACAGTAGACTGCAATTTTGAGGTGAAAGTATGGAAAGACCTTATCAACCAGAGTTAATCGCCACTGCAAGAGACATGAAAGAAGTAGAGAAATTGATTGATGTTGGAGTGGATGCGATTACGATTGGTCATCAGAACTACGGCTTACGGGTCACTGGTGATTTTTCATTAGAAGAAATAAAAACAGCAACTGTGTACTGCCATCAAAATGAAACAAAAGTATATATTTTGACCAATGCTATTTTTCATAATGATGTATTAGAAACGTTACCAACGTATTTAAAGGAATTAGAATCTGTAAAAGTAGACGGGATTATTTGTGGAGATCCCTCCATTTTCACGATTATAGCCTCCTATTCAATTGACATACCAATTATTTGGAATCCTGAGACATTAGCAACGAACTATGTGACATTGAATTACTGGCACCAAAAAGGAATTAGTCGTGCGATTCTTTCCAATGAGTTAGCTATTGATGCCATTAAAGAAATCAATGATAATGTATCGTTTCCAGTAGATATTCAAGTACATGGAATGACGTGTATCTTCCAATCTAAGCGTAAATTAGTTACGAATTATTATCGTCACATTGATAAGTCATATGATCAACAGCAAGCCATGCATATCACACAAGGTAAAGAAGAGGATACACATTATCCGATTTTTGAAGACGTGAATGGTACACACATTATGAGTGATGGTGACTTGTGTATGATTGATCATTTACCTTTAATATTAGATGCTAACATTCATGGTCTTCGTATTAACGGTATCTTGAAATCCATGGATTATCATGTGGAAATCACGCAATTATACAAAGAAGCAATTGACGCATATTTATCGGATCCTACGCAATTTGAATTGAAAAAGGCGGGATTTAAACAACGTATTTATGCGATACAACCAGAAGATAGAAAATTAAGTACAGGATTCTATTTTAAAGAACAGATCTATTAGCTAGAGGAGTATAATCATGACTGACATACATTCAAAAACAAAACCTGAGTTACTTGCTCCAGCAGGGAATTTAGAAAAATTAAAATTTGCTATTCATTACGGTGCAGACGCTGTGTATATTGGCGGTAAACAGTTCGGACTTCGTTCAAAGGCTGGTAATTTTTCATATGAAGATATGGAAGAAGGCGTAGCATTTGCTAGAAAATATGGCGCGAAAGTCTATGTAGCAGCAAACATCATCGCACACAATGAAAATTTAGATGGAGCAAAAGAATATTTCAAAGCGTTATACGAGATAGGGATCGATGCAGTGATTGTAGCTGATCCAGCATTAATTACCGCTTGTAAAGAAGCAGCTCCCAATTTAGAGATTCATATTAGTACCCAGGCTTCGATTGCCAATTGGCGCACAGTGGAGTTTTGGAAAAATGAAGGTATTCCTCGTGTGGTATTAGCAAGAGAAGTATCCTTAGAAGAAATCAAGGAAATGAAAGAAAAAGTTGACATCGAATTAGAAGCATTCATTCACGGTGCTATGTGTATTTCGTATTCTGGGCGTTGTGTATTATCGAATCATATGACTGCACGTGATGCGAACAGAGGTGGTTGTGCGCAATCTTGTCGTTGGAAATACGATTTATTTGAAGATGGTACAGAAGGTTCAGAAAATATTTCTGCCGAATCGGACGAGTCCTATACCATGAGCTCTCAGGACCTGAGTATGGTAGAACATATGCCAGATCTATTAGCATTAGGTGTCGATAGCCTGAAAATTGAAGGTCGAATGAAAAGTATTCATTATGTTGCTACCGTAGTAAACGTATATCGTAAAATTATTGATACGTATTTTGAAGATCCAGATCATTTTGAGTTAAATCCGGAATGGGTGGATGAAATATGGAAAGCGGCACAACGTTCATTGACGACTGCATTTTACTATAATGAACCTACTGAAAAGGATCAATTATTCGGTAAACCAGCTCGTATTCCTAAATATGATTTTTCAGGCCTTGTATTAGAGTATGATGAGACGACTCAGATTGCCACGATCCAACAACGAAACAGTTTTGGTGTCGGAGATGAAGTAGAATTTTTCGGTCCTAATTTCTATCATTTCAAACAGACAATTGAGGAAATTTGGGATGAAAACGGGGAGTCCATTGACCGAGCAAAACATGCCATGATGATTACGAAAGTGAAAGTCGATCAACCATTAAAATATTATGATATGATGCGAAAACGCAAATAGTTACTAATCAAAACTCTTTTTATACCACCGTGTAAAAAGAGTTTTTTTGTATGCCTATGTATCCGTACGTTCATAATAAATAAAAAGGATGGAGGTTTTTATAACATGACGATAAAAAAAGAGTCCTATTGGTACAACACGAATGTAGCATCATTTCCACCTATATCAAAAGATATCGAAACCGATGTTACGATTGTTGGAGGTGGTATCACTGGAATAACGACTGCCTACCTGCTAGCAAAAGAAAATATCAATGTGGTACTACTGGAAGCTGATCAGTTAATCAGTGGCACAACAGGACATACAACAGCAAAGATTACCGCACAACACGGACTTATTTATGATGAACTGATCCAACATCTTGGAAAAGACAAAGCAAAAGACTATTACAACGCACAAAATAAGGCATTAAACCACATAAAAGAAATCATAACGGAACAGCAGATTGCCTGTGATTTTTCTGAAGAGGATGCCTATGTCTACACAAATGATGAGGGGTATGTAAACAAAGTTAAAAAAGAGGGAGATGCTTATCAGCTATTAGGAATACCTGGTTCCATCGTTACGAAAATGCCTTTAGATATCCCCATGAAGATCGCATTAAAAATGGACAAGCAAGCACAATTCCATCCAATAAAGTATCTAGCAGCGCTTATTCATGAATTATCTAACAATACCAACATACGCATATTTGAACAAAGCCCTGCTGTTGATATTAAAAACAGTAATTCAGGTGAGCCAACTGTAGTAACAAAACAAGGACACGTGATTGAGTCCAAGCACGTTGTTATTGCTTCCCATTTTCCTTTCTTTGATACTAATGGATTATATTTTGCTAGGATGTATGCGGAACGTTCCCATTTAATCGCTGCAAAAGCGAAACAAAAGTATCCAGGTGGTATGTATATTAGCGCAGAACAACCTATTCGATCCGTTAGAGTTACTAAAAGTAATGATCAAGAGTTTTGGCTTTTTGGTGGGGAGAGATATCGTACAGGTCATGCAAGTAAACAAAAAGAAGCATTTCAAAAATTAGAGACATTTGCAAATCAACACGTTACGATAGATACATTTATCAATCAATGGGCAGCACAAGACCTTACAACAACAGATAAAGTCCCTTTTATCGGTAAACTATGTAAATCAACCCCGAATATCTATGTTGCTACTGGTTATCGAAAATGGGGAATGACAAACGGTACTATTGCAGCACAAGTAATGACGGATACGATTTTAAATAAACAAAATCCATTTACGGATCTGTTTTCACCCCAACGCTTCCATAGTGATCCTGACATCAAGAAGCTTATTGCGATGAATGCTACAACTGCAAAACATCTGATTGGTGGTAAATTAGCTATACCAATGAACAAAGTAGAAGAACTAAGTGAAGAACAGGCTACGACTATACTAGCAGGCATGAACAAAGTAGGCGTATATCGTGATGAAAACAAAGAATTACATGCGGTTGATACAACCTGTACGCATATGGGCTGTGAAGTGAAATGGAATCAAAATGAACAAACATGGGATTGCCCTTGTCATGGTTCGCGTTTTTCTATCGTTGGAGAAGTGTTAGAAGGCCCTGCCACCAAGCCTTTAGAACAATATGATACTTCGGAATTAGAGGATCATTAATATGCCATGTGTCCATTTTGAAAATACGAATGTATGTTATGATAAATTTGGCAGCGGGGAAGCGATTTTATTTATTCATCCACCTGGTTTAGGAAGACTTGTTTTTCAATACCAAAGAGACTTAGCAAACCATTATCAATTGATTATTCCAGATCTTAGTGGACATGGACAATCGAATGCAAAAATGAATCATCCGTGTACGATGATTGAGCAATATGTGCAAGAGATTAAGCATATTATCGAAGAGGAAAATTTGGATGATGTCATACTGTGTGCCTATTCAGCAGGTGGCGTGATTGCACAGTCATTTACCGTGCAATATCCTAATATGGTAAAAGCTTTAATTATTTCTGGTGCTTATCCAAAGGTCGATACCGTTGGACTAGAGTGGATGTACCGGATTGCTGAGGGAATCGTAGTTAAGAATCCAAACAAATTAGCCGAAATTTTAGCGTTTAGCAATGCAAACAATCTAGAAGATGAGCAAAAGTTATATGAACACATGCTTCAGACGGATCCTGTCATATGGCTGCGTTTTTACTTAGATACGCATCATTATAATCAAGTGAGCCAACTTCCATCGATCCAGTGCCCAACCTTACTAATATACGGCGAACGCACCTCTTGGATTCATCATCACAAATTATTTTATCAGAGGCAAGCTAATATGGATATCGCATTTGTCGAAGATGCATTTCATCAAGTTCCTAGTAAAAATCCTGTAGCATTCAATCATTTAGTAAAACAATTTATTAACAAACTTTGAATAATCGGATCGGAAATTAATTCGGCGTTCGCTGAATAATTGTTGAGTTCGCCGAATAAATGAGCGTATCGCCGGAACAGAGCTCCAGTTCGCCGAATAATTGAGCGTATCGCCGAAAAAGTGCTCCAGTTCGCCGAATTAATTGAGCGTATCGCCGGAAAAGTGCTCCAGTTCGCCGAATAATTGAACATATCGCCGAAAAAGCGCTCCAGTTCGCCGAATAATTGAACATATCGCCGGAAAAGTGCTCCAGTTCGCCGAATAATTGAACATATCGCCGAAAAACGCTCGACTCGCCGAATAAATATCCTTTTCATCATGTTAGATCGCATTAGTAAAAAATAAATAGTTGGGAAAAATGAGAATAACTTAATTTGGAGGTGAAAAAATGAGTGTAGATCCCGCGCAACAAAAGCATGTGGCGAAAGAACTAAGAGAGAACTTTAAACATGCTGGACTAACCCCAGAAGTCATTCAGGCTGATCTAGCCTTCAGTCATGAGCAGTACGAAGAGACAATAAAATTAGGTCCAACCTCTGATGAAGAAGCCGTAACACGCTTACGTAATTATTTGGAAGAGAAGTTAATAGAGCAAGGCAAAAAGCCTTATAACAGTAATCCCCAGTAAGACAACGTGATGTCAAAAGGTATCTGGTACGTCAATAAGACTAAATGGTCATTTGACGATATCAGGTGCTTTTTTTGTTTGTTGCTGATAGGCAGTCTCCTTTTTTAGCTAAAAACAGACAGTTATCTTAAAAGAGATACTATTTTATTGTTGAAAGCGTTTTCCTTTTGTGATATTATATATTCATAAATTATAAATGCTAGGTGGATCACAACATGAAACAATACATCTTCTTATTACAAACGCCTCTTAATCCAATAGAGGTTAAATTTGAAGCAGAAGGAATGCTTGATGCATTGACACAAGCAAAAGAATTTCTAAAAAAAACAATGAAAACCCATTCATCAGAGGTAGATATTCAATTTAAAGGGACAGTATATTTAAATTAGATGATGAAATCAACCAAAAATAAGGTGCCCGGTACTTCCAATCGACTAAGGTTTGTTGGAGTATTAGGGGGCCTTTTTTCGTTTTTGTTCACTTTAATTGGCCATTGTATAGTAAACTATAGTTGGATAAACGTTGTTAAGCCAAATGAATATGCTTATCACGGGTAAAAAGCCAATGGATGTGGATAAAGGAGAATGTTAATGGATAGTATAATTTTTGACTTGGATGGTACCTTATGGGACTCAAGAGATACTGTCGTTTTTGCGTGGAATCACGTACTCAATCAATATGAAATTGACAAAGAAATAACAAAAGATGATTTAAAGCAGACGATGGGGTTACCATTTCAAGAATTAGGCAAAAGATTATTACCAAGTATAGGTAAGGAAGTAGCGGAGAAAGTACTCAATGAAAGTTGTGAAGTTGAAAACAGTTATTTAAGTAAACAAGGCGGGCAATTATATGATGGCGTGGAGAACGTTTTGAAGGCTTTAGCAAAAAAGTATAAGCTTTACATCGTAAGTAATTGCCAAGATGGTTACATAGAAGCCTTTTATCAGTATCATGATTTAGGGAAGTATTTCTCTGATTATGAGAACCCGGGTAGAACAGGTCTTTCAAAAGGAGACAACATTAAATTAATCATAGAAAGAAATCAGCTGAACCATCCAGTTTATGTTGGAGACACAAATGGTGATCAAAAAGCAGCAGAATATGCCGGCATTCCGTTCGTTTATGCACGATATGGGTTTGGTGAAGTATCTAGGTATGATCATGTGATTGATCGGTTTGATGAACTTTTGGATGTGTTTGCGTAATCGCCTAGCGAGTCAATTAGATATTAGGCTGAGCGCTTGTAAAAATTTGAACGAATGTACTAGTGGTTACACCATTTAAATAAAATATCGTAAAACCTAGCCCCCAACCTATACCGATCATTTTTTAGCTCATAAACTATGACAAGTAAGGAAGGGGGGATAGGAATGCCGTTTTTTGGACCCCGTTTTGTTCGTCCAACACCAGTGTATCGACGCGGATTTAGACGTGGATTTGGAACTGGATTTATACCAGGGTATGCACGTGGCTTTCGTCGAGGTTTTAGACGAAGAACTTTTGGTCCGTTCTAAAAAGTACGGAATCAATGATCAGGAACTTAGTAGTGAAATAGACAACTGTCTTTTCAAAGTACTAGGTTTCTTTTTTTAGTTGAAAGAAGAATATGAATTAATTAGCTCACAGCAAGTCTAATGGACAATTTTTGAAATAAAGGGGTCCTTTTTCAAACAACAATAAACCTGTAATTGAGATAGAAGATGAAGATTTACCATTCTGACCTCCATAACCAGGGTCTATAAGCGTATCCCTTATGTCAGGTTTTTTTATTCAACAATAGGGGTACATAAAAAGAAATGGTATATTACCTTTAAAGGGGGTATGTTAAATGGAGGAACAAAATAAATTTTTAAGATTAATTGGTGGAAAGAATATTTTTACATATTAGCTTTTCTCATTTTGGTTGGCATTACCATATATATTTATACTCAAATTTCTTTTATCTTTTATCCACTTAAGGTCATATTATCTACCATAGCACCACCAGTAATTTTAGCATTTATAGCTTACTATTTATTAAACCCAATTGTAGACTTGCTTGAGAAATTGAAGATTAAAAGAATTTGGGGAGTTATCATTCTTATTCTCGTTATTAGTGGTGCCTTAACTGGAATTATCTTGTTAACTGCTCCAGCTATCGAAGCGCAGATAAAAGATTTAGTTCAAACGTTTCCAAACTACTTAAAACAGCTTAGAGATAACATGACAAATTGGGTGCAGAATTCTTTTTTAGGTCCATATTATGATGAGGGTTATAACTGGATAATGGAGAGATTAGGTGAATTACCACAATTAATTGGAACTTATATTTCTAATGGTTTTCAAGGGATACAAAGTATTGCTAGTACAATTACAAGTACGATTGTATCTATTGTGACCTTTCCATTTATTTTATTTTTCTTACTAAAGGATGGTAAAAGATTTCAACATTATACGATTAAATTATTTCCACCAAAATTTAGAGATGACACCAAGCAAATCTTAACTAATATCGATACGCAAGTTGGTTCTTATATCCAAGGTCAGATTATTGTCGCATCCGTAATTGGTGTTCTATTATTCATTGGTTACCTAATCATAGGACTTGATTATGCATTCATATTAGCTATTGTCGCAGCAGTGACAAGTGTTATTCCTTATTTAGGACCAGCTATTGCCATTATTCCAGCTGCTATTATTGCAATTGTTAGCTCCCCATTTATGTTGTTAAAGCTAGCAATTGTATGGGTTGCAGTGCAATTTTTAGAGGGGAATTTTGTCTCTCCAAACATCATGGGGAAGACGATGAAAATTCACCCATTAACAATTATTCTTGTATTATTGATTGCAGGTAATTTATTTGGCGTTATCGGTGTGATTCTTGGTATTCCAGGCTATGCGATCGTAAAAGTAATTGGCTCCTATATTTTCTATAAGTTTAAGAAACGATATAACAAGTATTATGGGGAAGACCGCGGATATTATGAAATGGAAGAATAGTTGGATAGCATAATAAAATTAAACAAGCAAAGTAGAGTGCATAATCGCAATAGTTTTAGCACTCTATTTTTTATTGTTACATCAACTTTCAACTTAAATATTCATCTTAAGTAACATAGAAAATTTCATCTCAACTAGTATTTTGATAATAGCTGTCAACGTAATAATATCTATGTTAATTAGTATGCTGTTTGCCTTACTTATTATAATAAAATAAATAGGTAATTGTTATTTTATGTTAAAATAAATGTAGAGTTTGTGAATAATCATACCTAAACTAAAGAGGCAGGTTAGTAGAACAAGAACAGGAGGATTATTATGAAAAATTTTATTATGCCCCTTGCACTTATAGCCTTATTGTTAAGTGCTTGTTCGAGTAATGCAGAGACTATAAATTTTGAAGATAAGAGTTTTGCCAATACACTATATATACAAAAAGTGGAAAACAATTCTTCATCTGAAGAAATGAACAAAATGGTTACAGATAAAGATAAAATAAATGAAGTATTATCTATGGTAGAAGGTCTAAAGGTTGAAAAAATCAATACAGACACCTTTATGGAAAAACTGCAGTCACAAAGTGCTTATATGTTTGGTTTCTTTCAAGGCGATGGAAAGAATACTGAAAAGGGAAAATATGCTTTTAATATTTTAGAAGATGGAACTATCCTTTTGAATTACGATAGAGTTGACAATCCAGGTACTCCCCTTATTACAACGGAGAAGAATAAAGATTTATTAAATGAAATGAAACAGAAGTTAGAGATAAGTTTTTAGGTACAGAAATTGTTCAATTAACGGGTAGCGAATGTTGAACAACATTGTGTAATGGAGGGGTTAAATGAGGGAAAGGAAATGGAGATTATACCTCAATATGATTTTTGGTTCGGTTGGATTGTTATTGGTTGCTTTAGCGGCAATGAGACATATTGCAGAAGGACTCAATAGTGGTGGATATCTAATAGTATTATTTGGTTTTATATTTACTATGAACTATGTTAATTACCTTGAAGAAAAAGCTGGAATAAGCAAAAAGATGACGTGGATTAGAGGTATCATCTCCATAATTTTGTTATTTGTAATATCATATTTATTATTTTTCTAGTAATTAAACAAACGGGAGCGTTGGTTAAATAACTATTGGGGGTGGATAAATGAAAAAGATAGTAGGTTTGATAGGAATAATAATGATACTCTTCGGTTTGGGAATTGGCTATTATTATCTAAATTTTGCTGTGACCGAAGGGTCTTATAAAATCCAAGATAATAACATTTTAGAGGAAAACGAAAATTATTATCTCTTTTTAGAAGGTCATAAAATTGGGATTACAGAAGAACAATTTAAAAAAGTTGAAACCGATAAACGTTATCATATTAGATACAGTTGGAATAAACTTGTAAAAGGCAAAGGTGAAATTGAGATATTAAATATAGAATCATAGTTAACCTCTTAGTTGAAGTAAGTAGAGAAACCTAGTTATATCAGGTTCACCTTATTTCGCTAACGGGTGCGTATGTGCAACAAGGGTTTGGGATCAGGCTGCTGTTCCTTTTCTGTAATAGAAGAACTTTATTTCAATAACAAATGTTTACACAATATAGGGGAGATTATGATGGTGAAAGTAATATTACAAAAAATAATATATTTTGTTTTTACGCTTATTATTTTTATTGTTTTATGGAAAGTAATGAGCAAATTTTGGGACGCTTTTGTCCCTTGGAATTATAAAACTGACCTATTAGGAATTTTTGTAGTAGCACCACTACTAATAGCATCTTCATTTATTTTATCAAGTTTGTGTTTCAAAGTTATAAGGAGTACCAAATAATAATAAATCTTTCAGTGGTGCTTATTGCGTTAACGGGTAGCAGGAGTTGAATAAGGAATTGCACTACTTGTTAATTATAGAAGTATTACTATTATCGACAATACTTGGTTAATTTGCACCGCCAAATTATGTTTTACTTATATTTAGTTCATCATTTCATAATAAACAAAAGTGAGTGAGAAGAGCTTGAAAAAGTCATGTATATATCATTTTATGTGGAGGTGACAATCATGCAAGAATTAAAAAGAATTGGAAAATCGTTTTGGTTTATGACACCAGTTTCAGAAACTGACAGACCGACATTAGGAATGGTCGTTGGGGATAATAGGAATTTGATGATTGATGCAGGCAATTCAGAAGCCCATGCACGTTTGTTTTTAGAAAAATTAACTAAGCAAAATATCTCCAAGCCTGATGTTGTTGTATTAACTCATTGGCATTGGGATCATATTTTTGGTATGTCGGTACTAAAGGATGTAATGACTATTTCATCTGCAGATACGAAGAAAGAGATGAATAAACTGATAGCTTATGAATGGACAGATAAGGCTTTAGATGAACGAGTTCAAAAAGGAACTGAAATTAAATTTTGTGCTGATTGTATTAAAAAAGAGTTTGGTCATGAAAGAAACATTCAAATTGTACTACCTACATTAACGTTTGAACATCAGCTTGAAATAGACCTTGGAGGAGTTACTTGTGTGATAAAACATGTGGGTGGTGATCATTCAAAAGACTCTGTTGTTGTTTACATAAAAGAAGAAAAGGTACTTTTTTTAGGTGATAGTATCTATCCAGATATCTTTTCCTCTAAAAAGAACTACACATCGAAACATGCATTTAACTTAATAAAAGAGCTTGAAACATTCGATGCAGAAACATACATCCTTTCACATTCGGAGAATATGAATAGAATGGAATTTTTAAAAGAAATTGAATTACAAAAAGTAGTAGGGAACCTAACCGAAAAGTATAAAGGGGATGCTGGAAAAATTAAGGATGCTTTTAGGCAAGCTATAGATAGACCGTTAAATGAAGAAGAATTAGAAACAATAAATCTTTTTGTAAATGGCTATGAAATGAACAACACCTAATTCTCATTAACACGAAAGAAACTCCTTCATGGTTGTGTTGGTTGTTCTTCTCTTAGATGTTTACTGTTCTTATTGCATTAAGGGGTGCTTTAACACTGTAAAAGATAAGTTTGATTTCCCTTAATCGGGCGCCATTCTTGATATGAAAGGCGTCCCTTTAATTGGTTACATTTTTAATATGAGATCAGTTCATAGTACCTGACTAGTAATATTTACACATAATTTTGTCTTTGCTTAAAAATCTCTTTTTCTTTCTTTTTTGGATGAATTGTAGTAAGTGATACGCCAATAAGTGCTAAAGTGCCTCCAAAAATTGATAATAATGTAGGTATTTCTTCAAGCCATAACCAAGAAATGAGAATAGCCACAACTGGTGTTAAATACAGAGAACTTGTTGCTTCTGAAGCCCCCTGTTTAGCTGTCACATAAGCAATAGCAAAATAAGGAATTAACGTTGGGAATAACCCTAAATAAGTTACAACAAGTGTACTTTCTACAGAAGCTTGTTGGATTGTTGTCCATAATCCTCCTGAGAATGGAAACATAAATAAAGTACCGGCTAAGATAGTATAGGTAGTGAAAGGTAAAAATCCATACTTTTTTAAATAGAAAGATTGAAATACAAAATAAAAACTTTCTCCAAAAGCACTAATCAAAATCAAAAAAACCCCCCATTCGATACTAAATCCTCCACCAGTTCCTAATGTAATAAGGATTACGCCGAAGAAAGCAATGGAAGAACCGACCCAACCATAACGATTGAATCTGTCTTTCAAAAATACTGCTGCAAGTAAAGCAGAGAGTATAGGAGTAGTAGACACCAATAAACTTGCTGTTCCTGCATCAACGGTCCTTTCACCTAAATTTAAAAATGTATGGTATACAGAGAAACCGAGAAAGCCTAACAATAAAATAATCGGGATATCTTTCTTGTCCGGAATCCGCATTTTCATAATAAAAGCAAAAACAAGCAAAGCTAATGATGCAATAAACATTCGTAAAAAAGCCAGATGAAAAGAATTGTAAGATTCAAGTGCGACACGAATCGCTGGAAATGCGGACCCCCACAGAAAAATTGTTAAGATATAAGAAATAAATACTTTCATATTCATACTTACCTACACCCCTCCTGAAAACTAGAACATCTAATTTTTGTCCTTTTATGTTAAAATAACAGCACTAAATTAACTTCAACCAATTCTACAATTTCAGATCCAACCAATTAGAGGTGAGCGAGATAAACAAAAATACAGCTATACCAAAACACATAATGATTCAGGATTATATAAAAAGAAAGATTAAAAATGGTGAATGGCCAGCCGGTAGTAACCTTCCTTCTCAACGGGAACTGGCCTCCACTTTAGGTGTGAATCGTAGCACAATAATAGCTGCATTAGATGAATTAAAGGCACAAGGATTAATAGAAGGTAAAATGGGAAGTTCAACGAAAGTCGTACAAAATTTATGGCAGCAATTAACAAACAGTACGCCACATTGGAATGATTTTGTACAATGGTCATTACACCCACCGAATGATCCTATCGTGCGAAAAATTAACCAAACAGAGATAGATAGAGGGTTTATTCATTTAAGTAAGGGAGAGCTTGGATCAGATTTATATCCAAGAAAAGAACTTTCTCAAACCTTTAAGAAGGTAGGTGAAAACATATCCTATTACGGTTATGGTGATGGGAAAGGAAGTCTTTCACTGAGGAGGGCACTGAGTCATCACTTAGCTTCTAGAGGTGTGCTTGCGGATCCTGAATCCATTCTTATCGTTTCTGGTTCACTACAAGCTTTGCAATTGATTTCTTTAGGAGTACTTCAATCAGAATCAACTGTTTTTTTAGAGAAGCCTTCTTATTTATACTCAACTCACGTATTTCGTTCTATGGGAATGAAACTTAAAGGCATACCAGTTAATGATAAAGGCTTAGATACTGCCTATTTTAGGAGACAATCAATTGTAAAAAATAAATCTATTGTATATACAAACCCTACTTTTCACAATCCAACCGGAAATACAATGCCATTAGAAAGAAGGAAGGAGCTTCTGCGTGTATGTGAAGAATATCAGTTACCTCTGATTGAAGATGATATCTATCGGGATCTTTGGCTTGAAGAAGAACCACCCTCAACTCTTAAATCTTTAGACACGCAAGGGCATGTACTTTATACGGGAAGTTTTTCTAAGACGATCGATCCCGGATTACGTATTGGATGGATGGTAGGACCGGAAAAAGTAATAGGACGACTTGCCGATATACGAATGCAAATAGATTATGGTACTAGTATGGTATCTCAAGCGGTTGCTGAATATATGTTAACGTCGGGTTTGTATGAACTACATTTGCAGCAAACCCGAAAAGAACTGTTAAAGAAGAGGAATTATTTAATTCAACTTTTAAATAGGTATTTTCAAGACGATGCTTATTGGGAAGTTCCAAAAGGCGGATTCTTCATTTTGGTTCATTTTAAACACCCGATTAACACGAAGCATTTATTTTCAGAGTCTTTTAAGAAAAAGGTTTTAATTAATCCAACTTCAATCTATCAAGATATCACAAGTCAAAGTATTCGCCTCTCCTTTGCTTATCCAACATATAAACAAATGCAGCAAGGGATAGAAATTTTAAAGGGAATTATAGAATCCCGATAGACTCTGGTTCTTATTTTTGTATTGCTGTTCGTAATGAAGAAGTTAAAATTACTGGTTCAGACGCCAACATTAAAAATATAAACCATTTCAGTGTCAGGTACCGTGTGTGGACATATGTCCACACGTGGTGCCTGGCATTTTTCTTATTGATCCATCCTCCGTTTACTAGCCTGACCAAAAGAATAACTTATTCGGGAAGTGACAGGCACCTATACAAAGTGTTTCTAAACGGAAACATTGTTGATGTACGGTTACTGTTAATTAATGCACCAGAAACCGTGCACCCGGATATTTCAGACGAGCCCCTTGGTGCAGAGGCGGTTGCTAGATCGAGACAGATACTGATCGGTAAACAGGTGCAGTTGGAATATGACCCACGGTATGATCATTTTGTAGATTGCTAGCTTATTTATGGGTGGATGGTGTCATGTTAAATGAGTTGTTGTTGGAAGAAGGATTCGCCTATGTAGCCTATGCCTATCATCCGCCATATAAACATTATCAACGGTGTATACATGCACAGATACGAGCAAAGATTAGCAGGAAGGGGATCTGGGCAGAGGAGGTTTTTTAATGGCCTACTATTCTGGTAGCGTTCATATACTGTAAAAAGCGCTGAAGAAAGTGGTGTGTTCATCATTGTTTTTAGCCGTATTGGCGGCAGAAAGGATGGCTCAAATGAAAAGAGAAGAAGTATTAACGGCCCTTAAGGCGGGAGAATTTGATGGAATAAGTCATACGTATCAACCTTACAGTGGATATGGAAATAATAGTCATCAGACAGAAATCAGTGTATCTTGCGGGAGTATTGAGGTAACGAAAATTACGACAGGTAAATTCTTTGATGGCAAGGAAAACGAACGATTTGAAGACAGGACAACGGAAGTATTAAGTGATTCGGAAGCGTTAGATTTTATAAAAAAGCATCCGTATTACTTTTCACAAAGAAGACCCGATTTGTTTTAGAATTAGGGTTGAAGTTTTTTAATAATACAAAAAATAGTCGAACCATTTTGTAGTGGCTGACTAATCCTCATATAAAATGATATATAAGTGGCAAGATTTAGAGCAAACCTCGTGTGAAGGGTCTGGAAGGGAAATGTAAAATGTTTATAGAATTTTATTATACATATGATGTGTTAAAGGATTTATTGGTTGAGGTAAGTGGTATGAACGATCGTTTAAGTAGTATTGAAAGAGATGTAGGAGCAATGGACTTAGACGTGCATTCAATAAAAATGGATGTGAATACTATTGATTCAAACTTAAGTAATCTCGAATTAGATATTGGTTCTATTAGAAGTGATGTTTCAAGTATTGATTTTAAAGTAGATTAATTATTATTTTCAGGCAATATATTCCCAAGGGATATGTTGCTTTTTCTTTTTAGATCACTGAAATGTTGAATCTTTTTTGAAAATAAGAGATTAATAGTAGATTTCCAATCAGCAGACGAATAGCTACTAGATTTGACCATTCAATAACTAGGCAGCTACAAAATATTAACAAATTTCGCTAATTTCATTTAAAAGTTATGACAAATGAACTAATATAGAAGTAATAGAATTCAATATTAATTGATTTAAATTTTGTCCTGTAAATATTCCAACATTTTATCGAAAAAAATAGAGTCTGTCCGAATTTAAATAGAGAGGAAGCGCTGGTTTTGAAAAAAAATGAGTATTATTATCAATTTCTAAGAGCTATTTCTGTTGAATTAGCGTCACTTGCAAGAGAACTAGAATATAGCGTTTTTACAAGTCCGAGAATGATGTTAACTAATTCCAGAACATTTGTTGAAGATATAGTTCATCGTGTACTTAATACAGAAGGAATATCAGATATTGGCTGTTCAACACTAATGGATAGAATTCAATTACTTCAGTCACAGGGAATAGTACCACAAGATATTCAGGATGCCATACATATAGTAAGAAAAGCAGGAAACGATGCTTCACACAATACAAGGGTGTTTCGCTATTCAGAAGCGCTAAAGAGTTGGGAAGCTTTATATCTTTTGGTCAGATGGTACATGGAGGTCTATGGGCCGTTATCATTTGAAATGCCAAGATATCAAGAACCACAAATAGAACATGCGAATAACTATGATATAGAAGAAGTAGAGTTACGCTTGAGTCAGTGGCAGAATGCTGTTCTATCAAAAGTAACAGAGATTGCTGGTCAGATGGATAGTGCTTCTACAGTAAAAGAAGAAGTGACATATGACCAAAGTGTTGATGTACCTGGAGATACTAAAGTTAGAACTATCACTTACCAAGATAATGTAGTAGATGTCCCCTATTTCTTACGAGATTCATTTTTGTTACCACAAAGATTTCTGAAATCAGAAAGGTTTATGATCGCACTTGGTGGTGTGGAGCAAGCGCGAATTATGAGTGAATTACCACCTGATTTAGAAGGTTTATCAAGTAGAGTGAAGCGTTATAACGAGACACATGAAGCGTTATTATTTGAAGACTTAGCGAGTTTCATAGAAGAGGAAAAAGAACGTCGAAGTATTATGAAAAATAGACCTGGAGAATTATTTATCTTCTTTCAATCAAATTATCTGATTGTGACAGACAAGTTGGCCAAGACCCCATTAACAAATGATTATTTTAAAGGATTTCCTAATTTCTTGCGTCAATTACAAGAGGATGGGAAACATAGTGTTAGCCAACTCCCTCAAGAGCTAGTAATACTAGCTAAATATGACCGAGTCGGGATTAACACTGTTGAAAAACTGTTTGAACAAATGGTTTCATTACAAAAACAAGATTCATAGAAGTTTTAAGTTTGCTATTCATGCTTTTACTAAAAGATAGAAAAAAACAAGTAATATATTAAACAGTTTTTTTGGAGGGCGCGTATGTTTGCTAGTATATATGAGGTAATATCAAATGATTTTTATATTCGAATTTTAACTATAGCAGCAGTTGTTATATTCTTTGTCACATTGGCATTTTATTTATGGATTAAGATTGGAATGAATTCTTTTAGCAAGAAGTTAAATGAAGTCTCAAATCAAGAGGGCGGGATTGATAAACGGATAGTTCTTATCAATGAATGGTTCAAGTCTTCTAAATCAAAATGGTTGCCAGGGATACTTGAAAAGTCTTGGAAGAAGTTTTATTGGGAATACAGTTCTACCGAAGAACATTATATACCTGATGTTTATGAATCATTTAAAGAAGATCAAATAGTCTATAAATACGGGCGAAGAAAACTAGTTGAAACGCTTCCTGCTGTTTTCGTTTCACTAGGTATTTTAGGTACGTTTTGGGGGATTACTTCAGGGATTACTGGTATTAATTCTAATGCAGGGGTTGATGAACTGCAAGGTGGTATAAATACTTTGCTCTCTGGAATGGAATTTGCTTTCTACTCTTCTATTGCTGGTATTGTTATATCGTTAATCTATCAATTGTGTGATCGTATATTCTTTTATAGGATGATTTCTAAGAATTTTGATCTACTAATGTCTGATTTAGACAAGGCATTCCCGATTAAAACAGAGGGAAGTTTATTAGAAGAAATGGTCAAGACGCAACAAGAGCAAATGAACGACCTTAAAACATTCTTTGCTGATGAATTTGTCACAAAATTAACAACCGGAATATCTGAAACTGTTCAACAGTCTCTTAATCCGCACTTAGAACGTAGTAATGAAATAATGGAGACTGTCGTACAAAACACAACCGAAGCACAAGGTGAAAAATTGAATGAAATGGTCAACTATTTTGTTGAATCTCTAAATGAAGTAACAGGAGATCATATGAAGGATTTAGGTGAGGCACTTAATAAGACTGTAGAGTGGCAAGAAAAAGTTCACGGAGAAATGAGCGCATTAGTAGAAGAATTGTCTAATGTTGCTGAAAAACAATCAGAAATGGCAAAAAATACAACAGATTTAAGTGAACAAATGAATGAATACACAGAGACGTTATCTGATTATCAAGGAAAATTAATTACTTCAACCCAAGAGTTAAGTTCTATCACAGAACAAAATACAAGTTTATTGGAGCAAATGAGGTCATTATCTCATGAAATGAATGATCGTCATAAGGAATCTGAGGATAACTTTGCTAATCGTCTAGATCAGATGAATCATACGATGAAACGTATTACTGAACTTGGTGCAGTAATGAATGACATGCAAGAGGAAACAAAAACAACAATTGAATCATTATCTTACGCTAATGAATCTATTGATCAAAGTATCATAAATAATACTAAACTAACTGATTCATTGGTAGATCAACACGAGATTTCCAATCAATGGAGTGTGAAGACACAATCATTACTTGAAGATTTAGTAGAAAACTCTGAAATCAATGAATCGATGCATACAAATATGAAACAGCTTTTTGAAAGAATAACAGAAGAAAGAGAAACTCTAGATAATACGAAACAGGAACATATGGATCTTCTACAAAGGAATGTGCAAGAACTTAAGTATTATTGGACCCAGAACAGTGAGGCCTTGGTGGGTAACAGAGAACAATTTGAGGCGCTCAATAATAGATTAGATCAGTCCATGAATGATTTCGCCGATCATATGCAACGTGGTGTTCAACGAACATTTGAACAATTTGATAAAGAGTTGAAGACGGCTGTCGAATATCTTGCAAGAGGTGTTGGTGGCATTAATCAAGTTGTGGAGTCGATGGAACAAGATATTGATAGTGTAAATGGTCAAATATCGAGGTTTAACCAATCGCTAGAGCAAATTGCAGCTGGCGTAGAGAAGCAAGGGTGAAATGATAATGGCTAGAAAACGTTTAGAAAGGTCCAGACAAGTCAAAAGGTTTGAAGAAGGAAGCAACCACTATTGGATGTCTTTTTCTGATTTAATGAGCGCATTGTTACTAATATTTGCTTTATTGCTAATGGTTAATATTTTTGGTAACCAAACTGAAATGGAAGCAAAAGACCAAATGATAGAAGAAGTATTAGGCGTAAAAACGCGGTTAATTGAAGAGTTAAGTGAATCGTTTAGTGATTCAAATCTCGAAATGGAAATTGACCCACAAACAGGTGCTATTCGATTCTCTAGTGGTGTTTTCTTTAGTTACGATAGTGCTAAAGTTAGTGAAGCGGGTAGTGAGAACTTAAAATCATTCGTTCCAAAATATATTAGTATTTTACTTTCAGATGAATTTAGAGAGCATATATCTCAAATTATTGTTGAGGGACACACAGACCAAGAAGGTACTTATTTATACAATATGGAGCTATCACAAGATAGATCTTTTGCAGTAGTAAAAGAGATTTATGAAGATGATTTCCCTGATTTTGAAGCCAAGAAGGAACTGAGACAATTAATAACGTCAAATGGACGCTCTTTTACAGTACCAATGTATAATGAAAGTGGAGAAGTAGATAGTGAGAAATCGAGGCGTGTTGAATTTAAGTTTCGTTTAAAAGATGAAGAAATGATTAAAAATATACAAGAGCTGGTGAACGATAATGAATAGTTCAGATGTATATCCAACGTTTCATTTCTATCCAAAAGAACTTCATCAAGAAGCGGAGAGAATTTCAAAAAAATATAAAAATGCTGATAAAGTGTCTGAACAGTTAACAGCAATAAAACTTCCTAAGTTACTAGAGCAAATTCGTGCTTTACCTAATAATGATTCAGTAATAAAGAAATTTGCTGAAAAACTTAAACCAATTGATATTAACATTCTTGCAACAGAATATCCTTACGAACAAGTGAACAAAAACACAATTAGAAAAATCGTACTCATTCTAATGGAAAGATATAATAAAATTGTTGGACGTCGGTTTTGGTTGCATTTTCAACAATTACCTTTTGATGAAGAAATCAGTAAAGTATTAAATCATTGCTTTTTTGTTGAAAGTAATAACTTTTTAGGTTTACGGGGATACATTCGTCAGGCTTATAAAACGATTTTTAATTCTAATAGTATTCTGTCTAATCTTGCTTCAGAGATTGGAAAAGAAAGAAAACCATTAGAAGAAAGTTTCAAAGAATGGAAAGTAGCTAAAGATAGTAGATTAGCAGCTGAACTGTGGAGAAATATTCTGCTTGTATTTATACAAGAGAAATGGTTTGTAGATACTCAAGGCTCAACTATAATTGAGAACAAATTAGAGAATATGCCTCTTAAAGATTACAAGCAGATTATCAATCAATATCTAGCAGCATTTGATTTTAATGCATTTCATGATGATCTGTTAAATCAAGTGATTTCCAGGCTACTTGATCCAAGAAAAAATCTATCGAGATGGGAAGGTCTTTCGCAATTAGCTGTTCAAAATGTCAGGAAATGGCTGTTCAAAAATGAATTATTTGAATTTCTTGACTATGAACGTTTTGGGTATTGGAAGAAATACCTTCGAAAAATGACAGACCTAAAAGTGATTGAAGAACCGCCCGTAGCAGCAATGTATTTTGATGACTTTGTTGTGTTGGAGTTTGGTAAAATTGGTAATGCAGCTTATTTTTATGAAACAGAAGGCTTCAAGAAACACTTAGCACCTAAGTTAAAGCCCCATGTTTCGGTGTCTTCTTTAAAAAATATATATGCATCCTTTTATATTCATAAATTATCACATACACACAATAGTTGGCATTCACGTTTTGATGATTACATGTCACATTATTTACAAGGACACTATTAATAAAAATTTTAAGCAGTATAGAGCTTAATTGGTGGAGGTTATAGTCATGGCTTTATTTAAAAGAAATACCGTTAACATTATTCTTAATAAAAATATAGAATCAAAGGGTGTTATTTTTTCTATTCAACAGGATGAAAAGCCACTTTCCCTCCCTATTAGGCTTACTGTGTCAGAAATGAAAGGCTTAACTAACTTGGATCAATTACAGTTGGTTGAAGACTTATGGTTGGATGAGAAAATACAGGAAGTGGAGAAATATAGTTATTTTCTTTCATATGAAATGTTATATAAGTTGGAAAGTGAAGAAAGAGCGATACTCACTCTCCCTGAACAGACAACAGCTGTTGATATAAAGATAGAGAATGAGAGTTTTGTAGGTTCAAAGAATTTTAAATTTATTCCACGGATACACACTGAAGGTTATCCTAATTTACATAGAGTTGGAACAAGAAAAGGCGCAATATTTGAACTCCCCACAAAAGAAAACATTCTAATTGAACCTGAGTACTATTCTTTACTTGAGAATATTGCGAATGCACCTGATCCTCGTGATCGAGATGAACTATTTCTTTATATTGCAAAAATAAAAAAACAAGCAAAAGCATTAGGCGTTCGAGTAAGTGAGCATATCGAGCGTGAGGAATATGAGTTTATTGATGAAGTTAGTATTGATTTGGAAAGATCACATAATAGTATTACCTTTTCTTCCTCCTACAAGCACGATGAACTAGCGGAAGAGGATTTGACTGAACTAAACAAAACAAGAAGCGGCTATACGAAATTAGGGACGACGAGAGTTTTTGTTGATCAAAATACAAGAGAAAAAGCAGCTAAAGTACAACAAATTGAATCAATTCAAGGTCAAGATATACCTAAATTTGTACAAAATCCTAGTGCGTTTATCCCTGAAGACATTGATATCTCATTAGAAGACTTTGGAGAAAGAGTAAAAAATTTAGGCATTCGTGTTTATAAAGCACAACCTTTTATACATGCTAATAAATCTGAGAATGGATGGTTTGAGTATGAAACTGGATATCAGGTGCGAGATGATCAAGGGAATTCTATTTCTAAAGAATTAGATGATTTTTTCTCTGAAGATAATAGCGGTGACTTTAAACAATTGGATGAGGATACATTTGTTGCAGCTCCTGCTCATGCAGAAGATTTTAATCATCTGGCAACAAAAATTAAAGAAGAGGCAAAACAGAATCCATCTTCACAAGTAATACCATCTAATTATATTTTAGAGATATTTGAGAATATAAATAATATAGAGTTTAACCAACCTATTCAAGAAGTTCGGGAAACATTAAATGACGAACAAGTACTTAATAATCAGCCTCCCCAAGGGTTTACTGCAACTTTAAAGTCATTTCAACAAGATGGTTTTGTCTGGATGAAATCACTGCGTTTTACAGGGTATGGCGGTTTACTTGCAGATGATATGGGGTTAGGTAAGACTATTCAAGTTATTGCATATTTGTCTTATTTAAAGGAAATGAGTCGTTTAACTCCGACATTATTAGTACTACCAAAATCGCTAATTGATAATTGGATAAAAGAAATGGATAAGTTTGCCCCGATGTTATCTGGGAATGTTTATGTCCACCTTGGAAGTAATCGTATAAAAGATCCAACTATTATTTCTAAGTTTGATATTGTTTTAACAACATACCAAACACTGATAAGAGATCAGTTAGTGATGGGAAGAGTAGACTGGCAAATGGTGATTTGTGATGAAGCACAAGCTATTAAAAATCCATCAACTGGTGCATCTGTAGTAGTTAAAGCTTTAAAAAATAGAGGACGTATTGCGTTAACGGGAACACCAGTTGAGAATAATTTAACAGAACTTTGGTCTATTGTTGATTTTGTGCAACCGGGTATCTTAGGTAGTTTAAAAGAATTTAGAAATAGCTATGAACCTAGACTTACTGACGAGTCAGCTTATGATTCTATTCAACAAGATATTGAAAGCAAAATCCATTTTATATATAAAAGACGGACAAAGGCTGGGGAGTTGAAAGATCAGCTACCATCTAAGACAGAGTATAAATTCCCTGTTCCAATGGGGAAACAACAAAAAGCCGTGTATAAGAATATATTAAAGCAAGTAGAAGACAAAGATATGCCACCTATTCAAGGCATTATGAGATTAAAAATGCTCTCTTCTCATCCAGGGCTAGTAGATAGTTCTTATAAGGGAACTAACATTAAAAATGTACCGAAACTAGTAAAAACACTAGAGCTGCTAAATGATATCAAAAATAAAGGTGAAAAAGCGATCATATTTACAGAGTATCGCGAAATGCAAGTAATATTAAAGCAAGCAATTTTAAATAAGTTCGATTTAAATCCAGCTATCATCAATGGTACAACAGACCGCCGTCAACACGTTGTTGATCAATTTAATCAAAAGGATGGTTTCGATATCTTAATTCTTGCACCTAAAGCTGCTGGCACAGGTTTAACAATAACAAGTGCGAACCATGTTATTCATTATACAAGATGGTGGAATCCAGCGGTAGAAAATCAAGCAACTGATCGAGTTTATAGAATTGGTCAAGAAAAAGATGTACACGTGTACTATCCAATTGTCACGAGTGATGAGGGTGGTACATCAGTTGAAGAGGTAGTAGATAAATTGTTGTCTAAGAAAAAAGAATTGGCTGAAAACGTTATTGTTCCAAGTAAAGATATTGATATCGAGAAAGAAGTTTTGGGGCAAGTGGTAAATTAAATAAAGGTACCTGTTATTTTAAAAATAACAGGTACCTATTGAGCAAGAGAACTTTACGATTACTTAAAATTTAGAGGAGGTGACAACTATGAGATATGAGATGATAAGTACGGAAATCGATACAGAGTTAAATAAACGTATAATTAAAGTCCATGATCACCAAGAGAATTTTACATATATCTATTACGAAGATGAGATAGAAAATATTAGCATCCTAGGTTTAAAGATATTCATCAAAGAAAGAATTGATCCTATAAACATAGGTGTGTATGATGTTCCTAATTTATAAGGTGAACAATTATGTAACCGCTTTATTAAATACATTGAAGAAGAAACTCCTATTGTTATAGAAACTAAGAAAAATGTCATTAGGGTATATAAAGAAAATGGTAAAATACAGGTTTTCCCAAGGTATCCTAAAGCTAAACGGAGAATTGGAAAAGGGGCAACCATCGATTTAGAAGTAATGACTAATGAACAAATAAAAGAACTTCAAAAGAGCTTTACTTCAGCTGTAAATAATCAATTGAAAAATGTTTGACCTTGTATGGATAACTCAAATTAATACTTAGGGTGTAAAAGGAATTGAAATTGTTATGGTTGGTATAAAAAGATGACAAAAGCTGAAGATTCTCAATGGATTAACAAGCAGGAGGGAATATTATGGATAAGGCAAAACAAATTGATGTAATGAAAGAGTTATCTGAACGTATGAAATATATGTAGGCTTTTTATGACAAAAGGCCATCGGAAAAGAAGTTTAGGGTTCATGTACCTCTGAATGAAAATAATGGATACTTAATTGATTTTTCATCAAAAGTTCCAGATGGAATTAGAATTTGTTATGTTTTAGATATAGATCAAAAAAATTCTGAACGCCGTTCGATTTTAATGAGTGAAATGAGACAGAAACAAGGATACCTGGAACAACTGTTTGATTCACCTGTTTTGAAAAAAGATGATGCTAATATTTTTCAAGAAGACTATATGAAATGGTTGAAAATTGGTAAACATCGGCGTATGGGTCTTTTCAATTTGTACGATTTAAAGGTATTGAAACATCATCTATAGAAAAATGTGTTGATCAAATAATGCCAAACATTATAGATTTTATAAACAACATAAATAGTTACTTTTTGGAGATGGCAGCGGAAAATCATGATGATCTAAATCTTTATGATGGTGAATTTGAAGATAATATAAAGAAACACGCAGAGACCAGTATTAAAAATGAGAACATTACTAGCGCTGAAATATATAAAGAATTAGAATCATCAATTAATAGCTTGACGGAATCTAGTGAAATATCAGAAACAGAAAGAGATCAAGTCATCAAAGCGAGGATAGGACAAATGTTTTTTAAGAAAGCATTACTTCATGTTGAAAAGAAGTGCAAATTATGCGGGGTTTCAAGTGAAAGTTTTCTTATTGCAAGTCATAATAAACCATGGAGCAAATCAGAATATAGGGAAAGGCTTGACGTTAACAATGGCTTTCTCCTTTGTCCTAACCATGATGTTTTGTTTGATAAAGGATATATTAGTTTCAAGAATAATGCGGAGATTTCGATTTCAGATGATTTAGATGAAGTATCCAAGGTTTTTTTGGATATTGACAATAAATTGAAGATCCAAATGAATAACATACAACAACAATATATTAAATGGCATAGGGATAATGTATTCTTAAGGAAAATTGTATGATTTAACGTTGATTTTGGAACGCTTGGTCAACAAGGTGTCGAGAGAAACAATAGAATGTGTTTTTAATACCCTTAATGAGGATATGAATACCAAACGTCAGGATCATGGTCTGACATTTGATTCGCCTTTTGAAACTGAAGTTTATGAACAGTTAACAAATGCAGTATACAAAGTGGATAAACAAGTAGGAATGTCAGGTTACAGAATTGATTTAGCAATCAATCATCCAACATCTCCAGAGAAATACATTATCGGGATAGAATGCAATGGTGCATTGTATCATAGTGCACCATAGGTTGAGGAAAAGAATGTTGTTCGCGAGCAGATAATAGAGAGGATAACAAATACCAGCTAAGTAAAGATTAACCTAGAGAGGTGCTATTAGATGACTCCAAAAACAATCTAAATTTTCTTACCAGATGGATCGCCTAGAAGTATTAGAATAGCCGAGATCACAAGTATAATCAGTAAGATAATTCTTATTCCTAGAAATAAGTTGGATGATGCTAGTTCTCGCGAGGAATTAAAGAACGTAGGCTTATACTTTTTGTTTGGACAATTCGATCAGAAAGCAAAAGATATTGTTTATATTGGTGAAGCGGAAGACTGCTATAAAAGGTTAAAGCAACATAATGCGAGGAAAGAGTTTTGGAACGTAGC
Source organism: Paraliobacillus sp. PM-2 (assembly GCF_001368815.1). GTDB lineage: Bacteria > Bacillota > Bacilli > Bacillales > Amphibacillaceae > Paraliobacillus. The sequence continues at coordinate 912,087 of NZ_CTEI01000001.1, read as the reverse complement.
TTTAGTTGTAGTATCAAAAACGAACACTTTTACCAAAGCTCACGTTAAATACTTAGAGCATCATTGTTATTTCAAAGCTAAAGAAGTGAACAGATTTGAAGTTGAAAACGACACAGTCCCGACAAAACCGTTTATTACAGAACCAATGCATGCTGATCTAATGGATGATTTTGACACAATGAGGACATTGATTTCTACCCTTGGTTATCCATTGTTTGAAGAAGTACATGCAGTGAAAAGTGATGAAGAAAAACTTATCTGTAAAGGAAAACTTGCTGATGCAACAGGTGCATATACCGATGAAGGGTTAGTGGTTTATAAGGGGTCGCTAGCTAACATAGACGAAACAAGGACAGCAGGAAATTGGATTATTAATATGCGCCAGAAGTTACTGAATAGTGGGATATTGTAAATAACAGGTAATGTTTATGTGTTCGACTCTGATTACATATTTAACTCTCCAAGTGCCGCAGACGCAGCAGTACTTGGAAGGAGAGCAAACGGATGGCGAGAATGGAAAGACGAAGAAGGTAGGACATTGAATGAATTGAAGAGAAAATAATAGGGAAAATGGGTGGATAATTCGTTTTTAAGCAGAGGATAGATACAAGGTATAAAGTAAATAAGTAGAGGGAGAATTCGATATGTTACGCGATAAACTATTAGATACAAGAAAATGCCTACAGAAGAGCAATTGAATACGGGATACCGATTATTTAAAGAGAAATTTAGTCCTGAAAAGCTAAAAACATTAGACGGCAAATTGCTACTAGATACTCTTTTTAACCTCGGTAATCGTGATAGTTTGGTTTACTGGTTAGAATTTAAAAATCATGATGATTTTCAAACGACTACATACGGTAGTATTTCAGGTGATAGTGCATACAAATTTATTATTTTTAAACGCAATAGTGATGGGGTTTGGATGACAGGGAGCAGTCAGAAGCCGGAAGAATTAACAGAGGAAGAAGCGATAACGAAAGCTAGAAGTGTACGAGATAATCTAGTGAGAGGGTCTGAAATATTAGAGAGCCTAGTAAATAAAGAAGATGTGGCTGAGTCTGAATACATTCAGTTGCAAACAGAGTTTGACAATAATTTAGATTTCAATATGAACAGTTTAGGCTGGGTGCATAAGTATTATCATATGATTTATCCAGACAAAATAGATAATTTTCATAATAAAGACTGGCAAAAAAATGCCTTAATTAAGTTGCAAGTCAAGCCTGTAACTCCTGAAGGCCTATACTCATTATCTGGACAACTTATCTTACTGTCTGATGAGTTAGGAATTCATATAAATCAACTGACCCAATCTATTAATGAAATCTATGGAGCCCCGCATCACTACATTCGAATAGGTACAACAGCAGGTTCAAAAAGTTATTGGGAAGAAATGTATGCAGAGGGCTATGTATCTATTGGTTGGCCAGAATTGGGTGATTTAAACCGATTCGAAGACACGAAAATAACGGAAATGAAAGCAGAGATTAAGAAGATATATGAAGAACATTATACTCAAACACCCCAGGTAATTGGCAGGTGGACATCGCAAGTAACAGCGTTTTTAACTAGATTAAAAAAAGGAACAATTGTTATTGCTGCAGATGGAGGGCAAGTATTAGGTATAGGAAAGATCACAGGAAACTATCAATATAGGGAAGAAAAAGATTTTCCACATACAATTGAAACAGAATGGCTGCAAACTCCAAGACAGAAATTACCTAATAGTAGTGAGGGGTTGCAAACCACTGTCTATACGATGAAGAATGTAGAGAATCTGTTGGAAATTGAAAAATGGTTATCTAATCAAGATCAACAACCAATAAGGCCAAATCCACCAGAAAAGTTAGATAGCTTAACTGGCGTTGCAAGTAAAATAGAAAAAATATTAAAACGCAAAAAACAAGTAATACTTTATGGGCCACCTGGAACAGGGAAAACATATCATGCAGAGAAAACAAGCTATGAATTATCGGCAAGACAGCTTTATAACAAGCGTTTTGATCAACTTACGCAACAAGAAAGACAAACAATAACTGGAACTGCACAAAAGCGAGGAACAGTAAGAATGTGTACCTTTCATCCTTCTTATGGGTATGAAGATTTTTTAGAAGGGATAAAGCCACAGGTGGTCAACCAAGCTACTTTATTTGAGTTAAGAGATGGAATTTTCAAATCTGTTTGTACAGATGCGACTAACAATCCAGGTAAAAATTATTATTTACTAATTGATGAAATCAACAGAGGAGATATCTCAAGAATTTTTGGGGAGTTAATAACTAGTATTGAGTGGAATAAAAGAGGAAAAGAAGTACTCTTGCCATTGTCAAATCAAGTATTTACAGTTCCTGAAAACGTGTATATCATCGGGACGATGAATACTGCAGATAGATCAATAGCTCTATTAGATGTAGCATTAAGAAGAAGATTTGGCTTTATAGAACTTCTTACGGACTATCACTTATTGGAAGATATCTCTATAAAGAACTTACCATTAGGTGAATGGTTAAAGGAACTAAATTTACGGATCATAAAAAAATTAGGACAAGATGCAAGAAACTTACAAATTGGGCATTCGTATTTTTTAGAAGGTGAAAAGCCAATTGTATCACCTAACAAATTCAAACAGGTAATTGAAGAGGATATTATTCCGTTGATTGAGGAGTATTGTTATGGTGACTACGCATTAATTTCAGAAATATTAGGCAGTGGTATTGTCGATTTGAAAAATAAAACTATAAAAGAGGATTTATTTGAGGATGAGAATATAGAAACACTTCTCAATGCATTGTTGGATCCTACTCCAGAATTATTTACACTTACCGCAAACGATGATCATATAGAAGATGATGGAGCAGAAGAAACAGAGGAAAGTATGGCTGATTAATATGAGAATAAATATGAGAGAATGGCAAAGTGAAATATTCCCTGATATTGAATTGGAAACAAAGCATGAAAAGGAACTTGCAAGACTGTTATCCGATAAAGAAATAGTGAAAATTATAGAATTAAAAGACGGCTTAAGCATTAGTACTAATTCATTTGTCGGTTCAGTTTATTTAGGTGATATACATTTAAATATCATGCCAAAAATAAAGGGAATGGATTTACTTACCTTAATGAATTATGTGTACCAGTTAAAGGATTTAACAATCATGCAGCATGCAGGTTTTAACCTGCGATCATTTACATTCATGGATATATTAATTTACCAGTTATACGTCCATACGGAGGATTTATTTATTAAGGGATTTCATAGAGGATATATAAGAAAAGAAGAAGAGTTAGCGTCACCAAAAGGTAGGTTAGACTTTAATAAAATCGCTGAAAATCATTACTTGAAAAAAGCGACATTGCCAAGTAGATACTATGAACGAAATGAAGATAATTTACTTAATCAAGTATTACTCGCGGGCATAAAGCTGTGTATTTCATTAGCCAGTGACCCAAACTTAATCGTACATTTACGCCGTCTCTACTCATATTTTGAAGAATATATTTCCAATATTGTTCTAACTAAACAAGTAATTAAAAAGGCAAAAAACAATATCAACAGGCTAACGGAGCGGTACCGGCCATTACTCGAAATCATATCCATCTTGCAAGAAAATCAAGGGATAGAACTTGAGGGGAATAATCAGGAATTGAAGTTGCAAGGTTTCTTCTTTGACATGAATCACTTCTTTGAATCGTTGGTGGGTAGATTACTTCAGGATTATGTTCCAAATTATGCTGTTAGGGAGCAATTTCTTCTACATGATATGTTTACCTATGCATCTAATCATAATCCAAAAAATAGAAGGTCATCTACCCCAAGACCAGACTTTGCTATCGAGAAAAATGGTAAGGTGATAAAGTTACTTGATGCAAAATATAAGGATCTATGGGAGAACGCATTACCTCGTGATATGTTATATCAGTTATCCGTGTATGCCTTGAGTAGTGAGGGAAACAAAAAAGCAACGATTATCTATCCTTCATTAAACGACGTTGCTGTTACACAAGAAATCAACATTAATAATCCAACCTCTGATGAGTACATGGGGTCGGTAGTGTTAAACCCATTGAATTTGAGTTATTTATCAAGCTGCTTGGCGGATAAAACAGATAATCGCAGACTTATAGAAGAGCATATTAGCGGAATATTATAAAAGCTAGTCAGTTCTTTGTGTGTTTTCGAGTTATGCAGTTTATTTATAGTATAAGAACGAAATTTCTTAAGGAGGATTTACTATGAATAAACCAAAAAAGGATTTGTTTTTAATTAATTCAGAAGATCTAGTATTAGGTGTATGTATTTCGCGAGTGAAAATTGAACCACATCGCAATTTAATTTTGAACCACCTGCTTCTCATTACTTTTAATCCATTCCTCTGTCTCTCTCATTCGATATGAAGCACCATTCATGTTTAAAACGTGTGATTTATGTGTTAATCGATCTGTTAAAGCGGCTGTTAGTACAGCGTCATGGAAAATCTCCTGCCATTGCACAAAAGATAAATTACTAGTTATAATAGTGGACTTGCGGTCAGCTCTTAACGATAAATGGGAGAATAATAATTCAGCTCCTTCTTTATCAAACGAAATATATCCTAACTCATCCAAGATCACTAGATCATATTTTTCAAATTTTAATTCAAAAGAGCGTAAGGTACGTTCAGAGCGGTGCTCTTTTAATTGATTAATAAAAGATGGTACAGTTGCGAAGAAAACGCGGTAACCTGCTAAACACGCTTCCATTCCTAAGCCTATAGCTAAGTGTGACTTACCAGTTCCAGGAGGGCCTGTCAGAATGACATTTTGACCCTCTTCGATAAAAGATAACGTCTTTAATTGTGGCAACTTTTGTCTTGCTTATTCTGGTAAGGCTTCTTCTACTAACTCATCTAACAACTTCTTCTGCGGGAAATTTGCAGCTCTTATTCGATTTTGTTTCGCTCGAATAAAGCGATCTGCTTTTTCTTGTTTTAATACTTGTAGTAACACTTCATAAGCTTGGTTAGGATGATTGAAATTACTAGTGTCTTGTACCATTTTTCTGATGCTTGGTAATCGTAAATCTTTACATAACTGAATAAGTTGGGTTTGTTGATCCATATCACATTACTCCTTTTTCCATCTTATAAAATAGTTCATGATAAGCGCGTAGATTCGATTGGGCCTGTTTTGCTATATCATCATCTTCAACAATCATATGGACAGCTTTATCTTGTTCACATATAAACTGTATGCGCTCCGTAGAAATATAATCTGATCGAATATTTTTCAATTGTTGAATAGCTGCTAACACATCATGAAGATTATCATTTTCCTTAATATAATGGAGTAATGCTATGAATTCTTTCTCTTTTCCGATATAATACGTATGATAGATATTTTTTATATGTGTTGGTGCCTGTTTCAAACTTTGGCTTTGAATAAGGGCACCTTTTTTCTTTTCGAACGTTGCTAAGTAATGATAGATATCCATCTCCCATTGATGGATTCCCCAATTGCGAGGATGTGTAGCTACATGCTCTCCATCAATAAACAATCGAATGTTCTCTGCACCTACCTTGGCGCGGATATATTTCCCTACATGTCCCTCGGGGACAGAATAATGGTTGTGTTTAATGACTACAGTGCTATATTTATCTACTCGACATTCTATTAGATCAGCGCTATCAAACGGATGAATTTCCGTAACGCCTGCTACTTCTTTTTCCTTCTTCATTAAGTCAATATGTTTTTCCTTATGCTCATGGTGTAAGCGATGGTTTAACTTATGAATACCTTTTATTAGGTGTTGATTCGCCTCTACTAAACGATCAAACTTATACATAGATGCAAAAACTTTTCGTCGAATAAATTCTACACTTCGCTCGACATGACCCTTCTCATTTCCTTTTTTCGCCTCGCATAATCGAATACGAAATTGATAATAATTAGAAAGTTGCTCCATAGGTTCTGTGATCGTTTTTTCATTGCCAATAAATGATCTAACTACAGTTCTCATGTTGTCATAAGTGAATACCGTCGGTATAAAACCTAAATGGTTAATCATTTTTGTGTGGACATCCAATACGCATACTTGTGTTTCAGATTCATACAATCTTGCAAAACGATAATTACTAAAAGGTAGCGTGAAAACAGCTAATGAGTAACTCTTTAATCTTCCGTCAATTTCTAATTTCACTTCGCCCCAATCAAATTCAATTTCTGCACCTGGTTCACAATACTTGCGTATAAATACTTCTTTCTGTTTTTCATTCTCTTTGTTCACATAATTTCTGACAGTAGTATAACTGATGTTATACCCTTCATCTCGTAACGTCTCATACATATCTATCATTTTCATTTTTTGCTTTGCCATATAATGCTGTTGTTTCCATTGGTTCTCGGCAATGAATTGTTGTAATCTTTTTTGTATTTCCTCTGTAAGTACACGTTTTTTACTGACTCTTGGCTTGTAAGTAGGCTTACTCACAATGCTTTCAGGGATTGGTAACTGTCGAACATCCTTTTGCTTACTATTCTCAAACTCTGCAATATATTTTCTCACTGTATTTCTAGAAACTTTCGTTGTTCTTGCAATACTTCGTTGGCTTTCTCCGTTCAAATGTCTTTTAAGGACTTTTTGTTTCTTTTTCAGTGTAATCACTCCCAGAACCCCCAATATTTAAATGAAATATTAGGGTTATTTTCTATCAGAGTGGTTCAATTTTTAATTGTCATGGTGGTTCACTTTTAAGTTACCATATACAGGCACTATTGTTAAAGGTTCGGATATTTTATTAGATAAACTAGGATTTGTATCAAAAAGTAAATGTGGTGAATTTTTCAAGAAAATTGAGAAACTCCGTAATAATATAGCGCATTCTCAAGAAGAAATATATCTTGATCCTAAAGAGTTAATTGAGGTATTACTTGATGTCAAGAAAGTACTTAATAATACTGTAATTGGCGAAAAAAGTTGATTTATACTTTTAAATTTAGGTATTTGTTATTCATAAGGACAATTGAATTCTCGAGAAACAGCTGCATTTAGAAATCCCCATCTCTCATTTTAGATGGGGATTTCTGTCTACGCCTTTTATTATACACCCCCTCTTCATGGACAACCAACCCTCCATATCAAGGTTTAGGCTATTTATTAATAATGGAAAGCAGGTATCACTATGCAAATAGTCAACAAATCGATTGAGGTATTACTCGGTTTAGAAGAAGAAGAGTTGCAAGATGATAAAGAATCTGACGACGTTGGGAACTTTTCTAACCTAATCGCAGTATATGAAGCACTTTACAAAAAAGTATTAAAAAATAAGGATAGAATATAAAATAGAAGATGACCGTGCAGGTGTTAAGATATTACTTCATCTATCACAACATCTTTCTAATGCACCTTTTAGTGGAAAAGTTAAATTCATTTTCACTGTTGAATAGGAATGTAGATTAGTTGGCTCACAATAAGTGGATGACTATTTCTTCTGGGGAATTGATGCAGCTATCGTTATTGATCGACGTGGCAAAGGAGATATTGTCACTTCATGTGTAGGGTATATTCCATTTTGTGATCCGCGGTATGATGCATTTTTTTGAAAATATTGCAACTGCTGAAGGTCTAAATGGGTGGAAGACAACGTCAGGTGGTAGTGGTGACACTAGAGTTTGGGTAGCGCATGGCATAGAAAGCGTAAACCTATTAGCTGGGTATAGAAATGAGTATAGAGATGAGGAAGTGCTCGATGTTACAGCAAGCTATCAAACAGCTAGATTAGTGAAAGTAGTATGTAATAATGGTAAAGAGTTAAGAAGTGTATTACGAAAGATTAGTCGAAAAGGAAATGAAAGGAAATATAACGAAACTTCTCTAATTAAGCAGGTCAATAGAAATGGAGGGAAAATTGTATGCTAAGAAAAGTAATTGTAATAGATGATGACAAAAATAGTTTGGGTAATGCAATTGCTGAAACAATGAGAGCACAAAGAAAAGGACATGAATTTGCGAATTTGCTTAATATTTGAGAAGGATTAGAGATAGGAAAAGAAAAGAGGAAATTATTATAGAGTTGAAATCGTTATAGAAATGGTCGTTCTATCCATTAGACAATTCTAATACAATTTATATAAGTTTAAAATTGGTTAGGAGCGATTAAATGAAAGTAAAACGAGCTACTTTAAGTGCAATTAAATCTCATATAGCAGCAAAAGAGGGAGATTCACCATATTTAACAGGAAATGAAATTGTAGAATTATTCAAAGAAATTGGAATAGATAAAGACTTAGACAAGAGTAGAGGAAATTATGTGTTAGAGAGACTAAATGAAATAAATGGGACACAAAAGTTGGTAATTTTAATCGAAGAGTTTATTTTGTATTCAATGCATAAGTTAGAAAAAGATAATGAAATAGTTGATTTTCTTAAATGCTTAAACCGTACGTTAAGTGTGGAAGGTTATGAAATTAAAAAAGAGAATGGAAAGTACATTGTTTCAGGTGGAAACATCATTGGTGGCGGAACAACCGAGGTGTATTTTTCAGCCATACAAAATAAAATAATAGAAAAAATAAGAGAAGCTGAGTATACTATTTGGATAGCTGTTGCGTGGTTTACAGACAAGAAAATTCTTAATGAGCTAATAAAAAAGAGTAATGAAGGTGTCAATGTACGTCTAATCGTAAATGATGATAAAACTAATGCAGGATTTCAATTTGAAGATCATTTTGAAACAATAAGATTAGCACCTCGAGGTCAGCATAAAAATATCATGCACAATAAATTTTGTATCATAGACAATAGAATTGTGATAAATGGAGCCTATAATTGGTCCAAAAGAGCTAAATATAATAATGAAAATATAGAAATAAAAGAAAATAATCCTGGATTGGCACAACAGTTTGCTAAGGAATTTAAGAACCTCGTTAAAGAAAGGTAAGATTGGTTACACGCATATGTAAAATTGTGCTGGATTGGCTAAGAGGAGTAATGGGGGCAGTTTTTTGTTTTTCTCATTCTTAAGCTTAGCATATTCCTTTAATATGTTTTCTTCCAGGTGCCAAATCGATCAATTACTCTTGCATAAAAGCTTTTCGTAATTTGGGAATAGGTAGAAAGTTTGCCAAATGTAACCTATAATTTTTAAAAGTTAAAAATACGGTGCTGACTATGAATTTCCAGTTCTGTATAAGTGAGAAGTTATCCCATGTATTAACCTGGAACCGTTGAAAATATCTACAAGGATGCGCCCATCCTCTTTTATGTTGGACCATATATAAAGGGATCAGACCCTCATCGTGGATACTTGTCCATATTGAGGTTCTCACGCTTATTTTATTCCTTCTATATGTAAAAAGTTATATGACATTTAGGTTTTATAAAAATAGAGACGCTTGGATTACTCCCAAGCGTCTCTATTAATGTAATCGAAACCTATATCCTTTTGTGGTCTCTTCACTAGTTAATTCATCGATCTGTGTTCGGTAAAACTGTTGATTCGAATCATTTTCTTTGTATTCCTGCTTCCAAGTCCACGATAGTGAATTCGTTAACCCTGAAATCCCTGATCGTAACTGTTCTCTTTGTATGTCAGTTGCATCCGATCGAATATCTGGGTGGATCATTTCTGTGAGATCTCCAAGTGAACGTGCAAGGTAGTTTATCAATTCAAATGAATTCTCGGAATAGTCGGTTGATTTATCTTTCATTAGTTCAGCTAAAATAATTAATCTAGCTTCTCTATCTGTAAAACGTGATTGAGCTAATACTTTTTTTATTGCACTGGATTTTTGCTGATCAGATAAATCGTCAAAAAGTTCATCCTTGTCAAGTTTCTTTAATGCATCTGCATCTATTCCGGTTATCTTACGATTAAGTAATAAATTGTAAAGTCTGGAGAATTGCTTTTTAGGTATGGGCATATTAACGATAACCTCAAGTGCGTGTTGACTTCCTCTTTTCTTTGCAATCTCATGTCGTAAGTTCTTATCAATCTCACGACTCTTCTTCATACGTTTCACACGAGCAGGTTTTGGCTGAGCTATTTCTATTAGTTCCTCGTCAGAATAATTTCCTGTATTTTGTATATAATCTATTGCCGATTGTTCTTCTGCACCATTAGTTTTTTTAGATGTGTTATTTAGATGAAAACGTAGTGTCTGTCTTTCAAGTTTTGTATCAATTTTTTTACTGATTATGTTAACCGGAACTTCTTTGTACTCATGATTAGAGACTGATAACTCTTTTAGTACATCATACCTTCGATAACCTTTAATCAAATAATAGTTATTGTTTTTGTCAGGACCAAATACAGTTAATGGAGTAATAAGTCCATATTTTTGAATGCTTTTCTTTAACCCTTCGGTATCAGAGTTAATTCTACTTTCTAAATCCAATACAATTTGCTCCAATCGAACTTCAATTGTACCCATATATACCTCCCGTTCTAGTTGTTAGTTTTACATTATGTTTACTAAGGGTTGTCTCATAACAGTAAAATGAACATTAATTTCATATTTTTTCACCATTAAGTAAATACTATTACGGGTGAATTAAACATGACATATAAAATAACAACTAGACAACAGGCAGTGCTAGATGAATTAAAAGCATTTCATTATAATGAACGCCCATCAATTGACTGGAAAAAACAGCTAGAAGAACCATTTTCTAAGCGAGATACTGGGCCTAATGAAAAAAGCTGGAACCAAAAAGAAACACAATTTAAATCAACCTTTTTTTCTAGCATCGTTGGCATTAATAAGCTTTTATTAACTTACTATCGGTTTAAGAAAAATAAAGCTAAAAAAATGGATGAGCTAGCATATCAAAAATGGGAAGAAAGATATCCATTTGTTAAAAATATTGTTGAAGGTGAATTGAATTCTTGGAGAGAATGTGTCAGAAATTATGCGAATTTTCATCAAAATAGTGCTATTGCAAGAGCGTATTGTTTGCATGTACAAGATTCGAAAACAGTAGAATGCGATATTTATTTGCATGATCTATCAGACATTATTCCATTTAAAATAGAAAAAACCACAAAAAAAGGAAAACTTCGCTATCATGACATGCCTAAAACAAAGCGCTATGAGTTATATCAACACCATGTATATAGCTGCTTAAACAAAATAGTTAATGACTTGTTTGCTGTGTTGCCTTGTGACACGGTATTTATTAACGGAGCAATTGGTTCTGCAGATAATCCTCAACCTATTTTGTCAGCAGTGATAGAACGAAATAATCATCAACAAAATAGATGTCCAATGCGTACGATAGAAAGGCATCGACAAATGGTTATGTTTAAAAAGAGAAGCGGGTTTTATCCATTAAAAAAAGTTTATTCACCACAGCTCTTGCATCCCAAGGAGGGGTAAGCTTTGGAGGTATTGTATTTAGTTAGTATTGCTTTTATTGTTTTCTTCGTGTATCAAGCATATAAAGGATTTGTAAAAAGTAATACTAAAAATTCATCCGTAAAAGAGTGGCATCATTTAGATCCGATAAGTCAACGCTTTGAATCAAATGAAATTGATACGAGTTATGTTTATTTCATAAAAGAATCTGGCATGGGTCATATTAAAATTGGAAAAGCAGATGATCCAGATCAACGAAAAAAAGAGCTAAGCACCGGATCATCGCACATACATGAAATTGTACACCTTATCAAAACTAAAGCACCGTATAAAACGGAAAATTTCTTTCATTGTCATTTTCGGAATAAACGAATTAAAGGCGAATGGTTTGATTTAACTGAGAACGATTTAAGTTGGATTCAAAGAGAAGACTACCCAAGAGAGATTGAGGATTCGATAAAGGGGTATTAAAAATCGAATTTATATTCTTTGCACTAGCTGCATCAAAATATATATATTAGTTTATTTTGGTTACAATAGTATTAGTTAAAGTAAGTGAGAATAAGATCTCATATTTGTCTGCTATACAGGAAGTGTTTTGGAACTATCAATACTTTGTGAATGATACAAAATTCATATTAATAATAAGAACATTTTTGGACAAGTTAATTAATAAAATTTGAAAGGAGCAATTAGTGTGGAATTATTAATTTTATTAGTGATTGGGTATTTTATCCCTTTTCTTGTTTCATTATTTCGTAAGAAGAAAAATACTGTAGCAATTTTCTTCTTAAATTTGTTAGCAGGATGGACAATAATAGGTTGGGTTGTAGCTTTTATTTGGTCTCTTACAAAAGAACAGCGTGTAGCTTAACATATGTTCTTAAAAAGTTATTATATACAAGTATATATATATTAGTGTAAATTGTATTTGAATTAAGGGTCAGTCCATCGTCGTGGTCACTTATTCATAATGAAGCACCTGACCCTCAGTCTTTTATTCTATATTGGTACAGGACTAAGCTCCTTAATCTCATCTGTTTTTATATTCAAACTTTTCATCCACATATCAACTAATTCAACACCATTTACAAGCTCAATGTTGATTCCTTCAGCATAATGACGTGCATTTTTCGAAAAGTCCGATATATTTACGACCATTCCACCATCAGCACCATGTTTTATCATATTAGAGTGGACTTTTGCGATTGCATCAAATGATAAATTTTCTTTTTCACATTTTACTTGAATATAAAACAGTTTACCATCTACATGATGTTCAATATCTACACCGTAATCATTAGATCTTGAAGTTACGTAAGTAGTTCCGCCTAATAGCTTTTGGTATATCTCTGCTACGAAGTGTTCAAATTCATATGGATCATTTCTTAAAAATAACTCACTAAACGTTTCCTCGAATACTCTTTCTTCTTTATCATTACTTACTCTTTTAAATCGATGATACAAGCCCATTGCTAACGTTCGTCTTACATCATCATTTGATTTTATGACATTCGTAATCATGTATATTGTTTTTTTATCTTTATTATTACGAACCCATAAATGATAAGCAGCAATGATTAAAACTAGGGCTGTTCCAATCTGAAAAAATATCATTTTTATCACCTCATTCGTAGTATTTTCATAAATTTAGCTAGATAAACTTGCTACTTAAAAAGAGATCAAAGATAGACTCCATTTTCAGTGTCAGGTACCGTGTTCGGACAGATGTCCACAAGCGGTACTTGACATTTTTCTTTTTGTTCCCTCCATTTAGACTGACCACAAGCATTTTTTCAACCTCCCACCAATTTGATCGGACGTAGACACCTAACATCTGCCTTCTAACAATTATATTCATGAAAGATAAATTTAAAGGAGGATGAAACAATGGAAACGTGTACGATTACAGTAAAAGATGTAGCGAAATATTTAGGGGTGCATACGGATACGATTTATGATTTGGTTCGTGAAGGGACCTTGCCACATATTCGGTTTGGACGGAAAATCCTTTTTTCAAAAGAAGCGATTGATGAATGGGTTCGTGAAAAAGCAAGTACGTCTGTAGTAAGAAAAGGCGGTGAATAAAGGTGAACTATATTAAAGAACTAAATGCGTTTAAAGAATGGATGTCTTTTCATGAAATTCCACCAAACGCTGTCCTATTGTGGCATACGCTGATGGTGCTGAACAATACTGCGAGGTGGATGGAAACATTTAATGCTCCTAATTCAATCATCGGAAATTTATCGGGGTTATCGAGCCAAAGAATAGCTGAATCGAGAAAAGTACTGGTAGAAAACGAATTAATTCATTACGAACCAGGTGTGAAAGGCAAAGCAGCATCGTATCAAATGAAATCATTGGTTTCTTATTTTGAAAACTTATCACAAGCTTCAGGCGGACAATTTCAGATGCGAAATACGGAACCAAACGCGGAGCCATTCGGTAACGAAACCCGGGACATACATAAAGAAAAAGAAATAGCTAAACAAAGAAGAAGAGGAGGAGGAAAGGAACAGAATGCTTATACCGTTTATGAACACAACTTTGGCATGATCAAACCAATTGTACGCGAGTCGTTGCTTGCCTGGTGTGACGATCTAGGTGATGCAATGGTGATTGAGGCTATCCAACTTGCTGTAAAAAAAGGTGGCAGAACATACAGTTACCTTGAAGCAATTTTAAAAGAATGGGTACAAGCAGGTATAACCCCCTTAGAACAAGCGAGAAACTATCAACTACAGAAAAAGGGAGCTAGATCGACACCGCTTCTTGTCAAAGATAAAAGCAAGAATCGAGAAGTGTTGGATAAAATACGCAGGGAGATGCAGTCATGAATGCGAATCAAGCATTTGACGTGCTAGATACGATTGCAGAGCTGTATCCAAAGTATGTGATAACGAAAAGAAAAGTAGACATTCTTCTGCCACAGTTAAAGCAGATGGACTACACCAACGTGCTAAAAAAGTTATCTGCCTATGCAGCAGCGCATCCGTATCCACCGACCCTTTCAGAAATTGCTGCTTATCCACCTACAACCAATATCTATCTAGAACAGATGCGGCAATGGAAGAAGGAATCAGCCCAGGTCCCTGAAGAGACGAAGCAGCAGTTTAAACAGCAACTAGACACACTTTTCAAGGGGATGAGTCAATGAATCTTGTAAACTATGAAGCCGAAGCATCGATATTAGGCTCTCTCTTGTTGGAAGGAACACTGTTTAGCCATTTAACGGTAACCGAAGAACAGTTTGCATCTCACAAACACAAGCTTATTTTTAGGGCGATGCAACAAGCAGCACGAAAGCAGCAAACGATTGATTTAGTTACAGTAACCACGAATCTAAAGGACACTATTAAGCAAATAGGTGGTGCCACGTATCTGTTAAAACTTGCTGAGTCAGTCCCTAGCACAGAAAGTCTGGCTCACTACGAGCGACTGCTGTTCGAAGCATATCGCCACCGTAAATCTCGTGAACTAGCAGTCAACTATGCCACCAAACCAAGCGACGAAGGATTAAAAAAACTGATGGCGTCATTGCAGACGTATCAGGAACTAGGCATGGTAAATCAAGAAACAGATAACACAGATTGTCTCAAAGAAATCGCAAACATGATCTTCACAGGAGAAGGCGCATCTGCCGGCTTTCCAACGTCCTATACCGATTTCGATAACATGACCGGTGGCCTGCAGCCAGGTGAATTAATTATTATTGCGGCTCGTCCATCCGTTGGAAAAACAGCATTTGCCTTAAACATCGCAGCAGGACATTGCCGCAACCAAGGAATGAGTTCATTTTTTAGCTTAGAAATGGGAAAAAAGCAACTGCTCCAGCGCCTAATATCAGCGGAGGGCACGATCTATAATCAAAAGTGGCGTAGCTTGATGTTCAGTGAACAGGACTATGCTACTGCAATCCAAGCAGTCGGTGAGATTTCTAACTGGAAGCTTTCCATTCAAGAGCAGAACCGAACGATCAGTGATATTCGTGCATCTTTAAGAAAAACTGCTCATGAATACCCAGATGAAAAGCATCTAGCCATTATTGATTATTTACAACTAATCACACCGAGTAGTAAAAGGCAACGTCGTGATCTGGAAATAGGAGAAATAACGAGGGAATTAAAACTACTAGCGATGGAGTTAAATATTCCTATCGTGCTACTGTCGCAGTTATCTAGAGGTGTAGAACAGCGCCCAGATAAACGACCACTCATGTCCGACCTAAGAGAATCAGGCAACATTGAACAGGATGCCGATGTTATTGCCTTTCTTTATCGAGATGATTATTACGATAGGGAGGCAGAAAATAAAAACAGCTTGGAAATTATTCTGGCAAAACAGCGGAATGGTCCAACCGGAGTCGTGAATCTAGCCTTTTTCAAGGAATTTGGTAAATTTCAAAATTTGAAAAATAGGGGAATGCGTGAAAAATATGAAGAGGTATAGAAAGTTTAATGATAGCTGCTGGTTGGTAAACGAGGAAGGGACATGATAGATAGGGAAGAAAGAGAAGGGGGCAAGCAAACAGCTGGCAATTGAATTGGAACGAACGATACAAAGCGCAGCTGCATTAGATACAGCAATGGTAAAACGAGTCATTGATGCGGACACGATCGAAGTGTTTTTAAACGGAAACATTGTTGATGTGCGGTTACTGTTAATTAATGCCCCTGAAACCGTCCACCCAGATATTCCAGACGAGCCCCTTGGTGCAGAGGCGGTTGCTAGATCGAGACAGATACTGATCGGTAAACAGGTGCAGTTGGAATATGACCCACGGTATGATCATTTTGTAGATTGCTAGCTTATTTATGGGTGGATGGTGTCATGTTAAATGAGTTGTTGTTGGAAGAAGGATTCGCCTATGTAGCCTATGCCTATCATCCGCCATATAAACATTATCAACGGTGTATACATGCACAGATACGAGCAAAGATTAGCAGGAAGGGGATCTGGGCAGAGGAAGTTTTTTAATGGCCTACTATTCTGGTAGCATTCATATACTGTAAAAAGCACTGAAGAAAGTTGCGTGTTCATCATTGTTTTTAGCCGTATTGGCGGCAGAAAGGAAGGCTCAAATGAAAAGGAATGAAGTATTAACGGCCCTTAAGACAGGGGAATTTGATGGAATAAGTCATACGTACCAACCTTACAGTGGGTATGGAAGTAATAGTCATCAGACAGAAATGAGTGTATCTTGGGGAAGTATTGAGGTAACGAAAATTACGACAGGCAAATTCTTTGATGGTAAGGAAAACGAACGGTTTGAAGACAGGACTACGGAAGTGTTAAGTGATTCAAAAGCGTTAGATTTTATAGAAACGCATCCGTATTACTTTTCACAAAGAAGACCCGAGTATTTATGGCTGTTCCCTTTTTACTGTTTATCTCAGTAAGTGCTTTGTAAGAAAAATCTGCTAAAATATCTTTCTCATAATTATCCAATGAGTCAGCTTCGCTAATATCGCCACTAACCAAATCATCCATTTTAGTAACACACCTCCATTTCTATTATCTTATGGGTGTGTGAGGATGTCCTATTACGCATTAATAAATTTTGAGTATGCTAACACAATTTACATTTTTTGTAGTATCATTAATTATATGAAGAATCCAGTAGAGGAGGATTATTAATTGGCTATTTACTATGAACAAGAAATCGATGATAGAAAGGCAATATATGATGCAGCAGAAAAATGGAAAAATGAATGTTTACTTAACGATAGATCTCTAATTTGGGACGGAGAGTCTTTTTGGAATCGGACAAATATGGATAGATTCAGAGCTATTTTTGTTGAAAATCCTGATGAGTCTGGTAATAGTTTTGATAGTAAGTTTCAAAAGCAGTTGGAAAATGAATCGGAGGGTGTATATAAATTTGCAATTGAGTTAATGTTTATTTATTATATCTTTCCTTATAAGGGGTCCACTAGCTTTGATACGAAGATTAAAAAGCTAGAATTAATTGCTTCATGGAAGGGTATTAAATTAGACACTTCACTACCTATATTTCAAGGTATCAATCAAGGGTTAGGAGCTACCGGAACATTCTTTAATACGAGCAAATATTATGAAATTTCATTTTTGTTCTTAATTGTTGACTATCTAAAAAAGAAACCATTAGAAGAACGTAAAGAAATCTTAAACGATCGAATTAAACTAAAAAATTTAACTGAAGATGTAAGAAAAAAAGTTGGTAAAAGGGTACAGTCACAGCATATTTTTCTTCATTTAATATTGCCTCAAAAATTTGAACGTATTGCAAGTAGTGGCAATAAAGAAAAGATAACGAAAGCATTCTCAGAATTAATTACAGATCCCTCAGTTTCAGATCTTGATGAGAAGCTTCTTATAATACGAGAAAAGCTAGAAGAAGATAATGCGGATAACCCAATTGATTTTTACGAGACACCTAGTGTTGCTAAAAGATGGCGAAAATCTGAACAATCTACTCATTCTAACGCTAAGAAACTTGCAAAGGCAGATGGACCTTCTCCTGTTAATAACAGTATACCTGCTGTTAACTTTAATAATGTTAAACCATTCCAAGATGGTTTAGTATTTGAAAGCTTGGAATTACTATTAAATCAAGTGATGACAGCGATTAGCAATGGAAAGCACATTATTTTAACAGGACCCCCAGGCACAGGTAAATCAAAATTAGCTAGTATGATTTGTGATATGTACAATGTGCAAGCAAAATTAGTAACTGCTTCTTCTAACTGGTCAACATATGAAACAATAGGTGGATACCGTCCAGATAGTGAAAGTAATTTGTATTTTGATGAGGGAATCTTTTTAAGCTGTCTTAAAAACAAGGTTACAAACAAACCTGAAAATAAATGGCTAATTATCGACGAAATTAACCGTGCAGATATTGACAAGGCTTTTGGTTCATTGTTTTCTGTTTTGACTGGAGATGAAGTAACACTTCCTTTTCAATCAAAAAGCGGAAAATCAATTATAATGAAACCTCAAGGACTAACGACTAATTATGAACCAAATGATTATACCTATGTCATTCCAAATGATTGGAGAATCATTGCAACGATGAATACAATTGATAAGGCCTCTTTGTATGAAATGAGCTATGCATTTATGCGTCGTTTTGCTTTTATTCCCGTGGGTATACCAAAGGATATTAACAATGAGCTAACTCAACAATATTTAGATGTATGGAATATGAGCACCTATCCTAGCGTGGAAATGCTAACGATTATCTGGAAACTAATTAATAATTACAGAAAAATTGGTCCAGCAATTATAGAAGATATTGCAAAACACACACAAGAAAACGAAGATTTTACTTCAGCAATTATCTTGTATGTACTACCACAATTTGAAGGTTTACCAATTAATCGTATACTAGAATTTATTAAACAGGTTGCAGATCAAACAGATGTTATTATAGACGTAAATTATTTGAATGATTTTGCAATAGATTTCTTTGATGCAGGTGGATTAGAATGAGTGTAAAGACAGAAGAGGTACTCGATGAAATTTCAGGGTATCTTCACGGTTATTTAAAGTCAGGAACAGTAAAGATGCAATCTTTCTTCTCAAAAATGAACGTTAATATATCTAATATAGAGCAGTTACTAACCATTCGTTTCTTATTAAAAGAAGAAACAATGGAATTTGCTAGAATATTACCTAAGCTGTTGAAGCGAATCAAAACAACAACAATTGCTAAAAATGAAATGCATATTGGAGAAGTAAGAGGTCAAATTGATTGGGGAAAAACAACAAAAGAACGCTTAGCAAGGAACCACAAAGATAATACTATATTCTCTATAAATGAGAGTGTGCGTTCCTACAATATTACTGAAAATCAAGTCCTTAAGGAACTACTTGGAGTTTTATATTCTATTCTTTATGAAGACCCTTATACAAAAGGTTTTGAAAAAGCAGCGTGGTTTGCTGAATGGCAACAATTAAAGCAAAATATCGGGCATGCTTACAAAAGAAATATTTACATACAACGTGTTGATCAAGTAAGTGTTTCTGATCGTGTCATTCAAAAAACGCTAAATCATAGAAATAAGCTGTATCGTGATGCAGCTAAATTACTAGTATCTTATCGCATGTTAATTAAAGGTAATTATAGTGTAGAGGATATCAAAAAGCTGCTACAAGAGACATTTATTGCACCTGAAAATGAAGATGTATTGTTCGAGCTATACTGGATTGTGCAAATTATTAAACAGAATACAAATAATAGCAAACTATATTTAATGGATAGTACACAAAATATGGTGGCTTCTTGGGAGAAAGAGTCTTATCTGTATAAACTCTACCATGATTCAACAGGATCAAATGATGTTTCATTTAGTGTATCTGCTAGTGAAGTATCAGAAAGTAATAATCCATATTTGAAAAGGAAATATCAATCATTTACTGTTGCTAACAATTTAGTAAAGGACTTTTTTGATAGAAGTCAGGCTAATTTATTTTGGCGAGGACGCCCAGATTTCCTTTTAGAAGTCCGTGAAAAAGAAACCAATAAGTTGGTTAAAATGATTATTGGAGAAGTCAAAAACACCTCAGATTTAAAGTATGCGATTACTGGACTAGAAGAATTACTTGATTATATTTATTTAGTGAAAGATCGTAAAGCAGATTATTTATTAGATGGCCCTATTACCGTTCAAGGTATATTATGTTTAGATGATGTGAAATTTAATCAAGTAAATGAATCGGAGTTAGTGCGAGTTTTGAGTCGACGTAACTGTTTGGTAGGTGTTTAGATTCATTTAACGTACCCCGCTCTCTAAATGCATTAGAACTCTTTCAGTGTTATTGGGGATTTTATGTGAAGGTTTTAAATGTTATATTTCATGAGGTGATTCCTTCTGTTCTAATGAACAAGAGCATATTTATGAAATTATTAAATCAGTTGTAAAAATAATAGAACTTGAAAAGTAAACACTCATTAACTGGGTGTTTTTTTTCTTTTCATAACCAAACGGTTTAATTTGAATTTCCACAAATTAATTATATTTGTTAGTATTATAATGTATGAAGCCATTATAATAACTTTTATAAGTTAAATATGATCTATGAGTTGGAGGTTTAATAATGAATAAGGGAGAAAGTAAAGCGAAACTTCGCTTTTTTAGTGCTTTATCAAATATTTTTGTCGGAGAAGTTGGTGAAAAACTAGAAGGTGATTCAGGGTATATAAATTTAATGAAATTTAGGAATCATTACTTTAAACAAATAAAGCCAATCATATCAACTAAAATAGATGAAGAATTTGGTGATTCTTTTAGTGCTCAAGATGATTTATATAATAAGTTATTTACATTTTTTGAAAGTTATTTAAATGAAACTGGAACCCCCTTTTATTATAAAACACAGTTACATAAAAATTTATACGAAAAGGTGTACAGTGATAAGGAGGATGTAAATTTATTTTGGAAAACCGAGAAGCTATTTTATGTGAAAAGTGAAGCAACATATACGACTGTGGAAATGAACATAGATGGTGTGAATATTGAGTTTAATGCAAAGAATTTAGAACATCAGAAGAATAATGAAAAGAAAGAAATTGCATATCACTTAGTAGAGATTAGTGATTCTCTTGTACGTTTTGATATCAGGTATAAGGATAATTCTACTAGTAAATTTGATTTAATAAAAAAATACCTTAATAAAAAGAACCCTGACTCTGTTAGAGATGATATTTACAATAACCTGAATCAGATTGATCACCCCAAAATTGTAATAAATAAAAACAAACTAAATTTGGAGAGTTTTTCATCTAAAACTAGTTTTAGACCACTTGTAAATATTATTAATACAAATGACGTTGTTGGAACGGTGATTGTTGATTTATCGTTGACTAAGATTGAAGAGGTTGAGAAGTATATAGCGAAGGAAAATCTTGATATAAGTGTGGAAACTATAAAGAAAGCAATCTTTTCATATCAAAAACAAAATGAAGTAGATTATTTTATTCACAAGAATGCTGAAAAATTTCTCAAAGAGCAATTTAATATTTATATCTATAATTACTTATTTAATGAAACAAGTGTAGACAATATTTGGGAAACGGAAAGATTGCAAGACATACAAAAAATAAAGAAGATTGGATTTTTTATAATCTCATTAATTAGTAAGTTTGAGAATGAATTAAGAGATATTTGGTTGAAGCCTAAGTTTGTAAAAAATTCAAACTATGTTTTTACACTCGATAAACTTAGTGAAGATATAGAATTGGTAGAGAAAATTTTATCTTCTGAAGGTTTTAATGATCAAATTGATGATTGGAATACATTGCACTCGACTCAGTATGATGATGAGGGAAATGTAATCAAAAAGGAATGGAAAGAATTTAGTTTTGTAAGCAATCTAGATCAATCAGAATTACTAATTGATATTGATGGCAATAAAAAAATAAATCAAGATTATCTACATTTACCTATTGACACTAAATTTTTTCCAAATTTAAAGAGCGAAATCTTAAGTAGCTTTGATAATATTGATGAAAATATCAATGGAATTCTAATTAAAAGTGATAACTTCCAAGCATTAAATACAATAAATCAAAAGTATAAAGAAAAGGTAGATTTAATTTATATTGATCCACCTTTTAATACAGGTAACTCTTTTGATTATAAGGATAAGTTCCAGGACAGCACATGGTTAACTATAATGGAAAATAGGCTTGAATTAATTAAAAATTTTCTATCAAAAAATGCAAGTATCTTTGTGCATCTGGACACCAATTCTAATTATTTAGGAAGACTATTATTAAATAAGATCTTTGACAAAAATAAATTAGTTAATGAGATTATATGGCAAAGAACAAATAATACAGGTAGCAGTAAGGCGCTTGCAAAAAAGTTTAGTAATGATACTGATACAATTTATTTTTATAAAAATACAAATGACTTTATTTTCAATAGATTGTACAGAGAATATGGTGAGGATTATTTAGATCGGTTTAAATATTCAGATAATGATGGCAGAAAGTACAGATGGTCACCCATGAAAACCTATTCTTCAAAGAAGTACGATGAGTTAGAAAAACAAGGAATGATAAGGTGGGGAGAAAATGCAAGGTATCCAGATGTTAAACAATATATGGATGAGCTAAAAGGTATTCCTATGAACAACCTTTGGAACGATATTTTTCATGTTAATCCTATGGCACTAGAAGGGTTAAACTTCGAAACACAAAAGCCTGAAGAGCTTATGATGCGTATTATCCAAAATGCTTCTAATCCAAATTCCTGGGTAATGGATTTCTTTAGCGGTTCAGGTACAACAATTGCTACTGCTCATAAACTCGGTAGAAAGTGGATAGGAGTTGAAATGGGAGAACATTTTAATACTATTAATATTCCAAGAATGAAAAAAGTCTTGGCAGGCGATAAAGCGGGCATTTCTGAAGATGTTAAGTGGTCTGGAGGAGGTTTCTTTAAATATTATGAGTTGGAACAATATGAAGATACTCTAAGAAAAGCTAAATATATAAAAGATAATGAAGACTTATTTACCGTATTTTATGATAGTGAAAAACTCTTAGAATCAATACAGATAGAAAATGAAAATGTCAAAATTAATTTTGAAGAAATTTATAATGATGTTGACGTTGCTGAAACTATTTCAAATTTAACAGGCCATAAGATTAAGAAATTTGATAACAGTTTTGTAACATTTGAAAATGATAGTAGAATTAATCTTGATAACATTATGTGGGTAAAGCATAAATACCTTAAACCTCTAATCTGGTGGGGTGACAAAAATGAAGAAAAATAAAAACCTACTCAACCTTTATGTTGAAAATTACCTTGAGAATCTTGAACTAGATTCATTTGATTATAATTTTGAAAAATTTAATGATGATTTTGATCTTTTTGATTACCAGTCACAAGCCTTAGGAAGTATTGCTCGACTATTATTGAATTACTTTAATGATGGAAAGCATGATCTAATTGATTTTTATAATGAAGAATTAAGTGAACTTGATAGGGAAAATATTAATATTAAGCCTTCAAATAGACACTTTAATTTAATTAAAGAACATTTCACTGAGACTAATGGAGTAATAGATTATAAAAATTTCATAAATAGAGCTTCATTTTGGATGGCTACGGGTGCAGGGAAAACATTTATAATAGTTAAGCTTATCGAATTGTTATATCAACTTATTTTGTCAAAACTAGTGCCAACAAAAAAGATATTAGTTGTAATGCCTAATAATGACATATTTGATCAGTTTGTGAAGCATATTAATTATTTCAATAAAGCTAGTTATACTGACAAAAAAATCACCCTTAAATCAATAAAAGAATATGAGCGTCTTGAGTTTGCAGGTATTAATCCATTACAGCCAAATTCATTAACAGTTTATTATACAAAAACCACGCACTTCTCAGATGAAAACAGTGAAAATATTTTTGACTACCGTTCAGTTCAAGAAGAAGATGGTTGGTATATTATTCTAGATGAAGCGCACAAAGGTGAGGCTGAAACAAGTATTAGAAAACATTATATAAACATACTTGCAAAAAATGGATTTCTATTTAATTTTTCAGCAACTTTCACTGATGACATTGATGTTATTTCTACTATTTATAATTTTGATCTCAGAAAATTTATAACAAAGGGTTATGGGAAAAATATCAAAGTTCTAGATGAGGAATATAAGAATTTTAAAGCAAGAAATAAAGCTGATAAAAATGAAAACTTGGATGAGAGTGAAAAGAAGAAGATTATACTAAAGTCTTTAATAGTATTTACTGCCATTAAAGAAGGGGCAAGTAGATTAAGACTAATTGATAACGAACTCTATCATAATCCCCTTATGCTTACAATAACGAATGAGATTAAAACAAAAGATGCTGATATGAAGCTTTATTTTAAGTATTTAGCTCATATTGCTTCAAAGCAAATTAACGCTGAAGAAATAGAACAAGTTAAGGAAGAAATCATAAATAATCTTGGAGATAACCTAACGTATTTAATAGGAGAAGAAGTATTATCTGATAGATTCAAAGATGCAATTTATAATGTAAGTTATGAAAAGATACTTAAACATGTTTTTAAGTCAAATTCCCCTGGAGAGATTGAAGTATATGAAATTGGGTCTAATAATGATGAATTATCATTTAGGTTAAAGCAATCAACAAATGAACCATTTGCTTTAATCAAAGCATCTGATGTTAAAAGTTGGAAGAAAGATATATTAGAAGACTATTCTTTTTTTAATGACGTTGTTACAGAAGATAGTAGATTTAAGGATGTTAAAAATAAAAGAAATGATATAAACATTCTGATGGGATCTAGGCAATTTGTTGAAGGTTGGGACAGTAATAGACCCAATATAATAAACTTTATTAACATGGGGATTAGTGATGAAAATGTTAAAATGATTCTTCAAACTATAGGAAGAGGCATCAGGATAGAGCCTTTAAATGGAATTCGGAAAAGGTTCAATCATACTAAAGAAAGCTTTACTTTATTTGACAAAATTAAAAGAGAAAATATAAGAGAATATACAGAGTTGTTAGAGACTCTTTTTGTCTTTGCTACTAATAAACAAGCAATCAAAAATATAATCGAAGGAATTGAAAAAGAAACTGAAAAGTGGAGTAAATTAAGAGGAATAAAAAAGGCGAAAATAAAAGAAGAATTATTTGTTCCAGTTTACGAGAAAGTTTCTGATAATCCTCATAGTTACGTTTTAAGTAAAGACGATTACGAAAAAGTGAAAACTTATATAGATAATAACTCTTATAAATTATTGATAGTAAGAGATAATATCAGTTACGAAACGATCAAGAATATTATCTCAAAAGAAAAAATTAATACTAAAGATATTAAATCACTCAATTTAACTGAACTTGAAATAATAAGAAAAATTGAATCGCATATGAATTTGAAAAGTAAGAAGTTAATTGGATTTAGAGAGGAAACTGAATATGTAGACATAAGCCATTATCGTCAGATACAGACAGATGCCGAATCAGAAGATTTGGAAATACTTGAACAGTATATATCGGGGAAAATTAATAAGACAGGAGTTAATTATACAAAAGAACAACAAGAAATAGTAGATACAATTAAATCTTTAAATGGACAAGTTAATGAAACTATGGAAAAATTTGCTGTTAATAGTGGCATAGATATTAAAAAAGTGAAATTAGATTCAAAATTAGAAAATACAAAAGAACGGGTAGGTATCGAACTTAAAAGGATTCAAAACCATTATTACTCGCCAATCATTATTTCAAAAAAGCGTCACCTTAAAAATGCAATTAAAGAGAGAAGTGAGGTCCATTTTTTAGAAAAGCTTGAGGAATTTATAAAGAGAAATGAAATTTTATTAAATTATGATATTGATTGGTGGTATTTCTCTAAACTTGATGAGGGATTAGATGGCCTATCAATACCCTATTATGACTCACAACAACAACTTTTTAGGGATTTTTTTCCGGATTTTATCTTTTGGATTAAGAAGAAGGGTAAATACAAAATTATGTTTATTGATCCGAAAGGTCTCACACACGAGAGAAATCCTAGGGATAAAATAAAAGGGTTCAATGATGTATTTAAGCATAACGATAATGATAAATTTGTTGAGTTACTTTATTATAATCAAACAGATAGTGGAGATAAATTAATTGATGATCATTGTTTTTATGATATAGAAAGGATATTCTCTTAAGGAATACAACAAGTTTTGTATTAATCGAGTAGGAGGATAATCATTAGTTGATTATCCGACCTCTCACACCACCGTGCGTACGGTTCCGTACACGGCGGTTCAATAGTTTGAGTGTGTTTTCTCGAGGAGTTGGTTAAGGTCTTTCAAGCCAACTTTCTCGAGAATTTCATTCTTGATAGCTCTGTGTAGGATATGGCTACAAGCTATGTGCCAGTATCCCTTTCGTGTGTTAGCCCATTCCCAAGCTTTCTGTTTGGGAATTTTTAATTTGATAAGACTTTTGTATCGTGTCCTAACTTTCTTCCATCGCTTCCATATGATTTGTCTAATTCTTCGCTTAATCCATTTATTGATGCTTTGGATATAGCCTTTCATATAGCTGATACCATAGTAGTTAATCCATCCAGTGGTTACTTCATTAATTTCTTTAATGATTTGACGAATACTACCACTACGGTTTCGTTTGGTTAATTGTTTAAGTTTCTTCTTAAATTTATTCTTAGATTTATGATGTGGTCGGAAGCCTACACCTGCTTTTGTTGAATGTATGCAAAACCCCAGGAACTTCCGTTTCGTTGGACTTCCCACTTCACTCTTCTGTCGGTTCACTACCAGCTTTAGGCTATTTTCAAGGAAATTTGTGATACTATTCATCACTCGATTTCCTGCCTTCCTCGTTTTTACATAGATATTACAATCATCCGCATAACGAATGAATCTGTGCCCTCGCTTCTCTAGTTCTTTATCCAGCTGGTCAAGGTAGATGTTACTCAAAATTGGTGAAAGGTTTCCACCTTGAGGGCATCCCACTTCCGTTGGGTAAACTTCTCCATTGATGGAGACTCCACTCATCAAGAATTTTCTGATGAGCCGGAGGACTTTTGAGTCCTTGATATGTTCTTCAACGTGATACATAAGTTTATCGTGATTGACGGTGTCGAAGTATTGTTTCATATCAATATCCACTACAGTGCGGTAGCCATTTTCGTAGAGTTGCTTTGCCTGTTTCATTGCATCGTGTGCACTACGATTTGGTCTAAAACCGAAGCTAGATTCTGAGAACGATGGGTCAATATCTACTTCTATAACTTGGAGGATTGCTTGTTGGACAAAACGGTCAATAACCGTTGGTATACCTAATTTCCTTTTAGAACCATCATCTTTGTCTATCTCCACACGTTTAACAGGTTGTGGCTCGTATGAGCCATTAGTAATTCGGGAAATGAGTAACTCCTTATTTAGGACTAAGTAAGAGTATAATTCTTCAACTTCCATTCCATCAACACCTGCTGAACCTTTGTTGGCTTTTACTTTCTTGTAAGCTCTATTTAGATTATTTTGACCAACGATTTTATGAATAAGATTGTACACACCATCTCTTCTATCAGTTTCACCGCAAGAAATACTGCACACTTCCACTATACCTTTGGATTCCATCCTATTCTCTTGTGGGCAGCCGTCTTTAAACGTTGTCTGTGGTTTTTGCATTTCTCACACCTCCACTGTTTCCAAGATTACTATTGTTCAGCCCTTCATCCATTTAGGACTACTATGGCTTCTGCTGACTTCTTACAATTCATCACAACATCACTGCCATGATTGTCCCTGTGGAAAGTTCCTTTCCTCTTGTCGGGGACCCTTGTAAGACCTCCCCGGGTAAGGGCTATAACCTTCCTCCCATGTAACTGCTGCATTTACTGTATGGAATTCGTGCAGTATTGGACTTCGTTATGTAATGCAAACTCGTCCGTTCCAAGCCAGCCTTATATGCAATTTCTGTTCGTCAGTTCGGGATTTTGCCTCCGACTTCCTTCAGATTCTATCTCACGATAGACACCCTTGCCATTGGCTAACAGTTCCTACTGCCAAGCCTGTAGTGGACTTTCACCACCAAGTTATAACCCATGCCGGGCGCACATTAAAAAAGTAGGAAGCAATTTTAAAATTGCTTCCTACTTTTTATTTGGGAAGATCAGTTTTTTGTTCTTTTTTTATTTTTTCTTTATTTTGTTTACCAAACGCTTTTTCTCTTATTTCTTTTGTATTCTTTTTGTATTCTTTAGCTGTACCTTTCCACAATTCATTTCCCTTACTATCTTTCAAAATAACGGTAGCATCTGGAATCGGCTCTAAATTTCCACTCTTAATTTTTTTATTCATTTCTTTCATTTCTTTGAATTCTGCATTAATTTTTTCATTTTCTAATTTATTAGAGTCTTGTTCGGCAGTTACACTAATACCTGTGATGCTAATAGAAAGACCTAAAATTAATGCTGTGAATTTCGACACTAACCCCTTCTTCATAACTAATCCCTCCTTAGAATTTAATTTATTCTCATATAATCATCAGTAGCTACTTGGGCAGATTTATAAACAGTAACATTGTTATCATCCCATCCCGCCTCAAGAGTATAACCATTGTAGTTTTCTTCATTCCAATAATAAACTTCAGATGAGGATTTTAGACTTTCCATAGCTACAGTGACACTTGCTATATCACCAGAGTCATAGATTTTATATGTGGAGCCGTAATCAACTGTTAGAAGTTCTGTTGACGAGTCTTTTTGAGCAATAGTTATAACTGGAGTGTTATCTTGATATGTTTGTCCCATGTTTACTGCAAACCAATTATATCTAACATAGCTTGGATCATATGCAATCTGAAAATATGGATAAACACTATCTTTCATCGTACTTCGTAAATTAAGATACATGTTTCGGTCATATCCTAAATCCGTTGTAGGATTAAGCAAGAATCTTGAATCCATATCGTTTCCATAACCATATGCATAGTAACGATCAACACTACTGTCATAACTCATATTTACTACATCGTCTGCTGTAGCTGCATGAACCACTAAAGGTAATGTAAGTCCTAAAGAAAACAAACCTAAGATAACTAAAATCGAACGCACTCTTCTTTTCATCATATTCCCTCCTCCTTTTACCTTAAATTAACAAAAACGACGAGGTAATTCAAGCCAATTTGGGAAAAATTAACGAATGTATTAAAGAAACAGGCTGTTTAAAGGGCCTGTTTCTTTTTTATTTCTGACTTTTTTCAATAAATGTTGCAGCAAACGATTCACACGTTTTTATATCTTCTATTTCTGGAGAAAGTTCGATTTTTAACGTT
Organism: Paraliobacillus sp. PM-2; assembly: GCF_001368815.1. Taxonomy (GTDB): domain Bacteria; phylum Bacillota; class Bacilli; order Bacillales; family Amphibacillaceae; genus Paraliobacillus. The sequence continues at coordinate 882,934 of NZ_CTEI01000001.1, read as the reverse complement.
GGAACCACTATGTTAGCACCACATTCTTTCACTAATGTTTCAAATGAGTCAATTGCACCGCCGTAAAATGTATACATCGAGTCACATGAACCAAATAGACCGAATGGTATTCCAGTTAGATCAAGTTCTTCTAATTCATCATATAAATCTTCAGCTTCAAACGGAAGATCTCCATCCCCATCTGTATATGTACCGATTAAGACACCGTCCGTTTCAAATAACTGTTCTACCTCAAATCCATCAAATCCAATTTGAAACCGTTCTACCTTTATTCCTTGCTTTTCAATATATGACTCAATGATTTCAGCTATTTCTTCTGTGTTTCCAGTCATGCTTGCGTATAGAATTGTTATGCTTTCCATATTGAGTCACCTCCTTGTAATATTACTATTTAGTTACTTTTTCTCACTACAAATTGCTATGAAATGCAACACATCTTTTTTTGAACGAAACAACCGAAACATTTGTAAAAACATTGGTCTATTTTCTTTTTTTAACGCATTTTTTATAATACGTACAGCACCAATGATTCCTTCATCCCTTATCATACCAATTGGTGATAAAAGTGTCATTGGTCCAGAAATTACCGATGTATGTTGAAAAGATGCTTCTAATCTTTGTTGCCAATCTTGTTGTGTAAGTGGTTGAACACGCACATTAATTGCTTGACGTAATTGATCAACGACTACTTCATCTGACTTTGTTAGCATAACATCATGTGTTAACAATTTGCCACCTTTTTTCAGTACACGATAATACTCTTTCATTGCCTTTTCTTTGGCTTCATTTGGTAGCATCGTAAGCATCGCTTCATTTATAACTACATCGAAGGAATGATCAGGAAAGGGAAGTTTCATTGCATTCGCTTGAACAACGGTTACTTTTTCCTCTAAATGATGTTTTTCTATATTCTTTTTAGCCTTAGCTAACGCATGCTTATCCACGTCAACACCAGTTACTCGACAGTCGTATCTTTTAACTAAATCAATCATTGTCGTCCCCATATTGCAGGCAACTTCAAGTACGTTTGTATCCGATGAAAAATTCCCTTGAGATATCAGCCACTCTGTAGCCTTTTTTCCTCCTGGCCGAAGTCTTTTTTTACCTATACGAGCCAAAAAAGTATGTCCTACCTCTCTTTTTCTCATCTCTTACTCCCCCTGAACATCTACATTTTATTTCGCTAATAATAAATATTATAATTGACAATGATTCTCAATGTCAATTATAATATGATTACTACCTTATTTAATGTGAGATCAATCATGTAAAACTTAAAAAGTGTTATACTAATAGTATAATAAAAATAATTCAATACAGGAGGCATCCATCATGGAAAAAGCAAATCTTAAATCATACATCACCTACGATTCCAATCAATTCACAAAAAGAATCGTATTTAAAGATCAATCAAGCACAGCTTTTGTATTAAACTTTCAACCCGGTCAAACCTTACCTGCTCATAAACACCCTGGTAGTACGGTTTATTTGCAAGTCCTTACAGGTTCAGGCGAATTCACTATAGATAATCAAACAGTAAAAGTAGAAGAAAACGATCTTCTTGCTGTTGAAGAGGATGAAGAACTAGCTTTTGCTAATACTGGTGAACAATTAACGAGCCTATATGTCGTCTTAACTAAAATTCCTAACGAGGCTTATGCTAAAGATATTTAAGGTTCCTATCTGTTCCTATCTATTTCGATGCATAAAAGAAAAAAGATAATTATTTGCTGTTATGGTGTGAAGTAAGTCACACTGTAGCAGCATCTTTTTTTTTATTGTTATAAATAAGAAATGAATAAGGAACGTTTTAGAAAGGATATCGGCATATGCAAAAACAAACAATACAATTAAATTTACAAACATTTAGTCTTATTATCGGGTTCATGGTATGGGTTTTACTATCCTCTTTAATGCCCAGTATTCGAGATTCTATTCAGTTAACCGCTGCACAGGTATCATTAATTACTGCACTACCAGTAATCCTGGGCTCAATTCTGCGTGTTCCAATTGGATTTTATACGAATCGATATGGTTCAAGGATACTATTTATTATTAGCTTCTTCATTCTTTTATTTCCTGTTTACTTTATTAGTGTGGCTAACTCCTTTCTAGATTTAGTTATTGGCGGATTGTTCCTTGGAGTTGGTGGGGCTGTTTTCTCTGTAGGTGTTACTTCCTTACCAAAGTATTACCCTAAGGAGAAACATGGTTTTGTTAATGGTATTTATGGAGTAGGTAATATCGGGACTGCCATTACCTCGTTCGGGGCACCAGTCATCGCAGCAATGATTGGTTGGTCTAGTACAGTGCAAGCTTATTTACTATTGCTACTTTTATTCATTGGATTAAATATTGCTTTTGGCGATAAAACCGAGAAGCGAGTACATGTTTCTTTATCTGATCAAATCAAATCTGTATATAAAAATGCTACACTATGGTGTTTAAGTTTATTCTATTTCATTACATTTGGTTCCTTCGTTGCTTTCACAGTGTATTTACCAAATTTTTTATCTGTTCATTTTGAACTAAGTGCAGTTGATGCAGGAATTAGAACAGCTGGGTTCATTGCAATAGCGACTTTCTTACGACCATTAGGTGGCTGGCTTGCAGATAAGTTTAATCCTTATATTATTCTGATGTTTACGTTTATCGGGATTACCATTTCGGGTGTGATTTTATCTTTTTCACCAACATTAACGTTATACACAATAGGTACATTATCTGTTGCTGTAACAGCAGGGATTGGAAATGGTACGGTATTTAAACTTGTTCCGTTACATTTTTCTAAACAAGCAGGCATTGTTAATGGTATTGTATCGGCTATAGGTGGATTGGGGGGATTTTTCCCACCATTACTCTTAACCGCAGTGGAACAAATAACTGGTCATTACTCTATTGGGTTCATGGCATTATCACAATTTGCATTAGTTAGTTTTGTCATTGTTGTTTGGATGTATTATCAAGATGAAAAAAATATTGAAAAACAAATTATAGAAAATACAGCAGAGGCAATTATGTTAACAGACAAAAAACGTGTGATTCAACGTGTGAATCCAGCATTTTCAAGGATTACTGGTTTTGAACCAGATGAAGCGATTGGAAGTACCCCAGTTATTTTACAATCTGGCAAGCATGATAACACTTTTTATCATGCAATGTGGGAATCGATAGATAAATATGATTTCTGGGAAGGCGAAATATGGAATAAAAGAAAAGACGGAAATGTTTATTTACAATGGTTGACCATTAGTGCAATAAAAAACAATGTAGGTGAAGTAAAATATTACGTTGGTATATTTAATGATTTATCCGTAGCAAAAGAGCACGCAAAAATTTAATTATTATTTGCATTTAAAATAAAAATATACTAGTAAAAGCACTACTTAATGATTAAGTAGTGCTTTTATCGATGCCTAAACAAGTCACGTGCGTATTTATTCTTTCGAGTTATTATTAATAAAATAATGATAGTCTTGTTGTGCGTTAATATTTATAAAGGACTGTTCATCAACCATATTAACTGTTTTTACCTTTAGTTGATTTAATAACTGATATGCTGCATTGCTTCCTTCCTTTAGCATCTTGTGAATAATAGATTTTACAGTATAATGATAAATCCCAAACAATGGTTGTGTTTTCCCGTTCGAAGTAGGAATAACTGCTTGATACCCTACATGTAATTGTTTAAGAATTGTTTGTATGGTGGGTTGTTCCACAAATGGGACGTCTGTTGGTATGACTAGATACCATGTGGCTTGTTCCGCGTTCATCACTGTCAATACCCCTGCAAGTGGACCTTTTCCTTTTACAGATGGTAAATCAGTGATAACAGCAACATTATTACCTAAATTTGCAAATCGATCAACATAATGCGGTTGGGTAACGATATAAACATGATTAACATAAGGCTTGATCGCATCTAAACTACAACGATAAAATTGCTTTCCTTTATGCATTTCAAACATTTTTGGCCTACCAAACCGACGCGATTCCCCTCCTGCTAATAGTACACCGACAATAGACTGTCGCAACAGTGCCCCTCCTTTTTATATACTTTTTATATTAAAAAATTCATTATATTGTAATGTTTTTATGATCAAAGTAAGCTAATTATATGCTATCATAGAAGAAACATCCTCATAAGGAGGCTTCTTTCTATGCAGATTCCGACAAGAGTAAAACCTAAGGAAGAAATGATTTCACCTGAATTACGTAACTTACTTATGTCAATCGGCACGAAAAAAAACATATTTAAAGATCAATATCTTTTTCACGAGGGAGAAGAAGCACACGAGATATACTTACTTCAATCAGGATTAGTACAAATAAGCAAACTTACTACAGAAGGTAAAGAGTTATTATTGCGATTATGTAAACAAGATGACATTGTTGGAGAGTTAACTTTATTTGCGGATGATCCCAAATTTTTATTAAGCTGTAAAGTACTTGAAGATGGCGAAGTTTATGTCATCAAAAAAAGTTTACTCGAAAAAGAATTGATGTCTAACAGTGCACTTACCTTTGAATTCATGCGTTGGGTAAGTGACCATATGCGAAAATTCCAATCAAAACTACGAGACTTATTATTAAATGGAAAAAAAGGTGCACTATATTCTACATTAATTCGATTATCCAATAGTTACGGTGTTACAAAAGAAGATGGTATTTTGATAGATATGACATTAACCAATCAAGAATTAGGGAGCTTTTGTGCAACTACAAGAGAAAGTGTTAATCGCATGCTAGGAGAACTCCGAAAAAAACATATTATTTCTATCGATCAACAAGGAAAAATCACCATTCATCAAATGGAATATTTACGGCAAGCAATTGGCTGTGAATATTGTCCTATTGAAATGTGCAACATTGATTAAAATACATGTGATCAAAAGAAACAATCAACTATTGTTTCTTTTTTTATCATCTTTTGTAGAAGTTTCCTTCTGATCAGGTGAAAGACACCATTGTTTCTCAAGCCATTGAGCTAATAGTTTCCATTGCTTGGGATAAAATGCTGGAATAGACATATTTTCATTCAGTTCCAACGTTGTTACAACGGCTTTGATATTAGATACTTGTTCTAATAATACAAGATCTTCTTCCTGTGTAATCATTACAATTTTCTCTTGATTTGCTTTCTTAAACCCTTCAACAAACAAAATCTCTATATCTAATAAAGCATATATCTTCATTAATGTTTCTAAGTTCCACTCCTGGTTTGTAGTAATCTGCAACATAGATTCACCTTCAACACCTGCAAAGCTTGCCCCAGCTTTTAAGTGCCTAGCATTATCTGTGGCCTCCCACCCAAGTGGAACCCCGCCATGTCCATGGTGCTTAAGACACGCTACTTTCTGATTTCTTTCACAAAAATAAGCAACTAGATATTCTATTAAAGTTGTTTTTCCTCGATTTTTATAACCCACAACTTGCATACAATGTAGCATTTGTCTCATCCTTTTCTTATTAGTTTTAGTATATAGAACGATTTTTTTGTTTGTTATGACTTTTATCACAGAGTAGTGATACATATCACTACAACATATTAGTTAAAAGATTATGCTTGTATTGAGAATATTTTTCAATAAAGGAGTTTTCGTACGATGAGTGAAATAATTAATAATCGTGAAAATAATTCTTCCGAACAAAATAAACAGCGTCAAGAGCAATTAAAGCAAATTATTATTGCATTACATGAAGGAAAAAGTGTAGAAGCAGTCAAACAAGATTTTCAAGATGCAGTTGGTACTATTTCAGTGGAAGAAATATCTGCACTTGAACAAAATCTAATGGAAGATGAGGGAATTCAACCAGAAGAGGTGCAACGATTATGTTCAGTGCATACTGCCGTCTTTAAAGGTTCCATTGAAGAAATACATGGACAACAAAAAGAGCCCGCGCAACAAAGCGGTCACCCTGTCCACACTTTTATAATAGAAAATAAAGAAATTGATTATTTGTTAAACTTTACGCTTTCTTTGCATGTTGATCGTTTTGAAAAAGAGGCTAATGAAGAAAGCCGACAATTGTTAATAGATGATTTAACTAAGTTATGGGAGATTGACAAACATTATAGTCGTAAAGAAAATCTCCTATTTCCTTATTTAGAAAAATACGGAATCAATGGACCTACTAATGTGATGTGGGCAGTAGATGATTTTATTCGCCAAGCAATCAAAGATGCTTTAAATGGGCTACAAAGTGAAAATGGTAGTGATAAAATAATAGAAAATATTCGCTTTGTGATCAAAGAAGGTTCTGAAATGATTTATAAAGAAGAGAATATTCTGTTGCCAATGGCACTTCGAAATTTGACAGAGGATGAATGGCTTCATATTGCAAAACAAAGTAATGAAATTGGATATTGTTTAACAAAACCAGCGTCCATTTGGAAGCCAGAACGACATAAAATAACTGATGCTCTAAAAGAAGAAGAAGGATATGTTTCCTTACCAACAGGTACACTATCCATCCAACAGATTGAACATATTTTCAATCATCTTCCTGTGGATTTAACATTTATTGATCATAATGATATCGTACGATACTTTTCACACGGAAAAGAACGTATTTTTACTAGAACAAAGTCAGTAATTGGTCGTACCGTTCAAAATTGTCATCCTCCAAAAAGTATGCACGTAGTAGAGAAACTATTGGAAGATTTTAAATCAGGAGCAAAAGATGTAGAAGATTTTTGGATACAATTAAAAGATAAATATGTACTTATTCGTTATTTTGCTATTCGAGATAAAGATAATAATTATTTAGGAACACTAGAGTTCACACAAAATATTGCACCGATACAAGCAATTGATGGAGAGAAAAGATTACTTTCTGATTTATAACGGTTAAAAAATAATGCTTATAGCTGACAGTCCTATCTCTGTCAGCTATAAGCATTATTATTTAAAAGATCTTCTTTACGCTTTATCCTCCACTCACGGGGGGTATGAAAGCAACTGTATCATCCTTTTGAATCAAGTCTTGCTCTAATGCAAAAGCTTCGTTTATCGCTACCATCACATTGTCTAGTTGAGCAATAGGATACGTATGTTGAAAAGATTTCTTAAATGATTCAACAGTTTGTGATTCCCAATTGAGCTCTAATTCAGACACACCCAATTGTTCCTGCAGATGGGCAAACAAAAGCACTTTCATATTTATTGCCTCCCTATTTTTCTTATTTTTATTTCTGATAAGATATTTGCTCCAATTGATCACCAATCCATGTTTCACCATTTTCCCAATGTTCTTTCTTCCAGATCGGAACCATTTGTTTAATTCGTTCAATTGCATATTGATTCGCTTGATATGCTGCTTCTCGATGTGGCGATGAAACCGCTATGGCTACAGCAACATCTGAGATTTCCAGTCGACCAATTCGATGAGAAATCGCCACTTTTGTATTCGGCCATATTTCATCTATTTCTTTGCCAATTTGTTCAAACATTTTAATTGCCATCGGCACATACGCTTGATACTGTAAAAATACTGTTCGTTTTCCTTTTGTCCACTCTCTCACTGTACCAATAAATGTCGTAATCGCACCCGCTTCAGGTCTTGTTACTTTATCAATTAACTCATTAATTGCAATCGGCTGCTCAACAATGGTAAACAAATCATTACTCATGACGTTTCTCCTTTAACTGATAGTTATTTAAGAATACTGCATCGCCTTCTAGTTGTTCTAACATTAATGCGGTCACATAACTTCCCTTTTGGTATCCTCTCGTTCCTCCTGGTAACACAATCAACACGTTAGCTTGCCCTAATGATGTAACAACATTTGATTTATCTAAACCAACTGGTGAAACCACTAGTTTATCCTTATCATAAGAGAGCTTGCCACGAACAAATCGATCAAATGGATTCGGTTTTGGAAAGTCAGTTCCCATCATCGCTTTTATTGCTTTACAGTATGGTTTTTCATTAAGTAAGTAAGACTGTATGGTTGGTCTTGCAAATAATTCAAAACCTACATAACATGCAGATGGATTACCTGACAAACCAAATAAAAGTTTCCCATCTAATACAGCAACAGTTGTTACACTTCCTGGTCGCATTCCCACTTTATTAAATAAAACATGAGCTCCTAACTTACGATAAATTTCAGGTAAATAATCAAAATCCCCTACTGATACACCACCTGTAGTAATGAAGAAGTCCACTTGATCCAAAGCATTTTTCACTTGGTTATAACAAACTTCTAAGTCATCGGTAAACTGACCAAAGTAGACAGCTTTTGCTCCTACTCGCTCTAGTTGTGCTTGTATCATATAGGCATTACTATTTCTGATTTTTCCGGGTTCTAAAGGTTGATCGACCTCAAGTAATTCACTACCAGTAGCAATTATCCCTACCGTTGGTTTTTTTACTACCGGAACTTTTTTATAACCAAACGTAGCAAGCAAGGCTACAATGCCGGGATTAATTTTTGTTCCTTTTTTTACTATTACTGTGTCTTTAGCTGTATCTTCTCCTTGAAAAGAGATATTGTCATTTGGTTTTATTTGACGCTTAATTTTAATAGCAGCAGTATCAAGTTGTTCTACTAGTTCAAGCATGATCACTGCGTCACATCCTGGAGGAATTGGTGCTCCTGTCATAATCCGGACAACTTGATTTTCTTTTACTTTATCCTTAAAAACTTCTCCTGCACCGATATGGCCAACAACAGAGAGAGTAATTGGATGTTGTCTAGATGCCTCAAGCGTATCTATCGAACGAATAGCATAGCCATCATAAGGTGACCGATCAAATGGAGGAACATCATGGTCTGCTTTTATATCTTCAGCTAATGTTCGATCTAGGCTTGATTCAAGTGAGATATGCTCTAAGCTACCCATTTTTTGATATTGCATCACTTGGTTTATTGCTTCTACTACTTTAATTGGCTTTCTCCGTTCAACCATCTTTTTTCCTCCTAACCAACTAACTGATAATAGATCTTTTTAGCTGCTGTGATTGAATTGGTACCATGAATAAAGGTTCTGCCATCATGAAAGAAAACAATTCGATAGTTAAGATATTCAATAGATAGTAAGAAATCATTTTGTTTTACCGAAGTAAATGATTCAAACCGTTTAGCTAAATCTAATAAGGACAGATTCGTTCCTCTACGTAATTGTACTGTATCTCTTCCGCATAGTACTTCTGTTTTCAATTGATTTTGATAATCTAATGCCGGATAGGTTGGATTGACACCGCAAGTAGGACAGTCATGATTTTTTGCTCTGCCCATATCAATCGTTTGAAAAAGATTGTTCCAAAGATCAAAGGTTAAATAATTTGCTCTTAGCTTATTTGTTGCATGTGTCAATAACTTCAAAGCTTCTGTTGTTTGATGAGCAACGACCATTTGAACTGCTGGTCCAATAATACCAGCTGCATCACAAGTGGATCCATTAATTGGCATCGATTGAAGCAAGCACCTTAAACATGGTGTTTCATTTGGTATAATTGTAAAACTCATTCCCGTACTACCTGCACAGGAGCCAAAAATCCAAGGAATTCGTTGTTGCTGCAAGGTATCATTTAAAATAAAACGTGTATCGAAATTATCCGTAGCATCAATTACAAGATCAACATCATGTAACAATTCAGAAAGCGTTAAACTTGTTACATCCATCACATGTGCATGGATAGTAACGTGGTGATTTATTTTCATTAAATGTTTTTTTGCAGCAATCGCCTTTGGAATTTTTTCTTCCACATCTTTTTCCGTGAATAGCTGTTGTCTTTGTAGATTACTTTCTTCGACATAGTCTCGATCAACAATCGTTAACTTTCCAATTCCCGCTCTTACCAGTGATTCAGCATTTGCAGATCCTAAAGCACCACACCCAACAATTAGAACATGCTTACTGTTAATCTTTTCTTGACCGACTTCACCGATTGGTTGAAAACGTATTTGTCTAGAATAACGATCATCCATCATTTAAGCTCCTCTTCTTTTTCTCCTGTTTATCCACCGATATAGGACATTTCAATTTTCTTTCTATTCTTCGCTGTTTCTTCTGTTCTTTCATCAGAGTAACGGTCTTTTCTATTTTTCCAAGTGGGGACAATCGACTCCAGTATCGCTTGATCATCTAAGTTAGAACGCAACAAGTTTCTTAGATCTAATCCTTCACTAGCAAATAAACACGTATAAAATCTTCCGTCTGCTGCTAATCTTGCACGGGTACAAGTAGAACAGAAAGATTCTGATACAGAGGTGATAAAGCCAACTTCTGTGTCCATGTCAATATAACGATAACGTTGAGCGACTTCTCCTATATATGCCGGATCAACTGGTTCTAGCTCGAAATGGTTAGTCAATTGTTCAAATAGCTCTTTTTTAGTTACAACTTGATCAAAATTCCATCCATTTGATTGTCCAACATCCATAAATTCAATATATCTTAAAGTGATTCCTTTTTCTTTAAAATACGTAGCCATAGGGATCACTTGATCATCATTCATTCCTTTTTTCACAACCATGTTTACTTTTACAACTAAGCCTGCTTGCTGCGCTTGTTCAATTGAATCCAAGACTTTTTTTGTCGACACACCACTATCATTAATAGATTGAAAGACGTCATCATCTAATGCATCTAAGCTAACATTTACTCGGTGTAACCCTGCATCTTTTAATGCCTGTGCCTTTTTCCCTAACAAAACACCATTGGTTGTAAGACCTATATCTTCTAACCCCTCAATATTCGTTAATCTATCAATGAGTGTAGTTACGTCTTTTCTCAATAATGGTTCTCCGCCTGTTAAACGAATTTTCTTAACACCTAATTGAACAAAAAGCTTTGCAAGTCTCTCGATCTCTTCAAAACTTAACAATTGATCTTTTGGGAGAAAGGAAAAATCCTTGCCGAAAATTTCCTTCGGCATACAGTATGTGCAACGAAAGTTACAACGATCAATAACCGAAATACGCAAATCTTGTAGTGGACGACCGAGTTTATCCTGTAGCATGACACATTCCCCTCTATATTGGTAGTAAATTATTTAATCATTTGCTCTTAGCCAATTGCAATTTAACTAACTTATTTTCATACAGCGGTTGCTTTTTTGGAAAATCATGTCGTTGATAAAAGTCAATAATTGATGCAAGTGCTTCCTCTGTAAGTGATTTATCTCTAACCTTTTCAACTTTTCCAACACCATATTCATACCATTCGTTCGCTTTTTCGATTTCTTTTATAGCTTTATTTTCATAACAGTAAGCTAGACGAATACTTGCGAACCCCAATTCTTCATTACTAATTGGTTTTACTTTTTGATAAATAGAAATTGCTGCTTGATAGTATTCAAATGCTTGATCTACATTATCTTGTTGGATAAAGTTAAATGCAATCGATTGTAGCGTATCTGCATAAGCTTTAGAAAGTTTTTTATCCTCTTGTTCTAATTGATCTAAAAATGCATGATACATCGCCAACGCGTGATCGTACGATTTTTCATTTGAATAAATTTTCCCTAATGCATATAAAAATTGCATTCTAATTCTTGGATGATTTTCTGTTAACTTTATACCTTCTTCTAAATATTGTTTTGCTTCTTTTAGTTGATTTACTTTCATGTGCAACGTACCGATTTTTGAATAGGCATAAACGATCATAAAATGTTCTGTTTCATGTACTTGCCTTAATTGATCAAGACTACGCTTATAGTAAGTGATTGCTCGTGGATAATTAGCAAGGTTTTCATCCAATTCTGCTAATAACAAATTTCCCTTTGATTCATAGAGTAATGCAGTTTTTTCAAGTGATTGTAGTAAATCTAGTGCTTGCGTAACTGTTTTCCTTGCCTTTTTTAAATCAATATAAAAATAAATTTCCCCAATTCGTAATAAAATAGTTGCCGGTAGCAGTAGATCATCTGTTTCTTGGTAAACCTGTAATAAATACTCTTGCATTTCTAATGCCTCTTGGTAGCTTTCCATCCGAATATGCGTCTCTGTTAAATCGTCAATTGTCTGATAGATAATTGGATGATCTTCGTCTACATCCTTCCTAAAATAACCTAGCGCCTGATTAAGCTGGTTGACTACTGCATCAAATGTCATATCTTCGAACCCAACCTTTGCCAATAGACGGTAGGTAAGACCATAAGCAAAGTTATCTTCCCACTTGCTTTTCTCTAGTTTTTGTAAAAGTGTTGCTAATAATTTTCTAGCATTCGTATATTGTTTATATTCTTTTTCTAATTTGGCATAATTTAAGTGAACTTCTATTAGTGTACTAGTTAATGCCATCTTTTCTATATTTGCTATATGAATCGCCTGACGACTATAATGTGCTGATTTATCATAGTTTTTCATTTTTTGATAATATTTTGCTAACGTAGCGGCAATAATCACTTGAGTTGATTCGTTATCTCCTGTTGCCTTACCATCGTATTGTGCTTCCAACTGTTCTGCGATGGGCTTTGCTTGTTGCATATTATTTTCGTATAGTGCTTTTTTTAATTCTTTTCGCAATGAATGGATTTCTTTTTGATTCATTACAATCCCAACCTTATTTAGAGTTTACAATTTTTATGAAGCTCGGTGACGTATTCTTCTTTTATAGATAACATAATTTCTACTTAAATAGCGTATCGGGAAACTAAACGCGTGCACCAATCGAGTAAATGGCCAAGCAACATATAATGCGAAAGTTGAGTAAATATGAATTTTAAACCAAATTGGTACATCAGCCATTAACTCAGGCTGAATATGAAAGACAAATAATCCTCTTAACCAAGGAGCAATGGTTGTACGATAATCAAATCCATGAGAGTCAATATTCATACTTGTCGCCAATAACCCTGTAGCTATTACAAGAATAACTAAGAACAGTGATATCCAATCACCCATTGATGTGGTTGCTTTTATACGTTTCACGCTAATTCTTCGATAAGCCAACAAAACAATTCCAATAAATGCTACTATCCCAGCAGGTAAACCAAAAATAAGTGCAATATTATGATAGAAATGTTCCGAAACGCCTAATGCATTGTAAAATTGAACCGGAACAATTAACCCGGCAAAATGACCGCCTAAAACAAAGATTAATCCCCAGTGAAACATTAGCGATCCAATACGTAAACGTTTCTTTTCTAGTAATTCACTAGATTTTGTTGTCCAACCAAATTGGTCCTTTTGATAACGATAAATCAAACCGCCAATAAAAATTGTTAAGACGATATAAGGGAAAACACCCCAAAGTAATAATGCCAGAGAGCCCATAAGCTTTCGCCCCTTTTCTTAAAATCATTAACCTAATTGGTTCTTAATTAATTGATCTCGCATCGATGCAAGAATTGCCTGATCTTCCAGATTTGGTGTAGGAGGTTGTTTTTCTGCTAATGCCTGATGTTCCACTCCATCTTTTTTAAGCAATTGAATAATCACATCAAAAACTGGAATATAGAAACTGTTTATAGATAGCAACTTATCTCTAATTTCCCATATTGCCCGCTCATGTACTTTCCATAGTTCTTTTCTTATTTCAGTAGATACATTGGCAGAAAACTCTAGCATTAATGGAACATAATCTGGTAGTTCTTTATCCGTAACACTAAACCCAGCAGCTTGATAAAATTTCTTTAATTTTAATAGCTCTAAACCACGTTCTTTTTGTTCTCCCATTTTTAAATAGGTTACATACAAATTCGTTTTTTTGCCAAAATCAAACTGTTCTACATAACTATGAATCCATTCATCTAGGCTTAATTTATCTATTTCACTGACAAACGTATCTAGCTTTTGTCGTATTTCCTCATCTTCAACGGACTGTAACAATTCCTTTATTTCTGGTAGGGTATGTTTCATGTCTTCATTCGGATAGTTTAATAAAAAAGCAAGCAGTTGATAGATATCTGTTTGTTTCATTTTCTTCATCCTCTTTATTAGGTTCATCCAGTTAAGATACAGAGCAATTAACAAATATTTGCTTGCTCTGTATCTCTAATTTTTAAAATAAATTAACAAAAGATAGTAATTAAGATAACACGCCGCAACTTCCTGGTCCGCCGGCAAAATCCAATCCACAAGCGCCTTGATCATAATACAAGTCTTCAGCATCTTCTTTATGGCTTTTTGGAATAACAAAACGATCATTATATTTTGCGATAGCTAATAATCGATACATTTTTTTAATATCCGTTTCTTTAAGCCCTAATTCCTCAATAACCGAAACATCAAAGTCTTTTCCTGTTTGTTCTGCACGCATATAACTGCGCATTACTGCCATCTTTTTCAATACAGTCCGAATATGATTGGTATCACCTGCTGTTAACAGATTGGCAAGATACTCAATCGGTATGCGCATTTCATCAATAGCTGGGAAGATATCATCTGTATCCGCTTGACTTCCTTTTCCTTCAATCATATTCATAATCGGACTAAGTGGTGGAATATACCAAACCATTGGCATCGTACGATACTCTGGATGCAATGGCAATGCAATTTTCCAATCAATAATCATTTTATACAATGGAGATTGTTGCGCCGCTTCAATCCAGTCCATAGGAATCCCTTCTTTTTTCGCTTCCTTAATCACCTCTGGATCATTTGGATCTAAAAAGATACCTAATTGTTCATGATACAAGTCTTTTTCATCTTCAACAGAACAAGCTTCCAATACTCTATCTGCATCATAAAGCATCACACCAATGTATCGAATCCTACCAACACACGTTTCTGAGCAGATTGTTGGTTGACCATTCTCGATTCTTGGGTAACACATCGTACACTTTTCTGCTTTATTCGTTTTCCAATTGAAATATACTTTTTTATACGGACAAGAAGTAACGCAGTGTCTCCACGCACGACAAGCATTCTGATCAACAAGCACAATACCATCTTCATCACGTTTATACATTGCACCTGATGGACAAGATGAAACACAAGGTGCATTAATACAGTGTTCACAAATACGTGGTAAATACATCATAAATACATCTTCAAATTCAGTTTTTATTGATTCTTCCATTTGCACAACATTTGGATCACGTAAACCTGTAATATGACCACCAGCAAGGTCATCTTCCCAGTTTGGTCCCCAATCCAAGTCCATAAATTCTCCAGTTATGGTTGACTTTGCTCTTGCTACAGGTTGATGTTTTCTTTCAGGGCTATTCGTTAATGTTTCATAATCGTAGTCCCAAGGCTCATAATAATCATCTATCTCGGGTTGGTTTGGATTATAAAATAAATTGAATAACCGATTTACTTTTGAACCAGATTTAAGCTTTAGTTCGCCTTTTTTATCTAATTCCCATCCGCCTTTATATTTTTCTTGATCTTCCCATTGTTTTGGGTAACCAATTCCGGGTTTTGTTTCTACATTATTAAAATACATATATTCTGCCCCTGGACGATTTGTCCAAGTGTTTTTACATGTCACACTACATGTATGACAACCAATACACTTATCTAAGTTCATTACCATGCCAATTTGTGCTTTAATCTTCAAGCCATTCAACCTCCTTCATCTTTCTGATTACAACATGTAAATCTCTTTGATTTCCGGTAGGGCCATAATAGTTAAACCCATAGCTCAATTGACTATAGCCACCAATCATATGCGTAGGCTTCACATGTATTCTTGTTGGACTGTTATGTGTCCCACCTCGGTTTTTTGTAAGATTAGTTCCTGGTACGTGAATATGTCTGTCTTGTGCGTGATACATAAATGCAACACTTCTTGGTATTCGGTGGGAAACAACAGCTCGAGCAACAACAACACCATTTCGGTTGAAACATTCAATCCAATCATTATCTTCAATATCCACTTCTTTAGCATCTTCATGATTCATCCAAATCGTAGGCCCACCTCTAAACAATGTCAGCATCGGTTGGGCATCATAATACATACTGTGGATCGACCATTTATTATGTGGTGTTAAGTAATTCAAGGTGATTTCTTTTCCTTCCACCTTTGGACGATCCTTTTGGAATGGCGTATGATGTAACATTGGTTTATACGTTGCCATTTCCTCGCCAAACTCTTTCATCATCTCATGGTCTAAATAATAGGACTGTCTTCCCGTGATGGTATGGAAAGGAATCATACGCTCAATATTTGTTGTAAATGGTGAATATCTTCTACCACCTTTTTCTGAACCACTAAAGGCTGGTGAAGTAATCACTGTTTTAGGTTGTGCATTAATTTGTTCTAAATTGAATAAATCTTCTTCACGTTCTTGAGCTAAATCCTTTAATTCCAAGCTGGTTTGTTGTTCTAATGCTTCCCAAGCTTTTACTGCAATCTTTCCATTTGTTGTAGAGGACATGATTAATATTGCTTCACAAGCATCTTTCGCATGTTCAATATTAGGTAATCCTTTGGAAACCCCTTCTTCTTCCACAGTACCTATAGCGTGTTTCACTTGTTCATATTCTTTTTCCATTGACCAACTAATTCCTTTACCGCCATAAGGGTTTGTAGCAACATTTGGACCAATAGAAGTCATCTTTTTATAAATTTGCTTATAATCCCTTTCAACAACATGAATGTTTGGCATGGTTTTTCCAGGTATCGGTTCACATTCACCCTTCGACCAATCTTTAATTTCTCCAAATGGTTGCGACATCTCCTGTGGTGTATCATGTTGTAACGGTGTAGCTACCACCTCTTTAATTGGATCCATGTCAAGTTCATCTGCTAAATCAGAAACACTCTTTGCTAATTTCTTAAATATATCCCAATCTGATTTAGATTCCCATGGTGATGCGACAGCTGGGTTAAATGGATGTACGAATGGATGCATATCTGTACTTGATAAATCATATTTTTCATACCAAGTGGATGCAGGTAAAATAATATCAGAATACAATCCTGTTCCTGCCATTCGGAAGTCAAGGTCAATTAACAAGTCTAATTTCCCTTCTGGTGCTTCTTCGCGCCATTTAATCTCTTCTGGTCGTATACTATTTTTATCATCATTTAAAAGTCCATGGTCTGCACCTAATAAATGTTTAAGGAAATATTCATGTCCTTTTCCTGAACTTGAAATTAAGTTAGCACGCCATACGAATAAATTACGTGGATAGTTAACCGGGTTATCTGGATCTTCTATGGAAAATTGTAATTTCTTATCTTTCAACTGTTTTGCTACATATTTGGCAATGTCATCTGTACTTTCATTTCCATTTGTCTTTGCTTCTTCATAAATAGAGATGCCATTTTCATTAAATGTTGGATAAGATGGTAACCAACCTAATCGAGCAGCCAAGATGTTATAATCTCCATGATGATCATATCTTGCTTTATCTACTGTTGCAGCGGTTATTTCGTTAACAGAAGTTTCTTCATAACGCCATTGATCCGTAGCAAAATAGAAAAAGGATGTACCATTTTGTAATTTTGGTGGTCCTTGCCAATCTTTTGCCGTGGCTATTGTATTCCATCCTTCTGCTGGCCGGAGTTTTTCTTGACCAACATAATGGGCCCAACCACCACCGTTTACACCTTGAGCTCCTACCATTAAAATTAAGTTAATAACTGCACGATAGATCGTATCGGAATGGAACCAGTGATTAATACCCGCCCCCATAATAATCATAGAGCGGCCTTTTGTATCAATTGCATTTTGAGCAAATTCTTTTGCTATTTTAATAATCAAATGACGATCTACATTACTGATACTTTCTTGCCATGCTGGCGTAAAAGGTGCAATATCATCATAAGAATGTGCTACTTCTCCACCAATACCTCGATCAATGCCATAATTAGCAAGCATTAAATCATAAACAGAAGTTACATACTCTGTTCTTCCATTTAATTCAACTTCTTTTACAGGCACAGCTCTATTCATTATTGTGCGTTTTTCCGCATCAAAATATGGTAATTGTATTTCTAATACATCATCTTCAACACCAAGGAAACCTAGTCGTGGTTCAATCGTTTCCCCCGTAAATTCATCTTGCAAATGAAGATTCCATTTTCCTTCTTTATCCCAGCGAGATCCTATCGTTCCTTGTGGAATGGCAAAATCGTTTGTCCGTTCATTAAACATTGCTGGCTTCCATTCATTATTCTCACCTGAAATCCCTAAATCCTTAGCATGAATAAAACGATCTGCTTGATAAGTAGACCCAACTTTTTTCAATCGCACGGTAAAAGGGAAATCCGTGTATTCTTTTGCATAAGCTTCAAAGTATGGTGTCTTATTTTTTTGATAAAATTCATTTAAAATAACATGACCCATTGCCATCGCTACCGCACCGTCTGTTCCTTGTTTAACTGCCATCCAGTCATCAGAAAATTTCGTTGATTCTGCATAATCGGGACTAACAGATACAACTTTTGTTCCTTTATATCTTGCTTCAGCTAAAAAGTGAGCATCAGGCGTACGTGTTAATGGCACATTGGAACCCCAAGTCATAATGTAACCTGCATTAAACCAATCTGAACTTTCAGGCACATCGGTTTGATCGCCCCAAATTTGTGGTGAAGCTGGTGGCAAATCGGCATACCAATCATAAAAGCTTAACATTGGTCCACCAATTAATGACATGAATCTGCTACCAGCTGCATGACTTACCATTGACATGGCTGGAATAGGTGAGAAACCAACATTTCGATCTGATCCGTAAGTTATTGTAGTATATAAAACGGAAGCAGCCACAATTTCGGAAACTTCATCCCAATCTGCACGAACTAATCCACCTTTTCCTCTTGCACGTTTATAATAATTAGCTTTTTCTTTGTTCTCTACAATACTTTTCCAAGCCTCTAACGGAGTATCATATTCATTTTTAGCTTCGCGCCACAAATGGAGTAACTTTTTTCGAATATACGGATACTTCACTCTTAATGGGCTATATAAATACCAAGAAAAACTGGCACCTCTAGGACATCCACGCGGCTCGAATTCAGGCATATCTGGACCTGTTGTTGGGTAATCAATACTCTGTCCTTCCCAAGTAACAATGCCGTCTTTCACAAAGATATTCCAACTACACGATCCAGTACAATTCACACCATGCGTCGATCGAATAACTTTGTCGTGTTGCCATCTTCTACGATAAACATTTTCCCAATCACGATCACCTTCTTGTAATTGACTATGATTATTACTGTACGTTTCCTTCGGTTTCAAATAGTTTAATCGTTGCCAAAGTGGAGATGCTTTTTTCTTCATCTTTTTCCCTCCATATAAAGTCTTACTATGCAAAATAATGCGCTACTTTTTACATATGATCTACGTAATTACTTATATTTTTATTAAAACATCGCTTATAACCCTAAGGTGTGAAGTATGTCACACCGATTTAGTGGTACCATCGATCATCAAAAGAGTGGTTAATCTCAATACTAAATAATTGAGCACTTGAAGTTCTTTTTTTAGAGGCTGTAACTTGGAAAGTAAGTTCATTTTTCTTAATGTAGCAAAGGTAAAATGATATATAACATAAAAACCCATAAAAAAAACACATCGATTATTTATCGATGCGTTTAGCTATAAAATAGGCACAACCAAAGTTACAGTATTCATATAAATAATCATCTACTGTACTAAACTTTGTGTCGAAAGTAGCTTTTGGATTTTGATCGTCGTAAAATCCTTTTAAGCGAAGCTGTTCATATCCCCAATCTCCTACAATAAAATCATATTTTGTTAATATATCACTATATCGCTCTTCAAACACATTTTCATCAAAGCCTGATTTGTTCTCTTCAATTATTTCGTATGTTCTTCCTTGCACTTCAATCATATACCATTCTTCTCCTTTAAAGCATCAAATGATAAATACATGTATTATCATTAGTTTATCATAACAATGACTTGAAAAACTAGATGAATGATCAAAGTTCTTCCAACACAACATGACAATAAGAATAATGGATTTTTTTAACATTTATCATTTTTTTCTTCTTGTACACACTAACCAATATATTGATTTGTATTAGGAGGTGATAAGTATGTTTAAAAAAATAATACTTATATTTTGTGTCATCTTCACTATTTTTATTTCCCAGGCAATAGCTAAAGAAAAAGAACCACAAGCTCATACAGATGAAATGGCTCTATATAAAAAAACAGAAGCTCTAACACAAATACCTTGGTATTACCTAGCGGCAATTAACCAATATGAATCAAACATAGAAAAGAATGCCTCTGAAAATAGATTGATTTCGATTAATATCCCAGAGAAGCTTTGGTTTGGCGTTAGCAACCCTAACCATATTACAAATACGAATATCATTCAGATTAGTAATGGGATCGGAGAAGACGGAAATGGGGACGGACTAGCTGATCCTACTAATGATGAAGATGTGCTTTACAGTATGGCAAACTATATAAAACGTTATGGAGTAATAGAACAGGATATCAAAATTGCATTGTGGAACTACTATAAACGGGCACTTACTGTTCAATCGATTGAACAAATTGCTGACGTATATAAAACCTTTGGTACAATCAATCTCGAAGATAGTGACTTTCCTATTCCATTACAACATAACTATAGCTATAGAAGTACGTGGGGAGATGCGCGAGGATTTGGTGGGAGAAGAATTCATGAAGGAACAGACATTTTTGCCAATTACGGCACGCCAATAAAAGCGAGTCGTTATGGTGTTGTTGAAATTGTAGGTTGGAATCGATTTGGTGGTTGGCGAATTGGGATTAGAGACATTTATAATAATTATCATTATTATGCTCATTTAAATGGTTTTAAAGATGGACTATCCGTAGGTGATGTGGTAAAACCAGGAGATGTTATAGGTTCCGTTGGTGCATCCGGATATGGACCGCCTGGAACTTCTGGAAAATTCCCACCACACTTACATTATGGCATGTATAAAGATAATGGATATAGTGAATGGGCTTTTGATCCTTATCCCTACTTAAAAAGATGGGAACAAAAGGCAAAAAATAAATAGAGAAGCGAAGCCAAAACTAATTAGTTCATAAAAATATCCGAACGATTGATTTGAATAATCGTTCGGATATTTCATTCCTATTTTACTACCGAGCCGGCACATTATTTCACTTATCGCAGCCGGCACCAACTGTATATTTTTTTATTTATTTGGATTTAATCACTGCATAGGTAATGCTTGCAGCTAATCCTCCCCAAATAATAACTGCTCCTATAATAAACATCGCAATTGCAGCACTTGACATGTCATATTCACACCTTTCATCTACTCATTGTCTTTTTTATTCGGCCACCTCTTCATTGTCATCAATGCACCAAAGAACATGGCACCTAAAGCAACTAACCAACCAAAGTTAAATAAAAATTCATATGGATAACCTGCATAATTTTCTTCTAAATCAGTACTTAAATTTTGTAGCATCATAAAGCCTAATACCAGTGGTGTAATGAAACTTAGACAAAATCTCCACCATGTTCCTAACTTTATATCAGAAACATCATTCGCATAGCTTTGCAAATCCTTTAATGAACGTGCAAACCATGCAATAGCTACTACTTCAAACAATCCAGCTAAAGCAACACCATAATTATTAATATAATAATCAACTGTATCTAACAAGTTAAGTCCACCTTGATTTGCATAAAACAAAGATACAATTGCTGCAAGTCCGCCACCGATTGTAACAGCAACACCACGAGATACATTAAATTTCTCTTGAATACCTGCAATATATGTTTCTGAAATAGAAATCAATGAAGATAATCCAGCTAACAACAAGGTTGAAAAGAATAATACGCCAAATAGTCCTGAAGCAGGCATTTGACTAATAATCTCAGGAAATACCATAAATGCTAGACCAACGCCACTATCAGCCACATCAGCTACTGCTTGATCTGTTTGTGATGCCATAAATCCTAATGCTGCAAAAATACCAATTCCAGCTAGTAATTCAAATGATGAGTTTGCTAAACCAGTAATAAACGCATTATTTGTAATATCAGATTTCTTAGGTAAATAAGATGAATAAGTAATCATAATCGCGAATGCAATAGATAAGCTAAAGAATATTTGTCCGTAAGCCGCTACCCAAACCGATCCATCCCAAATGGTAGACCAATCAGGTGCAAAGAATGCCTCTAAACCATCTAATGCCCCTGGAAGTGTTACAGCACGTATAACAATAATAATAAATATAATAGCTAATAACGGAATAAAGATTTTATTTGCTGCTTCGATTCCTTTTTTAACTCCTAAACCAAGAATGACAAAAACAATTAGCCAAATCGCCAATAGTGGAAACAGAACAGATGGAACCATGGAACCAAATGTTCCAGCTTCAGAGACTTGTAAAAAGTCACCCACGAAAAATCCTGTTGGATCATCTCCCCAACTCTGACTAAATGAAAAGTATGCATACATTGCTGCCCAAGCAACAATAATTGGATAATAGGTTGATATAATAAACGAAATAGCAACTTGCCACCAACCAAGCCACTCCATTCCTTTACTTATTCGTTTAAACGAACGTGGGGCTGAACTACGATATTTGTGCCCAATTGTATATTCCATAATTAATAACGGTATCCCTGCTGTTATTAGTGCAAATAAATATGGAAGGAAAAAAGCACCTCCACCATTTTCATAAGCTGTAGCTGGGAACCGCCAAATATTTCCTAAACCAATAGCAGACCCCATCGCCGCAAGTAAGAACCCTATACGCGTTCCCCATTGTGAACGATTTTCCATAAATAACTCCCCTTTCAACTACTACATCCCTAAAAATATTAATTGTTTTAAATTTTCTGAAAATAATTGTAAACAGAAAACTACATGGAATGTTTTAAATTTTTATTTTTTTCTGATATTTATTGATTATAACGAGACCGTCTACACATGTCAAAGGGTTAATTGTGACTATTTTGTGCATATTTTTAAGAAACTAAATAAGCTGTCCAAAATACTTGTTTCGGACAGCCCATTTTCCTATGTTCGTTTCTTTTTAACAATAGATCCAAGTGTGAATAACAAGACTACCATAGTAATAATAGTAGCTAGTAGTGCAACAAAAGTTTGATGAGTAAAACCATAAATAACATAACCTATCCCTGCTGCTAGAGCACTTAACAATGCATATGGTATTTGTGTTAATACGTGATCAATATGATTAGAACCAGCACCCGTGGAAGAAAGAATCGATGTATCAGAAATTGGTGAACAATGATCACCAAAAACAGATCCAGCCAAAACAGCAGCCATTGCAGGTAGCACTAAATCAATATCGTAAGCAAAAGCAATTTGTGCCGCTATAGGCAGCATAATACCAAATGTTCCCCAAGAGGTTCCTGTAGATAAAGCCATAAACCCAGCAACAAGAAATAACAGTAAGGCTAAATAATCTGTATTAAATGACAGACGCTCAACAACTTCAGCTAAATAAGCACCAGTACCGATCAAATCAATAATAGATCCAATCATCCATGCAAGAATTAATATATATATAGCCGGTAGCATGGATTTTATACCTTCTTTAAATATTAATAAAGTAGTTGAACTTGAACTACCTTGCATTAAGCTAAGACATAGAGAAATAAGCACAGCTGCTAATCCACCTATAAATAAAGATAGATTTACATCTGTATTCGCAAACAAGGTAAAAATAGTTACCTGACCTTCTGTAGCAAGATAACCAGTTATTAACATTACAATAACTGTTATAAGTACTAACGTACCTATAGGTAATAACAAATGACGCATCTTACCATTCTTATGTGGAGTTAATTCAGATTGTAAATCTCCAGCAATATTTCCTTTCGTCTTATCATACAATTCACCTGTAGAAATAGCTGTCTCTTCATGTTTTCGCATTAGACCAAAATTAAAGTTGAACAGAGCAACTATAAAAACAGATATAATGGCTGCAAATGCATAAAAGTTAAGAGGAACCATTCGAACAAATGCTTCAAGTGGTTGAAATGCTGTTATTTCAGCTGCAGCAAAAATAGATCCTAATGTTCCAATAATATAGGCACCCCAACTCGAAATTGGAGTAATAACCGTAATAGGTGCTGAGGTTGAATCAATAATATACGCCAATTTTGCACGTGATATTTTAAAACGATCGGTCACCGGTCGTGCTACCTGTCCCACTGCTAAACTATTAAAATAGTCATCGATAAATATAAGAATACCTAGTACAGATGGAATCAGTTGTGCGCCTCTTCTAGTCTTCACACGACGTATCGCCCACTCTCCAAATGCTTTACTGCCACCGGACGCTGTCATAAATGCTGTTGTAATACCCAATAACAATAAAAATCCTAATAAGTACAAATTACTGAAATTCCAACCCTCATCAATGACATAAAAGATATCCCGGAAAACAATCCATATTTGCTTTAAACTAGCAAATATATTAAATTCATGTAATAAAAGTGCACCAACAATAATACCCGTACCTAATGATAAGAGGATTTTCCTTGTTAATAGTACAAGAATAAGCATTAGAATAGCAGGAATTAATGAATAAATTGTTGCTTCCACAGTGTTACCTCCTCAAATGTATTAAAAAGAACATCCCCCTATTAATCTGTTTTTCTGTTTGTACATAAAAAAACAGTAATAGAAATAAACCTATTACTGTTTTTGCATAATTTATAACAAATGGTAGTTCGTTAAATTATCCTTGATTCGATCAACAGCTCATCACGTGAAAGACATGACAGTATATCTCTTATTCAAAGATATACCAGTAAGGAAGCGCTGACAAACGCTGAAACCCACTTCGGCAATATAACCCTTTCCACTATTATCTGCGTAGTCAACTCCAATAGTGTACTATTTTTATATTGCGCCTCTATCTCATCGATCCGATAAGGTTACTTATTCTTTTTTCTCAAACATTTTACCAAGATCAATGGATTATTGCAAGGGGTTTAACGGGATGGACAAATTTGGTTCTGATTCACTATTAGGATAATACTGTGGCACATCACCATTATATCCACCACTACCTATTGGAATATTTTGCTGAATATGTGCTGTTTTCGTACCAAAAGGTATAATGGTTCTTATTTCTACTTCAATGTGGACAGTCGGCTCTATGTGTACACTATTTATTTTTACTCCGGTCACTTTTGTCTCCACTTCTGTGCTAACATAGCCTACTAGTTCAAGATTAACAGGTATCTTAGGACCTAGGTTTGCTAATAACGGCAAATTAAGCACTTGACCCAAGGGAATTTCAATTAGATTTGATTTTTGCTGAATCGTTTCTAAATTGGTTTGCTCTTGCTCTTCAATATCTACATCTAAAGGAGCACTTGTATCTGGGACAATCCCTTGCTCTAATTGATGAATAAAATTCTCTACACGATATTGAATATTCCGCTGTACACGGTTCTCCATGGCTGCATTAATGTGATAGCTAACTACTCGTCCGTCATTATCATATTGAAACTCAATTAATTCCTCTACTTGTAAATCTTCATTTAATTTTTTATTGACAGCAATGCCCATTGCCATATTTGCATATTGTTTATTTTTTGTTTCAGCAATTTCTAGCAATACAGGCTTGATTCCTCGATTTACAATAATTAGACTAACGAATGTAATGATGACAAACAGTATAGCCGTTAAAAAAAATAATTGACGAATAGCAGGTGGTTTTCGATAACGTTTTATCCGTGTTTTTTTCCACACAAAAATCCCCCCTATTAGAGCATATGCACTATATTAGAGAGGTAGTCATTTTAAACTTAATTTAGAGAGCATAATCAACGACTGTAAGATCAAGTTCTTTCGCCAAATCGAGATCATATGGTGTAACACTTTCACCTTGCTCTTTTATTACACGAACGATAGGTCTTTCATATAATTGATGATTTTGTTTTACTACAATGGCAATTCGGTTGTCACTTAGACATATGGTTGATCCATTTGGAAAGACCGCAATTGTATTTTTAAATGTACGTACTAGTTCTGGATCAAAAAGTGAACCGCTTCCTGCATACAATAATTCTAAGCCTTCATGAGGAAGCATCGCGTCACGATAAACACGATTACTTGTTACAGCATCAAACACATCAGCAACTGCTAAGATTTTCCCAAACGGATGAATATCTTTATGGGTAATTCCTCTTGGATACCCTGATCCATCTAACCTTTCATGATGCTGATAAGCACAATGCGCCACTAATAATGGAAAATTAGTAGACTGTCGTAGGTAATCAAACCCTTTTTCAGTATGTTTTTTAACCATTTCAAACTCCTGGTCATTTAATTTTCCGGTTTTATTTAAAATTTCTTCTGATATAAACATTTTGCCAACATCATGTAACATTGCACCTAAACCTAATTGGCGAATTTGTTTAGCAGAAAGCTTCAATTCTGTAGCGAGCGCTAATGCATACATAGTTACATTAACCGAATGAGAAAATACATAATCATCGCTAATTAAGATATGAGACATGACGGTTAAAACCTCTTGGTCATCTTTTAATTGATGGATCATCGAATCGACAACTTTTGCCATGCTCTCATTCGTTTTGTCTATCAGATATACTTTTTTACCAAAACCATTATGTTGATAAGTTGCAAATGACTGTTTTACTGTTTGAATCGCTTCAATGCGTAATTCATCTGAAATTGGAGAAGGAACAAGAATATCCTCTGTCACTTCATCTTTTATATAAACATAGGTAATACCCATATCCTGTAAACGACGAATCATTCCATCCGTTAAATTTACATTCTTTTGTATTAATGCTTTTCCTTTGTCATTGTATATTGGTTTAGCTAATTCTGAGCCTTCTTTAATCGATTTTGTTGCGACTAATCTCATAATGTTCTCCTAACTCAAAGCTATGATCTAACTCAACTATCACAAATAGTAACAAATTTTTCTACAATTATCTACAATTTTTCTGGATAATCTGTGACTTTTTAATCAGTACAGTAATATTTTACTAATGTTTTGATTAAGAGATCTCGAATAAATTCTGGCATAAAAAATTGTTTTGATGTTGATCGAGCGATTTGTGGTGAAAGATGCCCAAAAGTAAACATATCTGCTGTTGCCAAATAATAGATTTTATTCATAATAAGTGGTTGTTGATTATGCATCACAGACGTCACTTGTTCATTTCCATCACTGTCTCTATTTGATTTAATCTCTAGTCCTGAAAAGACCATTTTTCCAATAACTTTTCCACGAAATCCATAGCCTTGAACTTCTAAATTCATAAACCGCTTAGTTAAGACTTCTCGAATAACTTCCAATAATTCCTGGCCAGTGATTGTCACAACACATGGATTAATCGGATGAGGACAAATTCGATGAATATCAGCATAGTTAACTACACCTTTTGGTAAAGAATTAAGTAACAAACCCGCGTTTAACATTGCAAAATCAGCTTTTGTCCAATCAAGTAGTATATCCGTCAACTGCTGCATGATTAGTGAAGTTTTATACCACTCGATGTTTAGCGAGTTCGCCAGAGTTGCTATTGGCTGATTTAATAATGTAGTAGAACGTTTTGTTTGTTCGCTAATTAGTTGCTTTGATTCCTTATCCTCTGAAAAGTGATCAATCTGCGTTGCATATGCTTGTTTATTGATCAGTTTATTTTGATCATGATCCCATGTCAGAATAACCTCTCCAACATAATGACCATATTTCCCAGCAGCAGTTAAGATAGATTTATTTATTATTTCACCATTTCGAAACAAATGATGCGTATGTCCACCAATAATCACATCAATCATTGGATAAGAGGTTGCTATTCGTTCATCATCATTTATTCCAAGGTGAGACAATAATACAATAATATCCGCTTTTTGGGTTAGTTGTTCTATTTCTCGATCTAATGCGGCAAATGGGTCTTCTATTGTCCAATGAAGCGGTTCATAAAATGCGTAAAATGGGGCAGTTAGGCCAATTATCCCAATCGTCAATCCAGAATTTGTCTCGCGATAGGTTGTAGAATGGAGCCAATTAGGATTATTCCCATCACTACTATGAATATTTGCACAAACAACTGAAAAATTAGCATCATCATATAGATGATATAGGCTATCATGATCTAGTGTAATGCCTTCATTATTTCCTATTGTAACTACATCATAATTTGCTTCATTAAGTAAAGCTACATTCCCTTGCCCTAACAATGCTTCAGATACGGGGTGTACGCGATCAATATGGTCACCATTATCTAATAAAATCATGTGTTGATTGTCTCTCAATCGTTGTGCTTGTTTTTCTTTTAAAAAAGAAACAATTTTTGGCCAATTATTAAAATAGCTATGTAAATCACTTGTATAATATAGAAATAACTGTTCTTCCATTTATTAAAACCCCTTTGATAGATCCACTTTCTAAAACAACTAAAATGCGCTAATTATCATTATATTTTAACACTTTTTCTCTCGAAAACGAAAAAGTATTCCGCATGATTTACTAGAAAGAAAAGAGCCCGATGATGATCGGGCTCAATTGCTCATTATAATTTATTAACCGATAGAACCTTCCATTTCAAAGCTAATTAGACGGTTCATTTCTACTGCATACTCCATTGGAAGTTCTTTTGTAAATGGTTCAATGAATCCCATTACAATCATCTCAGTTGCTTCTTCCTCAGAAATACCACGACTCATTAGATAGAACAATTGCTCTTCTGAGACTTTAGAAACTTTTGCTTCATGCTCCAATGAAATATTTTCATTGTAAATTTCATTGTATGGTATGGTATCTGAAGTTGATTTGTTATCCATAATTAACGTATCACACTCTATATTTGAACGTGCTCCATCTGCTTTACGTCCAAAATGAACAATTCCACGATAAGTTACTTTACCACCATGTTTGGAAATAGATTTTGAAACAATCGTAGAAGACGTATTTGGTGCTAGATGGTACATTTTAGCACCGGCATCTTGATGTTGTCCTTTACCTGCTAGTGCAATGGATAAGGTCATACCTCGTGCACCTTCGCCTTTTAGGATAACAGAAGGATACTTCATCGTTAGTTTTGAACCTATGTTCCCATCAATCCACTCCATTGTTGCATTGGCTTCACAAGTTGCACGCTTGGTTACAAGGTTATACACATTGTTCGCCCAATTCTGAATGGTTGTATAACGACAATATGCATCTTTCTTTACGAAAATCTCAACAACCGCACTGTGTAATGAATTCGTTGTATACGTTGGAGCTGTACACCCTTCAACATAATGCACTGACGCACCCTCATCAACAATGATCAACGTACGTTCAAACTGCCCCATATTCTCTGAGTTAATTCTGAAATATGCTTGCAATGGTGTATCTGCTTTTACCCCTTTTGGAACATAGATAAATGATCCACCAGACCAAACCGCAGAGTTTAATGCTGCAAATTTATTATCAGCTGATGGAATAACTTTACCAAAATACTGCTTAAATAAATCTTCATTTTCCTTTAATGCAGTATCTGTATCTTTAAAGACAATACCTAATTTCTCTAAATCTTCCTTTAAATTATGATATACCACTTCAGATTCATACTGAGCAGAAACACCAGCTAAATATTTTTGTTCTGCTTCTGGTATACCTAATTTATCAAACGTTTGTTTGATTTCATCTGGTACTTCATCCCAAGAACGCTCTGAACGTTCAGATGGCTTAACATAATAGGTGATCTCATCAAAATCTAATTCTGAAAGATCGCCGCCCCACTGTGGCATTGGTTGTTTATAAAACTGCTCTAATGCCTTCAAACGATAATCAAGCATCCATTGGGGCTCTTCTTTCATATGTGAAATTTCTTCTACTACTTTTTTCGTTAGTCCTTTTTCTGTACGAAAAACAGAAACATCACGGTCATGAAAGCCATATTTATATTCTCCAACTTCAGGTGCCTTTTTAGCCATTCTCCAATCCCTCCTATTTAATTATTCTTTATCTATCCCTTTTTCCATTGCTTTCCAAGATAAGGTTGCACATTTGATTCTAGCAGGAAATTTCGCTACACCCTGTAATGCCTCTATATCTCCTAACTCCATATCACTTGTGTCTACCTCTTTTCCTAACATCATGTCAGAAAAAGTTTCGGACATTTTCAACGCTTCTTTTGTTGATTTGCCCTTTACCGCTTGTGTCATCATAGAAGCAGATGACAGGCTAATTGAACAACCTTCTCCTTCAAATTTTGCATCTTTTACGATGTCATCATCTACTAATAAATGAAGCTGAATTCGATCCCCACAAGTGGGATTGTTCATATCAATCGTTAGCGATTCTTCATCAAAAGAGCCTCGGTTGCGTGGATTTTTGTAATGATCCATAATTACCTGTCTATATAGTGTATCTAAGTTATCAAAAGACATCACCAAAAAACTCCTTTGCTCTTTGTAAAGCCGATATTAATCGATCAACATCATCTGTTGTATTATATAGATAGAAACTTGCTCTTGCTGTTGCAGTAACTTGTAACCATTTCATTAACGGTTGAGCACAATGGTGTCCAGCTCGAACTGCAACACCTTCGGCATCAAGTACAGTTGCTGTATCATGAGGATGTACATCTACTAAATTAAATGTGATTAATCCTGCACGTTTTTCTGGGCCATATATATCTATTCCATCAATAGTCGCTAATTGTTGCATAGCATAGGTAACAAGTTTTGATTCATGTTCCGTAATGTTATCCATTCCAATGGTATTTAGAAAATCAATGGCCGCTCCTAAGCCGATAGCTCCTGCTATAATTGGTGTTCCACCTTCAAATTTCCAAGGGAGCTCTTTCCAAGTAGAATCATATAAATCTACGAAATCAATCATCTCTCCACCAAATTCAACAGGTTCCATTTCTTCTAATAATGCTTTCTTTCCATAGAGTACACCTATGCCAGTAGGTGCACACATTTTGTGTCCAGAAAAAGCATAAAAGTCACAATCTAATGCTTGCACATCAACTTTCATATGAGGAACCGCTTGTGCACCATCAACAACCATAATCGCTCCATGATCATGGGCAATTTTTGCCACTTCTTTGATTGGATTAATGGTTCCTAATACGTTTGAAACATGAGTCATTGCTACAATTTTTGTATTGGATGTAATCGTTGCTTGAACATCTTCCATTGTAATCGTTCCATCCGACTGTAATGGGATGTATTTTAATGTTGCACCAGTTGTTTTTGCAACTTGTTGCCACGGGATGATATTACTATGATGCTCCATTGGTGTTAAAACAATTTCATCACCATCAGAAAGATTCGCATTCCCATAACTATATGCAATCGTATTAATAGCGGTCGTTGTGCCTCGCGTGAAAATAATTTCTTCTGTTGATTGAGCATGAACAAATGCTCTGACTTTTTCTCTCGCACCCTCATACTGATCCGTTGCGCGTGTACCTAAAGTATGAACACCACGATGAACGTTTGAATTATTCAGTCGGTAATAGGAGTTGACCGCTTCTATTACCGGAGTAGGTTTTTGCGAAGTTGCTGATGAGTCCAAATAAACTAAAGGCTTTCCATTTACCTGTTGATCTAAGATTGGGAATTCCGAACGGATTGCTTTTATATCCATTAGTAGACTTTCCTCTCAATGACATCTGTTAATTGTTCTCTTACGGCTTTAATTGGAATCTCATTTACAACAGGCGCTAAGAAACCATGAATGATTAAACGCTCTGCTTCTTGCTTGGAGATACCTCTACTCATAAGATAATATAATTGAATTGGATCCACTCTGCCAACAGATGCAGCGTGGCCAGCAGTTACATCATCTTCATCAATTAACAGAATTGGATTTGCATCTCCTCGAGCATGTTTACTTAACATTAATACACGAGATTCTTGTTCGGCATTTGCTTTTGTACCACCATGCTCAATTTTACCAATACCATTAAAGATAGCAGACGCACTGTCTTTCATTACACCATGTTGTAAAATAAGTCCGTTCGATTGTTTACCATAATTCACAATTTTCGCAGTGAAATTCTGTGTCTGATCACCACGACCTACAGAAACTGCTTTTGCATAGGAAGATGAATGGTCCCCAACTAAATGAGTAATATTTTCCGATACAGTATTACCATCATTCATTTGGCCTAAAGCCCAATCGATCTTAGCATCACGATAAGCTACACCACGTCGATTCATGTAAACTGTTGTACCCTGTGAAAAGTTATCAACAGAACCATATGAAATTGAAGCATTATTATAAGCAATAACTTCTGCTACAACATTTGCAACGGTTTGGTCATCTTTATTATGAGAGATATAGTTTTCGACATATGTTAATGAACTATTCTCTTCCGCTACAACAATAACATGATTAAATAATCCTAAGCTCGGATCCTCTTGCCAAAAAATCGCTTGTAATGGTTCTTCAATCACTACATTTTTTGGTACATACACAAACACGCCACCGTTCATTAATGCAGCATGTAATGCAGTTAAACGATGCTCATCAAATGAAACAGCATCTTTCATATAATAACGTTGCACAAGATCAGGATACTTTTCTAACGCAGAAAACATATCGGTAAGGATAACCCCTTTATCTATTAAATCCTGTGAAAGACGTTGATATGCTGTTGATTGATTTTTTAAAATAACGATATTACTTTCTTTTTCTTTTTCAACAAACACTTTTATATCCTCAGGCAAATCTTCAAGTGAATCAATAAATTCTCCATTTGCTTCATGATTAAAAGTAGAAAAATTCCACTTTGTTATATTCGTCTTATCTGGTTTTGGCATTTCTAATGTTTCAGTCAATTCTAAAGCTTGCAGTCGAAACTGCTTCATCCATTCCGGTTCGTTCTTTTTTGTAGAAAAAGCTTCAACATACTCTTTTTCATATGGTATTTTTGTTTGCACAGCCATCTAATCCCTCCTTACTGTACTGTTACGCGTTGTTTCCAACTGTTTCTTCTTCAATACCTAACTCTTTTTTAATCCAGTCATAACCTTCTGCCTCTAAACGTTGAGCTAGTTCTGGACCTCCAGATTTCACCACACGTCCTTGCATCATGACATGCACATAATCTGGTGTAATATAATCTAATAAACGCTGGTAGTGTGTAATAATTAAGCAACCAAATGATTCATTACGTAATTTATTGATTCCTTTGGATACCACTTTTAATGCATCAATATCTAAGCCAGAATCAATTTCGTCTAAGATACCAATTGCCGGTTTCAGCAACATTAATTGAAGAATTTCATTACGTTTTTTCTCACCGCCAGAGAAACCTTCATTCAAATAACGTTGTGCCATATTTTTATCCATTTCTAAATAATCCATTGCCTGGTCCATTTCTTTGATGAATTTCATCAATGGAATCTCATCGCCTTCTTCTCGGCGAGAATTAATGGAAGAACGTAAGAAGTCAGATGTAGTTACCCCACTAATTTCACTAGGGTATTGCATTGCTAAAAATAGACCTGCTTTGGCACGTTCATCTACTTCCATTTCTAGTACGTCTTCACCATCTAGAAGAATACTTCCACTTGTTACTTCGTATTTTGGATGACCCATAATCGCCGAAGCCAATGTAGACTTACCTGTTCCGTTTGGTCCCATTACTGCATGGAACTCTCCACCTTTAATTGTTAGGTTTACACCTTTTAATATTTCTTGACCTTCAATTTCAACATGAAGATCTTTAATTTCTAAAGTTGATCCAGCCATTTTGATACCTCCAACATTTAAATTTATAGGAAACTGAGTAAATAACATTGGTCATTATCAGTTTATTCTCATTACAATCTTATACTATTTCGAATCTATATTCAACAATTTCAGCCATTCTTCTAATGTATTTACAAACTTATTTGTTTATAAAATTGCTATGTATGAATCGTACCATAAATTAAATGCTATAATATACTTTTACAATCATGATTAGCTACCTATAAACACAATATCGTCAACATATTAATAGGCAATAATTCTTTATATCATTGGAAAGAAAAGACCATAACGAAGTACTTGACACTTCTTGATTATTAACTGCATATAGTACAATAGTCTATTCAATACCGAGGTGACAATATATGGCTAAAACTACTTCAACAGTTATTGTATTAATCTATTGTTCCGTTTTCGTTGCTAGTAGTATTTATGTATTAATCCCTCTCCAACCACTACTAGCAGAAAAATTTGATGTATCCCTACAAATTGCCTCGCTATCCAGCACACTTTTTGTCTTTCCTTACGCATTTGGATTAGTATTTTTTGGTCTAATAGCAGATCATTATCCATTACGAAACATTTTATTAATAGGAATGGCGTTGTTGACGATAACTACAGGCTTACTAGCTTTCAATCATTCACTGGAATATATATTTATTTTACGTGTGTTTCAAGGTTTTTTTGCAGCAAGCTTCGCACCAGTAACATTTTCCTATTGCTTCAAATACTTCACAGGTACACGACAAGCTTTTGCGATCGCCATGCTTAATACAGGTTTTTTGTTTGCTGGTGTATTTGGACAGTTGCTATCTGTATTTTTGAGTCAATCATATAGCTATTCAGGCGTATTTTTTGCCTTTTTTTTATTTTACTTAAGTTGTTTTATTGGTTTATCTCTTACATTAGAATCTAACCGTTTTATTAAAAAGAAGCTTACTAAAAATTTTTTTCCTATATTGATGGCATGTTGTCGTGATTTTACATTGCAAAAGCTATACAGTATTACTTTTTTTCTATTATTAACGATTATCCTCTTTTATGGTTCATTTGAAATATATTTATATCATGAGTGGTCCGATTTCCCTTATTCGCTACAGCTGCTTCGTTCCATCAGCTTAATTGGTATTTTACCTGCATTTTTCTCTAGTTTTTTTCTTAATCGATTCGGAGCAAAATACGTGCTGCAAGTACAGTTATGGATTATGGTGCTTGGTTTTATTCCAGCAAGTATTCATTTAAATGTTATCACTATTATTATTGCTTCATTTGCTATGATTGCGTCTACCTCTTTAAGCATTCCAATGATGGTCTTATTGATAGGAAAGCATGCCCAAATTTATCAATCGACTGCAGTATCACTATACTCTTTCGTTTTACTTATCGGAGCAAGTATTGGTTCTTTACTAGCACCCAGGCTTTTGTTTACAACCATCCTTTTTCTAATCCCTATGATATTTATCTGTTTACTGTTCATAGCTCGTTCTGTACCAAAACAACCAGACGATAATGAATAGTAAGTGTTTTGCATGCTCTTGTTTCATTTTATCTAAAATCGTTATGTGCTAACAAAAGTGAAAAAATCCCCCGTAACTTATTGCTACGAGGGAAATATCATTTATGTTATTCATTTTTTAACGATGTGTTTGTTGTTCCATTTCTGTTACTATTTTTAAGCCCTTTCTATGGCTTTTTTCTCTTTTACGCTCAATTTCTAATCGTTTTTCTAAATTCCTTCCATATTCAGCATAACCCACTCCGTGATTCTGCTGCATTGCTTTTTCCATTTCAGGCGTATAATTTAAAGCTAAATTGTCCATGGTTTAAAATAAACCCTTCCTTTCTTGATTTGACAATATTATTGTATCACTTAAGAAAAAATCTAACAAAAGACATGACAAATCATACGAAAGGATTTGGATTCACTTATATTCAAATGTAGTAAATAAAATAAGCATAGAGATAATACTTTCTATTTTCTATTGTTTTTTAGCTATTGCTACAATTATGCTTATTGAGCATTCACTGGTACAACTTCACCATTATATGTTTCTGTAATAAAGTTTTTAATTACATCTGATTGAAGTACTTCAACCAAAGCCAATAATGCTTCATTATTTTCATCTTCAGCACGTGCCGCAACAATATTTACGTAAGGAGAATCTGATCCCTCCACAAATAAAGAATCATCAATTGGAGATAGTCCTGCTTCAATTGCATAGTTTGTATTAATTGCGACTAATGCATCTTCTTCTCTTTCGTACATTTCCGGTAGAACGGCTGCATCAACATCAGCAGAGAATGTTAAATCTAAGGGATTTTCCACGATATCATCAATTGTTGCTTTTGCTTTATTTACGTTTTCATCTAATTTTATTAGACCTTGCGCTTCAAATAAGGCTAAAATACGTCCGTGGTCAGGTACAGATCGACTGATAATGACTTCTGTTCCTTCAGGAATAGCATCCACCGATGTAATATTTTTAGAATAAACAGCCATCGGCTCAATATGAATGCCACCTAAGTTTACAAAATCATAATCAAAATCTTCTACTTGTGATTCAAAATAAGG
This sequence comes from Paraliobacillus sp. PM-2, assembly GCF_001368815.1. GTDB lineage: Bacteria > Bacillota > Bacilli > Bacillales > Amphibacillaceae > Paraliobacillus. Next base: position 846,804 of record NZ_CTEI01000001.1, on the reverse strand, counting down.
AATATGTTGAAAATAATTGGCATCTAGCTCGCCATTTGATAAATCTTCATTTGGTAAAATAAAATCTTGATATTCTGAAATAATTAAGTCAATATCTTTCTCTGCTAATAATGGCTTTGCTTGTTCTAATACCTCAGCATGCGGAACACTAGTTGCTCCAACTTTAATCGTTGTATTCCCTTCCCCTTCAGCTGCTGAATCACTATCTTCTGTTCCACAAGCAGCTAACACGACAGCAAAAAATCCGATAAACAATAATAGCAATACTTTTTTCATTTCGATTCTCCCCTTTAAGTTATAATTTTTTATATTTTTTCTTGTTTTGAACAAGATTAAATATTATCTTTTATCCAATTTATTCGTAAGTGCGTCACCAATAAATTGGAATACAAAAACAATAATTACAATTAAAATGGTACACATAAGTACGACATCATTTGCTCGACGTTGGAATCCATAGTAGTAAGCATAATCACCCAATCCACCGGCACCAATGATTCCAGCAACCGCTGTATAACCAATTAGAGCAATTGCGGTTACAGTCAAACCGGATACCAACGCTGGTGTTGATTCTTTTAAAAGCACTTTGAAAATAATGGTAGATGTTTTTGCACCCATTGACTTAGCTGCTTCAATTACTCCTTTATTCACTTCTCTCAAACCAATTTCTACCAACCTACCATAAAATGGTGCAGATCCGATAATCAATGCAGGTATTGCTGCATTTGGTCCACGAAGGGTTCCAATTAAGAAATCAGTAAATGGGAATAACAATAATATTAAAATAACGAATGGAATCGCGCGAAATACATTAACAATTGTAGCTACAACAAAATTAATACCTTTATTTTGCCAAATACCACCTGGTGACGTTAGATACAATAATAATCCTAGAATAATACCAAAAATAAATGTTCCTACTAATGCTAGTAAGGTCATATAAAATGTTTCAATCGTTGCTACTAACATATCTGACCATTCCACATTTGCAAAAAGTTGATTAAACATGCTCTTTCACCTCCACTTGAACAGATGTAGAGGTAATAAAGTCGATCGCTTTTTTTATTTCCTCATCATCTCCTGTAATTTGAACAAATAATGTCCCATACGCACCAGACTGTGTTTGTTTTACATTGCCGTGTAAGATGTTCAGTTCCACATCATATTTTTTTGCCACTTGACTGATGGTGGCCTGATTTGCTATCTCACCTACAAAATGCAAACGTAAAATTTTCCCTTGATCAATTTGCTTAAGTATGGTTTCATCTGTCAGTTCATCATCAGGTTTACCCATTACTTGCTCTACAAACTTTTTCGTAACCGCTTGTTGTGGATGTGAGAATACATCCATCACATTTCCTTGTTCAACAACACGACCATCCTCCATGACTGCAACACGATGACAGATTTTTTGGATGACATGCATTTCATGCGTAATTAAAATGATGGTTAAACCTAATTTTTCATTAATATCCACAAGTAATGAAAGAATCGAATCTGTTGTTTCAGGGTCTAACGCTGAGGTCGCTTCATCACATAAAAGAACTTTTGGATTATTTGCTAAAGCCCTTGCAATACCGACACGTTGCTTTTGACCTCCACTTAATTGGGAAGGATAAGCATCTTCTCGACCAGTTAATCCAACAAGACGTATTAATTCATCTACTCGTTCCAATCGTTCTGGTTTAGAAATTCCAGCTATCTCTAATGGAAACATAATATTTTCTCTTACAGTGCGTGACCATAATAAATTAAAATGCTGAAAAATCATACCTATTTCCTGCCTAGATAGACGTAGTTCATTTTTTGATAAAGCTGTAATTTCTTGATTATCAATTGTTACCTGCCCTGACGTAGGTTCCTCTAAGCGATTGATCAAACGAATAAAGGTACTTTTACCAGCTCCACTGTAACCAATAACACCGAATATTTCTCCTTTATCAATTGATAAGTCGAGGGCATTAACAGCCTGAATCGCCGTGCTATTCGTTTGAAACACTTTTGAAAGCTGTTTAATTTTAATCATTCTAATCCCACTTTCTTTTAAAAACTAATTTTTCGTAGTATCTTACTTGAATAGTGTGTTTCGAAAAGTTTGTGCTAATCTATTTATCCTCTCCTATAAAACAAAAAGTGTCTTTCTGTTAAAGAGAACAGAAAGACACTTGGTCTATATTATCTGTTCTCTCATCTGCCAAAGCAATTAATGCTCTGCAGGAATTGGCACCATTTTAAACAAAAACTGTTTAACGGTTGCCGGGCTTCATCGGGCCAGTCCCTCCACCTCTCTTGATAAGAGATTCAATACGTATTTTTTATTTTTTATTAATTGACATGTTAGCATGATATCCATAACGTGTCAATTGTTTTATTTGTTGAGAATAGAAAGGATTATCCTTTACAATATAATGTGATATAAGGTGTGCTTTTAAAAAATTACCGATATACAAGTATATATAAACAAGGAAGGTGTATGTTATTGCAATCAGCTAATTTTGTTTTACCCTACATTAATCAACCAGGTACTTTTACCCTCTCTGACTATAAGGGAAAGATTATTATTCTTACCTTTTGGGTATCTTGGTGTCCGGATTGTAGTACGGATTTGCCTAAAAAAGAACAGATATATCGCTCAATGAATGACAATAATATAGAAATGGTAACAATAAATGTGACCGAGAGAGAGCGTAGTCATACTGACGCAGAGAATTATACTGCAAAATTTCTATCTCAACCTACTTTAAAAGATAATGGTAGAGAAGTTTACGATTTTTTTCAATGTGAAGGGGTTCCAACTACTGTGATCATTAATCAACATGGTGAAATAGTTCGTACATTTGGTGAAAAAGATACAATTATGGAGATTATTGAAGCGATAGGAGCTATATTATAATTTGGAAAAGTGCTCCGTCCATAAGTTAGCTGTTTTCTCCATGTTCTTTAAAGAGTAAATTTTTTCATTGTCTCCACCAGGTAACTGGATGTATAAACATGGGACACTTTCAACTTTATTTTTTTGCATGAATGTTGGAAATAGCCCGGCATTCATTTCATAGAAAAGAAGATGATTTTTTTGATATTCTATTTTCTGAAGCATGCTTCTAGCTAATTGACAAGATCTACAAAACGGACTATAAATAAAAATCAATTGTTTAGATTGATTAATAATCTCCATATTCTCTTTCGTTATTTGTTTCATTTGTTACTCCTTTAAATAAGGTAAATAGGGTTTACTTTAATGTGCTTACTAACTAATGCAGTTGCAAGCTCTACTTCTGGGGTTGCAGCAACTTCGCGAAATGTTCTGTCTATATAAATATGCTTGGCATGTGGGAGTTCAATGGATAACTGTTTTCGAAGCTTATGACCAGCTTCATCCTCATCCACTAAGATAAACACATCACAATGATCTAACTCGTAATCATTAATTAATTGTTCCATTTTTTCAACACCCAATGTACCATTTGTACAAATGATTGTTATCGAGTCATTAACGATCTTTTTAATTTGCTTCTTATCTGTTAGACCCTCAACAATTAACACACGCTCCAATGCAATTGAGTCATTATTCATTAGGATTCCACCTTTTTACTGAAACGTAAACATCTATATCCCCATAGGTAATACATACAACACATCCCTTGTTACAAAACTGTACAAGGGATGGCTTTTTTTATTCCTCTTCTTCAATCATTTTTTGATATTGTTCGGCAGTCATTAGTTTTTCAATAGCACTAGTATTATCCGGTTCAACAACAATCATCCATGCTTTTTCATAAGGAGAATCATTGACAAACTCTGGACTATCATCTAATTCTTCATTCACTTCTAATACTTTGCCTGAAAGTGGAGCATATAATTCAGAAACAGTTTTTACTGACTCTACACTTCCAAATGGTTCATCTTCTTCAATCGTATCTCCTGCTTCCGGCAATTCAACAAAAACAATATCACCTAGTTCATCTTGTGCATGTTCGGTTATACCAATTCGAACGGTATCTCCTTCTACCTTCACCCATTCATGTTCTTTTGAGTAATGTAAATCCTTTGGAATATTCATCTGTAGACCTCCTGAAAAATGAATTCAATTAAAATTACTAAAACTTATTGCCAAGTTTGTTCAAATAATTCTTCTTTAAATCCTATCGTTACAAGTTTTCCATCCGTAGTAATTGGTCGCTTGATCAACATACCATCAGATGCTAGCCAGTTCAACTTTTCTTCATCTGTAGCTTCTGGTAGCTTATCTTTCAAACCAAGTTCACGATATTTCTTTCCACTTGTATTAAAAAATTTTTTTATTGGTAATCCACTGCGTTGTATAAGATGTTCTAATTCATCTTTTGTTGGTGGATTTTCAACAATATGTATCGCTTCATAGTGTATTTCATTTTGATCTAACCATTTTTTTGCTTTTTGACAAGTGCCACATTTCGGATAAGCATAAAAAGTTAAACGCATTGAAGTACCCCTCCTTTATTATTTTACATCATTGTAACTTGCATTCCAAATACTATCTTCTAGTATATAGAATTTGACATATGTTTGACTAGTCTTTTGCATGTTTAAGCGTTAATTACGTATAGTATTACAAAAGTTGCACAAATTACACCTGTAGCCTATTTTAAGGAGGTTTTTTTATGCAACAGCAAATAAATACCGGAAAAATGAATCAAGCCAATCAAGTCATGCAACAACCACCAACGATGGTAAGTTCAAAAGATTTATTATACCTAACTGATATGATGTCATGGAATTTAAATGCTACAAAGAAAGCACATTTTTTTGCTAATCAATGCAACATTCCTGAAATTAAATCTGCTTTAGAACAAGCTTGCCAAATGCACCAAAAACATTATCAAAAAATATTGCAACACACAAGTGTCCAACAAAACGGCATGCTACAGTAAAAGGAGGAAACCTTTCAATGAATCAGCAAAAAGTACAAAATCCAGAAACGCAAGTACAAAAAACACCAGAAATGAATGATCGTGACTTTCTTAATGATATGCTGTCAACTGAAAAATATATGACACAGTCTTATAGTACTGCGCTTAATGAAGCAAGTAATCAAGCGTTTTACCAAGATTTATTAGCAATCTTTAATGAAACACAAAACATGCAACGTACCATGTATAATTTAATGTTTAAGAATGGCTGGTATAGTCTAGATAAAGCTGATCAAAATAATATTCAGCAAACGAATCAGCAATTTAGTGGCTACACCAATCAATTTCCTGTACACTAATATCATTAACTTCTTTAGTAAAATGATTATTATATCCTTCATAAATAGCAGATATCAAAAAAAGGCGTACCATTTATAAAAATGTACGCCTTTTTCTTATTTATGATGCAACGTCATAACCTTGTTCTTCAATAGCTTCTATTAATTGAGATTTCGTTACTTGATCCTCATCGAAGGTTATCTTAACCATTCCTTCGTCTAAATTCACTGTTGCTTCCGTTACAGCTTTCAATTCATTCAGTGCACCTTCTACACTTGCTTTGCAATGTCCGCATGACATTCCTGTTACTTCTAATGTTAATTCCTTCATTTTATCTCACCTTTCATATTTATAGTTAAAGCCATTTATAGCTTTACTCTTTTTAATCGTAATGCATTAGAGACTACACTTACAGAACTAAATGCCATAGCCGCTCCTGCAACCCATGGTGCAAGTAGTCCAACCGCGGCAATTGGAATTCCTGCACTATTATAAGCTAAAGCCCAGAATAAATTCTGTCTAATATTTCTCATTGTAGCTTTACTCATTTTTAAAGCTTTTGGAAGTAAAGTTAGCTCTCCGCCAAGAATCGTAACATCCGCCGCTTCAATTGCTACATCGGTTCCAGTACCGATAGCAATACCAATATCCGCAACTACTAATGCTGGAGCATCATTAATGCCATCTCCGACCATAGCAACCTTTTTTCCTTCTTCTTGTATTTTCTTCACTTGATCTGCTTTTTGTTCAGGGATTACTTCTGCGATTACCTTGTCAATTCCCACTTCACTAGCTATTGCTTTTGCTGTTGTCGGGTTATCGCCAGTTAGCATCACTAACTCTATCCCTACATCTCTTAACTGCTTTAATGCAGCTTTTGCTGTTGGTTTTACTGTATCGGCTACAGCAATCATACCTTGATAGTTCTCATCAATTGCTATAAGCATGACCGTTTTTCCTTCTTGCTCTAGTTTGTTCATATCTTGAAGAAAATCAGAGTCAAAAATATGATGTTTTTCTAATAGTTTCTTTGTACCAACTAATACTTGGTGCCCATCAATTACCGCTTTAATACCATATCCGGGTATTGCTTCAAATTTTTCTGTCTCTTTTATATCAACTTGCTCTTGTTTACCATAGCTGACAATCGCCTCTGCCAGTGGATGCTCAGAACTATTTTCTGCACTAACTACAAAAGATAGCACATCTTTATCTCCTACATAATTAGTTACAGATGGTTGCCCTTTTGTGATCGTCCCAGTTTTATCCAAAATAATGGTATCAATTTTCCCTGTTTGTTCTAAGTGTTCCCCACCTTTAAATAGAATACCAGCTTCTGCCGCTTTTCCTGTCCCAACCATAATAGATGTTGGTGTAGCTAGACCAAGCGCACAAGGACAAGCAATGACTAAAACTGCAATAGCTGCAACTAATGCATCAGCAATCACTCCAGGATTGACCAAAGTAATCCAAACAATAAATGTTAGAATAGCAATTCCTACAACAATAGGAACGAATATTCCTGAAATAACATCAGCCATTCGTTGAATTGGTGCTTTGGAACCTTGGGCTTCTTCAACTATTTTTACGATGTTTGATAATGCGGTATCTTTTCCTACTTTTGTAGCTTCAAATTGAATGGTTCCATTTTTGTTAATTGTCGCCCCAATAACAGCATCATCCACTTTTTTCTCAACAGGGATCGACTCACCAGTAATCATCGATTCGTCCAATGCAGTAGTTCCTTTGGTAATCACACCGTCTACAGGTATCTTTTCCCCAGGTTTAACAACTAGTAGATCACCTACTTGCACTTGACCCACAGGCACCATTTTTTCTTCGCCATTTGTTATAACTCTAGCTTCTTTCGCTTGTAGATCTAATAATTTAGAGAGCGCCTGCGTTGTTCTCCCTTTAGCTAATGTTTCGAAATACTTTCCAAGTAAAATTAATGTAATTAATATAGCACTTGTTTCGAAATATAGATGTGGCTCATAGTTAGCATTTCCAATTGTTTGAAAAGCTTCATATACACTATAAAAATAAGCAGCGCTTGTTCCTAATGCCACTAACACATCCATATTAGCTGAGCGATTTCTTAAATTTTTATAAGAACCTACATAGAATTGCCAACCAATAATAAATTGTACCGGAGTTGCAAGTGCCATTTGAAACCAAGGATTCATAAGGATATCTGGCATTGGTAAGTTAAACAAATGTACCCCCATTGTGAAAAGTAAAGGAAACGATAAGAGGGCAGATATGATTAGTTTCCACTTCATTTTTTTAATTTGTTTTTGTTTGTCGTCTTGTTTTTGATTTCGATCGACTTTTTTCTTCGCACCGTAACCCAGTTGATCGATTCGCTTAATCATTTGGTCTTCATTTACTAAACCTGGATAATATGAAATATTTGCAACTTCACTGGTTAAATTAACGGATGCTTCAGCTACACCATCCATTTTATTCAACACTTTTTCTATTCGATTAGAACAAGCAGCACAGGTCATTCCTGTGACATCAAACGCTACTTTTTTTGGTGTAACACCATAACCGAGTTTCTGAATTTTTCCAAAGATTTGATCTGGTTCTATATTAGAAGAATTATATTGAATACTTGCACTTTCTAATGCCAGATTGACTTTAGCATCAATGTCTTCCGATTTATTTAAAACTTTCTCTATTCTAGAGGAGCATGAAGCACAAGTCATCCCGGTAATATCAACATGGATTGTTTTATTTTCAGGCATAGAAACACTCCTTATTTTGTAAACTGTTTAATCACTTTCATCAATTCTTCAATGGATGCTTCACCCTTACCTGATTGAATCGCATTTGTAACACAGTGCTTTGTATGGTCTTCCATTAAAGAAAACCCAACCTTTTTCAACGCAGCATCAATGGCTGAAATTTGAACAAGTACATCTACACAATATCGATCTTCCTCAACCATTTTTTGAATACCTCGAACCTGGCCTTCAATTCGTTTAAGCCGATTCATTACTTGTTGCTTTTGTTCATCTGTTCGATGATGCACTTTATGGTCAGGATTTAATGCTATATCGTCTATATGTTCCATATCCACACACATCCTTTTGTAATCTTTAACTATACTATACCCCTGTATAGTATTATATGTCAACTCTTATATCCGATTTTAAAACGTAATTATTCTTATTTACAAAAAAATTTTATTAGGGTACAATGATGAAGGAAATTTAACACAGAAAGATTGGTGTACTTTATGACATCCCCTATTGTTCGTATGCAGCATGTAAGCTATGCATATGAGTCAAAACACGCATTACACGATATTAACCTTGAGATACCAACTGGTGCATTTTTAGGACTTGTTGGACCAAATGGTGGTGGGAAAACCACACTGATAAAATTACTACTTGGATTATTAAAACCGCAAAAAGGATCCATTGAGTTATTTGGTGAAAGAATCGAGCATTTTAAAAATTGGAATAAAATTGGTTTTGTTTCACAAAAAGCCAATTCATTCAATCGTGGATTTCCAGCTACAGTTAAAGAAGTGGTTTCTACTGGATTAACCCCTAACATTGGGTATTTTCGATTTTTCACTAAACAACATAAACAAAAAGTCGAATATGCAGTAGATTTGGTTGGGATGAAAGACTATTTAAATACAAATATTGGCTCACTTTCTGGTGGACAACAACAACGTATATTTATTGCTCGTTCATTAGTTAGCAATCCTGCATTACTTATTCTTGATGAACCAACGGTCGGAATTGATACGGAAAACGTACAAAAATTCTATGATTTGCTCCATCAATTAAATGAAGAAAATAATATTAGTTTGTTACTTGTTTCTCATGATATCGGAACCATGACAAAGCATGCAAATGGGATTGCTTGCTTGAATAAAGAGTTACATTTTCATGGAGACACGCATTCGTTTGCAAATCTATCAGAGAATCAATTATCAAATTTTTATGGGCATCCACTACAAGTGGTGACTCATCAGCACGAATAATAAAGGAAGTGTCAGAAATGCTTAATCAATTTTTCACTTATGAATTTTTACAAAATACATTCTATACCGGATTATTAATTGGTTTAATCGGGCCATTATTAGGAACATTTGTTGTTGTTAGAAGGCTTTCACTCATTGCGGATGCCTTATCGCATGTCACACTTGGTGGGATTGCATTTGGTTTATTTATGGAGAAAAAATACGGCTTGTTTTTTTTAACCCCTTTTTATACAGGAATGGGCTTTTCCGTTATCGGTTCGGTATTTATTGAACGATTGCGCAGTGTATATAAGGCATATCAAGAATTAGCAATCCCCATTATTTTATCTGGTGGTGTTGGCCTTAGCGTTATTTTTATTTCATTAGCCAATGGCTTTAATACAGATTTATATAATTATTTATTTGGATCTGTTTCCGCTGTTAGTCGAAATGATTTATGGAGTATCGTTATTATAACCATTATTGTCTTAACTGTACTTTTTTCATTTTATAAAGAACTTTTTATGCTATCATTCGATGAAGAACATGCAGTTGTTTCGGGAATCCATGCAAAGCGAATCCATTTTTTATTTATTGTATTAACTGCACTAGTTATATCTGCTTCGATTCGGATCGTTGGCGTTTTACTTGTCTCTGCATTAATGACACTTCCAGTAGCAGCAAGCATTAGAATAGCAAGAGGATTTAAACAAACCATTCTTTTTTCTGTTATCTTTGGTGAAATATCTGTTATTATTGGTTTAATAACTGGATATTACTTTGAAATACCACCAGGTGGTACCATTGTAATGACTTCTATCTTCATTTTAATTCTAACTATTTTCGGAAAAAAGGTCTGGAATTACTTTACTAGAAGGACGGTGATCAAATGAAATTAGAAGAGGCTTTAGCTGTCCTTAAAGAAAAAGGATATAAATATACAGATAAAAGAGAAGTGATCTTGTCATTTTTTTGTAATGAAGATCGATATCGTACTGCAAAAGATTTATTAAAACATATGGAGCCAAATTTTGAAGGAATTAGTTTTGATACTATTTATCGCAACTTACATTTATTTAATCAATTAGATATTTTGGAGTCTACAGAATTAAATGGTGAGAAACATTTCCGAATGAAGTGTGACCATCACCATCACCATCATTTCATTTGCAAAAATTGTGGTATCACAAAGGAAATTCATCAATGTCCAATGGACGATATTCAAGATGAACTTAAGGACTGTATGATTGATGATCATAAGTTTGAAATCTATGGGATGTGTCCAGATTGTCAAGAACAAGCACGTATATAGTAATCATTTTTATCGGTTTTGGTGGAGCAATTGGATCGATAGCACGATACGGTGTAGCACAGTTGTTCCCAAATAATTCTCTTCCGTTTGGAACGATTTTAGTTAACATCTTGGGGTGCTTTTTACTCGCTTTCCTATCTAATCATACCCTTATTAAAAAGAAGCTACCAAAATATATGATATTAGCTATCCATACAGGGGTAATTGGTTCTTTTACAACATTCTCTACTTTTACTGTGGAATCGCTTGTTCTACTTACTGATCATTTACTTATTGGTGTGGCTTATATGTTCGGGAGTATTATCTTTGGACTCATTGCATGCTTTATTGGTTATTTGCTAGCAAGTCGTATGGATTCCAGTAAGGAGACGGTCGAATGAACCTTTTATATATTGCTTGTGGAGGATTCATTGGTGCTAATGCTCGGTATTTTTTAGGAGTTGCTCTTAATCGAGTGAATCCATTGCGTCCATTTGGCACTTGGATTGCCAACATTACGGGTTCCTTCCTTTTAGGTATCTTATTTATCTTTTTGGAGAACCATATGATTTCTCCTTCCATATGGTTATTATTTGGTACTGGATTTTGTGGAGCCTTTACTACGTTTTCTACCTTTGGTACAGAGATATTATCCATGCTAATAGAAAAAAAATATTTGCAAGCCTCTTTCTACTGTTTAAGTTCTATTGGTGTAAGCCTTGTTGCTGTTTCTATTATTCTTCTTTTAAATTAAAAGAGCTTGGGACAAAACTAAATAGTGATTATCAAAAAAACGAACCTTAACTCTGAAGACGTGAATTAAGGTTCGTTAATTTAGGTAGAATTAATGATTAGCTGTGGAAATATGCGACACTCCTGCAGGAACAGCACGAGCTGAAGATCCACTCCTTAAAGCGTTTTGTGCTTTAAGGAGTTAGCTGAAGCCGTGCCTGCGGAAAGGGAGCTTATTTCCACAGCGGTGTTCGTTTTGTTGCAGAACTTAATTGTTCGTGTTTTAAAAAGAGAAATGTTATATTGTCCCAGCCTCTTTTTGTCTTCATCCAACGATTTTTTCTATTACATGATGTTCCTCATGGTCTAAGATATTTTGATGGGATACTTTTTCAATATTCTTTTGCATATATTCAGCAAGATCATTTGCTTCTTCTTTCTCACCAGCAATAAATATTTTTTCCCATTGTTTATCTTTTGCTTGTTTATCTAATGATGGAGCAATGCTTTTATACCATCGTTTTTGATTTGCCTTAAACCTTTTTTGAAATTGATCTGTTTGTGTATTTCTACCGCCTTTGCCCATGCTTGCATCTGCACGATGTGGGCCAGCATATGGACGCCAATCTTCCGTATCAAGATCCAATTCAAATTGTTTAATCTCTCTAACTTCCCCTAACTCTGTTTCTATTGTCTTTACTTGATTTTGCTGTACTAAGACAATACCTGATCTTGGATATTTACTATATATGTGCTCTAATTGGTCAATAACTGGTGTCTCTTGCCAATAAAAATTAGTTTCAACAGGTACTTGCAATATTTCCGCTAACCAAAAAGAGTTATCTGATGCAGCAATTATAACGACACCTTTTTTTAACTCTTTTTGATTCTCATCAAAGAACGCTTCTATTTTTTCACGAATGACCTGGTATTTTTTCAATTCGTCTTTGTCTTTATCTTGTTTTAAGTAATTTTCAAAACTATTCAATCCGTTTTTTAACTGGATCTTCCATTCTCCACCTTGTTGGTCTGGATCAGCCGGATCTGTGTTTACATACATCGTCAACACACTATCTGGCTTCGTTAACTCCAATGCTTGCAATTTGTTCCACTGTTTATTTATTTGCATGCTTTATAAGTCCTCCTTTAGAATGGATTTGAAATCTTACTTAGTAAAGTGTATCCTAAATGCAGATTAGTCAAACCTCTTTCTATCCAATCCAATTAATGAAGGACGACAGAAGCAATGGCAAAAAAACTTAAATGGCAAGTAATTCAATTTAGTGCGATTGGGGGAAGTAATGCGATAGTAGATATTATTTCACTTAATATTCTATTAGCTATTTGGCCATCCACTAACCATACCATTTTATTATTATTTAATACGATTTCTTATGTATTAGCTATCTTAAATAGTTATATATGGAATACGAAGTACACCTTTCGACACCGCGCATTTTTTAGTAGAAAAGAATTAATTTTATTTATTACCCAAGCAATTATTGCACTTGGTGTAAGTAATTTAGTATTTTTAGGGGTTTTCGAATTATTAGAAGATCAAACTCTAATGCCGTTTTCTAAATTTATTATACAAAATATTGCTAAAGGAGCTGCAATGTTTTTGTCTTCAGCTACGAGTTTCTTATTAATGAAATTTATGGTTTTTACTAGATCATAAACAGATGAAAAAGCGTGACGTACAATTAATTGCACATCACGCTTTTTCATCTCCCTTTGAGAAATGATTATTTTACAATTAAAACAGGACACTCTACGCGCTTAGCTACTTTATGACTAACACTTCCTAATACCATTTCTTGAAGACTATTTAATCCTCGGCTACCAATCACACAAATATCTACTTTGTTTTCATTGGCAAACTTAACAATTGCTGGCCCCGGTTCTCCATGTAAAATCTTTATCTCATATGGAATGTTTTGTTGTTTTAATTTTCGTTCTGTGATTGTTAATTTCTCTTTTCTGCTTTGATCAAGGTCAATTGCATTCCAATGATGTAATACATCTGTCTTTGAAGTAGCTCCATCTACTACATAAACAATAGTAATTGTTGCATTTGGATTCTTGCCGGCTAACATAATTGCATTTTCACATGCACGAATAGCGTGTTCCGAACCATCAGAAGCTAATAAGATATGATTATACATCTCACATTCTCCAATCCGCTTTTTATTTTCTCTAATTATAACATGTTTTATCGTCTTTGCCTTCCTTCTCCGTTGATCCATTTTTATATCATTGTTTCTTTTACCATTTGTTACTTCGTACTAAAAAGAAGACAATCTATCCGTTTAAATTTCAACAGAAACAGCCCAGCTTTTATTGCATAACTATTGCAAATAAAAACTGAGCTATCATATCTTTAATGATTTGCTACTTTCGCATTCACTTTATCAAATATTGCACGCCTTTCGACTAATGCATTACTTTCCTGATTTAAACCAACGATGTTTACTTTTTGGCCATTCTCTTTGTATTTCAGAACAATTTTATCAATAGCACCAACAGCAGAATCATCCCAAAGGTGCGTTTGACTTAAATCTAATTCAATGTATTCGACACTCTCCTTGAAATCGAATTGTTCAACCAACTCTGTAACAGATGCAAAGAAAAGTTGTCCAGATATTTTATAGATTTTTTTCTTACCACCTTCAACCATCATCGCATTGACATGTACTTTTGAAATTTTTGCCGCAAAGAAAATAGCACTTAATACAACCCCAGCTAATACACCTATAGCTAAATTATGTGTATAAACAACCGTCCCAACAGTTACAACCATTACTACTGCATCGGTTACTGGCATCTTGTGTATCGTGATCAATGAGCTCCAATCAAATGTTCCAATGGATACCATAATCATCACACCTACAAGTGCTGCCATAGGAATTTGAAGCAGTAGATCATTAAATACTAAAATGAGTATCATTAAAAATATACCAGCAGTTAAAGACGATAATCTTCCCTTCCCACCGGATTTTACATTAATAACAGATTGTCCAATCATAGCACAACCAGCCATTCCACCGAAAAATCCTGTAATCACATTGGCAAATCCTTGCCCTTTTGCCTCTTTATTTTTGTTACTATTTGTATCTGTCATATCGTCCACAATTTGCGCAGTTAAAAACGATTCTAATAGACCAACAATTGCTAACGCTAAAGCATACGGGAAAATAATTGACAAGGTTCCAAAGGTTAAAGGTATATCAGGTATCAAGAACATCGGTAATGTTTGTGTTACTTCTCCCATATCACCAACTGTACGAACACCACTACCTGTAAAAATTGCAATTGCACTAATAACAATAATTGCGATTAATGGTGAAGGTACAATAGTAGTAAGCCTCGGTAGAATATAAATAATCCCCAATGCACCTGCAACCATTGCATACATCACCCATGTTTCACCTACAAAGTGTTGTAACTGAGCAACAAAAATTAAGATAGCTAACGCATTAACAAAACCCATCATCACGGATCGTGGAATAAACTTCATAAATCGTGCTACGCCACCGATGCCTAGCAAAAATTGAATAATTCCAGTTAAAATTGTTGTTGCAAATAAATATTGTATACCATGATCAGCTACTAATGTACCCATTAGTAAAGCCATTGCAGCTGTAGCAGCTGAAATCATTCCTGGCCTTCCTCCAGTAAATGCGATGACAACAGCTATACAAAATGAAGCGTATAAGCCTACCATTGGATCCACACCAGCTATAATGGAGAAAGCTATTGCTTCTGGAATTAAAGCAAGAGCTACAACCATACCTGCTAATATATCGCCTTTTACATTACTAAACCATTCCTGTTTTATGTTTGAAATAGTCAATAAGACACCTCTCTCTAATTTTTTTATGACTTTTAACTCTCATAAAAGTCGGGACCGTTGTGAACAGATTGGATGATACCATATGTCACAAAAAATACAAAATCGCATGTAAGCGTCAGTCATTCGTTATTTTCTCTTAATATCGCTGTTTTTCAATTAAATACTACGCAAAATGAAACTATTGTTATTTATTATTTGTTATCAATTAATAAAAGAAATGAAGACAATTATTAGATGATCATGTATTTTACACATATAAAAAAAGCTGAAATCAAATATATTTGATCAGCTTAAAATCATTTCTTTATTTTTTAAAACTAGAGATTTCTATTCTCAGCTAATAATAACGGCACATATTTATTTTGCTGATAAATAGACGCGTAATAATCCAATGGAACAGGGTTCGGTCCAATATAAGGGGCGATTTCAATCGTAAAGCTTGGTCGTTGATAATAGCTAATAAACCAATCCGTAAAACCACCACCACTTGGATTTTCACTTGGATATATCAGCTTATAACCAGTTACATTTGCTAGTTGTAGAGCAATCTCTTTAGACCGTTTTTCTAATTCAGTTTCACTTTTATATTTCCAAAAAATTTCTTCTCCCGATGAATGATAGGCGGCTGCTAGCTTAATTGATTGGGATTGTACAAATTGATAAATCGCTAAGCTCTCAGGTTCAGATAAAGGTTCATATCCTTTGAAATTTTCACAAGATCGAATTCCTGGATCAGACTGAATGGTTTCCCAATCGGCGGGATATTGCCGATTTAAATCCACACCTCTTATATTTGCTTTCCAAGAGGAGAAATCATAGGACCCTTTATTCCATTCGATTAACAAATCTTTATGTTTAAAAGATCGATAACCACTTTGAGCAAGTGTAACGCCATCTGGGTTTACCATTGGAACAAACCAAAAAGAACATTGATTCAGTATTTCTTTAATTTTATCTGTTTCAAAAGCGGAAGTTGAATTAGTTGCTTCTGCATATGTTTCTATTATATCCATTAATAATGTTGTTGTTAGCCATTCTCTAGCATGATGGGCACCATTAATGAATATCTTATCTTCTCCCTTCCCGAGTTTAATTGCAATGAGCTTTCGTTTTCCGACTGAATAGCCAATGGTTTTCATAGAGATTAGACTTGGATACCTATCCATTAGTCGATTACAATCTAGACACATTTGTTCATACGTATATACCTGCTTTGGCTGAATAATTCTTTCCATAGATACACCCTCCCTTCTTAACTTTATGTAAGAGAGGGAAGGTTATTACCATGTTTTATATGATTACAATGCATATTAATTGAACAGAAAAGAAAGCGAAAAGGCAGTCATTAGCAATGGGTAATGACTGCCTTTCACGTTAAAAATGTGAGAGTAATTCGCTTATTTTTTTATCTAGTTCTTGTTGGCTAATTCTAATATTATTAACTGATTTTGATAAGTTCTCTGAAGATGTTGTAGCTTCCTCAATTCCAGCAGCTGACTCTTCTGATACAGAAGCTATATTCGTAATGGAATCATTAATAACTTTCGTATTATCTAACACATCATAAAGATTGTTAGAAATATCTTCAATTTCCGTTCCTATATTCGTAATAATCTTTTTGAGTTGGTCAAACGTAGATCCAGTCGTTTGAAGCTGGGATGAACCTTCATTTACTGCTTGATATCCTTTTTCTAACACCCCTACTGCTGCCTTTGATTCTTCTTGTATACCATTTGTTGTGTATGTGATATCCGTAATAGAATGACTAACTTGTTCAGCTAGTTTTCTGACTTCATCTGCAACGACAGCAAAACTCTGTCCATGCTCCCCTGCACGAGCTGCTTCAATCGCTGCATTCAGAGCTAAGATATTCGTTTGTTCTGCAATGCCCTGGATAACTGTTACTAAGCTAGTAATCTTTTCAGTCATACTGTCTAATCCTTTTACTTTATCCAAAGATTGTTTAATGGTTTGATCAATGACCTCCATTTTTTCGACGGACTGATGCATTAAGTTTGTCCCTTCATCAGTAATGGATAACATTGATTTAGATTCCTCTTTAATATTTTCGCCATTTAGAACAACATTCATAATTGTATTGGTAAATTGCTGCATTGTTTCTGTTAATGAGGAAGCAGAGTTGGCTTGTTCTTCAGAACCACTAGAGATTTCATGCAAGATTGTTGTAATATTGTGGCTGTCTCTTTCTAAGACATCTCTGCTTTGATCTAAGGACTTACTTTGACTATCTATCTGATCAGATACGTTTGATACAAATGTACGCTTTTGTTGTGCTTTTTCATATGTCGTATCAATTAGTTCGTTTATTTGAAAAAATTCTTTGTTTTTTGTATAAGCTTCTGGTAGTACTGTACTATTATCTTTTGATATCATTTCTAATCTATTTTTTAATTGGCTAACTTGTTTAACTATTCTGCGAGCGGTAAAATGTGCGATGGTTAAACTAAGAATTATCGCTAACGATAGACCTATAATAATTGGAACAGAAAAACTATTTAATTGAAACATCGTATAAACCATTACTAGACTATGTAACACAACAACGAGTAGAAAGCTAAAAAACAAATTTATTCTTAACTTCATATGTACCACTCCATCTTTTATTTAATTATTCTTAGAAGAACAAAAAGATATAAATTAACTTAATAACAAATTATTTGAGGAAAGAAAAGTAAGAATTCTTTTCTTATTTATGAAAAAATTTTACTTAATGCTTGTTGAATACGCTCTTGATCAAATGGTTTTACAATAAAGTCCTTCGCTCCAGACTGAATCGCTTCCAGTACCATTTGTTGTTGCCCCATTGCAGAACACATGACAATGGTTGCATTAGGATCATTCTTTTTTATTGCTTTTACTGCATCCACACCATTCATTTCTGGCATGGTAATATCCATGGAAACTAAATCAGGTTTTAATTCATTATATAGATCAATAGCTACCTTACCATTTTCAGCTTCTCCCACTACTTCATGCCCTAATGAAGTAAAGATATTTTTTAATTGCATACGCATAAACGCTGCATCATCTGTAATTAAAATCCTTGCCATGAATAACACTTCCCTTTACTATTACTTTTCTATTACCTGTTTTACTTTACTTACTTCTTCATAATTTAATACGTGTTCTAAATCTAGAATCAGTAATAAACGATCAGTAAATTTAGCAACTCCTTTCAAGAAATCACCATTTACTCCTTTTATTGTTGTAGGTGCTTCTTCAATAGTAGAAGCATCGATATCAATCACATCATTAGCTTCGTCAACTACAAATCCAACTTGCACATTATTAACATGGGATAGTAGTATTCTAGTTTGATCTGTTTTTTGCGACCGGGATAGGCCCATTCGAGTTTTTAAATCAATTATTGGAACCACTTCACCACGAAGTGTTGTAATACCATCAATAAAGTCAGAAGCCTGTGGCAATGCCACTACTTCTTGCAACAATTCAATAGAAATAATTTGTTGAATACTGGCAGCATAAGCTTGTCCTTTTAATTGAAATACAATATACTTTTCGATACTCATCAGCTATCTCCTTTATTCATTTAATATGCATAATGTTTCCTATGAAAATAATACCATGTTTCATCAAAATAATCGAAGGCTTTTTACTTACTAGATAAATAGAATAGATGAATGAATAATTATTGATTTAATAATAAATATACATCTAGATTTCCTACTGTGTCATATTGAATAGTCACGAAGAAAGAACGTTTAAATCCTGTTAACTGAGCGTCTCCCTTTAATACCGTTGGATAAGTTATATCTGTTTTAATTTTAATACTAGCCAAGTAAGTTGATAAACTACCAGCCATCATATTTCCCAACTCTCCTGCAAAAGAATCTAACATATCCTCTGATAGTGGCATTCCAAACATTTTCTCTCCAATATGATTAAAAACAAAAGAGTCTGCTTGTAATACTAATTCTCCCTTTAGATCTCCTGTAAATCCAATTAAAACTCCAAAGCTGACTGTCAGAGGAGGAGAAATAAGTTCTGGTGAACCTATATTTGGGCTAAGAGGAATGACCTTCTTCACTGTCAAAATGGTGCCATTATAAACCTCTTTAATTATTTCATTCATATTCTTTGTCTGCATGACGGTTCATCCTTCCTGTTGTAACATCTTTATGCTAATAAACCATTCAATAAGCTGCATCTTAAAACACATCTTTATTACTACTTTTATTTTCGACAAAATAAAGAAATAATGAAGTATTTTTTATTTAATGTTTTATAAACTTTCTTAAGATATCAGCAATACTTGACAACCCCATTTATATTATGGTGTGATTATGGTAATGATTAATTGAAATCTTCAATATAAAGGAGTTTAACGTATGAATCCATTTCAAGCATATATGAAGGAAATGAGTCAACCAATGCGGGATGAATTAACTAGTGCCGGCTTTAAGGAATTAACAACTGCAGAAGAAGCAGAAGCTTTTATGACAAATATAGAAGGGACCTCTTTAGTAGTAGTGAACTCAGTCTGTGGCTGTGCAGCTGGATTAGCTAGACCTGCCGTTTTGGCTGCATTAGAAGAAGGGGTAAAACCAGATCATCTCGTCACAGTATTTGCCGGACAAGATCGTGAAGCTACAGAAAAGATGCGTGAATACTTTGTAGGAATCGAAGCCTCTTCTCCTTCTATTGCCATTTTATCAGGTGATAAAGTAGCTCATTTCATTCCAAGAGAAGAAATTGAAGGATTTGACTTAGAGTCAATTAAGAATAATGTAATGAAAGGATTTCAGGCAATATAGAATTGAATAATCATGACTACTTTTCATGTTTCTAGCTTTTCAAAGGAACAATCGAGTAGGAGGATAATCATTAGTTGATTATCCGACCTCTCACACCACCGTGCGTACGGTTCCGTACACGGCGGTTCAATAGTTTGAGTGTGTTTTCTCGAGGAGTTGGTTAAGGTCTTTCAAGCCAACTTTCTCGAGAATTTCATTCTTGATAGCTCTGTGTAGGATATGGCTACAAGCTATGTGCCAGTATCCCTTTCGTGTGTTAGCCCATTCCCAAGCTTTCTGTTTGGGAATTTTTAATTTGATAAGACTTTTGTATCGTGTCCTAACTTTCTTCCATCGCTTCCATATGATTTGTCTAATTCTTCGCTTAATCCATTTATTGATGCTTTGGATATAGCCTTTCATATAGCTGATACCATAGTAGTTAATCCATCCAGTGGTTACTTCATTAATTTCTTTAATGATTTGACGAATACTACCACTACGGTTTCGTTTGGTTAATTGTTTAAGTTTCTTCTTAAATTTATTCTTAGATTTATGATGTGGTCGGAAGCCTACACCTGCTTTTGTTGAATGTATGCAAAACCCCAGGAACTTCCGTTTCGTTGGACTTCCCACTTCACTCTTCTGTCGGTTCACTACCAGCTTTAGGCTATTTTCAAGGAAATTTGTGATACTATTCATCACTCGATTTCCTGCCTTCCTCGTTTTTACATAGATATTACAATCATCCGCATAACGAATGAATCTGTGCCCTCGCTTCTCTAGTTCTTTATCCAGCTGGTCAAGGTAGATGTTACTCAAAATTGGTGAAAGGTTTCCACCTTGAGGGCATCCCACTTCCGTTGGGTAAACTTCTCCATTGATGGAGACTCCACTCATCAAGAATTTTCTGATGAGACGGAGGACTTTTGAGTCCTTGATATGTTCTTCAACGTGATACATAAGTTTATCGTGATTGACGGTGTCGAAGTATTGTTTCATATCAATATCCACTACAGTGCGGTAGCCATTTTCGTAGAGTTGCTTTGCCTGTTTCATTGCATCGTGTGCACTACGATTTGGTCTAAAACCGAAGCTAGATTCTGAGAACGATGGGTCAATATCTACTTCTATAACTTGGAGGATTGCTTGTTGGACAAAACGGTCAATAACCGTTGGTATACCTAATTTCCTTTTAGAACCATCATCTTTGTCTATCTCCACACGTTTAACAGGTTGTGGCTCGTATGAGCCATTAGTAATTCGGGAAATGAGTAACTCCTTATTTAGGACTAAGTAAGAGTATAATTCTTCAACTTCCATTCCATCAACACCTGCTGAACCTTTGTTGGCTTTTACTTTCTTGTAAGCTCTATTTAGATTATTTTGACCAACGATTTTATGAATAAGATTGTACACACCATCTCTTCTATCAGTTTCACCGCAAGAAATACTGCACACTTCCACTATACCTTTGGATTCCATCCTATTCTCTTGTGGGCAGCCGTCTTTAAACGTTGTCTGTGGTTTTTGCATTTCTCACACCTCCACTGTTTCCAAGATTACTATTGTTCAGCCCTTCATCCATTTAGGACTACTATGGCTTCTGCTGACTTCTTACAATTCATCACAACATCACTGCCATGATTGTCCCTGTGGAAAGTTCCTTTCCTCTTGTCGGGGACCCTTGTAAGACCTCCCCGGGTAAGGGCTATAACCTTCCTCCCATGTAACTGCTGCATTTACTGTATGGAATTCGTGCAGTATTGGACTTCGTTATGTAATGCAAACTCGTCCGTTCCAAGCCAGCCTTATATGCAATTTCTGTTCGTCAGTTCGGGATTTTGCCTCCGACTTCCTTCAGATTCTATCTCACGATAGACACCCTTGCCATTGGCTAACAGTTCCTACTGCCAAGCCTGTAGTGGACTTTCACCACCAAGTTATAACCCATGCCGGGCGCACATTAAAAAACGGCTTAAATCGATTGATTCAAGCCGTTTTTTTGGTTGTACAATAAATGACGTTGGTGAGCAAAAAAACTCACGAACGTCATTTTTAAATTTATCTTTTAAGTGATGGTGTCATTTTTATTTGAACATCTATAAAAGACGAGGAATAATGTTTGTTGCGCTGCGGAAATAAGCTTGCTTTCCGCAGGCACGGCTTCGGGGCCACATGAAGTGGGTCAGTTAGACGTTGTCACAGGACGTGACGATCTTAGTCTAACATTCCTTTTAAGTAAAAGGAGTGGATCTTCAGCTCGCGCTGTTCCTGCAGGAGTCGCGCCTATTTCCTCCGCTCTGCGCCTTTCATTTTTAAATGTTTGCTATAAGAATGCACTTGTCTATTACAAACTTTACAAGAAAACTGTTAGATATTTAAGATGAAAATATTCATATCGACGGAGAAGGCATCATGATTGACGAATATAAAGGGCGTACCTGTAAGTTTATCCACGCTACATTAACGTATGAAGCAGTACATTGTCCGCATTGTCATATCGAAAAAGAAGGATGAACGCTGGCTACGTTACTGTCATCAAAGAGCTATTTCCCAATGCGGAGATTATCATTGATCGCTTTCATCTTGTCCAGCTCATTTCCAGAGCAATGAATAAAACACGCGTCATGATCATGAATCAGTTTAAAACCTCTAACAATGATTAATAAACTAAAAGTGTTAAATCGAGTCGCATATGGCTATCGAATTTCACCAATTACAAGAACCGAATACTGGTGCACTTTAAATTCAAACCAGTAGAACGAAAAGCAAAACACGTCCTAAAGCAGCTTAGCTACTTTAGGACGTGAACAAAAATTATTCAGTTGACTATTCAGACTCACCAACGTCATTTGACGTAGAACGGTTTTTTTAACATAAAAAGGAGCTTGGTTGGTTATCCAAACTCCTTTATGTTATCTCTTTATAACAAATATTTAAAATTTAAAGCAAAAGTGAATGCAGTACTATCGTATTAATTTAGGACGCGACGTACATGTCCGGTAAAATTGCGTGCCCAATAGCCGCTTGCCATATTTGCAATATCAACACCTGAAGAGCTTTGTGAACCGATAAATTTATTCCCACCTACATAAATTCCAACATGGCCATTCACTCTATTCGTGTTAAAAAACACTAAATCACCCGGTTTCATTTGACTTGGTGATATTCTTTCTCCAACATTAACTAGGGATCTTGTACTTGGTGGTAAATATATACCGTTTTGTTTGAAAGCCCATGAAACATATCCTGAACAGTCAAATAATCCTCTCGCTATATCAGAAGCCGAACGTCCGCCTCCCCATTTATAACTAGAATTCCCGATATATTTATACCCTGCAGAAATAATCTTTTTAGCATCACCACTAAACAGTTCTGAATCAATTTGTTCACTATGCTCTTTAATTGTCTCTTCATTATTTGATTCTACTTGAGCCTGGGCATTCGTTTCTAGTTGTGCTAATTCAAAATCTTCCAACTCAAGTTCACTGATCATTGCTAAACTTTCTGATTCTTTTTCTTCTAGTTCTTCTTTTTTCGCTTCATTTTGTTCCTTTTGTAGTAAAATATCATCCTGCATTGCTTCAAGTTCTGCTTGCATCGTATTTAACTCTGTTAGTTTTTTCTCAATCACTTCTTTTTGTTCTTCAACCTCTTTTTTGTCTGCTTCATATTGTTCTATTAAGCTATTATCAGCTTTCGCAATTTTAGTAATAATTGCAACTCGATCAATAAAGTCACTAAAACTAGTTGAACCAAATAAAACATCTAAATATTGAATCGACCCTCCATTTTTTTGTAAGGATGAAGCTCGATTTCTTAAAATTTCATAACGCTTTGAAATGTCCTTTTCTAACGCTTTAACTTCTTTTTCTAGTTTATGTACTTCGTTTTCTTCTTTTTTAATTTGTTCTTTTGTTTCTTCCATTTTTTCTTCATTTGCTTTAATTGCTTCGTCAACACGTTCAATATCATTATTTAATTGAATTAACTCTGCTTGAATAGATTGTAGTTCTTGTTTCTTACTTTGTAATTCGGTTTGAATTTCAGAACGTTCTGCTGTCACTTCTGTCTGTGTTTCGGCGTGTACCATTTCTTTAGCTAATGGGGAACTTACCATTAATCCGAATGCAATTGTTATACCCGCTAAGACTTTTTTACTGTTCACTCGCTTCCACACTCTCTTTCTATGTATATAATTATCTAATTTTTTAGGAATAAGGTTAGTATTATAGTGTCAGTTATAAACTAATAGAAATCTTGTAGGAATAAAGTACCTGTACTTTTTTCCAACAAGGATAGTATAACATCTATAGATAACAATTGTGTTATATCAATATTACAATTATATTTCAAATAGTGTAACATTGAATTCGTTTTCATATTCTCTTACAATATATTTTAAAAATTAGGTAGAATAGATTAATTTTATAATCTCTGTTTTGCCTAATTGAATATATTACACACCTTATTAAAAAAAGACAAGCGAGTAAATTATCTTCCCACTTGTCTATTATTTAATGAAAAAGTGTTAGTATTTTTTTTAATTGTGTTATATTCACTTGACCAGGAGCCGATGCTTCGGTAACAGAAGCAAATGTGACGGACGAACCAAATATCTCTCCAGACGTTCGTGTTAATATACCTAGTTGATCCATTGCCATCGTAATAATAGGGATTTTCGCATCTGTTTCTATCATTGTATAAGTTGCATCTAGTAGGACCAAAACGTCTTTCGGAGTTTTTGGCATTACTGCAATTTTAGCAATATCCGCACCAGACTGTTGAGCTGATGTTAATCTGTTAATAATTTCTTGTTTAGAAGGTGTTTTATGAAAATCATGATTAGATAAAATAACGATGAGATTATTTTGCTTTGCCTCTTCCATCAAATCATTTCGAGTGTTATCTCCTATAAACAATTCGACATCAATTAGGTCAATATCCTTTGTGTTTATCACAGCTTGATACAATGCTTTATATGTATGTAGATCGAGTGGTTTATTTCCACCTTCATTTACTGTTCGAAAGGTAAAAATAATAGGGATTTGTTCTAATTTTTTTCTAATTTGTTTTAGCACATGAATAACAGTAGGAATGGATGTTACCTCTTCAAAGTAATCAACTCGCCATTCTACTAGATCAACTTCATGCTCTTTTATCGCTTCCACCGCTTCATCTATCTCTTCTCTTGTTTTTCCTACAATAGGTACACAGATCTTTGGTTTACCTTGACCGATAATAATGTTCTTCACTCGAATAATTCGTTTCAATTTACCCCAATCCTTTGTTTAAAAATTCTGTCATTATTATATCACTATCCTCTTATAGATGATATATATTGTTTCTAACAAAAAGATAAAAGAATAAATGTTTAAATTCTTATGATCATATAGTCTCCATTTGTCAATTGAACAACATCAGCTTGCAATGACAATTAATTTTCTTTTAATAAACATACCCTAGCTAAAAGTCCCCATGATGATAGCAGTTACAATAATACTAAGATTATCAAAAGATAATTTTCCATTTCCCATTCAAGTTCACTCCTTTATCACGAGACTATATTTTTCCCATAAAGGATTTATCATATGTATGACCTTTTTATATTAGAAATGCGATCAGTGATGTTAGTATTAAAGTTCTGCTTATGGATAGGAATAAAAGTTGATTGAAAAGGATATTAGGTCAACTTTCTCAAGCGGTCCCCCCCCCACTACTTAAGTAAAGGCTTAAGCCGTATTGATATATCTTTCCCCACACATAATAAGAAGGAAAGGAGGTCTTAATTTGAAAATCAAAGGCGCTGGCGAAAAAATTGAAGAAACGACAGAGAACCTGATGAAAAAAGGCGTCCCTGCAAGAACAGCAGCATTTGCCTCATCAATGGCCTATCTCAGGCACTTGAAAAAGAAATAAAATAAACGACCTTGCATGTATTAGCAAGGTCGCTCACTATATGATATTAAAGCATTTTTGTTTTTTTGCGTTTAAGAATAAATACGAAAACGCCAGATAGAATCAATAAGGAACCTATTAGTAAAAAGTTAAACATACTAGTAGCCGTATTTGGCAATTCATGCCTATCTGCCAAACGTTCTAATGCTTCTTCTGCTTTATTAAGATTCTTCACTGCTTCATCTACTTCTTTTTGAGAAACTAATTCGTTTTCATAAACTTTTTTTGAATCTTTCAGGACTTTTGTGAAAGCTTTCCAACTTTCAACTGTATAATCATCCTTAGTCTTTTTATCAGCTTTTGATATAACCTGTTCTAACTCTGATTTATCTACGGCTTTTGCTGGAATTTCTACTAGATGCTTAGTCGCTTCTTTTAGGGTATCAACTGCTTGATTTACTTCTTCTTGTGTTGCTTTTTCATTATCAACCAATTTTTTCGCATGCTTTAGTGCTTCAGAGAAATCTTTCCAACTGTCTTTGGTGAAATTTGATTCTTCTTTATTATTTGCATTTGAAATGGCCTGCTCTAACTTTGATTTATCAACATCTTCATTTGTCTCTAACTGTTTTACTGGTTGAACATTAGGTAACTCGCTACCTTTTGCAAAACCAGCAACATTACCAAGCATTTCATAGTTATTTTTAAATACATCATATTTAGCTAAATCAGCACTTGCGGTATTCCAAGATTTAGATGCTAGAGAACGTAATTCTTTTGCGATATCTTGAGTGATCACATCTTCTCCTACTAAGTCTGGTTTATCGTTCCAGATAGCTAAAGATGCACCTCTAATATAATCTGAATCATCAGGGACAGTATTATCTTGGAATGTTCCCGGTGTCCAGTCATTATAGATTCGCTCATCTTGATTTAAATAATCAAATGAATGTTGCTCTCTTCCATCATCTGGCTTAGTAGGCCTTAATACATAATAAAAGAAACTGGCATTTACATTGTAAATATCTTTGTGACCCTTCTCTACAAATGTATCAAGTCTTGCAATACTTTTATTCCAGCCCATTTGTGACCAGAAATCTATTCCAATATAATCATGCATGACTATTTTTTGCTTTGGTTCCACTGGCTCCCATGAATTTTTATTTGTTTCTCCATAATAAATACCATCGTTCCAAATTCTTGGTTTGAATCCGCCTTCATATACATGAGCTGCTATCTCATTAATATAATTTGCCAATACATCTTTCCATATATATTCTTCGCCAAGTGCTTCTTTTGCATAATCATTTAATACGGGCTTATAATCAGAGATAAATGGGTCTCTATCGAACTCCATATATTCGTCTCCACCAATGTGAAAATCAGTAGAACCTTCAAACAATTCCATGTATTCACTATAAAGCCCTTTGATATATTCTACCGCTTCAGGGTTTGTGACATCTAATGCAATATCACTTTTATTACCATTCACATCTACTTGACCATATTCTGGATGAACTTTTAAAATATGCTCTACATGTCCAGGAGTATCTAAAGAAGGTATAACATTAATGCCATATTTCTTAGCTTCAGCTAAAATTTCCTTTACTTCTGACTTCTTCAAATAGCCATCTTGAGAAACTATTTCTTGGTCAAAATCACTTTCAATTCTAAATCCTAAATTTTCTGAAAAATGAAGCTGTAAAGTGTTCATCTTCAAATAAGATAATTCTCTTATATGTTGAATAATCCATTCTTTTGTAAAATACTTCCTACCTGTATCCACGTGAACACGACGTTCTGCTAAATCAGGATAATCAATAATCGTTCCATAAACTAATTGATTATTGTTTGTAATCATGAAATGTTGTATGGTACGTAATGCATAAAGCACAGCATTTTCTGATGCAGCAACAATGTTTATTCCATCCGATCCAATTTCAATTTTATAGGCGTCTTCACTATTACTTTCCTCTGTAATCGATTTATTTTTTTCTAAAGTGACAACGATATCTTTAGAGGTTGTTTGAGATTCATCGGCATATACTTTTTCAATTTCTGATGCTGTTGGAATTTCTTTCTCTAAAAATTCTGCCGCTACAAGCTCCACAACTTCTTTAAGCCTTGGATTATTTATGTATTCATCTGTAGTTGGTATGACAAATCTAGTTGATTCACCCATTTCCCATGTTGAAGCGTTTGAGGTAGTTTCGTAGGATTGAACAATTGGTAATGCTAGACTAGCTAATTCCTCATTCGTTTCATTTGACTCATTTGCGGAAATCGGAATTGCTAATGTGGAAAAAATCATTAAGAATGACAAAATACTTACTGTAATTTTTCTCAAGTTAATACTCTCCCTCTATCATTTTTTTGCGTACACATACTATAAACTAAGTGGGTATCTGGACGCTAGACTCTAGCCTCTCGCCACTAAAATCTAATAAACTTATAATTATATTATATTTCACCTCTTTCTTTAATATTTTTTCTTAAATTACATACATTTTCCAACGTAGAGTAAATTAACATAATTTAAAAATTATGTCAAATATAGCTTATGGCATGCATGCCCAATATGAAACTAAATGTATTCTCTTATTCGATTTCAATCTGCTGAATATTAGCTTTTTGAGAATAAAAAAACACATACTGCATAAGTAACGGTTCTTTTTGCAACCTCCATTTGTGTTTGTTGATTAAAAGAATACCTAATCTCAACAATTAATCTACCTTTAATAAAACAATATTATCTATGATTCGAGCATCGTGAGTTATTGAATAATTACACTGACCTACAAGTTATAGATTAGGTATAAAAAAAGGCGAATATAAGCCTAACAATTAATGTGAAATTCCATAAAAAAAAGCCGCACTCCAGATTTGGAGGCAACTTCAAAACTTACATGGTTCTATTCAATTCAATAAAAATATTATCACTAAAATAAAAAACCACCAAGTATGTATTGGTGGAGACGGTGGGAATCGAACCCACGTCCAGAGATATCGCCACTCAGGCGTCTACATGCGTAGTTGGTATACTCTAATTCACTAACTATTCAGCCTACCAACAGGCTTCCTAGAAGCTAGTCTGATTCATCTCTTCTGGACATCCTCAGACGGTGGACGCCAGCGTATCCCGCTTCAGTTGAGACCCTTCAATCTACCACACGGGCGATGGTAGGAAGGATCCTTTAGTGCTACTTACGCAGCTGCTAAAGAGAAATTGTTTTCTTTGCCAGTTATTATTGGCGTGTAACGTTTAACGAGACGTAACCTCGACACGCAACCTGAGCTCAATCTACCCCTGTCGAATCCGTAACGTCCCCATAAAATAAAGGAACAAACGGATATGGCTAGAAAAAGCCTATATCATATAAAATTGTTTGTTTTACTATTACATTATTTATTATAACAAATCTATTTCTAATTTCAAGTAAATGAGCCGTGTTAAATTATCCCATAGAATAACCGCCAACGCGTAATACACACTTTCTTCATAAACTATACTAATTAAATAGTTGTTGGATGTGATTACTTTATGAGCAAACAAGAGAATATCGTTTTTGGTGGATGGGTGCAAGCAATCGGTACAGTCCTATCAGCATTAGGTAATACTCCTAACATCCCTATTCCATCTAAAATAAAGGAAGATTTTGATCTAATTGGAAATGTACTTCAAGCAACTGGAAACGCAATCCAAGTTGAAACAATCACCCTTGAAGACCTTAATAGTATCGGAAACGAAATACAAGCTATAGGAAACACTACAGTAGTTGCATCCTTCCTCCTACCTGTTGATCAAACTACTAAAGAGGGATTAGATACAAAAGGAAATCTACTACAAGCACTTGGAGGGGCTGTTTGTTTTTCGGAAAATTGGAAAGAAAAAAATAGTCGGGATGTATTGTACAATGGGATCGGAAACTTATTACAAGTAATTGGTAACAGTCTACAAGCCCTTTCTTCACAAAGTAAAACAAATGCTACATTAATAAATACGCTCGGGAGTTGGATCCAAGCGATTGGCGCTGTTATGACTGCAATTGGTGGCACTATGGGGGATGAAATATTCATCTCCCCAAACGACAGATCTAATAATTATTTTTAATTGCTCGATCCATATCACGTTTTGCTTGCTTTCGTTTCAAGTCTTCTCTTTTATCGTATTTTTTCTTCCCTTTACCTAATCCAATAAGTACTTTTGCCACACCATTTTTAATATAAATTTTTAATGGGACAAGCGAGTAACCAGCTTGTTGTGTTTCACCAATCAATTTATCAATTTCTTTTCGGTGTAACAATAACTTTCTTGCTCTTGTTGGTTCATGATTGTAACGATTTCCTTGTTCATAAGGAGAAATATGCATATTATGCAAGTAAGCTTCTCCCTTATAATCTATACGCGCAAAACTATCCTTCATATTTACTCTGCGGGCACGAATCGATTTTATTTCTGTTCCTTGTAAAACAAGGCCAGCTTCAAACGTATCTTCAATAAAAAAGTCATGACTTGCTTTCTTGTTCTGAGCTATCAGTTGTCCTTGACCTTTTGGCATAAGCAACTTCCTCCTCTTCCTACATGACATTTATTCTAACAGGTTCAATCTAAAGTGACAACGCTTATTCATAGACAATAAAGTTTTCTATATGCGATGATAGAAAATATACTATATGCATGATTTCTTAGGAGGTATAGACAATGAATGAACCATTATTACCTTTCCGTCCATTAACCATAGATGATTATGATTTAGTAAGAAATATGCAAACAGGTATACAAGATGATTATGTACTACACATTTTCCCCGATTTAATCCAATCAAAAACCCAAGCTTTATTTGGCTGGTTTGATAAGAATAGATTAGTATCGATTGCTGGTTATTCGATATTCCCAGGTGGATATGCTATGTTAGGTCGCTTGCGTAGCGATATTCGATTTCGTGAAAATGGACATGCAACAAGTCTTCTTGCATATATAATTGACATGCTTATACATACTTCTAGTGTGAATTGGATTGGCGCCAATACTAATATACATAATTACAGAGCTAGAAAAGTATTGAAAAAACTCCATTTAGATGAGCTCACCACACTTTATTCCTTTCCTGTAAAAGCTAACACTATTATAAAAGGTAAAGAAGGAGAGATTTGGACGAAAATAACTTCTTTAACAGACAAGCGCAAGTTAATAAAGCAATTAAAGATAGAAAATGCACTACACGTTTATCCGTTTGAATGTTACTATCCAATGCCATACTCTGATGCATTGCTTACGGATGAAGAATTAGCACACTCTACTTTTTATCTTAATCCGACAAACGACCGTTTCATGATTATTAAAAATGATCAAAAAAGAGAATGGTTCGCTCACGTGAAATATTTTTGGAATGACCATTTTGAGCAAGCTGGCTTTTGGAATACTATAAATCATCATGTGAATCATGACGGACTACACCCTCGACCTTGGTTCGACTTTTCAAAAGAAGGTGTAGCTAATATTCCCAATATAAAACTGTTTGATGTCTCAGATGGATGGATCCTATATGGTAAATGGATTAATGTTCAACTTTAAGATAACGAAATATTGCTAGGTCGAATACGTCTTACACGAAAAGAATGCACAACACGTTGATTGTGCATTCCTATTTTTATTACTTTTTCTTTTTAGCTTTTTTCTTTTTAGATGCTTTTGGTGGTTTCATTTTTCCCTTGTTCTTTCTTTCCTTAGCAGGTTTGTCTTTTTTTCTTCTCTCTTCTCTATTAGAAGTTTCATTATTTCCTGCTGAACGAACACGTCTAGGCTTCATCCCAACAATTTCAAAGTCCACTGCACGCTCTTCAATATTTACATTTGCTACTTTAACAGTAATTTCATCACCAATACGGAAAATGTTTCCTGTTCTCTCCCCAATCATCGCATATGCACGTTCATCAAAATGATAATAATCATCCGTTAAATAGCTGACATGAACAAGCCCTTCTACTGTATTTGGCAGTTCAACAAACAAACCAAAATTTGTTACTGAGCTAATCACACCATCAAATTCTTCCCCGATTTTATCTTGCATGTATTCTGCCTTTTTCAAGTCGTCTGTTTCTCGTTCTGCATCGACTGCTGCACGTTCTTTCTCCGAAGCATGCTTTGCAATCTCTGGCATTCGGTCTTTCCAGTGATGTTGTGTTTTTTCATCCATTTGCTTGTTAACTAAATATGTTCGAATTAGCCGATGCACAATTAAGTCAGGATAACGTCGTATCGGAGATGTAAAATGTGTATAGAAATTTGTCGCTAATCCAAAATGTCCAATGCTTTGCGGATCATATTTTGCTTGTTTCATGGAACGTAACATTAATTTAGAAATGATCATTTCTTCTTGTTCACCTTGAACCATTTCAAGCACTTTTTGTAGGGATTGTGGATGAATCTCATTCGCTGTTCCTTTTACCGAGTATCCTAACTGACCAATAAATTCAAAGAACTTTTGTAATTTATCAGGATCTGGATCCTCGTGAATACGATGAATAAATGGCACGTCCATCCAATGAAAATGTTCAGCTACTGTTTCATTTGCTGCGAGCATAAATTCTTCAATTAGTCGCTCAGCAACCGAACGTTCTCTAATAACCACATCCTCCGCTTTCCCGTTAGCATCCACTAATACTTGTGCTTCTTTAAAATCAAAATCAATGGCTCCACGTCCGAAACGTTTTCTACGTAATACTTCTGCCAATTCTTCCATTTCCTCAAACATTGGAACAAGCTCTCGATAACGATCTCTTAACGCTTCATCTTGATCGACAAGTATGCTATTTACATCCGAATAAGTCATTCGCTCATTTGTACGAATAACACTTTGAAAAATATCATGATGTACGACTTCACCGCTCTTGTCAATTTCCATTTCACACCCTAAAGTCAATCGATCTACTTGTGGATTTAAAGAACAAATCCCATTAGATAAACGATGCGGAATCATTGGAATCACACGGTCTACTAAATAAACACTCGTTGCCCGATCAATAGCTTCCTTATCAATTGGTGAATTTTCTTCGACATAATAAGAGACATCTGCAATATACACACCAAGCTTATAATTTCCGTTAGGTAATTTTTTTACGGTTACAGCATCATCTAAATCTTTAGCATCCGCACCATCAATCGTCACAATCATTTCATCACGTAAATCACGTCTATTGTTTAATTCGGACGGATGAATTTGATCAGGTATCTGTTTTGCATGTTCTAATACATCTTCAGGAAAATCCACTTGAATGCCATGCTTGTAAATGATTGATATAATGTCCATACCCGGATCATTTTTGTGACCAAGTATCTCTAATACTTCACCTTCAGCACTCATTCGTTCTTCTGGAAATTTAGTTATATCGACAATAACCTTATGTCCCGTAACCGCACCATTTGACGCATTTTTTGGTATAAAAATATCATTTGGAATACGTTTATCGTCTGCAATGACAAAACCAAAGTTACCATTATCTTCATAGGTACCAATAATACGTGTTGTCGCACGTTCAACGATACGAATAACAACACCTTCTGGACGACGGCCTAATTCATCTCTCCCATCAACACGCACAAGAACGATATCATTATTCATCGCTGATTGTAAGTCAGAATGATTAATATACACATCATCTTGCTCCTCATCATCCGGGATTAAAAATGCAAAACCTTTTGCATGCATTTGAATACGTCCTCGAATTAGATTCATTCGTTCAGGTAAGCCATAACGATTTTTACGCGTGCGCACTAACTCCCCTTTTTCCTCCAATTCATTAAGTACCTTCATTAGCATTTTAAACTCATCAGCGTTTTCTAACGGTAAGCCTTCTTCAAGCTCCTGTACGGTTAATGGCTTTGTTGCTTCTGTTTTAAAATAATCGATTAATGCTTGTTGCATTTCTTTTAATTCCATTCTTTCACCTTCTTTCTACTAGACAGGTCTAATTATATTATGGATTAAGACCAATCTAATGATTCTAAAAATTGATAAATATCTTCATGAACTTCATCTTTTTTCTGTCCTAATGTAATCGCATGTCCAGCATCTTGATACCATTTAATTGATTTTTGATCACATTCTACATTCTCATAAATGTAATGTGCACTATCTGTATTAATCATTTGATCATCTTCAGCTTGTACAACAAATGTTGGTGTATAGATTTGATCTACATGTTTCTGTACCTCTGTGATTGTCTCGCCTAGTTCTTGGAATAACATACTGGATTGATCTAATAATTGTTTAATTTCCGTATCAATTGTTTGATGATCCTTCCCTTCTGCTTGTTTATACTGTCTTGCATATAATTGAAACCCTTTAGTAAGTTGAGATGTATGATCAAAAAACATCGGTGCACACATTGGAACAACACCTGTAATCGGTTCCGAATAAGAAAGCTTCAGTCCAAGTACACCGCCTAGTGAGAGACCTGCTACAGCAATTTTTTTATAGCCTAACTCTTTTAAATGGGTATATGCTGTTTTCACATCCTCCCACCACTCAGAAGCTTGAACATGTATTAAATCTTCAGGAGAACCGCCATGTCCACGATAGATAGGTGCATGTGTGGTATAACCTTTTTTTTGTAAAAATCTTGCTAATATACGAACATCTGCCGTATGCCCAGTAAATCCATGTAATAATAATACCGCTCTTTCACCTTCTTCAAACGTAAAAGGCTGGGGTTTTTTTATTTTCATTATTAGTTCTTCCTTTCTAACTTACCAATTCTACCATTAATTTATTTATATATCTTATCAAAAATAAGGATACACTCCTAATATCTGAATTGGAAACTCTGTTCTCAAATATATCAAAAACCCTCTTATTATTTTAATAATAAGAGGGTTTTTGCATACATTATAAAATATAAGCAACTGCAAATGTTAATAGGAATAATAATACTCCTGTAACAACTGTTGCACGGTGCAATACTGCATCAATTCCACGTGCCTTTTGTTTACCAAATAGTTGTTCTGCACCACCAGAGATTGCACCTGACAAACCGGCACTTTTTCCTGATTGTAATAAAACTAAAACAATAAGTGCTACTGCATCAACAATTAATAACGTAATCGCAACTCCTTGCATGGTTGCGCACACCTCCTAAGACGCACTAATACATAAAGATAATGTAGCATAAATACCCATTACTACGCAAGTTTATTTTAAAAGTTATGACAACGGATACAACCAAATTTTTTTACCATCAAAAACAATGAGTGATATGTCCATGGAATAACATGAGAATAAATATACATATACATGCTTAAACTAATAGAGATAAATAAGATTATACTAAAAACTATTTGTACTATTTTGTTCATGAAATGGAAGTAGACTTCATCTTAATATAATGGTATTGTAGTAGCGGTATAATGTAAAGAAAGGCAACTATGATCCCTTCTTTTTATGAAATCGTACAATTATGTATCGTTTTTCGTGTAATTCTTGAAATTACACCTTAAAACAGAGTAAAATTGTACTGAAGTGTATACCTATAAAAATTATATTCATTTAGGAGGTTTTTTTTATGGCAGCAGAAAAAGTTGTTACAATTACAGATTCAACAGGTGTTCATGCACGACCAGCAACAGTGCTAGTTAACAAAGCAGGTAGTTTTTCCTCAGATGTTAACGTTGAATACAACGGTAAATCAGTTAACTTAAAATCAATTATGGGTGTTATGTCACTCGGTATTCCTAAAGATGCAGAAATTAAAATTATTGCAGAAGGCTCTGATGAACAAGAAGCAATTGATGCTATTTATGAAGTAATTAAAAAAGAAGGACTAGGGGAGTAATTTTTAATGACTACTATTAAAGGGATTGCAGCATCAAATGGAGTTGCTATTGCCAAAGCATATAAGTTAGAAGCTCCTGACCTTTCGTTTGAAGAAAAGGTCGTTGATGATGTAGAAGCAGAAGTAAAACGCTTAAATGATGCGCTTGACATTTCTAAAAAGGAACTAGAAATAATTAAAGAAAATGCGCGTAAAACCTTAGGTGATGAGCATGCTGAAATCTTCTCAGCTCACTTGCTAGTATTAGGTGATCCAGAATTAATCAATCCAATTGAAGAAAAAATTAAAACAGATAAAGTAAATGCTGAATCTGCTTTAAATGAAACAGCAACCATGTTTGTCAATATGTTTAAATCAATGGATAACGAATATATGCGTGAACGTGCTGCTGATATTCAAGATGTAACCAAGCGTGTAATGGCACATCTTTTAAATGTATCGTTCCCTGACCCAGCACTTATTGATGAAGAAGTTGTTGTTATTGCGGAAGACTTAACGCCATCTGACACAGCTCAATTAAACAAGCAATTTGTAAAAGGCTTTACAACAAACATTGGTGGCCGCACATCTCACTCTGCTATTATGGCCCGGTCACTGGAGATTCCTGCTGTTGTAGGTACAAAAACAATTACAAATGATGCTAAAGAAAATGATGTTGTGATTGTAGATGGTATTGATGGACAAGTAATTATTAACCCTACTGATGATGTTATTAAGCAATATGAACAAAAACAAGCTGACTTTGAGAAACAAAAAGAAATATGGGCACAATTAAAAGATGAGCCAACCGTTTCGTCTGAAGGCTCACATGTGGAATTAGTTGCCAATATTGGTACACCTGAAGATGTTACTGGTGTGATCAATAATGGTGGTGAAGGTGTCGGATTATATCGTACAGAGTTTCTTTACATGGGTAAAAGTGAATTACCGACAGAAGAAGAGCAGTTTGAAGCTTATAAGTCTGTACTAGAACAAATGGGGGACAAACCTGTTGTTGTTCGTACATTAGATATTGGTGGAGATAAAGAGTTAAGCTATCTTGACTTGCCAAAAGAAATGAATCCATTTTTAGGATTCCGTGCAATTCGTCTTTGCTTAGAGCGTGATGATATTTTCCGTGTTCAACTACGTGCCTTATTACGTGCAAGTACGTATGGTAACTTAAAAATTATGTTCCCAATGATTGCAACACTGAATGAATTCCGTGAAGCAAAAGCAATTTTACTTGAAGAAAAAGACAACCTGCAAAAAGAAGGCATAGAAGTTTCTGACGATATCGAAGTTGGTATCATGGTAGAAATTCCTTCAACAGCAGTTATTGCTCGTCAATTTGCTAAAGAAGTTGACTTCTTCAGTATTGGTACAAATGATTTAATTCAATATACGATGGCGGCTGACCGTATGAACGAACGAGTATCATACTTATATCAACCATACCACCCTGCTATTTTAAACCTTGTAAACAATGTGATTGAAGCAGCACACGCTGAAGGTAAATGGGCTGGTATGTGTGGAGAAATGGCTGGAGACTCCATTGCTATTCCAATTCTTCTTGGACTTGGATTAGATGAATTCAGTATGAGTGCAACATCTATTTTACCAGCACGCACACAAATCAAGGACCTATCAAAAGAGGAACTTGCATCATACAAAGATCAATTACTTAGCATGAACACAGCTGATGAAGTAGAATCATTTATTCGCGAAAAAACAAATCAATAATAACAAAAAGGCTTCACTTCTATATTTTTAGAAATGAAGCCTTTTTTAATTCTTTAAATTGCACTATATGAAATCCAACGAATTTGATTATGCCCCTCGAATGCGATTGGAACGGTACATTAAAAATAAAAAATACGGTGCACCAATTAACGCAACAAGTATACCAGAAGGGATTTCTTTAGGTACAAACAATGTTCTGCTTAAAATATCAGCAAACATTAATACTACAGCTCCTAATAGGGCTACAATCGGCAATAAATACTTTTGATTAGGCCCTAATACAATACGAGCTAAATGAGGTGCTATTAGCCCTACAAAGCCAATAGATCCAACTGCTGCTACACTTGCTGCAGCTAATAATGAGGCCCATAATGCTAATAAAAATCTTGTTTGTGTTACTCTCATTCCTAACCCTTTTGCAGTATCATCCCCTAAAGCCAATGTAGCCATTTGCCTCATCTGAATAAGTAAAATAGGTATGACCAATAGAAATGGTCCAACTAAATAAGTGAATAACTCTGACCAACTCTTGGCATAAGTACTCCCTGCTAACCATGTTAAGGCAGAAGCAACACCCATATCAGCATTTACCACTAACATTTGAATAATAGCTGAACCAAAAGCTGAAACACCTATTCCTAATAAAGCAAGTAATGTCGGTTGGAATTTCGCCCGGTAAGATAACAACATAACAATTAAAAATGCTAGTAGAGCCCCACCGAACGCTCCAAGCGGAACAAAAACTGCTGATATTCCTGAAACGTAAAGTACGAGTAATGCACCAACCCCCGCTCCTGAAGTAATTCCTATTACGGACGGGTCTGCTAAAGGATTACGTAATACACCTTGAAAAATAAAGCCACTAATTGCTAAGAGTGCGCCACTAACAGCTGCTACTAATAACCTTGGTAACCGCAAATTTATAATGATATTCTTAATAAATGTATTTTCAACTCCTGTTAGAGCG
Source organism: Paraliobacillus sp. PM-2 (assembly GCF_001368815.1). Lineage (GTDB taxonomy): Bacteria > Bacillota > Bacilli > Bacillales > Amphibacillaceae > Paraliobacillus. The sequence goes on along the minus strand of NZ_CTEI01000001.1, from coordinate 808,522 downwards.
CGGAAACTTTCCATTAGTTGGATACCATTATTGCCTGTTGACATACCAATGGTAATTAAGATAATTAAACAAGTAACAAGAAAAAGAAGAATAAACATTGGTGAGAAAGGTATCTTCATTTTACCAACTAACATTGCACTTGTTTTATCGTTTCCTATTGTATCTTTTCTTTTCTGTAAAACAAGCCATATTAACCACGGTGCGCCAATGAACGCTGTAATTGCCCCAACTGGTAATTCAGAAAAAGAAGGATCAATGATACGCGCAAGTATGTCAGCACCTAATAATACATTAGCCCCCCAAATAAATGATCCAATGATTAGCAGGAAATGATTTTGATAGCCTAATAATTTAATTAAATGTGGTGCAATCAAGCCAACAAAACCAATTGGTCCAACCACACTTACCGTTACAGCAGTTAAAAATACCGATATAATTAAAGCAGCTAATCGAATACCTGTAACACGTTGACCTAGCGATTTTGCAACGTCTTCACCAAGTCGAAAAATATCCAAAGACTTCGCTAATAATAATGCAAATAAGAGTCCTATAAGAATAAACGGAAAGGCAAATTGAACACCATCCCAATTGTTTTGTACTAACGTTCCTGATCCCCATAAAAACAATCCTGCTGTTTCATTTTCATAAAACAATTGTAGCAATGAAGTGAATGCAGAAAACATCATGGTAATAACCATACCAGCAAGTACTAGTTTCACTTGATTACCTGAAGCTGTCCCAGCTAGTACATATGCAATACCAGCAGTAAGTATTCCACCTAAAAAGGCTATAATTAAGCCATTATAAGTTACAGTAGATGGGATAAAAACTGTTGATAATACTACCGCAAAATAAGAACCAGAATGAATGCCAAGTGTACTTGCTGAAGCTAATGGGTTCTTAGCTATTGTTTGTAAAATTACCCCTGAAACAGCTAGAGCTCCGCCAGCTAACATCCCTATAACTGCCCGAGGTAATCGTAAATAACGAACGGTATGGTGCTGCAAAATATCTTGTGGTTGAAAAATCGCATCCACTATAACAGAAGGTGCAAGCTCTACACTTCCTTGATTAATATGTATAAATAGAAAAAGAACCAAAAGTACGGCCCCTCCCCCAAAGGTTAGAGCCGTTTTTAGTCCATTAGTTATTGCTGTATTTTTCATACGATCACATCTCAATTTTTATTTAATTAATAATTCTTTCACTTGTTCAGCAAATACTTCTGCTGAAAGTGGTCCACCAAATGTCCATGTATCGCCGGGTAATGGATACGTATTACCTTCTTTTACAAATTTTAAATTTTCCCACGCCGGATTATCGGCTAATTGATTCGTAAAGATATTGTCGCTTTCTTGTACAATGTAGAAAAAGTTTGCATCTTGGAAATTCTGAAGCACTTCTACACTCACCTGATCAAATCCATATAATTGGAAGCCTTCTGATTCATAGGCGTTTTCTAATCCGATTTGTTCCATTATTTGCACTGCCATCGCATTATCTTTGAACAAACGAATAACTGGATTATTATCAGAACTAAAAGCTTGGGATAAGACAAACGATTTATTGTTAATGTTAGCATCAGCTATCGTTTGTTCTGTTTCTGCAAAGGTATTTTTCATGTTACCAAGTACTTGTTCTGCTTTGTCTTGTTTATTGAATAATTTCGCTAATTTATTAAATGTTGTTGTCATTTCTTCATATTGATTTCCTTCGCCTTCTCCTGGATAAGGGTTGAAAGCTAAAGTAGGTGCAATGCCTTCTAGACTATCCATAATTGCTTCATGACGGAACCCAGCTGTAATAATCACATCGGGATTTAAGGAAGCAATTGCTTCTAAATTTGGTTCTTGACGGGTTCCTACATCGACTACATCTTCAGATAATTCAGGTTGGATGTTAACCCACTTATGATAATTATCAATACCTGCCATTCCTACTGGTTGTAGATCTAGCGCTAAAAGATCTTCTGCATACACCCATTCTAACACAACAACGCGTTCAGGTACTTGTTCAAATGTCGTTTCATCGTATGCATCTTTAATAGTAATTGCTTCCGCATTAGTAGTATTATTATTTGTTGAACCATCATCTTTTTCTGTTGTATCTTCATTAGTTCCACAAGCTGTAAGTGTAAAGAAGATTAAAACGCTTAGTAAAAAACTTATTTTTTTTATCATAGTATTATCCTCCATTTTATATTTACAATTGATAAAGATTATCATTCGCGTTTTCTATCCTACACAATCCTATAATAATTGTCAATAAAAAAAAAAAGAGGATGTAAGCCGTAATTGGCTTACATCCTCTTTAGCTATTCTTTACTTGTTAAGGTTGTAAAATGCATTTTTTCCAGCATATTTTGCTGTACCAACTAATTCATCTTCAATGCGAAGTAATTGGTTGTATTTAGCTACACGATCTGTACGAGAAGGTGCACCTGTTTTGATTTGACCAGCGTTTGTTGCAACAGCAATATCAGCAATTGTTGCATCTTCTGTTTCACCTGAACGGTGTGAGATAACAGCTGTGTAACCAGCACGTTTCGCCATTTCAATTGCTTCAAATGTTTCAGTTAGTGTACCAATTTGATTTACTTTAACTAGGATTGAGTTACCTACACCTTGCTCAATACCTTGTGCAAGACGTTTAGTATTAGTAACAAACAAATCATCACCAACTAATTGAACGCGATCGCCAATACGTTCTTGAAGCATTTTGTGTCCTTCCCAATCGTTCTCATCAAGACCATCTTCAATAGAAATAATTGGATATTTGTCAACCATTTCTTCGTACCAGTCGGCCATTTCTGCAGAAGTACGTACAACACCTTCACCTTTAAGGTTGTACTTACCATCTTCATAGAATTCAGAAGAAGCTACATCCATTGCTAGTTTTACTTCTTCGCCTGGCTTATATCCAGCAGCTTCAATTGCTTCGATGATTGTTGAAAGTGCTTCTTCATTTGATTTCAAGTTAGGAGCAAATCCACCTTCATCACCTACACCAGTATTGTAGCCTTTTGATCCAAGTACTTTTTTCAAGTTATGGAAGATTTCAGCACCCATACGTAATGCTTCACGGAATGTTGGTGCACCTACAGGCATAATCATGAATTCTTGAATATCTACGTTATTATCTGCATGCTCCCCACCATTTAAGATGTTCATCATTGGTGTTGGTAATGTAGTCGCATTGAATCCACCTAAGTAAGTGTACAATGGCATACCTAGGTGATCTGCTGCAGCGTGTGCTACTGCCATTGAAACACCAAGAATTGCGTTAGCGCCCAACTTACCTTTATTTTCTGTACCGTCAATTTCAATCAATAATTGATCAATAACAACTTGACGAGTTACATCTAGTCCTAGTAATTCTGGAGCAATTACTTCGTTCACGTTTTCTACTGCTTTCAATACACCTTTACCTAGGTAACGATCTTTATCACCATCGCGTAATTCTACTGCTTCATGCTCACCAGTAGAAGCACCACTTGGTACTAGTGCTGATCCGAAAGCTCCTGATTCTGTATAAACTTCTACTTCTACTGTTGGGTTACCACGAGAATCTAATACTTCGCGTGCATAAACGTCTGTAATATATGGCATAATGTTTAACTCTCCTTTTTCCTTTTAAAATTTATTATTTCTTTATTAGTGAATGACCTGTCATTTCTTTTGGCTTGGCTACTTCTAATAAATCTAACATTGTTGGAGCCAGGTCACCTAGGATACCACCATCACGCAATTCAATTCCTTCTTTTGTTACAATGACAGGAACAGGATTGGTTGTATGAGCAGTCATTGGTTTACCTTCCAATGTAGTAACTTCATCAGAGTTACCATGGTCAGCCGTAATGATAGCTTGACCACCTTTTTCAAGTATTTTATCAACAATTTTACCTAAGCATTCATCAACCGTCTCAATTGCTTTTATGGTTGGTTCTAGCATACCTGAATGTCCAACCATATCAGGGTTAGCGAAATTCAGAAGGATCGCATTTTGATTCCCCTCATCTAATTCCGTTAATAGTGCGTCAGTAACCTCATAGGCACTCATTTCAGGTTTTAGATCATAGGTTGCTACTTTTGGTGAATCAATTAAGATTCTCTTCTCGCCAGGAAATTCTTTTTCACGTCCACCACTCATAAAGAAAGTTACGTGTGGATATTTCTCTGTCTCTGCAATGCGTAATTGGTTTAAATCATTTTGGGACAATACTTCTCCAAGTGTGTTATCAAGATTTACTGGTTCATATGCAACCATGCCATCAACGGTCTCACTAAACTGTGTTAAGCAGACAAATTTGATGTCTTTTGGCGCTTTGTCTCCTCGATCAAAATCGCGAAAATCTTCATTTGCAAATGTACGAGAGATCTGTATTGCACGGTCTGGACGAAAATTATAGAAAATAATTGAATCATTATCTTCAATGGTTGCTTTAGGCTGGCCACTTTCATCTGTTATAACCGAAGGAATAACGAACTCATCATAAATTTCATTGGCATAAGAATCTTCCACAATTTCTAAAGGATCTGTATATTTTGGTCCTTCTCCATAAACCATGGCATCATATGACTTCTTCACACGATCCCAACGCTTATCTCGGTCCATGGAGTAATAACGACCAGAAATAGTTGCAAATTCCCCAACACCGTATTTATCCATCGTTTCTTGTGCAGCTTTGATGTATTTTTTTGCTGATTTTTGACCAACATCTCGTCCATCTAAAAATCCATGCACATACACCTTTTTCAAGCCTTTTTCAGAAGCTAATTTTAAAACAGCATATAGGTGTTCAATATGACTGTGTACGCCACCATCAGATAATAATCCGAACACATGTAACGCTTTATCATTTTCTTTAGCATGATTCATTGCATTAATGATTATTTGGTTCTCAAAGAAATCACCTTCACGAATAGATAAGTTTACGCGTGTTAAACTTTGATAGACAATACGTCCAGCACCAATATTTAAGTGACCTACTTCTGAGTTACCCATTTGGCCTTCTGGTAATCCTACTGCTTCTCCACAAGCTGTTAACTGATTATGAGGAAATTGATTCCATAAACGATCAAAGTTGGGTGTTTTTGCTAGCTTTACCGCATTTCCTTTTAATTCATCACGGATCGCATATCCGTCAAGTATAATTAGTGCTGCTAATTTATCTTGACTCATTTTGCACCAGCCTCCACTAATTTCAAGAAAGAATCAGCCTCTAAGCTTGCACCGCCTACTAATGCACCATCAATGTCTGATTGCGCTAAAAGTTCATCGACATTTGCTGGTTTTACACTACCGCCATATTGGATACGGATAGCCTCACCAGCTTCAGTTGATACAGCTTCTGCAACCACTTTGCGAATATGGGTACATACTTCATTTGCTTGTTCTGAAGTAGCAGTTTTTCCTGTTCCAATCGCCCAAATTGGCTCATAAGCAATAATAGTAGCTTTAACTTGGTCTTCTGAAAGATCAGCCAATGCTTTTTTTACTTGGTCTGCAACTAAATCCATTGTTTGATTGCTTTCACGTTGCTCTAGCGTTTCCCCTACACAAACAATTGGAGTTAGGCCATGGTTAAATGCTGCATGCGTTTTTTTGTTAACTGTTTCATCTGTCTCGGCAAAATATTCACGACGTTCTGAATGGCCTAATACGACATAAGTTACACCAATATCTTTTAGCATTACTGGACTTACTTCACCAGTAAACGCACCATTATCTTCAAAGTGCATATTTTGTGCTGCGATTGCTAAATCAGTACCAGCACTCTCTTTTACAAGTGTTTGTAGATATGGAAAAGGTGCACATACAACAGCTTCCACTTTATCAGAACTTGGTACTTTGTTTTTTGTATCAGCTACAAATTGTTCTGCTTCAGCTGATACTTTATTCATTTTCCAGTTTCCTGCAATTACTTTTTTACGCATAATATGCTCCCTCTCTGTTATTTGCTGCTCAAATATTATTTATCATTTATTGATGCTAAGCCTGGTAATTCTTTACCTTCAAGATATTCTAGTGAAGCACCACCACCAGTAGAAATATGAGAAAATCTATCTGCATAACCTAGATCCATTGCAGCTGCAGCAGAGTCTCCACCACCAATAATAGTTGTTGCTTCCTCTAATGAAGCAATTGCTTCACATACACCTACAGTTCCAACAGCGAAGTTTGGCATTTCGAATACACCCATTGGACCATTCCATACCACTGTATGTGCGCCTTGCAATTCTTTTTCAAATAACTTGATTGTTTCCGGCCCGATATCCAAACCTTCTAGTTCAGCAGGGATCGCATCAGAAGATACAACTGAAATGTTTGCATCATTAGAAAAATCATCTGCAGCTTTTGTATCTACTGGTAAAACGATTTTACCGTTTGCTCTTTCAAGTAGATCTTTTGCTAAATCAACTTTATCAGCTTCAAGTAATGATTTTCCAATTTCTTTTCCTTGTGCTTTGAAGAATGTATAAGCCATTCCACCACCAATAAGGACCTTATCTGCTTTTTCAAGTAGATTTTCAATTACACCAATCTTATCGCTAACTTTTGCTCCACCTAAAATGGCTACAAAAGGACGTTTTGGATTGTCAACTGCTCCACCAATAAATCTGATTTCTTTTTCCATTAAGAATCCTGCAGCTGTTTCGATATTCGATGCAATTCCCACATTAGACGCATGAGAACGATGTGCGGTACCAAATGCATCATTGACAAATACATCACCCAAACTAGCCCAATACTTACCTAATTCAGGATCATTTTTACTTTCCTTTTTACCATCAATATCTTCAAAACGTGTATTTTCAAATACAAGCACATCACCATTTTGTAATGCATCAATTGCATTTTCTAATTTTTCGCCACGTGTTTCAGGAACAAAGGTAACTTCTTTGCCTAATAGTTCACCTAAACGAGCAGCAACTGGTTTTAAAGATTTTCCCTCTTTGTCAGCTTCTTCTTTCACTTTACCTAAATGCGAGAAAACAACTACTTTTGCACCTTGATCAACTAAATGTTTAATTGTAGGTAACGCTTGTACAATACGATTGTCGTTTGTAATGTTATTGTCTTTCATAGGTACGTTAAAATCAGCTCTGACTAAGACTTTTTTTCCTTTAACATCTAAGTCTGTCACAATTTTTTTTGCCATTTTATAATCCTCCATTTTTTCAAAAAAACTAAGGTTTACGCTTTGTTTGTACTATAAGTAAATCGAGTTTCTATTTTAAAAAAGAATATACTTTTTGAGCATCTTCTTAAAGTGTATAAATAGAAAACGGGAAGCGCGAAGGCTTCCCGCTTTTCGATCTTCTTAATTAGGATCTAAGCAATATTCGTTTATTGATTATAATTTAGCGAAGTATTCTAACGTACGAACAAGTTGTGCAGTGTAAGACATTTCATTGTCATACCAAGCAACAGTTTTCACTAATTGTTTACCATCAACGTCCATTACTTTTGTTTGTGTAGCATCAAAGATGGAACCAAATGTACTTCCTACAATATCAGAAGAAACAATCATATCTTCGTTGTAACCATATGATTCGTTTGCTCCTTTTTCCATTGCTGCATTTACTTCTTCAACTGTTACATTTTTGTCTAATACAGAAACTAACTCAGTTAATGAACCTGTTGGTACTGGTACACGTTGTGCAGCACCATCTAATTTACCTTTAAGTTCAGGAATTACTAAACCGATTGCCTTAGCAGCACCAGTTGTGTTTGGTACAACGTTAGCAGCTGCTGAACGCGCACGACGATAGTCACCTTTTGCATGAGGTGCATCGAGTGTATTTTGGTCACCGGTATAAGCGTGAATAGTTGTCATTAACCCTTCTACAACACCAAACTCATCGTTAAGAACTTGAGCCATTGGTGCTAGGCAGTTTGTTGTACATGAAGCAGCAGAAATTACTGTTTCATCACCTTTAAGGATATCGTGGTTCACATTAAATACTACTGTTGGAACATCGTTTCCGCCTGGCGCAGAAATTACAACACGTTTTGCTCCACCTTTAAGATGTAGTTCAGCTTTTTCTTTTGTAGCAAAGAAGCCTGTACATTCTAGTACGATTTCTACACCTAAATCTCCCCAAGGTAATTCTTCAGGATTACGGTTAGAAAGAATTTTTACATCTTTGCCATTAACAGTGAAATAACCATCATTAACAGCTACATCACCTTTAAAAGGTCCTTGTGTAGTATCATATTTTAATAAATGAGCTAGCATATCAGCATCTGTTAAGTCATTGATAGCTACCACTTCAATACCTTCTACTTCTTGGATACGACGAAATGCTAAACGGCCAATACGACCAAAACCATTAATACCTACTTTTACAGTCATTCTTTGTTCCTCCTTGTATATTGTATATTATATTTAAAGGGAAAAACCCTTTATTAACTCTTTTGCTGCAGCTTCATCTGTAATAAGCACATTACTTTTTCCCTGCTTGCAATAAGAATGAATTGCCTTTGCTTTTGTTTTGCCACCTGCTACTGCAATGACATCTCTTATTTTAGACAAATCTTCTAATTGCATTCCTACTGTTCGAACTTTATGAATTACTTCTCCATTATCACTGAAGTAATAACCAAAAGCCTCACTAACCGCATTACCCAATTGAATCTTATGTAAAACATCATTAGAAGCTTTTCGACGCTTTGCCATGGTAACTGCATTACCAATACCATGAACAACAATATTTGCTTGACGAATAATCTGTAAAATTTCTTTAACAGAAGGTTCTTCTATGATGGATTGGTATGTATCTTCACTTAATGGATCAGGTACGTAAAGCAAGCGATACTCACCATTTATTTTCTTTGCCATTTCGGCACAAATCGTATTCGCTTGGTTTTCCACTCGTTCACCAAGTCCACCACGTGCAGGAACAAATAAACAACCACTCACATCATTTGAGGGACGCATCATCTCTGCTACAGCCGCCATTGTTGTACCGCCTGTTACAGCAATTGTTTGATTAGATTGCAATATTGTTTTCAAATAATCAACTGTAGCTTTACCTAATTCCTGCTTTACCCAATGATCTTCATCACTGTTTCCAGGGATAATTAAAACATGCTCTAGATTTAATGTGTCCTTAATTTGTTTTTCTAACACATCGAAACCAAAAAGATCACTCATAAACGTTTCCAATTTCTGTAACACTTGATGCCCAGAGCTTGTAACCTTCATACCTTTTGTTGTTACTTCAAGTAATGCTTGACTATTTAGAAAATCAATTTCACTTCGAACAATACGCTCTTTCATATGAACATGCTCTGCTAAGCTGCGACGACCAATTGGCTCTAATACATGAATAAAGTGTAGAATTTTATACCTTCGCTGCATAACGTCAACTAAGTCAGGGAACAATTTCTTTTGAACGTCGATCCAATTCTTCATGTTTTAACTCCTTTTCAAAAATCTATTGGGATTAAAACGTCCCTTCTAGTCATTTTACGTCCCGCTTACAGCAAAAAAACTCTACAGCCCTTATTGTAGCAGATGTACATATTTTCCTCAACTAATTTCTTTTGTTTTCAATAATTGAATGAATTAGTGTTCACTAAACACTAATCAATAACAATAGTAGAAAATGAAATATCCGATGAATCATTTGAATCGTTCGGATATTTCATTGAATAAGTTACTTTTGACGCTTTACGCATTTGGTAATACTTTTTCCGTCATTTCTTTTAAAATTGTTGCAGAATCTTGGAGCTGCTGTAATTCCTTTTTACTGAGATCAAGTTGTACTATTTCTCTTACTCCATATTCATTGACAATAGCAGGAATACCTAAATAAGCATTTTCTATACCATAATGTCCTTCAAATAAAGTCGAAACGGTAACAATTGAATTTTCATTGTATAAGATAGCGCGTGTTAGTCTCGCAAGTCCAAGACCAATACCATAATAAGTTGCACCTTTTCTTTCGATAATATGATATGCTGCATCACGCACATTTTCAAAAAGACGTTTCATATCTTTATCTTTCTCAACATCTTCTATATTACCATAATCTTCTAACGGCACGCCTCCAATTTGGACATGACTCCACACTGGTAGCTCTGAATCACCATGCTCACCTATTATATATGCTTGCACATTGCGAGAATCCACTTGATAAAATTCACTTAACAAATAGCGAAATCTTGCTGTATCAAGTATCGTTCCAGAACCTATGACACGTTCTTTTGGTAAACCTGATGCTTCTAATGCTACATGGCTAAGAATATCCACTGGATTGGTTGCAACAAGAAGAATTCCATTAAATCCATTACTCATAATACTGTTAACAATACCTTGCATAATTTTTGTGTTTTTATTAGCTAGATCTAACCGCGTTTCTCCAGGAGCTTGATTTGCCCCTGCTGTAATAACAACTAAATCTGCATTTTTACACTCTTCATAGTCGCCTGAGCGAATTCTCATTGGGAAACCAAATGGCATACCATGGTTTAAATCACGAGCTTCACCTTCAGCACGTTCTTTATTTAGATCAATCAATACTAATTCATTAACAATTCCTTGATTGACTAATGCATAAGCATAACTTGATCCAACAAAACCTGCACCAATAATAACTACTTTTCTCGTTTTTGATTGACCAAATGTCATTCCATCATCCCTCCACCTTAGATACTTTTTTAAACTATAAACACCAGCACTTTTACAGTACCCTATTTCATCTAAAAATATGTCTAAACACAAAAACAAATTCTTAATCAATGTTACACTTTTATATCTAAAAAGTACATAAAGTTGGTTGAAAACAGGAATATATATGCATTTTAAATTCCCCAAAAAAAATATCCTTCCTTTAAAGTAACAGTATTTTATTTAAACTGTCCACCCAAAGAATGGAATATTTTATTGAGATTTTATCTGTTAGTTTCTAAAAAGATGATATTTTTGTTTAAATAGTATTAGTGATATTTTTATCTGTAAAAGATAAGCAAAATATCCTATCAAGAAAATATTAGATGTATATTGCCAAAAACGATGAAATCCAAAAATATCCTGAAGTGCGTTCATTTCCCATATAATAAGAAGTGAAATTAATACCCAATAAATGTATTTCATTCACTCACCCCCAAATTCAATTTGCTTCATTTACACATTCGTCAATACCCTTCGATTTTCTCTTTATAATTAAATCGGTTATGTAAAAAAACGAAATAAGTTTCATCTCATTATAAACCTAATCATAATAAAACAAAATCTTTTTCTGCTTATTAGATTAAAACAAGCATCATTTAGGGGACAAATGATGCTTGTTCGAAGACGTATGTATTATATTGTTAAGCAAAATAAGATGAAGTGGAGCATGAGGATGAAACAGAACGCTCCATTATAATTTGCTTTTTCTCTAACTCATCTAACCGTCGATTAGATGTTGCAATAATTGAAACCAATTGAGCAATTGTCTGTTCTTGTTGTTGTATTTTTTTATTCAGCTCATTAAAATCCAATTCATTACTTAATGCCATACATACGCCTCCTATTGATGTGATGATTTAGTTATATTACATTATGCGTTCCCTTGCAAATAGTGAAAAATCCAGAATCACCTTTAGTGTATTGAACAAATAGTTATTTTATAAATCACTTTACTGATTTTTCACATGATTTAATTGTTTAATAAATTAATTTATACAAATTTTTTCTATTGTCTTTTTTTTGTTTTTTTATTATTTTTCTTTTCATTAACTGTTAATGGCTCATTTGCAAACTCATGATCAAAATGTGTCGGCAATGTCTCTCTAATTGCTTGTTCATCACTAAGACTTGCCGTTTGCTTTTTTTTATTTTTACTCAAAATAAATCACCTCCAACATTATTATGTGTAGATGATTAAAAAGTATGTGATAGCGACCACTGAGGTTCAATCAACTATATGCTTAAATTGTTTAGAATACTTCATAGCAAATTTGATTAGTTGCTGGTAAGTAGCTTGCGAAAAGTTTGATTTAGATAAATTGTATATTTTTGCTGTGCCCTCATCGATAAGCTTAATCCTTTTACCGCCACGCGCATAAATGGTTACATAAAAGAAAGGTTGAATAAGTTTGTTTTCTTTCACAAAATCTTTACGAAAATCAGCATTAATTAGCATTCGATCTTCTACCAATTTTAATGAAAGAGTGCTATATAATTCTAAATTATTTAAGTTATCTATATACAAGCTACCACTCCCTCTTACCATTTTTCTAACACATATAGTTTAGCATAATCAATCTTACAAATATAATATGAAATATTTATACAGCCCATGATTAAAAAATTTTCTGTCTTATGAAACGATAAATAAGAATAAAAAAAGCAAAGTTAGCGTCATCGACACTAGCTTTGCTCTTTTAGATTTATTGAAGGTAATGATTGATATTCCTTCTAAGATCATGTAATTGTTCAAAGGCTTGTTGAAATTGAGGGTTAGACTCCATCTCTTGATTTAACTTTATTTTTTCAAGCTGACTCTCTATCTCTTTTAGTTGTAAAATGGAACTGTTTAATTGTTCTTTTTCACCTTGTGCTTCCATGACGTTTTGTTGTGTATGTTGCAACATATGACTTATGTTATCAAGTTCTACCTGAATGTTTTGTTTGTCCATGATGACTCACCTTTCTTCATTCATCTCTTTATTTAATTGTTCCTAAATTATTAGTGAACTATACCTAAAACTTTAAAATTTTTACTTTTTTATAATGTTTATGTAAGCGTTTTCTGTTATAATTTAGTTATACCACTCATAAGCTAAGAGTGTTATATGTTTTATCTTTTTTATTAGAGAGGAGATAAAGGTAATGGTAGAAAAAGAGGTATTAGTTGGTGTTACACCAGGGTTAGAAGCTGAACCTGCTACACTATTTGTACAAAAAGCAAATGCATTTGCATCAGAGATTTTTATTGAAAAAGGAAATAGGCGAGTAAATGCAAAAAGTATTATGGGATTATTAGGTCTTAGTATCAAAAAACATTCCACCATTCATTTAATTGCTAACGGCAATGATGATCAACAAGCCATCGAGACGTTATCTACATTTTTAGAAGCGGAAAAGGTAATTACAGATTAATCATTAAAAAAACAGGGCTATCATACATACAAGCCCTGTTTTTTTTATTTTATATTATTCAGTCGGTTTTTTCTCTAACACTTTATCAATTAAACCATATTCTTTTGCTTTCTGTGCAATCATGAAGTTATCACGATCTGTATCTTTTTCAATAACTTCAATCGGTTGTCCCGTACGATCTGAAAGGATTTGATTTAGCTTCTGGCGCATTTCAAGAATTCGATTTGCATGAATTTGAATATCAGAAGCTTGCCCTTGTGTTCCGCCTAATGGTTGGTGAATCATTACCTCACTGTTTGGTAAAGCATAACGTTTTCCAGGTGCACCAGCTGCTAGCAAGAAGGCACCCATTGACGCTGCCATTCCTACACAAATAGTAGATACATTTGGTTTAATAAACTGCATTGTATCGTAAATAGCCATTCCTGCGGTGATTGAACCACCTGGTGAATTAATGTAGATAGAAATATCTTTATCTGGGCTTTCTGCTTCTAAGAAAAGGAGTTGTGCAACAATACTATTTGCTACATTATCATCAATAGCACTACCTAGCATAATAATACGATCTTTTAACAGGCGAGAATAAATATCATATGCACGTTCTCCACGGTTTGTTTGTTCAATTACTGTTGGTATTAAATTCATTGGAAATTCCTCCTTTAAAATCATCACTTAATCCATGAATATGGTCACTATGTATATAGTACCTAAATGGTCAATAAAGGTCAAACAAAACACATATCATGTTGATCTTTATTTTACTATTACTAATTGTATCGTACCCATGTCGTTGGTAAAATAAACCTTACTCACTATTATAACAGATAAAAAATCAATTTATGAATGGATTTTATAATAAATTTATAGAGATTTAAGCTGAATGATTGAATAACTTATTGAAAAGAATAATAATCCTGAAATAGTAACTATTTTTCATAAAATAATTAACAATTGAATTAATGATTGAAATCCGTTATAATAGTGCTTGTTTGCTTACATTAGAATAGAATATGCGCCCGTAGCTCAGGGGATAGAGCAATGGTTTCCGGTACCATGAGTCGGGGGTTCGAATCCCTCCGGGCGCGCTAGCCTAAATCTTTTAACAGGATTTAGGTTTTTTATTATTCTTACATTGGTATTGTAGCCTTTTTATAAGCAAAAGAGACCCAGGTTATCCTGTGTCTCAAATTTCTTATCCTTGTTGAATAGGTTGTTCCCTTCTTAGTTGCTCTGCAAATTGATCAATCTTTTTTAAACGATGATTAATACCTGACTTACTTATCTTTCCTCCACTAATTAGCTCGCCTAACTCTTTTAAGGAAACATCTTGGTGTTGGACACGTAATTTTGCAATCTCTTGTAATTTATCAGGTAAAGCTTCTAAGCCAACCGTACGTTCAATAAATTTGATATTGTCTACTTGGCGAAAAGCTGCACCAATTGTTTTATTTAGATTAGCTGTTTCGCAATTAACAAGACGATTAACTGAATTACGCATATCACGCATGATACGAACGTCCTCAAATTTCAAGAGAGCATGGTGTGCACCAATATAATTAAAGAACTCTGTTATTTTTTCTGCTTCTTTAATGTAAGAAATATAGCCACTTCTTCGTTCTAACTTTCTTGCATGCAAATGAAACGAATTCATCAACTCACATAATGAATCGTTGTGTTCTTGATAAGAATTGGCAATTTCTAAATGATAAGAAGATGTCTCTGGATTATTAACAGACCCTCCTGCAAGAAAAGCCCCTCGCAAATAAGCACGTTTACAACATTTCTTTTGTAAATACTTTGGTGAAATCGTACGAATTAATGAGAACGGTTCTTCCAGAATCTTTAAGTCTGCTAATATTTTACGAGCACCTTCCATGATACGTACAATATAAACATTATTTTTTTTCAATTTCATCTTTTTTCGAACAAGTAACTTTACTGGATAATTGTATAACGATTTTAAGATCGTATAAATTCGACGAGCAATGGCTGCGTTCTCTGTTTGAACATCCAATACATATTCTTGCCTTGACAACGAGATTGCGCCGTTCATCCGAATTAATGCTGCGAGTTCTGCCTCAGCACAACAATTCTTGTTCTCAATTTGGGTCAACTCTTTTTTTATTTCGGATGCAAAAGACATGTTTTTCACCTTCCCGTCTTCGTCTTACTTCTAATCCTATTATCATACCAAAGAATAAAGCAACTTTGCTACTTTTCCGGTATCATGACGGAGCATTTTTTTGGAATGATCAATGATATTTGCTTCAATGATCTCCAAACTCATTTGAATTAAACGATCCGTATCATAAATAACTGGTGCTGCGTTTTCTTCCGCATATTTTTTACGGTATTCATCCTCTATTGGTTTGTTGTGTACTAAAATAGAATCAATACAACCTGTGCCAACATGGTCCTCTATCGCTTGAATATGATCTGCTGCAGTATAATTTGTCGTTTCACCAGCTTGCGTCATAACATTACAAACATAAACTACTTTACCTTTTGTTTGACGTAGAGCATCTCCAATTTCGGGTACTACCAAATTAGGCATTGTCGAAGTATACAAACTGCCTGGAGCAATTACGACTAAATCAGCTTCGCCAATCGCATGGATTGCATCTGGTAATGGCAAGACAGGATCTGGTTGCAGAAAGACACGTTTAATTATTTTGTTTGAAAGTGGAATATTTGACTCTCCTGCAACTATTTCGCCATCTTCCATTTCTGCATGTAGAAACATATTTTGATTGGCAATTGGATAAATATTACCTTTTACATTTAACACACGAGATATTTCTTTAATTCCATTGTAAAAATCACCAGTAACTGAAGTCATAGCTGCTAGTAACAAATTACCCATCGAATGTCCCGATAAGCCATTACCATTTTGAAAACGATGTTGAAATAATTTTAATAGCATGGGTTCTACTTCAGACATAGCAGCAATTACATTACGTATATCCCCAGGCGCAGGAATGGACATTTCTGACCGCAATCGACCAGAACTTCCACCGTCATCTGCCACCGTAACAATAGCCGATAAATTAACTGGATATTCTTTCAATCCACGCAAAAGCACCGGCATTCCAGTTCCTCCACCTAACACAACAATATTTTTCTCTTTATCCATTGTGATTAATGACCCTTTCTTTTATCAATGTCTCTGTGCGTTGCATGTGTAACGTACTGACCAGAAAAATAATTTTTAAGATATTCTGCAATCGTTATGGAGCGATGTTGTCCTCCAGTACAACCAATTGCAATAACAAGTTGACTTTTACCTTCCCTTTTGTACTGTGGAAGTATAAACGACAACAAATCGGTTATCTTATCTAAGAATTTTTGTGTGTCTGTCCATTTTAAAACATATGATGATACTTCTGAATTTAAACCAGTTAATGGTTGTAATTGTTCGACATAATGCGGATTTGGCAAAAATCGAACATCAAACACTAAGTCTGCATCAATTGGTAGTCCATATTTAAAGCCAAAGGATAAAGCATGAATAGAAAAAATCTCTTGTTCTGATTCACCATATTTTTCAACAATTTTCTCTCGAAGTTCTTTAGGTTTCAAATTGGTTGTATTAATGAAATGTTGGGCACGCCCTCTTAACTCATCAAGCATCTTTCGCTCTTGTAAAATCCCATTTAACGGAAGTCCATCTTGAGCAAGCGGATGTGAGCGTCTTGTTTCTTTATAACGTGATACTAACGTTTCGTCTTGGGCATCTAGAAATAAAATTTGCTCTTCTAACCAGTCCGCATTCCCCAGATGATCTAGTGCATCAAATAATGTATCAAAGAATTCCCTTCCACGTAAGTCAATCACTAGTGCTACTTGATGAATGTTATTACTAGCATCTTTCATTAATTCTAAAAATTTAGGTAGTAAGGCAGGGGGTAAGTTATCGACACAGTAATAGCCTAAATCTTCAAAGCTTTGTACTGCCACCGTCTTACCTGCACCTGACATTCCAGTAATGATAACTAGTTTTGTTTCCTGTTTTGTTGACATAGTGACTCCCCTTTTAACGGATTAATTAAATCTATAATCAGTTAATTGATAATCCGCTCCATATTCAAATGTACCATATAATATCGCCTGTCGGTGCAATAGATGCTGATGGATAAATTTATCACTTGGTGCTGTTGGTAAATTAGATACTTCTTCAACTGGAATCCATTTCAACTTCCCCTCTTTCGATTGCTCTAATAATTCACCTTCAAAGCAATCGCAAAAGAAGGTGTACATCATCCATTCCTTTTCAAGCGAATATTGTTCTTTTTTTACCATTGTAAAAACACCGCGTAATTTCGGTTCCATTAAATACAAGCCTGTTTCCTCTTTAAATTCACGAATGACAGATTCTTTAATATTTTCTCCTTGTTCCATCTTCCCCCCAGGCATCGCATACCAGCCCTTACTGGGTTTTTGTAACAGTAATATATGGTTTTGGTGTTTTAAAATGCAATTCGTAACACGTTGCAATATTACTCACTCTTTTCTAAACAATATGTATTTATTATACTATATCCAAGCTTATCAATCTAACATGATTATTCATTACTTTTTTTCCACTGTGCATACCTCACCGTTCAAAATAAAATAACACGCTATGTCCTTTGTAAAACCCCAAAAAAAATACACAGGCGAAATCACCTGTGCGAATATTTATTAAAAAGGGGGTCAATTAGTTATTTATATTGTACCCTATTTTTGTTTCGTACGTGTTACAGGAGCATTAAGATCCAGTTACTTTCTAATTGCATCTTATTACAATCTACTGAACAGCTTTCAACGATTCTTTTAACTCTTCAATATAAGATTGTGCTGATTGTGCTGCAATACTTCCATCTCCTGTTGCTGTAACAATTTGACGAAGTTCCTTATCACGAATATCCCCAGCAGCAAAAACACCTGGAATAGATGTTTCCATTTGCTCATTTGTTGGGATGTAACCTTCTTCATTCGTTACACCAAGTGATTTAAATGGCTCGCTTAAAGGAATCATTCCAATATAGATAAATGTTCCATCTGCTGGATGTTCATACTCTTCACCCGTTTTTTTATTTAACAAAGTTAAGCTACCAACTTTTCCATCTTTTTCATTAATTTGTTTGACGATTGTATCCCAAATAAAGTCAACTTTCTCATTATCAAATGCGCGATCTTGAAGAATCTTTTGTGCACGAAGTTCGTCACGACGATGGACAATAGTCACTTTACTAGCAAAGCGTGTTAAATAAACACCTTCTTCTACTGCTGAATCTCCGCCACCAATAACCAGTAACTCTTTATCTTTGAAAAAAGCACCATCACAAACTGCACAATAGGATACACCTCGACCGCTTAACTCTTCCTCACCAGGTACGCCAAGTTTTTTGTATTGCGCTCCGGTTGTAATAATAAGTGATCTAGTCTTATATTCCTTAGAACCTGTAACTACAGTCTTATACTCTTTTCCATCAATAACCTCTTTGATGTCTCCATAAGCATATTCTGCACCAAATTTCTTTGAGTGTTCAAACATTTTGTTGGACAAATCTGGACCTAAGATACTTTCATAGCCAGGATAATTTTCCACGTCTTCCGTATTAGCCATTTGTCCTCCTGGAATTCCTCGCTCGAGCATTAATGTATCTAAGTTAGCACGAGAGGTATAAACAGCTGCTGTCATTCCAGCTGGTCCTGCTCCTGCAATAATCACATCATAAATTCTTTCTTCAGCCATGATTTGTTCATCCTTTCAAATTAAAGTAAAGCCTCATTTCCCTTTTTGATAAAATAGGAAGTTATCAATTGCGTTAACACACATATTTTATAAGTATTAATGTGCAATTTTTTGTGTGCTTAATCGAAATAATTACTATACCCATTATCGTATTTTTACATATAATCGTCCAATAATATGCTCACATATACTTACACATTATTTTGTCTGTTGCCAAGGAGCTTGCTCTGTTTTTAAAACCGAATAGAGCATTACACCTTCTTCCCATAAACGTTGCGCTCGTTTTTCATCCCCGACTTGATAGGCTACCTTGGAAAAATACCTGTAATAATTAATGTGTCCTCTTAAACTTTTTTTAGACAAAGAAAGAAATCGTGAATATGCGAGTTCATCACAACCTATATGAGCAAATGCTATGGCTAAACGTAACTTTTGCTGCTCATGGATTGGGAAGATGTTAACTAATGAATGTTTTAATTGGTCAACTTTTGTTTGATCATTTTGTTCATAGTAAAACATGATTAAATTTGTAAGACTAAAGATAGAAGCGGGGTGTTTGTTTAACCATGCTTCTTCTAAATTTATTGCATCCCTACGATCACCAGAGAAGAATAATGCATATGCATATTCATGCTTGGCGGTCATATGATCAGGAAATAATGTCATCATTTCTTGTAATAATGGTAACGCTTTTTGCCAATCTTTTCGTTCCAAATGGTGAAAAGCGGTCTCCTGATACATTAATAATTCGTCTTCATCATCCAACCAATCGTCATCTTCACTTAATTGTAAAACGCTGAGTAACTCTTCTGTTTCTTCTTTAAATTCGCCTTCAGGATCTTTTTCTAAATAAATGGTTGCGTATTTTTGTGCATCATGCAACAAACCAAGGTGTGCATAATTATTGGCAATTAGATAATAGCAATCTAAATAATCTTCTCCTTGTTTTTCAATAACTTCTGTTAGAATTTGATTGGCAGCATGATAGGCACCAATCTCTGTATAAATAATCGACATTTGGCACGGATACAACGGCTCTGTTGGATCAGCTTCTGTCGCTTTTTTAAACCATTTCAAAGCAATATCAAATTTTCTTTTTTGAAAAGCATGAACACCTTTAGAAAAATAAAAATCGCCCTCTGGAATAAAAGGAATGACATTATCTACAGTTGATTGTTTTTTGTTTTTTTTCATTATACTCATATGTCTCCCCCTTGAAAGGACCTATCGTATCGTTTGAAGTATATCACATATTTGACTATGTTCCTATAAGATTAATAGCAAAACTGATATACAATAAAAAGCTCGCTTAATTACTTAGCGAACTTCTTCATTGAATGATATTTTGTGTAAATTTCTTAAAAAATTGATTTGTCTTTAATTATGAATAAAATGGTTTCTGACAAGCAAGCGTTAATTCCCTTTTATAATATGCCGTTTCATCACGATTCCAGTGAAGTTTCTTTTCTAAATAGGCTAATACACCTGCTCCATTTCGTTCAACGGATTCCAAGTTAAAAAAAAGATCTCCTGTACGTCTCATAAAAAAATCTAGTGGCATATAAATGCATTCCTCTTCTAATGCATAGATTAACTCTGCAAAAACAAGTGGTTCCACTTCAAAATGCTGTGCTTCTTGATAATAACTATAATAATTCTGCCAAATCTTTTCTACATTTTTTCCATAACGATCAATATACAATCCTTTTACACAATCATCTATATTGATATTAGCTCGCTTTAACTGTCGTTGTTTAAACTCGGCAAATCCTGCTGATCCACCTACTTCTCCTCCAGCAATGGGAATCAATTTGGTTTCAGATGGGGAATACAGAATTCCTTTCTCATGTTTCAGTTGTCTAGCAATTTTATCAACAACCTTTTCAGCCATTTTTCGATAAGCGGTAAGTTTACCACCTGCTATGGAAATGAGTCCTGATTCTGCATACAAGATCTCATCTTTACGAGAAATTTCACTAGGATCTTTCCCTTTCTCCGTAATTAATGGCCTAACTCCTGCCCAACTCGATTCAATATCAACTAACGTAAGATGTAACGAAGGAAAAATTTGATTTATTGCCTCCAATAGATAGTGACAATCTTCTTTAGTCACTGAAGGGTTAGCAGTATCTTCATGATATGGTGTGTCCGTGGTACCCACATACGTTTTGTTTTCTCGTGGTATGGCAAAAATCATTCTACCATCGATATGATCAAAATATATCGCTTGTTTTAATGGGAATCTACTTTGATCAAAAACAAGATGTACGCCCTTTGTCAAAAAAAGTGCTTTATCTTTTTTAGAATAATCTAAATCCTGAACAGAATCGAGCCATGGACCTGTTGCATTAACAATTTTATTTGCATAAACCGTATAATTTTCACCATTGATTTGATCTTCTATTTCCGCACCAATAACTTTGCGCTGTTCATCATATATGAATTGCACAACTTTCATATAATTTAATGCCGTTGCACCTAGCTGTACCGCTTTTTTCATTACTTCAATTGTTAATCGGGCATCATCCGTTTTGTATTCTATATAATCCCCCGCTCCAATTAAACCTTTATTAGAAACCAACGGTTCTTTCGCTAGCACTGCTTTTTTAGTAAGCATTTTATGCCGTTCTTTTTTTTGAACACCCGCTAAGCGATCATACATCGTTAATCCAATTCGTGTACTCCATTTATTCAATGTGCCATCTTGATAAATTGGTAATAACATATTTTCCGGTTTCGTAATGTGTGGGCCATTTTCAAATAAAATTGCTCTCTCTCTACCAACTTCTGCGACCATTTTAACTTCTCCATGCTGAAGATAGCGCAGACCACCATGAATTAATTTAGTCGAGCGACTAGATGTACCTGCAGCAAAATCCTGCATTTCTACAACTGCCGTTTTCATCCCCCTAGCAGTCGCATCCAAAGCAACCCCTGCACCGGTTATGCCACCACCAATTACTAATACGTCAAATATCTCTTTTGAGAGCATCTCAGTTATTTTATCTCGATGAATATTTGAGAACCCCATCCCTTTACAACCCCTTGTGCTGTTATCTATTCCTATTTTGCATTCATACAATATCAAACCTGCTGATTACTATTGTTGAAAAAATCATCTTGTTTGATTCGTTCCTGCATTTGCTCGGCTGTATAAACAATGCGCATTGGATTTCCTGCAACGAATGCACCGGCTGGTACATCTTTATGTACAATTGTTCCTGCCGATACAATTGCG
Source organism: Paraliobacillus sp. PM-2 (assembly GCF_001368815.1). Classification (GTDB taxonomy): domain Bacteria; phylum Bacillota; class Bacilli; order Bacillales; family Amphibacillaceae; genus Paraliobacillus. Next base: position 786,451 of record NZ_CTEI01000001.1, on the reverse strand, counting down.
CCATCACCTATTGTGACACCAGGCAACACCGTACTGTTAGCACCTATCATTACTTCATTGCCAATAATAACATCACCTAATCGGTATTCTTTGATTAAGTATTCATGTGCTAGAATCGTTGTATTATATCCAATCACTGTATTTCTTCCAACTGAAATTCGTTCTGGAAACATAATATCTAGCATAACCATTAATGCAAAGGCCGTTTCATCTCCAACGTTCATTCTTAGAAAATTTTTATACAGCCAATTTTTCACCGTTAGAAAAGGAGTATACCTTGCAAGTTGTATAACAATAAAGTTTTTTATTACTTTTACAAAAGGGACTGTTTTATACACATGCCATAAGGAATTTGCACCCTCTACTTTGTAACGCTCTGTATTTCGCATGGGTTACACCTCAAGAATAGTTAATAAATCCTTCATTTCCTTAAGCATATAATCTGGTTGATAGTCAGCTAAAGCGGCTTCTCCTTTAATCGACCAAGCAACTCCTGCTGTTTTTACCCCAGCGTTTTGTCCAGATTCAATATCATGATAGTTGTCTCCTACCATTAACGCATGTTGTGGACTAGCATCAAGTTCTGTTAAAGCTTTTATAATTGGTTCCGGATGTGGTTTAGCGTTCGTTACATCATCCAAGCCAATAACACATTCAAATAGTTCATATAAACCAGTTATTTTTAATCCTAATTCAGCTGTATCACGTATCTTGGTTGTAACAATTCCCAACTGGTAACCTTTGTCTTTTAATGTTCTCATCGTTTCTACCACCGTTGGATAAGCTACCACATATTTTTCATGATTTTCGATATTGTGTGTACGATAAGTAGTTATCATCGCTTCCACATGATCAGGATCGACTTGGTGAAGACTATCGTACAATGGCGGACCAATGAAAGGAAGAATATCTTCTCGTTGATACTTTTTCCCTGTATGCTTTTCTAACGTATGTGTGAACGATGCGATAATTAATTCATTCGTGTCAATTAATGTTCCATCTAAATCAAAAAGAATCGTACGTATGCTCATGCTTGATGACTTCCTTCCTATTTGTTAATTGTTTTCTATTCCAAATATATCCGATTGTTGCTGTTAAAATAATTGCTGTAACTAGACGAATCAATAAGAGTGGCCAAACAGGTATACCCAGTGGAATAAAGATCAGTGTATCTTCGACTACCGCATGACAAGATACTAAAAAAATAAAAGCTAGGTACATATCTTTTTTTGAAACGCCATCTTCTTTTACTGCTTGCACCATGACACCTGTCCCGTAGGCTAATCCAATAAAAAGCCCCGCAACTAATGTCATGGAAGCTTTCTTTTCCATTCCAAGCACACGCGTACATGGAGCCAAAGTTTTAGAGATTCGCTCCATCCAACCTAATTCACGAAAAAATTGCAAAACAACCATTAATGGAATGACAATTACGCCTAGTTGCAATACACTAATGAACGCAGTTTGGAAACCTTCTATACCAATTGCCAACCAACCTTCTGGCGCTTGCATTTCCTTTGAAATTAATCCATATTGTGCTAATTGATTGCCACCATCCCAAACTAGCTGTATCATCCATGCTGAAATGATTGCAAGTACTATTCGTACACTAACAATAACCGGCCATTTAATACCGACGCGAGTTGCCACCGAAGACTCAATGATTAAATTATGCGAAAAAGACAACATAATCGCTAGAGTAAAGACTTCCTTAACCGTAAAATCAAACGATATAATCGCTGCAATACCGGCATATAAATTAAGTGTATTTCCTAAAACAAGCGGTATTGCAGCTTCACCCGATAATCCCAAACTATTCATTAATGGTGTAACTAACTGTACCAGCCAATCTAACACTGGTGTATATTGCAGAATCGTTACAAACACAGTAATAGGAAAAATAACTTTACTTAACGTCCACGTTACCTGTAAACCTTGTCTTGTCCCTCTTTTTATTATTCCATTCACTATCTAATCTCCATTATATCTTTTTTCCACTATATCTGCGGTTTGCCATATTTGTTTTTCTACGATAAATCATTATACCTATACATACAACAACTAAAACAATCGAAATTACTTGGGCTGTTCGTAATGAACCGATGATATATAAACTATCCGTACGCATACCCTCGATAAAATACCTTCCAACAGAATAACCAATCACATAAGTTAAGAATAATTCACCTCTTCTAGGATTCACTTTTTTACGTAGAACTAAAAGTAAACTAAAGATCAATATATTCCAGACCGATTCATATAAGAATGTGGGATGATAATATGCACCATCTATGTACATCTGATTTACAATAAAATCAGGTAAGTATTGCATAAAATTATTGAAAAATGCGTCAGATACAACTCCACCATGCGCTTCCTGATTGATAAAGTTACCCCATCGTCCAATTGCTTGACCTAAAATGAGACTAGGTGCTGCAATATCAGCAAGTTGCCAAAATGATACCCTTTTTACTCGTGCAAAAATAATAGCCGTTATAACTGATCCTATCAGTGCTCCATGAATAGCGATGCCACCTTCCCATATGGCAAACACATCCCACCATGGACCACCTTGATATCTTTCCCATTCAAACGCGACATAATAAAAACGAGCAGAAATAATTGCTATTGGTAAGGCAAACATAATTAAATCTGTAAATAAGTCTTTTTCTAACCCCAACCGATCTGTCTCTCTTGTCGCTAACCACAAACCAATAAAAACACCACTAACAATGATAACCGCATACCAATAAATAGTTAGTGGACCAAGTTCTAAAAACACACGATCAATTGGTGGTGATACTTGAAATAACAAAATAGCTAACTCCCTTCCCTATTCCAAATCGTAATCAATACCTAAATTACTTTTTTCATTATCTATCATCGTAGTTAATCGAGTAGAAAACTCCTCGGCAGCATTCACACCCATTTGTTTCAAACGAAAATTCATCGCTGCTACTTCAATAATAACCGCCAAATTTCGTCCCGGTCGTACAGGTAATGTTGCCTTGGGTACTTCTACATCAATAATTTTCATTGTTTCTTCTTCTAAACCTAGGCGATCATATTGTTTTTGTTCATCCCATGATTCTAAATTAATAACGTAAGATATCTTTTTGTATGAACGGACAGATCCTGCCCCAAATAATGTCATTACATTAATAATACCTAAGCCACGAATTTCTAATAAATGTTCTATCAATGGTGGTGAAGAACCAATTAAACGATCATAATCTTCTTGTCTAATCTCAACACTATCATCTGCTACCAGACGATGCCCTCTTTTTACTAACTCAAGTGCCGTTTCACTTTTACCTACGCCACTTTGCCCTGTAATGAGTACACCAACACCATATATATCAACTAATACACCGTGCATTGCTGTAAATGGTGCAAATTTTGCTTCTAAAAAGTTTGTTAATCGACTGACAACGCGTGTTGTTTTATATGGCGATCTTAGTAATGGCACATCTGCTTTATCACATGCTTGTATAAGCTCATCCGGAATATCCATACCTCTTGAAACTACAATCCCTGGTGTTACTGGGGTACACATTTTTTTTGCACGGTCAGCCCGTTCCTCAGAATTCAAATCTTTATAATAAGAAAGTTCTGTCTTCCCTAATAATTGTAATCGTTTCTTTGGATAGTAACGAAAATAACCTGTCATTTCAATTCCAGGACGTGAAATATCACTCATAACAATTTCTCTATTAACGCCGTTACTACCAGCAACTACTTCTAACTTAAACTGATCTAATAAATCTTGTGTATAAATTTTAGTCAAATTCATCCCTCCATCATGCCATCAACTTATTACCTTTTGTAACAAGATGTATGTTTATTGTAGCACTTTTTGTTTGTACAATCACCAATTTAATAGTGAATCAATTATTTTAGTTGGACTGAAATCCATCCTCTTAGACTGTTAATGAACCAAACATTGCAAGCCGCCATGACTTCTTTCTTTGTAATCGTACGTTCTTTAATCATGTGATGTTCTAATAAATAGTCTCGGTATGTTCCAGGCAATAAACCAGCAGATAAAGGTGGTGTGAATAGTTGACCATCCAGCTCAACGACGACATTCCCGAATGTGAATTCTGTAATTTCCTCTTGATCATTCCAAAGTAATACAGAGAATATAGATGGATTATTTGTTACATGTTCTTGATAAATCGAACGGTTCGTTGTTTTATGATAATGGAATACATTTGTTTTATCTATGGGATAGCTAGCTAATTCACATTCAACAGATTCTGGTGTATTACTTAATTCTTCTACGGACTTATGCAGTTCACCATTCAAATCTAATAGAAGTCTTACTTTATATTTCCCCACATCTAGCTGATGTTTTATTTTTTCTAATGTTTTGTTTACCTTCTCTTTCGAAAAGGGAATATTAAAATACTTTGCAGACTCAGCTAATCGTTTGACATGATAAGCTTCTAATGGGTAACTCCCTTGCTCTAATAATATGGTTTCAATTAATTGAAATGCTGACCTTTTTTCAGTCAATAATTTCGCTTTCGTTTTCAATTCTTCATACTCATTTTTCACTTTAGAGTCCCATGTTACACCACTTCCAACGCCATAAGTTGCTTTTTTAGTTCTTTTATCTATCACAACGGTTCGAATGGGAACATTAAAAATTGCCTCCTGTTTAGGAGTGAAATAACCAATCGCACCACAATACACCCCTCTAGGATTCTGTTCAAGTGCAGCAATATATTCCATTGTTTTCATTTTTGGAGCACCTGTTATGGATCCACAAGGAAATAATGCTTGAAACCAATCAATTATACGATGTGTATTTAGATCAGCGGTTATTGTAGAAGTCATTTGATGAACAGTTGGATACGACTCAATTTCCAATTGTTTCGTAACTTTTACAGATCCGAGTTTAGCTATTTTCCCTAAATCATTTCGGAGTAAATCTACAATCATTAGATTTTCCGCTCGTTCTTTTTCTGATTCATATAATTGTTGTTTTAAACACTCATCTTCTTGAAAAAAACGTCCTCTACGCGAAGTGCCTTTCATCGGTTTCGTTATTATTTTTCCATTCTGTACTTGAAAGAAAAGTTCAGGGGAAGCAGATAATATTTGGTAGTTATCCAATTCCATATATGCACTATAACCTGCTTTTTGATTGTACTTTAGTTGTTGATATAACGTATAAGGATCACCAGAAAAATCTGCTTCCATTTGCGTCGTGTAATTAACTTGATATGTATCCCCATTTTTAATTGCACGTTTAATTGCTTTAATCCCTTTATCATATTGTTTGTAATTAGAAATAAATGACCAATCAGAAACATGATAAGATTCACTTTCAGTAAAAGCGCACGATTTATTTGGTTCGGGTTCATTAAATATTGCGAAATAAATTAACGGAAAATCGCTTTTTGTACAAACGACCTTATAGTTATGATCGAAAGCGGGGGCAGCTTCATAAGACACGAAACCAGCAGCATAATATCCATCATTTATTGCTTTCTCTACTTTTTTTAATATAGGGATCACCTGATTAATGTCTGTAGATTGATATACATCTATTGGATTTCCAAAAAAAATAGAGTGATGATCATCTGGATTTGTTTGAAAAGAAAATTGAAGAAATGGGTGACTCATTCTTTTAGTTGCTCCTTTTTTTCCTACTTTTCCACAGTATAACTTAAAAACGAGCCTTATAGAAATTCAAGCTATGCAGATGGAATAACTGAATTAACATTATTATACACAAAAGTACCCTGTAGGTAGCTTTTAAAGAGCTACTCTATAGGGTACTTTTTTTAATAAAGCTTAAAATTTTTATCCAACCTTAACTCAAGTAATACGATCTTTAATTAATCGATTGAGAATTAAATTAATTAGTGATAATACAATTGCAGCAAGTACCGCAATTCCGAAGCCATCAATAACAAATGAATCACCTATCAATGCTTGTGAAAGCATTAATGTGATTGCATTGATAACAAATAAAAAAAGACCGAGTGACACAATAGTAATTGGTAATGTTAATACAACTAAAATAGGCTTTACGATCACATTTAGAACAGATAAAATGACACTTGCAAATAACGCTGTTCCAACCCCTTCTATATAAAAGGCATCAAAAAGCTGTGAAACCAGTGTCAATGCAAGTGCATTTAATAATAAAGACACAAACCAACGCGTCATTATGATACACCATTATCAATTGGCATAATGATTGCTGCTGCGATATATACAAAAACTAATGGGAAAAATGCTGTAAATGGAAGTGCAACAACAAAAATTAATCGCAATATCGTTGCATCCACATTAAAATATTCTGCAATTCCACCTATTACACCTGATACCATTTTATTTTTACTTGAACGATACAGCTTTTTTTTCATCGTATATCCTCCTTTTCATCTATTATGTTATGCTCTAATTGATAAATCTATCCATTAACTCATTTATCAATTATATTCCTCATTTTTTATTTCGTTAAACACTTTGAATTCATAAAATAATAGAAAATTTGAAAGGCGCTAACATTGTACTTTCAATTAAAAATGCCAAGTATAGAACTGTTCAGTCGACAACTTTGTTTTTATAATATCGGCTAATTTTTCGATTGACGGATCCATATCTCCTAGTACACCCGCTGCTTGAGATTGATGTGCTAAAATAGTTTCGAACTTCTTTGTGAAGTAAGGTGTGATATCTAATGAAACATCTGGTTGTCCTAAATCTTCAAAGCGAGTATTCGTAATCGCTTGTGCCCAAACCTTTGGACGTTTAGAAATCTCCATACGTTTTATTGCTTCAATTGTTGCCGCCCCAAATGCATTATGATCTGGATGAACAGCGTGACCTGGATAATGAGTAATTACTAAACTAGGCTCTAACGCTTCTAAGTATGTTAGCAGGTTAGTAGCTATCTCATCTTTTGATTCAAATTCTAATGTTTTATCACGATAGCCTAGCATATGTAGATCAATATCTAACACATCACAAGCTGCAATAAGTTCTTCTTTACGAAAATGTGGTAAACTTTCTCTTGTAGCAAAAGTAGGATTCCCCATATTTCTTCCCATCTCACCTAATGTTCCACATAAATAAGTAACAGGTACACCTTGTTCTCTAAAGTGTGTGATTGTACCTGCCGCACCAAATGCTTCATCATCAGGATGAGGGAAGATAACAACAACATGACTTTCCATTTATTCTCCAACTCCTTTATATACCAACTTACTCATTAAATGGTGTTCTACTAAGTTGCAAGGCCACCATTAATCGTCCTTCTCGATCATGCCCCGCTAGCAATAAACGGTCAGAGGTATCTATCTCATATTCGCGAACACCTTCAGCATAAACCCAACCATTATCAGTTTTTAACCCGACACGATAGCCAGTATGATCACCAGTGATTTTTGCTTGATGATAGCGAACCGTTGCATTGCGCATGAAGACACCTACATTATATGCATCAGCATTATGGTGACTAGCGTATGCACCGTTAGTTGTTTCTATATGCACATATACGTCTTGATTTGCTAGCTGATTTAATTTTGTTTGTACAATTGTTTTATCTATGGCTTCCAATTGGTTAAACTCCTCTCTCATTTTTCCCTATTGTATACTGTACTCAATTTTATCTTTTAGGTCAAAATGAACAACTTATTCTTATTATTAATAAGAATAAGTTGTTCATTTAAGTATGGTAGTTATAAACAACGACATAACTGTTTTATATGATCCTAATTATTAGTAATCGCTGTGTTATGACTACATTTACTTTAGGATTGAGCCACTTTTTCTTTTGCTTTTATTTTTTCATTCATTCGCTTTCGATCACGTTCTAATATTGGTTTTAGATAATTACCCGTATATGACTGTTCTGTTTCGGCTACTTCTTCTGGTGATCCAGCAGCTACAATTTGACCACCACGGTCACCACCTTCAGGACCTAGATCAATAATATAATCGGCCGCTTTAATTACATCTAAATTATGTTCAATGATTAAAACAGAATCACCGTTTTCTACCAAGCGTTGTAAAACTTCTAATAACCGATAAATATCATCAACATGAAGCCCGGTTGTTGGTTCGTCTAGAATATATAATGATTTCCCATTAGATCGGCGATGTAATTCACTAGCTAATTTCACACGTTGTGCCTCACCGCCAGACAATGTTGTTGCTGGTTGACCTAGACGTACATAGCCTAGTCCAACATCATAAACCGTTTGTAGTTTACGTTTGATTTTAGGGATATTCTCAAAAAAATGTAATGCATTTTCAATGGTCATATCAAGGATATCAGCAATATTCTTCCCTTTATATTTCACTTCCAATGTTTCACGGTTATATCTTTTACCATGACACACTTCGCAAGGTACATAAACATCTGGTAAGAAATGCATCTCTATTTTTATAATACCGTCACCTCGACAAGCCTCGCAACGTCCACCTTTTACATTAAAGCTAAATCTACCTTTTTTATAGCCACGTATTTTCGCTTCATTTGTTTGGGCAAATACATCTCGAATATCATCAAAAACCCCTGTGTATGTTGCAGGATTTGACCGAGGCGTTCGTCCTATTGGTGACTGATCGATATCAATTACCTTCTCGAGATATTCGCTACCTTTAATAGTTTTATGCTTACCTGGCTTTTGCTTTGCACGATTTAATGTCATTGCCAAACTTTTCTGTAAAATCTCATTAATTAATGTACTTTTTCCTGATCCTGATACACCTGTTACGGTAGTAAATAAACCAATTGGAATCTTAGCATTAACATTTTTTAAATTATTTTCTTCTGCACCAATTACTTCAATAAATCGACCATCCGGTTTACGACGATTTGTTGGTAACGGAATGAATTTTTTTCCAGAAAGATATTGACCCGTTAAAGACTGCTTCTTTTTCATGACTTGCTTTGGCGTACCACTTGCAACAATAGAGCCTCCATGTTCCCCAGCTCCTGGTCCAATATCAATCAACCAATCCGCTGCAAGCATCGTATCCTCATCATGCTCTACAACAATTAACGTATTACCTAAATCTCGCATTTGTTGTAGCGTTGCAATTAACCGATTATTATCCCGCTGATGCAAGCCAATGGAAGGTTCATCAAGTACATATAGGACCCCTGTTAAGGCCGAACCAATTTGGGTTGCCAGTCGAATACGTTGTGCTTCTCCTCCAGACAAAGTACCCGCTGCACGAGATAACGTAAGGTAATCCAATCCAACGTTCGTCAAAAATGTGAGTCGGTCTTGAATTTCTTTAACAATCATTTTTGCAATTTGCTGTTCCTTTTCACTAAGCTTCAATTGAGAGATGAATTGATTAGCTTCTGTAACAGACTTTTCTGTCACTTGTCCAATATGGTATCCATTAATTTGTACAGCTATCGCCTCTTTCTTCAAACGATAACCTTTACATGTCGGGCAATGTTTTTGTGCCATATATTTTTCCATTTGCTCTCGTATAAAGTCAGATGACGTTTCCCGATAACGACGAGCAATATTAGATAATACCCCTTCAAAAAGAATATCATTCTCTCTTGTCATACCATAATCGTTCTCATATCGAAAATGAATGCGTTCTTTTCCACTTCCATGTAATATTTTCTCTAATTGATCTTTAGGTAATTGACTTACTGGAACTTCCATATCTATTCCGTAATGCTGGCAAACACTTTTCAGCAACTGTGGATAATATTGTGAACTTGTTGGCTCCCAAGCGATAATTGCTCCTTCTTTTAATGACAGTTCTTTATTAGGAATTACTAAGTCTACATCAACTTCTAATTGTGTTCCTAACCCATCACATCGTTCACAAGCTCCAAAAGGACTATTAAAAGAAAACAATCTTGGTTCTAACTCACCAATAGAGAAACCACAAATTGGACATGCGTGATGTTCACTAAACAATAGTTCTTGATCACCAATTACATCAACGATTACTTTACCTTCCCCTAAACGAAGTGCTGTTTCTAATGAATCTGTTAATCGACTAGAAATTCCGTCTTTTACAACAATTCGGTCTACAACTACTTCTATATCATGTTTTTTATTCTTCTCTAATTGAATATCTTCACTAACTTCTCGCATGTCACCGTCAACACGCAGGCGAACAAACCCTTCTTGCTTTAGGTTCTCTAATACTTTTGAATGTTCACCTTTGCGACCACTAATAACAGGTGCTAATATTTGAAGTTTTGTTCGTTCTGGATATTCTAAAATACGATCTACCATTTGCTGTACAGTTTGTGACGTAATTTCGATTCCATGCTTCGGACAAGTAGGGTGGCCTACCCTCGCAAACAACAAACGCATATAATCATAAATTTCTGTAACCGTTCCAACCGTTGACCGTGGATTTTTACTGGTGGTTTTTTGATCGATAGATATAGCTGGTGACAGGCCTTCAATCGCATCAACATCTGGTTTATCCATTTGTCCTAAGAATTGCCGGGCGTAAGCAGAAAGAGATTCAACATATCTTCGTTGCCCTTCAGCATAAATCGTATCAAATGCCAGCGACGATTTCCCTGAGCCCGATAGGCCAGTCAATACGACTAATTTATCTTTCGGGATATCAATGTCGACATTTTTAAGATTATGCGCACGAGCACCTTGAATCGTTATTGCTTTTTTTACCATTTACCGTCATCCTTCCGCTTTTAGTTCCAATACTAAATCACGCAGCTCAGCAGCTTTTTCGAAGTTCAACTCTCGAGCCGCTTGTTTCATTTCTTTTTCCATTTGTTCGATCATCTTATCTTTTTCTTTCTTCGTCATCTTGCTCAGTTTAGGTGTTTCTTCATATGATTCAGTTGTTTCTGCTGCCATTGTTGCTCGAATGACATCACGTACATCCTTCTTAATTGTTGTAGGTGTAATTTGATGTTTCTTGTTGTAAGCTTGTTGTTTTTCACGTCGTCTTTCTGTTTCTTCTATTGCCCGCTGCATCGAATCGGTTATACGATCTGCATACATGAGAACTCGGCCATTTTCATTACGAGCTGCCCGTCCCATTGTTTGAATGAGAGAGCGATCAGAGCGTAGAAATCCTTCTTTATCAGCATCAAGTATCGCTACAAGTGAAACTTCGGGAATATCTAAACCTTCTCTTAATAAGTTAATTCCAATAAGGACATCATATTTCCCTACTCGTAAATCTCGAATAATTTCTATTCGTTCTAATGTTTTAATTTCAGAATGCAGATAAGCAACTTTCATTCCAATCTCTTTTAAGTAATCCGTTAGATCTTCAGACATCTTTTTCGTTAATGTCGTAATTAACACACGTTCATTTCGTTCGATGCGTTTATTGATTTCTCCAATTAAATCATCAATTTGGCCATCAATCGGTCTTACTTCTACTTTTGGATCAAGCAAACCAGTTGGCCTAATAATTTGTTCCGTCATTTGTGGTGTATGTTCTAATTCATACGGTCCTGGTGTAGCTGATACAAATACAAATTGATTCGCCTTTTGCTCAAATTCTTCAAATGTGAGTGGGCGGTTATCAAGTGCTGAAGGTAAACGAAAACCATGATCTACGAGCACCTGCTTACGAGCTTTATCCCCATTAAACATACCACGTACTTGTGGCAGTGTTACATGGGATTCATCAACAACAATTAAAAAATCATCAGGAAAATAATCGATCAGCGTATAAGGGGTTGAACCAGGCTCTCTTAATGTCAAATGTCTGGAATAATTCTCAATGCCTGAACAAAATCCCATTTCAGCCATCATCTCTAAATCATAACGTGTTCGCTGTTCAATTCGTTGCGCTTCTAATAATTTGTCATTTTCATGAAAATATTTCAATTGTTCTTCTAACTCTTTCTCAATATTTTTCATGGCAATTTTTAATTTTTCTTCTCCAGTAACAAAGTGAGAAGCTGGAAATATAGCAATATGTTCTCGCTCGCCAATAATTTCTCCTGTTAAGGCGTCCACTTCACGGATTCGGTCAATTTCGTCTCCAAAAAATTCAACACGGACACAGTGTTCTTCTCTAGATGCCGGGATGATTTCAACAGAATCGCCTCGAACACGGAACGTACCTCGTTGAAAATCTATATCATTTCGAGCATACTGAATATCCACTAATTCGCGTAATAACGCGTCCCGATCTTTTTCCATTCCGACACGAACAGATAATACTTGATTACGGTATTCCTCTGGCGAACCTAAACCATATATACAGGACACACTCGCAACAATAAGGACATCATTTCTTTCAAACAAGGAAGAGGTAGCTGAGTGTCGTAATTTATCTATTTCATCATTAATACTTGCATCTTTTTCAATAAATGTATCTGTAGAGGGAACATAAGCTTCTGGCTGATAATAGTCATAATAACTAACAAAATACTCTACAGCATTATTAGGAAAAAATTCTTTGAATTCACTATATAGTTGTCCTGCTAGTGTTTTATTGTGTGCAATAACTAATGTTGGCTTGTTTACTTCTTTTATTACATTGGACATGGTAAATGTCTTACCTGTACCGGTTGCCCCAAGCAGTGTTTGGGCTCGTCTACCTGATGTAATGCCATTAACTAACTCTTTTATCGCTTGTGGTTGGTCCCCTTGAGGACTATATTTAGAAACTAAGTCAAAGGTTTCAGCCATGATCGATCCTCCGTTCTTCTTTCACCTAATCTAGTTTACCACATTATACTACAAATCAAACAAAAAGCGAACAGATATTCGTTTTTGTTTAACATACATAAAAAGGCCTAGGAATTAATTTCCCAAGCCTTTCTAAGGTTGCGCAGTTTTTAGTAAGATTGATCGTATTGATTTACTTCAAATAAATCAATCAACTTGATATCTTTGTGTTTATCTTGGAACCAGCGTAGCGCAAAATCATTTTTAAATAATACTAAAAATGAACCTTCCCGATCTTTAACTAGTAAATTTCGCTCATCAAACAAAGTGGTGTCTATTTTTTCTTCATCTAACCACCTAGGAATACGCTCTCCCATAGATTCTAAAACTACTTCAACATTGTATTCATTTTTCATTCGATGTTCAAAGACTTGATATTGCAATTCTCCAACTGCTCCAATGATATAACTTTCCATCGGATAACCAGTAAATAGTTGGATTGCACCCTCTTGAACTAATTGTTCTATTCCTTTTTTGAACTGTTTTGACTTCATTACATTTTTTGCAGTTACCTTTTTAAATAATTCAGGCGGAAACTGTGGAAGTTCATCATAAGCAAACATTTCTTTTCCTTGAATTAAGGTATCACCAATACGATAAGCATTTGGATCATATATACCGATGATATCGCCAGGGTACGCTTCCTCGATTGTACCTCGTGAAGAAGCAACAAATTGTTGTGTTTGTGAAAGCTTAATCGTTTTCCCTGTGCGTTCTAATGTTACACTCATGCCACGTTCAAATTTTCCAGAACAAACACGTAAAAAAGCCACTCGATCTCGGTGTGCTGGATTCATATTTGCTTGTATTTTAAAAATAAAACCAGAAAACTCCTCTTTGTCCGGCTGAATTAAACCTGATGTGGATTTACGTGGATTGGGGCTTGGTGCCATATCAATAAACGTATCAAAAAATGTTTGCACACCAAATGGCGCTAACGCACTCCCAAAAAACACTGGCGTCTGCTCTCCACGTAATACAGCTTCCAATGAAAACATATCTCCTGCTTCATCTAATAATTCAAGCTCTTCTTCTGTTTCTTTAAATGTTGGATTTTGTACAAGCGATTCATGAGCTGCATCTCCCAACTGATCGTATGGAATAAAGGTTTCTTCTTCATTTCCATTAAACTGGACAAATTGTTCATGGTGTCGATCGAAGATACCTAAAAAACGTTTACCCATACCGACTGGCCAGTTCATTGGATAAGTTTCAATATTCAAAACTTCTTCAATTTGTTCCAATAATGCTAATGGTTCACGACCTTCACGATCCATTTTATTAATGAAAGTAAAGATTGGAATGCCACGCATTTTACATACTTTAAACAATTTAATCGTCTGTGCTTCAATTCCCTTGGTTGCATCAATAATCATCACAACACTATCAACAGCAGTTAACGTACGATAGGTATCTTCACTAAAGTCTTCGTGGCCTGGAGTATCTAAAATATTTACTTTATAATCTTTATATGGAAAGTTCATCACACTAGATGTAACAGAGATACCACGTTGCTTCTCAATTTCCATCCAGTCTGATGTAGCAAACTTACCTGATTTTTTTCCTTTAACCGTTCCTGCTGATCGGATCAAATTACCAAATAACAGTAGTTTTTCTGTTAATGTCGTTTTCCCTGCATCTGGGTGTGAAATAATTGCAAATGTTTTTCTTTTATTTACTTCTTCTGAAATAGTCATTAGATAAATCCCTTCTTTTTAAAAAGTTTAATTTATTAATCGTTATAAGGGATCACTCACATTGGCATAAAGCTCCTTTATCACATTTCATTTAAAATTTCGATATATACGATAGTAAAAATAGCATGATTATTCGTATAAAGTCAACTAGTCTTCACCTAACCTTTGGACTATTTACCTACACCTGTAGATTAAAAAACAACACAATGTATCGTTTCTAAAATACATTTTTTTGGTATAATGGAAGGATATCATTATTTTATTAGCACAAGGTGAGGAATGACATATGCGAACCTTTTATTTAGATAAACAAGATATTATAAAAATTACCGGACAACGGTTTTACAAAAGAGGATACGATTATTTTAAAAAAGGAAAAGTAATTGGTTTAACCTACAATCAAACCATTGATACATGGACTGCTCAAGTACGTGGCGCAAGTAATTATACCGTACGGATTTTTTTCTTTGAGAATGATGAATTAGAAGGAAAATGTAATTGCCCAGCATATCATACACATTTTACCTGTAAGCACATTGCAGCTGTTTTACTAGCAATTGGACAACGTGGAAATCAACATGTACCAGAAACACCTCAGCATAATCAAATAAATATAGAAAAACAAGCTACCAGTGATCCATTTACACTGCGATTACTTCATACATTTAATCAAACAAGGAAAACACACGCTCTAGAGCGAGAAGCATTACAGATTGAATATACCGTGAGTCAAAATAAACACTCAGCGAATAAATCGGATTTTTTAGAAATAGAATTGCGAGTTGGTACAACAAAAACGTATATTATTAAAGATATTCGTACTTTTTTAATCCATGTAAAAAATGAACAACCCTATCCAATCACTAATAATTTCACATACGAACCGATAACACATTATTTTGATCAACAAGATTTAAATATTTTACAGCAATTAACCGTTTGTTATCAGAACGAAAGCCTATTTGAGATGGACTACCCAATGACAGACAAACGTACAATTAAACTAGCACCCAATCTTGCATTAGATCTACTAAAAAAGATAAGTGAACGTCATCATGTTTTCATGACAGCATCAAAGCAAAAGGTAAATCATTATGATGTCAATGAGCACTTACCACCGCTTCATTTTCCCATTGATATGGAGGGGAAAACTAGTTTTTTAATAAATATGAAATCACTGTTTCAATATACGTATTTCGAACAATATGGTCTACTGTTTAAAGACAACTGCTTTTATCCATTAACCGTAGAACAACAGCAAATTATTGATCAAATTTTTGCGTTATTACCTTATCGAACACAACATGTACATCGGATTGCACAAGAACATATGGAAGCCTTTGTATCTCATGTGTTACCACAGTTATCTGAGATAGGTACGATTGATTATACAAATAAGACAACGGAAGTATTAGAGGAACACCCGCTTGACACAGTAATTTATTTAGATGAAGCAAACGATGTATTAGTTGCTACTGTTGTTTTTCATTATGGTGAACATAAATTATATCCTTACGAAAATTACGAAAGACTTGATGTAATTATCAAACGTGATGTTGAAAAAGAACAACACATTTTACGGTTCTTAGAACATGCAGGTTTTTATTTTCTAAATGGTAGATTTCAACTTTTTAATAATGAAAGTATGTACCGCTTCTTACATGAAAAAATACCAGAATTACAAGAAATTGCAACCATTTATTTTACTCATGCAGGTAAAGCATTATACAGTGAAAAAGAACCAGATCTGACAACAAGCATTGGATTAAATAAACGTCTAGGCATGCTGGATGTTTCGTTTGATATAGAAGGCATTTCTGATGACGATATTCAACTATTATTAGAAGCAGTTGTAGAAAAGAAACGTTATGTTAGGCTATCGGATGGACCACTGGTTTCTTTAGAAAAAGAGTCGTTTGTCTCTTTTCAAAAATTTGTAGAACAATTGCAACTTTCAAAACAAGATGTTCTAGATGGTCATGTACAAGTATCAGCAGCAAAAAGCTTTCAATTGGAGGAAGTTTTTAACGAACAATTAGTGCATTACGATGAAACATTCACACAATTGATTGAAGCATTAAAACAACCTGAACAACTGAAATTCACATTACCAGACGCATTGAAAGCTGAATTACGAGACTATCAGCACGTGGGTTTTCAATGGTTTAAAACACTATCTTTTTATCAACTTGGTGGGATTTTAGCAGATGATATGGGACTTGGTAAGACTGTACAAACGATTAGTTATCTATTAAGTGAAAAAGAAGAAAAGATAGAAAATTACCAAGCGTTAGTGATTGCACCAGCTTCACTTGTGTATAATTGGAAAAAAGAAATAGATAAATTCGCACCAACACTTCGATCTAAAATTGTGATTGGTTCCAAACAACAACGAAAAAAGCTGATGGCAGAACAAGATGATACTGACATTTTGATAACCTCTTATCCATTGATTCGAAAAGATATCGAATTATATGAACATGTTACATTTGATGCGCTCATTTTAGATGAAGCGCAAGCAATTAAAAACCATTTAACCTTAACAGCAAAGGCAGTTCGGGCAATTAAAGCTAAAAATAGATTTGCCTTAAGTGGCACACCCATTGAAAATGCATTGGATGAATTATGGTCAATTTTTGAAGCACTAACACCTGGTTTCCTTGGATCCAAAAAACAATTTTTACAGTTAGATGCAGATTATATCGCAACAATTACTAGACCGTTCATTTTACGCCGATTAAAGGAAGATGTATTAAATGAATTACCAGAAAAAATAGAGACAGAACAGTATGCGGAATTAACTAAATTACAAAAGCAGGTTTATTTGGCCTATATTGAGAAGATGCATACACAACTATCTGAGACAATTGCAACAAAGGGCTTTGAGAAAGGAAAATTAGAGATATTAGCTGGACTTACCCGTTTACGACAAATTTGTTGTCACCCTAGTCTATTTTTAGATAACTATCATGGTAAGTCAGGTAAGTTAGAACATTTAAGAGAATTAGTAACTGATTTAAGGGCTTCTGGAAAACGTCTGCTAATTTTCTCGCAATTTTCAAGCATGTTACAAATAATTGCTACAACAATAGAGCAAGAAGGGTATAACTTCTTTTACTTAGATGGAAGCACCCCGGCAGAAGAACGCGTCAATATGGCAGATGCCTTTAATGAAGGTGATAAAGATGTATTCTTAATTTCATTAAAAGCGGGAGGAACTGGATTAAATTTAACTGGTGCTGATACCGTTATTCTGTTTGATTTGTGGTGGAATCCTGCGATTGAAGCCCAGGCAGCAGGTAGGGCGCATCGTATTGGTCAAAAAAACGTTGTCCAAGTGATCCGATTGATTACTGAAGGAACAATCGAAGAAAAAATTTACCAATTACAAAAAGAAAAACGAGCGTTGGTTGATCAAATTATTCAACCAGGTGAAACAATGCTATCAAAGCTAACTGAATCAGAACTACGCCAATTACTAAGCTTTGAAAGATAATAAAAAGGTGTCGATAATTTCGGCACCTTTTTAGTTATTCATAAAAGAAGCTATCAGTTGTATGTAACATAAACGAAGATATAAGTCTCGTATTAGACTTCTACTCCGAAAAAACACTTCTTTCACTGTCCAATTATCATTTGGATATGTTTAGGTAAGACCTTTATCGTTGATGGTGTGTCACTTTTTCTTTCACCATCACAGTCAATTTTTTGATTTGGTGTTGTTTGTATTTTTATTCTATTTTCTTGTAAAGGGATAATTTCTTCCATATTCTGATTTTGTATTCCTACTTTTGATTGCAACATAGATAAAAATGCTTGTACTGATGCCTCCTTAATAATTAAAACATCAAATAGGCCATCTTGAATGTCACCTTGTGGGAAAAGGGCCCGAATACCACCAATATACGTCCCATTACCAACAATAATCATAACCGCGTCGTCTTCTATTGTTTCCTTTTCCGTCTCTATTTTAAATTGAAACCCATTCACTTTATTCATTGACTGAATGGTCTTTAAATAATATGCTAACCTGCCAATGTTTTGTTTTGAATTAGAATCAACTGTTTCTGATACTTGTGTAATTAGTCCAATCCCCCAAAAATTCAAAAAATAATGCTGATCACTCTGTCCTATATCAATCCACTTTGTTTGTTTAGCAGTAATTTGCTCTGTTGCTCTTATCGGTTGTTGCAACATCCCAATTTCTCTAGAGAAATCGTTACTTGTACCACCAGGAATAATTGCAAATGCTGGTCTTACTGGTAGTGGGGCTAATGCATTAATAAGCTCATGTACGGTTCCATCTCCTCCAGCAGCAATTACTAGATCAACATGACTACCTAGTTTTTTAACTACATTCGCTCCATGACCTGGCTGGTTTGTTTTATATATCACAACATCCGAAAAGTCTGTTTCTAATATTTCTTTTATTTGATCCTCTAACTTACCTAACACGCCATTTCCTGCTGCAGGATTAAAAATGACAGCAACACGTTTCATTGACTCTACCTCATTTCCATTATTGTTAATATGTATAAAAGGAACAGATACCTAGATTATTGCAATGTCACGCTTACATTGTGTTATGTGTCATTCCCTTATTCATTATTTAATAAACCATTCGGTTATTTCCCAGGAAATATAAACAAAGATGATAAATTTGTTGTATTTAGTTTCAGATCTTATGTTAGATGAAATAAAATGCGGTAATTACTTTTTAAAATGCCACTTAAATTGTACATGTCAGCTATTTAGCATGTAACTATAAAAGCCCATACAAAAAAGCGCCTATCACTATAGGGAAAATCCTTTAGTGATAGACACCATAAATCAGATCATTTTACTTAGTTGCACAGGTGAATGCGCTCTCTTTGAAAAAGCACAGAATGTTACTGAGAAATGAAAGTCTTCATTTTTTAATTTATATTGTTCAAGTACGCCAGGCCCACAACTTGCTGATCCTAATCCTTGTTGTTTAAAATCAACATTAAAGGTAATAAAATTGTCCTTCATTAAATCATACGTGTGATTTGCCTTTTCTATTGTGTCAGTTGAATAATAACTCGCACTAAAATCAAAATTTGGATCACCTACAGTTAGTAATCCCACTCCTGAAAGGTTAGTTAAGGATGTCCATCTCACTTGATGTCGATTTCCATTTTCTTGAGGAACGACATAAGGAGTATAGAGTTCATCTACCGTCTTTGACCATATGCCAAATCGACTTGCTTGTTTGCTATCAACATATGACTCACCGGGGCCTCTACCATACCACTCTACTTGATTCAATTGCGATTTCACTTTCATTTGTAGACCGACTTTTGGTAATGTACCTACTACGTTCCCTTGTTTTTTTCCGTCTACCTTTAACTGCATTGAGCCACTTTTCGAGATAGTATAAATGATAGTCGTTTCAAATCCCCAACCAAGTACAGGTGGAGCGATACGAGACTGTACGCGAACCTCTACTTTGTCTCTGATTGGCGACACTTCAAACGTAACGGATTTAACACGTTTTTGCATGTTGTCAAGACCATGTTGTCTCCACTCTTGTTCTTCTTTCTTTACATTAAATTCTTCTTCTATACCTAGCTTATCATTATCAGTTGGCGCTCTCCAAATATTCAATTTGGGGCCTTGTTCAATCAATTCAATCCCCTGGTGCATCCATGACTCCAGTTCACCATATGTTCGGTTGAAGATAAATTCAAAACAATCACCATGAATTACAAGCTTTTTATCCGTCTCATATACAGACAATGGTAAATACTCTTTTCTATCATATACTTCTTCTGAACCTTCGATTATTGGTAACTTAAACTGTGCCCAAGCTACCTCATGATTTGGTTTTGACCACTTTGTTTCAAACGCCTGATTGAATTGGAGATTTATCCAGTAATCTGTATTCGCTTTTTGCAAATTCGGCAAGGTAAATGGAATAGTGATTTCTTTAGCCTCTTTTGCGTTAATAGTAGGCATCTCTACCAACCCACTATCTATCACCTTTCCATCTGAAACAAGTGACCATGATAGCTGTAAATGATCTAACGTACTAAAACTATACATATTATGAATGCGGACAGTGCCTGTTTCTAAATCAACAGGTTCAACCTTGACTGGTTCAATCACTTTTTTATACTCGAGCAATGCTGGTGATGGTGTACGGTCTGGCATTACAAGCCCATCAATTACAAAATTCCCATCGTGAGGCCTCTCATCGAAATTTCCGCCATAAGCAAAGTATTCCTCACCAGATTCTGTGTACTGACGAATTCCGTGGTCTAGCCATTCCCATACAAATCCACCTTGAAGACGTTCATACTTATAGAATAAATCCATGTACTCTTTAAAACCGCCAGGACCATTTCCCATCGCATGAGCAAATTCACATAAAATATGAGGTTGAGCTAAATCCGTCCGATTACCTAATTGTTCCATTAATGCATGAGGTGTATACATTGTTGAGAACATATCAGCAGCTTCATGCATTCGTGTTGGATTATTATTGTCCTGTGTCATAATGGAACGTGTTTCCCCTTCATAGTGAACAAGTCTGGTCGGATCTTTTTGCTTTGCCCATTCCGCCATTTTGATGTGATTTTTTCCAAAACCTGATTCATTTCCTAATGACCAAATCAGAATAGAAGGGTGATTCTTATCTCTCTCCACCATTCTTCTCATTCTATCTAGGTACGCTTCTTCCCACTCGGGATCATCACTTAGTTGATTCGGTTTTCCAATTAGCTCAAACCCATGACATTCTAAGTCTGCTTCATCGATTACATATAAGCCGTATTCATCACACAAATCGTAGAAAACTGGATCATTTGGATAATGAGCTGACCGTACTGCATTAATATTATGTTGCTTCATTAGCTCAATATCTTTTATCATCCAATCTAGCGGAACTGCCCGACCTAAGTCTGGATGATGATCATGACGATTAACACCCTTAAATAGGATTGGTACACCGTTTACTTGTATTAATCCATCTTTTAGTTCTACCTGCCTAAAACCAACTTTTGATGGAATAACCTCAATAATATTACCTTCGTTATCTTTTAACGTCATTATTAAATAGTATAAATAGGGGGTTTCTGCAGTCCACTTATTTGGATTGTTTACTGGAATATCAATAGTTAACTCCGCTTCTTTTGACTCACTAAATTGCAAATTCACCGTTCGCTTAGCTTCTTCAAGTTCATTATAGTTCGCATCTAACAATTGGGTATCCA
The DNA here is from genome assembly GCF_001368815.1 of Paraliobacillus sp. PM-2. GTDB lineage: Bacteria > Bacillota > Bacilli > Bacillales > Amphibacillaceae > Paraliobacillus. Next base: position 764,845 of record NZ_CTEI01000001.1, on the reverse strand, counting down.
GATAATAGGTATGATCACCATCCTCATGTGCTTGGACTACTGTTGTTATTTGTAATTCAGCATGTTTATATGCTTCATCTAAATTTGTTGTTACAAAGTAGTCTTGCGTATGTATGTTTGATTTGGAATGTATGTAGACATCTCTAAAAATACCACTTAACCACCACATATCCTGATCTTCTATATAACTACCATCTGACCATTGATAGACTTGAACAGCAATAGTGTTTGTTCCTTCTTGAATAAAAGAAGTTATATCGAATTCAGCAGTCATACGGCTAGCTTGGCTGTAACCAACAAAATGTCCATTTATCCATACATAAAAGGCACTATCTACCCCTTCAAAACAGAGAAAGGCAAGCGCTTGTTTCATCTCTTGCGTTACATAAAAATCTCGTCTATAGGATCCTGTTGGATTCTCTGTTGGAACAAAAGGTGGATCTACCGGGAATGGATACTGAACATTCGTATAATGCGGTCTTCCGTAACCATGCATTTGCCAGCTCGATGGAACCTGTATGTCATTCCAATTACTTACATCATACTCTTTTTTATAAAATATATCAGGTGCTTGTTCGGGACTCTCTGCATAATGAAACTTCCATTTCCCATTTAATAGCGTAAAACCTTTCGCAAGTCCCCTATCAAAGTTAAGCGCATCTTCCACATTCTGATACGAAAAAAAATGCGCACGGTCTTTCATTCTATTTTTTTGAAGTACCTTATGATTCGCATAATCTTTAACCATATTCATTTAACCTCCAAAAATATATTTTTTCATCATTAATCCAATGTATAGCAAGGGGATTCCTCAATGGAATCCCCTTTGTCATTTAGATTCAATTTAATTACTTCTATTCCATATTCACTTTTAATATTCGCGTTTCAAATGGCTTAAAACAAATCTCGCCCACAATCTCTTCGTCTGTTTCTGCATCAGTTAGTGGCATGGTAAGATATCCACTCTTTCTTTCATTACTGAAATTTTGTAAGAAATAGAACACAGTACGCTCATTTTTTCGGTGTCTAATGCGAATAAAATGTCCGTCATTCATCACTAGTTCTGGAAGATCACTTTTTATTTGTAAATCTTTCACTACTTCCTTGTAGAAGTGTTCATGGAATGTTCGATCCGTTCGACCAGAGAGGTAAAAAGCTGCCCCTGTACCATACTGATTTTTTGTTATGACAGGTGTTCTTTCTTCCTCATACATCGCCAACACGTCGGCTGTTTCTGGATGAATTGTCTCTATATAATCATGTACCTTAAACGGAACATCTTTATACTTAAATACCGACTCTTCCGTTGGATAAAGCGTATCTATTTCTTCTGCCCATATACCTAGCAAAGAACGTAGCGGTCCAGGAAATCCGCCTAAATAGGTCAAATCGTTCTCATTAACACGTCCCGAAAAGTAAGTCGTGACGAGTGTTCCACCATGTTCCACAAATGTTTCTAGTTTCTTCGCATGTTCTTCTGTAATCTTATACAGCATAGGCGCAACAATTAACTTATATTGCTTTAAATCATGGTTCAAAGAGATTACATCTGTCGGAATATTCCTCTTCCAGAAAGCTTCATAGTGAGCCATGACGGTTTCTGGATATTTTTTCGTCTCATTTGCTAAAGCTTGTGCATCTTCTATTAGCCAATCATTTTCAACATCATAGACAATTGCTACTTCTGTATTTGTCCTAGCTCCTGGCACCTCTGATAAATTATTTAATCTGCCACCAAGTGCAGCAACTTCTTGAAAAACCCTTGTTTGATCTGTTCCGGTATGGTCAACCACAGCTCCATGAAATTTTTCTGATGAACCTCTTGATTGCCTCCATTGAAAATACAAGATTGAATCAGAACCATCTGCAACATTTTGCAAAGCGGATAGCTCGTGCACATTTTTCTTTTTCATCTTATTATAAGGAACCCAATTCACTAGACTTGGGGTCATTTCCATTATCATAAATGATTGACCGTTTTTTAATGAACGAAAATAATCATTTTCAAAACTCACACGTGATGCCAGCTCATCCATTGTAAACGCTGGATGATGCCAGCAGGGGTATGAATCCCAGCTGATGACATCAACATGTTTTGCGAATTTGTCATAATCTAATGCATGGAATGGAAGCATTTCAGGATTACGACTCATAAAGTTGGTTGTAATCGGAATATCAGGTGTCAATTCCCGAAAAGGTACGGTTTCATTTTCATAAAAAGAAATCGTTTGGTCTGTCACAAACCGTTTCCAATCTATGTTCATTCCGTGCACCATGTGCTCCCCTATTGGAGAGGGAGATTCAATTTCAGACCAATCTGAATACTGATGACTCCAGAAGTTCGTCCACCAAGCATGGTTCAATTCTTCGAGTGTTTGATACTTTTTTTGTAACCACGACCGAAATGCTTCTTGACACAGATCACAATGACACTCACCACTATATTCATTTGAAATATGCCACATAATTACAGTCGGATTATCTTTATATCTATTCGCTAGCAAACGATTAAATTCCTGCGTTTTTTCACGATAAACCGGAGAAGTAAAGCAGTGGTTATGACGCAAACCATGTAATTGCTTCTGTCGATGGGCATCTGTACGCAAAACTTCCGGATACTTTCTAGATAACCAGGCAGGTCGTGCACCACTGGGAGTTGCTAAAATAACAGAACCCTCCATATCACCAATGCGTTTAATAATAGAATCAAGCCATTCCAAATGATAGACACCTTCTTCAGGCTCTAGCTGACTCCAACTAAACATGCCGATCGTGAATGTTTGGCAATTTGCCTTCTGCATTAAATCAAAATCTTCATTTATAATCTCAGGATAACGAAGCCATTGATCAGGATTATAATCTCCACCATGTAATATTCCCTTCGCACTTTTATGATAGATAGGTTTATAATTCTTCAAATGATACTCTCCTTTTCTAGTAACCATACTACCTAACAATAAATATAGTAATAAGCGGGACATGCATTTATCTAATACTCAAACCATTTTTTTATAATAAGGTAGCCTTGTAAGTGAAACGTCCACTTCAGTCTGGCACGGGCCACTTACTTCAGAACCATCATCTCCAATCCACGTTCCAGCAGGGAATACAATTGTTCTTTTACGAGCACCTTTTTCCAAAACTGGGGCAACTAATAGTTTGTCACCTAACATAAATTGATCTTTTATTTGAGAGAATGCAGGCTCGGTAAATTCGTAAGCCATATGTCGTACAATCGGCTCACCTGTTTTAGCAGCATGTTGAGCAAGATCATTAATAAGTGGCGCCATTTCATCATGAAGCTTTACTGCATCCAAACAATAACTTACATGTTCCTCATCTAGAATACGCCAAGGTGCTGTGGAAAACTGCATCATTGGGAACAAAGCAGAACATTGTGCATATCTTACGAATAGTTCTTGATCCCATTCAAAGTCGGGATTTTGTAAATCGTCATATTGCCCGCCTCCGATCATATCTGGACAAATGAATGCATAACCTATCAATCCTTGTGCAAGCGCATTTGGAATGAGACTATTCAATGCATCCCAGCTATGACTCTTATCACTCAGTCTTTGTACAAGTGGTTGGCCACCTAACTTCCAACAGGCGCGATATTCGTTATACGGATATTCCAGACCTATTTTTGCCCATTCTAAACTATGATCATTTGGTGTGAGTTCTTTACTACAAACATCTGATTCAAAATAATATTGTGGATCACCACCATCCATTTTGAATCCATCTATGCCATATCCATTGATAAGTTTATCCATTTTATCTTTCATCCATTTTGACGCTTCATCATTTGATAAATCTAACAATCCACTATAACCGTTCCACCATTTTCTGATTACAGGTTCATTTTCTTTATTTCTAATTAAATACCCTGCTTCATCTAACATACGAAATGTAATACTGTCAGGACTAACAAATGGACAGAGCCATAGCATAACAGTAAATCCTAATTCTTTAAGTTCCTTAATCATCTCTTTTGGATTAGGAAAACGACCAGGATGAAAATTCCAAGCACCGAAATTTTCTTGCCAACCATCATCAATCATTAATATACCTGGAGGGAAACCTCTAGCTAATATATCCTTAGCAAACTTTAATACTTTTTCTTGACTAGGTTCATGCGTCATTTCCATCCAAGTATTAAATTGAGGTTTAGAAAAAAAGGTTTCATCCGGCATTTTGTTTGCGGTCGGAAAATGAAAGTGAGATGCCTTTTTATAAGCTTCCTTTAAATTCTCACTTTCTTCATCAAATATAAGCTCTGAGCTACCTTCCACATGTAAAAAGGCAGAATCAACGAAAAATGTAAAAGGTGTTTCTGACCAAAGAAACCTTCCTCTGTTCGAAACTAATAGAGGTGAGCCTTGGTTGTATAGCAAATCTCCATACAGATTTCTTTTAAAAGATACGTGGTAAGGCATTTGAATACCGTCTTCTACATTTCCACCCCACCAAGATTCATTTTTTAATATAGGTATATGCTTTTTATAGTTTGTCAATGTAATCTCCTTTCAACATTCCCTAACGATTAGTTAAACTGCAGGTAATAAGTTTCCATTAGTCCATGCGAAACAACATGCTTGATTTAGCCTTTTGTTCCTGTACCTACACCACCCAAGCCTTTTTCGAAGGTGTCCGATAAAAAGAAGTAAAGTAAAATCATCGGCATGGCTGCTACAGATGCTCCAGCCATAATCAATGGCCAATTGATACTATATTGCGTTTGGAATGTCTTTAATGCAATCTGTAATGTAAACATTTTCTCTGAGTTAACTGCTGTTAAATGCCATAAATATTCATTCCAATGATTTAAAAAACTAAAGATAAAAACAAGTACTATTGCCGGCTTACAAAGTGGGAGAATAATTTTAAAATAAATTTGAAACTTATTACATCCATCAATTCGGGCCTGTTCATCTAATTCTTTTGGAATCGAATACAGATATTGGCGGATTAAGAAGATTCCAAAGCCAGTTACTGCACCAGGAAGAATTAGTGCAGGATACGTATCTAACAAACCATCTGGTCCAAAAAAAGGTACATTTTTCATCATAGAGAACAACGGAACAACTAATAATCCAGCTGGTATCATCATCGTTCCTAATACAATTTTAAAGAGAATATCCCTTCCTGGAAATTCTAATCTAGCAAAAGCAAATGCTGCTAGTGAGCCAAAAATAACATTTAATGACGCACCTACTGTTGCAACAATAAGTGAGTTTAATAACGATCTTGGGATAATCGAACCTTCTAATATTTGAATAAAGTTATCTAAATTTAAACTACCTGGAAGAAATTTTGGTGGATAGGACATCACTTCAGGTATCGTTTTAAAACTAGTTAAAAACATCCATAAATATGGAACAACGAATAGTAGTAATATGATAGTAATCGTTATGTAGAACAATATTTTTTTTCCCACGTTTAATCCCCCCTTGCAGATATTTTAAATGCTAAACCTGTACCGATAATTAATATAGGAAGTAAAGCCAAGGACAATGTTGCACCATAACCAATATAGTTAAATTCAAAGGCTTGTTGCCAGATATATTTTAAAGAAACAAGTGTACTATTTTTGGGGCCACCATCTGTTAATACATCGACAATAGCTACTACTTGAAACGACCCGATAATCCCCATTACAACACTATAAAGAATCATTGGTTTTACACTAGGAATACTTATCTTAAAGAATTTGTGAAAATCTGTTGCACCATCTAAGTCAGCAGCTTCATAGAGTGATCTAGGTACACTTTCTAAAGCTGATAATAAAATGGGAATATTATAAGATACACCTCGCCATGTTCCAACCATGATTAAGATGACCATCGCCCAGAAAGGATCTAATAACCATGCAGGGGGATCAGGTATACCGAGCGCTGTTAATGTATAATTTATAACCCCTAAGTTATGATCAAACATCCAGAAGAAGATCATTGCTATAATTACTTCTGATGTAACGGTTGGTAAGAAATAGAATACTTTATAGAATTTCTTCCCTTTAAACATTCTATTTAGTAAGTAGGCAACAACTAATGCAAGTAATACTGCGAGTGTCACCGAGGAAATCGTATAAACGATTGTGTTGAAAATACTTTTAAGAAAGACTTCATCTTGTAAGACCCTGGTGTAATTCTCTAATCCTATAAATATTGGCTCACCAGGTAATTGATATTTATGAAAACTTAAATAACCTACATACAATATAGGAACAAAAATAAAAACAAATAAAAAGAGTAAAGCTGGTAAAGCAAATAAATAAGATGTGAAATAATCTTTCCATTTTCCTTTATTGTTGGATGCAAGCGATGCTGTTGACTTATTCATAACTAGATTTACCTCCCTTTTCTTACAAAACTAGTAATTAAGAGATCTCCAGAAATAAATAGGAGATCTGTTAATTACTGATGTGTAAATGCTGTTTATCCTTCTGCTCGTTTTATTGCATCTTTTGCTTCTTTTTGGGCTTGATTTAGTCTTGTCTCTGCATCATCCCCATCAAAGATGTCTCTAATCGCACTATTGAAAATATCTACTACTTCCTGATTAACAATAGGAAAAGCCTTTGCATTATCTAAAGTTTCAATAAACGGTTGCAATAAAGGATCATTAAATAAATCTGAATCATATAAATCAGCCTTTACAGGTGTTCTACCCATTTCTTCTGCCATTCGCATCGCATATTTATCTGAAACAAACCATTTCATCAATTCAAATGATGCTTCTTTATCGTCTGAGCCAGTAGGTACATATAAACTTCCTCCACCAGCAACAGAACCTTCCCCATTTCCTGGTATCATTGCCGTTCCTAAGTTCTCATATTTCTCTGGAAATTGTTCTTTAAGCAAACTTAAATCCCAAGGTCCACTAACAAAAGAAGCTGCTCTACCTGAACCAAACATTGCAATTGGGTTATCTACTTGTCTTTTTTGCGGAGGAGGGATTGGTGATGAACGATCTTCCTTCGCCATATTCGTATATTCTTCAATGATCTTAACTACTTGATCATTATTTAGTGATGGAGAAGTAGAACCATCCTCATGTATTTCTACAATGTTTCCACCTTGTGAAACAATAAATCCGTAGATAGCCCAACTATTAGCTACAGTTACAAAGCCATATTGATTATCTGTTGTTAATTCATTTGATATATTACTTAAATCTTCAAATGACTCAGGAACTTCCACATTTTCTTCTTCAAATTTTTCCTTATCATAGAAATAAAAAGTAGTATTTATTTCTATAGGAACGCCATACTTTGTACCTTCATAACTTGCTAAATCAATTGCACCTTTTAGGAATTCATCCTCTTTGCCCCATTTATTCCATAAGTCATCAAGAGGTTCTGCCACGCCTTCAGCACCTTCAATCATACCTGTACCATGAACTAAATCTGGAGGATTTCCACCACCTACAGCTTTTCTGGTCTGATCAAATATATCTTCCCAAGGATAACCTACAACATTAACATCAACATTTGGATAAACACTTTCAAATTGCGCTACAGCATCCTTGATTGATGGCTGATCAGCAAAGTCTGATGCTAACCAAACATCTAAAGTTCTATCTTCTAACTCAGCAATTTCCTTGTTATATTCGGGCAAACCTTCTGTTTCAAAATCGAAGTTTTCTGGATCTTTTATATCTAATTCGGCGCTGCCATTAGTTGAACCCTTATCGTCTGAGCAAGCTGAAAGTATTATTGCTAAAAAAAGAATAAATAAGAAATAAGTTATTTTACGCATGAATTCATCACCTCTGTTTTGATATTTAGCTAAAAAAGTGCTTTAAAACAAACAAACGACATAATCAATCATATTTGTTAAAAATATTAATAAACACCTCCAAGTTTCAACATTTGGATATTAGTCTTTTTAGTAAACATTGATTTGACAGCCTTTCAACATTTAAATATGTATTAAACCAATGTTGAAAACAATTCTTTTGCTAATATCTAAGTCTATAGCAAATCCCCTACTTAAAATTAGTTAAAATAAAATATTTGTTTACTTAAAAACATATCCTTTTTTTATTTATTTTTTACTAAATAAATTATATCATCGTTAATTAAAAATGTAAACGCTTTATAGATTAAATTTTACTAAATTTTTTTACTATTTTATGGTGTCTAATCATGAACTAAGCAGCAGCCTTGTTTTTGTTAAAATAAAAAAACGAGCATAATGCTCGTTTTTTAATCTTTTGCTGGAGTACTCTTACGAAAAATCGGTTTACCTTGTACATAAACTGTCTTCGCTATTGTTCTATTTTTTATTAATCTTTCTTCTAAAAGATCCAATCCTGTTTCACAAATAGTAGGGATATCGATATGAAATGTTGTTAATGGCGGAGAAACGTATTTGGTTACATTAATATTATTAATACTAAAAAATGCAACTCTTTGCGGAATTGGTATTTGCATTTCATTAAAAGCTTGAAGAGCTCCAATTGCTAGTGGATCGGTTGCACAACAAAAAGCTTCAGGTAAGTTATCACCCATTTCCTCTATTGCTTTCATCGCCACTTTATAGCCATTCTTGACAGTACTTACTGGAACAGTCAAAATATCCTCTTCTCTAAGCTTATTACGAGAACACTGGTAATTTCTAAACGTGGCTTCTCTAAGATCAAGAAGCTCTGTATTTGTTTCTACATCATAATCTTTAGCACTAATCATACCAATGCGTTGGTATCCAACCTGCTCAAAAAATTGAATCATAGACTCTGTCATCCGTTTTAAATCGGGGAGTACAGCATCTAAATTTTCAGGATCTCTATTTGAATTTAAAAATACGCCATGAGGTGTTATTTGTTCTAAGTATTTTATTTCTCGGTTAGATAATTTCCCTATTGCAATGAATGCATTTGTATTCTTAGCTACCTTTTCAATACCTTCATTTATATTATAACGAATGATTTCAATTTTTCGCTGTTTTGCTTGCTTTTCAAGTTCCGTTCTGATGCCTTTAAAAAAAACATCCTCTAGCTCTTCTTCATTGGATATCCAATATAGGAAAGCGATTTTTGTTAGCTGAGTAGCTTCCTGTTTTTTCTTGTATCCCAATTCTTTTGCAACCGCTTTTATTTTATCTCTAGTGTCATCACTAACAGATAAACTAGAGTCATTGTTGAGCACTCTGGAAACCGTTGCAATGGAAAAACTAGACTTTTGGGCTATATCACGTATAGTGACCATTTAATCCCCTTCCCTTCTGTCTTCTTTCTATATATATAGTATAAGAAAAATGTCACAAAGTAAACATTTTTAGTAAACATTTCTATAAATCAGTTAAGTTTTTTCAAACTGTATATTTTATAAAATAAAATAACAGCCGAGGATAAAGCCCTGGCTGTTATTTAAACCGTTGTTTTTTCGACCTTTACTTAGTATATCATGAGTATCTAATAAAAGTTTGAAGATTTAATGTAATTATTGTAAAAATGCACTTTCAACAAGTTTCATTTTTACCTTGCCTCAGCTAAATCAGATGAAGGTTGTGTACAAAAAATAATTCCAAGTTCATAATGCTCGCCTTGGTATAATGCGCGTTGAACAAATCTAATTTCTCCACGTTCATCTAAAACGTCCAGTTTACAGTGGGCTGAATTTAATTGTAAAGCTTCATAAAACTCCTGTTCTGAATGAACACTACGCCCATTTACTTTTGTGATTTTTTCTCCTACTTGTAGTCCGATCTCATCGGCTGGTGTAGTTGGTATAACAGATAAAATACGTAATCCGTTTTCTTCCGGTGTGAAAAAGGGACCTTTTTGACGATCTTTCATTCTAAAACGAATGGATAACCATTCTCGCCCAATAAGTGCAATAACAACACTGATCAATGTGAAAATTGGTAAGTAATAACCGGCAATCGCAGTACCCATTACAATAAAACTTAATATGAGTAATGATTGAGCTAAGCCATGTAACGCTTTTTTAGGTAACATGCCGCGTATAACTTGTTCAAAACCAATCACCACTGGGAAGAAAATTAATCCAAATTGCTGATTACCTATTGGAATCATTGGCCACCATTCTGTAAGAGGAGTAAGTTCACCTATTGGTAATAGCGTAACAAGTGGTATTAGTGTTGCCTTTTTCAGTCGATGTTGACCAATATATTTTCCTCTAGTACCTTTAATGCGTTCTGGAAAGGTTTCATTTTGTTGTATTTTCAGCATCATGTACGACTCATATAATAAAAATAGCCCCATCAAAGTAGTAAACATTACCCATTGGTTATTTTCTATTGTTCGTTCTATTTGGAAAGGGAGATAGTCCATATAATATGGTGTTAACAATAAAAGTAAATAAGAAAATCCAAAGGTATATGCAGCAGATAGCCATGTAAATCTATTGATTATTAATGATAAAAGCGTAATAACAGACAATGCACCTACAATTGTATATGTAAATGATACACCAAGTCCAACTGTTAATATAGTAGTAATTAAACTGAAAAGCAAAGAAGATTTCCATGTATACCGAACTTCATCAAACACATCAAATATTTTTGAACCAAACATCTTCCGTTCTTTTTTTATCCGTTTTAATGAAGTGAAAAGTATTATGATGAAAAAACAATAAAAAAGTGGATTGAAAAAAAACCTTCCGATTCCTTTAGCTATTTCCATTAACCATACATCCATTTTCATCCACTCGCCTTCTATTTAATACGTTATTCCTATATTCGATCTTTTTAATAAAATTCCTGCTTACTAAATAAATTGATCCACATCGTACTGTGGATCAATTTTTGTATCTATTCTTAATCTACTAATGATTGAAGTGCAGCATCTTTTTGCAAATCATCTTCTCCACTACGAATTTTTTCTATAATACTTGTTTGAAGTTTTTCAGCTGTTTCATTAGTTAATTCTCCTGATACTTTTAACTTATTGTCTTTTTGATAATTTTTTATAGCTACTTTTGTTTTTTCACTAAAATAACCATCTTCACGACCAGGGTCATAACCTAAACCTTTCAATATAACTTGAGCATTAGCAATATTGTCATCACTATCATTATAAGTGAACGTTTCTTCTACTTGAATTGGATTTGCATAAAAATATTCAGGTTGTTCCACTTTGATTGTTGGTTCTACCCCTTTTTCATGAATCCAATTGCCTTTAGGAGATAACCATTTATATAGCGTTAACTTAATCGTACTTCCATCTCCCATTGGAATGGTTTGTTGAACGGTGCCTTTTCCATAGCTTGTAACACCGACCACTTCTGCATTAGCCGCTTCTTTTAGTGATACTGCCAATATCTCTGATGCTGAAGCACTTCCTTCGTTAATAAGTACACTAATCGGATATTCTTTTCCTTCCTCTAAACTAGAAACATGGCGTTCTTTCTTGCCATCACCATTTTCTATTTGTAAATAAGGTTGATCTTTTGTTACAAAATGTTTCAAAATGTCTTCTATTGCTGTTAGTAATCCGCCTGGGTTGCCTCTCACATCAATAACTAGTCCTTGGATGCCTTGATCCTCTAGATACGTTAATTCTTCTTCGAAACGATCAGCTGTTTTTTCAGAGAATGATGTAATTTCAATAATCCCCTGTTTTTTACCTTCTACTTCTTTTACTTCACTATAAACAGTTTCTAGTGGTATATCGTCTCGAACAAGATCAACCGTTAATGGTTCAGTAACACCTGGACGATCAATTTCTAAGGTTACGGTTGTTCCTTGCTTCCCTCGAATTTTTGAAACAGCTTCATATAAATCTAATCCTTCAACACTATCTCCGTTTACTTTTAGGATTTGATCATTTGGTTTTAATCCAGCACGTTCTGCAGGGGAATCCTTTATCGGTGCAACAATAGTAACTTTTCCGTCGACCATACTTACTTCTGCGCCAATCCCCTCAAAAGAAGATTCAATTTGTTGATTGAATTCTTTTACCGTTTCTGCATCCATATAAACACTATAGGGATCATCTAGTGTTTTAAGCATTCCTTGAACTGCACCCTCGATCAATGTATCCTTGTCCACATTTTCTAAATAATTGTCTTGAATAAGGCTATATGCTTGCATGACTTTCGATAACGTGGTCGAATTACTAGCATCATTAATAATCGCTTCTTGATCTTGTTCTGATAAATCAGCAAAGTTTGTGATACCGTCACCAGTTTGATTTATTTCCGCTGATCCAAGCCATTGCATCGTTACATATGTACCACCAGCCCCGATCAATAATGCTACAACAAGCATGATTGCGAGATAACTTTTTTTCATTTGCACGTATTCCACCTCAATTATCTTTATTTCTTTATTATAGTGTATCACAGGTATGCCACAAAAAGGCACCACAACATAACGTGCGATGCCTTTCTTTTTATTATAGTATGCTTTTTAAAGACAATCATGCCTAAGATATTAAGGTAAGTATTTCATAGGATCAATTCCGCCATGGTAACTCCAGTAATTTTTGTGTACTTCAAAATGTAAATGACTACCAAAAGAGTTACCGGTATTACCCATCGTACCTATTTGTTGCCCTTTATTGACACGTTGATTATAGGAGACACTTAAACGATTCATGTGAGCATAGACCGTTGTTATTTTTAAATCTGGGTGATAGATATACACTACATTTCCGTAACTATTTGAATAATTAGCACGAGTGACATACCCACTTGCAGCAGCTTTTATCGGAGTTCCAACACTGTTTGCAATATCTAGTCCATAATGAAAACCACCACCATTAAAATCTCTATAACCATAATCTGATGATCTTCGTCCTGTAGTTGGCCAAATTAATGAACCATTTCCTCCACCGGATAAGGAGGAATCATTATCATCACCATCGTTGTTATTATTTTGTTCTGATTCTTCTTTCTTCGCTTCTTCTATAGCTCTTTCAATCACTGCTTGTTGATTCGCTAGCGTTTCTTGTTGCTCTGCTAAACTCATTCTATATTCTTCTAAATGTGCATGTTCTTCTTCTAGTTCAGCCATTAATGTCCTTTTTCGTTCTATTTGGCTGTCTAATGTAGCTTGTAATGAATCTAGTTCATTCTTTTGAACTACTAGATTCTCTTTTCTATTTTCTAATATTTCTTTATCTTCTTTTAATTGTTTTTGTTTATCTTCTACGGAGACTTTCTTTACTTCTAAATCTTTTTTATCTTGCTGGTGGGATTCCATAATCGTTTTATCTTGAGCCATAATTTTCGTAACTACAGTAGCACGATTAATAAAATCACCAAAACTTTGTGCACCCATTAATACAGCTAGATAATTAATATCGCCACCATTTTGTTGAATCGAACGCAGACGATTCTTTAACAACTTTTCACGCTCTGCAATTCTTTGTTTCAACTCTTTTATCTCTACCTTTAGTTGTTCAATCTGTTCTTCTGTTTGCTTAATTTCTTTTTCTTTATCATTGATTTGTTGATTAGTTGTTGCAATTTCATTTTCTTTTTTTGTTAATTTTGCTTGTGTTTCATCTAATTGTGCATTTATTGTATCAATATCATTTGCTGTTTCTGCTTGTTGTGTTTCATTTTCAGCAATTTTTTCTTTGGTAGACTTTTTCTTATTAGATGCGTTGTTTTTATCCTTTTCTACTTGATCTAATTTTTCCTCTAAATCGGCAAGGCTCTCTGCTGTAACAGTTGATAGACTTGGTAGCATAATACCCATTATGACAATTAATGCCGTTATGTAAGTAAAAACTTTTTTCATGTTTGATAATCCTCCCCGTATTAAATCGATTCGTATAAAAATAGTATGTAAGAGTATAAGTCTTTTAAAAAAGACTTATACTTTTAAGAATTTCCGGACGCTCATCACGCTTCCCCACACACCAATTGCTGCACCAATGAAAAGTATAATTGCCGCTAATTGCCATGCAAATGGATTGAAATCTAGCAATGTCACAAAACTAAATTGGTCTAATGCGTTCGTGCTATTAGCCAAATAATAATAGCCTGTTAATAGAATAATAATAGGTAAAATACTTCCTAACACACCTAATAGCAATCCCTCAACGAAAAATGGCCAACGAATAAACCAATTTGTCGCACCTACCAGTTTCATAATTCCAATCTCCTTACTGCGTGCCATAATCGTAATTTTTATTGTATTAGAAATTAAGAAGATCGCGGTAAATACAAGTGCGAAAATTAGTACTAATCCTATGTTTCTAGCATACTCGTTAAATTTAAATAGATTTTGAACCACATCTTGTCCATAATTCACTTTTTCAATGTTGTCTATATTCTCAATCTCAGAAGCGATATCCATTGTGTCTTGTGGATCTGCTGTTTTTACAATATAAGCATTATTCAGCGGGTTATCTTGTTGATAAAGTTCCCAAGCACCACCTTCATCGCCCATACTTTCAACTAAACTTTTCAATTCTTCTTCTTTAGAAGAAAACGCTACTGATGATACTTCTGGTATAGATTTAATTTCCTCTTCAACAGTTTCCATTTCATTTTCATCTGCCGTTAGCTCTACTAATGCCTTGATATGCACATCTTCTTCTAAATTATCTGCAACATGATTTAAATTAAGCATCAGCGCTAAAAATGCACCAACTAAAATGAGTGTGGTAGTTACCGCACCAATCGATGCTATAGTCATCCAGCTATTTCGCCAAATATTTTTTGACCCTTCACGAAAGTGTCGCTTAAATGTTCTAAACTTCATAGCCATATTCACCTCGATGTTCATCACGTACAATCAAACCATCTTCAATTGCGATTACGCGTTTTTTAATCGTGTTGACAATTTCTTTACTGTGCGTTGCCATTAAAATGGTCGTACCAGTAGCATTGATTTCTTCTAATACTTTCATAATTTCCCATGACGTTTCCGGATCTAAATTTCCCGTTGGTTCATCTGCAATTAATAATTTGGGATGGTTTGCAATCGCTCGTGCAATAGAGACACGTTGTTGCTCTCCACCAGAGAGCTCATCAGGAATAAAACGTGCTTTATTTTTTAACCCTACTTGGTCTAGTACTTCCATGACACGTTTACGAATATTACGCGGTGTCTCTTCTAACACCTCTAGTGCAAATGCGATATTCTCGTAAACTGTAAATTTCGGTAAGAGTTTAAAATCCTGATAAACAACACCAATATCTCTTCGAAGAAATGGAACTTCTTTTTGCTTAAGTGTTGTCAAATCCCAATTATTCACCTTTATATCACCTTTTGAGGGTTTTACTTCTTGGAATATTAATTTGATAAATGTAGATTTACCAGCACCACTAGGTCCAACTACATAGACAAATTCACCTTGGTCAATGTAAACATCAATTCCATTAAGAGCTGTTACACCATTTGGATATGTTTTATATATGCCTTGCATTTCTATCATAATGTGATCACCTTTATTTAAAAGTTATTGTTCTATTATTTCTCAAAATAGTCATCTATTCGATATTTATCTACAAAATCAAAAGCCACATTTATTATAACATCTAAATTCACTTTTTTTAGACAAATTTTATTACATTTTTATTTCAAACCCTGTTAATTTTTACAAAAAAAGAGAAATTGAACCCGCATGTCCATTGATTATTTATATTGGTATAAGTCTATAAATCAAAAATCTATTTTTAAAATAGAAACTAGTGTTTTACACACATTAAATCTCTTTTGAATAAACATAAATGGTGACATAAATTTAACTGTTTTATACTTCCTACACGAGTGAAATCGACTCCGCTTCGGTAGGGTGGGTTAGGGGTACCAATTAGATTAAATTCTTACGAAAAACTTACATTTTTATAAAATTTGTTCATACAATTCTTTTAGAGGTGATGATAATGGCAAGAGTAGCATATACCAATAAGGACATTGATTTAATAGCAAGGATGATGAGAGCAGAAGCAGAGGGTGAAGGACGGCTAGGGATGCTTATGGTGGGGAACGTGATTGTAAATCGAGCAAGAGCTGATTGTTTAGATTTTAAGGATGTAAGGTCGATACGCGATGTTATTTTTCAAGTTCAAGGCGGAAATTATTCGTTTGAAGCGGTACAAAAAGGAAATTTATTTTATAGCCCAGCAAGAGAGGTAGAAAAAAAGTTAGCACGGCAAGTGGTCAAGTATTGGAGGGAACACCCTTCTAAGTATGCTCTATGGTATTTTAATCCATATGCTGCATGTCCTCCTACATGGTATGGTCAACCATTGACAGGACAATATAAACAACATTGTTATTATGAACCGATCGCTAATACATGCGCTAGTGCTTATAGATATTAATACAATCGCGAATAAGACACCTTCTTTTATCTCTAGTTAATCCAGACTGTTTAGAAATAGAATCTATCGAATCCATTCCTTTACTCCGTTGTATAGCGTTTATTATTATCCTTCTAAATGGGATCCTCTTCTTCAAATCAATTACCCTTTCTTATGAATCAAAAATAGACACTTGTTACGAAAAAGTGTCTATTTTTTGTTATTTCTCTCTATCTTATTAATCTTTTTTAAAACCTTCACCTAATACTTCACTGGCGTTCATTGCAACAACAAATGCGCTTGGATCAATTCGCTTTACCATCTGTGTGACTTTATTAAATTCATTTTGAGCAACCACACACATAATTATTTCTTTTTGCTCACTCGTATAACCACCTTTACCATTCCATACGGTTACACCACGGTCAACATCCTCCAATAATGCTTGTCTTACCTGCTGAACATATTCTGTAATAATCATGACATTTTTAGAACGATTAAATCCAACCTGTACAAAATCAATGGTACGACTTGTTACAAACAAACCAATCAATGCATAAAGCCCTTGTTCAATTGAGAAGACAAATGTTGCAGTCAAAACAATGATACCATCAAATAAGGCAACACATATTCCTAGAGGTAATGGAATAAATTTGTGGAATATTTGTGCCGCTAGATCAATTCCACCTGTTGATGCCTTTCCCCTGAAGACAATTCCTATTCCAAGTCCTGCACTCATTCCACCAAAAATCGAACCTAATAATGGGTCAGGAGTTGCCGGGGGCCATTCTCTTGTTAAAAATACAAAAAACGGTAAAAGAATGGTCCCTACTAATGTTTTTGCTCCAAATTTTTTGCCAAGAATAAGTACACCTGCTATGAATAATGGAATATTTAATGCCCATTGAACAACTGAGGGCTCCCAATCAAAAACATATTTCGTAATTGTACTAATACCAGCTACGCCGCCTGAAGCTACTTCATTTGGTAATAAAAATAAATTAAACGCAATGGCTACAAAAAACGAACCAATAATGACTAGACTAAATTCTATCGTATGTACTAAACCCATTGGAACAGGTTGACGTCGATATTTTGCAATCATAAATACACACTCCTACTATTGTTCTGTATCAACCTTATGGAGTATATCATTGTTTGACTAGATACGACAACTGTATTTACCACTGTATTGTATTGCAGTAAAAAAGTGTCTGTAACAAACGAAATAAAAGTGTTGCAGATCCCTATGATCTACAACACTTTTTATTAATTCATTAACGAGCGTAAATAGGCGTCAATGAACGTATCAATTTCCCCATCCATTACTGCTTGTGTATTACCTGTCTCCACATTTGTTCGGTGGTCTTTCACCATGGAATAAGGATGGAAAACATAAGAACGGATTTGGCTTCCCCAACCAATTTCCTTTTGTTCGCCTCTTATTTCATCTAACTCTTCTCGTTGCTTCTCTAATTCTAATTGATATAGCTTTGCTTTTAACATTTTCATTGCTTGCTCACGGTTTTTTATTTGTGAACGTTCCGATTGACACGTAACAACTGTGTTGGTTGGTAGGTGTGTAATTCGAACAGCTGAATCAGTTGTATTTACGTGCTGACCACCAGCACCACTTGAACGATACGTATCGATTTTTAAGTCTTCTGTATTGATATCCACATCTATATCATCATCTAATTCAGGCATTACCTCACAAGATACAAATGACGTATGACGTCGACCTGAAGAATCAAACGGAGATATTCGTACTAAACGATGTACCCCTTTTTCCGCCTTTAAGTAACCATATGCATTGTGCCCTTTAATCATTAGTGTCACACTTTTAACCCCAGCTTCATCTCCAGGAAGATAGTCTAATGTTTCTACTTTGAAATTCTTTGATTCTGCCCAACGTGTATACATTCTGAGTAACATACTTGCCCAATCCTGTGACTCTGTTCCACCAGCACCAGGATGCAATTCTAAAATCGCATTGTTTTTATCATAGGGTTCACTAAGAAGCATAAATAGTTCAAATTGGTTTAATGCTTCTGTCAACGCTTGTACTTCCGGCTCTAGTTCTGCACGTAATTCTGGATCGTCCTCTTCTTTTACTAGCTCATAGGAAACCTCTAAATTTTCCAATGTTTCTTCATGTCTATCAAAGGTATGCACCAGATCTTTTAATCCGTTGACTTCATTAATTACTTTTTGAGCATTTTGTTGGTTATTCCAAAAATCTGGGTCAGTCATTTCTTCTTCTAATTCGGCGATTCTTGTACGCTTCTCTTCTAAGTCAAAGAGACCCCCTAAAGTCCGCTAATCGATTAGCCATTTTTTCTAATTCTTGTTTTATCTCTGATAATTCCATTCTGTGTTCACCTCAAAAGCTTTTATTTTATCATTCGTTTGCAAAGACAAGACACTTCTTAATATTAGAAGTGTCTTATTTCTAAACTTATTTCCCATGACAATGTTTATATTTTTTTCCGCTACCACATGGGCATGGGTCATTTCGACCAACATTATCTGTTTTAACGAAAGGTTGCTTTTTCTTTTCTTTTTTACTGTCATCTCCAGAAACGGCTGTTGCATTTTTCGCAACTTCTTGACGTTCTAGATTCTCACGTACTTGGGCTTTCATCACATAACGAGCAACTTCTTCGTTAATGGATTCGATCATTGCCTCAAACATCGCAAAGCCTTCCATTTGATACTCACGCAATGGGTCATTTTGTCCATAGGCACGTAAATGAATACCTTGACGAAGTTGATCCATTTGATCAATATGATCCATCCATTTTGTATCTACTGTACGTAAGACGATTACCTTTTCAAACTCACGCATTTGTTCTGGTGTTAGATCTTGTTCCTTTTGATCATATTTTTCACGAACTTTAGTCATAATGTGATCAATCATGTTATCTGGCTCTTTGTCTTTCAATTCAGCTTCTACCAGATAGTTTTCTTCAACTAAGTTTGCATGCACATATTCTATGATCGCATTCGTATCCCATTTTTCCGGATCATCATCTTGTGTATGTGCATGAACTGTCGTTTCTACCACAGTTTGAATCATTTGTTCAATGATTTCTCTTAAATTATCCGAATCAATCACATCAAAACGCTGTTTATAAATGATCTCACGCTGTTGACGCAATACATCATCATAAGAAAGGATCGTTTTACGTGCATCAAAGTTATTACCTTCTACACGTTTTTGTGCGGACTCTACGGCACGAGAAACGACTTTACTTTCAATTGGTTGTGCATCATCCATACCAAATCGATCCATCATTGCACGCATATTGTCAGAACCAAAGCGACGCATTAGTTCATCTTCCATAGACAAATAAAATTGTGTCACACCAGGATCACCTTGACGCCCAGAACGTCCTCTAAGCTGATTATCAATACGACGCGATTCATGACGTTCCGTACCAATAACAGCTAAACCACCTAGCTCTTTCACACCTTCGCCGAGTTTAATATCTGTCCCACGACCGGCCATGTTTGTAGCGATCGTTACAGCACCTGGTTGACCCGCATTTTCAATAATTTCTGCTTCTCGATAGTGGTTTTTTGCGTTTAATACATTATGTTTTACGCCAGCTTTTTTCAGCAACTTAGAAATTAATTCAGACGTTTCGACTGCTACTGTACCCACAAGTACAGGCTGTCCCGCTTGATATCTTTGTTTAATATCTTCTACAACTGCTTGGAATTTACCATTCATTGTTTTGAAAATTAAATCGGCTTTGTCATCACGTACAATCGGACGATTTGTCGGTATAGCAATAACATCCATATTATAAATATTTCTGAATTCTTCTTCTTCTGTCTTAGCCGTACCAGTCATCCCAGCTAGTTTCTCATACATACGGAAAAAGTTTTGGAATGTAATCGAAGCGAGTGTCATGCTTTCATTTTGAATTTGTAGGCCTTCCTTCGCTTCAATGGCTTGATGAAGGCCATCACTATACCTTCTACCTTTCATCAAACGACCGGTAAATTGGTCAACAATAACGACTTGACCTTCTTCAATGACATAATCTGTATCACGATGCATTGCTACATGAGCCTTCAATGCCTGATTAATATGATGTGTTAATGTCACATGATTTAAGTCAAATAAGTTTTCAATATTGAAGAATCGTTCGGCTTTATTAATGCCTTCTTCTGTTAGTTGTACCCCTTTTGTCTTCTCATCATAGGTATAATCCACTTCATTTTTCAACGTACGAACGAAGGAATTCGCTTGTTGGTACAAACTTGCTGATTTTCTTGCTGAACCAGAAATAATCAATGGCGTTCTAGCTTCATCAATTAAAATGGAATCGACCTCATCAATGATCGCAAATGGCAAAGGACGTTGCACCATTTGCTCTTTATAAAGCACCATGTTATCACGTAAATAATCAAAGCCGAATTCATTATTTGTACCATAAGTGATATCAGCTAAATAAGCATTCCGTTTCTCTTCTTTAGACATATCATTTCTGTTTAAACCGACAGTCAATCCTAAAAACGCATAAAGTTTTCCCATTTCTTCGGCATCACGGCTAGCTAAGTATTCGTTAACTGTGATAATGTGTACGCCTTTACCTGATATTGCATTTAAATATGCAGGCATAGTGGAAGCTAATGTTTTCCCTTCACCTGTCTTCATTTCTGCAATATTACCATCATGCAAAGCAATAGCACCTAATAATTGAACAGGGAACGGGCGCATATCTAATACGCGTTTCGCTGCTTCACGGACAACGGCATAAGCTTCCACAAGTAAGTCATCTAACTGCTCACCATCTTGATAACGTTGTTTAAATTCTTCCGTTTTTGCTGTCAAAGCTTCATCAGATAATTTTTCAAAATCACTTTCTAATGCTTCTATTTGATCTACTGTTTTTTGAAGTTGATTCAGTTGACGTTGGTTCCCGTCAAACACTTTCTTTAATAATCCACGCATTTTATGAGCTCCTTATTGATAAAATACACTTTTTTTACCTTACACTACACGCTTAGACTATCTTTAATCATAACACTAGCATATGGTAAAAACAAGCATAGAAACAGAAGAAACAACGTATGTAAGACCATGAAAAAACCATCAGAATCATCTCTTCTAACATTCGATTCTGACGGTTTATGACAATACTATTTTTTTGTAACTTAGACTCCTGTGACAGTAGGAGAGAACTTCTTTATTCATACCATCACATAGTGTTAAGCATTCTTTTTGGTGCGTTTTGGTTGTGATTGCTTTGGCGTAGATGTTTTTCGTTTCTTTTGTTTGGGTTTCGTTCCTTTTGCTCGATCAAGCGATGCTTCCAATGCATCCATTAGATTGGTTACGTTATCAGGTAATTGCTTGGATGGTTCTTTTACAGATGTAATCTCTCCTTGATTTTTCTTCTCTTCAATTAATTCCAATAAAACGGTGCGATAATTATCTTTATATTTTTCTGGATCAAAAGTGATGGTCAACTGGTCGATTAACATTTTTGCTGTATCTAGTTCTTTTTTAGGAATACTACTTTCTTCTGGAATATTTGGCACATCTGTTACTTTCCTTACTTCGTCTGGATAATGGATGGTCTCAACAACTAGGGTGTTTTGATAAACGCGTATAGCTGCTAATTGCTCCTTAGAACGAATCATCAATTTAGCTACACCAATCTTATCTGTCTCTGATAATGCTTGCCGCAACAACGTGTATGCCTTCGAACCACCATCATTCGGTGATAAATAATAACTTTTTTCAAAATAGATCGGGTCGATTTCTTCTAGCTTAACAAAATCAATGATTTCTACTGATTTTTCTGTATTTACTTCTTGTATTTCTTTTAATTCTTCATCCGTTAATACGACAAACTTATTTGTTGCATATTCATAACCTTTGACAATTTCCTCATTTTTCACTTCTCGGTTACACACAGGACAAATTTTTTCATGTTTAATCGGTGTTTGACATTCGTTGTGTAGATGCCGCAATCGAACATCTTTATTCTCAGTCGCTGCATGCAGTTTGACTGGTATATTTACTAGACCAAAGCTTATCGTTCCTTTCCACATCGTGTGCATAGCTGGATCCTCCTTTTCTTATAGTGTGCCGAAGCAAATGGTTTTTTATAAAAAAATGGCTCTCATTTTTTTACGAGTCACTAAGATATACGAATAAATCATTCGGAAGTGTTCAGACTATACTTGAGGTGAAGTGTCTTGAATTTAATGCAACCAAAAATGCTCGATCAACTTCCATTAGGTCCAAATTGGTTTTATGAGATAAAGTATGATGGATTTCGAACGGAAATAATTTGGAGTGAACAAGACATTCAGATAAAAGGCCGAAGAGGTACGGACTTGACTTTACAGTTTCCAGAAATCTTTGATTGGTGTAAAAAGAAAGAACATTTAATAATTAACGAGCTTCCAATTGTCTTTGATGGTGAATTAGTTATATTAAATACAAAAATACAAGCAAATTTTTCACTACTCCAAACAAGAGGTAGATTACGTACAACTGAAACAATTAGAAAACATGCGATGAAACGACCAGCACATTTGCTATGCTTTGATTTACTGACAAAACAAGGTAGATCACTTCGAAATAGGCCTTACAAAGAACGAAAAGAACAATTAGATAAAGTGTTTAAACAACTTCTCGGGTTTACGGAAGCTATCCAATGGAAAGAGCGATTAGGATATGTAACCTCTAGTAAAGAACCAGATAATATACATCGATTGGTTTCTGAAAATTTAGGAGAAGGTATTATTGCAAGTATCTACATATTAATGGACATATTGTTAAATGTACAAAATGTGTCTAGTTTATCCTCAATTTGACAACATTTCGATAGAATAACGAAGAAATGAATTTGTACAATATTCCAACTAACAAATTTATAGCATTTTTACATAACTTATATATTCATTTTAATTTTTCCTGTACAAATTGTCTCTTTTATGATTTAAATATACTAAGTACTTTTTTCAAGGAGATGAAATAATTGAACTCTAATTTACATTATCTGAATAGTTCAAATTATAAATTTAAAACAGAAACCATTTGGATTGACTGGAGCAAAAAGCAGAATGATAAATATGAAAAAAAGCAGATAGCATTTCTATGCTTACATAACAAAACAGATCACAAAGATATAGTTCATCCATTGACTGAATTCGTTTTTACTTATTGGAAATTTTCGTCTTATAATACCCAGCGTAAGCATGCACTAAATTTATCAACTTTTCTAAATTACCTCATCGATAATCGACATCAATTGAAAATAACCTCAATAAAAGATTTGAAAATTTCTCACGGCAAAAGATTTGAAAATTTCTCACGGCGAAAGTTACCTTAATTCCTTAACCAGAGCTGAAAAGGCAAGAAATACAGTTAAGGATAAAGATAGAACATTAACTTTATTTTATCGTTACCTCTCAAAAAAAAATTGTTTACCTCATGTCCCCTTCACTGCCTTTGAGAGTTACACAACTACAGAGGGTAAAGAAATTCATGTTTCCCTATTTAAGAATGTTATTTTCCCAAAACATTCCAATGAAGATACCGAGCATACTTTTCCAATTGAACATTTACCCCTATTATTTGAAATTACCTGCTTAGTTGCCAAGCCTATAGCCTTGGGTTTATATTTACAAATTTTTGGTGGATTAAGAGTTGGTGAAGTTGTTAATGTAAAAAGAAGTTCCATTAGGCATACCTTAGATGGTGGAACAATTGTTATAAACTTGAAAGAGAATATGTTTAGGACTGATTTAAAGGATACTAATGGAGCTAATTATGTAAAAAAAAACCAGAAAACAACAAATATTTGTTTTACAAAACTGGTTTCGAAGATCATCAGGTACTTTTCACATGTACTGATGGTACAGGTGCTCTATTTGTAAATCGTGATGGAAAGGCAATGTCTGCTAAAAGTTATCGTCAGTATTTTGAAAAGGTAAAAAAATACTTTATTTATTGTTTAAGAAATAGTAGTAATATAGACGATAAGTTGCTAGCCCATCATCTAAGTATGTCGAAGTGGTCTACTCATATTGGAAGAGGAATCTTTAGCAATATGTTAGCGGAATACGCGGAAAATCCTTACGAAATTGCTGTTCCACGAGGAGATAACTCCCTTTTATCTTCTTTAATATATCTTAAAAGAACAACCCGATTCAGGAAAAAGTTAGAAGAACGTATTAACCATATGCACGGTTATTATATGCCTCGTCTTATTGAAGATATTTCAGGTTCGAAAAAGTAGGTGTTATTTTGGATAGATTTACAATAAAAGAAGCAGCCAAATACCTTGGTGTTTCTGAAGAAAAAGTTTATTATTGGGCAAAAATAAAACGATTAAAGATATGTCCAACTACCAAGTACAAAACCATTTTAATTAACAAATCAGAACTAGATGATTTTAAATTTTCTAATTCAAAAGAGCTATCATTTTTAGTAAATGGTGTACCAGACGGTTATTACACAGCAGATATGTTGGCTGATAAATTTGACGTTCAGAGGGACACGATTAATCTATGGATACGTCAAAACCGTTTTAAAGATGTAAAAAAGTCTGGCGTTCCTTTAGGTTCCCCAGGATACTATCTGATTCCAGAGAAGTCCGTATTGAAATATGAGAAACAAGTTGAAAATATAAAAAATAATTATTTAATGCTTAAAGAAGTTATTGAATTTTTGGATATCTCAGAACACACATTTTACCAATGGAGAAAAAAAGGCTACTTTTCTGCTCCTACTATTGAATGGCATGATAGTCTAGTCTTTTCTAAGTCATATGTTATCACATTTAAAAACAAATTGGTTGAAGAAAAACAAATGTTAAGTATAGGGCATTTGTCAAAGCAGCTCGGGATTTCCAAAGAAAAAGTTCTAGACTTAATGAAGGACGAATATTTACAAAAGTCTATAAAAAGCGAGGACCTCCTACTATCTAAAGAAAATTTAGAACGCTTTCTTGAGCAACATGATTGGTCCCATCCCAATAATCAAATTGAAAAAACCCCTATCCCGAAGGGGTATTTCAATACTAGAACATTAGCTGATTATTTTAAAGAAGAGCCAATTGAAATTAGTAGATGGATTCGTCAAGGTAGGTTTACGGGAGTTAAAAAAATTGGTCCTTCTTCTGGTCCAACCACTACCTTCCTGATTCCCGAAAGTTCTGTACGTGAATACGAAAAATTCATTAATGATCTTAATCAGAACTATATTAAGGTCGAGGAAGCGAAAGATATCCTCGGCGTAAGTAGATCAACAATTGGAAATTGGATAAATAACAAAAAAATATCCAGAGGAATTAAGTGGTTAAAGACTTGGTACCTTGATATAACGGAAATAGAAGAAATAAGAGAAGAGCTTTTATCTCAAAAGGAAGAGGATATAAGTTTAGAATTTTCTTCTAAAGAGGAAAAAAAAGAAAAGAAAAGAAAGGAAAAATAAAAACTACAACAAAATCAAGGAAACATATACAAATCCCTGAAGGTTACTTAACAACCAAAGAAGTGGCACAAGAGTTAAATATTACTCATGATTCGGCTGGTAGACTTATCTATAATGGAAAGTTAGGAAACCCTCTAAAATGTATTGCTAACGGAGCTAAGGTCAATGCGGTTAGCATAGAAGCAGTTAATCTATACTTGGAAAGAAAAGACCAATACTTTAGGACTAAAGATGCTGCAAGCTATTTAGGTATTACTCATCCGGGTAAAGTAAGTAAATTCGTAAAAGAGGGCTATTTCCCTAATGCTGTTAAAGAAGGCAAGATTTATTATATCCCTTTAAATGACTTAGAGGATTTTAAAAAGTTAGAAGACTTTCCTAACCCCAAACATCTACGAAATAAAAAGAAGAAAAAAACGAATATAGATTTTGGGCTTAATAAAGCTGATTTATTGAATGATTTGCTTTTGTATTTTAAAAATATAGAAGTGCCTAAACATTTAGTGAAAACTAAAGACTATTATGTTGAATATATTTCAATTAGAATTTCATCATTGAATAAACATATTAGTTACATAAAATCAGAATGTTCCCGCGCTAAAAAGAGTTTTGAAAATATTATTATGAATTTACCCAAAGATGTCTCTTTATTAACTGATGATATGATTCAAGAATTAGTTTCAAATGAAGCATATGCCCTTAGTCATCGTCAATTAGTTAACTGGTTCTTCCAATATACTTTTAGGGTACTTGGAATGGGTGATAAGGAAACTTTTGTTATTTCACCTTTACCCAACCCTGATGATGATGGTAAAGAAGTATATTCTCCTGAAACCTATTTAGAATATATTGACTACACTAAAAATGTAGAAAGGCATATAGAAAATTCGTTAAAAAGTCAATATTACGCTAATATGTGGCTCTATACGATAATGCACTTAATGGATAGTTGGAGAGCAATAGATATTGTAAACGATCTACCAAACATTGAAATAGAGACTTTGAATATTAACAAACTTGAATGGTTTTTAAAGAATAGACTTTCTGTAGAACAAGCTCAACTAATAATAAACCAAGTTTATTTAAAAACTAGAGGTCATTCTACTTCAAAAACAAATTCATTGCTTACTTTTCTTGTTCCAATGGACTTTGTTCTACCTGCTGGTAACGCATTTGCAATTTGTGAGTTGCATCGACGTCAAGCTAATGATAAATATTTACTTCAATCGCTGATGACAAAGAATTTGAAAGCTCGTAAACCGAACGGGAAACATCTAGAATTCTTCAAATATAATAAGGCTTTAAAGGATTTTAAAAGTTTAGTTATGAATCGATCTACGATGGTTTACCTTTTTAATAGTATAGTAGATGATTCGCCAGATCCTGAACTAGCTTTAACTTATACACAGCTTACACGCTCACATGAAAAAGAAAGTTCTACGGCTGTCTATGTAAAATCAACAAATTTTGATGGTTCTCTTGGTAACGTCTCCTTAAATTTGTTTAATAGAGGTCATTTTGGATGGATTTACAATACGTTGATTAAACTGATGTTGGAGGAAACAAAAACGCAATTACCAATTGATGTTAGAACACACTATATTAAGGAATTAAGAAAAGAATTTAGTCCTAAACAATTGGAAGAATGGTCCACATTTCTAAAAAATGTAGACAAAAGGCGAGAACCTATCCTAAATAAATTAAAGGAACTAACCACTTCGGAAATAAAGGAGTTAATTGGATCTATTTTTAAAGGGGATATGCCATCCCGTAATAAACACGGTCAATGTTTAACCTACCCTGATTGTAAGAAACCTCATCTTAAATCTTGCTTTTCATGTGAATATTTTATTCCGCAAGTTTATACAATAATTCATGCAAATCAGGAAATAGAGCAATTAATTGAATCCATTGAGACAACTAAATATGAAACAATTATTGAAAGAGATTCACATTTTCTAAAAAAATACTTATTAATATTAAACAAAGCAATTTCCGTTTACGGACAGAAGTATATTGAAAAATTTATAGACCTCAAGGATATTCGTAAACGAGTATTGAAAATAAGTCCCATTTTAGTCTAAATTGAGAGGTTGTAGAATGTCATGGAAGTAAAAATAAACTTAGGGAAACTTTCGGAAAATAGTACCTTAAAGACTGTCAAGACTGTCACACACACTAAAATAACGGAAGAAGAATTAAAAAAATATTTTTCTTTCTTAAAAGAAAATTCTTTAATTAAAGCAGAGAGTTTTAGTGAACCAATTTGGCTTATATATAACGAAAATAAAGATCGGGATATTATTTTTAAATTTGATATTGAGATGTATCAGGACTTAAATAATACTTTAAAGGCATATATTCTTTTAAAAAGAATGACGGGTACTGCGATAGACTCCTGCCATAGTATATTAGTGGACTTGAAAAAGGTTATATTAAATACAGATAGATTTAATGATTTAGCTAGCTTAGAAAATCTTTTAGTGATGCAAGCCCCAACTGTTGGATATGAAATGGCGGGTAATGTAAGAAGGTTTTTATCATTCTATGAACACCCATTGAGTTCAAATATTATTAAGATTTGCAATCAAATTAAAAAACCGCCTAAAAATAATCGTGATCTTCCTTACTTTCCAGATGTTGTTGCTTTTGATGAATCTTTAGAAACATATTTCCACTCTTTGAATTCAAATGATTACATTCGGTTTTACCCACTCATGATTTGGTGGAAATTAACAAATGTTCTACCAATGAGAGTAGTAGAATTCCTTAAGCTTAAGAAGAATTGTATTGAAAGTAAAGATGATGGTACCTTTTGGATTACTCTTCCTAGAGAAAAGCAAAGAGCAGACTCTCCTTTTAAAATTGATGTTACCGATACAGTTCAGATAAATAAAGAAATTTATGAAACTATATTAAAATACATACAAATTATTGATGACCTTGAAATTGAAACTGAATATCTAATTCCTTATGACCTATATGTTAAGTTTTTACCAAATCCAAAAGGAAGCTCCCGTCAAAGAAAAGGAGAAAAAAATAGATTGATTGATAAGTACTTGCAGCGAATCATCGATGACTTCTATAAAGAAATTATTCAAGATGAATCTTTAGATCGAATTACATGCGGAGATACTAGACATTTTGCTGTGATGAATATGTTTTTACAAGGATTTAACATGCTTTCGATTGCGAGAATGGCCGGTCATGATGATCTGGAAACACAATTTAGCTATTATTCTCATGTTGACCATTATGTTCAATCACAGGTTTATTTACTTGCTCAGAAAAAGCTTGAACAAAGTCTTGAAAGTAATATAGGTAATAAAATGACAACCTCCACTAGATATCTCTATGATAAGGGACTCATTTATGAAGATAAAAATTTAACAAATTGTAGAAAGGTGGATTTCGGTTACTGTACTAACATGAATTTTCCCGAAAATTGCGGTGGAGAATGCAGAGCATGTCAACCGTATTATGTTTTTAAGCCTGCAATAAATGACTTAGAACAAGGACTTAATTGGTTAACAGACTATTCACAATCTATTAAAAGAAATATTAAGGAAACAACTGATATGATGTTTTCATTAAGTGAAAATATGTATTATGATTTTCAAAATCTCAAACACCAGGAAACTGGACAATCACAGCTTAATTCTGTTTCATCCCAACTAACAAAGTTTATGGATCAAAGAGCAACAGTTGAAGCTTGGATTAGGAGGTATAAGGATGAGTGATAACAAAAGAAAATCAGGTCGACCAAGAGAGGTTAGTGATGAAAAATTAAAGGAAATGGCACTCTCCATCAAACATAAATACCGTGGAAAGAAGCTATCATATAAATTCCTTGAAAGTGAAACAGGAATTGGAAGACACACTTGGAAACGAAGAATTGGTTACTATATTGATGAATTAAATAAGCCTGTAATTCTTCCTTCAAATGAAACTTTAGAGGATGTTTATCTTCCTAATATTGAAGAATTATTTGAACGGCATAAAAATAACAAAGAAAAGATTGTTAACGAACTTTATCACTTTGAACAAATGTTTCGTAAACTATTACAAGAATTATCGACCTTAAAGAAAAAGGTGGCTTCTTTAGAAGAACTACCTGACCTTGTTGAGAGACAAAAGGAAGAATTAAAGTTAGTTTCTAAAAGTGCTGAACACTACGAAAGTTCATATAAAAACCTAGTTATTACCAGCGGGTTTTCACATCTTCGAGAGGAAAAAGGGATTAAAGATAACCTGTTGGAATTCCATAGTAAATCGAATCAACATATCACATTAAACGATAATGAATTTAAAGAAATGTTTTCTCATGTTAACAAGAAATCAAAAGAAAAATCAATCCAAGGACTTTCTAAGGAGTTTCCTAATTTATTTAATGATGAATAACTAAGTTGTCTGATTATATATGGATCAATTTATTAAAGAACAGTAGTCAATCCGTTTAAACATTACTTGTGGAATAACTTAACCTATTAAATACACCCAATACCATTCATGGGTATTGGGTGACATAGAGTTAATTTTATTAAATAGCAGGGTATTCCGATTATCAGAGGAAATCGTTGTTATCTGATTAATGTTTTTCTAATCATAAGTCGAAAAATTGTGTGGAATCACCTTTTTAGAATTTTAGAAACTTAGATAGGGTTTCTGCTCATACTTTTTCCACCACAATTTCTTTCGCTTCTTTATTTAGGTAACGATTTACTACATTCATACATTTTGCTCTTTTTGGTATGCTCCAACTTGAACACCATCGACAATTATCCGATGGATCTGGGTTTGATCGTTTTCTTCAAATTAAATGCTTTTTGCAGCCCATTCACATGGTCACGAGCAACTGCTTGACGCCATTTGGGTTCGGACAGTTTTGCTGCATTCTTATCATTATCAATAGATCCATTTTCAGTTAAAAGGGCAGGCATCTGGGATTCTCTTAGTACATGAAAATTAGCCTTCTTCTTTCCACGGTTCTTAAGGTTAATTACTTTTACAACTTCTTCATGAATGATGTCACGATATTGCGCTGTTCGAGAGGAATCAGGCAAAATATTAAAAATATAATCCTCATATCCATGTGCGGATTGATTGTAAGAATTAATATGAAAGGATAAATAAAAATCTGCACCCCAAGCGTTAGCTTCGTCCGTTCGCTCTTTTAAGCTTCTGCTAACATCACTTGTCCTGCTCATTTTCACTTCTATATCCTGATATTCATTAACCAAGATATTCCGAATAATTAACGCAATATCTAAGGTGTGATTTTTTTATTAGCCCATTATGAAGAAGGACATAGGTTAGCCCCACCTCTGCCATCTTTTTGACCCACTCCGGACAAGATATTGATCCACTAATGACAGAAGTGAGCCACTACCATAAAGATAGTGACTCCAAAAGTATTATTGATTGATTATTATTGATGCAATCCGTTCCGTTTGAGTATATTTATAAACAACCATTGAAACCTAAAACATTTCAATGGTTGTTTAACTTATTTAAAGCGTTTTCCTTCTAGTTGTTTATCAATAATCTCAAGCGCCCAGCGAACGAGTTCATCATGGTCTAATTCCTCTTCATCCATCCAAATACATGGAGGTAATAGCTTCGCTTCCAGACCCCTCATTACGTCATCAGGTAAATACGTGTGAAAGAAATACCTTGCTATACGAAGTTCTACTTCCTTGGGAATCATTTTGTTGCCGCCAATCCGTTACGTTCTCTCATGGAGACTGTACCGTCAATCAGTATGTTATAGGAATTATGTACAATTCTGTCTAGAATGGCGTCTGCCAGCGTACCTTCGCCAATTTTATCATGCCATCCTCTAGGATCGAATTGAGAACAAAATATGGTGGAACCATGCTGATGGCGTGCTTCTACGATCTCAAGAAGATCTCTTGCTTCCGTCTCTTTTAACGGAGTTAATAGCCACTCATCTAAGATGAGTAAGTTTACATTCTTATACTTTTTCATTATCTTTCTGTATGTTCCTTCTCCTCTTGCGATTGCCAATTCATCCAGGAGGTCAGGTAATCGAATATATTTCACTTTATAAAATTGACGACACGCAGCTATGCCGAATGCACAAGCTAAGTATGTCTTGCAATTTCCTGAGGCACCCATTAATATAATGTTGTGATGCTCTTCAATATAATTACCAGTTGCTAACCGCAAAATTTGTGCCTTATCTAGCTTTCTATCCGTGTGATATTGAATATCTTCGATACACGCCTGTGTGTCACGTAATTCAGCTGATTTGATTAGGCGATCGAGCTTATTGTTTTGTCTTCTTGACCATTCAATATCGACCAGTAATCCAAAACGATCCTCAAAAGATAGTTCTTGGTAATCTGTATTCCTTAACTGCTCTCTAAATGTTTCTGCCATCGCAGACATTCTCATTTCATTTAACTTCGTTAGCGTATTATCTGTTGTCATTATCGTTTCCTCCATAATAATTAGCTCCACGAGTGAATCCATAAGCGTTCTCGTTACTTCGTGTGCTAGATTCTGTTTTTGTTGTTTCTAATGGTAATTTATCATGTCCTGTTTTCAAGACAGTCTGTATGCTTTTCAGCTTTGGTCTTGGCGTATAAGACAATACTCTTTCACATGCCTTCTCTATGCGTTCGATGGAGAATTTATCCGCAAGCTTCATCAATCCATATGTGGACTTTAGCCCCTGTTTTTCTGTTGGATAAGATTCTATGATTCTCTCAATTGTTAATAAGGTAGATGGCCCTGCAGTCGCACCCCACTCTAGAATAAATTCCTTATCGAATTCTGCATACTTCCTGTGATCTCTAGGCATATGATCAGGAAGGGTAATGAGATCTCCACCTGTCTTGGTAGACCTTTTATGAGAAGCAATCCGTATATTCTTATAAAAGGCTTCAATTATATTTCTCGTTACTCGTACGTCTACTGTGCATTTGATATAATCATAAGGAACTGAATAAAAATTCCCATCAACTTTTATATGATAGTCAGGTTGGACAACTGTCTTTGCCCAACTTGCAATCTCATATGGTGAATTAGGCAGGGGCATCAATGCGAACTTTTCTTCATTTAAATATGCTTCCTGTCTATTTCCGCTCTTTTTCTGAAAAGGTTTTGTATTGACGATATCTAGCTTTTCTTTTATTGCTTTATTTAACTCTGATAGAGAAAAGAATTTCTCGTTGCGAAGAGAAGCAATAATCCACGTTGATATATGACCGACATTTCCTTCTACGCTGGCCTTATCCTTAGGGCTGGAAACGCGTGCCGGAATAATAGTAGTTTGATAATGTTCGGCCATTTCTTGATAGCTTTGATTTATAATTGGATCAGTACGTGAAGGTCTTGTCACACCAGTCTTTAAATTATCTGGAACGATAACCCTTGCAACTCCCCCATAAAATTCAAAGGCATGAATATGTGCTGTAATCCAACTCTCAACATTCATAGATAAGAATCCTTCCACATACGCATATTGACTACATGGCAATGCAGAAACAAAAATATAAACCGGAATATCTTCCCCTGTTAAATTATTTGTAAGATACATGGTTTGTCCTGCCCAGTCCACTTCCAATTGTTCTCCGGGTTTTCTTTTAATGCGCATAGTTGCTTTTGTCTTTCTTGCATACTCGTTGTAAAACCTACAAAATTGGCGATAGCTGTATGGAATTTCATCATTCGCCCTGCACTGTAAGGAATACTCATCCCATAGGAGAGACAATGTTATCCCTGATTTTGCTAATTCTTTATGAATATACTCACCGTCCGGTTTTCGACGATGATCGGACGATATCTTTTTCTCAGGAAACAAGATCATTTGTAAATCTAGATCTGTGATGTCGCTTTCCAATGGCCAACGAATATCTTTCTCTTCTGCCCGTTGAAGTACATCTCTAATCGTATTCCTGGAATGACCACTACTTGAAGCTATCCCCCTTTGCGTGACTTCCTGTGAATGAAGCCTTAAGATTTCTCGATACTTAATCACAAAAAAACCTCCTATAAATGAATTTGCACTCATGTGCTCCTTCATTATATAGGAGGGAGGATCAGCTATGTCTTATGTGGATCAAATCCATGGCAGAGGTGGATCAAAAAGATGGCACAACTGGTTCAATCAAAAGGCTGTAATCACATTACCAGTAGCACCTGAATAGAGCCTCCATGACCAGGGTCTAGGAAAGCTTAGACATATTGTTACCGCCCTAACTAATTACTGATCAAATAACTCTTTTTAATTTTTTATAGAGTCAGATCTATATTCAGATCTCCAAGTTTCAACAACTCCAGTTCATGAACTTTACATCCTGACTTGCCACAATTGGGACTGAAAATTCGGCACCTGACCTATATTCAATGTATATATTTTCTTCTTTAGCCAGTTCATAATAGAAAACGTACCATGGCTCATGTATTTCAAGTGCAGATTGGAATACATTATACTTCTCTGCAAAATCTATCATCACTCAATCATCTCTTAGGCATTTTAATAGCTTTTTTACCTAATATAGACAGTTTTATGAAACATTAGACTAAACACTAAATAGCGAGGATGCTCATTGTTTGGTATGACTACTATTTTTATTCAAGGTGTTTAAAT
Organism: Paraliobacillus sp. PM-2; assembly: GCF_001368815.1. Taxonomy (GTDB): domain Bacteria; phylum Bacillota; class Bacilli; order Bacillales; family Amphibacillaceae; genus Paraliobacillus. Next base: position 730,528 of record NZ_CTEI01000001.1, on the reverse strand, counting down.
TGTTGATAATCACCATCATACGGATCTTCTGAAACTCCTATTTGAATTACTTTTCCACTACTATTTTTCTTATAATCATATATAACATAAGTTTCATCTGCAAAAATAACCTCTGCCGTAAATAAGGATAATTTTTTGATTTTGCTCTCAACACTTACAATGTCATTTTTTGTATATCCCTTCTCTAATAGATAATCATATGTGTCATCCTCTAAATTATTTAGCTTATATTGAACATATAAATAGCTTCCAAACGGAATAGCGACAACTGTAAATGAGATAATAACCACTATAATACTTATTTTTTTCATTGCTTCCTCCTTGATAGAGAGATTTATATAAACATATGAAACCTTTTTAATTGTATTATGATATGCCTAATCAACTAATATATTATATTAATAGCTTGATTTATCCAGACTTCACTATACTATATTACTCGAAATTTTTTCTATGGACACACACTCCTTCCCTTGTTTCTTTAGATTTTAGTCAAATTTTCGGAAAATATTATCTAAGTTGTAGTATCACATAATACAACAACAAATGAGTTGACCAAAAAATAAATCCTTCATTTTTCAACTTACCCAAGATCTTCACCGCTTTTCGGTGAGATTGTAAGATTCCTCATCATAAAGTTTTCACTAAGATAAGTAATATATTAATAATATTTTTATGAATATTTGTTTGAAAATTACATATAGTTTACTAATCAGAAAATGACTTGTTCAAGTTTAGGAAAAAGAGATGATTAAATATTGACCTAAATACGTAGAGCTTATGTAAAAATAATATCACAAGTTCATCAAATTCAAAAAGGAGTTGTTTTAATGAAAAAAATATTTGCAGTGTTATCAATTTCCTTCGCAATGCTTTTTACGGTGTTCTCAAGTAACGTTTTCGCTATGGGTCCAGTAACACCACAATATCCGGGTACAAATATAGATGTTAAACCAGGTGATATCATTCATTCCCCTAAAAGTAAGTCTACATGGTTTGCTGGTCACACCGCAATTGTAGGCACAGACTATTACATATATCACTCTTACCCTGATTCTGATGGAAAAAGAAAAGATTCTATATCGACTTATTTCAACTTATATAATAGTGGGGATAAGTTTACTATTTTAAGACCTAGAACTTTAAGTGCTAATGATGCAGCTCAGACGGCCGAAAGTATTTTTAATAACATTCAAACTTATGATTTTGATATAGATTTAAATGATTTCGAGAACAATTACTGTTCGAAATACGTCTGGCAAGCATACTATTATAGTTCTTGGACAGATATAACCGAAAATGGTTATGGACACTACACTCAAGCTTGGATATATCCTAGTGAAATTTTAGAAGCTCCGAAAATGTACAAAGCTGGAGTATTTTATAAGTAATATAAAAAAAGAAAAATAACCATATTTGGTTCTTATCGTGAATTTTTTATTACTCTATAATGAAGAAGTTGTAAAGAATGACTACTTATAGGTTCTTTCTATAAGACACAAATCTTTTCATTTAGTTTAATAAATATAGTAAGCAAGAAAAAGAGAGTCTAATACTTGATTTACAAACATATAGTTGCATTAAAAATAAGAATGCTGGACACAATCTTGTCCTAATCGATAAGGAGTTCAGGCGGAGATACCTCTGTTCCCCCCAACTAGGTAAGGCTTCAAAGAATATCCCCCTCACCCTGATTTTTCAGTAGGTGAGGGGCTATTTTTGTTTTATTTGCAGTAACAACTTTTACTCTTTCCTTTCCAAGTAGAAAATTGCCACCATTAAGGGGGCCAAAGCATTACAGTCAAATTACTGAATACTTTCAGCTATTCCGATAAAAGTATCTCTGTTTATGTCAGGCCCCCCACCTACTATTTCAAATAATCCATTTTGTTCCTAAGTAAGAATTATAAAATCATCCATATCGGATAACGTACCTTCACTTTCATTAATGGTAACAGTTTCTGTTGTTTCATCAGGTGACATTTCCCCATAGTCTTCTTCGGAAGGATAGATGTTTAACATAAAACTATTTTCAGTGTCCCTCGTAATTTGGTATCACCATTCCTATGCTCTCATCATATAAACTTTCGACTATAGTACAACCCTCAGGTAGTCAGGTTACTTGCGGGATGGTAAATTCAACTTGTTCCTGAATTTCTTCAATTGTCATTAAATCTTGTAAACCGAATAAATCTCCTGTAAAATCTTCGACCGCATTTTCCTTCACTTCATCAGGGATGACAATAGGTTCTACTTCATTTTCATTGAAGATTTCAAAGTCTCAATCGAGTTTCATAGGTTCTCCATCCATTTCAATATCGGCACTAATATTTTGTGACACCATAATAAATGTTTCTTTATCGAAACGTACTTCAAGATCTAAATGGTTTACTGTAATATTCTGAATTTGTTCTTCCATCATGGGATCAAAAGGGAAATCCCCCATCGACGATTTAATTAGCTCATCTACCAATTCACTATATTCATCCACTTGACCTGATCCATAGTAGTTTCCATTCCCATTACATCGATATTTAGCACCATATCCAAGGTATAACTGTCTAACGTCTCTACTGCTTTGCTTGCATTATTTAGCACTTCTGATTTATCTAAAGTTTCTTGTGTTCCACAAGCTGTTAAAACAAGTATAAACGTAAAGAGTAATACGGGTATTCTTCTCATTTTTTGCTCCTTTCTAGTTTCCGATTGATTGGTTCTGAAAGTATATAAAATAAATTTCTTCTGTAATTAGGATTACCTTAAATACAGAAGAAATTCATAAAATATCTGGTTAGTTTTATTGCTTTAAACGAAGTAATGGAGAACCAAATTAAGTTATAAAAATCTTGAAAAAGCTAAATAACTCGTATTTATGTTCATTGAAATGGCAAAATAAATATAGGTATATTATATATTGATTCTTTTTTAGACAGTCTTTTAAGGAATTAAAAATCATAAAAAAGGAGTTCTTATTATGAATTTAGACCCTATTATCCCTTTTGAACCTATTGCTTCAGAAGAAGTACCACAGGGATCGGAATGGATTTCACAAATAAAATGGGATGGGGTTAGAATTCTAACTTACTTTAATGGACAAGATATTAAACTTTACAATAGAAAACTTAACGAGCGTACAAATACTTATCCAGAATTTAAAAATATTAGTTCGCTTACTTCTGCTAAGTCGTTTATCTTTGATGGTGAAGTAATCGCACTTGATAGTGAAGGTAAACCATCTTTTCATGAAGTAATGAGACGTGACGGAATACGTCGTATGGATCGGGTAAATGATATTGCTAAAGAAGTTCCAATTTACTATATGATTTTTGATATTATTTTTTTAAATGATGAATGGATTAACGAATATTGGTATGTCAACACTAAATTGGACACATTTTTAAAGGTTAACCGACTTGTATTCAGTAGGTGTTAAATAATCTAGGGATCCATGAATTCGAATATGATTAAACCAATGAACATAATCAAACAGTTCAAGGTCAAGTTCGTCTTGGTTAGTAAAATAAGCCCCTTTGACAAACTCTGTTTTGATAGCCTTGAATGTAGCTTCTGCAACGGCGTTGTCATACGGCGTTCCTTTCTCGCTCAAAGAACGCTCAATACCAAACGTTTCTAACGCTTGGTCAATCAGTTGGTTTTTAAACTCACTACCTCTATCCGTGTGGAATAATTCAAGGTGATGAAGATTGTATGGAACGGATGCAAAGGCACGTTGAACTAAAGCAGCACTTTTATGAGGTCCTGCACTGTGACCAATAATTTCACGATTATATAAATCTACTAAAACGCAGATGTAATGCCATTTTTGTCCGACTCTCACATACGTTAAGTCACTTACAATTACTTTTAGTTCTTGATCCTGGTCAAACGCTCGATTGAGTGAATTCCCTACTTCTGATTCATTACATGAGGGTTTGGACGGTTTAAATTGAGCGACCGTATATTTTGAGACAAGTCCTTGCGCCTTCATAATTCGTCCAATTCGACGTCGTGAGACAATCCAACCATGCTTTTTTAACTCAACTTTTATCTTTCTCTGACCATAATTATTACGACTTTGTTTAAAGATATCAATAATCAAAGTTGTTAATTCTTCTTCTTGGTTATCACGAATTTTTGCTTCATAGTAGTAGGTGCTTCGGGCAATTTCAGACGAGAGCACATTGCTGATACCGAGTATTTGTGACTGTTATTTCGAATCACATCTACTTTCGTCCCATGATCAGCGCGGCCTGCTTTAAAATATCATTTTCCATGGCCAGTTTTTGATTTTCTTTTCGAAGTTTGATTAACTCTTCTTGTTCCGGTGTCCGATTGTCTTTTTCCTGAAACGACCCACTATCATGATACTGACGAACCCACTTATCAAAGGAAGAAGGCGTCAATTCATAATCTTTAATAATTTCGGTACGGGGTTTACCAGATGCGTGCAATTGTACCATCTGCTCTTTGAATTCTTTTGAAAAGCTTCGTCTCGTTCTTCTGGTCATTTATAAAACTCCTTGGCTTTTTATTTGAACCAAGTCTAACTGACCTTAACTAACTTGTCCAACCAAGTGTAACCGATTCATATTCACTAAAGGATAGACTTGATTTACTTTTAAATAGTATAGAATCCAATGAACATGTACAAATTGCACCCTCTAATAGCGATGGCGACAGTTTATTGGAGGTTGCAAAAAAACACGACTTAGAAGGGATTTTAAGTAAAAACCTCAATAGTCGATATATTATAAAAGGTAAAAATTCAGATTGGAGAAAAATAAAAAATTACAAGGATCTTATTGCGGTAATTGGGGGAGTTACTTATCGGGGCGGAATTGTAAATTCAATGTTACTTGGACTTTATGATAACAATAATCAGTTCTTGTACATTGGGCATGTTGGAACAGGGAAGCTTACAAGAGCTGAATGGCAAAATTTCACTAAATTAATTGAACCATTAAGGACAAATCATAAACCGTTTGCAAACCAACCTGAAAGAGTAAATAAAATACAATGGCTTCAACCTCTTTTAACAGTAAAAGTGCAATATATTGAATGGCCTAAAGGTCATTCAATAAGACAACCTAGTATTCAAGCGTTTGTAGACCACGATCCGGAAAATTGCAGACTGAGTGAATAAAAAGGATGGATGTGTATGCAGAAGGATAAAAACTTAAACAAATTATTCCCTAAAAACAAGACAAAATACAGAGGCTTGTTCTTTATCTTAGGAATGGAAACTCAAAGTGAGCATTTTTTGGTAGGTGTTATCAGAAAAAACGCGATTGTTCAAATGGGTACTTTTTCTAAAGGACTTAATAAGAGCGAGAAAGAATCCCTAATTGAGGCTATTAAAAAACATAATACTAAAACTAGTAACAAAACCAAACTAACAGAACCAGGAATCTGTGTAGAAATTCACTTTAAAACAATAGAAGAGAATCAACTAATTGATCCAACATTTCATTCTTTTCATTTGAAATTAAATTGGGAGGAATGTACTTGGGATAGATTAATATTAGACAATACTCAAGTCCAAATTACGCATCCGGATAAAATCATATGGGATAGTCCGACTATAAATAAAGAAAACTTTATTTCTTACTTAATTCAAGTTTCGCCTTTTATTTTGCCATTCTTAGAGGATAGATCCTTAACGACAATACGTTACCCAAATGGAATCTACGGTGGATCATTTTATCAAAAAAACTGTCCTGATTATGCTCCGAATTTTATTAGAACAGTAGAGAAAGACGATATAAATTATATTATTTGTAATGACTTATCAACTTTGCTGTGGTTAGGAAACCAACTAGCAATTGAATATCATGTTCCTTTTCAAACAATCAATAGCGAAAACCCCTTAGAAATCGTTTTTGACTTAGATCCACCTAATAGAGATGAGTTTCATTTAGCGGTTAAAGCTGCCATGGAAATGAAAAAAATATTTAATAAATTTAAACTAGCAAGTTATCCGAAACTTTCTGGTAATAAAGGTATTCAAATCCATATACCTATTAAAGATTCATCATTAACATATGATAAAACTAGGATATTTACGGAGTTCATTGCAAGATATCTAGTAGAAAGACACCCTCATGATTTTACAATAGAACGACTAAAGAAAAACAGGGGAAATAAACTTTATATTGATTATGTTCAACACGCACAAGGAAAAACAATAATATGCCCATACTCGACTAGAGGCCGAGATAGGCCGACTGTGGCTGCTCCACTATATTGGGATGAAGTTAACAAAAACTTAAAAGTTGAAAAATATGATATACCATTTGTTCTTAAACGTCTTACAACTCACGAATGCCCATTTAATGATTTTTTTGAACAGGATAACTCTAATTTAATTGATATTATTGGTTCTTTAGAAGGAAAAATCAATATTAAAAGTACATAAGGTAGAGAGTTTTGTACACATTTTATTTATGTACACTTTACTATAACTGTAAAATACCGTAAATTTAAAGCTTTTTGGATAATTTATCTATGTTAATGTACATTTATTTTATGTAGATACTGGCAAAACAGGCAAATAGTACCTATCAAGCAGGGAAAAACCACCATGATTGGTTTAAAATAAAAAATTGGCGTACAATTACCGGATTTATTACAGAATATAATATAAAAAATGGATACTTTTCATTAGCGATTTATAGAAAAAAGAGTGTGTTTGTTGTTGGAAAATGGAAACATGGAATGACTGATCAACAATCTGACATACTGCTTCAATTTGTTAAAGAAAATGGAAAAAAGGAAAAAGATATTGTGTTACTTCCACCAGCAATATGTGTCGATATTCATTGTTTAGGAGTATTAGATGATGCACTACGTGAGCCAATGTTCAGTCAATTCCGCTTCGATATAAAACCTGAAGCATGTACGTATGAAAAAAGTCAATTAGACATAGTGATGATTCCTCACACTGTTGATTTAACCAATCGGCATAAACGTTTATGGTCCAAACCAAGACTAGAAAAAGTAGATCTACTTCGCTATATTCGTTTGATCGCACCCTACATGCTCCCTTTTTTACAACACCGGGCGTTAACCATTATCCGTTGTCCAGATGGTGTTGATGCCGAGGCTTTTTTCCAAAAAAACGCCCCAGATTATGCTCCTTCGTTTATTACTGGGAATGGAACAATCATTCATTGTCATTCGGTGGAAGGATTAATCTGGCTTGCGAATCATGGAACGATCGAGTATCACATTCCTTTTCAGTATATTGATCAAAAACTTCCTAATGAAATTGTATTTGATCTCGATCCACCAAGTATCGACGCTTTCAGCACATCCGTTTATGCGGCACAATTGTTAAAAGCATTGTTTGATCAATTAGGACTTATTTCATTTGTAAAAACATCTGGAAGCAAAGGACTGCAAGTGCATATACCGATTACAGTAGGAAGTTTATCAGCATTTATACACTTATCATGTTACAGAGCCAAGATTTTGATAGATGTATCGGAGTAGAAAGTGTGATAGTTAAAGAAGAAATATATATATGTAGACACCGAAACTGTGATAGTTGGGACCGAAAGTGTGATAGTTAGGAAAGAAATTATGACAGATGGGCGATTAAATGATTGACACACAAGAACGTGGATTCCCCCCCGATGCAATGATTGAACCGGGGTATTTACTTATAATATGTAATATTAGATAGTTAGAAAACAGAGCCAAAAAAGTGCGAATCAATTTGGAGTCGAAAGTGTGATAGTTAATAACGAAAATGGCAAGGTAAAGGCCTTTATAATTATTTGTATTACTAAGAGGGTTAACCAGATTGGGGTTACCCCTATCTGGTTTTCTACAGCTGTTAGCGATCGTTAAGAACCGAAAGTGTGATAGTTTGAGTCAAAAGTGATAGTTCATCGTTGATACAACGTGTATATGTTAATGAATTCACTGTATTTTTTATCAAATTTTATTATGTGATAATAATAAAAATAATTGTTCTGTATATTTAAAACAGAGCCAGAAAAGTGCGAATCGATTTGGAGTAGAAACTGTGATAGTTGGGTAGTATGAGTGTAGTTACTGATGTTATGTATCTACTAAAAGCCGTGCTAAGTAACACATCAATTAGGCGTGTTTATCTAGCTTTCGGTACTAGACCTTCGCATTTTTACTTTGTCTTTTTAAATGAAAGACCATAACCTTTGTTCAAGACCAAGCAAGTTCTGCGAATTTATATAGTAGCAAAAAACCACCTCATATTCGAGATGGTTATTATACTTTTCTGTTTTTAATATATAATCTTTTACTTAAAAGAATGAGATTTGATTAAGTCTCCATCCTTTAAATAATAAGAAACAAACCATTCATTACTTTCAGCATATTTAACCGCTACTTGATATTTCTTATCTTTTCCTTTTAATTTATCCATAAATACAGGTTCAATTTCTATAATTTCTTTATTGGGATATTTTTCTGTGATTTTTGTCTTAACTTTTTTGACAATCTCTTGGTGATACTCTTTATCATGAAACAGTACATCGCTTGAAGAAATAAAAACAATTGAAGTTACTGTTATAATTAATAATAGGATACAAATTATTAATTTCTTCATTAAATTACCTCCGAATTGAAACCTTATTTATAAGTATCCCTCTTGTTACTTAATATTGCAAACTTTTTTCTGTTTCTTATAAACCACCGTGGATTTTTGTTAAATAATATCCGTCTAGTATCCAATGCGGAGGTACGGTAAGCTTTGTTAATGATAAACTATCTAAATTAGTATTAGCACCATAGTAGTAAGATTGCCAAACAAATTTAGTACAATACTGATCATAGAAATCTCCTGTCAAAGTAGTATAAACACTATAATCAGCATATCGGTAACTACCATATAATGATTGAGCTTTAAAACCTGCATTTTGTCCTCTTGTGCTAGACTTTGCTCTCCAAACCTGTACATCATCATATGTAGTAATGAAATCATAAACAGACATTTTTTTAATTCCAGGATTTCCTGCACCAGGAGTGTGATACACATATCCGTCAGGTGCAACTATAGCAACATGACCAGTAAACCAAGTGGTTGTTAATTTATTAGTATATAGAATATCACCAGACTTTGCTGCGGTACTGGTACCTTGATAAACCGGCATACCACCACCTGGATCTACTACTACGTTTGTACTTATGTCAGAGGCAAAGACACTTTGTGTACCAATTAATAAAAATATAATCGAAAAAGCAAACGCTAATACTAATTTCCTTGTATATAAAACAAAATTTTCTTTCACAAACAAACCCTCCATTATTTTTAAAATTACCATAAAATGATATATTTCCAGTTGACTAGATTAAGAAAAAAGCTTAAACCTTTTTTAGAGAAATAATTAAATTAGTAAGTGTCAAATACTACATACCTATGCAACTCCCCATAAGTCCTTTGTTTTCAATCTCTTAGCACTTGCTTAATGCTGTTCAGGTAAATCATATGTAGTTACTGGACTAGAAGAAACATTTCCGTCCTTGCTTTTTACAATTACATCTGAACTTATACTTACTATAGATAATGCAACTGTAAGTGTGATTATAATTTTTTTTATCATCATTTCAGCTCCTTTAATCGCATTATGTACATTTTGATAAATCTTGTAAAATTGAATTATAAGAAGTAATTGTGTGCTATCATAAAATAGATTAATATACTTATAAATATCTGTTTTTTTTACTATTTTTATGCATTTGTGCATAATACAAAGCTAATAAGAATTAATAATATGTATAGGGAAGTGTGATTATGGATCAATTGGGTCATAAGATAAAACACTATAGAAAGAAGCTAGGGCTGTCTCAACATGCACTTTCTTATAATATATGTGATCAGTCCGTTATTAGTAGAATTGAAAATAATGAATTTATCCCTTCTTCATATATTCTATTGAAATTGAGTCAAAAATTAATGGTAGATATTGAGTATCTTTTAGGCGAGAATACAACACTAACTTATAATTATATTAAAGAGGTTAAAGATCAACTAGATATTGCAAGACGTAATAGAGATTATGATGCAATATATGATTTAGTAAGAATTGAAGAAAACAATACACTGTTTAATTCTGGGGAAAATAAAAAATATTTAATGTGGCATAAAGGTATAGTTCAATATCACAAGTTACAAAACGCTGAATTAGCTATAAATACACTAAAAACAAACCTATCGTCTGAAGTGAATAACTCACTTTATTCTGAACTTGATATAAATATATTGAACAGTCTTGGGATTATGTATAGGTTTGATAAAGATCTGGAAAACGCAAAAAAATACATAAAACAAGCTATAGATATAGTTTCACGTAATGATGAAGATCTTATCAACCCTAGAATTGAATTAAAATTATTCTATAACTATGCCAAAGTATTAACTGACCTAAATCAAGCAAATGATTCTAACAAAGTTTGTTTAAAAGGAATTAATAAGTGCAAAAAAAATGAAACTCTTTTTTTATTTGGCGAATTCCATTATCAATTTGGAAGAAACTGTATTATATTGGGGAGAGATGATGGAATTGAGTATTGGGAACAAGCCCATAGCATCTTTAACTTACAGGGTTTTAAAAAACTTGCAGAAAAAACCAAAATGGAGATAGATCATTACAAAGCTAAAGGAGAACTATAAAGGTAAGCGTCAAATACTTCACATGCAGTTAATAAATCCTCCAAGATGAAATGGAGGATTTTTATGTAAAATAAAAAATTAGATTGTATTTGTTAAACAAAGGTTTAACCATTTTGTGAAAATGGTTTGCAATCTTAATCCTCAAAAATAATTGTTCGATATGAACCATCATAAGGATTGAAAATAAATCGTACTATTTCCTCATCATTCTTCGCATGTATTATATAATGCCTTTGTTCATTCGGACCTTCAATTCTGGTATCAGGAACCCTATTATCTTCATTATTTATGACTTGAACATTCTCCTCTTTTTCAACTAATTCTTTTGCTTCTGTATAGGTGAAATCAGGTAAAGTAAAAAAGAAAAGTATAGGGATTAGTAACACAATAATAGTAGTTAGAAATAAATTTGTTAGTTTTAACTTCTTTTTTACATTCTTAAAATTGAAAAGGTTATAGAGTGTTAGAAATAACGCTATAATTAGAGCCAAAAGGTAGCCAATATTGTTATTGACGTTTTCATAATCATTACCAACACTAAACAACAAAACCATTTCTAAGATAGTAGTAACAGTAAGAATAAAAAATATTTTTTTCACATCTATCTCCCTCCAAATTAGAAAATTCTCTCTTAAGACACTGGCTCATCCCATATATTAAGAATGGTAACAGAAGGGTTTTAATAAAACAATAGACTATATACATTAATTCCTTTTTATGCATAATTGCATAATTTCCTCAATTAGTTAAGTTTTTAGTAGGGGATTCTATATATATCTAATCTATTAAGTTCTATTACTATTAATCTTTGTTTTTGTATTTCCAACTTTGTGATAGTTTAAAACCAAATAAAAAAGGAGTTGAATAACAATGCAAACTATTAATTTTAGAAAAAATTTTAAAGTATTTGGATTAACGTTATTGCTAGTAGTAGGTACATTATCTACTTCATTACATCCTTTCACTGTTAGCGCGAATTCTTTAGAAGATAATGTGCCAAAGAACTTAGAATTAGAATTACAAAAAGAATATAAGAATAATGAAGGTGAAAATGTCTATGACTATGAAATGAATGCTGATAGCGAAAATCCACTTGATGTTGAAATTGTAGAAAAAGAAGATACTGTCGAGGTTACCACATTCCTAAATGGGGAAGAAACAAGTAAAACAACGAAATATAAGAACTCTGGTAAAATGGTTACAATTTCAAATAATGAAGTAACGGAATCCAATGTATCAGATTATGTTACTACTGAGTCGAGCAAAAAAACAGATGATAATTTAGATGAGAACAATGATATGAATTTAATTTCACCAAATTATTATGTTGATCCTGGGGGAGGATCAGATTTACTTAATAGCAACTATAATTCAGGTATAGGCGAGTATGGTTACTTATATGGTGAAATTACTTCCACTACCTACGGAAACACTCATAATATTGAATTTGATACAGGGACTAAGGTATCAGTTATAGTAGGTGCATTATTTGGTTTGGTAACATCTAGCTTAGGTGTTGGAATTATAGTATCAGCTTTGGGTAGTGCAATTTTAGGCGATTCAATTACGGAGTTGATTGATGGTTCTGCATATGCCCGTTTTAGAGAATATTCTCTAAGAGGCTATTCTCAAGGTGAATTAGGAATAGTAACGGAACAAACAGATGTGGATGCAGAAATTACAAATCACAATCGCGAAAATTCAACGACCGAATGGATTGACTTACGCACAACAGGCGATTCTCGTTCGTGGGATCAATTGTGTAATGCTGCTGCTTATAATGTTTATATAGCCAACTATTAAGACAGCCAGTCCTAATACCTAGTTGCTAGGTTTAATAAAAATTATTAGAAAGAACATGTAAACAAAACAGGTTGGCTATTTCCTTGTAGAATAAGCAACCTGTTTTTTGTTTAGCATTCATTGCTATATAAGTAATTCAAGTTGCTGTGTTGATCTTCTACTTTCTAGACTGATTATTTTAATATTTATCTTTTCTTTCACGTTTCGTATTGGACGATATGACCTATGATTACGGTTTCCGTATTCGAGTAAGAAATGACTGCTTCAAAATTAGTTGCACCACCTGCCTTACGTATCGCATTCTCCATGTACGCTTGGTCACCATGTCGGTTAAGTGTATTTTCTTGAGGTGTAATATTATAAGCATTTGATACCCCTCCTAAAGAGTCAGCAATAACATGACCCTCATCTAATATATCACTTTCGACACCTGGAACTTTAGCTTCGTCAGAGAAGTATCTACCAGTTGATAGGACTGCTTCTGTACTATCGTCTTGCAGAATAATTTCTTCAGCAACGACTCTCACTAACTGACCATACTCATTAGTGAATGCCCAGTACTCCCTGTCACCATACCCTACGTCTACTACAACACCTGATTCTCGATCCCCGCTTAAATCACCACCATCTAGCTCTATTAGTTCGTATCCTGAAATCAGGTCATCATTTGTTTCGGTTGGTGTTTCCTCTACTACTGGTTCATCAACAACTGTAGTGGCATCTTCTTCCTTTTCACTATTTTCATTTGTATTAGATGTGGTTTCTTCTTGTGGAGCTGTTTCTCCATCTGTATTGGATGTATCTTCTACGTTGGTACAACCCACTATAAAAATGGTCGTTACAAGTAAGATTAAATAGTTCATTTTCTTTTTCATTTTAAGACTCTCCTATAATAGTTTCATATTGTTCATTCTAAAAATATCAGAATGCTAACATAGGTTAACCTATTGATACTTCCAATTACTTTACGGACATCATCAAATTTACCCCATCTTCTACCCCGTTAGTGCAGCAAGTACAACTTCGTTAATGTATATAATTATTAGTAAGTATACATTTTTCATGAGCATCGATAACGCAAAGACAAACAGTGATTGAATGCCTGTTAAGATCATCATACCCTCGTCCATAAAAAAGGGAAGTGTTGCATTCTATCAAGCGGTCACACCGATATGATGAATTATCTTCTTGCATCGAAATTTACGCTAAACTAAGAGGTGGAGTAATAGACTTAAAATTAAAAAAGAACAAGTATAGTAAGTTACTGGATACTTAAGTTGCCATCAATCTTCTGCAGCAGATGGCACCGTTGACCACATCTAATGATATACTTTCTCTTCCATTTTTCTACCTTGAAATTTAAGAATCTTCCTTCACAAAAGATTCAAAATATGACGTATGTGAATTACAAAATGACTATATTAGTCAGCCATTCTATTTAACTCCTCTTCATAATCAACTTCCTTATACCGATTCTTAAACGAAGTATCTTGGTAATGAGTAAAAAAGAAGTCACTGTCTTGGTCCATGTGCGTAACATAAACGAATGGTATTGCATCCTCACCCTGTATTGATCTATCAGGTAAAGGTTGTGTCATCATGGAATTCTCATCTTCAAAAACAAAAACCACATGTGAAGAAACAGGTGCATTTACAAAGGTAATTGCTCAATTGCTAGAGGGAAAATATCCAGACTTGTTTACAACCGAACGATTAAAGAAAAATAGAAAGAAACGGCTTTATCTTGATTACGTACAACATGGTCAAAATAAAACTTTAATTGCTCCCTACTCCCCACGGAAAACGGAGCAAGCTACTGTTGCTACTCCTCTGTTCTGGGAGGAACTAACAAACAATTTATCACCAGATTTATTTACGATAGAAAATGTTTTAGAACGTGTTTGGAACAATGGCTGTCCTTTTTCAGCATACCATGAAGCACGTCACAAACAACCAATTGAACAAGTGAAGAAATTGATTGAATAGTCGGTTAATAGCCTGATGTGAAGATCATTCAATTAAATATGCTTTAAGATCAACGGCTATTTACTGTTTGAGGGATTAATTAGCTTCGGATGGGGGTTATATCTTTATCACCAGTGTCTTGTCTACCTCTTACAAAAAATGTATACTAAAGCTATCTTCAAATAAGAAAAGAGGTAGATACATGCAAATAGGCAGACCAGTAAAAAAGCCTTTAAAATTGTTGCAATTAGAAGCACTTCTTCCAAGATTATCTTTAAAAAATGAACAACATGTATTTTTGTCTGATATATTGAGGAAAGAACAATCTGGTTATCAAGGTGAATTAAGTCTGAATTATTTTTTTCATTTAATTGAAATCTCTGAATCTATTCTACTATATGGCCTCCGACTCCCTGCAGCGAATAACGCATTTCAACTTGATGCACTTTTATTAACACCCAACGCACATTATGTTATTGAAGCAAAAAACATGAAAGGAAGTATTACATTTAATCAAGCTGGACAAATGATTCGTTCTGTTGACGGAATCAGTGAAACATTTCAAAATCCCCAACTTCAAATTAATGAGCAAATGCTCCATTTGAAACATTTTCTCCGCCAACACGGGTTTCCAGAAGTTCCTATACATCCTATCATTTGTTTTACCCATCCAAGAGTAATTCTTCAATTTAACCAATCGTATAATAACATCATCACAAGTGAACAACTTCCAAATCATATAAGGCAACTTACCAAACAAGTTAAACAGAACAAATACACGCATGCAGAGCTAAAAAAATTAGCGGATTTTTTAAATAGTCATCACACCGACTATCGATTACATTTACATGAAAAGTATTCTTTACCAAATCACCACATTCGTAACGGTGTTTGGTGTACAATCTGTAAAAAAGATATGATGAAGCGCGAGAAGCGAACATGGCTATGTCCAAGCTGCGGGGGAAAGGATAAAATGGCACATAAACAAGCACTCGTGGAGTATGCACTGCTATTTAAAGAATCGATAAAGAATGAAGAAGCAAGGCGTTTTTTGGTCATCCAGTCGCCCTCTACCGTTAAGAGAATACTAACTGGATTAAAGCTCGAGTATCGTGGTGAAAATAAAGCTAGAGAATATCATTTGAAGGAATTAGTGCGACATGAGCGCCGATATTTTTGAATGAGCGCTGATATTTTTGCTTGAGCGCCGATATTTTTGCTTGAGCGCCGATATTTTTGCTTGAGCGCCGATATTTTTGCTTGAGCGCCGATATTTTTGCTTGAGCGCCGATCATCTCCAAAGGTCGTCGATGATCGATTTTTTGACAAAAAAATCATTCACCCATTCTTTCCATAAAAAAGGTTCCGTTTCAAAACGGAACCCTTCTACTTTTTATTCATGTATTAACTTGGTTCAATCAAACCGTATTTTCCATCGCGGCGACGGTACACAACGTTTGTGTCACCAGACTCAGCGTTTGTAAATACGTAAAAAGTATGTCCTAACATGTCCATCTGTAAAATTGCTTCTTCTGAATCCATTGGTTTTAAATCAAAACGCTTGGTTCTTACAATTTCAAAGTTGTCCTCGTCCTCTTCATTTTCTCGAATTGCTTCTTTTTCCATTTCCGCAAAAATATGTTTAGGTGCACCTTGTTGACGTGCTTTGCGGTTTACTTTTGTTTTATATTTTCGAATCTGTCTTTCTAATTTATCTACTACTAAATCAATTGCGGCATATAAATCCGCATGTTGCTCCTCCGCGCGTAGTAATAGATTTGTCATCGGAATTGTTATTTCAATTTGTTGCTCCTCATTATAGACACTTAAATTTACATTGACATCTGATGTTGGGGGTGTATCAAAATAGCGTTCTAGCTTACTTACTTTTTTCTCGATGTATTGTTTTATCGCCCCTGTAACCTCAACATTTTCTCCTCGAATGTTATATTTCATAAAAGTGTCCTCCTTTCTATATCTATATTTCTATAATACCCGTACTTATTCCTGCTTAAACACATAAAAATTTTGTCGAAATTATAGATAACTAATGTATGTTAAATCTTATTCATAGCAAAACACAATCATACCAACATTTTTAAACGTTTAGCAGATAAAATAATTATTTTATAATTCATAGACATAAGAATGACATGTTATAATAAAAAAATGAATTTGTTTAGACTATGTTTTATTTGTAAGTACATTGCTAAATAATTACTTGGTATGAATAAAATATTTACTGCAGAAAGGGCGTTTTCATGGAAGAACAACATTTCAATTCAACACCTCAGGCTAGTGGAAAAGCAATTGCCTCTTTGGTTTTAGGTATCTTATCTATTATTATTCCTTGGATTGGATTTGTCTTAGGTATTATTGCTATTGTTTTAGCAAATAAAGCTTTTAAAGAAATTGCTCACTATCAGCTAGGCGGACGCGGCATGGCGGTAGCAGGATTGACAACTGGTATTGTTGGAACTGCTATTTATGGCCTTATGCTATTATTATTTATTATTGGCATAGCTACTTTTAATGGCATGTATTATTAAGAATAAACAAACGCTAACATCCATGTTAGTGTTTGTTCTTTTTTAAAATAAATTAAAGCACACACGTTTCCATTAAAAGGGTATACTGTAAAATACGTGTGAGATAGAAAGGATGTATATTATGGAAGAGCCACAACAATTCCAACAAGCACCACAGACAAGTGGAAAAGCAATCGCTTCTATGGTTCTAGGTATCTTGTCTATTCTTGTACCTTGGATTGGTTTTATTCTAGGGATTATCGCTATTGTTTTAGCTAACAAAGCTTTTAAAGAAGTGAAGCAACATCAACTTGGCGGTCGTGGAATGGCTGTTGCTGGGCTTACAACCGGGATTATTGCTATCGCACTTTATGGATTAATGATTTTATTTACTATCCTTGGTTTAGCCTTTTTTACTATGTAAATAAAAGCTCTAATTACAAATACATGTAGTTAGAGCTTTTTATTCGTAAGAAAACCACTTCCTACTTTATTGGATCGTATATGGTTCAATAAAAGTTAGCATGTTATCTCTCCATTGCACAAACTGCGGAATGATTTGTTTGTCGAGTAATTCTTTCTTCTTCACATTTGTATGCATTTCAAACCAGCCAGTTAAGTTAGTAATAAGCACTTTGTAATCATCCAATAGCCTATCTAACTCTTCGTCTTCTTCAAAACACTTTGATAATGTAGTATGTGTTGTGTTAATTCGTTGAAATGCTGCTAATAGATCATTAAATACGTCTTGTACTTGCGGCGGTGCTTCTTCTCGCAAATTTGTTGTTACATAAGTAAAACCTTCTTCTATCACAAGTAGCATTTCCTTATACTCATGTAACAGCTGATAGTCTGCTTCCCTCAATTGTACCAAATCATCACCTATTTCCTTTTGTCTAAGAATGTTCCATCAAAACTCGCCAAATTCTTATATGGATTTGAATATTTCTGATTTGTTGTCTTTTGCTTTTTTACTGTACGCATATCTATTTTTAAATGAGTAAATAGCGCCTGCATTTTTTGCCCGATTTCTTGCTCCATCGGAAGAATTTTTTTACCAATAGCTAATTCTTCTTCCGTGTACGGGTGTTTAATTGTTTGTAAGAGTATTTCTCGTTGATCTAGTAAATCTGTCACTTTTTTCATTTCTTCTTCTCTATTTTTAACTTTTGTTGCTTGATCAACGACTTGAAGTAATTCAACCGTCAAACGGTATAACTGTTGCATACGTTCCATTAGACTTGAGCACCTTGACCGTAACTTTGTTTGCGCGTTTGCTTTAAAACTTCTTTCCATGTATCACGAAATTCTTGTACAAGGTCATAGGCTTCATCTAATAGATCAACCCTATTTTCAATATTTGCTTCCATTAAAATACGAATAATATAATCATATAACGGCATTAATTGATCCGTAATATCCGCCTTAGGATCTAATGTCACCATTAATTCACGTATAATGTTTTGTGCTTTCTGGATATTTGTATTTTTAAATTCATAATTATTCTCTTCGATTCCCTTTTTAGCATATTTAATAAATTTTAAACAGCCATTGTACAGCATTAACGTTAATTCACCAGGTGAAGCTGTATTAACAGAATTATTCTTATATGCTTGCTGATATTGTTGATAAGTCATCCTTACCAAACACTCCTTTAGACTTATTTTACTAGCCACTGAATTGTTGCATTAGGTAGTTTGATTGTGAATTCATTTGTTGGATCATTTTTTCCATTTGCGTAAACTGACGCCAATAACGATTTTCTGTCTGCACCAACCTGTCTTCAAAATCAGATATCTGATCATCCATCTGATCTAATTGTCGGCCAAGTGTATATTGCTGTGGGGTAGAACTTGCTTTACCTGCTCGTTCCTCTACTCGATTAATCGTTCCCTCGATCGAATCCTCTAATCGATTCATAATTCCACGACCAGATCCTTCTACATTATTAGAAAACAGTTTATGCACAGAGTCTGGATCTTCACGTAAAGCGGCTTTTAACTTATCCTCGTCTATCTCAAGTTTTCCACGATCAGTGTAATCGGAAGAAGTAGTAATGCCAACTTCTATTAAACTTGAAAAGTTACTACTATTATCAACATTTGCGTACCAATTCGAACGCATATTAGATAATCCATTGCTTAAAATAGAGTCACCCTTCAGTAAGCCACTTTTTGATTTTTCTTCCCATAACTCAATTTCCTTTTCGGATAATTCCTTTTTTTGAGTATCCGTCAATGGTTTATAATCACGATAGCGTGTTTCTTGTACAGCCTCATTTACCTTTTCAATCATTGTATTATAATTCTCAACAAACGATTTTATCTTATCAAACGAAGTCTCCACATCATTTTGAACATTAACTTGAACCGGTTCAGAATTAAAACTTTTATTTAATGTGTAGGTTACATCACTTATCGTAAAAGTATTAGAATGCCGCTTGGTAGTTAATCCATCAATCGTAAACGTTGCATCTGTGCCTTTTATTTCATTGGCTTCATTTAGCTGCAATGTATCTGTTAAAAAAGAACCACTAAACGCCATGCCTGCATTACCGTTGTTTAAATCACCGGTTTCCGTTCGCTGTAAACTAACTACATCATTATGTTCATCATAAAATGCAGAAACCCCGACATTAGAATTAGTTATTTTGTTTAACATTTGGTTCATTGTTGTTGTCCCATCAAACGAAAAATCAAAATCGCCATCAGCATTACTAGAATCATTGATTGGATTACCATCTTGATCAAACGTAGTGATAGAAAAATTAATCACTTGATGGTCGTAATCCTGTCCTTTAATGGTGCTACCTGCGGATAATTTCGAACCAAATTTGAGTGTCCCGTCGTCTACATTTACAAACACTTGATTCGCACCAATTGTAGCAGTATCAAGGTCAGCAGTAGAACCAGCAACAATATCATAGGAGGTAAGATTCCCATCACTATCTGCTACATCGATGGTCTTCCCACCTAAAGAAGCCTCATTTAATGCTCCTTTAGCCAACTTAAATGTTGCAGTCTCTTGACTTACTGTTATATCTTCATTGGTATATGTTTCGGTTTCCCAAGTGATCCCATTACTAAATTTACCTTGATTCATCCATAAGCTCTGGCTAGGATCAATTTTGTCCCCAGCATCAGTAGACAAGGAACTCTGACTAACATTTCTTGCAGCAGTTGCAATCGTTACATCCTCAATCGTATGAGAGATACTACTAGAGCTAGCTGATGCTGTTGCAGTCACAAGCGTATCATTAGTTGATGTAACGCTTTTGCCATTGTATGTACGTTGTAATTTCATATCTAAAATCTGTTGATCTAAATCATAAAACAATTTATTCATATCGCGGTATGCATCCCGTCTCCAGGACGTCCAAATCTGATCTTGTTCCATTTTGTCTAAGGGTTTTCGTTCAGCTGCCATTAGCTCTTTAACCATCGATTCCGTATCAATCCCAGAAGCTAGGCCCGTAATTCTGTTCGAGGTATTTACACTGTATGCCATCTTTTTACTCCTTTCTTTACCAAAAATTAAGCTTTCTCATCCACAATTAAACCGATCGATTCAGCAATCGATGCATATAAATCAAGCATTTTTTTTGGTGGTATTTCTTTTATTACTTCTTTGGTATTCTGATCAACGACCGTTACATAGTAACGTTCGAGTTTATCATGAAATTCAAATTTCACATCGGTGAATGACGGATCTAATAATTCATTTAATTGTTCAACTAACTGCTTTGTTTGTTCTGGATTTGGTTGACCTTCACTGTTTTCTTTAATAGTTTGATACAAGGCAATAGAAGCGTTTGTGTCTTCCCTATTTCTTGCAGCTGCCGAAAACGTGATGTTCTCATTTCTTTGCAGGAATTGGGAACTTGTTTTTATTTCCCCAACGTTCATGGCACATGCCATCCCCTTTTTATTATGTAGTTTCTATTAATATCGGAAACATATGTGATGATCTTAAGAAAAAACAGTAGGTTTTTAACTGACATGCTAGAAATAGGGCATAAGGACCATGATAAAAACAAAAAAACACTATCCCAAATTGATAGTGTTCATATTCGATTATGCTTTTGTATCAATATTACTTCCTAAGTGTGGTGATACAGACTGCTCCATCATCTTGATGAGGCCTTCACTTTTCACTTGCGATTGATCCATCGCCTTATCCATTACTTGAATAGATGCTTGTTGTTGGAGCTTTGTTTGACTGATCACAGTGGATAACGCTGCAATGTCCATCCCGTTCACCTCGCTTATATGATATAGATAGATTAAGTGTAACATAGAAAAGAGACGTGACCAATTTACGTCGTGATTTGTCTAACATAATAATATTCTATCTTTCTGTACTGGTATATATGGTATTGGAACCAATAACTTTAGGAGGAAAAATGTAACAAAGGCACAATAAATCTACGATATACAGATCCTTGATTAAAAATAATTAAAATTTATACTTAATAGGTTGTTATGACTTTAATATAAATAATATTACTATTTAACACCTATACGAACGTACATTTGCTATAATAGGAATGAGGTGAAGGCAAAATGAATAATGAGTATTTATTGAATCAGTTTCCTCCTGACTTTCATGCGAAAATGATAGGAAAATTACTAGGGGATGGTACAATTACAAAACAATTTGGTCGTAAGGCAAGATTTCAATTTTCACACACTGCAAAAGATAAAGATTGGACATTCTATTGCTACCAACAAATCGTTTCTTTTTTTTCTCTCAGCAAACCCATTTATCGTAAAACAATAGACCAACGGCTAGAAGCAGGTTATTCTGAATCTTATATGGTTCAATCCCATACGTCACCTATCATTGATACCCTTGAAGAACTTTGGTATGAACATAGAAAGAAGGTTCTTCCTCTTGATTATATTTCAAAATACTTTAATGCAGTAAGTCTTGCATGGTGGTATCAAGATGATGGTTCGTTAAAACAAGAAAATAACTTCCCCAGAAAAATTATACTATCAACCGAATGCTTTACAAAAAAGGAAAGACAATTCTTACAAATGTTACTTCTAGAAAAATTTAACCTTCTATTTAAACAAGATAAACAAAACCGCATGATTTTGTATGACGCCAGTTCTATCTTTTACTTTTTATCATTAATAGAACAATATATACAACCTTCAATGACAAGAAAAATAATTCAAAATCGTACATTTCAGTTAAAATCAACTTCATCTAAACGATCAACTATTTACTTACCTAATGAAATTATAATAACTAGTCCAACAAAAGAAATTAACTGTATACTTACAAATTTAGAGATAATATGGCGCTTATTTAGATGCGAGTTATTTTACGAACAAATATATAAGTCAAACAAAAGTTATATTCATTCTGATATAGTTAAAACACCTTATCAGATTGTAATACAAAAAAAACAATTGTATCTATTACATCTTTTAAAAGTGAATACTGGATTAACATTTAGTCAGCTTACGAGTCTTTGCTTTAAACTATTCAATGAATCTGAAAATAAAAAATAAACGTAGATGACTATTTGACTAAACATAATTCAAACAAATAAGATGAACTTAAAAGGACTCTAGCAATTGCTAGAGTCCTTTTTAAAGTGTTATTAACGAAGAAGTTGTAGAACTCCTTGTGGTTGTTGGTTGGCTTGCTTTGCCGCTATGCCTTTCGAACATAGAATAGACTATATCTTCATCCATGATTTATCATGGAGCTGGGCACTTCGAACAGCTTTCTGCTGCCCTACGAGATTCATAGTCATAGCTTTCACCTTAGACCGTATTCTCTAGTCGTTGAACCTTCTCCAGAGTTTCCTCACAGGAGCTTGGCTGCTGATTATCCATTGTTTCATCTTCATCATTTTCAAACCATCACGCCTACCGTTTGCAGTTACGTTGTGGTTGATCAAGCTTTAGGAAGTTCCAGCAATTCACCCAGTTATCCTCTAGCTCGTTACCTAGCTAGACGCCCTCTACCAAACTATCTCAAGAGTTGTAATACGCCTTGAGGCATTTGATTTGATTGAGCCAACATTGCTTGTGCTGCTTGTCCAAGAATTGAATTCTTCGTTTGATTCATCATTTCTTTCGCCATCGTGCGAACATTTACTTTCATAAATGACCAGACTATATCTTCACCCTTATCTATTTTAAAAGGGGTCGGGCACTTCGGATCCACAATACTGATGATATATTGTTTCCCCTATGGATTTCATCATCTTTAGCTTAGCCCTTAGATGGTCTATCCTAGTCGTTGAACCTTCTCCAGAGTTTCCTCACAGGAGCTTGGCTGCTGATTGCCCAATCTTCTCTTTTTTTAAACCATCACGCTTGCTGTTTCCAACTACGTTGTGGCAAGAAAAGCTTTCAGGGGTTTCCAGCAATTCACCCGATAATTATCTCTAGCCGTTACCAGCTAGGACGACTGTGCTTGTCACTGCCTAAGCAGCTAAAGCATAATCAACGTCACGGATACGAGATTCCGCAGCAGTTAGGTTTTCAGAAGATGTACCAAGATTATTGATAGTGTGATCTAGACGGTTTTGATATGCACCTAACTTAGAACGTTCAGATGACACTGTTTTTATCGCATTATCAATTGATGTTATTGCACTTGAAGCATTTGCTTGAGATTGTAATCCTGTTGAGCCATCTAATGAATTGTCTTGTAACGATTTAATTGTGGATCCAGTTGTGGAACCACTAGAAGCTTGTGACGCTCCACCAAAAGCTGTAGCACCGCCAGTTCCCCCGTTATCTGCAGCAGCTACTGTAAACGACGCATTTCCAGTGAAAACTAAATCAGCAGTCCCACTTGATTCAACGCTTACTCCTTCTGTATTAGAAAAAGTGGTGTTTAGTTTTGAAGCTAAATCATCAATATTACCGGTATAATCTTGATCAAGAGTTACAGTTGTATCCCCGATGGTTACATCAACACCATTAGTACTAAAATCAAGAGTTGTTGTTGTACTAGTGACAGCAGTTGCACCTGCTGTTCCCATGCCATCTGATTTCATGTTAGCTATACCAATAGTCATATCCTGACCTGCATTGGAGCCAATTTGAATTTTCTTATTTGAAAAAGTACCATCTAACAAACTTTGAGTATTAAATTCAGTATTTTCAGCTATTCTATCAACTTCATCCACTAACTGGTTAAATTCTTTTTGGATTTCTTTTCTATCATCACCTGTAGTAGTATCATTGGAAGATTGAACAGCTAATTCACGCATACGTTGTAAGATACTGTGCGTTTCATTTAGAGCACCTTCAGCAGTTTGAATCATAGAAATACCGTCCTGCGCATTACTTTGAGCTTGATCTAGCCCACGAATTTGCCCACGCATTTTTTCAGAAATAGCTAAACCAGCAGCATCATCTCCAGCACGATTAATACGAAGACCCGAAGCTAACTTCTCCATAGAATTTGACTGTGCATTATTTGCTGCACCTAATTGGCGATGCGTATTCAATGCAGCAATATTATGATTAATTCTCATTTGTTTGTTCCTCCTTGAATAATTAAGTTTTCCACATCCTTGTGGGTTGCTACATATACGAAAGTCGGCCGCCTTCCGGTCTATGTAGCGTTACATTACTAATATCGACTAATTTAATATAATGTTTAATCTTTTTTTGGCATTTTTTTTAATAAATCCATTACATTTGTCGAACTGGTTGCCGCTTCATTGTTTTGTTGTTGGATCTCTAGGAAAACTTCTTTCCGATGGATATCTACATGCTTTGGTGCATCAATACCTAACTTGATCTGGTCACCATCAATCGCAACGATCTTCACTTCAATATCATTGCCTATTTGAATCGCTTCATTTATTTTTCGTGTTAGTACAAGCATGGTTATCCTCCTTTGCTTGGGAGGTTGATGGTGCTAGAAAGATCTTCTCTTTCGTCTTGAATTGCTTGCTATTCATAATATATTGTTTTGCTTTGTTGTTCTTTGTATGAATGACTATAGGTGCTTGAAGATTTGCAGTACTGTCTTCTAAAGTTTCTTTTAATGAGACAATCACAAAAACTTGCACATCGGTTGCCTTTTTAATTTCTAATGTTTCAATTGTGTTTTCATCAATAGTGAAGTCATATGCTTTGGTAAAATGAAACGGGTTAACGACAATAAAGGCAAGTGCTTCTGTTTGTATCGATTGCAGAACAAAAAAAAGGGTGTCCGCTAATGGAACAAGTACAAATTGTTTCTCATCTAAAAAACCAGGAACACCTTGATCAAAATGTAGAATATCGGATTCTTTAACAGTAATCATATTATGATATTTCGTTTGTATTTGCATTTTTTCACCTTTCTAAATTTGGATTTCAAAACCACCTATTCCACGATAGGTTAAAGCATCAAAATCAATCTGTAAATTATTTTTCTGTGCTAAAGTGACATCTACTTTACCAGGCTCATACGTTGTCATTGGATCTTTGGTTTTTGTTTCTATTATTGGTTTTTGAGCTTGTATATCAATCACCACTTCAGCAGGTCGATAATTGACTTTTACAGAACCTGAGGATGGAATCCAACCAATGTTAAATCGCTTCATTTGATCAAAACCATTTTCTATTGCTTGAGAAGCGATCGGATTTCCCCCGTTTTCAATTTTCATCATTTCTTCTCCCTGACGAATCCGTCTCGCTGTTGCTTCCATTGCAGCTTCTTTTCCTTGTTGAAAGGCTTCTGCTGTGACGCGTCTTACTGATTTGAAACCAAGATCAGCCCATGCTTCTGATTGATCTATTGTTAGTTTAGATGGCTTCGTTTCAATGTTTAGCTTCGCTTTCGGTTGCTGGATCGTTTGCTCCGCTTTCGGTTGACGAATGGTTTGTTGTGCGGCTGTTTGTTTAATCGCTAATTGGGCAGCTTGTGATTGTAATCTAATTTGCGGAAAACGCATGCTTGTTCTCCTTTCTATGACTGTTATTTTCCATAGAGAAAAAGCTTGTCGTCTAGATAAAATACGACAAAGCTTTCTTTCAACACTATTAACGTAAAAAGTCTAACAAGGTGGGTTGAATAACGCGTGAACCAGCACTTAAAGCTGCACGATGGACGCTCTCTTGGGTTGTTAGCTTAATAATTACTTCTTCCAAATCTGCATCTTCATTATCAGACATCATTTTATTCGCAGAAATGGACTGATTTTCTAGTCGGTCTTCAATTAATTCTACTCGGTTCATTCTAGCACCTAAATCAGCTCGTTCATTTACTGTTTGATCAATATGAGTGTCAATCACTCCAATATGATCACCTAATGCTTCATCGGATGCATCTGATTTCAATGCATTAGAGAAGGCTTGAATATCATCAAATAAATCCTGATTAAACACATTTTCTGGTGTAATATTTGTTTTTATTTTTGTTCCGCTAATGACTTCAATCATTACGGAATCATTGTTAGATGCAACAGTCGTTACATTACCGTTATCATCTGTCCTAACAGGAGGATGAACTTCTCCAGACGCGTCTTCTGTTCCAGTGGTATTTGTTCCATTAAAAATATACTTGTTATTTACTTTCGTATTGGCAATCTCAACAAGATGGTTTTTTAATTGGTCTACCTCTTCGGCAATATTTTTTCTTTGACCCTCTTCATAGGTACCATTACTAGCTTGTACAGCTAATTCACGAAGTCGTTGTAATGCTTGCGTGGTTTCATCTAATGCAGCATCTGAATTATCCATCCAGTTATGGACTTCACTTAAATTTCGTTCATATTGTTCAACAGAGGATACTTGTGAACGGTAATTCATCCCTTTCATTGCAATAACGGGATCATCTGATGGTCGATTAATTTTCTTACCGGTTGATAGTTGATCCATATACTTATCTAAATTACTGTAACTATTACTTAGATTCCGTAACATATTGTTACTCAACATACTTTGAGTCACGCGCATATCACATCACTACCTTCCTACTAGTCCCATATTATTAATAATTCGATCAAGCATTTCATCAACCGTAGTCATACTGCGTGCCGCGGCGTTATAGGCATGTTGAAACTTAATCATATTGGTCATTTCTTCATCCAGTGATACCGCACTAACCGAATCACGATTTTCTTGTACTTGTTGACTAAGAACAGTGGCGTTATCTACCATCCGGTTTGCTTCCTGGGTTACAACACCCATATCACCAATCATAGATTGATAGAAGCTTTGTACAGAGGCTTTATTTCCAAGACCTTCAGTTGGATCAAGATAATCTTCTTGTCGTTTAGAGAAAACATTTGATAACGCAATGGCATTACTTCCATCTCCACTTGAACCATCTGAGCTAGCAGCAATTTTATTTTTATCATTTAAAATGTCATCTGTTACTTTAATGGTTGCTGCTGGTCGATCAGCAGTTTCATCTATTTTAAAGAAATCATAGCTGTTGCCATCTGCAATATTGGAGCCATTTTGATGGACCCGATTAAATTCATTGACAAAAGCTACTGCCATTTTATCTAAATCACTTAACATGTCCGTATACTCTCCAGCTACTTCACCATCATTTTTAACATAACCATTCATTTCAACCAATCCAAGCAATTCACCTTTTGAAGTAAAATCTTCCGCGTTAATTTCAGTTGGCGTACCTGTAGCATCATCTGGATCAGAAAAGGAAAATGTTTTCACATTGTTATTATCGTCATAACCAATGGTTACATGGTTCACTTCACGTGTTTCACCATCCACTAAGGTCACTTCCTGCCCACCAGTTCCATTTAAGGTGATCGTTGCTTTCCCTTCCGCAATTTCACTTGGTTGCCCACTACTTTTTACATAGTTCACACTAACATTCGCAATCGAAGACAAACGATCAATTAATCGATCACGTTCATCATACAAATTATTTGGAACATGACCATGGGGCTCTACTTCTCCAATTTGTTGGTTCACATTATTTATCTGATCGACAAGTGAGTTAAATTCCGTCTCAGTAACGTCTAATTGACTTTGCAAGTCACCACGAACTTGCTCTAAAGAATTCGATATGTATGTAAATGTATCTGCAACCGCCTGTCCGCGTTGACTAACAACGGAGCGCGCACCTGAATCTTCTGGATTAACTGATAAATCTTGGAGTGCATTATAAAATTGATCCATCGCAAAAGAAAGTCCTTCTTCTGATGGTTCATTCATGATCGTCTCCATTTGATCCATTGCATTTGCTCTTTGCTCGTAATACCCGAGTTTGCCATGTTCATTTCGATATTGCACATCTAGAAAACTATCACGCACACGTTGAATTGAGCCAGCTTGTACCCCTTTACCAATGTTAGATTTTACCCCTTCGGTATATCGAGAGCCAGTTAATGTGGTAACTTGCTCAAAATTCACGCGTTGTCTTGTATATCCTTCTGTATTGGCATTAGAAATATTATGTGATGTGGTATACAAAGCAGCTTGTTGTGTGCTAAGTGCGCGCTTTGCAACTTCTAACCCATGAAACGTCGATGTCATGTGTGTGCCTCCTATGCTTTTGAATCAAATACCGATCGGTTTGATGCTTGTTGTTTGTTACCGTAATTAAATGTATTAATCGTTGGTGCAATCATATCCATAGATAACTGAACGAATTGTAGTGATTGTTGTGTTAGCTGTTGGTTTAATGCTTCTTGTTGCTTTAGCTTCACTAAGGTTTCCGTTAATGTTGTCGTTATTTGCTCTAATGACTGTCCGTCTTCTGTACCGTGTAAGTGTTCCAGCATCGTTGTGACGGTTATTGGTTCGTCTGCTAATCCATTTGCTATAGCCCATTTGTTTGTCTGTTCCATTCGTTGTTGTTCTGTTTGGTTGATTGCATTTATATGTTTTTTTTCTTTCTTTAATAATTCTTGTAACTGATCTATCTCACCAGCTTTTAATGCTTCTGTTTTTTGAACAGATACAGCATGCAAGCTTTGATGTAGTTGTACTAATTGCTCTAATGTACGTTGGATTGTTTGGAGTAGCACAAAAAATGCTCCCTTCCCCTTGTTGAAAGTAGTGATATGAAGTTACTATATCTTCGCTTCGGAAATACATTTCGCTTTCCAGGGGCACGGGTGCAGCTAACTCGGTAAAGAAAAAAACACTTTACCGAGTGGATCTTCACCTCGTGCTGTTCCCCTAGGAGTCTACATGTATTTCCTTCGCTAAGCGATAACTTATCCACGATAAAAAATGTAACAATTTCATGTCTCTCAGTGCTTTATTACCACGCAAGCAAATGGGTTATTTGTTTCTCGAACCCATTATTCTTTGTTCCAAAAGTTGAGCATTTTTTTTGCTGTCTCTTTTGGTGCTATTTCATACGTTCCATTTTCAACTGCCTGTTTAATCTCATTCACACGTGCTTCTCGTTGTGATTGGATTTGTTCACTCTCTTGCATTTTCTTTGCTTGTTCTGAAATCTGGAGTTTATCTGAATGAGGTCTTTTCGTTGTGATCTCTGCTTGTTTATTAAATTGTTTTTGATAGGGATTGAAATTGGAATGATTCGCACCTTGAATTCTCACAATCAGTCACCCGCTTTCTTTTGTTCTTCCTATAAACAAATGTGCATGTTACGTTTGGTAATTTGATTATATTCTCTATATTATTATATCGTCATTTTTCTTAGAAAGTTTAGTTCCTTTTATCCATTCGATCAAGTGCAAAATACGTACGTGCTTTAGCTCTCTCTTCTTCTTCATTACGTGCTTGAATTTTGTCAATATTTTCTTGATAAGCCAATTCGTCAGTAATCTGTTTCGAACAGTCTACACACAATTTTCCGTCTTGAATTGGCTTTCCGCATTTTTCACATGGATAAGCCAAGTTAGGAAATTGCGAAGCACGAAGTCGTTTTTCCTTAACAAATTTTAAAATCAACGCCTCTTCCACGCCTGTACTTGCGACTATTTGTTGAACTGTTGCTTGACGATTTACTCGTTTTCTCAAAAAATCATATACAATTTGAAACTTTTTTTCTTCTTCTTTAAGACAATCTGGGCAAACCCTGCTAGTTGTTCGTACAAATAATTTCTCACAGTTTTTGCAATTATCTAATTCGCCCATGGGTACTCCCACCTTTACCCTCTAATTTGTGTATTATATCATATCTATCGGTTTATTTTGCCTGATGTGAATAGGCAGATGGTAGGAAATTATCTTGCTAGAGTATAAGCGTAAACAGTCGGACAACCTCCTTGTTTTAATATCTGTGCTGCATGGTGAAGGGTTGTCCCTGTTGTGTATATATCATCAATAAGTAGGACAGGTTGATTGGTTGGTTGATATAATTGAAAAGGATTAGAGATTGCAAGTCGTTCTTTCCGTGATCTTTTTGCTTGTTTTTCTCCATGTATGCGACGAAGTAAGTGGTGGATCGGTAAAGGGAGTTGTTCTGCAATTACCTCCGCTTGATTGAAAGCACGTTCATGCAGGCGTTGATCACTTAATGGAATGGGGACAATGATTGTATTTTCATCCAAATCGTTGTAATACGTTTGAAAGTATTGCTGTATTTGGTCAGCGAATGCCTCAATCAGACTATAGTCTCCTCGATATTTCCATTTTGTAATCATAGCTTGTATTTGTTTATTATACTGAAAAACGGAGCGGTTTCTTGTTAAATAATGCTTGTTTTCTTGGTGCCATCGTTGACAATCAGTGCATCGAACATCCCCTTTTGTTGCTTTTTCATTGTATTGCCTACCACAATCAAAGCAGTCTATTCGTTCGATGGGTTGTAATTCTGCTTGACAATTTTTACATAGTGGGGTTATTTTTTCGGGAATAAATAGCGTAGACCATGTCACTTCTGGATAGATTAGTTGCTGGCACCATATACATTCCATTGCTTATCCCTCGCTTTTCGGTTCATTTGTTGAATCATTCGCTTTGCTTGAATCATAGCGTTTGTTTTTCCATCATGTAAAAAAATCACTTCTCCTGTTGGGTCTGCTGAACTTCTCCCAGCTCGTCCGGCCATTTGTACTAATGCCGCTTGATCAAACACAGCATGTCCTGCATCAATAACAACCACATCAACAGAGGGAAACGTTACCCCTCTCTCTAAAATGGTCGTGGAGAGTAAGATGGACAATTGTCTGTTACGAAAAGATTCTATTTTTAGCTCCCGATCGGAATCATTAGCATACACCGCTTCAATTGTTTGCATTGGTAGTTGTGCTTGTAGTATGCAACGTAATGCTTCTAATTGCTTTATAACTGGAACAAAGAGCAACAATTGTCTTTCTGGATTCGTTCGTTGGTGATACCAGCTCCAAAATGTTTTCGGTAACTGATTTTTTTCTAATGCTGTTTTTAATGTAAGGGATAAGACAAGTCTTGGTTCAGGTAAAGGATGGCCATGGAAACGGATAGGAACAAAAACTGTTGGTAGGGATCGATTGTGGGATCTGCGCTTTAAATCCTTTCTTGGTGTAGCTGTGAGATAAATGAAAGCAGCGTTTTCTGTGGCAGCTCTTTTAGTTACATATGGTAGTTGTGGGTCGGCATGAAATGGAAAGGCATCTATTTCATCTATTATAACCACATCAAATGCACGAGCAAAGCGAATTAGTTGGTGTGTGGTTGCTATAGTTAATTGTGAAGGAGTTTCACTTTTTTCAGCTCCTCCATATAGTCCAGTCACTTCTATGTTGGGAAAAGCTTGTTGAAATCGAGGAAGTAATTCTCTTACCACATCCGCTCGAGGGGTAGCTAAACAAATGCGTTTGCCTGCTAGAATTGCTTTTGTTATGGCCGGGAAAAGCATTTCAGTTTTTCCAGCTCCACAGACTGCCCAGCAAAGTAATTCTGCATTCCCTTTTTCAACCATATGACTCATCCGATCAGCTGCATGTTGTTGGGCAACCGTTAGTTCTCCTTCCCAAGTACAAACTTTGTCTGGAATGATATAAGTTGGTTTCGGACCAATCCAATAATATAAATTTGCACACTGTAACACTCGGCCCATTTCAATACAATTCCGACAATATAAATGATTGGTATGACATCGCGCACAAGGAAGCTTACCAAATAAAGAAGCTTTCGTATTTCCACATCGTCTACAAAGCGTTGGTTTTGTTGTAATGGAAGGAATCGCTTGGATGAGGTGATTTTGTTGCAAAACCTGAAGTTGTTGGTGATCAAATGGTAATTCTTCACGAAGTAGTAGCTTTCCAGCTAATTGGTGACAAAGCAATGGGAGATTGGATGCTTCAATTACGTGTTGTGTAGGTGTCCGCACCGATGATGGTAAAAATGAAAAATCATATTTTATTTTATATGATCCAGGTGGAAAAAGGTTTTTTAACAATGAGCAACACACTCCTTTTTTTATAAAAGTGGGACAAGGCGTCTGACCCCCTGTCCCATTTACTTGATATACCACACTAAACCTAGAGCTCCTTCACCTAAATGGGTGCCGATGACTGCTCCGAAATAGCTAGTTGTGATTTCAACATTATTATACTTTTCTGCCAGTTCTTCTTTTAGTGATTCTGCTTCTTGTGGTCGATTTGCATGAATAACAGCTGCTCGTATTGATTTTCCTGTCTTTGCATCTTCGTCAAATAAAGAAACGATTCTTTTAAGTGCTTTTTTTTGTGTGCGAATCTTTTCAAAAGGAACAATTTTTTTATCCACAAAATGAAGTACTGGTTTGACTTGAAGCATACTCCCTACAATCGCTTGTGCACCATTTAAACGACCACCACGATGAAGATGCGTTAAGTCATCGACTACAAAGTAACCACGCATGGCTTTCTGCATCTGATTTAGCCGTGTCATGATCGTCTCTGGGGCTGCTCCTGTCTTTACCATTTCAGCTGCTTCAAGCACATAAAAACCTTGTGCCATACAACTAATTTCTGAATCAAACGGGTAGACAGTAATGCCCTTGACCATATTACTAGCGGTAATTAATGCTTGATAGGTGCCACTAATGCCACTTGAAAGATGAATAGAAATTACGGCATCGTAATCATTTGCTAAGTTTTCTAATTTATCTTTAATATAACCAATCGAGGGTTGTGAGGTTTTTGGTAGTTCTTTCGCCTTTCTCACTAAGGGGTAAAAATCATCAGCAGTCAAATCTATTTCTTCTTGATAAGAAGCTTGATCAATTAAAACGTTAAGCGGAAGCATTTCTATATTTAATTTATTTCGTACATCGGCGGGAATATATGCCGTACTATCTGTCATTACAACTACTCTCATAAGTGTTATCTTACCTTTCTTCACCATCTAATAATGCAGCTTTCAAAAACCTATGATTACATATTCTTTTCTATTCTAACCAAAAAACAAACAAAATCATAGTAGTAAATAGAAGAAAAGAAGAAATATCACAAATGAAACACAAACAAGATAAAAGTAATTCAAAAATACAGCTTGACCATTTATGTTTGACTTTTTTCGCCAAAAAAATAACCAAGCTGCATCCCTTTATTATTTAGACTTGAATATTACTTCAACCCAACCATTGCGTATTGCTGTTACCACTGCTTGTGTTCGATCATTTACATTCATTTTTTGCAAAATGTTACTTACATGATTTTTCACTGTTTTTTCACTAATAAATAATGCTTCAGAAACCCCACGATTACTTTTTCCATCTGCAAGTAATTGAAGTACCTCACATTCTCGACGAGTTAACAAATGCAATGGCTTTCGATACTCAATCTGTTCTATCTTGCCAGATTGCGAGTCACTTAAACGACGAAATTCTTTCACTAAATTATGTGTAATTTTAGGATGTAAGTAAGATCCACCCTCACTTACAATTTTAATAGCATTAATTAATGTATCAGAATCCATTTCTTTTAATAAGTATCCTTGCGCCCCTGATTTCAAAGCATGTGTGACATAATTTTCATCATCATGTATCGATAAAATAATTACTTTTAAATCTGGGTATTTACTGATTAAAGATTGCGTTGCTTCTACCCCGTTTGTATGTGGCATATTGATATCCATTAAAACCACGTTCGGTCTGTGTTCTTCCACTAATTGTACCACTTCATTTCCATCATTTCCTTCAGCTACCACCTGAAATTCTTCTTCAAACTCTAATATTCGCCTAACTCCTTCACGAAATAAAATGTGGTCATCGATTAAAACGATCTTCTTTGCCATACTTGTTCCTCCCATTTATTTCTCTATTCCATCAGTTATTCCTTTATAAAGCCATAAAATACAAATATATGGAATTATTTCATTGAAAAAAATACCTATAAATCGACAAAAAAAGTTTAGTTTATAAGTAATTTGTATATTTTCTAATTATACATGATTCTTGTCGATTTGTAGTACAACTTTTTAATCATTTAATGGGATTCGAATCTGCACCTTTGTACCTTCTTCTTCTTTAGACTGAATAGAAAGTTCCCCATCGAGCATTTCTACTCTTTCTCGCATTCCTATTAAACCAAACGAGTTTTTTTTCTTTTCATCTGTATCAAAGCCTTTCCCATTGTCTTGAATCCTAGTAGTAACACACATTGGCTTGACTTCTAGCTTCACATGGATCGTTGTTGCTTCGGCATGTTTCACCGCATTTTGCACTGCTTCTTGTATTAAGCGAAATAAAGCTACTTCATATTTCGAAGGTAGTCGATCAGAAGGCCCCTCAGAAGAGAACACTATATTCATTTGATTGTAATCAGCCATGTTATCTACATACTTTTTTATTGTTGGAACTAATCCAAGATCATCCAAAGCCATCGGTCTTAAGTCATAAATAATTCTCCTCACTTCATAAAGCGAAGAGCGGACTAAGGAACGCATACTCTTCATTTCTTTCAATGCTTCTGCTCGTCCAAGTTCTTTAAAGGTTTTGTCAACCAATTCAGAACGAAGTAAAATATTAGCCAACATTTGAGCAGGACCATCATGAATTTCTCTTGATAAACGTCGACGTTCTTTCTCTTGTGCTTCGATAATACGCAACCCAAATGCTTGCTTTTCATTGGCATCTTGTATGATTTCCCCTACTTGTTTAAAATCTTCGTTTAAATAATTTAAGATAACCGTTACCTTACTCACGAGCCCATTCGCCTTATCTATTGTTTGATCAAGTTTTTTTAGACGCCGTTCAATATCATCTCGTCTCTGTCGTAAAGTCTTTTCCTTTTCTCGCATCATTTTTAGTTCACTTTGTAACTGGTGTGCTTGCTCATACGCTTCTTTTATTTCTACTTCACTATATTTATCAAAATGGTTACTTACTTCTGCTAATCTTTTCCTTGAAAGTTTTACTTTGATTTCTAATTGATCTGATTCATTTATATTACTGACAACCTCTTGTTGCAATTGACTTAACTGATCTGAAAGTGTTTGGTATTCTTGACGTGATTCCTCGCTAATTGAATAGATATCATCTTTACTATTTTCTACAGCTTCTATCATTTCATCGATAATTTGATCTAAATTTTTTTCTGATTCCATTTCTATCCCACCTATTAATATCTGTTCGTTAATCTGCCGTTTTTCTGTCGGTGTTGTATTATAATGATGGACTTTATCTATCATAGATAAAAACATCCTAGATGTGTTTCCTTTCGTCTTCTTATCATAGCATATTTAACTATGGATTGCGTTTTTGTCTGCTATCTATATAATAGGAATGAAGGTGGTTTTTTTATGAAAGATCAGTACTTTACAGTAAACCTACATGGTCAGGGAGAACAACTTATTCAAAAGTCCCGATTTATCGGCTATGTACGTCGTGTAGAAACCGAAGAACAAGCACAGACGTTTATTCAAGAGATAAAGAAAAAACATCATGATGCAACACATAATTGTTCTGCTTATATGATTGGAGAACAAAATCAAATACAAAAAGCTAATGACGATGGTGAACCAAGTGGTACCGCTGGTGTTCCTATGTTAGAAGTATTGAAGAAAAAAGATTTAAAGGACACTGCAGTTGTTGTTACCCGCTATTTTGGTGGGATCAAACTTGGAGCAGGTGGTTTAATTCGCGCTTATTCGAGTACAACATCCATCGCATTAAATGAAACAGGTATTGTACAACGAAAGCTTATGCAAAAAATTAAGTTAACTGTTGATTATGCCTTACTAGGAAAAGTAGAAAATGAGTTACGAAATGCAGCATATCGAATTGAAACGATTGATTACTTAGCTCATGTGACTTTTCACGTATTAGTCACGATGTCACGTGTCGCTGATTTTCAAGCATGGATAATTAATATGACAAGTAATCAAGTTGTCTTTGATTTAGATGGGGAAAAATATATTGAAATACCAGCACGAAAGAAAGAGGAAAATTTATGATTAATAAAAATGCTAGAATACCGATCTATTATCAGTTAGAAAATTTAATACGAGAGCAAATTGATCAAGGAGAATTATTACCTGGTGATGCATTACCTTCTGAAAGAGCATACGCAGAAGCTTATGATATCAGTCGAATGACAGTCAGACAGGCAATTAACAACCTGGCTAATGAAGGACTAATTATTCGCAAAAAAGGAAAAGGTACCTTTATTGCAGAAAAAAAGTTTGAACAAACATTACAAGGATTAACCGGTTTTACGGAAGACATGCTTGCCCGTGGGTTGCAGCCATCCAATCGAATTATTAAGCTTGAGGAAACGAATGCAAATCCTACGATCGCATCAAAGCTTATGCTCCATGTAGACGATCCTGTCTTAATGATTGAACGTTTACGACTAGCAGATGATGCACCTATTTCATTAGAAACCGTTTATACACCAACTACCTTTGTTGACAAACTAAAGTTTACTAGTATAAATGTATCTTTTTATCAATACGTTGAAAAACAACTGGGGCTTACAATTGGACATGGCACACAAGAAATTGAATCAGGATTAGCCACAACCTATGAACGAAAACACCTTGGTTTGAATAAAGGAGATCCTGTTTTATATATGAGACGGACAACATACTTATCCAATGGAAAACCATTTGAATATGTTACATCAGCCTACCGTGCTGATAAATATGTATTCACATTACAATTACCACGTAATATAGATTAGCTTATTCTATTGTAACTCACATATATTAATAAATAGAAGGACCTTATTCGAACATTAGCATAAGCCAATATTTTTTTGAATTAGACAAATCGAATAGCTATTACAATTTCATAATTTATGTTAATCTAACTATATATATACAAATGTTAACTTGTTTTTATTATGATAGTAAGCGTTAACAATACAATCTAGGTCTTTGGAGGATGATTATGAAAAAAATTGCTTTGTTGTTTATGCTCGTTGGTGTTGTATTTTCAGCTATAGGTGGGTATCAATTTTTCAAAACACAAGCAGCAGAAAAGGAAAGTCTAGCTGAAGCACACGAACTGTTAGAGAAAAAAAATGAACAGGCCGCAATTGATCCCATTGATTTTAATCCTAGCACGAATGAAACAGTTGGTTTATTAGAGATTCCTAGTATTGATGCCGAGTTAGCGATTGTCGAAGGAACAAATCCTGATGATTTAGAAAAAGGGGTTGGTCACTATAGTGATTCGGCTTATCCAGAGCAAAATGATCAAATTGTTTTATCTGGACATCGTGATACAGTATTTCGTTCTTTAGGTGATGTAAAGATTGGTGACACCTTTACGATGAAGCTGCCACATGGAGATTATACGTATGAAATGGTCGAATCAAAAATAGTGGATGCGGATGATACGTCGATTATTAAATCTACCGCACCCGATGAAGAACTTGTCATCACAACCTGTTATCCATTTTCTTATATTGGAAATGCACCCGATCGATACATTATTTACGCAAAACCAATTGATTCTGATAACTAGGGGGACGACTGTTTGAAGCGCTTTTTTTTACTAGGAAGTTTATTGTGCTTACTTATCGGACTTGTTGCTTGTTCTAATGAAGAGGAAACAGCAGAAGACCGAATTCAAGACTATGTTGATTATTGGACAGAAAAAAACTTCAGTGAGATGTACAAAATGATTGGGGATAAAGAAGCGTACCCTAAAGAAGTATTTGTTGACCGCTATCAAAAAATATACAACGATTTAGAAGTAACAGATATTTCCATTACTTATCGTGTACCAGAGACTACAGAAGAGGAAGAACCGAATAGCTTTCCGCTTGAAGTAAGCATGAATACCATTGCTGGAGAAGTTAACTTCGAAGCAGAAATGGCGTTAACAGAAAAAAAAGTAGAAGATGAAACCAAATGGTATATTAAGTGGCATCCAGGATTTATTTTTCCGTCATTAAAAGATGGAGCAGAAGTGGGAGTGCAAACCACTGCACCAGAACGTGGGGAAATTTATGATCGTAATCAAAATGGACTTGCAATCAATGCGACAATCTATTCTGTTGGTGTGCAACCTGGTCGATTTGAACAAAAAGAGGAAGAAAAACAACAAATTGCTGATTTGCTAGATATAAGCGTAGAAGCAATTGATAAGGCTTTGTCACCAGGTTGGGTTAATGAAAATACATTTGTTCCATTAAAAGACATGCCAACTACGATTGACGAGGAGTATAAACAAAAGCTTTTTGCTATTCCATCGGTAGTCAAAAAAGATATAACTGGTCGGACATACCCATATAGTGAAGCTACTGCTCATCTAGTTGGTTACATCGGTCAAATTACTGCTGAAGAGTTAAAAGCGCAAAAAAAAGGCACCTATTCTCAAAATGATCAAATAGGGAAACGTGGATTAGAACAATTATTTGAGTCAAGGTTAAAAGGAGAAAACGGTGTTGCTATTGTTGCCGAATCTGAAAATGGCGATTCAACTGTTATTGCAGAAAAACAAGTGCAAGATGGGGAAGATATTACGGTTACGATTGACGCAAACATCCAACAAACGATCTATAACAGTTTTGATGAAGATGCTGGCACCGCTACAGCAATCAATCCCAAAACAGGAGAAACATTGGCTTTAGTATCAAGCCCTGCTTTTGATCCAAATGAATTAACATACGGGATTAGCCAATCGAAATGGGAAGCCATCCAAAACGACGAACAAACACCTTTAACTAATCGTTTTGCAGCAACATTCTCTCCAGGCTCTGCGATTAAACCAATTATAGGTGCAATTGGCCTTCAAAATGGTTCCATTAAAAATGGGGAAGGCATCGACATTAATGGTAAAACATGGTCAAAAGATGCTTGGGGAAATTATGCAGTTCGACGTGTATCCACTTCTTCAAACCCTGTTGATTTAACGGATGCTTTGATTCGCTCAGATAACATTTATTTTGCCAAAAAAGCTATTGAAATGGATAGTGATGCTTTCGTTGCTGGACTTGAAAGCTTTGGATTTGGGCAGGAATTACCATTTACCTATCCTATTCAAGATAGTTCAATTTCTTCCACGGGCTCCATTGATAAAGAAATTTTATTAGCGGACTCGGGATATGGTCAAGGACAACTGCAAGTTAGCGCACTTCACCTAGCAACTGCTTTTACAACCTTTTTAAATGATGGAGATATGCTACAGCCAACACTTGAACTTGATGAAGAAAACAGCGTCACATGGCAAGAGGGATTACTTTCAAGTGAAGATACACAAGTAATCAAACAGGCATTGCGTCAAGTGGTTACTGCTTCTAATGGAACAGCACCAGAGGCAAACATTGATACGGTTCAATTGTCTGGAAAAACAGGAACCGCTGAACTAAAAAGCTCTCAGGAAGATACTAAAGGGCAAGAAAATGGCTGGTTTGTGGCTTATCCTGAAGATGAATCAATGATTCTTTCCATGATGGTTGAACATGTAGAAGATAAAGGTGGCAGTCACTATACCGTAGAAAAAGTAGCCAATATTTTTAATCAATTATATTAACAGAACAGTGTCAGGATCATTTTCCTGGCATTGTTCTTTTTATTGTGTTTAACTTGTAGCCTTTGTTCCAATGGTTGGATATATCTGCTTAAACTACACAATAAATCAATAAACAAAAAAGCTAACAAAAACGACATATTTTGCTAGCTTACATATTATTTAATTGTGTCGAATACTTCATAAACTGTCCGATATCTTTTTTGTCTAACGCATTGTCAATTAATCGCTTCATATTTTGCTTTTCCAAAGCAAGAATGATATCGTTTACTTCATTAAAAAAATAATTATTTTTGTCTTCTTTTACATATGGATAAATGATCGTCTGCACTCGTTGGTCAAAATCAGGAATTTGTAGTAATTCAGCTAAAGCAATGCTCTTGTATTTTGTCCCTTTTTGAAACACAAAGATTGCTTTTTGATTAAGCACTTTTAACGTTGTCCGATTTACTTCTATTTTTCGTGATTCCAATGGGACAAACTGATACACTTGCCCATCAAGCCATAAAGAAAAATACTGATAAGCTAATACAATCCGAATTCGATCGGGTTCTTCCTTCACATAATAAGGTTGAAACATATTAACCGATAACATGTAAACACTCCCTTATGCTATTAAACATGAAACACCATACATTTCTTTTGCACACCTATTAAATGTTGCTACTCACTTATCTTTGGAAGTGAAACGATTACTAATATAATATTAGGGTTCCATCAAAATTGGAACCCTTTAAACATCACGTTATCACTATTCTCATATTTTTTAGACTTCCCTTAAAACCTAAGTGTCTCAATTAGTAAGACATTTTTTATATCTATATTACGGATAACGTTTGCAGGTATTATATCATTAATTATATAATTAGAAAACGATTACATTAGGTAATTTTATTCTTATTAAACAATTGTCAAAAAATAAACACAAAATAATTATTAATAGTCTTGCCATTACTCTTTAATGTTGGATATACTTAAAGTTAGGGAAAAAATCAGACGACGAAGGTGACTAGATTGAGAAAAACACACAAAAAATTATTCGGTAGCAGGGTCGTTAAAACAGGTGTTGCTGTCTTTCTGACTTCTCTCATCTGTCAATGGCTTAATTGGCCTGCAGTTTTTGCAGTCATCACTGCAATTGTTACCATTGAACCAACAGTAAATGACTCCATAAAAAAAGGTATTATACGATTCCCAGCCTCAGCAATCGGTTCCGCTTATGCTGTTTTTTTTATTTCTCTGTTCGGGAATTCTCCGCTTACTTATACAGCGGCCGCTATTTTTACCATTATTACTTGTTTTAAATTGAAGTTACATGCAGGACTTCTTGTTGCAACACTAACTTCTGTAGCAATGATAGAGGTTATACATGACCACTACCTTATTGCTTTTTTTATTCGTTTAGGTACTACTTCTATTGGACTACTTGTTTC
The DNA here is from genome assembly GCF_001368815.1 of Paraliobacillus sp. PM-2. Classification (GTDB taxonomy): domain Bacteria; phylum Bacillota; class Bacilli; order Bacillales; family Amphibacillaceae; genus Paraliobacillus. Next base: position 689,333 of record NZ_CTEI01000001.1, on the reverse strand, counting down.
TACTGCAGTAAATATGTTTGTTTTACCGCCAAACTATTCGTCACGTATCTTAACAAACATCGATACAGCATTAGCTAATACCGGAGAAGAATTAAAGGCGATAGCAAAAGACATTTTATTTCAAACACAAGATTGTGCACAAAGAGTTCGCGTACAAGAAACGTTTGCACAATTAAAGAAAAAGTTAGATACAACGGATAAATTATTACACTATCAACAATCAGAGGCCAAATATCATCGACTATCAAAGGAGCTGAAACAAGAGCTACAAGATGAAGAAGAGAAATTAACAGCACTGCGGCTAGTCCACTATCATATTGGTAACTTGATTAATACGCCTTTAGAAGATATTACTTGGACAAAAGAACAGTGTACTCATATAGTAACCACCGTTCAAGCTTTAGCTGATACAATGGAAAATCCTGATTCATTCCGCATCCAACAGCATCGTCAATACATAAAAAATTTAATGGAACAATTTTGGCAATGTAAAAAGGAAGAACAGCTAATATATAAAGAAGATCCGTCAACTTTCTTTAACCCTGAAATAGTTATATTATATGAGCTATTATCCATTTATCATCTAGTAGAACAGATGTTAAACACAAATGATGAACAGACCAAAAAAGCTAGTCTCCACTAAGTAGAGACTAGCTTTTCTTATGAGATATTCATTTCTATTTCTGCATCATCTTTTAATTTTTTAATTCGTTGATTGAGTTTATCCTGCAATTGTTTATTAGCAAGTTGTGCTTCAATACTATCTCGAACCTCTTCTAACTTAGGAAGCTCATCACTTTGCTTTTTCAACTCGTTATAATATGATTCTATCTCTTCGTCCGATACTTCTATATCACCAAATGATTCTTTCACATAAGCCTTTTGTTCCAATTGCATGGCCACTTGCTCTCGAAATGATTCTATCGTGTAGTTGAGTTTTTCCAATTCCTGTTCAAATAGCTCCTCAGAATCAAACTGTGCTTTTGCTTCAGCTATATAATCATCAATTTCTTTGTCGGTTATATTAATGCCATTCTCTTCTGCATCCTGTGATAATACTTCTTGACTCACAAGTGCATTTAGTGCCCTTTCTTTTATAAACGCTTGATCATCCACATCTTGTCCTTGTTCAGATAATAATGTTTTTGTCTGTGTATAGACAGTATTATATTTTTCACCGGTTAGCTTCTCTCCATTAACAACCGCCACTACCATGTCTTCTCCGACTATTTCATCCTCTGACACAGTCACTTCTTCTGTGGTGGAATCACTTGTACGATTCGTTGATTCGTCTCTTTCTTCCCCACTATCACTACAAGCTACTAATATAGTAAATAGCATACTTACAAGAAGAAAGCTACCTATTTTTTTTAACATAAACGGGTCACTCCAATTGTTTTATTGTTTCCATATTAAAACATTTTTTCGATTATAATGCAACTATTCTCATTATCCCAAGAATAACGCCCCAAACACTAGAGCACCTGCTATCACAAATGCCGGATGAACTTTTAAACGCTCCATCAATAGAAAACTAATCAACCCAATTCCACTCATTTGAAAAAAACCGGTGTCAACGTACGAAGTTTGAAAGAACTGCAACGCCATTGCTCCTAGCAGCACTGCAATTGTTGGTCGAATGAACATTGTCATTCGTTTAACTTTTGGGGAATCTTTATATTTCATCAATAGCCCTAGAAGTATGATCATCAATAACAAGGATGGAACAACTGTTGCAAAAACCGCAACAACAGAACCCATTACGCCACCTTGTTGAAAACCAATAAATCCTGCCATTTTTGTCGCAATTGGTCCTGGCAGTGCATTCGCCATCGCTAACATTTCACTAAAATCACTAACGGTCATCCACTGAAATCTACCTACTACTTCATTTTCAACTAATGGAATGGAAGCAGGTCCGCCACCATAACCTAGAATACCCGGAATGAAAAAGGCGATAAATAATTGCCAATATGTACTCATGAGGATTCCTCCTGTTTGTCAGCATCTGGTTTTACTAATGCTACAATCAGTAACCCTAAGATAAGAATAGCAGGATGAATTCCGAGTAATTCAGTGAAAAGAAATGATGTGATTGCAAGAATGGACATCCAAAACCAACCCAAATCGACCTTTGCTTTTTTCAGAAAATTAAATGCTAATACTGCTAACATTACCCCAACCACCGGGAGAACTGCTTTTGTCATGCCATTCATCCATGGAGTATCACTTGCTGATGATAAAAAAGTTAATAATATAATCATTAAAAAAATAGTTGGTACAATCGTAGCAAGTACAGCATTCAACATTCCAATTACACCAGCTACTCTGTAACCAATATATCCAGCCATTTTCGTGGCAATTGGCCCTGGCAAGGCATTTGCTAAAGCCAAAATATTTCCGAATTCTTCATTATTCAACCATTTGTACTTCTCTACAACTTCCTTTTGTACAAGTGGAATAGATGACGGACCTCCACCATAACCAAGGATCCCAACCCGAAAAAAAGCCAAAAATAAATACCATTGATTCATTACAAGTCTTTCCTTTCTTTTTCTAAGCACCAACAGCTTACATAATAAAATTTTTCCATTCAAAACAAATAAAGCCTCCATATAGTGGAAGCCTTATTGATTCATCTATATCATGTTGTTAACTTAATTTGGGTAGAACACGGGTTTCCTTTGTCATTTCTGCATGACAAAGCGGACAAGTCGGCTCTGTTTCAAAAGAATAATCTTCTCGCATCCATCCTGAACAAGAATCACTTGTGCAAGACCAAACCGTTGTTTCAATTTCTTCAACTGGTTCTTTCTTATTATTATAATATGCCATAGGGACATCCCCTTTCTTGGGTATTACTCTCTATTATAACCCTTTTCATAACAAAAGACAAAGGGCTTATTCGATGTGAAGCGAATTATAATGAATGTAAAATTCAACAAATGAACTTATACAAATCAGATAAATATAACCGTAGTGCGTATAACTATTGTTACCTATCGATTATTTGTTATCATGTGTGTAATACTATTAGGAGGGACGCTTATGGAAAAACACCAAAATTATTTGAAGCAAACGATCGCATTAGCAATAGCAAATGTAGAAAAAAATGGTGGAGAACCTTTTGCCTCCATTATTGTCGATGAAAATGGAATCATTGTTGGTACTGGGAAGAATGATATGCTTACAAAACATGATCCTACCGCTCACGCTGAAGTACAGGCAATACGTGATGCATGCGAAAATTTAGAAACAACCACACTAGAAGGTTGTACAATGTATACAAGTTGTGAACCATGTCCTATGTGTTTCGGTGCCATTTATTGGTCTCGCTTAAAAAAGGTCTATTATGCAGCAGATCACGCACTAGCAGCAGCAGAAGGATTTGACGATACGTTTATTTTTCACGACATGAACAAGCCACATGAACAAAGGAACATTCCTTTTTATGCATTTGATATAGAAGAAAAAAATATTCCTTTTGAAAAGTGGAAAGAATTAACTTGAGTGGAAAGGCAAATATAAGAGGAAAAAGCTAACCTTTTCCCACTTATTTTTCAACTATCTCAATTGGTAAACCATCTGGATCTTGAAAAAAAGTAAATCTAGCCTCAGTACACGGATCAATACGAATAGGTTCAACTTCAATTCCTTTTTCTGTCAGGGTTTCAACAACATAATTAAGATCACGAACAGAGAAAGCTAAATGCCTAAGCCCTTGTGCTTCAGGATAACTTAATCGTCTTGGTGAATCAGGAAACGAAAACAATTCGATAACGTAAGTGTTTCCTAAGGCCAGATCCAGTTTGTAAGAAGCTCTTGCTTCACGATAAACCTCTTGTATTACTTGCAATCCTAATATATCAACATAGAATGCCTTTGATTTTTCGTAATCCGAACAGATAATAGCAACATGATGAATAGATTCGAACACTGATTTCATCCCCTATAAAAATTGTTAACATGTATACAAACTAAAATACACAATTTGTTATTTAATTAAAATAGGTCTTTAGTCCGATGGAAAACTCATTTATATATACTATAATGAAAACGGTTACAATTTTGGTAATTAATATTCTTGTAAAAGATCTTTTTTTAAAGATTTTTACATGTGAATATTGAATTTTGTCAAATTAGATTGTCCCCCTTTTTTGCATCCATTAACATTGGATGCTCTTTTTTTGTTTTAAAACCATTGGATGCGATAAAATATAACTAGCTATTTTTGTAAGGGAAATTTAGTTTATATGCAAAAACAAATGATGAAAGAGAGATGATTTTTGATGCATTACAGAAAAATTGGCACGACTGATTTATATGTTTCTGTTATTGGATTGGGCACATGGCAATTCGGTGGTGAATGGGGAAAAGATTTTAATCAGAAGGAAGTAGACGCTATCCTTAATGAAGCAAGTATACAAGGAATTAATTTAATTGATACAGCAGAATGTTATGGTGACCATTTATCTGAGCGTTTCATTGGAGATTATATAAAAAGACATCAAAGAGAAGATTGGACGATTGCAACAAAATTCGGTCATCATTTCCATCAACCTTTTGAGCGAACAAGACATTGGAAACCTGAAGATGTGTTAAAACAACTTGATCAGTCGTTAAAAGCACTACAAACAGATTACATTGATCTTTATCAAGCTCATTCCTGTACAGATGAAGAGTTCAATAATGATGCACTTTGGACGATGTTAGATAAGCAAAAGCAAGCGGGGAAAATCCGTCACATAGGCCTCTCCTTAAGAGAAAATGATGCCCCCTATCAAGTAAAAGCGGCTAATGAAGTGGGAATAAGTGCACTTCAAGTCGTTTACAATCGATTAGATCAGGCACCTGAACACGAAATTTTCCCAATCGCAGAAAGAGATCAATTGGGTGTTTTAGCTCGCGTACCATTAGCAAGCGGCTATTTAAGTGGTAAATATAAACCAGGTGCCCATTTTGATTCTTCTGACGTACGCTCTCATCGTGATAAGAAGGAGCAAACTAGAAAATTACAAGCAGTTGAAGAAATAAGGAAAACAGAAGTACCGGAAAATACTTCAATGGCGACTTGGGCATTAGCATGGTGCTTACAACACCCTGCAGTGACTACTGTTATTCCAGGTTGCAAAAATCCAGAACAAGTAATTAGTAATGCAGCAGCTTCGGATTTAACAATGGTTTCTACAGATCATCCACAACATGTAAATCAATAGATAATTAACGCAGCAATTAATCTAATTGCTGCGTTTGTCCATTTACTTATTTAATTTCGACCAATCAAACGGCATTGTATTATTTTTATTGGCGTACTTCAATAGTTCATTCGCACTTGCTGTTTGTTTTTTAGACATCATGCCTCGGGAGCGATCTCTTTCTCTATTTCTAGCCATATAGCATAACCTCCTTTTCCCTTTTAGCATATGCAAAAAAAGGAGAACCATTAACAAGATAGAGAAAGAATATAATTTTTATGTTAACTACAGGGACTATTTAAAAACTCTTGTAGCGTGAACTGCTTTTTTCCAACCTTGATATAACGTTGCCCTCTCCCTTTCACTCATCTCAGGATGAAACACAGTTGCCTTTTTCGCATGGCTTTCAAGTTCTTGTTGATCTTTCCAAAAACCTACAGCTAATCCCGCGAGATAAGCTGCGCCTAATGCGGTTGTTTCGTTTATCATAGGACGTTCTACCGTTAGATCCAACAAATCACTTTGAAACTGCATTAAAAAATGGTTATTCACCGCACCACCATCTACACGCAATGCCTGAACATTGGTCTTAGCATCTTTCACCATTGCATCTAATACATCTGTTGTTTGATAAGCTAACGATTCCAACGTTGCACGTATGATATGTTCTTTTGTTGTGCCTCTAGTAATACCAAACATTGCAGCTCGTGCATCACTATCCCAATATGGGGTGCCTAATCCAACAAATGCAGGAACAAAATAAACCCCATCTGTTGAGTCTACCCGTTTTGCATACATTTCACTTTCAGATGCGTGCTTTATCATGCGCATCCCATCACGTAACCATTGAATCGCAGATCCTGCAATAAATATACTTCCTTCTAATGCATAAACAATTTTGTCGTCTATTCCCCACGCAATTGTTGTTAATAAACCATGTTGTGATGTTACTGCTTGATTATCTGTATTCATTAACATAAAACAACCTGTTCCATACGTATTTTTGGCCATGCCTTTACGAAAGCACCGCTGACCAAAAAGTGCTGCTTGCTGATCCCCAGCAGCACCTGCTATAGGAATTTCTTGTCCAAAGAAGTGATAAGAAACCGTAGTACCGTATACCTCAGAAGAAGGTCTTACTTCGGGTAGCATACGCTTTGGTATATCCATTAAGCGTAATAAATCGTCATCCCATTTTTGCTCATGAATATTATATAATAAGGTTCTAGAAGCATTGGAATAATCTGTTACATGTTTTTTCCCACCTGTTAATTTGTATATGAGCCACGTATCAATCGTTCCAAATAATAAATCTCCGTTTTCAGCTTTATCTCTTCCTCCCTCCACATTATCTAATATCCATTTTATTTTTGTTCCAGAAAAGTATGGATCAATGATTAAACCAGTTTTTTTCCGAATCATCTCTTCATATCCTTGATCACGCAGCACACTACAAATTGGTTCCGTTTGACGTGATTGCCAAACAATTGCTTTATAGATTGGCTTTCCGGTATGTTTATCCCATACAACAGTTGTTTCTCTCTGATTGGTTATTCCTATGCCTGCAACCTGATCAGCCGTAATCTCAGCCTTTCTGAGCACATCAGCCATACATGCTAATACAGATGTCCATATTTCGTCTGCATCATGCTCCACCCATCCTGGTTCAGGAAAAAACTGTTCAAATTCTCGTTGTGCTTCAGCTTTCATGTTACCTCCCTTATCAAATAAAAAAGCACGTGAACTTGTTGTCCCTTGATCAATTGCTAATATGTATTTATCTACCATTATGCATTCCTCTTTTCAAAAATAATTTTAATGCCAAATTTTAATCTTTATCTGCTGAGGTCAAAAACCCAAGTCATTTTTCCAGATTTTATTGTATAAAAAAACACCTGTATCTTCTTTATATTGCACCATTACGTTGGTAACACAATATATGGAAGACACAGGCAAATACTTGCGAAGGGATGCAGCTCGCTTGCTACATACTCTATAATAAACAAAAATGTAACCGTTATCAATAGTTATTTTATTTTTTTGCTTCAATTTTTTTACTTTTCAAATGACATTAATTCAGATAAACTATTTAAATAGACTTTTATTAGTCGGAAATAAGGTATTATTAATTTAAGATACAAGAAAAACAATGGAATCAACTAAAAATTACAAACTTTTCAGTTAATTTCAACAAAAAAACATGTTAGAATAGATTTATGTCTATAAAATAACATCTGCAACCAACGAATCATCAATCCTCAAAAATAAAAAAAGTATCTACTAGTAAAGTAATAGAATTTTTTGAAAGGAAGTGAATGATATGGATACAAATATGAAAGGAACTAGTACCGTACCTCTACATCGCGACGTGGAATACTTAAATGAAATCTTAGATAGGGTATTGTTTCATGAAGGCGGCCAGGAATTACTTGAAAAAGTAAATAAAATTCGTACCTTAACAACTTCACTAAGAGATTCACAAGATCCAAGTATTTATGTAAAAATTAAACAAGAAATTGACCAATTAGAACCTCCACTTCGAGAAAATGTGATTCGTGCCTTTTCTGTGAATTTACATTTGTTCAATATTGCTGAGCAAACATATCGCGGAAGGCGACGCAGGGAATATCAAGCACAAGATGATTCCATTATTCAACCAGGTTCTTTAGAAGATGGTGTGAAACGTTTATTCGAAAACAATATCTCACCAGAAAGAATCGGAGAACTATTAGAACAACTTTCTTTAGAATTAGTGATAACAGCTCACCCTACGGAAGCAACAAGAAGAACCATGCTTCGTATTCACCAACGTATTGCAGATTTATTGAAGGCTTGGGATCATTCCTATACACGATATTCTAAAAAGGTCATTCAAGAGACCATTGAAAATGAAATAACAATATTATGGCAATCATCCGAAATTCGCGAGAAAAAACCTTCTGTAATGAAAGAAGTTTCTAACGGATTATATTTCTTTGATAAAGTATTATTTGAAGTATTACCACGCCTACATCAAGACTTAGAAGATTTACTTTATGAAAAGTATAAAAAGCGTTGGCACGTCCCTTCCTTTCTTCGGTTTGGTTCTTGGATTGGTGGCGATCGTGATGGTAATCCAAATGTTACTGCCAAAACAACTTTACAAACAATTAGGGAACATCGAACACTCGTACTTAATAAATATAAAGACTCATTAGATAGACTGAAGGAATTATTAAGTCAATCAACGAAAAAAGTAAAAGTAAGTGATGAGATTCTACAGTCCATCGAAATGGATCGTAAAGAATTAAACTATAACGGTTGGCATAAAGAAGATGAAGTATACCGAATTAAACTCGGACTAATGTTAAAACGAATTGAATATACAGAAAAAGATGATGAACGAGCGTACCGAGATGCACATGCATTGCTCGATGATTTACATCTGATTCAAGATAGTTTAATGATGCATCATCCGGCCAACAATCCAATAAAATTACTGCGTAAAGTGATTCGTCAAGTTGAAGTTTTTGGATTCCATCTAGCCACACTTGATGTGCGTAACCATAGCGGAGAACACGAAAGTGCAATTGCAGAAATCTTACGCCAAGTAAATATCGCGCCAGCCTACAAAGATCTAGAGGAAGAAGAAAAATTAGAAGTATTAATTAAAGTATTAGAAGACCCTCGTCCACTTATCTCTATTTACGATGAGTTCTCAGATGAGACGCAAGAAATGATTAATACATTCCGAATGATTAAAGAAGCAAAAGATGTGTTTGGTGAGCGTGCAATTGAGGTTTACTTAATAAGTATGACTGCTTCAGTTAGTGACTTACTTGAAGTACTTGTTCTTGCAAAGGAAGTAGGATTGTATCGTGTCTATCCAAATGGACATGTGAAAAGTCGTCTACATGTTGCTCCATTATTAGAAACAATTGATGATTTAAAACATGGTCCAAACATGATTAAAAAATTATTTGATATTCCATTGTATCGTAAGCATTTAGAAGCACGTGGTGATCTACAAGAAATTATGCTCGGTTATTCCGATAGTAGTAAAGATGGTGGAACATTAACTGCTAACTGGGAACTATATCAAGCACAAGAGGAAATTCATTCTATCGCCTCTTCTTATGGCGTGAAATTAAAATATTTCCACGGACGTGGTGGTTCTCTAGGTCGTGGTGGTGGACCATTATATACAAGTCTTTTATCCCAACCACCTATCACATTAGGCGATGGGGTGAAAATTACAGAGCAGGGTGAAGTATTATCCTCTCGCTACCTGTTAACAGACATTGCATACCGTAGTTTAGAACAAGCAACTACGACCATGATGACAGCCATTGCTGGATTAACAGAGGATGAAAGACGAAAGGAAATGCCATCTGAAAAAGCAAAAAAAGCAATGAGTAGTATTTCTAATTATGCATTACAAAAATATCAATCATTAGTATTTAATGATGATGGATTTTTACGCTATTTCAATCAAGCAACACCTTTAAATGAATTGGGAGCACTAAATATTGGTTCACGTCCTATGAAACGTAAAGGTAGTGATCGATTTGAAGATTTACGTGCGATTCCATGGGTATTTGCTTGGACACAAAGTAGACAACTTCTTCCTGCCTGGTTTGCTGCTGGAACTGGTTTTTATAAATTCATTGAAGAAACCAATGATTTAGAATTGCTACAAGAGCTTTATAATACTTGGCCATTTTTCCAGTCAACCATTAATAATTTACAAATGGCATTAACCAAAGCAGATCTAACAACAGCAAAAGAATATACAAAAATGATTGAAGACAAAACAATACAAACACGTATTTATGATCAAATTGTAGAAGAATATAATCTAACCAAAGCAATGGTTCTAAAAATATCACAACAAGAAGAATTAATGGATCATAAACCTAATATTAAAGAATCTGTTCGTTTGCGTAATCCTTTAGTAGATCCATTAAACTTAATTCAAGTCAATTTAATCTCTCAACTACGAGTGGAAGATAAACAAGGTGCAAATGAAGAAGTACTAAGTACTCTGTTAACAGAAGTATTACTTACAATTAACGGTATCGCAGCAGGACTTCGTAACACAGGTTGATCATTCTAACACTATTAAAGGCTATTCTCCTTTAAAGATGAGAATAGCCTTTTAATGTTTCACAGAGCGGATATTTTTGGCTCTATTATATATGTTGGGGTATGAAAAAAATTAAGCAAAATAAAACACGCAAGCTCCTATATCCTTTACACTTGAATTGACGAAAAACAAACCAAAGGGATAGGAGATGCGTGTATATGCAGTTTAACATGAAATTACCTGGATTAGAAAGTGTCATTGTAACAAAGATGGAGGAGTTGGAGGGAAACTTTTACTTACACGTAAAGTTACCCGTCAGGAAGCACCGTTGTCCAGCTTGTGGGAAGAGGACAAGCCGTATCCATGATTATAGAATACAAAAAGTGCAGCATTTAAAGCTCTTTGAGCGAACCTCTTATTTATTTTATCGAAAGCGTAGATATGTCTGTTCTTGTGGAAAGAGATTTCCTGAGAAGAACCACGTTGTAGAGCGATATCAAAGGCATTCCATCGAATGGAATCAAGCCCTAGGGCTTCGCGTTATTCAGGGAAAAAACTTTAAAGATACTGCGGGGCAGTTCCGAACATCGCAAGCAACAGCGATACGTAGATTTGACCAACTGGCAGCTGCTAGATTAAAAGAGGTGGATACGTTGCCACCAGTAATAGCTATCGATGAATATAAAGGCGATACATCAGAAGGGAAGTACCAAGTGATCGTCGCAAATGGAGAAACAGGCGTCCCCCTTGATATTTTGCCAAACCGTTCGGTACGTACAGTTAAAAAGTACTTAGCGAAAAAGGGATCTCAAGTGAAGATGGTTGTCATGGATATGAGCTACAGCTTTAAAGCAGCCGTAAAAAAAGCCTTAGGAAATCCAATCATTATCGCAGATCGCTTTCACTTTTGTCGGTACATTTATTGGGCATTAGAACGGGTACGAAGACGTGTTCAGAAGGACTTTCATGATTATGATCGTAAGAAGTGTAAACGAATGAAGCATGTTTTCTACAAACGATATGAGGATCTTACGGATAAGCAACATTGGTATTTAGAAAGGTATTTAAGTTTATCAGAGGATTTACGAACAGCCTATGGTTTAAAAGAGGCATTTCGTTCTTGGTTTGATGAAGCGAAGACTGGAACGAAAGATTTAGGTGAGATTAAACAAGGCTTATATCGCTTTTACACCCAAGTAGAAAAGTCAGGCATGGAAGCGTTTATCCAAGCTATTGGTACGATTAAAAATTGGCAACCAGAAGTGCTAAATAGTTTTGCCTTTGGTTATAACAATGGGTTTGTCGAAGGCTTAAATAATCAAACCAAGGTTATTAAACGTAATGCATTCGGCTTTAAACGATATGATCGATTAAGGTTACGTGTATTATTGCATCATCAATATAAAGATTTAGATTTTCAAGTAGGTTAAGGGATAGGAGCAAGTACTCCTACCCCAACATTTGACGTAGAACCATATTTTTATGATATTATTAGTATCTTAGTCGTAATTATAATACACTAGTTTCTATTGTTAACAGCAGACATTTATCGACATAAATATATAAATTTCATCTGTTTACTTTCGTTCGTAATTGGTATAGACTAATATTATCAAAATGAATGTAAGGCGGTGAGCATAATCCTAGCACTGCAAGATCAAAACCTATCACTTGATAAAACAGACAAGGAAAAACTAGAGGAAATAGAGAAACTAAGGCATCAAATGTACCAGTACTATAAGTGCACAAAAAACAAACAAGATGTAATAACTGTTTCACAGGAATTAGATAAATTAATATATGATTATATTGCTTCAACAAATAAAAAAAATTAAGCATGAACCTGATTGAAACAACTCTTCTATTCCTATCACTTCAAATAATCCACGGATTTATCTTTTCATCAAACTTTCACGAAAAGGGCAAAACCATTGAAAGATGGTGACGCAAAACTATAGGAGCTACGGGAAACTACGCTTGCCAGTTATCGAATATTTCTAGAAAAGAATAATCACAGCAGTAGCAGTGATTATTAGTAAGCTTTGGTCAGAAACTGTGTGTTTCTTGTGGATTATTTTTTAATGAAAAAGACGCCTTTTCATAGATTAAAGACGTCTTTTTCTTATGCTACTATAAACAGCCTAAGATTCACCATGAAAATTCTTTTACTATTTAGAAATCATATTGTGTACTTTACTAATTTCTTCTTGTGTCATAATCAAATAATACGTATGATCAATTCGTTGACCTTGCCCTTCCATCATGTACGTACTTATATTTTTTCTTGTATTACGGTAATTTAAGAATAGGTTTTGCATATCCCCAAAGTCCATATTCGTTTCTACATTTGAACCTAATACATCAAGAATATCACTTATTTTAGTAACTGATCCAATACTTGCGCCTTGATCAATAATTCCTTCAATTACTTTACGCTGTCTTTTCGTCCGTCCAAAATCTCCCTCTGGATCCTGCTTGCGCATACGGACATAACCTAAGGCTTGAGCACCATCTAAATGAATGTCACCTTTTTTATAACGATATCCTTTTTTATAATAGCCTGAGTCTACCCACGCTAATTCATTATCAACTGTAATTCCACCAACAGCATCAACAAGGTCTTCTAATCCTTCCATATTTACTTTCACATAATAATCCAAATCTACATTAAGAAAATTTTCCACTGTATTAACAGCCATATCTGATCCACCACGAGCATATGCATGATTTATTTTTTCCGTTGTACCATTGCCAACAATCTCCACACGAGTATCTCTAGGAATACTAACAATCTGGATACTATTATCATCGGGGTTGATGGAAAGAATCATTAAGGCATCTGATCGACCAGAATCATTTTTTCGTTCATCTACACCTAGTAATAATACATTCAGTGGCTCTTTCCTATCGAGTTTCTCCTTCGTGACAGTTGTATCAATACTATCTATCCCTTGGTGAATTTCATTATCTACTGTTTGCTTGGCATCCCACCAAATAGAAAATAAATAACCTGCAATACCAAGCATTAGTATAGCAAGTATAATAAGTACAATTTTTAAACCTCTTCTTTTGGTTGAATTTCTCTTTGTTAATCTACTTTCGTTAACCACAAAAGCACCTCTTTCTCTAGTTGCATCTCTTGTTATTGATTCTTGTATATATAGACGCCCGAATCAAATAAAAAGTTTCACTGGTCGTATCATGTTCTCATAGTTTCATACAGACAAAGTAATGAATAAGGTTGAATACATCAAAAAAAGGGTAAAGGAAGTATATCTATTAATCTACTATTCAATCTAGACAGCTACTATAATAAGGAACGAGGGAAATCACTTGTCATGTAAACATTGTTTTATAACAGAATTAACAATTGAAATAAAATGCACAACTAATCCTATTGAAGATATGCTCTCAATCATACATAACCATTTAAAAAGAAGAAACATTCCAATTGAAATTAAAGATAAACACCTTTTCACCAATGAAGAAGGAGCTACAAGTATCTATGACTTTAGTCAAGATCATATGGATATGAATGAGATATATTATCGTATTCTTGATCACCAATGGCAACCATTAACAAACATAAGTAAAGTACTTGAAGCCAAATGGATTGATCAAATCATTCAAAAAAAACAAATCCATTGCCATTACCAACCAATTCTAACAGCTGATAAACAGATTTATGGCTATGAATTACTTGCTCGATTTAATGATTCCACCGGACAGACCATTTATCCTGATGTTATTTTTGACGCTGCTCGAAAGCGTGGGCGATTATATGCACTAGACCGTTTGTGTAGATTAACAGCTGTTCGACACGCTGCGAATATACCAGACAATAAAAAGGCATTTATCAATTTCATTCCAACATCTATTTATTCTCCTGCATTCTGTTTACGATCAACCACTAGACTAGCGGAACAATTACATTTAGATACCGATAGACTCGTTTTTGAAGTGGTAGAAACAGATAAAGTTGATGATGTAAATCATTTAAAAGATATCTTACATTATTATCGTAATCGTGGATTTAATTACGCATTAGACGATGTCGGAGAGGGATTTAGTACCATTAATCTTTTAACAGATTTAAAACCAAATGTGATGAAATTAGATATGAAATATGTGCAAGGAGTAACAAAAGATAGGAAAAAGCAACAAGCTGCTATACTCTTTTTAGAAAAGGCAAATGAAATTGGTTCGATCCCTTTAGCAGAAGGTATAGAAACGGAAGAGGATTTTATGTGGCTAAAACAAAGAGGCTATCAATTATTTCAAGGCTATTTATTCGGCAAACCAACACCAGAAATAAAAACATCGATCTAATCAAGTCTTAGAAAAACGAGATAAATAAAAATCGGCAGAAATCAAAATAAAACATTGATTTCCTGCCAATTATTTTTATCACATTTAGATTTTTCCATTTATTTACGCTTGGTTGGTTAATCCATGTACACGCGTCATTACTTCTGTTTCAAATTTATTTAATTTATCTTTTGTCCCTTCTAATGTATCTCCATTAACCGCGAAATAGAATTTAATCTTTGGTTCAGTACCTGATGGACGTAAACAGAACCAAGATCCATCCTCTAGCTTGTATTTTAATACATTCGATTTTGGTAGTGTAATCGTTTCTGTTTTTGCAATATCAACTAAGATTCGCTCACTTGACTGATAATCTTCAATCACAACTACCTTAGATCCTAGCACCTCTTTAGGAGGATTGGTTCGAAAGGCTGTTAATAATGCTTGAATTTGTTCCGCCCCATCTTTCCCTTTTAGTGTTAATGATTGTAAAGACTCAAAATAATAACCGTATTGTTCAAAAATTTCTAATAAGCCCTGATACAAGGTTTTCCCTTTTGTTTTATAGTATGCCGCAACTTCAGCAGCCATCATGCAGGCTTGAACAGCATCTTTATCCCTTACAAAATCACCGATTAAATAGCCATAACTTTCTTCATAACCAAATAAGAAATGATGTTGGCCAGTTTCTTTATATTCTTTAATTTTTTCACCTATGAATTTAAAGCCAGTTAACGTATCTACTGTTTCCAATCCATGTTTATTTGCTATATCTCTTCCAATCTCAGAAGTTACAATTGTTTTTAACACTGTAGCATGAGGTGCTAATGTTCCTTGTTGCTTCTTTTCTGTAATTAGATAGTTTAATAGCAAAGCACCAACCTGATTACCTGTTAATACTTGATACTTTCCTTCTTCATCTTTCACCGCTACACCAACACGATCAGTATCCGGATCTGTTGCTAATAAAATATCGGCATGATGTTTCTCACCTTGCTTAATAGCTAATTCAAAGGCAGCATGTTCCTCTGGATTTGGCGATTTTACTGTAGAAAAATTAGGGTCTGGAAGTTCTTGCTCAGCGACAACCTCTACCTGTTTAAAACCCATTTTCTTTAGTCCTTCTCGAACAGGGATATTTCCTGTACCATGTAGAGGTGTATAGACAATTTTAAAGTCATCTGCTACTTGATTAATGTAAGCTGGATTTACTACAATTGTTTGTAGCTGCTGTTGATAAGCCTCATCAATCTTATCCCCTATAATTTGTAATAAACCACTTTGCTTTATTTCTTCTTCATCTGCAACTGGAATAATTAACTCATTTTCTACTTCATTTACCTTTTCCACAACCACATCAGCTGGACCTGGTGGAAGTTGCCCACCGTCATCACCATATACTTTAAACCCATTATATTCTGGGGGATTGTGACTTGCTGTGATAACAATACCACTAAACGCGTGTAAATATCTGACCGCAAATGAAAGTTCTGGCGTTGGACGTAACGCATCAAATACATATGTCTGAATGCCGTGATAGCTAAGTGTTTTTGCCGCTTCCATTGCAAATAACGGGGACTTAAAACGTGAATCATATGCAATGACTACCCCACGTGTTTTTGCTACTTCTCCTTGTTCTTCTATGTATCTTGCTAAACCTTCAGCTGCTTTACGAATCGTATAAATATTCAACCGATTAGAGCCAGGGCCTAACTCACCACGCATTCCACCTGTACCAAATTCAAGTTCTTTATAAAAACTATCCTCTAATTTTTTTTCGTCATTTTCAATTTCAGTTAATTGTGCTCTCAGTTCTGAATCCAAACCCTCAAAATTGTTCCATTTGTAATAATTATCTTTCCAATTCATACGCTTCTCCTCCGATCATCAATATTACTTATCCTTCTATTGGATGCAACCAAAACCTATTTCAGAATCCTTTTTTATTTTTGCTATACATCTATTGTCTCGTTCAATTACTTTTTGTTTATTATCGTTGATGACATACATGAGCGGTTTAGTTATATGCAAAAAGTACGTATCCCCTTACTAATAGTTCATTATAACAAATAATAATTTTCTCGTCTCGATATCTTTATAAATTTATTTTATTAATAAATAATTAATACATATTTAAATAAATTTCGACATTCAATAGTTGATAACTAGCTTTATGATTTGATTTGCTTTACAATTATGATAGATACGTTTAAATCAAAAAAGACAAAGCGTGCCAAATCTGTCTGAATAAGCTTTAATAAGATTATGACCATGTGCAAACATTGCTCATTTCTTATGTCTTTTATAGACAGGCTTTTTTGTATAAAACACTTTTGCATGAAATGTCTACTTATCTTTTTTAAAAAAGGAGCGATTGTTTGTGTCGAAAGACAAGTTAAATGAATTAAAAATATTTACGTTAAGTTCTAATCCAATTTTGGCAGAGAAAATTGCTGAACATACTGGTGTAACATTAGGTGATTGTTCTGTAAAAACCTTTAGTGATGGAGAAGTGCAAATTAATATTGAAGAAAGTGTACGTGGGTGTGATGTATATGTGATTCAATCTACATCTGATCCTGCAAATCAACATATTATGGAATTATTAATTATGCTAGATGCATTAAAACGAGCGTCTCCAAAAACAATAAATGTTGTGATTCCTTATTATGGTTATGCTCGTCAAGATCGAAAGACAAAAGCGCGTGAACCAATTGCAGCAAAGTTGATTGCTGATCTAATCGAAAAATCAGGCGCTTCCCGTGTGATGTCACTTGATATTCATGCAACACAAACACAAGGATTTTTCGATGTTCCAGTTGATCCTTTAACAGGAATACCAATACTTGCGGCTTATTTTTCTGATAAAAAGCTAGAAGATATCGTTGTTGTTGCACCAGACCATGGTAGTGTAAAACGTGCACGCCAATTTGCTGATCGTATGGAGGCACCAATTGCTATTCTGGATCGACGTGGACCAAGGGATGTCGATGCATCTCAGCTTAAAGTAGTTGGTGATATCGAAGGGAAAACCGCTATTATCATCGATGATATTGTTGATACTGGTAGACGTGTAACCACTGGTGCACAAGCATTGATGGATAATGGTGCAAAAGAAGTGTATGCAACATGTACACATCCCGTTCTTTCTGGTATTGCAACAGAAAAAATTAACGCTTCACCAATTAAAGAACTTGTAATAACAGATACCATTCCGATTCCTGAAGAAAAATGGAGTAATAAAATGACACAACTTAGCACTGCAGCATTATTTAGTGAAGCAATTTTACGCGTATATCGACAAGAATCAGTAAGTCCTTTATTTGACGTCTAAAATAAAATGGCATGACTTTATTCATGTACGTCACTACTCGGACCTTTCAGTTTCAAGTTAGTTCATAATGCTTCTTTGTTAATCAAAGCTAGATCCTATCTATACAAGCAAAAAGCGATATTTTTTAGTAGCACTATGCTCTTAAAAATATCGCTTTTTGCTATTATATAAATGCAACAAGTGTTGGAATTAATAGTTTTCCCCAAACAATGGTAATAGTAGCAGCGAATATCATTGCTAAAGTTGAAAAGGTAGTAGCTTGTTCTCCATACTCCATTGCTTTACTTGTACCAACACCATGTGCACTCATCCCTAGAGCAAGTCCTTGTGCCATTGGTGATGTGATTGCAAATCGTTTTATAACAGAAGGGCCCATAATCCCACCAACAACTCCAGTTATAATTACAAAGACAGTAGTTAAGGTTGGTAACCCTCCTATTTCCTTCGATACCTCCATCGCGATGGGAGTTGTGATCGATCGAGGAAGAACACTAACTAAAAAACTACGATCAATATGTAATAATAACGACAATCCATAGGAAGAGAAAACGGCAATTAATGAACCAGCAGTAATACTAATTGTTATTAAACCAAGATATTTTTTTAAAATTGACAAATGTTTATAAATTGGAACTGCAAATGCAATCGTTGCTGGTCCAAGCATATGGGTTAGAAAGGTAGCTCCATCTAGATACTCAGATGCTGGGATGTTTAAAAGTGTGATAACAATAATGATTAGCAATGGTGTGAACAAGAGCGGATGAAATAATGGAAAGGCAAATCTTTTATTTAACTTTTTGGTTAGTAAATAAAAAACATACGTAATAACTGTTACAAGTAAGATCATCATTCTACATGCGCTCCTTTCTTTTTCTCTATCCAATCTGCAATGAATGCAGTTAAGCTCATTACAATAAAAGTACTAATACCTATAATGAAAACAATTTCAACACCTTGCCAACTAGCTATTTCATTATAATTAACGATACCAACTGCAGAAGGTATAAAGAAAAGTAATAACTCTGCCATTAGCCAATTCGCTCCTTGTTCTACCCATTCCAATTTAATGATTCTTAAAAATAAGGCAAGAAATAGTAATACCAAACCGATCATGGAAGCAGGTAATGGTATAGAAAGTAACTGTTTTAATCCAATTGCTAAAAATAAGAAAATATGTATTAATAATATTTGCATCATAACTGTCCAAATCTTCATGTCTACACCCCTGATAAATGCTTTGCTTTAATTAAAGCATACATCAGTTCGATATATTCGTAAAATACATATATTTTATGTTATACATAACTTTTAGTTATACCAAATTTAACGAATAAAATGAATAAATGTCCGCCCAGCATAAGAAAGATATTTGCCTTTCTTTTTTATTACCGCTAGGTTCCAAGGAATTTTGGGGGTCAAATCAATAATTTGGATGGCATCGTTTTTCACTCTATCACATATAGATTTTGGTAAAATCGTTATACCTAAATCAGCAGCAACCATTTCTGACATTAGGTCCCATTGTGAGCTTTTAAATAAAATTTTTGGTTCATAGCCAACATCCAAAAAATGTTGCCATATCATATCGTGCAAAGCAAAATCCTCATGATAAAAAATAAATTCTTCATTTTTCAGTTCACTTAAATCAACCGCTTTTCGATGAGCTAGTGAATGGTCCCGATGTACAACCAATTGCATATTTTCTTTTACCAATGGATAAATATCGAAAAGACTTTCATCAATTGGTAGTACAGTTACACCTAAATCCATTTCTCCCTCTACAACACTTCTCACTACTTTTGCTCCACCATATTCTGTTATATTAATTTTTATATTAGGATACGCTTTATGAAAAGCTGCTAATACATTAGGAAAGAATAAACTACCGATAATTGGTGGTAGACCAAAATGAATTTCCCCACGCTTCAATTCAGTAAGATCATGTAAAATAATCATCATGTCATCCATTTGTTGATTTATTTTTTTGGCATACTCAAACACAACCATTCCTGCATCCGTTAACTCACTTGCCTTATTCGTCCGTAGTAAAAGCGTCATTCCTAATTCAACTTCTAGATTTTTGATCATTTTACTTAATGCTGGTTGCGAAATGTGCAATACATCAGCAGCTCTAGATATACTTTTGTGTTTAGCCACCTCAAAAAAATACTGCAGTTGCCTGAGTTCCATCAAATCCAACTCCTTTATGGGACACGGGGTCATACCCTCTGCCCCACTTTTAATAAAATAACACCATTAGAAAAGGGACAGAGTGCCTGTCCCTCGTCCCTTTTTATTTATTTATTTTTGATGCTGCTGCTTTGTCAGCAATGATTGTTACATTTGGATGTTGATTTAAAATAGAAGCAGGGAAATCTTCACTTACTGGATCATTTACTAATTGATATAAACAATCTGCTTTCTTCTCACCAGAAATTAATAAAACGATCTGTTTACTTTGCATGATTGTTTTAATTCCCATTGTGATGGCTTTTGTTGGTACTTCATCAATAGAATCAAAGAAACGAGCATTCGCTTCACGTGTGGATGGTGCCAAGTCAACTACATGAGTCTCTTGATCAAACGAAGTGCCTGGCTCATTAAAGCCAATATGTCCATTCAATCCAATTCCTAATAGTTGAAGATCAATACCACCTGCTGTATTAATCTTTTGTTCATACTCCTCACAAGCTTCTTGTAAATGATCTGTCTTTCCTTCTGGAAGATGTGCCTGTTCAGATGGCAAGTTAATATGATTAAAAAGTTTCTCATTCATGTAGTAATGGTAACTTTGTGAATTTTTTGGTGAAATACCAACATATTCATCTAAATTGAAACTTGTTACATTTTCAAAAGAAACGTTATTTTCCTTATATTCATTAATTAACAGCTCATAAAATCTTTCTGGTGTAGAGCCAGTTGCTAAACCTAACACTGTATCTGGTTTCTTATTCACGTTCTCTACAAAGATTGCAGCAGCTGATTTACTCATTTCTTCATAATTATCTACAATAATAAAATCCATATAATCTCTCCTATTCCTGTTCATATGAATATGCAACATTACCTCTACAAAGAGTATAGCGCACATTCCAATTATTATCAATTAATACAATATCTGCATCTTTACCTTGTGTAATACTTCCCTTACGATCAAAAATATCCAATTGTTTTGCAGGGTTTACAGCTGTCATTTGTACAATGTCTTGTATTTGTGCTTCAGTAAATGCAGACATATTTTTGGCTGCATCCACCATACGTAAGATACTTCCTGCCAATGTACCATCGGATAAAACAGCTTTCTCATTATTAACTGTAGCCATTTGGCCGCCCAAATCATATTCTCCAGGTGGTAAACATTTAGCTCTGAGCGCATCAGTGATTAACATCAAGCGTTCACTACCAATATTTTGATAAATTAACTCAATCATTTCTGGTGATACGTGGATCCCATCTGCAATTAGTTCTGCTTTAATTTGATCGAGTAATAGGGTAGCACCCACAACACCAATATCTCGATGATGAATCCCAGTCATTGCATTCGCTATATGTGTTACTTGACTGACACCTTGTGATACAGCTAATTTCATTTCTTCAATGCCGGCATCAGTATGTCCTGCAGATACATTAATACCTTGTGCACTCAATGCCTTAATAAACGCCCCATCTGGATCAGTTTCAGGTGCCATTGTAATTGTTTTAATTTTCTTTTGTGCTAATGTTTGCCAATGATTAAATTTTTCAATATCGGCTTTTTGAATAAACTTTTCTGGTTGTGCACCAGCACGCTTGTTAGATATAAAAGGCCCCTCTAAGTGCACACCAACCACTTCTGCTTGTCCTTCTTTACTAACATATGTACCTATATTTTTAAGTGCTGCTTCAATATTTTGATCAGATTGTGTAATGGTAGTAGCTAGAAAGCTTGTTGTTCCCTCTTTAGGAAGTGCCTTTGCCATTGTTTCAATTGCTTCAGGTGTAGCATCCATTACATCTGCGCCATCTGCACCATGGATATGTGAATCAATAAAACCTGGTATAGCAGTTAAACCTTCTCCATTAACAACAGAGATATTCGCATCTTCAGGCATTTCATCTGAGATAGTTGCGATTTTACCATCAACTACTTTAATATACCCATTTTCTTTACATTCTGTCTCTGTGATTACACGCACATTCTTAATTAAAAGTGCTTCATTATTGGACATATGACCGCTCCTTGCTAGTATATTTCATATAGTAAGATTAGCATAAAAATTCTATAGTTGTCTATACCAATCCCTGTTTTCCCCTAATTTATTTACTACCTATTAAAAATTTATTCGATTTTGATATTTCTCTACTAACTTTTGATTGTGAGTAGCCGATCCTTCAATGTTCCCACTAACAAAAACTGGCGCTTCAATCCCTTTATCTCCCATCATCTTGATTGCCTCTGCAAAGACTGCATGAAGAATAGCTACACCAATTAATGTAGAACTTGATGAAAAAGGTACAGTCACTTCTTCATGCATAAGGATAGCATCTCCAATTGGCGCTTTATTATTAATAACTAAATCAACAACATCCATTAAACGCTTACCTGATTGGTGTCGTGGTGATTGGCTTGTTGAATAAGGAATAGAGGTTAAACCAATCACAAATGCCCCTTTATCTTTACTGATTTGGGCAACATCAATAGGAACAGGATTCAAACCAGATGTAGATAGTACAATACAAACATCACCAGGTTCAATCGGTTGATCTATCATAAATTGTTTAGCATAATTAGGTTGCTTTTCTAATTGCGAAGATCTTTGACCACCTTCATGAAGCATGAGTGGTTCATGAAAAATAGGTCGAACTGGAACAAGTCCACCTGCTCGATAAAAAAACTCTTCCATTAAAATATGTGAGTGACCACATCCAAACAAATGAATAATTTTTTCATTTTCAATTGCTTGAGCAATTTTTTTTCCTGCTTTCCTAATGACTATTTCCTCTTGATTTTCTACTTGTTTTAATAAATCGGTTACTTTTTTAAAATAATCATGTAACATATTCTCTCTCCTATTACCTAGTATGTTTAAAGAGATTTTCACATCTTATATATTAAAC
The DNA here is from genome assembly GCF_001368815.1 of Paraliobacillus sp. PM-2. Taxonomy (GTDB): domain Bacteria; phylum Bacillota; class Bacilli; order Bacillales; family Amphibacillaceae; genus Paraliobacillus. Next base: position 666,334 of record NZ_CTEI01000001.1, on the reverse strand, counting down.
ATAACTGAAACATACGATTTTAGCTAGTTTAGAGAGTCGAAATAAAAGACAAATTGGAAGAATACATCCTCCATTTTACTTCGACAAGCATAACGACTCTGTCATGTAACACAAGTGTTACATGACAGAGCCGCTAAAAAATACAAGGAATCAAAGACTTATTAGATCATACCTACTTGCTTTTTATAGTACCTTTTTAGAAAAAGAGCTTTCTGTTAAAAAAGCGAGAATACATGTTCTAAACACATACACTCGCCTAAAAATAATTTATGATTGCAATTCCTTTTGTAATAATTCGATTCCTCTTGGGCTTAACGTAATTTTCCCATCAAAGAATGATTGATTTTGATCACTTACTTCCCCTGTAATCATACACGCTCTATTTGAATTAAATTTACGTAAGACAATGCGATCACTATCTGTAAATATTTCTAATGGGTCTTTATTCGCAATATTTAAAGATGTACGCAATTCTTTAGGTAATACAATTCGTCCTAAATGATCCGTTTTTCTAACAATACCTGTACTTTTCATTTGGCACATTCCCCCTGAATAGTATTCTTTTCTACAAGAATATCACATTTTTTCAAAGTTTGTAATTCCTTTTTATGAAAATATTACTACTCTTTTAAAAAAATACTAGACTTTTTAACTAGCAAACAAATCGTTTAATAGATAAACAAGTCCTGATCAGCCGATTCTACTGTACTTTTGTCTAATAGATGGACTACATACCTTTAGTATAAAATAAATGTCGTAATAACGATTCCTATAAAAAGGAACATAATGTAATTAACTGAAAAAAGAAAGATTCTATTGGCCCATTTCCAATCATCCTTTTGGTTAACATAACTAGTGACAGCAATGATCAACCCGATACTAGCCATAAGAACCGCAATTATGGTAAACACAGGACTAAGTGGATAAAACATCAAAGAACTAGGGATCAAACTGGCCAAATAATATGTTGTTCTTCTTTTTGCTGTTGCTATTCCATGCGTTACAGGAAGCATTTTTACTCCTGCTATTTTATATTCATTATATTTCTTAATAGCAATAACATACGTATGAGGCATTTGCCAGAGAAAAAGGATAAGAACCATTGCAAAAGGGATAAGTGAGAGCTCTGATGTGATTGCAAACCAACCAATTAATGGTGTAACCGCTCCCGAAACACTACCTATAATCGTATTCCACGTATATCTTCGTTTGGACCACATGGTATATAAAAAGACATAGGTAATCCAGCCGATCAAAGCAAAGATAACAGCTAAAAGCGTTGTAAAGCTTAATAAAATAAATCCTAAGACAGATAGTATAATAGCAATATTAAAAACACTAGATAGCGAGAACTGACCGGTAACGGTGGGACGATGCATCGTTCGTTTCATCACTGCATCTATATCTGCATCATACCAATTGTTAAATACAAGCGCACCAGCAATGACACATGTTGTACCTAATAAGGTTAGAATAGTAGTTAGCAATGGATGTTGAGTGATCATTTGATTTGTGTAAAGTGCTGCGGTTATTCCAGCAAGTACTGGTAGTATATTGGAAACAAGCACAAGACCTTTAAAAAGAGCCTTTACACCTTGTAAGAATGAGGTTTCATTTGATTTTGTTGTAGGTGTGGACATTGTAGAAAGTTGCTTCATCTTTATTTCCCCCAATAAAGTGATATTCTTATTATAACATGTTGAAGAAAAAAAAGATGCGTATAGCAACTGACAAATAGAGGTATAAATGGCGGAGGAGGTGGGATTCGAACCCACGCAACAGTTGCCCGTCCTAATGCATTTCGAGTGCATCCCCTTCAGCCGAACTTGGGTACTCCTCCATTGATGAACACATGTTATTCTAGTAAAAATTTAAATTAGTTGCAAGGAGTATTTTTTGACAAATAAAACTTATTTGTTAAAATGGTATTAACTAAACGTGAACACGTTCATAAAATGAATGCGTTCATTATTGGAGGTTGCACGTTGAAAAATCGAAAAACGATACAACGCGAAAGAATGTGGAGATATTTTCTTGATGGTGCTGTAGAGATCATTGAAGAAGAAGGAGTTGAACAAATAACCATTCGAAAAATTGCAGAGCGAGCTGGTTATACAAGTTCTACTGCTTACAATTATTTTAAAGACTTATCCCATTTAAAATTTTTTGCTGCCATGCATTTTACAACCAATTATATTAATGACTTACCAACGTATGTGGCAAAGGGCAAAAATACAGTAGAAAAATGGCTTTATGCATGGCAATGTTTTTGTTTACATAGTTTTGATAACCCACATATCTACTCCATTATCTTTACAGAAAACTTAGGTGATTCACCAAAAGATATGCTTGCTTCTTATTATGATGTTTTCTCCATGGAATTAGTTGGACTTCCTGAAGAAATTAAACCAATCATTATGGAGCACGATTTTTCCAAGCGAAGTGCTTTGTACATTGCACCGGCAGTCACTGAAGGGTTTATTCAACAAAAAGATGTCGAACGAATATCCGATATGACGTTTATGATTTGGAAAGGAATCATGAGTACCTATATGAATCAAAGAAGGAAATGGACAAAAGAGGAAGCAATTGAAATTACCCTTTCCTACGTAAAAGAGCTAGTGATGCATTATATTGCCATAGATAAGCAATCACAAATTAATTTTAATCTAAATAACTAGGGGGAAAAGAAATGGTTTTTAATATTAAAGATTCAGAAAATAGACGTGTGAAGACAGATTACCCAAGAAAGGTAAAGAAAATAGAAAATATTTGGATCCCAATGTCTGACGGTGCAAAATTAGCGGCTACGATTTGGTTGCCTGAGGACGCGGAAACACATCCTGTTCCTGCTTTATTAGAATACATTCCTTATCGTAAAAATGATTTTACCGCTATTCGAGATTCTGCTCGTCATCCATATTTTGCTGGTCATGGTTATGCTAGTATTCGTGTCGATATACGAGGAAGTGGAGATTCAGATGGTATTTTAATGGATGAATATTTAAAACAAGAACAAGACGATGCCCTTGAAGTATTCGATTGGATCGTAAATCAACCATGGTCAACTGGTAAGATTGGTATGTTCGGTAAGTCATGGGGTGGATTTAATAGTTTACAAGTTGCCGCAAGAAACCACCCTGCGTTAAAAGCAATCATTACACTTTGCTCAACAGATGACCGCTACAGTGATGATGTGCATTACCGCGGAGGAAATATTTTAGCTTCTGATATGCTCTGGTGGTCATCAACCATGTTTGCTTATAGTGCTAGACCACAGGATCCTGAAGTTGTAGGCGAAAGTTGGAGAGAGAATTGGATTGATCGAGTTGAAAATACGCCTCCTTATGTTGAAGAATGGCTACGTCACCAACGAAGAGATGATTATTGGAAACATGGATCCATTTGTGAGGACTATACAGATATAAACATACCAGTATTTGCTGTTAGTGGTTGGTATGATGGTTATACCGATGCTGTATTTCGCATTTTGGAAAACATTGATGCTCCAACAAAAGGGCTAATTGGTCCATGGGTGCATGAGTATCCTGAGGTGGCTACACCTGAACCTGCTATTGGCTTTTTACAAGAAGCACTAAGATGGTGGGATCAGTGGCTTAAAGAAGAGGATACTGGCATAACGGAAGAACCAGAATTGATTACTTGGATGCAAGAGAGTGCCAAACCAGCTGCAAGTTATGAGTCACGTCCAGGCAGATGGGTTGCAGATACCACATGGCCAGCTAAAAGTATTAATTACAAGCCTTATTATTTCAATCAACAACAGTTATCGACACAATTAACAGACGCTACAGCAATGAATATTGCTAATAGACAAGAACATGGCTTATATGCTGGATTATTCTGTCCATTTGGTCAAGCTGGCGATTTTCCAGGAGATCAACGGTTAGAAAATGGAAAAGCCACGGTATTTACTTCTGAGCCATTAACAGAAAAAATGGAATTACTTGGGCACCCTGTCTTTCATGGTCGTATTGCTGTTGACCAAGAAAATGCATTACTAGCTGTTCGATTGATGGATAAAGCACCAACTGGGGAATCAACATTAATTAGCTGGGGAATGTTAAATTTAAATCATTATCAATCGCACGAACATCCTGAAGCACTTGTACCAGGTAAACAATATGACATTACGATACAGTTAGATGCATTAGGACAACAGATTCCCGTTGGACATCAATTAGAAGTGGCTATTGCACCAACATACTGGACAAAAGCTTGGCCATCTCCTAAACCCGTTCAAGTCACGTTGTATACTGGAGAGCAAACATATATCGAGCTTCCAACTCGAACAATTCAGCCGGAAGATCAACAAGCAGATCGATTTGATATTCCAGAAACAGCACCCGTTACTGAAAGAAAAACGTTAAGAGAAGATGAGCGTACATTTGATATTGTCCACAAACCAATTGAACAAGTTTGGCAGTTAATTGATTATTCTGATGCCGGTGATAGATTATTGGTAGAAAGTGGTAATTCATTCGGAAGTATTAACAAAAATATTTATACCATAAAAGAAAATGATCCACTATCAGCACATATCCAATGTGACTGGGAGTTAACAGTCGGACGAGGCGACTGGCAAACGAAATTAATTACAAATAGTGAGATGTATGGTGATCTTGAATACTTCTATCTGACTAATACAATAACTGCTTATGAGAATGAGAAAGAATTAACAACAAAAACATGGGAAACAAAAATCCCTAGAGACTTTAACTAAAGTAAAAAGGTAGTGCATATACACATGCACTACCTTTGCTTTATTCATTCTTACTATCAAAACGCTCGATTATGGTGTTGGTTATTTAAAATTATATTTCGTTACAATTGGTTCTCTTTGTTGTGTTTGATCATTAAAGTATTCATATAATGAAATACCTAAAAAGGATCCTGACATATTATACACCTTATCATAGCCCATGTTGCGTAGAGCAGCAACCACATTATAACTACGCTGACCCGAACGACAATGAATATACACTGGTTGATCCGCTGGAATCTCATCCAATCGATTTCTGAACTCACTTAAAGGAATATTTTTTGCCGTTTTTAGATGTCCAGCTTCATATTCTTTTTTCTCTCTCGCATCAATAATAAACGCATCATTTTCCACTAACTCTCTTGCATCAGACACTTTCACTTGTTTCACATCACCATTTAAGATGTTTAATCCCACAAGTGCAGCAAAGTTTACTACATCTTTTGCGGTACCGTAAACAGGTGAATACACTAATTCGAGTTCTTTTAGATCTTCCAAGGTACCGTTCATCATAATCATTGTAGCGATCACATCAATACGCTTATCAACATTTCCTTTTCCAATTGCCTGAGCACCAAGGATTTTCCCTGTTGGTACTTCAAATAGTAATTTAAAGTGCATCACATTACTTCCTGGCATAATACCAACTTTATCTATTGGAATAACATAAACATAATCATAATCTATTTTTGCTGATTTAGCTTGCTTCTCATTAATACCAGTAGATGCAGCATTTAAATCAAATATTTTTATACCTGATGAGCCAATTACCCCAGTATTACGATGTGGAATGCCATACATATGATCTGCTGCTGCACGTGCTTGTCGTTGTGCTGGACCAGCTAATGCAAGACGTGTTTTTTGACCGGTAATTTTATGATGAACCTCAATTGCATCACCCACTGCATAAATCGCATGATCGGTTGTTCGATAATTATGATCTACCTTAATACCACCAGTGGTACCTATTTCTAGGCCAGCTTCTTTGGCAAGGGCTGTTTCTGGACGAACACCAATCGCCATTACAACGGCATCAGCAGATACTTTATTACCTGATTGTAATTCAATTTGGTTTGCTTCTACTTTAGTAATCCCATCACTTAATACCAAATTAATGCCTTTATCCATCATTTCTTTATGCAATATTTGCACCATATCATAATCAAATGGAGCCATTACTTGGTTTTGCGCTTCCACCAAAGATACTTTTTTTCCTGCATACGCTAAGTTCTCTGCCACTTCAATTCCAATAAATCCGCCACCAATAACTGCAACATTTTCAATATCTTTTTGTTGAACATATTGATTTAACTTTTCAATATCAACTACGTTACGCACAGTGAATACATGCGCATGATCGGCTCCTTCAATTGGTGGTACAATTGGATTTGCTCCTGGAGAAAGAACTAAATCATCGTATTTTTCTTCATATTCCTCATTTGTTTGTGTATTTTTTACTGTAACTGTTTTTCGATCACGATTGATTTTTACAACCTCACTATTTGTTCGTGCTTCAATACGATATTGCACATCAAATTTTTCTGGGTTCATTAATACAAGACGATTACTATCTGCAATTTCACCGCTCAAATGATAAGGTAAAGCACAGTTTGAAAAAGAAACATGTGGGCCTCTTTCAAACATAATAATCTCTGCTTCTTCATCTAAACGGCGAACTCTTGCGGCAACAGAAGCACCACCAGCTACGCCACCTACTACTAATACACGTTTACCCATTAATAAAACCTCCAATATACATAATAAAATATTCTCTATTCATTTTTTACAATTTCATCGTTATTTATTTCACAGATCAATAATACCATTAGGGGTATATAAATGCAATAAAAAAATTTGATATTCATAAAGTGTTCATAATTTAACTCAATAGATCTGAAACAAAAAAACGGGACAAAGAGCCTGACCCCTTGTCCCTGTCCTTTTATTCTTCAAATGGATAGGTTAATCCCCATTGTTCTCGAATACTATCCATTAACTTCATAATTGCTAGTGATTCATCTAATGAGATGATATCGCTTTCTTTCTGATTGTTTTGAAGTAATCGTCCTACCTCTTCTGCTTCAAACCGGAATCCTAATACCTCACGATTATCTTTAAATGTTTGAACGGTTTCACCTACATGTAAAGAAGCTTCCCGAGCATTATGAAAGGACGGAATTTGAATATAACCTTTTGTTCCATGAATGATTGCCTCATTCTTTAATCCAACTCGAATCGCTCCATTTAAACTAGCTGTTTTGCCCTCAGGATACGTTAATAAAATAGAGAAATGTTCATCTACCCCTGTTTCTCCTAAGTGTGCAGTACTCATAATCTTCTCAGGATTTGCTCCCAATATCATCGATGTAAAAGAAACAGAATATATACCTACATCTAATAATGCCCCACCACCAAGTTCAGGATTAAGCAATCGCCATTCTGGTAACCATGGCGCTCGAATGCCAAAGTCAGCCTTCACAAGGCGAATATCACCAATCTCATGTGATGCAATCCATTCTCGCACTTTACGAATAGCTGGTAAAAACCTTGTCCACATGCCTTCCATTAAGAACAATTTCTTGTCTCTAGCGTAAGTAATTAATTCTTCTAATTCATTCGCATTAACAGTAAATGGTTTCTCGCATAAAACGGCTTTACCAGCGCGTAAACATGTTAGTACATTTTCTTTGTGATACGGGTGTGGTGTCGCGATATAAATCACATCTACATCTGGGTCTGCTGCTAGTTCTTCATAGGAACCATATGCATGCGTAGCACCAAATTTGTCAGCGAATTTCTGCGCCTTGGTTAGATTTCTAGAGCCTACAGCATAGCACGCTCCATTCTCTACATAAGTTAAATCGCTCGCAAAAGCTGTTGCAATATCACCTGTTGCTAGAATACCCCATTTTATTTTTTTCATCATAACACACTCTCCCTCCTAATTGGGGTCAGACCCCTTGTCCCAATTTCTACTCCCTGGCTTTGTGCACTTTCAATTGTTTTCCTTTTACTGTTTTATGCTTCATTGCATCCAAAACCAATGGACCCTTACCATTTAAAATTTCTATATAAGAATGACTATATTCAATTGAAATGATACCAATATCATTAGAGGAAACACCATCAATATTAGCAATCGTACCAACAAAATCTAATGCCCGAATTTTTTTCTTTTTTCCTCCATTAAAATAAAGTTTCATAATGTCTTGATCAAGCTTCTTTTTCATTGACTTTCCAGGTTGTGGTTTTGTACTTATTTTCTTATGAAAGGAATCTTTACACTTCTTTATGCGTTCATTAGAAGGCACGGCTAATTCGATTAGTTCTTGCCCTATATATTCTTCTATTACATTCACGTATCTTTGTTCACTATTAGTAGCAAAGGTAATCGCTTTTCCAGTCCTACCGGCTCGCCCAGTTCGACCAATTCGATGAAGATAACTTTCTTTTTCTAGTGGTATATCAAAATTAAGAATAAGCGGGATATTAGCTACGTCTATTCCTCTTGCTGCAACATCTGTTGCAACTAAATAGCGAAATGTAGAAGCTTTAAACGCATCCATCACCCGGAATCTATCTTCTTGGGTCATTCCACCATGAATCTTTTCAACTGGATAATGACAAGTCTTTAATTGTTTCAGTAGTTTATCTACCTGTTCCTGTGTACGACAGAAAATAATACAACTATCAGGATTTTCTGTTATTAACAATGCTTGTAATACATCGAATTTTTTGTCATTTGTTACATGCACAACATATTGCACAATAGGGTTATCCAGTTGATTATCTTTACTTAATTTAATCGTTAGCGGTTTGGTCAAGTATGATTGACAAATACTTTCTACTTCTTCGGGAAATGTTGCTGAAAATAAAGTTGTTACACGCTGAGTTGGCATTTTTTCAATAATTGCTCGGACTTGATCGATGAAGCCCATATTAAACAACTCATCCGCTTCATCAATAACCAAATATTGAATAGATTCTACTGGCAACGTGCCCTTTTCTAAATGATCTAATATTCTTCCAGGTGTGCCTACAACAATATGATTCTTTTGTTTTAAAGCTAATTTTTGTTTTTCAAACGACTGTTTCCCAAAGATAGATACAGCTTTCACCCGCTTGTATCTCCCAATATTTGTTATGTCGAGTTTGATTTGTTGTGCCAACTCTCTTGTTGGTGTCAATACAAGTGCTTGTGGTTTATTCTCTAACCATTCTATCTTTTCACAGAGTGGAATCGCAAAGGCAGCGGTTTTTCCACTACCAGTTTTTGATTGAACAATAAGGTCTTTGTCTTTTAATAAATGAGGAATAACTTCTTGTTGAACATCGGTAGGTTTTGTATATTCCAAGCGTTTTAGTGCTTCTAAAATAGTTGATTCTAATTGAAATCCATCAAAGGATGATTGCATAACCTCGCTCCATTTCTAACGGGACAAGGGGTCAGGCACCTTGTCCCACTCTGCTGTTTTTTCTTAGTTCCTTTTGTTAGCCAATGATATACCAAACGGTTTGAATATACAACTGCACCATTAGGTAAAAAAGAAATGCATAACTCCAATTAAAACCTAATCCATTTTTAATTATACTAAGGCGATTGGTTGTACTTAAAATAATCACCGGTAAAACAACTGGTGAAAGCATTACGGAAATAACACTTCCCGAAGTCATTGCTAATACAACTAGTTCAGAGGGATAAATTAACGAAACATTTTCCAATATACCTGCAACTAATACAATAACTGTCAAAGGGCCCAAACCTAAAAACCCTAATATGATAGCCATAAAAGGGATAATTGCTAAGAAATTCATAAATGGAATCACATCGGCTAAGTAAAACAAAGCATCTACCATATACTCGCTTACTCCAGATTGATTTATTGCATAAATAAGCATTCCAGCTGCAAGTAACAGACTGAATTGCTGTGCCTTTTGCTTTATATCAACTGCAATATATGCCTTGCATTCTGCAACAAACCGTTCTGGTCTTTTTTTAAAAATAAAGTATCCTGCCGTCCAGATCACAATAATCGGCGGAATAATTGCAAGTATACTCCATCCTAATAAGAAGTGAATAACAAAAATAGTACTAAACAAAGAAACAAATAAAATAGAAAATTCAACTACTAATTTTTTGGCTTCCTTTTGTGGCATTGCCGAATTGAGTCGGTGTTGCATTTCTTCCTTAATTCCTATAGTAAAATTAATCTGATATGCTTTCTCTTTTCTTGTTAAAAAAACTAATGCTAAGCCTATTCCTAACATAGAAATAACAAATCCTTGCAATATCGTCCATCCAAGTGATGCTCCTAAATGATCCACTGCAAAAGCAAAGCTTGGTATACTAACTACCCATAAGGTTGTCAAAGCAAACGACCGCAACAAGGCTGTACCTTTAAAATATTCCCACGCTTCTCCTGTTTTAGACCGAAAAAAATCATTAATAAATTCATACATCATTGGTATAGAACCAAATAATAAAAAATAAGCAATGATTTGATTTACGAGCATGATACCAACATAGAATTTCTTACTTGAATGAAATAAACGCTGACCTAATCGAATGATTGCATCAATATATGATTCTTCACGAAGAATCCAACTAATCACTGGTACAATTAATAAAAGCGTGATTAAGTTGGACATTTTACTTACACCTTGAATAAGTAGATTAACAAACCCACCACCAGTCAACCATTGGATTAGAAATGCAGCGAATAATAGAAATGTTGGAACAATAAGCGCACGAAAAGACAAGCGTGTCATCCCTGTTACAAGTACAGTAATCCCAACTATCCCAAGATAGTAGAATCCTTTTTCAGTTGGGCTTATATAAGTTGTATAATGTAAAAATGCATAGGCTAGAATCGCAAAGGTAAACACAATCCCAGTTAATTTCTTTAGATAACTCATCACTACCCTCCCTATATCATGAAACAACGGACAGCTAACGCTTCCATAAAAAAATGGGACACGGTGCCTGTCCCCTTGTCCCATTTTGATTATTATACAATTTGAAAACTAACCCATGTTTCTAATGAATCTTTTGGTTCTACCATAATTAGTTCGTCCTTACGATTTAGTTCCCCAGTTTTAGCAGCAAATGGCTCGATACAAACGAAATCTTTTCCTGCTTGTGTCCATAGTACTGTATAGCGAAATTCACTTCCAGTCTCTATATGTAAATCTATATGTTCATCATATTTTGCTTCTAATTTTTGATGATCTGTTTCAAGTACTACCGCTTCCTTTAATCCTTCCATATCCACTTTTCCATCAAAAGGCTTTTCTTCATTATCGTTATAATCAAAATAAGTAGTTGCTTCTGTATCTAAAGATATCACTTTAGACTTTGCTTTAAAATATGGATGTAGTCCAGGGTATATCGGCATCTGTTTTGTATCCATATTACGATAGGATTGATGAATAAACAATTGATTTTGCTTTAATGTGTAGGTGAACACAACTTCAAAATCAAATGGGAAAGTACCTTTTGTCCCGATACTACTTTCAAATAAAATCGAAATAGAAGCTTTTTCTTCATCACACTTTGTATCAATCACTTCCCAAGGATGAATACGAGCAAGGCCATGATTCGGCATTTCATATGTTTTACCATCCCAATCATATTTCTTGTCCTTTAACTGACCAGATATTGGGAATAGAATAGGAATACCACCACGGACATTCTGTTTTCGGTCATATAGTGTTTCCTCATTCAAGTATAGATATTCTTTTCCATCTACACCATAACCAATAATAATACCACCACGTTCTGGGCAAACCTTGATCCACGATGAATTATCTTCACTGCTTAACTGATACATAACAAACGACTTCTCTTCATATGTTTCAATTTTGTACATAATAGATAGCCCCTTACTAATTATAATGGTTGAAAATTCTCTCTATAAAAATCAATATAGTTAACATTATACAAGAAAGATAGTAACAATCCTATGAAAAATGTTACATTCTTAAAAATTAATTTACTATACGGGATGATGCATTAAAACATATCCAATACACACTTTTATTAGCACAATAAAGTAATTGATAGAGATTTATTTTTCATTAATGGTTACATATACCTTTTCAATGCGTTTATCAGATACTTCCTCTACCTTAAATGTTACTTTCTTATATGTGATCGAAAGATTTTCACCACGATTGGGAATATAACCAATCTCGCCAACCAAAAACCCATTTAACGTCTCATAATCATCAACAGGTAAATCCAAACTCAGCTGATACTCAATATCATACAAATGGGTATTACCTGCAATACGATATTCATACGGTGAAATCTTAATTATTTCATGATTTTCTTCATCTAATTCTCCATGTTCACTTGATATTTCACCAACAATCTCTTCTATAAGATCTTCAATCGTAATTAACCCATCCGTTCCACCATATTCATCCACAATAATTGCAATATGGACATTATTCTTTTGCATTTCTTTAAAGATCGCATCAATTCGCTGCGTTTCCATCACGAAATAAGGTTTTCGTAACGTATCACCTAAGACATAATCTCGTTTATCTTTTTGGATATAAGGTATTAAATCTTTTGTGTGTAATACTCCGATTATGTGATCAACATCTCCCTCATAGATAGGAAACCTTGTATATCTTTTTTCATTAACAATTTTCACTACTTCATTCAAAGGAGTATTTATTTCTAGTGCACACATATCGGTTCGATGTGTCATAATATCTGATACTTCTTTGTCATTAAACTCAAAAATATTATTAATCATTAATTTTTCGTCTGTGTGAATGGTGCCTTTCTCTCCGCCAATATCAACCATCATACGAATTTCTTCTTCTGTTGCCTCTTCATTTTCCGCATGTGGATCGACACCAAATAAACGTACAAGTGTATTGGTAGACAAATTTAAAAACCAGACAACTGGTAAACTTATTTTGAATAACAATGTCAAGGGCTTCACTGAGAAATTAGCAATCGCTTCCGCCTTCTGCAAAGCTAATTGTTTTGGTACTAGTTCCCCAACCACTAAGGTAAAATAAGATAATAAAATCGTAATTACAATGACCGACATGGTGTTTAAAATCCCAAGTGAGATCGGAACTCCTATTTCATGTAAGTTTTCAGCTAAAGGGGTTGCAAACGTATCAGCTGCAAACGCACTCGCTAGAAAACCTGCCAATGTAATGCCGATTTGTATCGTTGCTAGAAAGCGGCCTGGTTCTTTTAACAACTTGTCTAACATCTTCGCCTTTTTGTCTCCACGCTCTGCTTCTCGTTTCACTTTGTTATCATTTAATGATACTAACGCAATTTCTGATGCCGCAAAAAAGGCATTTAATAAAATCAAAATAATTAAGATCAGAATAGACATCGTCACGCCAAACAACTCCTGTTTTAATAATGTATAGAATCCTATACCCTATTATCATACCGTTTCAATCATTCATACTCAAATATTTTTGTAAAGTTAACCATTCTGATTTTGATTAATCCAATAATACGACTATTTAAATGATATATTTTTATCTATATAAAAAATAAACTGTAATCATGCTTCAATTTTGTGAAACATTGGATTAGTCACGCTTCTTTCTATAAAAAGGTAGCGAAGCGTTTAACGTTTATTGTCGACAATCCACAACAATTCTCGAAAGGAGGATCTGTCATGTAGCTTTTATAATTGATTCATACATTGCCTGAAATCAGTAATCAAATCAGCTACGTCTTCAATTCCTGTTGAAAAACGCAGCAACCGATCATCTATTCCCCGGGAAATACGCTCATTTTCTGGAATGTCGGCATGTGTTTGTGTCGTTGGATAGGTAACAAAACTCTCCACTCCTCCTAAACTTTCAGCAAATGTAATTAATTGTAGATTTTCAAGGAATGGAGCCACCCACTCAGCCTTCTTTAACCGAAAGGAAAGCATTCCTCCTTTGCCTGGATAGAGTACCTTATCAATTCGTGAATCAGCTTCTAAAAATGCTGCTATTTGCTTCGCATTATGCTGTTGCTGTCTAACTCTTAGAGACAGTGTCTTTAACCCTCGCACAAGTAACCATGCATCCAGTGATGAGAGTACTGCACCTGAGGCGTTATGAAAAGTTGCCATTTTTTCACTCAAGTATAAACCTTTTGTAACAACTAACCCCGCCAGTACGTCATTATGTCCCCCAATATATTTCGTAGCACTATGGATGACAATATCTGCCCCAAGTGAAATTGGTTGTTGTAAAATGGGTGTTAGAAATGTATTATCTACAATAAATAATAGCTGATATTTTTTAGCCAGTGCTGCGTATGAGGTGATGTCTATTTCTTGCATCAATGGGTTTGTTGGTGTTTCAATAAAAATTGCCTTTGTATCTGATGTAATAAATTGCTCCACTTTCTCCAAATCATTAAAACTACAATACGTTGTTTTTACATCATATGCTTCTTGATAATGCTTAAATAAACGATAGGTGCCTCCGTAAACATCTTCTGGGGCAATCAATTCATCACCAGTCGAAAATAGAGATAAAACAAGCTGAATTGCTGCCATTCCTGAGCTACATGCAAATCCTCGATCACCTTTCTCTAAGTCAGCAATACCGTCTTCTAAAATAGAACGTGTCGGATTTTCTGTCCTCGTATAATCATAGCCAGTGGATTTTCCTAATCCTTTATGTTGATAAGCTGTAGACAAATAAATTGGTGGATTAACCGCACCTGTTCTAGGATCACTATGATTACCTAACTGGGCTAATTTTGTTTGTATTTTGTATTCCTTCATTGCTTCACTCCTCTCTATACCTATAAAAAAAAGACCCTCAAAGAAGAAGGCCTTTTAACTATAAAAAGTCATTCTTCTTATCTTCTAGACACCTTATTATGCGTCTATTGGAATTAGCACCGTGCCTAATCGTTAGGCTGGTTGCTGAGACATCTTAGGGCCAATCCCTCCGTCTCTCTGGATAAGAAATCACACTATATAATTTTCAGAATTTTCACTTATGGTAAAGTTTAATACATGTATCAGTAGATTGCAAGGATCTTATTAAAGAATGGGACAAGGCGTCTGACCCCCTGTCCTAAATTGCTTTCTCTGCAGCTAGTAGCAAGCTTCCTGTAATGCCTGCATTATCGACTAGGCCAGGTGATGTAATATAGGTATCTAAATCTGGCGTAGTGAGATACTCGTTTAGTAATGTTTTAAAGTGGGTGCGAATAAGTGGGAATAATTGCGCCTGTTTCATCACACCACCACCTAAAATAATCACTTCAGGACGTAAAATCATGGTATAATTTACTAACGCTTGTGCGATATAGTAAGCTTCTTTGTCCCAATAAGGATCATTTTTATCCACATCTTTTCCTTTTTGCTTCAAACGCTTCTCGATGGCTGGGCCAGCTGCAATGCCTTCTAAACAATCTCCATGATAAGGGCATACTCCTTCAAATGGATCTTCAGCATGTTTTCTAACTGATATATGTCCCATCTCTGGATGACCAAATCCTTCAACAACTTCCCCGTTTAAGATTGCACCACCACCAATGCCAGTTCCAATGGTTAAATAAATGCATGATCCAGCATTTTGTGCACTTCCCATTCGATACTCACCATAAGCTGCTGCATTTACATCTGTTGTCCAAGCAACAGGAATGTTATATCTTTCCTTTATCGTACCCACAAAATTATAATTATTCCAACCTTTTTTTGGTGTGGAAGTAACATAGCCATATGTGGCGGAATCGGTCATAACATCAATTGGTCCAAATGAACCGATACCTATTGCATTTAAGTTATATTGATCAAAAAAATCAAATACATATTTTAAAGTCTCTTCTGGTATGGTAGTTGGAATACTAATACGATCAATTATTTCGAATTGTTCATTACTAACAGCACAAACAAATTTTGTTCCACCAGCCTCTATCCCACCATAATACATTACCAATTCCTCCTCCATTGACCTCTTACAGCAACGTCTTTTATATACTCTTACTTTACCACTTTCTACACAAAGAATGAAACCCCTTACATGACGGAATGTTTTATTTTTGCACAATAACTATGATTTTTATAGAAAAAAGAGCTTTATAGTTATTTTATTCTACAGTCTGAAAACTATGATTTATTATTTATAGCTAACCAATCCTACTTTTTTATTCCCCTGTTTCAGCAAAATGCTTAATTCTAGCACCAATTTCATCTCTTATACGTTGAAAGACTTCCCATTTTTCTTCATCTGTTCCTTCTGCTTTTGCAGGGTCATCAAATCCCCAATGCACTCTTTTAACTTGCGGGGGTGTAACCGGGCATTTGTCCGCAGCATCTCCACATAAGGTGACTGCTAATGTGGTATGATTTAGGAAATCACTATCAATCACCTCTGATTGTTGATTGGATATGTCGATATTGATTTCTTTCATTGCTCGAACAGCATTCGGATTTAATCCGTGCGCTTCTATCCCCGCACTACGAACTTCCCATTCCTTCCCTAGATATTTTTTTGCCCATCCTTCTGCCATTTGGCTTCGACAAGAATTACCAGTACATAAAAAATAAATTGTTTTTGTCGTCATAAGATCAAACTCCTTTACAGTAATAATAGTGTTAAGAATAAACCTAGTAAGGTAATGAACAATATTGGAATCGTTAGGATAATACCTGTTTTAAAATAGGTTCCCCATGAAATTTTTATTCCTTTTTGAGCTAGCACGTGCAACCATAATAATGTAGCTAAAGAACCGATTGGTGTGATTTTCGGACCTAAATCAGAACCAATAACATTTGCATAAATCAATGCTTCACGAATAACACCAGAAGTACTCGTTTCTGCAATGGCTAACGCATCAATCATGACCGTTGGCATATTGTTCATGACCGATGACAGTAAAGCGGCAATAAAACCCATGGCAATCGTCGCTACAAATAATCCTTGTTCCGCACTTTGCTGAATCAACTGTGCCAGTAAATCAGTAAGACCTGCATTACGCAGCCCATAAACCACAACATACATACCAATTGAGAAAAAAACAATGTCCCAAGGGGCACCTTTTACTACTGTGGAAGTACTGACAGCTGTACTTCTTCTCGCCATGATCAAAAATAAAATCGCGATAGTACCAGCAATCAGTGAAATTGGTACAGCAATAAACTCACTCACAAAATAACCAATTAACAAAATAGCTAATACATACCAAGATAAACGAAATAATTTAGGATCTTTAATAACTTCCTTTGGTTCCTTTAGATGTGTTAGATCATAGGTTTTTGGAATATTTTTTCTAAAATAGAGATACAACACAGAAATGGTTGCTACTAAAGAAAACAAATTCGGGATAATCATTCTTGATGCGTATTCAATAAATCCAATGGAAAAAAAGTCTGCAGAAACAATGTTCACTAAGTTACTCACGACTAATGGTAAAGAAGTGGTATCTGCAATAAAACCACTCGCCATAATAAATGGAAAAATAATTTTCTCACTAAATTTTAAATTACGTACCATTGCTAATACAATCGGCGTCAATATGAGAGCTGCACCATCATTTGCAAAAAAGGCTGCAACAATTGCACCGAGTATACTCACATAAACAAACATCTTGACACCATTACCATTTGCAGCTTTTGCCATATGTAAAGATGCCCATTCAAAGAAACCAATCTCATCTAAAATAAGGGAGATTAAAATAATGGCAACAAAAGCTAAGGTAGCATTCCAAACGATTTGTGTTACTTCTATCACATCACCGAAATCAACTACTCCTAGCATTAATGCTAAAATAGCGCCACCACACGCTGACCACCCTATCGAAAGCCCTTTTGGTTGCCAAATGACAAATACAAGTGTCAAGATAAAAATTAAAATTGCTAAAACAACTGATAAAGACACAATACTAATCCTCCTATTAACAACAACTAATTCGTTTGCCGCTTTTTTCTAACGCTATTAGTTTTTCCTCTTGATTAGGTAGTTGAGACAACACATGTTTAATAAAAGGAAAGACACGATTATCGGTATTCATGGAATAAAAAATCCATTGTCCTCTTCTTTCCTCTTTCACAATGCCAGCGTCACGCAATTTACGTAAATGCTGACTAATGGATGGCTGACTCACCTGAAAAACTTCAACAAATTCACACACACAACAATCCTGGTGTTCCAATAACTTAACAATCGTTAACCTTGTTTTATCCGCTAATAATTTTAATATCGAAGCTGCTTGTTCAATTGATAACTGGTGTTGATTCAAAAAGATCCCCTCTCTTTCTGCATATATATTATCATATAATAATATACTTATATATTCAATGCTATTTTCTCTGAACGGATCACTTATGGTTAACAATACGTGAAAAGATTGCTATTCTCTTATAATCCGTTCATAATAATAATGAGAACTATTCAAGAAAGGATTATCATATATGGTTGAAACACACCGTTTTTCAAAAGGAGAAGAAGTTGCTAATTCTATTACACACGGAATTGGAATACTAATTAGTATAGCTGCATTAGTAGTATTAATTGTCTTCGCTTCCTTACATGGTAATACATGGCACATCGTTAGTTTTACTTTATTTGGGACCACTATGGTATTACTTTATACGTCGTCTACTCTTTTACATAGCCTGCCAGAAGGAAAGGCAAAAAATGTGTTTGAGATTTTAGATCACTCATCCATCTATTTTTTTATCGCAGGAACGTACACCCCCTTTTTATTTGTCGTAGTACAAGGTGCTGTGGGTTGGACATTATTTGGTATTGTGTGGGGATTAGCAATTGGTGGTACAATTTTTAAAATTTTCTTTGTGAAGAAGTTTTTATTTATTTCTACCATTCTTTATATTGTTATGGGATGGCTAATTGTTTTTACTTGGGGATCTCTTTCAGAAAAACTTCATCCAGATGGCCTAACCTTACTCGTACTAGGTGGTATTTTATACACAGTCGGTGCGATCTTTTATATGTGGCGTTGGTTCAAATTCCATCATGCACTTTGGCACCTGTTTGTATTAGCAGGAACAATCTTACACTTTTTCTGTGTTCTTTTATATGTATTGCCTATTAAATAAAAAAAAGATTCAACCAAGTATTATCAAAACTTGGTTGAATCTTTTTACATAAGTTTTCCTTTTCGTAACACTTTCTCTTCTAACTTAATTGTTAAAGCTTTTGCTGTCTGCTTTAATTGACGTAATTCAGATTGTGTAACCAATGACACGACAACACCGCCATCTGATCCAATTCGGCCTGTTCTCCCAGCTCTATGAAGATAATGATCCGCTTCTTTAGGTACATCCATTTGAATAACATAACCTAAATCCTTCACATCTAATCCTCTAGCTGCTACATCGGTGGCTAATAGCAGCTGTACCTCACCTTTTGTAAATTGCCGTATGGCTTTTTCTCTTTTTTGTTTAGTTAAATTCCCATGTAAAGCTTCAACATGCATACCTTTATATGCTAATTTTTCTGCAACTACCGATAAGTTACCACTATCTCTAAAGAATACAAGCATTTGCTCATTCAAGTTACGAGCCATACTTCGAAGTATATCTATCTTATCACGTTCGTCACAGGTAATGTATTGATAAGAAACCTCTGGTGTACCCGCTTCTTCGCTATTCACGCGAATAACCTCAGGGGTTACCATAAATCGATTAGCCTCTTCCGCTAATCCTTGTGCAATGGTGGCTGAAAACATTAATAACTGGCGCTGTTTTGGGGCTGCTTTGATAATACCAAACAAGTCATTGCGATGTTCAGGAACTAACAGCTGATCAGCTTCATCTAAAACAATCGATCGTAATGCATGTACTTTAAATTTCTTTTGTTTTATTAATTCAAGCACTCGTCCTGGGGTACCAACAACAATTTGTGGCTTTTTCTTTAACTTTTCTATTTGTCGTTTTATATTTGCACCACCAATCATCATCATACTAGTCACCTCAGCATGAGCAGTCCATTCCTGGATCAGTCGATGAATTTGAGCCACCAATTCATGTGAAGAGGCTAGAATTAATAATTGTGTCTGCTTTTGATCGACATCGATTTCTTCTAGTAGTGGAAGTAAATAGGCAATCGTCTTCCCACTCCCAGTAGGGGAAATGCCAATGACATCTTTTCCTTCTTTTATTATGGGATAAGCTTTTTCTTGGATCATTGTTGGTTCTGAAAAACCAGAGCCCTTCCACGCTTGTTGCAAAAATGGTTGTAATGTATCGACGAACATAACTATCTCCTTCAAAAAAATCAGTATTGTAATACTTTCTACACTATATCATAAAGAATAGTCTAATACCTTAATATTAGCATAGACAGCAAAAATCATGATACGATAGGAATAGAAAGTTGAATAGTGAGATATGTTTCCCCTTTACATATGCTATGCATTCAGCGAAAGACGATTATCAATTATTGCAAAGGAGGCTACAAAATGAAACTAGCTTTTATTTCTGATATACATGGAAATGCCGTTGCATTGGAGGCTGTGTTAGCTAGTATAAAAGAAAAAGAAGTCGATAACATCGTTGTACTTGGAGATATTGCCTATCGCGGACCCGAACCAAAACGGTCAATAAAACTTATTCAAGATTTAAATACAACGGTAATTAAAGGAAATGCAGATGAATGGATTGTACGAGGAGTAAAACAGGGGGAAGTTCCTGAACAAGCACGAAATCTGATGAATCAAGAGCGTGAATGGACGGTATCACAATTAGATCAATCTGCATTAAATTATTTAGAAACATTACCAACCAATTTAAATTTAACTAAACAAGGGATTCATATGCATGCTTTTCATGCAACCCCAACAAGCCTATTTGATGTTGTTTTACCAGATGCAACCAACGATGAAATCAGGGAAAAGATCATAAATAAATACAATGCAGATATTTATTTGTATGGGCACATTCATCAATCTTATATTCGGAATATTGATGGAAAGACAATTATTAACCTAGGTAGTGTTGGTTTACCTTTTGATGGTATCCCTAAAGCTTCTTATGCAATTGTTGAAATAACAGATGGTTCAATTTCTACATCAATCGAGCGAGTCACCTACGATATCGAAAAAACAATCCAAGCATACAAAGAAGCTAACTACCCAAACACAGCGATGATGGAACAAATACTTCGCACAGCTAAAAATGGATAAAGCCCAAAGATAATCCGTCGATGTAATCCACATCGACGGATTATCTTCATTTCTTTCTAAATATAGAGATCTAACTTCAAAACAAATCCTCACTACTTAGTGCAATCTTCCTTCATATGAGTTATTACCCAAACACTTGGAAATTTTTTCTCCCCCTTTATTTATTCATTTTTCTGCAATTATGCCGAAAATAACAGAAGAAGCATTTATATTTCCTGCTACTAAGAGAAAGGATGAAGAAAAAGTAGACTAAAAGTAGTCAAGGAAACAAACTTTCGAAAATAAACAAAGGGGACAGCTTATGAAAATGATATCAAAGATTAAATTTAAATTACCACTTACAGTACTATTATTACTCATTATACCTTTAACCGTCGTTGGAATTATTTCGTATAACAAGACAGAGATATTAGAGAAAGCCGTTATTAAGAAAGAAGATATAGCATCCCTTTCACCAAAGTATCAAGAAATTTTTCAAGAATATGAAACAAAGTTGATGGGTATGGTTGAAATGGAGGAATTTCAATTAAATCAGATTCATCCACCTGAAGCAACGAAACAATATCCAACTATGCCTGCTGCTAATCAACCTGCATTAACCAGTTATTATGAGTCTTTTTTATCTGAATTGGCTAACAAGAATGACTATATTATGAACCTTTATTTAGGTACACCAGATGGAGAATTATATTTACATCAAATTGATGAATCTACTGATCTATCGGGTTATGATCCAACGACAAGGGACTGGTATCAGCTTGCTGTAAATGCAGATGATAATGTTGCTTGGACAAAGCCGTACATAGATGCAGCCAGTGGTAAATCCACGATCACCCTTGCTAAAACAGTAAAAAATGATAACGGAAAAATCATTGCCGTAGCAGCAATTGATTTTGAAATGTACCAGCTAGCAAAAATGATTCGAAAAAATATTCTCTTTACTACTTTTATTACACTGGGCGTTTCGGTAGTTATAGCAATGATTATATTTATCTTTCTTATTCGTTCGCTATTATTTAACATTTCAACCATTAAGGAAGAGATGCATCGCTTAGCTAAAGGAGATTTAACAGGTGAAAAAGTAGTAACAAAATCAAAAGATGAATTTGTAGATTTAGCGGAGTCCGTAAATATAATGAAAGAAAATGTTTATCAAATGATTCATCATGTAAGTAGTGTGACAACAAATGTACGACAACAAAGTGACCAATTGTCCCAATCTTCCGACCAAGTTAGGGAAGGAAGTGAGCAAATTGCTGCCACAATGGAACAACTTTCTACAGGAGCCGAATCACAGTCAAATCATGCGGTTGATTTAGCAACAGCAATGCAACAATATAATGAGACTGTATCCCAAGCAACAAACAATAGTACAAGTGTAGCCGATAGCTCTAAACAAGTAATGAAATTAAGTGATGAAGGGGCAGAACAATTGGAAATGTCTGTGCAGCAAATGCAAGAGATTCATCAATTAGTTCAAGATTCATTTAACAAAGTAAAAGGATTGGATCAGCAATCAAATGAAATAGAAAAAATTGTTGGCGTCATTCAAGATATTGCTGAACAAACGAATTTATTAGCGCTTAATGCTGCTATTGAAGCCGCTCGCGCTGGTGAAGAAGGAAAAGGTTTTGCAGTAGTTGCAGATGAAGTTCGCAAACTAGCCGAACAGGTAAGTCATTCTATTACTGATATTACATCAATTGTTCAGTCCATTCAGTCGGAGTCTAACCAAGTAGCACATTCTTTAGAAGCTGGCTATTCTGCCGTTGAAAAAGGATCCGATCAAATTGAAAAAACCGGCCAAGCTTTCCAAGAAATCAATCACTCGATTTCAGATATGGTTGGAAAAGTACAACACATTGCTAGTGATTTAACCACCATTTCTTCAAATAGTCAAACAATGTATAAGTCAGTTGATGAAATTGCTGCAATTTCTCAAGAATCAGCAGCAGGTGTTGAAGAAACGGCAGCTTCAGTTGAAGAAACGAACTCATCCATGGAAGAAGTAGCTAGAAGTGCTGATGAACTAGCACAATTAGCCAAAAGATTACAGGAACAAGTCGATCAATTCAAATTATAAAAAAACATCATTTTTAAAATGAGTGAGTTAGATAATTTATCTAACTCACTTATTTCTTTTCACTAACAAATCGTTTTGTTTTATCCCATTTCACTTCTTGTCTAAGTACTATACGCTTCATCTCTAAAAATGTGGCATAAACAACTAAAAATAACCATAATTGTGAATAAGTAAAATACATCAATCCTACAATTAACATATTTTTAACTGTCAACTGTCCTTTTTCTAGACTTAATGCTAACATCTCTTCAATAATGAATAACAAAAACCCTATACCTATTAAAAGAA
The DNA here is from genome assembly GCF_001368815.1 of Paraliobacillus sp. PM-2. Lineage (GTDB taxonomy): Bacteria > Bacillota > Bacilli > Bacillales > Amphibacillaceae > Paraliobacillus. The sequence continues at coordinate 643,033 of NZ_CTEI01000001.1, read as the reverse complement.
TGGATACATAACCAATGGTTAATCCTAAATCTATAAATAAATTAGTAATGAATAATCCATGAGATGTAACTACACCAAAGAAAAATAATAAATAGGTAAAAAAGAAGTAGAATAAATCAATAAATACTTTTTTATTTTTCAACCGATAAAATTGCAAGATAAATTTGGTTATTACATAAAGGTTGCCTCTAGCCCAACGCGTTCGCTGCTTCCACCAAACCTTCCAAGATTCTGGTTCTTGTTCCCAAGTAATTGCAGAAGGAAAAAAACGAATATGATAACCTAAATCATACACACGAAAGCTTAACTCCGTATCTTCCGATAGGGCTTTTTCGTCCCATCCACCCAATTCTTCTAATATAGACCGTCTAATAGCGAAATTAGTTCCTGGTATCGTGGTCATTTTAAACCAAAACCATCTTCCAGCTTGAGCAAGCCATTGAAAAGAGATCGTTTCTATATTAATTAGACGTGTTAAAAAATTTTTATTCGCATTATTCACTCGGAACTTCCCAACGACTGCGCCTGCTTTCGAATCATTGGCTAGCCCTGCTGTTAGCCAGTAAATTGCATCCGATTCGGGGATGTTATCTGCATCATATACACAAATGATGTCACCAACTGCTTGTTCTAATCCTAAATTCAATGCTCGTGATTTGCCTTTCCCCCCTAATGGTGGGACGGTGTGAATGACCTTAATAAATGGATACTGTTTCACATAATCTTCAACAATTTCACCTGTTCCATCACTGGAATGATCATTAATAACAATAACTTCAAGTGACTGGAGCGGATAGTTTAATTGACACATTGCCTGTAACGTATCTCCAATCACTAATGCCTCATTATGTGCTGGAATTAAAATAGAAACAGTTGGAAAAGGTGTTTTATTTTGCTGCCATCGTCTTTCCATCTGTCGATTCTTTCGAGATAACAGATACCCACCTTGCATTAAAAACAGATGATAAAGTAATAAAGCCCAAATACAAAATAAGGAAAGATATAACATCATATTTGCCAAAACTTATTTCCTCCTGTACGAATGATATCGAGAACGTTGCTGATGCTTGTTTAGCAAAATGTAATAAATAAATAAACACACTGCACAACTGCCTATACCAATAAATATCCATAGAAGAACTTGTGGCAATTTTTTTATATGGTAAATTAAATATCGCTTATCAGATTGAAATAATTTCAAATAATCTATTCCTGTATGCATTTCTCCATCATTAGATTGAATCGTTACATGGCTTGTTGCTACTTCGTTATCCATCTGTTTTAAATCAATCCATTTCATGTTAGGTACATGCTCTAGTAATGTAAGCATTTCTTTAAAACCTTCTACACCTAAATAAGGATGATAAAATCCAGCAACCATTCCATCTCGCACCATCATCTGACTTTTAATCGCTTTACGCATCTTTTGTAATGAAAAAGATGCCTGTTCCATATAGCCAATCGTTTCCGGTAATAACGTCATCCCATTGAGAAATTGAGGGTTAGTTATATAAGGAGCTCCCATCATCTTTTGCCAATTTTGATCACTTAATTGTAACTGACCAACGTAGGTCGAAAAGAATTGTGAAGTTATTTGATAACCATTTTGTGACATGGTATAGTGTGGTGCCTCAAAAGCGAGGGGATAAAGACGATAATTCGCCAATTCATTAATTCCTTTTGTTAGCTTTTTTTCAATATATGTTGTCTCTATTTTTTGTTTTTCTCTAAGGTAAATGTCATAGTCTTCGCGCTTAGCAAAATCATCTATCCCCTTCTTTTCTGGTGTTTCCTTTACTCCGTGATAAATTGGCATATTATGTTCTACATCCCAAAATTCAAACCCCTCACCTGTCTCACTATCTCTAAATTGATGAGTGTATCCATGCAAAACAATACTACCACCATTGTTTTGGATAAATGATAAAGCGTTAAGCAATTCTGGGGAATCAGAGAGATGATATTTTTCTTTTGTTTGCGGATGGATATAGACTGGAATAACTGCTACCATATATGGTATTTTGCGCTCCTTCAACAATTGGGCAATCTTCATTAATTTATCAACTTCCACTAATGGATGTACATCCTCGAGTCGAATATACCCTTGATATTCATGAGGATGGTCAACTGAAAAAACTTCATGTAATACCTCTCCAATGAGAGTAGCTACCGGCATTTCTATCGTTGTTATTGCTAAATAAAATATCGATTCATTTTGAATTAATAATGGATATTCTTTGCTACTATCCCCTTTACCAAATAGCCATGTTTTCACCTCTTTACTTGTTTCTATATTTATAATCGATTGTTTTTGTATACTTAAGGTTTCCGCTTTATCTGTCGCCAAATAAATCTGATTGATGTTACGCTTTTCATTTTGCTTTATAAATGCAAACCGTTCACCTAACTGCGCAACATTTTCTCCAATTGCTAAAACAGTACCATGAAAATCAGATAGTAATTCCACAAAATCATTTGGAATGGTAGCTAACTGATCATCAAAATAAACGACATGTGTACGATCTTGAAAATCATTCCCTTTTACTTCTTTTATCGATTTAAAAACAATATTTGTTGTAAAATGACTGATTAATAAATCTAGCTTTCTTTGATTCACATGCCCCTTTTCCCCATCAAACTTACCTACTACGAGGACGGCTGGTGTAGAAGAAAGTTTTTTAGCATGAATGACATGTATCGAACTTTCAATAAAAATAATGCCTAATAGTACAACACAAATTATTGGTTTCCAATGCTTCCCCATCCCTTTCCCTCCATAGATAGATTAATGTGAATGTCTGAATCGTACAATTGAAAAGAGAATGATACTTATCATTAGACCAACACCTATAAGTAATCCAATAACATAGTGATTTGATTTTCCAACATCTGTGGCTTCTTGATGAATAGGTTTTAAACTATTCTTTATATGATTTACCTTGATATTGCCTTTATTTGTTTCGATATGGACAAAATCTGTAGAAACAACGTGTTTCTGTTTTTTTAAATCAAACCAATAAACCTGTTCCATTGAATCCAATTCATCTAATAACGTATTTAACCAATCACCCCCCATAAATGGATGAAAAAAAACACCAACAAATCCATCTCGCACGATTTGTATATGTTTTATCTTCTCTCTCACATCTTGTATGGATTGTAGTGGCTTATCATATATTATATATCCAGCTGTTTCAGGTATCAATACCATTCCATTTAAAGTGGGTAGAGCTGTGATATAAGGAGATGCACTCATCATTCTCCAATCATCATCCGTAAGTTGTATTTGTCCAACAATTGTCGAAAAGTATTCAGTTAACACTTGATAGCCTTGCTGTGAGATAGCATAATGCGGGACCTCAAAAGCTAATGGATATAACTCATTATCTACTAAAGCCTGAACGCCCTTTTCTATACGTTCAGTGATATACTTTTTTTCATTAAGGAATGAAATGGGTTTATTTCTATCCTTATCCCAAAATTCAAATCCAGTACCTGTTGGACTTTGTTTAAATTGATCCGTATACCCGTGCAAAACAATAGAAGCACCATTTTCTTGCATCTCTTGTAGCACATTTACTAATGCTTGATTTTCCCATAAAAAAAATTCATCACCAGTTTTCGGATTCTTAAACATCGGAGTAACGGATAGCAAATAAGGAATATTTCGTTCATCCAAAACATCAGCAATTTCCTCTAATCTTGCCGCATCCGTTCTAGGATGAATGTCTTCAATTCTTATAAGTACTTGCCGTCTGAGATGTGTAGTCGTATCAAATAATTCATGTAAAAAGTCTGCAAACAAATAACTCGTTGGCGGAAACAAATAAGTCGTTGCGTAATAATAGGCATTTTTTTCTTTTACTAGTAATGGAACTGTTCTTTCTCCTTTTTTCGCTGTTATTAACACTTCTTTTTGGAGATCCTCTTCTGTTTCTATAAGCAAGACAGGCATATCTTCTACAACTATTTTCTTGTTTATTTGGTTGGGTACAGCGATTGAGGAGGCATACATTAACTCATTGATTGTATCGAATGAAAACGTGTCATTCATTTGTTCGACATTATGACCCAGGTGAATAAAAGGACCAGAAAATGATTCGAGTATATTCATTGTCTTTTTTGATAGTTGCTTTTTTGATAGGCCATAATAAAATAGATGCGTCGCTTCGGCGGTATCTGTTTCTTTTAAATAATTACTATTTATCCATGTGATATCTGAAGTAAAGTGGCCTAATAACAACGCTAATAGATTTTTTTCCTTAGTTATTGATTCACTATCGGTAGAATAAACGATCACAATTTGGGGTTCATTTGATGGATCTGCAACCACTACTAAACCATCAAACACAGGCGAAAAGTATAACGTGCTAGACAGGAAAACGATAATTAATTTGTATTTAATCAGTTCACTTCCTCCTTTGTTTATCCTACATCTAAAGTCCTGTTTACATGAATATGTAGATAAATTTAAAAAATACCTGCTATTAGAGGAAGAAGTTCAATAAATTTTCACAAATATTCAGAATAACTTGACAATATACACTATTACCGATATGATTAGTAGAAATTAAATAACGCTTATCATGAGTGGTGGAGGAATCTGGTCCTATGATCCCACGGCAACCGTTTGTTTCAAGCAAATAAGGTGCCAAATCCAGCAGCTAACTAGCTGAAAGATAAGAAGAAATTCCTGATATTCGATATCCGGGAACGTATAGGATCATAAACCTTCTTCTTATTTGTTAGCTAAGAAAGGAGGTTTTTTTAGTTGAAAATAGGTAACTTGTATCGAATGAAATTCAAATAACAACCATGCTGAGCAAAAAGGTCTTTGTAAAATGAATTGGAGGGATAACATGACAGAATATGGGGTTTGGATGATTGCCTTTGCACTTATTTACACTTTCTTATTAATCATCATTGGTAATGTAGCACGTGTAAAAGCATCAAATGGAAATAATTTTTTTGTTGGAGGGCGAAATTTCCGTTGGTGGACAGTTGCTTTTTGTATCACTGGATTATTCTCAGGGTCTACTTATATATCCATTGTGGAATTGTCATACCTTACAGGTGTCTCTGCCATTTGGTATGGTATTGCAGAAACCATTCAAGTTTTAATTATAGCGCTATTAATGATCAAATCCTTTCGCAAACGTATGATGGTTACCGTATCGGGACTAATCGGTGATAAATTTGGTCGTACAGCAAAAGGAATTGCTGGATTAATTACAGCATTCGCTTTTCCAATGTGGTCCGTTGCAACAGCGATTGCATTTGCATCCGCATTAAACGTCTTTACAGGTATTTCGCTCAGTTTCTCTGTCGCATTCACTGCTATTTTATTGTTCATCTACTTACAAGCTGGAGGCATGTGGTCTGTTGCTTTTACCCAAACCATGAATACGATTGTGTTTCTAATTATGTTCATAATTGGTTTGATTGCCTTCTTCCTCAATCCTGGTATAGAAGGTTTGGTTCAACTTGCTCAAAACAAACCGTCCATGTTTGATTTTGACGCTGTAGGAATTCAAGTAATTGTTGCATGGTTTGGTACCTTTTTAGTGAACGTTATTCTAGCACAAGCAGCTTTTCAAATGGCTCTATCTTGTCGAACCCCTGAAGAAGGACAAAAAGGGTTAATAGGTGCTGTCTTTTTAGGGATTCCTTTTATTCTATGTGGCATTCTATTTGGTTTAGCCGCAGCTGTAGTTATTCCAGGAGAAACGCTTGGATTAGTAGCCTTACCACAATATTTAATGGAAGTTTTACCTGCTCCTCTAGTTGGTTTGTTCTTTTTAGGGATTTGGGCTTGCGCGCTTGGTTGGGGGGCTCCGTGTCAATTTTCTGGTGCTACTAGTCTTGGAAAAGATGTAGGTAGTGCAATTTTCCCGAATGCAAGTCATAAACAATTAGTTAGCTATACTAAATTATCTTTACTATTACTTACTGGATTAATGATTATATTTGGTTTATTACGAACAGAACAATCTGCATGGTGGAATGTACTCGCATGGACAACAAGAAATGCTGCTACATTTGCACCTGTTGTTGCAGCATTATTTTGGCCTGTTGTAACAAAACGTGCAGTTGTTAGTTCTTTAATAAGTGGATTTATTACTGGATTGCTATGGTATCATCTAGGTGATTGGCAACCTGCTTCATTCTTTTTAAATATTCACCCAGTATGGATCGGTATGTCAACCAATGTGCTAACAATCATCAGCGTTACTCTTCTAACAAATTATGCCAATATTTATTTTTCTGTGAAAAATCATACGAAACAGGACTTTCTTGCCGTAATTACTACGATTATTCTAGGTGCTTTTACCATTATCTTTTTCAAACCATTACATGAGCTAGGTTTAATCGGTTTGTTTGGCTTCTCAACGATTGTCACCTTGTTTATTTCTAGTATCTTGTTTGTACGAGAAAAAAACGAAACACAGTATGCTACACAACCATTACATGTAACGAATCAATAAAGCCATAATCAAAAAGGATCAAACCCACTAGGGTCAGCTAGTTGGGTTGATCCTTATTTTATTATAATCGATCACGCATGACATCTTATTGCTCAAGAAATTGGTGCAATTGTTCTGCTGACAAAGGTTTAGAAAAAAAGTACCCTTGCCCATATTTGCATTTTAAATTTGCTAAGGTTCGCGCTTGATACGCTGTCTCCACTCCCTCGGCTACAACCTTCATATTAAGATTGGATCCAATGTCAATAATTGTTTTAATTACCGATACGTTTTCCTTTTTCTCTAATTGGGTTACAAAAGACTGATCAATTTTAATGGTATCAAAAGGTAATGATTGTAATATATGCAAAGAGGAATACCCTGTACCAAAATCATCAATGGCTATGCGAACACCAATAGCATGAAGTTCATTTAATGTGTCAATCGTCTGTACAATATTCCCCATCGTACTTTCTTTTATTTCTAACTCTAAATACTGTGGATCTAACGCTATTTGATTTAGTATTTGTTTAAGTCTTGTATTGAAATCTTTTTGTTCCAATTGTTTTGCAGATACATTAATAGATATAGTAAGATTTTCATATCCTTTTTGATGCCAAAGCCTAAGTTGTTCACAGGCATGCGTGATCACCCATTCATCAATGGCAAAAATGTACCCTGTTTCTTCTGCAACCGGGATAAACTCATACGGCGATATCACCCCTAATCTCGGATGATTCCATCGAATGAATGCCTCAACACCAATGATTTCCTCACTTTTTAAATTGATCTTCGGTTGAAAATATAAAGAAAATTGATTCAGCTCAATCGCCTGTTGCAATTCTAATTCAATATTTTTTTTCCGTAAGATAGTTTGATAAAGTTGTTGATTAAAATAACAGTATTGTGCTTTCCCCTTTTCTTTAGCTAAATACATGGCCGCATCAGCATGATGAATCAAGGTTTCTTGTTTTTGGCCATCTTCTGGGTATACACTAATACCAATACTAGGTGTTACCATAATGGTATGATTTTTTATCAAGAAAGGAGTTGAAAACAGATCTAATACAGTTTTCGCATATAGTGTGCCATATATCCTTTTCAAACCGGGTACAATAATAACAAACTCATCTCCACCAATGCGATAAACCTTACCCACCTGCTCAAAGGCCTTCTTTAACCGCTTAGATGCAGCTTCTAATAGCATATCTCCTACATTGTGACCCAATGTATCATTAATACTTTTGAATTGATCTAGATCCATTAAAAACATTAAGAATGGTTGTTGTTCTTTTTCTGATTTTTGCATCATGGTCTCTAAATCTTTGGTGAATTTTGTTCGATTCTTTAATCCAGTTAATGTGTCATGAAAGGCCAAATAACGATATTCTTTCACTAATTTTCTGTGATGTCGCATGACATACCATTGCCTACCACTAATCATAAGCAACATAATAGTCATTCCAATAATTAACGCATTTAATTCCCAATCGTGACTTTCAATGATCATTATTAATAAGATAAAAACAATGATATAGGGAAATCTTGACTCTCTATTTTCAAAGTATTTAATCATTTTCCACTCTGATATTTCTGTAGGTGCTTCTACTAATTTTAAAGAACTTACAATAAACAATAATCCAAGTAACCAAACCACATCAGCTATCACAGAGTCTATATTATTTACTAAAAAACAATAATAGAGAAAAACACCTGAAGCATGGAAGAACATACCGGTTATAAGAAATAAAATAGGATCTTTTTCTGCACTTTTGCGAGAAACATAAAACAATAAACTAGCAGCAAAAAAGATACTGATTGTACTTATTTGAAACCCTAGTATAAGTACGGTCATACCTATGGAACCATTGACAAGTGACATGATTGGCTGAATAAAGTAGTGCATGTGAATCACTACGATAAATGTCATAAATACGCTAATGCTAAAAGAGAAAGCTTGAACAGGTTCTTTCATCTCAATCGTCTTTATTTTATAAACAAGCGAGGCTAAAAATACAAAATATGCCATAACTAATAAAAATAAAGAAACAAAGGGATATGTAGTAACTTGATAAACAATAAATAAATAGATCCAACTAGCATTAGCTAGACAATAAAGCGACAACCCTACACCGATCATTAACCAGAAATGACGCTTCTTTCCTTGCGTAATAACAATAGCTCGATACAGCCATTTTAGTCCAATTAAATAAATAAAAATAGAAACGATCGTTGCAAACCGATGAAGCCATTCCATATCTTGAATAAACCATACAAATAGTATATAAAATACAGCTAGACTAGTTATTGACGCTATGATTCTTCGTTTTGTATTAAACATCAACATCCCGACCTTTAAAAAAATACTATAAAAAAGGTTATTTCCATAAGAAATAACCTTTAGCTAGTTATCTCATTGGTAGCTCAGCCGCCATTTTATTCAGGCCTGGAGCTTTGCGTCCTTATTTTTCAATAAGTTTGCCATTTTTCAGTAAGATAGTACGGTGCTTCATTTATTAATTATAGTTCTATTTTATCATGAATTCCAATAATAAACGTTACTTTTTTACTAGTCTGTTAATAATTACATGAAAATAAATTTGCTATTTTTTAAGTTTGTTTTAGTCTAACTATTTTAATCTATTCATTAATTTTTAACAAATACATTAACTTGGGTAATTTTTTTATATTTTTTAGTAATTAATGATTTACTTCTTTTATATTAAAGGATAGAACCCGCTCTGTTTCTGGATTGTATTTCACTATCCCTTGCACTTTTAATTTTTCTTGCGGTGATTGTAGGATATATTCATATATTTCTTTGGTTTGATTTTGATTTGGTTTGGTCCGCTCTTTAAAGCTATAATCGACTACATTATAATTGGGGTAAGCTACCTGGATAAGTTCTAAAAGATATTTTCCCCATTTCTCTTGTTCTAGTGCTGGTGAAGGTTCAAATTCAATCGCAATAACTCCTTGATTTAAATTTGCACCTAATGCTTCAAAAGCTAACCGATGTAAGTTAATTTTGTTATTAGAATAGCCAGGTACTTTATCTACAATTGTCACAATAACTTCTCTGCCTGTAGAAAGGTTTTTCACTTTTAAGCTTTGACCACATTCATAAGGTGCATGAACGCCAACAGCAACCGTCATATATTGATTAGATGACCAAGGTAAACCGCATTGAGTTACCTTACCACCGTCTGTCCATGTTGCTTGCCCACTAATTTTATTCTGTCTTTCTGATTGCATGGGATATATATAGCCATACCTTGGATCCACTGGATAACCATAAACGTGCGGATTTACTTGATTGAAGTGACCATAATAATAAGGATACATAATCTTCCTCCTGAAAACACATTTTGATATACAGTAGTTTATGCCCTTATTCCACTTATTTGTGACAAAAACCTATCATTTCAAGTGTAAAAAAACCGATTAATTTAAAAAGCAATTAATCGGCTCGGATTTTAAGAAGCCTTTTTCATCCATTTTTTCTCTGTTTCTGATACAATAACAGCACATGCCGCATCACCAGTTATATTAACCGCTGTTCGCGTCATATCCAATATTCGGTCAATACCAATAATTAATGCAATACCTTCCACTGGTAATGATACTTGGTTTAGTACCATTGCTAGCATAACTAATCCAACTCCCGGGACACCGGCTGTACCAATACTAGCAAGTACAGCAGTTAAAACAACCATTACTAGTTGAGATAAGGACAAGTCTGTTTGATAAACCTGTGCAATGAATATGGTAGCCACCCCTTGCATAATTGCGGTTCCGTCCATATTAATGGTTGCACCTAGCGGTTGAACAAAACTACTTATTGATTTGGGTACATTTAGCTCTTCCTGTGCAACCTTCATTGAAATGGGGAGTGTCGAACTACTACTTGATGTACTAAACCCTACCGTCATGGCTGGAATAAATGCCTTAAAGAAACGAATCGGATTTCGCTTACCAATTACAGCAACCGCCATACCATACGTAAACATAGCATGAATCATTAGTACAACAAACACGGTTATCATATACAATAACATCGCTTTTGCACCACTTAATCCTAACGAACCCATAGCAGATGCTAATAATCCAAATGCCCCATAAGGTGCAAATTTCATCACAATATTAACAAGAAACATCATAACCGTATTACCTTGTTCTAATACGCGATAAAGCGCTTCTGTTTTTTTCCCTAAAATGGCTAATGCAAAACCAATAAAAACAGAAAAAGTGATAATTTGCAGCATATTTCCTTCTACCATTGCTTGAATAGGATTGGTAGGAATAATACTTGTAAATGTTTGAACAACGGAAGGAGCTTCTGCTGTTTCATAAGATGCTTGAGCTGTCTCAATACCAACGACGTTTCCAGGCTCAAAAAGAACAGCAACTCCCATTGCAATAGTGATAGCAATCGTTGTTGTTACTAGAAAAAACAATAACGCCTTGCTACCAATACGTCCCAATTTCTTTGGATCACCAATCGAAGCTGTTCCTAATGTAATAGAAAAGAAAACAATTGGTACAACAAGCATTTTAATTAGATTTAGAAAAATAGTTCCTAAAGGACTAAAGAAATACGTATCTATTGGTTCAAAGCTAGTAGGTGCATAGAGATGTAATCCTAATCCTGCAACCGCACCCAAAACCAGCCCTATAATAATTTTCACTGTTAATTTCATATTGGTTCCTCCTCGTATAGCGTACACTTCTTTCTGTATTTTTTTAAGTATGCATATCATTCCTGAATAGTTAAGAAAAGAAAAAAGGAAAGAATATATCATTGAGTAGATGTTTAAGGTAAGGTAGTTGTTTCAACTATAACAATGCCTTTTAATTAAAATATAAATGATGTCGTTTTGTCAATATTAATTGACTAGGTAACTTATTCTAAGAGTATTTTTTATACTATTTATTTATATAAAAAACAAAACCATGCAAGGAATAGAGCCCTCATTTGCACGGTTTTGTCTACAATTAATAGTATTCTATTTTCTGTTTAAATTTTGAATTGGCTTACTAATTTATTGAGTTTATCAGCAAGTTGGGATAGCTCATGGGATCGATTTGCAACTTCTTCCATTGAACTATTCGTTTGCTGCGTTGAAGCAGAAGACTCCTCTATTCCAGCAGCTGATTCTTCTGAAATAGAAGCAATTTCTTCTATAGATACATTCATCTGTTGACTATTAGTCGTAATTTGTGTTAAATTCTCTGAAATTTTCTTAATTCCATTAGTCATTTCTGATAAATTATGATCTATTTTATCAAATGTTTCACCTGTGATTTTAATTTGTTTCGTTCCTTCTTCAACTGCTTTATAACCATCCTGCAATGAATTCGTAACCGCTGTCGTTTCATTCTGTATCCCATCAACAATTCCTGTAATATCAGTGATAGAATGGCTTACTTGTTCAGCAAGTTTTCTAACTTCGTCTGCAACCACGGCGAATCCTTGCCCATGTTCCCCAGCTCTAGCAGCTTCAATGGCAGCGTTCAACGCAAGTAGATTTGTTTGTTCAGCAATATCTTTAATTACATATACTAGCTTAGAAATCTCTTTTGAATGACCATCTAGACCTGCGACTTTTTGAACAGAATCTTCTACAATACGGTGAATATTTTCCATTTGATTGCTTGATTTTCTCATTAAATCGCTACCCTGATTGGTCATCTCTAACACGTTATTTGATGTTTGATGAATCTGTTTTCCTTCCGTATTAGCTGTTTCCACTAAATGCGTAAAAGAACTCATATTAGAAGAAAGGTCACTGGCATGTTGCGCCTGTGTTTCAGAGCCTGAGGCCAACTCCTCCATTGTGGCAGCCACTTGTTCTGTTCCTTCTTTCACTTCATTGGCTGACTGTGTTAGTTCATCCCCATGATTAGTGAGTAATTCGGAAGTTTTCGACACATTCGTTATGATTTCTTTTAAGCTATCTTGCAAATGATTCATGGCATCTGCTAGTTTGCTAGTCTCGTCTTTAGATTTAAGCTGTAATTGTTCAACTGTTAAATCTCCATCAGATAGATACTTCATTTGTTCTGTTACTTTTCTGATCGGTTTTGCTATACGATTGGAAAAGAGCCAAATAATAAGAATACCAATAACCAATGTTCCACCTATTGTGATAAGAACTAAACGTAGAATATCTTTTGCTGCTAAATTGAAATCAGACATGTGCGTAGAAGCACTTACGGTCCATCCCCAATTAGGATCCGTCTTAGAAAAGGCTATCCAAGGAACAATTTGGTCTTCATTATCTGGATGGGAAAAATCATAATAAGTTAGGCCTCCACCATTATTTCCTCGTTCAATCATTTTTTGAACAAATTTTACACCATTTGAGTCTTCAAGTTCCCATGTGTTTTGGCCTTCTATGTTAGGTTGCGCAACACTTGTCCCTTGATTATCTAATACAAATATGTATCCGTCTTCACCGATCTTAATGTCTTTGTTCAATGGTCGGGTTCCATCTGCTTGTTTTTCACCCAGTATCGCGACCTTTACTCTCTCTTGTGCCTCTTCTAATGAGAGCGTCCCTTTTTCCACTTCTTCATTCAAATTATCGATTAATAAAAGGGTTAGTTCTACACTGTTTTTTAAATTGGTTTCACCAGCTTCATCCAAACTTGATTTGCTCTGCTGATAACTTAACATGCCTAAGACAATCAAAGGAATCGTTAAAAGCAGTATAGAGATAGCGATTAATTTAGATTTAATGGATCTAAGTTTCATTTGATAAACTCCTTCTTAACTTTTTTCTTACATTTAAAAGTGTTAAAAATAATAGAATATACTAGCTAGATTTTTATATTTAATAACCTCCAATTCCTAACTGTTTTCTCAGTATAATCCAGACTTTGTACTGTTATATTACATTTATCGACATGATTTTCTATTTATAAAGAGACGGTAGAATTATTTTTCCAAAAAAAACGGGGCAGGGGGTCTGACCCCCTGCCCCGCTATTTTAAACTTCTGGTACACCAGGTTTTTGTTCTTTCGTCCACAAACTAGTTGCAGGAATTTTCTCATAATCTGCCCGGTCTTTAAATCGTTTGGCTACCTTCGTCACTTCTTGTAACAAACCTTCATTTAATGTAATAGGTTGTAACCCTTTGGATAAAAATAGATCATTTTTAACATGTAGTTCATTTTCAGCCGCTTCCTTACGAGGATTAGGCACATAAGCTATTTCTTCACCCGTTAGTTTACTAATAAGCTTTGCTAAATCTGCTACTCGATGCGTTTCTGTCATCTGATTAAAGATGAACACCCGATCAGTACGAGCTGGTGGATTCTCTATTGCTAGTTGAATACAACGAACGGTATCTTGAATATGAATAAATGCACGTGTTTGACCACCAGTACCATGAACTGTAATTGGATAGCCAACAGCAGCCTGCATTAAAAATCGATTTAATACCGTTCCATAATCTCCATCATAATCAAACCGATTAATGAGACGGTCATCTAAATTCGTTTCCTTTGTATTCGTTCCCCAAACAATTCCTTGATGTAAATCAGTGATTCGAACATCATCATTTTTGTTATAATATTGGAAAAGTAATTGATCTTGTGATTTTGTCATATGATAGATGGAGCCAGGATTAGTTGGATAAAGTATTTGCTGCTCCACACGTTCTCCATTTTCCTTTTTCACTTCCATATCAAGGTATCCCTCTGGAATTTTTAATCCTGCTGTGCCATATCCATACACACCCATTGTTCCTAAATGAACTAAATGGATATCTAAAGATGATTCCACAATCGCGCATAATACATTATGGGTTACATTCATATTATTATTAACCGTATATCGTTTATGCTTTGGTGATTTCATGGAATAAGGTGCAGAGCGTTGCTCAGCAAAATGGATGATAACATCCGGCTTTTCTGATTGAATGACTTGTAAAAACTCCGCATATTCATTAGCAATGTCGATATTATAAAAATCAATCGATTTTCCAGTGATCTCTTTCCATGCGTTTAATCTTGTATGTATTGGTTGTATTGGTGTTAATGATTCTGCTTCTAGTTCATTATCGATATTACGTCGTGATAAATTATCAATAATAACAATATCATGACCTACTTGGGATAAATGTAGACTGGTAGGCCAACCACAAAACCCATCCCCACCCAATACCATTATCTTTTTTTTCGAATTCAGACTTGTTTGATCTAGACGCAATGTATACCACCCTTTGCTAGATTTTTAGTTGTAGCTTACTATTTTTCTAATCAAAGTATAACCGGAATAAGCCAATAAGAAAAGAGAAAGGGACGGAGGGTCTGACCCTGTGCCCCATTTTACAACCCGCTTATTCCGTTATTTGCTAGATTACTTATCATTTGTGCCATTTCTTTTGGCGTTTTATCCATGTCATTTTTCAACCATGTTTCTAATACTTGGATACTACCACTTACATAAAATAAACTAATATATTCTGTTAATTCTGCATCTACTTGATACGCTTTGAATAAGTTATGAACGGTGTGTTCAAGTGCATTTTTCATGACACGTTTTTTAAATGTAACATCCCCGTGTTCACTAAGTAATGTTTCACACACTTCTTTATTAGCTACTACATATTCCAACAGTTTTATTGTCATCTGAAGTCCTTCTTCCTCTTTGCTATAATTGTAGCTTGCTAATGTCTTATTCAAATCTGTAATAATCTCTTCTTCAATTTGATGAAGCAAGTCATATTGACTGCCATAATGTGTATAAAATGTAGAGCGGTTAATATCTGCCTGGTCACAAATCTCTTTAATCGTGATCGAGCTAATTGGTTTTTGTTTTAAAATCTCCATTAAGCTTTGTTTTAAAACCATTCGTGTGTATTTTTTTCGTCGATCTAATTTTTGATTCATATTATTTCCACCTCATTTTTTCCAACAAATATGATGTCTTCTGTTGGGTAATGTACGTTTCAAATTAAACTGTTTGTTGCTTATCCAACACAGCGTTATTATAATAATACAATGATGAAGATGCAAGAGAGGGATGATTAAAATAAATGTTTCTACGCTATTAATCAAATATAAAAAATCGATTGTTATCCTCTTTTTTATGATTGCTTTAATCAGTGGAGTGTTACAATCTTTTGTTTCGGTCAATTACGATATGGTGGACTATTTACCAGAAGATGCACCATCTGTTGAAGCAATGAACCTGTTAGAAGATGAATTCGCCGAATCAGTAACGAACACACGAGTAATGGTGAAGGATGTAACCATACAAGAAGCCTTACAATACAAA
The DNA here is from genome assembly GCF_001368815.1 of Paraliobacillus sp. PM-2. Taxonomy (GTDB): domain Bacteria; phylum Bacillota; class Bacilli; order Bacillales; family Amphibacillaceae; genus Paraliobacillus. The sequence continues at coordinate 627,282 of NZ_CTEI01000001.1, read as the reverse complement.
CAGGAACTAACCGCAATAGATGGCGTGTCCAATGTCATGTGGTTAGACGATGCTATTGATTTAAAAACTCCGATTGAACTTGCTGATGAGGATACGGTTGAGAATTATTATAAAGATCAGACCGCCTTATTCTCTCTAACCATTGCTGATGGTAATGAAGTAGAAGTAACCAATGCAATTTATGAATTAATTGGCGAGGAGAATGCCGTGGCTGGTGAGGCAGTTGATACAGCTGTTTCACAAAAGATGACTGGCTCTGAATCATTTAACGCTGCAGCATTACTTGTCCCAATTGTCATCATTATTTTAGTATTATCAACTAGCTCTTGGTTAGAACCAGTATTTTTTCTAATTGCTATTGGTGTTTCGATTTTAATTAACTTAGGTACAAATATTTTTCTTGGTGAAGTATCATTTGTCACTCAATCTGTCAGTCCAATCCTTCAGCTTGCTGTTTCACTTGATTATGCCATCTTTCTATTGCACAGCTTTCAAGATCACCGAAAACACACAACAGATATTGAAGAAGCAATGCGTAGAGCGATGAAACAATCATTCCCAGCTATTGCGGCAAGTGCAGCTACAACTTTCTTTGGATTTATGGCATTGACATTAATGGATTTTGAGATTGGTGCAGACTTAGGACTTAACTTGGTAAAAGGAATCCTATTTAGCTTTATTAGTGTAGTGGTCTTCTTACCTGCATTAACATTATGGTTCTATAAATGGATCGACCGCACCCAACATAAGAGCCTGTTACCATCTTTCAAGGGTGTTGGCCATGTCGTTATGAAATTTCGTATCCCAAGTTTGGTTATTGTATTTATCATTCTTGTCCCAGGATTTATCGCGCAAAGTCAAACAAATTTCATCTATGGATCAGGTGAACTCCCTGATGATACAAGGGCTGGGCAAGATACCATGATGATAGAGGAAACTTTCGGTAAATCAACGCCAATGGTCGTGCTTGTGCCAAAAGGAGACGTCGGTAAAGAAACAGCACTTAGCAATCAGTTAAAAAATATGAATCATGTAACCAGTATCATTTCTTACCCAAATACAGTAGGATCGGTCATTCCATCTGATTATTTAGATGATTCCATAACAGAACAATTTTATTCGGATAACTACACTAGAATGATCTTGTATACAGATACAGACAAAGAAGGAGAGATCACCTTCTCTTTAATTGATTCTGTTCAAGAAACAGTAAATACGTACTATGATAAAGAAAACTATTTACTAGGTGAGAGCGTAACATTATATGATATTAAAAATATTGTTACAGCGGATAATAAGATTGTAAATATCATGACAATAGTAGCCATTGTCATCGTATTACTAGTAACATTTAAGTCCATTACATTACCTATCATTTTACTAGTAACAATTCAAACAGCGGTTTGGATAAACTTATCGATCCCTTATTTCACGGAAACACCGCTAGTCTATGTTGGCTATTTAATTGTCAGTACTGTGCAACTTGCAGCAACAGTGGATTATGCAATCCTACTTTCTGAAAATTACACAGAAAACAGGAAACAGATGCCTGCATTCCAAGCAATAAAACATACAATCAACCAGAAGATATTTTCCATATCTATTTCTGCTTCCATTTTATCTAGTGTCGGCTTTATCTTAGCATGGACCTCTTCTAATCCAATTGTATCTTCTATTGGATTATTACTAGGTAGAGGGGCATTGCTTGCATTTATTTTAGTCGTGTTTTTCTTACCAGCTATGCTGTTTACGTTTGACACGATTATTCGCAAAACATCTTGGAAAGCAAACTTTTTTAAGGAGAAATGATAATGAAAATAAGGAAACTATTTTTAATAATGATTATAATGATGTTGGCCTTTCCTTCTGCGATCGCAAATGCAACGAATGGTAATGGCATGGTAGAGTCTAAAGAAGAAGTTGTCTACGCTACCCTTAGTGCAGAAGGACTTCTAAAAGATATTTATGTTGTTAATATTTTAGATGTAACAGAGCCAGGTCAAATTACAGATCATGGCGATTATACAAATATTAAAAACTTAACAAATTTAGAGCCAATTAGACAAGAAAATCGTACAATTACAGTAGAAGCAGATGATGAAGGTGAATTTTATTACCAGGGAAATATGAATGATCAAGCACTTCCGTGGGAGGTTCAAATCGACTATCGTTTAGATGGAAAGAAAATAAGTCCAAATCAATTAGCTGGTAAAACTGGCCATTTGGAAATAAAAATGAATACAAGTAAAAATGAAGCAGTAAACCAAACGTTTTTCGACAACTATTTATTACAAATTTCAGTTACAGCTGGATCTGATGTTTTTAAACACATTCAAACAGAAGAAGGTTCTATCGCAAATGCGGGAGAAGATTTAACTATTACTTGGACGGCGATGCCTGAAAAAAGTGGAGCATTCACCCTTGAAGCAGATGTAATGCATTTTGAAATGAAAGGATTTGAAATTGCTGCATTACCTTCATCTATGCCTATTGAGTCACCAGATACAGAGGCGCTTACAAATGATTTTAAAAGCTTAAGTGATGCGATTAAAGAGCTAAACAACGGGGTTGGGGAATTAAGTAATGGCCTTTCTGAGCTTGATAATGGTGCGAGCCAACTAGCCAATGGTTCCGCTTCGTTTCAAAACGGACTAATTAAAGCGGATAACTCATCGTCTTCCTTGATCGATGCTTCGAACACGATTGGTCAATCATTAAGACAAATGAGTCAATCGGTCGGGGGTAGTGCGGCAACACCTGATCTTAGTCAGTTAGAAACATTGCAGCAAGGATTAGAAAAAATGGCTAAAGGACTAGAGCAAACCGCTGGTGAACTGAACAAGCTGAATAAGAATTATACCAATGGCTATCAGAGTCTGGATCAAGCAATGCAACCCTTACCAAACGCTCCGAATTCTAAAAAAGAAATGCAAGAAAAATTGCAAAACATGCAAGCTGTTGTAGCTTCCTTTTCCGATGAAGATCCAAATAAAAAAGTTGCAAAAGAAATGATGGAAACTTATCAGGCTGCCATGCAAGCGAAAGAAACGTATGATCAAGTAAGAACTGTGTTTGATGCAGTTAATCCTGCGTTAGATCAAACAAGTAGCTCCCTTCAGCAAATGGCTGATAATTTATCAACAACTGCCAGCGAATTAGCAAAAACATTAGAAGCAATGGATGTCGGTGATTCCTTTGCACAACTGGAACAAGGTCTAAATAAATTAGCATCCAACTATGGTGATTTCCATGCTGGATTATTAGAATATACCGATGGAATGGATCAACTTACTACTTCCTATAGTGATGTTGATCAAGGGATAGGCGAACTAACAAATGGAACAAATGAATTAGCCTCTGGTGCTAACAAGCTTCATAGCGGAACAGAAGAATTAAAAGCATCAACAGCTGATTTACCAGATGAAATAAAAAATGAAATAGATGCCATGTTAGAACAATACGATAAATCGGACTATGAACCAATATCTTTTGTCTCTTCAGAAAACAAAAATGTCGAACGTGTACAATTTGTCATTCGAACAGAAAGCATTGAAAGCAAACAGGACGAAGAAACAACCGAGAACATAGAACAAAAACAAGAGCAAAAAAGCTTCTGGGAAAAAGTATTAGATCTATTTAGATAACGGGACGAGGGGTCAGACCCTCGTCTCATTTTATGCATCAAACATATCAATACTTGTTTGTAGTTTTTCAGATATCATGGCCAATTCTTTTGAAACATCTATCATCTCTTGCATGCGTATTGTTTGCTCTGTACCCGCACTTGCTATCTTGTCTGCATTTTTTGATGATTGTTGTGCAATGACCGTTATATTATTTACTTCCTTCACCACTTTCCTCATCTGCTCTTTAAACGTTTGTACGTCAGTAGCCAATTGATCTAAATGATGTGTTGTATCTACAGTTGTTGTTGAAATATGTTCAAAAGCTTCATTTGTTTCTTTCATCGATTTCATACCATTACGCACACTAGATTGTCCTTTTATCGTAAACTCTACAGCATGTTGCGAATGCTCTTGCACTTCACTTACGAGTTGTGCTACTTGTTCTGTCGCATGCTTCGTTTGTTCTGCTAACTTTCTCACTTCTTCGGCCACAATGGAAAAACCCTTACCGTGCTCACCAGCTCTGGCAGCTTCAATTGAAGCGTTTAATGCAAGCAAATTGGTCTGTTCTGATATGGCATTAATAAGCGTGATAATTTCATCAATCTCTTTTGCTTTTCGATCTAGTTGACTTGTAGCATTGCTAATAGTAGTAGTATTATCTTCAATCGTTTGCATTTGCTCCATCGTATTTCTTACTGTATTCCGCCCTGACTGCGACAATCGTTCTGCTTCGTTAGAGGCACTTGCTACCGCTTGAATTTTTTCTGTAATTAACTGCGCTTGCTTAGAAATGGTAGTTAGATTAGAGTCTGCAGTCTTGGTATTCTCTGATTGTCGCTCTACCCCACTAGCTACTTCTTGTATTGCATCATTAATTGCTTCAGTCGATCGACTTGTTTCTTCTGCACTAGCAAATAATTGTTGCGACGTAGCTGCTACTTGTATTGCATTTGTTGTAACTTGGTGAATAACTTGATGTAAGGATTCAGTCATTCTATTGATATCTGTTGCTAGTAGCCCTAATTCATCTTTTGTGTGGATTGTTAGCGGTTTTAAATCAAGCTTTCCATTGGCTACTTGGTTAACCTGTTGGCTAATTTGACGAATTGGATGCACCATTTTTCTCACTGAAATAAGGCTTATCATCGCTGCTAAAATAGGTAACAATAAACTAATCAAGATAGTCGGTTTTGCCATTTCCCATGTACGTTGACCAACAATAGAACCTTCAAAATCTATTGCATTAATAGCAATCACTTCTTTTGATGGATCATGGTCTCGATAAATTGGAGCAAATCCTGTCACTCGCTCCATTCCTTTAAACTCATATACATCAGTATAATAGGTATGTCCTTGTTTCACATGGTCAATTGCTTCTTGATCAATTTGAAATGAATCACCATTTGAGAATCCTTGTTTTTTTAACTGTTCATCTGCTGCTACTACCTTGCCTTCAAAAGAAAGTATATAATGCGTTTCAAAAATATCTTTATGTTCAATCGTCCACGCAATTTGTTTCTCTACTGTATGTAAATAGTTGTTATCTCCATTTACTAATTGATAAAGTGCTTCGGCATTAATAATTCCTGTTGTAATATTAGCACATCCTGTTAACTCAACACCTGCAGCTTGTAACACCTGATTATAACTCGATCGATAGTTAATCACAGCTAATATACTAATACTAATAAAAACAATCAAGCTGACAATAACAGTAATTTTCGTTGTTACACTTCGTCTCATGATACTCCACTCCCACCCTTAAACTAAAAGTAGTATAAAGATACTAAACATATATGTATGTGACAAAAGTTACGAATTTTTAAAAATTTTAATTGGGACGAGGGATCAGACCCTTTGTCCCAAGACCCCCTGTCCCGTTTACAAATCCTAATGTATAATGGTGGTAGTATATTAGCTTGGAGGATTCATTTATGCAAACAATCCTAGATAAGATTCAATTAAAATATCACACATTGAGTAAAACAGAGAAAAAAATTGCTAATTATGTAATGACACATAATCAAGAATTACTTAATATACATATTAAGGAATTAGCGAAACAAATTGAAGTATCGGATGCTGCCATTACTCGCTTTTGCAAAAAAATAGGTGCAGCCAATTTTGTGGAATTCAAAATACTACTCAGGGATGCAGTAAAAGAAACCAGTACGGCTCACAATGCTATTACTAGTGTCAATTCTATTTACGAATCAGTTATTCAATCGACGAACTCATTAACAAAAATGGAAACCTATCAAGAGGCAATTAACTGGATTCTTAAAGCCAATAAAGTGCATGTATTTGGTCTTGGAAGTTCAGGATTATCTGGTGAAGAACTAAAATTCCGTTTAAGCCGAATGGGTTTAAATATTAATGCATATGTTGATTCTCACTCGATGATCATTGCTTCATCCATTCTCACTTCCAAAGATGTTGTAATAGCCATTTCTAGCTCTGGGCAGACAAAAGAAATTCTTGAAGCTATAGAACTTGCGAAACGAAAAAAAGCCAGCGTCATTTCGATAACTAATTACTCTGAAACACCTTTAACTAAAAATTCTGACCTTGCACTGTACACATCTAGTATTAATCGTTACCAAGCTTTGGGCTTTCTGAACAGTCAATTATCGATTCTTTATTCTCTAGATATTCTCAGTATGCTCTTGGCTGAAAATGAAACGTATATGAAAGCATATCAAGAAACATTGCATGCATTAGATGAATACAAAAAAATATAGAAATGAATTGAATGCAGCAATTCATTCCTATATTTTATAAATAGGGAGTACTATCTCATTTTAAAATGAGCAAATAATTTATATTTAAGTGTAGGTTTCATCAGATAAACGGTGGGAGATGATTAGAACTCCCACTGTTTATGTTTTACTTTATTGCATTATAGAATTTTTCTGTAATTAATTGCGGTCTTGTAATGGCACTTCCAACCACAACAAATGTTGCACCTAATTCCAATACTGTATTTGCCTTCTCAGGTGTGTCAATTTTTCCTTCTGCAACGATAGGAATATTTACCGCATCAATAAATTGCTTAAAGATTTTAAAATCATCGTCTGCAATATTTTGACCTTCTGTTTCCTTCGTATAACCAACTAATGTAGTTGACGCGCAATCAAAGCCTAATCGTTCCGCTTCCATTGCTTCTTCTACAGTAGAACAATCCGCCATTAATTTGATATGGGGAGCTTGCTCTTTTACTAAATCAACCAAATCCTTTAATGATTCATTATTTGGTCGTTTTCTTAATGTTGCATCGATCGCAATCATATCTGTTTGCGCTTCAATTAAAGCTTTTACTTCTTTTTGCGTAGCTGTAATAAAAACTTCACTATCCGGATAATCTTGTTTAATGATTCCAATCACCGGAAGATCAACTTGTTGTTTAATTTCTTTTATATCAGAGACAGAATTTGCTCTGATTCCTGAGCCTCCACCTTGAAGTGCGGCAACCGCCATTCTCCCCATAATAAATGAAGAGTGAAGTGGTTCATCCTCCAAAGCTTGACAGGATACAACTAGCTTTTTATTTAATGCTTCAAAAATTTCCATGTTTAAATATCTCCTAACGCTTCTTCTACCTCATTTTTGATTACAGATACTTCAGGACCATATATAACTTGGACACCATTTCCACTTACAATGACACCTTTTGCACCTGTTTTCTTCAATTTCTCTTGGTCTACATTTTCACCATTATGAACAGTTACACGTAGACGAGTCGCACAGTTATCGATATCTTTAAGGTTCTTCTTATCACCAAGTGCTTCAATAATTAGAGCTGCTCTTTCAGTCTTAGAAAAAGAGTAGTCCTCCATTGCTTCGTCTTCGCGTCCAGGTGTTTTGAAATTGAATTTCTTAATAACAATTTTAAATGTAAAGTAATAAAGGAAGAACCAAGGAATCCCAATAATTGGAACGATAAACCAATTTGTTTTCTCTGCACCTTGCAGGACACCAAATAACAAGAAGTCAATAAAACCACCAGAGAATGTTTGTCCAATTGTGATTTCAAAAATGTGTGCAAGCATAAATGCAATACCATCATAAAATGCATGGATAACATATAAAACTGGCGCAATGAATAAGAATGAAAATTCAATTGGCTCTGTAATACCAGTTAAGAATGAAGTGATACCAGCTGATAACATTAAGCCAGCCACTTTCTTTTTATTTTCTGGCTTAGCAGTATGATACATTGCAAGACAAGCACCTAGTAAACCAAACATCATCGTTATATGACGACCAGACATAAATCTTGCTGTACCAATAAAGAATTGATTAATTGTTTCAGAACTCGCTAATTGCGCAAAGAAAATACGTTGTGTTCCTTCTATTAATGAACCATCTACAATCATGGAGCCCCCAAGACTGGTTGTCCAGAACGGTAAATAGAAGATGTGATGTAAACCAAATGGTCCAAGTAATCTTAAAACAAATCCATAAATGAATGTTCCAACATAACCTGTTGCATCAACCAAATCACCTAGTGAGTAAATGCCTGATTGAACAATTGGCCAGAAATAGAATAATATAATTCCTAAAAATATGGATGTGAATGCCGAAATAATCGGGATGAATCGTGATCCACCAAAGAAACCTAAGAACTTCGGTAATTCAATTTTATTAAATCGACTATGCAAAATATAAGCTAAAAGACCTGCTAAAACACCACCGAATACACCAGTTTCTAACGACTGAATGCCTAGGACCATACCTTGTCCAACGCCAGCAATGTTTGTTTCCGCAAGCTTACCAGTAATAATAAGCATTGCATTAATGGTGGCATGCATTACCAAGAATCCTAATAAGGCAGCAAGACCAGCAGTTCCTTTATCAGAACGCGCTAATCCAATTGCAATACCAACAGCAAAGATGACCGGTAAATTACCGAATATAATGCTACCGGCAGAGGTCATAATCGTGAATATTGCTTGTAAAAACGCAACATCTAGGAAAGGATATGCCTCAATCGTAGCAGCGTTACTAAAAGCTCCACCTATACCGAGTAGTAAACCTGCGGCAGGCAATACTGCAATCGGTAACATAAACGATTTTCCAAATCGCTGAGCTTGTTCAAAAAATACATTGTTTTTCTTCTTCTTACTCAATGTTATTCACCTCTTTTAATTTTTTGTAAATCGTTTTCAAAAACATTATACAATTGAAAATAGTTTTTTTCAACAAAAATTTACTTCTTTTTTTTACCAAAAACGGGACGCGGGGTCAGACCCTCTGTCCCACTTTCTCTATTGCAATAAACTTATTATGAGCTTTTATTACAGTTCTATACATAAAAAAAAGGACAGAGGGTCTGACCCCGTGTCCCGTTCACCTATTTGCAAAGTTGTACATCCATCCCATGAAGAAGTTACCACCAACCATATTACCGATCGTAACTACTAATAGATTACGAATGACACCTGTTAATGTAATCGTTTCAGGATGATCTAGCACAAGAGTAACTGAAAAAATAACCATATTTGCAATGCTATGCTCATATCCAGAAATAAAAAAAGTGAATACCAATAGGATCATGGTAAACATTTTCACCCCATCACCTTTCAACATCATCGGAATAAAAAAAGCTAAACTAACTAACCAATTACACACAATGGCTCTCGTAAATAATTCTAAAATGGTTAAATGTGTTTTTTTCTCGGCTACACTGAATAAATACTCATTACCTGTTACGTCACTAAAAAGCCCTGTGAAATACAGAAGAACAGCAAAAAGAATTGCACCAATAAAATTTCCAGCATATGTTGTCATCCAGAGCTTAATTACATCGATCCATCTCATTTCATTTTGTAATGCAGCTACGGTGTAATAAAATGTGTTACCCGTAAACAAGTCACCTCCACCGTAAGCAATTAAGATAATTGCAGCACCAAAGGTCAAGGCTGCAAGTGGGTTAGTGAAAGGAGAGTTCACTTCATAAAAATAACCACCCGTTTTAAACGCAACAACTACACCAAGACCAATAAACATACTTGCTAATATAGCACGAGCAACATAACGTAATGGGCTATGAAAATAAATTTGCTCTTTCTTATGAGCTAATTTCACCACTTGTGATAATGCATATTTTTCCATCGTTGGACCACCTTAACTTACATTTAAAAACATTTAAGACAAAATAGGTATGAAGTTACGGTATTGACTATTGTATTCCCCCTATTTTCTATCGACTAAATACATGCATTAGTCTTTACTATTTATTTTCAAAACATGTATGTACTTAGACAAGTTATATAGAAATAGATTATAACAATACGAATAAGGAGGGATTTCATTGAAATATATGGATTGGCAGCTACTTTTATTTATTGGCACATCCCTTACACACGAATACTGGATCACATGGAAACTTCCACACATTTATTATTTTGAAGCAAAATAGTTCGGGACATGGGGTCAGACCCCATGTCCCATTATTTTATGATTGGTAAGGTGATGGATGATGGATGATCTTGGTCATGATAAATGGTTTGATTTGTTTTAACCATTTCCTTTGTGTCCATCGTTGTTTTACCGGTATTCGGATTCACATCGTACCATGGATAATTACTTGATGAAATTTCGATACGAATTGAGTGGCCTGGTAAAAAGACATTACTTGTTGCCCAAAGATCAATCTCATATTCCACAATTTCACCAGCTAAAGGTTGCGCTTCCTCTGTTCCATTTCGCCATTTTGCACGAACAATGCCATCCGCCAAATTATAAGCCTTTCCTTCAGGAGTTACGTCAACTAATTTCACCGTAAAATCAGTATCTGGTGCATCTGTTTTCGCCCAAATATTTGCTTTAATCCAACCTGTTACTTCAACCGTTTCCTCCAAAACCTCAGACGTATAAACTAATACATCCTCTCTTGTTTCGATAATCGATTGATCACGAGGTCCTGCATTTCGACCATTATAGAACAATACGCCTCCACCAGTTGTTGGAACAGGATCATGTGGATCAAATACATAACCATCTACTGGCTCATCGGTTGATGGAACAGTTGATAATGTGCCACGATTTTGTTGCGCTTCCCCATTACTATGCAAATAGTATTTCGTGTAAATGGTATTCGGTAATGGCCAACTTTTGACTGATTGCCATTTGTTTATCCCCATCGTAAAAATATAAACAGGATCATCTGTTTCTAATATTTGTTCCTGTTCATCTTTTAACCAATAATTGAACCATTTCAGATGTAAAGACGTGATATCTTCTTTTCCATCAATGGCATAACCTGAACTATTGATTCCAAATGCTCGCTCTCCGATATCCGAGTGGAACATACCATGTGTCCAAGGTCCAATAATTAACTTTTGATTGGCATTGTACTTGCTTAATTGTTCATAATTTTTAATTGTTTGTCCTAAAAAGTTATCATACCAACCAGCTAAATGGTAGGCTGGTAAATCCAGTGCTTGATCATAGTTATAGTTTTTTTCTTTTACTTTATTCAGTAATTTGTTATGAATGTATCCATCAAATAACTCATGTAGTTCGGGGTGTTTCATCACTGGTGGCCACTCTTTAATTGGCTTATAATCATGCCATTGATCCATGTGATCCAAATCGTACATAATCTCTTTTATCGTTTCTTCATATTCCTTGCCTTGTTTTCTTCTCAAGTAATCAGGTGCCACAGAATCTAATATCCATGTTTCTGCAGCTGCAAATTGAAAAACACCATTACGGTTAAAAGCATCTCCATGCACATTCCCTGTCATTGCAGGAAAAATAGCCTTCAATGCTGTTGGTTGTTCAAGCGTGGCATACAATTGCGTAAAACCATAATAAGAAAGTCCAAACATACCAACTTTCCCATTAGCATAAGGTAGTGATGCGGCCCATTCCACACTATCATAGCCATCTTCTACTTCTTGAGCAAAAGGATAAAATTCCCCTTCTGAAGCGAAACGTCCACGTACGTCCTGAATGATAACAATATACCCATGCATTGCCAATCGAATTGGATCTACATAACGGTGCGAAAAATCCGGAAGATTCTTATTGTATGGTAAGCGACATAATAATACGGGGTATTGTCCATCATCATTTGGGCGATAAATATTAGCAAATAAGTTAACCCCATCTCTTAACTCACATGCTACTTCTCGATCGACAATCACTTGATTTGTTTGATTCATGTAAAAGCCACTCTCCCTTATTTATGGTTAAAGCAAATGCTGTACAGAAGCTTCCCTTCAGCACAGCATATTTGCTCTTCATTATTCTGCTAACATTGCATCTACTTTTTCTTGATTGTTGTCAATCCACTCTTGTGCAACAGCACTTGGCTCTTGTCCTTCGTCTTCAATTTTACCAATCATCGCTTCGACATCATCAATTGGTATACTCCAATTACTTAGAAATTCATATGCGTCTGGTGCTGTCTCTTTTAATTCATTATTGGTAATTACATGCACAGATGCTGTTCCGAAGATATCTTTTTCTTCTTCTAAGACTTTGATATCTAATTTATTAAACATCGTATGTGGTCTCCAACCATAAAACAGCACAGGTTCCTCTTGTTCCATTGATTTCATCGCTTGTGCTAACATACCACCCTCTGATGAATTTACTTGATTCATATCCAAACCATATTGATCAATGACATCATTAATGTAACCTGTTACACTCGCACCTTTTTCAATGGAATACAATTTATTGTTAAATTCACCTTCTCTACCAACCAAGTCAGAGACACTATTAATATCTTCCATATACGTTGGTACAACTAAACCTGCATCAGCAGGGCCATAACTGGTAGCAGTATTTTCAATAGAATCTGCATATTTCTCTAAATACGTATTATGCGCCGGAAGCCAAGCGTCCATAAATACATCAATATCTCCACGGGATAAACCAACATATACACTACCTGCATCTGCACTTGTTTCTTCAACTGTATATCCCATATCTTCTAATAAAATTTTAGCAATAGCGGTTGGCGGTACAGTACTTGTCCATGGCGTTACACCAAAGGTAATTGTCTGACTTGCCTCTTCATTTCCTGATCCATCATCCGCTGCATCTCCATTTGAATTACATCCTGCAAAAATAAATAAAAATGTAAGTGTCACAAATCCGAAAATTAATTTTTTCATTGTTATCGCTCCTTTTATAATTTTTTACCTAGTCCTTGTGTGATACGGTCTAAAATAATTGCAATAACTACAATACCTAATCCACCGGTTAATCCAAGTCCTACGTTTACGGTTGAGATACCTGTTAATACCGTGTCACCTAAACCTGGTGCACCAATCATTGAAGCCACAACAGCCATGGATAGAGCTAACATAATGGTTTGGTTGATACCAGCCATAATCGTAGGAATAGCTAATGGCAACTGCACTTTAAATAGTAATTGTTTTGGAGTTGATCCGAATGCTCTTGACGCTTCAACGACTTCCTCAGGTACTTGTTTGATTCCTAAATTGGTCATTCTTACAGCAGGAGGTGCTGCGAATACGAATGTGGCAATAACTGCCGGTACTCCTCCAAGCCCAAATAATAAAATGGCAGGAATCAAGTACACGAATATTGGTAAGGTCTGCATAAAGTCTAATATTGGCTTAACAATCTTATCTACAACGCTGTTCATCGCGCTTAGTATACCGATTGGCACACCAAATATGACAGAGATCATTGTTGAAACTAGGACAATGGCTAACGTTTGCATCGATTCAGGCCATAAAGCAACAGAACCTAAATAGAAACACCCAATCAATGTGAATAGTGCAACACCTTTCCCTGCTGTTTTCCATGCTAGAAGAACTAAAAGAATCGCAATAATCTCAGGTGGCGTCATAATTAATAAATTCGTAACACCATCAATAAAGGCAGCAATCCACTCACTTATTTGATCAAATAAACCACTAGTTACTGGAATTAGCCAACCATCTACAAATGTGTTTGTCCATTGTTCTAATGGTAATTGAAAGTAATTCATGATGTTGCCTCCTCATTCTCTTTTTCTTTACCTAATACTAATCCTGATAGAATCGACACCCTAGAAATGATTCCACATAATACACCATTTTCCACAACTGCTATTGGATATTTTGCATCTGCCGCGATACCTATTAAATCATCTAGCGGTGTATCCGGTGCTGTCGTATAAACATCCTCGCGCAACATCTCTGTTAGTGGAATATGCTCATTATGAGAACGAATCGCGTCATCAATTGTTAATAAACCTTGGAATTTATCATCTCGGTCTACAACAAAAATACTAGACGCACCAACTTCCTCCATCTTCCGGATTGCCATATTCGGACCATCTTTGTCCGTTGTTAGTACTTTTGGTTTTTTCATCACATGAGAGGCTTCTAAGATTTTCGAGCGATCGACATCTTTGACAAACTGAGAAACATAATCATTTGCTGGATTTTCTAAAATTTGTTCCGCAGTACCAATTTGTACAATTCGTCCATCTTTCATAATGGCGATACGATCACCAAGTTTTAAAGCTTCATCTAAATCATGTGTAATAAATAATACAGTTTTATTAAGTCTATGTTGTAATTTTAAGAGTTCATCTTGCATCTCTGTACGAATAATCGGATCTAGTGCACTAAATGCTTCATCCATCAAAAGAATATCAGGATCATTTGTTAGTGCTCTTGCTAACCCAACACGTTGTTGCATCCCGCCACTTAATTGACTTGGCATACTTTCTTCATAGCCTTGCAAACCAACATCTTTTAGTGTTTGTTCTGCTCTTTCTTCCCGCTCTTGTTTGGATACATTTTGTAATTCTAAACCATAAGCAACATTTTGAAGGACATTACGGTGTGGTAATAATCCAAACTTTTGAAAAACCATTCCTAATTTTTTACGTCTTGTTTCAATGAGATTTTGCTTGTCCATTTTTGTGATATCTTCACCATCAATCAGTACTTCCCCATCTGTTGATTCAATTAAGCGATTGACTAGTCGAATCAATGTGGATTTACCGCTTCCTGAAAGACCCATAATTACAAAAATCTCACCAGGCTCAACTGAAAATGATGCTTGATTAACCCCTACAGTCATTCCAGTATCAGCTAAAATCTCATCTTTCTGCTTTCCATCATTTAATAGTTTCAATCCTTGTTTAGGATGAGAACCGAACACTTTTGTTAATTTATTTACTTCTATTTTTTTCATAAACATACTCCTCTATTTTTATCTGACATCAATTGATCCCAATTTGTCTTCCAGCTTTTTTAGGGGATTTCAAATGTTTATGGACATTCCATATTGCGCTAATGTTTTGTTCAACACGTTCTGGAAAAGCTGAAGGTCTTCCTTCCTCCATGTTCATTCCCATTAACATCTGCTCACTAGTAGCTACAACTACAGACGCTCCATCTATTTCTGTTTGCATTTCAAAAAACACATGTAGTCTTTTTTTATCACAATCTAATAATTGTAGCCTAACTTGAATTGGTTGATTTTCTAATACTTCACGCAAGTAACATATATGTGTTTCTAACGTAAAGATAGAATAACCAAGTGTATCTCGTGTTTGTTCATCTAAGCCAATATGTTCGATAAAAGCGTCAACTGCCAAACTAAAAACTTTTGCATAGGCAGCATCATTCATATGACCATTATAGTCAACCCATTCATGCTGTACGACATCATTGTATTGAAAAGTATCTGATGGCATGTTTTCACCTCTTATGTTTTGATTATTTAAATTTTTGATGCTGGCCAATAATCCTCTACTAAATCAAGTAATTTCACTAAAAATTCATTACGTTTTTGTTCTAATTCTGAAACAGATGCCTGACCAGCATGATTTTCACAGCCGTTAATGACTTTCTCTTTTAATTCATCCGTTAATTCGGGTGCTTTTAATTTTGTCCATGGTAATTGTAAAGCAGGACCAAACTGTTCTAACATATGACGCATCCCTGCATCGCCACCAGCTAAATGGAACGTTAAAAATGGCCCCATTTGTGCCCAACGAAGTCCTGCTCCATAAATAATAGCCGCATCCACTTCTTCGGTAGTAGCAATACCGTCATTTACTAAATGAAGCGCTTCTCGCCATAATGCTTCCATTAATCGATCTGCAACATGCCCTTCAATTTCCTTTTGGATGATCAGTGGTTTCATTTGAAGGGAAACAAAAAATTGTCTTGCTTCTTCCATTTTTGAATCACTTGTTTCTTTGCCACCTACTAGTTCAACTAAAGGTAAGATATAGACAGGATTAAAAGGATGGGCTACTAATAGTCGTTCAGGGTGTGTAAGCCCAGCTTGTAGTGTAGATGGCATAATGCCAGAGGTGCTAGAGCCGATAATTGCATCTGCTTTTGCGTGTTTATCTATCGTTAATAAAACATCTTTTTTTAATTGTTCTCGCTCAGGAACATTCTCTTGTATGAAATCAGCTTCAGCAACTGCCTCTTCCATTGTATTTACAAATGTTAGTTTATCTTTTGAAGCATGATCAGCCATTCCTACTTTTTCTAAGCTTGACCAAACATTTTCTAATACTTTTATCGTACGCTCCTCTGCGCCTGGTGCTGGATCATATGCAATTACTTCATGTCCTTGAGAAAGGAAACGGGCAATCCAGCCATTCCCAATTACTCCTGTCCCAATTACTGCAACTTTATTTATTGTTGTCATTTTATTCCTCCTACATTCGGGTTTCTCAAGCCATATTGCTCTCTTGCTTCAGCTGGAGAAAGTACTTCTATTCCATTTTGATCTAATAGATTCATAGCTTTATCTACTAGTTGATCATTTCTTGCAAGCACTCCTTTACTTAAGTAAAGGTTATCTTCTAAACCTACTCGGACATTTCCACCAAGTAATGCTGCTTGCGAAAGGATTGGTAGTTGCATACGTCCGATACCAAATGCAGACCAATGCGCATTCTCAGGAATTCGATTTTTCAGATAGAGCATTGTTTCTGTATCTGCCTCTGCTCCCCAAGGAATACCCAGGCAAAATTGAAACATCGGATCACCATCAATCAATCCTTCATTGATTAACTGTTTTGCAAAACGTAAATGTCCTGTATCAAAACATTCCAATTCGGGTTTCACACCAGCCTGTTGAACAAGTTTTGCTTGTTCACGTAACCAATCCGTAGGACTCATGTAAAGCATATTTCCAAAATTGACAGATCCACAATCTAGCGTACACATTTCTGGCAGTAATTCACCTACTGGTTCATGTCGCTCAGCAGGTGTTTGTATATCTGTTCCTGCTCCTCCAGCTGCTGGTGTTTGTAAGCTAGGAATAAAATCGCCGCCACCGCCAGATGTAATATTAATGATAACGTCAGTTTCCGCATCACGAATACGATCTACGATTTCACGATAATGATTTACATCATGACTAATACCTCCTGTTTTTGGATCACGTGCATGAATATGTGCAACAGTCGCACCAGCCTTAGCTGATTCAATTGCTGCCTCTGCTATCTCTTTAGGGGTAACAGGGACATGTGAACTTTTATTCGTTGTATCACCTGCACCTGTTACTGCAGCAGTTAGCATAATTTTTTTAGCCAATGTTCACCACTCCTCTTCGTTTATTTCTTAGTCACAAAATTGTCGATTTAAATTTGTCTTCGTCGAATGCACAATCAAAACTATACCATCCGGACGGTACTCTTTCAAGGAGAAAACAGAAAATTCTCCATGATGAATGCGCTTTCTAATTTAGTTAAAACAGTTCTGATTCCTTATGTAGCAAGGGGTAAGCGTTTTTTATAAAAAAATTAAACTTTTTCTTCATAAAAGTAAATAATATAAACAAATATAGTCAAAACATACATATATATCCTTTATGTTTTGCAAAATGATGGAATAGGATGTAGGAAGGATTCGGCTGATGATAAAAAAAAAGAACATCTGTCTAATACTTTTTTTGACAAATGCCCTTACCATTGCATACTAATTATTCGTCGATTAATTCTAATAAAACTTTATACACCTCTTGCTTTTTCTTTTCTTCAATATGATAAATATCAAACAACTCAGCAAGCCAGATTCCGTCTGTTGCTAGACGAATAATGGTTGCTTTCATTGGATCAATTCCTTCATTTTCTATACTCTCTTGCCACTCTTCATATAATTTCCGAATAGGGTCTAAAAGGTCAGCATTAACAGCTTTTGCAGCCAGTAATCCAGCGTTCATGTCTTTATTTTCATATGTTTGATTAAACGTAACATCGACATAAGAACGTATCCACCTACCACGTTCATTTTCATCTTCTTTCGCATTGTTGGCTATTTTCTCACGGTAATTTTTAGCAAGATGTTCTACCATTCCTTCCACCAATGCCTCTTTGGAAGGGAAATGATACAACAAGCCCCCTTTACTTATTCCTGCTTCTACAGCAACAGCATCTAATGTCAAATTAAAAATGCCACGTTTACTAACTATCTTTGATGCTGCATTAAGAATTTCCACTTTTCTAGACAAACGTCCCATTTGAACACCTTTTCCTTTTAAAATTCAATATTTCACTTTTACTATACTATCCAGACGGTCTATATTCAAGTGAAAAATGGAACAAAGGATTGGGACAGGGGGGGCAGGCACCTTGTCCCACTTCAACAAATAATGGGACAGAGGGCCTGACCCCCTGTCCCATTATTCTGCAATCATTTTGTGTACGTTTGTTATTTCTGCTTGTGGAACGATATAATAATAAATATTATCAATCGTTGTTCCGCTTCCTTTGACTTGATAACTTTCAATGTTTTTGATTGTGTTTCGATAACCTGTAAATAATGCCTTCATATTATCAAAAGTCATACTTGTCGTCATATTATTACCTAATATATCTACTAAATCATTAATTTTAGTTACACTATCTAACGTTGCACCTTGCTTCACAATTGCTTCAATCACTTTACGTTGTCTTGTCGTGCGTCCAAAGTCACCGGCTGGGTCATCTTTTCGCATCCGTACATAATGCAACGTCTTGTCTCCATCCATTTCTACTGGGCCAATTGTAAAATCATACTTCCCGTCATTCCAGGCAATATCATTTTGAACAGTAATTGTACCTAATGCATCAACTAATTCTTTTAAACCTTCCATATTAATACGAACAAAATAATCTAATTCAATATCTAGAAAACTTTCCACTGTATTAACGGACATGTCTGCGCCACCAAAAGCATACGCATGATTAATTTTATCTTTATATCCTTTACCAATAATCATTGTTCGTGTATCACGTGGTATACTAACTAGCTGTATTTTGTTTTCTTTTGGTTTTAACGTCATGACTAATAACGCATCTGAACGTCCACTATCGTTTGTTCTTTCATCTACACCTAGTAATAATACATTAATTTGTTCTGTTGATCTCATTTTTTTCTCTGTTAAGCTTGTATTAATTGATGAAACTGGCTCATGCATTTTTTCATTTACCGTTTGTTTCACACTATCATAAACCGACCATGCATAAGCACCCATTCCTAACCCTAATACAAGAACAATAATTATCGGTGTTACTATCCACACTTTTTTATTAAAACGACGTTGCTTTGGATGACCCATTCTACAATCTTCCTATCTATAAAAAATATACAATATTTCCAACACCATTCCATTATACCAGAAATTTCATCTCACACAAGACTTGTTAGCATTCACTTTCTTTACTAAACTTCTATAAAAAAATGAAACTCTACTCTCTAAGTCTTTCTAAGTGGATAGCAATATACCCTAATTCTGACTCTGGAAAATCAATATGATAAGTAGCTGCTATCTGTTCACTCACTTCTTTCGCACAATGATAGGACTGAGAAAACTTGTCTTTAATCATCGTTAGCATTTCTGGATCCATTGAATATTGGTCACTATGTTTGACTCGATGTAATACAAAGCGCAAGTGCGTGATCAGTCGCTGATAGGAAATATCATCTTCTTTTATTTTTAAACCTAAATAATCTACTATGACTTGAACCATTTCACTTACAATCGTGGTCTGTCTTACCGTTTCTTTATAATTCCCTCCTGAGAGCTTCATGGTATGAATATGTAATGCAATAAAAGCTGCTTCATCAATCGGCATATCAATATCTAGTCTTTCTTTCATTTTTTTTAATGCCCATAAACCTATCTCAAATTCTTCTTTGTATAAGATTTTGATTTCATTTAATAATTTGTTTTTTAAATGCATACCATTTTGAATTCTTTCAATAGAAAATGACACATGATCGGTTAATGTGATATGGATATGCTCACTCAACTTCATACCAATCGTTTGTTCTGCGTAAGAAATAATTTCTTCCGAGATAATGAAATGTTCCTCAGAAATTCTGCTAAGAAGCTGTTGTAATTTTTCATTTTCTTTCATTACAAATAGTTTCTCTATCTTATTTTTATTAATGACATCATTTTTCTTTTTACCATAAGCAATTCCTGTGCCGACTGCGACTTTTTCTTGGTTGCCATCTACCACCAATACCGCATTGTTATTTAAAATTTTCTTTAATTTCATTGAAGCAACCTCCTTACAATTTGCTAGGAAATATCCCTTTATCACAAATTACATATCATCCCAATAAAAGGCACAAATATAATTATAAATTACTACGCTTACATAACTTAATTTATGCTAAATAATTACATTTGCAGCGTGTTTAGAACCTTTAATGTGCACGTAGCCAAAATGTCTATTACCTAGTTATGGGATAAAAAAATGGTGTACAGCAATAATCATAGTACACAAAATAAGCTAGTTAGGTTATTTCCTGCAAGTAATGCAAAGCCAAATACAACAATTATGAATGGTAAAATTACCTATTAACATGTTGTAAATATTTTAGTTCCATGATTTGATTTTAATACATTTCGACTAAAATAGCCAAGATATTTAATATTTTTTTAGCTAACAGCAATAACTTTTATACTTCAGCTAACCCCTTAGGAAAATTAGTCTCCTAAGCTGTTAAAAAAACTAATAAAAATGTACGTTTTTTCACAAAATTGTTTTATCCATTTGTTTTTAAAACAATCATTAGATCATTTAATTTAAAGGAAGAGCCAGTTTAATAAACTGGCTCTTTCACATTACTTATTATTTCTTCTTTTTACCGAAAGCATAACGATTGAACCCACTATCAGCAGTAGCGCAAAAGCAATTAAATTGAACATGTTTGTAGACGTATTTGGTAGTTCTTCATTCTTATCTTGGCCCTCATCTTCAGAGGAGCCATCTTCTTTATTGTTCCCTTGCCCAACCTGATCTTCTAATTGAGATAATGCTAATAACAAGTTTTCCTTTTCGGTAGAATCAGGTAATTTATTAACTAATTTTGTTGCCTTATCAAAATCCTCATTATTCAGTGATTCTTCTGCATTTTCCACTGCTTCTTTAGCAGATTGTAGTGCTTCTTTGGATAGAAGATTTGCACTTAGAACATTTATTTGATCTATCGCTTCAGAAATTTCTGCTTCTGTTCCATTAGCTAATAGATTTTCCGCTTGTTCCATAGCGTTAACTAGTTTACTGTAACTAGATGCCACGTAATCTTTTGCATTTATATCTTTTGCTTCTTGAAGTTCGGTTTTTAATTCTTTTACAGAAACTAAACTATCCTTTGCATTAAGCATAGATGACTTTAATGCTGCAAAATCTGTTGCACTTGCATTGTCTGAATCAGAAAATGCAATTAATTCATCCAGTACTTCCTTAAAGTCCTTAGCTGATTCTGTTGTATAATTGTCTATCGTTATATCTTTCATAGACTTAAGAAGGGCATTTACTTTTTCATGATCAGCTGCCATAACAAGTTGTTCCATTGCACTTGAAATAGATTCAATTGCAGATTGCACAGCATCTGCATCACCATTTTTCAAAATCCCTTTTGCTTCCATGTCTTGAAGCGCATCGGACAACGTTTGATAAGAAGCTGGTGTATAATTTGACTCATTAAACGCTTGTGCTTGAGCAATTTTCTCTTTTAAATGTTTCACATTGACCAAATCATTATACGTTGTTTTAAGTTGTTCGGTCATTTGAGCAATTTCTTTATCTGTTGCATCATTTGCTTCAAGCATCGCTTTCGCTTCATTTAATTTTGTTTCAAATGTATTAAATGATTCTTCCGTATAATGATCTGCAGCTAATTGATCATATTCTTCCACAGCAGATTTAAGTGATGACGTATCACCAGCAAATGCTAAATCTTTTTTCATTTCTTTGATTGTGGTGATCGCTTCTTGAACCTGTGCTTCTGTACCGGTTTTTGCTACTTCTTTTCCTGTAGTTATTGCATCTTGATATGCTTGGAAAGACGAAGCTGTATATAATGCCTCGTTCTCTAAAATAGCATCTGATTCATCAAGTAAATTAGACAACTCAGCTATATCTACCAAACTATTTTTGGCATTTTCTAACGTTTCTTTTGCTTCGACAAATTTTGTTGGAACAACTGCTGTCGTCTCATCTTTTTCCAACAATGCCTCTAATGCTGTAATTGCATCAATAAATGCTTGATAGCTTTCTTGTGTATAGGTCTCATCTGGATTAGAGATGGTACTATTAAATGCCTTTGCATCTTCTAGCGCTATCATTGCATTTTCTTTGCTAATGATTTCATACTTCAAATTGTCTTTAGCCTGATTGATTTTATTTGTTAATGTTTCCACATCTGTTACAGATAAATTATCTGGATTTGAAAGTTTTTCATCAGCCTCTTGAAGTACAAGTTCAAGTTCACTCCATGATGACTCAGTATAAAGTGTTTTGTCTAAATCTCTAGCTTGTTCAACTGCTTCTTGTAATACACTTGCGTCACCTTTTGTTTCAACTTGATCGATCGCGTTAGTTAGCGCAATTTTCGCACTATCAACTGAAATTTGGGCAACATACGGATTATCAAGAATATGTTGAGCTAAGCTAAGTGCTTCCTGATACGCATTAACACTTGATGTCGTTAATGTTGACGTGTCAATGTCTTGATCAATTGCTTGTTGTAAAGCTGTTTTATCAACAGAAGTATCTGATGTTTCTGTTAAAGATAATTCATAGATTTGTGGAATTTCTTCGTTCCAATCTATCTCAATATCATAAAGCAGCTTTTCAGATGGAATCACAAAACGATTTAATGATTGATTTAACGTTCCTAATGTGACAAGCTCATCATTTTCAGGGGTTGCTTTATCGGCCATTCTTGCTTTCACTGTTGTACCAGCATTCCCTTTACCTTGTAAAATAGTAATGGAATTTCTATCATTATTTTCGGAAATATGATAGGTTAGCTTTCCATTGCCTTCAGATGGAATGTACATCGTGTTTAAATCACCATCTATTAAATTGGATGGTTCTCCACCTTTTTCTTCCATAACCGTCGCATCAAATGTTGCATTATTTGCAACCGGATAATATTTACCATCATTTATAACTAATTCGTTAATCTGTACCCAACGATTCACATCTTGTGTCGTTTCAATCTTAATATATTTTGCACGCTTGTTTATATTTTCAGCTAAAACCGTATTATATGATACTTTATGATTTGGGAAAGAGTCATTGATATCAGCATTTCGATTGTCATTAGGCTCTTGATCTCCTATTTCCATCACTTTCTCCCAATTTTTCTTATCTGTTGAAACAGATACAATACCGTCATAGATGAAATCTAACGTTGAGTCATGTACATAAATTTCTAATTGATCTAAGTCAATTTCTTGACCAATATCATAGATTAAATGCTTCCCTTGACGTTGGTGATCTTTAAAAACAGTCGCTGTCGTTAGGTCACCATCAACCGATTGGTCCAGTCCATTTGGTTCATTAAATGTAAAATCTTCTATATGAAGTGGTTCATATTCTGTTGATGTGGCAACAAATGCATTAATATCAAATGTCACATCGCTTCCAGTTGTGTTCAACAATCGGATATAGCGAGCAGATGGAACATTGGTAGGGTCATCAACAGTTGTCCATTCATATTCATTTTTAGCAACTTGTAATTGCAAATCTGCAGCGCTTGCTGATAGATCCGTCGTTACTTGATTTAGATCATGAATGCGATCTAATTTAAGTCCGACATATTCCCCATCTTTTAGCGTAATACCTTGGGCTGGCTGTAATTCAAATCTATCTTTATCAAATCTTGATTTTAAATCAATCGTATTAGCATTTGTATATGCATCCAGATTATATTTAGCAGCCTCTACTTTAAATGTTCTAAATCCAAGCCAACGCGTAATTTCCTTTGTATTCTTTATACGGACATAGCGTGCAGTAATTTCTTCGCTCGTTAAATCCTCTTCTAATTCCGTCACATTTGAATATGATTTATAGGTTTGATAGGTTTCTCCATCCGTAGAGTACTGTAAATCAAATTCCTCAAATTTATCATTCAGATTATTAGGTACACCAAGCTCAATGTTTACTTTACCTAGTTTAATTTTTCTACCTAAATCCAAGCCAAGATAATCGCCTTCTAAAGTCACATCATTTGGATTATTTCTAGGGTCATAGTAAATATAACTTGAAGAATTATCATCTGTTAATGCACTTACATCATTTGTTCCACCATGGAAAATCCAATCATCTGTTCTAATAAGAGATGGCTCTAATGGTTCTGTATCTATCTCTTCTTCAGTCTCTATTGAAAATTCTCTAAAGGCCGCCCATTTTGGATTGTTTTCTCCTTCTCCCTTAATAGGTTTTGATGGATCAACAATAAAACGTACTTTTGTTGTTGTAATATCTAAGCCTGATTCTTCTACTACATTTTTATACTCACCGTGAGAAGTACCAGTCGTATCTTTCCATTGTTCTGTCTCAGCATCAAAGTATTGAAATTTCCCATAAAAGAAAGCATCTTTATCTGCAGCATTTTTCCCTTGTAATACCTTTAAACCTTTAATAGAAATTGGTTTATTAAACTCGATGCCTACATAATCACCTTGCGCAATATAACGATTAAACCAAACTTTTGAACTATCATCGCCATCAATAAGGTTTTCTAATTTCCCTTGATAGATGTCCCCATTTCCATAATTAGAAATTGGCTTCATCACCAATTGTTCCACATTGAGGAGTTGGTTAACTTCTGAAGATAGACTTTCTTTTAAGTTCTCCGCAAATGGAATTAACCGTTTAGAACCTGGCAGTGCTTTTTTCGTTCCGTTAATGACTGGTCTATCATGTGTTTTACTTGAATCATAAGCTGCCTTTCCTTGTGAAAAGTTAGCCCAAACTGCATTATCATTATTATTTTCTAATGCAATAGCGGTGTTAATAAATGCAATGGATGCATGTGCTAAGTCTTTTAATGATTTAGCAAAAGGTTCCACTTGTTCCTTCATTCGCTCGTTTTGAGAGTTCTGCATAAATGTATCGCTAGCTTTAGCTATTTTTTCAAATTCTTCAATTAACGTATTACCAATATCAATAATAGACTCATTGGCATTATATTTTTGATTAAATTGTTCAAGTAATGGTTTTATTTCTTCTGACTCACTTAGTACTAACCCATGGCTGTTAGGTTTAGGGTCTTGCATATGTCTTGCGAGTGTACGAAGTGCGTCGCCTGCATTTTCATCAACATATTTGAATGAATCGTACCAACTTTTATCTTCATTGAAATCATTGACGTTCCAAGCATAGTCACCTACAGCAAAGAGTGCTACCTTAGAAGGTTCTGCATCCTGCATTGGGTTGGATACAACACCACCTAACCCAGTTACACCTTTATTTAACATTTCACCTTTACCCATAAGTAGGCGATTCATATTAACATCGTTTACTGGCCAATTAAGCCAAAATACTGGATCACGACGTGGACCTTCTTCTTCCGTTCGATTTCTCGTTTTAAAATTATCGATCGTTTGTTGCGTGATATGACCTAACACACTGTCACCAGTCCACATTATATGGGTATCTTCAGAAAAGCCTGCATCATGTACATCTAGTTCATTCCAATTAGCCCATGCCGTGTTATAGCCAGCTGGTACAGTAATAAAATCGTAAATGTCACCTTTCTTTTCTGCCCATTCGTCTAAATCGTTCATCACTCGTACAACTAATTCAGGTGAAATACCACCAGCATCATCACCTAAAACACCAAATTGTCGAACACCAATGTCATACAGTTGGTTAAACTTATCTTTAATTGCTTCAATACCTTCATCATAATTACTCTCATTTATGCCGTTATGCATATATGGATGGATGGTAAATGCGAACTTCACCTTATTCTTTTTACCTGCATCTACCATTTTTTTTATTTCATTTAAACGTTCTTCTGGATATGGTTTTCTCCATTGACTATTGTGATAGGGATCGTCCTTTGGTGCAAAAATATAAGATGTCATCTTAAAATCCCCACCAAATTCCATTAGAGAAATTCTATCTTGATCTGTCCAAGGAATACCGTAGTACCCTTCAATAAATCCTCTTACCTTCGTGGAAGCAAAATCATTTATTTGTAAATTATGAATCGTTTTGCCCTCTATTTGATTTAAAATATGCTTTAAGGTTGTCACACCATAAAAAGCTGCATCTGTATTTTTTCCTAAGATTGCAATCGTTCCATCTGTTACATATAAAATATAGGAGTCTGTTTTTTGGAAGAAATCTGCATTTGAAGAGACATTCTCATCGAAATATTTGTCTACAAATCCTTCTGAACCTTCTGTTCCTACTAAAATATTTGTAGTTCCTTCAACTAGATGATCAGATTCAGAAAGTGATACCTTTTTCGCATCAAATATTTCATTTGTTCGATCTTTTGTTGGTTGATCAATTGTACGTTCAAATACTACATTTGCATTTGTACGTATAACAAATTCACCCTCGTGATACTGAATGTCTTGTGGAGTTGGGTAAATTTCATAACGATCTGAATTTTGACTTTGTTCATTTGCATATACTGGATGACCAATTGGAATCCCACTAGTAACTAGTACGACAGCCATTAAAACAATCAAACATTTTTTTATCTGATTTGCCACATTTATACCCCTTTTACTTTTTTAAATATACTATTTATCTACAGAGTAAGAGCTTCATGCTGTCCAATATAATTATGTTATGCGCCTACAATGTTATAGAAAAAGACACCTCATTGTTTGGAACAATAAATATCCCTTTTTGACGAGGTGTCTTAAACTACTACATATTAATAATCAATCTTTAAATGAAGCTAATCGCTTCGTTTATAAACGTACAATTCACTTATACGCGACGAATTTTCTTAATTTCATCTGCAACGAATTGAACTTGTGTACCAACAATAACTTGAATACCGTTTTTACCAACTACATTGATACCAGCTACACCAGTATTTTTAATTCGTTGTTGGTCAACTTTATCCATATCTTTTACTTCAAGGCGAAGTCTAGTAATACAGTTGTCAATTGAAGTTACGTTATCATCTCCGCCTAAACCAGCGTAAATTTCTTTTGCCATTGCAGCAAAATCACTATTAGAAGAACCTGTAGTGCTTCCTGCTGTTTGTTCTGGATCGTCGTCTTCTCTACCTGGTGTTTTCAGGTCCATTTTTGTAATCAAGAATCTGAAAATTACATAGTAAACAACTGCAACGACTAAACCTTGAACAATCAACATGAATGGAGCGTTAGCTAATGGTAATCTTGAACTTAAAACAAAGTCAACAAAACCGGCACTAAAACCGAAACCTGCAGTCCAATTAAACAATGATGCTACAAATAGAGACAAACCTGTTAAAGCTGCGTGTACAACATAAAGTACTGGTGCTAAGAACATGAATGAGAATTCAAGTGGCTCTGTTACACCTGTGAAGAAAGATGCTACTGCTGCCGCTAATAATAGAGAAGCTGCAGTTTTCTTTCTGCTTGTCTTAGCAGTGTGGTACATAGCAAGTGCTGCTGCTGGAAGACCAAACATCATTACTGGGAAGAAACCAGCTTGGTACATACCTGTTACACCTTTTTCACCCGTACCAGACCAGAAATTAGCAATATCATTGATACCTGCAACATCAAACCAGAACACAGAGTTTAATGCGTGGTGTAAACCAGTTGGAATTAACAAACGGTTGAAGAAACCGTAAATACCTGCACCAGCTGCACCTAAACCACTGATTGATTCACCAAATGAAACCAATCCTGTGTAGATTACAGGCCATGCAAAGAATAGAACTCCAGATACAGCTAACATGGAGACTGCAGTCGTGATTGGAACAAGACGCTTACCACTAAAGAATGCTAATGCATCAGGCAATTTCACATGACTAAATCGATTATACATAATAGAAGCAACAATACCTGATAGAATACCAACAAATTGGTTATTGATTTTACCAAATGCTGCGTTAACTTCTCCAGCTTCTACACCTTGTAATAGAGCAACAGTACCTGTTGATAGTAGTGTAGTTACAACTAAGAATGCAACTAAACCACTTAATGCAGCAGAACCATCTCTATCTTTTGACATCCCTAAAGCTACACCGACAGCGAACAAGATGGACATATTATCAATGATTGATCCACCAGCTTTAATTAAGAATGCCGCAACCGAACTATCTGCACCCCAACCTGAAGGGTCAATCCAGTAACCGATACCCATTAGAATCGCAGCTGCTGGTAATACAGAAACTGGAAGCATTAGTGAACGGCCAATATTTTGAATATATTTCATTACCATGAGTATTCCTCCCTATAACTTTCTTTTTTTTAATCATTTTTTTTTAAGCCTACAAAATAAAATAAGTACAAAAAACCGTTAATTATAAAGCGCTGTCAAAAACAATACTTGTAATAAATGTACACTGCATTTAATCCCCTGACCCCAGAGCTATAATGTAATAATAGTTTTAATTAGTCATCAATTTTCTCTCATAGAGTGTATGGGGGCATACCATAATACCATGAAAATGCGCTTTATAACCCTTTGAGAAACCTACAACTTCTACACTTAACAACCAATCATCATCTTCCTCGGCGTTATCACCCCCTTAAATGTATTGAATATTTTTCGTGTATGTCAACTAAACGCTTACACTTCAAAGATTAATAGATTACTTTACTGATAATAAAACGGTTTCGCCTTGCTTACATGTTTTTTCTGATGTCACATTATATTCTTTATCATTGCTACTATTTGTGATCACGATTGGGGTAATAATACTTGGAACACTTTGTTTTAGAAAAGCCCAATCCACTTCCATCAATTTCTGTCCAACAGAAACTTCATCACCTTCATTAACAAGTACGTTAAACCCTTCACCTTTTAATGAAACAGTCTCTAACCCTACATGAATTAAGATCTCAGTCCCATCGTTTGTTTGAATACCTATCGCATGTTTGGTTGGTGCAACTTGCACAATTTTCCCTTCAACAGGAGCTGTTATATCTCCTCCGTTCGGTGAAACGGCAACACCTTCTCCCATCATCTTTTGACTGAATACTGGGTCTGGTACCTCTTCAATTGGAACAATTTGTCCATTAGATGGCGAATAGATATCTAAGCCTGATTTCTTAAATAAATTCTTAAGCATTATGTAGTACTCCCTTCAAACAAAGTATTTAACAGATTAAAAAAGGCACGGAGAAATAAAAGGATTGTTACATCCTATTTATTTACTCCATGCCTGATCGAGTCAGTAACATGTGAGTCCATATGTAATTACATGAAAACGTAGTCATAAAAGATAAATATAATCAATAAAGACTAGTTCAAATTAGTTACTATTACTTATTTATACAACTAAAATGAATCAAAGTAATTATTTGTTATCTTTATAATACAATAAAATTTTATAGTTGTCTATACCTTTAATCAGATTAATTTTATAATTTTTTATAATGGGACAAGGTGCCTGACCCCCTGTCCCGATCATTTAAATTTTAATGTTTTTGTAATGTAAGCGTTATCTTTTTTTATTCGATTGTAATTGTTAAATTGATATGATTCATATAAGGTTTCATTTTGTACAGAAAGGATGGTCTTAAACCGTTTAGTTTTTATCTAGAAATATGTATCTATTTTCTAAATGAATTTATATTCCAAGCAGTTCCTTTCAATTTATCTATTTCATTTAGTATGACAGGAAAGGGATGAGTCGTATGAAATTACATGTCAATAAAGAAGAGCAAATAGAAAGCAATTCTTCTTCTGTCAAACAAAAAATTAAAGTTATGTTAGGTGCATCATTTTTAATGGCTACCTCAGCCATAGGCCCTGGCACAGTGACACAAGTTGCTGTATTTACTGAATCTTTACTTACAAGTTTTAGTTTTGTCATCTTAATATCTGCCTTTTTAAATATTGGTGCTCAAGTAAATATATGGCGTATCATTTCGATTGCCAAACTAAAAGGGCAAGATATAGCCAATGCTGTATTCCCTGGATTAGGGTATTTTATCACTTCTTTAATCATTCTTGGCGGTATTGCCTTTAATATGGGAAATTTAGCCGGGGCTGGTTTAGGATTAAATGCACTCACAGGGATAGATGCTAACATCGGATCAGCTATCACAGCGCTTCTTTGTATATTCATTTTTTTGTCCAAAGAAGCAGGGTTTGCAATGGACTTTGTTGTAAGATGGTTAGGTCTTTTAATGATAGTGTTAACTGGATATATTGTAATTGTAAGTGATCCACCTATTGCTGAAGCAACATTACGAACCTTTGTACCATTAGAACTAAGTTTTTATTCAATTATTACAATTGTAGGGGGTACAGTAGGCGGGTTTATCACATTTGCGGGTGCACATCGATTACTTGATGCTGGAATAAGTGGACCTGAGAATCTTTCTAGAGTGACTAAGTCTTCTGTATTTGGGATAAGCGTTACCGCTATTATGCATATCCTTTTATATTTAGCCGTTTTAGGGGTAGTATCCAAAGGGTTTTCATTAGATCCAAGTAACCCGACAGCTTCTGCTTTCTTTTACGCAGCCGGAGAGATAGGTTATCGTTTGTTTGGGCTTGTTTTATGGGCAGCTGGAATCACTTCTGCCATTGGGGCATCTTATACAACTATCTCATTTTTTACAACCTTTCACTTAAAATTAAGTAAGTATCGAAAACTTTGGATTATTATTTTTTTAATTTTCACTTGTTCCGTTCTTATCTCGATCGGTCGTCCTGTATTATTGTTGATCTTAGCTAGTTCATTTAATGGCCTAATTTTACCTATTACATTAGCATCGATACTTCTGGCAGCACATAATAAACGTATTATTGGTGATTATAAGCATCCAATATGGTTAACCATTTTTGGCGTGATTGTGGTCATACTTACTACTTACTTTGGGGTAAATACCTTAATCGAGACACTACCACAATTATTTTAAAAAATGGGACGAAGGGGCTGCCCCCTCGTCCCATTTATTTATTGTGGATTGGTAACAAGTACAACATTATCTTCTATGCGAATGGTCTTACCAATTGTTGCATTGTCTCTTAACCAATCATTTGCGTGGATACTTAGTACATAGCCGTTTTCTGGAATGATAGAGTTACTTCCTCCTGCTTTTACTACTTTTCCATCTACCACTGTTACTTCATATCCCCATTGATTTGTTCCAGTACGTTCTCCGTATTCTGGTGTATACTGAATTAATTCTCCTCCACCACGAGGTTGATTGACACCGTCTAACATACGATAGTCAACAACATTCAAATCGCTCCACATACTATCAATTAAGAATGGTTTAATCACTTGATCGCCAACTTTTTGTGGCATCTGATAAGCTTCCATCATTAATTGATATAATTGATCTCTGTAATCACTTACTGTTTCTTCATCTTGTTTTTTCGCCATTACATATTTCACAGCGACTTCACCAGCTTCACCGTAAACATCTAAATTATTTAGATAATCTTCCATACTATTCAAGAATGCTTGATTATCTACCTTTTGGCGAATGTTTTCAGGGATTTGTTTCAATTCTACAAATTGTTCAATTAGCATTTCTGCTTCATTATTTACATCATTTGCTTTATAAGCATCCCAAAACTGATCAATAGATGGATCTAACGTTAATTCTAATGGAGCTAATTCTAATGCGCTTTTAATTAGGAAAGGTTTAATGACACCTGTACCCATCTTTTGAGGGATTTCCTCCGATTGATTAAACAGACGTATTAGCTCTTCTCTATACTGATTAGCTTGTTCTGTTTCTTCATTTTTTGTTGCCATTACATATTTCACAGCAACTTCCCCAGCTTCACCATATACTTTTAATTTCTCTAAATATGGATCAATTTCTGATAAGAATTTTTCATTCTCCATCTTTTCATTTAATATATTTGGAACATCTTGCAGATACGTAAACTCATCAATCAAATCAGCGGCTTTTTCATCAACATTTTCACCTGATACATAGGCTTGCCAGAATGCATCGATTAATGGCTTTAATGTTAATGATTCTTGATCATTGATTGGAGAAGAATAGGAATTTTCTGCAAACGCTGTTAACGCTTCTACTGCATCTCCACCAAATGATTCAATGCTTCGATTCCAAGAATCTTTTGGATCATAGTTAAATGGATTCCATGTATAGTCAGCAATTGTGAACAATGGAATTTTGGATGCTTCCGCTTCATTCATTGGATTTGCCGTTACTCCGTTAACCCCATGCTCTGTTAAATGCTTATCTCTGTTTACCAGTGGGCCAAGAAATAAACTATTACGATCGAAATCATTTACTGGGTAATTATCCCACAGAAGTAAGTCATGTTTGAAAACGTTATGCGCTTCCTCTGCTCCTTCTGCTGTGACTTGTTCAGGTACTACTTTTGAACCTGTCCACATAACAACCGTATCTTGGTTTAGTAACTCAGCAAAACGCTCACGATAAAATGTTGTTCCATTACCAGAATACTCTGTAGGTACCGTGATTAACCGCTCTGCTCCTTCATGTGTTTGTATGAATTCTTCATTGAAACGGTTTAACAAGTAAGCATGAGCAGCCGCAACTGGCTCTTCATCATCACCGAATTTTTCGATATCTGCTTCACAATTCAACGTTTGACTAATATCATCCAGGAAAATAGCGTAAGAGGTTACACCTAAATCCCACATCTTTTCCATCTTCGCAGTTAACAATTCAAAATCTTTGTCACCGGAGTAGCATATGGTTTCACCTGGAGATACAGAGAAAGTGAACTTCACATGATTTTCATTTGCTTTGTCAATCAGCTCTTTAAGCTTTGCTAGTTCCTCTTCTGGATACGGTTCTCTCCAGTCTTCACGATGATATGGATCATCTTTTGGTGCATAGATATACGTGTTTAATTTGTTCTCACCATAAAATTCAATTTGTTTTAAGCGATCTTCATGTGTCCAAGGTGGACCATAAAAACCTTCAATTGATCCTCGAATTGGCATTTCAGGCCAGTCTCTTATTTGCACTTGGGGAATCCAGTTTCTACCCTTTTTCTCTTGAATTAATTGTTTAAATGATTTGACCGCATAGTACGTTCCAGTCTGGTCTTTCCCTGCTAGCACAATTTTATTTTTGCCCGTAGCGAGTACATAACCTTCTTCTTTTAATGCTTCTGGTCCATTCACATCCATGTTTTCTAACACATTTGCAGATGCTTCATTTTCTGATGGACCACCTACCCAAATCGTAACCGGAGTATTTACTTTTTCACCCGGTTGAAAACGATTGATTTTTTTGACATCGGAATCTTTCAAAACAGCCTCTAGCTCATTTACAGCGTGTTCATCCGTCTCTTCTCCAACTACGATGCCTACGCGTGGTGTTAATGGGAATCCTTTATCTCCCTTTTCCATCTCCTGAGGTGTAGGATTGATGTTGATCTCACCCACATCCTTTGCTGATGCTTGGTTTACTCCTGCGAATACAGACACACAAGCTAGTAAAACCATACCGCATAATGCAATCTTTTTATGAATACTATCGCATATACTACTCATTCTCCATCTCCTTTACTCATAGTCTATTATTTTAATCTCAAACTTGAGCGCTTGTTTCACCAGATAACTAGTCTGTAATCACTCAAGCTTGAGATCATATTCTGATTATTACTATTTTCTACCTATCTAGTAATATAGATAGGTGAATAGTTAGATATAGCAGTGAAAAGCTATTCTGAGTTCTTTTGCTAACCTATTCGTTTGTGGTATCATTTTCATCTTCAGGCGGAGTAATGAGAACTTGGCCGTCAACAATACGCACTTCAGATCCAATGGTTGCATATTTGTCTAGCCAATTCTTTTCCATCCAATTGCTGTTGTGAATACTTAGTACAAAACCGTTATCAGGGATTACAGAATTGTTTCCTCCTCTTTTTACAACTACACCATCTTCAACTGTTACCTCATACCCATACGGATTAGATTGCGTTGTGTCTCCGTGTTCAGGTGTATATAAGATTAATTCATCTGCTCCACGATAAGTGTTTATACCGTCTAATGATCTTATTTTTACATTGTATCCCCAAATACTTTGTGCAATGAATGGTCGAATGACTTCATCACCAATTTTTTGCGGCATGTCATCGGTTTGCTGTAATAGAGATTTTATCGACGCTTTGTATTCTTCTTTTTTCTCTTCGTCATCTGTTGTTAGATGTTTGACAGCTAGCTCCCCTGCTTCTCCAAACAGTTTTAGCTTCTCTAAGTAAAGCTCAACCTCTGATAGAAACTTCTCGTTTTCCATCTTTTGATTCAACTCAGCAGGTACCTGCTGTAAATATTTAAACTCTTCGATTAGCTTATTCGCTATTTGTTCTGCGCCATTATCTGAATCATCTGATAAATAAGCTTGCCAAAATGCTTCCATTAACGGCTTTAATGTTAACGATTCTTGATCGTTGATTGTAGAAGAATACGTGTTTTCTGCAAAAGCTTTTAACGCTTCTGCCGCATCTCCACCAAATGATTCAATGCTTCGATTCCAAGAGTCTTTTGGATCATAGTTAAATGGGTTCCATGTATAGTCAGCAATGGTGAACAATGGAATTTTGGATGCTTCCGCTTCATTCATTGGATTTGCCGTTACGCCTACCACACCGTGTTCTGTTAAATTACTATCTCTTTTCACTAATGGACCAAGGAACAGGCTATTACGATCGAAATCATTTACTGGGTAATTGTCCCATAGAAGTAAGTCATGTTTGAAAACATTATGCGCTTCCTCTGCTCCTTCTGCTGTGATCTGTTCGGATACGACATCCGGGCCAGTCCACATGATAACGGTCTCATTGTTAAGCAAATCAGCGAATCGCTCGCGATAAAGTGTCGTTCCATTTCCTGCGTATTCCGTAGGTACGGTAATTAAACGCTCTGCTCCTTCATGTGTTTGGATAAACTCTTCGTTAAATCGGTTTAACAAGTAAGCATGCGCAGCGGCAATTGGATCTTCATCATCACTAAATTTCTCTACATCTGCTTCACAATGTAACTCTTGACTAATATCATCCAGGAAAATAGCATAGGATGTTACACCTAAATCCCACATCTTTTCCATCTTAGCAGTTAGTTTTTCAAAATCCTCGTCACCGGAATAACAGATCGACTGTCCAGGTGATAGAGAAAAGGTAAACTTCACATGGTTTTCATTCGCCTTGTCAATCAACTCTGTAAGCTTTGCTAGCTCTTCTTCTGGATAAGGTTCTCTCCAGTCTTCCCGATGATATGGATCATCTTTTGGTGCATAGATATACGTGTTTAATTTGTTTTCACCATAAAATTCAATTTGTTTTAAACGATCTTCATGTGTCCAAGGTGGGCCATAAAAACCTTCAATTGATCCTCGAATTGGCATTTCAGGCCAATCTCTTATTTCCACTTCCGGAACCCAGTTTCTACCTTCTTTTGCTTGAATAAGTTGTTTAAACGATTTGACTGCATAGTAGGTTCCAGTCTTGTCTTTCCCTGCTAGCACAATTTTATTTTTGCCCGTAGCAAGTACATAACCTTCTTCTTTTAAGGCTTCTGGTCCATTCACATCCAAGTTTTCCAATACATCTACAGATGCTTCATTTTCTGATGGACCACCTACCCAAATCGTCACTGGCGTATTTACTTTTTCACCCGGTTGAAAGCGGTTGATTTTTTTGACATCGGAATCTTTCAAAACAGCCTCTAGCTCACTTACTGCATGTTCATCTGTCTCTTCTCCAACTACGATGCCGACGCGTGGTGTTAGTGGGAACCCTTTATCTCCCTTTTGAATTTCCTGTGGTTTAGGATTGATAGTAATCTCACCCACATCTTTTGCTGATGCTTGGTTTACACCTGTGAATAAAAACACAAAAGTTAGTAAAGCCAAACTTGAAAACAACATTTTTTTCGAGAAATCAACTAAATTAGTATTCACACTTTCCCTCCTTTGGATTTTTATACTATGAAACTAAATTTTTCACTTTCATTCTATTCAAGGAAAATTACGTTGTCAACATGTGGTTAACAACCCATATCATCGTATTTTAGCGTTCATACTATGACACACCTGCTTTTAACTTAATTCCTTTTTTTTTCGAAAAAGCGATATTTACCCTCTAATCCCTAATTTTCCTTTATCCTTTCATCACACTGTTTAATATATGCATTCGTAGCCGTATTATGCTATCTGTATGTCGATAGAAATTTTCGTGATTTGGGACAGGGGGTCTGTAAGCATACCCCTGTCAAGTAGACACAAAAAGTTTGGGGTCATTATGCTATTCTCTCTTTGTATTGTACCGGCGCTAATGATCCTAAGCCTTTTTGTCTTCTTTTGTTGTTATAGAAATCTATATACCATTCTACTGTACGATAAACTTCTTCTTTGGTTCTCGGCTTCTGAATACGAATAGATTCCTCTTTCAGTCGGCCAAAAAAGCTTTCAATCGGTGCGTTATCCCAACAATTACCTTTGTTAGACATACTCTTTTTCATTTGATATGATTTTAATTGATAAGTGTAAGCATAAGACGTGAATTGATGCCCTTGATCACTATGAATTAAGGTATCTTTCACGTCTCCTTTTTTTGTTGCTATCTCTAAGGCTTTCAGTACCAATGCATTATCATTCTTATCACTAATGTGATAGGAAACTATTTCATTATTATATAAATCTAAAATAGCGCACAGGTATAGGCGTGTACGACCTACATACAAATATGTAATGTCCGTAGCCAACTTTTTAAATGGTTTATCTACATCAAACTCTCGATTGAGGATATTCTCAGCTGTATTTCCCTCTTGTTTATACTTGTGTTTCTTCCGAAAACTAAGAGCCTGAATATTCATTTCTTTCATCAGTCTATAAACACGTTTATGATTAACCTTCTGTTTGTAGCTTTCTTTAATCTCATCCGTAATTCTAGGATAACCATAGGTATAGCTTGTTTCTTTATATATTTTTGAAATAAGTTTCTTTAAACTCTCTTCGTCTTTTTCTTTC
The DNA here is from genome assembly GCF_001368815.1 of Paraliobacillus sp. PM-2. Taxonomy (GTDB): domain Bacteria; phylum Bacillota; class Bacilli; order Bacillales; family Amphibacillaceae; genus Paraliobacillus. Next base: position 590,287 of record NZ_CTEI01000001.1, on the reverse strand, counting down.
ACAGTCATAGGCCTTGATTTTCTTTTTTTCCATTTGTAATATCCACTTTTGGATACATTCGCTATTAAGCATAAATCAATAATAAGATAAATAGCTGCTAGATCATAAATTATCTTAAATTTATCCTTAGCTCGTTTTACTTCTTTCCCTCCTCTCTGAGCTGTATTAACTTTTTTATATAAGCATTCTCAGCTTCTAAAAATGCGATCCGTTCAGCCATGGTCTTGGGATCTTCCCACTTATCTGCAGAAATTGGCTTTGTATTCTTTTTTATTTGTTTTTTACGTTCTATCTTACTTTTTCTCGGTTTAGAATCAAATGCATTAGAACCTTCCTTTTCCACCTTTTTAATCCATGTTCGAACGGTTTCATCACTGGGAATATCAAAAACTCTTGCAACACTTAAATAACCTAAACCTTCATGATCATGGTAATATTGCACAACTTTCTCTTTAAATTCTTTTGAATATCTTTTTGTCATAAAAAATCTCCCCTTATAGCGAAAACATAACACCCAATAATTTATGTGTCTACTATAAGGGGATAATATCACTGACCCCTCTAAACACAAAAAAATGACACTGAATTAAACTTCAGGTCATTTTTTGGATTGGGACAAGGGGTCAGGCACTTTGTCCCATTATTTCTTTTTATGGAACAAGGTGTCTGTCCCTCTCTCCCATATGAGTTCCTGTTGAGCCGTTGATTGCTTGATGTGCTTTGTTTAGGGAACAGATGATGGAATGTCCGTTATTTTCAGCAAACGATAGTGCTGCTTCTACCTTAGGGCCCATACTTCCTGCGCTAAATTCCCCATCAGCAATATATTGTTTGATTTCTTCTACACTAACGTCGCTCAATGCTTTTTGTTTTGGTGTTCCATAATGTACAAACACATGATCAACATCAGTTACAATCATAAATACATCAGCGTTTACTTCTTTCGCTAATTGACTGCCACTTCTATCTTTGTCAATAACTGCTTCAATCCCTTTATACGTGCCATCTTCCTGTTTCACAACTGGAATACCGCCACCACCAGCAGCAATAACGATCTTTTCGTTATTTACCAACTCTTGTATTAATTGACTTCCAATAATTTTCATAGGCTTAGGGGATGGGACCACACGACGATAACCGCGATTACTATCTTCCTTCATGACCCAACCTTTGTCCTGGGATAATTGTTTCGCCTCTACTTCAGAATAAAAAACGCCAATTGGTTTTTCGGGATTAGAGAAAGCGCTATCATTTGATGAAACCTCTGATTCTGTTAATACCGTTGTGACATCCTTGTTTATACCTCGTTTGATCATCTCGTTTCGCAGAGCTTGTTCTAACATATAGCCAATAAATCCTTGACTCTCGGCATTACAAACATCCAATGGAAATGGCGGTACAACATCCTTTGCTTCCTCTTGTTGACGCAAAATATTCCCTACTTGTGGGCCATTACCATGTGTTACAACAATTTCGTGACCTTGTTCAATTAAATCAGCAATGATCTCACAACTTTGCTGAATATTATTTCGTTGTACTTCATACGTTGCTTCTTGTTTTGATTGCAAGATAGCATTACCACCTAGCGCAATCAAAATACGCTTTTTGTTCATTTCACTATTCCTCCTGTCTACCTATTAGTCCAACGTACATACCAAACGACGTATCAAAACCCGAACTATGCCCACTTTCTAATAATTGATTAACAGCAGCCACTAACGATTCATTTGTACTAGATAGAGCATGCATGGTTGATAGAATCGTAGATTGAAATGCTCCTATTGATGCATATTGATAGAACGTTTGACTAACCATTGTCGTTCTGTCTTTGTCTTTAACCTTTTTAATCCCCTTTATAAAAGGATGACGAGGTCCATATTTCCCATATAAAATAGCAGCCACACCAACAAGCACATCATCACCACTTGGTGTAAGACCAACACCTCTGCCAACAAAATAATGGCATACAGCATCCATTTCTTCATTAGAAACATGAGGGGAACAACAATTAATTAATCGTCTAATCATCTTTTGTTCCACAGTTGTTGGTTCCTTCATTTCCCATATTACTTCCATTGCCACTGCTAAATCTGTTGAAAGAATTTTCGTATAACCTCTTTCTAGCCATACCTTTGGAATCATTTGTTTCCATGCTGTTGTAATCTTTTCCCTCTCAATAGGTACAATAGGATCATATGCCTTATCGTCTCTTAATGTAATGGAAAAAAGATCTTCTATTATTAATTCGCGCGGTCCGAAAGTCACAGATGCCCCGATATTTACCTTCTTCGAATAAGGTAAATAGTCTTGACTTGATAAATGAATACCAAACGGTGAGTAGCCATTTTTTTCGGTACCAATAAAAATCAAACGTGATCCTGCTAAAATATTGAACCCCGTTTCATATTTATTAAGTACTTTTCCTTTTGTATCTTTAGAAAGTAGCACAGGGATAAAGGAGCTATATCCCTGTGCAGTTATAATATGTGCCATGTGGCCTATGCTTCAATATTCAGTTTTTCTGCTAATGCTTCAATCGCTTGTTCAAAACAGTTTAATGGCGCACGAACAGTACCTGCTCCTACTTGACCAATACCTGGTTCCTTGTGAGCAATACCTGTATTAATAACTGGCTCAATACCAGTTTCAACAACTTTACGCGCATCGATCCCTAATATTGCCCCTTGGAAATCCCATGTTGGAATTGGGAAGTTAGGATTACGGTCAAATCCTATTTCTGACATTTCATTACTTGTTGATAATGCATCATCAAATCCGCCAGCTCCAACAAATCTTGTTACGGCAGGAGCTGCGATCATTGCAAATCCACCCATTCCTAATACTTCAGCTATTGCACTATCACCGATATCTGGGTTTGCATCTTCTTGCGTATAGCCAGTAAAGAAAAGCCCTTGTGGTGTATTTACCGGTGCAGTAAACCACTGATCACCAGTTCCACTCATTCGGATACCAACATCTTTACCATTTCGAGTTAACGCAGTAATAATGGTACCTGCTTCAATCGTACGCGCTGCATCCATTACCGCTTTACCAGTAGCCATCATAATATTTAAGAAGAATTGATCCGTATCTGCTAAAAATTTAATTACTTCCGAACGCTTCTCTTCTTCCATATCGATTTTTAATAAGTATGGTAATGCTTCTTTTAGAAAAATGAGTGAAGCAGCAATATTTCTCTGGTGGAACTCATCTCCCATTGTGATTGCTTTCGACATCATTACATTTAAATTCAATCCTTCAGGTGTTAGTTTTAATGCTTGTGATAAAGCAGGCCCTAACACATCTTTCATCCATTGAAGGCGATTAACTACTTCTTCACTGTACGCACCAAATCGAAGTACTTTACCAATTCCTTCATTCATTGTACAGTAGGCACGATTTCCTTCTTCACGGTTTTCAACAACAAGCACAGGCATATTGGCAGATGTAATTCCACCCATTGGCCCAACTGAATTGACATGATGATTTGGCATAAACTTAATTTCGCCACCTTCAAGCATGGCGATTGCTTCTTTTTCATCACTTGCCCATTCTTCAAAAAGAACAGCGCCAATACAAGAACCTTTCATCGGACCTGTCATATCTTCCCATGCAATTGGTGGCCCAGCATGTGTCAATAATTTCCCTTCATTATGCTCCGGAATTACTGTATGCGCTGGGACAACATCTATTAAAAATGGTTGGGCATTTTTCATCTTTTCTACAACTGCTTCGTTTGCTTCTTGAATGGTGTTATACATGAAAATTCCTCCTCTGATTTTTCTTTTTATATCATGCTGTTATCCACTAGCAGAAAGATAACAGCATCAATTGATCATTTATTGTAACTTCGCAAGTATTTTTGCTAACCGTTCATTACCGCCAGCAACTGGTTGCCAATCATATTGGACTACCTTTCCACCATGATTGATGACTGTAGGTGCAAATGATGCCAATCCAACATTTACAACACGTGGTTTATTAACTAAAAGATCCATAATTTTTTGAGAAACTTCACTAACTTCTGCTTCTGGTTGTGCAGCTTTCTCTTCTACAGGTAAATCGGTTGTCGTTGTTGGTAACTCCTTCCCAAGTAACTCTAAAGAGGTTTTAACTGCTCTCACATTACTTTCCTCTACGATGACATTAGCCGCAATTAATTTATTTTTTTGTTCTTCAAAAGTTTGAGGGTCTTTCGATGTACCACAGATTGATGTTACAAAATAAAGTTCCTTTCCTTGTTCAGAAGCAATACTTTTTGCATTATTTACAGCTTTCACGACTTCTCCTGCTGGATCATCATGTGAACCATAACCCAATACAGTATCAAAGAGAATCACACCAGTCGCTTCATCACGAGCTGCCTCTTCAATAAATGTATTACGTGTAGATGGATCAATCATCGGATGCGGTTTATTTTTGGTATACTTGTCATCCCCAAGATCAATAACCTCGTGATTGGCTGCTTTTAATAAATATCCTTCTTCATTATTCGATTTTTCAATACCTAAAACTTCATATAATAACATTGCTGCTTCGGACGCTAGTGTTCCTCCTGAATAGAGCCCTTTTATTGCCGTTTGGTTCGCATGTAATGTTAAATTAGGACGTTTTGCTTCATCAAAGGCATCCACCTTTTGTCCTTTTGCTAATTCAATTGCATATCGTGCTGTTTCTTCTAAGGTGTATGCATATTGGATATTTGTTTCATGTGCTTCTGGCTTTTCCCCCATAAACACAGCTACTGCTGGTTTGGATAATCCTCTAAGCTTTTGCACAACTTGTTCACGTACTGCTTTTTCTGGTGGTTTAGAAATCACAACGATTACTTTCGTATTAGGGTCTTGTTCAAGTGCAGCAATTCCATCCAACATCGTTACTGCTCCAATATCCCCTTTTAGGTCACGTCCACCTGTACCAATAGCATGAGTAATACCTCCACCTAGACGATCAATCAAGGATGATACTTCTTGTATCCCTGTTCCAGAAGCCCCTACAATACCGATATTGCCTTCTTCAACGACATTGGCAAAAGCTAATGGCACACCAGATAAAATGCCGGTACCACAGTCAGGTCCCATCACTAAGAGCCCTTTATCATGCGCTTTGTCTTTCAATTCCTTCTCATCTTCTTTGGATACGTTATCACTGAACATGAATACATGTAATCCACGATCTAATGCTTTATGCGCTTCAGTTGCTGCATGCTGACCAGGAATAGATAGTAAGGCCATATTTGCATCTGGTAATTGTTGTAGTGCACGATCCCATGTACGAACATTTTCATAATCATTGGCTGAACCAGATGAGGATTGATCTTGTATAAAACTATCAATCTGCTCTAATACAGTATCGATAATTTCAGGGTCCTCTGTTCGAATAACAATACACATATCAGATGGTTTGGCATCATCTAGTTCTGGTGTATACAGACCTGTATTCTTGAAAATATCCTTGTTAGCTGGTGTTCCCATCATAATAGAAATTTGCTCTACGCCATCCATTGATGAGAGTTTGTTTGCCAGTAACATTAAACTTACTGAATCTTGATATAGATTAGGCTTAATAATGGTGTGTAACATGTATGTTCTCCTTTCATTTATCTAGACTTATACAGTTGTCTTTTTTTCTGTTGTAAATAACATTGCTACAAATCCAATTCCAAGCAGTACCATCGAAACGAAGAAACCAGTTTTCATTGTTCCTGCAACGTCAACGATTGCGCCTGTAATATAAGGTGCCAAGATGGATGATGACATCCCAACAAAGTTATAAATACCAAATATTGTACTATATACTTTTTTAGGTGCATTATCAGCAACAAATGCAATCAATACTGGATCAAGTGCTAACTTACCAGTTAGACCATAAACGATTAAAGCGACAATCATAAGTGGAATACTTTGAATATAAGCAACTGCAAAGATTGAAATAGCAGCAATAGGTACTAAGAAAAAGATTAACGGTTTACGTCTACCAAGCTTATCTGATAAATAAGCAAAAATTAATGCACCAGGTATGGACGCCCATGGAATTAGGGAAGAAATGAATCCAACGTCACTACCTTGAAAACCACGTTCTACTTGAAGATATTGTGGTAACCATGTGATAACCATGAAAAATCCGTATAATGAACAAAAGACCATAATAAGAACGGCAATAATATTTCTATTTTTTAAGAAGCTCCAATCAATTTTCTCTTTCTCCACTGTTGTATTTTCTTCAACTTGTTTATTGGTTCTTCTCTTTTCACGAATGATAAACCAAATCATGATACCGACTAAAACGGTTGGAACGGACATCACATAGAATGGCGCTCTCCAACTATAGCCCATTTCCAATGTTAAATAACTCGAAAGGATATAACCGCCCGAAATACCAATCGCCATCCCACTATTGATAATTGCTGTACCAACAGTAAGGTTTTTCTTTGGAATTGCATCTGATGATAGGGCATATTGCGGTCCGTAGTACGTTCCTTCTCCTAGACCTGTAATCGCACGTGCAATTAATAGAAAAGCAAAGCTAGTTGCGATCCCTGATATAGCTGTAAAAACACCAAATAAGATAAAACCAGGAACAAGGACGTATTTTCTACCAAACTTATCACCTAATGCACCCGACGGCATTTGTAATACGGCATAAGTTAAGAAGAAGACTGAATTTAATAGACCTAATTGCGAGTTGGTCAATCCAAATTCTGCTGCCAAGTTAGGCATGACCGGATTCAATATCGTTCGATCGGCGTACATAATGGCCCAACCTAATGAGAATACAAAAACTACTTTCCACCAGTAAGGAATGAATTCTTTCTTCACTTCTGGTGCGCTATTGTGTTCTAACTGTGACATATTTATCTCTCCCTTATTTCGTTTTCTGTTTACAAATCAAATATAAAATATACGCCATTACAATCGAATAAAAATAAAAGCGCTTACATTTCAAAAACATTAAAATTTTTGGGGCAAGGGGTCAGGCGCCTTGTCCCAAAAAAACGGGACAGGGGGCCTGACCCCCTGTCCCGCTTATATATTAGTCGTCAATAAATATCCAGCTCCAGGATAAGTAACAATTAACTTTGCAACTTCTTTATCGACTTTTTTTAACTTCCCTCGGATTCTAGCAATCGCAACACGTAAATATTCCACTTCATCTCTATATTCTGGCCCCCAGATATCAGATAATACCTGCTCATGCGTGACCACTTTATCACTATTCATAGCTAACAGTTCTAATATGGAATACTCTGTGTTTGTTAATTTTAACTCCTGATCTGCAATCCAACATCGACGCTTAGGAAAATCAATCTTAAATGCCCCACAAACTAAGGCTGTCTGATCATTAGTCATTTGCTCTATCGGTTGTGTTCGACGTAATACTGCTTTTACCCTTGCAAACAACTCATCTAATGAAAATGGTTTCGTTAAGTAATCATCTGCCCCCAGATTAAGTCCTTCCACTTTATCCTTTGCTTGGCTTCTAGCGGTAAGTACAATCACAGGTGTGGATGTAAATTTTCTTAATCTAGCGAGTACTTCAAATCCATCCATCTCGGGCATCATGACATCTAATAAAATAATATCTGGTTGAATTAAATCAAAATTCTCTAACAGTTCAACCCCTGATAAATAAGTGGTTACTTTATAACCTACGGACTTTAAATTGGCAGAGATAAACCGTGCTATTTTTCTTTCATCATCTACTACAACGACTTGTTGATTCATGCTTGATCCTCTCCTTTTTCACCGGTTATCGGCAAAGCTAATATAAAAGTAGTTCCACTACCATGGACTTGTGGCTCAACCCAAATATCTCCACCATGGGCAGCCATTATCCCTTTACATATGGCAAGACCAAGTCCGGTTCCACCTGTTCTTGTTGTTGCAGAAGAATCAACTCGATAAAAACGATCAAATACTTTTTTCGTATGTTCAACCGGGATACCAATCCCATTATCTGAAATCCGAATACGAACTTCACCATCTATACATGCTGTTTCAATTTGAATCTGCTTTTGTTCTTCATCATTGTAACGAATGGCATTGGTAAAAATATTTAATAATACTTGTTTAAAGCGATTTTTATCAACAGAAACAATAGGTAATTTATTTAATGCCTCAGGATTATACGAAATGGATACTGCTTCACGATCAGAAAAACTTAGTATTGTTTCTTCTATTACTTTACTAATTTTGGTTGGTATTCGATTAACATATAATGATTTAGAATCAATCTTTGAAATATCTAACCAATCATTAATCAATTCTTCAATTCTAGCAATATCTTCATGGACACCTTCTAATAACTCTAACTGAAAAGCTTTATCCCAATCTGTATCTTTTCGTAATAGCGTTTCTACACTCCCGCGAATACTTGTAATTGGTGTTTTGAACTCGTGGGATGCCATCGAAATAAGGTTATCTTTCAGAAAATCAATTTCCTCTTGCTGGGTGATGTCTCGTATGAGATAGCCCTTACCAAGCAATTCGCCATCATCCAATACATTAAATCGGTAAATGATATATACTAATTTCTGATTTTCTGTTTCTAAAGTAACCTTTAATTGATCACACTGCTCTTTAAGATATGCATCTAACTCATCTTCATCATATTGAAAAGCTTGCTGAATCCAATCATTAAATACATCTTCATGTTCTCCCTCAAAATTCGGAATATTATTTCTGTTTAAGTTCTTAAAAAATTCGTTCGTATATAATATTTTAGAATTCTTTTTAACTAGTAAAACACCTTCTGACATACTTGTTAATACTGCATTTAGTTCCGCGTGTTTCGTTCGTTGTTTCTCAAATAGTAATTTATTCTTTAACACAACACCGAAAGAACTAGCTAATGTTTGTAAGAATTGTTGATCATTTTCAGAAATCGTATCTTTTTCTAATAAATCTACAATTAAGTAACCAACTCTTTCTTCTTCAGCGAAAATTGGCTCTATATGCAGTTTATCCCCTTTCGTTTGCTGACTAAAATAATCATGGATATTCTCATTTTGTACAACTCCTTGTGATGATACCGAGAAATCCTGATTTAGAAATAAGATGGGGTAACTAATAATCGGTTTAATCTTTTCTAACGATACTTGGATAAATTGAGCAATATCCTCTTTTGAAGATATACTGCCTATTAATTGACTAATCGCTCTTAATTCATCGTTTTTCATCTCCAAGCTAGACGTACGTTCTTTTACTCTTTTTTCTAATTGATTATTCCAATAAACTAGTTGCTTTTTACTATCGTTAATCTGCATAGCCATTTTATGAAAATGATTGGCTAAAAGAACCATTTCTTTAGGAAGTCGCTGACCCTCTAACTTTTGTAACTCTTTACTAGCCGAATCTCCTTCTACCGTTACTCTTTGCGTGTAATTTAGTAATACAGAAACCGTTTTATCAAATTTTGTAGCAATTAATGTCCCTACACCTATCATAAATAATGTGGTAACAACCATAAAATAAAGAATGGTAAAAATGGAATCTTTAAATGCATTGATGACGATAGAAGCTGGTTTACTAACAAGTACAGTCCAGCCTAGGGAAGGAATCGTTTCATAACTAATGTACTCTTCTTGGTCTTTGTAATCAGAAAAATAATAGCCGCTTCCTCTTAAACTATCACCTTTATTACGAAGAACTTCTTCATCGGATAAGTTACGAATCTGTTGTCGATAATTATAGTTAGGATGATAGACAACACGGTTGGATTGATCAACAACAACGGGATATCCCTCTCCATAGTCAAACGCTACAATCTTATTTTCAAGTGCTTTTAAATCCAAAGCCCCTAAAACATATCCATCAAAGTTACCTTCTTTATCAAATATAGGAGAAACAATAGTAATAATTGGTCCGTCAAACCCTACTCTTCCTTCAAATACTCCTGAAACAACGGTTTTTTCATTTTCTACAACATTTTTATAATAATCCCGGTCACTAAAATTATTACCAGCGTTGCGCTGGCCTTGATCATTCATCTCGGGGTAAAAAACGACCGCTGTTCCTTTCGTATCTCCAATATACATATTCTTAAAACTTGGTAACTTCTTTTTGATGGTTGAAAGTAATTCTAATTTTTTTTCGTAATCAGCATCTTCCAGCACACCTAATTGTAAAGCCAATGTCTCAATTGCGCGCCGATGTTCTCCAACAAAGTCGTCCACACTTGAATTCAACTGCTCTGTAGAAAAAACCTGATTATTTTTACTTTCATCGATTAAAGCTTTTAACTGATATATCTGAATAATACCTAAAATGCTTATCGAAATAACTGCAATCGTAGCAAAAGAAATGATTAATTGCTGCTTTAACGAAGTCTTCCGCAAAAATCTAAGCAAATACCAACACACCCTTCCAGTGGGACACGGGGTCAGTAAGCATACCCCTGTCAAGTAGACACAAAAAGTTTGGGGTCATTATGCTATTCTCTCTTTGTATTGTACCGGCGCTAATGATCCTAAGCCTTTTTGTCTTCTTTTGTTGTTATAGAAATCTATATACCATTCTACTGTACGATAAACTTCTTCTTTGGTTCTCGGCTTCTGAATACGAATAGATTCCTCTTTCAGTCGGCCAAAAAAGCTTTCAATCGGTGCGTTATCCCAACAATTACCTTTGTTAGACATACTCTTTTTCATTTGATATGATTTTAATTGATAAGTGTAAGCATAAGACGTGAATTGATGCCCTTGATCACTATGAATTAAGGTATCTTTCACGTCTCCTTTTTTTGTTGCTATCTCTAAGGCTTTCAGTACCAATGCATTATCATTCTTATCACTAATGTGATAGGAAACTATTTCATTATTATATAAATCTAAAATAGCGCACAGGTATAGGCGTGTACGACCTACATACAAATATGTAATGTCCGTAGCCAACTTTTTAAATGGTTTATCTACATCAAACTCTCGATTGAGGATATTCTCAGCTGTATTTCCCTCTTGTTTATACTTGTGTTTCTTCCGAAAACTAAGAGCCTGAATATTCATTTCTTTCATCAGTCTATAAACACGTTTATGATTAACCTTCTGTTTGTAGCTTTCTTTAATCTCATCCGTAATTCTAGGATAACCATAGGTATAGCTTGTTTCTTTATATATTTTTGAAATAAGTTTCTTTAAACTCTCTTCGTCTTTTTCTTTCACAGTCATAGGCCTTGATTTTCTTTTTTTCCATTTGTAATATCCACTTTTGGATACATTCGCTATTAAGCATAAATCAATAATAAGATAAATAGCTGCTAGATCATAAATTATCTTAAATTTATCCTTAGCTCGTTTTACTTCTTTCCCTCCTCTCTGAGCTGTATTAACTTTTTTATATAAGCATTCTCAGCTTCTAAAAATGCGATCCGTTCAGCCATGGTCTTGGGATCTTCCCACTTATCTGCAGAAATTGGCTTTGTATTCTTTTTTATTTGTTTTTTACGTTCTATCTTACTTTTTCTCGGTTTAGAATCAAATGCATTAGAACCTTCCTTTTCCACCTTTTTAATCCATGTTCGAACGGTTTCATCACTGGGAATATCAAAAACTCTTGCAACACTTAAATAACCTAAACCTTCATGATCATGGTAATATTGCACAACTTTCTCTTTAAATTCTTTTGAATATCTTTTTGTCATAAAAAATCTCCCCTTATAGCGAAAACATAACACCCAATAATTTATGTGTCTACTATAAGGGGATAATATCACAGACCCCGTGTCCCATTTCACCTCAATCAACATTTCTAATAGTGCAATTATATTACTATTCGACAAAATAATAAAGAAAAATTGTCAGCGTTTTCAAAAAGTTCATAGATGGGACGGGGGGGTGGGACGTGGGGTCAGGCGCCTTGTCCCATTACACATCACACATCAAAAAATGGGACAGAGAGTCTGACCCCCTGTCCCATTAGTGTATTCGACTGATCGTAGTTTTAGGAATACCAGTTATTCTTGATAATTGTCTTGTAGAAACGCCATTCATATTTTTTAATTCAATTATGATTTTGTTCCTTTGTTCTTTATCCAATTTTTTTAATTCACTTAATTGCACTATTCCCTTTCGTTTAAGTAATTCAATCAATTCGGCATCTTTTGCGCGATTGATTGTGGCAAAATTCAAGCATGTATATGTATCATCAGATAATTGCATATATTCATTAAATAAGTAATAGGCATTATCTTTATTAGAAGAAAATAATTTGAAAGCATAATCGACAGAAACAAGCGTTGATCCATAAAGATAATCAACTATACTTGTCCACTTACTTGTAAACACATTTGTCGTTAGTCCTGCTTTAAGAGGATTCTGATGAATATAACGAAGTACTGTCAAAAAAGCTCGCTCATCCTCTATATTTACACTTTTGAAACGACCCTGAAATAAATGTCCTGTTCGATCATATTTTTTGTTATACCAGAGCACAAAACTCGAACTAATTCGCTGTATTGCTTTTGATAGATTTTCTTCAGCAGATTCTTTTATTAACAAATGAACATGATTGTCCATGATGCAATAGCCATAGATCGTATATCCGCTAATCATTTTATATTTTTTTAAAGTAGCTAAAAAATTAAATCGATCATCGTCATCTTCAAAAACAATCTGTTTGTTAATTCCTCGAAACATCACATGATAAATGCCACTACTACTTTTTCCCCTCGGCTTTCTAGCCATCTATACTCCTCCTTTGGGACAGGGGGTCAGACCCTGTGTCCCAATTAATTTCTCCTTTATTCAATAAGTTATTGGAGAATCATATAGATGTCAAAAGAAAAAAAATTGACTTTATTGCCTGAAAAACTAGTAAAAATTAATTAATAGTATGTGAAAATACAAATATGAAATATTTTAATACAGACAAAAGGGAAAATTAAATGGGACAAGGGGGCAGTCCCCATGTCTCATTATTCATCCAAGTCTATAAATGGGACAAGGAGCCTGACCCCCTGTCCCAAATCCTCACTATTCCGTTTCACATCATTTGTTGGTAGGGTGACGAATGGCCGTTCATTAATAAAGATCAGTCCTACAAGTAATGAAATTAAAACCATACTATATATAGTGAAATACTTAGGTACAAATCTAGTTAGATATTTAATTAGATATGTAATAAGTAATGGTATGATCAGTCCAGTAGTAACACCTAACATATTGGCGATAGCATCTAAAAATTCTGCACTTCTATTAGGGACCATATATTGTCTATACTCTTCAAAAACACCAAAGCTAACCAACACCATCCAGATATAACCAATCCGTCTGTTAACAGTATGCTCGTTTGATAAGACAATAATTACAATCCCTAATAATAGCGCAATCAACCCATAACTTAAAAAATGCATTTGCTTATCTACACCAAACATTAATTCATAATTTAGTTGCATTATCATCACCCCTCAACAACAGGGTTACCAAATTCACATCTTTGTAGACCTAAATGGGACATGGGGTCAGGCGCTTTGTCCCATTCAAGCCGAAGTGGGACATGGCGTCTGACCCCTTGTCCCACCTATTTTGTTATGAGTGATTTAATTTGAATTGTTTTTCCAGCTTCTCTAACAAAAATCTGCGCAGTGTGGTCACCTTTTTCCAGTTCATCCGTGATCATAAGGTGAATTTCTCCTTCTGTTAGATCATTTAAATCATATTGCTGCAAATATTCACCGTCTAGATAAACCTCCATGAGGCCACCAGTATTATTTATATGTAATGCGAGCAAATCACCAGAAAATTCATACCGAATCGAACTACTTGCTTGACTTGACGAATAATATCCATCAACTAATGCGAAACCATCCAACTCTTCCGGTGTATCAATAAAACGAAAATCATCATACTTGTTTATATCATGTAATACCTCTACATTCGAATAATCAATTGTAATATCTTTTGTAACATCTTCAGCAATCGTGTTAACAATGGCTTCAGCATACAATTCGTAACCTACCGCATTAGGATACCCTTCATCGGTCAGTAATTGATCCGTTTCTTTATCAGACTTTGAAAAAATCTTTCTGCCATCAATAGATGGCATGCCATAATGATCAGATAATTCTTCAATAACCGTTACATACTCTTGTTGATCACTTAAACTATTTTGAATCACGGTGAAAATTTCTGCCTTAGGATGGTCAGTGATTATTTGCTTTAAAAGCGATTCATAATTTTTCTCAAATTGTTTCACTGTTAATCTATCTGTATCATGTTGACCAAAAACAACCATGATTAAGTCTTGTTCAGTATCCTTTTTCTCCTTTTCATACACAAACAATCCATTAAATACATCAGCACCTTTTTTTGTTATCTGATGCTCATTAACTTTATTATTATACTTCGCTTCTATTAGATTACTTACTTGTTGTTTCAGTGTATGTTCATCTTCTACACCAATCCCAGAACCTAACTCATCACCAATAATCAAAAAATCAATCTTTTTACCATTTGCTAGTTTTGTATACAGATTTCGGTTTGCTTCCTCTGACTTTATTAATCTTTGATCCATTTTTTCGTGTGCTTGTTTACTTATTGTTTTTAACTTTTCACTATATTGCAGATTTCCATAAACAATTAAACCAATAAAAATAATACATGTAAAAAAAATAAAAATAGATTTCTTAGACATACCCGATTCCCCACTCTTTAAAATGTTTACATCAAGTATAATATAATTTAATCAATTGGGACAGGGGGAACTGGGTTGGGACAAGGGGACAGGGGGTCAGACCCCACGTCCCATTTACAAGACTCGTATGTCACATTGTAAGTCTAGGTAAACATCCTTCCTTGCACTTGCTTGGCTTCGTAACATCGGAATTTGGTCGTCAATAAAGTCATAAAGAATCGCCTCTTTTTTGCCTTTTGCTTTTCGCATGATTCTACCTATCTGTTGTTTCACTTTGGTTTGTGATTTACTCGGCGTGACTAAATATAGCTTATTAAGCACGGGAATATCTAATCCTTCATCTGCTATTTTTGTGGCAATGATGAGATGCAGTTGTTTGTTCCGCGCTTTATTTATGATCTCTTCCCTTTGCTTCTTTTGAACTTTTCCAGTCAATATAGCACTTGTAAGATGCGGACATTGTTTATCTATTAAATTTTTTAAGATGTCACAGTGGGCAACTCTATTAGAAATCACTAACGCACAATCATCTGCAGCCATTGTTTTACCAATCACATCAATAATTAGTTGATTTCGGTTCATATTCTTGATTAGTACTTTTGTTAACTTGTTAAAATCATCCCCATACCTAGATTGAAATGACGTATAAACCATTTTCACCTTTGGTATCATAATTTGATTCGCATGCATAAGATCCATTTCAGTAATGCTAGCCGTAATTGGACTAATCGTGTGAAATAAAATCGGTTCTAAGCCATCCTTCCTTTTCGATGTAGCTGTAAATCCAAATCGATATTTAGCGGTTGTTTGATCTACTATTTTCCGAAATGTAGTTGCTGGTACTCGATGCGCCTCATCAACAATCACAGTTCCAAAACGATCGCTTAAAACCTTCCGATCCACATTAATTAGACTTTGAACCAATCCAACCGTTATTTTTTCCCCTATTACATATTTCCCATCACCAATTACTCCAATATCTTCTTTTGGGATTTGCAGAAAATAACTAATCTCGTTTATCGCTTGATATAATAAATCTTTTGTATGCGTAACCCATAAGGTTTTTTGACTAAAAGAAGCTAATAAAAAGATCCCCATAACGGTTTTCCCTGATCCACAAGGACTCTCAATCAAACCCTGATCTAAATTTGACACTTCCTGCACGATTTGCTGTTGGTAATCTCGCATTTCCCCTTTTATTTTTCCAAAACTAACTGGTTGGACCACCCTGTAATCCACGATACGATAAGAAATATCTTCCTCCATTAAAATCTTTTTTAACTGAGGTAAATACCCCCTTGAAAGTCGAAAAAGTTGACCGAATTTTTTATGATTTACTTTTGAATATAGACGAAGCTTCTGTGGAATTCCTTTTGTAGAAAAATTAAATCTAACTGCTTCATCATAAGCTGGATTCAGAAGTGTTAGCTCGGATAGGATCGTTGAGCAAACAGTGGCATCTACCTGATCAGTCATGTAGATCGCATCATAGAGATACAGTGTTATCGACTTATCTTTTGACAATACGTTTACAATCTCCCTTTAAAATAAATATTTTGATACTCACCATTTACCACTTGTATTTTTATCTTTGATCCAATTAAACTATTACAAACATCCACAGCGTTTTCTGGATTTATCCTTAATCCCAACCGCTTCACATCCTCCACTAGCATACTAACCCCACCTTCTCGGTCCACCCAATGAAACTTTTTAAGTGTTACCTGTTCATCTTCTAAAAATAGGGTCCATTTAATGGGGCGACGATCATCTCGTATCTGATCGTCAGCTATCACGTCCTTAATAATTGCTGTATATTCCCCATCTTCTACAAAACTCCAATTAGCCTGTAATCTTTTTAAAATATTATTTTCATCACTTGTATTGATCGGCATCTCTACACCTCCAAAAAATCTTCTATCATCTAAATATATTTGGAGAAGGAATTAGTTATTCATTGCAACCACTTTACTTATGAAAATCAGGAGTGAAACAGGTCACCTTCGAATGATTAGCTTATTTTTTGCATATAAATTTATGAGCAATAGTGAACATTTAAACAAATAAAAAACGAATGATTATGGGTTTACTAAACCACTTTTTGTCATAATTTAATGACTTAACAAAAATGGAGGAATTTCATGCAGGGAAAATTTATCTTAACCGAACCGATAGGAAAGGATGGAGAAAGGTGTGAACAAATCGTTTGGACTACCGTTCAATCCGCCTTTGCTAATCGAGAATGCTTAGCCTATTGGAAATATCCAGTCTTTTCTAAAACAGGAGAGGCACGAAGAGAACCCGATATATTAATAATCGATAAAGATGAAGGTGTCATTATCATTGAAGTAAAGGGAATAACCATTGATCAGATCGTCAGTATGAACGGCCATCAATGGACTTTCAGAAATTTTTATCAGAAGAGTGGCAGCCCTTATTTTCAAGCAGAAGATCAATTAGAAAAATTATATAGCTACTTTACCGCTGATCGTACACTACGAAAAAAAATAACTGGCAGAGTGCTCATCTCTCTTCCTTTAATTACAAAAAAGGAATGGAAAGAACGAGGGTTTGATAAGCTTCCATCCGCCCCACCAATTATATTTAAAGACGACTTATCCAAATCCACCTTTTTATCTACCATCCAAAACACCACTCCAATTAAAGCTGGCATTGAAATAAACGAAAGTCGATGGAACCAATTACTTTCCTATATTGGCGGTAGCACTATTTATCAAAAACCAGTAATTGAAGAACAAAATACTGAAAAAAATAGTCGCAGAGCGATTATTTCTAGCTTAAATCAGAAACTTTCCACATTAGATATCCAACAAGAACAAATCGGAAAAGCTATACCTCCAGGTCCTCAGCGAATAAGAGGAATCGCTGGTTCAGGAAAAACAATACTTCTCTGTCAAAAAGCTGCACACATGCATTTAAAACACCCGGATTGGAATATCGCTCTCGTGTTTTTCACAAGAAGTTTGTACGATCAAATGATATCTCATATTGATCGTTGGATCCGCCACTTCAGCAATGGCGAAATGCATTATGATCCTATTAAAAATGATAAACTACGCGTATTACATGCATGGGGAGCAAGGGATAGAACAGGTTTTTACGGACTAATGTGTGAAAAACATGGTGTTCCTAGGTTAACAGCCAATAATGTTGAAAATAAAAAGCCAAATAAAGGCCTAGCTAAAGCCTGTAAAAAATTACTTGAACAAGAACAAATCACGCCCTACTTTGATGCTGTTTTAATTGATGAAGGACAGGATTTAATTGTTGATGATAAAACACTGTTATTTGAAAACAAACAGCCGATTTATTGGTTAGCCTATCAATCACTTAAACCTGTTGATGCAACAAACGAAGATAATCGTAGATTAATATGGGCATATGATGAAGCACAAAGTTTAGATACATTAGAAATCCCAAAAGCAAAGGCATTATTCGGAGAAGCATTAGGCCATTTAGTTAGTGGCATGCATACAGGTCGAATCAAAAAAAGTGAAGTGATGCACCGTTGTTACCGTACACCTGGACCAATTTTAACCGCTGCTCATGGTCTAGGAATGGGTTTGCTACGAAAAGATGGGATGCTACGGGGTTTTACCACGAAAGAAAACTGGCAAAGTATTGGATATGAAATTAAAAAAGGAGCGTTTAAAAAAGGAACAGAAATTGAACTCTTTCGTCCAAAAAAAAATTCACCAAATATCGTTCCTTCTCTTTGGAAGGGAGATGTGTTTCAGTTTAGAACATATAACTCACGGCAAGAAGAGGTAAATGATGTTGCAAAAAAAATTAAAATAAACATTGAAAAAGAGGGATTACAACCAAGTAAAGAGATTCTTGTTATTATTCTAGGTAGCCATAAAAACCATGACATTTGGAAACTAGAAAGAGCACTATGTGAGCAGTTACGACTAGAAGGGGTCAATTTTTATATTCCTAGTACCCTAGAGTCTAATATATTTTATCAAAAACATGATCGGAAAAACCCTGATAAATTTTGGGAAGATGATGCTGTAACTGTCTCTCGTATCCACCGTGCCAAAGGAAATGAGGCGGAGATGGTCTATGTGATTGGCGTAGATCAAATCGCACAACAAGAATCCGATATTCATTTGCGAAACAAGTTATTTGTTGCATTAACAAGAGCCAAAGCGTGGGTTCACCTAAGCGGCATTGGCGATTATAGAATGTATGAAGAAATCAACCAAGTATTAGCTAGTAAAAATCACTTCACCTTTACATTTCACCAACAACCAAAACAAGACTTAAACGACTAACGGGACACGGGGTCAGGCGCCGTGTCCCACTTTCTAACTAAACTGGGACGCAGGGACTGACCCCGTGTCCCATAGGAGGAGATTGGTGTGAATTTTGGTATTTATTATTCAGACACTGCAAGGGAAGAACTTCTTAATATGTCCGAAAAAAGAATCGCACAATTATCCAAACGTATAGATTGCCTTCGCAATGGGAAATGGCAAAATGGAACGCGAGTAAAGAAGCTTCGTTCCATCAATCACAAAAGAACCATTTATGAAGCACGAGAGGATAATGCAAGAAGAATGCTATTTACCATAGTTAAAAATCGGCAAGTAGCTAAACAAGCAGCACTATTAATCTTTCATTTTGAAGTGGATCATGACCGGGTGATCCGTACAGCAAAGACACTTATGCAAGATGATTATGATAAACACCAATATGATCAAGAGGAAGAGCAAATTTGTTCATTAGAGGAATTTACAGAAGAAACAAAACCCATCTGGGGAAATGAAGCTGAACATTTCCATACGTATCTAAATCAGCTAAAATCATATGAATTAGATGACGATACCCTGCTACGATTAATGCGCAGCAAAGAACTAAATGAAAATGAATTTTTCGAAATGAAAATTAGCTTAAGCAGCGAACAACGTAACTTCGCACGGGCACCACTACCTTTTTTATTAAGCGGGACAGCAGGAAGCGGTAAAACTACCATCGTGATTCACAAACTACTAGAGATGGATCCAACTTCTACAAAACTATATGTTACCTATACAAAAGACCTTTGCAAAGTAGCAAAACAAATGTTTCAGCGTCTTGTCAAAGGGATGGATGACGAACATAAATACCTTAATCATACACATTTTAAAACGTTTGATGAACTTATGAGAGAACGACAGAAAGACAAAGCACAAGATGTGGTTACTAGAGAACGGTTTATGAGTGATCATAAAAAGTTAGCACGCAAAAAAAACATCGAAAAAGACTTTCCTGCACTGATGATGTGGGAAGAATTACGTGGCGTCTGGAAAGGTGGTTTATACGGGAAGAATTATATTCTCACCGAAAAAGAATATCTAAACCTTACGGATGATCAAGCACCAAATTTTGTTGGGAATCGTAAAAAGGCTTATGAACAGTTTCTTTGTTATCAAACGATGTTATCACAATCACATAAAATCGATGAACAAGATTTACTACAAGAAGCGATTGAATTCAATAACACTAGCTACAATTATATCTTCTGTGATGAAGTGCAAGATCTATCCATGCTACATCTAAAATTCCTGTATGAACTAGCTGGTAAAAAGGCAACGAACTTATTTTTAACTGGTGATGATCAACAAATACTCCATCATAGTGGGTTTAGATGGCCAACAGTTAAAGATTTATTCACCTACCAATTTAAACATAAACCACCTAGGCTCGAACATTTAACAATGAATTACCGTAGCGTTGGGGCTATTACCGATCTAGCAAGGGCGATTAATAAATTAGAGAAAAACTATACCAAGAAAAAAATCAAAGCAAAACCACCACAAAGCTTGCATTATGGGGAAAAACCTTATTATTTCTCCAATATATCAGAAGTGGAAATGATGGAGACCGTTCATGACTTTGGACCTCACCAAGCAATCATTGTTCGATCAGATGATATGAAGAAGAAGCTCCGTTCGATTTTCCAGAAACGATATGCCCATCCACCACTTATCTTTACCATTTTTGAAATTAAAGGGCTAGAGTTTGAACGAATCTTAATTTGGGACTTCTTTCAAAAAGACGCAGAAGAAACTATATTCTGGGAAAACACGATTCGACAAATCCATGATGGAAATGAAGAAAAGATTCGAAGTAATAAGGAAATTCTACGTACATTATCATGGGAAACAAACCTTTTATATGTAGCAGTAACACGTGGGAGTCATTACTGTTATATTTTTGATCCAGATCACACTGCTGCCTTCTGGAATTTTAAACCCATCCATGAACAAATGCAGGAACATAAAAATTTAGCTGTTTTACAAGAGACGGAGGCACATACTGCAGAGGCAACAGAAAAAGATTGGTTTCAAGAAGGAAAAAGATTGTTTAAGAAAAAATTATATATTCAGGGATATGATTGTTTTAATCGCCTAAAAAACACAAAAGAAATAGAAGTCTATAAGCATGCATGCTTAGGATACGCAGCTAAAGAAAATGAAAAATATGAGGATGCATTAGCACATTTTAAGCAAATAAACATGCATGATGAAGTTATTTCATGTTTAGATATATTGGAACAATTTATGACAGCATATAATTACATCCAAAAAACAGTCATACGTTCCATCAGTGACCCTGATGAAAAGCAGGCATGGATATTAAAAAGTTACTTATATAGAGTTAAGGAGTTTGATAAAAAGGAAAATTGGAATGGAAGTGGGATCTATTGCAATAAATTAGGCAGACATTACGAAGCAGCGATTCGTTTTGAACGTAGTGCTGACTCAGTATATGCAAAAGATGCCTATGAACGCGCGATACAATCCTGTGACCCTAAAAACACCAAACACCTTAAAAAAATAAAAGAAAAATACCACAAACTCTTCATGCAATAATGGGACACGGGGTTGGGACACGGGGTCAGGCGCCTTGTCCCTCTCTCTTGGGACGTGGGGTTGGGACGTGGGGTCAGGCCCCGTGTCCCAGTTTTAGTTATTATCGCTTGTACTTTTGAATATATATGGGTTAGATGGGAGGAAAACGAAATGACAAATAAAGCGCGTGTAATTAGTATTATTAATTGGAAAGGAGGCGTTGGAAAAACCACCTTTACTCATCATATCGCTACAGGATTACAACATTTAGAACCAGGTATATTAGAAAAACACTTTAATAAACGAACACCACCTAAAGTATTGGTCATTGATATGGATGCACAATGTAACCTGTCTGTTTCTTGTTTAATGGAAGACAAGTTTGAACAGTTTATTCGTGAAGGAAAAGAACAAAACAAAGGAATTAAATGCTTATTTAAACAATTTCTCTATAACAACCCAGCCGAAGCAATCAAACCAGCGGATTACATACTTAAACATCAGGTAAGAAAAAATAATCAACAAGTATATGAAAATATCGACCTTATTCCATCTCACCCTGATCTCATTTATACAGACATGGAAATTGCAGCATACACACGAACTGATTTTGATAAACATTTAGTTGGCTCAGATATTTACAAATTTCAAATGCTTAATAAGATAATAAACAACTTCCGTAACAATTATGATTTGATTTTAATTGATTGCCCTCCAAATTTGAATTTCTTAACCCAAAATGCACTCTATGCTAGTGATTACTATCTAATCCCTACAATTCTTGATACATTATCTTCTTACGGACTAATGTCGATTAAGAATAAAGTAACAGAGTTGAACAACACTTTTTATTCGAAAGATAGTAATTATATAAAAACGAAACTACTAGGCATTATTACTAATAGCATTATAGAAACGAAAGGCCAACCTAAAAACACACAAATGCTTGTACTTAATAAAATACAAAGCGCTTTTCCGAATCTAGTATTTGACTCATATCTCACACAAGGTGATGGCATTTCAAAAGCATCCGCCCATGCCTATCCCGTTTTCGCTTTTGAAAAATCATCTAAGAATGCTGCGAAACAAAGCGAGCACATTCGCAAAATAATCACTGAATCATTAGATAGAATGAAAGGTGCGAATGGAACATGAAAGTAAATAAATTAATTATACAGTTAGAAAAAACAATAGGTATTTTAAAATGCTATGAGAATTGGAAGATCGAGGATATGCTTGATGATATCAAAGAGAAAGTGTCTGCTCAGAAACCTAATCCGCTTGATCAGCCGAAAAAAACTTCGCCCGAAATAGAAATTTCTGTACCGATAGATAAGATGAAAACAATGAATCGACAAGAAATAACGAAAGCTTTAAAAAAATATAAAAAGGCTGAACTTATTGCCATCGGAAAACAACTAAAATTGAAATTAACGATGAACAATAACAAAGCCATATTAATAGAGTCGATCGCAAACCATTTCTCCTATTTGCAGCTTAACGATAAAATGGCAAACCGATAACGGGGCAGGGGGTCAGACCCCTTGTCCCAATCTATATTTGCCTATCTAATAAAACTAAATTTCCTTTTTTCCTATCATAAATTTCTTTTAGCTTCTGAAATGGCATATCGGAATCAACAGTCTGTAGCTTTTTTAGATATTTCCTTCCCCTTTCTGTGTTTATAATAAATTCTTCCAGTTCTTTATCATCATAATGAGGATGGGTGATTTGGTAATATATCGCAATCCTGGTTACTTCATTCATAAAACCAAAATTATCAGCATGATCATTACTAGCATTATAGATATAATAATCATCCACTATATGCAAATTTTTCACAACACCCAGTCCTAACATAGTGGCCAAATCAGTATCAATCTCGTGATTTTCAAATTCATAAAAATGAACTGTTACATCACCGTTATAAGGTGTATTGGTAACTACTTCAAAATCGACACCACATATTAAATCCTTTGCCTCAATTAAATACAAATCATTTTTAGGTTTCTTCATAATAAATCCTCCTTAAAATTTGATGCCTATATTATGAATAAACGACAACCTCAGAAAACACACAGCATGGGTTGGGACAGTGTCCCTGACCCCATGTCCCAACGATAAAATGGCAAACCGAAATATAACTAAATCAAAACCACCAGTGTGAACTGGTGGTTTGCTCTGCGGCTGGAAGCCTTTGTTACCGGCCTCGGCCTTAAAGGCCCGCTGAACGGGTTTCCCTTTTGCACCACACTCACTCACTGATTCTAAAGAATCTCTTATCTTTTCTTTTTATTCTTCTCTCCAGTGAAAGGATCAAACTCTTCAAATAAAGTTAATTGATCGCTTACGTAGTCCTCTTTAAGCTGATTCCTAATATATTCTTGAATTTGATTTTTGTTTCTGCCCACTGTATCTACAAAGTAGCCCCTACACCAAAATTTCCGGTTACCATATCTATACTTTAAATTAGCGTGACGATCAAAAATCATTAAACTACTTTTTCCCTTTAGATATCCCATAAACTGAGATACACTTAGTTTTGGTGGGATACTTACTAACATATGAATGTGATCTTTGCATGCATTTGCCTCGTGTATCTCAACGCCTTTTCTTTCACAAAGATCTCTTACGATTTCTCCAATACTTTTTTTATATTTTCCATAGATAATTTGCCTTCTATATTTTGGAGCAAAAACAATATGATACTTACATCTCCACTGTGTATGTGCTAAACTATTCTTGTCCTGCATTGGACATGCCTCCTTCTTTGATGAGATTTGGTGGTCGGGAAACCAACCTTATCTTATCATGAAGAGAGGCTTTTTTTGTCCCCACGCTGGAAGCTCTATGGAACCCCCGGCATAGCCAGGGGTTTTCAAAGACCATAATAATGGGACAGTGGGTCTGACCCCCTGTCCCATCAAAATCAATATTTAATTATTAAGCATCTTGTTCTCTTTTTCGTTTACGAATTATAAGCCATAATGTGCCAAATGCCATAAGCAGTGAACCTGCTAAGATAAGGTTGTAATTATCTGTGGCGGTGTCAGGCAGTTCATTCGAGTCGCTAGATGCTTCTTCTAACGCTTCAGTTGCTTGCTCAAGGTTATTAGTTGCTTGATTTACATCTTCCTGTGAAGCTGCTTCATCTTGAAGGACTGCTTTTCCTTCCTTTAGTGCTTCCATGAATAGTTTCCATGTATCAGCAGTATAATCAGCTTTGTCTTTCTTCTCAGCAAGCGTAATCGCTTCTTCCAAACTAGATTTATCAACTACTACTTCGTCTGATTTTTCAACTAACTGATCGATTGCTGCTTCTAGCGCTTGAACAGCTGTGTTTACTTCTTCTTGCGTTGTAGCTTCATCCATTGCTGTTTCTGCTGCTGCAATTGCTGCATTTAATGCCTGAACGGATGCTTCTGTATATTTCTCTAGATCAATATCTTTAGCTTCCGTTACTTTAGCATTCAACGCGGATTTATCAAGTTCTTCTGGCTTTTCTTCTAGGTTTCCAATAGCTGTTTCTAAATCAGTTAGAGCTTGATCCAGTTCCGCTTGTGTTGTAGCTTCTTCTAGTGCTGTTTCTGCTGCAGTAATCGCTTCATTTAACGCTGTTACTGAGTCTTCTGTATACAACGCTTCATCAATATCTTTAGCTTCCGTTACTTTAGCATTCAACGCGGATTTATCAAGTTCTTCTGGCTTTTCTTCTAGGTTTCCAATAGCTGTTTCTAAATCAGTTAGAGCTTGATCCAGTTCCGCTTGCGTTGTAGCTTCTTCTAGTGCTGCTTCTGCTGCTGTAATTGCTTCATTTAACGCTGTTACTGAGTCTTCTGTATACAACGCTTCATCAAGATCTTTAGCCTCAGTTACTTTAGTGCTTAATGCTGTTTTATCAAGTTCTTCTGGTTTTTCTTCTAGATTTCCGATAGCTGTTTCTAAATCAGTTAGAGCTTCGTCCAACTCTGCTTGTGTTGTAGCTTCTTCTAATGCTGTTTCTGCTGCAGTAATCGCTTCATTTAACGCTGTTACTGAGTCTTCTGTATACAACGCTTCATCAAGCGCTTTAGCTTCAGCTATCTTAACGTTTAATGCAGATTTATCAAGTTCTTCTGACTTTTCTTCTAGGTTTCCAATAGCTGTTTCTAAATCAGTTAGAGCTTGATCCAATTCCGCTTGCGTTGTAGCTTCTTCTATTGTTGTTTCTGCTGCCGTTATTGCTGCATTTAAAGCATTAACGGATGCTTCTGTATAGATTGATACATCAAGCGCTTTAGCTTCCGTTACTTTAGTATTCAATGCGGCCTTATCAAGTTCTGGTTCCTTTTCAAGATTCGCAATAGCTGTTTCTAAGTCAGTTAAAGCTTCATCTAATTCCACTTGTGTTGTAGCATTTTCCAATGCTGCTTCTGCCGCAGTAATTGCCTCATTTAACGCTGTTACTAATTCTTCTGCGTAATCGTTTGGATCAATCTTGTTCGCATCTGTGATCAACGATTCTAATTCGGTTTTGTCTAAAATGTTAAATGTTTCATTGATGGTGCCTTCGTATTCTACAATACCCGTAATGGCGATTGTAGCTTCACCAGCCTCAACGTTATTTTCATATGCTACACGATAGTCAATGCCTTCTTCTAGTTCAACAGTGTCTAAAGTTACGGTTGCTTTAGGAGCCTTTGCTTCTCCATCATATGAAAATACTTCTTGATCAAGGGCAACTTCTGCACCTTCTAAAGATTCTTTTGCAGGTGGGGCTTCACGAAGTCTAATTTCTTTTGCTGTCATAAATCGATCAGCTTGACCTCCATCACCATAAGATGATAGGGCTGTAAGGCGTACGAACTTAGCTTCCACTGGTTCGCTAAATGACGCTATAGACCATGTGTTTGCCTCATTTGACCAATTACCAACGGCTACTTCTTCCCATGTTTCATTATCTAAAGAAGTTTCCACTTTATACTCATTTACCATACCATTCGAATTACCACTACGAGATAAGTAACGGAGTGCATCAATCTTTGTTACTCCATCCATTTCCAAAGTAATCCAGAAGTTTGACTTATCTGTACCACCCCATGGCGTATGGAATATAGTTGATGTGTCATTATCTACAGCAAAATTAGGGTCACCTTCTGTTGGGTGATTCTGGTGGTAAGCTCCTGCAGTTGCCGTAGTCTTTCCATATGGGTAGTCTCTAGAACCATCATCTGCTGGTAAATCCATATCAGGTGCAGGTTGGTCTAAATTAACCCTATAGCTTTCTCTCGTTTCGTGATCTTCTGATTCAGTAAGAATGCGAATCACATTCTTGTATGGTTCCAGTACTGTTACTGCAACGTTTTTATCACTTTCTGCCTCAACCACTGCTTTTTGATATGCTGTGTTAATCACTTTTTCATCAAGTTCTTTAGCTGAAACACTATTACCATTGAGTAGTAAATTATCAAGTGTTGCTTCTGCATTTACGTTAAGCGAACTGTGTTCAACACGTAATTCTACCTCTGAAAGTCCAACTGCTAAATGCTTGCCAGCTTTATTGGTTCCAGGATCACTTGTTAAGACGATCTTAAATGCAACCGCTGGAACACCATTGAAACGATAATTAATTTTTGTCGTATTTGGCGTACCTTCCGTTGTTTCTCCACGTGTTTCTTTAACGTTTTCTATTTTTGTCCAAGTTGCATCCTCTGTACCCTCATTGGACCAATACAGTTCTACATTTTCAGGTAAACGTGCAGCCCAAGAATCTTGATAGAAATATAAATCTGCAGATCCTAAATATTGTGCCGTTGCATACGTGAAAATAATTTCTGCTTTGTTTTGCCCTGTTTGAGCCATATCATAGTTTGTCCAAATAGAATTGTTTGGCCCTGATTGAACCGTATCAAATCCTGTATCACCGTCAACAATGGCTTCCAAGTTATCAGATTGTAATTCTTTTGGTATATCTTGTGTTAATGTCAGGTTATTACCTGCTATATTATCACCTAAAGTAACGTCTGCATCATCCACACGAACGGACGCAGTTACAGGAATGGTTTCCCCAAACACTGTCGACGTTCCTTCAATGGTTACAAGTCCTGGTTCTTTATAGTTGTTAGCATCTTGCGTTTCCCAATCTACAGGGAACTCAGTTTGTAGTACTTTACCATCCTCTAAAACAAGCGGTCTACTTGAAGGTAAATTAACATGATCAACACCTGTCGTAGTCGCTAGAGAATAGTTTAGTAGCGCACCAACTGATTCAATAACTGTCACATTAGCTAAAACACGAAGATCATGGTTATCAACTTGCCCAACTACGTTAACCGTTCCAGGTTCATCGAACATGTTTTCTTCCGTATCCCATGTAATTGGATGTGTTTCTTCTGTTCCATCACTAAAAAGTACCTTTGTTTCTGATACAAATTGTGGTTGGTAACCTAATTTTACATAATAATTTTTAGGCATTGTATATCCGATAACATGTTTTTCAGTTGACTCTTCAGGATCAGGTGTCGTTGTAATAGTTATACTTTGATTTTTGATCCCTTCGCCTTCCACATTAACTGTCATTGTTCCTGCATTATCAGTGGATTTTACAATAGCAACGAGTTTTCCGCTGAATGCTTTACGTTTGCCACTGTCATATGGTTCATGATCCGTCTGGTCACCATTATCAAGTGCCATCAGTTTCCCTTCACCACTTACACTTACATGCAATAAATTTGAAGCATCCGCAACGATATCACCATTCTCATCGATAACATCAATGGTAATATAGGACAAATCACGATCATTAGCCACAATCGATTCTCGATCCGCTTCAAGGTTTAGATTCGATGCCTCTTTAAATGTAGTCACACTGTCGCGGCCTTCTGTATCCGTAATAACATTACCATTTTCATCATAGGCCTTGGCATAAACAGTTCCATCTGCATAAGGAACGTCCCATGTTAGATAAAGATTTCTGAAATCTTCCGCTTTTTTGTCACTACCCTCATATACCTGATAACTATGTCCTGCATCTGTTGTGTATTTTGTAAATGTTTTCTTACCAAGTGATGTTTCTTCACCTTGTTCATTTTTATAAAATAATTCAACACTACTTGCATCACTATATACATCAACACGAACATTACCGTTTTCATCAATATTAATCATATCTTCTTTCCAAGCTGGAAGTACATGAAGCGTATTTACATCATCATTCCATTGGGATTGATAGAAATAGAATCGATCCTTTGGAAGACCTGCTGTATCAACAATACCAAAATAACTTGATTTTGGTGAAGGCCAAGCACCTGTGGCACCTGAACCAACGTTATTCCAAGGTGTTGGTTCTCCAAGATAGTCAAAACCAGTCCAAACAAATTCTCCCGCCATAAAGTCACGGGTAATAATGGAATACCATGAATCTGCTGAAAGTTTACCCCATCCTACTTTTGATTCATCATAGGATGTTAAGTGTCTATCGTAGTTAGAAGGTTTGTAAACCCCACGACTGTTGACAGATGATGCTGTCTCTGAGCCATACATTTTCCACTCTGGGTAATTTGCATGATATTGGTCAAATTGACTACCATTTGCATAGTTAAAACCAATTGTACCGCCAAGTTCAGTCAATCTGTTACCAAACTCTTTAGACACATCCCAATTGGCTTTAAGTTTATTATCACCAATCGTAGCTGGACGCGTTTGATCAACTTCTCCGACCCAAATTGCTAAATCTTCTAAAATATTTGGATAGTCTCCATACGGACCACTGTTACCTTCCATTACTTCATTACCTGTTGACCAGCTAATGATAGATGGTGCATTAATTCCACGGCGAACCATGGTTTTCGTATCAAATTCTGCCCATGTCATGTCTGGAGTTGCACCTAATAATGGGTTATCACCAACTGATTTATTAAACCATTTCGCATAATCGTTGTAGTTACCATTTTTGCTGGCTACCCATGTATCGAATGATTCATCAATAACAAGCATACCTTTTTCATCTGCAATTTCAATTAGTTCATCTGGTGCAGGGTTGTGTGTCACACGGATTGCATTGACACCCATGTCTAATAAGATTTCAACTTGGCGTTCCATTGCACGGTAATGCGCTTCTGTACCCAATGCACCTTGATCAGAGTGCATACTTACACCCTTTAATTTAATGGCTTCTCCATTTAAATAAAACCCTGTATCTGTTGTAAACTCAAACGTTCTGAAACCATAGTCTGTTACATATTCATCAACCACTTGACCATCTACTAAAACCTCTGTAACAATTTCATATAAATATGGATTAGATAGAGACCAAAGGGTAGGGTCATTTATTTGCAAAGCAACATTCGATGACACAGCGTTATTCGCATCAATTTGCAATACATCACTTTGCTCACTCACGATATGATCCTCTGAACCTTTTTCACGGATGCTTTGTCTTACAACCGCATTAACAGCTTCAGCTGACTGATTCTTAATTTCCGCATTCACTTCTACATCTACATCTTGTCCTACTTGATTTTCAAGATTTGGTGTTAATACTTGCACACCATAATGCCCAACATGCACATCATCTGTTATGGTTAGATGCACATTACGGTAAATACCACTTCCTGAATACCAACGGCTTGATGGAAACTCATGATTCACACGAACCGCAATTACGTTCTCTCCATTGTAATTGATATGATCAGTTAAATCGTACGCAAATGGTGTATAGCCATTTGGGTGATCACCCAATTTATGTCCATTAATATAAACGGTCGCATTCATGTAAACGCCACCAAACTCAACAACAACGCGCTTGTCTTTCATAGATTCACTTAGAGTGAATGACTTACGATACCAACCAATACCACCAAGCTTATAGCCACTTTCTGCTTCACCTGCTTTAGTATATGGCAGATCTGCACTGTAATCATGTGGCAATTGCACATCATCCCAGCTTGAATCATCATACGCATTCAACTGCGCATTACTTTGTTCCCCATAATAAAACTTCCAATTATCATTAAATAATTGACGACGTTTATTATCACTTATATCAGTTTTATAGATAAACGTTTCAGGTGAACTAATAGAATAATCCCCTTCCGCTGCGCTAACAGTAGGTTTTACATATCCATTACCTGCCACTAAAAAAACAATTAATAACCAGATAACTATTCTTTTTATTTTCCCCACATTTTTTACCTTCCTTCTGAGTGTACTTTAATCTCAATATAAATATAGATCATAGGCACAACGCATAAACTATCTTTTTGCACAAGCGACCTTATTCCACTTGTTTTTAAGATAATTTTCTATTTTTACTTGTTGTCCTTCTCTTTCTGATTCTATTATCTTCTATTGCTCAGTTAGTATTCTATTATTCTTCTTGTCTATGAAAATGTTTACTAAGAAACTGAAGGTAAATACGCTATAGCAATTGGTATGTTGTCTATGTATACTGGGATGTTTAAGAAGAATGGCGATATATCATTCCTATATTGCCAATTAATATCCTTGCTGTTGTTAATAGAATAGAAAGCTTTCCTGTTGTAATGTGCTTACTACTTACTATAAAATCTTTGTGCATACATTCACATTTTTAAGATTGACGAAACAGCTTTGTCTTTGTTTTTCCTTCCCATTTTAAAGAACACATTTCAATTTTTTCTTTTTTTTAACCGAAATCTACCACCCTCCTCGCATATAGTTTAATTATAAAACGGTTTCATGTCAAACGATTATAGCAGTAATATTTTTTATTATTGGGTTCCTATTAAACTACTTCTCCCACTAAATAGTTCCTTGTTCTTACCATTGTTTACCTTTACCAAATTAAGGGGGTTTTGAGTCCTGATTCCAATGACAGTCCATTTCTTTAATAAAAGACAAATTCCAATTATAATTAGAATAAATTGTCTCAGCAAAGCAAAAAATGGTTTAATAAACAATACAAATAACGGAGGAATAATACGTGCGAAACGGTAGTATTTTCCTATAAAGGTGGTTTTGTATTGGGTCGAACACTAGAAGTAGGTATAGAGCTGGATAATACGGTAGCGTTTGTACCAAGAAATAAAGAGGCTTTTATCAAAACAATCGGTACGAAATCACTCGATGATTAAAAATGATGTAAGAATCAATAAGCCCAAACCTTTTAACAGGTCTGGGCTAATGTTCTGATTGGATTCGTTCTTACGAATATGTGGCATGTTTATTATCTTGTTACTTTATCATACCAAGATTTTGCTGTTTGATTGATTACTACATTTAACTCTTCTATGTTTGATCTTCCTGTATCTTTAAGCCATTGACGTGCGGTTTCTTCTCCTTCAGTCGCAAAAGGTGTGACACTATTTTTCCATGTAGCACGCCCACATAGTACACCATTAAATGTTGATCCAGCCTCGGCTGCAAAAGTTAACGTATCTTGAAACAATTGCGCACTAACTCCCGCACTTAAGAAGATAAAAGGCAAGTGTGTCGCTTGACTCTGTTCTTTAAAATAGTTTGCTGCTTCTTGTTTCGTATAAACCACTTCTGTTTCATCTGAAGCATACCCTTCAACATAATTCATGTTAACAGGTACTTCAACTTTCAAAACATCTACATTATATTGAGGCTTTGAGAATTCTTCCATCGCTTTGTTAACCTTATGTGGCTTAACTTTAGCAAATGCTTTTCCTTTTGCATCACTGTTTGTCGCATCATAGCTTACAATTTCTAAGAAGAAAGGAATATCCTCTGCCAGACATTCAGCACCGACACGCTCCATATATACATGCTTCAATTCATTGATTGCTTCATCTTCATCTACATCATAATACAATAAGAATTTAACGGCATCTGCTCCCGCTTCCTTTATACGTCTAACAGACCATTCTTCTAATAAATCAGGTAAACGACCAGGTTGTGTCGCATCATAACCTGTTTTTTCGTACGCTAACAACAAACCAGCATCTTGATCTCGAACCTTACTAGCTGGCAGCCCGTATTCAGGGTCTAACAGAATAGACGTCGCATATGGTGTTAATTCTTCTGAAATTAACTCTTTAAATCGAATGATGCCTTGATCATCCTCTTTCCCACTACCTTCACTGATCATTTTTTTCAATGAACCTCTTTGGTCAATTGCTAAAGCACCAATAACCCCTTTTTCATCTGATAAGCGTTTTAAAGCATTATATTTATTTTCTGATAATGTTAGCATGGTCAACAGCTCCTGTTTGTTAAATTTTTTCCACTTTAATCAAAACAAACTGATCGTCAAAGTGAATGATTATCATTGTGCCTATTGTTATTTTCTTCGTTATTCATCATCATATCAACGTTAAAAGCGACAATCTTTATTTTAGAAAGTCGCTTTAACGCTAAATAGATGCTGTACTAAAAATTGCATTCAAGAAAGCATTACATTTGTTTGTAAACCATTTAGATACATGATTGGTAAACTTTAAATGTTTTCTTCTTTATGTGTATACGATTAAAACCTATATAAGAAAGGGAGTCAAATCCTTTCTTATATAGATTTTTTTATTATAAGATTCCGATTAAACTACCTAGAAGCCCGACTACTACCGTAACACCTATTAGTGTTAATGGTGATCTTCCTTTTTTAAGTAACCAGAAACAGAAGATCGTGTACAATAGCGGAAGCAATGCTGGCATGATCGAATCTAACACTTCTTCTTGAATGTTAACTGGAATTTCCCCAGCTTGTATCGTCCAATCAAGTTTGAAGTTTACATAAGAAGCAATTAACGCACCTACAACAGCTATACCGACAATGGAAGCGGCACGAGAGATTTTTTGTGTTCCCTCTTTAAGCATACTAATCGCATCGGTACCTTTCTTGTATCCATAATGCATTAAGAAAAATCGCAAACCAAAGTGTACGGCGTTAAAAGCGAGTAAAAATAATATAGGACCCATTATATTTCCTTCAGAGGCGAGCGAGGCGGCTATACCACCAGTTATCGGAAGGAGTGTCAACCAGAATAAAGCGTCACCGATACCACCTAAAGGACCCATTAATGCTACTTTAATACCACGAATCGCACTTCTATTCTCTTTTCCTTCTTCCATTGCTAGAATGATAGATTGAACAAAAGTAATAAGAAACGGATGCGTATTAAAGAATTGCATATGATCTAGCATCGCAACTTTAAGATCATCTTTGTCTTTATGAATTTTTTTCAAACCTGGTAAGATACTGTATAACCAGCCACCAGCTTGCATTCTTTCATAGTTAAAAGAAGCTTGTAAAAATAGAGAACGCCAGACCATCTTATTTAAATCTTTCTTTGTAAGTACTTTTTCAGCAGTTGGATCATTGTAATCATCTCTTATATATTCTTCTTTGTTTATTAGCTCTTGTTCTTTAGATCCCATCAGAATAATCCTCCTCATCTGCCGGCCCTTCATTAACCGTTTGTGCTTTAGGAGTTCCTCCACTAACGAAGAAATCATAAGCTGCAATAGCTACCGCAATTATTGCTACTGCTAAAATTGGTAGTTCCAAATAGGCTACCGCAACAAAACCAATGGCGAAAAATGGTGCGTAAGTCCACTTAAACATAATTTTCATTAACATTGCGAAACCAACAGCTGGCATAATACCACCAGCAACGGTAAGTCCGTTGATTAACCATTCTGGCATTAAACCAACAACATCTGCTGCCTTTTCTGCCCCAAAATAAATAGGTAAAAAGGAAACAATGAAGAAGAAAATAAATAGTAATATTGGTCCTAAATAGTTCAGTTTATCTATTGCTCTCGTATTCCCTTTTAATGCATAGGTATCCATTTTATGCATAATCGGAGAATAAGCAGTGAATAATAATGTAATAATAGCTTGTGCTGCTACCGCAAAAGGAACAGCAATACCTACAGCCGTTTCAGGTGATTCACCAACTAAAATCGCGAATGCAGTACCAATAACCCCACCTATAACTACGTTTGGCGGTTGCGCACCTGCGAGCGGTACCATTCCTGCCCAAACCAATTCTAATGTAGCACCTGCAATCAGACCTGTTTGTAAGTCACCAAGTATCAAACCTATAACAGCACCTGCGACAATTGGTCGATGTAAGTGCGTCAAACCGTTAAACTGATCAACCCCAGCAATACCTGCCCAAAGACCAATCAGTAATGCCTCCATTAACATGTTTCATCCTCCTCGCTTTTTAACCTTTTCACTAGCCGAATCTACGACTCATTAAATTTTTGACATTAAGTCGAATCCGCTTTCATTTGGAATACCTCTTACTTCCAGTTCAACACCTAGCTCATTTAACTTCTTAAATGTCTCAATGTCCTTTTCATCTAGTGAAACGGTTGGTGAAATTTGTTTCTTTCCTTCAGCAAAATGAATATTTCCTACATTAATTTCTTTTATAGGCACCCCTCCTTCCACTAGTCTTAAAGCATCCTGTGGAGTTCTCACCACCAAAAGAATTTTTTGGCGTGGAGCTGCTTTTTCAATGATACGAATCGTTTTTTCTATTGTGAAATAACGACTTTGTGCGGTGTCTGGAAGAACCATATCCATCAAATTTTGTTGAACATCATCCTCAGCAACCTCATCATTTGCCACAACTACTAGATTCGCACCTAGCGTGTTGGTCCATGTCATTCCTACTTGTCCATGTATTAAACGATTATCAATTCTTGTTAACAAAATGTTTGGTGTTCCCATTACAAATCACTCCTCTAAATTTATTTAATTGTTTTATTGCTATTTTGCTTTCATTATTTTTGATACTCATGAATCGTTACACCTTTAACAACCCGATTAACTGTACCAGTAGGTGATGGTGTGTCTGGTGTATTACCAACTTTCACTGAAGCTAATAAAGAAATCGTTTGTGCAAACATGACATACGGAAGTGCTAAATAAGCATCTGGTACATGCTGCGCTTTTTGTTTAAAAGTAAAGCAATCTCCTTGATCATTCGCTTCACCGACAACGGAAATCGCACAAATGCGTCTTGCCGTATCGTCTTGTCTTAATTCATTCAACATATCCATGTCGTATTTTCGTGTATAGCTGTTATTCGAAATGAAAACAAAGGCTACCGTATCTTCATTAACAAATGATTTTGGTCCATGACGGAATCCAAGGGAAGAATCAAAATTCGTTGCTGTTTTACCAGCAGTTAGTTCTAATACTTTTAATTGTGCTTCTCTAGTTAAGCCTTCCAAGCTTCCCGACCCTAAATAAATGATTCTATTAAACGGTGAGTCAATCATATCTTGAATTTCCGCTTCTCTTTTTACAACGCTTTCACCCATATCACTGATTAGGTCTACTAAACCTTGTTCTTCTCCATCGGTTAAAGAATCGAATACGAGTAAAGCAGTTAATGTCATACAAGTGAAGCTTCCTGTCATGGCAAAACCTTGATCATTTGATTTTTCTGGCATTAATAGTAAAAGATTTTTATCATCGCCTGCTACACTTCTTGCCAGCTTTCCATCCGCTGCACAAGTAATCGTTATTTGATAAAAATCGGTTACAATTTCTTTAGCTAATTCCACTGATGCTACACTTTCAGGGCTATTCCCACTTCTAGCAAACGATACTAATATAGTTGGTATATCTTCTTTTAAAAACTGATACGGATTAGATACTAACGTCGTTGTTGGAATACTAAGGAAGTCCCATTTATGCTCATTCCCTTTTTCCTTTAAATAAGGAAGAATCGTATCTCCGACATAAGCAGAAGTACCAGCACCAGTGAATATCACGCGAATTCTTTCATGTTTACTTTCAATCTCACTAAGATAGTTTTTAATGCTTTCTTTTTTTTCGGTATAACGTGCATAAGCTTCTTTCCATAAGTCTGGCTGCTGTTTAATTTCTGCTGTTGTGATCGAAGCACCCATTGATTTTAATTTCTCTTCAGATAAGTTATACATGTTAACCTCCTTATTAAATTCCATTTTCTTCGTCTGTCTCTTGTTTTTCCTTCGTTTTATACATTTGCAGACCAGATTGACCTGATTCGATCACTTTACTAGTAAATGCTTCTAATCCACTATTACGACTAAATACACCGTCTAAGATCGCAGGTAAATTTGTCCCAGCAATGACTTTAATGTTATTCTTTTCTGTCGATAGAATGACTGATTGATTGAATGGTGTTCCTCCTGGTATATCTGTAAATATAACCACGCCATCACCTTGTTCTACCTCTTCTACCGCATGATTTAATGCGCTTTTTAAACTCTCTACATTCATTCCTTCTTTGAAGTCAACCGCTTTCATTTCTTGTTGTTCACCTGCGATTAATTGTATAGATGAATAAATTCCTGAAGCAAATTGACCATGACCACTTATCACTATTCCTATCATAAGATGTCCCCACTTTCTTTTATCTTGAATGTCTAACTCTATATACAAACTCATCATTTTTCGCAACACTTACCGTGTATTCGATCATGATGTTTTGCTTATTATAAGATTTTCGTTGAATCCGTAAACACAGTGCGTCTGTCATCGTTTCTAGTAACTTGGATTCTTTATCTGTCATAATACTAGCAGCAAACTCTTCATCAGCAACTGCCACATCCTGTCGATAGTCCTCTCTAAAAACCTCATATAAAGGCTTTTTATATAACATTTCTATACTCAAGGATTTAAATAGATATTCAGGTATATAACTAACTTCAAACATCATCGGTACGTCATCTGCATATCTAATTCTTTCCATGCGGTAGGCTAATTCCCCTTCTCTTACCCCTAATACCTGGGCAATATGTCTATATAAGGGTACTTCTTCAAATGCAACTACCATTGTCTTTGGTTCTTTGTTTAACTGACGCATGTAATCTGTAAAACTATAACTTTCTAATAAATTCTTTCTATCTCTAATACCCTCTGATACAAATGTTCCTTTTCCATGTTGCTTGTAAATGTACCCTAAATTCTCTAATTCACCTAGAGCCAATCTTACAGTCGTCCTACTTAAATCATATCTTTCACATATTTCTCTTTCTGACATCATCTTACTATTTGGCTCTAAATTTTCTGTGATCTCATTAATAAGCAGATCAACAAGTTGACTATACAAAGGAACAGAGCTATTTTTATCAACCATACCTTTTCACCTTCAAACTTGTCATTATAGGTTGTAACATGTTATAACCAGTTAATACAAATAGAATTTTAAAGCGTTTTCAACAGTTTGTCAATACTTGTCGAAAAAAATTTATCATTTTTTTAAAAATAGTAATTTGGATTAAAATTCAAATAAAAAACGCTATATGCAGCTGTGATGGATTTCAAAAGAACATGCCACTTACCCTTTCCGTCCCGGGTAATAATTGGGCAGTAACAATTGCCAAGCACCTTAAGCATTTCAGCTTCATCTTTTATAGTTTCGTTATTTATTGAATCCATCGTGTAATGGAGCAATTAAGCTTCTTTCAGGAATATCAACAGATTTTTCAAAAGTAAACGTATATGTCTGCTCATCACCTGTTTGAGAGGTAATTACTATCATAGATGTTGTTCTATCACCTATTATTTCTTGTGTGAATGCTTTGCCTGATATAAACGACAAAACCCACTAAGTAGCTGTATTAAAAACGATACGCTAAACTCAGTGGGTTATTTCACCTTTTCTATTCACTATTACTTCTTACGAGGTTTTCCTTTCTTCCTCAACCGCCATGCCATCTTTTTAATCCCAGTAGTTATCAGCTGCAAACTATGCGGTGACAGAATCCTCATTTTAATCCCTCAATATTCTCATCAAGTCATAATTGCGGTACTTTTTATTTCGTCTCACTTCTGAATCCGTAAATAATAACTTCTTTTCGACCAAAGAATGTAAAGCTTTTCTAGCGGTATTAGCAGAAATATCAAGTTTTTCAGAAACCTTTTTAGCATTGGTAAATGGATCAGAAAATGTATACAACCAAACCTTTCTTTCTGAGCTCAATTCACAAAGTGATAACCCTTTCTTAGCTAAGGTTTCAGCATGCTCCAGCTTTCTATTAATTCGTTCAGCCATTCTATTACAAGCATTAATAAAAAATAAAATCCAGTCTCCCCATTTAGGTACGTCTCCTCTCACTCCATTTAACATATCATAATATCTTGCACGTTCTTTCTCCAATTCTTCACTTACAAAAAAGATCGGTTGGGTAATAACCTTTGATTCCATCAAAGATAGCACAATCAAAATGCGACCAAGACGACCGTTTCCGTCTAAGAATGGATGGATGGATTCAAACTGAGCGTGCATAATTGCTGTCTTTATAAATGGATTCGCATCTTCATTAAATATATACCCTTTTTCGGTTATATGACTGGTAGATAATTTTTCATTATACGGATGATGATTAATAA
This sequence comes from Paraliobacillus sp. PM-2, assembly GCF_001368815.1. Classification (GTDB taxonomy): domain Bacteria; phylum Bacillota; class Bacilli; order Bacillales; family Amphibacillaceae; genus Paraliobacillus. The sequence goes on along the minus strand of NZ_CTEI01000001.1, from coordinate 551,477 downwards.
AATACTCCAAATTCTCCATGAACTCATCAATCTTTTCTGCTGAAACAGGAATATATGTTGCATCCTCTATTCGATTAGTTGGTCCTATAAAGTTTTGAACTTTTCTGTATGCTCCAGAAGATTGCGTTGAACCCCGCGCATCTTGCATCAGAATTTCATGTAATTCCTTTATCAATCTAGAAGATATCGGATAACCATTTCTAATTCGCTCATATCCTTCTTGAAGAGCACGTTGATAATTATCGACCTCTTTAATTTCCCAACGTGGTTTATGATCATTTTGTTCTTCCACCATATCCGTAAAGGTAACCTGCGTGCCTTCAATTCTTGTTGATTCAACCGATTCACTCAATGATAAGATTTGAACAAGGGCTTCACTTACAATGGAGTGATTAAATTTTTCCTCAAGTCGGCCTATTTTATGATTTACTTGTGATAAGATCTCTAATATTTGTAAAGCTTCGTCTATTTTTACACTGATTGGAAGTTTAGATATACCTCTCTTTACCAATTTAACACCTTCTACCCTTTTTTTTTATCTAATTATACATTATAAGCATATTTAACTCAAAATATAAAATAAATTTAGTTAATTTAGCGTCAAAGGGTTATGAAGCCTATTAAACTTCGATTTGTCGAAGTTTTTAGTGTCCGAAAAATTGGGGATTGACCACATGCACCACTACTTACTCTTTCCAGTGATCCTCAAAAATTTCTTGCTTTGTAGCTCTTCGTTGGCCGGATTCACGTGGTGGGGCATTATGAATCACTGGATATTCACCCTCGATATTTTCAATATATTTAAGCATCCTATCCTTTAATTGATCAGCAATCGAACGATAAGCATTTATTCCTACTAAATTTGTTAATTCATATGGATCGGCATGTAGATCGTATAAATACAATTCTTCATATGTGTCTGAACTCGGTGCTTCTGTACCATCTTTATCTTTAGCATAAACTGCATATTTCCAACGATCCGTTCGTATTGCGCGTCCAATCTGCGACTCACTAATTTGAACAAAAATATCTTCTGGCCATTCTTTCTCTTTCCTTTGTACAAGCGGCACGATTGAATTTCCTTCCATTTCTTTAGGAACTGCAATCCCACAGGCATCAAGTAATGTTGGAGGTAAATCTACTAAACTAACTAATTTATCAATCGTCCCACCACCATGAAAGATGGAACCGTAAAATGCAGTAGGTACACGGATCGAACTATCATGTGGCGATCTTTTATATTCTCCATTTCTAGTTTTAAAATGGTTCCCGTGGTCAGAGGTGAAAAGTACGATAGTATTTTTATCAAGATGCAAACTTTCAAGTGTATCCATAATTCTTCCAAGCGCATCATCCAAACGCTTCACCATGCCATAGTATCCTGGAAGATGTTGAGGTGCAGTACCATCTAATGATTCTAAATCAGGCGGTGTCCAACTGCCGACAAATTTATCCCTATATATATTTGGAGCTGGATAATTATCTGTATGATTTTGATGATGTGGCTCTAAAAACGATAAAAACATAAAAAACTGATTTTCCTTATTCTTATCAATATATCTAATTGCGGCATCTGTCATTGCATCTACGCGATAACCAGGGAGTTTTACTTCTTCATTTTCGTTATTAAAAAGTACTGTATCATATGCATCTGATGAGAATTCAAGTAGCTCAGATCCAAGCCAATAATCATATCCACCACGATTCGGTTCTGTTACAGGTTCTTCTCCAGCAAGGTGCCATTTACCAATATATCCTGTTTGGTAACCCGAATCTTTAAATAATGTGCAAGTATCTTTTTTTCCTTGAAAAGTTAATTAATTTATATTTAATTCATTTGATGAAATGCTGATAGTGCTAGCACTTATATAAATATACAACTTTGATTGATACATGCGGTGGGGAGTATGCATCAATCAAAACTCGGGTGGTGACAGGGAAACCTAATCATCATGATATAATTAATACATCATAATAAAGTGAGGAGATGTTTTTTATGCCTGAAATTCGTCCGATAAAGGATGTAAGAAATACAACAGAAATCTATGAGAAGTCTTTGGCTAAGTTGGAGTTATATCAAAAGCTAAATGAAGCAGAAGGGCAAATTAAAAATGGGGAAGAACTTCTAGATGGAGAACAGGTCTTTAGGGATCTAAATAAGAAACATGGAAGAAAATAAATATTCAATAAAAATCACACCAAAAGCAGCTGAAGATTTAAATGAAATTTATAGCTATATCTCGACTGATCTTTACAATCAAGGTGCCGCTGACAACCTTATGGAAATGTTTGAAACAAGTATCAATGTTAATAGCATTCACCACCCCCGCCAGCACCCATTCGACAAAACTCGGGTGATGACAGGTACCGACCTCCAGCACCTGCCAAAATATCACCTATTCATACACTGCTCATTGGACAAAAGCTGGGTGGTGACAGGTACCGAAGCATGTAATTCCTCTCTGGCCTGGGTTAATTCTTTAATAAATACTTCTATGTCTTCCGCTTGAATCCGATATTTCGGTCCTGATATCGTGATGGAGCCAATTACCGTCTCTTTATGAAAAATGGGAATGGCAACGGCTATAACATCTTCTGTATATTCTCCTTCACTCACCGCATATCCTTGTTGTTTAATTTTCATCAAATCTTCTTGAATCATTTGCGGGTCGACCATAGTTTTATCGGTATATTTCGTAATTGCTTTCGTTAAATAGTTATCGATAAATGTTGGCGACATATAGGCTAATATCGAACGATACGAGGCACCGGCATGCAAGGGGGTTCGACTTCCAACGGATACAGAGAAACGGACCGTTGTACTTGCTTCTACCGCCGCAAATGTTAGTCCTTCTTCCCCATCAAGGACCGTTAAAAAGGCTGATTCATTGGTGTTTTCACTTAATTTTTCTAAAATGGGTTGAACCAATTCATTTATATGAAAGTTGTTTGCTACGGTATTTCCTAATTCCCAAATGGCAATACCTAAAGCATATTTTTTCGTTTCCGTGTCTTTAGTCAAAAAATCATGACCCTCGAGTGTTTCTAAAATCCGATAAATTTTTGTATGATTTTGATTGAGTGCTGTTGCTAATTCTCTTCCTCCCCATGTTGGCTTGTCTTTGGTAAACATTTTTAAGACTTCCAAAGAGAGGCTTAAGGTTTTTAACATCCGTTGTATTACCCCCTTCTTCCCAATTAATGGTGCATCTATTAATAAATACTAATCGATGCACCATTAAAAATCAATTCATCTATTACTCATATAAATAATCAACAACTGCTGCAATGTACACCTTACAACACGTGATAATGTCTTCTACTTTTACCTTCTCGTTATACCCATGGATACTTGGTAAATAAGCTGGACCATATTGAAGTACGGGAATGTTATGCTGTCTGAAGTGTCTTGCATCACTACTAGCCCATTGTGACACACCATATGCTTCATGACCGGTTACATACGTAATATTATCCACAATTGCTTCACAGACAGGATCTGCTGCACTGGTGTAGTTTGCATCACTACGGAAACCAAATCGGCTGATTTCATAATCAATGCCTAATGCATCTAGCTTCTTATGTAGCAATGCGGTGACTTCATCTTGTGTAATACCAAATGGAAGTCTACAATCCACTTCGACTTCACAGTTTTCAGGAATCATATTCGACTTGGTGCCACCTTCAATTTTCCCAATATTAACGGTGATATGATCCATCACAGGTTGGAACCGCTCACGATCTGTTTCTACTTCACGCAAATATTTCTTCGATTTTTCGATTAGAGGCTTCACCTCATCAGGAATTTCTATTTCTACATCCCATAAGGTACGAACCTGATTAATGGCTTCCATCATATTAATAATCGCATTATTACCAGCTAATGGTGATAAACTACCATGCCCAGGTTCTCCGAATACTTTCAGTTTAAACCAATAAGACCCCTTTTGGGCAATCGTTGGGTTAAAACGTGAAGAAGGTTCTGGAATTAAACAGCCATCTCCACCAATAAGCTTCCGATCTAGCAACCATGGAACACCATACGCTCCGCCCGTTTCTTCATCTGGTACAACAGCTAACGTCAACTGCCCTGGTAACGCAATGTTTAATTTTTTTAACAGTGCAAATGTAAACATGATGCCGCCTAAGCCGGCTTTCATATCACTTGCCCCTCTACCAAGCAACCAGCCATCAACCATTTCACCTGAGGTAGGATTGAATTCCCATTTAGAAAGATCTCCTGTCGGCACAACATCCGAATGGCCACAATATACTAAATGTTTGCCACCTTCCTCGTTGCCAATCGTTGAAATCAAATTATACATTTTATCGGTCGCTTCATACCATGTTGTATCCGCGCCTGCGTCTTTTAAAAAGGTATCAATAAATGTGGTGATTTCGGTTGAATCTCCTGGTGGATTCTCACTTGGAATTTGAATCAATTGACTACACAACGCTAGCAATTCGTCTTTGCGATCTTCTACCTCTTGAATTAACCGATCTTTTAGTGCTTGCTTATTTGTCATACCATGAACACCGTCCTTACTTTTCTAGTTTTTGCAAGTGTGTTAACTTACCGTAAAGTGCCTCGAGATGTGCGAATTCTTTTTTATCATAAAAGTCACATTTTGATTGGCCAAACAGTTTCGCTACTTCAATACAGTAACGTACCGCTTCTTCAATGTCTGTCACTCGACTTGCTCCTGTCCCACATCCGGCAACTGCTGTTTCCGTTGTAACTGCAACCCCTACAACTGGTTTATCCGTTGCAACAGAAGGCTGTAAAATACTGTTCACATGATAGACATCATTCCCATAAGGCGTAATATCTTGGGTTGTAATTGGCATCGTCACTGGCAACTTACCAACGGATTGTGTATACACATGTAGCAAATCATCACTCACTTTTAGAATATAGCCCTCTTTAACAGTTGGTGTAATCGCAAACCCGCGGTGGTTAATAATTTGATTGCCTTTTGTCGTATCAATCGATAGAATGGCATCCATCTCATCAACCACTTCATAATCGTTCATTGTCAAAATATCTACCGGTGAATTCATAAAAGGTACTGGTTCATGTGGTTGGGTAGGGGCATCTGGACAAATATGTGTAGTCAAAATCACATCACCATCTAATCGATCCCCTTTATTGGTCATATCCAACAATTTCGCTGCAGCTGACATACTAGCTAGTGCACCATCTCCATCCGAAACATATCCGATCATTTCAGGACGAGCGCCAATTCCACCTAAACGGCCGATAATCCCTAATGTTGGTGCATCTCCTCCATTAGACTTACCTTGTTTCCCCGGAATGACGACTTTCACAAAATCAGTTTTCCCGTTGTTTCCTTCAATGGTTTGTACCTGAATTTCGCCATTAGCACTGATTTTTCTTAAATAGTTCTTCACTTTTTCTCCTGTTACAGCTAGATCATCCATTACATCATACATTTCAATGACGTGTTTTAATGACATGTTCGTTCCTCCATCCTTATTTCTGAATTAAATGACAAGATGCTTGATGTGTATTAGCGGTCGTCACCACGTTTGGCTCCTGCTTGCTACAAATATCAATTGCTACTGGGCACCGCTCATGGAAACTACAACCAGATGGCGGATTTAACGGACTAGGTACCGTCCCTTTTAAAATAATCCGTTCTTTATCATCAAACGGGCTTTCTTTTGGAATTGCTGAAAATAGTGCCTTGGTATAAGGATGTTTCGGATTCGAATAGATTTGTTCATACGTGCCAATTTCGACAATTTTCCCTAAATACATCACCGCAATGCGATCACACGTGTAACGTACTACATTTAAATCGTGCGAGATAAAGATATAGGTTAATTGAAATTCAGCTTGTAATTGTTTTAATAGATTAATCACTTGCGCTTGGACAGATACATCTAAAGCAGATACTGGTTCATCACATATAACCAGTTCTGGATTGATCGTTAGCGCTCTTGCAATATTAATCCGTTGTCTTTGTCCACCTGAAAATTCGTGCGGATACCGGTCGGCAAACCGTTTGTTAAGCCCAACAATTTCAAGTAATTCCTCCACGCGCTTCTTCCGGCTTGCTTTATCCCCTACATTATGAATAACAAGCGGCTCAGCAATCAACTCCCCAACACTAATCCGTGGATCAAGCGAAGCATAGGGATCTTGGAAAATCATTTGAATTTTCTTTCGTGTTTCGCGTAACGTTTCTTTATTCATAGTGACAAGATCATCACCTTTAAAATGGACGATTCCACTAGTTGGTGTAATTAATTGGTTAACCAGACGGGCCATGGTCGATTTCCCACAACCCGATTCACCAACAACCCCTAACGTTTCACCAGGATAGACGTTGAAATTCACCCCATCTACCGCTTTCACACTTTGGGTAGACTTTTTAAATGGGATCGTACTCGCTACTGGAAAATGTTTTTTCAGATCTTTAACTTCTAGAAGTGCTTCCATCGACGTAGGCATCCTCCCTTCGCTCCAATTGCTGTTCTGTTGTTTGGAAGTGACAAGCAACGGCATGTCCTTGATATGGTTCAGCTAGTTCTGGTGTAGTTTCATAACAGATCGCTTGCGCATATGGACACCGATCAGCAAACGGACAACCTTTTATTTCATAACTTAAATCTGGTGGACTACCAGGAATAGCTGACAAGGCTTCTGTACTCTCTTGTGATTCCGTAATTTGTGAATCTAGTAACCCCCATGTATACGGATGTAATGGGTTTTGATAGATAGCCTTCACTTCACCTGATTCAACCACTCTGCCAGCATACATCACGATCATTTTGTCACACGTTTCCCAAACAACTCCTAAATCATGGGTGATCATGATAATCGACATCTGTAAACGAGCTTGCAAATCTTTCATTAAATTCAAGATTTGTGCCTGTACTGTCACATCCAATGCTGTGGTTGGCTCATCAGCAATTAATAGCTCTGGATTACAAGATAGTGCAATTGCAATCATCACCCGTTGTCGCATCCCTCCAGAAAATTCATGCGGATACATGTTCATTCTTTTTTCCGGAGCAGGAATGCCTACTAATTCAAGCATTTCAATTGCTTTTTTCTTTGCTTCTTTTTTTGATACGTTTTGATGGGTTCGGATCGATTCCATCAACTGATTTCCTACTTTAAACACAGGATTTAGACTAGTAGAAGGATCTTGAAAAATCATGGAAATTTCATTACCACGAACTTTCCTAATATCATTGTTAGACATTTCTAATAGATTATTTCCCTTGAAATATATGTCACCACCTGTTATTTTTCCCGGTGGATTAGGAATGAGGCGAAGGATGGACGTAGCTGTTACACTTTTACCAGAACCAGATTCCCCTACAATTCCGATACTTTCATTTGCATCTAAATCAAAACTCACGCCATTTACCGCTTTGTTCGTGATCGAGCCTGATTTAAATTCCACTTGTAAGTCTTTTACACGTAGTAATTGTTGTGACATACGTTCACCTCCATCCTATAATTTCATCTTCGGATCAAGTGCATCTCTTAACCCATCACCAAATAAGTTAATACCTAAAACTGTAATCAATATCGCTAATCCGGAAAAGGTTGCAAGCTCTGGGCTTAGTACGAGAAAGTCTTTTCCTTCTTGCAACATACTCCCCCAAGAAGCTGTCGGTGGTTGCACCCCTAATCCTAAAAAGCTTAATGACGCTTCGGAGATAATCGCTCCTGCTATCCCCATCGTTGCATAAACAATTAATGGGGCAATACTGTTTGGTACAATATGTTTAAAGATAATTCTTCCGTGTTTCGCACCTAAAGAACGTGTGACCTCGATATACTCCGCTTCTTTCACATTTAACACCTGGCCTCTAACAACCCTCGAAAAACCAGGAATGTTCGATACGCCAATTGCAATAATCACGTTGACTAACCCTTGTCCTAAAACAGTCATCAATGTAATAGCTAGTAAGATGAAAGGAAATGCCATCATGCCATCCATAAATCTCATAATGATTGCATCGATCTTGCCACCAAAATAACCAGCAACTAATCCGAGCAATGAACCGAAAACAGCACCAAATACAACGGCAGCGATTCCGACAATTAACGATATTCTCGAACCATAAACAATCCGACTAAAGATATCACGCCCATAGCTATCTGTTCCTAAAAGATGTCCTTTTTGTCCTGGACCTAACAACGTTTTTGTTACATCCATATCATTGGGTGCATGTGTTGCAATCACAGGCGCAAGTATCGCTGTTACAATGAGTAGTAAAATAACGAATAAACCTAATGCTGCAAAACGATTGCGTAACAATTTGCGACGAAAAGATTGTTCTTTTTTCGCTTTTTGATATTGAAGTTCTCTAGCTTGTTCGACCTGTTCCATCGACATCATTCTTATTTTCCACCTCCATTATTGGAGTCTAGATTCACTTTTGGATTAACCACTTTGTATAAAATATCAACGATTAAGTTAATAACGACATAGATCACCGCAACGAAGATAACCGTACTCTGCACGACAACAAAATCTCGTTTTTCAATCGCATCGATAATTAATAAACCCATCCCCGGCCAACTAAAAATCGTTTCCGTTAGCACAGCACCACCTAATAAGGCAGAGAATTGCAATCCCATGACCGTTATTAACGGTGTTAGCGCGTTTTTAAATGCATGTTTATTAATCACCATAAATTCCTTTAACCCTTTTGATCGTGCAGTTTTCACATAATCTTGTGAAATAGTTTCCAGCATACTAGACCGAATAATTCTAGCAAATTGAGAGGTTGGGATAGTCGCTAATGCAATACTTGGTAGAATGAGATGGCTGATAAAGTCCCAAAACCCGTCCTCAAGGGAACCCATACCTGTTGCAGGAAGCCAACCTAAATTCACACTAAAATAAAGCACAAGCATCACGCCTAACCAGAAGATTGGCATCGATACACCAATTAACGATAAAGTAGTAACGGAATAATCAATCAGTGTATTCTGCTTTCTAGCAGCAATAATCCCAGCAGGTACTCCCACAATCACTGCTAAGATCAACGCACTAACCGCTAATAGAATCGTATTAGGAAAACGTTCCATAATTAAGTCGACAATCGGCTGATTATAGGAGAGTGAATTTCCAAAATCTAAAGTGACTAAATTTAGTAAATAATCAAAAAATTGCTGATACATCGGATCGTTTAATCCTAATTTATCCGAATAAGCTGCTATATCTTCCGCACTAGCTTGTGGCCCTAGCATAACGGCAGCTGGATTACCTGGTAACATTCTAGTAATAAAAAATACAATAACCGCTACGATGAACAAGGTCGGTATTAATTGTATAATCCTTTTAAATAAAAAACCCCTCAACTAGATCCCTCCTTTGATTCAATATGTGAATCGTTGTATTAATATGTGAAATATCTGAATATTACCACCGTTTATATCGAATGTAAATAGCATTCTGTCAAAAACAACTGAATTTTTAGATTTTTATAAAATTTTAGTTAAATTGTATTTACAATTGTCACACTATTGTGGTAATTTATTTTGTATTCACTATCTGAATTTATGTATCATAATGTGAACCAATAGAAGAGGAGGGAATAGAATGCATAAAAATTGGAAAGCAGGACTTTTAACGATTGTTTTTGGAGTATTCACTTTATTCTTAGTAGCTTGCTCTTCAGGAGATGAAAATGAAGCAACTTCTCAACCTGAAGGAGAAAGCACAACTGGTGGTGGGGTATTACATATTGGTTTATCCTCTAATGCCGCAACATTAGATCCAACCCTTTTTACTGGGGCATATGAATCACAGATCATCCGATCGATTGCCGATACGTTAATGGTATATTCGAAAGATCTACAAAGCTTCACACCATCCTTAGCAACAGAATGGGAAGCAGCTGATGATATGATGTCATATACGTTCAAGTTAAGAGATGATGTTCATTTCCAACCAGGCGAATACCAAGATGGAAGGCTAATGACAGCAGAAGATGTAAAATATAGTTTAGAACGTTCTGCAGAGAATTCAGCACAAAATCGTTTAGCTGGTGTAGAAAGCGTGGAAGTTACGGGAGAGTTTGAAGTTGTGCTTCATTTGGAAGAACCAAATTCAGCAATACTAGCAATGCTAACCGATCCTGGTAATAGTATTATTCCAAAAGAAGAAGTAGAAGGCTGGGGAGATCAATTTGGTGCGCACTTAGTTGGGACAGGCCCATTCATGCTTGAGGATTGGCAGACTGACCAACAAGTAGAATTAGTAAAGCATGAAAACTATTGGGGAGAAGAACCGAACCTTGATGGTGTCACATTCAAATTTATTACAGAAGATGCCATGATGACAAATGCCTTACGCTCTGGTGATATTGATATTGCAACAAACATTAAAGGGCAAAATAGAGCAGTCATTGAACAAGATGGTAATCTTGAATTACGATCAACACCTGGACTTTCGATTACTTACCTTGATATGAACTACAAACAAGGACCAACAGCCGACCCTAAAGTAAGAGAAGCCATTACCAAAGCAACCAATATTGAAGAGATTGTTCAAGGGGTACATCAATGGGGTGGCGGTACGGTTGCCTACGGTCCATTACCAAAAGGCTCTTGGGGTTATGATGCGTCCTATGAATCAGTAAGACCGGCATATAACCCAGAAGAAGCGAAAGAAATTTTAGATCAAACAGAATATGCAGGTGGTTTTGAAATTGACCTGTACGTACTTGAATCACGTCAAAACTATGCAACCATCTTCCAAAATCAAATGAAAGAAAACCTAAATATTGATGTAAACATTAAAGTTTCTGAGTGGGGTACATTAACCGATACCATTTCAAAAAATAACGCGCCAATGAACATTGGTGGCTGGGCTTGGTATCCAGATCCATATTTCTTCCTGAACCCTCGCTTCCATTCGAATCAACAAGGATCGAACGGGAACGGAAAAGGTTATGAAAATGAAAAAGTGGATAAGCTCCTAGATAAGGCGCTTACCGAAACAGTAGACCAAGCAGAACGTAGCGCGTTATATAAAGAGGCAGTAACAGAAATTATGAACGACTACGCGACAATTGAATTTGATAATCTGGACATCTCAACAGGAATCAACCCGAAGGTAAAAGGATTCCACCTTTCTCCAGACAACTCGATTTCTATCGTAAGTCCAAACGGTATTAATGTTTCAATAGAAGAATAGAAACAGCAGTTTGAGAAGTAGGCATAGTCCTACTTCTCTTTTTATTATTGAACCTATATTGGGTGATCCTAGATGCTGAGAAGGCAATTTCAGGCATCAAAAATGATTTATTTCTCAGAGGAGAAAAAGTTGTCCATCTTATATATTCCCGTTTAGGTTATAAAAAGGATCAACAGCCAATACTCAAGTTATAGAAGCCATTACTAAAGCAACGAATATTGAAGAGATTGTGCAAGGCGTACACCAATGGGTTGCGCGGTACTGTTGCCTACGGTCTACTACCAAAAGGCTCTTGGTATAGGCTTTGTTAAAGTTTAATGTTGTTTTTATTTTTAAAAAGATAGAACCTCCAATAAATGGAGGTTCTGTTGGTTCTGGATTAATATCGTTTTTTTCAACAATCGCGCCCTTATATGGAATAAACCTCGTTTTAAATAACGAAGGGCTTTTATAATTTTCCTTTCATCCTAATCACCTTACCATCAGCTTCTGGCCCAACCTCAACCATTCCATTATTTCGATAAAATCCAATTGCTGCTGTATTAGTAGGCGACACTCTCAGGTGGTATTCTTGAACATAATTATCCTTGAAAAACTGTTTGGCATAATTGTGTAATTCCTTGCCCTTACCTAGTCCCTGTTCTTCTGGTATCAAATAATACAGATTTACATAGCCAATCCTTTTGCCTTGAAATTCTTTAACAGACAATTCAAGTTGCCCTATCACCTTACCGTCTTCCTCAATTAAAACAAAACCTTTCGGATGATCGCAGATTTTGTTCCTTAGCCATTGAAGATAGTCTTCGTCTTCACCGAAGCCCGTGCTATCACCGAAACTTACTTTAAAAGAATCCCTTCTAAATTTTATTACTATGTCACGATGCTTTTGTATATCAATTGGCTTAAAAAGAAGTATTTTAATCCCCTCCTTATTCCGCATAATGGCCCGTTTGTTGAATAAAAATAATTCTATATTGTAAATTCACTTAACCTTAGCGTATCATATATTTCAGTATTCTGACTAAGATTTCCTTTAATAATCAAGTATTTTATTGCCTAATTATAAGAACTTGATTTTCAGATGTACTGTTCAAAACTTTTCATTCAACAAACCCGGGTGGACATTCACCCATTCTATGTATTTGCCCAGTCCATTTCAGCAAACTGACATACACTATAGTGAAAATGTGACTAGACCACGATCACATACTAACTATGTGAAAAAGGAGAATTTATTATGGACGGAATGAGAGGAAATGATCCGATGTATCATCAGATGCCACCTCAAGACGAGCGTTTTTTTGGCTTCAGTCCACTAACCACAGGGTTAATTGGAGCTGGATTAGGCTATTTAGGTGGCGAATTATTTGATGGTGGTGGATATGGTGGATTTGGCCCAGGATACGGACCTGGTTATGGTCCTGGTTATGGCCCAGGCTACGGTGGATACGGTCCGGGATTTGGTGGCGGTTATGGTCCAGGGTACGGACCTGGCTTCGGGTATGGTCCTAACTATGGCGGTTACGGCGGATACGGTGGCGGCCCAGGATATGGACCTGGTTATAAAAAGGGAGTTGGAAAGCCTCCTTATGGTAATGTTGGGAACAACCCCGGGTTTTTTTAGCTTTGAAAAAGGAAAATATTTTATAAATAAAAGGCTCCTATCTCTATAGATAGGAGCCTTTTCCATTACAGAATGAAAAGGGAACCTCATGTAGAATGCGGATTCCCTTTAAATTTAAGCATCTATTAATTTTGAAATCTTACTTTTTAATGACGGATCCTTCTTTGTCATAGAAAGTTAACTCTGCGGGAAAAGGTTCTTCTATATCATTAGGGATTTTTTCATATCTTACAAATTTTTCATCGGCACGCACGTTAGAGCTAAAACTAAAATCTCCATCATACAAATCTGCTATAATATGATCTATTTTCAAATCTGGATTTTTTCCAACAATTATACCGTACATACCTTTGTTTGTTTGTATTTTTTGATATTTAACAATGTTTGTTCCATGTCCTGAGTGGGTAATTTTAAATTTACCATTCCATCCTTTAATCATATGAGCATATCCCATATGACTGCTTTGCGTTTGAAATAAAACAATATAGGAACTTGTATCATCTAATTGTACAACCTCTATAACATCAGGATGAATGCTTCCTGAACCTCTGCTACTCCATTCTGTTAGGTTAGACTGAATAGCGGTTCTATTATCTTCAATATGATATTGATTAACATAATACCATGAGTAACCTATAAAAATAAGTATAATAATTGAAACAAAATATATCGCTTTCTTCAATTTTATCACCTACTTCCAATAGCCATAATACGTTTCAAATAATTGATTATTATAGTCATCTGCTCCATCGACATTAGAACTTCTGAATACCGGGGGTTCTATTCCTTTTTGCACCAAATTGCTCACTACAGTCGTAATTAAAGCTTGCGCTATCGCAATGCCAGTAAAGTCAGATGAACCGCCTACTGGTACTTGAAAATTCTCAATGTAATAACCAGCATCTCCTTTTGGCGCATGGTTGTCAATCGTTACATCAGCCACATCCGAGATCTTCTTGCCTGAAGCATGACGTGACGCAACATCTTTTGATCCTTTTACAGAGGTAATGGCTATCACTTTCATCCCTTTTTTCTTTGCTGCTAAGCACATTTCCACCGGCACATTGTTTCGTCCAGAGTTAGAAACGACCATCAGTGTATCTTTCTGTTCCACTTTATAAAGGTCTAACAATGATTCAGAATAACCAGTTAGTCTTTCAACAAACGTACTTTTATTTGGCATTTCGTGCAGCATTACTTCTGTAGGCAGAATCGCTTTTACAAACGCTAAGCCTCCTGCCCGTATGTATATTTCTTCTGCAATCATATGGGAATGACCAGAACCAAACACGTACAGTCTTCCATCCTGTTCACAACTGTTGGTCACATATGCTGCCGCTTCTTTAATGTTTTCAACTTCATGATCCATAACATCTTGATAAATCGATTTAAAATAGTTTAGAAATTTTTCTGTTTCCATGACGTATCACTCCTATTTATTCTCGCTTAAAAGTGTTTCTATCTCTTCTATAATCCTTTCACCTTCCCCTTTGGCAAAAGGGCTACTTAATGCCTCATAATAGTTTTTCTCATACGCATCATCATCTGCTAAGTAAAAGTTAAATCCGTTACAATAAGCAAACACGCTAACTTGATCCTTCGCTTTTAGTTTTCTCGTTAAACTTGAAAAAACTTCGGAAGGAAACGTCACACTTGTTAATCCATTCATTTGAATGATTGAACAATGCAATGGAATCTCCTTTATGCCACGCAGGTTCTTCGCCAATAAAAGATTTGTATTCTCACCCTCCAGCCTAGATTCCAACACACGACGTTCCGCTGGATCTGCTGTGGCTAAAACAGGGGTAACCTCTCTTTTTAGTTTCTCCAATCGTTCTTCGGCTAACTGAACGGACTCGACTTCTTTAGCCTTTACATGAATCACCTTATTCGTTACTTTATAGTGACGCATCGCACCTCTAAAATAGGGGTACTTCGTTGTCTTCTTAATTGCCTGGGCAATAATCTCACCAAATCGATCGATTTGTTCAAAGGATGAGGAATTTCGAGTAAATCGTGTACTTATGTCACCGCCATTCCCATTGATAAATAGAACCAAATCATACCCTACTAACTTCTTCTCAACCCCATGAGGTAAATCAGCAGATAAATAAGCGTTTTCACTATTAAGTACGGTTGGATGACAAGCCAAGTGATACAATAACAGCTTTTTTCCATTTTCCAAATAAAAACAAATAGTTACTAAGGCTTCATCACCAGGTTTATTAGGATTATGCCTTTCCTTCCCTACACCAGTCACTGTTCCTTTGGCAATCTCCATCGTAAAGGACTGCTTGTTGTCGAGCGCAGCTAGAATAGCTTCTGTACAGTGATGAACACAATGATTAACTAGGGTTTCATCCACTTCCCCTACTATTCCCTCTGTGCCTTTCAATACACCATTTTCCGTATCACAAATACCAGCTACTGACGAATGTGTATGTGTCGCGAAAATGTGTAAGCTGTCCAGTTCGATGCCTTTACGTAACAAACGTTGTTTTACTCCATCATATAGTAAATGGTCTACGGCCAACACATCTAAAGATACAATCACATGCAATGCTTCATCATTGCTAAAAGTGATCACTCTAACATATATGTCATCATGAATCCCGATTGCTTTTCTTATCGGATTATAGCCAGCAAGATCAATAGGTAATTGGGGTGTAAGTATTTTTTGCGCATAACCAATCAAATAATTTTGCATCTTCCACCTACCTCCTACCATCATTCTAACATAGTGCCTGATACTAAATGATTCAAAAAAACAGCGAAGCAAACTATTTCACTGCTCTTTTATTTCATACGTTACTAGCTGTGTATTTTAAAATGCTTTCTATTTAACGGGAAGTGACAGGCAGCTATTAAAATTGATGAATACCTTTTAAATTACCGGAAACACTAAACAAAATAAAAATAATAGTTGAATGAACACATTCCTATAGTAAGAAAGGGTGAAGAGATTGGTATTTAACATTAAAGATTCTGAGAAGCGCAAGATAAAAAAAGACTTTCCAAGAAAAGTAAGAAAAATCAAACACGTTTGGATTCCGATGTCAGATGGAGCAAAGTTGGCCGCAACGATCTGGCTACCTGAGGATGCTGAAGCTAAACCAGTACCAGCTATTTTAGAATATCTCCCATACCGCAAAAACGACTTTACAGCTATTCGAGATTCAGCTAGACATCCTTATTTCGCCGGACATGGTTATGCTAGCATTCGTGTTGATATCCGTGGATCTGGTGACTCTGACGGCATTTTGTTAGATGAATATATCAAACAGGAACAAGACGATGCCTTAGAAATTTTTGATTGGATTATCAAGCAACCATGGTCAACTGGAGCAATTGGGATGATTGGAAAGTCTTGGGGAGGTTTTAATGGACTTCAAGTTGCAGCAAGACAACATCCTGCATTAAAGACCATCATCACACTAGATTCCACAGATGACCGTTATTCAGATGATGTTCATTATCGAGGTGGTACTATCCTAGCATCTGACATGCTTTGGTGGGCATCAACCATGTTTGTTTATAATGCGCGTCCGCAAGATCCCGAGGTTGTTGGAGATGGGTGGAAAGAAAACTGGTTAGATCGCCTTGAGAACACCCCACCATTAGTAGAAGAATGGGTAAGACACCAACGAAGGGACGACTATTGGAAACATGGGTCGATAAATGAAAATTATTCCGACATTCAAATACCCGTTTTTACCGTCAGTGGCTGGCAGGATGGCTATACCAATGCTGTTTTTCGTTTACTTGAGAACTTACCAAAAGAAAGTAAAGGCTTGATTGGACCTTGGGCTCATGAATTTCCAGAAGTAGCAACACCAGATCCCGCAATCGGCTTTTTACAAGAATGCTTGCGCTGGTGGGATCAATGGTTAAAAGGCAAAAACACAGGAATTATGGATGAACCAAAGTTAATTTCATGGATTCAGAACAGTGAGTTACCGCAAGTAACCTATGACGAACGTCCAGGTAAATGGGTTGGGGATCATTCATGGCCTTCTAAACATGTGAAGGATACATCTCTCTGGCTATCTAATGGAAAACTCCTATCGGAAAAGAGCACAGATGGAGAAAAATTTAGTATTCCAAGTGTACAAGAGCACGGATTTTACACAGGTGTATTCTGTCCCTTTGGACAACCTGGAGATTTACCTGGAGATCAACGTACAGAAAATGGCAAATCAGTAGTATTTACATCCAAACCGTTTGAGGAAACGACTGATCTTTTAGGACATCCCGAATTACATGCAGAATTATCTTCCGATCAAGAAAATGCCTTATTGATTGTTAGGCTATGTGATAAAGCTCCAACTGGGGAATCCACACTCATCAGCTGGGGACTATTGAATTTAACACATCGCAACTCGCATGAACATCCTGAACTCCTTGAACCAGGTAAGAAATATAAGGTGAAAGTAAAATTAGATGTGTTAGGACAGCAAATTCCTAAAGGACATCAATTGGAGGTAGCCCTTTCCCCCACTTCCTGGCCACAGGCTTGGCCTTCATCCAAAAACGTCACACTTAACGTGTACTCAGGGAAAGATACGAAGCTGACTCTACCTGTACGAACGCCACAACCTGAGGATGAAGATTGCGGTCATTTTGGTCCACCAGAAACAGCTGAAGTGATTGGAAAAGAAATCCTACGAGAGGAAAATCGTACGCGTGAAGTTAGACATGATTTGATTAATGGCGTATGGAAACTAGAAGACTTCTCTGATGAAGGCGAAAGAAAGCTTCACCATAACGGTATAGAATATGGTAGTAAAAATTATAATACTTTTACGATCAAGGAAAATGATCCACTATCTGCCCATGTACAGTGCAAATGGGAATTAAGACTAGGACGATCCGATTGGCAAACCAAACTAGTTAGTGATAGTGAAATGACCAGCGATGCAACCACTTACTACCTGAAAAACACACTAACCGCTTATGAAAACAATGATAAAGAAGTATTTCATAAAACATGGGAAACAGAGATTCCGAGGGATTTCACTTAAAGTAATTTAATAACAATTATATGTGAAGAGAACGTAGCAGATTTATAAGGAGGTTCGCTTATGATTGAGTTGAAAAAGGTAAGTAAGGTTTATGAAGACGGTTTTCAAGCTTTAAAAGAGATTGACCTTATATTTGAAGAAGGAGCAATAAATGTATTGATTGGGCCAAGTGGCTGTGGAAAAACCACGTTGATGAAGCTACTAAATCGATTAACAGAATATACTGACGGAGAAATTTTAATTGATGGAAAAAACATTAAAGAAATAGATCCGATTAAGCTCCGACGTACAATGGGATATGTCATTCAGAGTATCGGTTTATTCCCTCATATGACTATTTTCAATAATGTAGCAACCGTTCCTCGGCTTTTAAAATGGAATAAATCTAAAATCAATAAAAAGGTTGAAGAGTTATTGAACATGGTGGACTTAGAACCAAAAACATTTAAAAAACGCTATCCTTCTGAATTAAGTGGTGGACAGCAACAACGAATTGGTGTTATTCGCGCTTTGGCTGCAGAACCTTCAATCATTCTTATGGACGAGCCCTTTAGTGCATTAGATCCAATCAGTAAAGAACAACTTCAAGATGAACTTATTCGTCTACAAAAAGAGATTAAAAAGACAATCGTTTTTGTTACCCACGACATGGATGAAGCGATTAAAATTGCTAATCAAATTATTCTAATGAGGGAGGGTACTATTGTTCAAAAAGGATCTCCACAAGATATTCTTGAAAATCCAGCAAATGATTTTGTAAAAGATTTCATAGGGTCAGATCGTCTAGATCAAGTACTACCACCATTAAGTGAACTTGCTGATATGAATTATCCGTTTGTCAGCTCTAAAACCTCCGTTAACGAGGCAATTAATAAAATGATTGAAAAGAATATCACTCAAATTCCTGTAGTAGACGACAAGGAAACTTTCATAGGAGTTGTAAGTCTGTACAAGGCATTAGCAAACAAAGATGGGATATTAACAGAGATAGTAGATCAATCGACAACCGTATCTGAAAACACAGATATAAACGACGTAATTAAAGAAGTAAGGGAAACACAATCCATTATCCCTATTATTTCTAATGATAAAAAACTTACAGGCGTTCTGGGTGGTAATCAGTTGTTGGAGGCGCTGCACAAATTTTATGAAAGTAAGAGTGGTGTTGCTTAAATGGAAATAATCATGGATTACATTGACTTTTGGCAAGATAAATATGACTCTGTTTTAGGATATACCTATGAACATATTATCATCTCTTTCGTCGTTATATTTTTCTCTGTATTGGTGACAATTCCACTTGCCATCTACATGACAAAAATGAAAAGCGATAAGATAAAAAGTGTAATCTTTAATATAGCAAATATATTTCAGACGATCCCTACTATTGCTTTACTAGCCATTATGATCCCCATTTTCGGTATTGGTTTCACACCAGCGGTTGTAGCATTGTTTTTGTATGCCCTTTTACCATTACTTCGCAACACCTATACTGGAGTGCAATCGATTGATCCAGCTATTGTAGAAGCTGCAAAAGGGATGGGATACAGCACCTATCAACGACTAGTTAAAGTAGAATTACCAGTCGCCCTTCCCTATGTTATGTCAGGAATTCGTGTAACGACTGTTTATATTATCAGTTGGACAACACTGGCGGCTCTTATTGGCGCTGGAGGTTTGGGTGATTTGATATTGTCAGGAATTGGCTATAACGATCAACACATGATATTTACCGGAACATTGGTAGCTATTGTGATTGCGTTACTGTTAGATTTTATTTTTGCGAAATTAGAAAAAAGGTTTTCTAAAGCTTAAGAAAAAATATATAAAAATGAAAAGAGGCTAATCATGAACAAGACGTTATATACTGTTTTATTCGCTCTGTTATTACTTATTATAACAGGATGTGGTGGTGATAATGAATCGGCAGAAGGTGGGAGAGTATTCGAGTTTGGAACACAGAAAAATACCGACCCTAAAATCATGGCTCAAATTGTAAAACAATTAGTTGAAGATCAAACAGATCATGAAGTAAATATCACAGAAGATATTCCAGCAAGCCCACAGATATTGGGTGCTATTGAGAGAGAAGATTTTGACATGGCTTTACTCTACTCTGGTGAAGTGTACAACAATCACTTTGATGAAGATAAAATAGAATATTCAACAGATCCTGAAAAAACACTGACGCAAGCTCAAGCGTTATTTGGTGAAAAGTATGACATAACATGGTACGACTCGGTTGGATTTAGTAACCAATATAGTATTGCTGTACAACGTAATTTCGCAGAAGAAAATAACATAACAACAATGAGTGATTTAGGTGAATATGCACAAAACCTCACATTAGGAACAGATAATTCATGGATTGAGCGTGACAACGATGGATATGAAGGGTATAAAAGAGCTTATGGTTACGATTTCGGAGAGGCTCGAGGAATGGATGTAGCCTTAATGTATGAAGGGATTGCAAGCGGGGATTTAGATGTTATTACAGCATATACAGTTGATCCTCAAATCATCGAATATGATTTAAAACTTTTAGAAGATGATAAGAAATTCTTCCCACCATATGAAGGATCTTTAGTGGCAAGAAATAAAATTATCGATGAATATCCAGAAATTGCTGACATTCTTGATTCGCTCGTTGGATCCATTAGCACGGATGAAATGACTGCCTTAATTCGTGAGGTAAATATTAATGAACGTAGCTCAGAAGAGGTAGCTAGAGAGTTTTTACAAGAAAAAGGAATGGTTGAATAAAAGAAAGGTGATATAACATGCGTTTTATAACTGAACTTAGTCAGTATATGGTAGAAAACCAAGCAGAATTATTTTCTTTATCGATCGAACATATACTGATGTCGATATACGGAATTGCACTTTCACTTCTTGTAGGGATTCCACTCGGGATTATAGCTGCTAAATATAAAAAACTTGCACCAATTATTATTTCTCTAACGAATATCCTTCAATTAATCCCAAGTTTAGCGATGTTAGCTATCCTAATGCTCTATTTGGGGTTAGGGTTTCAAACAATGGTGGTCGGTCTATTCTTTTACTCTTTACTACCCATTGTGAAAAATACCTATGTTGGGATTAAAGAAGTAGATGACAGCATCATGCAGGCTGGTAAAGGCTCTGGAATGACAGCATTACAATTGTTAGCAAAAGTTCAATTTCCTTTGTCCATTCCTTTCTTAATCGCAGGATTACGCGTTGCCTTTGTTATCGCAATTGCAGTTGCTAGTATCGGCCCATATATTGGAGCAGGCGGTCTAGGAAAAGAAATTGTTGCGGGAATCAGTCTTCAATCAGATATTAGAATATATGCTGGTGCAATCCCAGCAACACTATTAGCTATTACTTCAGATTTAATATTAGGATTGTTAGAGAAAAAAGGAAAACAACGATTAGCATAAGGAACATAGAAACGAGCCTGGTACAAAACGCAGCTAAAAAAATAAAAAGATGCACCTTTCCAAGGTTATAGTTGGAGGGTGCACTTTTTTTATAAAATGTGATTAACGCAAGGTTATAAGCCGAGTTATCGCGATTACTGTTTTTGAGTAACTGTTTAACCAATGTTTTTTTGATGGCAACAGGTAAAAGAAGAGCTGATTAATGAGGAAGCGATCTTTGGGTAAAATAAAACAATTTGGCTTTATGAGGGATCTGCCCTCTTTTACTAGAATGTGTTAAGATATAGTGTGAGATAGATTTATAAGTCTGACGTCTGCGCCTGAGATAGGGAGGAACATTAGTGAATAATATCCTTTTTGATATACCTACAAATGTCTATAAAACATTAAGTGAATCAGAAATGTATCTACTTGAATATATAACAAATCACTTACAGGATATACCAACTATGTCTATTGTTAAGCTTAGCGAAAATGCAAGTGTTTCTACCGCGACAATCGTACGGTTAATGAAAAAAATTGGCTATGATGGCTATACCTCTTTTAAATATAGTTTAAAAGAACAGAATAGTTTTACCGATGACAATAATGAAATGGAGAATATCGGTAATGAAATTAGCCAAGCAATAAAGAAAAATGAGTTTGAAGTGAGTAAAACCATTCAGTTACAAAGTATTGGACAGATTGAGGATGCTGTCCAGAAGCTATACAATGCGGATAAGATATACGTCTTTGCTCGTGGTTTCTCTGAGATGATTGGAAAGGAAATGACGGTTAAGCTTCAACTGATGGGAAAAAACTGCGAAATACATGATGATCCTAATATTATTAAGACAAAATCAAAAAGTATTAAAGAGAATGAGCTGGCGATTTTTGTATCGTTAAATGGTG
This sequence comes from Paraliobacillus sp. PM-2, assembly GCF_001368815.1. Lineage (GTDB taxonomy): Bacteria > Bacillota > Bacilli > Bacillales > Amphibacillaceae > Paraliobacillus. The sequence continues at coordinate 529,327 of NZ_CTEI01000001.1, read as the reverse complement.
AAACAGAAGAGTTAGTGGAAGCTTGTAAGAATCTAAATATTAAACAAATCACAACCATGACCCTAACTTGTAGGATGGATTCTAGCCTTGGTTTAATGTCCGAGATGACGTTTGTTGGATACAAGGGTGGCCACTCTTATTTTCCGGATTATGAGGTTAGGTCAAGGTTACCTTTAAGTGTCATTTCTAGAATACTATTGGATGCATATGCGATAAGAATGCTGTAATAACGGCATTCTTTTTTTGTTTGAAAACATTTTTAGCACAACTGAAAACCTTTACATATTCTGAAAACATTTACACAGATATCTATGTCATAATGAATTTAACGAAAGATAAACAGACAACAAGGCAGGTGAGAAAAATGATTTACACATTAACACCAAATCCAGCCATTGATTTATATGTTGGATTAGAACAGCTGAAAGCTGATACTGTAAATCGAACCTATGAAGAAGATTATCAACCAAATGGGAAAGCTATTAATGTTTCGTTTATGTTAAAGCGGTTAGGGTTAGCAAATACAGCTCTTGGCTTTCTGGGAGGATTCTCGGGGAAATTTATTGAGGATGAATTAGAAAAGATGGAAATTAACACTTCCTTTGTCCATATTGACGGGATAACACGAATTAACATCTTTGCCAATGCAGATAAAGAATACAAGATAGTAAATAAGGGACCAGAAGTTCAATCGGAAAAGGTAAAAGAAATGCTAGAAAAGATTAATAAACTTCCAGAGAAAAGTATTTTGTTTGTATCTGGTAGTTTACCAAGTGGAGTAAGTGATAACTTCTGTATAGAAGTAGCCAAGATATGTAACAAAAAGCAAATAAAGCTTGTATTGGACATTAGTTCAAAGGTTCTAATGGATTGCTTAAACTATCAGCCCCACCTAATTAAGCCGAATGACGAGGAACTGGCTATCTTTTTTGACTTAGATATTTCTGAAATGACAGAGTCAAAGATTATCGAATGTAGCAATATTCTTCTAGAAAAAGGTGCAAAACAAGTACTTGTATCAAGAGGTGAAAAGGGTGCCATCTATGTAACCCATGACAATCTGTTAAAAGTAACATCACCTAAAGGAGTAGTAGTAAATACAGCCTGTGCTGGAGATGCGATGTTAAGTGGTTTCATCGGGAAGCTGGAACAGGGATATTCTTTAGAGAAAGCATTAAGGTTTGCTTCAGCAGCTGGGGCTGCAACAGCCTTTAGTAAAGGGCTGGGTGAACTGTCTTATATTGAATCATTAGTAAGTGAAACTAAAATCAGTAATTTAAAGGAGGAAAAAGTAAATGGCTAGTATCAAAATTGTAGCCGCAACTGGATGCCCAACTGGTATTGCTCATACTTTTATGGCAGAGGAAGCATTAAAGCAAGCGGCTAAAAAACTTGGCGTTGACATTAAGGTTGAAACACATGGGCAAGTAGGTGTTGAGAATGAACTAACGAAGAAGGACATAGCTGTAGCAGATGGGGTTATTATTGCTGCGGATAAAGATGTAAACACAGGACGTTTTGCTGGTAAGCCTGTTGTTGAAGTATCTGTTGCGAAAGGTATCCATGAAGCAGAAAATCTTATTCAGACAATCATCGATGGTAAGGCAACTGTCTACAAAGCGAAGAAAAGTGAGTCTAATGATGAAGACGAAAGCGCTAAATCTAGTGGGGGTTCTATCGCTCACGCTATCTATAAACACCTAATGAATGGCGTATCACACATGCTTCCTTTTGTAGTTGGCGGTGGTGTTCTTATTGCTATTTCATTCTTGTTTGGTATTCACTCAGCAAATCCAGATCACGAATCCTTTAACGAAACAGCAAAATTCCTAAATGATACTGGTGGTCTTGCCTTTTCCTTAATGGTTCCAGTCCTTGCAGCATTTATAGCGGAATCAATAGCTAAAAGGCCAGGTATGGTTGTTGGTTTTATCGGGGGTTTAATTGCAAGTGACGGGGGAGCAGGTTTCCTTGGTGGTATCGCAGCAGGTTTCCTAGCTGGTTATACTATCGTTTTATTATCTAAATTACTAGACCGCATGCCAAAATCTTTAAACGGACTTAAATCTATTTTCCTATATCCTGTAATTGGTATATTATTAATTGGAGCGGTTATGACTCTATTAGTTGAGCCAATGACAGCAATCAATGAAGGTATGAAAACATTCTTAGGTAACTTCCAAGATGCAAACCCAATTCTTTTAGGTTTAGTTGTTGGATCCATGAGTGCCTTTGATATGGGTGGACCTGTCAACAAGGCAGCATATGTAACTGGTACAGCTTTACTTGGTGAAGGTAACTATTTCTTTATGGCAGGAGTATCGGCAGCATGTATTACGCCACCATTAATTACTGCATTCGCAACCGTATTCTTTAAAAAATACTTTAACCAAGCAGAACGTAACTCTGGTGGGGTCAACTTTATCTTGGGTGCAACACATATCACAGAAGGGGCGATTCCTTTTGCGGCGAAGAACCCAATTGTTGTTATTCCAATCTTAATGGTTGGTTCATCCATCTCAGCGATCTTAACTTATATTATGAAGGTTCAAGTTCCAGCACCACATGGCGGTTTCCTTGTGTTGCCAGTAGTTACAGGAGCGCTTCAATGGGTTTTTGCAATCCTGATGGGTTCTTTAGTAGGTGCGGTAATGTACGGCTTCTATAAAAAACATCAACACAACAAAGATAAACAGAAGGGTGATAATGATGAGCAGCAAGTTGCTTAAACTAGAACATATAAAAATAAACCAAGATCTTAAATCACAGCAAGATGTTTTCGAACTAATTGCTTCGATTGCAGTTGACAGCGGAATTGCTTCTAATGCAGTTGAGGTGGTTGAAGGATTAATTAAGCGTGAGCATGAAAGTACAACAGGATTTCAAGAAGGATTTGCTATTCCACATGCACAAACAGATACGATTTCAGAGCCTGGAATTATCGTAATTTCTAGTAAAAAAGGAATTGAATGGAGCTCTTTAGATGGAAAGCCAGCATCTTTCTTTATCGCATTGTTAATTCCAAAAAACCAAGCTGGAACCACTCATATCAACGCCCTAGCATCTGTTTCCAAAATGTTGATCCATGAGAGTAACCGTGAAGCACTTGCTAGTGCAGATAGTCCAGAAAAGGTTTTAGACGTAATCTCAAGTGCACTTAACTGAATAGAAAGAAGATAAATCAAGGAGGAACTATTTAATGACTTTAGTTAATTCAACACCAATGTTAAGGGAAGCGAGAAAATTAGGATATGGAATCGTTGCTTTCAACGTTCATTCCTTAGATATGTTATATTCCGTAGCTGAAGCAGCTGCTGAATTAGATGCACCTTTAATTATTCAAACAACAGTAGGAACAGTTCGAAATTTAGGACCAAAGAACATTGTTGCTACTGCAAATGCAGCCTCAGAAGAATATAAAATACCGATGGCACTTCACTTAGATCATTGTACGGATTATGACGTTCTAATTCAATGTATCCGTGCAGGCTATACATCTGTAATGATTGACGCTTCGATGCATACGTTTAATGAGAATGTCCGCCGTACAAACCAAGTGATGGATGTAGCTAAATACCTTGATGTAAATGTTGAAGCTGAATTAGGAAAAGTTGGTGGCGTTGAGGATGATATCGTTGTTGACGAAGCAGATGCACAAAAAGCAGTGCCATCAGAATGTGCAGAGTTTATAAAACTTACAGGTGTTCCAACACTAGCACCAGCAATTGGAACAGCACATGGTATCTATAGCGGCGATCCTGATATTGATTTTGAAAGAATCGAAAAGATTACAAACCTAGTGAATGCTCCACTTGTACTTCATGGTGGCTCAGCAATTCCAGATTACGATGTAAAACGTTGTGTCTCACTTGGAATGTCTAAGATGAATGTATCAACTGAATTGAAAAATGCTTATTCTCAAGCAATTAAAGACCATTTTGAGGAAGCACCAAACGCTTTAGACCCAAGACAATATTTAACGAAGGCAAAGCAAGCTGCAAAAGACTTAGCGCAATCTAAAATTAAGTTGGTAGGCTGCCAAGGAAAAGCATCTGAGGTTCAAGCGTTGTATGGTAATAAGAATAGTATAGCACATTAATAGGGTAGAATATGTTAGGAGAGAAGCGGTTTGCTTCTCTCTTTTTGGACCAGAGGGACAGGTTCACCGGTCCACAATCACCCATTTTAGCCAGTGTTCCCATGGTTTCGCTTTATAATTTCTTCTATTGGCGACTTTCAGATACTCCATTTAATTCCTTCAATTTGCCAATATCGTATCCCTTTTTTTTATCCATCTACTGTAGGTTACTCTTGTTAGTAATTCCTAATTGATATCATTCGGGGTGTCACTGTGATCATATCTTTAGGCACCTATTTCCTTCTAAACATCTGTGTGACATAGTACCCATCTTTCACAAATCCTACTCCAATGTGCGTATAGTTTTCATTCAATATATTTTTTCGATGCCCTTCACTATTCATCCATCCGTTCACAACACTTTTTGCATCAGGATAGCCCATTGCTATATTTTCGCCTGCTGCTGTATAGCTCACACCGAATTCCCGCATCATATCAAACGGTGAACCATACGTTGGACTAGTGTGGGAAAAATAATTATTTACTTGCATATCTTTTGACTTATACCATGCCACTTCACTTAGTTTGCTATCGATTGTCAACTTCGATAGCCCTTGTTTTTCTCTTTCCATATTGGTATAGGAAACAACCTCTCTTGCATAGGAACTTATTCCTGGATAGTTTGTTTCCACTTGCTTTTCTTCTGTTGTTTGCTTACTTTCTTCTTCGGCTGCGTCATCGCCACTTTGATTTGACTGTTGTTCATTTTCTTCTATTTCAGCTGTTTCTTCTGGATCAGCTGGGTCTTCTTCCGCTTCTTTTGGCTCATTTTGCTCATCGGTTCGCTCTTGTTCCTGATCTTGTTGCCGTTCCTCTTCTATTGGTGACTTTTCTTCCTCTTTTTCGTTTCTTTCTTGTTCTAACCTTTCCTCTTCTAACCGTATCCGTTCTTGTTCTTTTTCTATTAATCTTTGCTCTTCTCTTGCTTCTTCAAATCGTACAATATTTTCTGCATCTATTGTTATATTATTAACTCCAACATTTTTCTGGCTATAGTGTGCATATGAACGAAATGCACTCTTGTCCTCTTGCTCTCCAAATACTACCAATGAGAAAAGTACAGCTATTAAAGTCGATAGAATAACACCTATATAGACGTTCTTTTTCATCTATATCCCCCCGATTTCGCCAAGTTACCTGTCATTTTAACATAGAATCAGAGGGAAACTTAGGTTTTTTAGACCTAAGAAGATATACCTAACCTGTAGTGCTGTTAGAAAAGGATACGATTAGATTAGTAGATTGGATTCGACACAACTCGCGCAGTGGTAGGCATCCATTTTATCCAAACTTCTAAAAACATGTACCAAACCTTCATTTTACAGCTAAATTTCAGCTGTATTTTTAATATATGCACCTCTTTCCATACATCATTTTTCAATTTTACCGCCTTTTTGCATAAATTCTGATTCTGCTTTGAATGGAATTATTACTTATGCTTGTTCTACCGGCGGAATAAAAGGACCAAGGTACCTGAGTCAGAAATGGATACAATTATGGAAAAAGAAATGTCATTCGAACAATTACTTCGTGATTTTGAACCAATGATCCATCATTTATTGCACAAATATGGCATTGTTGATGCAGAAAAAGAATTCTATCAAGAAGGAAGCATTGCACTATGGCGTGCTTGGCAAACCTATGATCAAGAAAAGGGGAAATTCTCAACCTATGCCTATTTCTCCATCCAAAAAGCCTTTTTCACATTAATGCGTAAAGAAAAAAATGTTCAAAAAAGAAAAGAGAAATATGCGACATACACGGATGGAGATAGTCTTGTCTGCTATAACCAACTTCCATTTGATCCTTATCTATTAGCAGCCATTGAGAAGAAATTATCCGCGAATCAAATGAAATGGTTTACTGGCTATATCCTTCACCAACAAACGAATAAACAAATTGCTCGTCAAGAGAATGTAACCGAAAATGCAGTGAAAAATTGGGCGCGACTAGCCAAACCAAAAATTAAACAAATATTGGGACAAAGGGTCTGACCCCCTATCCCGTTATGGTAATATAAGTAAGTGATAATAAAGGAGTGAGGTAAAACTATGTTAATTGTAAAACAGTACATCATAGACAAAAACACACTAGCTATTTCACCTGCAACAGCAATCGAGCATCATGCTGTTGTTCTCGAAAAAACACAAACAATTTATGTAAAACAAACACCACTAGAAATTATTCAGTATAATTGCATAATCGGCGGTTCTACCTTTGAAGGAAGATGCCTTGCCGCTCAACAATTAATAAAACGAAAGCAAAAAGTGCCTATTCTAATCAGTGAGCAACCGAGGCTATGTGTATTCCCAACACAATCACCAAAGAACTTTGAATGTCGTTGGATTGTTGCCAATCATGTATGTGCAGTTACGGCGTATGAAGAAACGGATTCATCCAACTTACAAACGACCATTCATTTCCAATCTATTAAATTTCATCTTATGGAATCACCTTATCAAATCAAACAGCAAAATCTTAAAGCATTCGTATTACACGAAGCATTAAGACAGAAGACGATTATTCCTATTTAAATTGTAAAAAGATAGATGTAATTTCTATTAAAAAAGATTACAATAGAAATAACAAATAATTCCTTACCAAAAAAATGCATAGAAAGGATGTTCTACGATGAGACCGGAAACATTCAGTTTGGTTCTAGATCAAGAAATTGCAGCAGACACCTATTTTGAAGGCATGCTGCTTCACCCTACAGACCCGAGCGATGGAATAGCCGTATTACGGAAAAACGATGATGATCTCACATTAGTTATATATAAAATACTATTCCATCCGCCATCAAAGTATCAAACAGAGTATCACTTATTAACAAAAAGCTTTCCAACAGAAAAAGCTGTACAAAAATTCTTAGAAACATTTTCTACACTGACAGGAGAAGAATTCTGGGCATTTATTCATAAACTTACTGACTAATGGGACAAGGGGACTGACCCCCTGTCCCACCATACTAACAGGAGAAGAGGACTGGCTCCTGTCCCATTAAACAAGTCGCGATCTTCTCCACTCACTATAAATATAATCAAACTTTTCCCAAACCAACACTTTTTATCCGACAAAATTCGGGTGGTGACAGGCACCGCACTTAATCGTGCAGCAGTTAAACGCTGCTGGATTGTAACTGAACTTTCATTATTTCCGGTCTGCTCTTGCTATAAATGAAGGCAAACAAAAAAGCCACCACCTATTAAGTGATGAGCAAAACGAGTTTCTTCTATATATAAGACTACAGTAATTTCGTACCTCTTTAAATCATAATAAAAGCACCCGCCAAAATGACAGGTGCTAGCACGATAAACTTAAGCGAAGTATGACCCCGCTATTGCAAACCGGGCGAACCGATTTTTTCCTTAGATAAAATACTACACTAATTAACTTACGAAGTCAATCAGTTTTTTAAAGTATTTATACACTGCAATCAAGGAATCTTGATTATTATATGCATCTTCCAACCGTTTTGTGCGTTCCAATAATTTCCTAAGATCTCCATAACGTGCAGTTTTTATACCATCGCTATTAATATAAGTATAATGAACATAAATAAGTGCAGTCAAGTCATGTACCTTCCGATTAGAGAGCCTTTTTTTCCTCGCTTGAGGTGACAACCCCGGAATCCCTTTTGTGAAAATGGTTATCGGTTTTATAACCTTTTGAGGACCGATCTGCCCATTTTTAGTTATATCCATCAAAATAGGACTATTGTGAGCAGCTGTGTTACGTATGTTTTTTACATACCTTAATACTTGCTGTATCTCTTTGTATGCAGGTGGCTTGTTTTTCCGACGATAATAATACTCCACAAACTTTACAAAAGCACCAAAAGTCATAACTTCAAATAAAACCCAAATAGGCGGATTTTCATGATGCTTTACATATAAACCATAATTATAATGACTTTCTTTATTTAAAGCTTTCATATAATCTTCAATTGAGCTATTATCATACGCTAAGTAATCAGTCACAATACTATAGCCATCTTCAGAAGAGTCATTAGTTATATCCGTAAGAATTTGTGTTTTAACTGCATGCTCTATATCTAGACACATTTGTAATACTAAATAACGCAGCCGCATATCAATAGTGGCAAGGTCTTGCAACAGTTTAAAGTCTAAATTGATATACTTATCATATTTATTCTTTTCAAAATTCTTTCTATAAGCAGTGATTTTGTAAAAGTAATTTGACGTTTGGAGGATGTTTTTGGCTTCATCTTTCGTAATTAGTTCAAATTTAACATTCTTTTGATCTAGGTGTTCAATCATCTCATCAAAGCTTAATTTCTTTTTTAAAATTTTCTGTGTGCTTTGTTCCACCACAGCTCACCTCCCCCTTAAAGAGATAGTCTATAACTATCATATCTTAAAGAGATAAAATTGGGAAGGCTTGTCTTATTTGCTTATAATAATAAATACTATGCATTCATCTAGATTTTTATTCTTCAACATGACTGTTCAACAAAAATATTGTCCATAATACTTATTGGTAAATTAAATTAATTCTAATTCTAAATCTTCAATTGCCTCTTCACTAAAGGGAATCATATATTTAAAAAAGTCATTATAAGAACGCACATTTTCTAAATGATGAATATTGATAAATTAATTAGGATCATAAAGCGTATCCGTGTGCACACCTAAATCTTTTGCTAATTCCTTTACTGTAATTGTACACCTTTCCATTGATATTACCTCCCCTTATAGTTCTTTATCTATATGATCGTTACATTACTGGTGTTTAGTGTCTTAGTTGGGTGAGATTGTATGAATTTATAATTCACCATCCGTTTAACCGATAACAATATAACAAGTCCCAATTACATAATGGTCAAAAAGGGAAAATGCATTTAGGTCACACAGTATTACTTTTAAGAGTGGTCTGTGACCCTGATATTGCTTCACCTTCTCCTCTAATTTCTTTTTGTATTTCTTTTCCTTTAAGTATGTCCCGGGTATTGTACGAAAATGATTCCGAGTAATAAAAGACAGAATATCCAACAAACAGACACCAACCAAAACGATCCAAACGATTATAGTATCAAACAGAGATTTATCATAAACTTCACATGAACAGGAAGGGATCAAATGAATTGCCTAAAAAAAATGAATGCATTTTACAATCAAATAGAACTCAATCCTTTATCCTCATCCGCTACTACAAGAAAAAGGTTATATATCCTTTCCATCCAGGGACGGCAATCAAGCAGCACAGTATGAAATGAAATCATTACAGTTCAGTCCTACTTAGTTTGTTACATTATCGTTATATACTACTGAAAGCCTATCTTTCTTTGTTAATGGATTTCGTTGGTACGTCATCGCTTCCCATAGCGATTCGTCTGTTACTGCTTCCTCATTATTTAAGTCAGCAATTGTTCTTGCCAACCTTAGAATTTTTACTTGTACACGGTTGCTCCATTGTTGTTTTTGTGCACATGTTGCAATTATCTTTATCTGGTGATCTGTGATATTTCCTACGCTTTTAAGTAGATCTAGGGATACATTTGCATTTAAAACATCACTACCATAACGGACCTTTTGTATTTGGCGGACTTCAGCAACGTGTGTGCTTAAGTCAGTAGAAGTAGTATTATTTTTTGTTATATGATTCATTGATACTGGCACGAGTGGCAAAAAGATATCAAATCGATCAAGTAATGGGCCAGAGATGCGATTCACATACTTCTGAATTTCCTTTGGACTACATGTGCAATAGCGTTTCTTTGCTCCGTGATAGCCACATGGGCAAGGATTCATCGCGGTAATTAATTGGAAACGAGCAGGATAACTGACTGTCCCAACTGCTCTACTAATATGGACTTGGCCACTTTCTAATGGTTCACGCAACATATCCAACGTTTTCTTGGTGAATTCAGGCAGTTCATCTAAAAATAATACCCCATGATGCGCTAAAGAAGCTTCACCTGGTCTTGGGTTACTACCTCCGCCAACTAACGATACATAAGAAGAAGAATGATGTGGTGCTCGAAATGGGGCTGAATGACCAGAAGGAGGAGTCGTATTCGTCATTTGATAGATACTGATCATTTCTAAAAATTGTTCATCTGTTAACGGCGGTAAAATGCTTGGATAAGTCTCCGCCAATAATGTTTTCCCACAACCCGGTGGACCTGTCATAAACAAATGATGCCCACCACTTGCCGCAATCGTCATCGCACGCTTCGCTTGTTCTTGTCCAATAATATGAGCAAAGTCATTCCTATTATCTTGTTCTGCTACAACAGATAGATAAGAATCATCCCTTTTGGTAAAAGATAAACAGTTCTGTCCCTCCAAATGACCAAGACATTCGTTTACATCATGAATAGGACAAATCTCAAGATCGGGAACACTTGCTAGCGGAAGATCCAAAGTAGTGGGGATATAAAGTTTCTTAAAGCCTAAATGCTTCGCAGCCAGTACACTAGGTAGAAGTCCATCAACCGATTGAATCGTTCCATCTAACCGTAATGACCCAACAAAAGCGGTATCTTCATCAAAATTTACCTTTATTTGATCTTTCTCCTTTAGGATGGCTAAAGCAATGGCGATATCAAAAAACGGCCCCATTTTCCTTTGTTCAGGTGGTGATAACTGAACAATTACCTTTTCATTTGATACATCACAATTCATAACAGAAAGTGTACTTAAGACACGTTCACGAGACTCTTTAACTGCTAAATCTGGCAATCCAATAATCGTAAACGAAGGTTGCCCTTCCATCACATGCACCTCAACTTGAATACGATAACCTTCCATGCCGCGAAGCCCAATACTAGAAACTTTTGTTACCATGTTATTCACCTCTTTTTATTATTTCTTGCTTAATAACTGTATATCTATCAGCCTCTTTCACATTAGCATGTAGATAATGGAGATAACTGTCTACCTTAGGTGCACGGAAGAAGGTAAATATCCGATCAGTGGTTACTAGCGAACTCTGATCTGCATACCGATAATTTAGAAAACTACTCCATTTATAATCATTAAGATCTTGCACCATATTAGCACGCAATGGATTTAGATGAATATATTTATTCACCTCTAATTCATACGCAACTGAGTCTATTAATTCAGCTCCATAACGACTTTCGAATACATGACCGGAATAATGGTATTTGCGATTAAAATAGGTAGCATACGCAGAGTGAAGATATTTCATAATTGTTCCTGTTGGCTGATCAATGGTTTCCAATTGAAGGTGAATGTGGTTTGTCATGAGGCAATAAGCGTGAAGAATAAATGGATAGATGAACTTTGTTTCCTCCAATAGCCGAAGGTACTCGATACGATCATTATCATCATGAAATAATGATGTCCTCCGTATACCACGACTAGTAATATGATACTTAGCTCCAGGAAACCATATACGTTTTTTCCTAGGCAAAAAAATAACCTCCCTTTTAAAGAACGATTTAGTTGATATGGTAAAATTCAAATGATAACTGCAGCGGTATGAAGCAAAATGGAAAGTAATGATGCGGTTTAAAAATGTAGAAACGACCAGTTGTAAATCTATATGCGAAGTTTGTAGAAGTTTGTTATCTAGTATATTCCCCATTACTATGCTAAATTCCTTCATTGATCACAAAAAAATCACAAAATAAAATAATCACGTTCCAAAGCAGCTTCATTACTTTGGAACGTGATCGCCTATATAAGACTTCTTCATTTGCTAACCCGTTATCTAACGAACAAAATCTTCGTCCCCTCTTCATGGACAAATTCAACAATCTGTCTTTCGACAGGGTCTGACCCACTAGCGTTGCACCAATAGAGTTTTTAACCATTTAATCAAAAAAATACCATTAGGTTTTGTTAGAGAAATTAAAAAAGGGAACCGGGTCGTAAAAAAGACCTTGTTCCCATTTTTTGTATATTATATTGTGAAGTTAGAACTTTATTTATTTCTTTTTTGTGGCTTAATCATGGCTATCGTTCCTTCAAACATTGTGGTTGTTTTACGTATCGGTATTTTTTGTCATCCCCGTGTTGTTTTGCTTTTCCTTCTGAAAAGCGCTTCTGTGAACGCATCGTAAGGTTTATACATATACGTCCGCATCAGACGTAAAAACTGCCACAGTTTCTTTTTTGTTTTCATTTGTAATTGAAGGATTAAAGCCAATCCATAAGCTGCTAAAGCGAGAAACATTTGATTCCACATGCCTTGTGGTTTTGTGCTCCAAATCTTAACTAATCTTAAGTGTTGTTTCACCCATTTAAAAAAGGTTTCAATTATCCAACGATGACGATATAGATCCATCACCTGCTCCGCAGGTAGATCCCACCTCGTTGTAAGTAAACGATATAATGTATCTGTTTCATCAGTAAACTCGATTAAGCGAAGGGGTTCTTTAGAATAACTACACTGCACTTTTGCATCTATAAGCACAGAAGGATGCTGACATTCATACCTTTCTATTGGTGTCGCTGTGATTTTTTTGGTAATACGAACGACAAAATCGATCCCCTTATCCACCCAAGCCGTCACATTCTTTTTCGAAGGATACCCTCTGTCCATCAGATACGTGGCGTCGTTTTCTTCAACGAGTAGCTCACCTGTTTCAACGTCACCGACGTTGCCTGTAGAAGGAATGATCTTATCTGGATAGGAGATATCTTCTGAAACGACTACAATACGGGTGTGCATTTTCACGACATTCCAACCTTTGGTGACAAACGCCCAATCACAAAGGGCGGGTGGTAGCTTCAAATGCGTAGAATCAATAATTTTCAAGCGTCCGACAGCTTTATTTATTCCTTTATGACCTTTCGTCATATCTTGAATGATGTGCACCACACGTTGAAAGAGCTGTTGTGCATATTCTGTTGGCAACGCATTAATTCTTCGACTTAACTGGGATCCACTAATACTAGATAAAGCGATCGATTCACAAAAGCCTGGGTTGGCTCGAAGCTTTTCTTCCATATCATCATAGGATTCCCATTTATCTAGTTGCGCAGCAACAAAAACTTTCATTAATGCATCTACAGAAAGCTTGTCATACTCATAATTTAATAGTGGAGAAGAAAAAAATTCTGTTGGTAATACAGATAAACATTGACTAATTAGCTGTTTATGACCTATACTTTTAGTACACATTTTGTGCTCCTTTGTAGAAGATTTGGGAACAAGTATGGTCTCTCTTCTACAATAGGAGCATTTTTTATTTTTGTAAATAGAAATAGCCTATATTCTTGTTTGAATATAGGCGCTTAAGTAGAGGAAATATGCGAGACTCCTGCGGGAACAGCACGCGTCCGAAGATCCACTTGGTAAAGTGTTTTTCTTTACCAAGTTAGCTGAGGCCGTGCCCGCGGAAAGCGAGTGTATTTCCTCTACGTTTCAAGCATGAATATTTGATTTGATAACAATTATTAAAACTAATGTAAATTAATTACACTGATGCAACGCTAGTGGGTCTGACCCCGATATCTTATTGTTTAATTAATTGTAAGTCCTTAGAGTTAAAATCAATATTGTTCATACTAAAATTATTACTCAAATCACCGACAACAGAAATATTAACTTTTCTTTGTGGAACAGCAGCTGGATTAATTCGTTCAATCTTAGCGGTGTAGGTACATCGATTTCTGATTGCTTCAAACATGAAACCACTATAATATGCTGGGATATATCCTAACTGTAGTCCGTTCAGACCTGATAAAACGATAACAGCTTTATCATCTTCAGGGTTATCACGGTGTAAGTTAAACTGTACATCATCACCAGCTTTTAACTGATTAATAATTTGATCCCCTTCATAATAGCGCCATCCAGCGATATAGAAATCAAAATCAAAGTGGTTATGTTCCACGTAAAGTGGATGAACAAATTCATAGGAGTCTGTAGCTAAACGTCCACCAGTTGCGCGTAGTAAATCCATTTCTGAATAGTCATTAGGTAAACCTAGTTCCTTTACTAATTTAGAAAAATCCGGTCTTCTCTTGTCAGGTAATCTACGTGCAAAAGGGCCAAAAAGTCTATCAGAGGTATAGATCTTTGTGACATTAGGAAAAGCCAAATGCGGTCTATAACCATTTTCCATAGCCTCATCTAATTTCCTTCTTTTGCCATGTTCATAATAAAATTTAAAATTACCTTCTTCATGTACAAGGTTACCAATGTGGTATCTTTGACGAGTTTCGACATTCTGCCAGATTAACCACAACTCAAACGGTCTATTCATTATCACAACCTCCTTTCGTACCAAGCAACAATCCATTTTTTTCGATATAAGAGAATGGCGCGTACCCATTCTTTATATACTTCACTCATAATTGAATCAGGAATTTCACTCAAAACATTACAAATCATGGTATCATTAACTCTATTTATTTTCTCTAGTGATTGTTTGAATTCTAAAGGAAAACAATTGTTTATATATGTGAGTAGATCCAAGAATTTTGTTTTCTTGCTCCCCGGTAATCCTATTATTGCTTTACCTCTGTTACAAAACCCTTTAAACATTCGTTTGTCTCTTAACATCTTATGAATACGCTCTTCCGATAAATTGAACCCCATAGATGAGCCATTGTCATAGATAGGAGAAAGATGAAATCCATTTTCACTATTAATTATGCCCCAATTATCACAATGTCTATCCTGATTTCCGATAAAAGTATCAAATACAGGTATAATAATGAAATCCCTTTCTACACTGTATTCAGATAATACTGTTAAGATATTTGGAAGTTCGTAATGTTTCAATTGATACCGATCGAAGTCTGGAAAATAATTAAAAAACAAGTCTCCACCTTCATAAAATTCCTCATTCTTTTCAACAAAATTTTTGGCAATTGTTCCAATAATACCATTGTATGATGCTAATTCCACGTGCATAACATCAATCCCGATCAACTGACCGATTTGACTCGATATATATTCAGCCCAATACTCTCCAGTATTTTCAGTAGGAATTTTGAATAAGTACTTTATTTCGTCAGTTGGATTTTCAAGCCAAAACTTCGCCCTAGTTCCAGACGCCTGACTTTTCATGTCCTTTTTCCAGTTGGATACATTTTTTATCATATGATCGTCCTTTTTATTCACTTACTACTATTATAAAGAGATTTCCCCTAACTGTCATGTATTTTATGAAATTAAGTAAAATTAGAAATTTTACAATTAAATACAGAAAGCCTTACAAGTGTGTCTTCAAAAAGGAGGCGTAACTTTGAGTAGGAATGTATGCAATCTAATACATGAGCAACAGAAAAGCAAGCCAACGAAGAAATTCGATGTGTCATCGAGGTCAAAATAGAAGTAAGTCTTTTGTAATACAAACAACTAACAGATAGAAAAATACAATGCACAATACCAATATTCTACAAAATAATCAAAATTCCTGCCAAAAGAAAAAGAAAGAAACACAACAAATCCAATTGCTGCCCCACTTCTCCTCTATCCATTTTCGACAAATTCCGGGGTGTCACTGTGACCATACCTTAATATTGTAAGTCGCAGTGGCCTAAACTGGAAGCCTTTCTTTTGGATGGACGATTAGAGTTGGATAATAATCGTGCGGAGAGAGCAATTAAGCCCTTTGTTTTAGGGAGAAAAAATTGGCTGTTTAGCAACACAGCTAAGGGTGCAAAAAGTAGTGCTCTTATTTATAGTGTCGTTGAAACATCGAAAGAAAACAATCTTAATCCCTATGCCTATTTAAAATATTTATTTGAAGAACTTCCTAATGTAGATCTGACAGATCCTAATGAAATCCAAAAGTATCTACCTTGGTCAGGCGAATTACCAGAAGCTTGCCGCGTACCAAGTAAGAAGTAACCCAATCATAGCATGAGCCCAGACCTGAATGATAGGTGTGGGCTATTTGACGCTTACAATTCCTTCATTGATCGCAAAAAAATTACAAATAAAATAAACACGTTCCAAAGCAGCTTCATTACTTTGGAACGTGATTGCATATATAAGACTTCTTCATTTGCTAACCCCTTATCTAACAAACAAAATCTTCGTCCTCTCTTCATGGACAAATTCACCAATCTGTCTTTCGACAGGGCCTGACCCCGATATCTCTAACGGTACTTTCCCCAACATCAATCAAATGATATTTTTCTTCTAACCAGTCATACACTTGAGCTGCTGTCATATCAGGATGTTTTCTTAACCAAGAAAGAATCAGTTCCTTATGAGGATCAAGCTTCTTGCCCCTAGTTTGAATAATAACCATCCACTCCGCCATTTCTTGAGGACTTCTTTCTAAATATCGATATATTGTAGATCTTGAAACCCCAAGCTTCTCAGCTACTTTTGTTTTACTAAATCCTTGTCTTAATAGTTGTTCTATTTCCATATACACTTGCCACTTATCCACCTTTCAAACCTCCATCACTATAGATTTACTAATCTATCATATAGTGAGAAAGCTTTAGATTTAATAAGATATTTTTTCCAGTGGGGTTCCCATGGGCTTCCCACTGGAAAGTCACTCTAAGGCAATAAGTGTTTCATATTATCAAGCGTGTGCTGTCTCATTTAGTTTAGCAGTCACAATATTCCCCATTACTATGCTAAATTCCTTCATTGATCACAAAAAAATTACAAAATAAAATAATCACGTTCCAAAGCAACTTCATTACTTTGGAACGTGATTGCATATATAAGACTTCTTCATTTGCTAACCCCTTATCTAACAAACAACATCTTCGCCCTCTCTTCATGGACAAATTCACCAACCTGTCTCCCGACAGGGCCTGACCCTGTCTTTCCGATATCTGGTTAAAAATCTGGTTCACGTAAACTTGTTTAAACTTTGACATTTCTTTGATATACATGTAAATGTGCCTCGAGTGATATTAGTCTCTACTAAATAAGTCTCTTGTATAAACCTTGTCTTCTACATCACGTAAATCATCAGATAAGCGATTAGCTACAATTATATCTGAAACTTTCTTAAATTCCTCAAAATCATTAATTACCTTTGAGTTATAGAAAGTATCTTCACTAAGAGCTGGTTCATACACAACGACTTCAATTCCCTTAGCTTTCACACGTTTCATTACTCCTTGAATAGCTGATTGCCTAAAATTATCTGAGTCTGTTTTCATTGTCAATCTATGAATACCTACTATCTTAGGTTTTCTATTTATGATCATCTCAGCAACATGGTCTTTTCTTGTTCTATTTGCATCTACAATAGCTGCCATGATATTATTCGGTACATCCTCATAGTTAGCCAATAATTGTTTAGTATCTTTAGGCAAGCAGTACCCTCCGTAACCAAAAGAGGGATTATTATAGTGATTACCTATACGTGGATCGAGACCTACACCATCAATAATTTGTTTTGCATTTAAGCCTCTAATTTCCGCATAAGAATCTAGTTCATTAAAGAAAGCAACTCTCATTGCTAGATAAGTATTTGCAAATAGTTTAATAGCTTCTGCTTCTGTTGAATTGGTAAATAGGACGTCAATATCTTCTTTAACTGCACCTTCTACTAATAAATCAGCAAAAACTTTAGCTCTTTCTGACTGTTCGCCTACGACAATTCTTGTAGGATATAAGTTATCATATAAGGCTTTACCTTCTCTTAAAAACTCTGGTGAAAAGATAATATTTTTTGTATCAAATTTTTCTCGTACTGCTTCTGTATAACCAACTGGAACAGTTGATTTGATAACCATTACTGCTTCTGGGTTAATAGATAAAACGTTAGCAATAACATCCTCGACAGTTCGAGTGTTAAAGTAATTTTTTTCAGGATCATAATCGGTAGGAGTAGATATAATTACAAATTCTGCATCATTAAATGCTTCATAATTATCCGTCGTTGCGGTAAGGTTCAATTCTTTTGTTGCCAAGAATTCTTCAATTTCATGGTCTATTATTGGAGACCTTTTGTTATTAATCATATCTACTTTTTCTTGTAAAATATCCAGTGCTATAACTTCGTTGTGCTGAGCTAATAACACTGCGTTTGATAAGCCTACATAGCCTGTTCCAGCAATTGTGATTTTCATCTAAATATTCCCTCTCTTAATCTATAACATTAAAAACTTTAAATCCACTTAGTTCTGTATCTTGACAACTAAATATTAGTTAAATAATTTATAATATAATTTATCAACTTATTCATCTTCTATCTTTCATTAATCCATTATTTCACTAAAGTTCTACAATGTTCTTCTACTTCTTGCCACGTCATGTATAAACGGACAATATCTTCTTCAATAAGTTGAGTACCAGTTTGTACTTCGATAAACTCCAAATCTGTAATAGCTTTAATTCCATGCTTTGCTTCAACTGGAATAAATAAAACATCACCTGATTTTACCTGGCGAATCTCATCATTTAAAGCAAATTCACCTTCACCCTTAATAATTGTCCAAACTTCGCTTCTAGCATAATGCTTCTGATAGCTTAAGTTATTTCCAGCTTTAACACCGATTCTCTTTGTAAGGACTTCATTTCCTTCTTTGAATTTTGTATGGTCAAGAACTTTATACCAACCCCAACGCCTCTCTTCATACATAGGACGCTGTTCAAAACCTTTTAATACATTTTTAATTCTCGGACTTGCAACCTTATCAGTTACTAATATTCCATCCGGGCTTGCAGCAACAACCGCATCTTTTATGCCTAACACTGTAATAGGAATATCTAACTCATTTACTAAGTGGGTATTAGTGGAATCCTTACTGATAATACCTTTCCCTATTTGATTTGTACCCATTTCATCGGTTAATGTATTCCATGTTCCAAGGTCTTTCCAGTCTCCACTATATGGAAGAGCAACAATTTTTTTTGCCTTCTCTACCACAGCATAATCAAAACTTATTTTTTCAAAATCATGGTATTTCTTTACCAACTCTTCATATTGAATTGGTAATCCTTTAGCCTTTAACAAAGAGATTATATAATCAAGTTTAAAAGCAAATACACCACAATTCCATAAAGCATTTTGACTCATTAAATCTCTTGCTTCAGTTTCTGTTGGCTTTTCTTTAAAATGACTTACTTGAATATAATCATTGTTATTACTTTTTACTGGAACTATATAGCCATATTTTTGTGAAGGAAATGTTGGATTAACTCCCATTAACGCTAGATCAGCCTCAGATTTCCCCAATGCGGCCTCCAAGTCCTTTATTCTTTCAAAAAAGCTAGTATCTACATAAGGGTCAACTGGTAATACTCCAATTACTTCATTTAAACTACTTCTTTTTACAGAATAAAGATAAGTAGCAGCTAAAGCGATAGCAGGAAATGTATCACGACGCTCTGGTTCTATAATTAATGGAATATGATTACCAAGTTGACTATGAATCATATCCACCTGATTCTTACTAGTTGCAATTACAGTGGAATCATTTAACTGCAACATTTCTAACTGATTCCAAACTCTTTGAACCATAGATTCCATATTACCATTATTATATAAAACCTTTAAAAATTGCTTTGACCTTGAATCATTAGATAGTGGCCATAAACGTTTCCCGGAACCACCAGACAATAAAATCATTTCCATTATATAGCCCCCAATTTTTTATATGATTATTGTGTAATTTTTACTCTGATTTCTTTCGTAATTTTAAACTTTTATATTAAAATATTTTAATCGGAAGATTATTCTATAAACATTTTTTAATACTAGCTCTTATAGCAATCTAGAGTTTTCATTCCAATTTGTTTCCATGAATATTTTGTATTTACATCTTTATAAGCATTTTCAGCAATTTTTTTTCTAGTTTCAGGATTATCGATTAAATTTATAAGAGCAGTTTTAAAATTCTCAATATCTCCATATTCTACTGTGAAAGCATTATATCGATCACTTAAAACATCCTTAAAACCATCAATATCTGTTGCAATTATTGGCTTATTAAATGACATCCCAGTCAACAAAGCTCCAGATTGCGTGATATTTTTATAAGGGTATACTAGTATATCTGCAGCATTATGATATATTGGTAACATCTCTGTTGGAATATATTCAAAGTTTGTTTTTATATTGTTTAAGCCTGCTTGGGAAATTATATTTTGTAATGAACTTAAATATTTTTCATCACCGTTCCCAGCAATTATAAGCTTAACATTCTTTCTTTGATCAATGACTTCTCTCCAAGTATCTAATAAAAATTCAATACCTTTATACGGTCTTATTATGCCAAAGAAAAGAACCACAACTTCATCACTATTTGCCCCAATAATTTTTTTACATTCAACATTATCATATTCAATATCTAAATTAAACATTGGCCCATGAGGGATAACTTTAATTTTTTCAGTTTCAATATTAAAATTATTGATTAGCTCTTTCTTAGCATGATCTGTATGGCAAATAAGGTTATCTGCTACTTCCTTATACACTTTTGAATAAACTTTTTTATATTTATCATTAGTGTCATGTGGTAAAATGTTATGAACTGTATATATTATTTTAATCCCTCTTAATTTCAATAACTTTAATAGGTGAATTTCCAATTTAGTTATAGTTAGTAGGTTTAGCCACTGAATGTGAATTACATCAGGCTTCTTTATAAGAAGTCTAATTGTATATGCAACTAGATTAACTAGGTATTCACTAATCTTCAAAATTTGTCTGATTTTTTTTTGTTTAATACCTAACTTAGAAATTATGTCAATCAGTCCTGGATCATTTTTTATTCCATTACTTTTAAAATATGAAGTATCTAAATGAAAAGAAATAGATGCAAATTTTGTTTTAGAGTTTAAACTTATTATTTCCTTAATCAAGTAGTAATCATAATACGGGGTTATACACAATAAGTCCATGATCACAACAGAGAGATTATCTTTTTCTTTATTTTTCTTTTTATTAAGTTTAAAAATAATAAACACCTCTTACCTATTTACTATTTATTGGTGAAATTTTTTTTAAAATACTTTGAGTAATCAAAGATATTCTATTTGTTACGAATAAAAACTTGATATAAAATTTAGGTTTTACTGAAAATTTTTTAGTAATTAGCTCATAATTTTCATCAATAAATTTGTTATTATTTTTTATAATATAATACTCATTCTTAAGTCGTCCCTTTTGTCTTTGACCACCAGTTCTCTGATTAAGGTGGATACATGTACATTCAGAGGTATAGTAATTTTTTTTATTTTCCAATAAATAGTATAATTGAAAATCTGATTCTTCTCTGTATCCATTGATTTTATAAATATCTTTATAGTTATACTTTTTTATAAAGTTAGCATCCATTAAACAGACTGCATGAACAAATGGTACAATATGATCCTTATCTGTTTTTATCCTGTAATATCCTTCTAATAGTTTGAAATCATAAACTTTTGTCTTACTGTTATTTTTTTCTTCCAGCTCTTGCATTGTTGGAGAATATTCTTGATAGTAACTACCATCTATATATAGTATCCTCCCTGCTATGGCACCAATATTTGGGTTGTTCAACTTTTTTTCGATAAGCGTTTTTACATAATTATCCCCTAATAAAACATCATCTTCTCCCCACAAGATATAATCAAATTCAACCTCTTCTTTTAATTTATTTCTACAATATTCTGCCCCCTTTTTTTCATCATTTATAAAATATTTGAGATTTATATTTTTATTTCTACACATAGTTGAAATTTTATCAATTGTATTATTATAATTTTTTGTACTACCATCATTTATTATAATTAATTCAGCAATACTATCTTGTATTAGGTATGAATTAATTATATACAATAGAGTATCGGGTCTATTATATGTGGGGATTGCTATTGAAACTAATTTTGACATTTCTACACCACCTTTTTCCTATTTATTGATATTATGTCAAGAAAATGGGCGCAGCGAATACGGAGAAAGTTGTTTTTCCCTACCGCGCTTCGCTTGCTGGCCTCTCTGGTAGGAGAAGGGATGTTTCCCTTCTCCTACCAGAGAGGATAATATCTTCTACACAGCTGTATTGATTAAGCGCTTATAATATTTCTTTTCATATACAATTGGTGACATGTATTCATTTGTTGAATGAATGCGCTTGTAATTATAAAAGCTGACAATATACTTGAAAATACTTCTTTTTGCTTGATTTCTAGTTTTATAGTTTTCATGAAATATCAATTCTCTTTTAATGATACCGTGAAAGGATTCAATGCAAGCATTATCATAGCAATTTCCCTTTCTGCTCATACTTGTAGTTATTCCATTTTTGCGTAGTAGCTTTTGGTAATCATTAGAGGCATATTGGCTACCTCGATCAGAATGATGTATTAACCCCTTTGTAGGTGATTGTGTAACTATTGCTCGTTTTAAAGCTGTTATGACAAGTTCTTTTGTCATTCGTTCACCCATAGCCCAGCCAATAAGGCGGCGTGAATAAAGATCCATCATAGAGGCTAAATATAACCATCCTTCGCCTGTCCAAATATAAGTAATGTCACCTACCCAAACCTGTCCGGGTCGGTCAACTTTAAACTGTTGCTTTAATAAGTTTGGGTAAATAGGCAAATGATGCTTGGAGTTCGTTGTTGCTTTATATTTTTTAACTGTTTTAGATCGAATTTGGTTCTCATAATCCGTGTCACAGTCTTTTGGGATACATTAATGCCTTGAGAGTTCAATGTCTTAGTAATTTTAGGACTTCCATAGATCTTCCTTGATTCTAAATGAATACGCTTAATGCGTGCTGTAAGACGCTCTCGTCTCTTTTTCTGATTACTTTTTGTTCGGTTAAGCCAAGCGTAATAGCCACTTTTGGAAACACCTAATACTTCGCACATCTTCGCTACACGAAAGTCGTGTCGGTGCTTGTAGATGAAGTCATAGATTACTTCTGGTCTTTTGCGAAGATGCCCATAGCCTTTTTTAAGATAGCATTTTCCTCTTCTAAATCACGCATTCGTTTTTGTAGGTCATTTTCCATCTTTTTTCACGTTGTACATTGCCACTACCAACGAAAGCATCATCCTTACCTTGATTATGTTTCTTCACCCAATTATGAAGAGTTTGTTCAGCTAAATCTAATTCCCGTGCCACTTCCGCAATTCTCTTGCCGTCCTCCTTCACCATATGGACTGCTTGTAATTTAAAATCTTTATCATATGTTTTTCTCATTCTATGGACACTCCTGTAAAATTGTTAATTTCATTATACTTGAAATTCTCCCAATTTACCGTGTCCAATTTTTAGACTAACATCATTATTTATAATCATGAGTTAATTTAATTATTAATTAAATTAACTCATTAAGTACTGAATTAATCCTTTTTGCAATTACATCATTGGAATACATCATTTCAAATTTTTGTCTCGAATACTTGCTTAGCGACTCTCTTTGCGTTTGGTTTTTTAATAATAGATTAATATGATCAGAAAATAGTTCTGGAGTGTCAGCTATTAATATATCTTCAAAGTGTAGTAACTGTATTCCTTCTACCCCCTTACTGGTAGAAATTGTTGGAATACCCTTCCTCATAGCTTCTAATACCTTTAACCTAATGCCACTACCAGACAATAATGGAACAATAAAAATATTACTTTTTAACAAAAATGAAGATAGATCGTCAACAAAACCCAAGAGTTTTACATTTGGAAAAGCTTCTACTTTCTTTTTAAGTTTATCATTTGCACCTTTTCCAATAATATATACTTTAACTTCATTAAAGTTAAATTTACTAACAACCTCATCGAGAAACCACTCTATTCCCTGATTATTAGGTATATATTCTAAACTTCCTACAAAAACAAGGTTTGGTTTAGTGTTAAAATCACCTATTGGATCTTCATTATCATCTAAACCAAACGGTATAACATCACTTTTATTTATAGGAATATCAAGAAGCTCCCTATCTTCCTTTGATAATACAATCGTATAATCTAAGTAATTAAATAATTCTTTTTCAAATTTTTTAACTAAAGGAATCTGCGTATGCATAAAAAGTTTTTTGAAAAATCCTTGTTTTTTTGTTTTTTGTCTTAATAAATCTGACTCAACGTTATGTTCTCTATAAATTATCTTTATATTGGGTAGAATATTTTTCAGCTTTTTCACGTACACTGTTGGCCATAATTGATCAACCCATACTACATCTATATTATTTTTTGTACAGTAAACAACAATATCATTTAAAACCTTTTTTGAATAATATCTATTAATCAATATTGAATTAACAGAGAATAGACTTTTAAAAAGCAGCTTACTATTCATTTTGATTTCTTTTCTAAAAATCAGAACATTTTTTATACAAGCTTTACTTAATAATTTATTTTTATGGTGATCTATACTTGAATCATCAATTTCTGCAAAGGTTGCTAGGTGTACGTTATGTCCAAGTTTACCTAAACAATTGATAGAAGACATCGAGGCAATACTTCCTCCATCATTTACTGGATAGGGTAACCATGGAGTAATTACTAAAATGTTCAACAAAGATTTCCTCTCCCTTTAATAAATGATATTTTCAGAAAAATAGTTCACATTCAACATAACCGTTAAATTTATAGACCCCTACCTTTAGGCCTTATTGCATTATAAAAGATCATTCTAATAGTGAATGACCTTTTATATCTTTGACATTATGGTGTAAACTTTTTACGATTTTTTAAACAGCACAAAATACAAAAATCTTTCTCTATTGGTTTTATACATTACGACGTTAGCAAAAAACAAACTATCAATTTATTAATATATTTCGGCTATTCTTAAACTTTATATAAACTAGATTAAAAAGAAACAGAAAAAGGAAAAAAATAGTATTTGCGAAAAAGTATGGACCTTTTATATTAGTAATAAACATCACCAAAATAAATGTATATAAATAATAAATTATATTTATTTTTATATTTAATTGCTTTTTAAAAAATATACTCATATTAATCAATTTTATAAACCAGTATATATAAATAAATATAACAATAATTAAGCCGATAATTCCTAAACCGTTTATGATCTGAACATACCCTACATCTGAATACCCTCCTATTTTAGAGGCATTTGAATAAGATGTACCAAAAATTAGCTTTATCAAATTGTTTGTGATTTCATAGTGGTTTTCTAATGTATTATCAAAACTACTAGTGTATAATTCCCCGGTTTCAGAATAATTAATAAACGCTTCAAACATAAAATTATAGCTTTGTTCATACAGTGTTGGATATTCTGACTTTATAATTTTTGATCCAGCCAAAAGCATAACTATTATTATCAAGGTATAAATAATTATATTCGTTAAATATCTAAATAAGTTTTTAGAACTCAAAAATGAATAAATAAGAAAAAATAAAAGCAGCGTTACTAGTCCTGTTCTTGATGTGAAAAAGATGGCAAATCCACAAAATATCGCAGATGCACTATAAAGCAAATTCGCCGTTTGGCTATTGCTTATTTTTATTAGTACAATTGATAAAACAAATGTCATTGCTATAATAATTCCATTGGCATCATAACCCGCCATTAGTCCCATTGCTCTATAAGGTTTATATGCATGAAGTAGAAAAGTGCTATTTAAATTAAGCGCGAAATCTCCTAGTGAAAAAAGATCAAAATATTGAACATAGGTTATTAATACATTTACTAATAATACCATTAATATCGATTTTAAACCTTCATAAATATTTAGGTTAAATAGAATTATTATATAATATAAACCTAGGGATATAATAATTAACTTCGTAAAGAGAATGAAATAATACAAATCCCCAGATTGAGAGAATAATATTATTAAAAGAGAATAAATTAGTGGTAATATCAAGATATAAATTGGTGTTATTTGTAATTTTTTCTCCACCTTTTTGTTGGACATTAGTAGTCCGTATATTATGAAAAAGACAGAAGTAATAACCGGGATCCCGATTAAGCCACTATTAGGAATAAAAAAAACAAGAAATAAAACTAAACTACTAGCAGCAACTTTAAAATGAGTAAAGTATTGCATCATTTCACCTCTATCTTTTTAATACTTCTCACCAGCGAATCTATAATATAAAAATAAAACAATCATACAAATTACAGAAAATAAAAATGCAAGGACATTTGCTTTAGCAACACCTAATGCACCAAAATTTGCTGCTGCTAATGTATAAGTTAAAATGGTAAACACACCCGATGGTAAGATACAGTAAATAAAAAACTTATATGCACTATGTTTAATAGTTAGATAACTCAGCAAAGGTCTAAAGGTGTTAAAAATTGATAATCCTAACAAAATAAATACAAGAAATTCATAGATGACTTTTATGTCATTTCCCTCTACATATAGCTTTAGTAAATACTCCCCAAATATTATAAAGCATAGATATTGTATAATTGATAGTACTGCACTTATAAAAATAAATCTTTTAACTACCAAAATTGCCTTCTTGGGTTCTTTTTCTGATAAATTGGCAAGGGCAATGTTAGTATTTTTTTGTATGATTTGAAAAATAACTATAAAATAATTAGCAATCACTAGTGCTATGGAATAATTCCCTACTACAGTCATAGTTGTAAAAAAACCTAAAATAAAGGGATCAAACCTATAAATTAAATTAGTTACTACACCTGACAAATGTGCCCACAAAGAAAAATTTAATGTTGATTTTTTTATAATTGAATACCATTCTTTTAATTTTACACTTTGAAACTTAAAATTAAAATGCCCCTTTATATATATAAAAGATAACACGAATTGAATAGTAACAAATATTATATCACTTAAAAGTACTATATATAGATTTGGAAATAGTATTAACATAGAAAGCACTAATGTCCTGAATAATCTGGAAATAAGAAAAAATCTAGTAATGAACTTTTGAAGGAAACTCACTTCTAAAAATATGTTCATTACTGCATTGATATTTTTAATAAATAAAACAAAACTATTGACACTAATTACTATTAAGTACATTAAATCACCATGAAATAATAATAAAAAAACACCAATAATAATGTTTAAAATAATAATTAAACTGGATTTTAGAACACTAAAAATAAAATAGCTATTTAAAAAGGTGAATTTTTCTTTCTTATTAAGAGATTTAAACTCCTTATAGAAAAACGTTTCAGGTGCTAAATTGACTATTTGTACTATAGTTGCAATAGAAGCAATATACCCAATAATTCCATAGTCACTTCTCAATAAATATCTAGCCATAATTATGCTAGCTATTAATCCAAATAAAATATCTATAAATTTTTCACTCAATCCATAAGATACAGAGCTAATTATTTTTTTCCGTAAATTAGTATTTGAACTGTTATCTTTCATATAATAATTCCTTTTTTAGTTTTTAGCTTTAGTTGAATTTAAACTATATTATAGGGTTAAAAACACCATATCGAAGAAGAATGCTTTTGTTTAGCTTTAGATGTCAAATAAACAAAAAAAATTTCTAATAGATAACTATTTATTCATTACACGTATCAATTTTTTCAGAAAGGATTATTTTTTACAGAAATTTAGATTATAGCATTGACTTTTAGTGTTGAAAACAGCTTAAAAGTCATATCTTATAAAAAATTCACCTAATTATATACATCAATGCCTTCTTGATCTCTTTTAGTTCCAAAGTCTTTAAAAAATACTTTACGTATGATTTTAAGTGTTTTTTGTAATACTTCTTATATCCATCTCTAGCGCTTTTTGAACTTCCTATACTAACTCTTGTGTGCTTATGATATATAGTTTGTACACTTTTAACTACTTCACATGAGTAACCATTATTTAAAATTCTTGTCCACATATCCCAATCTTGACAACTAGGAAAACTCTCATCAAAAAGTCTGGATTTTAGAATTGCATCTTTTCTTACCATTACAGAAGGTGAGGGAATAAAACAGTCTTTCAACATTTGTCTTATTGCTTTTCCATGTATAGTACTTCTATACTCATGCACAAGCTCACCTTTTTCATTTATTGCATTAGTCCAGGTATATACTATTCCAACTTCAGGGTCGCAATTATTAAATAATTTAACTTGCTCTTGTAATTTAGTAGATAACCATTCGTCATCGTCATCAACTAGAGCAATTAGTTCGTATTTTGATTTTAAAATGCCTTGATTTCGTGAATATGGTGCACCTTTATTTTCTGAATTTCTTATATAAGTTAGATTATTAATTTTGTGAGAGTATTTTTGTATAAGATTATTATATTCTTGACTATTTGGAGAGTTATCATCAATTATTATTACTTCATAGTGTTTATATACTTGCTGTTCTATACTCTTTAACAGCCTTTCTAACAAATCTACTCTTTTGTAAGTTGGGATGACAATGCTCACACCCATAGTATTAATCACCTTTTCCAAATAATATTAGTTTATATTTAATAGATAGAATATCACCTTTATTGTATTTTACGTTTTTTAACTCTGTACCTAGCATTTTTACTTCACCTAGGGGTGAATAGTGATTATTATCACTTATATAATATTTACCTTGTTCAAATGAAACCTCAAGCTTTTGACCTTCAATTTCTGAAATGAATTTTTTATCATTAATTTTCGTTAAATTATAAAAGAATAATTTCAAAGGCTGAAATTCTTCAAACTCTATATTTCTTCGAAAAAAAATCTTATCATTGATTATTATTTCTGTCTCTTTAAATTCGTAATCTCTAATGTGTTTTATTATTTTTGATTTTCCAACTAATTTATTATTTAATAATTTATATTTTAGCTCATCTCTAAAATATAAACTATTATTAATTGGCTTTTTAAGAATCCTTTTCAAGTTCAATTTCAATAACTGTTTTACACTATGACTTCTTTTGTACACAGTCCCATGTGGGAGAGGAATAGATTCAGGCGAATATAGTACACTACCAAATTGTTCCCCACCATATGTAGGGGTTAAATTCACCTTGTTATAACAGATAAAAGGTATTGGTAAATCATTAGTCCAATAACCTCCTGGTGCTGCAATCACTGCATCATAATTTTTACCTTTCAATATATAAAAGTTTTTATTACTTATTCTTTTTTTTATTTCATAATCTTCTAAAAGGTTAGTGTCAGGTTCATAAAGGTTGATTGCCTTATTAAGGTAATAAGCAAGAAAACAAGTATAATCAAAATAATTATTATAATTATACCACCCTAAATAATTTGGATCATTTACATCTATTTTCATAGGATAGGATTGTTCTTCTTTTCTTAAAACTAAAGGTAATGATCCATCCTCCCTAACAAACGATTTTAAATGGCTATACACGTTACGAGCTAGTATTTCATATTTTGAATCACCTGTTAGATTATGCGCAAATACAAGCGAAAATAATAACGGTCCATATCCAAATAATTGCTCCTGTCCCCTACCTATATAGTTAGTAGTTCCATTAGAAAGAACAAAATCCGATATAAAGTCAACTGCTCTAAGAAAACTTCGTTTAAAGAAATCTTTTTTCGTAACTTGATACGCTTCAGCAATTAATGCCATTGAAAAACAATGATACTGTAAGGAGTTTACTCTTTTTTCATCCCTTATAAATCCGAATTCATCTTGATACTTGACTATCTTACGTGTGATTTCAAATATACCTAGGGGATATTTTTTCTTAGTTAAAATTCTGCATAAACCTCGAAGCATTGTCCAATTTGTACACTTAGTTCCTTTAAACTTTAAAGGGTATAATAAATTATATGCTTCTTCATCATTACTCAAACTATAATACTGCTGTAGTGCATAATTATTAAATTCCCAATGAAAGTTAAAGTATTTTTTATCCTTTTCACAGTAACTTTTCAATAAATCCTTTATTTCTATTTCATACTTCTTTTTATCTAATTGATATAATGTTAAAAGAAAATATGTCTCCGCATAAAATGTCCTAGCAGAAAAATTCCCCCTACTTACAGATTTCAATAGATAATTAACTAAATTATCAACTGTCACTTGCATTTCCTTTTTTATCATAGATTCACCCTATATTTTCGAGAACACTGCCTCAGTTTTTAAAGATATTTTTTTTCCGTTCATTAATTTTACTAAACCGAATGCATTAATTGGTAGTTTTAATCGACTCTTCTCACCGTTATACCACAAGTGTTTAGCGAGTGGGGATTTTAATAGAAATTTGGAAATGTTAACCGGAAGAGGTCTAGCCTTACTAGTGTATTTTACTAATTTAACAATCTCTTTGTCATATTTTTCAGGAAATAGTCTAACGTGGACAACCCAATATTTTGCAGTTCCCCTAACATATATAACCTGCTTGAAGTTCGGGATTTTTTCTACAGACAAGACTCTAATATCGACACAATAGTTAGGTCCATACAACTTTACCTTATCAGTTTCATATTGATGATTTATATATTCATTTTTATGTTCAAACTTTACTCCAGCTAACTCTGCTATAGGAAATAAAGACTTATTAAACTGAAAACGAGTTACAAAGTCCATAAAATATGAGTCTTTTAGTGCACAAATACTGTTTGTTCGTATTACCTTGTTATCTAAGACTTTATCTTTTATATTCAAATTGAATCTTCCATCATGAAATTCATATTCCCCATTAAATTTATTTTCAAATTGAGAAATATTCCTTTGACATTGAATTAGCCTATAATCATAACCACCATTTTCTAGACTTAAAAAAGATTTGGAATCCGCTGTTTCTATTCCCCAACTACCTATTAAGTTTTCATCATTTTTTCTTAACTCTTGTAAGTAATTATTTTTTTCAAAATAAACATTATCAAAAAACATCATTATCCTCCAATGTCTCTTTCACAAAACTTTTCCATCTTTTCTCGAAAACCGATATTGAAAAGTTTTTAACTGCCCATTCTCTTAATTCCTCTTTTAAATACTTTGATTCAACTTGGTTATTAAACTTTTTAAAATCAACCTCAAAGTCATCTATATTTGAAATAAACTCTGGAAAATTTTCGTTAATCTCGACTGAATATCCTGTTCTATTCATTAGAATAGGGGTTCCAGTTGCCAAGGACTCTATAGCAACCAAGCTTGCTGATTCAAAATGCGATGGAATTAACACCCCATTTACAGCTGAATATAATTTATACATATCTTTATTACTTATTCCATTAAAATGAATTACATTACTAATCTTACTATTTAAAGACCCACTACCTACTATAATAAACTTTATATCTGGGTTATTTTTGGCAATTCTAAGTATAGTATTTATTCCTTTATTCTCATCTATACGCCCTACAAACAAGTATAATTTAGAATTTTGCGGAAATGAAAAAAGCTCTCTTGCTTCATTAGTGGGAATTATTTTAAACTTCGACATATCCACACCAACATGAATCACACTTGAATTTAAACCATAATATCTTTCTAATTGTTTTTGATTAAATTTCGATACTGTTATGCATTGTTTTTTATAACCACTTATCCTCTCAAAAAAACCTTTTATAGAGAAAACGATCGCTTTTTTTATGTTTATATTCATATTAGCCTTTAAATAGCCAACATAATTACCATGATAGATATTAACCAACACTGCATCTACTTTCTTAAAATATAAATACCAACCAAACATACCATTAGAAATAACTAAATCATATTTATTTTTTTTATGAGCCTTTATGAATTCCCTTCCTACATGATATGATTTCTTAATTTCTTCAAATGGTTTTAACTTCTTTTTAATTCCTCTTTTTTTTACATTATTAGAGTCGTAATAAAAAATATCAACATCTTGGAAAATTGTTGTAAGGTAATTATTATATACTTCAACTCCACCATTAGAATTTTTATTTGGAGTCAACAGCGCGATTTTCATAAGATACATCCCCTATAAACCTGATAAAAGACTATTTTTAATGGAAAATTTCATACATTATTATATCTGTAATGTGTGTTAGAACTTTATATATATATATATCACTTACCAAAGGTAATCGACAATATATAATATTGTAAAATTTGTTTTGCATTTATCTCATTAAGCCAAAAGAACACACATAGGCTCTTTCTAATTCAGTACTCATCTTAATTTAAACAATGTAGTAATAATCCAATATATTATTAAATAACCTGATTTGATCACCGATAATTCTTCTATTTCTCTATAAACTTTCCAGTGATATCCCACTAAACTAGACTTATTACTAGATATTGCATTTGTCCTAATACGATGGCTACTAAGAGGCTCTTCAATACCATATAAGAATTTTTCTTTTTTAATAACTTGAAGCCACATTACGTAATCATTTCTTTTCTTAATATTTGAAATTTTAAATTTACCTAGTTTCTCTGCATTATAAATAACCGTTGAGTTCCCTGGACAAGTTTTTAAAACTCCATCATAGTCACGTATGCTCTGTGCCCTAATAGTACGATCGAGGGAGTTACCAATTTCATCAATCTTAGTATAACTAGTGCAGGTAAAGTTATATCCGTTAAGCTCCATAAAGTTGATCTGCTTACTTAACTTTTCAGGAAACCAAACATCATCACTATCAAGAAAGGCCATATATTTTCCTTTTGCAAGATCAAGAGCTTTATTTCTAGCAACCGCGGCACCAGAGTTCTCTTCTAATTTATAATATTTAATTCTATGATCATGAACCATATATTGTTTAACTATTTCCTTAGTATTATCTGAAGAACAGTCATCAATTAGAATAAGTTCCCAGTTTTTATATTTTTGAGCTCTCACAGAATCAATTGTGAATCCAATATAGTCCCCACAATTATATGCGGGCATTATTATAGAAACTAGATCTTCGATTGAGTTATTTCTGTGTACATTGCTCACTTTTGTTCACACTCCAACTCTGATAACTCTATTGACTTCCTTAAATCCCGGATTTGATAGTCATCTTTATACCTACTAATACTTTTTTCATAAATCAAATTGCCAAATACCTTATTTATTAGCCCCATTCTTATCCCTAAAAATCTTAATATAGGATTAAAGACCTTAGTAAGTCTAACCTTTCCACCATTAACTTCAGCAATTAACTTAACCATTTCACTTGTCTTAACATACTCCCTGTTTTGTGGGAAGAATAAACCACTTTCTTCATTTTCAATAATAAGCTTTATAAACTCACAAAGGTTATCTATATGAATCATACTACGCTGATTATCAATATCAGGAAATACTAGTAGTTTACGTGATGCTTTAGCAAGCTTTGGATAATTCCCTTTTGAACCCTTTCCATAAATCATCGGCGGACGCAAAATTACCACCTTAAATTCATCAGATTTCAAGCTATTTACTCCCTTTTCTGCTTGCAGTTTACTATTTCCATAAAAGTTGCTTGGGTTAGGTGCTGTATCTTTACCAATAACTCTTAATTCACTACTACTTTCACCATATACAATAATACTGCTCATAAAAATAAACTGCTTCACACCTTCAGCTTTTGCCTTTTTAGCAGTCTCTATTGTAAGATCACGATTAACTTTATAATAAATATCTTCCATTTTGGGATCTGAAGATACATGAGCAATTCCTGCAACATGAAACACAACATCATAAACAGAGAATTCCTTTTCTTTCCATGAATCATCTCTTAGACTAATTAAATCTATTGAATAACCATCAGGATAATTTCCGAGCCAACTCTCTAGGCTCTTCCCCACATAACTGTTTTTACCCGTTATCAGTATTTTTTTCATTTAGTAATACTCTCCTTAGCAACTTCCTTCTTAGAGCCAGTCCCACCTTCAACAATACCATCACTTTTAACAACACTAACGATAGTTCCGAAGAAACACTTAATATCCATTGTTAAGCTTATTTTATCAACATACTCACCATCCAACTTGGACTTGACATCAATCGGTAGCTCATCACGCCCGTGAATCTGTGCCCACCCAGTTAAACCTGGAGGAACATCATTGGCTCCGTACTTATCACGTTCAGCAATCAAGTCATATTGATTCCACAATGCAGGGCGAGGACCAATGATACTCATTTGACCAACAAAGATATTCCAAATTTGTGGGAGTTCATCAAGTGAAGTTTTCCTTAGAAACTTACCCATTTTAGTAATGTATTGATCCGGGTTCTCTAATAAATGAGTAGGAGTGTCCTTAGGCGTATCTATACTCATAGTACGGAACTTCAATATATTGAAATGTGTCTTATTGATTCCAACACGCTTTTGTTTAAACAGCACTGGACCTCTCGAGTCAATCTTGATAGCAATAATTAGAATTAAAAAAATCGGTGATAATACTATTAGTCCAATTAAAGAAAGAATGACATCTATCAACCTTTTAATTTTCATATACATCCAGCAACACTCCTTAAAATTTTGTTCCTTAGTAGATTAGGACTTACTTGGAATCTCATTATTCCAACCAACTACTAAACCACTAACATTGTTATCTCTTTCTGATACTCACCTCGTAATATCTATTCAATCTACCAACCAAATACGAAATAGATATTCACTCCATAATCACTCTAAACCGAGTTTCTTCCTATTATATATACCATTCAATCAATCTATAATTCTAACTAAAAACGCCTCAAACCCTTATCCCGCAAGGTTTCTAACGTTCAATCTAACTATGATACTCAGTTCCCTTTTAACATTCAATCATTTTTTATATATTTTATTTAAAATTTTTTGGACTTCCTAAGTTTTTAATACAAAAATTTCATTCAATTAACCGGGAAACTGTTGTTGTCTCTATAAGCATTAACTGTCCCTCTATATATTTTTCAAATCTATAAAATCGGAACACTTTCCCCTTCGTCTTTTTCTGGTAATTCATTATCAGAATGAACATTACAATGAACTTCCCCATCCGTATAATTATATACACCGTGATCATTACTTTTATTTAGATCATTCTCATTCATATAACTAATGAACAGTTGATCGCTATGCTCTAACTCTTCCAATGTTAAGTGATTTTCATACATTCTTTCGATTTCTACCTGGTTAACAGAACACACTTCTTTTTACTAGTTTCAATATTTCCAGAAACAGAAGAAATAGCAATTGCAATAATAATCCCCAATATAATAAGCACTGCTAAAACTTCAATTAATGTAAAGCCCTTATTATTAGATAATTTATTCAAATACATGTTTCACTTCCAATAATACAATCAGCCACCAATCATAAAACACATAATTAGCAGCTGATCTTTTATATTAATTTATTATTTTCATTCACTACTTCTTCTTTCATTACTTTTCTACTCAGGGCATCTAACCCTACCTCACGCTACACTACTGCCAACGAGTGCTAAGGTGTTTCCACCCACAGCATAGCCGAGTGCCTCCGTTGATAAAGGTGTTGGAGACATCACCTTAATTCTTGCTTTCCATACAAACGTTTCTTTCTATCTAGCTTTCTATCACATTAATTCTCCACCACATCTAACTGTGATTCTTGATAAACAATCCCCATCAACTGATCTTTTAATTCTATCGTTGAATAGGTTTCGAATTGATGGATTAAATCAAATAATTGCTTGGTATCAATTCGCATTGTTCGGCCAACATAAATCTTTTCATAGACTTCATCTGGGTGTACTTCTTTTTCTCCGAGTAATTCTTCAAACATTTTCTCACCTGGGCGTATCCCAGAGAAGGTAATTGGAATTTCTTCTTCGGTATAACCGGATAATTTAATCAAGTTCTTTGCAAGGTCAACAATTTTGACTGGTTCACCCATGTCTAGTACAAAGATTTCTCCACCGTGGGCTAGTGTTCCAGCTTGAATCACTAAACGTGATGCTTCTGGTATTGTCATAAAATAACGTGTCATATCTGGATGGGTGACCGTGACTGGTCCACCTTTTTCAATTTGTTTTTTAAACCGTGGGATGACACTACCACGACTACCTAACACATTTCCGAATCGTACCGCAACAAATTTTGTTGTGGATTGTTGGGCTAAGCTTTGGACCACCATTTCCGCCACGCGTTTGGTTGCCCCCATGACATTGGTTGGATTAACCGCTTTATCGGTTGATACTAAAACAAATGTATCTACACCAAAGGCATCGGCTGCTTCTGCGACATTTTTGGTTCCAATCACATTGTTCTTGATTGCCTCATGTGGATTATATTCCATTAATGGCACATGCTTATGTGCTGCGGCATGATAGATAATTGTTGGTTTATGGGTTTCGACAATGTCAAAGATGCGTTTTTGATCTTGGACATCCCCAATAATCGGAATAATTTCAATATCCATATTAGTGAAGGTTTCTCGTAATTCCATATCAATCGAATAAATACTAAATTCCCCATGACCGACTAATAACAGTTTACTTGGCGTGAACTTCATTAATTGTCTACAAATCTCTGAACCTATCGAACCACCTGCACCAGTAACCATGACCGTGTTACCTGTGACATACTCGGATATTTTTGTAATATCTAATTGAACTGGGGCACGGCCTAATACATCTTCCACATCGACATTCCGTAACGCAGCTACCGAAACCCGACCGCTTGCTAAGTCTTCAATTTTAGGCAGCATTTGCACCTTTGCTCCTGTTTGATTACAACGGTCCAGTACTTCGGCTAATGCGCCGTTTGTTACTGAAGGAATTGCAAGTACGATATGTTCAATTTTGAATGTTTCGACAATAGACGGAATATGTTCGGTTGAGTTAATCACCGGTATCCCGTACAGCTCCATTTTATGTTTGGTAAAGTCATCATCAACGAAAGCCACTGGACAAAGGTCGGTATGTTGTGGTTCGTTTTTTAATTGCCGTGCGATCATCGCACCAGCAGCACCTGCACCTACAATTAGGGTTCGCTTCTGGTCTGCATTCGCACTAATAAATCGATCACGGAAAACCCGCCAAACAAAGCGTGATCCGCCAATAAAGAAAATATGTAATAGCCACGTAACAAGTAGTGCACGATTATACATGTTAAAATCATTTATAAAAAGTTGAATAATACCAGTAGCTAAAATAGATAGACTAATTGCTTTGACGATGGCTACTAATTCCCCAATACTCGCATAGGACCAAACCTTATGGTATAACTTATAAACAAAAGCAAATAGATGATGGCACAGTAATAATATAATAGAACTAATGATAAGCACATTTATTGATCCAGAAGAAATACTAGGATATACAATCCATGAAGCAACAAAGATAGCCGAGCTTACAATCAACGAGTCTAAAATGATGAGGAATATCATTCTTGAACGATAGGACATGAGCTAATTCCTTCTTTCTATTGATAAAACTATATAGACTTTCTATTTCTAAAAATATATTTAGTAGGTAGATCGTTCTTGCATTCTATGTATAACGAACAGGGAAGCAATACTACTACCACTCCCCTATGTTGTTTCGTTGCTTTATTCGTTCGCTTCTTCCGCTAACATCGCTTTTAACACGTCTCTTACTTCTGCACCGATTTCTTTATTCTGCAAGGCAAATTCAATCGTTGTTTTCACAAAGCCTAATTTCTCTCCCACATCATGACGATGTCCTTGGAAATCATACGCATATACTTTTTGAATTTCGTTTAACATTTGAATGGCGTCCGTCAGTTGGATTTCACCGCCTGCACCAATCTGTTGTCGATCAAGAAAACGGAAAATTTCCGGTGTAAACACGTAACGACCCATAATAGCAAGATTAGATGGTGCCGTTCCTTTTGCTGGTTTTTCGACAAAATGGTTTACTTGATAACGTCGACCGTTTTGTGCACTTGGATCCACAATCCCGTAACGGTAGGTTTCCTCTTCTGGTACTTGTTGCACACCGATTACAGAAGATTCTGTCTCTTCATATTGATTAATCAACTGTTTGAGACAAGGGACATCGCTTTGCACGATATCGTCACCTAACAGTACGGCAAACGGTTCGTCGCCAATAAATTTCCTTGCACACCAAACGGCATGACCGAGGCCTTTTGGCTCTTTTTGACGAATGTAATGAATATCTGCTAATTTTGTCGATTGTTCTACTTTTTGTAGTAATTGTACTTTTCCTTTTTCACGAAGGTTCTGTTCTAGTTCTGGTGCAAAGTCAAAATGATCTTCAATTGCACGCTTTCCTTTACCTGTTACGATAATAATATCTTCAATGCCAGATGCGACAGCTTCTTCTACGATATATTGAATCATTGGTTTATCCACGATGGGTAGCATTTCTTTCGGCATCGCTTTGGTTGCTGGCAAAAATCGTGTTCCCAGTCCAGCAGCTGGGATAATAGCCTTTCTTACTTTTTTCATCCTGCGTTCTCCCTTCCCAATCACTACTTAACAATGAATGGAGGGCGTTAAAATAGCCCTAGAATTTTTTTCTTTTTTGGTTTGATTGGTTCTTCACCGATCACTGTTGCGTTATCTATCATATATTGTGCGTTTTCCATGAAATAATATAACATCGAAGCACCATAGGTTTGTTGAATCACTTGATTGGCTTCTTGCATACGAAAACCACGCGTTGAGGTGTTATGTGCATCGGAAGCAATAAAATGAGTTAAATTCGATTCAATCAATTCATGGGTGAACTTCTTTATCTTCTTTCCAAAATGACCGGTTACACTTGCTGCGGTAATTTGGGTCAATGTGCCATTCCGGACGAACTCATATAGGATGGATGGATCCTCCATGATTGCTTTATTCCGCTCCGGATGTACAATAATTGGTTTGAGATCGTTTACTTGCATATCAAACATTAACTGTTTCGCATAGCGCGGCACATCATTCGACGGAAATTCAACAAACACATAGCGGGTCGTTTCATTCAATGGAAGAACGATTCCCTGCTCGTAATCTTCAATCATTTCCCCGTAAATACGTGATTCTTGTCCGGCTAAAACCGTTAACGGAATCTCTTCTTGTTGTAATCTAGTATTCAATTGATCTACCAATGGTAGAATCATTTCTTTCGTATTATCATAGCGACCATTCTTATGATGTGGTGTGGCAATAATTGTATGAATTCCTTCTGCCACTGCTGCTCGTGCCATTGCGACACTTTCTTCCATATGCTTCGCACCATCATCAATGTTAGGTAGAATATGAGAATGAATGTCGATCATACACGCACAACCTTTTTATTTTGTTTTTTTGCAAATGACATTATTTATTATAGCAGGAATAATTTTTATTGGAAACAGACAATGCGACATTCTTTTAAAAAGAAAGATAAGTCTTATGGATCTATTGAACTACTATTTCGGGACTATTTTTTCTTAAGAAACAGAAACACCCCATCCATAGATGGAGGTTAAAACACTGAAAACGCTTAAAAATTGAGCATATTTCTCTGTTTTTTGAAAAAAATTTTTGGTTCTCTGTCAAATGTGGTGGTGTGGTTCTCGCTCCACCATCTCTTTTATAAAAAGTTTATTATAAGCAATGCTTGTACCTAAACCGCAGGGGAAATACACTCGCTTTCCGCGGGCACGGCCGAAGCTAACTTGGTAAAGAAATTCACTTTACCAAGTGGATCTTCGGACGCGTGCTATTCCCGCAGGAGTCTCGCATATTTCCTCTGCTAAGGCGCTTTTATACTAACTTCTTGTTACCTTTTGAACCTTAATAGAATAAAGAGCACCACCACTTTTAATATATATCCAAAATTTCTTTAAATTATTTTTACCGCATACAAAAACACCCCCACAAGTGGAGGTGTTATCTTTTGTCTGAATAAGTCGATTTGTACTTTTAACCGAATAGGCCGAGGATTTTCTTCTTTTTCGGGCGGATTGGTTCATCGCCGATCACGGCTTTCCCTTGGATTAAAGCTGTTGCATTTTCAACATACTGGGTCGCCTTTTCTCTACCAACCGATCGTTGAATGGTTGCGATCGCATCTTTCAATAGATATTCTTTCTGATTGGTAACACCTGAACCAATAAAGTGAACCAGGTTATGCTCCATCATTTTCTTTGTAAGTCGTTGCACTTTTTTACCCACCTGACCTGTCACTGCTGGGGCAGAAATTTCGATCAGTGCGCCTTTTTTAACGAGGTCATAAAGCACATCGAGTTGTTCCTGTAATACGACGTTCTTTGTTGGTTCAGAGAAGATCGGCTTATATCCTTTCAATTGTAAATCATAGATTAATTGCATCGTATAATTTGGTAAATGATTGGATGGTAAATCTATTAACAGGTATTCCGATGTATCGCGCAACGTTAAGAATTGGTCTTTTTCCAATCCTTCGATAAGATCCCCATGCAGGCGAATTCGTTGGCCAGGTAAAACGGTCACTGGGATGTTGTATTCTATTAGGGTGTTGTTCAACTTTTCAACCTGGTCCATAATTTGTTGTTTTGGGTTATGATGCTTCCCGTTTAAATGATTCGGTGTGGCTATGATGGTGTCCACCCCTTGTTGGGCCGCTTGTTGGGCGATTTTCACACTTTCTTGCATATGTTTTGCCCCGTGATCAACATTCGGTAAAATATGACTATGAATATCTATCATTGTTCCTTCTCCCCCTAATAAAATTGCCAGATTATCCTGTTATCATTCTTCTAGTAATATCGTATCATTTAATTGGTGTCGATAGATTAGAACCTTTGTCATAAAGCAAAATATTTTTTATTTCTTTATCCTATGCCTTTGGTTTAAAATGGGACGTTGTTGCTTAGCATGGATTTAACTGCTTTGCAACTAGCCAATTTTTAAATTTACAGCAATAAAGCAATGCTATTTTTGATGTTTGTCTATATATTTTTATATTTTCCAAACGATTATTGTTAATTATATCAAAAGTACTATTAGTTAAACAAGATAAAAATACTATATTTTGTTATTTTTACGGGAGTTATTAACTAATTAAAATAGGGATAAATGATTTAGGAGTGAATGGGAGCAATGCGTATGGGAAAAGGAGATCCGCTATGCGTGTACGATTTGGGAGGTAATGCGTTTGGCAGAAAGCATAAAAAAACCGTAGCGATCAGTGATTCGTTCACGATCGCTACGGCTTCTCTTGTTGTGCTTAATGGTTACCATAATAGTAGTAATAGCTATTTCCTTTTTTCATGTCACGGTCATTTAACACAGCGCCTATTAGTTTAGCATTTGCTGGTTGTAATAGATCACGAGCTTTCTGAGCCGCTTCATAGTCTGTTTGCTTACTGCGAAGGACTAAAATAGATCCATCACAACTATTCGCTAAAATTTGTGCATCGGTTACGGCTAATACTGGTGGTGTATCAAATAAAACAATATCATAGTATTCGCAGGCCTGTTCCATTAGTTTGCCCATTGCCTTGGACCCTAGTAATTCGGATGGGTTCGGTGGGATTGGTCCACAGGTTAAGATATCCAAATCTGCTACATCACTTTTTTCAATGGATTCCTCAAGGGTCGCTTCACTTACCAGGACACTGCTTAATCCACGACGGTTGTCAATACGAAAGGTGTAATGAACCGTTGGCTTACGCATATCTCCATCAATAAGCAGTACCTTCTTCCCTTGCTGTGCAAACACAATTGCTAGGTTCGCAACGGTGGATGATTTTCCTTCAGATGGTCCGGAAGAGGTGACTAATATTTTCTTCATTTCTCCATCGACAGAGGAGAATTGTAAATTGGTTCGAATGGTACGATATTGCTCAGATATAGGGGATTTTGGGTTTAACTTTGCAATTAAATGACGGATTGCTGTATTTTTAGCTTGTTTTTTTCTTCTAGCCACTGAAATTTCCCCTTTCTCGCTTACGTATGGCTGTGGACTGGTATTGTACCGATGCCACGTCTGTTTCTTTAATATGTGAGACCGTTCCAATCACAGGCAGGCCTAGTTTTTGTTCAACATCTTGTTCTGTTTTAACCGTGTTATCCAAGTACTCTAGCAAGAAGGCTAATCCTACTCCGGCCATGGCACCTACTACAAGGGCAATGGCAATATTTAAGGTTGGTTTCGGGCTTACTGGTGACGGATTGGCACTCAATTCTGCTTCCGATAGAATATTAACATTGTCCACGTTCATCAAATCATCAATATCTTCTTGAAAGATTTCAACCGTTTTATTCGCAATGGCTACGGCTGTTGCTGGGTCTGGATCAGTAGCTGTCACTGTCACGACCTGGGAACTCTGCTCACTACCTACATTAATTTTGTTCTTTAATGCGCCGGCAGATAGTGTAAGATCAAGTTCGTCTATTACTTTATCCAAAATACGTGGGCTTCGAATCACAACATTGTATGTATTAATAATTTCTACATTGGATCGAATTTCATTATAATCTACTCGATCGGTTTCTGCTGTTTTTTGGTTAACAATGAATTGTGAACTAGATTGATAGGTAGGTGTTAATAAGAAGTAGGTTACTAGTCCACTAATAAGCGCTGCACCAATCGTTAGTAAGAAAATTAGCCCTAAGCGCTTCTTCAACACCTCCATTATTTCTTTTATTGATATTGTTTCTTCCATACTGCCGGTCCCCCTGCATGATTATAATTTAGTTTATTTATATTTAAATTTATACAAACGAAATTATATCATACAATATTAATTTTTTGGACAAGTTTTTACAATTAAGGACAAGAATAGGGATAAGTGGCCAGACGGGACAGGGGGTCGGGACAGGGGGTCAGGCGCCTTGTCCCAATTGAGTGAAAAGATGTATAATGGCTCGTGGGACGCGGGGTCAGGCGCCTTGTCCCAATTGAGCTAAAAGATGTATAATGGATCGTATGATGCTTGATTGATAGGGGGATTTTTTGATGACTATTGAAAACAATCGCAAGGCAGATTTTCCAATTGATGACCAGTTTATTCAACGCTGGTCACCAAGAGCGTTTCTTGATAAAGAGGTGCCAGAGGAATTACTTTTTAGTGCATTAGAGGCTGCACGGTGGGCGCCATCTAGTATGAATATTCAACCATGGCGCTTTATTATTGCCCGGACAAAGGAAGATCGCGAGCGTTTCCACTCCTTTATTATGGACGGGAACCGTGTATGGTGTGAGCAGGCACCTGTTTTGATTTTATTTATTTCTGAGAAAAAAGGCGGTGCACATACGTTTGATACAGGGACAGCATTTGGCTTTTTCGCATTACAAGCAATGGAAAATGGGTTGGTTACCCATCCAATGGGCGGATTTGATAAAGAAAAAGCCCGCGAGGTATTAGACATTCCAGATCACTATCAACTACATGCTGTGGTTGCCTTAGGGTATCAGGGTGATAAAACAACATTGACACCTGAATTACAAGAACGAGAAACACCATCCACTCGCCGCCCATTACAAGCATCCATTCACGAAGGAAAATTTTAAACGGGACAAGGGGTCAGACGCTTTGTCCCACTTTTGGGACAGGGCGTCTGACCCCTCGTCCCAAAATTGTGACTTTTTTCCCTATTTGTATGTAGTAAAACGGATTGGAATTTTGTAGAATTTTGATATAATATAGACAAAAATCATATATCCGGTTTACCGATAATAGCAAACTTATCGAAAGGTAAGGACGCAAAGCTATGGGTCTAAAGCAACAACTGTTGATACGATTGCCAAGCTACCGAAGAAGCCTCCTTAAAAAGGTGAACCTACTTATTAAAGTTGTGTTCACCTTTTTTTGTTCATTTGGTATGATTAACAAGGAGTTGTAAGCATGTTAATTGATACAGTGATTGAGGAAGAGCACTTTTATCATTATTTTCAACCGATATTCAATATCAATGGTCAGAAAGTCATTGGATATGAAGTGCTATTGCGTACCAGCCTATTTCCTAATCCGGTATACACCTTTCAAGCAGCTAAAGAAGTAAAACGATTATATGAATTAGATTCAAAGTCGATTAAAAAGGCAATAACCACTTACTATTCATCTGCAATAGCAACGGAAAAGCTATTTTTATTTATTAACGTCTTTCCTTCTAGTATTGTCAATGAAGCATTTGATCATTTTCTAGAGCATTTACTGCGCGATAATCAAATCAGGAAAGATCAACTCGTGTTAGAAATTTCTGAATCAGAACTGATTGAAGATCCGCCATTATTTAGGATGCATATTGAAAGACTAAAACAACAAGGATTCCATTTCGCTTTAGATGATGTCGGCAAAGGGTATGCGAATTTTGACATGATGATTGACTTAGAGCCAAATTATATCAAATTAGATCGACTTTTTTCCTATCAATTAGATCAATCAAAGAAAAAACAAAACTTAATCCGCTTTTTTCTACAATATTGTAAAGAGAACGACATTAAACTAATATTAGAAGGATTAGAAACAGAGGAAGAATTGCAAGTAGCTAAAGCAGTCGGCATTACATACGT
This sequence comes from Paraliobacillus sp. PM-2, assembly GCF_001368815.1. Lineage (GTDB taxonomy): Bacteria > Bacillota > Bacilli > Bacillales > Amphibacillaceae > Paraliobacillus. The sequence goes on along the minus strand of NZ_CTEI01000001.1, from coordinate 485,083 downwards.
ACAAGGCTTTTTGCTAGGAAAACCCGCACCAATAGACAACTGGGAATAATGGGACAAGGGGTTGGGACAAGGGGTCAGGTCCCACGTCCCACTCTTATGCATAAATCGGTTTGGTTTGTTTAAACTAGTGGCATAGGAGGTGGGTGCAATGGCAAAGGATGTACTTTGTGAAGTGCACAATTGTAAATATTGGGCAACAGGTAATCAGTGTCATGCAGACGAGATTTATGTGGTAAGCCATCATGGTAAACACGCTCGTGATCAAAAAGAGACAGATTGTCAAACGTTTATCCCACAGCACTAGCGCGAACCTTCTTTAATGAGAGCTATTCCGTTCATTCGGGTAGCTCTTTTTCTGTGCAATGGGACAGGGGGACTGACCCCGTGCCCCAACCAGGGGGTAACCCTATGTCCCATTCCAGGGGGCAGGCACGTCGGTCAAAAAAATAGAAGAAATCGCCTGTCCCCTGCCCCACTTGCTTTTGGGCGTTTTTGGGTTGGTTGGGTGTGATATAGCGCACAGTCTTTTCTTTTATATGCATGCTAAACTATCATTCGAACACTAGATATAGTAAACATAACACAAGATGTGTACAATATATTGTAATAGGAGTGATTATATGCTAACCATGCCAACGCTCGCAAAACAGACAGAAGATCATTTATTTGAAGCACTAGATCAAATCGTTGGTTCTAGTAATCAGGATTTAATTCAAGAGAATGCCAATGTCGATGGCCAATCACCGATGGGTCAAATGTCAAAATTTGCTTCAGAAGCAGCCAAGCACTATGCCAAAAAAGTAATGCTAAGTCCAGATATTACACAAGCGATGGAAGAGAACTTCATCCATCCACATGACCTTGATTTTATGCCAACTGGAACAACCACCTGTTGTCAAATTCCGTTAGGTGAGATTTTGAAAGATGGCTTCAACACGGGACATGGCTATATGCGTGAACCGAATGATATTTTAAGTGCAATGGCACTAGCATCCATTGTATTTCAATCGAATCAAAACATGCAACACGGTGGTCAAAGCTACCCAATGTTCGATAAAGATCTTGCACCTTATGTACATAAAACATTTGTAAAACACAAGAAACGAATCGAACGTTATGCAACCAACCTTACAGAAGCAGCACTGGATGCAGCTGCTTGGAAAGAAACAGATCGCGATGTGTATCAAGCGTGTGAAGCTTTTGTTCATAATTGTAACTCCATGCACTCTCGTGGTGGTGGGCAAGTTCCATTTGTATCGGTTAACTACGGAACAGATACATCACACGAAGGTCGCTTATTTGTAAAAAATTTATTATTAGCAACAAAAGCAGGACTCGGAAATGGCGAAACACCTATTTTTCCTATTCAAATTTTTAAAATGAAAAAAGGAATTAACTTTGAACCTGGTGAGCCAAACTATGATCTCTATCAAGTAGCACTTGAGACAACAGCGAAACGTTTATTCCCTAACTTCAGTTTTATCGATTCTACTTTTAATGGGCAATATTATGATGGAACAACCGAATCCGAAGTAGCATACATGGGTTGTCGTACGCGCGTGATGGGGAATCGTCATGGGGTAGAAAATAGTATTAAACGTGGTAATCTATCTTTCACCTCCATTAACCTTGTCAAAATTGCATTGACTTCGAACGATGTTGCTGGTTTTTTTGATAAATTAGATCATTATATTGATCTTGTGATTAAACAATTATTGGAACGTTATGCTTTCCAAATAAAGAAGAAGGCACAGCATTTCTCCTTTTTATATAGCCAAGGCGTATGGAAAGATAGTGAGAAACTAGCCGCTGAAGATGAACTAGAAGAAGTGTTAAAACACGGAACACTAAGTATGGGCTTTATTGGATTAGCTGAGGCTTTAAAAGCACTAATCGGCGAACATCATGGGGAATCAGAAGATGCTTATGCATTAGGCTACAAGATCGTTTCTCACATGCGTGATCGTGCGGATCAAGCTGCTGATCAGTATGACTTGAATTTTTCTTTAATCGCAACGCCAGCTGAAGGTTTATCTGGTAAATTTACAAGAGGCGATAAAAAGGAATTCGGTAACATCCCTGGTGTAACGGAACGTGATTATTATACCAATTCATTCCATGTCCCTGTCTATTATTCTATTCGTGCGATTGATAAAATTCGCAAAGAAGGTGCTTTTCATAAATTATGTAATGGCGGACATATCTCTTATATTGAATGTGATGGCGATGTTTCCAAAAATACAAAAGCACTCGATACGTTAGTGAAAACAATGGCAGCTAGTGACTTTGGCTATGGTTCGATTAACCACCCTGTCGATCGTTGTACTACTTGTGGATATACAGGGATTATTGACGAGGCTTGTCCTAAATGCGAAAATGCGGACCAAGAAAAAGTAGAACGGATTCGTCGAATTACTGGTTATCTTGTCGGTGATATGAAAAAATGGAATTCTGCGAAACGTGCAGAAGAAAGCCAACGCGTGAAACACCAAACAGATGGTGCTAAAGGATCTGCTGCCGCACAGAAGTGTTCTGATCATTCATGAGAGTAATGAATATTTTACATGATTCGGTTGTGGACGGAGAAGGCTTGCGCACGGTTATTTTCTTTGCCGGCTGTCCGCACTTCTGCAAAGGATGCCATAATCCAGCAAGTTGGAATATTCGAAACGGAACAGAAATGACGGTAGAAGAAGTGGTTGAAGAAGCCGGAAGTAACCCATTAACGGATATCACCTTATCTGGTGGAGAGCCGTTCTTTCAAGCACAAGAAGTGGCACAAGTGGCTAAACGTCTAAAAGCGATGGGCAAACACATTTGGGCTTACAGTGGATTTACATTAGAACAATTACAGCAATCAGACAATCCTTATCAACGGGAGCTGCTTCGTTACTGTGACGTCCTCGTCGATGGACCATTTGTCTTGGCAGAAAAAGATTTAACACTGAAATTCAGAGGTAGTCGAAACCAACGCGTCATCGACCTCAACAAAAATACAGTAATGCTATAACGGGACGGGGGGTCAGGCCCTCTGTCCCATTTTTTTGTGTGGAACGGGACAAGGGGACTGACCCCTTGTCCCGTTGTTCGTGCAAAGGTATACTAGTCAGAAAGAGGGGGTTATCAGATGATACATATTCTTGCAGTGAATCAGCAACAACAATTAGTGGCGTTAGATTCCATTGAAGCGTTGGCAGCCATTGATTATCAATGGTACTGGATTGATTTTGATCAACCAACACCAGAGGAAGTAACCCACCTTGAAAAGACCTTACATTATCACCCCTTAGCCATTGAGGACTGCCTGCAAAATTTACAACGAGCCAAACTCGATTATTATGATGACTTTAGTTTTTTTATTATGCATGCCATTGATCCAACTGCATTAACTCAATTAGAGCATGATTTCTTTTTAAGCGATCAAGCAATTGTGACTTTTCATAACCAGCCGTCTATTCAAATTGATCAAGTATGGCAGCGTGTGATTAAATTACGCAACGGGCAAATAGAAAAATGGGATAGCTATCGTGTTTTTTATGAAATATTGGATAAAATTGTTGATCACTATTTTCCCATCGTCTATTCGATTGAAGATGAATTAAATGAAGTTGAGGACAATCCCAATGAGGAAGCGATGCCTGTACTACTTGATAATTTATTTGACATAAGACATCAACTACTACAATTGCGGCATACCATCAATCCAGTGCGTGATCTATTTTACCGTATGCTCAATTCCAGTCATCTAAAAGGAATTAAAGATCGCAAAGCATACTTTACCGATATTTATGACCACTTATTAAAACTTTCAGAAATGGTAGCATCCAATCGTGAAATCGCCAACGATATTCGAGATAATTATTTATCACTGAATTCACATCAAACAAATGAAGTAATGAAAGTGTTAACGATTATTACTTCTATCTTTGCACCACTCACGTTAATCGCTGGTATTTATGGAATGAATTTCACCTATATGCCAGAACTCCAAACAGATTTCGGATACTTTATTACACTCGGCGTAATGGTAGTAATCGCCATTGCCATGTTCGCATGGTTTAAACGAAAAGGATGGTTTTAGTGTTAGTGGTGGCATTTATTTGGTGGAGTTTTGGATAGATTCGGCGATGTTGGGGGCTTTTCCGGCGAAATTCTGGATTGATCCGGCGATGTTGAGCGCTTTTCCGGCGAACTCAGCAGTAATTCAGCGAACGCCGAATTCATTCGGCAAATGCACTAAAACTGCCTTCAATACCAAACGTAATTTAGATATGTAGTACTGGCATTTTTAACGGCAATAATTTATAATTGAATGTGTTTCCAAATAAGCAACCTTAAGATATTACTCCGCATTTTTATCAGCCACACGACATTAAAACAACAATTATGGAAGGATTTTCCACAAGTGCGTTACACTTGCAACAAATTTTCCGTACCCTTAGTGAACAACAAGCTCCCTATTTAACAGTAAACGCAATTCCACTAAAAATTTTTTCAAATTAAAGTTTTATTAAAGCGATCGGACACCTTTATAAAAATCCTTACATCAACCTGGCTTCCCTTCCATTCCGATTTTCCTAAGCATTACATACACACACCCAACAGTTAAAGTTGATCATTTGAAGATATCGCTCCGGTAAAGCTTTTATTGGAACGTATTTTCAATGACGACGCTCCATACGAAAAACGTTCATTTCTTTAAAATCGTCTTATTCCAGCCAATAAAAAAAGTTTTAATTAAAACAGTAAATTTTATAAAAATTAGACGAAGAAAGGATTTTTTTGTTGATTATACTACCTTCCCAAAAAACAGTTGAGCTAATGCAATTAGAAATGTTGTTACCAAGGCTTATGCGCAGGGATCCAAATTTCCAGCAGTTAGATGATTTATATGGCAAGGTGTCGAGTGGATATTATGGAGAATCAACGCTAGATTATTATATTAACGTAATTGATCTGGATGATGCATTTATTTTTTATGGTCTGCGACTCCCTGAATCTGATAGTTATTTTCAAATTGATGCACTTTTATTAACATCAAAGACCTGTTTAATCATTGAGGCGAAGAATTTTAAGGGGGAAATAAGTTTTAATCATGCGGGACAGATGATTCGTACACTTGAAGGAACGAGCGAAGTATTTAACGATCCATTGGCCCAAGTTTATGTTCAAAAACGACGGCTTCAACGCTATATTAAAAAGCTGGGATTTGCACCATTGGAGATTCATCCTATTGTTACATTTACACATCAAAAGGTATTGCTCAACCTTGAAGCACATGATTCCAAAGCTATTGTAGTCAATCCACATTTGCCCAGAAGAATGGAACAAATTTTTCAAAAGCAACAACAGCATAATTATTCGACTAAAGCATTGGCCGCGCTCGTGACACATCTGAAGAAAAATCACACCCCAAAAGCGTATCATGTCATAGATAAATACCAGATTAGTCCGTTGAATATTAAGAAGGGGATCTGGTGCCCAGCGTGTAAGGAAGTGATGATGGAGCGTATGCACGGGAATTGGGTCTGTCCAAAATGTAGGAAAAAGGATCAAAACGCTCATTTGACCGCTCTCCGAGAATATGCGATTCTTTTTCATCAAAAAATCACAAACAAAGAGGCTCGTACATTCTTAGGTGTGCAATCCAGCTCTGCCACCAAAAGAATCCTTCATCATCCTAAAATTAAGAAAGTAGGAAAGACAAGGGACTGCTATTATATGCTGGATGGACTTATCTAATTTATTTTTTTGGTGTGTTCGCCGAATTACCGCCTGTATTCGCCGAATTATCGCCCGCGTTCGCCGAAGTATAGCCGCGTTCGCCGAATTATCGCTCCGTTCGCCGGATTATCGCCTGCGTTCGCCGAATCATCGCCTGTGTTCGCCGAATCATCGCCTGTGTTCGCCGGATTACCGCCTGTGTTCGCCGAATTACCGCCGCGTTCGCCGAATTATCGCCGCGTTCGCCGAATTATCGCCTATGTTCGCCGGATTATCGCCTGTGTTCGCCGGATTATCGCCACGTTCGCCGAATTATAGCCTGCGTTCGCCGAATTATAGCCACGTTAAATTAAAGACACGCCCTCATGACCTTTTTTATCCTAATACGCTGTAAAAAACTGGACCACTTTGCAAATAGACTGTACTTGTGTATAATATATTTCGAGTTACGAAAGAAAGAAGGTAAGCGTATATATGCCGAATGGTAAACATGCACAAGCAACTGTGATAAAAGAAAAAATTTGGACGAAAGATTTCGCCCTGATTTGTATGGCAAACTTTTTTATTTTCTTAGGGTTTCAAATGACATTACCAACTATTCCATTATTTGTGCAACACCTTGGTGGTAGTGATCAATTAATTGGTATTATTACTGGAATATTTACATTTTCCGCATTATTATTTCGCCCTTATGCTGGACATGCTTTAGAATCGAAAGGACGTCAATTCGTTTATATGACTGGCTTAGGCATTTTTGTTCTATCGGTTGGGTCTTATTCGATTATTGCTGGTATTGGGTTCTTGATTCTGATGCGCATGGTCCAAGGAATTGGCTGGGGTCTATCCACTACCGCCACTGGTACGATCGCTACAGACCTTATTCCACCAAGTCGACGTGGGGAAGGAATGGGTTACTTCGGGTTGTCAGGTAATCTTGCTCTAGCGTTTGGTCCAGCACTTGGTTTGACTTTGGCTGGTACGTTGACATTCTCCCAATTATTTTTGATATGTGCTGCATTAGGCTTGGTCGCGTTCTTATTATCTTCACAAATTCATTATAAAAAAGTGGAGCAATCCGAGCATAAAGCAACAACGGTTAAGTTCGATATTTTTGAAAAAAGTGCCATCAAACCTGCCACTCTATTGTTTTTTATTACAGTGACATTTGGTGGAATTGCTTCTTTTCTACCCCTATACACAGCGGAAAAAGGAATGGCAGGAATAGAAATTTATTTTCTTGTTTACGCATTATTTCTAATGTTTTCACGAACGTTCGCGGGTAGATTATATGATAGGAAAGGGCACATAGCTGTCTTTTTACCAGGTGCACTAATGATTTTCTCGGCCATGTTATTGCTCGTATGGTTACCTAATACGCTTATCTTGTATACTGCAGCTGCATGCTACGGACTTGGGTTTGGTAGTGTTCAACCTGCCCTTCAAGCATGGGCCGTCGATCAAGCCGCAGCAAATCGTAAAGGAATGGCAAATGCGACGTTCTTTGCCTTTTTTGATTTAGGTGTTGGTATTGGTGCCATGACCTTTGGTATAATCGCCTCAAGCTTCGGCTACAGCTATATTTACTTAACAGCAGCTGGCTCAGTACTAGTTGCCATACTTATTTATTTAACATTGTTAATCAAAAACAGATAATGGGACAGGGGGTCAGACCCCTTGTCCCATTTCTTTGTTCATCATTTGTGCTAACTCATTTTTTAGATCTTCCATAATATCTTCTAAGTTTGCACCTTGTTCATCTTTAAGATAAACCTTAGATAATATCGCTTTCATTTTTTCACTATCAAGTGCCTTACTACTATTCATTTTGTTCAAACGCTCCATTTGGTAGAATTATTTTGACATCTAATTGTTATTTATAACATTATTATCCTACCACAATATTCCAAGCGAAACAAGAGAAAAAATGGGACAGGGGGCCTGACCCCGTGTCCCAATTAGTCTCTACTGAATAGGTCTCTTGTGTATACTTTTTCTTTTACGTTTTGGATGTCGTCTGTTAATCTGTTAGCTACTATCACATCAGACATTTGTTTGAAAGCATCTAAATCTTTGATCACTTTGGAATTGTAGAATTCATCTTCTTCTATTACTGGTTCATAAACAACGACTTCAATTCCTTTAGCTTTGATGCGTTTCATGACCCCTTGAATCGCAGATTGTCTGAAATTATCAGAATCTGTCTTCATTGTTAAACGATAAATTCCGACAACATTTGGTTTTCGGGCAAGAATACTTGCTGCAATATGATCTTTTCGCGTGCGATTCGCATCAACAATGGCTGCCATTATGTTGTTAGGCACATCTTCATAGTTTGCAAGTAATTGCTTGGTATCTTTTGGAAGACAGTAACCACCGTAACCAAAAGAAGGATTATTATAATGCGTCCCTATTCTTGGATCTAATCCGACCCCTTCAATGATTTGCTTCGAATCCAAGCCTCTTACTTCAGCGTATGTATCCAATTCATTAAAGAAAGCCACACGCATTGCTAAATGTGTATTCGCAAATAGCTTAATCGCTTCCGCCTCGGTAGAATTCGTAAATAACACATCTATTTTTTCTTTTAACGCACCTTCTTTTAGAAGATCTGCAAACTTCCGGGCGCGTTCAGATTGTTCACCAACGATAATTCGAGAAGGATACAAATTGTCATATAAAGCTTTTCCTTCACGTAAGAATTCTGGAGAGAAGATAATATTCTCTGTTTTAAATTTTTCCCTTGCTTCGAATGTATAGCCAACTGGTACTGTTGATTTAATCATAATGGTTGCATCCGGGTTGATAGCAACAACATCCTGAATGACAGCATCCACTGCACTTGTATCGAAAAAGTTTTTGATTGTATCATAATTTGTTGGCGTAGCAATAATAATTATATCACCGTGTTGATACGCCATCTGCTTGTCTGTTGTAGCATACAGACTTAACTGTTTCTCTTTTAAATATTCTTCAATCTCAGCATCTTTAATTGGGCAAGATAAATGATTGATTAACTGTATTTTCTCAGGAACAACATCTAGTGCCATTACATTATTATGTTGTGCGAGCAACACTGCATTTGATAATCCAACATAACCCATACCAACTACTGTAATGTTCATCATCTTTTCACCTTCCGTCACATAAGTGGGACAAGGGGTCAGACGCCTTGTCCCAAAATGAGAAATGGGACAGAGCGTCTGACCCCTTGTCCCTTCATTTTATGATCGGATGCGTGAAATAATGACAATTTTAAGAAAATACAATAATCCGTTCACATTAATCTGTAAATATATTATAATTGATAAGTTACCTAACAGTTATCATTTTTTGATTTTGTAATAAATATAATCTTTTTGTAATCAAAATATCATTTTACTTTTTCTTACTGAGTAGTAAAATAAGATTGAATGTCTACTTATATAAAGGAGTTATACCATGATGAATAAAGATAAGAATACGTCTCGCTTGAATAAACGAAAAACGAAAAAAAGACGAAAATACTTATATATATTACTTCCTATTCTATTACTTTTAGGAGGCGGAGGAACCTATTTCGCCATGGTATGGAACCAAGCGCAAGATATTGTCGCTGATTCCTATGAGGATGATGGAAGAGAAAATGGATCAGAACTGCGTGATGATGGTGTAGATCCAACCGTTGATGATGTTTCGATCCTTTTTATCGGCGTGGATCAAAGTGAAAAACGCGAAGCAAATAATGAAAGTAATGAACTATCTGATGCATTGATCCTTGCTACATTAAACAAAGAAGATAAAAGCGTGAAAATGGTCTCTATTCCACGTGATTCCTATGTGTATATCCCGGATTTGGGTTATAAAACCAAGATAAACCATGCACATGCTTCAGGTGGTGTGAAGGCAACGTTAGAAACGGTAGAAGGGTTATTTGATATCCCGGTTGATTATTATGTCAAAATCAATTTTAATGCTTTCATTGATGTGGTAAATGAGTTAAACGGTATTACCGTAGAAGTACCATACGAAATGTATGAACAAGATTCAAAAGATAATGCCAACGCAATTCATTTATTGCCTGGCGAACAATCTCTAAATGGAGAAGAAGCACTTGCTTTAGCTCGTACAAGAAAGCAAGACAATGATATTGAACGAGGAAAAAGACAACAAGAAATCATCAAAGCAATGGTAAACAAAGCTGTTTCCTTTAATACATTGCTAAACATTGGCGACCTTATGCAAGCGGTAGGAGATAATATGTCGACTAACATGTCATTTAAAGAAATTAAAAGCTTTGTCTCTTATGGAAGTACTGGAAATTTAGATATTGAAACATTAAGCCTAAAAGGTTCTGATTTATGGGCCGATCTCTATTATTATCAATTAAATGATGAAGACTTAGCCGAAAAGCGACAAATACTTAAAGAACATCTTGGTCTAAGCACGTTTTCAAGCCAAACAGATGATGACAATACACTAGAAGACACCACATCAATGCGTACGGAATAATCAAACGAACTTATTCTTTTCCACCAGCAACATAAAAATAGTCCATACCTAAACCTAGGTATGGACTATTTTATGTTTATAACTAGCATTTGTTAACAATGAATGTATTAATCTTATTCACCTGTGAAATCGGCTAAAGGAACAGCATAAACCTGATGGTCTTGGCTGCCTACTATGAGCGTATCATTCATAATAATTGGCCCTGATGGAGCTAATGCACCATCAAGTTCTATTTGCTTTATTAAATCGCCAGTTGTTGTATCTAAAGCATGCATGACACCATTCTTATTACCAAAATAGACGACACCATCTTTAGCCACTGGAGGCCCCTTCATTATTTCATCTTCAAATTCCCATACTTTTTCACCTGTCGCTAAATCATATGCATAAAAGGTTTTTGTTATTGGACTGCCAACATAAATATTCCCTTTGTGTATGATCGGTGCTCCAGATTTATTATTTGATACCATTTCGCCCTCGCCTAGACTTGTTTCCCAAATGATATCGCCACTGTTCGTATCCATCGCATACATCATATGATTCGGGTCGTCATAACTACCTTCTATAGCAGTTGTCACAACTATACCATCAGAAACAGCAGGAGGAACATCATCCAAACCAGCTACCACATCAGGGAAATCGGTTTGCCATTTTATTGCATCTTCTTGTAGATCAAAGGCTGTAAATGTATAGTCACTACTACCACCCATATATAAGACATCTTCCGTTAAATTTGGTGATGACATACTTGTTATTGCACCTAAAAAGGTCCGTTCAGTCAAATTACCTGATTCTTTATCTATTTTATATAAATGTCTATCTCCAGTTGCTACGTAAATATTTTCGTTATAGATAACTGGAGTAGGCATGACTTCTCCCTCTGTATTGTATTTCCAAAGCTTTTCTCCAGTTGCTGCATCTAGGGCTAGAACCCCACTTTCTTTCGTTCCACGTACACCGTCTTGAAAGAAACGATTCCCAAAACCTACATAGACTACATCATTGGAAAATACCATTTCCGAATGGACCCAATTCGGTGCTTGTGATTGCCAAATTTTCTCACCCGTCTTTATATTAAAGGCATGCAAGTCACCTGTTCCGTGATTACCTACAAACATTCGATCACCAGCTACGACAGGTGTAGCTCTCACTTGCCAAGTTGTTTGAAATGTATCCATCTCTAAAGGTTTTCCGCCGTTATCATATACAGCATTTTTATCACTTTTCATTCGATACTGTGTCCACTCTTCTGGACCAAAACTGTTGTTATTCGTTAAAGAAATAGCAATTCCAATAGCTGCAACTAATAGAATACTGCTGGAGATTACAATAATTTTTTTCACTATGAAACACCTTTCTATTTATTGTTTATTTTACGAGATCATTTAAGAATTACTCGCTGTGCTTATTTCATTCTTTCATTTCAATCTTACATCATACATTTAATAACGATCTACATCCTATTTCCTACTGCATTATGCTGCGAAAAAGCTGATGAACATGAGACGCATCCCGCAAAAGTTAGGTCAAAACATTAACTTTTATTAGACAGCTCATCATTCATCAGCTTTTTAATATTTTCTTATGAGTACACGAAACATAAACTGAAACACTTTTAACATTCGTTTCCAACGAAATGGTTGTTGTAATAAACGATATAACCACTCTAAATTTAATTTAATCCATGATTCGGGGGCTCGCTTTACTTTTCCTGCTACCACATCAAAACTTCCCCCTACACCCATAAATAGTCCTTTATCGAATTGATGGTAATGTTTCGTAATCCACTGCTCTTGTCTCGGAGAACCTAAGGCCACAAACACCAAATCAGGGTTTGCTTTTTTTACATGTTCGACAATGTTTGGATCATCTAAATCAAAAAAGCCATTATGATAACCAGCTATCAACAAGTTGGGATGTAGCGTTTTTATTCGCTTGATAAATGCTTCAATCACTTCTTGATGCGCACCTAAAAAGTAACAGCTTAATCCATTTTCTTCCGCATAACCAATCAAATGTGTCATTACTTCAAATCCTGGAATGCGTTCCACAATCGAATTGCCAATCAGCTTGGAAGCAATAACGATGCCAGCACCATCTGGTAGAACATAATCGGCTTGTTTAATCATCGCTTTATATGCTGGCTTTTCATTAGCTAACATCACTATTTCTGGATTTGCCGTTACGAAAAACTGCTTTCCTTGCTTCTGTAAGCTAGGATATATAATTGTTTGGAACAGTTCCTTCCTCTCTATATTCAAAAAAGAGACATCCATTATATTGACATGTTTATATGACATCAGGCTGCAACCTCTCTAGTAATCTATCTTTTTATACAAATTCTTATCTATTATGACATGGAATGACAAGGTTAGCAATCACAGTATAAAAAACCCTCATCATCCAGATGAGGATCTATATTACATATTTGATTTAAACGAAGACACCTTGTGCTTTCAATGCCTCTACTCTATATGCCTCTTTTTGTTTTTTAGACATTTTCTTATATTTATTAATAAAGTCTTGATATTTTGGTATAACCTCTTCGACAGTACCAAAGTCTTTAACCATTCCATATTCTAGCCAAAGTATTTTTTCACAAAACTCTTTCATTTGACCGATGGAATGACTAACAAAAATCATTGTTTTCCCCTGTTTCTTAAACTCTTTCATTTTAGCCAAGCTTTTTTCCCCGAACGCTTTATCTCCAACTGACAATGCTTCATCAATTATTAATATATCGGGGTCTATTGTAACTGAAATGGCAAATCCTAATCGTGATTTCATTCCACTTGAATAAGATTTTACTGGCTGATCGATAAATCGTTCTAATTCAGCAAACTCAATAATATCATTTTCCATTGCTTCAATTTGTTTTTTGGTAAATCCAAGCATTAGACATTTTAATTCAATATTTTGACGCCCAGTTAGATCATTCTTTAAACCAGATGAAACAGCAATGAGCGACGCCTGCCCATTCAACTTGACCGATCCGCTCGTTTCAGGTACGATTCCAGCTACAATATTTGATAAGGTAGATTTACCAGATCCATTAATTCCAATAAACCCAATTACATCTCCCTTTTCTGCTTCAAAGCTAACATTGTTTAAAGCCCAGAAGTCTTCACCATAGCTTTTAGGAGTAATCAAATCTAAGATTCGCTCCGATGAACTAGAATATAATTTGTATTTTTTTGAAACATTTCTTACTATAATAGATTTATCCATAATATCCCTACTTTTTTAAGCAAAGTCTATAAAGTGTCTTCTGAATTTGACGTGTAAAATGGAGGCTAGTATAAATATAACTAAAGTGATTCCCCAAAAATATAGCGTATATTGCCAATTTGTAATCATATACCAATCTAAACCAAAGAAACTAGATCGATATCCTTCTATCAAATAATACAGAGGATTTAGTTTCATGATAAATTGAATTTTTTCTGGTAAAGCATCTAGATTCCATAATATTGGTGATAGGTACAAAACCATTCGTAAGGTTGCTTGTAAAAACATTTGAATATCTCGAATAATTGTTGATAATGTTGACATCAACAATGATAATGAAAATGTAAAAGCAAACAAAGCTATTGTAAAGTAAATAAACTGCACATAATATAAATTAATGGTAAAACCAGTCATTTGCATAATAATAATCGTTATAACAAGCATGACTAAATGTATATAGTATCGAGAAAAAACAACAAAATTCGGAATAATACTCATTGGGAAATTCATTTTTGACAGCATTTTAATTCTGGTATAGATCGATTTAGACCCTTGAATAATGGATTGATAAAAAAACAACCAAATAATCATTCCGGCTAACATCCAGTTAATAAAAGGAACTGTCATATTCTCTGCTACGGGCATTTCAGATCTTTGTCGAATACCATAGCCAAACACAAACCAGTAGATTCCAATTTGAAATAACGGATTAATAACTTCCCATGCTATTCCAAGATAGTTATTGCTATTATTATTTTTTAACTCATATAGTGACAATCTTCTTACTAAATAAAAATGCTGAAATTGTTCTTTAAAGACTTTCCATGCAGATTTCATATAAATATCCTTCCCAGTTCACACTGTATATAAATACTTTTAAAATTATACTAGTTATTTTATAAAAAGACAATAATGGTGTACGTAATGTTTTAAAATATGACAGTTTTAGGGAGCTGCTTAGCCTCCTAATAAATCAAGAAGTTGAGCTCTAACCTTTACACTATTTTAAGATATGAAACGGATATTGGCTCTCGTTTGGAATACATGTGATTGATAATGGGTAAAGACTATTCACTTCTTTCTTGCGGAACTAACTTCAAACAACTTGTAAGGCGCTAAGTGGCTGGTAGTTCAATTTATTACTTGCTTATCTTTATGGTTTTCAGATATCATAATGATAGACAAGTTTTTCTAGTTATATATATTTTTTAGAATCTAGCTAAACCATGAAATAAGGTTTCGTTCCTTTTATATACCTATGCATGCTTAAAACACTATTGGCCAAAATTTTAACATTTAAAGGAGTATTTTTCTACATGAGAACACCAATATTTATTTTTAATTCACTAGATTTAGTTAGAGGTGGATTGACTAAAGCTGTCATAACTAGAGCAAATGTTTTATCAAAGCATTTCAATGAGGTGATTTTTTTAACGTTAAAGTTTCAGCCGAATTTCAATTCTATTGTTGAGCAATTATATAGTACTGGAAAATTAAATAAAAATGTAAAAGTTATTAATTTATTTGATGATGTGATGGGGAATAAATCAAAACGATTAAAAATATTTGGTTCAAAGGCTAAACATAAAATACAAGAAAGAGGACTAGACGTTTTTACTGATAAGAGAGATGTTACACCTTCTTATCGCTATTATAACAATGGTTTGTACATAAAATATAAACGCTTTGACAAACATAACATTTTGAAATTTATTGATTATTTTTCTGAAGGCAGACATCGATATCGGAGAGAAGAATTTAATGATTCTGGTCACCTCGTTCGCACCAGACATATGGACCTCAACACCAATAAACCAAAACTAGATCGTTATTTTGATCCACAAGGAAAATGTTATCTAACGATCTGGATAAATAAAGAGGGCCAAAACAGTACAACACTATTATTCGGTAAAGAGAACCAACAATTTGATAATCATTCTGACTTTGTAAGTAAATGGTTAGCAGACAAAGTCTCCCTTTACAGAAATCCTGTAGTAATCTCAGATGCAAGAAGCACAGATAATGTTACAGCAACGATTAATGCAAAGAAGATTGCTGTTTTACATAATAATCATTATAAAAAACCTTATGATGGTAGTAATGGTTCGAAACACACTTGGGAGCCTTTCTTTAAAAATGTCCATTTATTTGATCGTGTTGTGTTTTTAACTAATGAACAAAAAGAAGACATCACGACAGACATAGGAATTAAGAGTAACTATGTTGTTATCCCACATGCTGCAGTAGATAAAAGTAATCATAAAGATGCAACAGATTACTCTCCTTATTTAGCTATTTCTATTGCTAGATATAACGTACAAAAAAGATTGGACGAAGCTATCAGAGCATTTAGATATGTTGTTGATAAGCTCCCTAATGCTGAATACCATATTTATGGATTTGGAGAAGAAAAATCCGCTCTTGAGAAACTTATAAAAGAATTACATTTAGAAAAGAATGTTAAACTAAAGGGATTCACCGACGATCCTACTAAGGTTTATCAAAAAGCTTGTTGCTCTATCTTAACTTCTGATTTTGAAGGGTTTGGGATGGTCCTAACTGAAAGCCTTGCTTCTGGTACACCTGTCATAAGCTTTAATATCAAATATGGTCCTAGAGATATCATTAGAGATGGTGTCGACGGATTTTTGATTGATAACAAAGATAAACAAAAAATGGCAGATAAAATAATTCATGTAATGGAGAATCAAACACTAAGACAGCAATTAGCCAGTAATACCCAAGACGTACTCACACGCTTTAGTCATGAACAATATGTAGATCACTGGGTTTCATTAATTAAAGAAATTTAAAAATAATTTTTAAAAACTCGAGTGAAACATACTAATCACTCGAGTTTATTTTTAAATAATATAGCTTTAAACCATCGGCAAATTCAGCTCATAAAAAACAAGGGAAATAAAATCCCTTGTCTATAATGAAAAAAACAGTTCTATTTATTTAATAATTTTATCAATAACCCTTTTTGATGCATTACCATCTTCCAATTTACAAAATTTCTCCCTGAAGTTATCTAAATATTGCACCTTAGAAAACTGACCGTCCTCCATTGCTACTATTTCATTGATTAGTTCTTGCGTCGTCTTTACTAGCGGACCTGGTGCTTCCGTTTCAAAATCAAAATAAAATCCTCTTAAATTATCACGATAGTTGTCTATGTCGTGGACAAAAAATAACATTGGACGCCTTAGATTTGCATAATCAAAAAAGACAGAAGAATAATCAGTTACAAGTATGTCTGAAACTAGGTATAAATCTCGGATATCTTCATATTTTGAAAAATCATAAATAAATGATTCACATTCAGATAAATCAAGGTGTTCTGCCACTAAATAATGCATACGTAATAAAATGATATAATCATTACCCAATTTTTCCTTCATCAGAGATAAATCTAGTTCAAGATCAAATTTATATCTTCCTTTTCCATAGAAGCTATTATCTCGCCATGTCGGTGCATAAAGAATTATTTTTTTATCTTTATCTAACCCAAGTTTTTCCTTTAATTGACTGATATAGTTATCATTATTATTGTTGTATAAGTAATCATTACGTGGATATCCGGATTCTATCATTTCTTTATCAAATTGAAATGCGCGCTTAAATATGTTAGTAGAATAACGATTTGGAGAAATTAAGTAGTCCCATTTCCTAGACTCGTACAAGAAATTCGCCTTATATTTCTCTGTATTTGTGCCCGGCATGTGTACCTCTTTCATGTCAAGTGCCAGCTTCTTCAAGGGGGTTCCATGCCACGTTTGTAAATAAACTGTATTTTTTGGTTTCGGAATCCATATAGGAAGCCTACTATTTACAATCCAATACTTCGCACGCGGCATCAACCACAACCACTTGAGTGATAATCGTTTAATAATAGTAATGTCATAGTTCTGAACCTTTTGTATATCTTTTCCGTTTATACTCCAATACATCTTAAAAGATTTTTGGTAATTATGAGCTATCATATACTCATAAAGCGCTCTAGGATTATCACTGTATTGTTTACCAAGAAAACTTTCAAAGATAATCACATTTTTTTTCACTGGCAACAAGCCAATTAAAAAAAATAGATATTTGTATAATTCTTTTATATGGCGACTTTTCATCGCTTTTTTGATTGCTTTCTTTAACAAAAGGTTCACCTCTAGTCAATTTCTTGCTTAAATACTCGATCAACCACTTTTTTCGATGCATTACCGTCATCCCACTTACAAAACTTCTCATAAAATTCATTATATCTTTCTTGGTATTCCAATTGTACTTGGTCAATATTCTTAATTGAATCAATAACAGATTCAGTTGTTTTTAACAGAGGACCTGGTACTTCTTTTTCAATATCAAAATAAAATCCTCTTATCGTATCACGATAACTTTCTAGATCATAGGTGTAGAATAAAATTGGTCTTTTAAGGTTTGCAAAGTCAAAGAAAACAGATGAATAGTCTGTAATTAAAATATCAGTTATTAAATATAACTCAGCAATATCATCATAGTTCGACATGTCAAAGGCAAAACCTTCATATTCTGAAATATCTAGTTGGTTCGAGATATGGTAATGCGTTCTTAGAATAATAATATACTCGTCACTCAATTCTTCTCTTAATTTATCCAGTTCTAGTTTGAGCGTGAATTTATATTTGCCTTTCTCAAAAAATTCATTGTCTCTCCATGTCGGTGCATATAAAATCACTTTTTTATTTGAAGGTATATTAAATTGTTGCTTTAGAGATAATATGTCTTGTGTCGTGTTTTTTGAATAAAGTATATCATTTCGCGGATATCCATATTCTAACATCTCATTGTTAAATTGAAATGCTCTTCTAAAGATATCTGTTGAATATTGATTTGGAGAAATCAGAAAATCCCATCTTCGTGATTGTATATAGAAATTTTTCTTATGATTAGGATCAGCTGAATGAATATCCTTAATATCAAAAACAAGCGTCTTTAAAGGTGTCCCATGCCATGTTTGAAGATATATATTTCCTTCTCTCTTCCCTAAAGTTTTAGGTATACGAGCATTACTCACCCAATACTTCGCTCTGGCCATATAATAATAGTACTTTAAACTAAAACGCTTGACTTGTTTCGCGTTTCCAGGAATATTTTTATTAGTTTCATTAAAGCTCCACACAAATTCATAATTCATATTATTTTGAACCATATGTTCATAAATATATTTAGGATTGTCAGAATAATTTCTACCTAAAAAGCTCTCAAAGATAATCAAGTCATTTTTCAATGATAGCTTAGTGAAAACAGAACGATATATTTGTAAGTAGAAAGCTCTTTTACTCTTAAACCCTTTTTTAAAACCCCTAAGCATTTGGTGTTGGTTATTTACCTTTTTAAATAATTTTAAATTATTATCACGCATAGGTTTGATTTCTCGTTTCAGTAACTTACTTCTATTTGATAAGTACCTATTATCTACTTTTTTCATTGCTCTAGCTAAATCCTCAAAAACGTCAACGATATTTTCTTCTTTTTTGAAATAAACTACTATGGATTTGCGATAGTAATTTAACAGTTGTTGATCTAAGTATTTGGAAACTAGAGTATCCTCTTCGTAATTACCTTTTAATTTAATATACAAGAAAGTAAGAGCTTTTATTTTTTCTTTTTTTCCTTGCTGCATCAAAGAGGCGTTATTAATAGGATCATTTCGTCTTCTCTTATAATATACACATTCCTTTACATAAGGAATTCTTGATGTATGTTGTAGTACCTCGGCAATAAATGCAATATCTGAGAAGTAGGCAACCTCTTCTGAAAAACGGATATTATACTGATCAAGAAAGTCTTTTCGATAAAGTCTATTCAGAGCTGATTTATTCTTAAATATTTTTGTTCTTTTCTTTGTATAATATATAGGTGACACTTCCGTGATTTCTATATTGTTATTTTCTGATTTATCTGTGCGTTTAAGTTTTCCAGATATAACTGGATATTCATCGATGTTATTCATCAATAATTGTAAAATATCTAAGGGTATAAAATCATCGCTATCTACAAAATAAATAAAGTCTCCAGTAGCCTTTTGCAGACCATAGTTTCTCGCTACTCCCATCCCATTATTTCCCTCGAATAGATAAGATGTGATGCGTGCGTCTTGTTCTACAAATGAATCAATAATTTGTTGGCTATTATCCGTAGAGCCATCATTTATGATTATTATTTCAAGATTTGAATATGATTGATTAACTATGGAATATAAACAATCTTCTAGAAATTCCTCCGTATTAAAAACCGGTACAATTACTGATATTTTTTTCAATTTTTTTCCACCTTATTCAATGTAAATTTCAATAACAAATTATATCACGAACATGAATAGTTTACAAAAAATATTATATATGTAAATAGATATATGACTATGTAGTTTTATGAAAAATGATTACATATAAAACAGAAGCCTTCCTAATAATTAGGTTAGCTCCTGTTTTTTCAAAAATCTATAAAGTTGATTCACATCTTACTCAATACGATTTACAAAATCTTTGTGAACCCAGCCATTTTTACCATCAAATCCTATGTTATACCAATCTGTTGTCTGTACCATAGAATTGTCGGACATAACACCAGCAACATATCTATTATCTACTAGAGAACCGATTATCTCTGAATTTGTACTACTGTCACTTCTTACATTAAGCGTGCCTGATGTTAGATCAACTTGAAGAAGGTTTAATACATCAATGTATTTTGCTGCAACCCAGCCTTCTTTACCGTCAACAATAATATTATACCAACCATCAACATCATTTTTCCCTATAACTTCAACTTTTGTATTCTTGCTAAGTTGACGTATGATGTCATATGACGTACTTGGACCAGTTCTAAAATTGAGATTATCAACATTGACTAATCCATATACCCCTTTTGGATAAATAATATCTTTATAACCTGAATCTGGTTGTTCATTGAAAATAGGTTCCTCAAAGAATAGTACATAGTTCTGAATACTATTATACACCTTATTAATTGTAGAGGTTATTTTTTCGGCCCATCCCACATCTGTTGCATATTGATGAGTAGCCGGACTATCTGGATTCCATTTCATCTTAAACAAGGTATCTTGTCCTCGTTTAATATAATTATTAGCAATCCATTCAGCGCCTCCTCTTATGGCAGCTTCTGGTGTAAACCACTCATTTTTATATGCGAATTCTGAACCACTTAGTACTGCTGTACCATCATAAGCAGCAATACCGTACATATTATAGACTATCTTATCATTAACTTTGACACCTTTAGATAAATCTGATTTACCATATCCAGTTTCATGTAACGCATGGGATAATAGATAGACTTCATTTATACCATAATCATTACCAGCATCTTTAAAGACTTTAGCTAGCCCAGCCAATTTATTCGTACTTGAAGTAAGTATATTTTCATTTACTTCCTTTGTATTTATATTAGCTGTTTCTGATAGTTTCATAAATTGAAAATAGGATGCTGAGTCTTTAGCATTAAAATTATTGGGGTTTACATAATAAGCTATTTGATTTCTTGTTGCATCTATCCAACTACCTGTTGCATCACTTTTATTACTTCCATATCGTACTTGCCTGTCTACCATGTAATCAAATGTATAATTGTAAGTGACTGTGTCATAGAATTTATCTTGATTAACCTCAGTAAATTCTACCTTTAGCTTCGAGTCGATTGTTTTTTCGTAGTGCTCCACTCGGACGATATGTTCGCCCTTAGGTATCTCCATCAATTCTTTAAAAGAATGCACACTCGAATTCCACTTATCAATTACTAGTTCATCATCAACATAGATCCTTACTGCATTATCTGCTTCTGCATTTACAAGATACTTTTTGGAAGAAGATAGATTGAATTTCTTTTGATACCTTACTGAGAAATCATCAACAGGTACACTTATATGTGGAGAGCCTAATCCCCAGTTAAAGTCTATTTTTTCTATTTTGTTTGTTGCATTCGTTCCACCTTCTACATATGGTATACCTTGTAATGCTGTATTCGAATAGTACTCTGCATACCATCCATCAGTACTTATAGCATCATTCTTACTGTAAGGTTCGATTGATACATCAACTTTGGCATGGTTTGTTTTATCATAATATTCTACTTCAATCCAATGGATATTTTGTTGACCGTTTGGTGCCTGATTATTATCATTTATATCTAATTTCACCGCATCTTCACGATAACGACTATTAGTCCAACGATCAAGTACTAACTTACCATCGACATAAACGCGCACACCATCATCCGCACCAGCACGAACGATATATTGTCCAGCTTCTATCGCTTTAGCTGTAACATACTTTGCAGAAAATTCATCTTTTGATACACCACTTATTGGAGCGTTGTATCCATGATCTTCTTTTAGAGAACCATCACTTTCTGCAGCGATCATTCTAGCATTCTCTGGCGTTCCTTCTACCGCTGTATTGTTATAGTAGTAACCATACCAATCACCTAGTGGTACTACTTCTGCATACAAAACAGCTTTTCCGGTATTTTCAAAGTAGTCGGTTTGCACGGTATGCTCGCCAGCTCCTAAACCGGTTATCAGTCCACTATCGTACGTACCTGCCGCATTCGACCAACGATCAATAATTAACTGATTGTTTGCCTTTACACGAATACCATCATCTGCATAGGTTTGTACAAAGTAATCTTGATTCCCTTGTACTTTCTTATAGAATGATGCAGAATAATCGTAATAAGGTACTTTGGCATGTGGAGCGTCATACTGCCAGTTAAATTTCAGTGCATCAGATGTCACATCTATTGTATTACCCGTTAGATCTTTCTCGTCATAATAAACACCACTCCAACTACTACTAGCATTTACTAGACTATTAGTTTGAAAAACAACTAAACTAGTGAAGAAAACCAATAAAGAGAATACTATTTTCATATATAATTTCATTCTTTTAAAACAACTCTCTCCCTTCTTTTAATTATTCCGTTACTATTCTATTATGGATTAGAAGACCAAAAATGTTAAGATATATTTGAAAAAATTATCATAAAAAATAATAATTTGTTATTTTTTGTGAATTACATTTACATATGTTGACTTTTAGTTAATTTGTAAATAGAATGTAAAACTAAGTGTATATTATTTATGGTAAAATAATAATTATGGGATAATAAGTTTTAAGATTATGTGTTTGTAAATTTTAGGAGGACAAAAAAACAATGAAAAAAGTAATCACATACGGTACATTTGATTTGCTTCACAATGGACATATAAATATATTACGTCGCGCCAAGGAATTAGGAGATCATTTAACCGTTGCTATTTCTTCTGATGAATTTAATGCTATTAAAGGTAAGAAATCTTATCATAGCTATGAAAATCGCAAAATGATTCTAGAAGCTATTCGCTATGTAGATGAAGTAATTCCTGAACATGAATGGGAACAAAAAATTGCTGATGTAAAGAACCATGATATTGATATTTTTGTAATGGGAGATGACTGGGAAGGTAAATTTGACTTTTTAAAAGACTATTGTGAGGTCATTTATTTACCAAGAACAGTTGGCATTTCTACTACTAAAATAAAAAATGATATGAAAAAGGTAAATAATGCTTAGAGAATTTGCAATAAATATTTATCTGTTCCTATTCAGGATCATATTTTCTTTCTTTAAACTGTTTCCGCAAGAAGAAAAGACGGTCTTTGTTAGTTCTTTTGGAGACAATATCTATCACGTTGCTAATGAAGTCAATCAACTAACCGATCATAAATTAGTTGTTTTAAAAGATTCGCGCTGTCGTAAAGACTTTTCTACTATTAACAATATACAAACCTTACAATTTCATGTATTTCAAGTGATAGATTATATTCGTTCTATTTATCACCTTGCTACATCCAAAGTAATTTTTATTGATAATTACTTTGGATTTTTATCTGTTACATCATTCAAGCCGAATGTCAGCTGTGTGCAACTTTGGCATGCCGCAGGGGCTATTAAACAATTTGGATTAATGGATCCCTCAAATGCTACGCGATCAGATAGAGCAAATAGACGGTTTCAAAAAGTTTATGATCGCTTTTCTTATGTGGTTGTTGGATCAGAAAAGATGGCTACAATCTTCCGTAAAAGTTTTAATCTATCTGAGGATCAAATTTTAAGAACTGGCATTCCGCGTACTGATTCTTTCTTTAATAGATATCATCTAAAACAAATAGAGGAAAATTCCAAAAATGAATTTCCATCTTTACAAGGAAGAAAGATAATTTTATATGCGCCAACATTTAGATATGATGAATTGCATCAAGTAAACTTACAGTTGGACATTGAAAAGCTTTATCACACATTAGGAGACAATTATGTTTTACTATTGCGTCTTCACCCAGCAATTCAGGGGAAATTTGAAAACTCTTATCCGAATTTTGTGATTGATGTTTCTAACTATGAAAATATTAATCATCTATTAGTAATAACGGATATATTAATTACCGACTATTCATCGATTCCTTTTGAATTTTCATTATTAGAGAAACCAATGATTTTCTTTACGTATGATTTAGAATCATACACAGTAAAACAAGGATTTTGGGAAGATTATGAAAGAAACCTTCCAGGTCCTATTGCTCACACAACAGATGAGATTGTATCATTGATTGAAACAAATAAATTTAATTTTAATTTAATACGAAATTATGCCAAGCAGTGGAATCAATACTCAAGTGGAAAAGCTAGTACCAATATTGTGCATTTTATATATAATGAATCCGAGGCGAATGTTGCAGAAGCATTTTAAAACAAAAAAGACTTTTTTTCTATTTAATAGAAAAAAAGTCTTTTTATTTTGATATTATTTATTTCTTTCGATCAAGCAATTTCAACAATGGGCGATAATTATCGCTAATTAATCCTGTTATTTCAACAACAATCTCAATTAACAGAATGAGTGCGAATAACGTAATCGTAGATCCCCACATTGTAGATTTTGTAAAGATGATTGCCGCTAGACTGAATAGTGCACTCATCGAGTAAATTAAAATCACCGTTTGTTTATGACCAAATCCTAGTTTCAATAAGCAATGATGCAAGTGTAGCTTATCCGGTGAATAAAGTGGTTTTTTGTGCACAAAGCGTCTGACAATCGCAAAAAACGTATCTAATAATGGAACACCAAGAATGGTTATTGGGACAATTAAAGAGAATAAAGTGGCGTTTTTAAATCCTAGAATAGACAAAACACCAATCATATACCCTAAAAATAATGCACCGGTATCACCCATAAAGATTTTTGCTGGATGGAAGTTATACAATAAGAAGCCTAACGTACTTCCAAGTAACATAAACCCAACAAATGCAACAAATCCATCTCCTAAAGAGATAGCTAATCCGGAAATGGTAATAAGGGCAATAGATGATACACCAGCTGCTAATCCATCAAGTCCATCAATTAAATTAATGGCATTGGTTACGCCAACAATCCAAATGATTGTTATTGGGATGCTTAAGTAACCAAAGTGCAATGTCTCACCAAAAGGCAAATTAATGAAAGTAATTTGTGCGCCACCTAATACAACAATGGTTGCGGCTACAAATTGGACGAAAAATTTCACTTTTGCTGATAATTCGTATAAATCATCAAGAATACCAGTAGCTGTTACCAAAATGGCTCCAATGAGTATTGGCCAAAAATAAGGACTATCTGGATTAAAGATGATAAAACCAATCATAAAGCTAATAAATATAGCTAAACCACCCAATCTTGGCATGATTTTTGCGTGTATTTTTCGTTGATTTGGTTGATCGACAGCGCCAATACGAATGGCTATTTTTTTTACAAAGGGTGTTAAAATAATTGCTATGATAAAGCAAATAAGCAATGCAAGATATTTCATATGTTTCCTCCCGATCACCCTGTGACATGTCTTTCTAAAAGCATCGTCTCTATTTGTAAAGAGTGGTCTATATTAATATTAGACGAATGTGATAGCAGAAAAGTTTCACACCTAATCTAAATTTGTGTACAACTCTTGTTACTATAGCATAGTTTTTTAAAAAAATCATGAAATTTCTTTTGACATTTTGTTACGTGTTTTTTACAGTAACAAAAACAAAGAAATATGCAAGATTTATGCTTAGTATGAGTCGCTAGTCCGTGTTTATTCCTGTCATCTCCTGTTGGATAAATTGATTAAGAATAGAAAATAATCTGGTTCTCCCTGATTGGAATGGCTTTGGATTAAACTGCTTGCATTGCTCGAATACCTGCTCTAACTGATTTGTATCACGGCAAGCTAGAATGTGACCTTGTCTTTCAAATGCATCGATTAATTGCAGTTGGTGGTCATCATTATGCTCCCCAAATTGCATTAACCTTGGCACAGCGATTACCACTTTTCCTTTTTTTAACCCAGAAATAACGGATCCTGTCCCTGCATGCGTAACAATTAAATCGGCTTGTTCATATAGATGATCCATTTGTTCATAGGTGAGAAATGTATGCAGCTGCATTTGATTGCTGTTGAAGTGTGTATGTCCAATTTGTGCAATTACTTGTTCTGTAATAATTCCTTTGGCAATTAACTGATCAATTGCTTGAAGTAAACGTGTAAATGGGAGTTCGTGCGTACCTAATACGACAAAAATCAATAGATAGACCCCCCATAAATTGCTTTGGGATAAATTTTTTTCATGGATTCCCACTGGACAATAAATAAATCAGAGATCGGATAGACTAAGCGGCCAGATAAGGTTGGACTGGTTGATTTAGCAAAGCTTTCGATAAAGATGACTTTTTTTCGAAACAATTTTGCAATGTAACACA
Source organism: Paraliobacillus sp. PM-2 (assembly GCF_001368815.1). Classification (GTDB taxonomy): domain Bacteria; phylum Bacillota; class Bacilli; order Bacillales; family Amphibacillaceae; genus Paraliobacillus. Next base: position 458,838 of record NZ_CTEI01000001.1, on the reverse strand, counting down.
TAGGAACAGCGGTATGTGCGCCTGTTGTAATAATAATATCTGGGCGGTGTCTCAAAAAAATACAGAATGATTTAAGTGTATTATAGGAAAATTTAAACATATATCTCAATGGATAATTTCTTGCCCCGTACACTAATAAGGAAACTGGGTATTTATTCTTTAGCTCTTCGGTTATTGTTGATTTTTCGGTAACGATGTGATAAGGATAATTTTTGAACATGGATTCTAGTTGCAACAGTTGCGTTAAATGTCCACCTATTGAAGAAATAAGGAGTAATTTCTTTTGCTTCATCGTTGGTTGCTCCTATCTGCGATAAATTGTAATGAGCGATTGAATCAACCTTTCCTGGTTGTTTTGCTGCGCTTTTTTATCCCCATGGTAAATCATTTTTTGCCGTAGGCTTTGATTATATAATGCTTGTTTTAACCCTTGTGCAAGCTGATCCTTTTGTTTGGGTGAAACAGCTAATCCCGCTCCTCCATCTAGTAAGACACGTAACCCACCTACACTTGTACCAACTACTGGTGTATGACATGCCATCGCTTCTAATGCCGCTAGGCCAAACCCCTCCATATGTGATGGAAGAACAAACACATCAGCTGCAGCCATCCAGGTCGCTATTTCCTTTTGTGACATGGCAGAATGAAAGGTTACATGCTTTATTTTTTGTTGATCAATTCTATGCGTTAATTTTTTGTAAAAAGATGGATCTTTTTTCGCGCCGATTAGATGTAGTGCTAAATTTGGATCGCTTGTTTTTAGTTGATCATAAGCCTGTACAAGCTCGATCATTCCCTTTGCTTCAATAAGATTACCTACATATAAAATAATCTTTTGTTCCCGATCAAGTTGTAAGGTGGTTTTGGCCTCTTGTTGAGGCATTGGACGAAATATACTACGATTGACCCCCATATTCATGACGTGTATGTTTCTCTTTGGGATATCAAATTGATTCAAAATGCTTTGTTTCAATCCTTCTCCAACAACTATCACTTCATCCGCTTGTTGCAAAATCCGTTTGGTTTGCTTAAAAATCCATGGATGTAAGTGGGCCATTTTGTCAATATCGCCACCATGTGCGGTAACAATTAATTTCGCTTTAAACCATCGTTTAAACCACAGTCCAATCCATCCACTAGGAAACACATAATGCGCATGTATTACGCTATATTTATTTCTTTTTTTCAAACACACTAGGATGGCTTTCATCAACCATTTACTATATTTTTTTATAACCTTAGTCTTTCCCATTTTCGGTTCTTTTATTGCAAGAACATCGACAAAAAAACCTTGATTTCTTAGTTGTTCTACTTGATTTTTGACAAAAATGCCAAACGAGGTATGTTGTTTTGTAGGATACATGGTACTAATGACTAAGATATTCTGATTCGTTTGCAACATCCCCACCCTCCTCTCGCTTGTTTACTTTCGGATGTGTCAAGGAATACAAATATCCGATTGCAATCGCTAGATAGATACTAACTGCAGGGGAAGAAAGGACATGTCCTGCTACCATTGCTGCACCAAAGCCAATAGAGATAATCAAACCCACTATGATTATTTGCCTATTCCAAACGAACCCTTTTGTTAGGAAAATATGTTTGAATAGTTTTATCGCAAGAACAAATAATGGGGTGATTAATAGGATAAAACCAATGATGCCAAAGCCAAACAGCCAATCTAATAGATCCATTTCAATCAGTTTTGGTTCTGTTTGATAATTTCCTCCATACCCCATTCCAAATAACTGTTGTGCGAGTGGCGCATCTTGATATTGTTGAATCGTTTGTCTTAAGAAATCACTACGACCACTTAACATGCTGTCAAACCCTTTTACGTCTTGCTCCATTGCTTGCTGTTCTGCATCTAATGATGGTGGAAAGGATTGGCCAAATGTAATATGCAAATTTTGACCAATTGGAGATAATGGCAGCCACATCAGAGCAGCTATAAAGAGTATGAACGGTAGCCATACGTGTATGGCGTTCCTTTTTTTAATAAAGACATCGAAACAGCCAATCAGTATCCCTACAACTAAAAACAAAAGCATTCCACCGAAACTTACTTTTGTCCCAATTGCCATCATAGACCAACATAGTACTCCTAATAGACCGAATAAAACGATTTTCACGCGAAGAAGCTTTTGTCTAAAAAAATACAGTAGCGTAAAACCAAATCCGATTGCTAAAATGGCACTTAATTCATTTCCAGAAAAAAACCAACCCGTGTGTCCAGCTTTCACTAACATGCCATAGGAACGCTTTCCTGTGTTCGTTAATTCTGCTAGCGCCATTACGACTGCAATAAGCATCATGCTAATCGTGATGTTTTTTAAAATTATATTTTGCCAGCTGTTATTTTTGTGGCTAAACGAATAAATCAACGTAACATAGACAAATAATAGTTGCATAAAAAAGAATGTCTTTATACTATGTGTTATTTCTAATGTCAAAGCAAAGGGGTCTTTTATCAAATAGCTAACAATGAGATGAATGCAAAAATAAACAATTAGAATCATGTGATAAAGTAACGAAACTTGTTGGATTTTTTTATTCTGACTAAACAATAAATAGATCATTCCGAAAAGAATAGCCATTACACGAATAATGTCTGAAATTGGCCAATCTAAAAAGGCAAATAGATCAAGAATCGGTTGAATTACAATAAAATAAAGGAAGCTATATTCTATTTTATAGGTTGTGTCACGTTCTAATTGCTTCATGGTTGCTCCTCCAACATCTGCTTGTTATCTTTTTTTCTCAGGGTATTCCACAGAAAATAAAAAGATTTTATTTTAAGTATGTACGAACATAGTACATATATAAGCACGCCTAGGAAAATGGTTATCATAAGGAACATGCCATTTGTCATATAGGCTTGTATATTTGCAATGAATCGTATCGCGATGATCATCACGATTAACGATAAAATTATTTTAACGATTTCGATTATTTCTTTTAATTTAAAAAGAAACCCAACTTGCCGTATAAGAAATACATAACAGCTAATTGCATATACGAATCCAACGATGGACGAAGCAAAGGGTATCCCTACATATCCTAGCCATTTGGTAAAAATACTATTACATAGTAAGTTGAACAGAATAGATCCTAGTCCTATCCACATCACAACGTGTCCTTTTTTCAGTGTATAGATGCCATTATTGATAATAACGGTCAGACTAAAAAAAATAACCGAGCCTAAATAATAATAAGCTACTTGTGTAGTAGCCAATGTCGCTGCTCTCGTAAATGCACCACGTTCGAATAATAATTGAATAATCGTTGGCATAAGGAGCATCATCCCTGTAATTGCAGGTAATAAGACATAACACATGACCATCAATCCTTGCTCAAGTCTACCCTTCAATTGCTTTATGTTTCCTTTGGCGTAGCTTTTTGCTATTAATGGAAATGTAATCGTTCCAATCGTTACAGCAAATATGGCTTGTGGAAAATGGACAAGGTTCTTTGCATAGTTGACATAGGTTACTACGCCTTCTTCAAAATAACTAGCAAATATATTATCTACGGCAAGATTGACTTGGCCGACCATCACCGTTATTGCTACTGGAAAGAATACAATAAAGAATGCTTTTACTTCTTGCCGCTGTATTTTTGCAGTCCATTGTAAAATATGTTGTTTATGCATGATTATTAGTTTAAATAGGAGTGATATAATCACACCTGCAAGGTAACCAAATGCTAGTGCATAAGGTCCTATTTGGTTAGCAAAAAGCATTGCTGAACTGATCATAGTAAGAAGGACAAACAATTGAGAAATAGCAGAAACGGTATACTGTGATTCGGCATCAAAGTATGCTTCAAACACTGCATTTAAGCCTACGAAACTAACACATCCCATAAAGATCATGGTTACCTGAACAGCAATGGTCATTGCTGCTGGTTGAAAATCTGGGTAGATGTTTGGAATGATTAGTGGTGCAGTAAACATGCCAATGATTCCTAACCCGAGACTAATTGTTCCGGTTACTTTCCATATTTGATTGAATAAAATGGTTGATGTGCCTGTCTCCTTTGCTGCTAAATAACTTGGAATAAATGCATTTTTCATTCCCGTTGTTAAGAATAGAAATAACATATTTGGAATGATGAATGCGGCTAAATAAGCATCTGCTTGATAGGTGTCACCAAAATAATAGGCAATAACCATATCTCGCAGCAGTCCAGATACTTTTATACATAATGTCAATATAATAAAGACGATACTGGTTACCGCAAGCTTTCTCTTTCCCAAAATGAAACGTCAACTCCTATCACTATTTAGCACAGCAGCTTTTAGCAAATAAAAAGATATGTCTATCGAGTAATGGCACTACATTAAGTAAGTCTATCCTTACCGAGAATGATTTAGACTATACCTCGTTGAGAAAAAAGAGAGGATTGTTATTTCGCCGAAATATATGTTATTTCGCCGGAATATATGCGATTTCGCCGGAATATATGCGATTTCGCCGGAATATATGCGATTTCGCCGGAATATATGCGATTTCGCCGGAATATATGCGATTTCGCCGGAATATATGCGATTTCGCCGGAATATATGCGATCATCTCCAGCAAAGCTGTCGATGATCTATTTTTTCATACCCCAACATATATAATAGAGCCAAAAAAAACAGCCCTATGTAACCAGGGCTGTTCCGCTTTGTATTATTCTTCTGCTTTTTTAAATTTCCCTTTTATTTTTTCTGATAAATCGTCAAAATACGTATACACAACTGGGATGAGAAGTAAGGTGAAAATACTTGAAATGGTTAGGCCAAAGATAACGGTAATGGCCATTGGTTGTTGCATTTCCGCTCCTTCTCCTATTCCTAATCCTAATGGAATCATTGCAAGAATCGTTGTTAATGTGGTCATTAAGATCGGACGCATTCTACTTGTTCCTGCTTCTAGGATTGCTTCGTATCGATCCATTCCTCGTGCTCTTAGAATATTGATATAATCAACAAGTACAATGGCATTGTTCACGACAATACCTGCAAGCATGATTACACCAATAAACGCAGTGATACTTAATGGTGTGTTCGTAATGAACAACCCACCTAATATACCTACAACGGTTGCTGGCATCGAGAACATGATCACAAACGGGTATAGGAAATTTTCAAATTGTACAGCCATAACTGCATAGACTAAGAAGATAGATAAGAGAAGTGCTAATGCTAAATCAGCAAATGCCTCCATCATATCTTCTGCTTGCCCACCAATGCTGTAGGTGTAATCTTCTGGCAGTTCCATACTGTCTAATGTTGATTCGATTGCTGCTCGAACACTACCAAGGTCCCGATCGACAACATCTGAAGAAATATTAACTTGCTGTTGTTGATTTTGACGTGTCAATGTAGCTGGTGCTTGTTCTTGTTTAAAGGTTGCAATTGTTTCTAACGGAATTTGTGATCCTTGGCGATTTTGGATCAACAAGCTTTTCAGATCATTCAATGAATCCCTTTCAGATGCAGGATAAGTGAGACGCACATCGATATCATCGCCATTTTCCCGATACTGCATCACGGTTTGACCGGTGAAATGTAGTTGAACTTGAGACATTACCTCCGATTCACTCAAGCCATATTGTGCTGCTAATCCTTTGTCTACGTGAATATTTAATTGTGGTGTTGTTTCTTCTACTGATGTCGTTGGATTATAAACACCTTCTACATTACTTATCTGAGCAATGACTTCATCTGCTAATGCTTGAAGCACTTCATGCTCTGGTCCATTAAGCTGAATTTGAATAGGACTTCCTCCACTCATTGCTGCTCCAACTGCGCTAACTGTAATGTCAGCACCTGCAATTTGTTGAACATCCTGATCAATGGCTTGCATAATATCTTCTGTTGATTGCTCTCTCTCACTCGCTTTAACTAATTGAATGGTATAAGAGGCTTTATTTGTACTGCCTCCACCCATCATCGCCATTGATGTTGCATCGCCACCACCTATGGTTACATAGCTGACTTCAATGACATCCTCATATCGAGCTAGTTTTTCATTTACCTTTTCAGCTAGTTCAGTTGTCTTCGCTTCTGTCGTTCCAACTGGCGTTTCTACCGATACTTCTAATTGTCCTTGGTCTCCTTGTGGAATGAATTCTGTTCCAATAAATGGAATGAACGCTAAGCTCCCTAGGATAATCACTAAGCTTGTAAAAATGGTTGTTTTTCTAAAATGTAATACCCGCTTTAACACATTTTGATAGCTATTATTAAATCGAGTAAAAATACGATCAAACCAATATCTACGGCCATGGTCCTGCATTTTTACTGATAATAACTTAGATGACAACATTGGAATTAGTGTGATTGCCACGATCAATGAGGCCACTAATGCAAAAGCAACGGTTAATGCTAACGGTGTAAATAGTTCTGATGCAATGCCTTCTACAAATACAATTGGTAAAAATACCACTAATGTCGTTGTTGTAGAGGCGATTACTGCTGGTGCTAATTCTGAGGCACCTTTTTTCGCCGCTTCTTTCATGGAATAACCTTGTTGACGATAAGAAACAATATTTTCTAATATAACAATTGAACTGTCTACCATCATCCCCAAACCTAGTGCCAAACCACCCATTGTAAGGACGTTTAATGTTTCTCCTGTAAAATATATTAATGTAAATGTAGCTACAATAGCAATTGGTATAGCAAGACCAACTACCAGTGTTGCACGAAAACTTTTTAAGAATAACAAGAGGATTAATAATGCAAATAATCCACCTAACAACATATTTTGGATGACTGAGGAAATAGATTGTTTAATAAAATCAGATGTATCAACAACTACTTGTAGTTCTACATCACTCGGAAATGAGCGATTTAATTCATCCATTTTATCCAAAATTTGATTCGAAACGTCTACTGTATTACCGTCTGATTGTTTCATCACCGATAACACAACAGCATCTTTGCCATTTACTAATGTCGTTCCTGAATCGGCTAGTGTATCCTTAACCGTTGCGATATCTGCTACTTGAACAGTCGCTCCTTGCTGCGTTTGCAATTGTGTATCACGGATATCATCTACAGATGTATACGTACCTTCGATTCGAATGTTTAAATTTTTATCCCCTTTAGCAACTGTACCAGCTGAAGCAGATCGGTTGACTTGACTAAGTGTTTGCATGATCTGTTGTGGACTTAAGCCATACTGTAATAACTTTGCCTGGTCTAGTTCTAGCTCAATGATGCGCGTTTGACCGCCTTCAACAGAGACTGAAGCGACACCACCTTGGCGTTCAAATTGAGGAACGACTTGATCCTCTCCAATCCCTTGTAGTTGTGTCAAATCGCCACCAGACAACCCAACCCACATGATCGGCATTTGATTTGGATTAAAACGTAGTACACTTGGTTCTCCTGCACTTTCTGGTAGGAAACCTTTGACTTGATCCACACTTTCCCGAACCTCTAGTAGGGCATTATCTAAATCAGCGCCCATATTAAATTGCATTAAAATGATTGCTGAACCCGATTGTGATTGTGTTTGAATCGATTCCACACCCTCAATCGAACTTAATGCAGACTCAATCGGCTGACTTACTTGCTTTTCCACTTCCTCAGGAGCTGCATCAGGGTAATTGACTGCAACAACAGCTACTGGCAAATCAATCTCGGGCATTAAATCAATGGCTAAATTTCGTACAGAGATGATTCCTAGTGCAATAATTGCTAGGACAATCATAATGACCCCAACAGGTCGTTTGACGGATTGATCTACTAACTTCACGATGCATTGTCCTCCCCATTACTTATACGTATTTTAGCATCATCAGATAAGGTTAACTGGCCACTTGTCACAACTTGATCTCCTTTAGTTAACGCTGCTTCAATGGCTGTTCGATCTGTTTGTGCTTCTAGTACGTCCACTTCTTCTTTTGTTACGATATCTCCGTTTATCACATAAACAAAGGTTTGATCATCTTCCTCGACGAGTGCTGTTGTTGGAACCACCCATGTATCTTTTACAGTATTTTCTACAACACTAACTTTTGCTACTGTACCAACTTGCCATTGATTATCTTCATTATCAACCATTAGTTTCACTGGATACAGTCCTGTCTCATTTGGTAATGTACCAATATTATCTACTGTTGCAGTCGTTTCTTTTTCTTCATTAGAAAATAAAGCCTTCACTTCTGATGCCTGCTCAAATAATGGTAGATTGTTTGCTGTTACGGTTAAATCTACTGTTAATTTTGACAAATCAGCGATCATTGCAACTGGTTGTTCTGTTGAAATGATATCCCCTTCTGCTGCTTGAAACTGCACTAGCTGACCGTCAGTAGATGCAGTGATAGTCAGTTTTCTTCCTGTTTGTGAGCTAATGATAGTTAAGATCTCATCATCTTCTTTTACTTGGTCACCATTTTCAACGGCAATGCTATCCACCTCACCAACCATAGGTGCCATCACTGGTGTGGTTTGAATCGGACTGGTACGTCCATAAAGCATCTTCTCAACGGTGAGGTCACCTTTTGTTACTTCTTCCACTTCGACAGTGGTTATTGTTTCCTTTTGCTCTTCTGTATTTGCATCATCTTCCGTACAAGCTACTAATATGAGTAGCATGCCTATAAGTATATAGCTTAATTTTCTCATTGTATTTCTCCTTTATTTTATCGTTATGGCTAGCTCATTTGATAATCGAACCACTTGTTCTTCTAATAATGGAATGCCTTTTAGTTGCATTAATATTCCTTCTAAAATGACTCGATTTTGTTTTGGCTTCTGTACTTCATCCTTTATCATCTGAGCCGCTTCTTGCAACTGTTTCTTTTGGTCCGCTGCTACAGTTAATTGGGGTATTGTATTACTCAGTTCATTTATTAATTGTTCAATGTTATCTTTCTTTATCGTTGCCTGTACGTTTGTAAATGATAATTGTTCGATCTGGATTTGTGCTTGGGCATTCATATTCATCGTACCCATTATCATATTATCTAGACGGTCGACAATAAAGTTAGCTAGTGATGGATTATCTAAATACAAATCATGCATGACAATTGTTTTACTATACCCTTGTAATATGCCATCTAAATGAATCGCAAAATCTACGATATACGGGTTGATTTTTTCACCATATATTTCTGTCAATGCAGTCTTTATCCACTCAAATGCTCGTTGATTTAACTTCAGTACCAAGTCATTAATATCCTGTCCGATATGTATGTTGTCTCGCAAGTGCATAATCATATACTCTTTATGATTTGTGATTAGATCTAGAAAGAACGTGATTTGTTCTACAAGTTTTTGTTTCGCATCTTTTTCCTGCTTTTGAATCAAACTAAATTTATCCATGATTAATGATGTGTAGTAATCAAATATTTCTATTGTTAATTCTTCTTTGGAGGTGAAGTACAAATAAAAGGCACCTTTTGATACTTCACTTTTTCTTGCTATTTCTTGAATCGAGGTGGCATGAAATCCTTTTTCAGCAAACAGTTTCATACTCTCCTCCATAATACGTTGCTTTTTTTCATTCACAGACCATCACCTTCTTTCTGTTTTGATATACGCATGAATGGTTTAAATGGTTTCACAGATCACTGTATTTATATGAATCAGTAGCGTTTTTAGAATGACCAGTCAGTCATTTTGCTTTTTTACTATATCATATAAGGATTAACCATAGCAATAACAAGGGTTTGCGTAAAGTTTTGGGTTATTTTAATGAACAAAAAAAGAATCCAATTATATGGATTCCTTTTTAGTGTGTACGAGACGATTATTTGTTTTCATCGTCCTTCATTGTGTCTTCGTTACCATTATTATTGTTTTCATCTGTATCTTGATTCATGTCGTCATTATTCTGATCTTCATCATCGATCATATCCTCTGCTTCTTCTTCCATCTCTTCCATCTCATCTTCCATTTCATCTGTTACATCATTTTCATTTGTTGCGTCATCGTCTGCTGGATTATCTCCTTCTGGCGCTTCTTCTTGTGGTTCTTCTTCAGTCGGCTGATCATCATCTACCGGATCTTCATCATCCTGGGCACAACCAAACAACAATCCCATGGCAAATACGGAAACGAATAACATCCAAATACTTTTTTTCATCATGTATATCCTCCTTGGTATTTTACATTTCACGTATAGTTTTCCCATTTCCTTAAAAAAATTCTACAAAATTTTAAAATGATTAAAGGAAGATTAAAACAAAAAACCCCCTACTCTTTGTAGCCTGTTCACATTAGCTAAAGATAGGGGACTCATACTATTGGGCTTATTTTATGGCAAACATGATTTCCGCTTCACATGCTAGTTCTCCATCAACTGTCGCTATTGCTTTTCCTTTCCCAACTGGCCCTTTTAGTCGAGTGATTTCCACTTCTAAACGCAGTTGGTCGCCTGGTTTTACTTGTCTTTTAAATCGACATTTATCAATACCCGCAAGAAAACCAATCTTTCCTTTATTTTCTTCTTTGCTTAGTATAGCTACAGCACCTGTTTGTGCTAAAGCTTCAACAATTAGCACGCCTGGCATGACTGGATAATCAGGGAAATGTCCTTGAAAGAAAGGTTCGTTTACAGTAACATTTTTCTTTGCCACTACTCGTTTTTCTCCATCTAATTCTACGATTTCATCAACCAATAAAAATGGGTAACGATGTGGGATGGTTTCTTTAATTTGCTGAATATCTAACATGAAATACACTCCTGTCTAGTTCATTTTTAGTAAATAGCTTTCGTTTTTCTTCTTTAATCTACTCATGCATTTGTGTTGCTTCCTTTACAATAGAAAAAGTCAATCATAGATTAGTCCTATGATTAACTTCCACCAGTAACTATATCAATGATGTGCTGCCATGTATCAAGTTCTAATACTTCCATTGGCGCACCATCACCAAGAACACTGTAACCAACGACTAATCCAATGATTAACGCTAAGAAACTAAAGATAAAGACAACAACGATGCGAAGCCAAATGGGAAAGACCCGTCGCACAGGTCTTTTGTCCTGCTTTTTCTTTTCACGTTGTTTCTTTCTTCTTCTGTTTTGAATGTCTTCTGTTTGCTCCTGCTTTACTACGTTTTTTTCATTTGTTTCATTTGATTGTGTTGGTTCCATGACTTGGTAACTCCTTAAACTTGTTATCGTTATAGTAAACTAGCGTAATCGATTAACTAATCCTCTCATCTGATCATGCATGGAGATTGTTCGTGCATTAAACTGATACGCTCGTTGTGTCTGAAGCATTTCTGTCATTTGACTGGTTAAATCAACATTGGATGTCTCTATAGCACCATTCTGTAAAGCGACATCCGCAAAGGCTACCTCTTGAATAATATCCGCTTCATTATAAGCCGTTTCTGTTACATCTGGTAAGCGAAACTGATTATCACCAGCGGCTTCAAGAAATTGCGGGCGGATTGCCTCTACTAGCTCTAATTGTCCTTCTACAGCTGTTTGGCCGTTTCTTGTAACTTGAACAAAACCATTTTCACTAATTGAAACATCTTCCATACCTGCTGCTAAGACAATGGCACCATTTTGTCCAACCATTGGATGTCCTTCTGCATTCGTTAACATGACTTCTCCATCATTGATTTTGTTAAGATACAACGTTCCGTCTCGCGTAAATCGGCGTTCTGTTACACCATTCTCTGTCACATCTACCTGAAGTAGGTGATTGTCTTCCAACAACGCGATATCAAGGCCTCTGTCTGTTTCTTTAATCGATCCTAATGCTAAATTGATTTGCGTTTGACCTACTTTTGCACCTGATCCTAAACGAATGCCATCAGGTGTTAAGCGGCCAAGTGCATTTGCTTGTTCATCACTAAGGTTATCGATTTGTTGTGTTAACAAAGATGAAAATTGAGCAGCACGTGATTTATAACCAGTTGTATCTACATTAGCAACATTGTGACTTACAACATCCAATTTATGTTGTAATTGCCCCATCGTTACTGCTGCTTGTACAGCCATTCGATTCATTTTCTAATCTCTCCCTATCGCTAGGATTATGTCAAACGAGCAATTTGATTGACTGCTTTATCCATACTTTGATCATAAGCTTGTAATACCTTTTGATTTGTTTCAAACATACGATATGCTTGCATCATATCTGTCATTGTTTGCACAGTATTTACATTTGATGATTCTAAATATTTCTGTTGTACAGTAAAGGAAACATTGAGATTTTCTCGCGCATTGCCTAACGTTGCACCAGCTTCATCTAAGGCAAACAATCCTTCTCCGTCTTTAACTAAATCATTAACATTTGCACTATATGCAATTCCAATCGGTACCGTTTCGTTTCCTACCTGTATCATTCCTTCATCCGTAACGTTAAAGGATTGTCCATCTGTCTCCATTGGATCACCATTTTCATCTAGGAGATAAAGACCTTCACTAGTGGTTAAAAAACCTTCCCCATCAACAGTGAAATTACCATTACGTGTATATCGAATATTCCCATCATTATCTTGTACGGTGAAAAATATTCCACCTGTTTGGTCAGGTAACGCCCCATTTACAAGTGCCATATCTGTTGTTAGTCCTGTCTTTTTCATTGCGCCCTGTTCAAAGTCAGGAATTGTCTCTTGGACATAAACACCTGTATGTATCGATCCGATTGTTTGTTGATCTGGAACATCCAATCCACCGTTCATTGTTGGCATTTCCTTATTACCCATGCGTTGAATGAGTAGTTCTGGGAAAGCACGCACAGTTGTTTGATCTTGTTTATAACCTGGTGTTTGTGCATTTGCAATATTATTTGATAATACATCTTGTCTACGTTGCTGTGTCATCATTCCACTCGCTGCTGTGTAATATCCTCTTAACATAGGGGGAAGGCCTCCTTTCTTTATGCATGCTTTACCGGTTTATCTTCCATTTTAATTTATATAACAAAAAACGTGAGCAATATGTATAAGAACCGGAACTTCTACAAAATTTGCAATTTAGACATTCGACCACTATTCAATTCTTTGTATTAAACAATTTTTCTTTTTTCTACTTTGTCAATGTTTTCTAGCATGATGCCAGTCCCTTTTGCTACACAGTTCATTGGTTCTTCTGCTAAAAGTACTGGTACTTTTAATTCTTCTGCTAATAATTGATCCATGCCGTGTAGTAAAGCGCCTCCGCCAGTTAAAATAACGCCACGATCTATAATATCTGCTGATAATTCTGGTGGTGTTTGTTCAAGTACTGTTTTCGCTGCTTGGATAATTAATCCAACAGATTCACGTAATGCCTCTTCAATCTCACCGGAATGAATGGTTATGGTGCGAGGTAAGCCTGTTACCATATCACGCCCACGTATATCAATTGATTCTTCTCTAGCGCCTTTAAAAACAGTTGCAACATGCACTTTAATATCTTCAGCAGTTCGTTCACCAATTAATAATTTGTATTTGCGTTTAACAAAATTTAATATCTCAACATCGAACTTATCTCCTGCCATTTTAATCGACTGTGCTGTCACAATATCTCCCATGGATAATACGGCAACATCTGTGGTCCCACCACCAATGTCAACCACCATATTCCCACTTGGTTGAAAAATATCCATGCCTGCACCAATTGCTGCAACTTTCGGTTCTTCTTCGAGGTAGACTTTTTTTCCACCTGATTTTTCTGCAGCTTCTTTAATGGCTTTCTGTTCTACTTTTGTAATATTTGTTGGACAGCAGATTAACATTCTAGGTTTAGAAAAGAAACCGCGCACATTAATTTTATTGATAAAGTATTTTAACATTGCTTCTGTTACGTCAAAATCTGCAATAACACCGTCTTTTAATGGGCGAATTGCTTCTATATTCCCTGGTGTTCTACCTACCATTTTCCTAGCTGCATCGCCTACTTCAAGTACACGTCCAGTAGAACGATCCATAGCTACAACAGATGGTTCATCTAAGACAATGCCTTTTCCTTTCACATGTATTAGAACATTTGCTGTTCCAAGGTCAATTCCAATATCCCTAGAAAACATGATTAAGATCCTCCCTACTTCATTGTTCACGTTTTTTGTATTGTTTTTTGTATAAATGTACACATTACTTCTAATTATATATCATATCACAAAATTAGAAGTTTCGTTAATTATTTTTTTGAGATGATATTTTTTTGTTTGGTTATTATTGCTTGATCTGCCGTGGTTCATACCTACTTTTACTAGCTATATTATGAACATAAGGGAGGACCTCTTGTGTCATTGTAGTGATTGAAGGGTTGATTCTGTCTTTTTCGTTGATTGAATATACTTTAACTTTGTTGCTTCACCGCCTCTCAAGTGTCTAATTGCTTTGTGGTGATCCAAAATATTTTTCACTTGCATGGCTAACTCTGGATTTATAATTGGTAATCGTTCTGTTAAGTCTTTATGGACGGTACTTTTTGAAACACCAAATTCTTTTGCTATGACCCGAACCGTTTTTCTTGTTTCCAAAATATAATTTCCGATTCGAAGCGTTCGTTCTTTAATATAATCATGCACATCACTAGCCTCCTCATGTTGTCTGTCCAAGGTGTTATGAGACATGATAGTCCGTGTTATGTAATAATAGGAGGATAAACATTGAAATAAGCTAGTCTAATTAGTAAAAAAGGTACTATATAGGACCTTAGACTTCTTGATTGGTTTGTATCAGTTTATTAATGATGATCGTTGATTATGAACAGAAATGGCAAAATGCGTTGAAATCGATGTAGTGTTAGGTAGTGAAACGTTTCATAATTTGGGGCATAGGGAATGCTTATGTCTAAAAAAAAAGCCCCCCTATATATAGGGGGACGTTAATCACGAGCCTGTATCTCCTTGGCCCGGGTCGTACATCAACTCAGGTGTATTATCAATTACTTTCCCATCATCTGTTGGGGTCGTGTCAGTTAAAACAGGTTGTGTAGATGTAAGCAAGACAAACGTTAGGACTAATCCTATCCACTTTTTACGCAAATCTCTTCACCTCCTCAACAACATACTTATTTTAACCGAGGCTAGTCATCCTTCATTTCTAACAAAGGTAAACGAGCAAAGAAATGATCACTTTGTTTTTCTATAAAATCATTATAAGCGTTAATGAAGTACTTTCTGTCTTGATGAGCTCGTCCAAGATAATACTTTGTAAATGGAGTAACCTCAGTTATACCTGATAATAATGCTTGTGCCTTCTTTAAATTACCACGTGCAATTTCTAAGTGTGCTTGTTCACTGACATTATCAGAAACGACACCCTCTGTACGATTAAAATGCGCACAAATAAACGGATAATTCTGATTGTCTATCATGTGAAGTAACCTATTCTCCTGAAACTTTTCTGCGATTTTTCTAGCTTCTTTTAAATGATGCATGCTAGATTCAAAATCGTCAAAGATATACGTTAAACTCAAATTAAGATGTAAATGCGCCTTCACCTTTTTATTGAAAACTTTGTTTAGTACACGAAATCCATATTTGCGAGATAAAAGCAAGGCATTTCTCTTCCAATAAAAGACAAACAATAGAAGTTCTAAACAATAATTATATAAGTAAGCTAGTAGGGGATTATTGACTTGTTGTATCTGATGTTGTAAATCACCCAATATATTACCTAATGCTCCATATTGATACAGATCAAAATAAATATTTAATTTATTTATAAGTAATAAACATTGGGAATCATTATCTTCTATTTCGAATCTATTTAGTCGTTGCAGGATTTCATCGTGTGGTAGTTTTCGGTGCACTCTTGCCATGGTTAGTTTGAAAATTTCTGCCCATTTTCGGTTCAATAGATTCTGACTTTTTTTATTTTTTTCAATCAGCTTATCCAATTCATGATAGTAACCGTGTATATACAGAAATTCCATGCCTACGCGCAAATCTTCTTCATTATCCATTTGAAGACAAAAATCTTTCGCTAATTCAATGACTACCTTTTCATCATATTTGATCGAAAGGATTTGAATAAATTGATCTAATCGCAAATCTTGATAGTCTTTTATGTTTTGTTCAGGGAAAGAGATATCTTTACGCACAATGTTCCTCCTTCCAAAATAAACCATAGTATTTATTATGACATAAATTACAATTCTTTCAAGTCCTAAATTACATTTTCGTTCGACATTTTCTTAGAAAAGTGAAAAGATGAAGATTAGCCCTTGTTTTCTTACTAATAATTCTGTTCATTTGACTTTTATACTTCCATATTACACTTTGTTTTGATAACATGCTATAGATTTAATGTACTATCTTCATATCTCAAATTATTTATGGAAAGTTATGTTTCTAATGCGAATGGTTGCTAAAATCTATTTATCATGCACGCATGCTATATTTCCTTGCTCGATTGGTCGATATATTCTTATCGGACACTTATACTATCTTTTTTAGTTACAGTGATCGATAAAGCCACTCGAAGTCAAAAATCGGCGACACTACAATTCATACGAAACCAGTATCCTTTTCCATTTCATCTTTTTCCTCATTCTATGACTGCATTGTCTGATAAAAGTGATGCCTTCACATTTTTTAAGTAATAAAAAAGAGCATCCAAATTGGATACTCTTTTTTCATCATGTATTGGTTGTTGCTCTTGATGATTGACGATCTTCGGTTGTTTCAGATTGTTCTTGATTACTAGGTTCATCTGTTTGAATAGAAGATTCTTCTTCTACTTGTTCATTTGAATTTACTTCAGCTTCATCGGCATCAGATAATTGAATATCTGCTACAGATTGATTCATAAATTGTTCTGGATCAACTGCTTCGCCATCTTTACGAATTTCAAAGTGTACATGGGTTCCGCTCGATTGACCAAAGTTATTCTTTCCAGCTAAGCCAAGTTCTTCACCTTGTTTCAGTTGCTTACCTGACTCTATTTGGATATCTTTCAAACTTGCATAATGGGTAGTTACACCATTATCATGTTCCATTTCTACTACAAATCCTAGCATTGGATCTTCTCTGACCTCTGTTACTGTACCACTTAAAGACGCAACTACTGGAAATGTCTTTTCTGTTGTTGAAGCAATATCTATACCTTTACTTTGATAATATTTATTGTTGTATAGAACGAGTGCTTGGGCTTGCTCTTCTGGTGTTTTGTCGTAATCATAAAAGTTTGTAACAATTTCAGTCTGCGCGTCACTTGGTATAGGCATCTTAACTACTTCTGATGGGTTAACAACTGGGTCTGAGTCTTGGTCAAAATCTAATGGGTTGTCAGTACTTCCATTTAACCCTTCTTCTGTTTGTTGATCTGTTGCCTCTGGAATTTGGTTATTTAAGTTTTGGTACCACAATACGCCAGCTAGCATTAGTGCTGCAACAGATAAATATACTGCTGGAAAAAACCACTTTTTCTCTAAGATACGTTTCCATTTTAGTTTTGAAACGTTGCGATTATCTTCTTTCATTTTCACATCACCTCAGCAACCATTCTGATCAAATGAGATGATATATATACATCAAATGTAAAAAATAATTAAATTGTTTATTTGCTCACTTATTTTTGGACCATTAGTGTTGGTGCGGCATCTTCTATCGTTTGTATGGATATGCCCTGATAATAATGATTTACGATTTCCTTATATGACTTTCCTTCTTTAGCCATTCCGTTAGCACCATATTGACTCATGCCAACACCGTGCCCATATCCTTTTGTTGTAAAAATGAGATAATCATTTTTTTTCGATATCTTAAAATCTGTTGATCGTAGCTTTAATTTCTCTCGAATCTCTCTTCCTGTAAATGTTTTTCCACCAATATCGATTGTTTTCACTCGATTACTTTCTGTTCTAGTGGTTGGGAATTTGATATTGTCTTTCGGAAGAGAAACAGCAAGTACTTGCTCCACTTCATTTATTGAAATTGTTTTTTGATCGAGAAATTTAGGTGAATCTTCATCCCAAGGGCTTGCGACACTTTTTAAATAAGGCAGGGCATTTTGCCAAAAGTCTTCTGAGTTCTCCGTATAGCCATTACTTGTAGAAAAGAATGTTGGTGTAATTGGCTCGCCATCATAGGTAAGTATTTCTCCTACTGTTTCAGCGACCGCCTGTTTTATTTTTTTCATTTTCCAATTGTAATCATTTCCCCATATCTGCTGTAGTTGTTGGTCATTTTTATATACCTGGTGTTGAACAGTATCTGTCACTTGTTCATCTTCTCCAGCATGTGCTAAGTAATTAACGATATAGGTACGTGCTGCTAATGCTTGTGCCTTTAATGCCTCTATCTCAAAGTCTGCTGGCATTTCAGAAGCTACTACTCTTGTCACATAATCTTCTAATAATACCGTTTCGCTTTTATTCGACGCCGTTCGCATTACGTCAACGGAAAAAGCTGAATCTTCAGCTTTTAATGTCACTTGACTTTCACTCTCTGTTTTATTTTGCTTGTCAACTGCTGTCTGTTGTTCCGATGTGTACAATATTTTTGGGACAACAATAAGGGCTGGAATGATTAGAATGACTGCCATTAATACCGAAAAGCCAAAGATTAATCTTTTTTTCCAGTTTGATCCGGCTTTTCGTTTGTGATAGGGGTGCATAGCGTTCCTCCTTTTATACAGATACAAATATTCTCTACTAAATACTTTATACAAAATAAGAGAATAGTAGAACGAAAATAATTATTTATATGCAAAAAAGGAAGGTTTTGTGAGGAGGTGAATTAAAAATAAGGAAATGTCACCAATATAGGATGTAGGACAAAAACAAATTTAATTATTCTTCTTTCATCGTCTGTACCAAGTCATAACCATTGTGATACATTATTTTAAAAATTTCACCGTCTGCATGGATACCGAGCCTTCCGGTTACATCTTTTTCTTTTTGATCGATTTGTACATTAACTGTGAAATCATATGAAGTATCTGCATGTTCATTTTGCTCAATATTTATTTCTTTCACTTCCATTTGCACATCATTACGATAAGCCTTTTCATGAAATACCGATACTACACCTGTTTTTATTACCGTCTCATAATAATCTACTGTAAAATACGGTTTAAAATGATCTTGGTAATACGATTGTCTCGCTTTAATGTCTAATGTGTCATTACCTTCCTCAGCGTTTTTGTAAATGTCAGCTAGCTCTCCACTCGGCCCTGTGAAGGTGTTGGTTAATACGGTTTCTATCACTTTCATATTACTGTCTTCAGAAGTAGAACAACCCACCACGAACAATGAAACGCCGAATAAAATGACCATGAATATTTTACGTGTGTGTTTTTTCATCTGATGAATGCCCTCCTTTTAACAATATAATTTTTTGACATTACTACTCTTACGAATTATCTATTGTTTTCGTTTCATGTTTTTCGATGCAAAGCAAAATTAGTTGATGGAGAAAGTATTATTTCCTTAGGCTTTCTATTATCAATAGGTTACAACATTTATAGTGTGAACTAGGTACTTTCGTAAAAATTTGTGTTGTACAAGGTAGAAGAGAATAATGCTTGTACCGCAAAGGAAATAGACTTGCTTTCCGCAGGCACGGCTTCGGGCCCACATGACGTGGGTCAGTTAGACGTTGTCACACGACGTGACGTTCTTATTCTAACATCTATGCTTTACCAAGTGGATCTTCAGCTTGTGCTGTTCGAAGCTGCTGAAAAACTAACCCCAGACGGTATGTTTTTAAGTATTAGACATAATAAGTATGATCATTAAGTATATGTATTATTTGCGCATTCACTCCAGTTACAGACGATCGCTTTCCGCGGGCACGGCCTCAGCTAACTTGGTAAAGAAAAACACTTTACCAAGTGGATCTTCGGACTCGTGCTGTTCCTGCAAGACAAGGAACGCTTCGGCAGCGATGCATCGCACGAAGAAAATAGCACCTTTATTTTCGAGGAGTCTCGCCTATTTCCTTCGCTCAGCATCTTGTGGCCTTAGACGTATGTACTGAGAATCTTTTCATCACATACATGTTTTTAAACATAGAAAAAAGCATGCCTTCGTATAGGAAGGCATGCTTCTTTTAATTTTATAGTGCAGATAATTTTTGCTCTTGTGCTGTATCAACGATTATTTCTTCTGTATCATTCACACGCTCGATGTTAGCGCCTAAATTAGCTAATTTTCCAGTAATATCGACATAACCGCGATCAATGTGCTTCAATTCGGTTACTCTTGTATAACCTTCAGCATTTAGTCCAGCTAGAATTAATGCAGCTCCTGCACGTAAATCGGTTGCTGCTACTTCAGCTCCTTGAAGAGCAACGGGTCCTTCTACAATGACACTACGTCCTTCAATTTTGACCTTTGCATTCATTCGACGAAATTCTTCCACATGCATAAAGCGATTTTCGAAAACAGTTTCTGTAATGACACTTGTTCCATTCGCATTTAACATTAGTGCCATCATTTGTGATTGCATATCTGTTGGAAAACCAGGGTGTGGTAATGTTTTCAAGTCTATTGGATGTAATTTCTTTGGACCAATGACACGAAGACCGTCTTCTTCTTGCTTGATTTGTACACCCATTTCTTCCAATTTAGATATTAAAGAACGCATATGTTCTTTTTCTGCACCTTTCACTAATACGTTTCCACCAGTGATTGCTGCAGCGACCATAAATGTTCCCGCTTCAATTCGGTCTGGAATAATGGTATGCTCCACACCTTGTAATTGTTTAGCCCCTTCAATTTTAATGATTTCTGTACCTGCACCGACAACTTTTGCACCCATTTTGTTTAAGAAGTTAGCTAGATCAACAATTTCCGGCTCTTTTGCAGCATTTTCAATCAATGTTCTTCCATCTGCTAATGCGGCCGCCATCATAATATTTTCAGTCGCACCGACACTTGGAACATCTAAATAGATTTTCCCACCTTTTAGTCTGCCTTCTGAAAATACTTCTACATAACCATTTCCAACGTGTACTTTTGCACCCATTGCTTCAAATCCTTTAAGATGCAAATCAATTGGTCTTGAACCAATTGCACAGCCACCAGGCATTGCTACTTTCGCATGGCCAAATCGTGCTAGCATTGGTCCTAAAACTAGAACAGAGGCACGCATTTTTCTAACATATTCAAATGGAGCTTCCGTAATTAAAGGTTTTACCGCATTAATGTTGATTGTATTATGATTCATTTGGATAGATGCATTCATATTACGTAATACTTCTTGCATTGTTACCACATCTGCTAAAGCTGGAACATCATGAAGTACACTTTTGCCCTTACTTGCCATTATACTTGCGGCAATAACAGGTAAGACTGCGTTCTTAGCACCTTCTACTTTCACAGTGCCTTGCAGCTTCCTGCCACCGCGGACGATGATTTTTTCCAAGGTTCATTCTCCTCTAAAGTCCAGTTTCTATATTATTAATATTCAGTCGTTAGGATAGGTGTTCCTATTGTAATGATTGTTTTCTTACCAGGCACTTGACGAGCTGCCATTTGAATGTTCATTTTGTTATGATCAGAGGGTATAGACCGTTTCCAATACGATGTATAACCAGAGAATACAGTAAAATCTTGTTCGTCCAATTGATGAACCTCTTGAACTTGTAGGATTTTCTTTATTTTCTCAAAAAAATAAACACTATCTATCATATCACTTACTTCGGTTTTTGCACAAGTGAATTTTGTTACTTCATTAGTAAAAATGTTTCCAGTTAAATGATAGACATGACTTTTAGCAATCGACTTTTCTACTGGTAATTCCTCATTTACATCGAGCGCATAAACTATTTCTGCTGTTGAAGCCTTTTTTGCTTCAACAATCATAATAGATTCGTTCATTTTACTATTTATCTGGCGGTTCCATATGTATTTTGTAGCATGTTTCGTGTCTTCTATGTCCATATTCGTATCTTCAAAGATTTGATTAAGCTTTGTCATGTAGTGTTCTATTTTGTTTTTTTCAATTGTTTCTCGTAATTGCAATTGAAAATATTGAAGTTTTTGATTGTTTGTTTCAAAGATCTGTTCTATTTGTTGCAGTTCTTCTATTAATCTATTATTTTCAGTTATAGCCTGCAACTGATTGGTTAATAAACCCAAACTTAAACATACAATAATCATAATTTTTTGTTTCATGCGAATCTCCCCCTACTGTGTTTAACAACAGTATGTACGATTTGATAGATTAATATACGTAGAGAGATTCGCTAATCAATTACATCAATGAATTAAAACAAATAAGTGATTTGATTTGTCCAATTTAGCAAGTCTAAGAAAAAGTTACTTACTGTTGTACCGATTGCAATGGTTACAAAAATAATCAGTAGTTTTGCTTCAAATGTTCTCATTTTTTTAAAAATGGGATCTAAACGAACAGATTGTATGATCTGCCACGTAATAATAATAAAAATGATATGTGAAATCATGCTTATTAACGCTTGTTTTGCTAATTCTTGCATGTGCTTTTCTCTCCTTTATCTTATTATTTGCTATTTCCCGGGAAATAGTGACACTAAACGAAGGAATTCTTGGGACAGGGGGGCAATCCCTCCTGTCCCATAAAAAAAGACTTTAATTCCTAATTGGGATTAAAGTCTTTTTTTGTGTCTAGTTTTTGTTTTTTAACGTTTTTCTACAACATCTAGACGGTTTAATGCACGTTTTAATGCATACTCTGCCCTTCTGAAATCAATATCATCTTGTTTCGCTTTTAGACGTCGTTCGGCACGCTCTTTTGCTTTTCGTGCACGTTGTACATCAATATCGCCTGGCTTTTCTGCTGATTGAGCTAAAATCGTTACCTTATTATCACTAACTTCAATAAAGCCACCACTAATTGCTACTCGTACAGTATCTCCTGCACGTTTTAAACGCACAGCACTAATAACCAACGGAGCAACTAGCGGAATGTGATTGGGTAATACTCCCAATTCTCCGCTTTCAGCTTTACAGCTTACCATTTCAAATGAATCTTCCAGAATAGGGCCATCAGGAGTGACAACACTCACCGTTAGTGTTTTCAATGAAACCCCTCCTCGGCATTTCTTTTACGCCATTTGTTTTGCTTTTTCTACAACATCTTCAATCGTTCCAACCAAACGGAAGGCATCTTCTGGAAGGTCATCATATTTACCATCTAAAATTTCCTTGAATCCACGCACTGTTTCTTTAACAGGCACATAAGAACCTGGCTGACCAGTAAATTGTTCTGCAACGTGGAAATTCTGAGATAAGAAGAATTGAATACGGCGAGCACGTGCTACCGTTAATTTATCTTCATCTGAAAGCTCATCCATTCCTAAGATAGCAATAATATCTTGTAATTCTTTATAACGTTGTAATGTTTGTTGGACATTACGCGCCACATTATAATGGTCTTCACCTACAACTTCTGGGTCAAGGGCACGTGATGTAGATGCTAATGGATCTACGGCTGGATAGATACCTTGTTCAGAAAGTTTACGGTCTAAGTTCGTTGTTGCATCTAAGTGCGCAAATGTTGTTGCTGGTGCCGGGTCAGTATAGTCATCGGCTGGCACATAAATGGCTTGAATAGATGTAACAGAACCTTTGTCTGTTGAAGTAATACGTTCTTGTAATTGACCCATTTCCGTTGCCAATGTTGGTTGATAACCAACGGCTGATGGCATACGACCAAGTAAGGCAGATATCTCTTGACCTGCTTGCGTAAACCGGAAAATATTATCAATAAATAGTAACACGTCTTGTCCTTGTTCATCACGGAAATATTCCGCCATGGTAAGACCAGTTAATGCTACACGCATACGTGCACCAGGTGGCTCGTTCATTTGTCCGAATACCATCGCTGTTTTTGAAATAACCCCTGAGTCTTTCATTTCATAATAAAGGTCATTACCTTCACGCGTACGTTCACCAACACCGGCAAATACGGAGATACCACCGTGCTCTTGTGCGATGTTGTTAATCAATTCTTGAATAAGTACGGTTTTACCAACACCCGCACCACCGAACAAGCCGATTTTACCACCTTTAATATACGGTGCTAATAAATCAACTACTTTAATACCTGTCTCTAAAATTTCTGTCTCTGTTGCTAAGTGTTCAAAATCGGGTGATTGACGGTGAATTGGATCGCGTCGAACACCTTCACTTAACTTTTCATCTAAATCGATTTCTTTACCTAGTACATTAAATACACGACCTAATGTTTCGTTACCAACTGGTACTGAAATTGGTGCACTTGTATTTTCAACTTCTGCACCACGTCTAATTCCTTCTGTGGATGACATTGCAATGGTACGTACTGTATCATCACCCAAGTGCAATGCCACTTCAAGGGTTAGTGCTGCCGCATTATCTGCTTCTGGATAAACTAACAATGCACTATATAATTCTGGGAGGTCATCATCAAATTTAACATCGATAACAGGTCCCATTATCTGTGTTACGCGCCCTTTACTCATCCATTTTCCCTCCTAACACACTTTTTCATTATTCTTGCGCTGCTGCTCCACCAACAATTTCCGAGATCTCTTGTGTAATCGCAGCTTGACGAGCTCTGTTATATTGTAAGGATAAATCATCAATTAACTCGTTTGCATTGTCTGTTGCACTTCGCATCGCTGTCATTCGTGATGCATGTTCACTTGCTTTACTGTCAAGTAATGCACCATAAATTAAGCTTTCTGCATATTGTGGCAAAAGTGTTTGTAAAATTTCCTTTTCACTTGGTTCAAATTCATACATACTGTCAGCCACATGCTCCTTATTTTCATGAACATCGGTTAATGGCAGTATTTTTTTTGAAATAACCTCTTGTGAAATGGCATTATGATAATGATTATAAACGATATTCAATTCGTCAATTTCTTCATCGATAAACAGTTGTACTGTTTCATAAGTTAAATCTTGTATGTCTGAGAATACCGGTTGATCAGACAAGCCGATTATTTCATTTGCTATTGGCATTTTACGTTGTTTGAAAAAATCACGACCGATTCGCCCAACAACAATGATCGTATATTCAGCCGGTGATTGATGTTTCTCTTGAATCATCCGATAGACTTTACGAAGTATTCCACTATTAAACGGCCCTGCTAATCCCCGATCAGATGTAATAACAAAATAAGCCGTTTTTTTCACTTCACGATGCACAAGCATTGGATGTGCATCTTCATCTGCACTATTTGCTATATGAGATACAATTTCTTGTAGTTTCTCACTATAAGGTATAAACGAAACGGCATTTTGCTCCGCCTTATTTAACTTCGAAGCAGATACCATCTGCATGGCATTCGTAATTTGTTTTGTCTTTTTTGTTGATGTAATACGTGTTTGAATATCTCTCAATGACGCCACAACAAGTCAGCCTCCTTTCATCGAAGGTTTCTGGTCACTATCTACTCGTTCGTTATCTTTGAAAAAAACTTATTGTGTAACAACGAAGTCATTTTTAAATGTTTCAATCGCTTTATTCATTTCTTCTTGTTCTGCTAACTTACCTGTTTCTCGAATCGTTTTTAACAGATCTGTATAATTTAGATCTAAGAAGTCGAACAGCTCTGCTTCAAAACGTGTAATATCATCAACAGGAATATCATCTAGATAGCCATGAATTAAGGAATAAATGATCATTACTTGTTTTTCAACAACGATTGGCTTATGTAAGCCTTGTTTTAATACTTCTACTGTGCGCGCTCCACGATTTAGTTTCGCTTGTGTTGCTTTATCTAAATCAGAACCAAATTGTGCAAATGATTCTAACTCACGATACGAAGCTAGATCTAGACGCAATGTACCTGCAACTTTTTTCATTGCTTTAATTTGCGCTGAACCACCTACACGGGATACGGAAAGACCCGGGTTAATCGCTGGTCTAACACCAGAGAAGAATAAGTCTGATTGTAAGAAAATCTGACCATCTGTAATAGAAATAACGTTTGTTGGAATATAAGCAGAGATATCCCCAGCTTGTGTTTCAACAAATGGGAGAGCAGTTAAAGAACCGCCACCTTTATCATCACTTAATTTCGCTGCACGTTCTAATAAACGGGAGTGTAAATAGAATACATCCCCTGGGAATGCCTCACGACCAGGTGGGCGTTTTAATAGCAAGGAAAGTTCACGGTAAGCTGTCGCTTGTTTAGTTAAGTCATCATAAACAACAAGCACGTGTTTTCCATTATACATAAATTCTTCACCCATTGAGACACCAGCATATGGAGCTAAGTATTGTAATGGAGCTGGCTCGGATGCGCCTGCGCTAACAACGATTGTATAATCTAGCGCTCCATAACGACGGAAAACTTCTGTTGTAGCACGTACCGTTGAATCTTTTTGTCCAATAGCAACGTAAATACAAATCATATCTTCGTCTTTTTGGTTTAAAATGGTATCTACAGCAACGGTTGTTTTACCTGTTTGACGGTCACCGATGATCAATTCACGTTGGCCACGACCAATTGGAACTAGGGCGTCAATTGCTTTAATCCCTGTTTGTAGTGGTTCATGAACAGATTTACGATCCATTACACCAGGTGCTGGTGCTTCAATTGGACGTGTTTTTGTTGTTTCTACTGGACCTTTCCCATCAATTGGTTGGCCAAGTGGATTGACAACGCGTCCTAATAATTCTTCCCCTACAGGTACTTCCATAATTCTACCTGTACGTTTTACCTGGTCACCTTCACGAATATCTGTGTAAGGGCCTAAGATAACAATACCGACATTACTTTCTTCTAAGTTCTGGGCTAACCCCATTACACCATTTGAAAATTCAACAAGCTCTCCAGACATAACATTGTCTAGTCCGTGTGCTCGCGCGATACCATCACCGATTTCTATTACCGTACCGACATCACTGACTTCAATGTCTGCTTGATAATTTTCAATTTGCTGTTTGATCAGCGCACTGATTTCTTCAGCTTTTATGCTCATGCCAACTCACCCCTATTCTGTCATTAATTTGTTACTGCTATATTTTTTTCAAATTGTTCTAATTTACCTTTAACTGAGCCATCATAAATGGTGTTTCCTATACGTAGCTTTACACCGCCAATAATGTCTGGCTCAATAACATTATTAATTTTTAATTTAGCAATATGTAATTTTGCCTGAAATACATTCGCTAATTGTGTTTTTTCTTCGTCAGAGAGCTCTCGAACGGAATAAACAGTCGCCTGCTTGATTCCACGTGCCTCATCAAATAAATTAATAAACGCATCAACCATATCTATTACCACTTCTTCATGGTGACGATCAACTAATAGTTTTAGCGTATTCACTACTTCAGTAGAAAAATCGGTAAATGCTTGATCAATTAATTGTTTTTTGTCGTTTCCTTCAAGACCTGGATTATCTAAAAACAGAATAAAATCTGGATTGTTTTGAAAAACTTCTTTCACAATCATCAGTTCAGATTCCATCGCTTCTAGTATATGTTTTTCCTCTGCTAGTTGAAAAAGAGCTTCTGCGTAGCGTTTTGAAATCAATGCTTTACTCATCACTCTTCTCCTATCTGTTTCATATAGTCAGAAATTAATCGTTCTTGATCTTCTGCGTTAATTTCTTTCTCAATCACTTTGGTTGCAATTTGAACAGACAGACTTGCGACCTGTTCTTGTAGTGCTTGGATAGCTCTTTCTTTTTCTTGCTTGATTTCTTCTTGAGCTGATTGTTTTATTTTATCTGCAGCTACTTGTGCAGCTTCGATTATTGCTTGTTCCTGTTTTGCTCCAGCCTTTTTGGCGTTATCAATAATGTCTTGGGCTTCTTGACGTGTTTGCATTAATTGTTCATTTGCTTCTTTAGAAGCTTTTTCTGCATCAACACGGTTCTTCTCCGCAACATCTAGTTCATTCGCGATATAATTTTCACGCTCTTCCATTTTGTTCATCAATGGTCCCCAAGCGTATTTCTTTAATAAAACGAGTAAAATCGCAAAGCTTAATAAGGCGAAGAAAATATTCCCAACATGAAATCCGCCGAGTCCTACAATAAGAAAGCTAGCTAATGGTTGCACTATCTTCACTCCTTTCAACCACTTCTCTATTCATAAGTGTTGTGTATGAACTATCATGTTCTTCTAAGATTTAAGACTTGGCTCATCGCCAAGTCTTATGGTGAAAGCCTTCATATAACATATATAACAGATGCTTTAAATGAATAAAGCAATGGCGAAGATTCTTTTAGACTCGACCTTCGCCATTCTATCTTTTCGTTGATATCAATTACATTACCATAAATGCAATTACGACAGCGAAGATAGGAATCGCCTCTACTAACGCGATACCAATTAACATAACTGTTTGTAATGGCCCACGTAATTCTGGTTGACGTGAAATCCCCTCAACTGTACCTTTTACAATCAAACTGTTACCAATACTTGCTCCTAGTGCTGCCAAACCTACTGCTATTGCTGCTGCTAATGCTCCCATCTAAAAACTCCTCCTTTTAAAATATGTAAAATTTTTTGTTTTTTACATTATATTAATGGTCATCTGCCACTTTATGAGACATATATACCATTGTTAACATTGTGAAAATAAATGCTTGTATCCCACCAATAAAGAGACTAAACCCTTGCCAAGCCATCATTGGGATTAAAGCTGGAATAAAGGTAAGTGGCGCTGAAATAAATGCCATTTTAGTAATTAAAGAAAGTAAAATTTCTCCAGCGTAAATGTTCCCAAACAAACGAAAACCCAATGTCATGGTGTTCGTAAATTCTTCAATCACTTTGAATGGAAAAATAAAAGGTATTGGCTTACCAAACTCTTTTCCATAATTTTTAAACCCTTTAAGCTTCATACCATAGAAGTTAGATAAAATAATAACAAATGCCGCTAATGATAACGTAATGCTGGCATCTGAAGTAGGTGATTTCCACCATAAGTCATGCTGGTATACCACCATCACAATAACCCCTAAAATATTACTAATAAAGATAAAGGTGATTAGTGTTAATCCAAGTGGTAAAAACATTTTACCAGTGCGCCAATCCATTGAATCACTAATTATTCCTTTTACAAAATCAACTATCCACTCCATGAAATTCTGCGCGCCTGTTGGACGCATACTTAACTTTCGGCTTGCCCAAACAGCTAGCACAAATACAATCAAACATGCAATAAACGTCATTAAGACAGTTGATGCATTATAACTAAGCCAAGAGATACCAAACAAATGATATATGGGTTCCTCATGCTCCATTTCTTTCACCTCTTTTCCATCTGTCATCCTCTTGTTTCGCATAAATTGCAAAATCTATGATTATGACAACAAACATTGTCGCTAATCCTATTAGAATCCCTGTCATATCAAAATATGCTTCTAGCTCATATCCGATTAATACCGCTAAACCAGCAGAAGCAAAACGGGAAAAAGTTCCTAATCCAAACATTTTCTGGTTATTTTGTATCGCATACGTAAATTTTTGTATCTTGCGCTGTAGTAACCATAAATTATAATAACTTAAGGCTGTACCTAACAGTAAACCAGTAAAAAAACTATGATAGGATGTAAACAAGGCTGCTAAAGTAAGTAATGCTAAGTAATACAACATCCATTTTTTTTGGCGATTGATCATCCGCTGAAAGGACTTATCTGACATAAATTTTTATCCCCCAAAATAATTTTAATAAAACGGAAGGCACGCACAATAACCATCACTTACTAGTTGAGCTATCTACTACAATCAAAATGGATGAGGTCGAAAATGATTATTATTCGTATTTCTCTAATGTTACAAGGAGTCATCTTCTTCCAGTATCATAAGTCGAAAGCTAAATCAGTGACAAACATCACATGAAAGCCTAAACAATCTACAAAAAATAGCTTACAATAGGGAAGTCTTACTGTCAATTGCTTTGCAAAGCAAATCATAAAAAACAAGCTATTACCATGGAATTGACGCTCACTCCAATAAAACGTCTATCTTTTATTATAATAGATTATCCTTAATAAAGGTAGCAACAATTTTGTGAAGTTTGCTTAAAATTTTTATTCACTTTATCCTATCATCTCATAAATTTTGTCTCAATCCTTATTTAAGTCCTATTTTTTCAAGTATACCTCGATTATTTAGTGAAGGTTTACTATATGATTTACATCTATCTTTACTTTATCCGAATAAACGTTTGTTCATCGTAAACATCTTTTTTATTCTTCGAAATGGTAATATCTGCAATATAATCCCCTGCTTTAGGTAGATCTTTTTTGGCGATCGTTCCTTCTAATACCCCTTTTGTTTGATCCGTTTTTTTCATTAATGTTTGAACAAAGACAAGTGTATCAGGGTCATAAAGATCTACTTTCACCTCTGTTGCATCTTCTGGGAGGTAAAGACGATACGTGTATTCTTTCGATTGAAATGGATCCGCTTCTAATTCTAATCCCATCGCTTTCGGATATGCAGCTGTTTGATTAATAAACAGATATGGTAGTTGAAAACGTTCCTTTTGATTAGATAGTTGTAACCATCCTTGATGGATGCCTGCAGAAAGGCGGTTGGTATCAATAGATAGTTCAATGGGGATCGATTTCTTTTCGCCTGGCTTTACTGAAAATGTTTTCGGCATATACCAACGCAAACCTTGTTGTTGCTTTGGTATATCAAATCGAAATTGATTCGTTTGTTGTGATACATTTTCCACTTCAATCTGTGTGGTTACACGTTTTTTCCCATCTTCCATTTTCCCAAATGACAGTAGCGAGCTATACAGGATGGTATCCGTCGCTATCGCTTCATTTAATTGCATACGTCCCATCCCTTGCTCGATCGGATCATACAATACTCCTTCGTCTTTTAGTGGCATTGCTTGGGTTAAAAGTGCCCCTTTTAATTGCACCGGTGTCCAATTCGGATGTGCTTCTTTCAATAAAGCAAGCGCACCCGCTATATGCGGTGCCGCCATACTTGTTCCTTGTAAAGATTGATAGCCGCTATTAGGAACAGTACTTACTATATTTGCACCCGGAGCCACAATTTCAGGTTTAATTGACCAATTAGCTGTTACAGGACCTCTTGAACTAAAATCTGTCATTTGATCTTGCTGTTGATGATAAACCGAATGCACCCAATAGGGATCTTTTTGTGCTTGTTTTTTTAACCATTCTCCATCTTCTTTCGATACAGTTACTGCTGGAATTGCGCTTTCTGCTTGAATAGCAGCCTTAAACATTCCCTTTTCATTATTATAGATAATTACACCCACTGCACCAGCTGCTTCTGCTTTTTTGACTTTTTCAGTGAAAGTAAGTTTTCCTCGTTGCATTAAAACAATTTTTCCAGCTATATGAGCCAGATTTTCTTCTCCAATCCCACCATCTACTAACGGATAATCTCGTTGTATCTTCCAATTGCTTGATCCAGCTATTGCGGTTAAGGGAATTTCTTTTTTTTCAAAACGATCAACAATAGCGGCGGTTTGTAATAAAGGGGTAGATGCTCCTACTGCGATGGCATTTGTTGCTGTTGCTGGTGAACCCACCGTCCAATTTGCAGGACCTGAATTCCCATTTGCTATAACAACAGAAACTCCCTCTTCAACCGCTCGGTTTACGGCAATACTTGTTGGCCAATCTGGACCATTGACCGAATTACCTAATGACATGTTTACAATATCCATGCCATCGTTTACTGCCTTTTCTAACGCTGCAATGACTTGGATGGATGTACCTGCACCACCAGGTCCTAGCGCGCGATAGCTATATAGGGAAGCATTTGGCGCCATCCCTTTCATCTTTCCATTTGCAGCAATAATGCCAGCAACATGTGTGCCATGAATCGTAGGCTGACCTTGTGTTATCAGGGTCTCCATTGGATCATCATCCAGATCAACTAAATCAAATCCACCATGATAATTGGCTTGGAGATCAGGATGATTATAATCAATCCCTGTATCAATCACACCGATTTTCACACCTTTTCCTGTATACGTTTGGGTTACTTGATTGGTTTCATTTTTTAATAAAAAAGGTACACTTTGATTGATTGCTGTTCGATACGTTCTTACTGGATAATCGTTTCTAATAAACGTTTCATTGGCTAATTGTTTTAGTTGATGATCTTTTGCTCTGATGGCAAGTCCTTGAAATAGCGTGTGGAACACTTCTACAACTTCAATCGTTGGATAGTATGTTTCAATATATTGCTTTTGCTGATAAGGGTCACCGTCTACTTCTATAATCATTTGAGTCTCTTCGATTGGTGACTTTGCTTTTAGTATTGTTGGTGAAATAAACAGAAACATTGCAATGAGGATAACATGGGGCGTATAGCGCATAAGATTAATCTCCTTTTTTATCTTAGAACATCCATTGAAAAAGTTTTACATTTTATTATGGAGGTTTACAGATCATCCTATGCAATATATTAGCATCATCACATTTTGCATAAATAAAAGAAGAATCCTGCTTTTTTGAGGATCCTTCTTATCTTGATCTTACTAGCACAGAAAGGTGGTTAATTTTGATATAATTACATCTTTATACCGCTGCTCAAGTGAAATAGTTTAGTTATTAAAATAAGTAATAATGGCGTCGGCAATGCGTGCACTTGCTTGCCCATCTCCGTAAGGATTGGCAGCTTGGGCCATTTGCTGATGCATGTGATCATCACTTAATAATTCATCGGCTAGTTTGAAAATAGCTTCTTCTTCTGTTCCGGCCAATTTCAATGTACCCGCTTCTATCCCTTCAGGACGCTCGGTTGTATCTCTTAGAACGAGTACAGGAACACCTAAAGATGGTGCTTCCTCTTGGACACCACCAGAATCGGTTAAAATTAATTGCGCACGTGAGGCAAAATTATGAAAATCAACAACTCCTAATGGATCAATCAGATTAATACGGTCATGGTTTCCTAACACCGTTTGTGCCGCTTCTTTCACAACTGGATTTAAGTGAACAGGATAGACAACATGAATATCCTGATGTTGATCAACCAACCTACGTATCGCACGAAACATTTGATACATATTTCGGCCAAGATTTTCCCGACGATGTGCTGTCATAAGGACTAGTCTTTTATCTGAAAATGCTTGTAAGATCTCACTTGTATATGCTGAATTAACTGTCGTTTTTAATGCGTCAATTGCTGTATTTCCTGTTACATATATGGTTTCTTCTAATTTGTTTTCTTGCATTAAGTTTTGTTTTGCTTTTTCAGTTGGAGCAAAATGAAGATCAGCCATGATTCCAGTTAATTGACGATTCATTTCTTCAGGATATGGAGAGTATTTATTCCATGTACGTAATCCTGCCTCAACATGTCCAACAGCAATTTGATTATAGTATGCTGCAAGTGAAGCAGCAAAAGTAGTTGTCGTATCGCCATGTACTAATACAATATCAGGAGCTGTTTCTTTCATTACTGTATCTAATCCTTCAAGGGCTCTTGTGGTGATCTGAGCTAATGTTTGTCGCTCTTTCATAATGTTCAAATCAAAATCTGGTGTTATACCGAATATGTCAAGGACTTGATCAAGCATTTCTCGATGTTGTGCTGTTACTGTAACGATCGGTTCAAACGTTTCTGATCTTTTTTTTAGTTCTAATACAAGTGGCGCCATTTTTATTGCTTCTGGCCTTGTACCAAAAATAGTCATTACCTTTATACGCTTTGACAATTGCTTCACACCTTTCCATTCCCCACTACTAAATCTTCTACAAAAAAACGCTACAGCAACTGTAACGCTTTTTCATACTTTTTTTATTTTGTTCCAAATAAACGATCGCCAGCGTCACCTAAACCAGGAACGATATAACTTTTTTCATTTAACTTTTCATCTAGGCCAGCCAAATAAATATCAACATCTGGATGATTTTTCTTAATCAATTCTACACCTTCTGGCGCTGCAATTAAACACATTAATTTAATATTGGTTGCTCCACGTTTTTTTAATGAAGCAATTGCATCATTTGCTGATCCACCAGTCGCAAGCATTGGGTCAATAACGATTAATTCGCGTTCCTCAATATCAGAAGGGAGTTTAATATAATATTCGACTGGCTGAAGTGTTTCAGGATCACGATATAGACCAACATGTCCAACTTTCGCCGCTGGAATTAAACGTAATATACCATCAACCATTCCTAAACCAGCTCTCAATATAGGTACTAAGCCGATTTTTTTACCACTTAATGTTTTTGCTACCGCAGTTGTAACAGGGGTTTCAATTGTTTTCTCTTCTAGGGGTAGATCACGTGTAATTTCAAATGCCATTAATCCAGAAACTTCATCAACTAGTTCACGAAATTCCTTCGTACCAGTTTCTTTGTTACGAATATAGGTTAGTTTGTGTTGAATAAGTGGATGGTCTAGTACAAATACATTACCCAATTCCGATCACTCCTTATTGTTTTTTTACATCCTTAAAAATTTTAAAGAAACAGAGGTTGCTTCAAGCAAAGACATTGGATTAGCTCTAGCACTTATCACAAGATATATTGCCCATGACGGTTCCTTACCATTCCTTTGTTTTACAAGAGAGAATAAGCAGCATCATTCGTTTATCGCTCGACAAAATCCCTTGCCAGCTCAAATGACAAGGGATTTACCTATTAATTACTTAACGCTGATAAAGCGGGAATTTATCTGCTAATGCTTTTACGCGCGCTTTCACTTCTTCTAATTTGTCTTTATCTTGATAATTTTTTAGTGTAGCAGCAATAATAGAGGCTACTTCATCCATTTCTGTTAAACCAAATCCGCGTGTAGTCACTGCCGCTGTACCAACACGAATTCCACTGGTTACGAATGGACTTTCAGGATCAAAAGGAATGGTATTTTTATTGGTTGTGATACCAACATCATCTAAAGCTTTTTCTGCATCTTTTCCAGTTAAATCAAGGTCACGAACATCAAGTAAAAGTAAGTGATTGTCTGTGCCACCAGAAACCAAACGAATGCCTTCTTTATTTAACGCTTCAGAGAAACGTTTTGCATTAGCAATAATTTGTTTTGCATAATCTTTAAAATTAACGTCTAAGGCTTCTTTAAAGGCTACTGCTTTGGCAGCAATTACATGCATAAGTGGGCCACCTTGAATACCAGGAAAAACGGATTTATCGATTTGTTTTGCAAATTCTTCTTTACATAAAATCATTCCACCACGAGGGCCACGCAATGTTTTATGTGTAGTTGTTGTAACGAAATGAGCATGCGGAACCGGATCAGGATGCAATCCAGCAGCAACTAATCCTGCGATATGCGCCATGTCTACCATAAAATAAGCGCCTACTTCATCAGCAATTTTGCGGAATGCTTCAAAATCAATTGTTCTTGAATATGCACTTGCACCAGCTACAATTAGTTTTGGTTTTACTTCTTTTGCTTTTTTCAAAACTGCATCATAGTCAATTTGTTCTGTTTCTTTATCGACACCATATGCTTCAAAATTATACAATGTTCCACTAAAATTGACTGGGCTTCCATGCGTTAAATGACCACCATGGCTTAAGTCCATTCCCAACACAGTATCCCCAGGTTCTAAAATTGTAAAATATACTGCCATATTCGCCTGTGCACCTGAATGCGGCTGCACATTAGCATGCGCTGCACCAAATAATTGTTTTGCTCGATCTCTGGCTAAGTTTTCAGCAATATCAACATATTCACATCCCCCATAATAACGGCGACCTGGGTAACCTTCTGCATATTTATTTGTTAATACAGACCCTTGCGCTTCCATTACAGTTTCTGATACAAAATTTTCTGAGGCAATAAGCTCAATTTTATCGTGTTGACGCTGCCTTTCCTGCTCCATTGCTTTAAATAGTTCTAAATCGTTTTGCTTCACATGCTCCATTTCATTATCCCCCTTAAGTGAAAGTAGTTTATATATAAAAAAATAGCAGTGTAAAACCGACTATTCCTTTTGGTTCTCTGTCAAATGTGGTGGTGTGGTTCTCGCTCCACCATCTCTTTTATAAAAAGTTTATTATAAGCAATGCTTGTACCTAAACCGCAGGGGAAATACACTCGCTTTCCGCGGGCACGGCCGAAGCTAACTTGGTAAAGAAATTCACTTTACCAAGTGGATCTTCGGTCTCGTGCTGTTTCCGCTGGAGTCTCGCATATTTCCTCTGCTAAGCCGCTTTTATGCTAAATGCTTGTTACCTTCTGAGCCTTAATAAAATAGAGAGCACCACTACATTTGGTATAGATCCTTCCTTTTATCAAACGTTTATTTGCTCTACTTTTTAACCTGAAATGTTACTGATATATCGCGCGTGCCCCACCAATTAATTTTGGTCTAGCGTAGGCTGCATTAACACGCGCCTCACCTAGTTTTCGTTGACTTAATCGAACGGGAACAGCTACTGGCTTTACATGCATTCCAATCATTGTTTCACCGATATCTACCCCTGCATGAGCTTGTATATGCTCAACGACTACCGGGTCTTCCATCTGCTGAAACGCATAGGTAGCCATCGATCCACCTGCTGTTTTTGCAGGGATTACACGAACCGCTTCATAGCCATACTTCTCACAAGTAGACCGCTCCAGAACTAGTGCTCGATTCAAATGTTCACAACATTGAAAAGCAAGAAGAATACCCGTTTTCGATTGTAGGTCTTGCATTGCTGAAAAAACATGGGTAGCTACTTCTTCACTTCCTGCAGTTCCTATCTTTTCTCCCATTACTTCACTTGTTGAGCAGCCAATAACAAATAATTCATCTTGGTGTAAGTAATTTACTGCTAACCAGTCTGAGACAAGTTGATCCAGTTGTTGTTCTAGCGTCATCGATCACACTTCCTTATTTTTCTTCATAGGCTGCAACTTTTCCAATCCGATTGGCATGTCTGCCTCCTTGAAACTCTCCAGCTAACCATGTTTTCACAATTTCTTTTGCTAGGTCAACACCAATGACACGAGCCCCCATGACTAATATGTTAGAATCATTGTGTTCCCTAGTTACGCGTGCAGTATAAACATCATGCACTAATGCGGCTCGAATGCCTTTCACTTTATTGGCGGCAATGGACATTCCAATTCCCGTTCCACAGATTAAGATGCCACGATCATATGAGCCATTAGCTACTTTTTCCGCAGCCGGTATGCCATAGTCTGGATAATCAACAGACGTTTCACAATCACAACCAATATTGTCATAATCAATTCCTAGATCATCTAGCTGTGACGCGATTTCCCGCAATAATTCAAAGCCACCATGATCGGAAGCTAATACAATTTTCATTTTTTATCACTCCTTTATTAACCTTGTTCTTACCTCTTATTTTACTTGTTTTGCTGACGAATTTACAGAGCGTATTGGATTAATTATGCTTTTTGTTTATTTTTCTAATTTCTCTATTAATAAATTGATGTATTTTTCCATTTCTTGAAGCGTCTCTTCATAAGTAGCTGCATTTCCTCCGAAAGGATCAGCTATATCGTAATTAGGCATTTCTCTTTCCAATCGATCAATTTCATCTTGTTCTTCACGTAAAAATGCCCGCATCTGTTGTTCAGTCTGTAGTTGGTCTTTTTCATATACAATGGTTGCACGCTTTTCTTCTAAACGACGATAAGCGTCTTTTAATTTTTCCCAAGTAAATTCTCCATCTAATAAAACATATTCTTTTAAGGTATACGTCTTATCATAAACTTGTGAATAGGTAGTGAGTAATGTTTCTTTATGACTCATTGTCATGGTTAAAATTAAGTCTGCCCAATCGAGTAAATCAGCTGTTATTGGTTGTGATTGATGTTGATGTGTCACACCAACTGATGATAATGCTGTTTGTGTACCTTCTGACACCGGTGATCCTTCATTTGCAAACATCCCTGCTGATTTTACGTTTACACTTGATTTCTTTCGCAGGAGTGCTTCTGCCATTGGACTCCGACATGTATTTCCTGTACATATAAATAATACATTCATGCGTATTGATTCCTCCTACTTTTCTATCACACTTTTCAAAAAATAATTCCCAAGAATGAGCATAACCTTTTTCACCATTTCCATTTGGCTTCGAATTCATTTGAAGTCTTTTGTCTATGATATAATTAGTATGTTTAAAGTGCAAGCTGTAGATTGCTATGTTATAAACAATGTTTAAAGGTTCTCTGTCAAATATGGTGGTG
Source organism: Paraliobacillus sp. PM-2 (assembly GCF_001368815.1). GTDB lineage: Bacteria > Bacillota > Bacilli > Bacillales > Amphibacillaceae > Paraliobacillus. Next base: position 420,882 of record NZ_CTEI01000001.1, on the reverse strand, counting down.
TGATTGTCACTCCATCATCTCTTTTATTTAAAGCCTTTTTGCTAAAAATAGACTATGCCTGAACCGCAGAGGAAATATACTCGCTTTCCGCAGTCACGGACTCAGGCCCACAAGACGTGGGTCAGTTAGACGTTGTCACAGGACGTGACGGTCTTAGTCTAACATCTATTCTTTACCAAGTGGATCTTCGGACTCGTGCTGTTCCTGCAGGACAAGAAACACTTCGACAGCGATGCATCGCACGAAGAAAATTGCTCTTTATTTTCGAGGAGTCTCGCATATTTCCTATGCTAAGGCTCTTTTATGCTAAAAACGTTCGCACCTCTTGTCTCCACAATATGTGCGTGTATTTTTTGTTTGTCTTTAAGCATTGATAAAACAGTGAGCACCACCACATTTAGGATCGAACCAAACAATAACCTAAAATTCATTCAAAAAAACCGCAAGAAATCAGTTTAAAAATAATGATTTCTTGCGGTTTATTCATTTTATGACATGACTATGCTAATTGTTTATTAAGAATGAGATCTTCTTCTTAATAAGACAAAAGCTGCACCACCTATTACTAATAGGATTAAACCAATAAATAGACTATTAAAGATAGATGTGCTTGTTTCAGGTAATTCTTCCTCACTATCTGACTGATTTGAATCTTGATCTGATTCTTCTTTGTCAGTAGTTGAGTCATCGGAGTCATCAGAATCACCTGGATCTACTGGATCTGGTGTATCTGCTTCTTCTACCGTCACCGTTGCTGTTTGTTCTACATCTCCTAATGTATAGGTGATTGTATACGTTCCTGGTACGGATGCATCATAGTCTCCTTCATCAATTACTACCGCTTCTGTGGCTTCTTCGCCTGCCTCATCTGCGGCTTCTGTAATTAATGAGCGTAAGTCTAACGAGTCTCCTGCTTTGATTGTTGCATCTTTTACCGTTAGAACTGGTTCAACTGGTTCTGGTGTGTCTGCTTCTTCTACCGTCACCGTTGCTGTTTGTTCTACATCTCCTAATGTATAGGTGATTGTATACGTTCCTGGCACGGATGCATCATAGTCTCCTTCATCAATTACTACCGCTTCTGTGGCTTCTTCTCCCGCCTCATCTGTGGCTTCTGTAATTAATGAGCGTAAGTCTAACGATTCTCCTGCTTTGATTGTTGCATCTTTTACCGTTAGAACTGGTTCAACTGGTTCTGGTGTGTCTGGTGTGTGCAATGAAAATTCTGCAGCACTGGCAAAACCATTGACACCGTCTTCTACAATAAAACGAACATATTTTGCATTTACACCGTTTAAATCAATGTTCTTAACGATAGAATTTGCTTCCCAATTACCTGAAGCAACTTCTTGATAATTTTCACCATCTGTACTTACTTCCATTCGATATGCTGTGATTAAACCATTAGCAGCTCCATCAGCGCCACCTTTACGTGGTGTATAAAGGAATTTATCCAAGTTCGTTTCTTCTGATAATTCCAAGTTCACCTCGTATGGTAGTGGAGGATTTTTATCCCATTCACTATGCCAAATCGTGTCTGTATCATTATCAAATGCAAGTTCAATTGGTCCTTCTACAGAAGTATTACTTTGATTTTTTTCTTCACTTGAAGCGGTGATTGTCATTGTACTAGGGTCTATCTTTGTTGGATCAATATATTTACCCTTTGTGACATTAAATGTTGAAATGGTACCATCTAATGCATCGGTTGCACTTCCAATTCGCTCAAGTGGCAATACAAGTGTATTGTATGGCATACTTGTATCTTCAGTAAGCGCTACCTCATCACCATTTACTAATAATCTCGTTTTCTCCATATCGGTAATGAAGGTTAGTGTGGTTTGTTCACCTGCAACTAATTTGTGATTGAAAGAATAAGATAGGTTACCAAAATCGTATCCTACATATCCATCCTCATTTACCGCATATAGCGTAGCATAGTCTTCAGATGCTAAACCATCTAATAAGCCATGGTTAACTGTTTCCGCTAAAATTTGTGTACCATCTGTGTCATCCAAAGTCAGTGTTACATTCATTACAGCGCTAGGGCCTAGATTGGTTAGTCCTGTAGTTACATAACTTTCATTAGCATGTAGCTGTAACCCTTGTCCTTCTACCACGTCGGCATTGACTGTGTCTTTGATATCATACCCATTTTTACTTTGGTCTACTGTACTTTGTGAGAAATCATAATCAAGTACCGTATCTTCTACCGTTGGTACCTCATAAAACGGATTTGTTTCAGGAGCTAGGTTTGTATTTTGTGCTAATTCTGCAAATGAAGCATAAGGCATATCTTCTGTACTACTTCCCCAATTCTTTTGTGCCATAACAGGGATAGCTTCAAATATGCGGTCAAACATGTCATAAGTAGTAATACCATTCTCAAGTTTGCCGATCTTATCATTCCAAAGAGCAAACATACCGCCTAAGAATTGAGGACTTGATTCATTGACAATTGTCCCATTTGAAAACTTATTTGGTTGATAGTTATTGTATAAACGTTCCGGATTCAAACGATCGTTATAGTATCCCGCTCTTGGTACAATATAGATCTGGCCATCATCAATGTTGATAATGTCATAGCCTTGTTCAAGCATCTGATTCGGATTTGCCCACCACGTGTTCCATACTTGCATTTGAACATCCTTTGATGTTACCGGTGTACTACCCGTTTTATTGGATAGGCTTCCCCATAATCGTACAGTGTGATTCTTCTCATCACGAATGAATTTAAGCATCTCATCTGCATATGCACGATATGCTTCTGCTTCCCCATAATATTCATCACTTCCGATATGAATTGGCATATCTTGGAACACAGGATCTGAACCATCTAAATATTCATTATAGATTGATTTAATAAAAGGCATCGTGTCTGGATGTGATAAATCTAGCATTGCTGCCGCTTCTTCAGGTGGCTTATTATTAATGATTTCCCCTTTATAGTGAAGTTCTGGTCTTACTTTCACCATAGATAACGCATGCCCTGGTGTATCGAATTCTGGAACAATATCTACACCGTAATTTCCAGCATCTGTTATAAATTGTGAGAATTCTTCTTTTGTATAATAACCATCTTCTGAAGTAAGGGCTACGCCATTTTCACCCACAATATCTGATTCTAGTCGGAAACCTGCATAAGCGTTCTCGATAGCGTTCTCGATCGAACCATACAAATCCATTTCTAATTCATTGTCATTTAAATGAACTTGAAAATCGTTCATTTTATAATAACTCATGTTTTTCATATATTGGTACATATACTCTAAATCCGTAAACTTTCGCCCAACATCTAACATGAATCCACGAACTTTATATTTTGGATAGTCACGAATCAAACCGTTAGGAAGTTCATTTGTTTCACTAAGTTTCAACTGTTGTAGTAATGTTCTTGTTGCATAAAATGCCCCTGTGTACTCCTCAGCAGTTATGACGATATTCCCGTCTTTCACTTCCATGTGATAGCCTTCTTCACCATAAACACCAGCTTCATCTTTTTGGAAGATAATCGCATTGGTCTCTGCTGTACCAATGGTTAAATCCAGATCTTCCATTTCAACTAGGTCCTGCTTAAAAATTTCAGCAGCTTTAGTGAAAGAAGCATCTTTTACTACTAATGTAGTATCGGTATCGACCGTAGTCATTCCCTCTAATCCATACCATTCTTGCAGGGCTGGAATTACTTTTGGTTTTTCATTTGTTCCTTCATTGTCATATTTACCTTTAACAGAAACGGTAAATTCTTTTGTTTCTGTACTTTCTGATTTTGTTAATTCTAATGTTACTTTCACATCTTTATCAGTCAAAGGTTCGAAAACGTTACCATTCAGATCAATAACTGGTTGTGCATTGCTTCCAACAACCGAAATAGTACCATTCGATGCTTGTGGAATATCTAATGCACCTGTTTCTTCATTGACTGAAAGCGTTGTAATTTGATTTAATGAAGTAATTTCATCTGGTGACTCCTCTACAGGTGTAGAAAAGGCTTCCACTTCATTCACGCCAACATTTGGCCAGTTACTACTACCACCATCATATTCTGTCACATGTAGTTTAATATATCTGGCATTTATACTATTTTGCAAATTCACTATTTGACGTTGTATACCAGATTTCTCTGTTTGTTCATAAATGGGGAAGTATTGTTCGTTGTCCTCCGAATAACTTAAATCAAAAGCAATAATGTTTGGGTTTTCTCTTTCCCAATTAATAATAACAGATTGTAATTGGGTCAAATGCTGTAGATCAATGGTGAGCGTTCTTGGGGTAATGTCTTCACTTTTATCGGTAGACCAGCGTGTTGTTAGATCGCCATCAATTGTATTACTAGCCACAAAATCTGTACCAGCTTCTTCATTTGAAGCAGTAGCCTCTTTTCCAACTGCTACATTGTCTGTTCCAACTACTACCGTATCTAAATTCTCTAATACTTCGAATTCATACACAGATACAGTTGGCCAAGTAACACTTTTGTCAATATTAGGAGCAGTTTCATCAAAATCAGTAATAACTAAACGAACAACTTTAGCAGTAACGGCTTCGTCTAATTTCACTGTTTCAATCCATTGCTTTTTATTCGTTGTTGAATCATAGACTGTTTCAAAGTTATCGCCATCTGTTGATACTTCAATGCGATAAGCGTTTACATTTATTCTTTCCCAATGTATCTTGAACCCTTCAAAGGTCTTTTGTTCAGGGTATTCAACCTGTAACCATTTTGGATTCTCTTCTGAAGCTAATGATGCTTCACTACTCCATCTAGAATCAGGATTGTCATATCGGTTATAAAGCCCATCAAATGCTTTCTCAGGACCTGTTGACCCCATTTCTGAACCAGAAGCCGTGAAAATAGGTTCATCCCCTACTGCATGGATAGGCACCGCAAAATTTGTCAATAGTGACGGCATGAACACCATTACTGCAATAAAACAGATTGCTATTTTTTTAATATAATTCTTCAACGCGTTTCCTCCCTTTAATCATTCATAATTAAACAGGTGAATGATCTGCTGCATGTTCTCTACTGAACAAGCAACTGCATTTAATATGTGCACATAAATAAAGCATCCTCTTCATTAGCAACTTTTAAAACATGTTGAACTACGACATACAAACTTTCCTTGTCCATAACAGCTTAATACTATAAGCGTTTTTTTCTGAATTACATGACAATTTAGTTTAAAAATAGACTTTTCTTATCAAGATTCCTCCTTTTCTACGTATTTGACCTATAAAAAATAGACTAAATGATTTAGCCTATATCTATTATTATACATTTCTATTCTTTTTACAATATATCCTGTTCATTTTTTAGGTTAAACAGGAAAACTATTCCTCTTAATCTATTATACGTAATTAGTAGGTTATCTATGTACACTTATTATACCTACTTAACCAAAAATAAAGTGAAGGCCAAATCCACATAAAATCGTGCCACCAAGTAGTTCACTATACACACCTAATAACCCACGTGCTTTCCTTCCTAAAAGCAAGCCACTCCATGTTAAAATCATACTCATTATACCAAATAATATAAGGCTTAATAGGATTTTTACACCAGACATGCCTAGGCTTAGCCCTACAGAAAAACTATCCATACTTACACTGAACGAAAACAGAAATAAGCCGATACCAATTGGTTTCATTGGCTGCTTTCTTTCTTCTTGAAAAGTTTGTAGCATCATATGTATGCCTAGCCCAAAAAGTAACAAGCCAGCACAAAGTATTGCTGCACCCTCTAATTGAGTTGAAATTAATCGTCCGACAATCATCCCTATAAATGGCATGATAATATGAAAGATACCTACCGTGACACCTATAAAGAATATACGTTTTAACCGTAGTAACTGTAGCCCCATTCCTAAACCTACTGAGAATGCATCCATACCAAGTGCAATGGCCATAATAAGTAATGAAATGGTGCCATTTAGTTCAATCATAGCTATTCCCTCCATTTATAGGACATGCTAGTCTACTATATGTGAAGGGCTTGCCAGATATGCCGAGAAAGTAAATTATCCCAAAAGAAAGTTGTTTTCTACCTGAATGGAGGACACGCTCAAGAAAATACAAAAATCAAACGTCATAAAAGTATAACGTTTGATCCGTTTGTTTATCATTGTCTTATGATTTCTGATGCTGCTTTTTCTAAACGATTCATAATTGCTTGACCAATGCCTTGTTTTGGAAACACTTCTCCTAAAATAACATCGGTATCCTTTGCTTGGAATGATCGAAGCGTATCATATAAGTGGACAGCTATTGTAGTTAAATCTGACTTCGAACCACAAATTCTACTATTGGAAACGTGTAATTTGCCAATTAACTCCTCACTTGCCATTACTCCAACCCTTAATCCTTGCTTTGTTAGACGGTCAATTTCTTTTTGAAAAAACGCACTTGTACCATCAACTAACCAGAGTGGCATTTCTGGTTCATAGTGATTGTATTTCATACCAGGGGCTTTTGGCTTATCTGTTTGCTGATCATTTGTTGGATCAACAGTTACTACACCAGTAGCTTCTTCTATTTGCTCCCTCGTGATCCCACCAGGTCGTAATATGATGGGCACATCTCCTGTACAATCAACAACAGTCGATTCCACTCCAACGTTTGTAGAAGCACTGTCAACAATCCCAGCTATCTTTCCATTTAAATCATGAAAGACATGGATCGCAGTAGTTGGGCTAGGTTTACCAGACGTATTGGCACTTGGTGCTGCAATTGGAAGTCCAGCTTCTCTTAATAAGGCTCTAGCAATGGGGTGATCCGGAATACGTAACCCGAGGGTATCTAAGCCCGCAGTAACGTTAGTAGCAATTTTTTCATTACTAGGTAGAATGACAGTGATTGGCCCCGGCATAAACGTATTGATTAGTTTTTCCGCAATTGGGGTCACACGTTTCACATAATGCGGTACTTGTTCTATATCTGCTAGATGAACAATCAACGGATTGTCTGAAGGACGTCCTTTTGCTTTAAAAATTTTTGAAACAGCTGTTTCCTTCGTCGCATCAGCACCTAATCCATATACTGTCTCTGTTGGAAAAGCAACTAATTCTTGTTTTTTTAGTAAAGCTGCAGCTTCTTTAATTGATTGTTGTCCTTTTTGATCCAATTCTCTGATTGTCCAATATTTTGTCTGTCTTTCCATAAGAATCCCTTTCTGTTATTAACAAGTTATCAACAAATACATCACAACTTATCCACACGTTATCCAGATGTGAACAACTTACATTTGCCAATCACCGTAAACTGTTTACGTTTTCACTTTAATCATATAATTTTTATTAACTATAGTGCATTATTAACAAGTTATCAACAATGGTTATCCACAACTGTTAATAAACTTCCGCGTTATCTACTACTATTCCCCACCACTTACCTGGCTTTTGTTGATTATCTGGTGGTGATGTGACTGGTTCAAAATGTAATTGTTTTAGTAATTGATTTAATGCATCCTGTTCACTATAGATAAACATGTACTTTAATTGCTTTGTTTTTACTAATTGAATACACACTTCTATTATGGCAAGAATATACATCGGTGCTAATTTTTCTTTCATATATAAATGCTTTAATTGCACACCATTATCTTTCACAGGTACTAGCATAAAGAAAGCATGCATCACATCTTCTTTTATAAAATAGCCATAAGCATGAATATCTTCTTCTGTAAGATTTGCAGGTAATTGATGATAAAAAAATTCTTCCCAAACATCTCTTGTCAGTTCACTTGCCTTTATACATTCCATTGTAATCATCTCCTCATAGAAAATCTAGCTTTCTACTATTTCTATGATAGATTTGTTTCATTATACCTTAACGAAACCATTCTAAGAAAAAAAATCTCACTTCTACATCTTTTTCTTCCTCTGTTTGAATTGGTTTTGTTTCTCTGGATTCCTTAGGTTCTTTAGGTTCTTCGGATTCTTCAGGTTCTTCTGCGGCAGCTACCGTTGTCCCATTAGAAAAATCAAGAAAACATAATGGCGGAAATAACACGCACCACCAATTTGCACCTTTTCCTTCCCCTAGTGTAATGAGGATCGCTTCATACTCTCCTGCAGGGTAAACATATTTCCCATAAACTTTTGAAGGAAAGTTTACTTCTTTACCATAATTGACTTGATAATCCGTTGCTATATTTTCTTGCTTTAATGTTCGTTCAACAATTTTCTCGATGGCAGGTAAACGTTCTTGAATTACTTTTCTAGCAACTTCAATAGAATCTAGTTCTTCTACCCACTTTGTTATTTCTTGATTAACCTCATCCCTTACTACTCGTTTTATCGATTGATCTTTTTCTTGATCACTATTTGCTAAAATGCGTAAACGTATGGCTTCATCCGGAATCACTTGGTAATCACTTGCGGCGGCCTCTTGATTTATCCACAACTGATTGACTAAAATAAATAAACCTATAAATGAAATAATTACAATAACTATATGTTTCTTCATCTTTATATCGCTCCCCATTGTTTGCTATACAAACAGTATGGGCGTGCTTATTAACTTTTAAACTAGGAAACTACTATTTTTTCAATTTACTTGAATACATCAATCGTTCTAATTATATGTGCGCTATTTCGGTCGTTTACATTAATAGTTGATTATTCGGTTCTACAATGTTGCAAATACCATTCTGTCTTTTCCGTTTATGTCTTTTCTTATTTCTACATCACTATTAGGAAATTTTGCTTGAATACGTGCTTTTACTTCTTCCCCTTGTTGATAACCTATTTCAAAGGCAAGTAATCCACATGTGGATAACACTTGTTCTGCTTGTTCAATAAGTTGTTGATAAGCGTACAAGCCATTATCGTCTGCAAACAATGCTAATGAGGGATCAAAATTTTTCACTGTATCAGATAATGTGTCACTATCTTTCCAAGGAATATAAGGAGGGTTGGAGATAATCACATCTGCCTTATTCCCTTGATTAATCCAAGATTGTAGAAAGTCACTTTGCGCAAATGATACGTTTGCATGATGCTGCTTTGCATTTGCTTGCGCTACTGTTAATGCTGCTTCAGAGATATCTAGTGCATGTACATCTAAGGTTGGGTCTTCTAGCTTTAATGTAATCGCAATAATCCCACTACCTGTACCAACATCCACTACTCGAAGGGGTCGTTTCAGTTGCTTCACTTTCTCAAGTGTGCCTAATACAAGTTCTTCCGTTTCCGGTCTTGGGATAAGTACATCTTTATTTACATTGAATTTTCGACCATAAAAAGATTCATATCCAATAAGATGTTGAATAGGTACACCTGTTTCAACATGCTTAACCATATCACGTTGATATGCTTGATACACTGGTTCTGCTATTGATTGGCGTAGTTGCATAAGTAATTGTGTTTTATCCAGTTGTAAATGATGCATTAGCAATAGTTCTGCTATACGCGGTTCTCTATTATTTTGTTCTAAAAAAAGAGAAGCCCGACGAAGGACTTCTTGTAAGTTAGGCTGTGTCATATTATTCACCGATTTGTTCCATTCTATTTGTTTGTTCTTCCATTAAAAGCGCATCAATGACTTCGTTTAGCTTCCCTTCTAAAATTTGATCTAATTTTTGAATGGTTAGGCCTATACGATGGTCAGTCACACGATTTTGTGGAAAGTTATACGTTCTAATTCGTTCCGAACGGTCACCTGATCCTACAGCGGATTTTCTTGTTTCGTCATATTCCGCCTGTGCTTCTTGTTGGAATTTATCATAAATTCTAGCACGCAAAATTTTCATCGCTTTTTCTTTATTTTTAATTTGTGATTTTTCATCTTGCATCGATACGACAACGCCAGTTGGTTCATGGGTCAAACGAACAGCAGACATTGTTGTGTTTACACTCTGTCCACCAGGTCCACTTGAAGCAAACGTATCGACGCGAATATCTTTTTCATGGATATCTACTTCTACCTCTTCTGTTTCCGGCAAAGCAACAACGGTAGCCGTTGATGTGTGAATGCGCCCGCCAGATTCCGTTTCAGGAACACGTTGCACACGGTGGGCACCATTTTCATATTTTAACTTTGAATAGGCACCTTTACCATTAATCATAAAAATAATTTCTTTATAACCACCGACCCCAGTGGAGTTGGATTCCATTACATCGAGTTTCCAACCTTGGGCTTCAGCAAATCGAGCATACATTCGAAAAAGATCGCCAGCAAATAGCGCTGCTTCATCTCCACCTGCTGCCCCACGAATTTCCATAATAACGTTTTTATCATCGTTTGGATCTTTTGGTAATAAGAGAACTTTTAGTTTTTCCTCTAATTCCGGGATTTGATCTTCTAACTCGTTAATTTCCATTTTAACCATTTCATACATCTCATCATCCAATTTATCTTCCAACATCTGTTTTGCATCATTTAGCTGATTAGATATATCTTTGTATTCTCGATACACTTGAATGATTTCCGTTAAGTCTGCTTGTTCTTTCGAGTACTCTCTTAATTTTTTTGTATCGCTGATTACTTCAGGGTCACTTAACAATTCATTTAATTTATCATAACGGGCTTCTAGTGATTGTAGTTTATCAAGCACGTTCTTCACCTCTTTTTCTTTTACACGTAACGCGTACAGTCCATTTTATTATTATACAATACTTTTTATTATAATATAGCAAAAATCGTCCGTCAAAATCATGTTTTTAAATAGGAATTATACTCACTTTCCCCAAAAATATGATGGCTATGCATGATTGATTTTAATAAAGCGAACTATAATGATTAATAAATTATAGTTCGCTTTTAACTTTCCTATTCTTTTATCTTAGCTTGTTTGTTCACTTTCATGGATTTGAAGTTGTGTTTTTACGTATGGTCGGTCTTGGTTTATTAGGAACCTCATGGTGATGACGGCACCTCGGTTCATAAGATTCTGATGCACCTACCAAAATAATCGGATCGTTATAAGATGCCGGTTTCCCATCAATTAAGCGTTGTGTTCGACTTGCAGGAGAAGAACAGATTGGACAGATAGCATTTAATTTAGAAATAGACTCACTTAAAGCCATTAATTGCGGCATTGGTCCAAATGGTTCTCCACGAAAATCAGTATCTAGGCCAGCTACAATAACACGGTGCCCATGATTGGCCAATTCATCAACAATTTCTATAATTTCATCATCAAAAAACTGTATTTCATCTATTCCAACTACATCAATCGTATCATCCATTTGTTCAATAATGTCATTCGCACATGTTACTGGTCTAGCGAGAATGGAGTTTCCATTATGCGAAACGACAGATTCTTCACCATATCGATTATCTATTGCAGGCTTAAAGACTCGAACGGTTAAATTGCCATAAGTTGCTCTTCTAACACGGCGAATTAATTCCTCTGATTTTCCCGAAAACATGCTACCACAGATAAGTTCTACCCATCCACTTTGCTTCATTACATACACGTACGGCCTCTCCTTTCTTATGTAAAACAAATTGCAGCATTATACACCTGATTATCCATAGTAAAAAGTAAAGATTTCTTTATTTTTTATTGATAATTCTAGTATATATAAACTTTCTTATTTATACAGTGATTATATACATTGTTCTATCGTGAAAAAGAAAAAACAGGCTACAAACATATGCCTGTTTTCTCCACTTGTCTAAGGTTAAGATGAGCCATTTCTACAAAAGAAATGGCTCTTCATGTTAACTAATTAAATAATTAGCTAAGGTTATATTTTTTCTTAAAGCGATCTACACGGCCACCAGCTTTATCTGCTTTTTGCTTACCAGTATAGAACGGATGAGAATCTGAACTAATTTCCACACGGATTAGAGGGTATGTGTTACCATCTTCCCATTCAATTGTTTCATCTGAATTTTTCGTAGATCCGGTAAGAAATTTGTAATCAGAACTTGTGTCAAGAAATACAACTTTTCTGTATTCTGGGTGAATTCCTTGTTTCATGTCTTTCCACTCCTTTTGCCCTGAATCCTTTGGAAACAGAGTTATTCACTATATCACACCTTTTGTGTAATATGCGTCGATATGTGTCATACAGAAAGATTATAACAGTGTACACTACTGTTTGCAAGAGTGAGTTTATCTTTCCTTTACGATTATACTTTTATTATTTTATTCCTATTGTTAGCTATTCTAGTGCAATTATTACTTTCTGGTTGTTCCTTTACGTTTCATTTCTTCTTCCAATTGTTGAAAAAATTCTTCATTATTTTTCGTGTTTTTCAATTTGCGTAAGAAGCGATCTAAGAAATCAGGTGAATCTTGCATGGACTTACGAACAGCCCACATCATATCTAATTGTGGTTTAGATAATAGTAGTTCTTCTTTTCTTGTACTTGATCGTATGATATCAATCGCAGGGAAAATCCGTCTTTGTGCAAGTGAACGATCTAAATGAAGTTCCATGTTACCTGTTCCTTTAAATTCTTCATAAATGACGTCATCCATGCGTGATCCAGTTTCTACTAATGCAGTTGCTAAGATAGTAAAACTACCACCTTCTTCAATATTTCGAGCAGCTCCGAAAAAGCGTTTTGGACGATGGAATGCCGCTGGGTCAATACCACCAGATAAGGTTCGTCCACTTGGTGGGATAACTAAGTTATAAGCACGCGCCAATCGAGTAATACTGTCCATTAACACAACAACATCCTTCTTATGTTCAACCAGACGCATCGCACGCTCCAATACAAGCTCAGAAACTTTAATATGATTCTCAGGTACTTCGTCAAATGTAGAACTTACCACATCTACATCAGGATGCACGGAACGTTCAATATCTGTTACTTCTTCTGGTCGTTCATCTACTAATAAAATAATTAGCTTAACATCTGGATGATTCTCTGTAATGCTATTCGCAATCTGCGTTAACAACATCGTTTTACCAGCTTTTGGTGGGGCTACAATGAGGCCACGTTGCCCATAACCGACTGGTGTAATTAAATCCATAATTCGAGTGGAAATATTTTTTGTTTTTGTTTCTAAATGCATTAAGCGATCAGGATATAATGGCGTTAAGGCAGGGAAATGGACACGCTCTTTAGCCATCTCTGGATTCTCTCCGTTTACTGCATCCACATGTAATAAACCATAGTAACGTTCATTTTCCTTTGGTGGACGTACTTTACCAGAAACTTTATCTCCATTCCGAAGATCAAAGCGACGAATTTGAGAAGCTGAGATATAAATATCCTCTGCACTTGGAGAATAATTAATTGGACGCAAAAATCCGAACCCTTCTGATGGAATAATTTCTAAAATTCCATCCATGAATAAATAGCCACTTTTTTCTGCTTGTGCTTTTAAAATAGCAAAAATCAATTCTCTTTTAGTTAATTTTGCATAATATGATACTTTATACTCTCTAGCTTTCGCATAAAGCTCTTTTAACGTCATTGTCTCCAGTTGAGAAATGGTTACTTCAGACACACAATCACCACACCTATTATTATTTTACAACGAGCATTTTTTCATTGAATTAAAATGACATGCATCGTTTCAATGTTTTATCTATTTTTATTTATGTTTTTTGATTAATGATTTCTATTTGGATACCTCTTGATTTTGAAGTTTTGTATTTTGTCAGTGTTGTATTGTTCTCTATGAAGATGTAATAAGCACATGACTTGTTTCTACCAAGAAGTGATGTGAAGGAAATTATTTATAATAGAATAGAAGTTTTGAATACTTTTTAACAAGCATTCCCTTAAGATTTATTATTAAACCCTCTTTATCGTACCGTGTTCTTCTATTTTATTCAACTATATTTTTTAAATTTGTCTGATTTAATAATAGAATAAGTTTAACTTTCATTTGCTATAGTTTTAAAAAACATTTGATTACGTTAAATCAAACTTTCTTATTATGTAAAAACAGGAGTTGCCAGTACAGACAACTCCACGCTATTTTATTAAAATATGTTGTTTACCATTAAGAATTCTGGAATTGCTCCATTTCAGTAGCTGTCATTTCTTCTCGCCAAATGATAGCACCAAGGCTTGATAGTTTTTGGGTTAATTCTTCATAGCCGCGATCAATATGTTCAAGTCCTGTAATCTCTGTTACACCTTCAGCAATTAATCCAGCAACAATAAGTGCTGCACCTGCACGTAAATCACTCGCCTTTACTTTAGCACCTTCAAGTTGAACAGGACCAGTAATAATAGCTGAACTGCCTTCCACTTTAATTTGGGCGTTCATTCTTCTTAATTCATCGATATGCTTAAAACGCGCCTGATAAATGGTATCCGTGACTACCGATGTTCCTGTTGCCTTTGTTAATAATGACGTGAAGGGTTGTTGCAAGTCAGTGGGAAAACCTGGGTGTACTAACGTCTTAATATCCACTGATTGGAGATTTTCACTACGTGTAATAAGTAGTTGTTCTTCTCCTTCTTCAATTTGCACACCCATTTCACGGAGTTTTGCTAATAATGGTTCCAAATGTTGTGGGATAACATTGTCGATTAGAACTTTTTCTCCATGTGCAGCAGCCATTATGGCATAAGTTCCTGCTTCAATACGATCTGGAATAATCGTATGCATACAGCCCGTCAATGCATCTACACCTTCAATTCGAATAACATCCGTTCCAGCACCTTTAATTTTTGCACCCATACTTGTTAATAATGTTGCTACGTCTATAATTTCAGGTTCGCGAGCGGCATTTTCAATAATTGTCTTTCCCTTTGCTTTAACCGCAGCCAACATAATATTGATCGTTGCCCCTACACTTACTACATCTAAATAGATCCGCGCACCTCTTAATTCATCCGCTCGTAAATAAATCGCACCTTGTTCATTGGTTACTTTTGCACCTAATGCTTCAAACCCTTTTATGTGTTGATCGATTGGACGCGGACCAATATGACAACCGCCAGGTAAACCGATCACAGCTTGCTTAAAGCGACCAAGCATTGCACCCATAAAGTAATAAGATGCTCGTAATTTTTTTACTTTTCCATTTGGTAATGGCATTGCAGTCATATGTGTCGGATCAATATGTACTGTTTGTCCATTCCATGAAACGGAACCACCAATCTCCTCCAACAAATCACCCAGTACACCCACATCTGAGATATTAGGTAATCCCTCTATAATTACCTTAGAATCAGCTAAAATAGCTGCAGGTAACAAGGCTACCGCACTATTTTTCGCGCCACTAATTCGAACTTTTCCATTCAGTGGTGCACCACCCTGCACAAATAGCTTTTGCATATTAAAATTCCTCACTTTATTTATTGGTTATCTATCCTAAGGAGCGTATTCACTTTCATCTTTAGTTTACACATATTTACCAAAAACATGCATACATTAAATCACTACTTCTATTATACAAAGTTTTTTTACTTGTATCTACCTTAAATCATAAAAGGTAAGACAAGTGTAGATTCGCAGTGTCCCCATTTTCAAAACATCATTTTTGGCAAAATAAAAAAAACCATCCCTAATAGGAATGGTTTTTTAATATGTTGTTTATTATGCTTGGTTAGATGAACCGAACTCACGCATTTTACCGATAACTGTTTCTTTAATCGCGTCACGTCCAGGTCCTAAGTATTTACGTGGATCATATTGTTCAGGTTGTTCAGCTAGTACTTGACGAACCTTTTCTGCCTGAGCAATTTGGTTTTCTGTATTAACGTTGATTTTTGAAGTTGCATAAGAAATCGCACGTTTAATGTCAGCGGTCGGGATACCAGTTCCTCCGTGTAAAACAAGTGGAAGTCCAGTTGCTTTACCGATTTCTTCCATTTCTTTAAATCCTAAGTTTGGTTCACCTTTGTAAGGGCCATGTACGGAACCTAATGCTGGAGCTAGACAGTCAATTCCTGTGCGCTCAACAAGTTCTTGACATTCTTTTGGATCAGCATAAATAATGCTTCCTGAAACATCATCTTCTTGTCCACCAACAGTTCCCAATTCAGCTTCAACAGATACGCCATGGAAATGAGCAAGTTCTACTACTTTTGATGTAGTTGCTACATTTTCTTCAAATGGGTCATGAGAAGCGTCGATCATTACTGAAGTAAATCCAGCATGAATTGCTTTTGCACATTGCTCAAAGCTTGAACCATGATCTAAATGAATAGCAACCGGCACAGTAGTACCATATACTTCCATTAATGATTCAACCATCGCAACTACTACTTTGTAACCACCCATATAGCGAGCTGCACCTTCTGAAACCCCTATGATTACTGGAGATTTTTCTTCTTCAGCAGCTTGTAGAATTGCTTGACCATATTCTAAGTTGTTTAAGTTAAACTGCCCAACTGCATAGCCGCCTTTTTTGGCATCTTCTAACATTTGTTTCATTGATACTAATGGCATGAATGTTCCTCCTTAGATATTTTGTAAAGATAAAAATACTATTCCCTATAGCCAGTCAAATATGTTTGTTGATTGGATACAGTATAAGAATACCAACTTCAACAAAAAGGTGCAACAAAACTTATAATTTGTAAACGGTTACTATTTTATTTTTTGACTTTTTTATGAAAACAGCTTTATTTTACTGTTTTCATCTCCTAATTATCCTGTACTTGTTCATTTTCTAAAAGACTTTGAATGACTTCTTTTACCTGTACAATATTAAACGGTTTCGCCATAATTTGTTTAATCGATTGTAAATGCGACGTTTTTTCCTTTGCTTCTTCGGGAAGGCCACTCAATACAACAGTTGGAATAAATATCTCTTGTTGTTCGATTCGCTCTATCACTTTAGCTCCGTCCATAACTGGCAACCAGAAGTCGATTAATAATAAGCTCGGCTTGTTGTTTTCGATATATTCTAAGGCCTCTGGTCCACTTTCACAACTACTTACTGCATATCCTTCATTCTTAACAATCTCTTCTAATAAAATTCGTATACCAATTTGATCATCTACGATTAGCACATAGTCATCCATGAAGAACAAGCACCTCCATTGTTTGTTATTGGGTATAAATTTTGATTATTGTTTTTATCGCTTGCATTTTTTGATAATTAATGACTTTATACAGTATATGGATGGATACAAAAGTACTAATATACATGAATTTCGATACATTTTGTGTTTTTCCTGCTAATTTGTGTATTTTATCCTAATTAAAACAAAAGAAAGGCGAGAATGCTCACCTTCCTTTCTGTAAATTATATATTTATTTCTTTTTAATAGCTGCTCCTATAAAACCATCAAATAAACGCTGTGGTCTTGTTGGACGTGACTTAAATTCCGGATGGAACTGTGATGCAATAAACCATGGATGATCTTCTAATTCAATGGTTTCAATTAACTTGCCATCAGGACTTGTCCCAGAGAAAATAAATCCTGCTTCTTCCATTTGATCACGATACTGATTGTTAAACTCAAAACGATGGCGATGACGTTCATAGACAATATCTTCATCTTGGTAGGCTTCACGCGTTTTTGTCCCCTCTTTTAATCGACAAGGATACACACCTAGACGAAGCGTCCCACCCATATCGGAAATTTCCTTCTGTTCAGGAAGCAAATCGATAATTGGATATGGTGTTTCTGGATTAATTTCTGCTGAGTGCGCTCCTGCTAGTCCAAGGACGTTGCGTGCAAATTCAACTGTTGCTAATTGCATCCCTAAACATATACCTAAGAATGGAATTTTTGATTCACGTGCATAACGAATTGCTTCAATTTTCCCTTCAATACCTCGGTCACCAAATCCACCAGGTACAAGGATACCATCAACATCTTTTAATGCATCTGATACATTATCTGCCGTTATTCCCTCAGCATTTACCCATTTAACACTTACTTCTGAATCATAACTATAACCTGCATGTTTTAATGCTTCTACAACAGAGATATAAGCATCAGGTAATTCAACATACTTTCCTACTAGACCGATGGTTACTGTTTTTGATAAATGTTGCACTCTTTCCGCTAAATCTATCCACTCAACCATATCAGCTGAAGGACAATCCAAGCCAAAATGATCGCAAGTAATTTGATCTAATTGTTGTGCTTGCAAAGCTAATGGCACGTGATATAGTGTCTCGGCATCTGCTGACTCAATTACATTTCGTTCATTAATGTCACAGAATAAAGCAATTTTTTCTTTCATTTCTTGACTAATATCCATTTCAGTTCGTAACACAATCACATCAGGCTGTATACCTAATGAACGCAATTCCTTTACACTATGCTGTGTCGGTTTTGTTTTTAATTCACCCGCAGCTTTAATATAAGGAACTAGTGTAGTATGAATGTACATGACATTTTCTTTTCCAATATCACTTTTAATTTGGCGAATAGCTTCAAGAAATGGTAATGATTCAATATCTCCTACAGTTCCACCAATTTCCGTAATAACTACATCCGCATTAGTTTGTTTACCAGCTTGAAATACTTTATCTTTAATTTCATTTGTAATATGTGGAATAACCTGTACTGTGCCGCCTAAATAGTCTCCACGTCGCTCTTTTTTTATAACGGTTGAATAAATTTTACCTGTTGTAACGTTACTGTATTTTGTTAAATTGATATCAATAAAACGTTCGTAATGGCCTAAGTCTAAGTCTGTTTCAGCACCATCTTCTGTCACGAACACTTCACCATGTTGATATGGACTCATTGTACCTGGATCTACGTTAATATAGGGGTCAAATTTTTGAATCGTAACACTTAAACCTCTATTTTTCAATAAACGTCCTAATGATGCTGCGATTATACCTTTCCCAATTGATGATACAACTCCACCTGTTACAAAAATATATTTAGTCACTTTGCATCCCTCTTTCTTGTTAATATTATGTGTATATATCAATGACTTCATCAAAACAAAAATACCCAGTGTAACAAAAATCTCCATTTACGATATCCATGGTAAGATAACTATTGATGAAAGAATTGTATCGCATCGCAGGATTTTTTTGATCTACTAAGCAACAATAAAAAACGTCCCCCTAGAAATATAGGGGGACGTTAGATTTAATTTAAAAATTAAACAATAGAGCCCAAACTAAATATTACTTATTCCATGAAAAAAAGTCAAGTACAATTTATTTGTCTTCTTCTCCCTCTTCTTCGTTTTCATCTTCATCAAATGTTTCTTCATCAAATGCATCATAATCTTCATCATAATTTTCTTCTTCTGCTTCGTCATTACCTACACCATCAAAATCAACGTCATCATCGCTAAAATCAGATTGATCAAAGTCAAGGCTTTCTTCTGTAATATCATCTTCTGTATCCTCGTACACCTTTTCTTTTTTCGGTTTTTTAGCTGCTTTTTTCTTCTTTTTCTTTTTCTTTGGAGCAGAACTAATTTCTTCCTCAATTTGTTCAACTGGATACCAATCACGTAATCCCCATTGTCCTGATCCTATACTTAAGAAACGACCATCAATATTTAAATCTGTATAGAATTGTGCTAAATATTCTTGTTGCTGTACCTCATTAAATTCCTTATATTCGATTACTTTTTGATATATTTCTTGGTAAGTTATCGCCTTTTTCTCTTCTTTTAAGATCATCTGTGCTAACTCAATCATCGAAATATCTTTTAATTCTTCGCGGCTATAATTATTCAAGCTCACCGTCAAAGCACTCCCTCTATTGTTATTATTTATCCGAGTTTATGTACCATGTTACTTAGTTAATACATGTCAATATTATATTACTCAATATATTATATTGGTATGAATAGTAAAATGCAATATTCGCTAGACAAACAGTTTAGGATGATTGAATAAAATTAACTAATGTTGATACCTTTTCTTTTGATAATTTACCAGAATTATCAAATGTATACTTGTTATTCGCCGGAATATCCCAATTAATTGTTGGAATAAAATGCACCCTATCTTCATAACTATCCCAATTTTGCAATTTCCATGTATCACGGACTGTTCCACGATCTTCTATTCGTTTTTTTTGTTTATCTATATCATTCAAAGTAACGATAACAACTTTTACATCGGTGTTTTCTTTTGTTCTCCCACTTTGTTCCAGCACTTCTTCTAGCCATTGTTTGCTTTTTAATTCCGAGGTAAAAGGAGAAATCATAAATACATTTTGTCCTACTGATAAATTTTCAATACAAATGTCCTTCGTTGTATCATATTCTAAATCTCGCAAATGCTCCTTATAAAATTTAGAATCTCGATCATCTTTATCTAGTCCTTCTTTCTCTAAGAAACGTTCAACAAATCGACCACCCACTGTATCACGATCAAGAAATGCGCAAGGGACCTTTGCAGCAACTTCTCTTGCTACTGTCGTCTTACCTGTCCCTGCTACCCCTACGAAAAATACTAACTTTTGCATGAAATACACCCCATCCCATTAAATGATTAGTATTATAGTAACGCATTCTTGTGATAAAAGAAAAGTATTCCTTTATATTTTTTCTTAAATCGGACAGACTACAATTATTCCGTTTTGCTATACGTAATAGATGGCAAGGTGACGATAAAATATTTTTCGTATGATTTTAATACGTCAATCATGTTACTACGAGGAGAACACAAATATGATAACTTGGAGTATAGCAATTGCATGCATTATTATATTATTTATTTGGTTAGATTTTTGGCTAGGAAGTAAATATTTTAAAAAAAATGCACCTGTTTTTTCTTATGAAACGAACTTATCTGATATGGAACTAATTACTGAGGGAAAGGACTTTTTTGATTTATTGTTTAATGATCTTAATAAAGCAAAAAAATCTATTCGTATCTGCTTTTTTATTGTAGGTAATGATGCAATTAGCCAAGAATTTTTTCGAATTTTACAGGATAAAGCGCAATCAGGTATTCCTGTCTATTTATTAATGGACTGGATGGGCTCTTTAAAAGTCAAGAGGAAATATATTCAACGTCTAAAAAAATGTGGTGTTAAAGTAAAAAGAGGAAACAAACCAATGTTACCTTTTTTATTTTATCGACTCAATCGAAGAAATCATCGAAAAATCGCAATTATTGATGGACAAATCTCCTATTTAGGAGGATTCAATGTTGGTAAAGAATATTTAGGTGCTGATCCAAAATTGGGACACTGGAAAGATTACCACATTCGATTGCCCCACCCTTCTTTAGCGATCACTATGGAAAAAATTTTTTCATATGATTGGAGAAGAGAGGGACAAGGACTTACAAATAATTATTATACAAATACAAGCGATCGTAATTGTGCACTAACGATTACTGAAGCCGGACAATTAGAATTAAATATAATCGAATGGATCAACCATGCGACTGATTCTATTATGATCGGCTCACCATATTTCATCCCAACAAAGCGTGTTTTTTCAAGTTTGCTGGCGGCACTTGAGCGCGGAGTTGAGCTTACGATTCTTGTACCCAAAAAAGCGGATCATCCATTTGTTAAAGCTGCAGCACTTCCATTTTTTAAGAAAATTCTAAAACATGGTGGATCGGTTTATTATTATAATAATGGTTTTTATCATACAAAAGTAATTTTGATTGACCATAATTGGTGTGACATTGGTACCGCTAATTTCGATCAACGTAGTTTTTTATATAATCAAGAAATTAATTTAATTGTTAACAATAAAAACCTTATTAGACCGATTAAACATGCGATTTCAAAAGATCTCTCTGATAGTTTTCTACTGACAGAACAAGCCATTAAACAAATGCCAATAACTATAAAAATCAATCGTGTGCTCAGCCGCTTGTTACGGCCGTTTTTATAGCGTTAACGATACATCATCCAAATTCCAATATCCTCGAATCCAATTCGCTTGTACAATTTCCCAGCATTTGGATTATCGTAAAATAGACACAATTGCTTTCCTTCTGTGACAAGGTCCTTGCATAGTTTGGTTAAACAACGCGTTGCTAAGCCTTTTTGCTGATAACTTTCCGCTGTGGCAACAGCTACCACCATAGCTGATTTCGTATTCTCTGCTGTTGTCGATGCGGTTGAAACAATTTGTCCATTATTTTCTATATAATATCCTCTAGTTACACCTTTTTCTAAGTTTCTTCGTTTGCTTTCGGCATTAAATAATAAGCTATCAAATTCTCGGACATTTGTTAAAAATGCACCTAATCGATCAACATCTTCACTAGTGAGTAATTTAACAGCATGTGTATTTACTAATGGCAGCTGCGTGTTAGATGTTAATTTCGCATAATGTGTTTCTCGTTTTTTTTGATAGGTAATGGTTAAATAGGGTTCGATCTGTGCCGTAATATCTTTTAGTCCAGACAACATTGGTTGGTCAGGGTCTTCGTTTATAATTTTTGCAAATCCATTAGCATCAAAGGTATCCAAAGCAAAAGGAATGTAATTTTTTTCGTACTTTAATAAAATAGCCCGCAAGTTGTTATTATCAAAATCGCCCCAGACTGTCTGAAAATCTTGATCATAACCAAATGCTTCAATATCACCAATAATGAACAAATTTTCCGCTGGTTTCTGTTGAATCAATGTTTGCACTTGTTGGTCATCTTCCATTGTTAACTTTCGAATCACAGCTTGCAACCTCCCCTAATGCGGCATGTATATTGAAAATTAGTTTATCACCCTTTTTTTGAAATAGAAAGATATATTTAGCGAGAATGGATGAATCGCAAAAACGATCTGTTAAAACGATCCTTCTAGCACAACAAAAAAAAGCACTCCTCAAAAGAGAAGTGCTTCTAATTACATGCTTTCTGGGGCAGATACTCCGATAAGGTCTAGAGCGTTTGCTAATGTAATACGTACTGCTTGCATTAAGGCAAGACGCGCTTTTGTACGTTCTGGATGTTCGGCATCCAGTACTTTTTCTGCATTATAAAAACTATGCAAATTAGAGGATAAGTCAAAAACATACTGTGTCATCCGATGCGGTGTACGGTTTTGAGCAGCATCGACAATAACTTGAGGAAATGCTCCTAATTGTTTTAACAGATCCTCTTCTTTTTCAGTACCTAACAAATTAGCATCAAAATCTTCATTGATAGAAAATCCTTTTTCTGTTGCTTGACGTAGCATCGTGCAAATTCTTGCATGTGCATATTGCACATAATAAACTGGGTTGTCGTTTGACTCTGATTTTGCTAAATCCATGTCAAAGTCTAAATGAGCATCACTTGAACGCATAACAAAGAAGTAACGCATTGCATCTATACCAACTTCTTCCATTAGTTCGCGCAGGGTAACTGCTTTTCCGGTACGCTTACTCATTTTAACTTTTTCTCCATTTTCAAATAGGTTCACCATTTGAATAATTTCCACTTCCAACGTATTTGCTTTATAACCAAGTGCTTGAATCGCGGCACGCATTCTTGGAATATAACCATGATGATCAGCACCCCAAATATTAATGAGTGTTTCAAAACCACGGTCTAGTTTATTTTTGTGGTAAGCGATATCTGGTGTTAAGTAGGTGTAAGAGCCATCATTTTTAATTAAGACACGATCTTTGTCATCACCGAAGTCAGTGGTACGAAACCATGTCGCAGCATCTTTTTCATACGTATAATCTTTTTCTTTTAACACGTTTAATGCAGGTTCAATCTTTCCTTCTTCATATAAAGAAGTTTCAGAGAACCAGTGATCAAATGTTACACGAAATTGTTCTAAATCGGCTGCTAATTTTTTTAACTCATATTTTAAACCGTATGAACGGAAAAATGCTAATCTCTCTTCCTCTGGCTTATTCACCCATTCATCTTTATAGTTAGCAGCAAGCTCTTCACCTAAAGTAATAATGTCCTTCCCGTGATACCCATCCTCTGGCATTGGCCATTCTCTGCCTAATGCTTGCATGTAACGCGCTTCAACAGAAATAGCTAAATTATTGATTTGATTTCCTGCATCATTAATATAATATTCTCGTTCAACATTATAACCAGCCGCATCTAGAATATTACACAATGAATCACCAACTGCTGCACCACGGGCATGTCCTAAGTGTAAATCACCAGTCGGATTGGCAGATACAAATTCCACCTGCATTTTATGACCATTACCCGCATTCGTTTTACCATATGCATCTTGTTCTTTTAAAATTACGGGGATTAAATCCGTCAAATAGCTGTTATCCATAAAGAAATTAATGAATCCTGGACCTGCTATTTCTATTTCATTGACTGAAGCTTTCGCTTGATCAAGGTTTGCAATGATATCCTCTGCAATCTGGCGAGGTGCTTTTTTAGCAATTCGAGCCAGTTGCATCGCAATGTTAGTAGCATAATCACCATGGGCTTTTTCCTTTGGTTTTTCTAGTACGATAGCTGGTAATTCAGCTTCAGTAGCTAGTTCTGCTTGTATAATTGCTTGCTTGATATCAGCTTTTAATGCTTCTTGTATTTGTTGTACACTGTTCATTGTGTGACCTCCTTAAAAGTTAGTGTTAAACGATGTCTACGATTACCTTCTCCATTTAACTTTGTCGTATAGCTAATAAATAGCTTTCCATTATGATCATTTCTTGGCTCTTGGTAAGTAATTTGGTCAGTATGTGTTTCCATGTGAATGGTACCAAAAGCATGTCGATAAACATTCTCCGTATACTGTTTCTTTTTAAATTGCTGATGCATGTCAACTGCACCTGTACGTTTGATACTTACTTTATCATTAGAAATCGTAATAAGCGAATCGATTGGTTCCTGCTCCTCTTGATGTTCCGTAAAACGAAGCACTGCGATATTCCCTTTTTGAATAAAAGAGCCTGTTTCTTCAACGGTCGTAACTGCTTTTTCCCCTAATTCCCTAATCTCTGTGACTAATCGAATGGAAACAGGAATGTGTTGGCTCTCCATGTTACATCTCCTTTTTCATTTACATAACTTTTAGTATAGGAATGAATGTAATGAAACACAAGTAATTCTGTTGATTTTTTATGATTTGTTGTAAAAGTTTATCACAATTCTCACCTTAAGGAAATGTGGCTAACAATAGATGATTGCTTAGCTATTGTAATAATTACTTCCTTCCATATTTTTCTTTGCATAATGGAGAACACGCTTCCACTAATGTAGCGGAAGCGCGGTTTCGGACAGCTATTTTTATTTCACCCATCCTAAAAGCATTTCACGTACAAACTTACTCGCAGCAATGGAGGTCTGTTCTGTTGGATCATAATTTGGGGCTACCTCTACTAAATCAGCCCCTACCACGTGCAGATCAGATTTTGCAATCAATTGTATGGCTTCAAGTAATTCTTTCGAGCTAATGCCACCAGCCTCTGCTGTTCCAGTTCCGGGTGCAAAGGCGGGATCTAGTACATCAATATCGATTGTTACATAGACAGGTTGCCCAGCTAGTTGAGGTAATATTTCTGCTAATGGTTTTGCCACCTCATAGCGCGCCATGAACATATCATTGTTTTCAGCGTATTGAAATTCTTCTCTCATTCCTGAACGAATACCAAATGAGTACACATTCGATGGACCAATTAATTCACAAGCTTTACGAATAGGGGTAGAGTGAGAGAGTGATTCCCCTTCGTATTCTTCCCTCAAATCAGCGTGTGCATCGATATGAATGATTTTCAGATTTGGGTACGTCTCATACATTGCTTGAAAAACAGGCCAGGATACTAGGTGTTCTCCGCCTAATCCTAACGGGAATTTACCTTGATCTAATAAATATTTTACATAAGTATAAATTTGATCAATGCTTCGTTTGGCATTTCCAAATGGTAATGGGATATCACCCGCATCAAAATAAGAGATCTCTTCCAGATGCTTGTCCATATAAGGGCTGTATTCTTCTAAACCTAAAGATGCTTCCCGAATCCGATTTGGTCCAAAACGAGATCCAGGCCGAAAGCTAACTGTCCAATCCATTGGCATACCATAGATCACAGCGTTTGCTTCTTCGAATGTTGGCCTAGACATAATAAATACTTTACCTGAATATGCTTCATCAAAACGCATACTACCCCTCCTTTTCGGTTAGGTCCTTAACGAATTTCGGCAATGCGAAACATGCATGGTGTATCTCTTCTGTGTAATACTTTGTGTGTATTTTGTGAAAACGATCAGCGTTCACATTTAATGGATCATGGGTTTTACTTCCCATGGTAAACGTCCATAAACCGCTTGGATAGGTAGGAATATTTGCAGTATATAATTTAGTAATTGGGAAAATCTCTTTCACATCTTGATACACTTGTTTAATCAGATCAGCTTTAAACCAAGGATTATCCGATTGTGCAACAAAAATCCCATCCTCTTTTAGTGCTTTAGCAATTCCAGCATAAAAGCCTTTTGTAAATAAGTTCACCGCGGGTCCAACTGGCTCTGTTGAATCTACTAAAATGATATCATAAGCAGCTTCACTCTCAGCAATATGGCTAAATCCATCTGCTACTTTTACTTCTACACGTGGGTCATCTAATTCCCCTGCTATTTCAGGTAAATATTTTTTTGCGTATTCAATTACTTTGCCATCAATTTCGACTAAAACTGCTTTTTCAATTGATGGATGCTTTAGAATTTCACGAATAACACCGCCATCACCACCGCCAACAACCAGTACATGTTTGGGATTTGGATGGGTAAACAATGGAACGTGTGTCATCATTTCATGGTAAACAAATTCATCTTTTTGTGTTGTCATAACCATGTCATCTAATACCAACATGTTTCCCCATTCATCTGTTTCTATCATGGCTAATGCTTGAAAATCTGTTTGTTCCGTATGCAAAGTCCGCTTTACTTTAGCGGTAATCCCATAATTCTCGGTTTGCTTTTCTGTAAACCATAAGTCCATTTTACTGCCTCCTTTATTACGCAATCTATTTCAAATTATTATTTCTGATTCAAACAAATTAATTTTAGAGAATTTAACAAAAAAAGCAATACTTTTTTTAAAAAACTTAGGCATAAGTTGCGTTTAATTATCGACAATTATTGCCATAATGATACTACGATGACAGGATGATCTAAAGGAGTAATTACTACAATGATTGACAAAAATAAATTATTTAACCGATTTAAACATAAACCATTTGCTTGGATTTTATTTATTCTGCTCTCCTTCATAAGTATAATTTGTCTATTTTTCGTTGGACTTTATACTTATGCTCTAGTACTTGGTCCACCATCTTTATCTACTGCTCAAAACACCATTTACCTTAGTTCTGATGGAACCAAAATCGGGCAAGAAAAAACAATAGAAACTAGAGACTGGATCGAATTAGAACAGATTGATCAGCAGGTGATTGATGCTACGATCCAAGCAGAAGACAAACGTTTTTATGAACATAACGGCTTTGATTTTAAACGAATTCTTGCTGCAGCATTGATTGATCTAAAAGCTTTATCATTAGAGGAAGGGGCTAGTACGATTACCCAGCAATATGCAAGAAATCTTTATTTATCACATGAAAAAACCTGGAGCAGGAAATTACGTGAGGCTTTTTATACGATTCGTTTAGAGTTATTTTATGATAAAGATACGTTATTAGAAGGCTATTTAAACACGATATATTACGGACACGGTAAATACGGAATTGAAGCTGCTAGTCAATTTTATTTTCAAAAACAAAATACCGATTTGACCCTAGCAGAAACAGCATTACTTGTGGGTATTCCAAATCGCCCAAGTTACTATTCACCCATAAACCACATGAAACACGCAAAAGAAAGACAGGAAAAAATATTAACCTCTCTTTTTAAAGAGGGGAAAATCAATCAAACAAAGCGTTTCCTTGCTTCACTTGAGCATATTACCGTTAATCAAGTAGATCAAAATCAAGATAAAGATTTGGCACCTTACTTTCAAGACATCGTCATGGAGGAATTGAAATCGATCATCAAAAAGGATGAACAAGCGATTCGCACAGGTGGTTACCGGGTGTACACAACACTCGATAAAATGAAACAACAAGCACTTCAAACGGCAACAAATGATTACATGCCAAAGGATAGCGAATTACAAATTGGCGCAATCGTCATGGATCCTACTAATGGAGCAATCCGTGGTTTAATTGGTGGAACAAATTATGTAGACAGCCCTTTTAATCGAGCAACCCAAGCAAAGCGAATGGCAGGATCGACTTTTAAACCATTTTTATACTATACTGCTTTAACAAATGGGTATACAGCTACAACCACCTTGATGAGCCAGCCAACTACCTTTATGTTAAAAGATGGAACCAGTTATCAACCTAGTAATTATAATGGCTATTATGCAGATAAAGAAGTTACTTTAGCACAAGCACTGGCCGTAAGCGATAATGTTTATGCTGTAAAAACAAACTTGTTTCTCACACCTGAGCGACTTGTTGAAACTGCCAAATCATTTGGTATCAAAAGTAACATACAGCCCGTTCCATCTTTGGCACTTGGAACAGCTTCAGTTAGTGTAAAAGAGATGGTTACGGCTTATAGCATGCTTGCTAATGGTGGCAAATCATTAAAACCCTATACCATAGAAAAGATAGAAAAGGCAAATGGAGATGTTATTTATAAACATATTGAATCAAAACAAAAACAAAAGCTCGACCCACAAGCTTCTTTTATTTTGACTCAATTAATGACAGGTATGTTTGATACCAACTTAAATGGATATATGCATGTAACCGGAGAAACAATAGCTTCTAATCTTACTAGAACCTATGCCGGTAAGTCAGGTACAACAACGTCAGATAGTTGGATGATTGGCTATAGCCCCAATTTAGTAGCAGGGGTATGGAATGGCTATGATGATAATCGAAAAATGAGAAAAACAGTAGATAAACAAGCCGCAAAAAAAATCTGGGCTTCTGTTATGGAGGCAAGTAAAGCGGATGCGAAAGGTAGTTTCATTGCACCGCCTGGGATTGTAGCTGCTTATGTAGATCCTACAAGTGGTGAATTATCTAGCGCTTATTGTGAAACAAGTCGTCTGATGTATTTTGTTGAAGGTACAGAGCCAACATCGTATTGTTCGATTCATCGGCCAAAAGATTAAAGGTTCTCCTTATGATTGGGAGAACCTTTTTATTAAACATAGTGGATACGCTTTATATGTTTTATATTCTCGTCCGTGTTGATTTACTAATCAGCTTCAGGTAATGCTTGGTGTAGTTCTTCGGATGCGTTTTTCCACATCTCTTGGTTGAATTCTCTTAGAAATTGAGCTAGTAGTTTTTTTGAAGTATCGTCCATATGTTTTACAATCACATGCCCCTTCATAGATTTCTCCATATGTGTCACATGCTCTGGCATTGATTTATAGGCACGCTTAATGGAACGGTCAACACGTATTTCACTTCCTGCCACTCCATGATAATATGGACCATTTTCTCCTCGTTCAACCGTTACCCAAACAATCCAATACAATTTTCCATTAGGCACTTCATCTTTATTAGGGATAAATTTCACTCGACGTTCTACTTCACTACGTGCATGCATTGCTCCCATATCAACAAACGCTCGATTTTCATTCGGATCAACAATGACTGGAGAAATATTTTCTAAACTTATCGCTCCTACTCCATAGCCGCCATGGCCATCTGTCGAGTCATCTTTCATTATCGTAAAAGCGTTATTTTTCTTGTTTTCCATGATAAACTAAAACCTCCAATACCTAACTAAATCCTTCTATTTACATGTATTGTAGCACAATCATATTACAGGACAAAGGAAGACAATCGGGACACGGGGTCAGACCCTCTGTCCCAATCTAATGAAAATAAAACTGCTCTGGTTTTACAGGGAGACTTGTCTCAGGGTTTTCTTGTGTATAGCTTTTTTTCTTCCGCCACCTATTTTTTTTGCGCCCGATACCTACTCGTCCTTGCTGTACCTCTTGTATACCTTCAATCATTAACTGCATTGCTATAATAACAATCATAAATGCAACAAGTACTGGTACAACAATCCAGTAATGTCCAGTCATCAACGCTTCTCTTGTGTTACTAATTAAACCTGACCACTCAAAAGTTACCGAATGCTTTGGGGCTTTGTAAAATTGATCATACATCACACTTGTTCCACCTAAAAATAATTGAAACAATCCTAAATGAATCATCAACAGTAGTACTTGAATAAATTGTTGACCAAAAAGAATCCCCAATTTCGACCCTAAATGCGGCATGATATGCTTGCTTATCAACTGTTTTCGAGAAGCCCCAAGCACTCTCGCTCCTGTGATAAACTCTTTTTTCAAAAGCATGTTCATCTCATTTCCAATTAACACCGTTACTAATGGTACAACTAAAATAGTCAGGATTAAACCTTGTACAAGAATCCGTTCAGTCAAACTATTAGAAAACCCTGTAACCCCACCCATTAATAAGGAACTTAGAAGAACAACTGAAATAACCGTCAATGGCAAATAATGAAATCCATCGACACATTTTCTGATCCAGCGCTGCCATTTATCTTTTATAAAAAAAGCATATGGAATCGCTAATAAAAAACCAAAGAAAATGCGTAACAAACTGATTGAAGCAGCAAATAAAATCGTATATTTTGCTCCTGTTAATAACTGGTCTTTTATACTATAGCCTAGATAATCACTACCCATTGGGACATAATTTGATGGCGGATGCGGCTTGTTACTTACTAAATTTCCTGCATCATCATAAACCAAAACGTATTGTTGGACCGGATTATCATGACTGATCGTGTGTACGAAGCTAATAATAACTAAGCCAAAGATAACAGTGAATCCTGTTATAAATTTAAAATTTTTCATATATTGAACAAAACTTTTTAGTAAACGAATAACATATTTTTTTATTGCAGTGAACGATAGCTTTGGATTAACCTTTTGCGTCTTCTCTATTTTTAATTGCTTTTGCTTTACATTATTTTTCTTTTTTAAATGGACCGTAGTGGAATGATAAGCTTCTTTAAAAACAAAAACCTCTACCCCTTGATAGATAAGAAACAGTGGGGTGAAGATCATGGTAAGTCCAATCGTTAAAACCAATGGTCGGAAATCCGATAGAATAAAGTTAGAAAGCCCATTAATATTAAATATGTATTCAACAACAAAAAGACTAGATAAGGTTGTCCAAACAATTATTTTTGATTGATAAAAAACACTTTTCATACTATTTTGCAA
This sequence comes from Paraliobacillus sp. PM-2, assembly GCF_001368815.1. GTDB lineage: Bacteria > Bacillota > Bacilli > Bacillales > Amphibacillaceae > Paraliobacillus. Next base: position 389,913 of record NZ_CTEI01000001.1, on the reverse strand, counting down.
GACATGTCTTACAATAATAAAATGCTCTCGTAATCCTTTACTGCGTGCCAATTCTACATAAGGCTTCGTCATTTCTTCATCCAATAGTAAGCTTAACACCCGATACATAGAAACCATTGGTAAAAAGGACAGTACAACGATTGGCGCTAAATAAATCCTTTCTTCACCAAGTGTTACAAATTTCATAAGTAGTATATCTGTATGTTGATAAATGAACACCACTAATAATTGAATTAGAAATGCCACCATCAAATCTGGAATAGATTCTAAAAAACCTAACACACGTTTAACTATTTGTTTGACGGATGAAGGAAGAAACATTGTAAAAATAGCAAGTAAAAACGCAAGCCCAAAACCTAAAAATAGCGCACCAATAAAAAGGCTTGTTGAATAAACATACGGATCCCACAAAAAGGAAATAACAGAAAGTTCTCGATCTAAATAATAGTAGGTCCAATTCTCTGGTTGAACAATTGATTTCATTAGTTCTATCAGTTGTTCAACGTAAAAAGAGATGTCGATGAGGTGTGTGGATTGAAATAAAGCAGGTGTTGCGCTAATAAACAAGATTCCGATAATACCTAAGATATAATATAAGGTAAAGCGTATCAGCTTCTGCATATCAAGTCTCCTTATAAATGGGACAAGGGGCTGACCCCTTGTCCCATTTATTTTAATTCTGTGATAAATTGCCATCCTGCTTGTAGATCCGCATGGGTATAATTAGAGCTTTTCTTTACGACTTGTACTTTTTCTTCGACTTCTTCTTTTGTTAAATGGTCAAAATACAGCATGGTAGATACTAATTCAAGAAACCTTGAGCTCTTTTCTTTCATTTTTTCTATTTTATCATTGCAAGAGGGGAACTCTACCATAGAATGTTCCAGAAAATCTTCTCCAGCCGTTGTAACCGTATATCGATATTGATAATAATTGCTCTTTTGTTCTTTTTGCTCTGATATAAATCCTAGGTTACATAACTCTTCTATTCGAAGTGTTAATTCTTCAGAATACGGTCCATAAAAATGAAATTCATACTTTTCTTCAAAAGGAATATCACATTTTTTTAGAATATATATCATTTTTTGTAGTTTTTTACGTCCTACAATTTCTCCTGCATTCATGAAAAACTTCATTAGCTTTGCATGATTTGCTAACATTTAAAACAACCCCTATTCCAAGCTTAGTTGCACAATCTATTCTATAGTGGTCAATCCTAAGATTGTCTTAATTTTATTTTTTTCCGGTTGATCATCCGATAATGCCTCAATAAAATCCATCGGAAAATAAAGCTTATGATCTGTTCTTTTTTTCCCTGAGATGGATTCAACAATATCCGATTCCCTAGATAATTCCTTTAACTCTTGATTTGGCATCAATAAATAAATGGGCAAACGTTCGCCCTCTTCACCCGGGCGATAAAAATCGTATGGTAAATCAGAAGAAGAATCTACGACTAAATAATATTCAGGATCAATCCCTATTTGCTTAAACAATTGATAGAGTTCCATCCATTCATTCATCTGCGAATTCGGATTAAATTCTATGTATTTTAATAGTTTCCGATTCGTAAACCTTACACATAGATCACTCAATATTTCATCTGATTCATCTATCCACATTTGAAAATAATATAATACGACAGACTCATCTAAGCGCAAATAGTCATCTAATGAAACATCACCTGAAAAGAAAGATAAGAAATGTGTTGGCTTTAATGAAAATTGATACCCTTGTTCATAGAGATGTTTTGCACGATGAAGAATTTTTGATAAAATAACCTCTGCACTTCTACTGACTGGATGAAAATAAACTTGCCAGTACATTTGATATCTGCTCATAATATAATCTTCTACAGCATGCATCCCAGTTTGTTTTATAACTACCTGGTCTTCTAATGGACGCATGACACGCAAAATTCGTTCCATATCAAAGTGACCATAACTTACTCCTGTAAAGTAAGCATCACGTTGTAAATAATCCATTCTATCAGCATCTATTTGACTGGATATTAAGCTAACCACTAATTTATCTTCATATGTTTTGTTAATAACATCTGCAACTTTTTGCGGAAAATCTTTTTCTACTCGACGCAAAACATGATTAATTTCGGTATCTCCAAGTACAATTTGCCTTGTGAATGCCTCATGATCTAATTTAAACACCTTCTCAAAAGAGTGTGAAAACGGTCCATGCCCTAGATCATGAAGTAACGCCGCACATAGACAGAGTAATCGTTCATCTTTATTCCAATGTCTTCGTCCATTAAAATTAAACAAAATACGGCGAACAATTTCATAGACACCTAACGAGTGATTAAATCTACTGTGTTCTGCACCATGAAAAGTTAGAAATGATGTGCCAAGCTGTTTAATTCGTCGGAGTCGTTGAAATTCTGCCGTGCCAATCAAATCCCATATCACACGATCTTTCACATGAATATACCGGTGTACTGGGTCTTTAAATACTTTTTCTTCTTCTAATTGCTCGTCTTTGTACATATATTAACCCTTTCTGCCGACATTTTTTTCTGCATTATGTATTGATTCATTATATAATAGTTTTGGGTAATCTAAAAGAGGATGTTCAAAAGAGGATAAAGATAAATTTCAAAGCATTTCAATCGTTAAATCAAGGCACAAAAAAGGAGCAAGCACACATGACTAATTGGAAAGATTTTTTTACAAATACACAGATTCGTTTAATTGATGATTATCAACTAACCATAAATAAAACAACGATGGACGAATTTGCAATTGACGATGCACTAGCATTATCGGTTAGTAAACAAATATCTCCACCAGTGATTCGATTATGGACACATGATAAAACAATTGTTCTCGGGATCCCTGATACACGTATTCCTCATAAAGAAGAGGCGGTTAGCTTCTTACAGCAGCATGGATTCCAAACGATTGTACGTAATTCAGGTGGATTAGCTGTCGTGTTGGATAAAGGGGTTTTAAATTTATCTCTATTACTTCCAAATGGAAACAAAATTGGCATTCATCAAGGGTATGAGGTCATGGTATCTTTCATTAGAGATATCCTATACGCTGAAACAGATGCAATTGAAGCATACGAGATAGTAGGTTCTTACTGTCCTGGCGATTATGATTTAAGTATTAATGGAAAGAAGTTTGCTGGTATTTCCCAACGGCGCGTGCGTAATGGTGTTGCTGTACAAATTTATATTGCTGTAGAAGGAAGTGGACAAGAAAGAGCAAAGCTGATTCAGGAATTCTATACACAAGGCTTACAAGGTCAACAAGGTAAATTCGACTACCCTACCGTTCAACCTGACACCATGCGTTCATTAAGTGAGTTATTAAATAAGCCAATTACGGTTGATGAGATGAAACAAAAAATCACTGATTCTTTAACCAATCATTCATTAGAATGGACTAAATCCGCATTAACCGAAGAGGAACAAGCTAATTATGATAAACGCAAACAGCAAATGGAAGATCGAAATAAAAAAGCACTCGGTAACTTAGTATAAGTCCGAGTGCCTACTTTTTTCTAGTATGAATACGTTTTTCCATTCGATAATACGCTAATGCTTCATAATCTACAGCATATCCTATACCTGGATCTTGAGATAAATGAATCTTTCCCTTTTCAGTCTTTATCTCCGGGTAAATAATATCTCTTTCCCAATAATGTGCTGAGCCTGCCGTGTCTGCTGGTAGCGTGAATTGAGGTAAAGTAGCTATCGCTAAACTATGTGCCCTACCAATCCCAGCTTCAAGCATCCCACCACACCACAATGGCATATCGCGTCGCTTGGCATAATCATGCATATCCTTAGCATTTTGGATACCACCTACTCGACTAAGTTTAATATTGACAATTTGACAGCTTTGTAAGGCAATAGCTGTTTTTAAGTCATTAAATGTATGAATACTTTCATCTAAACAAATGGGTGTTTGTAATAAAGCTTGTAACTTTGCATGTTCCACAAAATCATCTTGCGCAAAAGGCTGTTCAATCATTAATAAGTCAAACTGATCTAATGCAAGCAATCGCTCTTGATCTGCCCAAGAATAAGCACCGTTGGCATCAATCATTAAGGAAAGCGAGGGAAATGCCGTTCTTACTTTTTCTAATACGCGTAGTTCTTCCCCTTTTTTGACTTTTAACTTTACTCGTTGATATCCTTGCAAACATTTTTCTTCAATTGTTTCAAGTAACTCTTGATCTGTTGGCTTTATTCCGATGCTAACCCCAACATCGATGCTTGGTTTCTCCCCACCAATTACTTGAAATAATGGTTTTCCTAATTTTTTCGCGTAAAGATCCCATAACGCGCCTTCAATCGCTGCTTTCGCCATCTGATTGCGACGAATCGAGTGGAACAGCTTCCCTAGCTCATTCGGGTGTTTGACAGGCGTTTGTAATAACATAGGAATCAGATGATTTTCTAACATTATCCTAGTAGTTTCTGTCGTTTCTTCCGTATACCACGGAGTAGTGAATGCTTCTGTTTCACCAAACCCTGCATTTCCTTGATCATCAATTATTTCTATAATATAGAAGTCCTTCTTCTCTACTTTTCCGTGGCTTGTAACAAATGGGTGTTTGTAATCCATTAACAAATGATGAAGAATTACTTGATTGAGTTCCAACGTAGTCACCACGCTTTCGCTTATTTTAAATAAAATTCTCAACGTGAAACTTTGTATTTAATATAGTGTATCAAGAAAAACCGGGCAACTCACCCGGTCTTTTAAAATATCATACGAAGCACTCCAATTCCGCTACGGAAACAAATGGGCTCCCTTTCTGCAGGTACGGCTTCAGCTAAGTTATTCAAGCAAAGACCACTTGAATAACTGGATCTTCAGCCCGTGCTGTTCCTAGAGTGTCGCCCATTTGTTGCCTTCGCTCATGTAGTGCAAAAGTGTTTGCTGGATCATCCAACATTTTGCTTATTGAATAGAAAAATACTATTACTCTTGTCAAAAAAACAGAGTTATCACGAAGAATAACTCTGTTCTAGAAAAAATAACTGCTTTTTATAGTGATTGAGCCGCTGTAATAATGGCTAATTTATAGACATCATCTGTGTCACAGCCACGAGATAGATCATTTACCGGTTTGTTTAACCCTTGCAAGATTGGACCTACAGCATCAAAATTACCTAAACGTTGTGCAATCTTATATCCGATGTTACCAGCTTCTAATCCTGGGAATACGAAAACATTTGCGTTTCCTTTTATATCGGCATCTGGTGCTTTTTTCTCTGCTACACTAGGTACAAAGGCTGCATCAAATTGGAATTCACCATCTAGTGTTAAATCTGGTCGTTGTTCTTTAGCAATTTTTACTGCTTCTGAAACCTTTTCTGTTTCCTCTGATTTAGCAGATCCTTTCGTTGAGAAGCTAAGCATCGCAACACGAGGGTCCATATCAAAAAGTTGAGCTGTTTCTGCACTTGCTAAGGCAATCTCAGCTAAATCTTGACTATCTGGTGCAATGTTAATGGCACAGTCTGCAAATACATATTTTTCATCATCACGAACCATGATAAATACGCCAGATGTTTTCTTAATACCTGCTTTGGTTTTTATAATTTGTAAAGCCGGGCGAACAGTGTCTGCTGTAGAATGAGCAGCACCACTAACTAATCCATCTGCTTTATCCATATATACAAGCATGGTTCCAAAGTAATTCTCATCTAATAGAATCTTACGAGCATCTTCTTCTGTCGCTTTTCCTTTTCGACGTTCGACAAAGCTAGCAACCATATCATCAAATTGATCGTAATTAGTTGGATCAATTATTTCTACTTGATCAAGTACAACTTCTAATTCTTTTGCTTTCTGTTCTAATTTTTCACGATTCCCGACTAGTACAGGTTGAACTAAACCATCTACTGCTAACTTACTAGCTGCAGTTAAAATTCTTTGATCAGATCCCTCTGGGAATACAATTTTTCTGCTATTTCCTGATAATCTGTTTTTCAACGTATCAAATAAATTACTCATGTGTCACCCTCCAAAATCATTTCTGTTATATATAATACGCCTTTTTGTGTTTGAATGAAAGTATTAGCTTTGACTTTTTTTATTACATGAATAAGTTTGCAAAAAACATTCTCTCTAAAGACCGATAAAACATTGAAATCAAGCAGTTAATTTGCTTTTTTCCCAGCTACCATTTCCTGTTTGATTTTTGTCTAAATCATGACAATTTAATCATTCATTATTACTAACATGTAATGACACCTGTTCGTAGCCATTTATTCCTTTATAAAGTAAGCATTCTGCATGTTTACTATACCCGTTTTATGGTATATTAAAAGCTGATAGGAAATATCAAATAGAAATTATTATAAAGTAAGGAGCGGTTACTATGGCAGAAGCTGTAGAAACAATGGATGGTTGGTATTGCTTACATGACTTAAGAAAAATAGATTGGCAAGCTTGGAAACAAGCCACAGCGTCACAAAGGGATGCAGCAATCACTGAATTTCAAGAACTGCTAACAAAATGGGATGTAATAGATGAGGAAAAAAACGGCAGTCACGCTGTCTATTCCATTTTAGGACATAAGGCGGATCTAATCCTCATGGTTCTCCGCCCTACACTAAAAGAATTACAAGAGGTCGAGTTGTCATTTAATAAAACAGCATTAGCTTCCTTTACAAAGCAAACCTATTCCTATGTTTCAATTGTAGAATTGTCGAAGTACATGGCAAAGGAAGGAGAAAAGCCTGAAGAACATCCTGGAACACAAGCAAGGTTGCGTCCTCGCTTACCAAAATGGGAGCATCTTTGCTTCTATCCAATGGATAAAAGACGTCAAGGTGAGGATAATTGGTATGTGTTACCCATGGATGAGCGTCGCCGTTTAATGTATGAACATGGAATGACCGGGAGAAAGTACGCTGGGAAAATTCGTCAAATCATTACTGGTTCCATGGGATTCGATGATTGGGAATGGAGTGTTACTCTATTTGCTAAAGATGCATTAGATATTAAAAAGTTAGTATATGAAATGCGTTTTGATGAAGTCAGCGCTCGTTTTGGTGAATTCGGTTCTTTTTATATAGGTAATATTCTTCCAAAAGATGAAGTGCCGAGCTTTTTACAAGTATAATTATTTTTTATCACACGAATAAGATCTCGCTATATATAGTGAGATCTTTTTTTATACGTTAAAAACGGTGTGTCATCATTTATACCAAGAACAAATCTAATAACAAAATAAAAATTCTTTCATCATTTTATTTTCTGCTGCATAGGTATATGTAGTGGGACGATTGGTACAAAAGCGAGGTGAAGCGATGGCTGTAGTTCAAAACACAAGCAAAGATGTGGATTTACTTGCCCGATTAATGCGAGCTGAAGCAGAAGGTGATGGTCGACTAGGTATGCTAATGGTTGGAAATACCGGAATCAATCGTGTGCGAGCGGATTGTTTAGACTTTAAAAATATCAGATCCATTAACAATATGGTCTTTCAAAGCCCTGGTGGATTTGAAGCTACACAAAAGGGATATTTTCATCAGCGTGCCAGAGAAGCAGATCGCGAACTAGCAAGGCGCGTCATTAAAGGAGAACGATTTCACCCAGCCACACGTTCATTATGGTTTTTTAGACCAGAAGGAAGTTGTCCATCACAATGGTTTGGCCAATGGAATTCTGGCAGATATAAATCACATTGTTTTTTTGCACCTTTAGCTTCTGAGTGCCCGAACGTATAAGAGAGGAGTGTTATGTAAATGAGTGATGAAAACAAACAGCGTAACAAACAACAAAGTATGTATCAACAGCAAATGCAAGGCGGTTCGTATTATCCAGGAATGATGTATCAGCCAGGTTACACACAACAGCAACCGGTATATTATCCATCTTATGGTTATCCACCCTATCAAACACAGAGTCCACCACAAGACCAACCAAGTATGAGTCAACTGCCAGGAATGTTGCCTTTGGAAGAATCTTACATTGAAAATATTCTTCGTTTGAACAAAGGGAAAATCGCAACGATTTATATGACCTTTGAAAATAACGATCGATGGAATGCGAAAATATTCAAGGGAATAATTGAAGCGGCCGGAAGAGATCATATTATCTTAAGTGACCCGGAAACAAATAAACGCTATCTATTATTAACGATTTACTTGGACTACATTACATTTGATGAAGAAATCAATTACGATTATCCAAGATCTCAAAGAGCTAATCATTCCTATAAAGGGCGATAAGCATAAAGAATATCCCTTGCTCTTTCAAAAGGCAAGGGCTTTTCTTTTTGGAAAGGAGGGCTACAGTGAGACAACCATTTGAAAAATTGATTCAACTACAACTGATTTTATTGATTCTCGCTATCTTCGCTGGTTTTATGATGATGTGGACTGCAACCTTGTTTTTTTCATTTTTTGCTTGTATCGCTGTAATAAGCAGCTTCTTTATTGAAGGATATATTGAACTTAAGAAGGGATATATCACACAAGCTGGTCATCAGATGATTCGAGCCATTCTTCTTATTATTTTTATTAGTTATTTATATATCACATGAATTTGATTGCTGCATAACCAAGTAAGACCCAGCCAATTAAAAATGCGAATCCACCGATTGGTGTAATCATTGCAAATGCCTTAAGGGATGTTGTTGCGTAAACATATAGACTTCCAGAAAATATAATAATACCTATAAGAAAAAACCAACCTGCCATTGAGATTGTGGATAGTTGGTATTTGGCTAAAAGAAGGGCAGTAACTAGGAGTGCACCAGTATGGAACATCTGATATTGAACTGCCTTTTCCCAAGTATTTAGCGCTTTTTCTGTAAGTTTCCCTTCTAATCCATGGGCACCAAAGGCCCCTAAAGCAACTGCTAAAAAGCCATTAATGACGCCGAATAGCATAAAGAGTTTCATTGTTTATTCTTCCTTTCCGACTAGAAATTAGAAATCAAAAATGGAATCCCCATTAGCCTCTTTTTCTTCTAATTTTTTTGGTTGATTTATCGTTTGACTCTGCATATCTCCCATCATTTTTTGTAATTCCAACTCATTTGAAGTAGGATGTTTTGATGAAGAAGCAGCATTAGGATTTGATAGCTCTTCTTCTGTATCTATTAATAAATCACATAATAGACGAATTGATTTTGCGTGTGCTTTTACTTCCAATGACTGATTACTTATCTCAAGCGCCTCTTTCACTTCTTGTAACATTTTTTGCAATACTTGTTCATTACGAATCATTTTCATCCCTCCTGTTGTTTACTACCACCAAAATAATCATTCAAAGCTTATTCATTATTAAAGCTAAAATAACTGTTTTAAAAATAAAACTGTCATCATTATTTTACATGATCAGAAATGTAAAATCCAAACCCTAGCTTTATTCATTACATCTAACTTTAAACATCTAGTGGTCTGCTTGATTCGTTTGCATATAGCACGTATCATAGCTATAAAGGATGTGATCGTGTGAAACAACAATTAAAATATGCGCTAAAACAGATGGGTGATGATTCACTAATTCAAACCATCACCCCTGTGACCGGTGGTGATATTAATCAAGCATACCATGTCCAAACCAACCAGCATAACTATTTTGTTAAGCAAAACGATGGTGTTCCTTCACATTTCTTCTATTTCGAGGCGAAAGGGTTATCACTAATTGAGCAAACGAATACGATTGCTGTACCGCATGTTTACTATTACAACGAACCAATTGGATCTGAACAAGCCATCATCATTATGGATTGGATTGAAGGAGATGTAAACAGTGAAACCACCGCAACATTAGGTTACCACCTTGCAAACATGCACCAAGATACGTCTAATTATTTCGGTTTAGATCAGCATGGTTTTATTGGTTTAATTGACCAGCCTAATCAATTCACATCAAACTGGGTGACTTATCTTCAACAATATCGGCTGATCCCTTTGTTAGAAAGAGCTACTAAACACAATCTTTTACCAAAATACAGGAGAGAAAAATTAGAGAAATTGATTGATAATCTTACGAATTGGTTACCACATTCTCCAAAAGCATCCCTTCTACATGGAGATCTATGGGGTGGAAATTGGCTTGTTGGCCCTAATGGGAACCCCTATCTGATTGACCCTGCTGTTTTTTACGGTGATCACTTATTTGAACTAGCATTCACAGAACTTTTTGGTGGCTTTCCACAAACCTTCTATGATGCATATCAAGAAGTATTTCCAATCGAACCGTATTATGAAGATGTAAAACAAATCTACCAACTTTATTATTTACTCGTCCACCTTATTCTGTTTGGTGAAGGATATGGCGCTGCGGTCGATCGTGTCTTAGCGTATTACATTCATTGATAATAGAAAAAAATAAAAGCTGATGAAAAATTTTCTTTCCATCAGCTTTTGCCTACTGCAATAATTCTCTATTCTTCCGTTCTTTTCGTTTATCTATCCATCGTCTTAACTGTGTTATTTTTCCTTCAATGAATGGTTGAAACGAAACAAACACTACTCTACTAGAAAGTAATAATACAATAAACATAGATAGCATCGCCAATCCTACTACATCTAACATTCGACCGACTTTAAACCAGCCAGCTTCTCTAAAAAATTGAATAAACAACCCATGTAATAAATAGACATATAACGTCTGTTTACCAAACTTTGTCCAGCTATATGTTTTCCACGGAATCCAAGCAAAGACACCGCAAGTTATTATTATTGCCAATAAATATACTCCAAATCGAATAACGCCACCCCAAATCGGCTGTCCCATCTCACTATAAGAAAAAGAGCCTAATAACCAACTCGAAGAAAAAGATGGTGTTACAGTTAAAGCTATCATTACTACACTAAATACAAGTAAAGTAGTCCCTTTCACTAAAGGGTGGGATAATTTTATTAACTGCTCTTTAGACAACCAATAGCCGATCAAAAAGAAAGGAAAGAAAACAAAGGTTCTAGAAAGACTAAGTGCATGTCCAATGACATCGATATACCCAACAATAATGCCTATCTCAACAGCAATGATTATACTGAATATAGACGGTATTTTTTTAAACACAATCAACAAGATATGCCAACAAAACAAACTTAATAAGAACCACAGAGCCCAATGAGGTTTATACCATGCTGTTTGCCAACCAGTATCTCCAATCATGTAATAATAGCCAGAATATAATAGTTGAAAGATAAGGTAAGGCATAATCAATTTTCTGCACAAACTCCAAATATATCCTAAATCTCCAACCCCTTTTGCAAAAAAACCACTAAGTAAAATAAAAGCTGGCATATGAAAGATATAAATAAAATAATATAATACTTCGATTACTTGATTATCTGTAAATGGCTGAATCATATGGCCAAACACAACAAGAAATATTAGAATAAATTTTGCATTATCAAAGAAAGCCTCACGTTTCATATGGTTCACCCCTAAAAAAACATCTATATCTTTTCTATTGTAGTTATCAGTCTCTAAACTATACCCGATATAATAAAAGATTCGTTCTATTAAAGCTAATTTAATGGGATTGTAAGTGAGTTGTTAAACAAATGTAATAAAAATGGAATGCAACCGACCTTAAAATAAAAGTCTTGTGCATTCCATTAGTTTGTTTCCATTCAATCGTATTATTTTATTCTACTTTAGGTTGTTAAAATCAATTGCCCAATTTCCTTTTCGAAAGATTGGCTCGGTCTCACCATCACTTGTTACCCCGTCAATATCCATATGGGCTGAACCAATCATAAAATCTTCATGGATTAAGCTATTATTCACACCAAACTGGTCCATTTCTTCTTCTGTCATCGCTGAACCGTTCTTTATGGTATTTGGATATGCTTTTCCAAGGGCAAGGTGACAGGATGCATTCTCATCAAATAAAGTATTATAAAAAATCAACCCTGATTGAGAGATGGGCGACTGATGAGGAACTAATGCCACTTCTCCTAATCGTTTTGCCCCACCTTGATCGGTTTCTAATAAATGTTTTAATGCTTCTTCTCCTTTTCCGGCAGTGAAATTAACCACTTTACCCTCTTTAAAGGTTAAAGAAAAATCGTCAATAATATTCCCACCATAGCTTAAAGGCTTGGTGCTCCTTACTGTTCCATGCACGCCATATTTATGTGGCATAGTAAACACTTCTTCTGTTGGAATATTTGCATTAAATGGTATACCATTCTCTGATCGACCAGAACCACCATGCCAAATGTGACCATCTGGTAACTCAATAATCAAATCTGTCCCTTCCGCTTTGTAAATTAATTTACAATATTGTTTTTTATTTAAATACTCTCTAGCCTTCTCTAATAGCTGATTATGCTGTTGCCATGCTTGTAATGGATCATCTTGATCAACCCGTGTAATAGAGAAAATTTGATCCCATAACTTTTCTTGCGCTTCCACAACAGATAGATCCGGAAAAACCTTCTTTGCCCAGGCTTTGGTTGGATAGCCTACAACGGACCAAGTGACACGATCATTCATGACATAATCCCGATAGGTTGTTAATGCTTGAGCACTTGCTTTATTTACTGCTGTAATTCGTTCTGCATCTATTCCATTTAACAAGTCTGGATCTGGGCCATAAATGGTTAATAACGAATATCCATCTCTAACCATTTCTAGCAAGCCATCTGCTTTCCACTTTGGAAATGTCTCTAATACATGCATAGGAGCATGTTTCATCTTTAAATAAGTAAGTTCTCCATCATTCCATTCAATATGTACATTCTTAGCTCCTAAATCATACGCTTTCTTCACGAGTAATCGAACAAATGGAGCAGCTTCAATCGGTGCATTAATAATTAATCCTTGTTTCAACTGAAGGTTCACCCCAGTTTCTAAGATTAATCGTGCATATTTTTCCATATTTAATGTTTGAGACATAATTATTTCTTCCTCCTTTTTAACATGTTCCTCTTTATTATTTCATACTTTTTTATGTATGAGTAGCGTTTTAAAAGTGATGGAGTGGGGTATTATCTGGTATACTAATATCACTTTACAAACTAAAATAAAGGGGGTTTATCATGAAGCATTTACTGCGATATCGAAAAATTGTTTGGGTATTTATTATACTATTAATTTTCACTGGGATTTTTACATATATCCAATTACCTAAACGAGATATTCCAGAAATCAATCAAAATATTGCTTCTATCTCTACAGTATATCCTGGAGCAACACCTAAAGAAATGGAACAGACGGTTACAAATCCAATGGAGGATGCCTTAGAAGATGTTGATGGCATCTCAGAAATGTCTTCCGCTTCAACTACCGGTTTTTCTACTATTACATTATCTTTAGATAGTGGTATAGATGCAAATAATGTGTATAGTTCGATAAGACAAACCGTTTCTGAAACATCTAAATCATTTCCAAGTGAAGTACAAACGCCCAGTGTTTCGACAGATTTAGTTAAATCTAACGTCGCTACCTATCATCTGTTAGCAGAAGATCAGCAATCATTGTATAGCTTCCGTGATCAGTTAGAACATTGGAAAGAAGAACTCACCTCTATTAATGGGGTGGAAGGTCTTTTAATAAAAGGACTTCCCGATGAACAATTGTCTATTTCAATCGACCCGGAAGCATTAGGCAAAAACCAAATTCAACCGAATCAAGTGATAACAGCAATCACAAATGCTACTTCTCCAAAGGCACTTGGTTCTGAACAAGAAGGCAACACACTTTACCAATTAACGATTAATTCAAATGAAAACCTAGAAGATTTAAAAGATATTTATCTTGCAAACAGTCCAGCTTCAGGCAAAGCGATTTATTTACATGATGTTGCTTCTATAGAACAAATCAACAAGCCAGCTTCAGATATTATTCGTTACGACGACAACTATGCACTCTCTATTACTGTCCAAGCCGAAGAAGGCGTTAATATTGAACAAATCCAGGCGAATATTACAGATAAAGTTGATACGTTAACTGCTGAATTACCTGAGGCTATTACAGTAGATCAATTTTATACACAAAGTACGGTTATTAATGAAGTCTATTCTAGTCTGATTTCTTCTTTCGTTATCTCATTAATTGCTGTATTAGTTATCATGCTACTTGGTTTACCTATTTCTTCAGCTATATTAGTTGCATTAGCTATACCAATTTCCATTATTGTTGGTTTAATTCCTTTACCATATGCAGGAGTAGACTTAAATCAAATATCGATTATTGGTATGATTGTAGCTATTGGCATTCTTGTTGACGATGCAATTGTGGTCAATGATAACATTCAACGTCGTTTCCAATTAGGCGATCCTGCACTAAAAGGAACCATTAATGGCGTACGTGAAGTCGGTGTTTCTATTATTACATCTACTTTAATGATTGTTTTCAGTTTCTTCCCTTTAACCTTTCTCTCTGGAAGTAACGGGGATTTTATTCGAGCATTACCATTAGCACTTATCTGTACGGTTCTTGCATCTACAGTATTAGCTCTAACACTTATTCCAACCGTACAATATACGAAGCAAAAGAATACAGACAAACAAAAACATAAGAGAAGGAAGAAAAAACGGGTTGGGGTACTTGGTCACTTGTTTGATAAGATCGAAAAGCTTTATGCTGATTCTATTATTCCGACAACATTGAAAAAACCTTGGTTAACAGTAAGTTTAGGGGTTGTACTTTGTTTGTTATTAGTGTTATTAGCATTTAAAGTTCCATTCGAATTTTTCCCTGCTGCTGATCGAGCGGAGGTAACTATTTCAGCAAGGTTAAGTCAAGGCACTACAATAGAAGATACCAATCAAACATTAGAAGAGATGGAAAACTATTTGCTTGAGCAATCAGATAAGATCACGGAAACCGTTGCCTATGCAGGAAGTGGACTCCCTGGTATTTTCAATTCTAGCATGACACGAACTGGTGAAAATACAGGCCAACTCGTTGTACGGGTTGATCGAGAGACAACAAGTGCATCTAATTTTATTGATGAATGGGAATCACCATTACGAGAGGCTTTTCCTAATGTGGAAATCTTCTTAGAAACCATTGTATCTGGGCCGCCTCCCTCTCCAAGTGTAGAAGTAAAGGTTCAAGGACCTGAAGTGGAGCAACTTGTTTCGATTGCAGACGATTTAAAACAGCAATTAGCAGATTTAGATAGTGCCAAAATTGTGACATCAAATACTAGCAAAGAACAAAATTATATTACTTATCAATTAGATCGTGAATTTTTGGCTAGTGAAGGAATAGATCCTAATCAAGTTATTGGGACACTTCAACTTGCCAATATTGGTATACCTTTAGGTAACTTTGACAATGGGGAAGAACGATTACCTATCCAATTGTCATTAGATGATGGAAATGCAGAAGGGATAGACCTAACAGAACTAAACTTGGCGGTACCAAGTAGTGATAATACTTCACCACCAAAAATATTATCTTATGATTCCTTTATAACAAAAGAAGCAAGTAATCAGATCGGAGCAATTCCACATTATAATGGAAATCGAACCATTACGATTGAAGGTTATGAAGTAGACGGTGAGGAACAGACATTTACGGAAGAAGCAGACAAAGTCATTGCTTCTCTGTCTGAAGACTTACCAGATGATTATCAAATTATAGAAGAAGGTGCTGCTTCTGCAGAAACAGCCTTTTTCGTTGAAGTAGCAAAACTATTCTTTATTGTGCTATTTCTTATCTATTTAACTATTGCTATCCAGTTTAATTCGCTATTAACACCTTTATTAATTACAAGTACCGTATTTCTTGCGATAACTGGTGCCATTGTAGGGCTGTTTATTTCTGGTGAACCATTAAGCTTCCTAGCAGTATTAGGTATTGTTTCCTTGTCAGGAATTGTTGTTCGAAATTCAATCTTACTCATTGAGTTTATTGAACAAAATCGAAATATTTATGATTCCGTACTACAGGCAATTATAGAAGCAGGCCGTGCAAGAGTTAGACCGATTATTTTAACAACCTTGACATCTATTGCAGCGCTTGTTCCTATCATTTTCACAGGAGATGTACTTTTTAGACCTCTAGCAGTTTCTATTGTATATGGATTGTTGTTCTCTACGATCTTAACGTTAGTGTTACTACCTGCATTCTATATTACAATGGACAAAATAAAAAAATAACAACGTAAAAAGCGTGGATTTCTTGATAAATCCACGCTTTTCTTATTCTTTTTTCCTTTTTATAAGCTTACATCTTTTTCAATTGCATCTGGATCATTAAAACGCTTGATATTCAACTTTTTCATTACTTTCGATGTTAATGTCCCTGAAAGCATCGCGTCATTAACGTTAAGTGCTGTACGCCCCATATCAATTAATGGTTCTACGGAAATAAGTAAACCAGCTAATGCAACCGGTAAGTTCATCGATGATAGTACGATTAAAGCAGCGAAGGTTGCACCACCACCAACTCCAGCTACACCAAATGAACTGATACCAATAATCAAAACAAGCTGAATAATAAATCCTGGCGCTAATGGATCGATTCCTTGTGAAGGAGCAATCATCACAGCTAGCATCGCTGGATAAATTCCTGCACAACCATTTTGACCAATTGTTGCTCCAAACGAAGCAGACATATTGGCAATTCCATTATGCACACCTAAACTGTTTCTTTGCGCTTGAATATTTAATGGAATCGTACCTGCACTTGAACGAGATGTAAAAGCGAAACCTAATACTGGTAATACTTTTTTAAGATAGGTGAAAGGATTCAAACCAAATCCTGCAATGAAAAGTAAATGAATAACAAACATAGCGAGTAAGGCAACATAGGATGCACCAACAAACTTACCTAATTCTAAAATCCCTGCAATATCTGTACGGGCAACTGTATTGGCCATTAAACCTAAAATACCATATGGTGTTAAACGTAAAATGAGTGTAACCATTCGCATAACAACAGCATAAATAGCGTTAACACCATTAATAAACCGTTTTGCTTCCTCTGGTTTTTTACGCCGAACACCTAATGCAGCAATACCAATAAAGATGGAGAAAATAACCACAGCAATCGTTGATGTTGCACGCTGTCCCGTCATATCTAAAAATGGATTAGATGGAATAAAGCTTAATATCTTTTCAGGTGTTGATAAATCTTGCACATCACCTAATCGTTCTTCTAATGCTATCCCTCGATCTTGCTCGGCCTGACCAATTTCAATTTGATCTGCATTCAGATCAAAAATTGCCGCACTCGTAATACCTACCAATGCTGCGATCATTGCCGTACCTACTAAAAACACAAGTATCCATGCAGACATCTTACCTAAATCTGCTGATTTTTCTAAATTAATGATAGATTGAATAATAGAAACCATAACAAGAGGAATAACGATCATCATTAAAAGTGATACATACCCTCTACCTGCAATGTTATACCAATCTGTTGTCACACTAACAACCTCAGAATCTGCCGAATAAACTATTTGCAGAAAAGCACCAAGTACAATACCTAGACCTAACCCAGTAAAAACACGTTTACTGAATGATACATGCTTCTTCTGCATATAAAATAATAAACCGATAATTGCGAGCATAATCACGATATTTAACACAATAAATAAAGTATCCACGTAAATCCTCCTTGTATGTTGATAAAATTAGTCGGAATTAAAACTAACGTATAATACATTTAATTCCGATGGTTTTACTGTATTATACTAAAAGAAAGGTAAAATGATGTCAAGTTTTTTCAATTAAAATAAAATTGATTTTAATTAACTACCCGTAGCTAACCTGTAGTTATTAGTAAAAAGCATTACGCTTTTGATAAATCAGAAATCACCGCCAACTCGACATTACCTTGAATTGCTTTAGAGATCATACACGTTTTTTCTGCTTTCTGTACTAGATCATGTAATTGGGAAAGTTGTTTTGCAGTCGCATCCGATTTTAATCTTACCATTGGATAATGCGTTATTTTTTTATAGGTAAAAACGCCTTTCGTTACATCGACATCCCCGATTGATTCAAGCTCCATATGAGCCAAAGGTAAGTCAGCACGCTCGATCATTGCTGCTAATGTAATTATATAACAAGTAGATGCAGCGCCAAGTAACATTTCATCCGGATTAGTGCCTATTCCTGGACCATCCATTTCAGTAGGAATTGATATTTTTGTTTGGAGATTACCTGATTGAATGCTCCCAACACTATTTCTCCGACCAGGCCAGTTTGCTTTTAAATGGAATTGATGAATAGTCATAAAACCTTCCTTTCTTCTTACTTATTTGTTATTATACCGTTCTTAATGATTCGAACAAAACACAATGCTTTCTTAACGCAAAAAAACTCCTTTTAAGTATAAACAGTGTTTCATTTTTAATCTGTTCACCTTAAAAGGAGTATATTAAACCTCACTATGCTGATTCGGTTTCTTTTTTACTTGAAGAGAACCACCCTACTACCGCAATTCCGACAAGTACAATGTAGAAAATGAGTTTCCAAGCTAAGGAATGGGCAAAGTCATGCGGTAAGATATGAATAGCATCATGTGCTAGTACACTGATAACTAACTTAATACCAACCCAACCTACAATAACAAAAGCGGCCACTTCTAAACCGGGACGTTCATGCAGTAAACGCACAAACACGTTCGCGGCAAATCGCATAATAATGATTCCAATCATTCCACCAGCAAATACAACCATAAACTGTGCAGCATCGAGACTACCGATCGATGGAAGACTTGTTTCTGGTAATGCTACAGCTAAAGCAACCGCTGCTAATATTGAATCTACGGCAAATGCTAGATCGGCAAATTCAACTTTTAAAACAGTCATCCAAAAACTACTACCTGTTTTCTCTTCATCTGAATTCTCATCACTTTGATCTGGCTTTTTCTTAAAACGATCATATAAATGTTTACCTGAGATAAACAATAGATATAAAGCCCCTATTGCTTGTACTTGCCAGACATCTACTAAAAATGAAATAACAAACAGTGAAGCAAAACGTAATACAAAGGCACCTGCAAGCCCGTAAAATAAAGCCTTTTTCCTCTTCTCATCCGGTAAATGTTTAACCATGATCGCAAGTACTAATGCATTATCAGCTGCTAATATACCTTCCAATCCTACAAGAACAATAAGTACCCAACCGTACTCTATTAGTAATTGAACATCCATACACGCTTCTCCTTTTCCCCTTGACTAGTGCTTATCCTTTTCACACAATGATTTTAGGCAAAAATATAGACCTCTACCACTGCATGCAGTTGGTAAAGGTCTTGCTTACAACGCCCGTTGCCTATTATGCCGGAGATTTCTCTCGGAATGACGACATAATAATAATAGCTACTCCCCTTTATATCACTATTAAGTATCATAGAAGGGAACTCACTTTTTGTCAACCAAAAGGTATAGGATACATCCTCGTTATATAGAACCTTTTAAGCTTACATACTATGAACCATTGTTATTTTAATACCATAATTATGGTATTAAAAAACAAAAATGGTCTATTAATTGTTTAAATAGGGTAAACTAGATTCATATAATTAGCATTTGTAAAAGTATGCTATTCCGAATAAATTATGCTATTCTAATACTACCAGTATAAAAAGAAAGGTGTTGACTTGCTTGTTACAAAAGAAGAGTACCCGGATACTTGTTACAACAATTTTAATATTTTTATTAATTTATCTAATTTCCATTACAAACTTTATTTTTGCTCCTGTAGCGGCTTATCTTGCTGCAATAGCAGTCCCTATCATTGGAGCAGGATTAATTTTTTACATAACTAATCCACTTGTTAACTTACTAGAGAAATATAAAGTACCTCGTATTCTTGGTATTATAATTGTCTTTCTTTTAATATTAGGTTTAGTCTTTTTTGGCATTAATTTTGTTGCACCAATTGTACAACAGCAATTTATTAAATTAGAAAAGAGTCTTCCTAATATGGTCGAGGCTGCAGAAGATTTAATCAATTTATGGAAAAATCGTCAAAGCTATTTTCCAAAACAGTTAGAATCAACGATTCAAAATATAACCAACAACTTGAGTACATATGTGGAGAATATTACGGGATCTTTAGTAGATGCAATTGGACAAATTTTTAGTTTTGTTTTTTCTTTCTTTTTAATCCCATTTTTCTTGTTCTTTATGTTAAAAGATGGGGACAAATTCATCCCATTTATTACACAGTTTCTCAGCGATGGTAAATCAGCAAGCTTAAAAAAATTAGCTAGTAATATTAACCATACGTTAGCTTCTTTTATACAAGGGCAATTTATTGTCAGTTTGTGTGTTGGGATCATGTTATATATCGGATACATCATTATTGATTTACCTTATTCGTTAACACTCGCATTATTCGGTGTTGTAATGAATTTAATTCCATTTGTAGGTCCTTTTCTATCCGCCATTCCTGCAGTTATTGTAGGTTTTTTCCAAGAGCCAATGTTAGGTATCTGGGCTGCAGTAGTAATGATTATTGCGCAACAAGTCGAAAGTAATTTCATTTCACCTAATGTAATGGGGAAAGTATTAAAGATTCATCCTCTAACTGTAATTACTTTAATATTAGCTGCTGGCGGTATCGCTGGGTTCCTTGGTTTGTTGTTTATTATACCAATGTATGCTGTGATCAAAACAATCATCTCACACTTCTATCACGAATGGAGAGAACGTCAACCTGCTGATGAAAAAGAGATTATTTAATAGAAATAGGGTTCGTCCATTCATGCTTTAGTTCAATGCCTGAATGGGCGATAAATTTTACTTTTCGTACACGCACGCTTTATTTCCTTGCTCCTGTGTTCGATAAAAACATCAAAAAACAACAAAACAAAAAATCGAGCCATAATCGGCTCGATTTTTTTTATCATTCTTGTGCCTCTTCGATTTCTTTAACTAACTTATCAAGGATCTTACCATTTACTGTTGAAACTTCTTCACGATAAAAGTCACGTACAGGTACAGCTAAATCTTTGAATGCTTGACGTTGTTCTTCAGTTAATTCAATTATTTCTGTTGAGTGTTTTGTATCATTTTTAATTTGTTCTAAGAATTCATCGTTTTCACGTTTTTGTTCTTCAAACACCCATGATTGCATTTCTTCTACTGTTTCATCAATTAATTGTTGTTCATCTTGCCCTAATCCTTCATACCAATCAGTATTTACAGTTGTCATCGCAACATAATTGTTATGATTTGAAAGTGTCATATAATCTTGCACTTCATGAAACGAAGCATCTCCGATAAAGAAGATTGGATTTTCTTGACCTTGAACGGTACCATTATCAAGTGCGATGTATAATTCACTCCAGCTCATCGGTGTTGGATCAGCACCATAGGCTTTATAAGATTCTAAAATTAAAGGCGAGTCTTGTGTACGCATTTTAAAGTTCTCAAAATCTCCTGGCTCTTCAATGGGAGTAGAACTAGTCCATTGCATCGCACCTTCTGTCCAAAAGGCAAGTGGAGAGATATTAAATTCTTCATACCGTTTACGAAGGTCTTCATTCAAAGCTTCACTATTTGTTAGAATTTCTTGTGTTTTTTCTACACTATCAGGAAATAAGAATTGTAGTGCAAACATCTGGCCTTCTTTCACCATACCGCCTGTAAAACCTGGTGACATAACAGCCATTTGAACGCCACCATTTTGTAACAACTCCACTTGATCACTTTCACTACCTAAACCACCATCATATTCATATGGCTCCACCGTAATGGCACCATCCGTTTTCTCTTTAATACGCTCTGCGAATTCTTCAGCGTATTCGTATTGCACCTGTCCCTCTAACTCTTCTGTTACAAATCGCCATGTAGCTTGGCTATATCCTGAATCACTCTGACTATCATTTGTAGTATTGCCTTCATCTCCACCACAAGCAACTAATACAAAGCTAAATGTTACTATTGTAAGTAAACGAAACAGATATTTTTTGTTAAAAATGTTGATTACCTCCTGATTTTTTAATATATGATATCACTGCTTATGATGGTAGGAACCAACGATAAGCGAGTGAGATATCTGGAACTAAGATTAATAAAATACCTATTGCCAGTAGCATAATGATAAACGGAGGTGTACCCCGAATAACATCTAAATAGGATTTTTGATATACGGCACTAGCTGTAAAAATATCCACTCCAAACGGGGGTGTGGCAGATCCTAGTGCAGCTTGGAATGTCACAATAATTCCTAAATGTACTGGGTCAATTCCAGCAGCCTGAGCCGAAGGCATAAAGATTGGTGTTAATATTAAAATAACAACAATCGGATCAACAAACATACAACCAACAAAGAAAAATAATGAAACCATAAGCAGGACATATAATTGGCTTGGATCTGTACCTAATACTGTTTCAGTAATTTGCTGCGGTATTCTGGCAAATGAAATTAACCAAGTAAATGCTTGCCCACCTGCAACTAAAACAAATACTGCTGAAGTTACTAGACCAGTAGATAAAGCAACATTAGGTAAGTCTTTTAGTTTAATAGAACGAAAGATAACCACTTCCAAAATGAATGCATAAAATACAGAAATACCTGCTGCTTCCGTTGGACCAAATAAACCTGAATACAGTCCACCAATAACAATGATAGGGAAGCCTAAAGGTAATAATGCCTTTTTTGTGTATTTCCAACGCTCTGCCCATGTTTTCTTATCCGCAAGTGGGATATTATGTACTCGTGCGTGAAGATAACTATAGATAGCAAAGCATAGAAATACGAGTGTACCAGGAATAATACCCGCTAAGAAAAGATCCCCAACAGAAGTTCCAGATACCAATGCATACATAATCATGCCTATACTTGGTGGAACAAGTAAAGCAATATCAGACGAATTAATAATTAGCGCGATGGCACTGGAATCTTTATATCCTGCTTTTAGCAGACGTTGACGCATCGGTGTTCCTATTGCAACTACTGTAGCTTGTGTTGATCCTGAAATAGCGCCGAATAATGTACAAGCAGCTGAAGTCGTAATTGCATAGCCCCCTCTAATATGCCCAACAAACGAACCGATGAAATCTAATAATCGATTTGAGGTTTTTCCTGTTGTCATAATATCGGCAGCGAAAATAAATAACGGTACCGCTAATAATACATATGATTCGATTCCTGTTTTTAATTGTTGCATCATCAGCATTGGATCCATCATTGGAAAAAAAATCAACATAACCACTAATGGGGCAGCAATTAAAGGAATCATCATAGGAAAGTTTAATAATAATAATACGACCATAATAGTCAATAGTGTCGTTAACATAATGTAATCCTTTCTATAACGATTTTCTTTATCTTATGTTTTTGCACGGATGCCTTTAGCTTTGTTTCTTACACACCTCTCAGACACGAATTTGATCTTCCATATCATCCTTTTTACTCTCTTTATCTTCATCGTTATAATCTTTCACATCTGTCCCCAAGTAGACTTCTTTGTTTACTATATTAACCCAAACATTTCGCAAGTATTGAATACCGCCTAGAACTAGGCCGATGGGGATGAAAATTAACATGTATGTTACTGGTAATTGTAATGCGGAGGTTACTGTCCCACTTTCGTGTACAGAAACAACATATAAGTAAGAATAGTATGCTACTACAAATAGCACAATTGCAGTAACAAAAGGAATAAGTATAGCTAAAGTTTTTCGAACGCGATATGGGGCTAGGTCATAAAAAGCTGACATACTAATATGGCGCCCTTTCCTTGCTGCGTAACTAATCCCCATGAATGTAGCAATAATAACAGCAAATAAACTTATTTCATTGGCAAATACCCAACTAGATCCAGTGATTGATCTACTAAGTACATTTCCTACTACCATTATTGCTATTAAAATAACGGAGTAGCTTAAGATAATCTCTTCTAACTTTAAAAAGAAATTATCTATTGCTTTGATAATTTTCAACGAATCATGTCCTCCTCTTTTAAAAGCTAGCTCAAAATTTTCACACTAACCCAATTATAAATTAATCCAAATTTGTTAACAAACGGATTGAAAACGCATTATTTGTAACATTACCACAAATTTCCGCCTTTGATAAAAATGATTCGGCTTTATGTAAGTATTGGCTAAAATACTCTCTTTTCTTTACAAATCCTCTAAAAATGATTTCCATTTTTAAGCTATGATTTATGATCACCACCTTTATCATTATCATATAACTTGACCTTACCATTTAGACTAAAAAATATAATGTGCATTATTGAACATGTTGTAAGACTTTTCATTTCAAACTTTATAGTTTTACATACCCGATTTTTATTATATAAAACTTGTAATTTTTTAATTTGTTAACGAAAAAGTGATTGGCATTATTTAATTTTCATTCGGGCCGTACTATAGAAAAAAATCCGAACATCTACGAAATTATGAACTAAATTACTAAATGTCCGGATTTTCAATTTTAAATCCTATTATTTTTTTGTTTGCGTTGTTCTTCTATTTTATCTTTTATCTTATTAAATTCCTTACTTGGAGGTGTTAAACTAACAACCACATCTCCTCTTTCAGGTGTTACGGATGCATCTTCTGTAAAGAAACGGATAACACCGTTCTGTTTTAATAAGAACAATAACACCGTAGTTGATTCACAATTATTGACATAGTTATCAAACGTATATTGTTGTGTAAGTGTTGTTTTTCGAAATACATAGCCAATCTCCACTTTGTGTGTTAAATCATCGAAGGCAAACTTCTCATCAAACAACACCCTACCTCCAATTGTATGATCCATGTCTTCTAAATCTCCACTATTACGTTGAATCGATAACCGGTAAACATCTTTTCTTCCAAACTCTGGAACAAACGTAGAGGAAACAAGTGCATTATAAGCATCATATTCTGTTGCTGCGACTAAATAATCATATGGCGTCATATCTATCGTATATTCTGTTTGCTCTGACAAAATATCACCATGGTGAAAAGGTATACCAGCTTGGCGTGCTTTGTGCAATCTTTCCCATGAAGAATCGGTAATAAGGATGGGAATATTTAATTTTTTCATTACATTCGCAAACGCAACAGAAAATTGATTACTCCCTACCATTAGCACACCTGGTTTCCCATTGGAGGACAAATGGAGTCTCTTCGCAAGCCAGCCAATAGAAAAACCATGTGCACAAACAGTAAAAAACACAAGAGCAAATGTTAGTGATGTAACGATTTCTGCACCTTCAAATCCACCCTCCATTAAGACGGAAGCAAAGTAACTAGCTACCGTAAGAGCTACAATTCCACGCGGAGCAATCCAACCGATTAATATTTTTTCTTGAATCTTTAAATCGGTACGAATCGTTGATAAGAAAATCGATAAGGGACGTACAAGAAACAACATAAGTAACACATAACCAATAATTTCTGGTTGAAATACTTGCATCAATGTTTCTCTTGTCAAAGAGGCTGTAAGCATAATAAATATTGCAGAAACAAGTAAAATAGAGATATCTTCTTTAAAGTGACGCATCTGCCTAATAGAGGCAATCCCCATATTCGCTAATGTGATCCCCATTGCGGTTACAGCAAGTAAACCTGTTTCATGGGCTATTTCATCTGCAATGGTAAAGCAGGCAATGACTGCTATTAACACAGCAGATGATTTTAAATATTCAGGTACACGTCCCTCTTCAAAATACTTTCCAATAAATTTACCAAACACAACACCTAAGATAACAGCAAATATAGATGCTAGAATGAAATATAGTAATGAATAAATGGTTGATGTTTCACCTGTGAAAAATACAATGATTTCAAATGCAAATACAGCAAGTAATGCACCAAAGGGGTCAACAATGATTCCTTCCCACTTCAATATCTTTGCAGGTCTTGGTTTCAATTTTGATTGACGTAGCAGTGGCAATATAACAGTAGGACCTGTCACAATAAAGATAGCACCAATAACAAAAGAGACTTCCCATGATAAACCAGCAACATAATGAGCAGTTAACGAACCAAGCATCCAACTAATAAATGCTCCCCATGTTACAATTCGAAAGACAGGCTTTCCTAAGCCTACTACCTCTTTAAAATTTAAGTTTAAACTTCCCTCAAATAAAATAATTGCTACTGCAACGGAAATAAACGGGCTATATAAATCACCAAAATCTTGTTCTGGATGTATTAAATGAAAAATAGGACCTGCTAATAATCCAATAATGGACATAACAACAATCGCTGGTAAACGAAAACGCCAGGCAATCCATTGGGATCCTACACCGAGTAAACCAATGATCATAAATTCTAGTAAGAATGAATCTATCAATGTTACCTCCCCCTTTCGACCTGTTAGTATTCGGAAAAATAGTATAACGTTAGTTTACTGATTGTTTCTTCTCATGTAAATGAAGAAGACTTATTCTTTTTGTAAAATTAAAAACAATCCTTTCGACATGTGGAGCGATGCGTTATGATTAAAAAGGATAGTATGCACTGAAAAAGGAATGAATGTTTATGTTAGACCAAGCAAAAAGTGTGTTAAAAGAATATTACGGTTTTGATTCGTTTCGACCTGGTCAAGAAGAAGTTATTTCACATATATTGCATCAAGAAAACACCTTAGGCATCATGCCAACAGGTGGAGGGAAATCTATATGTTATCAGATTCCGGGCTTAATTTTAGAAGGCACAGCTATTATTGTTTCTCCATTAATCTCTTTAATGAAAGATCAAGTAGATGCATTAGAGAACCTAGGAATAAGCGCTACGTATATTAATAGTTCATTATCTAGTGCTGAACAACAAGAACGCCTTATCTCTCTTCGAAATGGTGCTTATCAATTTATCTATGTTGCACCAGAACGGTTTGATCATCACCAATTTTTAGCAATAATCAAACAGATTAAGCTAGCTTTTCTTGCCTTTGATGAAGCGCATTGTATTTCACAATGGGGTCATGACTTTCGTCCAAGTTATCGATCGATTGTTTCCACGATTGCCACGTTGCCAAACCTCCCTTTTGTAATGGGGTTAACCGCAACTGCTACGAAAGAAGTAATAAAGGATATTCAAGCATTACTAAATGTTAAAGATCACGCTGTTGTAAATACAGGTTTCGCCAGAAAAAACCTCTCCTTTCATGTAATTAAAGGACAAGATAAGCAGACTTTTCTAAAGAACTATTTAGCTGAGCACACCCATGAATCCGGAATCATCTATGCTCCAACACGGAAACAAGTCGATTCCTTATCATCTCAACTTAAGCAAAAAGGATATGCCGTAGCTAGTTATCATGCCGGACTAAGTGAACAGACACGACAGCTAGAACAGAATCGTTTCATCCAAGAAGAGGCTAGCATTATGGTCGCAACAAATGCTTTTGGCATGGGGATTGATAAATCCAATGTTCGTTACGTTATTCATTATGCGTTACCAATGAATATCGAATCCTATTATCAAGAAGCCGGCCGTGCAGGTCGCGATGGAGAGCCAAGTGATTGCATCTTACTATTTTCTGGTCAAGATATACATTTGCAGAAATTTCTTATTGAACAATCGTTGATGGATACGGATAAAAAAGCGAATGAATACAAAAAATTACAGTCCATGATTAATTATTGTCATACAGACAGTTGTCTACAACAGTTTATGTTGGAATATTTCCATGATTATTCATTAAAAAATGGCTGTGAAAATTGTAGTAATTGTCAACAAAAAGGAGAACAGACGGATACAACAAGAGAAGCACAAATGGTACTATCCTGTGTGAAACGAATGGGAGAACGATTTGGTGCAGGTTTAACTGCAAAAGTACTCAAAGGATCGAAAGATAAAAAGATAAAACAGTTTGGCTTTGAAAAGTTATCCACCTATGGATTAATGGCTAAACAAACAGAAAAAGCAATTACTAATTTTATTCATTACTTAGTGGCGGAAGGCTATTTATCGACAGGTGATCAACGTTATCCCACTTTACAATTAACCAAGCATGCAGAATCAGTTTTAAAAGGGAAACAACAAATATGGATGATACAGACTAGCGTTCAACAGCAAGATGCTAGTGATTATGATAAAGGATTATTTGAAGCACTACGAATATTACGCAAGAAAATGGCCGATCAACAAGGTGTTCCACCCTATATTTTATTCTCGGATGTTGCCTTAAAAGAGATGAGTACCTATTATCCAAAAACAGAGCAAGCGATGTTAAAAATAAAAGGTGTAGGCGAGAAAAAATACCAACAATATGGAGAAGCTTTTATCAATGAAATTATCACTTGGACAACAGCTAATGAGACAAATGCAGATGATAAAAAGCCAAGTCATTTAATTAGTTACGACTTAGATCAAGCAGGATATACGATCGAAGAAATTGCACAAATGAGAGAGATAAAAGAACAAACCATCATGAATCATTTATTTCAATGCGTTCAAGAAGGGTATACGATCGAGTGGAGTAAATTCTTCTCTGAAGCGGAAGAAAAAGAAGTGTTGGATGCACAAACAACGTTAACTGAACCCAAACTTAAAGAACTAAAGGAAAAGCTGGGTGAGGATTACAGTTATCCGATAATCCGTGGTGTATTAATAAAAAACAAATTGCTGTCTTAATTTTTAGCTACTTATCATTAATCTTACTAATGATAAGTAGCTATTTTAAACAGAAGTAAGGTAGCATGGAGTTTGCACGTTCGCCGGATTATTGGCGCGTTCGCCGAATTATTGGCGCGTTCGCCGAATTATTGGCGCGTTCGCCGAATTATTGGCGCGTTCGCCGGAAAAGCATGCGATCATCTCCAGCAAAGCTGTCGATGATCTATCTTTTCATGACTAGACGCATCTTTTAGGAGCTAGTAATTTTCACTAAAACGCCCAGGCGCCTTTGCGGAATACTGCTTCTGTGTTTCCATCAGCTGTTACTCCATCAATATCTAGTTCTCCTGAACCAATCATGAAATCGACATGTGTTAAGCTATCATTCACACCATGTTTATCTAATTCTTCCTCATTCATATCTGATCCGCCTTGTATATTCGTTGGATATGCTTTTCCAAGTGCAATATGGCAAGAAGCATTTTCATCAAACAAGGTATTATAGAAAATCAATCCAGATTGAGAAATAGGTGATGCATGTGGTACTAATGCAAGTTCTCCCAATCGGCTAGCGCCTTCATCTGTTTCTAAGAGATGTTTTAATGTTTCATAACCCTGTTCTGCTTTAAAATCAACGACTTTCCCATCTTTAAAAGTTAAAGAAAAGTTATCGATCATATTACCACCATAAATCAGTGGTTTCGTACTTGTGACAGTACCATTCACACCATATTTATGTGGCAAGGTAAATACTTCTTCTGTTGGCATATTCGGATTAAATGCATTACCATCGGTTGTTTTCGCCGCGCCACCTTTCCAGACATGTCCTGCTGGTAAATCAAAGCGAATATCTGTACCAGGTGCCTTAAATAGAAGTGCTTGATATTGTTTTTTATTTAATACTTCACGCGCATCTTTCAAATTTTGATTATGCTCTTCCCAAGCAGCAATTGGATCGTCTTGATCTACACGTACAATTTTGAAAATTTGTTCCCATAAAGCCTCTTTAGCGTCTTCCTTTGATTTACCTGGGAAGATCTTTTGCGACCAATCGCCTGTTGGAATAGAAATGATTGACCAAGCAATTCGGTCATTCATTGTATATTTACGAAATTCTTTCATTGCTTCACTTGACGCTTTTTGTGCTTTAGCTACCTTTGCAGGGTCTACATCTTTCAGTAAATCTGGGTTCGTTGAGCGAATCGATAACAACGCTCCACCATCTTTAGCGAATGATAAATGTTTTTCGATTTGCCATTCTGGAATATCCGTTAATACTTCTTCTGGGGCATGCTGATATTTTAATAATGTAATGGTGTCATCTTGCCAATTCACTAATACATCTTTCGCACCTAATTCGTACGCTTTACGCACTACTATTCGTGTGAAATCTGCTCCTTCAATAGAAGAGTTAATCATTAGTGCTTGTCCTCTTTGTAAATTAACACCTGTTCGCAAAGCAAGTTCTGCATATTTTTCTTGCATTTGTTTGTCTGCCATTTTTACTTCCCTCCAATTTTTAATTTCATATCCATATTATTTCATATTTATTTCGATTAGTGAAATATTTGTTTGAAAATTATGTTTACTTCTCGGTTTCTTCCACTAACAAAGATAGTTCTTCCCAGCGTTCCATTTTGTCCTCTAACTTCGTTTCTAGCTCTGTTTGTTTTTCATATAAAGCCTGAACTTTTTCTGAATCACTTCCAGCATGAATAATTTCTTCTTGTACTTCACTTATTTGTTCTTCAAGCGTTACAATCTCATCCTCTATTGTTTCCCATTTGCGTTGATCATTATATGATAGTTTTTTGCGTTTAGGCTTTGTATGTTGGGTGTCTTTTTTTACTCTATTCTCTGTTTTACTCGCCTGTTTTTCCTCAAGATCTGCCATATATTCTGAATAATTACCATAAAACAAGCTTGTTTCACCTGGTGCAGTAAATACAATCAATTGATTCGCTACGCGGTCAAGAAAATATCGATCATGTGAAACGGTAATAACAACACCAGGAAAATGGTCTAGATAATCCTCTAGTACACTTAATGTCTGTACATCTAAGTCGTTTGTAGGTTCATCTAATAAAAGTACATTTGGTTCCTGCATAAGTACTTGCAATAAATAGAGTCGTCTACGTTCCCCACCAGATAAACGGCGGATATATGTCCATTGTTGCGAACGAGGAAATAAAAAGCGTTCCAACATCTGCTCTGCCGTGATCGTTTCTCCATCTTTTGTATGAATCACTTCTGCTACTTTTCGAATGTAATCAATGATGCGTAAATTTTCGTCCATTTCACTATGATCTTGTGTGTAGTAACCTATGTTTACAGTGCTACCGATCTCCAGTTCCCCGCTATCAGGTTCTATACGATTCGCAATTAATTGCAATAAGGTAGTCTTACCGCTACCATTCGCACCAATAATCCCTATTCGATCTTTTGGGGTAACAAGTAAATTTAAGTGATTAATGTAATTTGTACTATCATAAGATTTACATACATCATGTAACTCCAACACTTTTTTCCCTAAACGTTTAGAACCAACTTGAAAATCCAAAGAAGATTCCGACGTATTAAACGTCTCCTGCTTCATTTCTTCTACTCGATTAATTCTGGCTTTTTGTTTTGTTGAACGAGCTTTTGCTCCACGTTTCAGCCATGCTAACTCACGCTTTAATGTATTAGCATGTTTCTGTTCATTCTGCCTCTCTAATGCTTCACGTTCTGCTTTTTTTTCTAAAAAAGTCTCGTAATTACCTATGTAATGATACATTTGCCCTTTATCCAATTCCATGATTCGATTGGTAATTCGATTAAGAAAATAACGGTCATGAGTAATTAACATAATGGAACCTTGATATTGACTTAAATAAGATTCTAGCCATTCAATAGATTGATTGTCTAAATGGTTGGTCGGTTCATCTAACAATAATAAATCAGCTGGCTGAATAAGTGCTTTAGCCATCGCTACACGTTTTTTTTGACCACCTGACAATTGATGTACCGGTTGGTTAAAGGAGGTTATTCCTAATTTAGTTAAAATCATTTTTGCAGTTGTATTGGCATCCCAAGCTTCTAATCGATCCATTTGCTGTTGCAATTGCATCAATTGATTTTGCAATGCTTGATTATTAGGCTGCTCTTCTAGTTCTATCAGGACTTGTTCGTACTGTCTCATTAATACCATGACTGTTGCTTCTCCTGCAAAAACTTCTTCTAAGACAGTGCTTGTTTCGTTTAACTCTGGATCCTGATTTAAATATGTGATGCGAAAGTCTTTTGCATGGTGAATAGTACCTTGATCCATATCTTCCAGTCCAGCTATTACTTTCATTAATGTTGATTTACCTGTTCCATTTACACCAATTAGTCCGATACGTTCCTTCTGCGAAATAGAAAATGACACATAATCAAACAATTGTTTATCTCCGTATGTTTTTACTACATTCTCGACTGCTAAAATTTCCATATTAATCACCTTTCACACTGCTCAAACGTTTGTTCAGTATTATAGTAAGAATAATACAAGGAAAGGAGCTATCGTTTATGACAACTCCTGTTCTCTTCCTTATATTTTATTCCCTGTTACACCTAGAAGAATGTTAGCCGAATCGACTTGTTTCATTCCAAGGAAAGGAAGTCCCAAAACGTTCCGACATTTCCTTCGCTATTTTCCTTCTATCCTTACGTATTTGCGCTCTTTTTTCTGCTTCACGGTGTAACCATTTCTCTTCGTCAGACTCTGGATACACTTCCGGGACCTCAGTCGGTTGATTATTTTCGTTAATTGCTACCATGGTAAGAAAAGCATTTGCACAAACTTTTCGATCTCCTGTAAGTAAGTTTTCTGTCACAGCTTTAACAAACACTTCCATAGATGTCCGATGCGTATAGGTGACAAACGCTTCTAAACAAATGGTATCGCCTTCTTTAACTGGATGCAAAAAATCAACGGAATCAATTGATGCTGTGACAACAAGCCTTCTCGCATGGCGTGTCGCACTAATTGCTGCAACATCATCAATATATGCCATTAATTGTCCGCCAAATAATGTCCCGTGTCCATTCGTATCTGAAGGTAGCACATGAGAATTTTTTACACTTAATGATGCAACAGAAGGTTTTGATTCCATATTTATTCCTCTTTTCGTTCTAAAGAATTGGTGATATTAATCTAGAAACAGATTCTTTAAAGCGAATCCATAACGATCGTTTTTGATATAACGAAAGTGTGAGCTCTGATGAGTAAGCGATATCTTTGTGATATTCATTCACTAGTTGTATTGCTATTTCTTCACTATATAGAAAAGCATTCACTTCAAAATTCAAACGGAAGCTACGAACATCTATATTTGCTGTACCAACTGATGCGATTTTTCCATCAACGACAATGGTCTTTGCATGTAAGAAACCACGTTGATATATATAGATTTTAGCTCCTGCTTTTAGTAGCTCACCGATATAAGAATAGGTTGCCCAATAGACAAACGGATGATCCGGTTTATTCGGAATCATAATTCGCACATCCACACCAGATAACACAGCAATACGAATTGCATCAGCTAAGCTTTCATCTGGGATAAAATAGGGTGTTTGAATGTATACAAATTCTTTTGCTTCCATGATCATTTTTATATAGCCATTTTTAATTTGTTCCCATTCAGAATCAGGTCCACTAGAAACAATTTGTATTCCAACATTCCCTCTAGGTTCTGATTTAAAATATCTTTCCTCATATAAAATATCATGGTGTGATGCTTGATTCCAATCTAGAATATAGCGCGTTTGCATATTACGTACTGACTCACCAACAATCCTTAAATGGGTGTCGCGCCAATAACCAAACTTTTTACTAGCACCTAAGTATTCATCTCCAATATTAAATCCACCAATATATCCAATTTTACCGTCAATGATGGCTAATTTACGATGATTTCGATGATTGATCTTAAAATTAACTTTTGGGATAAGTGGCGGAAAGAAAGATTCAACTTCTACTCCTGCGTCTTTTAATCTTCTAATATATTTTTGCTTAAGTCCCCTCGAGCCCATATCATCGTATAAAAAACGTACTTGTACCCCTTCTCGTGCTTTTCGAATTAATGTATCTGCAATGCGTTCACCTAATGTATCATTTCGAACAATATAATAGATAAGGTGAATGTGATCTGTTGCTTGTTCCATATCAGCAATAAGCGCATCAAACTTCTTTTTTCCATCTGTAAATATCTCCACTTCATTATCATGTGTGAAAATCGCATCATCATTTCGAAGATGGAGATAAAATAAATCTTCATACCCCTTCATATTTTCCGGAATTGGAAAACTTCCCTCTTCTAGTAACTCTAATTGTACTTTTACTGCTTGTTGTACACCGAGCCTACTTTTGTTATCCCAGATAAACATTTTCTTATTACTTAATTTTCTTCCAAAGATTAAATAAAGAAAAAAGCCAATCACTGGAATGAACAAAAGAACCATAAGCCACGCCCATGTAGAGGTTGCGTTTTTACGTTCTAAGAAAACAATGGCAAATGCCAAAAACATATTAAAAACAAGAATAAACCATAAGGTGACTGTAGTTACATCCAATGTAACTCCTCCTTTCTCCTTCCCGTTATCTCATTATACCATTGTGGTCAATTTATCTTTACTTTTAAGACTCAACAATTTTTGCGTTGTTTTTAATCGAGGCCCTATAGAGAGGTTCTCTATTTTTTTAGATATCATTTTGTTATTGTATTTCATTATCGGCACAGGTAAACTAACAGGTATCGTTAGGAGGGATAACATGGGGGGAACACATACCAAAAATGGCATATTTTCTGCCACATTCGCTTATATACTTTGGGGGTTCTTGCCAATAACAGCTGTACCCTTATTACTTTTTGCTATTGGTGCAAAACGCATTTCGCTATCTATGGTAGGATTTCTACAATATATTGCTCCGACTTTCATGCTTCTTATTGGTGTATTTCTCTATCAAGAGGTTTTTACATCTGCGCATATGATTGCTTTTGTATGTATTTGGACCGCACTAGCGATTTATACGACCGTACGTTTCGTTTTGTTGCACCGTTTAAGAAGACAAGTAATGGTGCGATAGAATTCCTGCAATACCATTAATGAAAGGTGGAGAATCCACCCTCCACCTTTCATGTCCTAATATCCGCCCTAATCAATTTCGAGATAATTGTTTGGCTTCTTTTTTTTAGGTCCACGTACTTCTAACACACCGTTTCGAAATGACGCTTTTGTTGTTTTTTTATCTACTACATAAGGGAGTTGCACCATTCGTTCTGCATGTTGATGTTTTCTTTCTCTATGATAGTAATCTTTATTTTCATTGCTCTTATTTGTTTCCTCATTATAATCTACCATTATTTTCAAACGATCTCCGATAATATCAACATGAATATTTTCTTTTTTTACACCTGGTAAGTCCACTTGTGCAACCCACTCTGTTTCTGTCTCAAATACATCAATAGCCAAGCGTGATGGTAAGCCGCTTTGCTGAAAAAAAGAATCGATCGCATTCAAAATGTTATTCTTTGGCCGATTATAAAATAATTCATCCATTTTCCGAACGAAGTCCTGCCCTGCCTCTACTAACTCTGATCGTTTCTCATGCTCATCCATCTGTTTTTCACCTTCCCTTTTCTTATCTATCGTTAATATATGCACAGATTTTTCATTTGCTATTAAAAAATGATCTCTCATTCGCAGCTAATTTTACGCTGTTAAGACGCGATAAAAAACTTTCTCAACATTTTTATAAAAAAATTAACGAAAAAGCCAGACTTTTCAAAAAAGTCTATTGACTTCATTCATTTATTCACTTATAATCCTTACTAACATGTACATATCTCTTATCAAGAGTGGCAGAGGGAATAGGCCCAACGAAGCCCGGCAACCATCAATTTTTATTGAAAAGGTGCCAAATCCTACAGGTGTTATACCTGATAGATAAGAGGAGGAAATCGCACGTATTGCCCTCTTCTTAACAGAAGAGGTTTTTTTATTTCTTCTTCCCTAGCTCCATAAGAGTATGTTCCATTTCATTTTTAGGAGGTATTCAAAATGACAAAACGTTTTCAGACACAAGGAACAGAAACAACTTTATTACATGGTGGGCAGCAAGTAGATCCTACAACTGGATCACGAGCAGTACCAATCTATCAAACAACATCCTATGTATTTCGTGATACAGAACATGCTCAAAACTTATTTGCTTTAGCTGAACCAGGGAATATTTACTCCAGAATCATGAATCCTACAGTAGATGCTTTTGAACAGCGAATTGCTTTACTTGAAGATGGTGTTGCTGCTGTAGCAACCGCATCAGGTGCTTCTGCTATTACATTAGCGATATTGAATCTTGCACAAGCTGGTGACGAAATTATTACAGATAGCAATTTGTATGGTGGGACGTATAATTTATTTTCAAACACGTTACCGAAATATGGTATCCATGTGAAATTTGTTGATGGAACAGATCCAGAAAACTTCCGTGCCGCAATTACAGATAAAACGAAAGCAATTTTTGGTGAAATCATTACTAATCCATCATTAAATGTATTTGATATTGAAGCCGTAGCCGCTGTCGCTCATGAAAATAACCTTCCATTAATTATTGATAATACATTCGCTAGTCCCTATGGTTGCAAGCCAATTACTTGGGGGGCTGACATTGTTGTTCATTCTGCAACAAAATGGATTGGTGGACATGGGACTACAATAGGTGGTGTTGTCGTTGATGGTGGACGTTTTAACTGGAACCAAGACAAATTCCCAGGATTCACAGAACCTGATCAAAGTTACAATGGGATACGTTTTGGTATAGATATTGGACCACCAGCATTTGCGATCAAATTACGTGTACAATTATTACGCGACATTGGTCCTGCTTTAAGCCCTCAAAATGCATTTTACTTCTTGCAAGGGCTAGAAACATTAAACTTACGTATTAATAAACACACGGAAAATACTAAAAAAGTAGCGGCATATTTAGAAGCACACCCTCAAGTAGAATGGGTTAGTTATCCAGGGTTGGCGTCACACCCTTCACATGAATTGGCTCATAAATATCTTTCAGGAACATATGGTTCTGTCATTACCTTTGGCATTAAAGGAGGGCGAGATACTGGTAGAAAAGTGATTGATAACATTCAACTTTGGTCTCATGTTGCTAACGTTGGGGATGCAAAATCACTTATTATTCACCCTGCATCAACAACACACCAACAATTAAACGAAGAAGAATTGAAAACAAGTGGCGTTACGGAAGAATTAATCCGCCTTTCTGTTGGCTTGGAATCGATTGATGATATCTTACAAGATTTAGATCAAGCAATAGCAAAGGCAACGAATACAGAACCAACTATTCAACTTACGGAAGATGACATTATCCGCTGGGCATTCACCTCACCATTTGCTAGAGAAGAAGCTGGTTTGCGATTGAAAAATATTGTAGTTGCTGGACAAATTGAAGGTGATGAGGAACTAACAAAACTACAACAGTTAGGTTACCAACTCGTACCTTTATCTGAAAATGATCAACCAATAGATGTATTATATGTACCAGAAGGTAGTTCCATTAAAGAAATTCCTACTGACACTTCTGTTGTTTGGTTTAGAAAAGCTTCCACGATCTCAACCAGTGATAATACATCTATCATTGAAAATCGTTGCCCATTTATAGAAGCTGATCATATTCGCCGTAATCATTGATTACTCTACTGACATCGTTATATCAAACAGACATATCTTACTTAGGTATGTCTGCTTTTTTATGTGAACGGAAATAGACCTAACTATTGCTAAATGATTAATCACTACCATATAATAAAATAATGAAGCTAATTTACACATGATTCTACATCACTAGTTTATACAATAAAGCAAACGGGAATAGGCCAACATTGATTTTTTAAAAATAGGTGTGAGCATAATGAATAGAAAAAAGAATTGGATCATTTTTGGTGGTGTAACACTCACTTTATGCATAATTACTGTTCTATTTTTTTGGTTTAAAAGCGATCAATCAAATGAAACAGCAACTATTGAATCGGAAGAAAATATCGAAGAAGTGATTGAACAAGTACAAGAAAAAGATGAAGAAATGACGCAGGAAGAAAATAACTTTTCATCTAGTCTAAAAAATGCTGTAGAAAGTACGATTAGTTTGTTCGTCCGTAACAATTACAAAATTGTGGCTATTGGTGATTCACTAACTCAAGGTGTTGGTGACTTGTCAAACAATGGTGGGTATGTTGGTGTAATTGAGGATAATCTGTCTGATAACGAACACGCAGTCACTATTGAAAATTATGGGAAGCGCGGAAATCGATCTGATCAGTTGCTAAAAAGATTAGAAGAAGATAAAATTCAAGCCTCTATTAAAAAAGCCGATATGATTTTACTTACTATTGGTGCAAATGACATCATGAAAGTCGTTAAAACAAATTTTATGAATCTCCAAGAAGAGCCATTCGAGCAAGAAAGAAAAGCTTACAAACAACGTCTACAAAAAATTTTTGATAAGATGTTAGCGCTCAGTCCTGAAGCAGATATTTATTTAATTGGATTTTTCAATCCATTTGAAGGTTACTTTGAGGATATTGAGGAATTGGATAATATACTTAATAACTGGAACCAAACAGGGAGACAACTCACCCTAAATCATCCTCAATTGCATTACATTCCTACAAATGATCTCTTTCAACTTAGAGATGTTGATTTATTAGCGGATGACAATTTTCATCCTAATACAACGGGCTATACATTGATTGGAGAGCGTGTCCTTACTTATATCCGGCCTACTATTGAGACTGCACAAGAAGAAACAGAACATCAAAATGCCATTACACAAGAATAACTTAGAATTAGAAAGGTGTTAAATATAGACAATGAGGCAAACGATGCAACGCAATTGGAAAAGGTTATTTATTGGTTTATTAAGTATAAATTTATTTATTGTTATTTTATTATTTATCTTACTCTTTTCTCCTACAGCAGATACACCAACTATACCTGAGCAAGTGACAGAGGAAAAGGCTGGAGCAGCGTTCACCGTGCGTTCAAGTAAACAAAATTTGAGTCAATTGGTCAATACGTATTTAGATAAAGCGTTACATGATACAAAGGGAAAATACACCGTTCAGTTTGAAGAAGACGTACAGTTTCATGGTTCGGTTCGAGCGTTTAATACGGATATTCCCGTTTCTATTCGTATGGAACCAATTGTACAAAAAAATGGAGATCTAATTTTACAGCAGAAAGAGATGTCCTTAGGCCTATTATTACTACCAAAAAATAAGATTTTAGAATACGTAAATAAACAAGTAGATCTCCCCGATTGGGTTGTGATTGACCCTAAAAATGAACAAATTCATGTCGCTGTAACGCAGATGGATATAAAGAGTAACTTTAATGTTCGGATTCAACAATTTGATTTAGAAAATAATCAATTATCATTTCGTATTAAAGTTCCTAATGAAACATTAGGTTTTTAAGTGGTCTAAGAAAAACTAGACAAAAAGTGGCTCGGTCCTTAAAACATGATACGAAGGGTTCGAATCTCGCTACGGAAACAAAGGGACTCCCTTTCTGCAGGCACGGCTTCAGCTAAGTTATTCAAGCAAAGACCGCTTGAATAACTTGATCTTCAGCCCGTGCTTCCTGCTAGAGTGTCGTCCATTTGTTGCCTTCGCTTGTTGAGCGCTAAAGTGTTTAATGAGTCATCCAACCTTCTGCTTATTGAATAGAAAAATATTATTACCTAAACAATAAACTGTCTTTAATACAAAAAGGTGAATACAGGCGAAGGAAATACACAGAGAATCCTTGAGGAACAGCACAAACCAAAGATCCATCTAGTAGTGTATTTCCGTCGCTGGAGCTATGGTTAGATTTTTATACTTTTAAGACACCTAAATAAGTTCTTGCTTAGACCTTTAGTCACTTACTACTTCAACTTCTCCTATATCACTTCTAACATCCATCAATGGTCCATCTGTTCCCACTTCTATATAAAGATTTCCATTTTCATTTTGGGTCCGGCCTTGTCTTACGCCTGTTGTATGAACATCCCCTACATCACTGGCTAAATTCATTTGAAACGCTTTAGGCATCTGTTGAATAAAGACTTCGATATCACCAATATCGGATTGAATCATGATATCTTTCTTCCATTCCAACAATTCAAGTGATATTTCTCCTACATCACTAACAACATCCCACCTACCAATTCCATCATAGATAGTAATATCACCTATATTTGTTTCTACATCGACTTGAGCTGTCTTCGTATTTTTCATTTCTATATCGCCTATATCACTTGTTATATTAATGGATGAAAAATCACCATAGGTTATCGAGAGGTCTGCGACGTTTGAATCTAATGTTAGCTTTTCAAAATGCTTGTCTGGTACTTGTAACACTAAATCCAACTGCATGCTATCACCAAAAGGGAGTATCGGAAAGGAAAACCAAGGCTTATTGCGTTGATCTAATTTAATAAATAATTTATTATTTTCCTGATAAACTTGATAATCCATTTGTTCTTTTAAATGTCTACTCACATGTCCAGTTAATGAAACGTGTATCGATTGATCTGGACTTTTCTCAATCTGAAGGTCAACCACATCCACATTAATATCTAATTGATTAATAGACGCTTTATCAAAATCAGTAAACTCCATTAATTGCTCCCCATTATCATAAGAGAAAATCTCATTTCTAAAAATAAATATACCAATTAAACCAATCAAACCTGTTATAAGTGCAATTCCTGCGATTTTTTTCAATTGATTCACCCCCTAATAACATCTATATTCCATTTTAAGTAGCCTTTAACGGCGAAAAATAATATTTTGGTTACATAAATCATAACAATAGCAAGTAAAACTCCTATACTGGTCAGGGTAAGTACAATAAAAAACTCTGGTAGTATCGACGATATAGG
The DNA here is from genome assembly GCF_001368815.1 of Paraliobacillus sp. PM-2. Taxonomy (GTDB): domain Bacteria; phylum Bacillota; class Bacilli; order Bacillales; family Amphibacillaceae; genus Paraliobacillus. Next base: position 349,505 of record NZ_CTEI01000001.1, on the reverse strand, counting down.
ACGCCAGAATAGGGAAAGTACCCATCCAATTGGTGACAAAGAAAAAGCCATTGCTACTGCCCATACACTAATCCATACAGCAACTAGAGCCACAGCTGGACCGAGTACAATTACTATATTAAATACAATAAGAATAAGTGCAAAAACAAACGAGCGTATTGGACTACGTGATGGGTTTGAAGAAGGTTCGGCAGGATACCTATTTTCCTGATCAAAATGGCTAATATTAAGATCAGCCAATCGTTTTTGTGCGATTACACGTGGTGTGCCAAGTTCCAGAATAATGGACTGTTCATCTTTCCCTTCTATCTCAGCGATCTTAAACTGATCTTCATAATCTTGTAAAATATCATTCCGGTCATGGCTTGATAATTCTCTTAAATGATAGGCTAATTCATTCATAAAACTTTTCTTATCCACGACTATTCCCCCTCTATCAATTTATGTTGATAGGCATAGATTGCTGCTTGTGTTCTGTCTTGCACATCTAATTTACTTAGAATATTACTGACGTGCACTTTGGTGGTTTTCAGTGCAATAAATAGTTGATCCGCAATCTCTTGGTTTGTTTTCCCCTGAGCAATTAAAAGTAAAATTTCTCGTTCACGTGCTGTTAATGTATCATGGCGTTCCGTTTCTCTCTGTGTGCGCATCCTTGTTAATACTTTATTCGTCACCTCAGCTTCAAAGACTGATTCCCCTCGCTTTGTGTTGCGAATTGCTTTTGCAATTTCACTAGCTTTAGAGGTTTTCAATACATAACTAGTAGCTCCAGCTTCTAAGGCTGGATAGACTTTATCATCATCAATAAAGCTGGTAACCATCAGGATTTTCGCTTCTGGCCATGCTTTAATAATTTCTTTTGTGGCTTGAATACCATCCATTTCATCCATGACAATATCCATTAAGATCACATCTGGTCTAAGCTCAAGTGCAAGCTCTACAGCTTTTTTTCCATTATCAGCTTCTGCTATCACCTCAATATCTGACTGTGTAGCTAGGTATGCACTTACACCAATTCGCACCATTTCATGATCATCTACAAATAATACCTTAATCATTTCCATCACCTTCTACTTCCATAATCGGAACTCTTACTTCTATTCGTGTTCCTTTATTTGGCACACTAACGATACGCAGTTTACCACCAATTTCTGCTGCTCGTTCTGAAATATTAGCTAAACCGTATGAGCTAGATTGTTTTTCTTCTACATTAAAACCAATACCATCATCTAACACACGTAAAATAACAGCATTTTCACGTTTAATTAATAGTATATCAATCACTGTAGCTTTCGCATGTCGTAATGTGTTCGATACAGATTCCTGTAGCATTCGAAACAAATGGTCTTCCACCCCTGAGCTCAAAGATACATCTTCCACTTGCCAATGCATTTCCATGGGAATCTTTTGATCGAGCTCTTGTAATAGTTGATCCATACCTTCCTTTAAAGAATTATCCTTTAAAGCGATTGGTCTCAAATGTAACAGTAATGCACGCATTTCTAATTGTGCTTGTTGAATCATGGCCTCTACCTGTTGCAATGGGTTTCTTAGTTCTTCCGTTTTTGAAATAGACATTTCATTAATAGCAGAGACAAGCATAGAGGCTGCAAAAAGTTCCTGACTAACCGAGTCATGTAATTCCCTTGCTAAGCGGTTTCTCTCTTGCGTAATCACTTCCTCGATTTTTTCTTGTTGATTTTCTACTCTCTCACTGATTAATTTTTGTGTTCGTTTCGTTTGTTCTTGAATATATAATTGCACCTTTTTTATACGTGTCATGATATGGTCAACATCTTCTAGTGGGCCATCATATCTGATCATCACATCTGTGTTTGCCCCTTCTAAATCATTTATTCCTTTTTCAATTGCTTCTAATTGATTTTTTCCAAACACACCGATCATGAAGCCAACACTTGCGCCAAAAATCAAACTAATTAATAAAACAAATAGTATAAACGGAATTTTCCAAAATGTGTACTCCCAAATCTCCAACCAATTTTGGATCGGAAAAGTCAGAAAAAAAATAATAAGTAATAAAATGGCCAATAAAACAGAAAGAAACATTCCCATAATGATCGAACGGGTAATCATCGTCTTCATTCACGAGTCACCTCAATTTTTCCAGCAATCATTGATGTGACTATTTTCACCTTCTGGTTTGCTTCTTGATATGCCTCTGTTTGTAAGTGAATCACCCGATTTGTAATAGCCTCATCACGGTGATTTAAAATATCTACTGCTCCAAAAAGTACAGAGTGGTGAATCGACACTTCTACATCAAATGGAACAATAATTTTTACTGTGCCAAAAAGATGACGGGCAATAATAAGTGGTTCTCCTTTTGGTAACACAGTGTAAGTTAAATCAATGATTGTTTCACCAGCAATCGCTTGCATGTTAATATCATTCCATTCATAAGCCGGGCCTTGTGTTTGTTGTCTACCAAACCATTTGTTTGTAAATAAGACTTTCTTTTGTTTCAACTGTGGATCTATTGGGAATTGAACTTGATGATAATTCGTGCGTTGATTTTTTTGATACCAATGTAAAACGAACATAACTAGTGCGGCAAATAGTACAATCTGAAAAGTAATGGTATTAATCACAGTAATTCCAAACGCAATCACACCAATCCAAAAAAACATTCGACCCGAAGGACGATAATAATGCTGACGCGCCAGATAGATAATGACAAGCCAAATAACCATCCAGATCAATGATTCCGTATGAACGAAGATTGCTTCAAAGATTAAAAAAATAATAATGCTTAGTAATACATAATCCATCACATGCATATTCTTCAAATTAAACATGGGCTTCCCTCAATTTCTTATGATACACAATTTAGTTGGATTAGGGATCAAAGTGAACTTCGATACCTAATCCTTCTAGTTATAGCGTACCATGAACTTATTTAGAAGTAGAAACCTTTTTTTCTAATTCAGCAAACCTTGCATCTAATGTATGCAGTCGATAATCTGATGTCACCTGTTGTTCTAAACGTTTAATATAGTTTTCTACCTCTTGAAACTTCGACTCGCTTTTTTCTACTAACTCGGTATAAAGCACCTTATTCATCCCTTTATGAACGCGGGCTATATTTTCTCTCCCTTTTAATTCCAAACGTTTGACATATAAGTCTTTTAACTTGTGCTTCATTTGTACATATTTCGTTTCCACTTGATCAAGCTGTTGGCTATTCTGCTTAAGCATTTCTGCTAGTTGATCTGCTCTTCTTTGATATCTTTCCAATTCTTCTGCCGCTTCATGCTTTAATTCTTCTTCTCCCATCTCTTCAGCTAATGCTTGTTGCGATTTTCTTTTTCCAACCATCGATTGCGCTTTTTGCCATTCATTTTGGTATTCTTGCTTAATTGCATATTGCCTCTCAATCAATTTTTTTAGCCGCTTTACCTCTTCTTCTGCTTTTCGAATATATTGGTTGAGATGTGACATTGGGTGCTTCTCTTCTTTTTGATCTAATAGTTCATGAAAATCAGCTACAATTGTATCTTTAACACGAGTAAAAATATTTGCCATGTGTATTACTCTCCTTATTTCAAATTTTTTGCAATAGGTTTGTTTTTAGTAATTCTTATCCATAGATGCTTATAACAGTTAAGTATTAACTTTTTTAAATGAAGAGATCGTCACTGCTAACCTAATTTAGTTTATTATTCTATGATCCAATCATCTTCATAGGTTTGTTTTTTACTTTCTTTCCAGCTCTTATAAGTGTAATACAAAATGATTAATGCTATTGCACCAACAAAAGCTGCCGTGTTAGATAATGAGATAGAAAGTGAAATTAGCCCTACAATGGCCCAGCCAATTTTACCCCCAGTTGAATCTGATAAGATAAACCTTCGAACAGCATAGTAGGTAATGGCTAAACTAATTCCTAATAAGATCATTGGTCCAAGCGCAACAAGTAATACAATAGCAGCAAGTCCTCCAACTAAGATAAATAAGATTGTTTTCATGTTCCATTCCCTCCTTCCATGCTTCTATCTTATCCTTTATACGTTTTGTTCATAATGGACCCGCGGTATATTTTCATCTAAGACTTGAGGCTTAATTTGCATATTTAATGTATAAAAAAAACTTGGCATTTAGCCAAGTTTTATATTTGAGGACTTCCATTTATGTGAATATACATGTTGATTCGTTGTTGTAAAATATGGATAATTGCAAAGACTTCCTTGATAAATTAATTCAAGCTCATGCCATTCTCTTAAATCCTGTGGTCGAATAAGGCACGCAGGCTTATCATACTGATGCACACCACATTCTGTGAGCATCGTTGCAACAAATTGGGAACAAAAATATGCATTCTCTCTTTGTAGTTCTTTGTTTAACATTACACCAAATAACCCTAACGTATTATATCGATATAAGTGCTTTTGTGTTTCCATTATATTTATTCGTTGTTCTAAGAGTTGATATTCAACTTCGGATATTTGTAAGCGATAAATCGCACATTCTGATTTTTGAAAGAATGCTGACTGTAGGTTTTCCCTCACAAAACCACCAATAAAAGGGTTTTTAGGTCTTTTTCTACCAAAACTATAAACATGCGTTAATGATTGATCCAGTGCAATAGATGCATGATTTAACGTTGAATTCGTAAATACATTTATTATTTTTGTTAAGAATGTTCCTGTATCTAAAAATAACAAATAAATGGTTTTTTTCTCCACTCTTCCTCCCCCTTCTCTCGTCACTGCTTCTATCTTTATGATATTTGATTCGCTATGTTTCTATCATAACAACAATTATCAAATGAACAATGGACGGAGGTTATAAGGTTTTGTAAGACTTGCGAACTAACAAAATACGTTAATGGTTGGTTTAACTATATGACAAAAAGTGGATTTAATCAATAGTTGAAATAATTGTAAGCTTATTTTTACAGTTAAACGATCATCTAGCTGTGATCAAATCCTTGTATTCTAAAACATTATGTCGTATTCTTTGTTGTATTTAAGAAGAGCTTCACCAAAAAAAGATCTAATAAGATTCATATTCATTTAATTTTTTCTGTACTTTAAACTGTTTGGCGTTAAAACTATTAACTATTATTACACCACCAATTGCTACAAAACCTCCAACTATTGAAAGAGTGGATGGCCATTCATTCAACCATACCCAAGCAGTTAATATAGCAATAGCTGGCTCAAGATACATCATACTAGTAACAGAACTTGCATTTCCAATAGAAAGTGCAATTGACCAGGTAACATAAGCAATAGCAGCTGGAAAAATCCCAACATAAATGGCTGACATCGTAGCCTCCATCGTTGCTTCCTGTACTGTTTGAAAGAAGCCTGGTGAAAATAGCAAGAAAGGCAATGTACCTGCCCAAGTGAAATAGGCGGTTAGTTCAATTGGGCGATATCGTTTAAGTAATGGCTTCTGAAACACAAAAAATACAGAGGCGGCACAGGCAGACATAAGAAGCAGCCATACTCCTGGTGAAATTTCAAAGTTAGGCCCACTTGTACCTAACGTAATAATAATAATACCGATAAAGCCAATACTTAAACCAATCCAACCACTGATTCCTAAACGTTCTTTTAATATAATTACTGCAATTAGTGCGGTAAAAACAGGTGCAGATCCGATAAACATCCCAGCAGTACCTGCGGTAACCGTTAATTCGCCAAATGTAACGCCAGTGTGATAAATACTAATTCCAATCCAACCTAATAGTAAAATCTTGAAGGCGTCTTTTTTATTTGGCAAACGGAAAGTAACTCCTGGCAACAATGCATACAAAAGAAAAATGAGAGAGGCAACTAAATATCTGAATAAAACTAAGTGGCCTGCTGTATATCCACCATGTAAACTAGAGCGGATGGCCGCAAAAGTAGAACCCCAGATAATGATAGTGGTTAACGCCATTCCATAAGCTTTAAGATTCATGAATATCCCCTCCCAAGATTTATTTTTTCATTTTTTCAAGCAATCAATGAATCAGCCCAATTCGTGATTATATCGCTATAGTCACTAACTACTTCTTCTACAGGATGCTTTATTTCTTCCATTTTGCTAAGGCTTCTGCTAATGCAGGGTTATTTAATTCATCGTCTTGCTTTTTCATATATTTGTTCACATCACGTTTATTTGCTTTTTGATTTGTCTGTTTTTGCTTTCGTTTTTGAAATGCAGATAATTTTTCACGATACCCACAACTACAAGTAAAGGTTTGCGCATCTCCTTGCCCGCGCATTTCCATTTTTTTATGGCAATTTGGACAACGTGCATTTGTTTTTCGAGCAATATGTTTTTTATCTCCACAAGAACGATCTTGACAGACAAGCATTCGTCCCTTTTTACCATTCACCTCAAGCATTAATTTCCCACAAGTTGGACACTTTGTTCCAGTTATATTGTCATGCTTATAACTTTCCTTGCTTTGTTTGATTTCTTGTACAACCTTATTGGCGTAATCCTTCATTTCTTTAATGAATTGTTGTTTGCCTAACTTTCCATTTGCAATAGCCGTTAATTTCTGTTCCCATTCCGCTGTTAATAGTGGCGATTGGAGTTCAGCTGGGACTAATTCTAGTAATTGTCGCCCTTTAGAGGTCGTATGCAAATACTTACCTTTACTTTCCATGTAATGTGTCGAAAATAATTTCTCAATGATATCAGCACGAGTGGCTACAGTACCTAGACCACCCGATTGATGGATTGTTTTTACTAATTGTTTATCTTCTTGATCCATGTATTTCACGGGATTTTCCATGGCTTGTAGCAATGTTCCTTCTGTAAAACGTTCTGGAGGCTTTGTTTGACCAGTTGTCAGTCTAATTTTAACCCCCGATAAAACATCAGATTTATTTAAGTCTGGTAATCGCTGTTCATCTTGTTCTTCTCGATCATCTTGGAAGCGATTCTGATACACTTCTTTCCAACCTAATTGTTTTACCTTTTTCCCCTTTGCAGTAAAACGTTCTTTGTCTATCTTTGCTTCAAAAGCAGTCTGTTCGTAAAGATAAGGTTGTGACAATACTGCTAAGAAACGTTTCACTACTAAGTCATAAATCTTCCGTTCTTTATCGTCTAAATCTGATAATACAACAGGTTGTTCTGTTGGTATAATCGCATGGTGATCGGATACTTTTTTATCATCCACAAATGATTTATTTGCTTTTATCCCATACTTCCGTACATTCGCAGCAGCTTTAGCATATTGTTGTACACCACAAGCTTCGATTCGATCTTTCAGTGTGGGTACAATATCAGATGATAAAAATCGAGAATCTGTTCTTGGATAAGTTAAGACCTTGTGCTGTTCATATAATTTTTGCATAATCGATAATGTTTGCTTACCAGAAAAGCCAAATGCTTTATTTGCTTCTTGTTGTAAACTTGTTAAGTCGTATAATGGTGGTGCATAGGATCGTTTTTCTTTTTTTTCGATTTGAGTTATAACCGCTTGTTTATTTTTTAATTGATTGACTATTTTTTCTGCCTTTTCTTTTGAGAAGATACGTGTATCATTGTTTGTATCTCTCCACGTTAATGTAAAACCTTGTTTTGTTTGTGCCTCTATCCCATAGAAATCTGTTGGTTTAAATCGTCTGATTTCTTCTTCTCGTTTAGCAATCATCGCTAAAGTAGGTGTTTGCACTCTACCACTTGACAGTTGTGCATTAAATTTCGTTGTTAATGCTCTTGTTGCATTCAGTCCAACATACCAATCAGCTTCTGCTCTTGCAACAGCAGCTGCATATAGATTCTCATAATTCTTTCCCGGTTTCAGTTTTTGAAAACCCTCTCGAATAGCTTTATCTGTTACAGAGGATATCCACAAACGCTTCACTCTCTTATTTACACGTGCTTTTGCTAAAATCCAACGTGCAACTAATTCTCCTTCTCTACCAGCATCTGTCGCAATCACAATTTCCGCTACATCTTTACGTTGCAGTTGTGCTTTTACTGTTTGAAATTGTTTATTGGTTTTTTTCATTACCACGAGTTTCAAGTTAGACGGGAGCATTGGTAACTCCTCTAACTTCCATGTTTTATATTTCGCATCATAGGCCTCTGGATCCGCTAGCGTAACTAAATGACCAAGTGCCCATGTTACAATATATTTTGACCCTTCAAAGTAACCATTTGCTTTCTTATTGCATTGTAGTACACGTGCAATATCACGACCAACTGAAGGTTTTTCTGCTAATACAACCGTTTTACTCATCTGTTCCATCCCTTTCGAATGATACTTCTCTAACTTTAACACAGATTCATTTAAAAGTTGAAGTAAGTATCTAATATAAGGCATAATTTCGCTTCAACATCAGATCATAACGGTACAACTAGAACAACCCATATTAGTAGTTTATACTAAGAATAGAAACAGTAAGGTGGTGCATTCATGCGTTTTATCTATATTATCCTTTCTTTTTTATTTCTCTTTATTGGATGTAGTGTCAACAAAGAAGAGAGCTCATTTTCATTTAAAAATCCCCAAACGAAATACATAACAAGCGAACAAGAGCTAACTATGTTTGTTACAACAGACTGGCACTACTTAGCCGAATCATTAACAGACAACGGGGTAGCATTTCAACAGTATCTCGAATCCGGAGACGGTAAACAACTACAAGATATGGACGAGATTTTAGATACATTCGCTTATGAAGTAAATGAAACAAAACCTGATCTTGTTATTATTAGCGGAGATTTAACCAATAATGGCGAAAAAGCAAGTCATAAAGCAATTGCAAAACGATTAGCTAAGTTAGAGGATAGTGGAACAAATGTTTTTGTTATTCCTGGAAATCATGATATCGCTAACCCTTGGGCCCGCAAATTTAGTGGATCAGATCAAGTCAAAATAGATAGCATTAAAGCAAATGATTTTTCTTCTATTTATCAAGATTTTGGTTATGAAGAAGCTCTTTCTACTGATCCAAAATCGTTAAGTTATCTAGCAGCACCTTCTGAGAACGTTTGGCTATTAATGCTCGATACCAATCACTATACAACCAATAAAAATAAGGGATACCCAGAAATAAACGGCTCTTTATCACCTGAAACAATCAATTGGATTAAAGCTTGTTTTGCTTACGCTAAAAAAAAGAATGCGCACATTATCCCTGTGATGCATCATAACCTGGCGAAACATAATGATGCACTAAACGAAGGCTATACATTAGATAATAAGGAACAAGTAACAGAAATACTTAATCGTTATGCCACATCATTTGTTTTATCTGGACACATTCATGCACAAGATATCCATCAAACAGGGGATATTTATGATATTGTCACTAGCGCATTATCTGTTTATCCACAGCAATATGGTGTGATAAATTACGACGCCTCCACCCAAGATTTTATGTATGAGACTAAAAAGTTAAATGTGGCAGCTTGGGCAAAGAAAATTGGCTTACAGGAACATAAATTTATAAATTTTGATTCCTATTCGGCCAATTATTTTGGCGAATTCGCATATGATTTAGCTTATAAAGGGTTAAAAGAAACACCTCTTTCAGATGAAGCCAAAAAGGAATTAGCAAATATGATGATTGTTATGAATCAACGATTCTTCTCTGGAACGGAGTATTTAAATCAGTCAGACCTTCTATTAGATAGACGTTTTAAAGATTGGAAGCAAATAAAAGAAACGTTTTTATATCGTTATATGCAAAGTATTCAATCTGATAATAATCAAGATGACAATAAACTTTTTATCCCATCGAAAAATAATTAACGCTATTTTCATTATTTTTTTGTACAATAGATATAACGATGAGAGGAGTTGCTGGGAAAATGAATAATCATGAGATCGATTACAAGCTTCATGGAGATGACATGCAATTTGTAGAGGTAGAACTAGATCCAAATGAAACGGTCATTGCTGAGGCTGGAAGTTTAATGATGATGGATGATGGCATTCAAATGGAAACCATTTTTGGTGATGGTTCTTCTTCTCAAGGGTCAGGAATTATGGGTAAATTGCTTGGAGCAGGGAAACGAGTCATAACAGGGGAAAGTTTATTTATGACTGCATTTACCAATGAAGCGGTCGGAAAAAGATGTGTTTCCTTTGCTTCCCCCTACCCAGGTAAGATTATCCCAATGGATTTAAGTGAAATGGATGGAAAACTTATTTGTCAAAAGGATGCATTCTTAGCAGCAGCTAAAGGTGTTTCCGTTGGGATAGAATTTCAGAAAAAAATTGGTACAGGTTTTTTTGGTGGAGAAGGTTTTATTATGCAGAAATTAGAGGGAGATGGGATGTCTTTCGTTCATGCAGGAGGCACCATTCATAAGCGCACGTTAAACGCTGGAGAAACGATTCGTGTGGATACGGGCTGCTTAGTTGCCATGACGGGTGACATTGATTACAACATTGCGTACGTTGGCGGAATTAAAACAGCACTCTTCGGTGGTGAAGGTCTGTTTTTTGCTACACTACGGGGACCTGGAACCGTTTGGATTCAATCGTTACCATTTAGCCGATTAGCTAGTCGTGTCTTCTCCGCTATGCCAAAAGAAGGAGGCTCTAAAGGAGAAGGTAGTATTGCTAGCGGCCTATTCGATATTTTTGGTGGAGATCGCAACTAATTTTGGCATCTGTTTAGCGATCATCAATAGCAAAATGATTGATGATCGCTTTTTTATTAATTAAAAGATAACCTTACTATTTAAATACTTTCATACGTTCTTCAACGGATGAAAATTCTTTCTCTTTCGGTGGAGCAGTTGGATTACCAAATGGCATTTGTGCACGCATCTTCCATGTGTTTGGAATCCCCCATTTTTCCTTTACTCCCTTATCAATCAGTGGATTGTAGTGCTGTAAGGATACACCTAACCCTTCTAACTCTAGTGATGTCCAAATAACAAACTGCAACATACCAGACGCTTGTTCTGACCATATCGGGAAATTATCCTTATATAGTTCCATTTGTTTTTGCAAACCTTCGATCACTTCTTGATCTTCAAAGAAAAGTACGGTACCATACCCATTTGCGAAACTGTTTATTCGATCTTCTGTTGCTGGAAAATCTGCTTCAGGAACGATTTTTCTTAAGGTTTCTTTTGTAATGTTCCAAAGTTTGTCGTGATGTTCGTCGAATAACAGAACAACTCGACCACTGGTTGCATTAAAAGCATATGGCGTATGCTTTACTGCTTGCTTCACAACCTGTTCAATACGTTCTTCCGTAACTACTTTTTCTTTACCAATTGTATAAATCGAACGCCGATTCTTCACAGCTGTATAAAAATCTTTTGACATGATAAACCCCTCCAAATTGATTCAATAATCTTATCTTTTACAAAAAAATAATTATTATTGATGCTAATCAAAATGGAATTATAGATTATCTTTTATTTGAATATGGTTAACGGACTCATGTGCTTTTTTATAACAGGACGCAGCTAATTTATATTTTCTATTTTCATAATAATAATCTCCCAATAATAACTTGTACCTGCTATACTGCTTGCACTGCTCTTTTTGCTTTAAGAATGGTAGTACAGTCTTTTCCATCAATACTTCAAATGTCTGATCAAAACCATAAATAAGGTAATAATATGTTTTTAACTCATATACATAATTGATTGGTAAGTCTTTTGCTATTTGTAAAAATGACATTGCCTCTTCATACCACTGTTTTGCTTGCTCTAATTCTTTTCGATCAACGTATATCTTTACCAAGCAAAGCATAGCTTTAAGTTGCTCCACTTGTTCTTTATCTTTAGCAATTTGATATGCTTTCTCAAAGTATGTAACTGCTTTAGTTGGCTCACCATTTCTATTATATAAGTCGCCTAATTCACGATTACACGAAGCTAAAACAGCATTATTGTTATACTTATTTAAAATGGAAAACGCTAGATGAAAACTTTTCTTTGCTTTAGCCATTTCATTCATACGTGTATAGGCAATCCCTTTAATTATTTGACATTCTGCGCAACGCTTTAACTGATAATTGTTACGATAAAATTCTAATGCTTTTTCTATATAAACCATTGTATGATAAGTAAAATAAACCTTGGTAGAAACATTTGCAATTAAAAAATATAAATCATGTATCTCCTCGTTATAATTGGCTATTTCTACATTTATTACCTCTTCGGCACGCCTTAATTGTCCATATGCTTTGAGATAAGATAAATCAACAATATAATAGTAATAACCTGAAAACTTATACCAATAGTATTGTTCTAATTCATTAAATTTTTCTTGATGTTGTTCTAAGAAACAACACATTTCTATTGCTTTTTCGTATTGTTTTGATAGGACATAGTAATACAATCGATGTAACTCAGTTACCCAATACAATTCAGCATCAATAATTTTTTCCATTTCTTCTTTTAGCAACAAATAGGTATCCTTCGCTTTTGCAATATCTTGTTGTAACAATTCTTTATGCCATTGATCACTTAAATGCTGAATCGCATCGTCTCGCATGCGAACTGGATTGATATTTAACTTTTCACATAATTTCTGGATTGCTTCTGGATTTGCTTCTGCACTATCATGTTCAATCTTTGATAAATAGGACACAGATACGACACCAGATGCTAGCTCTTCTTGTGTCATTTTTGCTTTCACACGATAATATTTAATTTTATTTCCAATCCCAGTACTCAACCTATTCACTCTCCTAGTATCTCTAATGTTGATTTGTTAGAATATTTTTCTTGTAATCATGTATAAGACGGTTAGATATTGCAAAACGTTCCCGATTTTAATAAAATTTCTTCTAATTTATTTTAAATTTTTTATTTAGAAATAGCTATTTTCTTTATTCAGGAAACTTACTAGATTGACTTACGCGTCTTTATCGCTTAAGCTAGCTTTGATTATGAATTTTGTGGAGGAATAATAAATCTATGTTACAAGCTACAAATGTTAGTTTACGTTATGGTGATAAAAAGTTATTTGAAGATGTAAATATTAAATTTACTCCAGGTAATTGCTATGGCTTGATTGGTGCAAATGGTGCAGGAAAATCAACGTTTCTTAAAATCTTATCAGGAGAAATTGAACCACAAACAGGACATGTTTCTTTAGGAAAAGGTGAACGTTTAGCTGTATTAAAACAAGATCATTTTGCTTACGAGGAATATCCAGTATTACAAACAGTAATCATGGGACATACACGACTTTATGAAGTCATGCAAGAAAAAGATGCTATTTACATGAAAAGTGAATTCTCTGAAGAAGACGGCATGCGTGCAGCAGAATTAGAAGGTGAATTTGCTGAGATGAATGGTTGGGAAGCTGAATCAGATGCTGCTGTTTTACTTAAAGGACTTGGTATCGATGAATCTGCTCATGATAAAAAGATGGCTGACCTTAGTGGTGCTGAAAAAGTAAAAGTGTTACTAGCACAAGCATTATTTGGTTCACCGGATATTTTATTATTAGATGAGCCTACTAACCACTTAGATATCCAAGCCATTCAGTGGCTCGAGGAATTTCTAATTAATTTTGAAAACACAGTTATTGTTGTTTCACACGATAGACACTTTTTAAATAAAGTATGTACGCATATTGCTGATGTAGATTACGGTAAAATTGAATTATACGTTGGTAACTACGATTTCTGGTATGAGTCCAGCCAACTAGCATTACAAATGGCACAAGATGCGAATAAGAAAAAAGAAGAGAAAATAAAAGAATTACAAAATTTCATTGCGCGCTTTAGTGCGAACGCTTCTAAATCTAAACAAGCTACATCTCGAAAAAAAATGTTGGATAATATTACACTAGATGATATCAAACCTTCTTCAAGACGTTATCCTTATGTTGCTTTTAATCCAGGTCGCGAAATTGGAAATGACCTACTACGTGTGGAAGGCATATCTAAAACGATTGATGGAGAAAAGGTATTAGATAATGTAAGTTTTACATTGAATCGCAATGATAAAGTTGCTTTTGTTGGTAAAGATGAAATTGCTAAAACAACCTTATTTCAGATATTAATGGGAGAAATGGAACCGGATGAAGGTTCTTATACTTGGGGAGTGACAACATCCCAATCCTACTTCCCTAAAGATAATAGCAAGTTTTTTGACGGAAGTAATATGACCTTAGTAGAATGGCTTCGTCAATATTCACCTGAGGATCAAACAGAAACATTCCTTCGAGGTTTCTTAGGTAGAATGCTTTTCTCTGGTGAAGAAGCATTGAAAAAAGCAAACGTACTATCCGGTGGTGAAAAGGTACGTTGTATGCTTTCTAAAATGATGCTTAGTCAAGCAAATGTACTTGTATTAGATGAACCAACAAACCACCTTGACTTAGAATCAATCACCTCATTAAATAATGGGTTGATTAAATTTAAAGGATCTATTTTATTCACATCACACGATCAGCAATTTATCAACAGTATTGCTAACCGACTAATTGAAATCACACCTAAAGGAATTGTTGACAAAGAAATTAGTTATGATGAATACGTAGCGGACCAGAAATTACAAAAAGAAATAGCATCCATGTATGCTTAAATAATGTTTTTTATTTAACAAAGTAGAAGCTTCTAATAGAAGCTTCTACTTTTTGTTTAGGAAACAGAAACAATAATGCGCGCTAATTAATTTGACACAATTAAATTTTGACGTTTTTGTGAAGAATTGATCATATTATTGTGAAATATTATACATAAAGGTATAATAAGTTTAAAAATAAATAAATGCATATTTTATAATATTTTGTGAAAAAATGAACCTAATGGAGGATGATAAATAATGAAAGTAGCTGTTATTGGTTGTACACATGCTGGAACTGCAGCAATTACTAATGTTTTGAATTTATATCCAGATGCACAAATTGATGTTTTTGAGAAAAATGATAATGTTTCCTTCCTATCTTGTGGAATTGCATTGTATGTCGGTGGGGTTGTCGAAGATGCAAGTGGCTTATTTTACGCGTCAGTCGAACAATTCGAAAAACATGGTGTACGCATGCATATGCAAAATGAAGTGACAAATTGCAATATTCAAGACAAAACATTGGAAGCAAAAGACTTAAAAACAGAAAAAATACAAACGTATACGTATGATAAATTAATCGTTACTACTGGTTCTTGGCCTGTTACTCCACCAATACCTGGATCAGATTTAAATAATGTTGTATTATGCAAAAATTATGATCACGCAAAAGAAATTATCCGTCGTTCTGAATCAGTAGACAAAGTTGTAGTGGTTGGTGCTGGTTATATTGGTGTGGAGCTAGTGGAAGCATTTCAGGAAAATGGTAAAAATGTTACGCTAATTGATGCAGAAAAACGCATTTTAAATCGTTACTTAGATGAAACTTTTACGACACCTGTAGAACAATCATTCAAGGATAAAGACATTCACTTAGCCTTAGATCAAACCGTTTCTTCCTTTAAAGGAACAGAAACAGTTGAGAAAGTTGTTACAGATAAAGGGGAGTATGATGCAGACTTGGTGGTTATGTGTATCGGTTTCCGACCAAATACTGAGCTTGTCCGTGATCAACTCCATACATTAAAAAATGGTGCTATTGTCGTTGATCCATACATGCAAACAAGTGTTAAAGATGTTTATGCAGCTGGGGATTGTTGTGCCGTAAGCTATAACCCTACAAAAGAGCCAGCTTATATTCCACTAGCAACGAATGCTGTTCGTATGGGAACATTAGTAGCACACAACTTAGTCGAGTCAAAACTTGCTTACCCAGGGACACAAGGTACGTCTGGACTTAAAATTTATAACCATCATATCGCTTCGACAGGACTAACGGAAACAGCAGCTGCTGATTCCGGATTACAGGTTCGCAGTGCATATATGGAGGATACGTATCGTCCTGAGTTCATGCCAAAAAATGATGTAGTAAAAATAAAACTGGTATATGAAGTGGAAAGTCATCGTGTTGTTGGTGCTCAATTAATTGCAGATTCTGATTTTACACAAGCAATTAATACAGTTAGTGTTGCAATCGCAAATGATATGACTATTGAACAATTGGCATTAACTGACTTTTTCTTCCAACCACATTTTAATAAACCAGTTAACTTCCTAAATCAGGTAGCATTAAATGCAATGGAAGCAGAAGCAAAGCAAAAAACAACACAAGCATAAATTAATAGAATCTTTATGAATATGCAATACAAAAAGCGAACGAAATCGTTCGCTTTTTCATGGTTTTTATTTCGTCTAAGCCACACTACTTATTGTCTAGCAGCAGCGATTAGTTCTTGAATTGCGTCATAATTTTTATCATGCAATAAATCAACAATTCGACTCCCTACTATTACCCCATCACAATTCACTGCTAATTCTTTCACTTGTTCGGGTGTAGAAACACCGAATCCAGCTAAAACAGGAACAGCACTTTTTTCTTGTAACATTTTCAAATGCGCAGCTAAGTTCTCTTTGAACTGTGCACGTTCACCTGTTGTTCCAGTTACAGTAACAGCATAGAGGAAACCTTCTGTTCGATTGATTATTTCTTGCATTCGATGATCGGTACTGGTTAATGCCGCCAAGCGAATAAGTGCTATTTGAAAGATAGCTAACTGCTTTGTTATGATATCTTCTTCCTCCAAAGGAAGATCTGGAATAATTAAACCATCTATCCCCGCTTGTTCGCAATAGGCTGCAAATCGTTTAACACCCATAGCATAAATTGGATTAATATAAGACATGACCACAATTGGAATATTTCTCTTTGGCTTAGCTTCTCGTAATGTGTCTAATACTTTTTCTAATGTAACATGATTTTTTAATGCTCGAATACCAGCTTTTTGAATCGTTGGTCCATCCGCAACCGGATCAGAAAAGGGGATACCAACTTCCACAGCTGTGGCTCCACAGGCTTCTAAAAAGGATATTTGTTCATTTAGCTGATCTAGTCCACCGTCACCAGCCATAATATATGGTACAAATGCTTTATCACCTTTTTGTAGTACTTGATGAAATGCATGATCTAACTTTCCCTTAGGCATTATCTTCACCTCCTAATACTTCTTTTACTGCTTCTACATCTTTATCCCCTCTACCTGACAAGCAAATAACGACCGTTTGATCAGGATTCATTTGTTCAGCTAGCTTTGTTGTGTAGGCGATAGCATGTGCGCTTTCTAATGCCGGGATGATTCCTTCTGTTTTCGATAACAATTGAAGCCCATCTAATGCTTCTTTATCTGTAATCGCTCCATAGTTCACACGCCCAGTTTCCTTCAGATGACTGTGCTCAGGGCCAACGCCAGGGTAATCTAGCCCAGCAGAAATGGAATGTGCTTCTTGGATTTGCCCAGCTTCATCTTGCAAGAGATAAGTCATGGTTCCATGTAAAATACCTTGCTTTCCATGTGTTAAAGTGGCAGCATGCTTATCCGTATCTAACCCATCTCCGCCGGCTTCAACGCCATACAGCTCAACGTTGTCATTAATAAAAGGATAAAACATGCCCATTGCATTACTTCCTCCACCAATACAGGCAACAACGGCGTCTGGTAAGTTACCTTCTAATAACTGAATTTGTTGTTTCGTTTCTTTTCCAATGACACTTTGAAAATCACGAACGATTTGTGGAAATGGATGTGGTCCAACTACCGATCCAATAATATAATGGGTATCTTCCACATGGCTAACCCAATACCGTAACGCTTCATTTACTGCATCTTTTAATGTACCATTTCCTTGATCAACACTTTCTACACGTGCACCAAGAAGTTCCATGCGAAAAACATTTAATTTTTGTCTGCGTATATCCTCTTTACCCATAAAAATAATACATTCAAGTCCAAGTAACGCACAAACAGTTGCTGTTGCAACACCATGTTGTCCAGCACCAGTTTCTGCGACTACCTTCTTTTTCCCCATTCTAACCGTTAAAAGTGCTTGACCAATTGCATTATTAATTTTATGTGCTCCTGTATGGTTAAGATCTTCACGTTTAAGATAGATTTTTGGTCCGCCTAATTTTTTAGTTAATCTTTCTGCGTAATATAAAGGAGTTTCTCTACCGACATACTGCTTGAGATAATCATTTAATTGGTCATGAAAAGCTGGATCGTCCATCGCATCTTTATATGCTTGTTCTAATTCAAGTATTGCGGGGATCAATGTTTCTGGTACGAATCGACCACCAAATGTACCGAAATGACCCGTTTTATTTGGCTTATTATATTTCTCCATTATCAATCACCTTTCTTTTTTGCTTCACGAATAAAAGCTAACATTTTTTCTGGATCTTTCTTACCATTTGATTCAACACCACTTGATACATCAACACCAATTGGTTGTACTTCTTTAATAGCCTGATAGACATTTCCCGAATGCAATCCACCAGCTAAAAATATCTGATCAGATCCTTTTGATACATGTTTCACTAAACTCCAATCGAATGTATCTCCATTTCCGCCTCGGTATTTACCTGGCGGACTATCTAGTAGAAAATAATCGACATTATATTGATCCAACTTCGTCACATCATGCTTATGTTTCATTTGAATTGCTTTAATAACTGGAACCGAAATCTGATCACAGTAAGTAGGAGATTCATCACCATGTAATTGGACATAATCTAAGCCGACAACTGTCGAAATCTTACGGACAACATCTAAAGATTCATTGACAAATACCCCCACCTTCTTGACATGTTTCGGTATTTCCCGGGAAATTTCCTCAGCATATTCCATACTTATCTTCCTTTTACTCTCAGCAAAAACAAATCCGATAAAATCTGCGCCAGCATCTATTGCTAAATTTGCCACTTCTAATGAAGTAATTCCACATATTTTAACTAGCATATACTCCCACCTTTATAACTTAATCTGAAGCTGAGTAAATGTTTGATCCAGTGCTTGTGAACGCATCATGGTTTCACCAACTAAGATTCCCTTCGCTCCTGCTTGTTTGACTCGTTCTACATCAGCAGTTGTTTTAATACCACTTTCACTGATTAATAGTGTATTCGATGTATCAATTTGTTCGGCTAAACGTTCTGTGGTTGCCAAATCTACATCAAATGTCTTTAAATTACGATTATTCACACCAATAATCGACGCACCAATAGATTGAGCCACCGTTAGTTCCTCTTCATTGTGTACCTCAAATAATACTTCTAAATCAGCATTTATTGCATATTCGAATAACTCCTGTAACCTTTGAGCAGGTAAAGCTGCAGCAATTAATAAAATGACATCAGCACCTGCATTTTTTGCTCGATCAATTTGGATTTCATCAATAATAAAGTCTTTGTTTAGAATAGGGATGTCTACTTTTTCTCTTACCGCACTTAGGTCATCCATTGTCCCTTTAAAAAAAGGCTCATCGGTTAGAACAGAAATGGCTCCAGCACCATGATTTTTGTATTTTACAGCTTGTTCACTAGGTACAACACCCTCGTTAATTATCCCTCGCGATGGTGATGCACGCTTAATTTCTGCGATGATGTTCATATGATCATGTTTCATAAACCTCTTAAATAAGGAACGTTTAGGTAAAAAATTCTTTTTTTCATTTACTTGAAAAAACTTTTTTAATACCTCCACCTCTTTTGCTTTTTCCTTTAATATGTCGTCTAAAATTGTCATACTTACACCTCTTTTGCCAAACTATATTGAATTAATTGTTTTAACTTTTTCAATGCTTTTCCTGAATCAATACTTTCTTTTGCCATACGAATTCCTTCTCTAACTGTATCAACTTCTCCATGTGCATAAATTCCAAGACCAGCATTGAGTAAAACAGTATCACGATGCGCACCCTTCTTCCCTTCTAACACATTCCGAAGAATACGTGCATTTTCAGAGGCATTTCCCCCTTTTATTTCTTCATTGTCATACTGTGGCAATCCAACATCCTCTGGCCGTAGGGTAAACGTTCGTAATTCACCATTTTCTAGTAAGACTAAAGCATTTTCACCAGCTAATGATGCTTCATCCATATAGCCAGCACCGTTTAATACGATTGCTCGTTTGCGCCCTAATTGATGGAGTACCTCTGCCATCTGAACAAGCATATCCCTTCGATAAATACCCAATAACTGCGTTGTCAATTGGACTGGATTTGTCAAAGGGCCTATTAAATTAAAAATTGTTGGTATATTCAGTTCTTTGCGTATTTTCATCATTCGCTTCAAAGCTGGATGAACATGTGGGGCAAATAAGAAAGCAATACCGTTCTTCTCCAACACACGTTGCATTTGATCTTTTTCCATCGTTAAAGATACACCTAATGCTTCTAATACATCAGCACTTCCAGTTTTACTAGAAATACTTCGATTTCCATGCTTTGCAACAGTAATACCAGCTCCAGCAATAACAAATGCGGATGTAGTACTGATATTAAAACTTTGCGATCCGTCACCACCTGTTCCACAATTATCCATTACATTTGGTATATTATCATGAAGGGTAAGTGATTTTTCTCGAATAACATTAACAATTCCTGTTATTTCTTCTGTGGTTTCCCCTTTAGCCTTTAGCCCCGTTAAAAAAGCACCGATTTCCGCATCAGATGTTGTTTCCATAAATAGCTGTCTTGTCGCTTGTTCCATCTCAGATAAAGTTAAATCTTTGTTATTTGAGATTTTTTTAAGAAATGGTTTCATCTAATCGCTCCTTTTTAATTGCTTTAAAAAAGTTCGCTAATATTTGCTTTCCTGTACTTGTTCCAATCGATTCTGGGTGAAATTGCAATCCGTAGATTGGTAAAAAAGTATGTTTTATTGCCATGATTTCATTATCGTCTATCGATGTCGCTGTCACTTGTAATACTTTAGGTAACGTATCTGGTTTAATAACTAGCGAGTGATAACGCATCACCTGTAACGGTTGTTCTAGATAATGAAAAATTTCATCTTGTTCATGTCTTATTTTTGATGTTTTTCCATGCTTAATTTGTTTTGCGTGGGATATGGTTGCTCCATAAGCTGCCCCAATTGCTTGATGGCCTAAACAAATCCCTAATATCGGGAATGATGTATCTAGCTGTTTAACTATTTCCATACATATACCAGCTTGTTCCGGTGTCCCGGGCCCTGGCGATAATATAATTGCTTCAGGATGAAGACGATGGATTTCGTCAACCGTTATTTGATCATTGCGTAAAACGGTAACTTCTTTTCCTAATTCAGAAATATATTGATACAAGTTATATGTGAATGAATCATAATTATCGATTAACAAAATCATTTTACTGAACCTCCAACAAAGATTTGGCCTTATTTAACGTTTCTTGGTATTCTGCCTCTGGGTCTGAATCAAATACAATACCCGCACCTGCTTGAACATATGCTTTATTATCTTTAATGAGCATGGTGCGAATCGCTAACGCAAGATCTAAATCTCCATTCATATTAATATAGCCAACCGCTCCTGCATAAACGCCTCTTTTTTTTCTTTCTAACTGATTTATAATCTGCATAGCTCGAATTTTTGGTGCACCAGATACAGTACCTGCAGGTATAGTAGCAACCAATGCATCTATGCCTGAATAATCCTCCTTTAATTCCCCTTGTACTTCTGAGACAATGTGCATAACATGTTGATAACGCTCAATCGTCATATACTTCGGTAATGTAATACTGCCCACTTTGCAAACTCGCCCAAGATCATTTCGACCTAGGTCAACTAACATTTTATGCTCTGCTCGTTCTTTTTCATCTGCTTTTAATTCTTTTGCCAATAATTCATCTTCGGC
This sequence comes from Paraliobacillus sp. PM-2, assembly GCF_001368815.1. Taxonomy (GTDB): domain Bacteria; phylum Bacillota; class Bacilli; order Bacillales; family Amphibacillaceae; genus Paraliobacillus. Next base: position 327,845 of record NZ_CTEI01000001.1, on the reverse strand, counting down.
ATCTGTTTTTCCTCTAGGTCGTGTTCCTGCAATTGGATTTGTGATGACCTGTCTTCCTTTTGTTTTAATTAAACTTTCCGGTGATGCACCTAAAACAATATATTTTTCAAAATCAATAAAGAACATATACGGAGAAGGGTTGGCTATACGTAACCGCCGGTAAAATATAAACGGATCTGTATCAAAACTTGCTTTCATGCGCTGGGACAATACAACTTGGAATACATCACCGTTAATGATATGTTTTTTTGCTGTTTTTACCATATCAATGAATGTAGCTTGATTGATTGAAGGTTTAAAGGAAACGTTTATTTCTTTTATCTGATCATCTCCTTGCTGATTAACAATCGCATGCTCCATTACTTCAATCCCTTTTATTAAGTCCTCATCTGATTGCTTTCCATCTAAATTAAGCGCGATAATTGTTACACTTTGTTTCTTATGATCAAAAACAATTACTTGTTGATAGAACATGAGGTGGAGATCTGGCATGGTTAATTCGTCTTCTAGTATCATGCCAATATCTTCATAATGGCGAATCATATCATACCCTATATATCCAACAGCTCCCCCATAGAAGCTAAATGGTAAGTCAAGCGACTCATGTGATGTGTGATTTTTAACTACCTCTAACGGATTTTGTTTCAAGGTATCAACAATGTTGCCATCCTGATCATAAATTCTAGTTTCAGTTCGTTCGCCAACAATTTCTTTGAAGGGATTACAACCAATAAATGAATATCTCGCCTTTTCACCATGACCGCTCGAACTTTCTAATAAAAACTTCTTTTTCCCTTGTATACGATTAAAAACTGTAATCGGAGTTAATGTATCACCATTTATCTCTTTCTGTTTCAAATTTACTTTAGCCATTTGTTAACACTCCTTTAATTGACGTATGCTTTTAGACTATAAAACGAAAACAAAAAGTCCCCTATATAAACAACATGTTGTTTATATAGGGGACGGTCGGAACCGCGGTGCCACCTCTATTGAAAAGTAAATCACTCTTCCACTCTTAATCAAATAACGCTGATTAAACGGCTTCTCTTAAAGAGTCTAGTTCAGAAAAGCACTCCGAAGTCCATTCAGCCTGTTCTTCATACCGGTTCCCACCGCCCCGGCTCTCTGTCATGAAGATCATTAAGCAGACCTACTACTCTCCATCTACGATTTGATTTATTCTTAAAAAACAAAAAAATTTCCTCATCCTATAAGGACGAGGAAACCCGTGGTACCACCTTAGTTAGCTAAACGCTCACTTTACTATCCGAGTACACACTCGAATAGTTGTCTCAGATAACGATGAGACGACATCGTCAAAGCCTACTACCTTTAGTCAAAGGGTTCGGTTTGAAAGCTCAGAAGTCCATTCACTTTATGCTTTATACTAGTTCACACCAACCACTAGCTCTCTTAATAAAGCGATATAAGCTACTCCTCTTCATCAACGCTTCTTCCGTTTCTTTTGTTGTTACTAATCATAGTATGTTTTCATTCCAATGTCAATACAAAGATGTGAATTTTCTAAATTTTCATTTAATATCACATTTTATTTTTAATATTCATTTATTTCTTCTTCAATCTTCTCACCTAAATGTCTTCCAGGTTGATCTGGATAACAAGCAAGTCGATCACCTTTTTGTAAATCCAACACTGGCTTTGCTTCTCCATCTGCTGTTTGTACATGTACACTATCGGCTTCTTGTAATGTAGCAGATATTTCTTGATCCGTCCCCTCCACTCGACAAACCACTCGTAAAAATGGTCTTTTTTCTACTTTTACCCTTCCTATGGCAACCTTTCTTACACCGTCCTTGTTCCTAATCCAATTGATGTGACAGATACTACTTCTGCGTTTGCTAGTTTTTCCATCCTTGAACTCCTTTACAAAAAAAGTTGGTTATATATCAATTTGTTATAGCCAGTAATGTATTTATGATATACAATATATGCTAGATTTACAAACAGGAGGATGAAAAATGAGGAAATGGTTGGTATTTTTATTTCTTCTTTTGATTATAACAATCGGGACTTTGGGACTAATGAAAAGTGGTTCAACTCAGGGATTTGAAGTAGAAGATAATACAACAATATCTATTGATTAACTACTAAAAAATTTTTTTGTCAGATATGTTTATGCTTTCATATAAATAAACGCATAAAAAAATTTACTTTATCATTCATTTGTTCAATTGATTCTGCTTATAATTTTTCAAAATAAAAACCGGAAGTGATATAATCACGTCCGGTTCAATAATTATCCTAATATAGTTACCTTAACTGTTCTTACTCCCCATTGGTAAGCTTCGTCTTTTGTTGGAACATGAATGTCAATTTTGTTTCCTTTTATTGCACCACCAGTATCTCCCGCAATAGCTTCTCCATAACCTTCTACATAGACCCTTGTACCTAATGGAATAACATTGGGATCAACTGCAATTACTTTTTTATCCCGATCATTTCTTAAGTCAATACCTGTTGCTGTGATACCTGAACAGCCATCACATTCTGCAGTATATGCTGTTGCTGTTACTGTTAAGGTTTTCTGTTGATCATCCTTCTTTTCTTCGGTTGAGTTAGTCTTTGATTTATTCGACACTTCCACTGCTTTCGTTTGTGTTTCATTCGTTGCTTGTTTGACTTCTTTAATAACTAGTGATTGATCAATAAGTATCAAATCAGAAGGCAATGCATTCCATACTTTCAAATCTTCTACTGTTACTTGATATTCTTCTGCAAGTTCACTTAATGTATCGCCCGCTTTGACGGTATATACAATATCTTTATCTATTTGTAATAACTGTCCTGGAAAAATGATGTCTGTTGCTAGGTTATTAGATTCTTTTAAATCATCTACTGTGATTTCATTTTCATGGGCAATTTCCCAAAGTGTATCTCCTTTTTCAACTTGGTACTCTTCTGCAGATGCATGGGTTGAAGCAATGCCTACGAGGAGTAATCCAGTAGCCAAAGCTACAAACTTCTTTTTCATCTGTTTTCCCTCCTTCAAAATGTGACAAGGCTTATCCTAACATATCTACTAGCACATTGTGGTTACAAAACAGTTAAGATATCATTTCAATGTTTACGTTTTAACGTTTCCCTTGTCATATTCGTCATTTTGGGGCATTTTTGCAATATTTTATACATGAAATTGAAATATTTCTGAATTTTTTTGTTATTTTAAGTAAAATCCCTAATCAATGGAATCAGTTTCATAAGTACTAAGTTTTGTAAAAAGAACGAACCTTTACGAACGACCTAGATTTCATTACTCGTTTTTATCAACACTAGTTGTCCATAACAATGAGGGATGAAATTAATTTAATTTTAAGGAAAAATATAAAATAACCCTTGGTTTACGTTACATCGTAAATCAAGGGTTATTTGAGAATGAATTTACTATTATTTATACCCGCTAAACGTGACTTTGGTTGACGGTTCCAATGGAAAAGCAGAATTTTTTGTTAAATTGGATATGCTGAGAAATACGAATCGGTTATTGTACAATTAAATGACTAAATTTAAACAGAAAGAACAAATTAGGGATAATTAATTTGTTCTTCTTTTTTATCGAAAATTATTTCAAATGTTCCAGTTAATTTAAACTCTCTGGAATCGATTATATTTTGAATTTCACTTTTTATATTTTCCTTGTCTGCCTCTGTAGTTTCTTCAATTGAACTTAAATAAATAAAGTGGTTTGGGTAATTTGGAGTATCAGTTGCTATGCCATTATATTTAAATTGTGTATTATCTACCATTTTTTGATATTTCTGTATTTAATTTTGCTATTCTTTTTACCAGGTCATTATGGTCTTCTTCTGGAACCTTATTATCTCCTATTTTAATCATGTCTTCTGTATCTTTTGTTCCTTTTTCATCTGCTGTTACAGTAACAACAAAAAGATAATAATAGTAGTTCTTTTTTTCATCAATACCACTTCTTTCCTTTGAGTTTAATATGTCTGTTATTAACAAGCCTATTCATCAACATATTAAAAATTATAAAAAATTGCAGAATTAGTTGAATACATGAATAAACCAATTCGTGATGTGGGGGATTTTAACAAAGCGAAGTGATGGAAGGTATGAGATTAAAGAAACAAATGATTATCTAACTTCTGGTAGTCCTATTACAGTTTGGGATGAAGAAGATGAATTATATATTAAAACATGAATTGAACACCGAGACGGCGATTATTACGCATATACTCTTGGAACAGAAGTGAAACTTGCAGGATTAAAAGTAAGAACAAGATAAGAAAAAGCACTCTACATTGTAGGGTGCTTTTTCTTATAATAAACTATAACTTTGCATTGATTCATCAATCTCATCTTGTTCTACACCTCTATAACGTAATGTTATAGAGGATGAAGAATGTTTTAATATTCTTTGTAGTGTAGCAATATCACGAGTGTTTTTATAATAGTGATAATCGAAAGTTTTTCTGAAGCTATGCGTTCCAAAATCTTTAATGTTAATTGTATTAGCTGCACTTTTTAATAGGCGATATGAATATCACTTAAATACCAATTATCATAATCAATTAATCTATCCCAGATGTTTTTTACTATTGCTTTCCAGATTGAGTCATAGAGTGGTTCATTTTTCAATTAACAATGTGGTTCACTTTTAAGTTAACATTTACATTTTAATACAGTGGTGCTGAGTTAATCTCTTCTATTCGGTCATGGATATCTACTCTTTTTCGAGGTTTAGGCACCTTTGCTGGATAGCCTATTTGTAACATCCCCACAACTTTTTCACCTAACTTGGCACCAATTGCTTCTCGAAAAGCTGGAGTAGTCGTAAGTGGTCCAGTCTTCCATATCATGCCGATTCCTTTTTCCCAAGCAAGTAAGCTAAAGTTCTGAATAAAGCAACTTGTAGCAGCATAATCCTCTTCTCTTTGTTTACGATCAGCGTTTTCTTCCATGATTACCATTAAAAACACTGGAACATCCATCATTTTTTGAAATGCTTTTTCACCACTGCGTTCTTTTTCTTCTTTAGTTGCCCCTTTAGCTGAAAAGCTTTTATTTAATTGTGCAATTTTTTCTTTGCCTTCCCCATAGACAAAGACAAAGCGCCATGGTTGAGTCATCTTGTGATTTGGCACCCATATTGCTGTTTCTAAGAGACTTTTTAATAGAACAATATCAACTTCTTTATCCTGATATAACTGAATCGAACGCCTATCTTTAATAATCTCCTGTAGTTCCATTTCCCCATCACCCCTAATAATTGAGAATAATTTTCATTAAAGTATAGCATATACAACTATATTTTCAAAAATAAATATACGAGGATGAGGTAACACTTATTCAGCTCTGTAAAAATTATAGGTTTTTATTTTATTTTCTATTGTTTTAAATTGAAAAAAATGATAACCTATAGCTAGTTAATAAATTAATTTAATTAAGTTCAAAATTAGGAGGATGAAAAATGGAAATTGCTTCGTTAATAAAAGATTTTCAAACTATTTTTTCTAGCACAGAAGAGCCACGCGTTTTTTTTGCACCAGGAAGAATTAACTTAATTGGTGAACATACTGACTATAACGGGGGTTATGTATTCCCTGCATCCATATCATTTGGTACCTATGCTGTTGCAGTAAAGCGTTCTGATAAAAAGATTCGTTTATACTCTAAAAACTTTGAAGAAAGCGGTATCATTGAAACTTCATTAGATAATCTCTCATACAATAAAACACACGATTGGGCAAACTATCCTAAAGGGATGCTCCAAGCAATTATAAAGGATGGTCATGAAGTTACTTCTGGATTTGACGTTTTATACTATGGCAATATTCCAAACGGTGCAGGATTATCTTCTTCTGCTTCGATCGAGCTTGCTACAGGTGTACTCATTGAACATTTATATGATCTTTCAATCAATCGTATTCGAATGGTACAATTAGGTCAAAAGGTTGAGAATCATTACATTGGTGTAAATAGTGGGATAATGGATCAATTTGCTATAGGTATGGGTAAAAAAGATCACGCTATCTTACTTGATTGCAACACATTAGATTATACGTATGCACCGATTGCTTTAGAAAATTATGTGATTATGATTATGAACACAAATAAACGTAGAGAATTAGCAGACTCAAAGTATAATGAACGAAGAAGTGAATGTGAACGTGCATTAAAAGATTTACAAACTATTTTAGAAATTAATAGTTTAGGTGAATTGAGTATTGAGACGTTTGAAGCCAACAAACATGTAATTGTTAATGACACTGATCGAAAACGTGCCAAACATGCTGTTTATGAAAATGAACGAACAAAAAAAGCATTAGAACAATTAGAAGCACAGAATTTACAAGCGTTTGGAAAGCTTGTAGATCAATCTCATATTTCTTTACAGCATGATTATGAAGTAACAGGAATTGAGCTTGATACCATTGTTCAAGCAGCTTGGGATGAGCCAGGTGTTTTAGGTGCTCGTATGACAGGTGCAGGTTTTGGTGGATGTGCAATTGCCCTTGTGCCAAAAGACCAAGTGGATCAATTTAAAACAAATGTAAATGCACAATATAAAGATGTCATTGGTTATGATGCTACATTTTATATGGCTACCATTGGGGATGGTGCAAAAGAAATAAAACTTTAAGGAGTGATATAAGTGCGCGTTTTAGTATTAGGCGGAGCCGGTTATATCGGTTCACACGCTGTATATCAATTAATTGACAAAGGACACGATGTCATTGTCATTGATAATTTAGAAACAGGACATCGAGATGCTGTTCATTCTAACGCTACATTTTATCCAGGGGATATCCGTGATATTTCTTTCTTAAGAGAAGTATTTTCAAACGAGTCTATCGATGCTGTATTACATTTTGCAGCAAATTCATTGGTTGGTGAATCAATGGAAAAGCCGCTAAAGTATTTTGATAATAATGTGTATGGTACACAAGTATTGCTTCAAGCAATGCAAGAATTTTCAATTCGTAACATTGTTTTCTCTTCTACAGCAGCAACATATGGGGAGCCAGATGAAGTACCAATTACAGAACAAATGCCGACCAATCCTACCAGCACATATGGAGAAACAAAATTAACGATGGAAAAAATTATGAAGTGGTGTGAAGCAGCGTACGGCATGCGTTATGTATCGTTAAGATACTTTAATGTAGCAGGTGCACGGTCTACAGGAGAAATTGGTGAGGATCATAGACCAGAGACACACTTGATTCCTATTATTCTACAAGTAGCACTCGAACAACGAGATGCGATTACCATTTTCGGTGAAGACTATGATACACCAGATGGTACTTGTATTCGTGACTACATTCATGTGGAAGATTTAATAAATGCCCACATCCTTGCATTGGAGTACTTACAAGATGGCGGAGAAAGTAACATTTTTAATCTTGGTAGTAGTCAGGGATTTTCCGTAAAAGAAATGATTGATGCTGCACGATCCGTTACAAATCACACGATCCCAGCTAATGCAGGAGAAAGAAGACCAGGAGATCCAAGCACATTAATTGCTTCTTCTGACAAGGCTAAAAAAATACTTGGATGGGATCCAAAACGAACAAATATTCATCAAATCATTGAAGATGCTTGGAATTGGCATAAGAACCATCCACACGGCTACCGAGAGGATGTGTAAATATGTCAACCAACATCTTCCAAATTATTGACCAATTGGTGAAAAAAGGGACGGAACGCAGTTTAATTCACGTTCAAGATGAAGTCTATGTTCAAAATCAAATACTAGGCCTATTACAGTTAAGTGGATATGAGCCGTCAATTGACGAAACAGATGATCGAGAGATTCCTGATCTATTAGAAGCATTAGTGACTTATGCTGTTAATGAACACGTAATTGAAGATGTATTAGATGATAAAGAGATCTTAAGTACAAAAATAATGAACTGTTTCTTAGCAAAACCATCGGTAATCAACCGAGAATTTTATCAAAGATATGCAACATCACCACAAGCAGCTACTGATTATTTTTATAAACTAAGCAAGGATAGTAATTATATCCAAATGAAACGAATTGCAAAGAACATCCATTATAAAACAGATAGTCCCTATGGAGAATTAGACATTACGATCAATCTTTCTAAACCTGAAAAGGACCCAGAACAAATTAAACGTGAGCGAGCATTAAAAAATCAGATTAGTTATCCAAAGTGTTTACTTTGTCGTGAAAATGAAGGGTATATCGGGAGAACAGGACATCCAGCCAGATCCAATCATCGAGTTATTGAAGTGCCTTTAGAAGGTGAGACTTGGTTTTTACAATACTCACCATATGTGTATTATAACGAGCACAGCATTCTTTTGGCGAGTGAACATCGACCAATGAAAATTACGCAATCAACTTTCGAAAGATTGACTGCTTTTGTCGAAAAGTTCCCACATTACTTTATGGGATCTAATGCAGATCTTCCGATTGTTGGTGGAAGTATTTTATCTCATGATCATTATCAAGGCGGACGATATACCTTTGCAATGACTAATGCAGCAGATGCATTTACATTTCCATTGGTGAAATTCCCTGCTGTAGATGCTTCTGTTATTGAATGGCCAATGTCTGTGGTTCGCTTGCGCAGTGAAAATAAAAAAGATGTGATCGAGGCAGCTTCTTATCTATTAGATCAGTGGCGTGATTATAACGACCCTGCTGTAAATATCCTTGCGTTCACAGGTGATACGCCACATAATACGATAACACCAATTGCAAGAATGCGTGATAATGCGTTTGAATTAGATTTAGTATTACGTAATAATCGCACAACTGAACAATATCCTTTTGGTATTTTCCATCCACACGAGGATGTTCACCATATTAAAAAAGAAAATATCGGTTTAATTGAAGTGATGGGACTAGCAGTACTCCCCCCTCGTTTAAAAGAGGAGCTAGATGCGATTGAAGCACATTTGATCGATGGTCAAACACCTGTTGCTGACTATCACCAACCTTGGGTGGAGCAAATAAAACAACAAAATCATTCGATTGACAGGTCCAATGTAAAAGCTATTCTCCATCAATCATTGGGTGAAAAATTCAGTCGAGTTCTAGAAGATGCTGGGGTATTTAAGTCAGATCAGGAAGGAAAAGAAGCATTTAAACGTTTTATTGAAACGTTAAATCATTCGCTATAGGAGGATATTTTCATGAATATTCAAGAAAAAAAACACACCGTAGCTGGACAAAACTGGACAGAATATACCTTCAATAATGATCAGGGCATGTCTGTCAGTTGTCTTAACTACGGCGGGATTATTACGAATATTACCGTACCAGATCGTAATGGTAAAATGGAGAATGTTGTCTTAAGCTACGCTGACTATGAGGACTATTTAGATAACCCTAATTTTTTTGGTGCTTTAGTTGGTAGGGTTGCTGGTCGGATCGAATCAGCATCCTTCACAGTTGATGGGAAAACGTATACGCTTCCTGCCAACGAAGGAAACCATCACTTACATGGTGGAAAGACTGGTTTTAACCAAATTATATGGGATACAACACCTTTTAAAACTGATAAGCAGGTAGGAATTAACTTATCACATGTCTTCCCGGATGGTGAAGGCGGATACCCTGGTGAATTGGAAGTTACGGTTACGTATGCATTAACAAATGAGAATGATTTTAAAATTACGTATCAGGCGAAATCAGATCAAAATACGATACTAGCCACAACAAATCATTCCTACTTTAATTTGAGCGGGGATCTAAAAAAAGATATTTTACACCATGAAGTTCAGATGGATGCAAGTCAATTTGTTGAATTAGATCATGAATTAATCCCAACAGGCAAGATTTTATCTGTTGATGATACCGTATTTGATTTTCGCAAAGCACACCCGATCATTGATGGTGTTCACTCAGTCGATCAACAAAATTTAGTTGCTTCAAATGGGTTTGATCATTACTTTATTTTTGACCATCATACCAAACCAAATGTTATCGTAACAGACCAAGAAAGTGGCAGGAAATTAGAAATGGAAACCAATCAACCTGGAATGGTCATGTATACATCAAATGGTTTAGATGAGACGTTTAAACTAAAAGAACGTGATTCAACGAAGTATTTAGGTTTATGTTTAGAAACACAAGCATCTCCAGCATCGTTGAAGCATGACGGGTTCCCCAGCATATTCTTAGATAAAGATGAAGTCTACCATAAAACAACAACCTTTTCATTTCGAACCATGGATTAATTAATAAAGCTTTCCTAACAAAGAAAAGTCATGAAGCTAGTAAAATGCTTCATGACTTTTTATATGATTACCTCTCCATTTCGTTCGAATAACTCAGCCAATAACAATGCTACTGCTCCTAAGGCAGTTGCTTTGTCACCTAAATCAGATATGACAACCTGCGTCTGTTTGGCTTGTGGTGTAAGCGCTCGTTTTTTTATTGTTTTAATAATCGGATCTAGAATAAAGGATTGAGCGGCTGATACTCCACCACCAATAATTATTTTGGTTGGGTTTATAAGATGTATCAGATTGGTTAACCCTATCCCTATATATTCTCCTGTTTCTTCCAACAAACGAATAGCGTAGCCATCACCTTCTAATGCAGCTTGATATACATCTAATCCAGTTATTGAGTGTAGCGTTTTAAGTATAGACTGCTGTACTGTATCGAATTCTTCCACAGCTCGTTCTGCGATTGCAGGCCCAGAAATAACGGTTTGTAAGCATCCTTTATTTCCACATGAACATCGTTTACCATGCATATCTACTGTCATATGACCAATTTCTCCGGCAATACTACTATCTCCATGGTACAGTTTCCCATTAATTGCAACACCCGCACCTACGCCATTACCAATATTGACCGCTACCATACTTTCTGTATCTTTTCCTTGTCCAAACCAGACTTCTCCTAAGGCAAGAGCACGAGCATCATTTTCTACTTTAACCATTAGATCAAATCTATCTTCTAATGATTTTTGAATCGGAATATTTCTCAAATCTAAATTTGGCGCATAAAGCGATGTACCGGTATCTACATCAACCACACCATGCATCGCTACACCAATCCCGATAATTTTGTCCTTTTTTCTCCAATAAGATTGGAGCACTATGTCAATACTGGTTTCTAGCATCATTAAAAAGGAATCACTTGTTACCTTTTCATCGATTGTTATCATATGGTGTTCAATTACTTTTCCAGATAAATCAGTTAATATTGTCTCAATTTCACTCGGTCCTGCATCTACTCCAACAACATAGAATCCTTGATAATTAATGACTAACATCGTGGGCTTTCTTCCACCTTGTGACGTCCCAAGCGTACTTTCTTTTACAATATCTTGATCAATTAATTCTTTTACAATACTACCTACAGTAGGAGGTGTTAGATTTGTTTCTTTAGCTATTTGAGCACGAGAGATTGGCCCGCTATTTAATATTTTATTTAAAATAATTGATTTATTTAAAGATTTCATCCATCTAAAGCTACCAGTCTGCATCTTTTATCCTCCTACAATATGCTTTCATTATCCATTAGCGTACCATATTAATTAAATTAATTAAAGAACTAACTGTATGTAAAACAACAGTATGCAAAAAGAGATTTGCAATGCTATACAAATCTCTTTGCGTAATTAGTAAGCTCCTCGAATATGTTCTTTAACTTCTTTATTATAAAATGACTCAATCTTCTCAAGCTCTTCGGTTGAGAAATCATTTACTGAAACAGCCGCTAAATTATCTTCTACTTGTTTCACATTTTTAAAACCTGGAATAACAGTTGATATCCCTTTTTGTTGTAATATCCACTTTAGAGCAGCGCGTGTCATATTATCTCGCTCGTTAGCTATCCATTTCAATTGATTACTTAATTCAACACCTTTAGAAAACGGAAGACCAGCAAATGTTTCGCCAACATTAAATGACTCTCCATTTTGATTAAAAGAGCGATGATCACTTGCTTCAAATTGATGATCAGTAGAGAATTTCCCAGTTAAAAGTCCGCTAGCAAGAGGGACTCTAGCTAATATACCGACACCTTGTTCTTTTGCTTTAGGAAATAGCTGATCCATAGGCTTTTGACGTAGCATGTTAAAAATGACTTGGAGAGCGCTAACGTTTTCTTGCTCCAAGCAATAAAGTCCTTCCTCCACCGTTTCAACACTAACACCGTAATAACGAATCTTGCCTTGCTGCTTTAACTTATCTAAAACTTGAAACACACTTCCATCTTTCAGAATATCAAGTGGTGGACAATGGATTTGATATAAATCTAAATGATCCCGATTTAACCTGCGTAACGTTGCTTCTAAATAGGCATTTACCGCCCTTTCTGTATATGTTTCTGGATCGTGTATATCACCAGCTCGACAAAACTTCGATGCTACATAGATTTCTGATTCTTTTCCTTTTGTTGCTTTTGCAATTAATTCTTCACTATGTCCATCTCCATATACATCTGCTGTATCAAAAAAGTTCACTCCCTCTGCCATTGCACGTTCAAGCGCTCGAAGCGATTCTTTATCATCTGTATTTCCCCATGAACCCCCGATAGCCCAAGTACCAAAGCTTAGTTCACTTACCTTAAGATCCGTATTTCCCAGTTGACGATAGTGCATGCATATCACTTCCTTATTCTTGTATTCGTTTTCATTAATAGTTTACAATAAAACACCTTACATAAGAAAATTCTTTGCTTTATTTTCTAGTAATATCGTATATTTCAACAAACTAAATGATTCTTTTTAAAAAGACGAGTCTTAACCCTCTTCATATCGGGATTAAAACTCGTCTTTAACTACCTATTGTTTAGTTATGCCACATTCTCCTTTACTTTTTTATCACGTCAATAAGAGAAAATGTGGTGACATCAACTAAACCTCTATTGGAGATTCTTATCTCTGGAATAACAGGTAAAGCAATGAGAGAAAAGGTCATGAAAGGTGCGTGAATTGGACAACCAAGTTGCTTCCAGGCTGTCTCTAAATCTTTCACTTGTGCAACAACCTCATGTGCATTTGCATCAGACATTAATCCTGCAATTGGCATTGGAACCTGTGCAAGTACTTCTCCATTTTCAACTACAACCATTCCTCCACCTAAATCAATTAACGCATTCGCAGCAAATGCCATATCTGCTTCATCTGCACCCATTACTAATAAATTATGGCTATCATGTGCGACAGTTGATGCTACAGCGCCACGTTTTAATTGGAAACCATTTGCAAAAGAAACAGAGATATCTCCTGATTGATGATGTCTATCAATACATGCTAATTTAACGACGTCTTGTGAAAGATCTGCCATAACCAGTTGGTCTTTGACCTTTAACACAGCTTCCATCTTTTCCGTTCTTGCACTATTCTCGATTACCTTTATACCATTAATGACTACTTGATTAGCTGTCGTGTCCGCTTTTACATTAAAGTCGTCAGGTACTAGTTTGTTTTTAACATGGATGGATTGTTTAATTTGTTCCGTATACGTGTAGTTTGGTAATGTAACTGCTAATTGTTTATCCGCTACTACTACTTCACCATTTACAACAACGTCACTTGGCTCCATTTGTTCTAAATCATCTAATACGATTAGATCAGCACATTTACTTGGTGAAATACTGCCAAAATCATCAGACATATTAAAATATCTTGCCACATTCAATGACGCCATCTTAATTGCCGTAACTGGATCTACACCTTCCTCTATTGCACGACGAACAACATGATTGATATGTCCTTTTTCTACTAATGTTTGTGGATATACATCATCTGTCACTAACAATATATGCTCGGTTGCAACGCGGTCTTCTGTTACTATCTTAATTACTTCCTTAACATCTTGCCATGCTGAACCTTCCCGTATCATGACATACATTCCTAAGCGAAGTTTCTCAAGTCCTTGTTCACGAGTTACTGTCTCATGACAAGAGGTAACACCTGATGCCATATATGCTTGTAGCATTTTATTATTTTCAGCTGGAAAATGCCCTGTCACTGTTTTACTTACTTTCATTGTTTCTTGAAGTTCGCCTAACATTTTGTTATCACCTGTTACAACTCCAGGGAAATTCATTACTTCTCCAAGTCCAACAACATTTTCCCATGTCAATCCTTCTTTAATATCTTCTACTTCTAATGTTGCTCCTGCATCTTCTAATCCTTCCGTCGCTGGAACACATGAAGGGAAGGTAGTAAACACACGCATAGGTAATTGTTGACCCTCTTCGTGCATCTGTTTTACTCCCTCTACTCCATATACATTAGCAATTTCATGTGGATCCATAAAAATACTAGTTGTCCCTTTCAACAATGCAATTCGAGCAAATTCGGTCACAGTAAGCATCGTACTCTCTACATGCATATGTCCATCCATTAAACCAGGGGCAATATATTTACCTCCAACATCCAGTACCTTTGTTTCACTTCCAATTGTGTGGTCAGCTTCTCCTACATAAGCAATACGTCCTTTGGATATAGCAACATCTATATTCTTTTGTAATTCACCTGTTATTACATTAACTAGTGTACCATTTTGAAGTACAAGCTCTGCTTTTTCCTCACCTTGTGCTACTTTTGCTAAGTGGCGATTAACTTGATGCAATGGATATCTCATGTCTTTTAACCCCTTCTTTTTCTTTTTATATACAAAAAACCTAAGGCATGCGTTCATCCTTAGGTCATTACATGAAGGTATGATGATAGAATAGTAGCCTAAATAAGCATACTTATCCTGTCATTTTCCTTACATGTAGTCCAGTGATTTACGGTCACCCGGTAGAAACGCTTAAGCCAATTCTTAAGCTTATACATGTTACTTTTATTTAATTATATTTATTCTTTTTAACATAGCTTTTGCAAAAGGTCAACTTCTTTCTATTGGAAAAAACCGCTCGTTTAGATGATGATAGACTCCTTCATCATCACAAGTATGTATAGTTATTTCATCGGCCAACAGCTTAACCTCTGAAACTGCATTTTGCATTGCAACAGTTTGACCGGCTAATTTAAACATTTCTATATCATTGTGGCTATCACCCATAACTAAAATTTCTTTTGGATCAATATCCAATTTATTTAAAATGGCTTGAATACCTGTTGCCTTATTTACATCAGCAACCATTATAATTAGAAGAGGAGGATGTCGTAAAATAAACTGTACCCTTTGTAAAGGACTTTTTTAAAAAAGACTATACCACACTAGAAAGATGATTCCTGTATTGTACAGGGATCATCTTTTTTAGACTCCATTGATACCTATAGTTATTGTAATAAGTCATATAATTCTTAACTTCACGTTTTAACTCATTTAATGTTTCACAAAGTTTAATATTTGTTTCATCTTTGAAATGTCCGAAAAATGACTTTTGTGGGGCGTTATCCCAACAGTTTCCTCGTCTTGACATGGATTGTCCTAAACCATATTTTTTAACCATTTTTTGATAGGTTGGGTTCGTATAGTGAAATCCTTGATCTGAATGGATGAAGGCTCCTTCTGCGAATTTGACTCTCCTATTATTTCTCAACTTTAAAAGCGTATCTGTTGCGATATCTAAAGTGATACGATCAGAAACGTTGTATGCTAATATCTCATTGGTTGTTCCATCTATAATCGTGGATAAATAAGCTCTCTGTCCCTTTCCATAAAATAAGTAAGTAATATCTGTTAATAATACTTTTCCAGGTATTTTTTGTTTGAATTGTCGGTTTAATTTGTTTGGTAATACAGTATGTCCTTTCGTTGCTTTCGCTATTCGACGATAAGGATTCGCTTTTCTGATAGGGCAGATAATGCCATACTTCTTCATAATTCTACGGATGCGTTTTAGGTTGTAATTGATATTAAACTCACTATCTAAAGTCATTTTAATTTGACGCGCACCCTTTTTGCGCTTTCTGTAGTTAAAGGCTTTCAATATCTTTTCTTTGGCAATCTCATCTTCTTTATCACGTTGTTTTCTTCTTTCCCGTGACTCTAATGAGAAATAATTATAATATCCTGATGGAGATACATCAGCTACCTTACATAAGTATCTTACTTTGTTTTTTAATTTAAACTTGTCAATTACGGATTTAATCAATTCAAACCTCTACGATGCAGGAACATTTATTTCTGTTTCTTCTCCAGTCTCCTTTCTGCCATATCCATCTTTTTTAGTAATTCTACCTCTGCTTTTAATAAGTTATTTTGTGCCTCTAATCTTTCATACTTTTTTTCTATAGAAAGCTCCTTTTCACTCGGTCTACCGGAATTTTCTTTACGAGTGTCCTGTAAAACACCTATGCCATTTTTCCGATATGCTTCACGCCATCTTTTACCCGAGGATTGTATACATTTTTTCCAATAATATCTATATCGAATCCATGATCCTCGAATATTTGTTTTGGAAATTTACCTTTTTCATTTTCAATAATAAAAATTCTTTTAAATTCTTCAGTATAAGTGATCGCCTTTTCACTAACAGATTTTACATAGAGATTTTTAGATAATATTTTAATTTCCTTT
The DNA here is from genome assembly GCF_001368815.1 of Paraliobacillus sp. PM-2. Taxonomy (GTDB): domain Bacteria; phylum Bacillota; class Bacilli; order Bacillales; family Amphibacillaceae; genus Paraliobacillus. Next base: position 311,384 of record NZ_CTEI01000001.1, on the reverse strand, counting down.
TCCGTAAATAATCTCTTACTCATATTTTTTCCCCATTTACTGTTTTTTCTTTATTATTACACAAAAGTACCCTATAGGTAGACTTTTTTTAAGTGTCTACTCTATAGAGTACATTTTATTCAAGGCGGGTTCTTTTTCGTATAATATATTTTATGGAAAAGCTAACGAACGCAAAAGATGCCCAATTTTATAAAGAACGTGCGGAGAAACTTGAGCTTGAAAAAGAAGAACTTGAAGCAAAGCTAAAATGGTATGAGGAACAATTTAGACTAAGTCAAAAAAGACAATTCGGTGCTTCAAGTGAACAAAACACGGATCAACTTTCTCTATTTATTGAAGCTGAGGATACATCAAATAAAGATGTAGAAGAGCCTACGGTTGAAACAATTACTTACAAGCGTAAAAAGAAAGGACAACGCGATCAGAAACTCGAAGACCTTCCGACTGAAACGATTGAGTATCGTTTACCAGAAGAGGAACATGTCTGTTCGTGTTGTGATGGAAAGTTGCATGAAATGAGCACAGAAGTGCGCAGAGAAATTGAGATTATCCCCGCGCAAGCCAAAGTGAAAAAACACGTGCGTTATATCTATGGGTGCCGTCATTGTGAACGCCATGAAATTAACACACCTATTCAAATCGCTAAATCACCACCTCCCGTGTTTCCAGGCAGTTTAGCATCGCCTTCGGCGATGGCGTATCTAATGTCTAATAAATATGTAGATGGCATGCCACTTTATCGTCAAGAAAAGGCACTTGAGCGATTGGGATTATCATTATCAAGACAGACGATGGCAAATTGGATCATTTATGGTGCAGAGAAATGGTTATCCATTATTTTTGATCAGCTGTATCACTATATGATCAACCAAGAAGTCTTGCATGCGGATGAAACAACTCTTCAAGTTTTATCTGAACCTGGACGTAAATGTCAATCTACTTCGTACATGTGGATGTTTCGGACAGGAGCTGCACACAAGCCTGTTGTATTATATGATTATCAACAAACACGAGCGAGCAAACATCCAAAGCAGTTCTTAGAGGCATTCCAAGGTTACCTACATGTCGACGGTTATGCCGGTTATAACGGTTATAACGGGATTCCAAATGTAAAGCTGGTTGGGTGCTGGGCACATGCGCGCCGGAATTTTAAAGATGCATTAACCGCACTTCCAGAAACAGCAAAATCCTCATGGCTTACTGCGCAAGAAGGTTTAAATTTTTGTGAACAACTTTATAAAGTTGAGCGTCAATTGAAAGAATTGGATTCCGTTGACCGTTATCACAAAAGAAATGAATTAAGCCTTCCTATCTTAGATGAATTTTCTAAATGGTTAAAAGTACAAACACCAAAGGTGTTACCAAAAAGTGCATTAGGTAAAGCCATTAAATATTGTAAGTCGCAGTGGCCTAAACTGGAAGCCTTTCTTTTGGATGGACGATTAGAGTTGGTTAATAATCGTGCGGAGAGAGCAATTAAGCCCTTTGTTTTAGGGAGAAAAAATTTGAATCGGTTACACTTGGTTGGACAAGTTAGTTAAGGTCAGTTAGACTTGGTTCAAAAAAGCCAAGGAGTTTTATAAATGACCAGAAGAACGAGACGAAGCTTTTCAAAAGAATTCAAAGAGCAGATGGTACAATTGCACGCATCCGGTAAACCCCGTACCGAAATTATTAAAGATTATGAATTGACGCCTTCTTCCTTTGATAAGTGGGTTCGTCAGTATCATGATAGTGGGTCGTTTCAGGAAAAAGACAATCGGACACCGGAACAAGAAGAGTTAATCAAACTTCGAAAAGAAAATCAAAAATTGGCCATGGAAAATGATATTTTAAAGCAGGCAGCGCTGATCATGGGACGAAAGTAGATGTGATCCGAAATAACTGTCACAAATACTCGGTATCAGCAATGTGCGACGTCCTACAAATTGCCCGAAGTACCTACTATTATGAAGCAAAAATTCGTGATAACCAAGAAGAAGAATTAACAGCCTTGATTAGTGATATATTTAAACAAAGCCGTAATAATTATGGTCAAAGAAAGATAAAAGTTGAGTTAAAAAAGCATGGTTGGATTGTCTCACGACGTCGAATTGGACGAATTATGAAAGCACAAGGACTTGTCTCAAAATATACGGTCGCTCAATTCAAGCCATCCAAACCCTCAAGTAATGAATCAGAAGTGGGGAATTCACTCAATCGAGCGTTTGACCAGGATTAAGAACTAAAAATAATTGTAAGTGACTTAACCTATGTGAGAGTCGGACAAAAATGGCACTACATCTGCGTTTTAGTAGATTTATATAATCGTGAAATTATTGGTCACAGTGCAGGACTTCATAAAAGTGCAGCCTTAGTTCAACGTGCCTTTGCATCCGTTCCATATAATCTTCATCATCTTGAATTGTTCCACACGGATAGAGGAAGTGAGTTTAAGAACCAGCTTATTGATCAAGCATTAGAAACGTTTGGTATTGATCGTTCATTGAGTGAAAAAGGAACGCCGTATGACAATGCCGTTGCAGAAGCTACATTCAAGGCTATCAAAACAGAGTTTGTCAAAGGGGCTTATTTTACTGACCAACACGAACTTGATCTTGAACTGTTTGATTATGTTCATTGGTTTAATCATATTCGAATTCATGGATCCCTAGATTACTTAACACCTACTGAATACAAGTCGGTTAACCTTTAAAAATGTGTCCAATTTAGTGTTGACATACCAATTGGCTGTTTAACAACACAGCTAAGGGTGCAAAAAGTAGTGCTCTTATTTATAGTGTAGTTGAAACATCGAAAGAAAACAGTCTTAATCCCTATGCCTATTTAAAATATTTATTTAAAGAACTTCCTAATGTAGATCTGACAGATCGTAATGAAATCCAAAAGTATCTACCTTGGTCAGACGCCTTACCAGAAGCTTGCCGGTAACCAAGTAAGAAGTAACCCAATCATAGCATGAGCCCAGACCTGAATGATAGGTGTGGGCTATTTGACGCTTACTTTCAAAGATGAAACAAATATTAAACTTTGTGAAACATTAAATGAGTTAAAACGTGAAGTTAAGAATTATATGACTTATTACAATAACTATAGGTATCAATGGAGTCTAAAAAAGATGACCCCTGTACAATACAGGAATCATCTTTCTAGTGTAGTATAGTCTTTTTTTAAAAAGTCCTTTACAAAGGGTGCAGTTTAGAACAGAGCGAATTCTTATATTTTATAAAACCGTTCGTGCTTTCACTTCACGGCGCGCTGACTGTTGAATGGTTAAACCATCCAATAACCAACGAAGTTGACGCGGGGAAATATCTTTTGTTTGCTTAGATGATTGATCAGGCCAAAAGAATTTGCCAGTCTCAAGTCGTTTATAATAAAGCCAAAAGCCGTTATTGTCCCACTGTAGAATTTTTAGTTTATCCTTATTTCGATTGCAGAACACAAAAAGTGCAGGTGAGAATGGATCAAGTTCAAATGCTTCTTTTACTATAATTGCTAAACCATCAATGGACTTTCTAAGGTCCGTGGGGCCACAAGCTAAATAGACTTTTTCATAATTTGGATGAATCATTCATACTTCAATAAATATAATACATCGAATAAAAGCTGTCGATCAACTTGGGGATTAACTTCTACGGATAAATTATTTACTCTAATCATGATAGAGGCTCCCTCATTCAGGCTGTTTGATTGGCTTACATCAAACCAATCTGTAGATGCTGTTTTAGCTTCTAATAGTTGATCAAACCTACGTTTCCAGTAATACATTTGATGAATATTAATATTTCTTTCACGGCACCAAGCAGCCATACTAAGGCCACTTTCTTGCCATTCTTACTTTTTATCCGACATGAAAAACCTCCTTCAAAAATTAATCTACAAATATTATCTCATCGGGAGGGTGATTTGCATACGTGTGTAGTATTTGACGCTTACTCTTAAAGTCGCTTAACTACTTTAAGACGTATCCACACACATTATATCTCAGTTGACTCACTAACGTTATTTGACATAGAACCTTAAAAGAAAGAAGAGGCAAAAGGAAGCATACTAATCCGTAACATAAAGGAGCACATTTAAATTATTACCAAAAGAAAAAATGAATATGTTAACCTTGTATCCCACCTATTTTTTGCGTTTGCAAAAAGAAAAGCACACCTTCACATTCGAAAGAACCTAAATCTACAATCCTATGTAATATCAATTCTTTAATACATAACAGTTTAACAAAATATAGAAGTTTAAATATTTAAATTTAATCTTTTTTTAAAAATTCTAATTGATCTAATAAATATTCCTTTTCTTCTTCTTTCATATTCACAGAAAGTTTCATTGCATTCTCTATTGCAAGAATCTTTAGTGAATCTAAGGATAAAATTTCTATTGTATCTATCCATACATGTACGTTAGTTTCATTGAAATTACTAGAAATATCTCTCCATTTTTTATAATGAGATGGATTATCCATCATTTCTTCAGCGCTTTTTAATGATTTTAAAGCTAATAAATTCGCTTCACTATAATTACCTAACAAAAGATTTATTTGCGACATTAATAAAAGTGTTGTAGGATGACTTGGATTTAGCTTATCAGTGTAATTTAATTGTTCCAAACCAAGTTCATATTGTTTGTTTTCAATATATGCAATACTTAGTCGGTAAGTATATTGATCGTTTTCAGGTTCAAGAGTAATCATCTTTTTATAAACTGGTATTACTTTTTCATATAAACCTTTTTTACTATAAGCCCTCGCTAAATACATTAAACTATCAGTATTTTCAGGATACAGTTCAACATACTTTTCAATTTTTTCAATATCTTCTTTAGTTACACTGGTTGTTTCATAATTATTGTTTATTGAAAATGTCAAAATTGATAACGTTATAACTACAATCACTAATGAAAAACCTAAAAAAATATAAATCTTGTTTGATTTCATGGATCTCCCCCCTAAACAACCTTACATTTTCTATACAAACGTAAATTAATAAAAATTAAAATAATAGAGAAAGCTATACACGATAAATTAAATTGAATTAATTCTAAAGGTTTTAAATTATAAGTTATTAAAATAGTATGTATTGATAAACCACGTAACGGAGATAAATCAATTAAGTGTGAAGGAATATTAAACGACAGAACAGGGTAAAGTAAAATTAATACCACGGATAAAAGTATAGATAAACTTTGTTTTCTTAATAGAATTGTAAATAAGATAACTATTAAAGAAAAAGTGAATAAATAATTTGATATTGATAAAAAGGTTATTATTATACGTAATAGATAATCCCATTCATTTACAACATAGTAATGAATACTTATTTGATCATTATCATAGAGCAATATAAACAATACACTTACTACAAAAAGTATAAATAATATTATTGTCATTGAAATAAAACCAACAATTACTTTACTAAAAAAAACTTTCTCTATACTATACTTTGAATGATATAGAAGCCTTATGGTTTTTTGCCGATACTCACTGGCAATTAACCATGAAAAAAAAACACTGTAAATCAGCGGGAATACCATTTTGTTATTTAAGGCTATCGATTCATAAAAATACATGTAAGATGTTGAATTATAACCAAAAAAATACAATGCTAACGAGGGTATAACTAACGATAACATTAACAATGTGAGAATCAAAAGTAGTTGCTTTGAATAATAAACTTTTTTAAATTCTATCATTAATAAGTTCTTCATTTTATTTTAACCTCTCCAAATATAACTCTTCTATATTATCAATATTATTAATATCTATTTTTTCAACAATCATACCTTTATCTATTATAATAATTTCATCGCATACCTTCTCAATCTCAGATATCAAATGACTAGAAATTATAACAAATTTATTTTCCGAACGTAAATTTTCTATTAATTTACGTACCTCCAGTACACCAGTCACATCTAGGGAATTTGTAGGTTCATCAAGAATTACAACTTGTGGATTATGACATACTGCTGCTGCAATTGATAATCTTTGCTTCATCCCTAAAGAGAGAGCATTTATTTTTATGTTTAAAAAATTTTGTACATTTAAAATTTCATAGGCTTTTTTCTTGTTAAAATCTATGTCTACATTATGTAATTTCATACAGACTTCTAAATGCTCTTTTACTGTTAGATATGGATACAACATTGGTTCTTCTATTATATATCCTATTGAACCACTATCAATATACTCTGAGAATACCACGTTTCCTTTAGAGGGATTTAATAGACCAGCAATAATTTTAAAGAGTGTACTTTTACCTGCACCGTTTTGACCTATTAACCCTACAACTTTACCAGGCTTTAAAGAAAAAGATACATTTTTTAAAATGGTTTTATTTTTTATTTCAAAAGTCACATCATTAATTTCCACAGACATTTTTACACTCCTCATTACCGCCAGTCATGAAAATTTCATGACTGGCTTAATAAACAACAGTTACTTAGACAAATGTCTCCATGTACCCGGTCCTGCTATTGAATCTACGAGTAGATCCTCTTTTGTTTGATAAGCTCTTAAAACGCTAGCTGTATTTGGACCAAAAGCTCCATCTGTTACAAGTCTTGTGTATCCGTAGTAATCATTAAGAGCTCTTTGCAAAGTATTTACCCTTTTATATTTATTTGTATAATTATAACCTACATAATTTGATACATCAGCTGGATTAAATTCATCTCCCATTACTTTCACAGTGTGTATTACGGGTCTATCTCTAGTGAATCCGTTCCACCATTTCGAATCTTTCAACTTCTGATAAGCTTCAGAAAAGGTATCAACTGCATATGAAGCTGCTTCTTTTCCTCCAACACTAACAATGAATCTAACTATCCACTTTAAATAACCCTTGGGCGCTATTTCCTCTTCATTCTGAATTTCCTCATACGCAATAGGCTCTTCTGGGTTGATAGCAGCTTCATTTTGATTTGCAAGCGCAATCATTGGTGTAGTTGAAAAAAATAGTAATGACAAACAAATTGCTAAATTTTTTTTAATTTTCCTCATTGTTTTCTCCTCTCAATTCCATTTTTAGACATGTCTTATTTTATATAATACACTACAAAAAAAAACATCAACCATTTTATTAAAAAAAATACTTTTTAAGTTAAAAAAGTAATGAATTTACACCGAAAACCTTAAAGTCTGTAAAATTCGATTTAAAAAAGCGATTTTATTTATGTACAAACACATTCTATGAAAAGCTTCAAATGGAGATCAATATAAAGATACAGTTGCGTAATTGAATAAGTTAAGTGCCAATCGGTTAATAAATATGCATGTCCAAAAGGAAGTACATATGAAAAAGATAATTTTACACACCATAGCTATTGATGAGATGTAGGGGCGAATAATTACAAACTGTTATCAGGTAGGATTGTAGATGTATTGCTAGATAGAAAGTGGATAGGTACAATTAATGACTACGTACAATCGTGTGATACAAGCCTTGTTCAAATTGTAGTCATGGGATTATCAAAGTCACTCAACCACACAGCACTTAACGATTTAGGGCATCCGTTAATTATCGCTAGGCGTTTTCACCTTATTTAACAAGTGTATTGGGCACTAGATGAAGTGAGGCGTGAAGTGCAACGAACGCTAGAAAAGAAAGCTGGTATCCGTATAAAGCAAAGTGAAAAATTAATTTTTAGAACCACCTATAAATTGACCGAAGAAACTAGAAAAAGTAAATCAATTACTGCCAATATATGAACGGTTATGTCTTATGGAATCAAAACATTTGAACAACGATGAAGAAAAAAGCTCGATCAGTGGTCTAATGAAAGTGTGTGTAGCATGTCTGGAAGTAATGAAAGCTTTAAATATCGACTCTTTCCTTAAGGTGGTAAAGACTTTAAACGTTAAAAACAAAGAATACTTCAACCCCCTTAATTTGAACTATACCCCATTTAGTGGACTAATTAATAAAAGTCCCTTACTGGGGTTTATTATGTTATTTAAATCTTACTGTTATAATGAAATTAGTAATAACTAGTACGTTTTATGAGAAGAAGTAATTAGTACGACGCAGCGGAAATACCCTTCGTTTTCCACGGGCACGGCTTCAACTTCCCAAAGTTCACTTATGTTCACTTTGGGTGATTTTCAGCTCGTGCTGTTCCCGTAGGAGTCTCGTGTATTTCCACTGAAACGGTCTACCAAAAGAGATGGATTTCAATTCCGTTACACAAGAATATATATCAACTGTTGCTTCTAGAAGAAACAACATTCCAAGAAAATCATTAAATTATCAAACACCAATTGAGTGTTTTATGAAGCATGTCGACAAGGAAACTTTGTCTCGCTTAATTTGACAAATAAAAATTAGTAAACTAAACGTCATTCACCTTATTACTTTCATAAGGAATAACTGTTTCATTTCTTGGATACAATCGATAAAGAATATACAAAATAACAGGGAGTAAAAGGATAAAGAGAGCAACACCTATTACTAAAAATTTTTGTATATAATACAATGTCTGTTCTATTTCAGCATATTTCATACTAGCATTGGTTTTTGAAGAAAATATCCTTTCATAAATTTCAGGACTTTTAATTAACAAATTATGTAATGCGTGCAAACCGATAGGAACAATTAATTTTTTCGTTTTGACATAAACCATCCCATATATTAATCCACCAATAAAATGTCCAACAAAACCTATATTAAGATGAACTAAGGAAAATAAAATAGAACTAACTAAAACAGCTTTCCCTACACCTATATCTAGTCCCAACCTATTGATTAAAACCCCTCTAAATAAAAGTTCTTCTGCAACCGGAGCTAAAAAAACACTCACAATTACTGACAACATGAAGTTGTAGATGTTTACAGGAGTAGCCGACTCAATGTTATTAATTTCATCCATTAGAAACTCTTCAATAAACATATCCGATAAATAAAACAAAACAGTAAGTATAGCTACAGCAGAAAATAACGTTTCTAACAATTGTATAGGAATATATCGCTTCCATTCATTCCAACTTGTTTTCCGCATTCCTAAAACATGGTTTCTATTTATATCTTTTTTACGAAAAGTATAGAACAATATAAAAATGAGCCCTATGTAGAAAAACATAGAATAATATGTACCTAATACGGTTAAATCAATGTCATAGATAAAATACACTAAAGATAGTGTAAAGAACAGTACTGTTATTAACAAAATAATCTTACCTAACATGGACCAGATGCTAATTTTTTTAAATTGACTAAATGAAGACATCCACTTCCCCCTTACTTTAATAGAACTATGACTCTTATCGTTTTAATTTAGTAAAAATACCCATTATGTCCATTATAACTTATGGTCAGATTTTCTGCTATAAAAAAAGTTATTTTTGAATTGCTAATAAATAAAAATTTGATCATCATTAAGTATAGAACTCATCATAACTAAAGGCACGAGATTGTTAGTTTGATCAGTTTGTTTACACTTTTACTATAGCTACAACATTTCATAAGCACCATGTTATCAGACTCAATATGGGGAAACACTTTTTTAATGAAGGTAAAATTTCATTGCTATTATAAGTACAATATGAATCCGTACGCCAAGCATGTATTAAACATAAGAAGATTAGAAGTCTAGTTGTTGGAGTTAACTCTGCAAATAATTGTTATAGGATTTGCATGAGTGATACACATGGTAGGTACTTTCATAAAATGACTTTTATTCTCAAGCAAACACAACTGTGGTATAATTGATTTAATAAAAAATCAAATCTAGGCCACAGTCGCCCTGTGACCTAATGATAAGCGGTTCCCCCAGAGGGATCGGCTATCTACAGATACGATAGATAGACCTCTCCTAGTCACTTGTCAGGGTAAATAGGGAGGTCTATTTTTTATTAATCATTGAAACGACTAACGCGAGTAATGCAATCAATAATGTACCAAACCCAAATAGCACCATGAAAATTTCATACATCCCCACAGGCATCACCTCCCTACCTCGAGGCTAGCCGACCTTTCCCTAAAAGAACATTATCTGCTTGTATTATAGCATAATTTATTTAAAATAGGAACAAGTGTTCTTATTTACATTTAAAAGTCCTTACCACCTATGCCATTTTCCGATATGCTTCACGCCATCTTTTACCCGAGGATTGTATACGTTTTTTCCAATAATATCTATATCGAATCCATGATCCTCGAATATTTGTTTTGGAAATTTACCTTTTTCATTTTCAATAATAAAAATTCTTTTAAATTCTTCAGTATAAGTGATCGCCTTTTCACTAACAGATTTTACATAGAGATTTTTAGATAATATTTTAATTTCCTTTTCCGTAAATAATCTCTTACTCATATTTTTTCCCCATTTACTGTTTTTTCTTTATTATTACACAAAAGTACCCTATAGGTAGACTTTTTTTAAGTGTCTACTCTATAGGGTACATTTTAAAAATCTGTCCATTCTTTTTCTTGGTCTAACACTTGCTTCCAGTGGCTAATATGTTCCTCCTGTTTACTAAAACAATAGAATTTAGAGTATTTTTGTTCAGGTAATTCTTCCACCCAATCAATTTCCTTTTCCATCGCGTCTTTTCTTTCTATCCATTCATTAATGCCGACTCCATTTGGTTTTGGGTCTTCTACTTCAGCAGCGAGGATCTTAATATCTTCTTTTAGCGCAACACGCATGCCTTTTGTTGGGAAAAGCTCATAATAGACACGATGTTCACGTGCTTTCTCAACAATTCGCTTTACAAGATCAAATGGCAGACTATGTTCTTCAATCTTTTCATCACCTAAATACGTTGACATTCCATTTGAGCTAATTACACCATCTACATTAAAGTCATGTGGCAAAGCTGAAAAAACTTCACCTCTTGATCGTCCAGTTGCAATAAAGACAAGGATTCCTTTTTCTCTTAATTGCGTAATTATTTGTTTCGTTTTTATACTTGTTTGATTATAGTTATCTAGTATCGTTCCATCCATATCAAGAAAAATTGCTTTTGGATCTTTTTGTCTCATTATCTCACTCTCCCTTTTTTCACAAGCATCATTAGTATAGCATCTCTATCAGTCTAAAGAGTAATTCTATTGAGCAAATATTAGCGTATAATTGGCCGTTGAACATTCGACTTCAAATCCCGAATCACTTTTTGTTGACTCGGAAAAAGGTTATCCGGCAAATTATCTAATGAAAAAAATGCTGCATCCAATGACTCTTCATTTTGCTTAACTAGCTCTCCACGGAATTCATGACAAGTAAACCAATGTTGGACAAGTTCTACTTGATCGCCGTTTACTAATGTTTTTTTATTTCCTGTCCCAGAATATATGCTAAACAATGTTAGAGCACCTAGTTGTAGACCTGTTTCTTCAAAAACTTCTCGCCTTACTGTATCTTTTACAGACTCACCTAACTCCATGTAACCACCAGGGAATCCCCATGTTTTGTTATCTGAACGCAAATGTAATAAGATTCTTCCAAACTCGTCAAATATAATTGCTCCACATACGACCATTATTAACGGTTTATGACCAACCATATCACGTACATAACTAATATAATCCATTCTGACTCTCCCTTGTATTTTTATTATCTATTGTACAACAAAATGGCGCCCATACGAGCGCCATTGCTATTATAACTTATTCATTTCATCAGGATCTGGTCCAATACGTTCATCTCTATTTAGTGTATAAATAGCATCCATATCTTCACGTGATAATTCAAAATCAAATATAGATGCATTCGCAACAATACGTTCTTCCTTCACTGATTTTGGAATTGTAACAACACCACTTTGCACATCCCATCTCAGAATAACTTGAGCGGTAGTTTTACCATATTTATCAGCAATTCTTTTAAGTACAGGATTATCTAATAATTGGCCTTGCTTTAACGGTGACCAAGCTTCCATTTGAATATGATGCTTTTTACAATAGTTACGCAAAGATTCCTGTGATAGATGTGGATGAAATTCCACTTGGTTAACCATCGGCACAATTTCTGCATCTCTTATTAACTCATCTAAATGATGTTCTTTAAAATTACTTACCCCAATTGCCTTAATTTTTCCATCTTTATATAGCTTCTCCATCGCCTTCCATGTATCTTTAAATTTGGCTTGTTCTGGCACCGGCCAATGAATTAGATATAAATCTAGATAATCTAGATCAAGGCGTTTTAATGTTGCTTCAAATGCTGCTAATGTTGCTTCATAGCCTTGATCACTGTTCCAAAGCTTTGAGGTGATAAAGAGTTCATCACGAGAAATGCCAGATTCTTCAATTGCTTTTCCAACCCCTGATTCATTTCCATAAAAAGCAGCAGTATCAATACTTTTATACCCATGGTTTAATGCTGATTTAACTGAATGAATCACTTCATCTCCGTCTTCAACCTTATACACACCTAACCCTAACCATGGCATTTTTACACCATTATGAAGTGTAACGGTGTCTTGTAAATGTGTTGGCATTTGTAAGCCCTCCTTTTTTATGGTAATTTTATTTTCGCATATAATGATTTTTTATTAAACAAACGTGCTTAAGAATGAACTACAGTTTTTCTAACATAAGCGTTTATTGATAAGTCTCTCCAACTGAATGTATTTTGTAATGTTTGAAGTTTTGTTTTGGAACCTGTTGAATAAATGGACTAATCTCACCAAGAGATATGACATATAAATCATGCATTGCTCTTGTACAAGCGGTATAAAGTAAATTTCGTTCTAATTCATTGTTATACCTAGTTTTTGAAGCATTATAAATAATCACCGCATCAAATTCAATTCCTTTTGCTAAATAAGCAGGAATGACAAGTAATCCTTGTTCAAAGGTGTGCGAACTTGGATCAAGTAATGTGACGTCCATTTGTTTTTTTAAATACGTATATATTTTTTCACTTTCTTGCAACGTCTTACATATAATTGCAATGGTTTGATGACCCTTTGCTTTATAAAGCTCAATTGTCTGTAGTAACTTATTCTCTACTACTCGTACATCATCTACCTCCATCACTTCAGGAAGTGCACCATCGCGATTAAACGCCTCTATTTTATCCCCTTGAGGCATCCATGATTTGGTGAACTCTACGATTGGTCTGGTTGATCGATAACTTCTCATTAGTTCTATCTTTTCAAAATTAGCTTCATTTCGCTCTGCTAACACATTGTCTTCTTCTAATGCATGCACATAAATGGCTTGATTCATGTCCCCTAACAATGTCATACGACTATTCGGAAAAATATGTCTTAGATAGGCAAATTGAAAGGGTGTATAATCCTGTGCTTCATCTATAATCAAATGTTTAATCGCTCGATTAGCCTGAAAGCCTACTAAACGTCTTTCAAAATACAGATAAGGCGTAGCATCTTCCCACGTCAATAGGTTGGCTTGAAGATTTTTTTTCGTTTCTTCGCAGATATCTTTCCAATTCTCCGGTGTAGTCGATATGTCCAGCCGATCTCCTTTATTAAATAATTGTATATATGTTTGCAATATATCAATAAAACGGAACCGTTTAATTTTTTCACGTAGCGGTTTTAATTTCTTTTTCATCACTTTTTTACGTAGTAATGCCTCTTCACTCACATGATGCATAAAGGTATCTTCTGAAAAATTTGCTTGCTCTTCTAGTTTTTGATGAACTTCTAAGTAATCGTCCTTTTCAAGTAATTCAGATTCCTCTAATACCCAATCTTTTTCTTTTTCTTTTTTTTCTAGCGCATCAATCTGTTCCAATAACCAGTATCTCATTTTTTCAAAACGAAGCGGTATGGATAAATTAGATGGTAAAGCATAAAAGAAATTACGCATTTTCTTTTTAGATACAACTATTTTTCCACGAAAACGAATATTACGAAACTCCAAACCATCCTGTTTTAAATCAGCTAAAAATTGATCTATAAGCTGCTTAAAGGATGTACTCGCTTTATATCGCATCGCATCTATTCTCACTGGTGGATTGTTTTTATTTGCTTGCAAATAATATTCCATCTGTTCAAATGGAGATTCTACTTTAAATTGATAGCCCAAATGGGTATCTACATAACGATAGAATGTTGTTTGCTTTATATTATCTTCCCCTAACTCCGGTAATACGGTAGAAACATAACTATTAAATAACGGATTTGGAGAAAATAAAATCATATTCTCTGAAGAAAGTTCCTCTCGATATCGATATAACAAATAGGCAACGCGTTGCAGTGCAGCCGATGTTTTTCCGCTTCCAGCAACACCTTGAACAATAAGCGTTTTGCTACGTTCGTTGCGTATGATTTGATTTTGTTCCTGTTGTATTGTTGCAACAATGCTTTTCATCTTTGAAGAAGCATTTCCACCTAAAACAGATTGTAATAAGTGGTCTCCTATTGTTAATCCAGTATTAAACATTCCCTTTAATTGTCCTTGACGAATAATATATTGCCGTTTTAACGTTATTTCACCGTGTACTTGTTCATCTATTGCTTGATAGGTTGCTTTTCCAGGTGAATAATCGTAATACATACTTGAAATTGGTGCTCGCCAATCATAAATAAGGAAGTCCTCGTCTTTTTCATCCATTAATGATGCCATGCCAATATAGATGGATTCTACAGTTGTTTCTCCTTCTTCTTGAAAATCAATTCTACCAAAGTATGGTGATTGATGTAATCGTTCTAATTTATCCAATTCTTTTGATAATTGCCCATGACTACGTTCGCGTTCAGATAAAAACTCCGCTTGCTGTTTTAAACTTGCTTGAGTTTCAATGATATCGTCCATTTCTTCTAGATTGACAGTGACATCGTCCCAAAAGTTTTTACGTATATCAATTACTCGATCCTTTAGTGTTTTTATATATTTACTAAGATTATCTATTTTATAATTAATAATGTTCTTTACTTGATTCACACGTTCTTCTTCTTTCTTCCAATCTTTATCCTGTTTATCCACGTTTTAGACCTCCACTTTAAAACTACAAACATAGTTGTAGGTTTATTTTAACACTTCAAACGAACGCATACATTATGTAGTAATTATTATCTTGCCACATAACAAAGGTACTTAGCAATTTTTTCACACACCTAATTATACATATGTTACTTTCAGTATTTAAATCATTTATATCCTAATGATCAAATCTGCTTTTTTATTGCTAGTCATAATTTGCTACTACGATTGGATGATAAGCATTATTTAAAAATACTTGATCTGCAACTATAATCCCTGGTTGCACCCCCTTTAAAATTTCGCCTAGGTAAGCTATGATAGATATTTAGTGTATCGAAATTTACGTACGTTGAAAGAAGTGGTCAAGTTGAACGAAGACAGATCGATTAACAAGAATCTTTTTATTATGTGGTTTGCGAATTTTTTCATTGCAGGTAGTATTACCATGGTATTACCTTTCTTATCACTGTATATAGAAACATTAGGTGATTTTTCTAATGCATATGTCCAGAATTGGTCAGGCTTAACTTTTGGAGTAACCTTTGTTGCTGCATTCATCTTCTCACCTATTTGGGGTAAAGTTGGTGACCGTTACGGGAGAAAACCTATCCTTGTATTCTCTGCTTTTGGATTAGGATTGTGTGTGTTTCTTATGGGGTTTGTCACTTCTGTTTGGCAATTATTCTTCTTACGACTTTTCATGGGCGTATTCACAGGTTTTATTTCCATGTCTCAAGCATTGATTTCTACACAAACACCTAAACATATTGCTGGAAGAGTACTAGGCACGCTTCAAACAGGAAGTGTTACTGGAACATTAATGGGCCCTTTATTCGGGGGAATTATTGCTGATACTATTGGTTATGCTACTAGTTTTAAATGGCTTTCTATCATATTATTCGTCTCCGGTATACTTGTCCTTACAGGTATCCAGGAAAGAAGAATACAAGTGGAATCTGGACAACCTACAAGCTATTCAAGTAAAGAAGTACTTACTCATATCATCAAACATCCCATGCTTTTAATGGTCATGCTTGTATCTATGTTTATACAAATTGCACATTTCAGTATCCAGCCGATCCTTTCGTTATATGTGAATGACTTGCACGGACCAGAAAATATTGCATTCTTTTCTGGCGTTGCTTTTTCTGCAGCTGGACTTGGTAACTTAATGATGGCGAGGAATTGGGGAAAGGTAGCTGATCGAATGGGTTACATAAAAATTCTAATCATTCTGTTGTTTTTTGCTGCAATCTTCTATTTACCCGGAGGATTTGTGACAAATATTTGGCAGCTTGTTATTTTACGATTTTTACTGGGCATTACTATCGGTGGCATTATACCTGTTCGAATTGCATATATCCGGCAAGAAGCCCCTATTGCCATGCAAGGAGAAGTTTTGGGATACAATACAAGCATTCGTTTCTTTGGTAATATCATAGGCCCAGTATTGGGCGGTACACTTGCAGGTGGGTTTGGATATACAGCTGTTTTTATTGTAACTAGCTCTTTACTATTGGCTTGCGGAATTACCCTTCTTTTAACATATAAAAAATATCCAGAACCCGAAAGAAACTATTCCAATTAAATTTCTCTATAAGAAAGCTACAAATCAATTTGATCTGTAGCTTTTTATCTTTATTGTTTACTATTAATAAATGCTTCTTCTTCTGATTCACTCAATATGTCTGTAGCTTTTCCAATCGTTCCACCTTGCATGCGCCATACCGTATTATGATCCTCATCTGCTTGAGAGAAATCATCATTGCTCCAACGTTTTAGAATGGATTGATACGCTGCTTCATTTTCACCTAGTTCAACCTGTTCTAACCCTTCTAATAACCAATTAATTCTCTCTTCGGTAATAAGATAAAAACCCCACTTTTCATCTGCTTTTACTTTTTGATGAGACATTTGATGAATATATTCTTGGTAGTCGCTGTTTGTAAGTCCCGTTTGTGAAGTAGTATCACCAAAGGGATTTAAATCCTTATCTTGGTTATTTTTAAATTTTTCTTCAGACAATTCAGTTACTTGTTTACCTTCTGTTTCTTTTTGTTGTTGATCAACTTCACTATCGGGCATATTGCTATTGCTATAGAAATCTTGATATATCTGAACACCAAAAAAACTTAATACGCCAATTAATACTACAACTAAAGTCATAACAATCCAATGATATACTTTCATCCATTTACCTCCTACTTTAACGCTTGAGGCTTACTCCGAAGCAAAAATATTTTTTAATCCATCAATAATACTAGCAAAAAATTTTTTTACACCTTCCCAAAAACCAGGGTCGTTTGCTACATCAGAAATTCTATCTTTTATGTTTTTTGCGATATCTTCCAATTGGCTAGTCACCTTGCCAAAATCAATATTAATATCTTTCATTTTATTAAATAGATTGGTTAATGTCTCCATGTCTTCTTTGCTCAGTTGAATATTAAGCTCCTCTAGTTGATCTTTCACAATTTTTTCTACTTCTTCTTTTGAAGCAGGGTTTTGTTCCGAAATTTTTTGTTTAATCTCTGTAAGTAATTCACTTACTTTTTCTTGATCAATTCCCTCGTTATTAGCAAGATCGGTAGCAATTTCTAATTCCTCGTTAGCCACTTCCATTCGATCTCTATCCAATGACTCTCCATCGACATTAAATGCTTTGTATATCCCGGTTAGCGCTGAATGCCCACTTACCTTCACAGGTGAAGCAACATCAACTTCTGCGTTTTCTACACCTGCGGTTAATAATGCATTGGCATACATTTCTTTCGTTACTTCTGTTATATTATCATCATTAACCACATTTATTACTAAGCCAAACCCTTTATTTTTTCTTGTTATTTTAGCGGAAGAATACATGTTTGAGCTTGGATCACCGCCAATATAATTAGCCAAATCTTCTCCTGTTACTATATATTCCTGGACAGCATTATTGTCTGTTACATCTAATAGTTCTCTTACTGTTTGTTTTTGAGCATCAGAAAGTGCATCCCCAAAAACAACACGTGGCACGCCATTCTTCTCATTAATACTATCATCATTAGCTACTACATTTGTGGCAGAACTGAGCAATACAATAACTAAAACGGCAATGATTAATTTAAATGGTTTCATTGTATTTAATCTCCTTTTATATATCTGTTTTCCCTATGATATTGTTAATCTACCATGGTGAAAAACCCTATTTTTACTATATTGCAAACAACATGTAAACATTAATGGAATAAATAACCACATACATAGTTTACTATACGTTAAGGTTATTTATAAGCAAAAGAGTAAAACTTTTATCGACTGTTTTCGATACAGTTTTACTCTTTTGCTTATAGGATAGAAAACGATCTGCTAATCATGTACTCTATTTATTTTTAATTTTAGAATCATTATCGTTTAGCGATAACATCCATTTCTACATTAACTCCCTTAGGTAATTTGCTTACTTCTACTGTTGCTCTTGCAGGATATGGCTCTGTTAAATATTTTGCATATGCTTCATTTATCTTAGCGAAATCATCCATATTCGTAATATAAATGGTAAACTTGGCAACATGTTCAAAAGTTAATCCCGCTTCTTCTAAAATAGCTTCTAAATTACGCATTACTTGATTCGTTTGTGCTACTACATCACCTTCTACCACCTGCATGGTTTCTGGATTTAATGGAATTTGACCTGAAACAAGAACAAGTTCTCCTAAATCAATGGCTTGTGAATAAGGTCCAATAGCTTGCGGTGCTTTATTTGTTTGAATTGCTTTACGTGTCATCTAATCATCCTTCCTGCATTTATCCGGATTATTCACAGTAAAAGTAAATGCCTCCGTAATCTGTAGATACTTCGCTTTCCACGGGCACGGATTCAGCTAACTCCGTAAAGCAAAAAACGCTTTACGGAGTGGATCTTCAGCTCGTGCTGTTCCCGTAGGAGTCTTCATATCTACAGATTACTAACAAATTATGTCTTTCACTTTTTAGGTGAACACACCCTTGATGTAATACACACTATTATCAAGGAGACTAAACTTAAATATACATTTTCTATGAATAATTCAGGATTTATTATCTTATTCCTTTTCTGAAAAATAACAAACGTTTTCTTTTAAGTTATTTTAACATATTTGATTTTTTTAGTAGACTAATAACAAAAGATGTTTGAGAAAGGACGGGATTTTAGTGGAACACACTTTTTCTTTACGAACAAATGCTCATGATCAAATGATTGATATTACATCAGAAATTAATCAATGGCTAATGGAACAGGAAATAAGTAACGGTATTGTAATTATTTCTTCCATGCACACCACAGCAGGAATCACTGTAAATGAAAATGCTGATCCAGATGTAAAAACTGATTTTTTAAGAAGATTAGATGAGGTCTACCCATGGGAACATTCAAAAGATTTGCACATGGAAGGGAATACAGCCGCACATCTAAAGGCAAGTACAGTTGGCCATGCCCAAACGATGATTCTATCAAACAAAACACTAATACTTGGTACGTGGCAAGGGATTTATTTCTGTGAATTTGATGGACCTAGAAATCGAAGGTATCATGTGAAAGTTATAGAGGGATAAGTAATAAAATAGCAGGATAGATGGGAAATAATTATTACGGTCCATCTATCCCTACTACTTTTTTTAAAAAAGGTTTACATCGTGCCTTTTATTTTTTCCATCGTGTTTAGTAGATCGTCATGAATGATCCAATTAAACAACCCGTCCATAGGTGTAGCGTCTCTATTGATTAATGCTATTGGTATCTTCATTTCTGCAGCCGTGTAAGGTAATAAACTAAAAGGAGTTACCATTAAAGAGGTTCCTAATACAACAACTAAATCACTTTGTCTAATTGCATACACTGCTTGCTCATGGAGTGTGATTGGATCACCAAAAAGCACAATATCTGGTTTTAGTACATCTCCACAGCCATTTTGATTACATAATGGCACATAAGAATGTAATAAATAATCTAATTCGTAGGTTGTTTGACACATCGGGCAAGTAGCAGTATTCAAATTCCCGTGATATTCCAAAACATGTTGATTTCCAGCATGTCCGTGTAAACCATCTACATTTTGCGTAATAATGGTTATATCTTTTCCTTGGTCTTCCAACGCTTTCAAAAACAAATGTACTTTGTTTGGTTGATAATTTTTTAGAATCTTCACCCGAAAGATTTCTTTATATTTGTGCCAAAAATCTTCTGGATTCTTCATAAAATATTGACGTGACATATAATATTCGCGTGACTTGTCTTCCGTCCACAAACCATTGGTAGATCTGAAATCTGGAATACCACTTGCAGTCGATACACCAGCACCCGTGAGAAACGTGATTCTGTTTGAATTTTTCATCATAACAGCAAGTTCTTCTGCTTGCGACATATAATCACCTCTTACTCCTATTAAACGACGATGTATTACTGTACACGAACAATAATACGTCCCAATGATTTCCCTTCGAGTAATGTTGGTAGCACTTCTGATAGTTGGTCTAATGAAATCTCTTTATGCATAATCGTATCTAATACATCTGTAGCTGGTTTCAGATCGGTAGCCATACGATTCCAAATCTCTTTTCTTTTGCTCATTGGTGTATAAACAGAATCTACACCTAACAAGCTAACACCTCGTAAAATAAAGGGATAGACAGATGTTGGTACTTTTATGCCACCAGTTAAGCCACTGACAGCAACCGCTCCATCATAGTTTAATTTACTTAAAATAGCAGCAAGGGTTTGTCCACCAACTGGATCAACTGCTGCACTCCATTTTTGTTTATCTAATGCGCGGACCTTTTCTTCATATACATCATTTCTTCCAATCACTTCTTTTGCACCAATGGATTTTAGAAAACTTACCGCCTCTTCCTTTCCAGAGCTAGCAGTAACACGATATCCTCTTTTAGCTAGCATAGCAATTGCAAAGCTACCTACGCCACCTGTTGCGCCAGTGACTAATACCTCCCCTTGATTTGGAGTTAGTCCATTTCGCTCTAGACGATCAACGGAGAGTGCTGCAGTAAAACCAGCCGTACCGTATAACATGGCTTCCTTCATTGTTAGACCTTCTGGTAAAGGAAGCACCCACGCAGAAGAAACCCTTGCATATTCACTAAATCCACCATCATGTGATACGCCAATATTATAGCTTGTTGCAATGACTTGATCCCCTTCTTCAAATTGATCATCGGCCGATTCCACTACTTCACCCACAAGATCGATACCAGGAATGAAAGGATATTTTTTTACAATCGCACTATTATCGGTATTTGCCATCGCATCTTTATAATTGACACTTGAATAGTGTACTTTAATTAAGACTTCACCTTCAGGTAAATCATCTATTGTAAGTTCTTTTACAACCCCTACTACCTTTTCATTTTCTTTTGTTAACTGATATGCACGGAATGTATCTACCATGTTCTTCCTCCTAGAATGAATGATTGTTTTTGCGTTGTTAAATCTTAATAATTTAACACGCTTTCTATTGATGCACACTTTAAAAGTATAAACTATACACATTTTTTTAACTAAATTAGATTAATCTAACAATGAATAATTATCCTCTTAGTATTACGTTATCATAAATAATCTTTCTTTTGTCATGTTTTGTTTATTCTTTATCTTTTGAAAAAGTATATGTAGTGTTTTCTATTGTATAGAGAGGTTGTTTTATCAATTAAGCAACCAAACGTTTTATTGCAATAAACCTTTATCAAGGGATCAGAGTAAATACGATTATAATAAGAACACTCAACCCGATAAATCCACACAGAACATAGCCGATAATTCGGATTGGCAACGGTAAGCTTCTGCTATTGAATTGCCGGAGATTTGTAGACGGGTAACCTTCAATGCTTTGCAAATGATTCATAGCATCATTAAACGGCTTACCTTCGTTGTCGGTGTTGTCATACTGTTCAAGACGTTTTTCAACACGCTTTCTAACCTTTTCAAGATCCTCATCCATGCAAGCCCCTCCAATTTTGCATCTCTCTCCATATTATACCAAACTTCATTTTCCAATCAAAACACGTGTGGACCTTTTTTCATCGCACGAAAATTATTAAGTGGACGCTTTAAATGAAATCTCCTTTAATTTAAGGCATTGAACTTGTAATTGCTTCAATGATTAAAGCAAATAGACCTAATAAGATTGTTATCACAGTTGTCCAAAACAACACACTTCTTAGTAGTTGAAATAATCTTCCTTTAACCGTAATACTTCGAAAGAATAAAGAAAATAGTATTCCTAATATGATTGTGCCCATCCACGAAATCATGCCTACTTGTGTTACTAATTGTCTCCAATCAAATATCCAAAAGTAAAGAATCAACATGTGAATAGCTATCAACGGTATAGTTAAGATCATCAAAATCTTTGCCAATGATATCCCCCCTTATTCTAAATACATGGATTTTTCTAAAGGTTATAAAGGCAGTCCTCGCTCAATAAAAAAGCACCCCATTTATTTATCGATAGTATAATCCTAATACAATTATTATTGTTTATCAATAAATAATTATTATATTTTAATATACCCAATTCCTTTCATGTCCTTTCTTTTTAGATAAAAGTATAATTCATCCCCAAATTAAAAAAAGATTGCTAAGTTGTCACTGTGGTCTACAAGACTTTCTTTAGAGTAATTATTTCATAAAATTCACCTTCACTTTCTTTTGAGCTTCTCTTCACTTCAACGAACCCGTTTCTTTTCCATGCATATTAGTAGCGATGATAAAAAGACCAATATATCCAGTATCAATTACAGGATAGTTCATAATAAAATCAATTACACAGGCACATTTATTATTTTGATAAAATGAAATGTAGGTTTTGCTTGAAATATCTTTCCCAGGGGGGAGATCAGTAATATCTTCGTAGCATTCTTGAAGAGAAATATCTTGACTTTGTGTATTTTCTAAAAAATATTTATTTTCCTTAACTAAGTTATAAACATCTTCTACATTATGTTCGCTATTTCTCACAACATCATAATCTGTAAATGTATTTTTCAGTGTATCAATAAACATAAAATTCCCCTTCTCTGACATCGGTCTTTGTTTAACTGTTTTAACATAATCTCTTTCTTCCAAATTACGTATGATTTGATTTACCTTATACCTTGGTTTATCAGAAAGTTCCATCAGTTCCATAAGCCCTTTAAAACGCTTGTATTTTTTTCTGGTCTTATTAAATCATCTAATACTTCTTTTAATTCTTTTTTAGTACTACGTATACCTTCTATTTCATTATTACTTTGTGCTTCATTAACAATTAATTTATGAAAATACGGCTCTATCACAAGTTAGGAAGTTTACTAATTAACTCAACTTTCTCACCAAAAAACAAGTACTGGTCGTTGGCTATATGGCGTTTGTATTATATCTGTTATAGTGCTTGACAATCTTCCTAAATTAACGGAGGAAGCAGATGGGCGACACTCTAGCAGGAACAGCACGGGCTGAAGATCCAGTTATTCAAGCGGGCTTTGCTTGAATAACTTAGCTGAAGCCGTGCCTGTAGAAAGGGAGCCCATCTGCTTCCGTAGTGGGTTTCGAAAAAATAAACAAAGTAGAAAAACAAACAGTTAAGTCGAAGTCAACTTTACCTTTGGACTGTGAGACTTCCTAGTTATATCGAGGCTTATTTGCCAATTTTACTCTGCGAAAGTTGAGCAATTAATGAAGATATTTTTGAACTATTTTATAATACTTTTTTATTTAAAGACAGTAATTTATGCGTATCTAATTCAAAGTAAAAAAGACATAAAAAAAACACCTCGTATTTGAGGTGTGTAGATAAAATGCGTCCCTTAAAAAGGGGGGATATGTGAAAGTTTGTTACTTAGTAATATACTTCACACTTTTTCCCTTTAACTTACAAGGTATTCGGTTTTGCTAGTTTGTTCTTTTTCCTTTTTCGCTAATCGAACAAGCAAATACGTTATTGGTGTGTCTACAATCGCAACAATAAATTTAAAGACATACTGTGTTACAATCATCCCTATTAATACATTCGTTGGAACCATTCCGACAAATGCAACAACGATAAAGATACTTGTATCTAGTAGCTGACTAGATATGGTGGACAAATTATTACGCAACCACAACTTCTTATCACCATGACGCTGTTTCAATTTGTGAAAGATCGTAACATCTATATGTTGACTGACTAAATAAGCAAGTAAACTAGCAAACATGACACGGAAACTTCCGCCTAAAATCATTTCGAACTCAGTTTGCATACCAAATGCAGAAGCTGCCGGTAAGTGTATCGATGCAAATACAAAGAGCAAAGCAATGATTTGGGTAACAAATCCGGCACGAACTGTCTTCATTGCTGCTTCTTTACCATAAACTTCACCAATTACATCTGTTATTAAATAAGTTACAACATATACGATTGCAGCTCCAGGTAGAACAAAATCTCCGATAGTAATTAATTTTACAGCAATAATATTCGATAAAATCAATAGACCTACAAATAAGCCATTTAAATAGATAAACATAATTAATTCTCCTTTTTTATAATTGGAAAAGGAGATTCTTTGCGCTAACCCTCATTAGCGATTGTCAATTTTCTCAGGGTACATATCGTGATTCATTAGACGGTGTGTAGCCATTTGCTCAAATTTAGTACCAGGTTTTCCATAATTACAATATGGATCAATGGAAATACCACCTCTTGGAGTGAACTTCCCCCACACTTCAATATATTGTGGATCCATTAAGTCAATGAGATCATTCATAATAATATTCATACTATCCTCATGAAAATCCCCATGATTACGGAAACTAAATAAGTAAAGCTTTAATGACTTACTTTCGACCATCTTTTCTCCCGGAATATAACTAATATAAACCGCACCAAAATCCGGCTGTCTCGTTTTCGGGCAAAGTGTAGTAAACTCTGGACAGTTAAATTTTACAAAATACTCTCGATTTGGATGTTTATTATCAAATGTTTCAAGAACTTCCGGTGTATAATCAAAATGATAATCTGTTCCTTGGCTGCCTAACAAGGAAAGATCTTGTAAATCTTCATCTTTTCTTCCTGCCATATTGGTAGCCTCCTTTTTTATTATTAAAATTTTCCATAAAAAAAAGCCATTCCTAAGGATATGGCTTGATCACGTCATATGTCCTTAGTTTTTTATAGAGGGTTTATTGCTAAGAACCTCTCCCGTATATGAAACGGAATGTATCCATTTACTCAAGTAATTATATCGATCTAGTTATTCCTTGTCAACAACTAGTAATTTCAAATAATGCTTCTAGTTTACAAAGTGCTCGATCTATCTCTTCTATGGTTGTCGTTAAAGGTGGTAGAATACGAATAACGTGGTCACCAGCCACTAGTATTAGTAATTGGTGATTTTCCCTTGCTTTCGTTACATAATCAATGGCTTTTCCTTCTACCTCTATCCCAATTAAAAATCCTTTTCCTCTTATTTCTTTAATTTCTGATGTCTTATTTGCTAAACTTTCTAATCCGGACCATAGATATGCTATTTTAGCTTCAACCTCTGTTAATAGATCAGTATCCATCATAGTCCGTAAAGTTTCCAACCCTGCTGTAGTTGCCACTGGATTCCCTCCAAATGTGCTCCCGTGTGAACCCGGCTGAAATGCTTCTGCAACGTAGTTCTTGGCTAAAATCGCACCAATAGGAAATCCCGAGCCTAACCCTTTTGCAACGCTAATAACATCTGGTTCGATCTGGTACTTTTCATAAGCAAAAAGAGAACCCGTTCGTCCCATACCTGTTTGAATTTCATCAATTATTACTAATACATTATTTTCTTTACATAAACGTACAACCTCTTTCACCCAAGTAAGACCGGCTGGAATTACACCACCTTCGCCTTGTACGAGTTCTAATAAAACAGCACAAGTTTCTGGTCGAATCAGATCTGCTAAAGCGTCCTTATCATTATAAGGAAGATACCTGAAACCAGGCATTAGTGGCTGAAAACCAGCTTGAATTTTTGTTTGTCCGGTTGCCGAAAGGGTAGCTAAGGTACGTCCATGAAACGATTGATTGAATGTTACAATTTCATATTTATCTGACTGGTTTATTTCTTGTGCATAGCGTCTTGCTATTTTAATTGCTGCTTCATTTGCTTCTGCACCACTATTACAAAAGAAAACTTGATCAAATACCGTATGTTCAACTAATTGATTAGCTAATTTTTCTTGTGAAGGGATGGTATAAAGATTGGAACAATGCCATAGTTCGTTTAATTGATTTTCTACTGCTGCTTTTACCGTTGTTGGTACGTGTCCTAAATTACATGTTGCTATCCCTGATGTATAATCAAGATAAGCTTGATCATCTTGACCCCACACATAACTCCCTTTTCCTTTTTTTAATGTAATCGGAAAACGATTATATGTTGACATCACACGAGTCGTTATTTTATCCGCTATCCTATCAGACATGAGATACCTCCTCTAACTGAATCCTTGTCCCGACTTTTTTTCCATCGATAAAATCAATTAACGTACCGGCTTTCGTCCCATTCACAATACCAACTTCAGGTACGTTTTTTTCTAGTGCCATCAAGGCTGCTTTTACTTTAGGGATCATGCCACCATAGATCACTTTTGATTTTATTAATCCTTCAACCTCTTGTTTACTGGTTTCATGTAGTGTTTGCTTTTGACCATTTTCCTCCACTAAAATACCTGGTATATCACTAATAAAGCATAATTTTGCTTGTAATGCTTGCGCAACGGCAGACGCTGCAATATCGGCATTAATATTATAACGTTGATTCTGTTCACCTAATGCAATAGGGGAAATCACCGGAATATAATTTTGATCCATAACATCTTCTAGCACGCATGTGTTTACTTTTTTTATATTTCCTACATAACCAATACGATCAGCATTTTTCACTGGAACTGCTTCTAGTAAATGACCGTCTATACCGCTCATTCCGATTGCCTTTACATGTTGACTAGTCAAATTTCTAACAATTTGTTTATTGACCGCTCCACTTAATACCATCTCTACGACGTCTAATACTTCATTGGTCGTTACACGTAGACCATCAACAAATGTAGTTGACACATTCATTTGCTTTAGATAAGTAGAAATCATCGGTCCTCCACCATGAACAATAATTGGATTAATTTGCTTTTCTTTCTGTAATTGGGCAATATTTTGATAAAACGCTGGTGTTAATTGATCAACAATACTTCCGCCACATTTAATCACCATGTATTCCATTCTTTTCATCTCCTACGTACGATATGAAGCATTTATTCTGACATATTCATAGGACAAATCACAGCCCCAAGCAACTGCTTTACCGTTCCCGTTACCAACTTTGGCATGAATGGTTACACTGTCTTGAGATAAATAGGCTTTTGCCTTTTCTTCATCAAATAGAAGTGGCATACCGTCCCTAACAACTTCAATCGTTCCTACTGATACACAAACTTCACTCGGATTTAGCATTTGACCACTATAACCAATAGCCGTTATAATTCTTCCCCAGTTTGGATCGGAACCATGTATCGCCGTCTTTACTAAATTTGATGAGATGATTTTCTTACTAATTACTTGTGCCGATTCATTCGTAATGGCACCTTCTACTTGTACTTCAACTAATTTACTTGCCCCTTCTCCATCTCTAGCAATTTCTTTTGCAAGCACTTCACAGACAATATACAATCCTTCTAAGAAAACATCCCATTCTGGATGCTGTTGATCTAATAATTCATTTTCTGCCATTCCATTTGCAAGTACTAAAACCATATCATTTGTACTTGTATCTCCATCAACGGTAATCATATTAAACGATTGATTCGTATGCTGTTTTAATGCTTGCTCTAAATCTACTTGAGACACATTCGCGTCTGTAGTAATAAATCCAAGCATGGTAGCCATGTTAGGATTGATCATTCCCGATCCCTTTGCCGCACCACCTATCGTGACCTTTTTTCCATCTATTTCAAAGGTAACAGCTATCTTTTTTTCTTTTGTATCTGTCGTTAAAATCGCTGTCTCAAAATGATTTGCTTGATTACTATCCTGTTGATTAATTTGATCGATACCTGATCGCACTTTATCCATTGGTAGTTGTT
The DNA here is from genome assembly GCF_001368815.1 of Paraliobacillus sp. PM-2. Lineage (GTDB taxonomy): Bacteria > Bacillota > Bacilli > Bacillales > Amphibacillaceae > Paraliobacillus. The sequence goes on along the minus strand of NZ_CTEI01000001.1, from coordinate 283,388 downwards.
CACCAATTAAACCAGTAGAGGCAACAGCTGCATCACACGTTGATATGTTTAATTTCTCTGCAAATATTTTTCGCATCTCATACGCATTTGCTAACCCTTCTTCTCCAGTACATGCATTTGCTATACCTGAATTGACAAGAACTGCTTGCAAACATTGTCCGTTTGCCATACTTTCTTGTGTTACTTGCAGTGGTGCTGCTTGAAATAGATTCGTTGTATAAACGCCTGTAGCTGTGGCCGGTTTTGCAGAATATAGCCAACCTAGATCATACTTTTTCTTACGTATACCACAATGTAAGCCACCTGCTGAAAACCCGATTGGAGAGGTAACATTTCCATTTTGCAATAGCTTAATCTTATCTACAGCTAGTAAATTGTTCATCGTTTCATCCTTTCTATAATTAAGGATAGATAGGTGGGTGTTGTAATCCCGTTGTCTCATCCCATCCACACATTAAATTCATGTTTTGTATCGCTTGGCCTGAGGCGCCCTTTACTAAATTATCAATAACTGCAATCACAGTTAATCGATTCGTTCGCTCATCTACGTGTACCCCGATATCACAATAATTGCTTCCATACACTTCTTTTGTTGTTGGTAAAGCGGTTTCCGATCGTAGACGAACAAAGGAATGTTTTTCATAAAAAGTTTGATAGAGTGACTGAATCGTTTGTTGGTCTACATTTTCTTTTAAGCTAGCATAGCACGTGACCATAATCCCTCTAGTCATTGGCACAATGTGTGGTGTAAAAGTAAGTTGTATTTGCTCTTCAACAAATGACTGAAGCGTCTGTTCTATTTCTGGAACATGTTTATGAACCCCTAATTTATAGGCTTTGGTATTTTCATTCATTTCGGAAAAATGCACATTCAAGGATAGTCCCCTACCTGCACCAGATACACCCGTTTTCCCATCAATAATAATACTATTTCCATCTATGCAGCCATGTTGCAAAGCGGGTATTAAACCTAATAAAGCAGCGGTTGGGTAACATCCGGGATTGGCTAATAATTTTGCAGATTGAATTTGATCTGGGAAAATTTCACTAAGTCCATAAACAGCTTGATCTAAATACGTTTGATCTGCAGCTTCTGCTTGATACCATTCCTGATAAGTAGTTGGTGACTTCAACCGGAAATCTCCTGACAAATCAATACAGGTCAATCCATATTCTAAAAAAGTCGGAATTAATTCTTTACTAACATTGGAAGGTGTTGCAAAGAAAACAAGATCTATTGTTTCACTTAACTTTTTTATATTTAGGCCTTCCATCGTAAGTGTAATAATTTCACTCATATGAGGATAGACCGTTGAAAAATCAGTTCCATTTTTAGAATGAGAAATAATTGTTGTTAACCTTGCATACGGATGTATATTTAAAAGTCGCGCTAATTCTACTGATCCATAGCCAGAACCACCTATAATAGCTACATTCATCTTTATATTCACTCCTAAACCGTTCTTGATTGTAGTTAATTATTATACTTTAATGTGTATGTTTATACAACCGTTATTTTATAAAAATTCAGATTTTTTCGTAATGAATTTAAAAAGACTGCATTTCAATTAAATTGAAATGCAGTCTTTTTATTGTTTACTTCGCTGTTACATTTACTTCAGCACCATGTTCTATTGTATTACCTATGGTGCAGCCTCTTTTTGCTGATCGAATCAATTTCTCTTTTACTTTATCTTCAAGCTCCGTATCAAAAGTAATATCCACATCTAACTTTTCTAGACGAGATGGTCTGCCCTCCGCCTTCGTTACATGAACTTCAATGTCATATGACTCAATTGGGAGATCATCCCGTTTAATAAGTGCATCTAAAGTTAATCCCATACAAAAACTGACAGCACTTGCTAGATAATCTACTGGACTGTAACCTTCTACTTCATTGTCGGATGACGCAGCTATTGATTTAACCCCTTTTTGATTCGTAATTTCATGGGGTTGATCCTTTACTTTTTTTAATGTAATCATTCCATTTATCCCTCCATGTATTTTCTTTATATATGTTCCCTTTTTTAGATAAAATTACACCTAGTTTGCTAACCCCAACCAGTGAATAGTAATAAAACAATAATTTCATAAAAATTTAGCCCAGACAACTATCAGCTTCCTATTCTACCTGGGCATTACCCTCATTTGTTACGGTAAATTTCAATTATTTCAATAGCAAGATCACGAACCGTCATTGCTGTCATTAAGTGGTCTTGGGCGTGAACTAAAATCAAATTAACAGTAGATCCATCACCTTTTACTTCTTCTTGCAATAATGTTGTTTGATAATGATGTGCATCTCCAAACGATTTACTAGCTTTTTTAATTAATTGGTTAGCTTGACTAAAATCGCCCTGTTTCGCTGCTTGAATTGCTTCCATCGCACTTGATTTACCATTTCCTGCATGAAGAATAATCTGAAAGGCTATTTCAGTTATTGTTTGCTCCATTTTAATTTCATCCTTTAGAATATGAAATACGTATTTCCCACAAGTTCCCAAGGAAATACGTATTTTCTACTATTTATGTCAGTTATTTCATAACTATTCCATCCACTATTGATCTTGTATGTGCTAATTCATACATGAATGAACAAGCCAATTACGCTGACAATAGTTCTAATGCTTGATTCAAAACTGCCTTTCCATCTACACGTCCATATGCCATGTGATCAATAACATCAAGTGGAATTTTTAATTCTTCAGCGATCTCTGAAAATTTATCCTTCAAGAAATGCATTTGTGGTCCAATTAATAATACGTCCGCGCGTTCCATTTCCGACGGTACATGATCTTGTGTTACAGCCCAAATTTCGGCATCAATTCCTCGTGCTTTCGCTTCTTCCTCCATTCTTGAAACTAAAAGACTTGTTGACATTCCAGCTGAACATGCGAGTAATATTTTTTTCATTTGTATCCTCCTTAGTAATTTCGTGTTTAAATTAGTTATATTGTAATTATATTGCATTTTCTAAACGTTTGCATTATCACATTTTTTTACTTTAAAAAGTGATGCATTAGAAAATTTCACTATATCATAGGATTAGTGCCAAAACGATTGGTAACGTAATAATACTTAATAGTGTGCTTGTTAACGTGGCACTTGATACAAACATGGGTCTAGCATTAAATTTAACTGCATACATCGTTGTATTTGCAGCTGTCGGCATGGCGGCAGTTAAAATCATAATCTGTTTTACCATTTCATCAATTGGCAAAAATAATGTAATGACAAATGCAATGATTGGAGCAATTGCCAACCGGAGGACTAAAGCAATGGATAAATTACCAAATTCTATTTTTTTTAAAGAAATAGTTGCTAACTGCATTCCTAGCACTATCATTACTGTTGGAATCGCAGCATCAGCTACCATATTGACAACTGTTGCAATTCCTTCCGGCAGACTTACCCCTATACCATTTACTATTATTCCAGCTAACGCACCATATACAATTGGAACCTTAATCACTTCCTTCAATGGAGAATGTGCTTGTTCTGTTTGACTACCTTGTGCAGCTATATAAATCCCAATTGTACACATAATTAACTGCTGTAGCACCATTAAAATTACAGCATAATGAAATCCTGTTTCACCAAAAACTAACAGAACAAGTGGAGCACCATAATTCCCATTATTCATAAAAGAAGAAGCCAAAATAAAGCCACTTAATTGCTTCTTTGACCAACGTTTTATAAAACCTATGATGTAACAAATGAAAATGCATATAATACATAGCATTGCTAAATAAACAAACATATAAAAATAATCCAGATTAATTGGATTCTGATAAAATGTTTGAAATGCCAAAAATGGAGAGAGTAAATAGATAGCCATAGTAGCTATTGGTTTTACGTCGATATTCCACAATTTTTTCCCAATATAACCGATTGTAAACACGGTAAAAATTGGTAATAACACAGTTAAAAATCCCATTACTAACACCTTTGCTTTCTAAAGTTCACATTTTTCTTGAACATTTTTCCATTTTATTTTTCGTATAACTTGATTAATGATTTCAGAAAAAACTAACCCAAGGGCAATAGCACCCGAAATTAAAAATGCTTTTGCAGCTAATTGTACGGCCATGTTATAATCATTTACCACAAATTGACGCATCGCATCATAAGCCATTCCCCCAGGAACAAGCGGAATAATACCAGACACATTATATATGATAATTGGGGTTTTAAATAATTTCGCAAATATTTGACTTAAAATGGCTACTAAAATAGAACCAGCTACAGTTGCGACAACAGGATCAATAGCTTGCATCCTGCAGATGGTATATACAAACCAACCTAACATACCTACAGTACCGCATTGTAACAAAGCTTTTTTAGGCGCATTAAAAATTACTGCAAAACCACTTGCAGCAAAAAAACTAGTTATTAATTGTTGGATAATGATCATATTTATCACTTCCTTAAATAATTAAAAAAATCACTGCAACTCCTGCTCCAATTGCAAATGCAGTTAAAAATGCTTCTGCACCCTTTGATAAACCAGATACTAAATGGCCAGCCATCAAGTCGCGCACAGCATTAGTGATAAGTAAGCCCGGGACAAGCGGCATAACGGATCCAATAATAATTTTATCTAATTCTGCTCCAATTCCAGTATAAATGAATAAAAAAGCAACTAAGCCTATTAAAAACGAAGCTAAAAATTCAGCAAAAAAACGAATTTCTACAATCTGATGAAGAAAAACCATAGCCGAATAACCTATCCCACCTGCAATAAAAGCAGGAAAAAAATCAATCCACTGCCCTTGAAACATAATAGTAAAACAACCACTAGCTAAACATGCCGCTATTATTTGCAAATTTATAGGATAAGCATGTACTTGGGATTCAATATTCTGTAATTGTTGAGATGCATCGTCTAACGTTACTAGCCCATTTGAAATATTTCGCGAGACACTATTCACTTGCGTCACTTTATGTAAATCTGTTGAGCGTTCAACAATACGTACGAAATTAGTGGGCTCTGTTTCTCCCATTGAAAACAGAATCCCTGTCGGGGTTGCATGGCTTTGCGCCTTCTTCACGCCAAAAGCTAAAGCAATTCGGATCATCGTATCTTCTACACGATACGTTTCTGCCCCGCTTTGTAACATGATTTTCCCAGCAAGGAGACAAACATTTGTTATTTTTTTCTCATCCACACACCACACCCCCACACCTTTACTCTATTTATGATTTAAAAGTTGTTCGGTCACTTTAATTTTTCCAAAAAGGTAATAGATGATAACACAACAGTAAGATTGTTCCTACGAGTGCCATGATTCCCATATATAAATATAAAGTATTTGCACCAAATAAATCAATGATTGTTCCGCCCCCTAATGAGCCAACAATTCCTGACAAACCGAAAAAGACCGACATAAAGACTAAGTGACCTGTTGATTGTAACGATTTGGGTATAAGACGTGTGATATATTGAAAAGCTGATAAATAAAAAACACCAAAGGTTAAACCATGGAAAACTTGAAGGCCGACAATAATAAACGGTTCATTAATAAATGCATATAAAAACCATCTGATCGTAAACAAAATCCCTGCCACAATAATGAAAAATAATGGATGAAATTTACGAAACCATAAGTGAGCGAATGCAAAAACGATCGCTTCACTAGCTACACCGATAAACCAGGCTACACCAATTATACTTTCATTTCCTCCTAGCTGCTCAATAAATAAACCGATATAACTATCATTTGTACGATGTGTGATCGTCATAAACAAAATTAGTACTAAGAATATAATGTATGGACGATTGCGGAATAATTTTTTTAAATCGCTAAATTGAATGGGATCAACATCGACGTTGACATCAGCCAGACGGAAGCACACCATAAGTGCTAGTAAGCCCATAATTAAATACGGAACGAGAAGATACTGTATCCCTATTATATCTAGTACTTGACCCACTACCAATGAAGATACAGCAAACCCAATGGATCCCCACGTTCTTATAGATCCAAAAGAGATGGCTAATGCATCAGCCCGCCTTTGTGCTAAACTATCTGCCAACGCACCAATTGGAGCAGTAAAAAAATAATAGATCCCAGCCATCATCAATAATAATGGAAGTATCGTCATTTGAAAGAAAAAAACGCTACTTATTAGAAGACCAATTAAACAAATCATTAAAATACGTTTGACCGTTTGATATTTATCACTCATATAACCCCAGAAAGGTTGTGAAAAAATAGATACCGTTGGCCCAACTGCTAGAACCCAACCAATCTCACTTCCAGTCAAACCTCTATATTGTAACAATAATGGTAAAAAACTAATAACTATTGTATTTGCCCCATGAAAACTAAATAACAACATTTTTAATGGAACAAGTGATTGTTCAGTATTACGCACAAAACGTCTCTCCCTATGTCAGTAACCGTTATATTAATGTACTATTATACGGATTAATTCTATATAAAGAAAGTGCTTTTCAAAGATTTTCTAGTTATACTTGACATGAATAGAATGAAAAAAATAAATGAGACTAAAAGGTAATTAATGAAGTGAACTAAAAAAATCACCAAAGTATAAAACCTTTGATGATTGATTGATAGAATATCTGGCTTACCCTTCAGCTCTTGAAAACTTGATTGTTGCTAATATAACAAAAACAACACTAACTGCTAATACAACAAGGATTTCTTGTGAAAATGTAATGACATGGTCAAAGATAGATAAATTAAGTCCCATCGCTTCTCTTAGAGCTGGAGCCATTTGTTCTGGTTGCAAAATAATTTTTTTAAACATATCAACAGAATAAGTTAAAGGATTGATTTTCACGATCACATCCATCCATGCTGGCATACCATTTAGCGGGAACATGGCCCCTGACAAAAATAGCATTGGAAAGATAAGAATTTGTACGACCATTTGAAAACCCTGGGATGTTTTTAATGAACTAGCTATTAATAAACCAATCGATGAAATAGCAAATGCAACTAAAAACATGACAGGAATTAATTTTAATACCATTAAAAATGTAATAGACACACCAATAAACGGAACAAATAGCAGCATCATTAGTCCTTGTATAACAGCCACTGTACTGCCGCCAAGCACCTTACCTATTGCAATGGTCACACGAGACATTGGCGAAACAAGTATTTCACGCATATAACCAAATTCTTTATCCTGCACCACTGATAATGCTGAAAAAATCGCTGTATTAAAAACGGTTAACCCGATAATTCCAGGAAACATAAATTCCACAAAATCAAATGCAGCTAATGGACCAGCTGCATTTCCACCAATCATGGAAGATAGTGCTCCACTCATCCCACTTCCAAATAAAATTAAAAACATAAATGGCATTGCAAATGATCCTACCAATCGCGCTTTGTCTCTAAAAAACTTTATAACATCCCGTTGCCAAATTGCATAAATACCTTCCATTTTAATGTGGCCCCCTCATACTACGTTTCATTAAATCACGTTGAGAAACCATTTCTTCACGAATCTCTCTACCAGTTAAATGTAAAAAAACATCATTCAATGTTGGACGTCTTAAATTAACCGTTTGAATTGGTATGTCTGTCTTTTTGACAAAGTCAACTAGAAATGCACTACCTTCATTTACTTGAAAACTAAGCTTCCCTTCACTGTTTTCTGAGACAGTGAGTTGATACATTTCTTCAATTTTTCTCTTTGCATTTTTATTGTCTGATGTAGAAATTTCAATAATGTCACCACCAACATCATTTTTTAAATGATCTGGTGTATTTAAAGCGATTAATTCACCATGATCGATTACAGCAACACGATCACAAATCTCAGCTTCATCCATGTAATGCGTCGTAAGAAAAATAGTAATTCCCGCTTTTTCTTTTAATTTTAAAATGTATTCCCAAATATGATTTCGCGTTTGTGGATCTAATCCAACAGTTGGTTCATCAAGAAAAAGTACGCGAGGATAGTGTAAAAGACCACGCGCAATTTCTAAACGACGTTTCATTCCTCCAGAAAAGGTTTCAACAATATTTGATCGCTTGTCTTCAAGATCTACAATCTGTAATACTTCTCGTATTCGGTCCTCACGTTTATCTTTCGGTACACGATAAAATTTACAATGTAACATCAAGTTCTCGTTTGCTGTTAATTTTTCATCTAGCGTTGATTCTTGAAAAATTAAGCCAATACTTTGGCGGACTTTATTTTTTTCTTTAACATTATCATATCCATTAATTTTAGCTGTACCACCAGTTGGATTAGTGATGGTGGAGAGCATGTTAATTGTCGTACTTTTACCAGCTCCATTTGGTCCCAAAAAACCAAAAATCTCTCCTTCTTCTACAAGGAGATCTATCCCTTTTACTGCTTCAAAATCTTTGTAACGTTTTTTTAAACCGGTAACTTCAACAATATTCCTTTTCACCACTCACTCATCCTTTCTCTTCTCTTGTACTAACTCATTTAACGTATGTAGAATCCTTCATCAGGAATCGCTCAATATTTTGCATGCTAATATTGATTATACAAATAATATACTGCGATAATTTTATTTTATCAAAAAAAAAGAAGACTTATCGCTATAGATAAGTCTTTTCATCATCATTTCGCTATAAAAAGTTGTGTCCAATAGGCACCATCTGCTGCATAACCAACGCCAATATGTGTTACTTTTTTGTTTAAAATATTTTTTCTATGGCCCGGACTATTCATCCAACCAGTAACCACTTCTTGGGCTGATTGCTGTCCAGAGGCAATATTTTCTGCTGCTGTTGTATAATCAATTCCAAACTCCTGCAACATATCAAAGGGAGAACCATATGTCGGTGACGTGTGTGAAAAATAATTGTTTTTAGCCATATCCTCTGATTTAGTCTGTGCCGCTTTAGATAATTCACTATCCATTTGCAATTCAGCTAATCCTTGTTTTTTTCTTTCTGCATTTGTTAACTGAATGACTTCTTTTTGAAAGGATTGATTTGCTTGGTTTTGTTGTTCATCCCTCTTTTGACTTTCCTCAGGAGGTGTTGTTCGAATTCCGTTTTCATTAGTAAAAATATTTTGTTCGCGTCCTGGTTCGATTGGTAATGTTGGTTTTTTGGTTTGCTGCTCCTGCGTTGAATGCGGGTTTTCTCCACCAAAACTAATTGGCTCTGTATTTAATTGATCTCTTTGTTGTTCTGCCTGATCGACTGTGTTATTTGTACAACCCATTAACAAAGATCCTGCTATTGTTAAAACTACTATAGGCTTTTTCATTTATTTTCCCTCCTACACATAATATCCTCCATTCTGCAAAAATTATGTGTATCTTGGACAAGTGTAGGAACAATTACTTTTAACAAAATAAGCTTTGTAAAAAAGTTTACAAAGCTTGCTCTAACTATTTTTTATTATTCTTATGGCTTGCGCAATGCTCTTCTTTCAGCATAAGGAACACATTTATAGCATACGCGCACACTTTCTCCCTGATCTGTCACGTATGTTTGTGGCTTGGTTGCCTTTTGCCCACATATATAACATTTTTTGGAGGGGAATAATTGCTTTAACCAATTCATTAATTTAGCTTCCTCCTTCAAATTAGTTTTACTATTCTAATAATAAATGATTTAAGTTAATTGACAAAGTAATAACAATCAAAAGTTAGGATATGTATAACCATTCTTCTTTTATAGCTTTTAATACTGCATTTGTACGATCTGGTACATTTAGTTTTTTCAAGATAGAGCTGATATAATTTTTAACTGTTTTATCTGATAAATAAAGATTAGCAGCAATATCCAAATTATTATATCCTTTTGAAAGCAATTGCAACACTTCCCATTCTCTGTTAGATAAAATATCTACTGGCCGTTTTGGTTGTTTATTATTCACACGGACATATTCCTCTAATAAGCTTGCAGATAAGACAGGGTGAAGATATTTTTCACCTGATTCAATAAGATATAGTGCATCTAATAACTCTCGCTCTTCCATATCCTTGTAGAAGTAACCATCTAATCCCAATTTAAATACATGTGCTAATTGCTGACTTTTCTCATCACTCACCCAAACAATTACTTTTTTCCCTAATTGATAAAAGTATTGTATCCATTTAAAATCAGGCGAATCTAAATCAAGATCTATGATCGCCACTTCACATATACTTTCATATTTCTCTATATCTGTTCCATCACAAGCATACACTTTTTCATTATGCCATTTTCTTTTTAAAAGCTCTACTATCCCTTCACGTAACAGGGAAGACTTTTTAATGAAAACTATATTCACTTTTTTATCACCTAACTAATTAATTTTTATTTTATACCTAATTACAGTATAAAAGACTCATAAGAGGATTGGTTAATTTATAAAACGGGTACTATATAACTAATTAAAATTTTTTCTCTCACTTATTTTATTTTCTGATATAAGTTAACATAATTTGCTTATCAGCTAATAATCTAAACCAATATTACTGATTATAATTAGTGTAGTCAAATCAAAACTAATAAGAATCGGCAAGAGTTTTCATTTTTCACTCTATTATAGGTCTAAATTTTTTGTCATCATTAGAATATTTTACTTACTGGAGGAATAATTGAGATGTATACAATTGGAATGCGTATAAAACAGTTACGAAAAGAAAGAGGAGACTCGATGGCTGTACTAGGTGAAGCAATCGGGACAGACTCCGCAAATATTAGCAATTGGGAAAATGACAAACGAATTCCAGGTGGTAAATTTATCGTTGCTCTATCAGAATACTTTAACATAACTACTGATTGGCTTTTAAAAGGAATCCATGCAACGGAAATTGACACACGAACATCTTTTTTAGTAGATGATTCGCACGAATTACATACACAATTAACACAACTTCAAAAGCAAGATCAGCATTTCATTCATGCTTTTATGGATTTTTATATTAATTACAAAGTTCAACTTAATCAACACGAAACAATCCCACAAAGTCACTTTATTTCTTTGCCGTTAGTAAAGCAACATTTAATAAATCAAAACATTTTATCAACAGATAATATAGCTACCTATTTACCAATACCTATTTCTTTAGCTAAAAAAGGAGATTTTCTTTTTTCTAACTCCTATAAATTAGATCACCCTAAAGAAAAAAAGGATATAGAGTTAGCAATTATTAAAAAACAAACAAATGCAATGAACGGACAAGTTATCTTAGCTACCTATGACAATCATTTCATTATTCACAAGCTGTTAAAAAGCAAAGATAAGTTGGTCTTAAAAGCGATAGATTCAGAAGATATTATTGGTCATGTCAATGAAAAGGAATTAAGGATACATGGAGTGGTCACTAGTTTATACAAATCTATACTAACACATCATTCTTAAACGTAATTCCATTTGAATGGACAAGTAGATGGAAAAGTATTTCATACAATTTAATCCAATCGGCCATATTATTCATATAGATAGTTTGGAGGATGATTCAATTGTTAACTGAAATACTTACTGTTATTGCGCGAATTTTTACTATTCTCCCCCTTCTACTAGTTGTCACTATCTTTATGGGGAGGAGGGCTATTGGAGAGTTGCCTGTTTTCGATTTTCTTATTGTTTTAACACTGGGGTCAGTGGTAGGTGCAGATATTGCAGATCCTAACATAAAACATATCCATACCATTATAGCAATTATTTGCATAGCTATTTTAGAAAAACTAATTGCTTTCTTACGTTTAAATCAAAAAATTGGCCACTATTTAACCTTTTCACCAACAATTGTAGTAAAGGACGGAAAATTGATAAACAAGAATTTACGCAAAATAAAATATTCCATGGATAATATTTTACTTATGCTTCGTCAGAATAACATATTTGATTTAGCCGATGTGGAACTAGCCATTATTGAAGCGAATGGACAATTAAGTGTCTTTCGTAAAACACCAAAAAATAATGCTGCAAAAAATGACCCGACAACAAATGAGGACTCGTCAAGCGAATTGGCTTTTCCTGTTATAATAGATGGGAAATTATATCCAAGTGTCTTAAAACAATTGAATGTAGATGAAAGATGGCTACTTCAAGCTTTAAATGCTAATGGCATTCAAAGCATAGATGACGTTTTTTATGCTTCGTTAACAAAGAATTTAACATTACATATTTCAAAAAAGCACGAAAATGTGAGCTTACCACCTCTCTATTTTTAGCTTCACTCCTACGATATTTGGTATAGTAGTTATTGAAGGAGGAAATGTTTCATGGAATTATCAATAACTCAACCGGCTGTAAAATGGTTTATCAATGAAATGGACTTAAAGGAAGGTGATTTTGTACGTTTCTTTGTACGTTATGGTGGACATGGTGGTATTCACAAAGGCTTTTCTTTAGGTATATCTACTAACGATACGCCAAATGATCCAGCACTGAGAACAACTGGCAATGGTATTACTTTTTTTGTTGAAAAATCTGATGCTTGGTATTTTGATGGAATGAACTTTCATATCAAATATACTAGGAAATTTGATGACATTGATTTTGTTATTAAGTAAAGTTGATATAAACTGTTACATAATCACTGGTACGATCAATTTGTTTTTTTGCTAAAAGTGTTCATTAAAATCTTGAATGATGAACACTTTTGCTTTGCTTTCTTCCACAAATGTACGCTAAATTTGCTGCAACGATCATTTGCGGATTAACTTCTATCTTAATTTAAATGTTGATCTGTTCTTATCCATAAATCAGATTGTTCTAATTGAGCCGCAAGTTGAAACAACAGATCTTCCCTTCCTTTTGGAGACATGGCATGAACTCCCATTGGTAAATGATGATCCGTTACGTAAACAGGCATGCTGATTGCAGGTTGTCCTGTAAGATTGGCTAATTGGGTAAATGGTGTATAGGTTAAACTAGGTAAAAACATATCATATACTAATTGTTGTTGCTCTAAAGCACTTTGTTCATTTACCATTAATAATCTTTCTAGCTCATAGGCAGATGGTGTAAGTTCACCAATCTTCGGTGCGGGGTGCGCATTAGTCGGCGTGATCAGTAAATCATATTTCTTATGGTATTCCATCATTTGCTCGGCAGCCTTATCCCAGCCTATTAGACTCTCACTATAATTTGCTGCAGAAATGTTTTTGCCAGATTGATGGAGCACCCAAGTAAAAGGATCCATATCATGTGATGTAAGTTCCCTTTGGAGAGCCTTCTCCAATCCAGTGATTACTCTGTTCATTTCTCCTGCGTTCATTTTGTAATAATGGTGCATTAGCTGATAGCCATCAACAGGTATACGGCACATCTCAACATCATGCCCTTCTTTTTCCAACCATTGAACGACTTGTGTAACAGCTTGTTTGGCCTCTTCACTCACAGAGGTTCCTACGGGAGATTCAGTTGTAAATCCAACCCGAAGTTTTTGGTTGTTCCATTCCTTAACTACATTAAAATAACTTCCCTCAAAAAGTGGGGTTTGAAATGCTGCTTCAGGCTGCACCGTTTGCAGATAATCTAATAAGGCGGCACTATCTCTTACTGACTTTGTTAATACAAAATCAATCGAAGCACCTTGCCATTGCCTGCCTACTCCAGGACCAACAGGAGTTCGTCCCCTTGTTGGCTTCAAGCCGAACAATCCAGTGAATGATGCAGGTATTCGAATGGATCCTCCTCCATCACTTGCACCCGCGACAGGAACAATACCAGCTGACACTGCTGCAGCCGCTCCTCCACTAGATCCTCCTGGAGAGTGGTCAAGGTTCCAAGGATTTCTTGTTGCACCGTATGCTTCAGGCTCAGTAACATTTTTTAAACCAAATTCAGGAGTATTCGTGTGCCCAATCGGTAGAAAACCAATCTGTTTTAATCTAGCAACAAAATTAGAATCATTTGCCGCTATATTTTGTTTTAATAACTTTGAACCAGAACTAAGTACTTCCCCTTTTATAGATTGAGATATATCTTTTAATAAAATAGGCACACCTGAAAAAGGAGCTGATTTTGATGATTTTGCTTCTTGGTATACCGTTGCCTTCCTTGTTCGAATAACTGCATTCAATTCCTTGTTTACTTCCTTCATCCTAGCAAATGCTGCGTCTAATAATTCTTCACTTGATACTTCTTTCTTTTTAATAAGTCTAGTTAAATCAGTAGCATCTAATAATTGATATTCTTTACTATCCATACAATCCTCCAACAAATAAACGAACTATTTAATAAAGTAAAATATGGGTAGCACCCATATTTTACTTTACATTAGCTATAGTTATAATTTTATAGCAGATATTTATTAAAAAAGTCCAATAGCTTGACCAGTGTCATCGACATCCATCTTTAATGCTGCCGGTTGCTTAGGCAATCCGGGCATCGTTAAGACATCACCAGTCAATGCAACGATAAAACCGGCTCCAATTGATGGCCGCAATTCTCTGACTGTAATCACAAAATTTTCAGGTCTTCCTAACCGTTTTGGATCATCCGATAAGGAGTATTGTGTTTTTGCCATACAAACAGGTAATTCGCTCCAACCAAGCGCTGTCATTTCTTTTATTTGCTGTTCTGCTTGAGCAGTGAAAGTCACATCGTTTGCTCCGTATACTTGCTGAGCAATTTGTCTAATTTTATTTTTTATCGAGTCTTTTAGTTCATACAAAGGGGAGAAATCGGCCTTTTTTTGTTGGATGGTTTGAATTAATTTATTGGCTAATTCTAATCCACCATTACCGCCGTGTTCCCACACTTCTGTTAAAGCTACTTCTACCCCTTGTTCTTTGCACCATTGCTGGATAAAGGCTATTTCATCATTCGTATCATGTACAAAGCGATTGATCGCTACAACAAATGGAAGACCAAATGATTCGATTGTCTCCATATGTTTTTTTAAATTTTTTATTCCTTCACGTAATGCAGCTATATTTTCTTCGTCTAGCTTCGATTGCTCCACTCCACCATGCATCTTTAGTGCACGTATCGTGGCAACAATAACGACTGCTTTGGGATCAAGTTCCCCAATTCTAGCTTTTATATTCAAAAATTTTTCTGCGCCTAAATCGGCACCAAATCCTGCTTCTGTAATAACATAGTCCCCTAATTTACTAGCCATTCTGGTTGCTAGTAAACTATTACAACCATGAGCAATGTTGGCAAAAGGGCCTCCATGAATAATTGCAGGTGTGTTCTCAAGTGTCTGCACTAAATTTGGCATGATTGCCTCTTTTAAGAGTAAGGTTAAAGCACCTTCTACCTTTAAGTCAGCTACAGTTACAGGCGTTTCATCTGGACGATAGCCAACAACAATGTTCGCCAAGCGCTTACGCATATCTGCTAGATCTTTCGCTAAACAAAAGATTGCCATAATTTCAGAAGCTACCGTAATATTAAATCCATCTTCTCTAGGCACCCCTTGTTTTGGACCACCTAATCCCACAACAACATTCCGTAACGCACGATCATTTAGATCTACTACCCGTTTCCAAACAATTCGACGTGTATCAATGTTGCATGCATTCCCTTGAAAGATATGATTATCAATAAAAGCAGCTAATGCATTATTTGCGGTTGTAATTGCGTGTATATCTCCGGTGAAATGGAGATTGATATCTTCCATCGGAACAACTTGAGCATAGCCCCCTCCGCTAGCTCCTCCTTTCAGCCCCATAGTTGGACCTAAAGAGGGCTCTCGGAGTGCAACAACTGTTTGATACCCTAGCTGATTCATCGCTTGCCCTAATCCAACGGTAACAGTTGATTTCCCTTCTCCTGCTGGCGTGGGATTAATAGATGTTACTAGTACCAGATTTCCATCAGGCTTCTCTTTTAATCTATCTAGTACAGAAAGTGTAATCTTTGCTTTGTACTTTCCAAAAGGTTCCCATTCCTCTTCCTGTAATCCTAACCTTTCTGCTATTTCTTTAATTGGCTTTTTCGTGACTTGATTGGCTATTTCAATATCTGTAGGTACAACCACTAAAGAACACTCCCATCCAATAAATTGTCGTACATTTTTATAAATATATGCATAATTATTCGTATTATAACATTTATCCATGCATTTTGTAGCAAAATAATTATATTTTTATGTTTTTCTCATTCTATGTAAAATAGACAGGGATATGAATTAACCCTGCCTATTATGGCCATTATTTTGTTCGCATGAATTGATTCATGCGTTTCATTGCTTGATCTAACTGTTTCATTGAAGAAGCATAAGAACACCGAATATAGCCACTTCCACTGTTACCAAATACATCACCTGGAACAACAGCAACTTGTTGTTCTTGCAAGAGTTCCTCTGCAAATTCAGCTGATGTTAATCCCGTATTTTCAATGGAAGGAAACACATAAAATGCTCCTCCAGGCAAGTGACAATCAAGCCCCATATCTTGTAGTGCCTTTACCACAAAGTTTCGCCTTTGTCGATAACTCACACGCATTTCTTTCACATTATCCATCCCATTACGCAGCGCTTCTAATGCCCCATGTTGCGCCATTGTCGGTGCACACATAATCGTATATTGATGGATTTTCGTCATTGCTTGTAAAATTTCTTTTGGACCGGCTGCATAGCCTAAACGCCAACCTGTCATAGCAAATGCTTTTGAAAAGCCAGATATAAGGATCGTACGTTCTGCCATGCCATCTATGGATGCAAAGCTAGTAAACTCCTCATCATAAGTTAAATCTGCATATATTTCATCTGACAAAACAAGAAGGTCATATTTCTTAACAACACCAGCAATTGCATCTAATTCTTCCTTACTCAATACAGCACCTGTTGGATTATTCGGGCTACAAATCATAATAGCTTTTGTTTTTGGTGTAATAGACGCCTCGATTTGATTTGCTTGTACTTTAAATTGATTTTCTTGTGTAGCCTCGACTGTAACTGGCTTTCCCCCGGCTAGACGTACTGCTGGTACATAAGCGACAAAACTAGGTTCTACTACAATCACTTCATCTCCTGGATTAATAATTGCACGCAACGTAACATCTATTGCTTGACTAGCACCAACTGTTACCAGTACTTGTGATTCTGGATTATATTCTAATTGATAATTTTTATGAAGAAACTTGCTAATTTCTTGACGTAGTTCCAACAAACCAGCATTAGCTGTATAAGATGTATACCCTTGTTCCAATGAATGATAACTCGCCTCAATTACATTCCATGGTGTAACAAAGTCTGGCTCACCGACTCCTAACGAGATGACATTTTCCATCTTAGCAGCTAAATCGAAAAAACGTCGTATGCCAGATGGTTTTAATTCATTTACATGATCTGCTACAAAAGTTTTGTCTTGTGTTCTCATGGTGACACCATCATTCTTTTATCTTTCCCGTCTTGATCTTCAAAAACAATGCCATCATGTTTATATTTTTTCAAAACAAAATGTGTTGTAGTCGATACAACCGTATCCAATGTAGATAATTTATCTGAAACAAATCGACTAATTTCCATCATTGTCTTCCCTTCAACTGAAACGGAAAGATCATAAGCACCTGACATTAAATATAGTGCTTTAACTTCTGGAAAACGATAAATACGTTCTGCTATTTTATCAAATCCTGCTCCTCTTGTCGGTGTAACTTTGACGTCTATCATAGCTGTAACACCTTCATACTTAAGTACTTTAGCCCAATTGATTAAAGTGGAATAACCTAAAATTGCACTTTCATTCTCCAATTTCTCCATCATTTCTTTTGTTTGATCCACAGGAAGATCAATCATTCGGGCAATGGTATCCATTTCTAAACGTCCATTTTTTTCTAATAACTTTAATAATTCTAGTTCTTTCTCTTCCATGTCATTCACCCACTTTTCCATCATAAACATTAAATTTTTATTTTGATAATTATATTTTATCGTACTACAAACTAAAGCGAAGGTAAATAACCTAAACGGTCTATCATTTTCTTATTCTAATGCATATGTTATTTCAGACAAGAAAAAATTATCCTCGGATTACAGGAGCTTATGTTGTTATGCTTTTAAAAATTTTAACAACCTAAAGGAGTTTGACGAAAATGAATGTAAGTTATACAGATATGATTGCCACTTTTGGTATAGGTGGTGCACACCCAGGAGGCCTAAGTGCTACAAAATATATTATGGATCAATTACAACTTAAACCAGAAGAACCGATATTGGATGTTGGCTGTGGTACTGGACAGACACTTGATTATTTAGCAAAAAATTTACCAAATCCATTATTTGGAGTTGATCAACATCAAGGTATGTTAACAAAAGCAAAAAAACGTTTAGAAACTCACCCCACTGTTACGTTAAAAAAAGCAAACATTGAAAATCTTCCTTTTACAGACAATTTTTTTGGTTTTATTTTATCTGAATCAGTTACTGCATTTACACCTATTGATCAGGCCTTACAAGAATATGCTCGTACATTGAAGAAGAATGGAACATTAATACTATTAGAGATGACTACAAATGATATACTAAAACAAGAACAACAAGCAGAAATCAAGCAGTTTTATCATATTCCTAAACTACTAACTGAAGAAATGTGGTGTGCTGCTATTAATCAAGCAGGTTTTCAAACCGTTTCAGCAGAAGTAATTCCTGATAAATTAGAAAATATTATTGATTTTGATTTACAGACAGCTATTAGTCAAGAGCACTTTGAATTAATGGCTACACATTATCAGTTAACAGAAAAATATAAGGATTTACTCAGTGCTAGGCTTTATTATTGTAAAAAGGAATAAAAAAAGGATGACGTTGTTATGGAAATTATAAACACCGCATCATGGTTACAAACTTATATAAATAAGAGGAAAAACACCTTAGAGGATAACATGCAAGTTCACGAAGAAATCCTATGTCAGCCCCTCGTTCCCTACTTTAAACAGACAGACGCACAAGCTATTCAACACCATCTTATTCAACATGGCATGTTTTATCCTGATCCAACTGATAAGCATATCATTGAAAATATCATAGCCAAAAACTATTGGCGTATCGTTAAACAACAATTACAAAACCTTGAAAAGATGTGGTCAAAGTATAATGGAGCTATATTTTTATACCCTTCCGATTTTACAAACGCTCAGTTACTAGAACAATTTAATGGGGTATCAGGTTTAAGTTACACGGATAAATTATTTCTATTTATTACAGATCAAACAACAGAATTACACTTACAGGCACTACTCACTCATGAATATAACCATGTTTGTCGTTTGCAGTATTTTTCTGAATTGGAACACACGCTAACCCTTGCAGATGCATTAGTTCTAGAGGGAATAGCAGAGATTGCTGTAAGAGAGCAGATAGGAGAGGCGTATTGCTCACCTTGGATTCATTTATATAGTAAGGAACAAATTAGCGCATTATGGAAACATTGGCTAAAATCAAATATAAATATACCTAGTGATAATCTACAACACCAAGCACTAATGTATGGAACAGAAAAAATCCCAAAATGGGCGGGATATGCTGTTGGATACACATTAGTTGATCATTATATGCAGAGATATAACGTTCCTTTAAATAAGTTAATAACTATTCCAACAAGTGAATTCTTTACGAAAATAGGTGATTTGTAAATTGTGTGTTCGCCGTCGGCTTTTATCCCTTACACTTTTATACGCTTGTCATAGGATATAGTAACTTGGCAAGAAAGGAGTATACTCATGTCTCGTTACTATCATCTTTGTAATAAAAACATTGGTCGCCCTGTGCGTATTCGAACAGTTGACGGAAGAGAACATCGCGGAGTGATTCACCGTGTTACGAACTCGCATGTTTTTTTGCAACCGATGCCTTCTAATCTTGGGGGATATGGTTATGGGTTCTGGGGGCCTTATTGGGGACCGAGACCCGGTTTTGGATGGGGTGTAGCTTTTGGTTCTATCGCTACCTTAGCATTACTTCCACTCTTTCTCTGGTAAAGAATACAGCAGTATTAAAAAAATCACACTCTAAACGCAGCTGAAATATACAACGTATATTTCAGCTGTATGCCTTAAAAATCTACAAATAGTACAATTATTTTTTTTCTTTCGTCTCTTCTATTTGGTCAACAATTCGTTCGGCTAATTTTCGATACATATTACTCATATTGATGAATGACGTGACCAATAGTAATTGCTCCATATAATCTTTATCACTTATTTCTAATTCTCCCAAGACTGCTTGGACATCTTCATACAATGTCGTAACAGCATCATTGAATGTCTCTATTTGTTCATCTTGCATTTGAATATAATGCTGATAAATTGGCTCTAATTCTAATTGGTTTGTATCAATCTTTCTATTCAGCTTTTCTAAAACAATCCTTACATCATTGATGGATAATGCACCTTTCAACTGATAGATTAACTGAATAAGCATAATATGCTCTTTCGAGTATTTTTTATTTTTTATCGGAAATAATAATTTACCTTTTGCGTAATTATTAATCATTGTCTTGGTCAAAACTTTGTCATTCTCATTTCTTTTACTTGCATGATAGGTGTTTTCAAATAATTGTGTTACTTGATCCATATATAAATCAATGGTTGGAATATCTTCTAATCGAACTTGACTGTTTAACGCCATCTTTTCCATTAATTTAGTTAAATCATCCATAATAATACCTCAATTCGTTGTGAACTATACGTCTATTATAGTTTGTTAATAGCAAAAGGTAAATGTTGACTACATGAACATAAAGGTATATGATAACAAGTAGTATTTAAAACTACATAACATGATCGGAGTGTTTTTTGTGGGCCAATTTATTCGGGAACCAGTTAATGGTTTTACACATTTAGCAGGAGCAATTTTGTCTTTCGTTGGATTATTAGCATTAGTTATTAAAGCAGCCTCCACCTCTCATTCAACCTTAGCAATCACATCAGTTATTATCTTTGGAATAAGTATGATTATGTTGTATGCTGCATCTGCCACTTATCACATGGTTATTGCAAGGGATAAAGTAATTGCGTGGCTACGAAGATTAGATCATTCCATGATTTTTGTTTTAATTGCTGGAACATACACACCGTTCTGTTTGATCTCATTAAACGGAGTAACTGGTTGGGTGTTATTCGGCATTATTTGTAGCGTGGCAATTAGCGGTGTGGTATTTAAAATGGTTTGGTTTCATTGCCCAAGATGGTTATCAACTACATTGTATATTGTAATGGGCTGGATGATTGTTTTTGTAGCTGCACCACTAGCTGCAAGTATTCCAACTGGCGGTTTATTTTTGTTGATTTTAGGTGGTGTTATTTACACCATAGGTGGAATTATTTATGCTACTAAGCCAAGCTTCTTAGAATCAAAATATATGGGTTTCCATGAGATTTTTCATATATTTATTTTACTTGGTACATTAGCTCATTTTTTCAGTGTGTATTTATATGTACTATAAAACCGAAGTGCTACAATCACTTCGGTTTTAACATTAGTAAGAAATAATCTCTTCCTCTACATTCTCATTATTTTTTGCTTGGATTTCTACTAGTAACTTGTGAGGTAAGCAGATAATTGTTTCTCCGGGTTTATCTTTCCACCCCATCTTTACTCCTACCTGATCTGGACTATTATCTTCTTTAATTCGAATCCGTTCATTATCAACTTCCATTAAGTTATATTGGTTTCCTTTACCTTCTATGATAAATTGTTCATTTCCTTCATGACCCGTTAAAGTAATTTCTCGAATAACTTCTCCATCTTGAATAATAACTGCTACTACTTCGTCACCAGCTTCCGTTGATTTCGTCATAGAGAATACTGTAAGCGGAATAAATGAAATAGTAATTAGTAATGCAATAATTACAATATCAAATGGTTTAAGTACACGTAATACATTACGCATGGATGCATACCCCACTATCTTCGTTTGTTCTAGCCTCATTTTAACATTTTTTATGCTATCATTATAGAATAAGTTTAAAATCTTCAATAATTAGGTGATATATTTGAAATTATTTATAATTACATCAATGATGAACTGGTTTCGTTCTATTGCTTTAGAGACATCTTGGTATGATTATGCCCTTGTTCTAAGCATTTCTTTTGCAGTATTACTTATTTTTCGATTTATTGTGTTAAAAATTCTGTTTGGTCGTAAAAAAATGAATGGTGAAAAAATGCAAGCTGTTCGTTTTTTCATTAATTGGATTACCTTTTATAGCTTAATTTTGCTATTATTTATTTATTTTAGCGACAAAAACTGGATGCGTTATAACCTTATAGAAATTGGAACCATTGACATCACTTTATTTCTCATTATAATTTTCTTTTTAATTATATCCTTTGCCCATCAGCTATCAAAATTTATTACGACATTCTTTATGCCACATATTTACGAACGTTACCAGCTTGACCGTGGCATGCGGTTTACATTTAATCGTGTATTTCATTACTTAATCATTATTTTTGCTATCTTAATTAGTATTTCAACAGTAGGAATTGATCTTAGCGCTCTTACAGTATTTGCTAGTGTTATTGGTGTTGGGATTGGTTTTGGATTACAAAATATTGCATCAAACTTTATATCAGGAATTATTTTACTATTTGAACGCCCAATTAAAGTAGGGGATCGGGTCATTGTAGATGATATCATTGGAGATATTGAAAAAATTAATATGAGGGCTACCATTATCAAATCAATTGATAATGAACATATTATTGTTCCTAACTCTTACTTTCTTGAAGAGCAAGTAGTAAATAGATCATATAGCGATCCAACGATGCGTGTAATTATTCCAATTGGGGTTTCTTATGCAACCAACCCAGAATTAATAAAAGAATTACTATTACAAATAGCTGATGATGAAGCTAAACAAACTGATTCAGTCTTATTAGAACCAAAACCTTTTGTCCATTTTGTAGGATTTGGTGCTTCATCGCTAGATTTTGAATTATTTATTTGGATTTCTAATCCAAATGACATTATTTATGTGAAAACAAACATTAACTTTAGAATATATCATGCGTTCCAGATGTATGATATTGAAATACCCTTCCCACAACGTGATCTACACATTCGCTCAACAGATTGGGCTAAACTTACAGAATCGCAAAACAAGGGTAACTAATGTAAGAAAAACCAAGTTAATCCATCCTTTAAAATTTTATACGAAGCGTTGGAATCTCGTCAAATTATTTGCTGCATCAACTAATCTTATACTTTATGAATAGAGAAATATTGTTACCTAAACAATCTAAAATTTCTTAAAAGATAAAACAGGCTCGCTTTATTAAAAGCGTGCCTGTTTTATATTAATTATCATTTAGTTATTTATGCTTTAAATAAAATATTATTCTCTAAGTGAATATGCTCAAATGTATTAGATTCTAGGTCTGCCAATCGTGCATAAGTAATGCGATAGGAATTACAAGCGCCCTCTGGTGGAACGAAATCATTCGTAACTTCGCGCATTGCTTTTAACAAGTCACCAGCAGCTTGATGTTCCTCTTCCATATCCTTATTTAAAACTTCAATTTTTGCCGCAATAGCTGGATCACCTGATTCTTCATATTGTTGAACTAAAGGAAACAATTGTGTTTCTTCTTCAACAAGGTGTGCTTCCATATCCGCTTTAAACTGATGATATAACTTGTGCAATTCTTTTAAATGAGGATTCGTTTGACCATGCACTCGAAATATTTTTGTTACAAATTGGCTTAATGGTTCCAATTCTTGATGAAGATAATGATGGTGCTGTTTCATAATATGGTCAATTAATTCTGATTTTGAAACTTGATCCCAATCAACGTTTTTGTTACCTGCTTGCTCCCATTCTTCGTAAGCATGATTTAGCGTTAGAAGCAGTTCATCTCCATTTATCGACTGCTTTTTTTCTATAGTTTCACGTAATGGCTTGTCTCCACCACAACAAAAATCAATTTTATTCTTCTTAAACAAGTCACTAGCTTTTGGAAACAGCTTTACAATTTCCGCTGGTGTGTGATCTATATTAAACGTGCTCATATAAAAACCTCCTAATTAATATGTCATTATGAGCATAACGCATCTTAATTTAGGAGGTTGTGAGTTATATCACTCTTTTCGTTTTCTTTTTATTAATTAAATATATCCTTATCAACATAACCCTCATTTTCATATAAAATCTGTAAAGCTTCAGTAAAATCTTCTTCCTCTACTTCACATTCCAAAATAACATTACGATCTTTAGCGTTTTCATATAAAGCATCGTCATCTTCTACTTGAAAGGGATATAATGACATACCAGCGGCATTAGGTGAAGTACTTATTCTTGCAACTAGAGGAGCAGTAAATGTCGTATCATAGTCCGTATCTAATGTATCCACTGTTACATTTTTTACATTTACCTTATTTAGTTTCGCACGAACATCTTCCGCATCATTTTCTGTTCTAAAATAAGCTTGCAACCTGTTAAACATTTTTTTCACCCTTTTCTTTAATATGTGTCATTCATTTTTACTATACCCATTTTTTTCGTATTGAAACAGAATGGATTCATTTTGGGAGTTAAGATGTTACTTTAACATTTCTTTTAATACGACAGCTTGATTATGTGTTTCATCTTTTGCTCCATAGATAAGTGTTACGTGCTTGTATGACGCTTTCCATTGCTGCAACTTTTCAAATGCTTTCTTTTTTTCTTGGTTTTCTGATAGTTCTTGTTTATATCGCTTTTTAAAATCCTGAAATTTGTCTGATTCATGGTTAAACCATTTACGCAACGCTTTCGATGGTGCTACTTCTTTTAACCATAAATCAACAGCAAGATCTTCTTTTGCAATTCCTCTGGGCCAGATACCATCTACCAAAATTCGCTTCCCATCTTCTTGATCAACAGCTTGATAAGCTCTCTTGATAGCTACAGCCATTTTTAATCACCTCTCATGTAAACATACCCGATTGTTGTTGATCAAAACCATTTGCAAGCACATAAAATGAACCAATACAAATATACCCTATAGTTAGTGTTTTATTCACACAATACAACTATAGGGTACATAATTTTTTATTTCATTAATATCTGTTATGTCATCCATTTAGGTGGTGTAT
Organism: Paraliobacillus sp. PM-2; assembly: GCF_001368815.1. GTDB lineage: Bacteria > Bacillota > Bacilli > Bacillales > Amphibacillaceae > Paraliobacillus. The sequence goes on along the minus strand of NZ_CTEI01000001.1, from coordinate 258,450 downwards.
TTTTACTCCAATATATTTCTCCAATATTATGATGTGCTTCATATTTATCTTGTTGTACATGATAATGAAAGTTGAACCAGTAACCTTCTTGCGGACGATTATCTCTTCTAACATGAAACCGAATCATATCTTCTCCTGTTTTCTCATTATATACATCAAATATCTTTTCACCATAACCTGCTATTTTATCTTCAGAGATACGAATATAATTGATTTGTTCTTTGGGTAAATCCTTTAATACAGTCTCTAAAACTGATTCTATCCCTGGCAAAATCGAGTCAGTAAAATCATCTTCAATTTGGTCTGTGATTTTCGGACCGAGCTTGGTAATCGTTTGCATTTTAGCTTGCTCTATTAATTGATCAATAGGATCCAGTACGACAGGGGAATAATATACAGATGAATCTTCCAATGGCTCTAAAACAACAGACATACCTTGCTTGTGTGTACTTTCATTAGAAGGCTCTGTTTCTTTATTTGTAGCTTCTGCATCTGTATGTAGCTGCATCGGTGGCACATATAGACCTAGTGTAACAATCGAAACAAATGAGACAAATAACCGCTTCATCCAAAGTTTCATCTGGTTCCCCTCCTTTTATTATACTTATTATAATAATATCACGTTACTATAAAAAATCTATACTTTTGCCCTTTTTTAATAGAAATGAAACATTTTACATGTTTCTGCCACGATTAGCACACCATAAAAAGAATGTCCCAAGTAAATCAATAACAAAAAGGAGTATGTTATATGACAGATAAAATGAACCTATTAATGTTTAGTGGTGAGTATGATAAAGCCATGGCAGGGTTGATCTTGGCAAATGCCGCGAAGGAATTAGATGTAGAAGTAACTATGTTCTTTGCCTTTTGGGGATTATGGCTTGTTCGAGATCCAGAGAAAATATCGAATGAAGATAAAACAATGTACGAAAAAATGTTTAGTGCCTTTTCCCCAAAAGGAGCAGAAGATCTCCCTCTTTCAAAAATGAATTTTAGCGGCATCGGTAAAAAGCTATTGGTTGATATGATGGATGATCACCATGCCCCACATGTCATTCATTTTTTAAAGGGCGCACGTAAAAAAAATGTCAAATTTTACGGGTGCAAATTATCACTAGAAATTATGGGATTTAAACAAGAAGAATTAATTCCTGAGTTAGAAATTGTTGATGCAAAAACTTACTTAAAAAGTGCTCTACAATCCAATATGCAGTTATTCATTTAATTTTTTACTCCACCTTAATAATCGCTCTAACATTTTTACTCGCCCAGCATAGGCTAATGATATAGTATGATCGATCGGAAAGGTGGAAGAAGAATGTTTAGAGCTAGAATCGGAACAAAAACGCATTACCCTACTGGAGAACTGGAAGAATATTTTAAACCTTATCGTCAACAGATAATAGGTAGCAATCAACGTATCAAGACACCTTATGGATATAAAAAAATGATTTACGCTGACTGGACAGCGAGTGGCCGATTATATCAACCACTCGAATCAAAATTAATGAACGCAATTGGTCCCTTCATCGGAAATACGCATACAGAGTCTACTGTTACTGGCATGACAACAACAGAGGCATATGAGGAAGCGAAACACATTATAAAGAATCATGTGAATGCTCGAGCAGATGATATACTGGTTGCAACAGGTACGGGAATGACGGATGCAGTAAATAAATTACAACGGTTATTAGGTATTAGGGCACCAGAGGGGCTACAGAAAAAGATAAAAATAAAAGAAGTAGACCGACCAGTTATTTTTGTAAGTCATATGGAACACCACTCTAATTATTTATCCTGGAAAGAGACAATCGGTGATGTGATTATGCTGCCACCTGATAAAAAAGGTAATATTGATACAGAAGAATTAAAGTCTAACCTTCACCTTTATGCAAACCGAAAAACAAAAATTGGTGCCTTTACTGCTTGTTCAAATGTAACAGGATTTCAAACAGATTACCATCAATTAGCAAAAATCATGCATGAGCATGGAGGGATCTGTTTTGTTGACTTTGCTGCATCTGCACCCTACAACGATATAAATATGCATCCGACACATCCATTAGAAAAGCTTGATGGAATATTATTCTCTCCACACAAGTTCTTAGGAGGTCCTGGTTCTAGTGGTATTTTAATTGTCTCTGAAAAGTTAATAACAAGTGATATACCAGACAATCCTGGAGGCGGGACTGTCTTATGGACAGATAAATGGGGGGGTTATAAATACGATGATCAATTAGAAGCTAGAGAAGATGGTGGGACACCTGGGTTTTTACAACTTATTCGTGCCGCATTAGCAATTAGATTAAAAGAAGCAATGGGAACAGAAGAAATGCATTTTCGAAAACAGGAGATATTAAAGCTTTTTATACCAGCATTAGAAAACATAAATGGAATAGACATTTTAGGTTATCCTTCTACACAGCCTTGCTTAGGTATTATTGCTTTCTGTGCAAAAGATATCCATCATCATTTATTTGTCAAATTATTAAATGATCGATTTGGTATCCAAACCAGAGGTGGCTGTTCTTGCGCTGGACCATATGGGCATTATTTATTAAATATCGACTCCAGCCTTTCTGAAAAAATGGTGCAATCTGTTGAAGCCGGTAATATGTCGCTAAAACCAGGATGGGTACGCATTTCATTCCACCCAGTGATGTCTAATCAAGAAATAAAAGATACTATTCAAGCAATTCAACTAGTAATGAATAATGTGCATAAATGGGAGAAAGATTATATTTATGATGCAAATAAGGATACATTTATTTACAAAAACGAAAAAGAAAAATCTAATGTTAATTTAAATCAATTATTTACATTTTAAAGACAATAAACCCTGTTTTGCAAAGATAAAAGTCGTACGATAAGCTAAACTTGTTTGTTCCATTCACAATCGTTCGACTTTTACCTCTACGTAATTACCTTTATAAAGGTTACTCTAAAAACTTTTTAGCTAAATATGCGCTCTTTTTTACGAATAAATAAAGAAATAAATATAATAACCGCAATACCATATGAAAAATAACTGACAATAGGAAATGCTTCTTGATTTTTTATACCTATACCTATAATCGCCCAAATGAATACAAGTGGATAAAAGATATCACGCTGTGTCCAACGAAACCAAATAGCTAATAACGCCGCAACGACAAGCATAATCATTGTCCAGATTTGATCAGATAAACCAAACCCTTCCCAATCAATATAGACGAGATAGTAACTTATGTTAGCAATTGTAGCTACACTAATCCAGCCTAGATAAATAGAGAATGGTAATAAGTCAAAGGCATTTTGCTTTCTTACCTTTACCTTTTGATACAATGCAATTAAAGTAAGTAATAAACCAATCATCACAACAACCGTAAAGGCAAAGTAATTATAGTGCCATAATAAAATCCAAGACACATTCAGAACACAACTAAGCCAAAACAAACCATATGTTTCTTGATATAAAGGCAAGTCTCTTCTTTGCGATGGAAGCTGACACAACACCCATATTACTAAAAGGAGATAAATCAATCCCCATATACTAAAAACATAACCTGCTGGTGTAAATAAAACCGGTAGTCGATTTGAGATTTCACCTGTTGTTTGTCCATTAATTGGTAAAATATTCGCTAACGCATTGACAATGATCACCATCAAAATTGCAACAAGGTTAGATACAAACACCTTCATTTGCTTTCCTCCTTCATATCATAATAAGTTGCTAGTGCTCGTTCTCGACTTGCTTTATGATCCACCATTGGCTCAGGATATGTCTCTCCTAAAACAATACCCGCCTCGTCCAATACACTCTTTGGTGCAGTCCACGGAGAAAATAAATACTTAGTAGGGAGTGCCACAATTTCTGGTATCCACTTACGTATATATCGAGCATTAGGATCAAATTTATTACCTTGCGTAATGGGATTAAATATTCGAAAATACGGAGAAGCGTCATAGCCCGATCCAGCGACCCATTGCCACCCCATGATGTTATTTGCTAAATCATGATCAACTAATGTATCACGAAACCATGCAGCACCTTCTTTCCAGTGAATCAGTAAATGTTTAACTAAAAAGGAAGCAGTAATCATTCGAACTCGATTATGCATCCACCCCGTTTCCCACAGTTCACGCATTCCTGCGTCAATAAGGGGATAACCTGTTTGTCCTTTCTTCCATCGTTCCAAAGCCTTCTTATTGTCTTGCCAAGCAAATACTTTAAACATTGGCTTTAATGGTTCATCAATAACATGCGGAAATGCAACTAGTTGGTGATATGCAAAATCACGCCACACAAGCTGTCGTAAAAAGGACTCCACTTCACCATGCGCTTCTTCTTGTTGTTTGTTATCTAATTGTATTAACTTATCTTGAATATCATGCCATAATAATCGTGGACTAATTTCTCCCCATGCTAAATGTGGAGAAAGCTGAGACACTCGATTTTTGGCTAAATAATCACGTTCTTTATCATAGCTCATAATATCTTCTTCCAAAAAATAATTCCACTGGGCTTTTGCATTTTGTTCCCCAGGCTTCCAATAGGTATGAAATTTGCTTGTCCATGGATGTTTGGGTAATAAAGCTAAATCATCAACTTCTCCTATAATAAAATCATTTGATACACCCGACTCTATATGATTGGGCAAAAGCACGAGTGACGAGACAGGCTGTTTACGTGCTTGCTTCCAGAAAGGAGTGAATATCTTATAAGGTTCTCCTTTTTTATTAGTAACGGATCCTGGTGAGAACAACAATGCAGACTCAAACGTTTTTATGTCAATATTTATCTCCTGCAATTGTTCAATCAACACTTCATCCTTTTCTCTAATCACAGGCTCATATCGTTTATTAAAATAGATAGCAGAAGCATTTGTTTCTTTTACTAGTCTATCTAATACGTGTTTACTAGACCCTTTTCGAATAATCAAAGGAACTCGATAGCTTGCTAATTGATCGGTTACATGTTGCAAGCTATGATGTAACCACCATTTACTCGCTGAACCGATTGTTTGATCCTCTTCTTCTGACAAAATATAGACAGGTACAATTGCACCATAATTTGCTGCATGTGCTAGTGCTGGATTGTCATGCAAGCGTAAATCTTTTCGAAACCACACAATAATTGTATTATCCGTCATTCTACACCCTCATTTCTTTCACTACCTATATTCCTTTCCCCTTTTCCCATGCCTCAAACCAATATCGAAAAAGGTAAAAAAAGAAAGCATCCTATATGGATACTTTCCTTTCTATGAAATCGTCTTTTTTGATGTAACTGGACTCGTAGGAAACGGACGATGAAATTGATTAGTAATACAATGATAGATAGACTGTCTAAATGTAAAACCAATTACCCAAAGCGCACTTACAGCAACTAATAATAATACAATAACTTCTTCTACTGTAAACCGAATAGTCGCACTAAAATATAACCTAAAATAGATAATAAGACAGAACCTATGAATGCTGCTGCAAATGCCTTCATCCCCCACTTACGGAACGTTTTTAGGTCCACGTTTAACCCCAGACCAGCCATTGCCATTCCTATCAGAAGATAAGCTAAATCAACCACCTTTAAAGCTATGCCTTCTGAGAAGATCCCTATTGTATGCACACCACTCATAGCTAAAAATCCTAAAATAAACCACGGAACAGATGAAAATGAAAAAGCTTTTTCTTTCGTACCATTTTGATTTCCTTGTGCTTTTCTAAAGAAATAACCAACGAATAATGCTACTGGAACTAATAACGCTACCCTAGTAAGCTTCACAATAACCGCCATGTCTACGGCGGCTACACCACCTACATCAGCAGCTGCAATGACATGCGCCACTTCATGTAATGTTCCGCCCGCAAACACACCATAACCTAACGGGCTTAAACCTAACACGCTATAGAGAACAGTATAAACAAGCGTAAAAATCGTGCCCAATATGGCTACTGTAGAAGCACCAATTGCTGTTTCATTATCTTTTGCTTTAATGTATGGAGCAATAGCAACAACAGCTGCCGCCCCACAAATAGCAGTACCACAAGCAGTCAAAATACCAAGTTTTCTCTCTACTCCAAATAATCGAGTTAAACTATACACAACGATTAAAGCAAAGGTAACTTGAATAATAGCGACCATAAAAACATTACTACCAGCTTGATAAATATCAATCAGATTTAGACGCATACCAAGCAGAATAATACCGATACGTAATAATTTCTTACTAGAAAAGCCAATACCTGCTTCCCACTGCTCTCTTTTTCCAATTGCAAACTTCCAAACAGCACCAAGTAAAATGGCTATTACCAATGCTCCTAAAATTGAAAAGAAAGGTAAACGCGCAATAAATTTTGCTATGACTGCAAGTAATAGCGTTAAACCAATTCCCTGTATAAAACCTTTATTTATTTTTTTTACCATCAAAACACTTCCTTATTCTTTTCTCGTCTCTACTTTACGCCTGAATAATATATTAGTAAAATACATATATCTAATTAACCTTATTAATTTTTTTAATAATAGGAGGGTGATTATGCATTTAGATGCACTTCAAACATTTATCACATTAGTTGAAGTAGGTAATTTTACAAAGACGGCTGAAAAATTATTAATATCACAACCAAGTGTTAGCTTACATATTAAAAATTTAGAAAATGCGTTTGACACTCAATTGTTAGACCGCTCCCGTAAAGGGTTTCGTTTAACACCTACAGGAGAAATCCTTTATCATCGCGCAAAGCAATTATTATCGATTTATACTAGTGCTAAACAAGAAATCATTAGTCATCACCATGCCGTATCCGGCTCACTAACAATTGGAGCCAGTTTTACAATTGGAGAATATATCTTACCCGCTTTACTTATCGACTTACAAGAAACCTATCCCAATCTTATGTTGGAAGCTGTTATTGGAAACACTGAAGAAATTGTTCGATCAGTTAAACTCCTTCAAGTAGATATTGGTTTGATTGAGGGACAAACAAATGAAAAGGAAATTGAAGTACACCCGTTTATGGAAGATCAGCTTTACTTTGTTGCCTCATCTAATCATTCTTTAGCAAAAAGAAAGTCGCTATCCATAAGAGCATTAGATAATCAACTATGGATTACCAGAGAGGAAGGTTCTGGAACAAGGGAGTATCTGTATCATGTGATTCGTAAAGAAGGGCTCAAAGCAACAGCTTTCCTGACAATTAGTAGTAATCAAGGAATTAAAGAAACCCTGATGCAAGGAAAAGGGATTTCATTACTCTCAACAAGTGTGATTGAACGAGAAGTAGCAGAGGGAAATCTGAGCAAATTGCCTGTTAGCAAGAAGTCATTGACACGAACATTTTCCTATATTCTTTCACCTATTATGAAAGAGAAGAAAAATGTAGAAGCATTTTTACAACTCCTAACTAACGTATATGGAAGGTCTAAAACATGAGATATGTATTTTATGTGACATCTCATGTTTTTATCTTTTTATTTCATTGTATCTATTGTACACTTTACTAAACAGCGTTTAACAAATTAACACCATTTAAAAAAGGAGTTTTTTTATGGGATCTAAAGACCGAATCGAACGAAGAAAGAAGGAAACATACGCACTGATCTTAAAAACCGCAAAGGATATAATGATTAAAGAAGGTATTGATAAGCTATCGATTCGGAAGCTTACAGATAAAATGGAATATTCACCAGCAATGATTTATCACTACTTTAGTAATAAAGAGGATATTATTAACTCTGTAATGGAGAAAGAATATAAAAAAATTGTTGATACATTATTTAAAGCGCACGACCCAAATAACAAACCACTTGTTAACCTTAGCAATTGTCTCCGAAGTTATATAAAAGAAGCACTCAAAAACAAAGAAGTATATAAATACGTGATGCTTCAAGATAAACCAGAAATCTTAAAGCATACGTCTGTTTTATCTGTTTCAACATTCGACAATCGTCCAGCACTACAATTACTTTTTAACCAAATTGAATCACTATATGAAGGCAAAACAGATAAACAAATGATTCAAATGAAAGCTCAAACCATTTGGACTAGTACATTTGGATTAATTATTCGAATGATAACGGAAACAATTATTTCAGCGGAATGGATAGATTATTTCATTGATCAGCATATTACTTTTGTTCAACATAGTTTATTGTATGATCAACTAATGAAAGGAGAGGACTAAATGAACGTTCAAAAAACTATTTCACGGCTTACAATATTAATTAGTATGATTGCGGCATTTGTCTCTATCTATGGAATCATTACCTTTGATTCTACGAATAGCTATACAATTAAAACATTCAGAGGAGAAACGGTGGAACTTTTAGGTGCTGGCTTGTATCAATATGATTCTGTTTCTATTGCTTCACAAGCGATTGCACAGGATTTTATTACGCTACTATTTGGCATTCCATTATTACTCGTTTCTCTTTTATTAATTAAAAAAAATTCCTTTAAAGGTAGACTTTTATTAACCGGAACATTGGGATATTTTCTATACACGTACACATCCTATACTTTTCTAGCACAATATAATGGTTTCTTTATCCTTTATGTATTACTAATGTCCACTTCTTTTTTTGCTTTTACTTTATCCTTTATGTCTATAAAACCGAGAGAATTAGCACAGATTTGTGATAAAGCAATGCCCACTAGATTGATAGGTGGTTTTATCATTGGCTTCTGTGTAATCATTTTGTTTCTGTGGATGGGGATGATAGTCCCGCCATTAATCGAAGGAATTTCTCCAACCTCTTTACAACATTACACCACTCTACCTATTCAAGCATTAGATCTTGGATTTATTATACCAATCGGCATTTTAAGCGGTATTTTATTTATTCGCAAACGACCACTTGGGTATCTAATTGGAACAGTGATCTTAATAAAATGCTTTACATTGTCCTCCGCAGTAACTGCCATGGTGATCATGCAAGTGTTGGAGGGTGTTCAACTTCAACTAGCTAATATTATTTTATTTCCCATCTTAAACCTGATGATTATCTTTATTCTATATCTTCTTTTTAGACACATAAAAGGTGATAAGGAGGCGTGTGTTAAATGACAACCTATATTTTATATACGACAAAGCACGGCACTACAAAATACGTTGCAAACGATTTGGCCAAACAATTAACTGGTAAAACAATTTTAATTAACTTAAAGGAACAAAATGAGATCGATCTTTCTGAGGCAAATATGATTATTTTAGGTGCATCCATCTATGTGGGGAAAGTACAAAAAGAGATGAAACAGTTTATCGATGCACATCTAGAGCAATTACTGACGAAACCTATTGGATTATTTTTATGCGCGGGGCACCCAGATAAAAATGTTGTAAAAAGAGAGATGCAAGCAGCTTATTCAGAAAAGCTTCGCAAACACGCTACGTCTTTTTTGCTTCCTGGCTATATATACGACTTTTCCAAACTTCATACACTAGAACGTTTAATAGTTAAAAAAATTGTAGGAATCAAGGAAAGCCGCCATCATTTGGACACTGCTGCTATAAAACAATTTACGTCAGAAATAAATAAAGAACGATACATTCCCTAATAAAAAATCTCCACACCATTTGGATGTGGAGATTTTGTGTTTTAAATATTGTTTATAAATAATCGTAAAACATCTGTTCCTGCTATAATGGTTCCTAAGGTACTTCCCAGATTAGCCAATACAACGATTAACAGCACACGAGTTGCCTTGTTTTTCCAGAAACCTTTTACACTAAATACATCTTCTGATAAACGTTCAAAGTCAGAAACATGTGGTCGCTTGACAAAAGCTTGTACAAACCCAGCAAACCAGCCGGCCGCAATTAATGGATTCAACGATGTAATTGGAGCAGCCACAAATGCTGTAAGAATGGCTAATGGGTGACCTAGTCCAATCGCTACCCCTAATGCAGAGAAGGTACCATTCCACAATAACCAACTTAACATTTGTTGCCATCCAGCAGCAGGGTTATTTAGAAAAGTAAATCCAATGAGTGCAATAATTAAAATCGGTATCGACCAACCAATTATTTTAGGCACTTTCGATTTTGGTGGTACTTTTGTTAAGGCTTTTAAATCATGATCTTTTTTAATTTCTTTCGTAATACCAGGTACATGTGCTGCACCTAGTACGGCAACAATTTTTTCTCCTGGAGCTTGTTTGATCTTTTGGGCTAAGTATTGATCTCGTTCATCGATTAAAGGCTTTTTTAATCGCGGGAAAGACTCCGTAAATTCATTCAATATCGATTGAATGGAATCCTGACTTTTCATTTTCTCTAAATCCTCTTCTGTGATTGTTTCTTTTGTAAAAATACCCGCAAAAACCTGGCCCAACAACATCATTTTTCCTTTGAAACCGACTCCGCCCCAAATCCTCGCAAATGTAATTTGAATATTTCTATCAGCTAAAACTAAGTGTGCATTATTTTCTTTAGCAGAGTTGATACCTTGAATCATTTCTTGTCCTGCTTCGATACCAAATTGCTTAGCCATACGTTTCTGAAAAGACGAAATGGCAAGGTTCATCAATAAAAGTGAAGCTTTCTTCTCTTTAATCACTTTAAAAATGTCCATGTCTTTCCACCGATTGCCTTCCACAATAGACTGATAACGTTGCTTATCTAACTCAATACATACTGCATCTGGTTGTTCATTTTCAATGACTGTTTTCACTTGTTCTGCACTTGTTTTTGACACGTGTGCTGTTCCAATAAGTATAAATTCTTTTCCATCTTGTTCTATTCGTGTTATGTTTTCTTCCGACATGAACTAACCTTCCTTTTATAAAATACATTTACATGTACATTATTTTATCATAAAGTACATCCACACACATAAATTTAAAACAAAATAACACTATCTTATACACATCAAAAAAGGTAATCACTAGTTGATGTGATTACCTTTTTATTTTATTATTCATTTTCTAGTACATGTTGCAAATGCTTTTGAACATCCTCAACATATTTCTCGACTTGCAAATCTTTAAAAATATTATGCACAGAGAAGGTTTCTAGTTGCTCCATATCCATGAAAGCATGTGTACAATGAATTGGAAAAAGGACATCATCCACTTCTCTTCCTCTAAAAAATCCATCTTTAGATCCAAACTCTTCTAACGGTGCACTCCACGTCGTTGAAATCATATATTTCTTTCCTGTTAGCAGACCGCCTCTTCCATACCGTTCTCCTTTTGTATAAAGAACACCCCGCTTAAGTACCTGATCAAAATAACTTTTAAACTTTCCAGGCAAGCTAAACCAATAGATTGGTGTTTGGTAAATAATTATATCAGCAGATAGATATTTTTGCCTTTCCTCTTCTACATCATATCCTTGATCAACGATTGTCGTTGTCACATGGTAGCTTTGTTCTAATTGTTTACGTATTGTTTCAAATATGGTCTGATTGAGCCGTCCTTGACTATTGGGATACCACTGGTGACCATTTATTAATAAGATTTGTTTCATTCCGTAAAATCCCCCTTTCGTCCTTACTGAGTATATGATGCATAAAAATAAATTATTAATTATTTTTCCATTAACAGATTGTATTCCTAAATGCTTGATAGATATAACTTTGTCCACCCCACACTCTATTACTGATCATTTGGCCATTGGCACAAAAAAAATAATAAAAAACAGACCCCATAAAAGAAATTTTTTACTTTCCTTCATGAGATCTGTTATGTTAATTAGAGCATCATCAATAATTAACTTTTGTTACAATTACCCTGGATAATGAATTGGAGAACCTGGTCCCAAATCAATTCCAAACAACATCCAAACGACCAACATCAACGTCCATGCAATTAAGAAGAAGATCGTATATGGGAACATGGTAGAAATTAATGTCCCAATCCCCATTTTTTTATCATATTTTTGAGCAAAAGCAATAACCACTGCAAAATAAGTCATTAATGGTGAAATGATATTTGTAGACGAATCAGCGATACGATAAGCCATCTGAGTTAATTCGGGTGAATAACCCATTTCCATCATAATTGGCACAAATACAGGTGCCATCATTGCCCATTTTGCTGTTGCACTTCCAATAAAAACATTGATAAATCCAGCGATTAAAATAAATAAAAGAATTAGTGGGATACCTTCTAATGAAATACTATCTAAGAATTCGGCACCATAAACGCCAATTACCAAACCTAAATTGGATTCATTAAAGTAAGCAACAAATTGCCCGGCTGTAAATGATAGAACAATGAACATTCCCATTGATGCCATTGTATCTGACAACTTATTCGCGATATCTTTATCATTTATAATGCTTTTTGTTACCTTACCATAAACTAATCCAGGAATAAAAAAGGCAAAGATAATAATAACAACCAATGAATGCATAAACGGTGATTGAATAATAGCACCATTTTCTCCTCTTAGTGGTGCACCCTCTGGCACGATTAAGAAGGAAGCAGCGATTAACGTTACCAATAAACTTAAACCAGCATAAGTTAAACCTTTCTTCTCTATCTTACTTAAACCGGTTAAATCTTCTGAAAATTCACCTTTATAATTACCTAATCTAGGTTCAACTAACTTTTCTGTAACAAACGCTCCAACAATAGTAAGTAAGAAGACCGATACAATAATAAAATAATAGTTCATCGCAATATTCATGCCTGCTGCATAATCGGGATTGACAATAGCAGCTGCATCAATGGTCATGTTACCTAATAATGGTTCAAGTGAAGATAGTAATAAATTCGCACTAAAACCAGCTGAAACTCCGGCGAATGCGGCAGCTAAACCTGCAAGTGGATGACGACCTAATGCTGCAAAAATAACAGCGCCTAAAGGTGGCAAAACAACATAACCCGCATCAGTAGCAACACTAGACATAATACCTGCAAATACAAGACCTGCTGTAATTAAACTTTTAGGAATGGCTAATACGAATCCACGTAAACATGCACTAATGAGTCCAGAACGTTCTGCCAAACCAATACCAAGCATCGTAGCTAACACTACACCTAGTGGAGCAAAATTAATAAAGTTATCTACCATACTAGTGAAAATATAAGCAATTCCATCCCCACTCAACAGATTTTTTACAGTAATCATTTCCCCTGGTTTTCCTGGGTGTTCAACCGAAACACCTGTTGCTGACACGATTGCAGATACTACTAGAACAAGTAATGCAAGCAAAGCAAACAATGTGACAGGATGAGGTAGTTTATTTCCAACGGTTTCAATCCTATCTAGACTTCGTTGGAAAAGTCCTTTCTTTTTCTTTGACAAGTCCATCTACTCCTTTAATTAAAACATGAATTTTCTCACAATTTGATGAATAGTAATATACGTTGTCAAAATATATCACATTCTATAATTTTTTAAAAGATAAAAACAATTATTGCTAAAATTAAGAATTTTAATACAATAATCAGTGGGTACGCTAACACAAGCAGGACTTTTGCACATTTGCCATTAATACCCTATAATTGGAAATATTAGATGGTTAGAAAGGGGTTTTATGATGAAAGCAGTAGTAATTCAACAGTACGGAAATAGTGATGTATTGGAAGAAATGGAAATAAGTAAACTGGCACCTGAAGAGAACCAAGTATTAGTCGAGGTGTATGCAACTTCCATTAATCCTATTGATTGGAAGGTTCGTGAGGGATATTTAAAAGACATGATCCCATTTGAGTTTCCAATCACCTTAGGCTGGGATGTAGCTGGAAAAATTGTTGCAAAAGGGAATGGTGTAACAGATTACCAAGTGGGGGATGAAGTATTCGCCCGACCAGCAACCACTAATCGTGGGACATATGCTGAATATACCCTTGTTGATGAAGCATTACTGGCAAAGAAACCAACCAACCTAACATTTGAAGAAGCTACCTCTATTCCATTAGCAGGATTAACTGCATGGCAAAGTCTAATTGATGTTGCCAAACTGAAAGCAGGGGAAAAAGTGCTCATACAGGCTGGTGCCGGAGGAGTTGGAAGCTTAGCTATCCAAATTGCTAAACATATAGGTGCTTATGTAGCAACAACCGCAAGTGAAGCAAATGAAAATTATGTAAAGGAATTAGGCGCCGATCAATTCATTAACTATCGTACAGAAAACTTTGAAAATAAAATAGATGATTTTGATGTTGTCTTTGATACAATGGGTGGAGAAATACTTGACCGAGGCATGAAGGTGTTGAAGCCTGGTGGACGAATCGTTACAATTGCCGGACAACCAAATAAGGAGTTAGCAAAGCAGTATCAGGTAGAGGCTTATAGTTATTGGTTAGAACCTAGTGGAAAACAATTAGACGAGTTAGCCGACTTACTATCTAAAGGAATTATCAAACCTCAGGTAGGTCATACGTTTCCCTTTTCAGCTGCCGGTATTAAAGAAGCACATGATCTAAGTGCAACCCATCATGCGAAAGGGAAAATTGCTATAAAAATGAAATAAAAGACCAACATTAGAAAGCATTATCTCTTTATTCGAGATAATGCTTTTTTACCCACGTTATCACTTCCGTTGGCTTCATTGGTTTAGCAAAGTAGTATCCTTGAAATAACAAGGAATCCGCCACTTTCTGTAAATAATCCACTTGTTCTTTTGTTTCTATTCCTTCAATAACGACTTGCAATCCTAATGATTGTCCTAAATCTATCATTGCTTTTAATATTGATGCATCCTTTAAGGATTCTGGGACATGATCAACAAAAGACTTGTCCACTTTCAAAGTCGAAATTTCCATCTTTTTTAAATAGGATAGCGAGGATAGGCCTGTACCAAAATCATCAAGTGCTACAGAATATCCTAAAGTTCGAAAGGTAGTAATGGAACGTTTTGCTTCTTCAATGGATTGAACAAAACTGGTTTCTGTTAGTTCTAATTCTATATATACTGATTCGATTTGGTACTGTTTATACATGTGTTGCAGCGTATCTACTAGTCTGGGTGAACTAACATAGTCACCAGGAATATTTATTGCAATTGTCCACTCTATATGCTTCTGTTGTCGCCATTTTTTTAATTGCTGACATGCAGTATTAATCACCCAATCCGTCAAGTCAAATATACGATCTGTTCTTTCAATAATTGGTATAAACGTTCCTGGACTTAGATGACCATACTCTGGATGTTTCCAACGTATTAATGCTTCAAATCCTATTACCTCACTAGAATTGGAGCATATTTTAGGTTGATAAACTAGGAATAGTTCATTCTTTTCCATAGCCTGATCTAGACCTGTAAGAATTTTTTGATCAAATGAAAAACGATGAATAGTAGGATCATACAAAACTACATCCTGTTGAAAACGTGTAGATGGATGACTGAAAACAGTCAACGCATCACTATACAAATCTTTTGCATTGTTATTTTCACTATAAGTAATGGCACAGGATGTTTCCAAATGAATTGGCTTTTCTTCAAGAAAAATCGGATCGTCCCAAACCTTTGCAATTTCTTGCATCACTTGTTCTAAATGTGTAATTCGATCTGTTCGATGCATTAAAAACGCAAACTGATTCCCCTTCATACGATACAAGGTAGTATTTAGCAAACGAACAGATTTAAGCGTGTTCGCAATATAATCTACCAACTTATCACCGTCATCATAACTATATGCATGATTAATTTCATCTAAGCTATTAATCTGCCAAACTGCAAGGACTAGATTATTTGCATTTTTCTGAATTTCCTTTTCGTAATATCGACCGTTAGGAAGTCTTGTTTGTGTATCAAAAAATCTTACTCGATGATCAATATAACGATCCAAAAAAATAGAAGCCATCAACAATAACAACAATATACTAACACTAGTGGCAACCATTGCTATTAATAATATTGTATTGAATTGTTTAATATCACTTTGGGTAGTCAAATAATTTTTAGGGATATAAAAGGTGGTACCAAGCATTGCCACATAATGCATGATAGAAATAGCAGCAGCAAGTAAAAGCGAAATAAAGAATTTCAATCCTTTGTTTCCCATTTGTTTATCAAACATTGATATGGAAAATAGTGATAAAAATGATATAGCTACAGCAATAATACAAGCTATGATAAACATGTCAAATCGATAAACAGTTTGTGCATCTGAAATCATAGAATGCATGCCTAAAGAGTGCATAATTATTATTCCTATACCCATGCTAACACTAGAAATAATGTTCATGTTCAAGGAGCGAATTGGACGATTAATGAGACGAAATGCTAAAAAAGCTGCACCTATTGCCGGTAAGATAGATAGTATAGTGATGTAATGATTATATTGTATTGGTATTGGGAGTTGATATGCACTCATGCCGATGAAATGCATTGCCCATATACCAATCCCCATTGCTATAGAAGAAAAAAGTAACCATATATTTTTATGAAAAAAACTATTCTTTTTTAGACGTTGATTTGATGATATAGCTACATACGAACTAAACCAAGCAATTAGTAAAGACAATAAAACAAGCAGCCAATTATAATGACCTTCTATTGCAATGGAATAATTGGAATCTGGTTGAAAAAACAAGGCAAGCACTTCCATTTCTTTAAAGAAGATGTAGTATTATTCTATTGATAAGTAATTAAGCTATAGTAAACAATGTCTAACAAAACACAAATGAAGATAAAATACTAATTCAATACTAACACCATATAAAAAAAAGCATAACCCCCTACCTTCTAATGGGGGTTACACCTTCTCATAACTTATTTTATAGGATACTATTGTATCCCTTCTATTTCTTTTATATCTTCCTCTAATTTTTGCGAAACATCCTGTCCACCAAAGAACTGTTGCGATATCTCTGTTAATGTTTCATCTTCCTTCATTTCTTCAAGTACACCATTGATCTTTTGGGTTAATACGTTTGCACCTCGTTCAGTTACAATACTAACTGTTTGTGGGTGAAACCTTAAATCGGGATGCAATTTAATATCCATTTCCGGAAATGCTTTTAATGCAAGCGATTGTAAATAATAATCATTGATCACAACATCAGTACGTCCATTATCTACATCTCGCAGATAAACATCATTGGTTGCATTCCCATAAGTGACAACCTCTGCTCCATATTTACGAGCAATATCGCTATAAACAGTGGTTGCTGCTCCACCAGCTTTTTTTCCCTTTAAATCTTCTAATGATTCAATTCCAGAATGGTCTTCTGATCGTACAATCATTGTAGAATAGGAATATTTTATTGGCTCACTAAAAAGGAATTTATCCTTACTTTCTTCACGAGGTCCTGCCATAATAACGTCTACCCGACCGGATTGTAATGCTGCCAACTTCGCGTCAAACGCCATTATTTCAAATTTCACGTCCAGACCTAAACGACTTGCTAATTCTCTGATCACTTCTATATTGTAACCTGTTAGACGGTCAGACCCCTCTGGATAGTAAGATGCCGGATATAATGTTCCAGCCGTACCTACTACAATCTCCCCTGATTGTTGAATTTCTGACCATTTCTCCCCAGAATGGTCTTTTTCTGATTCTTGACTTTGACCACATGCTGAAAGAATCAAAAGTACCGCTAATAAATAAACAACTTTCTTCACACCCATTCCCCCTATTATATTTTAAATATAAAAATAATATAACAGCAAAAAACTATAATATCAAACTTCTAAACATCTGTATTAACAATTTTGTATATATAATTAAAACAGAACACGACGCTAAAAATAGATAAAAAACTGCCTCTTATTAAAGAAGCAGTTTCATTAATCACTCTGGCATAGGATTAAGCATGATCTTTTTCAAATTTATTAATAAATGCAACCAGCTTTTCGACCCCTTGTTTTGGCATTGCATTATAAATACTAGCACGCATTCCCCCAACAGAGCGATGACCTTTTAATGTTTCTAATCCTTCCGCTTGTGCCGCTTTGATAAATTTAGCCTCTAATTCTTTGTCTCCATTCACGCTAACAAATGGTACATTCATTAAAGATCGATCTTTTTTTGCAACCGGGGATGTGAACAATTTTGATTCATCAATACATTGATAAAGCAATGATGCTTTTTCTTGATTCATCTTTTCCATCACCTTCAGTCCGCCAAGATCTCTTATCCACTCAAACACCAACTTGGCCATGTAGATTGCAAACGTTGGTGGTGTATTATACAGCGAACCACTGTTACTATGTGTTTCGTAATTTAGCATAGTAGGTGTATGAGTTGGTGCATTACCAATTAAATCTTCTCGAATAATGACAACAGTAAGACCAGCTGGTGCAATATTTTTTTGTGCACCAGCATAAATTACGCCGAATTTTGATACATCTATCTCTTCCGATAATATATTAGAAGACATATCGGTTACTATTGGCACATTTGTGGTATCAGGGATTTCTGTGAACACTGTACCTTCAATCGTATTATTCATTGTGATATGCAGATAATCCGCTTCTGGATCAATCATATTTGGTAATATGTTAGGAATATAAGTGAAATTTTTATCCTCTGATGAAGCAATCGTTCGAATATCTCCAAATTTTTTGGCTTCTGCTACTGCTTTTTTTGACCAAGAACCTGTATGGACAAAATCTGCTTTTTTATTTTTAATTAACAAATTCATTGGAAGCATCGCAAATTGTTGTGAAGCACCGCCTTGCAAGAACAACACCTTATAGTTATCTGGGATAGACATTAATTCACGTAACAATTTTTCTGCTTCTGTAATAATTTCTGTAAAAAATGATGATCGATGACTAAGTTCCATTACGGACATACCAGAGCCTTGGTAGTTCAATAATTCCTTTTGTGCCTTCTCCAACACTGGTAAAGGCAACATAGATGGACCAGCTGAAAAATTATACACTCTACTCATATAACCACACCTATCTAATTTTTATAATATAAAAAGAGAAGGATTTAATTTTTTATAATCCTTCACACTCTCCCCAAACACCTAACATCATTATGTACTTCCCTTTGATCTTTGTGATTATTTTATCAATATTATTATTTACTTTCAACTTATAATTTTCTAAAAATTATGTAGATTGTTTGTCATTTGAATAATGAATTCTTAGGAAAACCCAGTAACATTCGTGTTATGATAAATAGAGTATAGCTGATAATGTTAGGAGATGAATGTTTTGAGGACCATTGTTTTCGATGTGGATGATACATTGTATGATCAAATACGACCATTTAAAAAAGCCGTTCACACTTGTTTTAATAGGAATTTTTCTGAGGATGAACTGAACCAGCTTTATATTAGTAGTCGAAAGTTTAGTGATGAGTTATTTCATCAAAGCGCTACAGGTGAAGTATCTATTGAAGATTTACAAGTTTACCGCATAACAGAAGCAGCAAAAATATTTGATATATCCCTTGATCGTGAAGAAGCATTATATTTTCAAAAAGTATATTTACACGAACAAAAAAATATAACGTTATTCGATGAAATGCAGCAATTAATGGAACAGTTGAAGCACCATACACAATTCGCTGTCTTAACGAATGGAGAACAAGCACATCAGATGATGAAAATCAAACAGCTACAATTAAATAATTGGATACCAGAGGAGCACTTGTTTATTTCTGGTGCTTTAGGTATGGCAAAGCCAAGTGAACAAGTCTTTTCTTATCTTGAAAAACAATTATCTCTAGATAAAGCGAACACCATTTACATCGGGGATTCTTTTGATCATGACATTATAGGGGCAAAACAAGCTGGTTGGAAAGCCATCTGGATGAATCATCGAAAAAGACAAGCACCAAGTTGTGACGTCTCACCAGATTTTGAAGTGAACCATCCAAAAGAATTATTGTCATTATTTAAAAACCAAGACTTATAAGATAAGGGTTGCTATGCATGCACAGCAACCCTTTGGCTTTGTATGATTAAACCCGTTGGTAAATTTAATTAGTTAAAACGCCCTTACCCTTCCCGTTTGATACGGCGTCTTAAGGTTAGTACTCCGATTGTAAGTAATAGCATTCCTAATAGTAGGATATTGTATGTGTTTCCGGCTGTTTCTGGTAGTTCTTGACCTTGTTGCGATTCTTGGGGTTGATCTGTAACATCAGATTCAGCATCCTCCGTAGCTTCTTCACGGTACATTAAACCAGCTTGTGCTTGTTTCAAACTACTCTGTGCTTGATCGACTTCTTCTTGAGAAGCTGAATTACTTTGTAGCACTGCTTTTGCTTCATCTAATGCCTTCATAAATGCATCCCAACTCTTAGAAGTATAATCCGATTTTTGTTTCAGCTCAGCATCATTTACCACCATATCTAAATTGGATTTATCAACTTGTGGTTTTTCATATTTTGGAGGTAAGTTAACATCACCCTCAACTCCCAACACTTCAAACTCATAAATACGCGCAGCACTATCATCGCCTTGTGTTGGCTTATCAACAATTAAACGAACATAACGGCCTTTTGTAGCAGGAACTTGATTTGATGTAATACCTGCTTCATTGTTGGTCACCTTTACTAATTCTTTGAAATTTTCACCATCTTCGCTAATCTCAACACGGTATGCGGCGGTATTTGAACCTGCCGGCTCCCCACCTTCTTCCGCATGCTTAATCACAATTTCACTTACTAAGTTTGTTTTTCCTAAATCTACTGTTAAGGTATGTGGGGCAGGACCAACCGCACACCATTTTGTACGTGTGCTTCCATCTACAGCAAATGGTGGTGCTTCCCTATCATTGACAAAACTTGAAGCAGCTGTATCTTTATTCAGTGCAAGATTGGTCGTTTCATTTTTTGCGAGATTGCTAACAGTGACGATTCCTTCCTTCATTATTTCGCTCTTCCCAAGCGAATTTCTGCCAACTAACTTTACTGTGTAAATACCTTCGTTTTCATAAACGACGGTTGGATTCTTTTCTGTACTCTTCTCCACCTTTGCACCCTCAAACGTCCATTCTAAATCTACTGTAGCAAGATTGCTCGTGTTCTCAAACTGAATTTCCTCACCAGGAGCAACAAAGGTTTTGGAAACTTCAAACGATGCAACCGGTAATGGATTAAATGCAACAGCCTCCTTAATAAACGCTAAAACTGTTTCTTCAGAAACGCGTGCACCTTTAGACAAGTTAGAAATCTTTCCTTCAAGTTCATTCTTTATTCTTTCGTACGCATCATCTTCATCATTGATTTGAGCTAGCACCATATCTAAAGCTAATTGACCGTTCTCACCCAACAATTTTAGCTTATCTAGATTTGCTGCGCTTTCATTTAAAATGTCCTCCGGTAAGTTTGCTTTCAAATTATCAGCTGCATGTATCATATCAGCAAATTCTTCTCTTAACGCCTGTATCTCCTCTGTCGCATCCTTACTCTTTGATAAATTTAACCATAATTGATCCATTGTATCACGGACATCCTCAGCATCTTCACGTCCAATACTCCAGGAACCAATCATTCGAGAAGAATGGTTGGCAAATGTCTTCATTTCTGAAGCTAGATCGTCAAAAAGAAGCTCAATAGAACGATTCCATGACCGATCAGATGAGTATTCACTAATATTCCAAGAATAATCCGCACCTGTTGCTAATGTTATTTTGGAAAGGTTGGCGTGCTCCATTGGATTCATTGTAAAGAAATCAAGTTTTCCCTCAAGCCTTTTATCAATATCAATAATTGGACCCAAAGCAAGCTTTGATCTCAAATAATCTGTCACTGGATAATTCCACCAAACCCCTATTTGATCACCATATACGGAACGCATAAATTCAACGTTCTTTAGCGGGAGATTTTCGGATACAACAGCTTGCCCTGTCCACATGACTTTTATATCGTTATCAAGTGCTGTTGAAAAATCCTCCGTATATGTACTTAAGTCACCAATAACTCCCATTGCACGGGTATCATACTCGGTAGGAACAGTCATAAGTGGCTTCACATCTTCTTTAGTCTTAACAAATTCTGCATTAAAACGATTTAATAATTCTGCTTGCTTCACTCCATCTCTATTGCTGATATCATCAAAAAGAATGGCGAAACTACGTACACCCATTTCATACAGAGATTCACATTTTTCTAATAATGCTTGAAAATCTTCTTCACCCTTTTGACCATCAAAGCTAATATCAATACCTGGTGAAATAGCAAATACAAAATCAACTTTATTCTCATCTGCTGTTTTAATTAATTCCTCCATACGTTCCATTTCGCTTTCAGGATATGGACTACGCCACTTTTCACGATGATATGGGTCATCTTTAGGTGCATAAATATAGGTATTCATCTTATAATCGCCATAGAATTTTATTTGATCAAGTCGGTCCTCATGACTCCATGGATTTCCATAAAAACCCTCTATAATACCGCGAATACGCATAGAAGGTTCATCGGTAATCCGTACATTGTTGAAAATTAGTGAACCATCCTTTTTTTCCGCTAATTGAATAAGTGTTTTTACTGCGTAGAAGGTTCCATCTCCATCCTTACCTTTTAATACAATTGTTCCACCTTCACTGATTTGGTTAGCATCTGATTGAACAGCTAAAAAGTACCCTTCTTCTTTAAGTTTCGAAACACTTGGAAGTTTTAGCTCTTCATCTAAATTCTGAACTTTAGAATTAAGCGAACCTTCCTCTCCCAAGGCTAAAGTCGTAGAGGTTTTATCAAATTCCTCGTTAATAGCAATATTATTTTTCTGTAAAAATTGCTCTAAAATTCTTAAAGCATCTTCATCTGCAAGTTCTTTTCCTTGTACATTCACACGATCACTTATTTGTAATGTCCCACTTTCAAAATCAACCTGCTGCGGCAACGGAACCAATTGATGACTCGACTTCTCATCCGTGTTAAAATCCGCTAACGCATGGATGACAGTCGCCTTACTAACCGTAAACGTACAAGTAACCACTACCGCCAAAAACAAATGAATAAACCTTTTCCACATAAACTTCCATTCCTCCTTTGTTCGATCAACGAAACATGTAGCAGTTCTTACATTTCAACCCAGGTCATTAATTACAGGTGAGTAAAAAACAGCCATTACTACTATATTCAACACAACACGATTTAACCCTTTATTTAGAGTAAAAACATTTGGAACATTTCTTATGTACGAACAAAAAGGGAAAAATATTAAAGAAAGACAGATGTAGATATACTTACAACCTTTAATGTAAAGCTTGATGTGTAAATACGGCGGAGATGGACACGCTAAGTATAGTAAATTTTTTAAAGGGGGTTGTATAGTGAATATACAATCTGGTACCTATTATTGGCCAACTACACTAACTAACGCGCCTACTTATTCTAAATTAAACGATGATATTGCTTGTGATGTACTAATCATAGGTGGAGGAAGTTCAGGTGCGCAATGTGCGTATTATTTAGCAGAAACAGATCTAAACGTAGTATTAATTGAGAAAAACACCATAGGTAGTGGTAGCACAAGTGCTAATACAGCACTTATTCAATATGCTGGAGAAAAAATGTTTATCAACTTACAAAACACCTTTGGCGAATCCTATATTTCTAAGCATTTAGCTTTATGTAGACAAGCTATTGATGACATTGAAAGTGCTGCAGTGCAGATTGACCGTGACTGTTCTTTCACTAGAAGAGATTCGTTATACTTTGCCAGTTATCATGAAGATGTGGAGAAATTAAAGAAGGAATATCAACTATTAAAGAATGCAAAGTTTCCGGTCGAGTTCTTAACAAGAGAAGACATTGAATCACTTTATCCATTTTCAAAAGAAGCAGCTATTTACTTTAAAGATGATGCAGAAATTAACCCATTTATCTTCACCCATGGTCTAATTGAGTTTGCCACTAAACATAATGTACATGTTTATGAACAAACAAAAATGACTGGTCATGTCTATCATGAGGACGGTGTTACCATTTATACAGATACAAAGCACAAAATTCAAGCAAAAAAAGTTATTTATTGTGCAGGATACGAAAATGTTGAATTAAAAAATGAAAAACAAGCTTCTTTTGTTAGTACGTATACCGTAACAACAGAACCTATCAATGATTTCTCTACTTGGCCAAACCGCACGCTAATATGGGAAACAGCTCGTCCATATTTATATATTCGCACTACAGCAGATAACCGAGTCATTATTGGCGGTTTAGATGATAATACTATCTATCCAGAAGACCGCGATAGCAAACTCATACACAAAAAAGATAAACTAATTCAAGGTTTTAACAAACTTTTTCCTTCCATTCCTGTTAAACCAGCTTATTATTTAACTGCTCATTATGGCGGAATGAGAGATGGCCTCCCTATTATCGGACAATATGGAGAGGCGCCACACAGCTACTTTTTATATGGTTATGGAGATAACGGAACAGTATATAGTCAATTATTAGCCCGCATCATTGTTGAAGATATTATTTCAGGACAAAGCCCAGTTTTGCCTTATTACTTACAAAATAGACCGAAAAAAAACGAAGCATAGTATTTTTCTATGTTTCGTTTTTTAAATTATTATAAATCATACGATTAGCTTGAAAATGCCTATCGTAGTATACTTAAAACAGAATGATAAAATATAGAAACGAGGTGGCAAAATGAAAATTGGATTAATTGGCTTAGGTGATATTGCTAAGAAAGCTTATCTTCCAGTGTTGGCAGAGAAAGAAGGGGTTGAATTAGTACTTTGTACGCGAGATCCAGATACATTGCATAAACTCGCTAAAAAATATCGAATCACCACCTATGTTCAAACAGTAGAAGAGTTAATTGATGAAAATATTGATGCAGCATTTGTTAGTGTAGCAGCCAAGGCACATGTAGAAATTGCTGATAAGTTGTTAGATCATGGTATTCATACTTACATTGATAAACCGATATCTTTTCACTTACATGATACAAAACAGATTGTTGACAAAGCAAATGCACATGGTGCCATAGCAATGGTTGGATTTAATCGTAGATTTGCCCCTATGATAAGGGATTTAAAAGAAAAAGGAAAACCTAACCTTATCTTAATACAAAAAAATCGTTTTTCTTTACCTGGAGTTCCAAGGCAGTTTGTAGTCGAAGACTTTATTCATGTCGTGGATACCCTGCGCTTTTTAATGAATACAGAAGTAAAAGACATAAAATTTGATTTTCTTTACAAAGACGGACACCTTCAACATTTAATTCTTCACTTGATCGGAGAAGAAACTACCGCAATTGGAATCATGAACAGAAATAGTGGAGTAACGGAAGAAATAATAGAGTACACAACGGATCAACATAAATATGTGATTGATAGTCTAGTAACTTCAACACATTATCATAATCGAGATAAAAATATACAAACCTTTGGAGATTGGGAACCTACCCTATCTAAGCGTGGTTTTTATCAAATGGTTGATCACTTTATTGATTGTGTCCAGCATAACAAGACGCCACAACCATCACTAAGTGATTCCCTGATCACTCATCAGATTTGTGAACAAATTGTTAGTCAGATAGAAGCATCCATATCAAAATAAAAAATGAGGTCGCTACCAAGTGTAGTGACCTCATTTTTTACTTCATTTAACAGTAAGTTGCTTCTTTATTCATATCTACTAATTCAATTTGATAAATACCCGATTCAATTTTTGATTGAATACTAGATATATATTCCTTTATATCTTTCGATTGTTCATTTGTCTTTGACAATGGAAAGTAAAGAAATCCTTTATCTTGATGAAGTACAGTTAATTGAATGTCTTCCTCTTCTTTTACCGTTGCTACTAGTCTACACGTATCGCCTTTTGGTGCCATTTCAAATGAGATCGTAATCTCCTCCTGATTGCGTGTTTTCTTAGAACCATATAACTGATAAAAATTGTATCATAGCAACTCAAGGAATAAAAATAGGATACGTTACCCAATTTCAAAAAATGAAGCGATAGAGAACAAAGAGCAAGATATAAATAAGAGAAGCTTTTAATTTGTTAATTATTCCCCATAATAAGTCCAAATGCTTCAAATTTGTTTCTGATTCCCATATTAAAAATAACGAACTTCTAATTCTGTCATATTTATGTCATTTTTTCATACTTTTAAATTTATAGTTTGTGATATACTTAACAAGCTAGCTTTTGTTCATTACTGAGCAAACTGTTTGAAAGAATTTAGGGGGACAACTAATGAGAAAACACATGATGACAAGTTTAATTTCTATTTTGGCCATGCTATTAATTATCACTGGCTGTGGCGCTTCAGAACAAACAGATATTAAAACAGAAGATGAAGGTACAAATGATACAACTTCTGGTGCTTCAGAACAAACATACACAAATCAAAGTGAATTAAAAGATAGCTATGACATTGTAATTGTTGGTGCTGGAGGAGCAGGTATGGCTGCTGCCATCCAAGCAAGCGATGCTGGTATGAACCCAGTCATTTTTGAAAAGATGCCTGTTGCTGGAGGAAATACTATAAAATCTTCAGCTGGGATGAATGCATCAGAAACAAAATTTCAAAAAGAACAAGACATTGTTGATAGTAATGATAAATTCTTTGAAGAAACACTAAATGGCGGTAATAGAACAAATGATCAAGATCTATTACACTTTTTCGTTGATCATTCAGCTCCCGCTATTGAATGGCTAGATTCTATGGGAATTAAATTAAACAATTTAACTGTAACTGGTGGAATGAGTGTAGAACGAACACACAGGCCAGAAGATGGTTCAGCCATTGGTGGGTACTTAGTAGATGGGTTATTACGAAATGTCTACGAACGTGAAATACCGATTTTTGTCAATGCAGAGGTTACTGCAGTTAATAAAATAGCTGATGAAGTAAACGGAGTAACTGTACTGTTTAATGGACAAGATGAAAAAGAAATTGATTCAAAAGCGGTTATTGTTACAACTGGTGGCTTCGGTGCAAACGAGGAATTAATAGAGCAATACCGTGAAGACTTAAAAGGTTATGTTTCTACTAATCAAGAAGGAACTACTGGTGATGGTATTAAGATGATTCAAAAAATAGGTGGTGCTACTGTTGATTTAGAACATATTCAAATCCACCCTACTGTTCAACAAGAAAACTCATACTTAATTACAGAAGCAGTCCGTGGTGAAGGTGCCATTTTGGTAACACAAGACGGGCAACGCTTCTTTAACGAACTAGAAACGAGAGATAAAGTGTCTAATGCAATTATTGATTTACCTGAACAATATGCATACTTAATCTTTGATGCTGGAGTAAAAGAACGTGTTAAAGCCATTAACTTCTATGAGGAAAAAGGATTCGTCGAAAGCGGAGAAACCATTGAAACATTGGCAGAAAAAACCGATTTACCAATGGACACGTTGGAAAAAACAATCAACAGTTGGAATGAAAGTGTAAAAAACAGTGAAGACACAGCATTTAATCGAACAACCGGAATGGATCATGACCTTTCCAGTGCACCTTATTACGCAATCAAAATTGCTCCAGGTGTACACCACACAATGGGTGGTGTAAAAGTAAATACGAATACACAAGTGCTAAATAAAGAAGATCATGCAATTCCAGGATTATATGCAGCAGGCGAATTAACTGGTGGTTTGCATGGTGAAAACCGAATCGGTGGTAATGCTGTTGCTGATATTATTATCTTTGGACGTCAAGCAGGAGAACAAGCGGCACAGTATGCCGAAACATTAAAATAAATTTTTAAAAATCAGTAATGATAACACGATAAAAGCTAGCTAGTATAAAGACACCTAGATATATTACCCAACTATTAAATACAATAGTTGGGTTTGTGTTATATGCAAACGTGAGTAAGTCATGAGCGTTTCACCGTCTCGTTAACACATAAGCTGTAATCCATGCGGTTATTGGAATGATCAATGCCACACCTATTCCTCCACACAAAATAGTCATCATCTCTGCACTAAATATTTTGGTATTAACAATCTCACCTAATGTATATTCTAAATCTTTATAACGAATTAATAGCGCAAGATACCCTCCAAAAAATGCAAAGAATAGTGTATTCGCATTCGTACCGAGAAGGTCTTTTCCAATCCGCATGCCGGCTAAGAAAAGTGCTTTACGACTAATAGACGGATTATGTTTGTGAATTTCAAACATCGGAGAACTAACTGCAATGGCTTCATCTGTAATCGCGCCAATGGTACTCATAATAATAACAGAAGCAGCAATTTTTACAAAATCGATCCCTAAATAATAAGAATAAATGGTTTGTTCTTCTACCTCTTCTTCTCCAAAACCATGTATCATGGACTGTTCCGTCACAATAAAGATAAACAATAACATAAGAACTGTAGTTACTAATGTCGAGATAAAAGCAGTTTTTGTCTTACTATTTACCTCATTAATAAAAAATAAAGTCACACAACTGATAATTGCACAGGCAATTAACGTCAAAACAATTGGGTCTGCATATGGATCTGTCATGATTAATACTGCTACAAGCAATACAAAAAAGTTTACAAATAATGCGACAAAGGAACGAACACCCTTTTTACCACCAATCGCTGCCATTAATAAAAGCAACACGATAGCTAGTACAACTAAAGTATTCATGATTTCACCTGCTTTCGGTGAATAAATAAAATGGTCGTGTACAACCCAATTGGGATCGTTAATACAATACCAATTCCACCTGCAAGGGCACGAGTTAATTCTAACGACAAATTCATCGAAAGTGTAAATCCTAAGGAAGCATCATTCATTAAATAGAGAAGTAATGACGGGATCGTTCCACTAACATAGGCAAAAAACAAAATGTTAGTCATAGTACCCATAATATCTTTACCTATTTCTATCCCTGACTCTCTTAAATCCTTTATAGAAATCTCATTATTTTTTTCATATAAGCTAAATAATGACGAAGCCATCGATACCCCAATATCCATGACCGCACCCAATGCTCCTACTAAAACACCTGCCATAAAAATAGCTTGTGGTGGGCGACTTAAGAATGCCATCTCCTCAAAACGTAATCCTTGCTCGTCCGTTAACCATAAGACAAGGACTGTAATAAACAGCAACATAAATGTTCCTAGCAACGTTGAAATAATTGCTGCATACGTTTGCTCCTGAAATCCACTGACAAATAATAAAGATAAGATAGTCATTACAATTACCGCGCCGCTCATAATAAACAACAAACTTATATTAGACGTATCAATATACAGTTCCAACGCATATGCAATTATTAACGCATTTACGACTAAACTAATCATTGCAAAAAGCCCTTGTTTCCTTCCAACTGCTAATAAGACAAAAATAAAAATCCAAGCAACAATTAGCAATGCTTGATCACGCTTCATATCAAGCATACTGCCAACTAACTTGTCCGTGTTCGTTTGTTCAATGGAAACAAATACATCATCACCTTTAGATAATTTAGGATGATATGCCCTTGAATCAGAATATTCATTGGTTAATTCAAGCTGCTGTCCTTTCTCTTCTCCATTTTTTATAGTCGCAACAAGTGACTGTGTATACACCGTATCATGGTTTTGACTACCATCTGTTACCTCAACTTGCCTCTCATCCGATATCTCAATCACCTGGGCAATTGGTCTATCATAAAAAGAGTAATTGTAATTGACAAAAATCAGTGAACCTAGACATAAAAAAAAGAGAATTCCCCAGTAAATCCACTGTCCATTTTCTCTATACATCAACATATTTTTACATTTATTCAAACTAACATCTCCATTATTATCTTTATTAATGATTCATTTATTTTATCATATCGTGAAATGAATGATTATCTTAATTACAAAAAGCGCGGATAAAATCATTAATTGTTCGAATACTACCAATAAAGAGGATATCCACGCATATCCTAGGTTTTTTTAAAAAAAGGAGGATGTAATTTATGTTAAAAAGGAAGCTAGCGTTAGTTCTGTTATTTTTTATGATGATTGCTCCATTTGCAAGCAGTGTAAGTGCAATGGAGAATCCAGAAAGCGAGAAAAATATTGTCGACATAGCAATAGAAGCAGGGAATTTTAATACATTAATTGCCGCTCTAGAGAAAGCCGATTTAATCGACACCTTAAAAGAAGAGGGACCTTTTACGGTATTTGCTCCAACAGATGAAGCTTTTGAAAAATTACTAAGTGATCTAGACATTTCAGCAGAAGAACTACTAGCAAGAAAAGATTTAAAGGAGATCTTGCTTTACCATGTCGCGCCTGAAAAGTTACTATCAAGTGATCTGAAAAATTGTATGAAAATCAACACATTAGCAGACAAGAAAGCCAAAATTAAATTAGACCCTGTTCGCATCAATAAAGCAACGGTTGTTACACCAGATATTGAAGCATCCAATGGTGTTATCCACGTAATTGATAGTGTGTTATTACCGTAATTAAAAACTCCCCAATCTAAGTTTTTATTTAGAGATAGGGGAGTTTTTATTTTTATTTGTCTACAAACGAGTTTTTTAGGCTATTGTTCTCTCTCTATTAAAAGGGGGAATTTAATTGTGTGAAAGATATATCCATGCTATGCTTTTATTATTACTTGTGAATAAATTAACAATAGGATAAGGGAGCGAAAAAAATGAAAGCATTAATTATATTTTCCCACCCAAGAGAAGGTAGCTTTTCTCACGCATTACTAGAACGAATAACAAATGCATTAGAAGCGAAAAATTATGACGTGAACGTAAGAGATTTATACAAAATGAACTTTAACCCCATACTCGAGGCACCTGATATGATTCATATTGAGAATGGTAAATTTGTAAGAGAAAACGAAACCTTCACAGAGGATGTGCGAGAAGAGATGCAATACATGCTAGAAAGCGATCTATATATCTATATCTTTCCTAGCTGGTGGAACGGCATGCCTGCCATCATGAAAGGATATATTGACCGCGTATTTCAACATGGATTTGCTTATAGCTTTGAAGATGATGAAGCACATAAGCGTTTTGAAGGAAAGCGTGCATTATTCTTCACCCCAACAGGACAACCTCAACAAATTGATGGAAAGGAAAATCCTTTAACAGATCCTATTCGCACATTAACATCTGGCTGGTTATTTAACGGAAATAGTGTAGAGGTTATTGACCATGTTTTTTATGGTAGCGTCCCTTATCTAACAAGCGAAGAGCTTGATCTATACTTACGAGATGCGGAAGAAAGAATAAAAGCACTTTAAACGACATGCAGATAGCAAGATGTTTAAAAAAGAATTTTTCATGACATCTTTCGACAAAAAATTGACTATATCGTAATTGGGGATATAATCAATAGACAAAGGGAGGAATACATATGACATTTACAACCGTTCTATATCATGAAATTAGAGAGGAAAATGACTTTAATCCAGAGCATCCTTCACCTATTGATGTCAAACAAGATTATGATGACATATTGCCATCCCCCTTGTTTGTTACACTTGAGCAATTCGAAGAACAAATGGATTATTTAAAAGAAAATAACTTTCATACGCTAACATTACATGAAATCAAAGAATTTTACATGAACCAAGCATCACTTCCCGAAAGATCAATCCTACTTACATTTGATGACTGTTTTCAATCGATAAAGGAGTACGCTTATCCCATATTAAAAAAATACGGTTTTCATGCTGTTTCGTTTGTAGTGACAGGCTGGCTTCATGATTATGCTAAAGCGTTTAACCCTAAAAAATCAGTTTGTCTATCCAAACAAGATTTAAAAGCGATGGAAGATGTATTTGAATACGCCAACCATACAGATGCATTTCATCAAAGAAAAAATGAGTCTACCAGTCATATGATGGAAGCTACGGACGAGGCATTTGCAAAAGATCTAGCTCTGTGTAACGAATATGTTCCAGTAAAAGACGTGTTTGCTTATCCATTTGGGCTATTCACAGATAGAAATGTCTCTCTTTTAAAACAAATGGGATTTCATTTAGCATTTACTTGTGAAAATGGTAAAAACAATGCGCACACAGATCCATTATTATTAAAAAGAAATGTTATTCCATACTTTTTAACGATAGAGCAATTTAAACAAATCGTGAACTAAGAAGGAAATAAAGAAGGAGCAAAACAATTGAAACTAAGATTACGAAACTACCTATTTATTGCATGCAGTATTTTTTTACTAGCATCCTGTTCAAACAATAATACAGATGCGGATCAAACCACAGAAAACGAAAAAGAAAATGGAGTCACACCAAGTGGAGAAACCTTCACGATTGGCACATTACCAGCAGAAGCCGCACTACCCATTATCCTAGCAGAAGAGAATGGCTACTTTGAAGAAATCGGTGTAGATGTATCGATTAAAACATTCACATCACCAAATGATCGTAATGTTGCCCTACAAGCCAATGAATTAGATGCTGCAATTGGTGATGTGATGACAACTGCTGCCTTTGTTGATAGGGGAATCAACCTTAAAATAACATCAGATATTAACGAAGACTTTAAAATCTTGTCATCACCCGGATCAAATATTACAAATATCCAAGGGTTGGATGATAAAGATGTGTCCCTTGTCCCTAATTTTATCCTTGAATATATTATGGATGAAATGGCTATAGCAAATGATTTCAACTATAACATCGTTGAGATTCCTTCTTTTTCAGGTAGATCAGAGGCACTTTTATCTAATCAAATTGACGGTGTTGTATTTACTGAACCACAGGCTGGCATGCTGGTGCAACAAGGTGCACATTTATTAGCAAGTTCAAACGAAGCTGGTATTAAAGGCGGCACGATTTTCTTTACAGAAGAAATGATCCAAAACTATCCTGAAGACATAAAAGCTTTCTACACCGCTTATAATCAAGCAATCGATTATATGAATGAAACTAATGCGAATGACTATGCTGATATTCTATCCAATTATCAATTCCCAGCAGCAATGAGTGACTATATTAACAATAAGGACGTTCCATACACGCATGCTGCTAGTATTGACCAAGACCAGTTTGACCGCATCATCAAATGGACAAAAGAAAAAGAACAAATTGAACAAACCTATAGCTATGATGACCTAACTGATTTCTCTTTCATTAAATAAATAAAGTCAAACCTAATGGAATACCTATTATTATCAAAAAACCTTTCTGATCACATATCAGAAAGGTTTTTTATTCCAAGGAGTCACATTTATCTCCAGCATATCAATTAGCTTAAACATTAAAATACCTAAAAAGCTTAAAGCCAGGATGCCACTAAACATCTCAATGTAATCCATTTTTGTCCATGCACTTAAGATAAAGTACCCGATGCCATATGTTGTTGCGTAATTTTCTGCAAAAAATAAGGTTGCAAGTGAAATACCAATACTAATACGCAATCCAGAAAATAGTTGGGGTAAAATAGCAGGGATAATTAAATAGCGATACATAGCTACCTTGGAAGCGGCAAAACTATGCATCACGGTAAAATAAGACGGTGGAATTTGTCTTACCCCATCCCTTACCGACAAAATAATTTGGAATACAATAATAAAAATAATTAAAAGGATTTTGGATTGATTTCCTAATCCATACAAAAGCATAAGTACCGGCAAAAAAGCTACCTTAGGAATGGGATAAATATAATAAAGAAATGGTGAAAAAAGTTGATCAAAAACGCGATTAACTCCTGCCAATATTCCAATTGGCAATCCAATCACTAAGGAAATAGCAATAGCCGTCCATACTCTAGCCATACTCGCCAATAAATGTAATGCTATTGGTCCTTTCATTGTGTATAAATAAATGATCGATTCTTGTGGAGATGGAATCGTATGTGTATCAATTAGTGAATAGACTAATTGCCACGCCAAAAGTGTCATTAAAAATCCGATAACCAATTGATTGTTACCTATTATGCGTAAATATTTCATCTGGTTCCATCTCCAAATTTATAAGTTTCCTTACATTAATACAAGCTTGATAAAAAGCTAATGTTTGTCTATTATCTTTATTTCCAAAAATGGGATTACGAATCTGAGTTATTTGTCCATTCTCACGCATAATTAGAATAACTTCCCCTAAAAAAACTGCTTCTTCTATATCATGCGTCACAAAGAGCATGGTTGTTTTTTCCCTTTGATGTTGCGCTAAAATAAGTGCTTGAATTGATTCTTTTGTCATGGCATCGATTGCTGATGTTGGTTCATCCATTAACACAAAGTCTGGTTCAACGATAAGTGTCCTTGCTAAGGCTACTCGTTGTTTTTGTCCACCACTTAATTCATGTGGGTATTTATCATAACAATGTTCTATTTGTAACTCTCTTAGCCATTCAAGAACCCGTGACTCTAGATCCTTTTTATTGATAGATGTATACATTTGTAGTGGCATTTTAACAGCATCAAATACTGTTTGCCACGGAAATAATCCTAAATCTTGAAATAAAAATCCGGTTTTTACTCTTGGTTTCATAAGTCTTTCATTATTGATAAAGATGGTTCCACTTTCTGGTGCAGTAAAACCCGCAAATAGTCGTAATAAGGTGGTTTTACCAATACCGGATTGACCAATTAATGCATAAGAAACACCTTTTTCCAACGCTAGACTTTGTTGCTTAATGATCACTTGTTTTCCAAAACGGTAAGAAACATTCTTCATTCGAATAAATGCCTGATTATTTTTCATAATCTAGTCGCCCTTCCTAAATAATACTATCATACCACATGGAACAACGCCCCATTCTTCCCTTCTAATCTAGCATATAGTGAATAAGAAGTATAATTAGGCCAGGCACACAAGACGATGTATATCGCATAACATAAAGTAATTTCAATTAGTATGAAGTTTTTTGAACATTACTGATTGTTAGTTAAACGATTTCGCTTTTACGAGCGGTTTATTTTACACAGTCGGTACTTTGTCTTTTAAGTATAATGCAAAGGATTTATGGTGGATAAATGAACTGATCGCATAGCAGGAGGTTGATTATTTTGTATACCGATCCTCAAGATAAGCAGAGGTTATCTGACTTTAATTTACAAAAAAACATTCAAAAAGCAATCGACGGTGAATATAATGCTATTATTTGTTATGAAACATTAGCTAATCTCTCGCCTTTGCAGGATGATCGAAAAAGAATACTTGATATACGGAAGGATGAAAAGCGCCATCTCAACTCATTTAGTACGATTTACAAAGATCTCACTGGAAAACAACCAACATATGAGCTAAAAGGTGATTGTCAAAATACTTTTAAGGAAGGGATAATTGCTGCCTTTGAAGATGAGCAAGAAACGGTAGATTTCTATTTAGATATTGCTGATCAGACAGAGGATACAGCCATTAAACAAACCTTTCAACGTGCAGCAGCGGATGAACAAAACCATGCCGTATGGTTTCTTTCATTTTTGAACAATAGCTATCATTTCGATGAAAATAGACAAATTAATAACTATGGGGCAAAAGCTGCTCTAGATGCACCTTCCCTATCTATAGCAGATATGCTCACCTATGCGTTACAGGATGAATATTTAGCTCAAGCACGTTATGATACGATATTAGCCAACTTTGGTAATGTTCGGACATTCACTCAAATTAAAGCAGCAGAATTACGGCATATTGATGCACTTCTCCCATTGTTTGATCGCTATCAAATTCAATTGCCAATTGATCAATCAATGAATTTTGTTACCACCCCAGAAACGATTAAAGAAGCATATGCGTCAGGAGTACAAGGGGAGATTGATAATATTTCAATGTATGATAAATTTTTGACACTTAATCTTCCAAGTGATTTACAGATTGTATTTACACAATTGCGTAATGCTTCTATTAATCACTTAGCAGCCTTTGAAAGAGGGCTTGCACGATAAATGTGAACGGGACAGGGGGCTGACCCCCCTATCCCGTTTTTTTAAAATAATGGTAGTTTTTCTAAAAATATAATGTCTTCTCGTTCTGCAGCGCTTCCCTCTGCTAGGATAGCAGCTTTCGCTAAAACATGTGCTCCTGCCTCTTCTAATAGAGCCTCTAATCCTCTGATGGATTCACCAGTGCTAATTACATCATCAATAATAGCTACTCTTTTCCCTTTAATTAAGGATGCATCTTTTCCATCTAAACATAATGTTTGCTCTTTTTGTGTCGTAATAGATGTTACCTTTTTTATCAAGGGGGATTGCATATAAGGCTTCATACTTTTTCTTGCTACAATATACTTATCCATGTTCAATACTTTTGAAATCTCTTGAATTAATGGAATCCCTTTTGCTTCTGCTGTAACGATGTAATCAATCGTTGGTAAATTTTCTGCTAACAACGGTGCAAGGTATGTAACCAATGCTGTATCCCCTAAAATATCAAAACTAGCAATACGTAGGTCTTCTGAAACAGTAACAATTGGTAATTCTCTTCTTATACCTTTAATATTTATTTCATATGTCTTCATTTTCATCCACCTCATTTAAAATCCAAAGATAGTAATTAAAAATTGTATAACTATACCTGAAACCATACCAACAAACGGATCAGTGATAGCTGTAACAATCATCGTTATAGCACCAACTACACCGAGAGAAGCATCACCAGTTGTTAATGCCGCAACCGCATTGTCTGGTAATGTAACAATTGCGCCTAATACAAACAAAAATCCAGAAATAGATGCGGTAGGAATGTATTTTCCTATTTTCGGAAGTATTCCAAAAATTAAAATAAGTGCCATGATAACCATCATTAACACCCCCGACCAGACAGGGTGCGGTGCACTAGCTGTGGCCGAGATAATTACCTCTACAGGGCCACCACCAAAGAAAGATGAAGCCATATCTGCTACACTACTAATCATCGCTAAAATATCAACATTCACATCTCGACTGGCAATCGAACCATTAATATTTCCAAAAGCAATATTTGCACCAATGTTTAGACAGACCATTGCTAGTGCACCACGAAGTACCATTGGATTAAAAATAAGTGATTGTCGAATCATTTTTTCTTTGACAAAAGGTTTCTCATTTTGATTGATTTGATCTTTTTTAAAGAAATAGAAAACTAGGCTTGATAGCACAACAGAAATAGTAATTGTATACACTAAATCTTTCGTAGCTATATATGTCACTAAACCAGACGCAAAAGAAACAACACCTGCAAGTTTATTCCCTTTCGCCATATCCCAGGCAACTTTTGATAACATAATCCCAACACCAGCCATCATCCCACTGGTTATTACAGGGCCAATTAAGTTTATAATCCATTCCAATAACCCAAATGCTCCAATCAAAAACATGATGGCAGCACCAAAGAAAATCATAGATAACCTTTCACGCAAATTCTTACCCATCGTCCCTGCAACCGTAATTGTTTCTGCTTGAAACGAAATAACCGCTACCGAGCTAGTCAGTGCGTTCCCTGCAGCACCAGCAACAAAGGCTAATGCAGTCGGAACAGATGCAAAACCGAAAGCTAAAGCTAGTAATCCTTGTGGCAAACCATTTAAAACACCACTTAATGCTGCTAATACATCCTTCAATATTTCCATACGTTTCCCCCGATCGCACCCATATCTCTTCGCAATGGAAAACCGATTGATAGATTTTTTCTATGTTGTAGATTTCTATCTTTTATTGACGGTAATTATCTTCAAACTACTAACAAAACAGAATTCACAAACACACATATTTACTTTTTTTGTTAATAAATTAAAAAAGTCGCCTATAGAAATAGACGACTAGATAACTAGAATGATTGACAAAAAAGCACACTTGTTGCGCTGCATAATCTTTGTTAGTTATTCTATTATTAACCGTCCATAGTAGAGTAATTTTCGGTTACTCTGTAGAGACTCCCAGACCGTATTTCCAGGAATATATGGGGTGCTTTTATTTTTATATACAAAATGAACTTATCACAAACAACAGACATAAGCAACTAAAAAACTACATTACAGCTAGACAATATGATGGTAAATCATATAAAATTTTCTATAATGAACGGGACAGGGGGGCTGACCCCGCTGCCCCAATTGGAGGACAGAAATGGCGAGAATTTTGATTGTGGATGATGATGTTCATATTTTGCAGCTTGTAACCATTAATTTAACGAAGGCAGGATATAATGTAATAAAGGCAAAGGATGGCACGGATGCTTTAGCAAAATTAAAACAACAGAAGTGTGATCTTGCTGTGATTGATATCATGATGCCTTTCATGGATGGTTATGCTTTAACAAAAGAAATTCGTAAAAAATATGATATGCCCATCATCCTTTTAACCGCTAAAAATCAAATTGAAGATAAAGAAGAAGGGTTCAAATCTGGAACGGATGATTATTTAGTTAAACCGTTTGAACCAAAAGAGTTACTTTTTCGAATCCAAGCGTTGTTAAGAAGATCTGATAAGCAAGATGATGAAACAATCATTCGTTTAGGAAATACCACAATAAACAAAAATAGTTATGAGGTGCAAATTGAACAGCAGACAACCCTCTTGCCTTTAAAAGAGTTTGAGTTATTACATTATTTAGCTTCTCACCCCATGCAAGTATTTACCCGTGATCAGTTAATCGAACAAATTTGGGGATTAGAATACGAAGGAGATGAACGCACGGTGGATGTTCATATTAAACGATTAAGAGAACGCTTTTCTAAGTTAACTGACGATTTTCAAATTAAAACGGTAAGAGGTATTGGCTATTTATTAGAGGAAAAACGGTTATGAAGTCGCTATATTTAAAGTTTGTCATAATTACCATCAGTATTATGATAGTAAGTGGGATTACTTCTTTTCTATTATCGAATGCCTATTATCAAGTAAAATTAAAACCTTATAATGATCAGAAAAACACAAACATTGCATTAGATATTGCTACATTCGTTGGTGAAAACCCAAATACCAATTTAAATGCCTATTTAGAAAGTATCGGAAACATTGGCTATCACCTTTATTTAATAAACCCCAATGGTCAAAATAAATTTTTTGGCTCACCTTTTAGAGATGAGACATTAAGCGACGAGACAATAGAACAAGTATTAAACGGTCAAATATTCCATGGGATGCTTCATTTTTCAGAAGGAACATTTGTAACCGGTTTTTTTGCTAATGAATTAACAAATACAATTGGTGTGCCTTTAACACACAACGAACAAAAATATGCGCTTTTTCTAAGGCCAGA
Source organism: Paraliobacillus sp. PM-2 (assembly GCF_001368815.1). GTDB lineage: Bacteria > Bacillota > Bacilli > Bacillales > Amphibacillaceae > Paraliobacillus. Next base: position 219,522 of record NZ_CTEI01000001.1, on the reverse strand, counting down.
TATTGAACTTCTATTTAATGAAATGCGCAAATTGTTTGCATGGATGCTTCTATTTGCTATTTTACTAAGCATTATTATGGTTGTCTTAAGCACAAAATATCTTATTAAACCAATCACTAAATTAACAAAAGCTACAAAAACCCTCTCTAATGGTGAGTTTGATGTAACGTTAGATATTAAACGTCATGACGAATTAGGTGAACTTTCTCAAAGTTTTTTAGACATGGTAAAAAAATTAGAACAAACGGAAGATATTAGAAAGGAATTTATTTCTAATGTTTCACACGATATACAATCACCATTGTCTAATATTAAGGGTTATACCAACCTTTTGGCTGATGAAACACTAAGTACAGAAGAAAAGGAAAAATACATCTCCATTATAAATGGGGAAATACAAAGACTCTCTACACTAACACGTCAATTATTACTTCTTGCTTCCTTAGATCGAAATGAAGACATTGTTAAAAAAGAAGTTTTTCGTTTGGATATACAACTAAAAGAACTGATTAAAAGTTACCAGTGGCTAATTGGAGAAAAAGGCATGATGCTTGGTTATTCCTTATCGCCTACAGAAATTTATGGTGATCCTTCCTTACTTTATGCTGTGTGGGATAACCTATTAACGAATGCAATAAAATATAATTGCGCACACGGAAGCATTGATATAACGATTGAACAAAAAGAAAAAACAGTTTGTATTTTAGTTAAAGATACAGGAATTGGATTAAGTGAAACCAATGCAAAGAGAATATTTGACCGTTTTTATCGAGTAGATACGTCACGGACAAGAACAATCGAGGGAACAGGGCTTGGTCTATCGATTGTTGCTAGCATAGTAAAATTACATCATGGTGATCTTCGAGTAGAGAGTGACGAAAATCAAGGCTCCACTTTTATAGTTGAATTACCGACCCAATAATTTTTTGTTGTTCATATTCCGTTCATATAACTGTTTTAAACTAAAGGTATGAAACAGTTTGGAGGGGATTGTATGAATATAGCATGGAAAGAAATGAAGAAAAACAAAGCTAAATTTCTTATATTAGGTTCCATTGTATTCTTAATTAGTTTACTGACTTTTATTATTTCAGGATTAGCTAACGGGTTGTCCGATGATAATGCTTCACTCATAAAAGATTTACCAGAAGGACAGTTTTATATGAGTGAGGATGCAGAACAGACATATAACTTATCAACTATCGATAATGAAACACAAGACCAGATTCTTTCAGAGCATACAGATAGTACGGCATTTTCTATACAAAGAGGTTTTGTCAACGATAATGATGACAAACAGCATGGTGTTGTTTTTGTAACATCCACTGATTCTAACTTATTTAAGAATGTTGATAGTGGAGAAATCATACTTGATCGTTCGTTAAAAGACGATGGCATTAAAGTTGGAGATACACTAACAAACAACCAGTTCGACGACACGTTTGTAGTAAAGGGATTTGTAGCTCAAAAGAAATATAGCCATTCCCCTGTAGCTTATATTAATACAGCGGATTACAAGCAAATGTATCGCACAGAAGAAATGCAACTCATCTTTATTCCAGATGCTAATGATTCTTTAACTTTTTCAGGATTAGAATCATTCTCTAATAAAGCATTTCTTCAAACGATTCCTAGTTATAGTGCAGAACAAATGTCTTTAAATATGATTGTTTGGTTTTTAGTTGTCATTAGCGGTATGTTGTTTGCCATTTTCTTCTATATGATGAATGTACAGAAAATTGGTTTATACGGTATTTTAAAAGCAATCGGGGTAAAAACAAGTACATTATTCAAAATGATGTGGACACAAATGCTAGTCATTACCTCCATAGCCCTTGTTTTATCGGTTTTATTAAGTCAACTATTTAATCAAGTCGCCCCTGAAGGTATGCCATTTAGTTTATCTATTATGACTACTATACAGTTAGCAATTGTCTTCTTTGTCATTGGATTTATTGGTGCGACACTTTCTGGATTACAAATAAGAAAAGTTGGACCATTACAAGCAATTCAGCAAGGAGAGGTGTAAGATGAGTATATTCTCAATTAAAGATGTTCATAAGTCATTTACAAACGGAGAAGTGGAAGAAGAGATTCTAAAAGGAGTGAACCTTTCCCTTCAAAGGGGAGAAGTAACTGCATTAATCGGCGCATCGGGATCTGGTAAAAGTACGTTACTTACGATTGCAGCTGGACTTCAGCCAGCATCTAATGGGCAAATTATATTTAAAAATGAAAATATTGCTGCATATAATCAAGAACAAACTCGCAAAATTCGAGCAAAAGAGTTTGGTTTTGTCTTTCAATCATCCCACTTGGTTCCATTTCTAACGATCGAGGAACAATTATTATTAATGTTGGATGTTGCTGAGACAACTTTGAATAAGCAAGAACAACAACAGGAAATAAATAAAATGCTAAAGACGGTGGATCTTGAACATCGCAAACATGCGTATCCATCATCTTTATCAGGTGGTGAGAAACAGCGTGTGGCAATTGCACGTGCCATTATTCATCAACCTAAAATACTTTTTGCAGATGAACCTACTGCGAACCTAGATTCTAAGCGCTCTAAAGAAGTAATGGAGTTAATTCAAGAGTTGACAAAAACACTTGATATCACTACCCTAGTTGTTACACACGATGAAGAAATGCTCGCTTACGTAGATCACATTATTAAAATGAAAGACGGTATAGTAATGGGACAGGGGGTCTAACCCCCTAGCGTTGCATCAGTGTCATTAATTTACATTAGTTTTAATAATTTTTATCAAATCAAACATTCATGCTTGAAACGTAGAGGAAATACACTCGCTTTCCGCGGGCACGGCCTCAGCTAACTTGGTAAAGAAAAACACTTTACCAAGTGGATCTTCGGACGCGTGCTGTTCCCGCAGGAGTCTCGCATATTTCCTCTACTTAAGCGCCTATATTCAAACAAGAATATAGGCTATTTCTATTTACAAAAATAAAAAATGCTCCTATTGTAGAAGAGAGACCATACTTGTTCCCAAATCTTCTACAAAGGAGCACAAAACCACAAGGCATGTCGAATCAAATGTTTTTCGCTTTAGTAGCTTATGGATTGGCTTTAATCCTTCAATTACAAATGAAAACAAAAAAGAAACGGTGGCAGTTTTTACGTCTGATGCGGACGTATATGTATAAACCTTACGATGCGTTCACAGAAGCGGTTTTCAGAAGAAAAAGCAAAACAACACGAGGACAACAAAAAATACCGATACGTAAAACAACCACAATGTTTGAAGGAACGATAGCCATGATTAAGCCACAAAAAAGAAATAAATAAAGCTCTAACTTCACAATATAATATACAAAAAAAGGGAACAAGGTCTTTTTTACGACCCGGTTCCCTTTTTTAATTTCTCTAACAAAACGTAATGGTATTTTTTTGATTAAATGGTTAAAAACTCTATTGGTGCAACGCTAGTCCCATTTGTTTAATGACGTCTTCTGGTGGCTAATAGTGTTGTACCTAAACCAATAATCAGTAAAGCTATTCCTACTACAATCCAGTTATACATCGGTGTTGCTGTATTCGGTAGTTTATTTCCGTTGTCATCTTGTTTTTCATTCCCTGTTTGTTCGTTTGACTGTTTGTCTTCACCATCGTCTGAATCAACAATATTTTGATTATTGTCTGATGTTGTTGCTACAAATACGCCGTATGTTGAAAAGTGCGGTACTTCTAATGTGATCGCTCCGTTCGCAGCATCTCCTCCGCGAAGCTCCCATGTACTCGTCCCTTCATTATAATAATAGATTTTCACTTTATCATCCGCATATTTTTCTTGATCATAACCTAATACCAAAGTAAATATACCACTTGGCTTCTGACCTTCAGGATAAGAGAATTCAAAATGATACACATCCCCGGCCTGTTTGATTCCTTCCCCACTGCCATTCACCTGTGTTACCGTTACTGTCGTTCCTTCTGGTAGATCTGATGGTAACAAGACTTTGGCATTACTTCCTTTAATTATAACCGTTGAACCTGGTTCTACTTTTGTTGGTTCACCACCAACTTCTATCTTCTTTTCAGATTTATTGTCCAATTGGTCAATTGCCACCTGTAATGCATTTATTACCTCTGTCAGATCCGCTTCGGTTTTTATTATTTCTAATGACGCTTGGGCTTCTGTAATTGCCTCTTGCAGGGAATTAAATGAAGCACTTGTATACGATTCATCTTTATTTGTGAACCCTTTTGCTGTTTTAATTAACTCTTTTAGTTCTGTTAGATCAATTGGATCTGGGGTTGGCTTATTTGTTTCTAATCTATCTATTGCTGATTGCAGCGATGCTAGAGCTGTACTTAAGTCGGCTTTGGTTTCAATCGTTTCTAGTACTGACTCTGCCTCTGAAATCGCTCCTTGCAATACTGCAATGGATGCTTCGGTATATTGATCATCGTTTGATTTGGACTGCGCAAGTTTAATGAGATTCTCTAACTCAGACAAATCCAACACATTGTTATGTGTTGACCACCATTTCACTTGAGTTAATGCAATATGATTCCACGTTAAATTCCCTTCATTTATTTTTAATCGAATTTTATTTGTATTAATAGAATCAAATGTAATATCTTTTTCCTCAAGTAAACTATTATTTGAATTCCATTGTAAAGAAACATCTGAAAGAATTGAAACCCATTCATTCCCATCATGATACTGAACATCCAAATTAGTAATTCCTTGACCCTGACCATAGGTGACAGCTAACGTAATTTTTTCTGTATCAACATATTTATCTCCCAAGTCAAAAGTAATATAACCAGGTAAAGTTGCTGAATTTGAAGAACTCCATGAATCACTTGAATCATTAAGAATATTTGTTATATCACCAACACTCGTGCCCATGTTTGTGCTCACTTTAGATTCTGGTGCAACATTGATTAGCTCAGGTTCTGGTTCTGGTTGTTCAGGCTGAGATTCTAATCCTGATTTATATTTTATCGTAGGATCCCATATCGAACCATCACAAGCATCTGTTCCATTTTTGTTAACGATAAAATAAATCATATCATCGCTGTCTACCGTAGTTGATAAATTGTGTATAATACCTTCATCATCAGACGCTTCTAAATACTGCCACTCATTTTGAGAGGGCCATATTTGTGTATCATCTTTGACTATTTTTATATTAATTCCATCACCACAGGATGTGTTTTGTTTTCTTGGGTTCGCCTCAATAGAAATTTCCCCTTCTTCAGGAGCTTTCCAACCTACAACCGTATTATTATCATCTGGGTGTATATAAGCATTCGGCTTCATGACATTATACTGATACGAACCCCGCCAATGACGCCCCTCTTCATCCCATGACATTTCAGAATAAGGAGCAGTATTTCCTTCTAAATAATACCACTGATTTTCCCCTTGAACCGAGCCCCAGTCTTCTGATAATTTATAATGACCAAACTTTGGCTTTGGAGGCATAGCTTCAATACCTGAAACAGTAGTTTGGCCAATCTTATACCAATTAGAGGTGGTTTTTTCATCAGTTATCGCTAAATTAATTGCAGGCTTGTTACCGTTAGTTGTATCAACAATTGCATAGGCAAAATCATACGTACCACTTGGAACATTACCGAAGCTGACGTTAGATTGGTAGTTATATGTTGAACCCTTTAACCATTCTGATGGGTCAATATCTGTAACGTGAGTAAACACAGGAGCAGCCGTTGTTGTATCAAGTAATGCATAAGCAACTTTATATTTATAGTCCCAAGCTGGTCTATTATTCGGTATTTTTCCTATACCTGTATTTTTCCAATTGCTTTCAACAACAAAATAATTATTCGATTCTACTGAAGTTGGAGCGGTCAACGAAACAGGGACAAAGCGATAGCCACCTTTATCAATAAACTCATCAACCAAATCTTCATTTTTCATCCACTCTTGAGCATCCTCTGGAACACGAAAATCAAATGTATTTGCCCGGGCTGCTAATGCATCTCCAAGGCTAGCTTCCAACATGCTACGTATCGTTGAAAACGGGTTCCCATTTCTATTCATGTAACCTTCAAAATCATGCGCAAAGTAGTTCCACCCATTCTCCGCATATAAAGGAATACCTTCATTTAGTAATTTACCCACATAATAGTCCACATCCGTTTGGGTAAAATACATTGGCATCCCAAAGCTATCACGACGCAAAATATCATATTCATTTGACAATACTAAATCTTCAGCATGACTTGCAAGGGCGCCTCCTTGTTGTGGACCTAGTAGTACATGATGGAATGCATTTCTATAAGCAGTAGTTATCGTTTCAACTGCTGTATTCACATTACCCGGTTGAGAACTATCAACTTGGATGTTATGCCCTTCTCCCCAAGCACCTAATCCCATTCCATCAATAAAGTCAACCTTAGCAGGATCATCATATTCCTCACCAAAGGCAGCGATAAATTTAGTCAACTTATCTAAGAATACCTGATCATTTACATACGGTGTCCAAAAAGTATTCGTATATCCTTTAGCTCCAGCCGTTTTTACATATTCAGGAGTTGCTTGCTGATATGAATCTTGACTATCTATATAGACACGAAATGCAAGATTTAAATCATTTTCTAAAGCATGATTAATTAACTTTTTGTAATTGGGGTCATGATCCCAAGCATACTTCCCTTCTTCCGGCTCAAAAAAAGACCACGGTGCACGTATATAGAATATACTTGCTTTATCAGTTGCCCCTGAGGTATCAAATGCATTCCAAAACAATTCCGCATCAAAAACACCCTTGTTAATATCAGGCATATCACCATTCGTCATTTGGCCAAAAGCATCTAAGTATAAAACCCAACCCATGGCAGGATTCTTGACCACTCCCGTTGTTTTTTCTGTAGGATAATAGGTATTCGTTTCAGCAGCTTCTGACGAATTAGGAAGTATTGATACAGCTAAAACGATTACCATACTTAGCAATAAATACAGCGTTTTATTAATATTTTTTTTCAAGTCAACCCCTCCAATTCAATTAAAATTTGTTTTACTTTTTAAAACACCAAACCAAATAGAAAGCGTTTACAAAACATTGAACACTTAACCTTTTTTTAATTATTCAACTTCACCTCCTTTACTGATTTTTAAAAAATCTTTTCAAATATATCCATATTCCATGATGTGTAAATTACTCTGTTTATTAACAGATTACCACTTTATAAAAGATTCGTCATTAAAGGAAAGGGAAAAGAGAAATTAAGGTTGAATTGCCCTTCTCTTATCCCTATTACTTTTATCCTTTTACAGACCCCATCATACCAGCAACAAAATGCTTTTGCATTAAGAAGAACACAAGTGCTGTTGGTAGGGTTGCAATAACAATAGCGGTCATTATGACACCATAATCTGGAGAATAACCTGCACCTAAAGTTGAAATAAGTAAAGGTATAGTATGATTCTCTGGTGATTGTAAAACGATTAAAGGCCAAAGGTAATTATTCCAGCTATTCATAAACGCAATAATTGCTGCGGCCGCATAAGTAGTTTTCATAGAAGGGACAAAAATCCTAAAGAAAATACCTATTTCCCCGAGACCATCCATTCTCCCCGCTTCCACCAAATCACGGGCAAACATTTTTGTATTTTGACGGAAAAAGAAAACAAAGAATGCTGTAATCACAGTAGGTAAAATAACAGCTGCTAGCGTGTCAATTCCAAATAATGGGGCAGTGGCTGAAATCCTACCAAATAGTCGATATAATGGAATCATTATTGCCGCAAAAGGAATCATCATAGATAATATTAAAATATTAAAAACTACATCCTTCCCTTTCGAACGAAAAATTTCGAATCCATACCCCGCTAATGAACCAATCAATAAGGTTAAAACAGTAGTAATTACAGCCACAATTAGAGAATTAACTATTGAGGTTATAATATTATAATTTTGAAATAAGTTGGTTATGTTCTCAAACAAATGACTCCCTGGTATTAATCGTCCGCGCGTTACATCAACAGATTTATTTGTCATGCTGATACACATCCATAAAAACGGAAAAATAGAAACAAACGTTGCAATACTTAGAAAAACATAAGTAAATATTCTTTTTATTTTATTCATGAACGATCACCTGCCACTTTGAATTGAATAAATGAAAAGACAACAACAAGTAATAAAATGACATAAGATACGGTTGCCGCGTAACCGAAGTCTGGTGTATATTCAAAGGACAAATTGTAAATATACATGGAAATGGTTAATGTCTCATTTCCTGGCCCACCACTTGTAATATTCATTACCTCGTCAAATAGTTGTAAGGTTCCGATAGTAGATACAATTGAAGTAAACAATATGATTGGTTTTAAAACAGGTATTGTAATATAAAAAAACTGTTGAATACTTGATGCACCGTCAATTCTTGCTGCTTCATAGATAGATTTGTCCACATTTTGAAGTGCGGACAAATAAAATATCATATTATATCCTGTCCAGCGCCATGTAATTGCTATAATAATCGTTATCTTTGCCCAAAAAGGGTCAGCTAGAAAATTAATTGGATCTGATAGAATGTTCATATTAATTAAAAAATCATTAATAAAACCATCTTGTGCAAATAAATATTTGAAGATAACTGCATAAGCAACAAGTGATGTTACAGCTGGTAGAAAAATAGCTGTTCTAAAAAATCCCCTCAATTTTAAAGTGGGATCATTTAACATTACCGAAAAAACTAGAGCCAGTACAATCATAACCGGAACTTGAATAATCAAAAATAACATCGTGTTAGATAATGCTTTCAAAAAAGTTGGATCATTAAACAAACGTACATAGTTGTCAAGACCAACGTAATCAAGATTGGAACCCATTCCAGACTGAAGAGATAGGAGAAAAGCCTGGATCATTGGATAAAGATAAAATGCACTGATACCTAAAATAGCTAACAGAATGAAAGTCCATCCTATTGTGTTTTTTTTCAAACCTTGTATGAGTCTTTTGCTTTTGGTTGATTGCATACTTATATTATTCATAGATGATGACAAAACCTCATTCTCTCCTTCAGATTTAATAGCTATTCTACCCTCAATAGATAAGGGTAGAATAGCTATTAATTATTTAAATTGATTTTCCGCTTGCTCTTGTGTGTTATTTAACACATCCTCTAGACTTTCACCTTTAAGGTAATTTTGCATTTCTGCTTCAAGAATACCTTCAATACCATTTGTGTTTATGCCAGAATCAATCTGCGGAATATCCTCCATCCATTGAGAGAATTTGTAGATCAGTTTTTGACCTCCAAAGAAATCATCTTCAATTTGATATGCTTCACCTTCTGAAGCTGCTTTAAATGTACCTATCGCACCGATTTCTGTTACTAAATCTTGATAAAAGTCTTTGTTGGAACCAAAAGTTTGCCCTAAAAACTCAGCAGCTTTTTCTTTACCATCAATATTAAGTACGTACCAAGAACTACCACCAAGGTTTGCGGCATTTTTTGCTCCATCTATATCAAGGCGAGGTATTGGGGCTACTCTCCATAAACCTGCTTGTGATTCTGCTTGTTCGATACTTGGCGCCATCCAATTACCAGTAGGAACTGTTGCAGCATCGCCATTATTAAATGAACCGATATAGTTACTCCAATCAGATACCATATAAACCGCTTCACTATCCATTAACTTTTTATAATTTTCAAGTGCTAATTTTAAAGCATCATTGTTTTCAATATTAATTTCATCATCAGGAGTAGTGTACCAGCTACCAGCAGATTGCAACATCATTCTTATTATTCCTAGATCATTTGGATCTAGTGATATCATTGCAGTTCCGGTTTTTTCCTTCACTTCAATTGCAATATCCACATATTCTCCCCATGTAATATTTTGCAAGTCTTCTTCACTATACCCTGCTTCTTCCAATATATCTTTACGATAGAATAAGCCAGTAACACCTGTATCAAAAGGAAGCCCATACTGCTTTCCATCATAACTAGTTGGTGCAATTTTATAGGACGCAAAATCATCCGTATTAAAATACTCACCAATTGGGTAAAAAGCATTTGGATAAGATCTAAGGAAAGTCTGAGCACGACCATCTTCAATTAACACTATATTTGGCATACCTTTCATCGTTCCAGAACTCAATCCTGCATTAAGCCGTTGAACAATGTCAGCGGAACTACTATCAACAATCTCCATTTTTAGTTCTTCATCGAAATAGTTTTGTGCTATTTCTAGTGCTGCAACATTAAAATTTTGATCCCATGCCCACGCAAGAAGAGAACCTTCAAATTCTGATGTGCCTTCATCTCCTGAATCATTTGCTGATCCTTGTGTTTGATCATCTTCCGAACATGCTGCTAACATTGTTATTAATAGCGCTAAGCCTAACAACCAACTAAATCTTTTAAATACATTTTTCAACATAACTACCCCCTGTTTTTTGTAAAAAATCTGAATGCGCTTTCAATCTACAACTTAATTATAATGAAAGTGAGTGGTAGTTTTTTCAGTTGTTCTTGTAACTTTTTTTAGCTAGAAACGCTGTTTATTATTTTTTATGGTACTTTTTTTAGCTTTGGTACTTTTTGACGATATAAATTATTATTACGAATCTATGAATGGCAAAGTAATTTTCACTCTTGTACCTATGCCTAATTCACTCTTTGTCTCTACACCGTACTTATTTCCATATAATAACTTAATCCGTTCATCTACATTACGTATTCCTATACCACTATATAATTGTTTATTTTGTTCTTCCTTCGAATGGCGTTGCTCCTTATCCATACCATCACCATTATCCATTACTTCACACACAAGCTTATTATCCTTAACAGCAATCAATATTTGGATTACGCCACGTTTCTTTTTAATAAATGCATGAAAAAATGCATTTTCAACGAAAGGTTGTAGCACAAGTTTGGGTAAACGACATTCCAAACTATCAGGCGAAACAAGGAAGTTAACTTGAATTCGATCGCCATATCTTGATTGATTTACTTTTGTATAATTTTTCAGATGTATAATTTCTTGTTCTACTGTAATTGTTTCTTCTATATTGGTTAATGCATGTTGTAATAATGCAATAAACGATTCAATGGTTTGACTGACCTCTTCTATTTTTCCTTGTTGTGTCATAAACTTAATTGATGCTAATGTATTATAAATAAAATGAGGGTTAATTTGGTGTTGCAAAGCTTTTAATTCTGCTTTTCGTTGCTTCTCTTGCGTACGAAGTAATAGTTTCACATAATCATGCAATTCATTTAACATATAATTAAAAGATTCAGCAATTTTTCTGGCTTCATAACCACCTTTTACTTCGAGTGGTTTATTAAATTGATAGCGCGCCATATCTGAGATTTGGTTTACTAGATCTGATAACGGAACTGTCATTCGACGAATAATAAGTACAGCAATAAATAATGAAATACATACAATAAAGGCACTAATTAATAAAATCTCATTCGTATTGATTACATTCTTTGCGACTAAATTTTGGTCAACTAAATTAATTAAATATACACCAAAGCTCGGCAAATATTTTACTAAAAATGTGTAATCCTTATCGAATACACGAATATTTCTATACTCAGCTTGATACTCATTTAAATCATTTGCATAAGACAACAATCTCGGCTCCGATAAACCAATATAATTCTTTTTATTACTAGAAATAATTTTACCGTTTGGTGCCATTAACAAAATATTGTTTCCTTCACTAGTAAAACCCTCATAAAAGCTCCGCAAATCTCTCTCTTTAATAGCAGCAAAGTAATAACCATAAGGTGATTCATCAGAAGCTTCTCTAAGCGCTTTTCCTGCAATAATCATTGGCTTATGATTGGTTAAAGATGAATTTTCTAAAGAGAATTCTATTTGATTGTTACTCCGATCAAGTTGACGGGTAATCGGATGATTTAACAATACTTGATCATCTGGATCCCAAATATTAAAATTTGCATTAAACGCTTCACCTCTTTTGTTCATTAAAAGCATTGTTACATTGTTTGGGTAAAAGTTATTATAAAAATGATCAACTTTTTGATTTAATGTATATATATAAATTGCTTGTTCTCTCGTGTTATCATAGTCACTTTTTAATAACCGTTTCAATTCACTATCTTTTTCTACTTCAAATGCAGTACGAACAATAGACTGGTGAAAGTTATCAATTTGATTTTCAATCTGCTTAATCACCTTCGTATTAGTAATACTAAATGTATCCATAAATAGATTACTTGACATGCGTATCCCACTGTATGTAATAAGAACAGAGACCGTCATAATGCTAAAAAATAAAACTAAAAAAATTTTTAAAATTAATTTGTTATAGTCAAAGAAGTGGCGTATTTTTTTTATCATTGCATTCGTTCCGTTTCTGAATATTCTTTACGATAATTGCTTGGGGACATGCGCATCAATTTCTTAAAAACTTTTGTAAAATAACTATGATCAGAATAACCAACTCTTTTACTGATTATTGCAATCGAAAGTCTTGTTTCTCTTAATAGTCTTGCTGCATGATGAATACGAATGTGATTTAAATATTCACTGAAACCTTCTTGATGATTCTTACGGAAGTAACTTGATAAATAAGAGGAATTAAAGTGAAAATGCTGGGCTAACTGTTGTAACGTTAATGGTTCATTATAATGCGCCTCCATATAATCTAATAAATCAGAGATGTCTGTTGTATTTCTTGTTACACTCGGCATTAGAATTTCATCTACTTCCTCCAAAAATTTATTAAATGTCTCCATTACCTCACTTATATCGAATGCCTCATTCAAATCTCGAATATAGGTGTATTTTTTTTCTTCTAATTCATCATTATTCAATCCCCTATTACCAATTAAAATAATGACATTAAAAACGATATTTTGTATTCTTGACTTAAAATCAAACACCTCTATATCATATTGATTGGACAACTGATCAATATGTTGCTTTAAATAAGTGAATGCTTGCTCCAGATGATCTTTTTTAAACAAATAGATAAAATGATTTAAATCAAATTTCATTTCTTTATTTCTTATTGAAGGAAGATCATTGATTGTTAACACCTTTTGCTCTGGCAAATAAAAATGATATTGGCGTATTTTTTTATTTCTTTGATACATTTGTCTTAGCTGATCCTTAAGAATAAAGGATTCAGTAATAATCCAATTTAATTTTTTATTCTCTAGCCCCTCTTCTTCATTCATCTGATGAATTATCTTCTTCACATCAAGTGGGCTCATTTTATCTGCGTTTAATATAAAACATATAGTATCTTCCTCAGGTAAGAAACTATAACACTTTATGTCTTGATGATTTGCTTTAATACGCTTTATAAACTTTGATGGACTTAGTGGTACTGCAGTACTTGGCTTCCAGAATAATTCAACTAGTATGCATTCATTATTTGGTAACATTTTCTTTATTTCCTTCATTTCGTTTACTGTTTGTATTCCCTGCACCGATTTAGTTAAAATTTGCTCTATTGAAATACTAAACGTTCCCCGAGAGACCACTTGCTTATCCGATACTATTTTTCCAAGCGTTTGTAAAAGCTCTTTACTGTTTAATTTAGGCTTTAAAATATAATCTGACACACCATTCTGAAACGTCTGTCTAACATAATCAAATTCTTCAAAACTACTTAATACAATCATTTCAATTTTGGGATGATATTCATTGACATATTTAGTTAGTGTAATACCGTTCATTTTAGGCATAACAATATCCGTTATAATAATGTCTGGTTGAATTTTTTCTATCTGCTCAATAGCCTCTTCTCCGTTAGATGCTTCACCAGCGATTTGATATCCGTTACCTTCCCAGTCTACGGAGTGAATGATACCTTGACGAATTAACATCTCATCATCTACTACTAAAATTTTAAACATATCATTCATTTGCATTCCCCTTTACTCTCATTAACATTAAAACAAAGATATCTAAAATTCTCTTTACAATTTATATTTGAAAAAATGATAGGATTTACAACTACAATTATATCATTGGAGTTTGAATTATAGCAGTAGGCTACTGATAAATTAAAGAAAGTTGGAGCGTCAATGAAGGTCTCTGTACCCTGTCTTTTTTTACGATTAACTTATAAAAAATTAGCGGAAGTGGACGCAGGAATAAATCGCTGCGTCCAAAAATGAATATACTAGTTTAAATATCTATTATTTTTAAATTTTAAATTAATAAATAGGTAATACATGAAAAAATACATTAGGTGATGCCATACGGTAATAGTAAGTTGACCATCCCAATCCTGATGACTGTTCTATATTCGCATTAAATGGTAACCTTTCTTGTTCAAGTTCATCAATAGTATCGATCGTTCCTTCTAAATAATCTGATATACGTTCGCTAGCTGTCTGTAACCGCGCAATTAGACCTCCATAACGAATATCGATAACTTCCCATCCAAATGGTTTATTAATCGTAAACCATTGTTTTTTATGCGCTGACTGTAAGTCCTTAACTCGATTGATTATTTCGGGAAGCACTTCGTGAGAAATCTCTTTTAAAGTAAGGGAATCTTTTTGATCATAAGCTTCTTTTAAATTCACTCCTACTAATGCTTTCTTTGCTAATACTGCAGCTAGTTTTTCAGGAACGTTCCATATAAAATCTAATTCCTCATCAGACACTCTATACTGTCTTATTCTTTGTTCCAATTCTTCATAATGAGCAGCAATTTCATCCAATCCTTCTATCTGTTTATCAAATAGACCTATTAAAACATCTTGCCATAGTAAGAATTTAGATGGATTTGTTTGATCCATATTATCTTTTTCTACCCCTGGTATAACATCTAAATCAGCTAATAATAGATACTTTTCTGCGGCTACACCCGTACAGAATTGTGTTCGCTTGTACCACTTTGATTTATCTATTGTTTCAGCATATTGATGTTCAGCATATAACTGCAACCCTAACATCGCTGAGTAAAAGTTATTCTCGTAACCATCATCACCCCACAAAGTTACAAAAACATCTTGTACCCCTTCTTCTTTGCTAGCCTGAAGAGCTGCTTCACTTGTTTTTAATGATAAATCATACTTGGTAGCGAATGTATTCCATACCCAAATACCGCCAGCCACTGCAGGTGTACTCCCAAGTCTTTTATGCTTATTAATTAGCATTTGATATTCTTCTTTTTTTGCATGATAGTAATCCCAGTACATTAATGTGATATTATCAGGTATTTTGTCTTGCATTTCTTCTGAAATTTCCGTAGACATGTCATACTGATCATCACCAGATTCGGATGCCAGCTTAATAAACATATCGCTCCACATCATCACTTCCAATTGTAAATCATTTGTAATTTCAGTTACTCTATGCAAATGCTGTGTCATAATATCCAAACGATCTTGGTAACCAAATTTGTTTAAGTACATTCCTCTTCCCAATTCTTCCGCTTCATCCATTCCAATATGAAGACGTTTACTGCGAAATGGTCTAGTTACTGCACGAATCATTTTATCCAAAAATTCATATGTTGTTTCTTGTTCAGTTAATAATACACCTCTCGTATCTTTTAGGTAAGATACGGTTTCCCATTTCAGGAACTCGTCTAAATGAGCAAGCGTCTGAATACAAGGAATCAATTCAATTCCAAATTGATATGCATAATCGTCCAATGCTTTTAATTCCTGTTGAGAATACCTACCGCGCATGTAACCAAAATAAGGATAATCCTTCACTTCATATGTATCCTCCATGTATAACATGGCGGCATTAAATCCCATCAAGGCAAGCTTTCTAAACATTCCTTTAAACTCATCCACACGCATAACAGCATTTCTTGACAAATCAAACATTGGTCCTATGGTTCTAAAACACGAAGATTCGTTAATAACAAAATCCTTACTTGCTTCTCTTAATTCTTGAATAAATAGACCAAAAGCACGAAAGATATGGTATGGCTCATTATAATAAATAAAACCTTCTCCGTTTTTATATTTAATAATGGTCTCTGCATTTGTGTTCTTTTCGATCGTTAATGGTATTCCAGACTCGCTAAACATTACATCAATCTCTTTTTGCAATTCTTTTAAAGCAGGTAAAAATAATTGATAATTGCCCTTTAATGTAATTTGCATGTTAACCATCCCTCTCAACTGTTTTCTATATTAATAACTACTATTACACAAAAGCAGACACTTTCTTATAACGTCAAATATACAATTCTAGAAAATAATAAATCACGTATCACCAACGATTCTATAATCATCCTAAATTCGGTATATCACTTAAAGTAATTGTTGTTTTGTTTCTTTTTTCTAATTCAAAAATAATTATTTCATTTTCACCTCTCTTCAATAAAGGCGCAGGTAAATATAATGTTTGTTGAGGCCCTTTACTCCAATATCGCCCTAAGTTAAACCCATTAATGAACACCACACCTTTCGTCCACCCATTAAGCTCTACGAAGGTGTCTGCTAACTCATCTATGGTAATAGTTATTATGGAAAATGATGGTCCATTTTGTTCTATTACTTTTTCAAATGATAAATGAGATAAGTCATTTAACGGCAATGGGTATATTGTCCAATCATATAAGAATTGAAAACCTAGACGAACACCTTCTGTAATTCCTTTATAATCTTTTAGGTAAGGACCGTAATTAATTCTCCCCATATTTTCAACCAATATTGAAAGCTCTGCACCTTCACTAGGGATGTCAACCTCTAAACTTTTTGGATCCCATCGCTCTATAACACCAACAAATTGGTTATCTAGAAAAACTAGTGCTCTGTCATGAACATCTTGTAACGTCAATTTTGCTTTATTTCTCGGACCCGTAACCTTAGTCTTATATAATATAAACCCGTAATCTTGCCCTAACTGTTCCATCGTTGCTGGATTTATTCGATGAATCGCTTCAGATAATACATCCAACGAGTCAAATAAATTTGCTTGCCCTTTTATTTCAACAGTTCCATAATGCTTCTTCTTAATCTTTTTTGGAAGTTCTAAAGGCGGAAGATCAAAATGTCGCTCAAGCACCTCTCTTATTGCGTAGAATTTTTCAGTAGGTTCACCTGATTCACTTAAAGGCGCATCACTATCATAACTAGTAATAGTCGGTTCGTATTTATCAAATAACACTGCACCATTATAGAAACCAAAATTAGTACCGCCATGGAACATATAAAAATTAACCGATCCATTTTCTTGTAACATTTCATCGAGTACGTTTGCTACATCTTCTGCATCTCTAACGTTGTGCTCTTTCCCCCATTGGTCAAACCATCCATTCCAAAACTCCATACACATTAATGGTTGATCAGTCTGATATTCTTTCAGTTTTTTAAATGCTTCTCTCGGTTTAGAACCAAAATTAACTGTTTCCAACGTTTCTGGAACCATGCCACCTTGTAGCATTGCATCCTCTGCACCATCTGATGTGAAAAGCAATACATCCATTCCTATTTCTATCATTTTTGCTTTTAAATACTTTAAGTACTCAGTGTCATTACCATAACTTCCATATTCATTTTCAACTTGCATTGCAATAATAGGACCACCTTGCGTACATAATAGCGGTTGCAAAATAGGTAGTAGCATATCAAAATAAGCATCTACTTTGTCTAGATAGGGTTGATAGGAAAAGCGGAGTTGCATATTAGGATCTCTTAACAACCATGAAGGTAATCCGCCAAGCTCCCATTCCGCACATATATAAGGGGATGGTCTGACAATAACAAACAATCCTATTTCTTGTGCGATTTTAATAAATTCTGCAACATCTGCTTGTCCGGTAAACTGATATTTATTTGGTTTAACTTCATGAAAATTCCAAGGTATATATGTTTCAACTGTGTTAAAACCACAAGCTTTTAATTTCATCAAACGGTCCCGCCAATATTCCGGTACTACTCTAAAATAATGAATTGCACCAGAAATAATGGTTATTTTTTTACCGTCATAGATAAAATGTTCATTCTCTGTTTTAAAAACTGGCATGATTTGCTCCCCTTGCTCCTTATATTTGTTTATCCTAATATTATTTAGAATGATAACACGGGATAGCTAACATCTTAACGGATAATATTGCTTACTTTTAGTATATTTTTGCTATGATCATTTTTAATTACAATTTATAAACAATCTAAATAAACCTTTGAAACAAAACATTCATGGATTATAATTAAAAACTAAAGGTATAATCTACATCATTATTATAATAAAATTGCTTTTTTTTGGGGGGTATTTAGATGTCTGATGATAATTTCTTATATAAGACAATTACACACTCAGCAAGCGAAACCGCTAAAAAGCTTTGGTTTTATGTACACTCTGTTGGATGGTATATATGTGAACCTACTTATAATATTACTAGAGATCATTTTTTTGGTTTCCAGATTAAATATGTCATCAGTGGGAAAGGAACAGTAATGTGGAGAGGTAAAACTTATCAAGTGGAGCAAGGCAATATTTTTTTCCTTGATTTAAATCAACCCCATAGTTATTATGCTGACCCCGAAGATCCCTTCAAACTACTATGGGTCCATTTTGGCGGAGTAAAAACAGAGGATTATTTTCATTTACTAGAAGGGAATAATTGCCCTATATTTCAATTGGATGAGTCTGAAAAAGTCAAAAATAACCTATGGAATTTATATCATATTTTTAAAGCAAAACAAGTGGGACACGAAGCCGTTGCTTCCTCCATTATTACCGCTATGCTTACTGATATGATCGTCCATAAAATGCAGGGTGGGACTACTAATCATTTTTTGAAAACGCCCAAATATCCCAAAATTGTACAACATGCCATTTACTATATTGAGAGCGAATTTGACAAAACACTTACATTGGATCAAATTGCAAATGAAGTATCGCTTAGCCAATTTCATTTTACCCGTATATTCAAACAAGCTACTGGCTACTCCGTTATGGAATACTTGCAAAAATTTAGAATTAATCATGCTAAATTTCTATTAACAAACAAAGATATGTCTGTCGGTGAAGTTTCAGAGAAATGCGGTTTTTCTGATCAGAGTTATTTCGGAAAACTGTTTAAGCGATACGAAAACCAAACCCCTAGGCAATATAAACGATTCCACGAAAGATTTGCACCGAAAAATATCGAATAGTAGGACGAAATGGGACAGGGGGTCTGACCTCCTGTCCCATAAAAAATGGTAGCTTTTTTGTTTAAAAAAGGGTATCTTAAAGGTATAAAAAGATTGTAAATTATTTTTTTACTTTTAATATAAAGCGCTTTCATATAGGGGTGGTTAGTTGAGTAGACTTAAGAAATACTTCATTTATGGTTGTAGTCTAAGCATGTTTTTAATCAGCTTTTTATTAATGATTTATTATGGAAAAGAGACCTTCTATTTAGAAGGCCAGTTAAATAACAAAAAAGTTTACGACTATCATTTTGTTTTAATTACCGAGGAAGTTGGAAATGATTATTGGCGCTTAATTGAAAGTGGTGCACGCGAACAAGCATTAGCCAACAATGTTTATTTAGAATACATCGGACCAGAACAAGCAGATTTAAAAGAAAGATTAAATACATTTGACCGAATGATCGCTGCAAATGTAGATGGAATCTTTATTCAAGGCTTACCTGGAAATCGATTTACCTACCTTGTAGAAAAAGCAAAAGACCAAAGCATTCCTGTTGCAACAATTGATGCCGATGCACCTGAAAGTGCTCGGAATTTTTACGTTGGAACAGATAATTATCAAGCCGGATATTTAGCTGGAAAAACATTAATTAAACATACATCAGGCACTATTAATATTGGAATTATCGTTGGTTCAATGGAAAGTTTAAATCAACAGCTTCGTTTAAAAGGATTAAAAGAAGCCATTGCTTCTGTAAAACGAATAAAGATTATCTCTATTGATGAATCAACAATCAGTGAAATAGGCGCTGCACAGGCCACTTATGCTTTATTAAAAAACAATCCAGAAATAAATGCATTGTTTGGTTTGAGTGCTTTAGATGGTATTGGCATTGTGCAAGGCGTTGAAGAAATGAACCCTAGCAATTATCCGTTTATTGTAGCATTTGACACATTGCCTGAAACAATTTCTTTAATTGAAAAGGATAAAATTTTTGCAACAGTTGTTCAATACCCGAACCAAATGGGACGTCAAGCAATTGAATTAATGCTAAATTTAAAAAACAACCAAGCAGTAGATGCATTTAATTATACTAATACAGGAGTTCTACTGAAAAGCGATATTACTAATGGTGGGATTCTAGCAAAAGGTGATCCAAATTGAAGTCCATTCGTAGTAAATTAATCTTATATTTTTTTGTTTTTATTCTTTTATTTAATTTAGTCTCTCTTTCCATCTATTTTAGCTCAAATAAATTAATGAACGATTACCATGCTAGCTTCGATCATTTCTTTATATTAAACTCAATCTCTCAAACGTCTACTCAACTTTATGAAGCTAGTAAAAATTATGTTATGTCACCTGAATCTAAATACCTTGATGACTATTATGATACATTAGCACAACTTAAAGAAGAACGACTTCAAATTGAACAAAATACACCAAATGAGATGCGCATCCAAGTTAAAAACTATCTTAATTTAATTAATGCATTTATCTATCAAACTGAATTAACCATTGGTTTCGTGTTAAGAGATGACATTGAACGATATACTGCTCATTTAAAGGAAGCTCAACGATCTGTTAGTTATATTCAAAATACTACACTAGAATTAATCGATATTGAACTATCAGGTTATCAATTAATATACGACGATTTACAAGAACGCAATAATGATTTTCGACTATTTATTCTTTACTTATCTCTTACGACAATCATGCTAGCTATTTTTATAGCCATTCGTTT
Organism: Paraliobacillus sp. PM-2; assembly: GCF_001368815.1. Lineage (GTDB taxonomy): Bacteria > Bacillota > Bacilli > Bacillales > Amphibacillaceae > Paraliobacillus. Next base: position 198,717 of record NZ_CTEI01000001.1, on the reverse strand, counting down.
CTCAAAAGGGATTAGTCACCCTATTCAAGAATTATCACAAGCAGCTAAACAAATTTCTGTTGGTGATTTCTCAGGAGAAAAAATAGTCTTTCAATCAAATGATGAATTGAAATTATTAGCAGATTCTTTTAATCATATGCGTTCAAGCATTGAGAACCTAATTGAAGAAATAAAGGAGAAATCAGAGCAAGAGAGATTAATGAAGGAATTAGAATTAAAACATTTACAGAACCAAATTAATCCACATTTCCTATTTAACACATTAAATACTGTTTCAAAAACAGCTTACTTAGAAGATGCTAACTTAACCTCTAATTTAATTGACTCCATTGCTAGTTTACTTAGATATAGCTTAGGTGATATTAAAAGGTCAGTTTATCTACGAGATGAAGTTGCTATTATTTATTCCTATATACGGATTCAAAAAACGCGCTTTGTAGAAAGAATTACCTTTGAGACACATATAGATGAATCATGTTTAGATATACCTATTCCCCGCTTAGCCTTACAACCTATTATAGAAAATGCTTGTTTACATGGGGTAGAACCAAAGGAAGATGGCGGAGTCATTCTATTACGTATTTATCCAACAGACACCAAGATCGTTGTTGAAGTAATCGATAATGGGGTGGGAATGACGCAACACCAACAAAATAAGATGTTAACCAATTCTCAAGTAAATGAAGAGCATATTGGCCATTCCACTGGTTTAGGTCTAAGGAATGTGATGAGGCGCTTACAGTTATTCTATCAAAAAGAACATGTACTTGAAATTGAATCAACAGTGGACGTTGGTACAACTATCAAATTATTACTACCTAAGGATTACACCAATAATGAAGAAAGATTAGATATCGATGAATGAAGAAAGGAGCAAGAAACATGCGTATTCTTATAGCAGAGGATGAAATGTTAGAAAGAAAAGCAATGCGTAAATTTATTTATCATAACTTTCCAGATGTAGACATTATCGGTGAAGCAGTAAATGGCAGAACTGCAATTGAAATAGCTCTAGAATTGACCCCTGACCTTATTTTAATGGATATAAAAATGCCAGGCGTCAACGGTATTGAAGCAATTGAACAAATCCATCATAAACAGCCATCCATTAAATTCATTCTTATTTCTGCTTATGATTCGTTTGATTTTGCCAAGCAAGCAATGCAACTTGGTGTAAAAGAATACATTCTAAAGCCTAGTAAAAAAGAAGAAACGATTCGTGCCATTCTAAGAGTGAAAGAAGAGTTAGAAAAAGAAAGAGAAGCAATAGAGAATCAACAACGTTCAGAGCAAATTGCCCAAGAACTATTGATTAGTAAACTAATGCAATTCGAAACAGGTGAGGAAGTTCATAACTTACAACAAACTCTCTTCCCTTCTATGAATGCTGGCTTTTTCCTTGTTGTTTTACCACACGACAATGCTAAGGCTGCTATATTACGTGAAAAATTAAATAAACTTAATAGTTTTAGATGGATTGCAAATGATGATGAGCACCACTATATTCTATTATTTATAAGTGAGAAGAAAGTAACCAAAGCTGATATTTTAAAATTGGCAAGAGAATTGCATATTGCGTTAGGTGATAAAGCGTATATTGGAGCTGGAAAATCCTATCATAATTTAGCTGATCTACCTCATTCCTATTTGGAAGCGGTAAAGGCTGCAACCCACCTTTCTACTTTACAACAAAAAAATTACGGGTTTAAGGAAGAGAAAAAACAACATGCTACCAAAAAAATAGAACAGCTTCTAACAGAAGTTGAAATGGGAAATGAAAAAACAAGCCTATATTTACTTCAAGATCTAATGGATGATTATTCAAGCAATATTAATGAGGAATTAGTGAATTTATATTATAAACTACGACAAACGTTAGAACAAAAAGGAATTTCCGTTCCTGAAATGACCTATAAACAGCTGACGTCTGATAAACACTGGACTGAATTCATCAAGTTGTGTTGCTTAAATGTAAAACAGCATTACCAATCACAGGACAAAATGGAGCGTACAAAGAAATATATTCATGATCACTTTGACCAACCTATTAATCTAGAAGAACTAGCTCAGTTAAATGACTTAAGTACCACTTATTTTTCAAATCTATTTAAGGAATCAACTGGTTATACACTTATCGATTATATTACAAATGTACGCTTGAACAAGGCAAAACAATTATTGCAAAAAAATAAATATAGTTTAAAGGAAATTAGTTATATGATTGGTTATAATGACCCGAATTATTTTAGCCGTGTATTTAAAAAGTACTATGGTGTCTCACCCAAACAATATCAACAAGCTATCATTAAAATGTGAAGAAAATCGTAAAAAAGTGAAGCAATTTTATCAATACATTTATGGAAATGCCTATATAATTATATATGTAAGCGGTAACATTTATTAAAACAAGGGGGTAAGATGAGTGAAGAAGTTATTTAGTCTATTTTTATTAGTACTATCAGCTCTTATTTTTGTTGGTTGTAGTTCTGATTCATCTTCTGATGGTGAAGGTGATGGGGCAAATGATGCAGGAGAAGATAACAAAAAAGTTGAAATTTTTAGTTGGTGGACTGGAGCTGGTGAGGAAGACGGGTTATTAGCATTAATTGACTTATTTAAAGAAAAACATCCAGAGGTTGAGGTAGATAATGCTGCCATCTCCGGTGGGGCAGGTACAAACGCCAAAGCAGTATTAGCAACTCGTATGCAAGGTGACGATCCACCTTCAACATTCCAGGTGCATGGCGGAGATGAGTTAAACGAAGGATGGGTAGCTGCTGATAAAATGCAGCCACTAAACGACTTTTTTGAAGAACAAGGTTGGATGGATAAGTTCCCACAAGACCTAATTGATATGGTAAGTAAAGATGGAAACATTTATTCCGTACCTGTTAATATTCACCGTGGTAACGTGATGTTCTATAACATGGATATTTTTGAAGAACATGGCATTGAAATACCAACAACATTTGACGAATTTTTCGCTGCGGCAGATAAACTTCAAGAAGCTGGTGTTACCCCATTAGCTTTAGGAGATAAGGAAGCTTGGACAGCAACACAACTGTTTGAAAACATCTTGTTAGGTGTTCTTGAGCCTGAAGATTATACAGCATTATTTAATGGTGAAATCCCATTTGATGATGAAGGGGTAGTCGAGGCTGCCGAAATATTTAAGAAAACACTTGATTACGTAAACGAAGACCACGCTTCTCGTAACTGGCAAGATGCATCACAATTAGTTGGTAATGGAGAAGCGGCCATGATAAATATGGGTGACTGGGCAAAAGGATACTTCTCTAATGACCTAAATTTAGAAACCAATGAAGACTTTGGTTATTTCCCTAATCCAGAAACAGTAGGCGAGTTTGTTATTATCACTGATACATTCGGCTTACCAAAAGGTATCGATAACGAAGAAGAGACAAAAGAATTTTTAGCAGTATTAGGATCTGTTGAGGGGCAGGATGTATTTAATCCGCTTAAAGGTTCTATTCCTGCTCGATTAGATGCTGATCCTTCTAAATATGATCAGTACGGTAAAGATACAATGGAAGACTTTTCAGAAGCAAAGTTAGTTCCTACATTAGCACACGGTTCTGCAGCACCAGAAGGTTTTCTAACAAAAGTAAACCAAGCAGTGAATATCTTTGTTACACAACGAGATGTTGACACATTTATTGATACACTAAAAAAAGCGGCTTCTGATCTATAATTATTATAAGGTTGCCCTGTATCGTAAATTGGTACGGGGCTTTTATTTTCAGGTCAACGGCTTTTAAAACTATCTTTTGATAGGAGGGACTCTAATAATGGATCAAAAAATAAACATCAATAAGCAAGTTGATATACAGCCGAAAAAAAAGAAAAAAAGAGTAACAAGTGATCAACTGCTTGCAGTGGGGTTTCTTTTACCATCCTTTATTTTACTATTAATCTTTGTTTACGGATTTATTGGCTGGACTGGTTGGGTTTCATTAAGTAATTGGAATACATTAGTCCCTGATTTTTCATTCGCAGGACTCAAAAACTATATCTATTTATTTGGTGACTATCGATTTCAGGCAGACCTTCGAAACACGATCTTTTTCACCATATTATTTATCGGTTTAGTAATTGTAATGGGATTACTTCTATCCGCATTAATTGATCAAAAAATTAAAGGAGAAACTTTTTTTAGAAACGTTTTCTTATTCCCAATGGCATTATCCTTTGTTGTTACAGGTGTTGTTTGGCAATGGCTATTAAATCCCTCTACTGGATTCAATCAATTTTTAGAAGTGTTTGGTATCCAACCGAAATGGTATACGGACACAACTATTTTAGCTGGATTTGAATGGGGATCTATTGAATTTGGACTTCCTGTAGCAATTATTGCTGTTGTGATCGCGGCTGTTTGGCAAATGACCGGTTTCTCATTGGCTATGTATCTAGCTGGGCTACGGGGTATACCAGAAGAACTTAGAGAAGCTGCGCGTATCGATGGTGCTTCGGAATTTCAAATCTATCGCAAAGTTATCTTACCAATGTTAACACCAATTACAGTTAGTGTTGTCATTATTATGGCACACATATCTTTAAAAATATTTGACTTAATTTATGCAATGACTGGCTCAGGTGCGAACTTTGTAACAGATGTCCCTGGGGTATATATGTTTGAAACAACATTCCGTGGTAATTATTATGCTAACGGTTCTGCAATTGCGATTATTATGCTATTACTTGTTGCAGTCTTTATTGTTCCTTATCTATTAACAAATCGAAGGGGTGACAATTAATGGCAACTATAAATATAACAAAAATATTAAAATACATCTTCTTATCTGTCATGGCTCTTTTCTTTTTAACACCTGTTTATGTCATTATCGTTACTAGTCTTAAACCATTAGACGAAGTTTCACTAGCAGAGATGTGGACACTTCCATCAACCATTGATTTTACAAGCTACACGCAAGCTTTTACAGAACTTGCCCCTAATTTTATGAACAGTATTTATTTAGTCGTTCCTGCAACTTTGATTTCCGCATTATTAGGTGCAATGAATGGTTATGTATTATCTAAGTGGCGATTCAAAGGTTCAGAAGTTATCTTTACCGTTATGTTATTTGGTATGTTTATCCCGTACCAAAGTATTCTAATTCCGTTAATTCAATTTTTACGTTCGATTGATCTGTATAACTCCATAGCCGGTCTTATCTTTACACACGTGGTTTATGGATTACCAATTACCACACTAATGTTTCGAAACTTTTATGCTAACATTCCTGATTCTATGATTGAATCAGCAAAAATTGATGGAGCAAACTTTTTAAGTATCTTTCGTCGAATTATTATTCCACTTTCGATATCAGGCTTTGTTGTCGTTGCTATCTGGCAATTCACGAACATATGGAATGAATTCTTGTTTGCTGTAACCATTACCAACTCTGGAAGCCAACCCGTAATGGTTGCCTTACAAAACCTGTCTGGAAGTCAGATTGTACAGTGGAATGTGCAAATGGCCGGTGCATTAATCGCCGCTATGCCTACACTACTCGTTTATATTATACTAGGCAAATACTTTGTTAGAGGACTCCTAGCAGGCTCTGTAAAAGGATAATGGGACACGGGGACAGGCACCCTGTCCCATTTTTCACACATAATAAAAAAAGATACCAGAAATCATCCTGGTATCTCCTTTGTATTAATGAACGCAGTATTACAATATCTTACTTTGTTGTATCTGCATCCCATGGTGTTGCAGTTTCATTTACGGCTTTAATTACTTTATTTAAATTTTCTGTTCCAGTTGTTTCTAGCCAATCTTGGAAAGCCTTCTTGCCATCTACAGCAAATGTTTTCACTCCGTCTTTCCAAATCGCTCTTCCACATAGGCAGCCATTGAACGTCGAACCTGCTTCTTTAGCAAAATAAAGTGTGTCAACAAATTGATCATTCGTTACTCCACCACTCAAATAAATAAATGGTAGTTCACTTTTTTCTGAACAAGTACGGTAAAATCCAGCAGCATCCTCTTTACTAAACACTGGTGCATAATTATCATATTGATCATTACCTTCAATATGATAAATAGAAACAGGAACCTCCACTTTTAATAAATCAATTCCATAAACATCTTTAGAAAACTCTTCCATGAAGTACTCAATAATTTCAGGCTTTCTCTTAGCAAAGTCCACACCCTTTGCATCAAGGCCACTCGCATCATAAGATACAGGTTCCAAGATAAAGTATAAGTCATTTTGACGACACTCATCGCCCACACGCTTAATAAACGTTTTCTTAATATCATTATATTTTTCTTCTTCCGCTGTATCATAATAAACAAGAAGCTTAACAGCGTGAGCTCCCTTTTCAACAAGATCTCGAATAGAATAAAAATCAACAAGGTTTGGTAAACGTCCCTTTTCCGTTGCGTCATACCCTGTTTTTTCATACGCCATAATTAATCCAACATCTTTATTCAATTTAGCAGCAGCAGGCCACCCATATTCCGGATCAAGTAACAAAGAAGATGATTTATTTCCTAATACTTCACTTATTCCTTCTTTAAAACCAGATAGCCCTTCTTCATAAGAAATTGCTCCATTATACGATGTGATCATTTTTCCTAATGAACCACGCTGATCCATCGCTGTTGCCAAAACGATATTATTTTCATTAGAAATTGCCTCAAGCCCTTTTTTCTTCCCTGGTGTTAAATTCATTACATTACCTCCTGTTTTTCTTCCTAATTTTTTGACCAGTAATTAGTCAGCTAATAACTCAATGCTCATCTTATTTACACACCAATCTATATTGGTTGTATCTATACAGCCTGTTTGATCCTCCATTACGTTTAGAACACCCATCGATAAGCCAAATTTAATTAATGCCTCATCCGTTAAACCTTGTGAAAGACCTGCTGCGAATCCGGCAATTACAGAATCTCCTGAACCGACCGGGTTTTTTGCATCCACTTTTGGGTTGTTCACCCGATAAAGCTTGTTATTATGTTTAACAATTGCTCCCTGACTACCCATTGTAACAACAACCCACTCGACATCATCTAAAATGGAGGGTTTTGTTAATGCACGCATAATACTTGCGTCATCTGTAAATGACTCACCAAATAAATCACCTAATTCAATATGATTAGGTTTTATGAGATCTGGCTTTATACCGCTTTTTAGCGTTTCCTTTAAAAGATCTCCTTTGGTATCAAGTAATACTGGTTTATCATGTTCTTTAGCAATTGTAATTAGTTTGCTATAAAAATCTACTGGCAAGCCTTTCGGAAGACTTCCTGACATGGTGATAATGTCAACTTCTTTTACATAGTTTGAGAATGCTTGAAGAAAATCACTTTCTTCTTTAGAAGATATGACTGGACCACCTTCCAAAATTTCCGTTTGTTCCCCGTCATGAATAATAGCGATACAATTTCGTGTATCACCGCTTACTGAAGTAAAAAAATCTTTCATATTTAACTTAGCTACTTCATTTCGAATAAATCCGCCTAAGCTTCCACCTAAAAATCCAGAAGCAGCGACTTCTTCACCTAGCTGATGTAACACTCTACTTACATTTAGTCCTTTTCCTCCTGCAGTTTTAGACACATTAGTCACTCGATTTCCTTCATTAAGCTTAAAATGATCAAGCGAGTAACGTATATCAACAGACGGATTCAAAGTAATGGTTAAAATCATGGTTAATTCCCCTCGCCTTGTTAAGTTTACAAACACGAACTTTATCTAATTTAAAGTGTTTACTTAACTGTTCAGTTCTTTTCTTTTTCTTTCTATGTTATACTAAAGTAATAGATCACTTGGAGTAAAGGGACATACCTGATTTTTTAGCCCTAAAATCGTATGTCCTCGTTTACTCCTTTTTTTATTGGATTAACATTTATTATGCTGCATTTGTATCTTCTTTTTCTCTAGCATACGCAGCGTTACGTTTCTTCATCTCTTTTACGTACCAAACGAACAATCCGATGTATGCTGTTAATGTACCTACAGCAATAAGGATATTCTGAATAGTAAAGCTTTCACCTAAACGACCAACAATAATTGCAATGAATTTCTCAACTGGTCCTTCTAAAGTAGAGTGTGTAATTAGTGCTCCACTATCTAATCCTGCAGGGAATGCTCCTACAGATTGTGCTGTTTCTGTTACGAATGGTGCAATTGCTGTACCTGACCATAAGAATACAGGAACCATAATTGTACCAATGATGATCATACGCATGATTTTTCCTCGAGTTACAACTAATAATGCTGGTGTTAAACCGATAGCAATAATACCACCTAAAGGAAGAATTGCATTTCCTGGTAAGAAAAGAGCGATCACTAACATGATTGGTGCAATAACGTTTGCTGCTGCCCACATCTCTGGACGAGCTGCAAGGAAAGGCCAGTCGATACCAATGTTAAACTTTCTTCCATGGAATTTCGCACTTAGGAAGTTGGTAATCCCTTGTGATAAAGGTTCAACCGCTGCAATAAACCATGTACCCACGACAGAGAATAATTCTAGTGCTACACCACCAATGAAAGCTAAAGTAAAGATGGTTTGTACTGGTTGTTGTCCTAAAATACCAACAAAAGCACCAAGATAAACACCGATTGCAAATTTACTTCCCCAGAAACCAATTTTTTCATTTAATTGTGCTGCATCAAAGTCATATTTATCAATAAACGGAAATAGCTTTTGGAAAATTTTATCGAACAACATGATTAATGGATTTAACATAAAGTTCAAGTGTGTTGTTGTTGTCGGATTTGATTCCGGCATATCTAGTAAATCATTAAAGGTTGGCTTCATTACATCTGCATTGATAAATTTCATTACACCTAACACAGTAACTAATACTGTTGCCAAAAACAGGTTATCTGAATAGAACATTACTAGTAGACCTGTGATGGATAAGTGCCAAAAGTTAAAGATATCCACATCTAATGTATCTGTTTTATTTATAAGTAACATAACTACGTTAATAATTACAAGAATCAATAAGAAAAACAGTGTATACGCAGAGCCCCAAGTAATGGTCGCTAGTGGCGCCCACCCTACGTCTGTAATAGATAGTTCAATACCTGTTGATTTAACGAAATCTTTCAGTGCTGGTGCAAAGTTACCAGTTAAAATGTTAATAACTGCACCAATACCAGTTAATGCAATGGCTAATTTCAGTCCACCCTCGATCGCTCTACTGAATTTTACTTTCATAAGAAGTGCAAATAGTGTGATAAGGATAAACATCATTGGCGCAGCCCCTAAGCTAATAAGGGGTGAAAAAATAGTATTTGCAAATTCGATTATCGTTTGCATATGGATCTAACTCCTCTCATAAATACCTTTTTTATTTTTGTAATTTCTTAATAACGCTTTCAATTTCATCAAAAACTGGTGCTGACATTGCTGGAATGCGATATAATATAGGTCCTGCTTCAACAACTGGAATAGGGATTTCGAAGCTGAACTTAGGTTTAGATATTGGAGCGAAAATGTCGTATTCTTCTACCATTTCTTTTGTTATATCTTTAATAACAACTGCATCTGCTTGAACTTTGTAACCTCTTTTTTTCATTTCTTCCTCAAGTCCATTCTTAATCTGATGACTTGAATTGATACCTGCACCACAAGCTGCTAAAATTTTAATCATTTTTATCCACTCCTTAATTTTTATTTATTTGTTAAAAAGTTATAAATATCTTCATTTGTTTCTAATGTTTCTAAAGTTTTAATATTATCCACATCGGTCATAAACGCCATAAGCTCAGAAAGCACATTGGTTTGATTTGTTTTTTCATTATTGATAATCATGAATAAGTAATTCACATTCAATTCATTATCAGGTGCAATCATATTGTTAAACGGAATAGGATTAGTAAGTTTTATAAATACAACTGCCTTCGCATCACAATGCTCTGTGTCCGTATGCGGAATTGCTACATTTGGTAATCCTTCAGCAACAGGACTTAAATCTAGACCTGTAGGATAATTCGATTCTCTTTCGATGATTGCATCTTTAAAGCTTTCCTTCACTATTCCCTTTTCCAAAAGCATACTACTAATTTCTGTAAAAACTTCTTGTTGTGTAGTTGCATTACTAGAAAAAATCAAATCTTTTTGATAAAGTTTTTCCATCACTGCCACTTCCAACCCTCCAATCTTTATTCGTTAGGGTATCCGCCATTCTCCCACTTCTCGAGAAACTCATCAAAATAATGATCATCATTTTTTTGTTCCTCATTCATAACAAGTGCGTCGATACGCTCAATCATTCTATCATTCGCTTCTGATTGCTGATATTCCGTTTCTAAAAATTCGTCAATAATGTTTTCAATTAAACCAATTCCAACAATTCTTCCACCCATAGCAATCACATTTGCATTTAGGGTTTCTTTTGCATATCTAGCAGTTTCTACATCTCCTACTAATGCAGATCGAATACCTTTTACTTTATTAGAAGATACGGAAATTCCTACACCAGTACCGCAAACCACTACTCCTAAATCTGCTTCACCAGAGACTACTTTTTCTGCTGTCTTCTTCCCATAAATCGGATAATGTGTACGTTCTTTATCATAGGTACCATTATCGATAACTTCATGACCTTTTCCTTCTAAATAAGAAACTAAATAGTTTTTTTCATCTGTTACGATATGGTCGCATCCAATTGAAATTCTCATTGTTTCACTCCTTAACACATTTTATTAAGCATATCTACACGAATTTGATGTCTTCCCCCGTCATAATCTGCATTAACATAAGATTCAACAATTTTTTCAGCTAATTTAGGGCCAACAATTCCAGCACCAATTGCGATTATGGAAGTATTATTATGTCCTCTAGTCATTTTTGCGGAATGCTCATCAAACACGTTCGCACAAATAATTCCTTTGTGTTTATTTGCTACCATAAATGGACCCGCACCATATTCATCAATAATAATTCCTCGATCAGCTTGATTATCTTGCACAACAGATACAACCTTGGTTGTTGCATCGAAAAAATCCAAATCTTCGTCTGGTGTCTCATCTAAAACTTCGTGTCCTAGATGATTCAACACTTCCTTCATATGTTCTTTTAGTTCAAAACCTTTAGCATCACTGCCAATAGCAATTTTCATTTGTAATCCTCCCAATCTATTAGCCAATCAATCCATCTTAGTTGATTATTTTGCACTTCTCATCATAATAGTGCTTGTATTCTTCAGGGATTTGGCTATCTGTAATAATTGCTGTTAATTGATCAATTTCATACAACACTTGAAATGCTTCTACACCAAACTTACTATTATCAGCAACAATATATCGATTAAGGGAATTATTCATAACGATTTGTTGAACTACTCCTTCTTCTTCATCTGCCGTAGTAACGTAATCGCCATAGATACCATTCGCACCAATGAAGCACTTTTGAACTCTGATATCTTGAATGAGTTTACGGGTGAAATAACCAACAAACGTACCAGTTTTTTCTCGTAACGTACCACCAACTAAAATAAGCTCATATTGATGTTCATTTTTAAATTGATTAAAAATAGTAATCGAATTCGTAATAATCTTCGCATGACTCACAGTTAAATATTGAAACATGAGCTCAGTTGTTGTTCCCGCTCCGATAAAAACGATATCATTTTCTTCAATTAATTCAGCAGCTTTCTTTGCTGCGTGCTCTTTTGCTTTAATATTGATTCCCTTTTTCTCTGTGTGAGAAAGTTCGATGTACTTATCATCGTCCATCTTCCGCTTTGCTCCACCGTGAATTTTCTCGACTAAACCCCTATCCGCTAATTCTGTGAGATCTCTTCGAATTGTCATCGGTGTCACATTTAACTTTTTTGAAACATCTGATATTTTTAAGAAGTTATTTTTTTCAAGCAATTGAATGATGTTTTTGTGCCGAATCTCTTTCAGGTTATTCACCTCCCTAATGTTCGTTTATGTTGCTTTTTGTTGTTACATGTTTATTTTATATTATGAAAGCGTTTAACGCAATACTTTATTTAGAATTTCAAATTTTTTTCACATTTTATAAAAAAAGAAGATTATACTAAAAAAAACACTTGCAAAAATTTGAAAAATCCTTTTTGTATTTTATGCGTGTACTCGTTTATTCACTTCGGATATTAGTAAAAAAGCCTACTCTTTACAAGTAGACTTTTTGTCCTTTTTTCCTTCTATATCAGTCATTAAGCTTGTATTCCCTCAAACAATTTATTGCTTAAATACTTAGCTAAACCATTTTCATCATTTGTCTCATTTGTTACTTCATCTGCTTTCGTTTTAACAAGTTCGCTAGCATTATTCATAGCAACAGCATACCCAGCGACTTCAAACATAGGTAAATCATTTTCACCGTCACCGACCACTAATAATTGTTCGGATGTTACATTTAAATGTTGTAGTAATAAATGCAATCCTGTAGCTTTAGAAACGCCCTCAACCATAATTTCCACATTATGATCAGAGGAAGATGATGTTGTAAATTGTTTTTTTTGTTTCATATTTGTTAAACACTGTTTCCATTTATTAATTTTGCTTAAATTCTTACTAAAGAAATATATTTTCACAATGTCTTCTGTTATTAGTCTATCTTCCCAACTGATTTTTTGTTCAAAAGCATCAAAACGAGCATTCCGTTCATTCTCACCTAATGTTTCTGGATCGTCTCCATATACTTCTTCTTTCATGAGCAACCTATCTTCCACTAAAGCGAAACGGTTTCCCTTTTTTGTATGCATTTCATAATAGACCTCATTATTTTGGGCCTCTTCAATAACTTGTTTTACTAATTCAGGATCTAACGCATATTGAAAAACCGCTTGATTATTGGTATAACAGCCCATTCCATTAGAAGTAACCGCTCCATCATACGGGAAATCGGCTGGAAGAACATCTTCAATTTCACGCATTGTTCTTCCTGTTGATAAAATAACCTTTATATCGTTATTCTGTACTTTCTTTAGCGTATGAACTAACTCCCTACTTACTGTATTATTAGAATCCAACGTTGTCCCATCCATATCCAACGCAATTGCTTTTATGTTCATGCTTGCACTCCTCCCACAATATGTTAAATGATACATACTCCCCTTGAGACTTTGGTTCATTTTCTATACACTTTATTTAATCAATCCTCCTATATATATGTTTATTTTTGTTTAAAAATTAATTTTCCAACATAATCGAACATACTATTATATTAGCACAATAATGGGACGGAGGGACAGGCACCGTGTCCCATTTTTAAAAAATCGCCAAAAAATGAGCATGAAAAAGATACTAGGTTGCTATGTTTATAAACAATAGCAACCTAGTATCTTTGGTTTTATTTCAAACTATCGATATATTTTTTATTTTTACCCTATCTTTTAAATTCCCTCTCCTGTTGCTACTGGATTATCAGTATAAGAAACCCAATCACTATAACTCCCTATATATAGCTTTACATGCTGATATCCGGCCATCTTTAATGCCATATAGTTAGGTGCAGCAGTAACTCCTGATCCGCAATACACAATAATAGGCGTTTGCTGATCTAATCCGGTAAATCGTACTTTCTGCTCTTCACTGCTTTTAAAGGAACCGTTCTCCAATCCTTCAGCCCAATACATATTGATGGCACCCGGGATATGACCAGCTATCCTATCTATTGACTCCACCTCACCTAAATAACGGGATTTCACTCGTGAATCTATTAAAATAGGAGATGATTTCTTGTTATCAACGATGTCTTTTACTTCATCATAAGAAGCTAACATATCCTTTTGAATAGTTACTTCAAATGTAGCTAGTTCTGATGTAGGCATTTCTTTCGTTATCATATAACCAGCCTCAGACCATCCTTTAATTCCCTCATTTAATATGTATACTTTTTCATGGCCTATATACGTAAGTAACCACCAAAAGCGAGATGCAAATTGACCTTCCCCACCGTCATAAGCAACTACGGTTTTTGTACGATCAATTCCTATTTTTTCGATTTCACGTTTGAATTGGTCCATATCTGGAAGCGGATGCCTTCCACCATGCTTTGAAACAGGTCCAGACAATTGTTTTTCTAAGTCAAAATAAAAGGCTCCTGGTATGTGTCCTTCCTGATAAAGCTTTTCCCCCTTATCCTGATCACCTAATTCAAACCGACAATCGACAATTTTAACTTGATCATTGGTTAGTTTTTCTGCCAACCATTCCTTACGCACAGCAAAATCCATATTTCCACCTACCTATTCTTTTTCTTCATTTTAAAATTAAACGATGTATCTTTATCTTTTGAAAAATCTTTTCCTATTATAGAGGTTTGCTTGATAAGTCATACTCACATACAATTTTATCACAAATCAAACACTTTACTATTCACATTAAATACATCTCATCTCACATATTAAAATAAAAAATCCTTTTTGAAAGGCCTATAATTTGGTACATCATTCTCTCTCGTTTATAATAAGGAAGCAGGAAAAATTTTAGGGGTGAAAAAAGTGAAATTATGGACTTTATATAAAGATTCTTCTTTTATACTAAAAATGACTATTGGTTTCATTTCAGGTATTCTTGTCGGTGTTATTATTGGCCCTCCAGCAGAGGTAATTAAACCACTTGGTACCGTGTTAATAAATTTACTTAGTATGATCGCAACACCTGTTGTCTTTTTAACAGTAGTACTTGCTGTTAATAAAATGAATCCAAAGGAATTAGGAAGGACGGGCGGTAAATTAATCCTTTATTATGGAACAACCACGGCAGCAGCGGTTTTAATTGGCCTCGGCTTAGCGTTATGGATAAATCCAGGTGAATCATTATCTTTACCTAATGTGTCGGTAGATGAACCAGCAAATCCAAGTTTCTCCGACGTCCTTTTAAATATTGTACCTAGTAACTTGTTTAATGCTTTTAGTAGCGGTAATTTAATGGCAATTCTATTCCTTGCTATTATTGTTGGATTTACTATTTCCAACATGAATTATGCGAATGATGAAAAAATGAAACGCTACGGTAGCTATTTACAAAATCTATTTGAAGCAGGGAACGCATTATTTTTCAAGATATTAAACGGTATTCTTTATTATGCTCCGATCGGTATTTTTTCCATTGCTGCTTCTACTTTCGGAACACAAGGATGGGATACGTTTACGTCGTTACTGAAATTTTCTGCTGTCTTTTATCTTGGAATTATTTTGCTTTGGGTATTTATTTATACTGGTATGCTTCGTATTTTCAAGGTACCTGTTCGTCACTTTTATGCACAAACGAAAGACGCTTTTACCACAGCCTTTTTTACATCTAGCAGTATCGCTACCTTACCAGTAGCGATGGAGAGTGCAAAAAAAGCAGGAATATCAGACAAAATTGTACATTTTAGCTTACCATTAGGAGCTGTCTTTAATTCTGATGGTGGAGCACTTCGAATGGGTGCTTCCATTGTATTTGCAGCAAATGTGACAGGAGCGAACTTTTCTCTAATGGACCTTGTTACGATTGTTCTTGTTGGAACCCTACTTTCGATTGGAACAGCTGGTGTTCCAGCAGCAGGTCTCGTTACATTAGCCGCTGTCTTAACACTATTTGATCTTCCATTAGAAATTGTGGCACTCATTGCAGGTGTTGATGCTTTAATAGGAATGGGTGGTACCGCATCAAATGTAGTAGGAGATATCATCGGTGCAGCAGTAGTAGATAAATCAGAAAAGAAATCGACACACTCTAACCAGTTAGCAGTGGATACAGACTAGTAGTTGTAAATAATGAAGATAAAAAACACTTCACAATGGAGTGTTTTTTGTATTGACTTTTACAGAAGATGGCATCTATTTCTAGTAATAATCTAGCTTGATTTTTATAAAATCAAAGGTATGAAGTCATTGTATAAGCTCCCCAAAAAAATATAGCTTTTATTGTACACAATTAACAATGAACTATACGAAGTAGTTCCTTATACTTTATTATAGAAAACGAATACACATTGTTTATTGGTACTTAGATAGGAAGTGACTAACAATTATGAAGACAATTATTTATAAGCAAAATAAACACTATACGCTAAAAGCAGACTTATATGAAGCTAACCAGCAAGAAGCTCCCGTAATTATTTATATTCATGGAGGCGGTTTACTCTGGGGGACACGAAAAGAAATTTCTAAAGAAATGATTCAACTATATACAGACAGCGGATTTTCATTATTTTCCATTGACTATAGACTAGCACCGGAAACAAAATTGCCAGATATTCTCCACGATATTCAGGATGCTATAAAGTGGATACAAACCGAAGGAGTAAAACATTTTTCTATTAATCCACAAAAAATGGCTGTAGTTGGCGGCTCCGCTGGTGGTTTTCTTGCTCTTAGTACAGGGACTTTTGAAAACAAACCGAAAGCAATTGTATCATTTTATGGTTATAGCGATTTGAATGCAGCCTGGGCGATTAAGCCAAGTCAACACTATCGTCAAAAAGAAATCATTCCTGAAAAAATCGCAAAACAATTTATATCTAAATCTACTATTACAGAAGGGCCAATACAAAAAAGATATCTGTTATATTTATATGCAAGACAAACAGGGGAATGGGTGGAGGAAATCACTGGTATAAGTCCAAATTTGAACCAAAGAGAACTCACCTTATACTCGCCAATTTATCATATTCAGGAAGACTATCCAGCTACTTTGTTACTACACGGCACAGCAGACACAGATGTACCTTATGAACAATCGGTTTTAACGAGAGATACCTTAGTAAACAAAGGAATTGATGCAGAACTCATTACAATTACAAATGGTGAGCATGTATTTGATAAAGAATTTAATCGTCCTATCGTTCAAGATGCCCTAAAGCAAGTGATTCAATTTTTGCACACTCGCTTAAATGGATAGCGTAACTCGGAATTACACTAAAAATGATTACAATGAAATGAGCTCAATTAAAACACACTTCGCAGGGAGGTGTGTTTTATTTATTCATATAAATGACAAAAAAGAGAGATTAATAAGATGTAGACGATCGTGGCGTATCGACTTTTTTAATAAAATACGTGCTCTTTGTATTACCTTGTTTAGTAAAATGATTAAGCAATACACGTTTACACCTTGTATGAGTTATAGAATCACCACACCATTTTGAAATAATATTTGAGGTTAATTTTTCATTTGGAAATAGTTTCTGAAAATTTTTAATACAACGAAGGATTGAAATGCTGACTATTTCTTCTGCTTCACAGCATTTACATTTAACAACGCGATTAATTGGATAAGTTTCCATTGAACCACATTGATAACATGGTATTCCTTTTTGCAACTCATCAAATGTATAGTTGAAAATATCTTCTTGGTGAAATGCATGATAAAGAGAAGATTCGAGAACTCTGACTATATTTTTACTTTTTTTACCGCTGTACTCATTTTCATTTAACTGGGTAAGAATCGAATGCACATTGGAGTGAAAAATGATTTGTTGATTTAGAGGTGTTTGATAAATGGAACATTGTGGATGAATAAAAACAATATAAGATTTAAGAGGCATGTCAATACCCTTAGACTTTAGAAACATTCGGAATAATGAGATCGTTCGATTACGTTGAAGCGTTGGGTTTTCAATCTCTTTATTTGGCACTTTATAAAGTATATCCTGATCAAAATAATATTGACCATGGTAGTTTTTTATTTCAAAAAGATAAATGATATCATTCGTTATAACAATTGTATCAATCTGAAAGTATTTTTCATTGTACTTTAATTGTATATCATTTAGTACCATTAGGTTCTTACCATATCTTTTCAAATAAGAATCAAAGCGTAATTCTCCTTCATACCCTCTCATTAAATGTTGATACTTCATATAATCTCTTTGGCTCAGTTCTTTTCGTTTCATAAGTATTTCTAAAATAACAAGTTCTTTTGGTTTTTTACGCTCTTTTATGATCATTTATTTTCCCCCCATATTTAAAATATACATAATAGACTATCTCTCCTAGTTTATCTTATACAATAAGGTTGATTTAGCAGGAGTATTAACTGTTAATAAAGTTTTTCGTTCAATCATAGCAATATTTCAACGCTTTTTGTTCGATTAAATCGTTTTTTCGTTCACTCATAGCAATATCTCAACGCACTTTGTTCGATTAACTCGTTTTTTCGTTCACTCATAGCAATATCTCAACACGCTTTGTTCGATTAACTCAGTTTTTCGTTCACTCATAGCAATATTTCAACGCGCTTTGTTCGATTAACTCAGTTTTTCGTTCACTTATTGCAATGTTCCAACACTTTTTATTCGATTAAATCGTTTTTTCGTTCATTCACCCCAATAGCTCAACGCTTTTTGTTCGTTATTCCCCGTTGGTTGAAATAACCAATCACTATTGACATTATTCTACATAAAATGGCATATTCCTCTCTTATCTTTGAATTTATTATTTTTAGCGTTTCTGAATCATTCGTTCTCATAAATAAGATAGACATTTTTGCAATTAAAAAATCCACATCTATCTTAATATACCTTCCTCTTTCAGCTCTCTTAGTAAAGCATATTATATTACAGAATAGGGAAGGAGGGATCGCTTGAATACGTCATCAAAATCTATGACACCTGACTTAGCCAAGCAATTGCTTAAAGATAAAAATGCCTATTTAACCCCAGAAGGACGAAAGATATTAGAAAATATGGTAAAGAAATAGTAATTATCTTTTTTTAGCTAATAAAGTGGACTAGTATAGATAAAAAAAGCCCCTAGTTTGTATGTTGTAATCTTATTGGAAGTGTGAATGATCCTCTTCCAATAAGATCATTTTTTATTTAAGTTAAATCACTATTTATCAATACAATTTTTTTAACAAACAAAAAGGAGTGTAATTTAATGAAGGCTCTCATTTGCGTATAGCACAATTTTTTAATATAATTATTTGGTATATCATTACAAAATAACATTATTTAAAGGAGCAGTTACCATTATTACAAAGAGAACTTACAACAGATTGTTTATCCTAGTTTTAGTCGGATTTGTTATGTTGCTTTCAGCTTGTGGTTCAGATGAAAACAACAGCACAGCAGAAAATGAACAGAACACAGACGAAGTAACAGATATATCCATTGGACTTGACCCTTATGATTATGCTACCGTACCAGCATATTTGTCACAGGTTATCTTAGAACAAGAGGGATATAATGTAGAAATTGAAGAAGCAGATGTAGGAATTTTATATAAGGCATTATCGACACAGGGAATCGACGCCTTTATTGATATATGGCGCCCTAATTTACATGAGTCTTATTTGGAGAAATATGATGATACTTTTGAAACCGCAGGAACCATTTTTTCAGATATGCCACTTGGGATCGCCGTTCCGACATATATGGAAGATATTAATTCCATTGAAGATTTAGCTGCAAACCCAGATTTATTCAACAATGAGCTATATGCCATTGAACCTGGTAGTGGGATGGCATTAACAACAAACGCCATGATGGAAGACTACGGAATGGATAATTTCAAAGTCAAAAACAGCACCACTGCAGCGATGCTGACAGAAGTGCAAAATTCTATCGACAATAAAGAACCTATTGCATTCAATGCATGGCGTCCCCACCCTATGTTTGTTCGATTTGATATTAAATTTTTAGATGACCCATTAAATTCTTGGAAATTAGATGATATTGAAATTGGAGTTACTCCTTCATTTGAAGAAGATTCACCAACTGCATATACATTGTTCTCTAATATGGATTTAGATATTGGTATGGTGGAACAATGGTTAATTTCTATTGACGAAGGGAAAACACCAAGACAATTAGCAGAAACTTGGGTAGAAGAAAATCCAGATACTGTTGATCAATGGTTAGAGAAATAATTTAGAAAAATCATGTCGTATATGATATACGGCATGATTTTTTATTATCTTCTTTCTATTTAAAGTAAGGGGATTTACCGTGACGGTAAATCCCTTGTATGTTAACCATTATTCTTTTTTAAGCATTTTGACTACTTTTTCTTTTGCGTAAATACAAGAATGCGCCAGATGCTAATACGATGAAACCGATTAGTAGGTAATTAAACATACTAGTTGCAGTTTCTGGCAATTCGTCCCCTTCAGATGTAGGTTTATCTACTGAACTATCCGACCCATTAGAGTTATCATCTTCTTCCGCGTCTTCATTTGGCGACACCTTAATTAACTCAGATCCTACCGATAGTAAATTACTGTATGCTTTATCAACTTCTGCTTGTGTTGCATCTTTAGCCTCCAAAACAATCTTAGCCTCTTTTAATGCAGAAGCAAATAGTCCCCAGCTATCTTCAGTATAATTTGCTTGTTCTCTTTCTTCTGCTTCTTTAACTATTTCCTTTAATGCAGATTTTTCAACTATCTCTCCATTTACAGATTCTTTATTAACAATCACTTCATAAACGGTAGGTGCTTTTCCTTTATCCCATTCTATTTTTATATCTAAAATATCATCAATTGATTCGGTATTAAAAAATCCATAGGCAGATTGGATATCGCCTAATTGCTTCCAACCTTTTAATGTTCTAACAGAGACCAAACCTTCAGATAAATTATTTATATCTTCCAAAACAGTAATATCAGTTATTTTTGTCCCTACTTCACCAACATGATATAGTAATTCACCAGCATCATTGTTTAATGCATTGAATTTTGCTTCTAATGTTTTGTCATTTATATTATTAACTAGAAAGTCTTTATCTGTTTCTACATTAGTAGTTATCGTAGGATCATTTACTTTAGGGAAGAACTCACCATCGTTAATTACAACTTCTTGAAGTCTTGCCCATTTAACCGGACCCTCTTTACTTCTTGTAACTCTGTGTCTCAAATATTTAACTTTTTGATTTAGGCTACGTACTTCCTTGGTACGATAGTCACCTTCAATTTCATCAAATATTTCTTCAATACGATCTTCTTCTACTGCTTCACCCTCATTTGGACCATCTTGATTACCAAATTCCATAACAGTATCCCATTCTTCCCCATCTAATGAAGCTTCAAAAACAGCATGTCGTGGGAAATCATGTTCTCCTTTGTTAACATAGACCTTCAAACTTTCAAGCGTGATCTCTTGACCTAAATCATAAGTAATATATTTTCCTTCATTTTGAACATCTCGGTAATAAGCATATCGTTCTAAATCACCATCAAAAATAGCTAATGGATTTTCTAAAGCTGCATAGTTTGATTCCAAGACAGATTTTGGTTCAAATTCTAGTGAATGAACTTTAAATGTATCTAAATCAAATTGAACAGATTTACTTCCTTTATTTATTACTCTAACATATCTCGCATCCTCAACACTGTTGACGTCTTTAATAGTTTTCCACTCAATTCCATTTAAAGATGACTCTAATGTTAAACCGTTGGCTGACGAAACTTCAATATTAGTTATATCTTTAATTCGACTTAGCTTGACTCCAACGTATCTATTGGCATCTAATTTAATTGTTGCTTTATCAGTAATGGAAGTTACTGCAGGTTCTTCTGTTAATGATAGATCATTATAAGCATCAACATTTGTAAAGATACTTGCCTCTGATCTCACAGCTTCAATTCCTAATGCTTCTTCTACTTTTGGTGTAATACTATTCTCTAAACTATCGGTAAACGGCTGTAATCTCTTTTGAGCGGGCTTTGCTTGCTCTGTTCCTTTTATCATTGGTCGATCATGACTTAAACTTTGTTCACGCAAGGATATGGATTGAGAGAATTTTTCCCATATATCTTTTTTATTGCCATTCTCTAATGCCATATCTGTTTTAATAAATTCAATATCAGCAAGAACCATATCTCTGAGTGCTTTCACAAATGGTTCTAACTCTTCTTTTAAATTTTCATTTTGCGTTTTAGCTAAAAATCCCTCTGCTGCTTCTGAAATTTTTTCTAATTCGGCAATTATCTCTGGTGCCACATCTTTAATAGATTCACCATTACTTATTTTATTTTCGACATCATTTAGCAACCCTTTAATGTTTTCACTTTCCTCTGTCTGTATTCCATTAGGGTATGCATCTGACATGTGCTTAGCTAATACATGAAATTCTTCAGTCGCATCGGGTTCAATGTATTTAAAACTATCTTCCCAACTTTTCTGATCGTTAAAATCTTCTGTGTTCCATGAATAGTCTGCAATAGCAAAAAGAGAAACTTTTGAAGCTTCTGCCTCTTGCATTGGATTTGTCACAACGCCCTTAAGATTTTTAATTCCTGGTTGTAACATTTCACCTTTTCCTAGGAAAACACGTGACATATCTACATCATTGACAGGCCAATTTAACCAGAAAGAAGGATCTCTTCTTTCCACTCCGTCATTTTGGTGATTTTTAAATACGTCGATTGTACTTTGGACAACTGGAGCACAAGTAGATGCACCTGTCCAAAAAATATGGATATCTTCGTCAAACCCTTTCTCATAAGCGTTTAATTCATTAGGATTCCAAGCCCATGCTGAGTTGTAACTTGCTGGAGTGAAAAGGACATCATAAACATCCCCTTTTTCATCTGCCCATTTGGATACAGAATTCATCAATTCTATTACATAATCATATGGTAATGCCCCTACATCATCACCATGAACTCCAAATTGTCTTACCCCAATGTCATAAAGTTGTTCAAACTTTTCTAATAGAATAGCGGTGTTTTCTTCTAGATGTTCCATTGCAGCATCTTGACCAAAATTTTGGGCAAGCTTAGCAACTTCTTCTAATGGAGAAATAGTCCATACAAATCTTGTCTTTGATTCTTTACCCACTTGCACCATTTCTTCAATCTCATTTAGTTTTTCCTGAGGATATAATTCCTTCCATTTATCACGATGATATGGATCATCTTTTGGAGCAAATACATATGCTGTCATTTTAAATTTACCGCCAAACTCCATCAATGACATTCGGTCTTCATTACTCCAAGGAATACCATAGTACCCTTCAATAAAGCCCCTAAGTTGTGTGTTTGCGAAATCTTTTATACTTAAATTACGCACTACCTTATCGACACTTTGCTGAAGAATTGCCTCCAAAGATACAACACCATAAAAACTTGCATTAGTATCTTTTCCTAATATGGTAATATTGTTATCTTTAATTTCTAATTGATACGCATCGATATTACTAAAATCCATACCTTCACTATTAATATTCTCTTTAGCATAAGTATCCACTGGACCATTTGAATCCTTCGTACCAACTAATATATTAATTTTGTCATCTGTTGGTTCATCAACAATTGTTGGCTCTTGATAACCATTTTCTGAAAAAATAGTTTTCACCTTTTTTTTAGTTACAGCATCAATTGTATCATCATAGACAACTTGAATTTCATCATCCAATGTTGTGGTCGTTTCATAATATTCGATATCCTGAGGTGTAGGATATATCTCGTATTCTATTAAAGAGTTGTCTACAGCATGAACAACAAATGGATTTATTGAAAATACTGTACTTAATAATAAAGTAGCTATTATCGTTAGATTAAAGCAAATTTTTTTCTTCATATCTAGTTTCCTCCCTTTCCATTTTTCCTAAAACAAAACGAGAAATAGATTTATTTCGAGTTACTCTATGTAATTTCTAATTGTAAAATAATCAAAGAAGCACTTCTGAAAAAGCTTTACTATTCACTCTATTCGTTTTGGAACTAACAAAAGATTATAATGTTCATTTAGCGATACGCTTACCCGATTTCACACCCTCTCACTCCAATAGTTTTAACACTATAAACTTTTCTCTACTATATTCTCTTTCTATCGATTAAAAACCTTCGTGAAATACTGAGCATTTATACTCATTTTCTACATAAATCTACATAATTTTAACCAACATAGAGGTTTACTACTTAAATGCTTTAAAAAAAGAGTGAAAAGTAAATACTTCACACTACATGCTTCTCGTCAATTAATGGTAAAATTAAATATAGTAACCATAAGCAAGTAATCATTTATAGATTCCATTAAACCTCATCACAGACTAGCTTTACATAGTAAACAAAAAAGGATGAATTGAAATGTCAGAAACGATTAAACTTACCACGTTAACTTCTAAGGGAGGTTGTGGTTGTAAGATTGGGCCCGCTGATCTCGACCAAGTACTACGTAAACTCCCTCCAACTGTAAAAGACCCCAATCTTATTGTGGGACTTGAAACGGGAGATGATGCTGGTGTGTACAAACTAAATGACACAACCGCACTCGTCCAAACGGTTGACTTTTTCACACCAATTGTCGATGATCCTTATGACTTTGGACAAATTGCAGCGGCTAACGCAATTAGTGATGTATACGCCATGGGGGGAACCCCTATTACCGCTTTAAATATTGTGGCATTTCCGATTGCAAACTTAGATAAAACGATTCTGTCCGATATTTTACGCGGGGCAAGTGATAAGCTCCAAGAAGCAGGTGTTACCTTGGTTGGCGGCCATTCGATTGATGATCAGGAACCGAAATTCGGTCTAGCAGTTACCGGAACCGTCCATCCAGATAAAGTGAAAACGAATGCAGGTGCACAAATTGGTGATCAATTGATTTTAACCAAGCCGATTGGTGTGGGAATCTACACGACATCCATTAAACGAAATTTATTAAGTAAAGAAGAAATAGCAAACGTTACAAAAGTGATGGCTACTTTGAATAAATTTGCTTCAGAAATCATGCAGAAATATCACGTACATGCTTGTACCGATGTGACGGGTTTTGGATTACTTGGACACGCAACCGAAATGGCACAAGAGAGCAAACAGGAAATTACGCTTTATTATAACGATATTCCAATGCTTCCTCGAGTTCGTGAGCTAGCAGAAGCGGGTGCAGTCCCTGGAGGTACGAAAAATAATTTAAATCATGTAAAGGATACTGTTACTTTTTCAGAGCAATTCGATCAAATTGACCAATGGATGCTTGCCGATGCTGTAACCTCAGGTGGATTGCTTTTAGCAGTTGCAAAAGAAGATGCAAGTGCACTACTTAACGAGCTACAGCAAAATCATATCCAAGCAGCACGGATCGGTGAAATCACAGCAGGAAATACCGGTCATATTCAAGTAAAATAGGAAGTGAAGTAGGTTATGTTTGAAGATATAAAACCAGAAGTATTTTATCAACGAAAAACGCAACAACACCATACCATTGTTGATGTTCGTTCGCCGAAAGAATTCCATGAATCAACCATACCAGGCAGTATTAATATCCCTGTTTTTTCTAATGAAGAGCGTGCAGCAGTTGGAACCATCTATAAGCAAGAGGGTCCAGAAGCAGCCAAGCAAAAAGGACTTGCTATCTTTTCGAAGAAGCTCCCTAACTTTATTACATCTTTTCAAAAGATTGATACACCCATTACCGTTTTTTGTTGGCGTGGAGGGATGCGTAGTAAAACCGCAGCGACTGTGGTAGATCTTATGGGTATGCAGGTAAGTCGATTAACCGGAGGTATCCGAGCATATAGAGAGTGGACCGTTCAACTTTTAGATAAACTAGACTTTTTACCTGAACTTATGGTTTTAAATGGTCATACAGGGAATGGAAAAACGATTATACTAGAAAGATTGTTGAAAGAAGGCTATCCCGTTATCAATCTTGAACAGATGGCCGGACACCGTGGTTCTATTTTTGGACAAATCGGATTAGAGCCAGCAAACCAACGTACGTTTGACTTTTTATTACTAGAAAAATTGCTCACCTATCAACAGGAGCCTTTCATTTTAATAGAAGGGGAAAGTAAACGAATTGGTAAGGTAACCCTACCCGAAAAGTTGTATCAAAAGAAAGAATCGAGTAGACAACTGTTTATTGAACTACCAATGGAACAACGCATCGCACATATCCTTGAAGATTATCAACCATGGGATAATCCAGAAAAATTCATTGAAGCTTTTCGTCTCTTAAAACGACGAATTCACACACCGATTGCCCAGGAAATTGAGCAATCTTTGGGAACCAATGCATTTACTAGGGCTGTAGAGTTATTATTAGTGCATTATTATGATCCACGTTATGATTATGCAACGGTTTATCCAGAAAACCAACAAACATTTATTGAAGCGGAAAACGCGGAAGATGCGATGGAAAAAATCAAACAGGAAATTCATTAATTAATGAATTTCATCATATCGAGTATAACTTATAAAAAATACTAAAACGCTTAATTTTGTTCATTACGTGGATGTCTTTTATAGACTAATAAAATAAATAGAGCCTAGAGTTTAGAACAAAACATTATTATATTACTAAAAAGTGGAAATATACTATCTCTCTCAATCACGGTTTTGGGCTACATCTGGTGAGTCAGTTAGATGTTAAAACTAGACAGGACGGTTAGTCTAACACCTTTTTTTAATAAGCGAGATCATCAGCATTATCCCCATAAGACAAATAACGATTGCACGAAGAAAATAACTTTTTATTTTCGATGAGTGTTGTATATTTCCACTACTACTTAATTATTTTTTTCAACAAAGTGCTAATCTCAAAAGGGTTATTATGTTCGTATTTGTCCCAGCCTGCTGATATTTATCACTTATAATTATAGACACTTATCATTCCTTTTCACAGCTATTTCTAGTTAGAGAACGATTAAAGCATTTTAGGCTTTAGAAAAATCCCCTTTAATCGTTACTAAAATTTAAATTCCACCTAAGATAAAGTAAAGTAAGAAGAAAAATGCAATAATATACATTGTTTTAGAAACTTCATTCTTTTTTCCTGTAATAACTTTTATAATGGGATATGCTATAAAACCAAACGCTATTCCATTGGCAATATTAAAAGATAAGGGCATAATAGTTATCATTAAATAAGCAGGAAAAGCATCCGAAAATTCTGCAAAAGGAATATCTTTTATATTTTGAATCATAAGACAACCCACAATAATTAATACAGGGGAAATGGCACTATTCGGTATAACTTGAAATATTGGAATAATAAATAATGCAGGTATAAATAGAAGTCCAGTAGTAAATGAAGTTAATCCAGTTTTTCCTCCAGCAGCAACTCCTGTGGCTGACTCTGCCGCTGTCGTTGTAGGACTGCAACCTAAAATACTTGCACTGATAACCGAAAAGGAGTTTGCTTGAAAAGACTTTTTAAATTTTGATTTATCAGGAAGCATTCCAATCTGAGTACCCATGTTTTGAAAAACAATTACCATTGATAATGAAAATACCGCTGTCCAAAAATTTAATTTACTAATAGCACTGAAATCAAAAGCAAAAAAGATTGTTTCATATCCAGATAAGGATAAGTTAAAATCTCGTAATATTGAAAAATCTACTATTCCTAAAAAGGCTCCTATAATTGTCCCTAAGAAAATACCAATTAAGAAGTTTCCTTTCACATTTTTTAAAAACAATGGTATCAAAATAAGTAAAGTAAGAAGGGTTGTTAGAGCTTCAGGATTACTAAGGTTTGCCAAGGTTACGAATGAACCTTCGTTGGGAACAATCAATCCTCCATTTTTCAAACCTAAAAACGCAATAAAAAAACCAATCCCTACCGTCATTGCACTAATCATAGATTTTGGAATAGTTTTTGATAAGTAAACCGCACCCTTTGTTACCGTTAGTAACATAAAAACTATACCAGCCAATAAAACAGCAGCTAGTGACTGCTGCCACGTCAATCCCAAAGAAACAACTAATGTAAAAACAAAAAAGGCGTTATCTCCCATCCCTGGAACGATAATAAGTGGTGAGTTTGCGCGGAACGCCATCAACATGCATCCTAAAAATGAACTAATTACCGTAGCAATAGTAACTGCCTCATAGGGCATGCCTGCCGAACTTAATATTAAACCATTGACAGCAATTATGTATGCTACAGTCATAAACGATGTTAAACCAGCAATCACTTCTGTCTTTACAATTGCTCCTTCTGATTGAATACAAAATATCTTTTCTAGCCTATCATATAGATTAAATCCATTCTTGTTGGACAATCTTCCCTGTTGTATATTCAACTAAAATTCACTCCTAGATTAAAACAGCTAGATATTGATGAATACATCCAGCTGTTTTCATTTAAACTCTATTTTTAAAATTAAATTAGCAAAAATTATTTTAGAAACACCTTAACAATTAGTTTAGACAAGATTCCCCTTGGATTTTTATTTTGATAACACCTTTTCAATAGCAAAAGCTACTCCATCTTCGTTATTATTTTTTGTTGTATAATGACATACCTTTTTAATCTCGTTATCAGCATTTCCCATCGCAACACTTTGTCCAACTATATTTAACATTGAAATATCATTTAAGTTATCCCCGATTGCCATGGTATCTTTCATTTGAATTCCCTTATCTCTTGCAAACATACACAAAGCTATTCCTTTTTGTGCATCTACATGATTGATTTCAATACTTATATTTCCAGATGAAGTTATAATAATATCCTCCGTATTTAGTTGACTACACATCCTTCTCAATAACTTTTGCTTAAGTGAAAAACCTTGAATTTTATATATATAAATGTCTTCTAAAGTAATTAAAGTATTATAATCTTCTATAAACTTAACTTTTTCTACCTCAATTCTTTGGTTAGCTCGTTG
The DNA here is from genome assembly GCF_001368815.1 of Paraliobacillus sp. PM-2. Classification (GTDB taxonomy): domain Bacteria; phylum Bacillota; class Bacilli; order Bacillales; family Amphibacillaceae; genus Paraliobacillus. Next base: position 170,198 of record NZ_CTEI01000001.1, on the reverse strand, counting down.
TAATGCAACATTTTTTTCAATGTGACTGTTAGCTCTTACCATGATGTTATTTATGACATCTTTTTTATTAATTGAATAAGTACCTTTATTTGTATATATTTCAGTATAAATTTTATTTTCTTGGAAAATAGTAAGTATCTGTTGGCTGATACTCAAATTCATTGGAGTTATTTCTATTACTTCTTCTTTATTAGAATAAATCACGGCTCCATTTAAACTAATAATTGGTAATGATAACCCAACCTTATTTAGCAAAGATTTTGCAGCTATAAATGGCCTTCCTGTTACAATAACAATATCGATTCCTTTATTAATTGCTCTATGTATTGCATCGATATTTTTGTCACTAACTTCACAATCTCCATTTAAAAGTGTTCCATCTAAATCAATAGCAATTAACTTCATCTCTTCTCAGCCACATCAAAAACATCAATTAGTTCTGTTATTAAAGCATGTGAGTAAGAAGCCATAGAATAATGATCTTCTGCATGGATGATTAAGAAAGGTATATTAGAATTACCTTCATCCATTGAATCAGCTAAAAGTTTGAGATGTACATTTGATGCTTCTTCTAGTTTTTTACCGGCATTCTCTAATAATTCACGTGCTTCTTTATAGTTCCCACTTTTAACCTCTCTTAAAGCAATTAACGTTTCACTTTTCGCATCTCCAGCTAGTGAAATGATCTGAAATGCGATATTTTCTAAATTATTTTTATCCAACATAGTGAATTCCCCATTTTCTTATTTTTTTTAAAAGGTATTCATATAGAAATGAATACCTTTATATGAATGAATAAGTAATTAGTTATTAAGTTATTTTTAAAAATTAAAACTTTCGTCTGAAAGAGTATCTTCCTGGCGCTCTTCTTTTCTAAGTTCATCTTTTTCAAAAGCTTTAAAAAATGGATAATATATAAGTGTCATTACTATTAAACTAACTATTACCGCTATAATCGCTTTCCAATCTAACGTCATTATAAATGCCCCAACTCCAGGTGGTAAGAAACCGGGTGGCTCTACAATTGGTTTTCCTATAATTCCACTAGAGAACATAAAGTAGTTAATCCCGCCAATGATAGGTGGACCAAAAACAAAAGGAATAAATAAAAACGGATTAAGTACAATTGGTGCTCCAAATATCACTGGTTCATTAATTCCAAAGAGTGAAGGAATGATTGATGCTTTTCCAATTGGATTAAGTGTTTTTGATTTACTTCTCATCATAAAAACAACTAATCCTAAGGTTAAGCCAGATCCAGTAACTTGGAGAATGCCATAATAAAAGCCCATTGTAAAAACGTGTGTTGGCTCTAGTCCGGAAGCTATATTTGTCGCATTAGTTGCCATATAGGTTGTAGCAATTGGTAGCCACACACTGGATGTAATTGCTGCACCATGTAATCCAAAGAACCATAATAATTGAGTCAGTAACAAAATTATTACCACTGCATAAACATTATCAATACTTTGAATTGCCGGTGCTAATATACCCATTATTAGTTCAGGAAATGACTTCCCAGCAATTTCAAAAGAAAGAGCTGATACTAAAGTGAACAAAACTACACTTATAACCATTGGTAACAAGTTATTGAAACTTTTACCTACAATACTAGGTACCTCTTTAGGAAGTTTAATCACTAGAGATTTAGTATTCATAAACCTAGTTATTTCTACAACTAAAAGTGCAACAATAATACTTACAAATATCCCTTGGGCATCTAAATTGCTTGTGTTAATCCCATTTTCCACAACTTTAGCACATAAAATAAATTGAACTATAACTGAGGTAATCCCCACTTCTATAGAATTCAGCTCATATTTACTAGCTAAAGATTGTGCTATAAAAAATGCTGAGTAAATTGAGATAATACCCATTGTAAAATCTGAAGCTAACATGAAATAGTTTAAATTTTCTAAGATAAATGAGTGTATTATATTTCCCTCAGACAACATATTTAAAAGCGCTAATGAAAGTAATGAAAAAGATCCTATGATTATAAGCGGAACAATACTCATCATACCCTCTTTAATAGCTTGAATGTGGACTTGGTTTTCCAATTTTTTTGCTACAGGAACAAGAAATTTTTGTAGTGCTTTTTGAAATTTACTATTAGTTTCTTCTACCACCATGAAAACCTCACTTCCTTACTTCTCATTAGAAATATTTTTATAAAGTTCAATTGCAAATTTAATTACAGCAGGTGCATCAATTCTTCCATAATCAACTGAGTTTATAGTACCAGAACTAACAGATTTAGACTGGCATAATTCCTTCACATCATCTTCTTTAGAACGGATTTGAGGAGCTACAAGGACTACATCAACTTTTCCTGTTTCTAGTTCAGTTCTTAAGGAATTTACTGAAGTGGCATTAATATTTATTTCCTTATGTTTTAATTTCTCGTGTTCAGATACAAAGGTCTTCATTCTATTAACTAAAATTCCAGTTGAAGCACCGGCTTCACATATTAGCAAGATATTCATTTATATACTCCCTTTCGATCCATCATTAGTTTTATAAATAGTTTATAATAGTATTGTGGATGTAGGATCTCTTTATAGATAAATCTTAATTTGTGTCATTGCATTAAAGAGAACGCTTTCCATAAATGAAAAAATAGTGAATATTAATATTGCCAACTATTAGATTTAAATGCTGATTCAACTACGCTTTCAGGGTTATAAGTCTCTAAAATTTCTTTATAACGCTGCTTGTAATTGTTATTAACCTTTTTTTGAGGAGTTACGTAACTTGCTTCCTCTAAAAAGTGTTTAGATCCTCTTCCCATCTCTTTACCTCTAGTTGTGTGTTTATCTAGTGCAATATCTGGCACTTCTGGTAGGTATCCCATTGCAAAGTTCTTAGTAACTATATTTTTCAAAAGATCACTAGATCGATCTTTTTCACAAGAACATAGATATCGAATAGCATGAATTATAAAAAGTGTCCTATCCCCATCTCCATACATAAACTTTTTACTCATTTCATGTAAGTTATTAATTAGAGTAGCTGCTGTTGGATCCCCCATTCCTATATCTTCAACAGAAATTGTAATAAGTCTTCTCCATAACTTTTCTTCAGCTTGAGGAGAAGTTATGTATAGCTCATAAGCAAATTCACAAGCCGCTTCTTCTTTTCCTCTTCTAATTAGTTTTTGCAAACTTGAAATGACCTCATCAGACGCATAACCATTACGTGTTGTAATTCTTGCCCATGGATCTTCAGTAAAATTGTTCATTGTAAACTCTCTCCTTAATAGTTAATTGATTTTCTAATAGGCAAATGATATTATAATATATTGATCAGACTTAACTGGGAGGGACAAACTTTGAATATTGAACATCTAAGTGATAAACACCAATTAGACAACCTTGAAAAAGAAATATTAATGTATTTTCTATCCCATCCAGAACCAATAAATAAGCTTGGTATACGTGTTGCTGCTAAAGAAAATAATACCTCTGCTGCAACAATTATGAAACTTGCTAAAAAATTAGGATTCGAAGGATATACTGATATGATTTATCACATCATGTACTCCAAAAATAAAGAGCTAAATTTCAATGTTCCTGATTTGTCATCCGAAATGCAATATCAACTTTTAGAATGCCAAAATAAATTTCAAGAGCTTTTCACAAAGTATAAAGATAAACAAATTGTGATATTTGGACTAGGATTTTCAAAGTTGGTAGCCGACTATATTAATGAAAAGTTGTTAATTCAAGACTTTAACAGTACTTCAAATACCCATCTCCAGCTCTTATCCAAGCATTTTAAAGAACGTATTCTATTAATAATAATTTCCCAATCAGGTGAAACGCCCAGAGTTGTCGAAATCTTAAAGAATGCTCATCAAAATGAAATAGATATCATTTCCTTTTTAGGTAATCCAAATTCGCCTGTTTTAAATTATTCTTCATTGCCTATTGTTATAAATCGATACAAAAAATTAGATCAACCAAAACATACTCCTAATACTTTTTTTGCTGAAATACTTCTTCTTTTTGAACATTTGTTTAGTGACTTTCTTAATCAACCTCCTAACTAATAATTAACTACATCATACAGGAGGCCAAATAAAAATAATATAGAATGTGGAGCTTTTGAAAACATATTTCATTTTAAAAAACATGTTTTCAAATGAATGCGAATACAAAGCTGATATATCAAGGAATCAAGGATTCACTCTGAAAACCTGGCATTTTTTAACTATGATTTATTCTGTTAGAGAAATCATAATTACTCAAAAGACTATACAGAATTTGATTTTTAAACCCTCATTCTACCTGATGATTTACTGTCTTATAATAAAAGAAAATGACGTCAGTAAGCTTTGATATGCTCCCCCTAAAGTAGACAGGTTAAAAAATAAAAATCTGTATACTTTGGGGGGATGTTTTTATGTCTAAAAGAGCACGTTCTTTAGAAGAAAAAGTTCAGATAGTAAAAGCTCTTGAAAATCATACTCATACTATTTCTGAGTTAGCATCTATTTATCATGTATATGATAGAACAATTTATGATTGGGTATACAAATATAAAAAATACGGAATCAAAGGATTAAAAGAGTCATCGTCTTGGAAGAAGTATTCTAAGGAACTTAAACTGAAAGCAGTTATGGATTATTTGAGTGGGGAGTACTCTTTACTACAAGTTACTAGAAAATATGAAATTCCAAGTGATTCTACCCTTCGTCATTGGATAAAGAAGTATAATGGTCATAGAGAATTAAAAGATTCGGAAAAAAGGAGAACAAGCTCTATGACTAAAGGAAGAAAAACAACTTGGAAAGAACGAATTGAGATTGTACAAGATGCTTTAGTTCACGAAAAGGATTATCAACAAACAGCGAATAATTACAAAGTGTCTTATCAACAAGTGTATCAATGGGTTCGTAAAGTTGAAAATGGTGGTTGGGATGCATTAAAGGATAGGCGAGGACGTACTAAAGGAGACGAGGAACTGACGTCTGAAGAGAAAATGAAGTTAGAGGTGCGACGAATCAAAAAAGAAAATGAGCGTTTGCGTGCAGAAAATGCCTTTCTAAAAAAGTTAGAGGAGATCGAAAGGAGGCGAAGATAAACCAAGTAAGATACGAAGATAGGTATGTCGCAATTAAAGAATTACATAAAAAAGAGAATCTGAGTATTGTTTTATTGTGTGATATCGCAGATATTTCTCGTGCTGCTTATTATAAATGGTTACAACGTGAGCCTTCTACTAGAGAGCTTGAGAACGAAGAAATCCTAAAGGAAATGAAGAAGCTCTATAAAAGAGTGGAGGGTATTTATGGGTATCGTCGAATGACCTTAAATATCAATAGATTATTTAATCATAAATATAATCATAAACGTATTTTTAGGCTAATGAATATTGCAGGGATTCAATCTGTAATACGAATAAAGAAAATGAAATATAAACGTACCAATCCTCAACACATTGCGGAGAATTTATTAAATCGTGAATTTTCAGCTAAAAAACCAAATGAGAAATGGGTAACGGACGTTACCGAGTTCAAATATGGATCATCACGGAAGGCTTATTTAAGTGCCATTCTAGATTTGTACGATGGTTCGATTATTGGTTATGTTTTAGGACATTCCAATAATAATAAACTTGTATTTGAAACACTTGATAAAGCCACTAGTCAATTAGATGGAGAACACCCACTTATTCATAGTGACCAAGGATACCAGTACACTTCTCACGGTTTTAAACGAAGGTTAGATCAAGAAGGAATGAGACATAGTATGTCTCGCGTAGGAAAATGTATTGATAACGGACCAATCGAGTCGTTTTGGGGAACACTGAAATGTGAGAAATATTATTTACACAAGTATGATACATTTGAAAACCTTTATAAAGCAATTGATGAATACATTTACTTCTATAATCATGATAGATATCAAGAAAGACTAAACGGCCTAAGTCCTGTTGAATACAGAACTAAAGCCGCTTAGGCTACATTTTATTATTTCCACTGTCTACTTGACAGGGGGCAGTTCATTTTAAGCTCACAAACGCCATTTATTGTATAACCGATGCTACTTCGGAGTTTTTCTATAATTAACTACCACAATACCTGATGCAACCATTACAATCGCACCAATAATCATCACATTTAACTGTTCGCCCGGAATAAATATGGTCGATAACAGCACCCCTGTTACAGGAACAATAAATTTGTACATACTGATTTTACTAGCTGGGTGATACTTTAATAGAGAATACCATAAAGCGAAAGCTGCAGCTGATAATAAAGCAGAATATAGTAACAATCCTGTGCCAAGTGGTGTAAACTGAATCGCATCCGCCTGTAATTGCGGAAATCCAATCACAAGTAACACGATAGCTCCTATTGTTAGTTGCCACCCCGTGATAGCAAAAGGATGAATACCAACAGCCAGTTCTTTTGCCATAATTGTTGCAACAGCACTCGTCACTCCCGCCATAATCATATATCCTTCACCAGTCCATTGAAAAGTTAACTGAAAAGCCTCTCCCCAGTTAGCTAAAATAATACCGATAAAGCCTGCTGTAATGCCAATCCACTTTCTTCGATTTAAACGATCATTCTTATAGTAAAAATGCGCTAATAATACCGTAAAAAATATCCCACTCGATGAAAGGATCGCACCTTTCATCCCAGATACTGCACCTAATCCATTATAGAAAAAGTAATATTGAAGTGCTGTTTGAATCACACCTAATAAAACTAGAACGAGTAACTGCCTTTTCGTTACTTTTAGTTTCTTCACATTCATAAATGCAAGAAACACAAGCACCATGATTCCTGCCAGTAAAAAACGCAAGCCAGCAAACACCATTTTAGCTACCACATCATTTGGTGCCATTTGTAATTCACTGTAACTTATTTTCAAAACAGGGAAAGCACTTCCCCAAAGAATCGAACAAAAAATAGCGATCATAATCGCTATATGTGGCTTCATTAATAGCTTATTCAACACCTGTCATCTCCTCATTCTGTCTACATTCTCACAAAATCTTCTCGATAAAATAGCAAATAGCTGCTTATTTATTCTTATATCAACGTATTTTGATAAAAATTTATTTAAGGTTACGCCAAACAGACAAAATTAATCATATCAAAGATGTACAGAATAAGAAAGATACATGCATCCTTAACAAGTAAAGGTCTATCATTAATGGACCACTTCTTTAAGCCATTCCTCTGATCCATCTGTTAATATCGCTTTTATTTCCTCGTTCTTGTTTTGACTTAACTGATACCAAACACGTTTCGTCCCATCATTCATAGCAATCAACTTGGCTTCTGTATCGCCTACAATAACTTTTTCATACTTTGGTTCCGTTACTGTTCCACACCATAAATATGGTTCGCTCCCAACATTTCCACTCCATTCCGATGAACAGCTGCTTGTCCTTGTCCATGTCCACTTGTCATTGGGTTTTGTAAAATACGCAAGCATTGGTTGATCTTTATTGTCATCCTCCTCTGTGTAAGCAGTGAAAATAATAACCTGATCTTCCTCTACCATTTCCACTAGCTCATAGGATTCGATTTCTTTATTATTTTCCATTTTATGATGAAAGACTTCTTCCATTGTGTTCGGACTGCTACAACCGATAAGTAAAAGTGGAAACAGAATTACAAATAAAAATAATTTCAAGCTATCCTCTCCTTTCATCTCGATAATGACTATTTACTAAACCGACTTTCTTGTAACAAAAATCGCTAGTAGAACGGCACTCATTCCTCCCGCTAATTTTCCGATCATCATTGCAAACACAATGTCTTGGTTCACTCCGGCCACAAAGCCTAAGTGACTTCCAAATACGAAAGCTCCACTTACAGCAAAAGCTACGTTAATTATTTTACCCCTTTGATCCATATCCTTTAGTAAAGACAGCATCGGAATGTTATGAGCTAAAGTTGCAATAATCCCAGCCGTAGCAACTTCATTCATACCTAATAGCGCACCGATTTTGTTCAGTGGCTTTTTTAAAAGAAAAGAAATAAAAGCAACCAACGGAAAAGCACCGGCAAGAAAAATAGCGATCATTGCTACAATCTCTACCCCTTCAACAAGAGGAGTCATATTTGGAATGATGACAATGCCCGTTACTGTCTCGACACTGATCGCTACTAAACCAACTACCGCCATCATTTCAATTAGTTTAGCGAAAACAGAAAAACCAGCGATCATCTTATCCGTATATCTAAACAGTCCAATAGCTATCATAATAGATAAGAGGATAGTAGGAATAAGGTTTTTCACAATAACTATCAGGTTTATGTTTGCAACAATACCACCTATCAAACAACCAACCGGAACAGTAATTAACCCGAGTAGAATACCCTTGGCAAAGTAAGGATGATCCTCTTTATTAATGAGATTTAGTGCAACCGGAATCGTAAATGCTAATGTCGGTCCCATCATCGTCCCTAGAAAAACCCATGCAAATACGCCCGCTTCTTCTGTTTGAGACATCTCCATTGCTAGAGAGTACCCACCCATGTCTAGTGCTAAGATGGTGTTGGCAAAAGCTGCAGGATCAGCCCCTATCAAACGATATATTGGAGCAATAACAGGGGTTAGGATACTTGCGAGCACAGGAGCTAATGATATAATCCCAACCATAGCAAGTGTCAGAGACCCCATCGCCATAAACCCCTCTGTAAATCTATTTCCAATCCCCCACTTGTTCCCCAATAATTTATCCATTGCTCCTAGACATAAGAAGCCAATAACTATATATACAATTATTTCATTGATCCCCATCTGCTTAACTCCTATTACTTAATAAAAATAAAAGAACTTGCTACCTCCAATCATAGAAGTAGCAAGTTTTATTTTAACATATGCTTAATCACAATTTGATCGTATAAACATATTTAAATACCATACTCATAGTATAAATTTGTGTAATATCGTTTATTTAAAAAGGGAAATAACCAAAACAAAGTAATCCATAGATACGTAGACTCCTCGAAAATAAAGTGCAATTTTCTTCGTGCGATGTATCGCTGCCGAAAACTTCCTTGTCCTGCAGGAACAGCACGAGCTGAAGATCCACTCCTTAAAGCGTTTTTTGCTTTAAGGAGTTAGCTGAAGCCGTGCCTGCGGAAAGCGAAGTATCTACGGATTACGGTGGCGTATACTGTTCCTGTAAGTAATCCCAATGTTAAATCTTTTATCTTTCAAAATCAATTTCTATTGCTTCATTTAAATATACTGATGTTTCTTTTGGTTTCGTTTCTGCTAATTTCTTACCATTTCGATACGAAGCTAGGACTTCTGCCTGTTTACGAATGGCATCATATCGATTCGTAGCATTTAGTATAATGAAGTTTGCTGGTTTACCTACTTCAATGCCATACCGATCTTGAATATCTAGTGTAATCGCACTATTATCCGTAATAAAATCAAAAGCATCTACGATTTGATGATATCCCATCAAATGCGTTACATGAATTCCCATATGCAACACTTGCAGCATGTTGCCTGTTCCAAGTGGGTACCACGGGTCAAAAATATCATCATGTCCAAAGCAAACATTCAATCCAGCCTCTTTTAACTCTTTAACACGGGTAATCCCGCGACGCTTCGGATAATCATCGAAACGACCTTGTAAATGTGTGTTTACCAGTGGGTTGGCAACAAAGTTAATATTGGATAGTCCCAATAATTTCATTAACTTTGACACATACGCACCATTGTAAGAATGCATAGCAGTTGTATGACTAGCTGTTACTTTATTCCCTAAACCACGTTTATATGCTTCTAAAGCAACCACTTCAATGAAACGAGATTGTTCATCATCTATTTCATCACAATGAATATCCACTAACCGATCATATTTTTCCGCCAAGTCAAAGGCAATTTTCATCGATTCTACACCATATTCTCGCGTAAACTCAAAGTGTGGAATGCCTCCGACTACATCTGCGCCCATTTTTAATGCTTCCTCTACTAATTCCGTACCATTACCATTTGGATAGGATAAATAACCTTCTTGTGGAAAAGCAACCAATTGGATATCAACATAATCTTTCATTTCTTCTTTTACTTCCAACAATGCTTTCATTGCAGTAAGTGATGGATCACAGACATCCACATGTGTACGAACATGCTGAATGCCTTGGGCAATTTGCCATCTCAGTGCTTTAGTTGCCCTTTGTTTCACATCTTCTATCGTCAGAGATTTTTTTCGTTCCGCCCACGTAGCAATCCCCTCAAACAAGGTACCACTTTCATTCCACTTTGGTTCGCCTGCAGTCAACGTGGTATCCAAATGGACATGTGGTTCAATAAATGGAGCACTTACTAGCTTCCCTTTTACATCTATTGCTCCTTCTACGGCTTTTGCTTCTTCTATTTTAGCGAATTTGCCATCCTCAATATGAATGTTCCAAAGCCCTTCTCGTTTTGGCAATGCCGTATGTGTAATAATCATGTTCTATACCTCTTTTCCTAATGCCATCCTTTTTTCCGTACTTACTACTTTTTCTGTTAGTAGCGTAAAGCTGACGAATAATACAATTGCGCTGAAGATTCCGTTTAGTGGTGGAATACCGGGTAACCATTGTGCTGCCGCAAACCCACCAACCCAAGCAATAATCGCCGGCCAACGAACCGCTTGAAACGTCATTTCTTCTAATGCTGGGTAACGTCCCTTTCTTAGTATGAAAAAGTCCGCTAACACGATCGCTCCAATTGGTGGCAATGCGCCTCCTAGCAGTGTCAACCAACCAACGAAGTTATTATATAACCACATCGCAAAGATCGTCCCAACAATCCCATTGAAAATAACCATTTTACTTTTCTTTATTTTTGTTATATTTGAAAACCCTAATCCAGATGCATATAACGCATTATCATTTGTTGTCCAGATATTTAATCCTAAAACAATAATTGCTGGTACGATTAATCCTTGAACAAACATTACTTCTGAAATGTCACCTAACCCAGTTGCGATCGAACCAACTGCACCAAATAGGAACATAAGCGTGTTTCCAATAAAGAAGGCAATTAATGTTGTAATAACAGCCGACTTTTTTGTTTTTGCAAAACGAGCAAAGTCTGGTGTTAATGTTCCGCCACTTGCAAATGAGCCCACACAAATCGTTAATGCAGCTGCAAGACCCATTGAAGTTTCCGGTTGATAAGCAAAGAGTTCTGCCATGCCGCCTAAATCATTAATAGCAACGCCAACCGATACACTTCCTAGAATTGCAATCGAAGGTACTGCGATAAAACTCAATATTGCTAAAGCCTTCATACCGAAGAATGCAGAACCTGTCATTACAAGCCCTGAGATAATAATTAATGTTAACATATCGATTCCAGTTACCTTATGAACAGGGACAGCAAACATTGCTAATCCGACACCAAACCAACCTACTTGTGTGGCACCTAATAGAAACGAAGCTAGATAAGAGCCCTTCTCACCAAATGCGTATCTAGCCAGTAAGTGTGTAGACAAGCCCGTTTTTGCTGCCATGTAAGCAAGCCCACCTGTATATAATCCGAGAATCAAGTTACCAAGTAAAACGATCCAAATAAATTGCTTCATGCTTAATCCAAGACCTAATTCTCCTCCAGAAAGCATACTTGCAGAGAAAAAGGTGAACCCAAGCATCACCACAAACATTTTTAAGAAACTATTTCGATAAGATTGAGGTACTGCCTTTAGTGAAAATTCTTTATCCATTCTTTCTTCCTCCTCGTCTGGTTACTGGTACCAGCGTCGAGCAGGTTTTTTCATGATAGAATAGGATACTACTAGATGAAGTTCCCTATCATCTTATCATTAAAAAAGCTTCCTGCCCGACCGACAAGAAGCTTTTGAAAAATAGATACAAATGGTTACACCTACACATCTGTTCTCTATTTTCAAATCCGTTATCCTTGTCAGCCTCACGGGACTGAATTAAAGGTACCAATATTTAATTGGACTTATTATCTCAAGATTGTATTGGTTTGTCAATACACAATCTCTCTTTGATGATCTATACTATTTCATATCGGTATTTCTTAAATGAGAAAAGAAAAAACGAAAATCAGCACAATTGGCAGAATAAGAACAAAGTAACCAATTGGATTAGCAAAATTCAATGTCCACCCAATACCAAAACGCTTTTCGACAAAGACAGACGGATCATTGGGATTGAAATAAACTAATCCACCCTTCCAATATCTATCCTCGTCTATACTCTCTGTTTTGGTTTTCCCTGATTGATCTACTACAAGTTTTCCTTCCAAATCAGAGTCCACACTACCGACCTTGACCGCTAGAACAAGCGCACCCACTAACATAATTACTGTAAAACCAACAGGAAACACAACTAGTAACGCATGACTAAACAAGTTCTCGTAAAGAAGATTCAGTTGTAGGAAGGCAAACAATAAAGTCATTAAGATGTTTGTCACAAACAAGAACCAACTTGTATATTTTCGCAAACGTAATTGGCGTAGTTTAGAAGATTTCATATTCCCTGCATTGATTTTAATACCGGATCGCTTGGTGAAAAAATTAATACCAAAAAACATCACTTGCAACACAATTAACATAATCGGTAAATTCAACACAGACAACCAACTCTTATCAGTAAACGCATCAGGCATACCATCCGGACCCCAGTGCGTTGGAATTTGATTTGGTAGTTGGTCAAACAAGTTAACGGATAAAATGATTAAGGTTACTGCGATGACTGTAGGAATAAAATGAAAAAATGAGGATAACATTTCATCTTTTGCGCGAGCAGTCAAGTCAGCAACACGGACTTGTTTTACTTCACCGAACCATTTTTTAGCTTTCTTTAACTTTGTTATTTTATAATGAAAATAGAAATAGAATGCTAGACCTGTTAGCAAAATAACGAATGGAGCAATACTTCCGATAAGCACCAGTTTTGTTTCATCGAGTGGATTTGCTTGATTCCAGATGAAGAAACCAACTATTGCAACAAACGCAACAATCGTTGTTAACATGGCATAAAGCTTTTTATAGTGCATCACTTTAGGATGTCTCGCTTGTTCATAAGGAATGGTTACCCCAAAAACAACCGTACGTTTCACGAAAAATGGTACACCAATCTGAAATAAACTAACAAATAAGATCGTCATAATCAAAATAGCAAATTCCATGATTTAATCCTCCCTAACTTTAGAGATAATATTCGTAATTAACATGTAGATCTCCTCTTGATTCATACCATTAATTAACGCTTCAACAACAATGGGCCTAAATTCATCAGATAAGCCTTCCAAACGCTTGGTAGATATCTTTTGTTCTTTTGCTTTGATAACAGCACCTTTTTTTGGGACAATCTCAATGATCCCCTTTGCTTCCAATTCATGATAGCTTTTATTCACGGTATGCATATTTACACCTAAGTCCCCTGCTAGTGCACGGACTGATGGCAGTGTGTCACCAGCTAATAGCTCCCCGCGCACCACGCTCTCCATGATTTGCGTGCTAAGCTGCCTATACAGAGGAATATCTAATGCATGATTTAAACTGATCACCGATATGAACCCCCGATCTATACTCATTTTATAGAAAAGTTTATCTGTTCTATATATACTATAACAAATCTGTTCTATATTGTCTATAACAACATTTGAATTAGTATTGACTACTTAAATCTGTTGCAATTATAGAGTTTTATGCACAAAATAAAGATAGGTCCTTTTTTGGTAATTAGTACCAATATAGGGCTTACTCAATTGTAAAATCTAGTCTATTATGATATATTTATAGAAAAGTAAGTAAAATAATCGTGCTATATTTTATGCTATGACAAATGATAAAAGGTGAAGCCAATGGACGTTAACCAAAAAATTATTGAAGAAGGTAAAAAACTAATAGAGTTAAAAGGTTTTCGCAAATTTACAATGGATGAGTTAGCACGAAAGCTACGCATCAGCAAAAAAACGATTTATATACATTTTTCAAGTAAAGATGACTTAATTAGTGCAATTATTAATTCAATTATTGAAAAAGATCTTACAGAAATGAAACGATTAATTGATGAAAAAGACAATTATGTTGAAAAAATGCAGGCTGTTTTCTTTTTGTACAATATTAAAATGCTCAGAAAACAGTATATGAATGAGTTAAGACAGTTTTTACCACACGAATGGGAGAAATTTAAGAGATTCAGTGTAAATCGTCGAGATTATGTCAGACGCATTTACACTGAAGGGGTAGAAAAAGGGGTTTTTATCAAAAAAATCACAAATATCCCTAATTCGCCAATGAAGTTACAAGAAGAACATACGGTTGATTTATTAATTTTTTTGTTATCGGCAATTATCGACCAAGCCATTGAAACTGACTTAACTGATTATGAATTTGATATTAATACAGTCCTAATTCATTCATATAAATTAATTATTCAGATGTTTCTTGTCGATTCACAGCAAACGGTCGATTTTCCCAATCTCCTTCACCTCTTAAAAACTGATTGAATAACAAGCGGCTACAGCTTCCTGTGGAGACTGTAGCCACTTTTATAATTGTGATTAATTCACATTTTCCCCAACATCTATATCTATTTGAAGCAATATTGCACTAACCCCAGCCAATAATAAGCATACTGCCATGATTATAAAGGCCAATTTGAAAGAACCACCTGAAATGGTAATTAAATTACCAATTATAAGTGGAGAAACACTCCCACCGATAAAAGCACCAATGTTAATAGCGGCATATGATGATCCGATAATCACTGATGGAATGATTTTATATGGAACTATTAAAAAAGCTGTAAATACAAACATTGAAAAGACCGTAATAAGAAACAATAATGTAATGGCTGCAATGATATGTGTTGAATAAATAAATACAATTAAACTAATAGCACCAATTGTGCTAAAAATGGCGATAAATTGTTTTTCATAGTTGGCAAAGAATTTCATGATGATAAAACCAGCACTCATCGCTGCAGCAGACATAACAATAGAATTAATTGTTAAATATTCACCTAATTGTGTATTAGACACAGAGAAATTTGTTTTCAACACGGCCGGAAGCCATGACATCAAGCCAACAGTCACTAGATTAACGAAAAACATACCTATTGAAATAATCAAAACACTTTTATTTCTACAAGCAATAAATATCGAGGCACGACTTAAAAAAACTTCTTTTTTTTCTGGCTTTTTATCAGGAACAAAGAGGATAAGAGAAATTAATGCAAGTACTGCCAATATTGCTAACAGCAAATATGCGGATCGCCAATTGATTCCAATCACTTTTATCCCCCCTGTATAAGCAATTAACCCCCCTATACCAGAGGTGGCTAGGATTTTAGATTGAAGTGCTGTACGTTGCTTTCCTTCAAAATTCTCACTAATCACCTTAGGACTCCCATTTGTGTATCCGGCATGACCGGCCCCAATTCCAATTCTAATTATAGCAAGTAACCATAAGGATGTACCGAAGCTAAACAATATAGAAGAAATGACTACAATAGATAAAGCAATGACTATAAATCGTTTATACCCGAAGTGATCAACAAACCAACCGCCCGGTAAGGTAATTAAGATAAAGCCGATATAATATAAACTAAGAATAATGCCTGTTTGGCTTGTGTCCCAATCGAATTCTTGTCCTAATGCAAGTATCGTAATAGATATTAAGTTTTTATCGATATAAACAAGCGTACCTATTAGAAATAACGTGAATGCTATTTTCCATTGTTGTTGTGTATAGTTCATATTCATTATCTCCCTAAATCAAAGGACCAAGTAATTTTAAAAAAGGACAACTTCAAAATACAATTTAATTTGAAGTTATCCTTTTTAAATTAATATTTTGGTTTTGTTTTAACAGCTAAAGCATATAGAATAAAGCTAACAGCAGCTAACACCATAAGTGTATATAACACTAAGATGTATGAATTATTAATGCTGTACAAAACACCAGATACAACTGCTGCAAGTGCTGTACCTAGAGATGAAAATATTGAAACAACGCCAAAAATGGAACTAAAGTCTTTTTCACCAAAGATCTTAGCTGTTACATAAGATGGCGCAATTGTTAATGCTGTAGCACCAACACCGGTAAATGTCGCATAAAGCAAGCCAGGTATTAATTTATCCGCACCCAATAATGAAACAAAGCTGAGGATATTACAAACACTTAAAATTATTAAGGCTGTTACCAAATTAACTTTATCAAACAAGCGGCCAACAACCAACTTACCAATCAACACTGTAGCTGAACCAAAGGCTAGTAAAAAGGCTGCTCGTTGGGTTGTAGCACCTATATCTGTCAAGTAAGGTGTTAAGTTAATGATCATCGTATTGGCAACAATACCTGTAATAATTATTGCCAATGCCAACAACCAGAATGAAGGTGTTTTGATTGCTTGCCCTTGCATTAAACCCTTCAACTCTTTTGCTTCTTTAGGATCCTTTACAGTCGTTTCCCCCAATGGCGCCAAGCCTAAATCTGCAGGTCTAAACCGAACAACAAATATAGTAAATGGAAGAATTGTGATTAAAATAATACCCGCAATAATTAGATACGTTGTTCTCCATCCCAATTGTGTGATTAGTGTATTTATCACAGGGCTTAAAATAATTCCACCGAAACCACTACCAGACAATGCAATCCCTAAGCTTAAACCACGTTTTTCATTAAACCAGTTTGTAATTAAAACAGATGCCGGAATAATAGAGCCAGCAATTAAAGCAATCCCCTGAAGAATGGAGAAAAAATAGAACATAATGATGTTCGTTGAGAATGAAAAACCGATATATGATATAGCTGCTAGGATAGTAAAGAATGTTAAATAAACCCTTATATCAAACTTTTTCATTAAGCGACCAGCAAATGGACTGGCAATCATTGCTGAAAAAGTAACAATTGTAAAATATAAATTAAACTGAGATCTACTAATGCCTAAATCTTGAGAAACAGGGTCTGTAAATAATGATATTAAGTTTACAATTGGTGTAAATAGTGTCGTCATTGAGATGAAGCATGCGACAACAATCCACCAACCATAAAAGATTTTCTTGTTTTTTGCCATTGTTATTCACCATCCTAAAAAATTTTTGTGTAATAATGTTTACAATTTAAAATATTGCGTTTTTTATATGTCTTACCTATATTTACATTTGGCTTTTTTTGTATTTGCAGAATAATATGCTTGTAATGATATGACAATAAAAGCTTAAAGTAGCAATAAAACGCGCAATTAATTACAGTAAAATTAAGACAATTAGCTGTTTTATATGTTTAATATCTACCTAGTAGGTCTAGTATTACTTGTACTTCTACTTTTGTCCCATTAAACATCGATTCTTCTAAAACATCGAACTTCGGATTATGGTTAAAGTATTTAATGCCATCTTCTTCTGTGCCTGCTCCTAAAAACATAAAGCAGCCAGGTACCACTTTTGTGTACGCAGAGAAATCTTCACTTGCCATTAGTGTGTTTGCATCATAAACTAACTCTTCACCTAAAACATTGATAGCTGCTTGTTTTGCTTTGACAGCTAATTCATGATTATTTATGACAGGAGAATAGCCACGGATATAATTAAGCTCATAAGATGCACCATGAGCTTTTGTCACATGTTCAACAATTTCTCTGACACGTTTTTCAACTAAATCACGTGTTTTCTCATTGAATGAACGAATAGAACAGCTTAATTTTGCTGTATCCGCAATGATATTCGGAGCTTGTCCACTAATAAATTCACCAATACTAATAATTGCATTTTCACTCGATTTAACACTTCTGGAACGAATAGTCTGTAATGCCGTGACGAGTTCACTACCGACGATAATTGGATCAATTGCTAACTCAGGTGTTGAAGCATGTGAGCCTTTACCTTGTATCTTCAAGTAAAATCCATCAGCTGCGATTGTAGCTGCACCATCAACAATGCCTATTGAACCTTTTTTAAATGTTGGCAGTATGTGTATACCATATATCTCGTCAACATCTTTTAAAACGCCAGCATCGATGATTTGCTGTGCACCACCTGGTACTTGTTCTTCAGCATGTTGAAAAATGAATTTGACTGTTCCTGCAAGGTTATCCTTCATACTGGTTAGTACTTTCGCCGCACCAAGAAGCATGGCAACATGTGTGTCATGGCCACATGCATGCATGACACCTTGGTTTTTGGACTTGAATTTAACATCTGTTTCTTCTTTAATTGGTAATGCGTCCATGTCAGCACGCAGCGCAATCGTTTGTCCTTCACCTGCACCACCTTTTAAAGTTGCAACTACACTTGTTTCAGTAGGACGTGTTAATTCTAAGTTAGGGAAAGTCGCTAACGTATCAAAAATGAACTGAGAGGTATTATACTCTTCAAATGACAATTCAGGATTTTGATGCAGTTGTCTTCTCCACTTAATAATCTTTTCTTTCGGAACTAAATTATTCCAATCTGTTATCATATTATTTACTCCACCTCTTATACTTTATTTAAACGCACATACCTATTACGTCATACTGAATTGGTAACAAGCTATTTTGTGCTATTGCATGAATGATTCATCATCTTCCAATCAAGTCAAGAATAAGCTGTATTTCTACTTTTGTTCCATTAAACATTGTTTCCTCAACAATATTGAATTTTGGATGGTGATTAAAATAACTACAATTATCCTCCTCAGTTCCAGCACCTAAAAACATAAAGCAGCCAGGAACGACTTTTGTATAAGCAGAGAAATCTTCACTTCCCATTAACGTTTCAGCATCATATACTAACGCTTCACCCAATGCTTTTGTTGCAGCTCTTTTTGCTTTAACAGCTTGCTCATTATTGTTAATGACGGGTGAATAACCACGAATATAATTAAGTTCATAAGTTGCGCCATGCGCTTTTGTGACATGTTCAATAATATCCTTCACACGTGTTTCAATTAAGTTACGTGTTTCCTCACTAAAAGAACGAATTGAACAGCTAAGCTTAGCCGTATCAGGAATGATATTAGGTGCTTGTCCACTTACAAATTCCCCAACACTAATAATGGCATTTTCACTTGATTTGACACTTCTTGAACGAACCGTTTGTAATGCTGAAACTATTTCACTACCAACAATAATTGGATCAATTGCCAGCTCGGGTGTTGATGCATGTGAACCTTTACCTTGTATTTTTAGAAAAAAACCGTCTGCTGCAATTGTTGCCGCACCATCTACGATCCCAATGGTGCCCTTTTTAAATGTAGGAAAAATATGAATTCCATAAATTTCATCAACATCTTCTAAAACGCCAGCATCAACTAACTCCTGTGCACCACCAGGTACAAGTTCTTCAGCGTGTTGGAAGATAAACTTCACAGTGCCAGCGAGTTTATCATTCATATGTGAGAGGACTTGAACTGCACCGAGAAGCATGGATACGTGTGCATCATGTCCACAGGCGTGCATGACACCTTTATTAAGCGATGGGAAATGAACATCTGCTTCTTCTTGAATTGGTAAAGCATCCATATCAGCCCGAAGTGCAATGGTTCGACCTTCGCCGGCGCCTCCTTTTAAAGTTGCAACAACACTTGTTTTAGTCGGACGATTTAATTCAAGATTCGGGAAAACTGCCAATGTATCATAAATAAATTGTGATGTATTATACTCTTCAAATGACAATTCAGGATTTTGATGTAAATGCCTTCTCCATTCAATAATCTTTTCTTTCGGAATTAGATCATGCCAATTTAATTGTGTCATTTTACTTTCCTCCTGTATTTTATAAATGTTTATAAATTAAAAACTTGAATTTAAGGAAGTAGTCTCTTTTACTTGGCCAACTATTAATTTCCTTCTCCATACATAAATAATAACAGGAAACCAGAAAACTTTAAATAGTTTCTTGGTTTTAAATATGAAAATAGTGTGACGGTTATATTAGATTTAACCAGTCTATTTTCTAAATGCAATTTATGACATCTTAAACTTTCGCATACAACTAATTATTAGTAATGACAAACAAAAAAAAGCCTTATCATTTAGATAAGGCCCGAGAGTAATGTAAGATAGAAAAGGTTTAGAAGGATTGATCGTCATGAATCTAAAGTAATACATAGCGCGAGTAGAGTAGTAATAAGTCGTAAAAGCCAGACTGCCTGTCTCTACCTACACAATTGAACGGAAACTTTGAATACATTATAGTGTCGCTCAAAAGGATCTCGTGTTACTCTTCTGCTTCCTCGGTATAAAAATACAACACTTTTCCGGTAACAGCATCGACCTCAGCTTCTACCTCGCTCCCGTTCGTCAATTCTATCTTTACTTCATATATATAGCGATCATCATCTTCATCAAGTTCCGATTCAATATTTGACTTTTTCACATTGCCATCCATACGTTCTAATACAATATCACTGGCTTGAACTGCCGTGATTAATCCGCCATTTTCATCCTCGGGGTTTTGGGGTTGTGGTTGTTTCTCATCTGTACGCTGGTCATCTTCCTGTTGTATTTCCTCGTTGGAGGGCTCCTTTTGTTCATTGGATTCATCTGATTGTGCAACTTCTTCAAGTGCAGCCATGTTTATAATTGCCCCATCAGCGTCATCCACCTTGACTTCGTAGACTCGCCCCTCTTTAATAAGTCTGACAACATAATAACCATCAGCCTTCGTCGTATCTTCAATTGTTCCACCGTACAGCTTTTGGGCACGCTGACTTGCTGCTTCCGTAGAAAGCGATTCTGTTTGAAATGGCCAAAAGTAAATGAGACAGATGATTAAAAGAGTACCAACTCCTAATATAATACTTATACGCTTAAACATTTTCCAACTACCTCCTCTCTATTACTTCCAAAGGTAAACAAACAATGAACTTGGTGCCTTGAGGTTCGTTGCCCTGCACCTGAATTGTCCCACCATGAGCCTTAACAATCTGATAGGCAAGCGCTAAGCCAAGCCCAGTACCACCTTTATTTCGACTGCGCGCTTTATCAACTCGGAAGAACCTATCAAAAACCCGATCCCACTCTGCCGGATCAATACCAGGTCCATGATCAGCTACCGTCAGTATGAACGCTTGCTCATCTTTTGTTATTGAAACGGAAATCGGATCATCTCCATATTTAATCGCATTATCTAGAAGAATAAACAGTAACTGCTGATACTTTTCTGCATCAATGAATACCGTTAGTTCCGGTCCGCTCACTGTCATCTCATTATTGGTTATTTGCTTCATACGCTGAACCGTTTGTCTACTTAGATGTATAATATTATGTTGCTCTAGATTTAGTTCACCTTGCTGGTCTTCCCGAGCTAAATCCAGTAACTGTTTCACCAAATGCTGCATCCGGTTTGTTTCGGATTGAATGGCTTCAATCGCTTCATCACGAACGGCAGGATCACTCTTCCCCCAACGTGACAATACACTCGCATAACTATTAATAACGGTTAAAGGGGTTTTGAGTTCATGCGAAGCATCAGAAACGAATTGCTGCTGACGCGAAAAATTACCCTCCAAACGATTAATCATCCGGTTAAACGTTTGAGTTAATAAGCTAAGTTCATCATTCGTGCGTCTTTTTTTAGAAATGGTTTGAAAACTGCCACTTCGTTCAATATCATCCATCGTCGTGATCAGTGTTCCAATAGGTTTGGTAATTAATCCTGCAAGCAGTCGGGCTCCGAAAACCACCGGTAGCAAGATAAATAGTGCGCTAACGAGCAAAACCCCACGCAATACCGTTAATGTTTTTTCTTCCTGTGCCAAACTTTCCGTGATCTCTAACGTTACGACTTGACCATCAGACCAAATTAGTGGAAAGAAAACAGACGCTGCCCGTCCAACCGATGTGTCACGTACAGCTGTCTGATACTTTCCAGCGTAAGAAGGTTCCAATTCCCGTAATTCGGGAACACGGGTACCTATGGATAGTATAGTGTCACCGTCAGAAATAACGCGGACCATGCCATTCGTTGGGGTAGATGCTTTAATTAGCTGTGCTATTGATTCATCTCCATCACTCTTTTGCAAGGCTTGTAAAATATCCTCTGATTGATCGTCTAATCGATCGGTCACTGTTTTTACAAGTAAATGATTAGATGCAACATAAATACCGACATGTGCTGCCAACAACAGTACAACGAGTAATCCCGTTGTTAATAGCTGAATCCTTGTCTTTAACTTCATGTGGCCTCACGCAATACATAGCCAACGCCCCGGACCGTCTGGATCAACGTTCCTGTATAATTATGATCAATTTTTTGCCGTAGATAACGAATATAAACATCGACAACATTCGTTTCTCCCGCATAATCAAACCCCCAAACGTTATGAAGGAGTTGATCACGTGTTAATACGATGTCTTTATTGCGCAATAAATAAATTAACAGGTCGAATTCGCGTGGTGTCAATTCAATTGGATGGTTTGCACGTGTAACTTGACGCGTTTGAACATTGGCAGATAAATCTGCAACGGTGAAAACTTCAGATTCGACCGCTGTATGACCTTGGCGTAAGCAAGCACGTACCCGAGCCAATAATTCCTCCATATCAAAAGGTTTTGTGACATAATCATTCGCACCTTGGTCAAGCCCCGAAACTTTATCTGGTACTGCATCACGTGCTGTTAGCATAATAACCGGAGTTGCATTACCCCCAGATCGCAAACGGCGTAAAATATCCATACCGCTACGTTCTGGAAGCATCACATCTAGCAAAAGCAAATCCCAAGATTCGCTTTCCGCACGCATTAAACCTTCATCACCTGTCTCAGCAGTTATCACTTGATATCCTTCATGCTTCAGTTCCAACGCTAATACACGCGCAATAGATGCTTCATCTTCCACAATCAGTATCCGTGTCATTTACTTCCCTTCTTTCGACCGTCTAAATTATTCTCCTTTCATTATATCATTAGACATTTAAGAAATAACTTTTTAAAGCTATTCTAATCAAATTCTAATTTTGTTCTAAAGATGCTATTATCTTTCATCGATATAATGGAATTATTCAGTTAAACAAGGAGGTAAACGTATGAAAACATTATTTTTAACTGCCATGGCAGGTGCATTATTATTCACAGGAGGTTTTGCTGGGACGGGAAGTGTTGATGCAACTGATCAAATGAAAGGACAATCGTATGTTCATGATCAGATAAATGATGGTGATAATTTACAACAGTTCACCGAATATGAGGTGTTAGAAGCGTACATTGATGATGTGGAAGATTACAACGTGCAAGTCGTTGAAGACAATGCTGAAAAACGTGTCCTTGTACTTACCGACAATAATCAGCAATACAAAAGCATTTTTATTAAAAACACAAACAGACTAAAAGTAATTGACTTGGATAAAGGTCCAATTCTAAATCAAGTGATCACACCTACAGATGAACCAGAAGCAGATGATGACAATGAATTAGAAGAGGAAAATGAGTCAGCTGTTGATGTAGATGATTTTTATGAGTTTGACACACTAGAAGCACAAATTGATGCTAATGACGATCATGCACGCATCGTAGAAGATAACCAACAGAAACGCGTGATGTTCGTAAACAGCGAAGACAGTCAAAAACAATATAAGAGTATCTTTATTAAAGACACAAACAGATTGAAAATTGTTGACCTAAACAATAGCGAAGTTTTCAATCAAGTGATTACAAATACAGACAAACCAGAAGCAGATGACGATGATAACGAATCTGAAGAAGAAAATGAATCAGCTGTTGATGTAGATGATTTTTATGAATTTGATACACTAGAAGCACAAATCGATGCTGATGACGATCATGCATGCATTGTAGAAGATAACCAGCATAAACGTGTGATGTTCGTAAATAGTGAAGACAGTCAAAAACAATATAAAAGTATTTTTATTAAAGATACAAACAGATTAAAAATTGTTGACTTGAACAATGGCGAAGTTTTTAATCAAATCATTAAGTAAAGGAAAAGAACCGGGTAGCATGACTATCCGGTTCTTTTTTAAGCATAGTTATCCTTTTAATGCTTCTGTTTATTAAAGTAAAATAATCTTCGTTATTCTCTACATCTTCTTCTGTTAAGATAGAAAGGGGGGCTCCACTACAATCGGTATTTTTACTTGTTAGAAAAAGAATCTCTATTTTAATATCCCTTTTTAAATTGTAAGATGCATGATAAAGTTATTGTGAAATCCATAAAAATACAATTGAAAAAGGATGTCTAGAATGTTAGATAATTACAACTTAATCGGAATGCTTATCTTAATTTTTACAATAAGCATAATAGTTTTAATAGTCTTAGTCATTAAAAGATTGAAAGGTTTTAAAAAAATAACTATTGGTTTCTTTAGTTTGATCTTAGTTTTGTTAATAGGATTTTCAATTTTCATTTTAGTAAGTACTAAAAATATAGAATCAGAATTAACAGCACGTGAGATCCAACATCGTTTTGATGAAATTAATCAAAAATATGAAATGGGAGAAGAATTTGATTTGGAAGATGCAGCATTTGTGAAAAAGTATGGAGATGATCATAATATTCCTGAGACAATTCAAGAAATCGAAATTCCATTACTGGAAACAAAGTCTTTCTATGAAACTGAATCATATAACTCTTCTGATAGTTTTGATGGATACTTAGAAGGAACAATTAGTTCAGAACATGGAGTCTTCAAAAACTCTTATAGTATAGCCATAACTGCCGGAAAATTAGATACTAATGATATTACACCTTCAAAAATCACAGCTTATGTTACTCATACAGCTTACGGAACAATAGGAAGTGGGGGCATTGGGATTGTGTATTCAAAAACTCTTAGTGATTCTGTCACAAATCAAAACTCAATATTCTTTTCAAGATCGGTTGAGTATAGAGGTAGTGTAGCTTATTCCGCAACTAATACATATGTAGATTTTAAACTGTTAGACGGTTCTTTTACAATTTTAGGTGATCCAGTGTAGTACTAAGGAACGTTAAATTTGTTTAGACTTTCATTCCTTCTAACCGTTTTTATAAAATAACAGAATAGAAATGTAATTTACTCTCTCTATTTACACTTTTTAATAAACAATGTACTATTATAACCATTGATGCCAAAATTTAAAAAAAGAAAGGGTTGATAGTTTTGAAGAAAATTATTGTTAGTACCTTGTTTTTTTATCTATGGGGTTTCTTGTTCCTATTCTAGTAGGGGCTGAAGAGGGTAATACTAAATTAACAGAAAGTGAGATTCAACAACGATTTAATGAAATCAATCAAAAATATGAAACCGGAAAAGAATTTAATTCAGAAGACACAGCATTTGTGAAAAAGTATGGAGATGTTAATCTTACTGAACAAAGTCAAGAAATTCAGCCATTCGCTGAAAAGCAATCTTTTTATGAAACTGGATCATATGGCTCATCAGCTTATGCCCACTTTGATGGCGTTCCAAATATGAAACCCAATGAAAAAGTGATCTTGTTTGGAGCCAATGGAGACTTAAACGTACTAGATGAAGCGTATTATGGTGTAGTTGGTGCTCATCAAGGCAAATTTAACATTATAAAAGGTAAGGCTTTAAGATATGCATCAGGACACAATAAGGATTACCCGTCTTTAGAAACACCAATTGATGAGATTGATCAAAAAATCAAAGAAAAGTTAGCAAGCAAAAGAAAATAGTATTCTATAAAGAAGCATAGGAGAAACAACTAACATAATGGGTTAATTGTTCCTCCTATGCTTCTTTTCAATAATTATCAAAATGCTTTACCTTATTAAATGATCTTTTGTCACAGTGACGCCCCGTAAAAACTTTAAATTAACTATTCTATTCATTTTCACTAACATCTTATCTCACCAAACAGTTTCGTTTTCAAATCTGTACAATATCTAATCTTAAGATCCAAAAATCTAGCTGGTCCATCTTTTAAATGCTAGAATATATAATAACTACGATAATTCGGAGGTTTCACATGAAGAAGAAAGTAAAAGTAGTAGCAGCTGTTATGCAGAATACTAAAGAGGAAGTTTTATGTGCTTTACGCTCGCTCGATATGTCTATACCAAACAAGTGGGAGTTTCCTGGCGGAAAAGTAGAAGCAGGAGAGAATTTACAAGAAGCTTTGGAACGCGAAATTCAAGAGGAATTAGATTGTGTAATTCAAGCTGGTAATGTGATCCATGATCATACACATGAATATGATAACTTTATTATTCAATTAATTGCACTTGAAGCAACTCTTATCTCTGGCACACCGATAGCAAGTGAACACACAAAATTAATTTGGTTGCCAAAGGAAAACCTCAATTCAATTGTTTGGGCTCCTGCAGATATTCCAGCTGTAGAAACGATAATGAAACAAACGGAAAGAGCACATAAATACTGATGTGCTCTTCTTATTATATAATATTTTCATGCAAATAATCATAGATTGCTTGATCTACTGTCTCATCTAGATGTAAATCCATCGTAACCACTGGAAGTTCTTCTTTATTTTTACCAATCATTGTAGTTTCTTCTACAGTTGCCTGATCAGGTGTTGCTTCACCCAAATAATAAAAGTCATTACCTTCATCATCATCTTTCTTAACAAACAAATGTATATTTATGTTTCTTTCTTCTGCTTCAATTATATTTATTACTTCTTTTGAGGTCTTACGACGTCTACTTTTTGTATACCAATGTAATACTTCAGGACTCTTAAAAGTATCTTCATAATTGACGCTAGCTTCCACATCTTCTTTTTTATGATATGTAACAAAAATAGGACAAGTTCCATGCTTTGTTTTATATCCATACATTGTAGAACCTTCGTCATTATCCCAATTTAAATACTTACAAACATCTTTACGTGAGTATTTTTCTAACCTTGTTAAGGACTGTTCTTTGTCAAAACGACGAGATCTTTTTTCCGCCACGGCTAATACGTCTTGTACTAATTTTTTAAACCATGACTGCGTTAGATATTGTTGGAATTTTTCTGGCATCTCATACTTATCATCTCGTACATTAACAATCGGTTCACTTCCATATTTCTTTTGTTCTGGTGCTGTGAAGAATTCCAGCTGCACTATTCTTTCAACGGATCTTACTATTTGATCATCCATCGGTAAACCTTTTGAAGCGAGTATTTCCATAAACATATGTTTACTAAGTGAAACGTTTTCTAGCAACGTTTGCAACAGAATAATTTCATGTTTTCGTTTTCCTGGTAGTACCTCCTGAGAGATAAAGGTCAAAATTTGTTCAGCATGCTTGGGTATATCACTTACTTCTTCCTTAATAGATTGTAAGAAGACTAACATATTGCTTTTCTTATCTACAATGACGGTAGGATCTACTGAATTATAATCATAAAAATCTTCTAATAATGGCATACGTCCAATGCGCATTTTTAATGTTTGATAGGCATCCTTTAATACTTTCATGTGCATTAAATTGGCCGTTTTAATAGATTCATAGATTCTCTGCTTTGCAACCGCTTCAAAATTAACGGTTGATGTACCCTTGATATAGCTTGTATCAATCATTTTACGCCGGATAGAATCTTTATTTTGTGAATTATCCCCTGATAAAGCAACTGGAATTAAGAAGTTATTTTGATAATTTCCAATGAAGTCAATCACTGTGAGATGTTGCTTCGACTCATGCTTTCGCAATCCTCTGCCTAGCTGCTGGATAAAAATAATACTAGAATCTGTTTGTCTAAGCATAACTACTTGATTAATTGCTGGTATATCAATACCTTCATTAAAAATATTAACCGTGATAATGTAATCTAGGTATCCATTCTCAAGTCTATTCACTTGATATTGTCTAGTTTCTTGTGGATCATCACCTGTTAATGCAACTGTTTTTAAACCATGTTGGTTAAATAACGCAGATAAATGACTCGCTTCTTTTTTTGTGCTACAAAACATTAAACCTCTAACTTTATCACCTGAATAACTATAATATTCAATTTTTTCAATAATCTGCTTTATTCGCTCATCAGAAACCAATTGATTAAAGAGTGCAACATCTTTAACCTCTCCGTCAATTTCAAGGTCGGTCACACCATAATAATGAAAAGGTACCAGCATATCTTCTTCTAATGCTTCTTGTAGTCTAATTTCATAAGCTATATTGTAATTAAATAATTGAAATAAATCATACCCATCGGTTCGTTCTGGTGTAGCAGTCATACCTAATAAGAATTCTGGACTAAAATGATTAATAATACGTTGATAGGAATTAGCACCAGCTCGATGACTCTCATCTATTAATATATAATCAAAAGAATCTTCGTTAAGTTGTTGCAACGTTTCTTCTTTAGAAATTGTTTGGACCGTTGCAAAAACATATTTCCGATCAATTTGCTTACTACTACCTGTTAAAATTCCAAAATCATTTTCATTTCCACCTAATATTTTCATAAAGTCTTGTTTTGCTTTTTGCAAAATTTGTTCCCGATGAACAATGAACAACATACGTTTTGGCCTTTCGTTTCTTACATCAAATGCTGCTAAATAGGTCTTTCCAGTACCAGTAGCGGAGATGATTAGTCCTCGATCCTGACCTTGGTTTCTAATAGCCTGAATTCCCTTTAGAGCTTGTACTTGCATTTTATTTGGTTCAATGGTTAGCGCTTGCTCCATTTTATTACTTATGTAACTAGGAGCCATTTCAGCAACCTTTGTGTGTTGAATCTGTTTACATTGACTTTGGTATTGTTCAATCCAATCATATGTTAACGTTGTCGAATGCCCCCACATTTCATTAAATTGCTTTTGAAAATAATGAAGTAATTCGCCATTATCATGTGAGGTTAATTTAATATTCCATTCATAGTTCACCTTTAGAGCATTGGCAGATAAGTTTGAGCTTCCTACAATTAATGTAGAATAGTTGTCGTGTTGGAAAATGTAACCTTTTGAATGAAAACCTTCTACATCCGATATACGCACTTCTACATTTTTTAACTTAAGTAATTCTTTAAATATCTTAGGTTGATTAAAATATTGATAAGTTGAAGTAAGAATACATCCTTTGACATCTTTATGATGCAAATCTAGCAAATGGGACTTTAAAGTTGCTAACCCACCTTCTGTAATAAAAGCAACTGAAAATAAGAAAGATCGACAATCTTTCAACTCATCTATTAACGTTGTTAGTACGTTTTGCTTTTTATGTTGATTATTTAACAATAACTCTGGCTTAAATTTCCCTTTATACTTATTGTTCTTATTAATAAATCCTTTTTCATAGGACTGCTGCAATTGATAAATGAAGTTAGACATGTTAATATCTCCCAAATTAAAATATTTATATGCATAGTTAGTATTATACTCTATTCTATAATAGAATATTTGACCTGGTAAACTGGTTACAAATCTAACTGTTTCATCATATATAACCAAAATTAAAAGCCTATAAACTAACAATGTGAATCGTCAGCATATAGGCAGTCTAAAGTATTTTACTAATATTATTTGTAAAATTCGACTAATGACATATTTCCTTAAACCTCAATACTTCAAATCAATTCATTAGCCAATAGCCGATACACATTTAAACGTTTTTCTTGTGAGTGGGGAATGCTACAGATCATCGCTTCATCAAAACCATAATAGGCTTGCTCTTCTTGTAACGTTGTTGCGATTTCTTTTACATCTCCAACTAAATGGACTTTACGATTCTGTTCAATAATCATTCGATCCATTTCCGTCAATGGGTAATCACGGGCCTCTTCAGGTGTCATGACTGGGGTGACTTTCCCTCGCATAAATAACAAACGCCAAATATCTTGCGGTTTTGCTTCGAATTCAGCTTCTTCTTTTGATTGAGCTGTTGTGACCATATATGAAACATTTATTTCAGGTTTTTGCATAAACGCAGAAGGTTGGAAATGGTTTCTGTATGCATCTAAGATTTCTTGCGACATTTCCCCATTGAAAAACTGTGCAAAAGAATAACCGACACCTCTACGGCCCGCTTCAACTGCACTGTTACCACTTGAACCTAATAACCATGCTTCTGGCAAAACAATGTCGTTTGGTGTTGCGATTGTTTTCTGATATAAACGATCTTCAGGTACTTCGTCATGAAGCAACTGTAAGGTCGTATCAAATTTTTCATACAGATTGTTTATCATTGGTTGCCGTCCTTCAGATAAAGCATAAATGGCGTGATTATCTCCACCAGGGGCTCGGCCAACGCCAAAGTCAATTCGGCCCGGCACATAGGCATTTAAGGTTTTAAATACTTCAGCCAATTTAAGTGGAGAGTAATGCATCATCATTACACCACCTGTTCCGATACGAAGATGCTTTGTTTTAGCTGTTAGAAAGGCTGTTGAAATCTCAGGAGCAGAGCTTGCAAACACATTTACATCGCGACTGGCATGATGTTCTGCCATCCACATGCGATGATAGCCTAGTTCATCACCTAAAACGGCTAGTTCTTCTGCTTTTTTTAATGCATCTGTTGCATCATTCCCTCTCGTAATCGGGGCTTGATCTAAGATACTAAGTTTCATTTATATAACATCCTTTCCAGACTACTATGGATGAGCATTGTTCGGTTTAGTTTAAAATATTGGTTTTAGAAAGTAAATTTTTTTGCTTGTTCACTCTTTTTTATTCTAATTTACCTCAGTTTAGTCTATTAAAAAACGTAAGGACACCTCTGCATAAACTTTTAAGTGAATATGGAGATCTTATATTTTTGAAGCGTAGGTTAAACGATGTCGACATGCCCACTTACTAAAAACACTCGTACTAGGCTCATGGTGTCGTCATTGAATTATTTAATACTTGATAAACTCAACAAAAGCTAGTAAACTATTCTAGTGTTTATCAAATAAATTACCTGTATAACCTCAGAATATGGCTGAGGGTCTCTACCAGGAACCACAAAATCCTGATTACAGAAAATGAACTGTTCATTTTTTGTAATCAGGATTTTTTTATTCCTAAAAATATAGACAACATCGATACAGTAGAAAGGAAGAAAAACAGACTATGAATATAAAAGTTTTTATACTCGCATTATCAACCGTAGCAGTTGGACTCGTTGAATTAGTCGTTGGAGGCATCCTACCAGCTATCGCAGATGATTTAAATATTACTTTAAGCTCCGCAGGACAACTAATCACAATTTTTGCACTTATATATGCCATTGCTGGCCCTGTGTTACTAGTCTTAACTAGCAAAATGGAACGAAAAAAGCTATACCTTATATCCTTGTTCGCTTTCTTCATCGGTAATATGATGACCTATTTCAGTCCAACTTTTACCTTAATGATGATCGCAAGGATATTAACCGCCATGAGTACCGCACTGATCGTTGTATTATCCTTAACGATCGCATCGAAAATTGTGGCACCAGCACACCGAGCTAAAGCACTAGGACTTATCTATATGGGAATTAGCTCCTCCCTTGTGATGGGTGTGCCACTCGGCATTCTAATTTCCGAACAATTTGGCTGGCGCATTATTTTTCTCGGTATTTCTATTTTATCCATCGGTTCCTTTATCCTAATCTCGATCTTTTTAGAGCGGATCCCTGGAGAAAAGACCGTTCCATTAAAACAACAGTTAAAAGCAGTGAGTAGCTTCAAGTTAGGAAGTGCCCACCTTGCAACGATGTTTATGCTAGCAGGACATTATACGTTATATGCATACTTCACACCATTTTTAGAGACAGAGCTTGGCTTGAACTCTACTTGGATTAGCATTAGCTATCTATTATTTGGGGTTGCAGCAGTAAGCGGTGGCGCATTCGGTGGTATTCTTTCCGATCGAATCGGACCACCAAAAAGTATTATTGCCGTTATCGTTGCATTCGCTGCCGTCCTATTCATCTTGCCATTCACTACGTTCTCCATTGTGGTGTTTATACCGGTAATGATGATATGGGCTGGATTAAGCTGGAGTCTAGCACCACCACAACAAAGCTATCTGATTCAATCAGACCCTGTGACATCCGACATTCAGCAAAGCTTTAATAACTCAGCATTACAAATCGGTATCTCACTTGGATCAGCCTATGGTGGCGTCGTGTTGAATTTCTCTAGTTCCATTTCTAACATGGCCTGGTTCGGTGGCATCCTAGTGGTCATTTCCTTGCTATGCGCAGTATTTTCTTTGACTAGGAAAACTGGTCTGGAGGAGAATGGGAAAGTTGGATTGACTGCGGAGAGTAATGGGTGATTTGGGATTTAGAATAGAAGTAGACAGCACCACTCAATAACCATGAGTGGTGCTGTTTTTTGCTAACAATATATTTTAGTCATGATGAAGTTCACTGCATATCCTACTTAGAAATCACACAGCTTTTTATATTACTTTATTGCTTCTACACTTAACCAATCATATGCATCAACTCATACTGACTCAACCTCAATTCGAACAAGGTCAGTGGATCGCGATAGGTTTCAGGGTTGTCGTGCATTTTTTGTAAGACATGTGTATGGCTTTGAATATCTGTTTCAACCTTCTCCATTTCCATATTCAATACTTCCAATGGATTGGAGAAGAACCTGCTAACGTCCCACCCTATCGATCCCTCAAAGAATTCCAATTGCTGCATAAATGGGGTGATGATATCCTTAACTGTCTCACTATAATCCTCATTTTCAACATAGTTTATATATTTACTATAAAGCATGTCGTTATTCTTGGAGAAGGAACCAATTAGTTTGCCCGCTCCTTTTAAAAATAACTGGGAAGGGGTATTACGGCGCAAAACATTTATTTTTTCAAAACGCAGCAATCCGCGGGATATCCGTTCCAAGTCTCTTTGCCAATCATCGATCACTTTAAAGTCACCCTGCAGGACAATCTTTTCTTCACCAAATTGCTTATTAATTGTCTCACTTAATTCGTCACATGCTACTTGGTGTTTCTGGAATTCCGTTTTAGAATCCTCAACCCACTGCTGTACCGCATGTTTCACGTCATTGTTCACAAATTTTTTCATGAAGGTAACAATACGTTGATTCATTTCTTCATTTAAGTCTTCATGGATCGTGGAAAAATCACTGTCCTCCTGAATAATACTGGAACTAGCTTGTAAGTGTTTAGGCAGATCAGTCAACACACGTTGCGTTAAGGAATTTTTCATCTTACGGAACGCATCTGTCATCTCATAGGCCGCTTCCTTCTCCATCGTTCCAAGCTGTTGGTGGCTATGCTGTAAGCTAGCTAGTAATGCTTCATTCCAGTGAATATCTTCCTCTATGCCTTTTTCCAAATCTACTCTTTGTTGCAGCAGGAAAGCTATCGAAGCTTTAACCACTTGATGGATGCTTGACGGACTCGCCACCTCTATATTGTAACCCGTTAGCATCGGCTCTATATGCTCCGTTAACGCTTCTAACAAGCCTTCTTCTTTTGCCCAATCGTTAATAGCATGAAAAAGCTTCACCCCATCTTTTCTTCCATTTTGATTCGGTGTTGCATTTTCATACAGGTAGGTGGCTTTACTAATTAGATCTGCATCAAGCGTCGAAGGGAAGGTTTCATCCCATGCAAGGATGGCCGTGGAAGAAACCAACGCATCTGATTCTGACGTTATTTCTATCCAGTTCGCTAAATGATTTTGTACCAAATCAGAGATATCCTTGATTAAAAAGTCACCACTAATTAAGTCGAAGTATGCTTCTTGATATAAATTCGGAAGCTTCTCCCACACAAAAGGTAGTTCATTTTGCAAATCGTAAAGCAGCCGGTTCATCACGTTCAGCCATTCTAAATAATAAGCGCTTTGCCGATAGCTATTCCATAATACTTCTGTAAAGCTTTCAAAACGGTCACGGTCCAACTGCAGTAAATCAATCAGTAGACCATTAAAATAGTCTGGTGGATGATTAACGTTCAACCCTTGTTGAACATATCCTGATAAGACATCAACCCAATAGACCGATTGTGTTCGTATTGCCTCACCAACTGCTAGTTCAATAGCATGATCCCAATCATTAATATCCTCCAAATAGGTCTGGGCTATCTCTGTTAGGCGAGGATAATCAGGATTTAACGCAACAGCTTCCTTGATAGTGCTAACTGCTTTTGCTTGATTGCCTTGTTGTACATGCAAGGAAAGTAGCTGCAAGAAAACCTCCGATTGTAGGGCAAGTGATGACGTGTTGACTTGCCTGTAAAGTTCTTCTGCATCTTCCAATAATCCTAATTCCATGTGAGCATCTGCTATATTCTTCTGTCCCCATGGAATAAGCTCCTCTTCTAGAGGTTGCCTCCATTTAAAAATGGCAGCTTCATAATCATTATTCAAGAAATAAACTTCCCCTTGGGCGAAGCGAATCGATGATAGGTTCGGCTGTTGTTTTTGCATTTCTTCTATGTACATGTCACCCAATATCTTGACTGCGTGTCCTTGTTTGTTGCTTTCATCTATAATCGTTTGATAATAGGATTTACTAATTCGTTCATTCTCGGTTGTCACACTAATCCCTCACATTGTCATTTTTTTATGATGCGATGCACCTGATTACTTCAGCATACATCTATTCGTATTCCGATCATGCTTGTCTCATTCGTTGCATCGTGTTATTTACATATACCTCAGAAAAACTCGTATAACTATTTATACTATACGAGTGGGATCTTTTATTTATGGGGGATCTATGTACTACTTTGAATAAAAAAACAGCATGAAAAAATTGGTAGGTACTGAGGGGGGGTACCACCAAGAGGATATTTTTATGATTTCATTAAATTTTTTGTGTATTTTTCCTTAAATGAATAGAAACACCAGCATTGTGCAGGGTTGAGTGGTAAGGTAAATGTTCTAATGAGATGAATATTAGTACTTTTTATTATAGAATGTTTGCAAACACAACCGTCTGGATGGTATAGTACGTAACGTAATCAAACAAATTGTCAGACTGGTCTGAATATTCGCTAGATAAACTCCGTTAATTGACTGGTATTGCTTAGATGCAAAATACCTAATTATAGAATTAATAGTAACAATGTCATGTATTTATATTCTCTTGGGGTTTTTGCTAGGGAGACTCACGGTTTAAGACAAAATCATAAATATAAAAGGAGAGGTCACAGTGAAAAAAGCTTTATTAGGTCTATTGGCAGTATTATTTTTAGTATTTATTATTGGTTGTTCATCAGAAGAGGAATCGAATGCTACAGCAGATCAAGAGGAAGCAAAAGATAGTGATGAAAAAGGTCAAACAATAACTTTTGGTGTTACTCCGTGGACAAGTACAGTACCTCCAACTAAGATTGCAAGCCTTATTTTACAAGATATGGGGTATGAAGTAGAAGAAATAGAAGCAGAAGCTGGAAGTGTCTACGCTGGTCTTGCACGTGGAGATATTGATGTGTTTATGGATTCATGGCTTCCGGGACAAAGTAATTATTTAGAAAAATTTTCTGATAAGATTGAAAAAGTTGCTTTAAGTTATGATGACGCTGATTCCGGTTTGGTTGTACCAAAATATATGGAAGATATCAATGATATTGGAGACATAAAAGGCAAAGAGGATATGTTTAATAATGAAATATATTCGGTCGGAGAAGGGGATCCAGCAACAAAGAATATCGACAAAGTGATTGAAGGTTATGATTTAGACATGGTACAAATTAACTCTTCTGAAGGTGCTATGATGGCTCAAGCAGTTCGTATGATGAAAAAAGAAGAGCCAGTTATGTTTTATGGTTGGCGCCCCCATACAATGTTTAATAAATATAACGTTAAAATAATAAGTAATGAAAAAACACCAGAATACTTTAATGCTTCTACTGTTAATGTCATAGCAAATAAGGAGTTGAAAGAAAACGATTCTGATGTTTACAATTTTTTAAGTAATTGGAGCATATCGCTTAAAGATGTTGAAGAGATGATTACAATGATTGATAGTGGTGATGAACCAGAAGAAGTTGCACGTGAGTGGATTGATAATAACCAAGAAAAAGTTGAAGAAATGATAGAGAAATAAAAAAGATAAAATTCACAGTCTCATTTATAAAAGAGGAACTGTAGATACAAAACATTGGCTATCACGTTAAACATATGACCCAGTATAGAGGAGTGATGAATTCTGAATAAAGTAGATTTATTAATTACTAATGCTAACGTTTTGACACTAGATTCAAAAAATACTATTGCAGGATCAGTGGCAGTTACGAATGGAAAGATTAGTGATATATGGTTTCAATCAGAGCCGCCGAGTGGTGAAGTTAATATTTCTGACAATACCAAAATTCTAAATCTAAAGGGAGCCACAATGCTCCCTGGCTTTATTGATACGCATAATCATATTATAGACTATTCTCAAGCTCGTAATAGGGTTAATTGCAGTAGTCCTCCAAATCAAAGTATTGACAATATTTTAGAAGCAATTTCGAAAAGAACAATGGATGTTCCTATAGGGGAATGGGTTGTAGGGTATGGTTATGATGATACACTTCTTTCAGAAAAGCGACACCCTACTAGATTTGACTTAGATAAGGTTTCTCCAAACCATCCAGTTTTTATCACTCATATAAGTGGCCATTTAGCTGTTGTCAACTCAAAGGCACTTGAATTGGTTGGAATAGATGAATGCGTGTCCAATGATAACTTTGGAAAAAATAATCATGGAAAACTTAATGGTGTGTTGTATGAGCAAGCATTGGATCCCTTTAATGAAAAAATTCCTGATCCAACTGAGAAAGAAATGATCGATATGCTTGGAGAAGCTGCTAAAGATTTTATGGCCGAAGGAATAACAACAAGTACAGATGCAGCTGTCGGGTCATATTCTGGAATAATAGAATATGAGGTGCATCTTAAAGCAGCAGCACTAGGTATAAATCCATTGCGATCAAAACTAATGATAATGCATGATTTTTTCAGGCCGGGAGCTGTATTTGCAGGGTACAATGCTAAGAAGTTGGATCAAGAAATGCAAGAAAGATCCAAAGGCCTAGTTCGGTTAGATAGTGCAAAAATGTTTCAAGATGGATCAATTCAGGGACTTACCGGTGCATTAAGAGAGCCATATCACAATAAACCTAACTTATATGGACAATTATTTCATGAACAAAAGGCTTTCAATGAAGAGATTTTTGATTTGCACAACCGCGGTTTTCGTATAGCTATCCACGGTAACGGGGATCGAGCCATCGAGTCAATTATAGATGGTTTTCAATTTGCCTTAGAAAAAACACCACGTATCGATCATCGTCACAGAATTGAGCATGTACAGACCGCCACACTCAAGGACTTAGATAGAATGCAAGACCTTCAACTAGCAGGATCGTTTTTTATTAATCACGTTTATTATTGGGGTGACAGACACCAAAAATTATTTTTAGGTCCAGAACGAGCAAGTCGAATTAGTCCAATAAAAGATGCAGTTGATCGACAATTGTTGTTTACATTACATTCCGATTGTCCAATTACTCCCATTTCTCCACTTTTCTCAGTTTGGTCAGCAGTTAACCGGGTCACAAGGGAAGGAGAAATACTTGGTCCAGATCAGAGATGTGATGTAGTGACTGCTTTAAAAGCCATGACTATATATGGTGCACAACTTAACTTTGATGAAGAAAATTCAGGTAGTATAGAAATAGGGAAACATGCGGATTTCGCTGTATTAGAAAAAGATCCTACAAAAATAGATCCCATTGAAATTAAAGATATTTCTATTCTTTATACTTTGATTGGAGGAAAAATAGTTTTTGAAAAGGAAAGCTCTCATTATTGATACAAGTTATAACATTATACAATGATGATTATAAAATAAATCTAATATAGAGTTTGTCAACCTTTATAGTATAGGTACATAATCAATGAAGATTATTTGTACTCACCTTATAATTAAAGATTTGGACAAGACTGTCAAATTTAATTATAAGGTTTTTTTATTATTATACGAAAAATTCTTGATGACTCATTTAAAAATATGTATACTTCCCATCCATAATCTGATGTTAAATGAAAGGAGGAAAACAGTGAATAGAACAATTAAAGATGTACTTCTTGTTATTGTTGGATCATTTATTTTTGCTATTGGTATTAATTATTTTGCTATTCCCAACCGCTTATCAGAGGGTGGTACAATTGGGATCACCGTGGTTACGTACTATTTATTCCAATGGTCTCCTGGTATTGTCAACTTTGTCATTAATTCAGCTTTATTGGTAGTTGGTTACAAATTTTTTGATAGACGTGTAACTATTTATACCGTGATTTCCATCATTTTTTCTTCACTCTTTTTACATTTTACATTCGGTTGGGGACAAGAAATAAATGGGGATACATTATTAGCTGCCTTATTCGCCGGTTTGATGGTTGGTATCGGACTTGGACTTACATTTCGTGCAGGCGGAACAGCTGGTGGAGCTTCAATTCCTGCTAGGCTGGCAAATCAGTTATGGGGTTGGAGTATCGGAAAAGGGATGCTCGTTATTGATATTACGGTTATCGCAAGTTCTACTTTCATCATCGGACAAGAAAAAGCCATGTATACACTAATCTCCGTTTACGTTGGTGCTAAAGTAATTGATGTTGTGGTGGAAGGAACAAATGAACGTACAGCTGTTTTAATTATTTCAAGCTTTCCCGATGAAGTTCTGGATAAGGTGACAAACAGGATGACTCGAGGTATAACTGTTTTAGAAGGAAGAGGTGGATATACTAATAGAAATAAAGAGGTTTTGTATATTGTAATTAATAAGCAAGAAATTGTCCAATTAAAAAAAATAATCCAAGATATTGATTCAAATGCCTATGTAACTGTCCATAGCGTACAAGAAATACTAAGAGAGGGCTATAAGGGAGGGCGATAAAAGATCCTTGTAATTTTGTTGGTCTCATAAAAGTAACGCCTTCTAGGATTTCTTGAAGTTAACAATATAATATACCTAAATACTCATTTACAATGGATGCATTATTAAAATATTGGCTATTAGGATTAAACAAGGATGGGCTACTCTTAGGGTGATAGTACTGATATGAAAACCCTCGTAAATGCAGGCCGATTTCTGCATTTACGAGGGTTTTTCATCGTTATCTTATATCGAATGTAATATCTTATCCGTTGTCTCTTTTGCGTCTCCAAAACACATACTTGTATTTTCTTTAAAGAACAGCGGGTTTTGAACACCAGCATAACCTACACCCATGGAACGTTTCATCACGACAACATTTCTTGCTTTCCACACTTCCAAAACGGGCATGCCAGCAATTGGACCAGTTGGATCATCTTGTGCCGCTGGATTCACCGTATCATTGGCACCAATAACAAGCACTGTATCTGTTTCAGGAAAATCATCATTGATTTCATCCATTTCCAACACAATGTCATATGGTACATTTGCTTCCGCCAAAAGCACATTCATATGGCCAGGTAAGCGACCTGCAACTGGATGAATCGCGAAACGAACGGTTACCCCTTGATTGCGTAATTTTTTTGTCATTTCTGCAATGGGATATTGTGCATGTGCGACAGCCATGCCATAACCTGGCGTAATGATAACAGAGCTTGATTGTTTTAACATTTCTGCTACATCTTCTGCACTTATTTCACGGTGCTCACCCGCTTCTCCAGCAGCTGATGCACTAGATCCTTGGTCACCAAATCCACCTGCAATAACAGAAACGATTGATCGATTCATCCCCTTACACATTACGTAAGATAAAATCCAACCAGATGAACCTACCAAAGCACCAGTAATTATTAACAGGTCATTTGATAGCAAGAATCCGGCCGCTGCTGCCGCCCACCCAGATAGAGAGTTCAACACCGAGATAACAACCGGCATATCTGCCCCACCAATGGACATCACCATTTGCCAACCTAAATACAGTGCTAACACGGTCATGATGACTAAATAAATAAGTGCGTTTAACGAAGTTCCCTCGACAATAAATAAATACATGAGAACAACAGAGCTGACTATAAGGATGACATTCACGGCTCCCTTAAACGGATAGGAAAGGAGTTTTGATCCAATCATGCCATGCAATTTACCAAAAGCGACAATAGATCCAGTGAATGTAATCGCACCAATAAGTACACCAACATATACTTCAATTAATTCAATGTTTAAATGAACATCACGAACTGGCACATGTGTATATATTTTTATAAAACTATTAAAACCAACTAACACAGCAGCTAAGCCTACAAAACTATTTAAAGCTGCGATCAGTTGTGGCATTTCCGTCATTTTTACTTTTGTTGCTGAAAAAATACCGATTAAGGCACCAAGCAGCACTGCTACTATAACGTAGATCCACGCTTCCTTATCAAGATTTATACTCAAAATAGTGGCAACTATTGCAATAACCATTCCAATCATGCCATATATGTTCCCATTTTTAGCGGTTTCTTGTTTCGATAGACCAGCTAAGCTAAGGATAAATAGGATACCAGCGATGATATATGCGACAGTAACTAAACCTTGAGACATTCCCATTCCTTACACCTCCTGATCCATTCTAAACATCTTTAACATACGGTGTGTGACCATAAAACCACCAAAAATATTAATAGACGCTATTAAAATACCAATAAAAGCGATAATCTTAACTGCCAATATATCACTAGTAATCTGCAATAATGCACCAACTACAATAATACCTGAGATCGCATTTGAAACGGACATAAGCGGCGTGTGCAAAGCTGATGTTACCTTCCAAATCACGTAATAGCCTACCACGATCGCAAGGAAGAAAACCGTAAAATGAGATAAAAATTCTGGCGGTGATACTTGCCCAACCCAACCGAATAAAAGCATAGCAGCTATACCAAAACCATATTTCCAACCAGCGCGGTTTTTCGGTTCTTTTACATTTGTTTCTAATGCCGGTTGATTTTCTTCTTCCTTTACTGGAGCAGCAGAGACACTTATTTCAGGTGGTGGAAAGGTTACTTGTCCATCACGCGTAACCGCCATGTTTCGTAAAATCACATCATCAAAATCAATAGTGATATTTCCGTCTTTTTCTTTACATAACAACTTTGTTAAATTAACCAAGTTGG
Source organism: Paraliobacillus sp. PM-2 (assembly GCF_001368815.1). GTDB lineage: Bacteria > Bacillota > Bacilli > Bacillales > Amphibacillaceae > Paraliobacillus. The sequence goes on along the minus strand of NZ_CTEI01000001.1, from coordinate 129,310 downwards.
TTGCAAACATATCAGAAGCTTGCCCCGGCATGCGTCCTGGAAGATCGGTATATCCAATAATTTTCACGCCAGATTCTGTTACAACTAATTCATCAGGAACGGTATATTCACAGTTACCACCTGTAAGGGCAGCCATGTCCACAATTACTGATCCGGGCTTCATGCTATCTACCATCTCTTTAGTAATAAGCTTCGGTGCTGGTTTCCCTTGGATTAATGCGGTGGTGATGATGATATCTACTTCTTTCGCCTGTTCTGCTATTAAGTCCATTTCCGCTTTGATAAAAGCCTCTGACATTTCTTTTGCATATCCAGAGTCGGTAGATCCATCTTCATCGATGTCTACTCTTAAAAACTCTCCACCCATGGATTCAATTTGTTCCGCCACTTCTGAACGCGCATCAAACGCTCGAACAATCGCTCCAAGCGAACGACCAGTACCAATTGCAGCTAGACCAGCTACTCCAGCACCAATAACAAATACTTTCGCAGGTGGCACTTTACCCGCCGCAGTGATTTGTCCATTCAGAAAACGACCAAAGGCATGTGACGCCTCCATTATCGCTCGATATCCGCCAATGTTGGCCATAGAAGACAAGACATCAACAGACTGTGCGCGAGAAATCCGTGGCACCATATCCATCGCTAATACATTAATTTTTTTCTGATTGAGTCGATCAATTAACTCCTCGTTTTGACGCGGAAAAATCAAACTTACTAACGTCGCGCCTTCTTTCATCTTTGCGATCTCATCCTCGCTTGGCGGGTTTATTTTGTAAATGATGTCCGATTGCCAAACGTCAGCAGGACTTGCATGGACCGCTCCTGCCTTTTGATATTGCTCATCCGTAAAACTAGCTTGCTCTCCGGCCCCAACTTCAACCAAAATATCAAAACCGAATTTCTTTAGCTGTTCCACCGTTTTAGGAATCGCAGCAACCCGGGTTTCCCCAGTATAACTTTCCTTTGGTATCCCTATTTTCATACCTATACTCCTTTCAGCTCTGTTGTTTTGTGATGTATTTCACATTAGTGTGTTTATTGATCCTCGTGATGTTCTTTTTTATGGATTAGGAACTATTTTTCCTTTACCATATTAGATTAGTGAAAAATTTCTATAAATTCAGTATATTCAAAATGGTTGCATATGTATATAGATATTTTATGTCAGTTGTTTGAACTACTACATTTATTCAGTTATACTCGTTTTAATTTACATAAATATGCATAGCCATTCACGTATCCATCAACCGTCATTCTATCGATACATCTAAGTAATCTACTTTTGTTTTAAGTTCTCCATCCATGTTTTTGTTTTAGGTAAATCTAACAGACTAGTAATTTTCCTATCCTTATTTTATATTTAGTTGTATATGCATAATATTCATCTTTTAAATAATTATGCCATCTAGTCATTTTGTTTACTACTAGAAAATATTATTTAATATAAAAACACAATTCAATTGGAGGGTATTTAATTGGATATAATTTTATTATTTGGTGTTTTATTAACATTGTTTACGCTAGTAACAATAAAAAAAGTGAAAGCAGAAACATTTCCTCAAAAATTTGTTCATATAGGTTTACTAGTTGTAGGTGTAATCTTTCTAATCATATTCACAATTCAATTTATTATCTTTCAATAACAAGTAGGAGAGGTTAAAGTGCAGTCAACTTCAGTACTTTTCTGATTATATTCATTAATAATGGCCAAAATAAAAGACGCGTTATCAAACAAACGCGCCCGATTCTTTACTAAGCCAGTTTAGCTAGTAACCTACTAATTATTCTGGGTGAGGCTTTCATCGAACATATCAATAATGTGCAGGAACCTGTCAGCTTCGCGGAATACGTGGTCTGCAAGAAGTGGATGAATATTACTTTTAATTTTACATTCCTCTATTAATTCACTTGCGGTTTTCTTAAAATCACGTAAAGAGGTTACTGAAACACGGTTTTGATCTAAGAACTGGTCTAAAAGTGGTACTGTTTCTGATTGAGGCCGCATGGAGTCCATATCTAATGCTTGAAATACTAATTGATCAAAATCATGACTGAATTCTCGAGCTTGATCAACTAACTTCCTTTCAGAAGGATCAAGGAGGTGACCGATGAATTTAGAATGATCTGCCATAATTCTTAGAAAGAAAACATTCTCTTTTATAATGGTTTCTGGCAGCGGTTTTAACTTCCCTTCATTTAACTCCTTTAAACGATTAGCAAAATATGCTGCTTCACGGCTTGTGTGATCAAGTAATAACGGATAGTTGTTGGATACAATTTCACAACGTAATGATAATCCTAAAAGTTTTCGTTTATATGCCCATATCGAAGTAGCAGCTTGATACACTTGGATATTGAAATTTTTAATTCGTTCAGGTTCGGAGTTTTCGGAAAAGCTACTTAATTCTTGTTCAATTCGTTCAAATAAATCAATAAATTGCTGCGCTTCTTGAATTAACTTTGTATCATTATAGTTAAATCCAAGACTTAAAAATAAAGCATGCTCTTTCATTATTCTGGACCAGAAACGAATTTCATCTAGTGAACGTGAAACAAATGCATTAGCCATATATTCACCCCTAGTATAGTCATCCTTTAGATTCTATTCGACTAATGCAAACTATATGACTAATAATCGTTAAAATTTTTGGGATTATTTTTGAGTTGGTGCTATTTTTTAAAAACCTCTTTTACTTATGGTACGGTTCTTCGCACTTTATTAGGTGGTAAAACATCTACAGAAGAAAACCAGAAGGTTATCTTCTCGATTTCCTTCCGGTTTTCTTTAACGTGTATTTCCTTAATCAACGACCTTATTAATAGCTTTTTATCTTTATCATCAGCTTTTTCAAATAGCTGTTCAAAGTTTCTTAAGACATAAATTATCATGTCTTCATCTAATTCTACACCCTGGCTCTCTAGTTTACTTTCTAATGTCCTAATGCTTTGTTCTAATTCATGAATTTTACTTTGCAACCCTTCTATTAGCCTATTATAAGTACTAGCCTCTATATTATCATTAAAATAATCTTCATCTAGCTTAGACCTCTTGTCAAATAGCTTCTGTAATTGTCGTTTAAAAATTTTTATTTCTTTGGAGTACAAGCTGTTCTCATCATTATTTTTGTCCTTTATTTCCTTAACCACACTCTCTACAAAAAGCTTATTGTTAATCATTTGCTTAATAGTCCCCAATACTTTTGGTTCTATCACTTCCTTTTTGATTAGATTAGATCGGCAAGCAGACTTCCCTTTTGTGTGAAAGGCTTGGCACATGTAGTAATACAAATAACCCTTGCTTCCTTTTGATTTGCTTAAAACAGTTCCTGCTCCACACTTAGGACACTTTAATATTCCTGTTAAAAATAAATTGCCATTAAAATTACGATTAGTGGTAAACGACTTCTTTTGTGCTTCATTTACTGACTGCACCTTGTTCCACAACTCTTCAGTTATAATAGGTTCATGATGACCTTGCACGATTATCGGTTCAGTTTTTCCTTTTCTTCTTTTGGTACTCCACTCAGCGTGTTTCCTCCATACAAGTTTACCCCTATACACATGATTGTGTAATATTGCTTTTATTCCGGCTATACTAAAATCCTTTCCCTTCTTTGTCTTGTGTCCCTTTCCATTAAGTATGTTGGCAATTACCTTGTAACCTTTACCAATTGACCTTAACTCAAATATTTCTTTTACTAATTCACCCTCCTCTTGATTAATCACTAGATTTTTATCTACAGAATCATAACCTAAAATAATTCCGCCATTCCAATAACCCTGTTCGGCTCGTTGTCTCATGCCTGAATTAACCCTATCTATTATTGTTGCTCTTTCATAACTAGCAAAGGTTCCTAAAAGGGAAATGAACATGTGTCCAATCGTTGTAGATGATTCCATATCGATTGAAGTTATAATTAAATTTTTATCATTAGGTTTTAATTCGTTATCGATTAGTGACATTACATCGCCATTATTACGTGATAACCTATCTACTTTCCATACTAGAATTACATCTACTTTGTCAGCGCTTAAATCCTTAAACAACCGTTGCACTTCAGGACGATTAAAGTCCTTACCAGAATATCCACCATCCTTGTACACATCAAAAACATCATATCCCTTATTCTTTGCATATTCTCTTAGAGTCTTTTCTTGTGCATCTAAAGAGTAACCATTCTTCTGTTCTTCTGTAGATACTCTTATATAAATCCCAGCAGTTTTACCCATTTTCATTTCTCCTTTTTGATGACTAGGAGAGGGCCCCCCTCATCCTAGCTTTTATTTTCCAAAGTCTACATATTGACTGTGTTTTTTTATCATTTCTGCTATAAGCATAATAGCTTCGCTTTTCTTAGCTTCTGTTTCACTAGGTATTAGCACACTACTTTCTTTTTCTTCCACTACCTTCACCTCATTTTGTATCAAGTATTTTTTCGTGTTGACCTTTTGATGCTACTTTTCCATATTCGTAGAATCCTCTATATGAATCGGTTACACTTGGTTGGACAAGTTAGTTAAGGTCAGTTAGACTTGGTTCAAATAAAAAGCCAAGGAGTTTTATAAATGACCAGAAGAATGAGACGAAGCTTTTCTAAAGAATTCAAAGAACAGATGGTACAATTGCATGCATCTGGTAAACCCCGTGCCGAAATAATTAAAGACTATGAATTAACCCCTTCATCCTTTGATAAGTGGGTTCGTCAGTATCATGATAGTGGATCGTTTCAGGAAAAAGATAATCGCACACCGGAACAAGAAGAATTAATCAAACTTCGTAAAGAAAATCAAAAGTTGGCCATGGAAAATGATATTTTAAAGCAGGCCGCGCTGATCATGGGACGAAAGTAGATGTGATCCGAAATAACCGTCACAAATACTCGGTATCAGCAATGTGCGACGTCCTGCAAATTGCCCGAAGTACGTATTATTACGAAGCAAAAATTCGTGATGATCAGAATCAAGAATTAACAGATCTGATTGTTGCTATTTTTAAGAAAAGTCGTCATAACTATGGTCAACGAAAGATTAAGGTTGAGTTAAAAAAACTTGGCTGGGTTGTGTCACGACGTCGAATTGGACGAATCATGAAAGAACAAGGACTTGTCTCAAAATATACAGTCGCTCAATTTAAACCGTCCAAATCATCGTGCAATGAATCAGTAGTTGGAAACACGCTCAATCGAGCATTTGACCAAGATGAAGAATTAAAAGTAATTGTAAGCGATTTAACCTACGTGAAGGTTGGGCAGAAATGGCATTATATTTGCGTTTTAGTAGATTTATATAATCGTGAAATTATTGGTCACAGTGCAGGACCTCATAAAAGTGCTGCTTTAGTTCAACGCGCCTTTGCATCCGTTCCGTACAATCTTCATCACCTTGAATTGTTCCACACGGATAGAGGTAGCGAATTTAAAAACCAGCTGATTGACCAAGCGTTAGAAACGTTTGGTATTGAGCGTTCTTTGAGCGAGAAAGGAACGCCGTATGACAATGCCGTTGCAGAAGCTACATTCAAGACTATCAAAACAGAGTTTGTCAAAGGGGCTTATTTTACTGACCAACACGAACTTGACCTTGAACTGTTTGATTATGTTCATTGGTTTAATCATATTCGAATTCATGGATCCCTAGATTACTTAACACCTACTGAATACAAGTCGGTTAACCTTTAAAAATGTGTCCAATTTAGTGTTGACATACCAATAAAAATTCTCTTTATCTAAAATTCTTTTAACCTGTACTTTCGTAAACTTTTTATTTTGTCTGGTTAAGTAGCCCTTATCGTTTAAAGCATCGGCTAGATCAGATAGCGACCACGTTGGATACTCATTCCTTAATTTAAACAATTCACGTACAGATTTAGCCTGTTTATCATTTAATCGTAATTGCTTACTACCTTTTTTAGAGTCATAACCAAAAGTAGCTCTACCGCCAGCATAACCACCGTTTTGCGCTTTCCGTCTTCTACCTCTGCTTAATTTAAGAGTAATTTCCAACCGTTGGTATTGGTCTAACAGTTCCATCATTCCGTTAATGAAAAAATCACTTGGGTCGTGGTTGAAAATACTATAATTCGGCTGTTCTATAGATTTAATGTCAATCCTGTTTTTCTTTAACTCCCTTTGAATCAGCACCTTTACAATATCCGATCGCCAAAGTCTAGAAGTGTTTAATACAATTACCTTTGTTGTGTCAAGGTGTTCTAAATCTGAAAGCATATGTTGTAACCCGTCTCTTTCAATAGTCATTGCTTCTTCATCAACTTTTGCTCCACTTATGCCCTTGTCCTGATAGATGTGAACTAGCTCTAACTTCTGTGTTTTACAGAATTTCTTGATTTCTTCTACCTGATAATCCAAGCTATAGCCATCTTTCACCTGTCCTTTGGTAGATACACGGACATAACCGACCACTTTTTCCATTGAAGATACCTCCTGCGTTACAAAAACTTTAATTTGTGTAACGTTATTAAAGTGATTAACACTATACGACCTTCCCTATAGGGCTTACAACTGCTACACTATATATTTTTGTAACGCAGGCAATATTGTTTAAAGTAAGCTTTCTTCTTCATTCAGGATTTTTGAGTCAGATCTATAATATTTCAATTTATTTGAAACAGAATGCAATTTTTCATTAAGTCTGTTTTTGTCACTTCTAACTGGTGTAAAACTTTCTGGAAATGCAGATTCGCCATTTATATTTGTATTATGCCAAGAACAACCAGCTCTTCTTAATAACCTTTTGTGCTCATAAAAAGTTGATATTTGAAGCACTTTCTTAACAAAGTCCTCCCCAATTGTCGCAAGTAAGTTCCAGGTGCTAAATAAACCTATAGACCTTCTCGCACCGTACACAATGCACAACCTTTCTTGAACTGTATTAATGTTTCTGACAATTTTATAGTTATCACCAGACTCCATTAAAAACTTTTCGACTTGTATATCATAAGAACGCTCTAAATATTCATTTGATATTTCAGACACTTTAGGTATTTGACCGAAGTCTTCTTTTAGTTTTCTTGCTTTTAACTCAACCTCGCCACGCAATAAATAATCAGCTTTAAATTCTAGCTCCATTAAATCAAATCGATCCATGAACTTACCCAGCCTTTTCATGTCATGTTTCTTGAACTCTGTCCCTTTATGATAAAATTTGATTCGTGTGGCAGCTTTTTTGAGCTGAATACCGTGCGAGCCAAATCTATTTACATTGTGTTTATAGCTGAGACCGTTAATTTGCAAACCACTAAACCAATTAAATATCTCGCTCTTATCTTGAAACTCAAATACTTCAGCAATATCAACTCTTCTCACTTGCCATAACTCTGCATAAGGTAGCTCTACTCCTAATAACCCGCCAGTAAAATCAATAAGCCATTTAATAGAAGATATAAAGTCTTCTGGTCCTCCAAAGACATTATGACCCACCAATGCTTTGTGAACACTACATTCCAATGTTATATAAGGGTTACATGACTTCTCGTAAGGCATACCATTCTCAAAGCCTCTTTGTGTTCGTTCTATCTTTACCGAAATACGAGAATCGTATGAACCTTGTAACCTTGCAGTTGTTAGAGAGTATAAAAGCTCTCCTGATTTCATATCCAATCCTTGCCTTTTAATGCTCTGTTCTTCTATACGTTTTGCCATATCTTCATCTATAAATGGTGAACGTAGTGTAACAGTGTCGATTGCCATAATAAGTCCTCCTTGTATTTATAAATTGGTTTCGCAGTAACCTTTATGTGCTATCACATATTTGAGCACCCCCTTGTACTAATTGAAAGCAAAGTATCTACATACGACTTATATAGAAACTCTTGTAAATTTTAAGTAGTCTTTAAATTGCTAGAATGATCATTTCAAGCTACTTAAAAGTGCTCTCATATACGTATATATAAAATTGCACCCTTTTTAAGTAGAATTAAAAAAAATCTGTTCTTTTAACATAGTTTTGTACCGTAATACTAACGAACCCTTTCTAAATATCACCTCGTTTATCTTCCGTGATTAACGGTTACGTTTGATATATAAATTAAATCCACTGTTTTTTAAGTAAAAATATAAAAAAGAACAACCATTTTTAGTGGTTGTCCCTTCGTGTGCGCGTTTATCTTTAAATGTGAGTAGTTTGACACCTCATAGACTAAAAAAGCCAAAATCACCTGTTTATGACTTTTGTCGTTGTTCCCTTGCTTTAGAGATAATATAAACTAGGTTATCCAAGGAGCTTGTATCACCTTCTGATTCATTAGCTGAAAACTCCCTATTCTCCCTTATTAATTCATATGCTCTGGAGTCTATACGAGTTAAGGCTTCTTCTAAGCGGTCAATAAATTTGTAATTAGGCTTTGCTTTTAAAAATTCTTCGTTATAACGTTTCATTAATCGCCTAGTCCGTATTTCAAGTAATTTATACCGTCCCTTAACTTGCTTTTCCACATCTTCAGGAACCATTTCAAACAATACCTTCTCATCCTCAGTCAATGTATCATAGCTGATTGTTTCATATTCTCCAGTCTTTATAGCGTTTTTATTACCTTCCAAGCTCTTTCGATGTTTTTCTTTATCTATTGGGCCACGACTTAAGCCACCGTGAAATCTGCAACGCCCATTCTCAAGAGGTCTATTTCTGCAAGGCTCCTTACTTTTTTTCTTTCTAGCCCCACAGATTCCTTTTTGCTCCATCAATTCCCCCTCCTACCTCGTGTGCATAGAGTATCGTTTTCAAATGAAGGGGGAACTAATCTTCCCCCTTTGTTAAAACATTAGATTTCTATATCCCCATTCAAATAATCTTGGATGTTTTCGCTAAATTGTTTCTCATATTTTTCAAATTCTTCAGTTAATCCTTTTTTCCCTAGAAATGCTCTAAATGCTAAAGACGACAAAAAACGCCTTTCTGCTATACCAGCTACTTGTTCAAAATCCTCATTAGATTGTGCTAATTCTCTTTCTAGTTGTTCAACTGTTTTTGACATTATTCTTCCTCCTCAGCTTTTCGTTGATAGAATCTTTCTTCTGCTTGCTTTTGTTTCTCTAAGCCATTTGCACTTTTTTGGTAGCGTTTTTGGTACTTACGTATTTTAGCTTTGTTTTCTGGTTTCTGCCGCCACTGTCTTAAATACTCACGCATATATTTACGCCTTGCTTCTTTAGCCTTTTCACTCATATGTATTTCGCAAGTGAAAAGTGAGCCATATCGCAATTTAATTTAGAGCCACTTGATCATTACTATTTCTCATCCATTCTTCTGTTTCTTTCATTCGATAAGATGCTCCACTCATGTTTAAAACATGAGATTTATGTGTTAAGCGATCTGTTAAAGCTGCGGTTAGTACGGCATCATGAAAAATATCTTGCCACTTTAAAAAAGATAAATTACTAGTAATAATCGTAGATTTTCTATCTGCTCGTAGCGATAAATGCGAAAATAATAATTCAGCTCCTTCTTTATCAAAAGATATATAGCCCAATTCATCTAAAATGACAAGGTCATACTTTTCAAACTTTAATTCGAATGACCGTAACGTACGCTCCGAGCGATGCTCTTTTAATTGATTAATAAAAGAGGGAACCGTTGCGAAAAACACACGATAACCAGCTAAGCATGCTTCCATCCCTAATCCGATAGCCAGATGGGATTTTCCCGTGCCGGGAGGGCCTGTCAAAATAACATTTTGACCCTCCTGAATAAAAGATAATGTCTTTAATTGAGGTAACTTTTGTCTTGCTTGTTCTGGTAATGCTTCTTCTATTAATTCTTCCAACAGCTTTTTCTGGGGGAAATTTGCAGCCCGGATGCGAGTCTGTTTTGCACGAACCATACGATCTTCTTTTTCCTGTGTTAAAACTTGTAGTAATACATCATAAGCTTGTTTCGGTTGTTTGAATGCATCTTGGTCCTGAACCATTTTGCGAATAGTTGGCAATCTTAATTCTTTACATAATTGAATAAGTTGCGTTTGTTGATCCATATTACATTACTCCTTCTTCTGTCAGATAAAATAGTTTTTGATAGGCTTGTAAATTCGATTCAGCTTGCTTCGTTATATCATCTCGCTCATCCACCATAGGTTCCTCTTCCTGTTGATCACAGATAAACTGGATTCGATCGAGCGAAACATAATTGGAACGCACTTTTTTTAATTGATGGATCGCCTTTAATACATCCTGAAGGTTATTATTTTCCTTTATATAATGGAGTAATGCTATGAATTCTTTCTCTTTTCCGATATAATATTGATGATAGATATTTTTTATATGTGTTGGTGCCTGTTTCAAACATTGACTTTGGATCATGGCACCCTTTTTCTTTTCAAATGTTTGTAAATAGTGGTAGATATTCATTTCCCATTGGTGAAGTCCCCAATTTCGGGAATGTGTTGCTACGTATTCTCCGTCAATAAATAACCGAATGTGCTCTGCTCCTACTTTAGCACGTATATATTTCCCCACGTGTCCCTCTGGGACAGAATAATGATTCTGTTTAAGGACAACCGTACTGTATTTATCCACACGACACTCGATTAGTTCTGCCACATCAAATGGTTGAAAGGATGTTGGTCCTGCTGCTTCCTTTTCCTTTTTCATTAAGTCCACATGTTTTATTTTGTGTTCATGGTGAAAACGCTGGTTAAGAGTCTCTAAAACTGTTATTAGGTGCTGATTGGCTTCTTGTATGTTTGGAAACTTATATGCGGTGGAAAAAGCTTTTCGCCGAACGAATTCTACACTCCTTTCCACATGTCCCTTTTCATTTCCTTTTCTTATCTCACATAACCGGATACGAAATTGATAATAGTCAGCTAGTTGTTTCATTGGCTCGGTGATAGTCTTTTCCTTACCAACAAATGATTTGACAACTGTTCGCATATTATCATATGTGAACACCTCTGGAATAAAATCCAAGTGGTCTACTAATTTGGTATGAACATCTAAAACACATATTTGTGTTTCGGACTCATACAACCTTGCGAACCGATAATTGCTATAAGGTAATGTGAAAACAGCTAATGAAAAACTTTTTATTTTCCTCTGCACTTCTAACTTCACTTCTCCCCAATCAAACTCGATCTCGGCACCAGGCTCACAATACTTTCGAATAAATACTTCTTTTTTCTTCACTATTTCTTTATTTACATAGTTCCTTATTGTCGTATAACTAATGGTGTACCCTTTGTCTAATAAAGCTTCATGCATATCTATGATTTTCATCTGTTGCTTTGCCATGTAATGTTGTTGTTTCCATTGATTCTCCGCAATATATTGCTGTAATAATTTCTGAATTTCTTTCGTTAATACTCTTTTTGGGTTTAGCCTCGGTTTATAGCGAGGTGCACTTATCATATTTTCAGGTATAGGTAATTTCCGTACGTCTTGTTGCTTACTCTTCTCAAATACTTCGATATATTTCCTCACCGTATTTCTAGAAGCTTTTAATTCTTTCGCAATACTTCGTTGGCTCTCACCATCTAAATATCTTTTTAATATTTCCTGTTTCTTGTTCAAGGTGATCACTCCTAAAATTCCCCCTAATATTTTCATAGTATATTAGGGTTATTTTCCGTCAGAGTGGCTCTATTTTCAATTAATAATGTGGCTCACTTTTAAGTTACCATATACACTCATAGACATTATCCTTCACCTAATTCATCTAATTGGCGTTCTGTGTCTTCTACTACCTGCTCTGCATTAACAATTAGTTGTCTCTGGTGTTGTATCATGCGGTCTGCTTCTTCCTTAACAGACTCCAACTCTCCTTTTTTACGTTCTAAGCTACGCCTTTCACGTGGTAGTTTATGTTCTAGCCGTGCTTTATAGCCTAACAAGCCTTCTAATACATTAAGTGCTTCAACACGTTCTCGATCTAACTGATCTGCTACTGTACTCTGCAGGTAATAATAACGGTGTTCTAACTGTTTAGCTTCTAGAACATCACCTTTATCCAACGCCTTTACATGCCTATCCCATAGGTGCTTATACTCTTTTGTATTAACATCAATTCTCTCTTTAATTTTCTGTACTTCTTCCTGTGCAACTTGAATTTTACTTTTTTTCTTTTTTGCCACTTTTAAACCTCCTAGTATGATATAAAAAATAAAAAAAGCCCTACCTCGCGATGCAATAAAGCGAGATAAGGCTTATAAGTTTGAAAGTATTAAGTGGATGAAAGATCGGTAATTTTTCTGAAAATTACAACTTCAGTTATATAGTAACACATTATTGTGAGTCTGTTAATATATTTTTATTAAATCGCTACTTCTATAGTTTATTATGGCCGATATTCTTCCACCAAATGGTTCACTTTATGGTAACAAAGAATTATAATGGTGATTACGCATACTAGACAATAGGAGTGGTAAAATGACAAAAAAATTCAGGGATTACAAAATCAAAGAAAATAATGCCCAGTACATAACTTTTTTTGATAGTGAATACTATCCTGACTACCTTGAAGCAGCATTACAGGTATATAAACCCGTATTTGAGCAATTTGGAGAATTGCTAGAAGAAGCTGAAAACTCAAGCAATTTATTAGAATTGATTGGAAAAGAGTCAAATCCAATTAGAACTCAGCTTATGAGAGTATTTCGAAAATTTGTTTCACCAGATACTTCAGTCGAAATGCTAAAAAAGAAGACCAAAATACCAGAGATTATAAGAGATTTCGGAGATAGGTTTAGAGAACTAGAGCTTGTAAGAGAAAGGTATAATTCTCGACCTTTTCCTGATGAAACACTTGCCGCAATGTTTTTTGAATATGCTAATCGAGGTGAAAAAGGATACTTGCTTACCGAAGCTTTCTTTAACTGGTTTGAAGAAAAATTTGGAGATGAGTATGAAATTCTAGGTCCGATAAAGGCTGGTAGAGATATTATACTTAGTGAATATCTTGAAGGCTTTAGTAACAAAGTACCTGCCGATTTTCTCATAAGAAATAAAAATACAAAAGAGCCTAAAGTAGTCGGTTTTGCTAGATACGACTCAGATAGAGGGGGATCCCAAGAAGACGATAGAATAAAAGGTAATAGAGATAATGTCACTGAAATGATTAAATATTCTAGGGATACCAATAAAACATTGAAAGTACTTTTACTAAATGACGGACCAGGTCTTACACTTGGCTCGATGTGGGATGATTATTCTAGTCTCGAGGACTACGGTGAAGAAAACGTTAGGGTGGTCACTCTTAAAATGCTAGAAGAGAGGGTTACAAAGGACTGGATAGAAGAGTAAAAAACAGGCGATGGATAAACTCCATCGCCTTAATAATTTATTTAACATAAAATAGGTCTTTAAACTCCCTGATTTTTTCATCGCTTAATTCATTCTCTTTAGAAAAGAACTCTAATGATGTCTTCAGTACCGATTTATCAGAATCATCTTCAATAAATGAGAGTTGCTCTTCTTGAATTTCTTTTTCTGCAAAGTTCCCCATGGGTTTTGAACCTTTTGCAAACCTCTTAGCTACTGTTTCTATGGAGTGGAAACTTGAATCCACACCAACCCACTTTCTCGCGTTATTTTCAGCAGATACAAGAGTAGTACCAGAGCCAGCAAAACAATCAAGTACAATATCACCTGGATTCGAGGATGCCAATACAATCCTATCCAGTAAATCAATGTTTTTTTCTGTTGGATATCCTGTTACTTTAATATTCTGGTTATGTGCATCTTTAAAGTCCATCCAAATGTCTTGAACAGGCAGTCCATTACTATTTTCAAAGTAAACTTTTCTCCTTGGATTACCTGTTGGAGACCAATAAATTTCTCCTTTGGCATCTAATTCGTCAAGCTTTTCTGGAGTGTACTGCCAATGTTTACCTTTCGGAGGGTATTTACCTTTCCATTTGCCCCCTGTTGCACCATTTCTTACACCGGGAGCATGTACCGGAACTTTCTTATATCTTCTCCCCGTCTCTTCTTCTATATATTGATATTCTCTTTTCATTGCTTCTTCTGTCCAAGGCTCATAAGCCCTATTCCAAGTGTATTTATCACTTTTTGAATAGAATAATATATAATCAGAGATATTTCCATATTTTTTTCTAGTGTAATTTTTTCTATTACACTTTTTACGTGTGATCCAATTCCGGAAATTCTTACCTCCGAAAACTTCATCCATTATTAGTTTTATTGGAAATGCCATATTCTCATCCAAGTGTACATAAATAGACCCATCCGGTGAGAGTAATTCTCTAAGAAGTATTAACCTTTCTCTCATAAACTCTAAATATTGAGCACCTACTAAAATGTCATCGTAAGCGTCATCTAAATTTCTAGACTGAAAAGAAGAGTTAGTCCCATATGGGGGATCAATATAGATAAGTTTCACTTTCCCTGCCATATTCTTCTGATATAATAAATCATAAAGAACTTCAAGGTTATCTCCGAAGAATAGTTGGTTTGTCCAAGCTGATTCTTGGTTGTTTCTTTCTATCTTCAGCCTACTGTTGTATTCGGGTGACTTTGCATCTCCTAAAATCTCATTTATATCTTTCTTTCCATTATATTGAATGGTAAAGCTAGTATCTATGTCATTATTATTAGGTTTATTCTTACTAGTTACTCCAGTCGCCAAAACGACACCTCCTAAATGTAACTTAAAACATTATAGCATACAGCTTGCGAAATCTTAAAAGTCATTTTATGTAATGTGGAAGTACCAATAAGTTACACCTAAAAAAACACCATTATACATAATGGTGTTTGAATAATAATTTACTTGTAAGAAATCTTTGCAGCCTCTTCAATCCAATCTGAAAAATTCTCATAGCCGTTATCTAGATCCCAGAAATAAGTTTTAAATACATTAGAAGCCTTCTTTATTTTTCCATCAACTTCTACAGTATAATTATCAAGTGGATTATCTCCCCGAGTTGCTTTTTCACCTTTTTGGTTTTTGAGCCTGTGTATATAAATTCCCAACAGTTTATTACCTTTTTCTAAGCTCTGCTCAATTTCATATTGAACCCATTTTCTTTGTGAAGTCTCTTGACCAATAAGTACCACAGTTACAGAAGTACCCTTTAGTTGTCCGTCTATCCAGTCTTTTATTGATTTGTTACCTTTTTTCTTAACTTCTTCCCACTCAGCAGCATCAAGGTACCCTTTTACTTCCTGAGTTATGTTTGAATTTCTCACTTGACCTGCTCTCCAAGCATCTTTTTCATAATGAAAGCTAAAGAATACTTTTCTCGCCATTATAAACTCCTCCTTATTTTTTCAAATATTTTGTGAATTTCGTCGATTATTCTACTCTCATCTTTTTCAACTTCTAATATATTAATAGATTCTTTCAAGTACCAATACTTTTTTAAGTCTTTCTTTACTTCATTAAAAATTTTCTCAGTAGCATAACCTGTAGACCCTATAGGTATGATAAATTTGTTTAGCTCTTTTGCTATTTGAAATTCTTCAATCATACCATTTGCTTCAACAGTTTTTCCATCACTTTCCTTGTTACCAAACAAGAACAACATAACACCCGCATCATTAATCATGTCTTTTCTATACTCGGTCCATAATTCTTTAAGTGTTTTCCCGCCTGATTCATTTTGTGGAAATGGTCGAAGAGTTAAATAATCATTTGTTCTTTTATTTTTATTATTAAATATTTCTTCTAAAGAGCCATTTATTACATAACTCCCAACTCCAAGACCAAATCCAGATATAACATGGTGATTCCTAGAAATTAATGATTTGGAGAGGTTGTGCAATAGGTTTTTTGCCTCTTCATTTGAATATTTCCCATATTCTTTTGCACTTCCCGATATGAAAACTTTATTTATCTTGAACTTTTTTTCTATATTCTCAAGTATTCTAGTTATTTCTACATATTCATCTATAAGTACTGAATTAATACCGTATCTTTTTAAGTCTTTAACCTTTAGATCCTGTTTGACCTTGTCATACTTAAATTCTTCTTCATTAAAAGATCCATCACTATTCTTATACCGTTCATCTGATTGGTTAACTTTTCTAAAGAAACAATAATGGTTTTTTGGGCTTTTACCAAGCAATTCAACCCTAATCCGACTTAATATTTGCTCTAAATTAGGATCTTCAAAACTGAAACCAATAAATAAAAAGGTCTTTGAAATTAGTTCACCTTTTAGTTGTGTGGTAAACATTCGTCTGTCACTATCGTATCTTTCATAATCATCTCTTGTAATGACAGTCTCATCTGGAAATTCCTTATCTCCATGCATTTTGTAAACTACAGCATCTCTATCAGGCTTATAATTTTTCATTTGACTTTGGCTTATTTTCACGTCAGTTACTTTCTTAACGCTACTTAATGTATCCTCAATAATTGAGTCATAATTAGTCGTCCAATAAGTATTAATAGGCAACCTGGACAATATATCCATATTTTTATTTTTTTCAGATGTTCTTTGGAACTCTTCAATAATTGCTTCGTTAATTGTCTGCCTACCATTAGCATTATAGTGGTATTGAGCAACAGAAACTAAATCCATTTCTTTATCAACATCAAGTTCTAATTCATCTGCAATATCCCTCAATAATTCTTTCCAATCTACAAAGCCGGAACCTCTTGATAATCCTGCCCCTGCAAAAACAGCTAAATTATTATTTTTTAGTTCCTTTAAAATTGCTTTTTCTAACACTGGTATGGAAGTACTAATATTCAGTCACCTTCTAACCTATAATTATTCTAGTAAATACTTATCAGGTTAAATATACCATTTATTAATAGCGAAATCCAATATTTGGTTTTAGATCAATTTTCTAAATCTCTGCTTATGCTAATTTTACGTTTTATTCATCACCCGTGGTATGATTAATTCTACGATTTATCTAAATGAAGTTTCATTACTTACTATATTTGAGTTTAGCTTTTTTATAAAAGATAGGACAAGTAAATGGCCTAATCCAAC
Organism: Paraliobacillus sp. PM-2; assembly: GCF_001368815.1. Taxonomy (GTDB): domain Bacteria; phylum Bacillota; class Bacilli; order Bacillales; family Amphibacillaceae; genus Paraliobacillus. The sequence continues at coordinate 112,395 of NZ_CTEI01000001.1, read as the reverse complement.
TCATGCCTACTTTCAACTCTAAGATACATAAGAATTTTTTCTACCTAGATATCCTAATATCTGGAGCCGCCGTATTATAACTCTTTTTCATTAATATTGAAATTATATAATGAATCAATATCCTCAAACTCATTAATATAATTTCTATTTACAATTTCCCATAAGTACAATGAAGCGACTGTTTTGTAAGGTGCCCATTTCTCTACCATCTTATCTATATTTTTACTATCTTGATATAACCAATTTATAGCCCTCTTTAATCCAATATCACCATATGAAAAAACATTTTCTTTACCTAATGAAAAAATTAAAAACATTTCAACTGTCCATCTACCGATTCCCTTAATATTTGTCAGTTCTTTAATTATAGTTTCACTAGTTTGATTAACCAAACTATATAAATCTATCTTCCCTTCCAAAATTTGTCTACTCAAATCTCTTATATACGCTATTTTTTTATAGGATACACCACAAGCCCTCAACTGCTCATCGTTAATAGACTCTAAAGTCTTTGGTTCTATAGTTTCACAAAGAGTCTTAACCCTACCAAATATAGTTCTAGCTGCCTTTATAGATAATTGTTGACCTATAACCTGTTTTACTAGTGCTTCAAAATAATTTTGTTTAAGAGTTATTGAAAGATCACCAACTACTTTTATTAATTTACATAGATTTGGATCCCTTTCACATAAATAAGCTACACTTTCGTCTCGTTGTAATATATTGATTGTTTTACTCATTTTATCTCCTTTACTACTAACGAATTGGTTTAGCGTAACAGCTTAAAACAACTTAACATTTTTGTTTTGCCATGACTTATGGTACCGTTCATCTCCCTTAACTGCCCTGGAAACCCTCTCAACTCCCACTGTTTCTTAGCGCTGACAGCTAGAAATGATTTCTTTTAAATACCTTTAATAAGATATTGTGAACCTTCATAGCTATCCTTTAACAAGTTAAACCATGATTGCTTAGTGGTATAGTTACTATGCTTTTTATTATCATTCGCATACTCAACGTAAAGGTCAGCTTTACTGATAATGACAGAGATTATTTTATTAAATACATCTAAGTCGGTATCACCCTTAGCATCAGTAAGAAAAGGATCTACTTCATTTCTAGAAAAATAATCTTCTCTATATTCTAGCCCTTCATGTACAAAATCGTTTCTAGATTTACATATCTTTTCAATAGCACTTGTTTGGTCTTTATCAGTTAAACTTACCAAGTGATTCAAGTGAAATTTCAACTTCTTTTTCTTATCCGACTCGTGTTTCTTCAAGAATAATACTTCAGCAGCAATATTGAGATATAAAACTGCATCGGACTCACTGTCTAACGAATTTATTTTTTTCCCATTGTTGATTGACTTCATGAAAAATTTTAGCGCTCTTAAGAAGCGAAAGTCTAACTCATCTAAATTATCACTTTCTCTTGTCCAATGATAAAGTTTCACAAACCGTTCCACATATTTTGGGTTCTTTAGCCATTCTAAACTAAACCTACAGTGGTAACTAAAATTAAGAGGTATATGTCTCCAGTTTTGCTCGCCATGGACTGCTATATGGTAGTTTAATGTGTCTATGTTTTTTGACATGCTTTTATTTTCACCAAATTTTTTTATTGCTAAATGCATTCTGGAGTTTTCATATTCTGGGTAAATATAAGCTCTATAGAGTATATTTAACACGCTAATTGCATAAAAAGCACGGTCAGAAGCAATATGATTAACACTAGAATATTGATGTGTAATTTTTATAGCAAGTAATGGATGTGATAGAAAGATAGGTGATCTAGAATTCATTGTATGTTCAAACCTTGATTCAAGCTCATAAAAGGACAATTTGGTTATATCATGCAATTGATATACCTTATCTTCCCCTCCTATGATGTATATATCTTCACTTAAGCGAATAGTATCATTCAAAGTTGCATTTACTAATGGAAAGACAACCCAATACTCCTTAACATTCAATTGAAGATTATCTTTGAGTAAATCAAGAACTTGCTTTGAATCATCTATGCTAAAATCTTCTTTCTTATGAAACTCTAACCAACTAAATATTTGTACTAACCATTCCTCTGCGTCTTCAATGTTTATTATCTCTGAGAATTCCGGGTGTTTAGCTATCGAAGTTATAACTTTATTTGTTTCTTTATCTTCTAAGCCACTACTCCAATTACCTCTTTCATAATTACATTTCAACAAGTAAAGAACTGTTTTGTATAGTTTCTCCATTAGATCCCCCCTAGTTTTGATTAAATGTTTATTGTCCATTGTTTGATAAATACTTAGACCATTGAACATCTTGCACAGTTACCTCAACCTTCTTGTTTACCATCACTTGTGGTACGGTTCTCCCCGATTTATCCGAAAACTCCGATACACCTGCTCCACCAACACCAACCGCATTAACTGATGCGGCAAGGTCATCTTAGAAAAAGACAAGGCAAAGTCGCTTCGTTTCCGTACGGCTTCACTTAATCCAAGTGATCCACCAATTACAAATGTTACCTTACTTTTTCCGTGTGTAGCTAATTGATCCAGTTGTTGTGCCAGTCCTTCTGATGTGAGTTGTTTACCTTGAATCTCTAATGTTATTACATGGCTATCGGCATTGATTTTGGCCAGGATGCGTTCTCCTTCTTTATCCATTACTTCTGTCATTTGTGCTTCGCTTAGATTTTCTGGTGCTTTTTCATCAGGTACTTCAACTAGTTGAATCGTTGCATAGCTCCGTAGTCGTTTGACATATTCCTCAATGCCTTGTTTCAAATACTTTTCTTTCAATTTTCCGACACTTATAATGGTAATATTCATAGGCTTGTCCTCCGGTGATTCCTGCACATTTCCCCCTGTACTTATTGTCCTTTTTCGTTTAATTCGTGTAAGGAATGTAGCATTTTCATTAAGGTTTGTTTTACTTGTTCCATTTCTTCTGGTTCGGCGTCAACATTTTCTAATAAACGAGCAGGGATGCAGGCTGCTTGTTCTTTTGCTTCTTTCCCTTTGATAGTTAATGTAACAACCACGCTTCGTTCATCAGCCGCGGATCGTTTTCGAACAATTAACTGATTTTCCTCCATCCGCTTCAGCATAGGTGTTAGTGTGCCTGAATCTAAATATAGCCGTTTGCCTAGCTCTTTTACGGTAATCCCGTCTTTTTCCCACAGCACTAATAACACAAGATATTGCGGGTAAGTCACTTGCAGTTCTTCTAATAGCGGGCGGTAGCGTTTGGTTATTTCACGTGTTGTCGCATAAAGCGAAAAGCATAATTGATCTTCTAATTTTAATAGTTGGTCTGTCATCGTTCATCACTCCTTTCGTTATTATAACAAAAAAAAGATCGTTTGACTTTAGCAATTAAATTGTGTACAATCTAATTGTGTAAAATTAAAATAGTTACAGGAGGTTATTTACTTGTTTAATACGCTTTATACTGCAAAATCAACGGCTGAAGGTGGTCGCCAAGGTACAGTTAAATCTTCAGATCAGGAGTTAGATTTAGCTCTTTCTATGCCAAAAGGGCTTGGGGGGACAGAAGCTGCGGGTACGACCAATCCGGAACAATTATTCTCAGCTGGGTATGCGGCTTGTTTTGATGGTGCCTTACATTTGGTTGCTGACGAACAAAACAAAAAAATCACTTCTCATGTGACTGCTGAAATAAGTATTGGGAAAGATGATGATGGATTAGGCTTAGCTGCAAAAATTCATGCTACGATTGAAGGTGTATCTCAAGAGGAAGCAGTTGAGTTAGTGAAAGCTGCTCATCAGGTTTGCCCATATTCCAGAGCAACCCGTGGTAATATTGATGTAGAAATTAGCGCAACCGCTATTTAAATTTGATATAAAAAATAAGAAAATGAACGAACACAAGAAATGATTCCCACAACTTATTGGAATCATTTCTTTTTTTGCTAGAGAAATAGATCAACTAAAAAACATCCCATCGTGCAATCCAAGCACATGAGACGTTTTTGTGAATAATATTTTAATTGTTTATGACCACTTATCAATGTACTTACCTTGATAATTTTTTAACCGATCAATCAATTGTTCCGGGTTATTTTCCATCACAATTAACTCTCGATAAGCTTGTTTGACAAAACCTTGTTCGACCATATGATCAAACAATGTCATGATTGGTTGATAATACTGATTGATGTTAAGTAGCGCACATGGCTTCTGATGATAGCCAATTTGTGCCCAAGTGAATACTTCAAACCACTCTTCTAATGTACCTGTTCCTCCAGGTAGGGCAATAAAGCCATCTGCATATTCAGCCATCATTGCTTTTCGTTGATGCATCGTTTCAACAACATGTAGTTCTGTCAGCTTTTCATGGGCAATCTCTACACTCTTTAGTTTTTCAGGGATTACGCCAATAACTTTTCCGCCATTTTCTAGCACACCATCTGCTACAGCACCCATGCAACCAACATTAGAACCGCCATATACTAGCCCAATGTTTGCATCAGCTAAGCAATTTCCTAATTTACGCGCTTCCTTCATATATATCGGATCATTTCCTTCACTAGACCCACAATATACCGCTAAACGTTTCATCTCTTTCCCCTCACTTACTCATTGTTTTTGTAGAAATTAGCATGATTAACAATTATCTTTTTGTATATTCTAATATATGCCACTTATTTTAATATAAGATAAACGGATGTGAAAGACGAGCTGAAGATCCACTAATTGAATAACTTGTCTAAATGTTCCTTATACCGTATATTCTTCCTAATTTTTCAATTAAACAAGTGACAAAATTATTAAAATCCGAACATTATATTGATTTTTTTAATTCAAAGTTCGAAAATGGGTTGACGATCTTTGTCGAGTGATGATATAAATAGTACTATTAGTTTAGCAATTATCTTTTAAATAAAACGAGGTGACGCTAATGGATTTCACAAAGCAATATGACACAATCAAAAAAATAGCAGATCAGATCTATGCGAATCCTGAATTAGGTTATAAAGAAACAAAAACAAGAGAACAAATTATCCATTATCTAAAGCAAGTAAATCCCAATATCGAACTAAGTGATTTTAGTACGACGGGTTTCAGAACGACTTTAGGAAATGAAAAAAAAGCACTCCACATTGCGTTCATTGCAGAGCTTGATGCGGTATATGCACCGTCTCATTTCCGAGCAGATCCTGAGAATGGTGCTGCACATAACTGTGGCCATTACACACAGGTTGCTATTGCACTGGCATTGTATCAACAACTGTTTGAAAGTAAGGAATATGAAAACTTTGATTACAACCTGTCCTTTATTTTTGTTCCAGCGGAGGAATATTTAGATTTACCGTATAGAGAACAGCTTCGTAAGGAAGGAACCATTGAATATTATGGTGGTAAACCTGAGGCAATGCGACTAGGTGTGTTCGATGACATTGATTTGGCTATTTGTGTACATGCCATTGGTGGAGAATTCGATAAGCGAACCATTGAAATCAATTGTGATTTGGCTGGTTTCTTATATAAAAAGTATCATTTTAAAGGGAAAGCAACACATGCCGGTTTTGATCCATTTTCTTCTGTGAATGCGTACAATATCTCTACTTTGTTTAATACAGCAGTAGGACTATCTCGTCAACAACTGGATGAAAAAGAACAAGTGCGCATTAACCCGATTGTGATGGATTCAGATATGTCTACCAATGTGATTCCAAATCATATTACCGTTGGGACAGATCTTCGCACACAGTCCGTTGGTTATATGAAGGAAGTAGCGAAACGATTGGATGCCGCTGCAACTGGATCTGCCCAAGCATTAATGGGTGAGGTTGCGATTGATACTCAAATGGGATATTTACCTTTCAAACAAGATCATTATTTATCCACATTTGTGGCAGCTGCTTTTGAAAAGAACAACACGATTGATGAGATGATGAATAACAATGCAATCAGTGCAGCTGGAGATATCGGTGACTTATCTTATATGATGCCTTGTATTCAAATTGGTTATAGTGGTTTTACTGGTACGATTCATGGCGATGATTTCATTGATGTGGATCCGACATTTATTTATAGTCTGTTTCCAGCATTTCTAGCAGAGGTTTTAGATGAAATGAATGGAAAGATAGACAAAGAAAAGCTATATCGAAGAACGTATCAAGAGTATGTAGATTTAATTACATCAATTACAAACCAACAAGAGAATTAGGGGGATAAGAGAATGAAGGGGAATTTTATTTTATTATTAGTCTATGCTGTACTTGTTATTACGGCTGCTGAATGGATTGGTTTTCAAACGATTTCGATTGGATCAATTTCCATTACTTTGCTTCCGTTAGTTTTTGCCATTTTAATTACCATGTTTTTAGCTATTAAAGTGTTTCGTGTTGGATTTATGAAAAAAATCTACAGTAAAGAGAATGTTGGCTTTGCTAGTAAGTATCTTATTTTTATTATGCTTCCACTTATGGCAAGATACGGTGCAGATGTTGCGCCACAAATTAAAGACATTTTGCAAGTTGGTTGGGTATTTATCATTCAAGAACTTGGTAATTTAGGTACTGTCTTGATTGGTCTACCAATTGCCGTTTGGATTGGACTACGTCGTGAAGCAATTGGTGCGACACTTGGAATTGGCCGTGAAGGTGAATTGGCTTATATCTCTGAAAAATACACCCTTGAATCGAAAGAGGGACGCGGTATACTGTCTTTATATATTATTGGAACATTATTTGGTGCATTATTTTTCAGTATTTTTGCGCCAATCTTACTTGACATGGGTCTACGTCCAGAAGCTTTAGCAATGGCTGCTGGTGTGGGATCAAGTAGTATGATGACTGGTGCTTCTTCTACACTAGTCGCTCGATTACCTGAAATGGAAAGTACCATTTTATCCTATGCTGCTGCAAGTCAATTATTAACAAGCTTTTTAGGTACCTTCACCATGATTTTCTTAGCGGTACCGTTGCAACAATTCATGTATAAACTTTTGGTAAGAGGTGATCGATAATGGAGAAGGGCTTAAACCAATACGTTAAATATGCACTTGTACTACTACTCAGTGTCGGATTAATTTTATTCACACAAGAACTCAAAGTATTAAAATATCCAAATAGTACACCAATTACTGGCATGACCATTGCCGGGCTTGCAAGTCTATGGTTATTTTCCATGATTGGTATCGGTATTTCTAATCTGTTAAGTAAATCAAAAATTAGCTTTATTCGAAATTTCCCTATTCTTGGTTGGGTATCGATTACTTCATTAATTATGTGTTTGCTTTTTGACTTTTTCGTTACAGCGATTCAAGCAGTTGATTTCCTTTCAATTACAACGCCTATCTTAACTTTTGCTGGTATTTCCGTGGCGGATCGTTTAGTTGATTTACGAAAAACTTCTTGGAAAGTTGCGATTGTTGCCGTATTTGTCTTTGTTGGTACGTATGTTGGAAGTGCCTTATTAGCACAATTCGGATTAATGATTGCAGGAAAATAAAGCATATCAGGGTTGATGATCATTTTAGAACGCACACAATGTAGCACCGCTATGTTGTGTGCGTTTTTTATATGTCCATCAAACAATATATGGTAAAATAGGCACTAACAAAACAACGGGAAGGTGATTGTTTATTAAACAAATAACGATAGAAGTATTGGAAACGGAAGAAGAGCTTAAAGAGGCATTTCCGATTGTACAAGAGCTTCGAGGGCATTTGGATGAACAACAGTTTTTAGCGTTGGTGCAAGAGTCACAAGTGAAACATCAATATCAAATGCTTGCACTATATTATAAAGGAAAGATTGCAGCTGTCATTGGTTTTAAACCGATGATTACGCTCTACTATGGTCGGTTTGTTTGGATATGCGATTTAGTTACCACGACCGATGAGCGATCTAAGGGTTTTGGTGATATGCTACTAAGTTATGTGGAAGATTGGGCAAAGGAACGTCATTATCAAGCAGTGGCACTATCATCTGGATTACAACGAACAGATGCACATCGTTTTTATGAGGAAAAGATGGGGTATGATTCGGTTAGCTATGTGTTTAAGAAGGATTTGTGAATGGAGTAGATGTCTTTCTACTAAATCATAAGATAAGCAAAAATGAACCGAAAAACGATTTAGGGTATTTCCTAGGAAATAAAAATTGATTTTGCTTAGTGTGTTTAACAGAAGTATGATATTTTAAATCACTTTTGAACAATAGTATAATAGAGGACAAACATACTCATAAACGAAGGAGGATTCACATGGAACATATTATTTTTGTAGAAACTGGTGTCGGGATTGATACACATGGACAAAATGTGACTAAGGCGTCCGTCCGTGCAGTAGAAAATGCGATTCACTATAATTCCATGCCTGGGTTAAAAGATTATTTACCTGGTAAGTCGCTAGACAATATGAAAGTGAATGTTAAGCTAGCTGTTCCTGCGGATAAAGAAAACGTTGATATAGAAACAATTCGTAAAGAAATTCCATACGGAACAGTTACAGTCGAAATTGTGGATGGTGGTATGGCAACGACTAGTGGGATTATATTAGAAGAACAAGATGATAAAAATGATCTCATGTATATTGTTAATGCTGCCGTTGAAGTTGGCTATTAATCTTTCGTCATGGAATCTTCTTTATTTTAGATGAAATAAAGGAGATTCTATTTTTTTATTGAATTAATAATGTAGTACACCTTTAAAAAGGAGATGGATCACATGACATATATTGCAGCAACAGATCGATACGAACAGGTTCCATATCATCGTGTTGGTCATTCTGGATTAAAACTCCCAGCTATTTCTCTTGGATTATGGAACAATTTCGGTGGAACTGATGCGGTTGAAAATCAACGTGCCATGCTTCAACGGGCATTTGATTTGGGCATCACACATTTTGACTTAGCAAATAATTACGGACCTCCACCAGGATCAGCTGAAGAAAATTTCGGCAATATTTTAAAAAAAGATTTTCAACCTTACCGTGATGAATTAATCATATCAACCAAAGCAGGTTATAAAATGTGGGATGGTCCCTATGGCGATTGGGGCTCAAAGAAATATTTAATCTCTAGTTTAGACCAAAGTTTAAAGCGTTTACAATTAGACTATGTTGATATCTTCTATCATCATCGTCCTGATCCGGATACACCGTTAGAGGAAACAATGGCTGCACTTGACCTGGTCGTTCGTCAAGGTAAGGCATTATATGTTGGCATATCTAACTATTCTGCAGGCGAAACAGAAAAAGCAATTGAGATTTTACAACGGCAAGGTACACCGTTTATTATTCATCAAGCTGCCTATTCCATGCTAAATCGTTGGGTTGAAGATGGATTAACGGATGTGTTAGAAAAAGGAGGGGCTGGATGTATTGCGTTTGTACCATTAGCACAAGGATTGCTAACGAGCAAGTATATAAAAGGCATTCCAGATGATTCTCGTGCAGCAAAAGCGCATATTCCTTTTCTTAATGAAAAAGACATCTCGATGGATGTCATAGAAAAAGTAAAGAAATTAGATGCGGTAGCAAAAGATCGTGGACAATCCCTTGCTCAAATGGCACTTGCATGGGTACTACAAGAAAAAACGGTTGTATCTGCACTGATCGGCGCTAGTCGTGTAAGTCAAATTGAAGAGAATGTAAAAGCACTAGACAATACTTCTTTTACTAAAGATGAATTGTCGCTAATTAATCAAATTTTGGGTTAAAGTAATCAATTAAAAAATAAAAGCCGAGTGATAAAGGGATCATCTAATTATCACTCGGTTATTTATTTAGATAGATTAACAATATGATAAAACATATGGTGTGCTAGTTTATTAATTTTCTTGATTTTTACGTTTTTCTTTATTTGGCTTGGCAGATTTTTTTGATTGATCTGGTTTATTTTTATTTAATTTATTGTTTTTATCCTTTTTATCGATAGCGCGTTGATTGGATGGATTATCTTTGTTTTGCTTTTGCTTCTTGTCAATTGAGTTATGTTTATCTTTTTCTTTCGCTTTATTATTTTCTGTTTTTTTCGATGTACTTGGATTTTCCTTTGGTTTCTTTTCCTTACCATTCTTTTGCCATCCATTGACTTGTTCAACGTTTTCCTTTAACGCATCATACGCATCTTTTGATAATTCTTTTATTTCTATATTTGCTTGAACGGACTCAGTCTCTACCTGACTAGCAAGCTCATCCTGTAAGTGTTGTTCAAACGCAATTTCTTTTTCATTTAGCGAGACAATTGAACTAGCAATGTTTCCATTTTTATTCAAAAATCCAGATACAATACTCTGTTGGATAAATTGGTGTGAAAAATCATATAATGTTGTATAGTCTTTACCTATCGTTTGTAATAATTGTTCTGCTTCCTGATTTAAAGGGTGTACTTCTAGCACATCTAAATTGCTGTCAACGACTACCTCAACACTTGGATTAATTTTTAACATAATTGCATATGAGGCTTCTGTTGGACGAGCAGTAAAAAAGGTAACCGCAGTTACTATAAGAAAAATGATCGCTATTAGTGCAACGATACGAGGCATATAAATGATTCGTTGTTTTTTTGTTGGCACATCTAATGTCGAAACAGTAATTTTTTCACCAATTTGAGGGACATATTCATTTGTTCGTTTTATCTTTTTAAAATCACCCTCATCGGTTAAAATAATATACTGTTTTTTATTTACTTCCATTACTATGCCGTGTAATTTTTCTTGAGTCATGATGCCACACCTTTGCATTTTGATCTATTATGACTATTATGTACGTCTTGTTAAGCTACTTGTATGTCCTTGGGTTATCTAGAAATACAGTTTAACATATTAATTTATAAAGGAGAACGCTTACAGTTGTTGTGCATTGACTATAGTAAAAACTATTGGTGCCATTATTAATAAAAATCGTATGTTATACAATGAGCTTAATCACAGTGCATCTAGATTGTAGCAGTTTCTAGCGTGATTGGGTTAAAAAATTTTCATTGTTAGATTATATAAGGAGCTACATATATTATTTCGTACAAATAGTTATGGTTTCGTCCAGATGTAAGATACTTTTCAACATGAATGAACGATAAATTTTGTTTTTCGTACACGCGTGCCTTATTTTCTTACCCGAGTGTTCGATATATCCACTTTTTCGTACACATGTACTTTTTTTCCTTGCCCGAGCGTTCGATATATCTACTTTTTCGTACACACGTACTTTTTTTCCTTGCCCAAATGTTCGATATATCCACTTTTTCGTACACACGTACTTTTTTTCCTTGCCCAAGTGTTCGATATATCCACTTTTTCATACACACGTACTTTTTTTCCTTGCCCGAGTGTTCGATATATCCACTTTTTCGTACACTCACACTTTTTTTCTAACTCCAGTGAACGATTAAACCATTTTGGCACCCACATCTTCATTTTTATAATTGATTAATCAATTACATCATATCATCACAAGTTATCCACATGAGTCACGATGATACATTTCCTACCTAACAAAAAAACTACGCCTAGTACAGGACGTAGTTTTAATCTGTTTATGTTGTTGGATGGGATACAAGAAATTCTGCTTTTCCACTTAAATGAAAATCATTGATCGTTGCAGGAATAACAAAATGATCTCCTTTTTTAATATCAAAGGTCTTCTCATTCATTGTAAGGGTAGCTTGTCCTTCGACTAAACTTACTTGTAAGAAATCAACTGTGCGTGTTTGATTTACTTCACCATCTAGGTCCCAATGATATACTGTGAAATACTTTTCTGTTACTAGACGTTTTGCAGTCAGCCCTTCTATTTCTTCTACCTTTTGATCATAATCTGGTGTTTCATGTGGGATAGATGTTACTTCAATCGCAGCATCTAAGTGTAATTCACGTGTGTTTCCTTCTGCATCTGTTCGGTCATAATCATACACTCGGTATGTAATATCTGAACTTTGTTGTGTTTCTAGAACGACCAAACCTTTTCCTATTGCATGAATAGTACCACTAGGAACATAAATAAAATCACCAGCCTGTACTGGAACGCGACGTAAGAGGTGATCCCAATTTCCATCTGCAATCATTTGTTTCAATTCATCTCTTGTTTGTGCATGATGTCCACAAATCATCTCTGCATCTTCATCAGCTGATAGTACATACCAACATTCTGTTTTTCCATAAGGCTGATCTTCTACTTCACGTGCATATGTATCGTCGGGATGTACTTGAACGGATAGATCAGCATCTGCATCTAATATTTTTATTAATAATGGGTAAGCTTCATTGTTATCCACTGATTTATTAAAAAGCTCTCCATATTGTTCCCATGCATCTAATAGTGTTTTGCCAGCTAACTCACCATTTTTTATTTGACTTGGGCCATTTGGGTGTGCAGATATTACCCATGCTTCTCCTGTATGTTCATATGGGATATCATAGTTAAACGCTGTTTTTAACTTTTGACCACCCCAAATGCGTTCTTTAAAAACAGGTTGTAGGAATAACGGTTCTTGATACATAATACGTATCCTCCTTTATATCTTTTACCTCTATATTCTATCACAGCATACTACAAATGCACGATGAACAAATTAGTTGTTTATGCATAACAATTGTCCACAGTTTTGTTCACAGCAATCCTGCACAAGGGGTTATCAACAGATGTAAACAGGTTATTAACAGGATTTCCACTATTTTTAGTTATATTAACAGACAGCTAGCTGGCTATTTTGTATAAGATCAATTGTTCGCTACTAAATATAGAAAGTTATCCTCAAGTTTATGCACAGGGTGTGAATAACTTTAAGGGGTTATCCACCATTTCTTATCAAATCCCTTATTATATCCGTATTTTTAGTTATTCACCTGTGAATAACTTCCCTTTTTCTTTTCCTAATCATGCTTATATCTATTCATATCTTTCGCCATTTACTTGGTGTTGCCCCTACATTTTTCTTAAATTGTTTATAAAAATAAGTCGTATCCGAATAACCAACAATGATTCCAATTTCACCAGCTCGATAATGCGTTGTTTTCAATAATTCCTTTGCCTTTTCTAATCGATAACGATTTAAATATTCAGAAAAGACAACACCCAATTCTTTTTGAAACAACTGCCCTAAATAAATTGCATTCACATGAAATTGTTGACCTAATGTTTTTAACGAAATCCCCTTATTATAATGTGTATGAATATAATCCAGCACATTTTGAACAATTGGACTTCGTTCACTCGTTTGCTGATGAATAGATAGCATTAATTCATGACAGTATTCTTTTAAAATCTCTTTTAGTTGACCGACGTCTTGACTATAAGCTATTTTTTCCACAGAAGCTGTATAATAGGAAAGATCATCCGTTTTAAGTGAATAATGAATACAGGAAATAAAATCAAATGTATATCTCCTGGCTACTTGTGGAGAGATATACTTGGAATGCTTAATTAAATCTTGAAAGAAATCGTCGATCACCTTTATCGAATCACCATCTGGTTGCAACAGTTGCTTAACGATATCATCCTTGAAGGCTTGTTGCTTCTTCAATTCATCCTGTTTGTCTACTACGAAACGCTCTGAAATAAGGACATTGGGATGTGAATACAATTCAAGCAAACTACACTCTATTGCATTTGTAAAACTATCCTCAATTCCTTCCATTGTGTTCACTGACTTTCCCATCGATAAATAAAAGAAGCCTGTATTATTTTGTTCTGTTTTTAAATAATCCACTAATGCTTGATTATAATAAAATAATTGTTCTTCGCTGGAACCTTCAAAAATAATTAATAATTCTTGGTTTGGACTATAAAGACAAGCAGCTGTATAGTTAGATTCAATATAATTTCTTATGTCTTTCGTTGTTTGTGTATGGTGATAATTTTCAAAGCTTAAAATGGACACATTAAAAAAAGGATATTCAAACTGAACGTTATATAAAGACAATCTTTCCAGGCAATCATGTTTATCAATTTCTCCATTTAAAAATTGCCATAGTGTATTATCTTTTAATGTAAAGGACTGCTCTGACTGATTCTTACTATTTATAGCATTCATTTTTTGTCCGATATTTTGAATCGTCGTAACCAATTCATTTTCATCTACGGGTTTTACCAAATAGTTTTCAACACCTAATAACAAGCTCTGTTTAATATATTTAAATTCTTGGTAACCGGTTAATACAATACTTTTAATATGTGGCTGAACTTTTGCTGCTTCTTTAATCAACTCTAAACCAGTCATTTCATCCATTAAGATATCGGTAATAAGTAGATCAATGGTGTTATCCATTAAAAAATCTAGCGCCTGTTCTCCACTTTCTGCAGTTGCTACAATTTCAAATCCATAGTCTTCCCAATTTAATAATGCTTGCATTCCCATTGTAATCATTGATTCATCATCGACAATAAGTACTTTATACATGGCTATCACCTCTTTTAGGTATTGATAGTGTCACAACCATTCCATTATCTTCTTTACTTTGCAACGTAAGACCAAATAGATCCCCATATTTCAGCTTTAATCGTTGGTGGATGTTTCTTAAGCCGATGGATCTCACTTCTTCTTTTTCTTCAGATTCAATATATTGAACAATTTTTTCAAGTTGCTCTTCTGTTATTCCTTTACCATTATCTTCAACAATAATTTTTATCATATCATCAAAGTTATCCACACGTATGACCAACGCATTATCCGATCGATCCTTCTTAAAACCATGAACAAAATAATTTTCAATAATTGGCTGTAAAATCAACTTCTGCACGAGTGTTTGTTTTGCATCACTAGGAACATCAAAGTGTACGTCTAATTTATTAGGATATTTAAATTGCATTAATTTTAAGTACTGGCTCACATTTTCGATTTCCGTGTATAATGGAACGGTATCTCTTGGTTCTAACGAATAGCGGAATAATTTTGATAAATGGAAAATCATTTTGCTAGATGTCTGTGATCCCTCAACAATGGCAACCATTCGTATTGCTTCCAGTGTGTTAAATAAAAAATGCGGATCGATTTGTGCCTGAAGTGCTTTTAATTCTGCCTGTTGCTGCTTCATATGAAGTAAATAAAATTGATCAATATAATTATTTAATTCATTTAACATCGAATTAATGTTAACGGCTATTTCTGATAATTCATCTTTATGTTTTGATTCAGGGATTCTTGCATCTAGATTTCTCTCTTCGACTTGGCGAATAACAGACACAATTGTTTGGATTCGCCTAGAATAGTTAAATGTAATGGAATAGGAGATTAAAATGGCAATAATAATCAGCAAGATAATAACAAGCCACATGGTTCCTCTTATGATCGATAACTTTGCCCAACCTTTATCAGGGATCACACTTATGTACGTATAATCTCCCTTGTTTGCAATTGTATTGATATAATAATTTTCGTTTTTCCACTTTAATTCCGTTTCATTTGTTTCATGTTTTATTTGATTCAGAATACCCAAAGGTACCCCTTTATTAAGGGAATAAGCGATTTCATCATTTGCATCAAGCAAAAAGAAAGAGGTCGATATCCCTTGACGCTTTTCTAAAATTCTGTCTATACGATTGGTTGAAAAATAAAACGAAATTTCACCAATTCGTTGAAGGGTAACTGGATTGTTAATTTCTCTTTTTATCGTAATTGTATTTTTTAATTTACGTTGATTTAATGGGCTGTCCTTTTTAGGCTCTGGCATGGCCTTTGCAATTAATGTGTCTAAAATCATATCGTTACCAACAATACTGTTATGCCAGCGAATGTTATTATTAACTAATAAATATTCAATGGTAGGGTCCTCTAAGGAATGTAGACTAATAGCATTTAAATCACTATCTTGGCTAAAATAGCTATTAAAATACGTTTCAATATTATCGGGTACAAAAGAGTTATCTTTTGAGAATTGATCAAGACGATATTCTAAATATTTAACATAACCATTATGAAGAGCAAAGGAAATGTGATCAATCATCCCCTCTTTCATGTACAAACCCCTTATCGACTTTTTTATGTCTAAATCTTTATCTGACAAATAATCTTCTACTCTTTCTATTGTTCGAGTATTGATATTAACTTCCTTCTGAATGATAATGTCTGAATAATAGTTTGTTATTGTAACAATTAATATAATGACAGTTAAAACGATCGTAATAGAAGATATTAAAAATAATCGATTAAACACATTATGCGTAAAGCGTCCTAGCCCCATTCTCCACATTTTCATATTGATATCCTCAAATTCAACATTATTTTTTTTAATCATAGCATAATACATTTAAATAACATATGAGCCTGGGTTACCATTTACTACAAATAAACTTGAAATAAAATCAAGCTGGTATATTTCACCCAGCCTGATTTTCATCTATTGTTATTGCTTACTTTTCCACTCATCAAATTGCTTTTGGATTTCTTGTAACACTTTATCAAGCCCTGCGTCTTTTAACTTTTCATTGTACTTAGGGAGATATTCTTCTGGATCTACAGAACCTGTTGCCAATGCTGGGTAAAACTCATTAGAAATATTAGTAATGGCTGCAAGCTCTGTTCTAACCGGATCACTGTTAAAATGGAACCCAAGTGTTGGTGCTTCTGTAGCAGATTCATTAAAGTCTTGGAATTTATCCCACTTATCTTTAGGATCATTTTCATATAGATACAAGATAAAGTGATTTCCTAAAGAATACGTTGGTACGTTATAACGTTCAATTCGTGCTGGTAGATCTTGAATGACATCATCTTCATTCTTTGTATAGTGCACATCCTCGATTCCCTTATCGACAAGGTTACGAAGGTATGGATCTGTGTTAAGTAGATTTAAGAATTCCATTGCTTTTTCTGGGTTGTCTGAAGTTGCCGAGATCGCTTGAATGGCACCAGATACAGAGTCATTAATAGTAACAGGTTGTTCAGCAGGAACGGAAACAACATCATACTTAGCTGCACGGCTCCATAGTAGATCAGCATATGGCTGAGAATCTCCCATACGAACAAACCAGTTTTCTACATCCATTGGCCAACTATCTTTACTTGTCGCTGCATCTTGTTTCAAGTATCCAGCGTTAAAATATTCATGCATCGTTTTATATGTTTCCATCGTTAAATCAGATTCAAAATGATTAATTACTTTATCTGTGTCCCCTTCGAATGGGATTGCAAACGGCATTTCATGATTAAAGATATAATCATATGGTAGATAAGCATTAAATGTTGCCATCGGTGTAATACTAGGCTCATTTTCTTTAATCACTTTCAACATTGGTTCAAGATCTTCTAACTTACTAACCTTTGAAATATCGAAATCATACTTTTCTACTAGACGTTTATTAAATGTATAGACGGTTTGTCTTGCTGCCTCTTTATTAGAAGGAACACCGTATATTTTACCGTTAACTTTAATCCCTTCTAAAAGCGTTGGATTAATGGTATCTTTAAGATCCTTTCCTTCATCATCTAACATATCATCAATTGCTATAAATGCACCTTTTTGTGCGTTTTGAATATAGTCTGTTCCATTTGTAAAAATAATATCGAATGGTTCACCTGAGTTGATCATTACTTGAGATTTTTGATCCCAATCACCCCAGTCAATTTGTGTCATTTCTACTGTAGCGTTAATTTTATCTTTTATATACGTATTCACTTCTTCAAATACTTTCTCTGTATCTGGTTGTGGCGTTCCAACGGTATACCATTTAATTTCATATGTTTCCCCGTCTTCTCCATTTTTTGCTGTGCTTTTCTCATCACCACACGCAGTAAGTACCATACCAATTAATACGAATAACGCTAATAAAACCCCCAACTTCTTCTTCATTTCCTCACTCCTCTTTTTTGTTGTTTATTCTTTAACGCCACCAATAGTAAGTCCGCTTATAAAGTACTTTTGGAAAAACGGATACGATACCGCAATTGGTAAGGTGGCAATTACAACCATAGCCATTTTTGCTGATTCTTGTGGGATCGTGCTAAACAAACTTTGTTGCATGTTAGCTACGTCCATATTTTCTCTCATAAACTCGAGATTTGATTCTATTTTCATTAGTAACGATTGAAGCGGTACTAAATCAGGATCATTGATATAAAGTAGCGCTTGAAACCAATCATTCCAATAGCCAAGTGTACTAAATAATGCAATTGTCGCAATCCCTGGTAATGAAAGTGGGAATATAATCTGGAAGAAGATTCGCCACTCACTAGCGCCATCAATGCGGGCTGATTCTAGAATCGACTCAGATACAGATTTCATAAAGAATGTCCTCATAATAATAATATAGAAAGCATTCATCGTCAGTGGTAGAATCAATGCCCACACCGTATCTTTTAATTCAAGGAACTGGGTTACGACAATATACATTGGTACTAAACCACCACTGAAAAGCATGGTAAAGAAAGCAAACATGGTAAAAAATCGTCGGTACTTAAATTGCGGCCTTGAAATGGCATATGCATAAAAAGTAATCATTAATACACTAATGGCTGTTCCGACAACAGTAACAAAAATTGTTACACCATAAGACCGAAACAACTGCCCTTTCATACTCCATAAGTATTGATATGCCTCACCACTCCAAGCCTCTGGTATGAGCTGGAATCCATTTTTCACAATAGTTTCTTCACTAGTTAAAGAGATAATAACAACATAAATGAACGGGAATATACATGCAATTGCCAAAATACCTAACAATACAGTAATAATTTTATTTACGAATGGGTGTAGATGTTGAGGATCTCGATATTTTTTCCTCATGGTCTTGGTCCGACCTCCTTTCTTTATTGCTGATGAATGTGAATGTTCAATCGGTGTTTGGTCGTTAGCAAGTTTTGACATATGAAAGGCCAGGTGGCCGTTCCCCCCTTCTTAGAAAGCATAGTGCCAATTAAAACAGGGCACTTTCTTCATCAATTTTTCTTACAATATAGTTCGTGATAATAACAAGAATAAAGCCAACAACTGACTGATAAAGACCTGCCGCTGTACTCATGCCAATATCACCTAAATTCATTAACCCTCGATAAACGAATGTATCAATTACATTTGTGACGGAGTATAATGCGCCTGAATCCCTTGGTACTTGATAAAATAAACCAAAATCCGAATTAAATATTTTACCTATATTCATAATTGTTAAGATAATCATTAACGGTTTTAGCATTGGGATCGTAATGTTCTTAATTTGATTCCATTTGGATGCACCATCAATCATGGCTGCCTCATAATACGTTCGATCAATTCCAACGATAGATGCTAAATAAACGATACTTCCATAACCGACACCCTTCCACAGACTCATAAATACGATAATAAATGGCCAATATGTTGGTTCGCTATACCATGAGACAGGATCAATGTTGAACCATCCTAGTACATAATTTAACAACCCATAATCTGCACTTAAAAAAGTGAAAACAAAGTAACTTCCAATAACCCAAGAGATGAAGTGAGGGAATAGAATGGAAGTCTGATAAAATTTGGACAACCTTTTATTCAACATCTCACTAAGTAAAATAGCTGTTGCTACTGCAAATACAAGCCCTAATACAATAAAGATAGTATTATACACAAGTGTATTTCTCGTAATAATCCAAGCGTCATTTGTACTAAATAGATATTTAAAGTTCTCAAAACCCACCCATTCACTATTAATAACACTTGCAAAGAAGCCGTCTGGATCTATCCGGAATTTTTTAAAAGCTAATACTTGCCCAAACATTGGTAGATAGGCAAATATAAGTAGCCAAATCGTTCCCGGTAAAACCATAAGAAGCCATGTTCGATTTGTGTATATATCGCGTGCAATTTTTTTCATGTTTCTCCTCCTTCACATCTGATAGAATTTCGGCATTTTGATTATTTAAATGTAACAAACTATTCACTGCTACATTAGATTGATTTCAACATATCCATGTTTCCATTAATCCAATCATAATTACCAGTAATCATTAGGATATAATCGTTTTTCACTCAACAAGTAGATAAAGTAGTTAATTGGTATGTAAGCGCCTTCATATTTATATTTTAAACCTTGTAAGCGCTATTTTATAGTTGATTAATTTAGGATTAGCTGCAAAAATCTTAGAAATGAAAAATTTTGATCTATCATTTTTCCATTTTTAAAAATATGCCACTAAATTTTACGTTTACTCATGTATTTAAACAATCTCTTTCACACAAAAAACTCCCCTTATTATAGCGACAGATTTTTATTTTTTAATCTGCCACCTTAAGGGGAGTATATTACTTTTTAAAGGAATATTTTAATTGTCTTAATCTCATAAGGTTTTACTTCTATCTCAATAGGTGAGTCGGATGCTTCTGCTGTTGGTGTTTCCATTAAATCCGTTTCCACCCATGATGTGAAATCTTTCCGAACGGAAATAGGTACATTACCTCTACGTCCTTCATATTCATGCAGACGAACAATCACACCATTACCATCGTATGCGGGTTTAACTGCATCAATCCAAACATGATCTGCATCTGTTTCAATAAAGGATTGATTACCCGCCCATTTTCCTTTCACAGTTAATACAGGGTCATTTAAATCCCAAGCCTTTACTACAGTCTTTGCTTTACGCCAATCGCCTACATGAGGATATAGAGAATAAGTAAAGGAGTGCTGTCCTTGATCAGCTTCTGGGTCTGGATGCATCGCAGCTTTTAATAAAGTTAGTCGCATCATATTCTCTTTTATATCATATCCATATTTACCATCATTCAGCAAGCTAATACCGTAATCTGGTTCTGATAAATCAGCCCACTGATGCCCAACAGTCTCAAACTTAGCCATCTCCCAACTTGTATTCCAATGCGTAGGACGCTTCACATTACCATATTGAATATCATACGTAGCCTCTGTTGCTCGAATATCAACCGGGAATGCAGCTTTCAGCAATTTTCTTTTTTCTCTCCAATCAATAGCTGTTTTAAAATCAATGCGACGGTCATTATGATAAAAAATTATTTCCTGAGAAATAGTAGAGCGATGATATGTCCAAGTGACAAGTACACTAAAGGTCAGTGGTCCAGCTTCTACCACTTCAAACGAAGCAATATCACTAACTTCCTCCATTTTTTCTTGATAAAAAATATCTATGTCCCACGCGTCGTGAGCTAGCGGTTTATCTTCAAAAATTTGTAGCACATTTCCTTTACACCCATCAGCTAACACTTGGCGCTGTGCCTCTTTATCATAAATCTCTGTAATTTGACCACTTTTGTTCCATTTGACCAGATAATACGGTGTCTCTAGTTTTCTATCACAATAGGTAAAGCTAACTGGTGACTCTTTTGCCGTATGCAATGGTTCAAAATACAATTGTTTTACACCAAAAGACGGTAAATGATCAACTTCAACGAGCCAGCCATTCTCTTGCTTTTGATGATGCAATACATTGCCATTATCATCCTTCCACACGCCAGCATCGACATTGGTAAACTCCGAAATGAACACATTTCTTTTCCCTGTTTGATGTGTTGTATTAAAGATAACAACCGAATCGTCTGCCTCTTCCATTTCGCTTTCAATAATGTTTGACTCCAGATCCTTTACCAATCGGAGCGCTTCCACATACTCTTCTTTTGCATCTTCATACACTTCACGAATCGATGAACCTGGGATAATGTCATGGAATTGATTCCGTAATATTATTTCCCACCCATTTTTCAGCTGTTTATTACTTTCTAAAATTTTATCCTCTGATAGCCAGGATGTTAAGAACTCTACCCTACGATACAAAAGTTCAAGTCTGCGATTCATTTTTTTAATAAACGCCTGACTTGTGTATGTACCACGATGATATTCTAAATAAAGTTCACCATCCCATTTATGAATATAACCTGTTGATTGTTCTACATTATCATGTAGTTTGTCGAAAAAACGACCTGCTGTTGATGTCTTAACATTTGGCATACCTGGTAATTGATCAAACCTACGACGCATTTCAAGCATATGACGATTCACACCACCGCCGCCATCACCATATCCGTAAGAAAGCAGTTGATCTTTAGATAGATCCTTATCACGGTAACCATTCCAGGCCCCTTTTACTGTTTTTGCTGTAATAAAACCGTTATACGTATAAAACCAAGAGTCGGAATCATTCCAAGGTTCTGGTGTAGTGATAAAATGGGTTAAGATCTCTGTGCCATCCATCCCTTTCCAGTAAAAGGTATCATGAGGCATGCGATTATATTGATTCCAGCTAATTTTTGTGGTCATCATTGTCTTAATGCCTGCTTTTTGCAAAATCTGTGGCAATGCCCAACTATAACCGAAAACATCTGGTAACCATAAATATTGGCAGTCGACACCAAACTCCTCTTTGAAAAAGTTTTTCCCGTGCACGATTTGTCGGACAAGTGACTCTCCACTTGGGATATTACAGTCAGCTTCTAGCCACATCGCCCCACCCACTTCCCATTGACCTTCCGCAACTTTTTCTTTTATTTGTTGATAAATTTCAGGATAATCAGTTTTTATATACTGATAAAGCTGCGGCTGTGTTTGCAAGAATAAGTAGTCAGGAAATTGTTTCATTAAATGTAATACTGTTGAGAAGGAACGGGCTGATTTTTCCCTTGTATTTCTTAATCGCCATAACCAAGCCACATCAATATGGGTATGTCCGACCGCGTGAATGGTAATATCTGATTGCTTCTCGATGGCTTGAACCGCTTGACTTAAATTAGCTTCTGCTTTATAACACGAAGTATAAAATGCATTACTACCTGGATCAGTCCAATTAATAATCTGCAGTGCATCTTGAATCATATTCTTTAAAATAGAATAATGCGCATCACTTTCATTACTTTCCGTTAATACTTCATAAGCAGCTAGTAGCGTGTAATAAAGCTGGTCTACCTGTTTATCTAACCAGCCGATTTTCGCCATTTGCAATTTAAATTCATTTTCAATTGGAACACCTCCACCTTCAAGACCAGACCACAGTCTAAAATCTAATTGAAGTGGGGTTGTATTGATTTCTTTATTAAAGAGAACTTCTTCATGATTGGAATCAACACCTTGATATGGTTTGCCGTTCACAAATAACAATGATTCAAAACCAGCATTGTTTCCTCCGCCGGTCTTACCAAATGAGAAAAGTCCAACGATTTGTTTGTCTTTAAATTGTAAGTGACTATCTATATCAGCTCGTAACCATAGATATCGATCCCGTCCTTTCCAATAGTCACCTACTTCCATACGATTTTTTTCATCGTAACTTTTGGGTGGATATTTGCCAATGTCACCTTCATCATCGTGTGTATAAAAATAATTAATATGAAAACAATCACGATAGCGATATCCTTCTAATTCGTTAATTCGTGCTTCAAATTTTCTTTGGGTTAAAAACACGATTTCACCCCAGTTCCTTTTATTTATAAAGAGAAATTACCAGCTGTTACAATTCTATGGTAAATATTACCTCCGACTAATCCGTCTACAATTTCCCATGGACCATCATGAGGCAAACGTTTTTCCTCTAGCTCTTCCAAACGCTCAATTTTTCCTTCTAGCCAGTGATTTATACGATATTTCACAGAATCAATCCTTGTTATGATGCCACCATAACGAATATCAATTACTTCCCAGCCGAATGGCTTATACGCTTCAAACCAGATGTCACGGTGCAATCTGCGAAGTATATCCACATTGGTTTGAATCCAGTCCAATTTAGATAGAAATGATTTAACTTGTTCATAATCTTTTTTATCATAAGCTTCTTTTAATTGAAGACCAATTTCCACCTTAACACTCAAAACACGTGCTAATTGCTCATAAAATTCAAATAAGCGCTTCCATTTGTGGTTATTCTGTTTTGCTTTTTCAATTGCTGGTACTAGATTTCTATAATGTTCTCCAAGTTCTAGTCCGCGAATATTTTCATCATATAAACCTATTAAAATATCCTGATATAATGTCACTTTAGACGTCATAGATATATTCATATTATCTTTCATCACACCTGGTGTTTCATCCAATTGTTTTAAAATCATAAAATCATCAAATTTTCCATCACAACAAAAGGCAAAACGTCTATCTATTTGTTCAGATGAAACCTCCTTATTGTAGGTGTGTTCAGCAAACAATTGAAGTATTGGATACGCAGTAGAAAACGGTGTTTCTGCTCCATTATCCCCCCAAAGCGTCACAAAAACCTCATTAATCCCTTCTTTTTTAGAAGCTCTCATAGAAGCTTCCGTGGTAGCAACAGCCTTGCCATAGTTCGGTGCAATACCATTCCAAGTCCATGCTCCACCGGCAAAAATAGGCGTACGGCCTAGTTCCTTGTGATGCTTAAAATTATTTTCATAGACTTTTTGTTCGTTATCATAGTAATTCCAATAAACAAGTTCTACATCTGGAATGCCAGCAAGAATATCCGATCGAATTTGGCCGTTTTCATCACGGTAGTTACTATCTTTTGAAAATAACGGGGAATACATATCGCTCCAAATCATTGGTTTATAACCGTACTTTTCTGTAAGTGCAACTACCTTTTGTAGATGGCGGTTCATAATAGTAATATGGTTCTCAAATCCGTGTTTTTCTAAATATTTACCAAGCCCAAGTTGAAAGGTTTCATCCATGCCAATATGAATACGATTTGTTTTAAACGCTTCAGCAGTCGCCTTTATACAGTTTTCCAAAAACGTATATGTTTCCGGTTCATCTACTAATAATATATCGTCTGTATCTTTAAAGTTAGATGCGTAATTCCATTTTATTGCTTCGCGTAAATGACCTAATGTTTGAATACATGGAATCATTTCAATTCCTAACTGGCTAGCATAATGATCACACGTTTTTAACTCCTCTGTTGTATAACGTCCTCGCATATATCCAAAATAGGGATGTTCCTTTACTTCGTATGTATCTTCGGTATATAGCATTAGACTGTCTAATCCCATAATAGCCATTTTTTGTAGCAACTTTTTAATATCTGAAACAGTCGGAACTGCATTACGTGATGCATCTAGCATCACACCAGACATATGAAACTGTACCTCTTCTGATAGAGAGAATTGACCTTTTTCCTTAAATTGCTCTAACCATATGCCTAATGCTCGAAAAAAGTGAATTGGCTTATCAAAAGTGATTGCTCCTTGATCATCTTGATTAGCAACGCTTAAGCAATCTTTTTTATTATTAACTTGAATGGGGTGACCTTCTGTTGAAAGTTCAATATTTAGCTCATTAGCTATAATCTGCAAGCCTTCTATTACAGAAGATATATCTCCTTTTATGTTCAGTTTCATCCTCATTCCTCCTTTTATAATATATTTTAATTTTTTTCAGCCTATTGATATGGTTATTGCTCACTTGCAAATTCATTGCTTGATAATTCCGTTACCTTTCACTGCTGGCGGACGCTTTCCGCGGGCATGGCTTGAGCCTCCTCGGAAGAAACCCACTTCCTGTGGGGTCTCAAGACGCATGCTTTTCCCGCAGGAGTCGTCGCCATGCGCTCAAGGTAACTCGATATGAACTTTATTCATTTCCATCGAAATATGACATACACTTGAATAATGTATAATTACATATTACTCCAGTTATGTGTTTTAAATTACAGTGTTATTCAGGTTGTTGTGTTCGTTTTTCAAAAGCGGTAAATCGACTTAAACAAACTCGCATCATCCAAAACGCAGGTACAACTGCAGAAATAAACGGTATCAGACCTGGATTCTCATTGATCATATAACCAATCAGTGAAAGACCCATTATAATTAAAAGGCTAGTAGGTAGACTAGTTAGTGCAAACAAAAAGGATTGCTTAATATAAGCTTTATTTGATAGTTCATAATGTGCATAAATTGCAAAGAAATAACCAACAGCCAATAATAATATAAACAAGAGAATACATAGAAAAATGAAAAGGAAACTTGCTAAAAAGCCTGTCATTAACTGATCTACAATTTGGATATCAACATAAAGGAAAAGGGCGATTCCATAGAAAACGAAGCCAATTTTATTACTTCTTTTCCATTCCTTAAAGTAAACACGCTTAAATTCCTGGAACACGGGTACATCTGTATGGTTTCTCATCCATTTCCGTACAACAGAAAATAAGGCAATTGACGCAGGGAAAAAGCCAAAAACCCCCAATCCTAAGATTGTAAAAGCAAACCAGTACCAATTAGCCAATATTCCTTTCCATATCCATTCACAAACGACGATCATCCAAGGTACTTTTTTCATTGTATTCTCCCCTTTTTTAACAGCAAGTCTGAATGGCTTGCTTTATGTCTAGTTGCTATTATTTCTTATTAATTGTTGATCGAGTGGACTTCCTTTTACAGCTTTTCCAGTTAAACTTAATACGAATTCACTAAACATGCTATTTGCCCATGCAAACCAATCCCTAGTAAATTCTTCTGGGCTATCAGCGTTAAAGCCTTCATGCATATAGCCAGTTCCACCATCTGTCTTCTTAAAATAAGCTAATATACGTTGTTTTTCAGCTTCATCTGTTGTTGTCATTCCTTGAATTGCAAGTGCAATATGCCAAATATAATGGTCAGGTGTGTGGGGACTTCCAATACCATTGGCATCTTTCCCTTCATAATAATACGGATTCTCTCTACTTAATAGAAACTGACGTGTATTGTTATAAACCGTATCATCATAAGTAAGATAGCCTAAGTAAGGAGCAGCTAGAAGACTCGGAACATTAGCGTCATCCATTAAATTGAAACGACCATTTCCGTCCGTTTCATATACATACATATCTCCTTGAATGGGATGATGGAGCTTGCCATATGTCTCGATCCCTTGCTTCATTTCATCACGGATTTCCAAACACTGTTCTTTCAATGATTCATTATTTAGTACTTGGTCAACCATTTCTGCAGCATAGCCCAATACAACAACTGCAAACATATTTGCCGGGACGAGATAACCATAGGTACAGGCATCATCACTTGGACGAAAAGCACTCCAAGTCATACCAGTTGATACAACATGCCCACCTTTCCCATCCCGAATTAAGGTGTCAGACTGACGAACATCAGTACGCGAAAAGCGATACGCAGATAGATTTTCATGGTCCTGCTCTGTTCTCCACACATGTAGAATATTTTCCATTACTTGTTTAAGCGTTTCTTCTATAAAAGCAGTTCGTCCTGTTGATTTCCAAAATAGATATGCCAGTTGGATCGGATAGCATAATGAATCAATTTCATACTTTCGCTCCCAAATATGTGGTGTCATTTCTGTTTGATCGGCTTGATGCCCTTTACCGTTTGCACTCTCGTTAAATGCATTTGCATATGGATCATGTAATATAAAATCAAACTGTTGACGAATCACACCCTCGAGCAAATCCGCTATTTCTTTATCCTCTTCTGCCGCTAATAAATAAGGTCGAACCTGTGCAGCCGAATCTCGAAGCCACATTGCTGGAATATCTCCTGTAATGACAAAGGTCTTACCATCCTCCTGCTTTTTTAATGTCGTAGTATATGTGTTAACAAAGCATTGTTCAAACATCTGATGCAATTTCTCATCGCCCGGAAAAAAGTCTTTCACATGATTGATAATTTTTTGCATGGATGCTGGAATGTTTCCTGTCATTTCCCTCACTCCTAGTGTTTATTATGAAAACCGAGTGTAATAATTTCATGTTTTCCTACTTCATATAGCTCATCTTCTTGATTTGTTTTTTCTTCTAGAATGGAACTTTTAAAAGATTGATAGTTTTTGATAGTAGCATGTAAAGGTAACTTCTTCTCTACTGGATTAAACCAACGTATCATTACATCTTCTCGTTCTTCTTCTACTTTCATGGATGACCATGCAAGCCCATCTGCTTCCGTTTTTACAAATTGATGGTTCTCTGGCCATACGCCTTCATGTATACCTTCCTGAACCGGCACTAGTGGAACTTTGAACTGATACGCATCAACAAAAGCTTGTGACTGTATGACATCTTTTTCATGCGGAAGCACTTGCCATTCTGCTGTTTGTAATCCCTGACATTGTGCCTCAGGTGTTGGGAAGTCTCCCCAATCTCCAAGCTCAGCAACCGAGCGAAGGACGGTTAATGCAATGGTGCCATCTTCTTTTAGGATTTCATATTCATGTAGGCCATCTGTTGCGACTGTCAATCCTTTTTGATTATCTGCTAAACTACTAAATCGTTGTTGGTGATGACAAAAACTTGGATTTTCCCATTCTTTTTCGGGTGTATTTGGACGAGAAACAATTTCAAAAATACTATCTGCTTTATGTGTTTCTGTCTCTATACCTGTAGGAAATAACACACGTAAACGATGGTCTGTTGCTTGATTATCAACCATTAGCTTAAAGGATGGGCCTTTCATCCCTTTTGTAAGGGTAACAACGGTTCGAAGTGTTAGTGTTGTCACTTCTTCTGATCTGCCCGCTTCTCTTTCTTTATGCCAAATTAAATAATTTCGTTCGGTGGCTAATTGATCATCCGCAGAAACTGGAATAGTTAATGTTTGTGTAACCTCCAGTTTTGATCTAAGTGTACTTCGTTCCAAAAACTTAAATTCAGCCTTCACACCTTTTGTTGTGATTGCGGGATGCCTCTCAGTCTCTTTGTACATATATTCATTACCAATGTCTCCAGTATCCTCATATATGCCGAGATGATGGAAGGACTCACCCGTTACTTTGTTCATTAGATCATAACTACCGTCCGCATGAAAACTTACATGTACATAATCATTCTCCATCTCCGTATCATGATTTTCTGTTACCATTTTATTTTGTCTTGGCCGTTGCATCGGATCCTCTGATGGCACAAGGTAGAATGTTTTGTAGCCAAAAGCCGGGATATCTTCTGTAAAAAATGACAGTTCAGCTCGTTTAGCATAATAGGGTTGGCGGAACTGATCATCTGGTAAATCATAACCAAATGCAATAGTAGGGTCGTCTAGTTGATAATCTATTATTTTACCTTCACTATCGACAAGTTTATATCCTGGTGTTGTTTTATTCTGGAGATAAACTGGTATTTCTTCAAACGGCATTTGTGAGAAATACACTTTATCTAAATCAACTGTCTTTGTAATGACATCATTTTTCTTCCATCCAGTTGTATTGATAACAATAAGAGGAATACCGCCTTCTGGTGTATTAGACGTGTCAATATTTCTGGAAAGCTCCTTAGCTTTTTCCTTTATAAACACATCTCCCATTTGTGCTACCGTTTCAAAACGAGTAACCATTTCTCGGTGCACCGCATCAACACTACAACCACAAATACTGTCATGTGGATGATTCTTCATCAATGATTTCCACATAAATTGAATGTATTTGTGTGGATAGGCATTGCCAGCCAAAAAGTTCATCGCTGCAAGTGGTTCTGCAACTTTTTCTAGTAAGCTTTGACAATAATTATTCCATTGTTTTAAGTAAATTCGACTTGATGCCGTATTAACAAGGGTAGACCAACCATCTGTCCGCTGATTTCGTAACTCCCCTTCAATGACTTGAAGTCGATCGGGAAGGGAGTCTTGTAATGCCTCTATATACTCGTCAAAACTTGAATGCTTAAACCTATAATCTGGATAAAGCGCTGACGCTGTTTCTATTGCATCTGGAATGTTTTTTTGTAGCGGCTGATGGTCGCAGCCATTCATAAATAATAATTGATTGGTCGATGCATATTTCTCCGCATCTTGTAACTTTTTATCCCAAAATGCTTTTGCTTCTTGTTTATCAGCTGGTATTTCATTCCCATTGGAATACCAATTAGCAAAAAGAATTCCTAACACTTTTGAACCGTCAGGAGATTGCCAATCCATCTCTGAGTATGGCGATTCGAAATTTGTTGTATCTGATACAGTATTATTAAAACCAGTAGGTTTAACACCTCGACCAAAAGCTGCTGTATCAATGTTTGCTTGTTTTAGAATTTGAGGTGCCTGACCATATATACCAAATGTATCAGGGAAATAACCAATTTTTGATGCATGGCCATAGGTCTTTGTATCACTGAGACCAATCTGCAAGTTCCGGATATTTGCTTCAGAACTAGTTAAAAAAGCATCTTGTAAGATGTACCATGGACCTATGTAGAGCTTCTTCTCTTCAATTAATTGTTTTACAATATCTCTATTTTCTGGGTGAACAGCGAAATAATCCTCTAATAGAACCGTTTGACCATCAAGATGAAAAGATTTAAATGCATTACCTTTCTGGTTAAATTGTTCAATTAAATGGTTCATCAGTTTAATAAAGTAATACCGGTGCTGCTCAAAAGGTAAATACCATTCCCTATCCCAATGAGAATGGGAAATAATATGGGCTGTTTTTTTCATGATACTTTCCCTCCTTTAATCATTTATACGAAATAAGAAAACGCTATCATTTTTTTATACCTTTTATTTCTTCCTTTCATTTCTTTATTACTACAATAAAAAAAACTGTATTGACTAGCAATAGAATAACAGTAAGTCATAAAGTTATTACACTCGATATTAAATTAGTTCATTGATTTTATGTAAGCAAGGAGGTTAGTCCTTTCTTGTATAACTGCTACGTAGGACTAACCTCTCTTAAAAAAATAAAGCTTTGGGAAATTCTATGATTCCTTTTTCAACTGCTGCATACGCTCCATAGCCTGCTCTAAACGGTCATGGTTGGTGACTTGTTTTCTTTGTGTAGGATGAAGCTTATTATAGGCCACTTTGCAATCTTTAACCATATGCTTATCATTAATGGTTAAGTCGTTCACATTCGGCAAATTGTTAATTTGATGAACGACCTTTGTTACCTCTTCACTTAGATAAGCCACACTAAATCTTAGGCTTTCTCTTTGACCTTCAGTTTGAACCGTATAGTAAATCCTTCCAGATTCAGCATTGCCAAAATCGATCTGATCAAAGGTAATAGTACCATCTTGTTCAGCTGTTGTTTCTGCTAAAACATCCGCTGCATCTAGGGAGTTATATAAACGAACCGTTTCATCCTTTTTAACTCTATCAATGCTAACTTGATCTTGGGCTCCAGCATTATTTTCTGCTGTGACAAAATGCATCATAATATTTTCTGTTCTAGGAAGAGCAGCATTTTCAAACATCTGCCACTCATAAATACGGATAGCACCCCAAGGAGAATTCCCGCTATCATGAATCTGTAGTTTGAATTCTCTTGCTGTAATAGGCTGGTCTAAAATAATGTCGGTTACAGCTTTTGTATTATCCGTAATCCTTTTAGCACTAACCCACTCCCCGCTATCATCTTTATAAAGGAGTTCAAAATCAACGGTATTCATGTTACTTGCTTCCCCGCCATGTTCTGCGTGTTCTACGCGCCAGCGACGAATCGTTTTCTTTTCACCAATATCAATGCTCATATAACCACTTTCCATATGGGTTGCACACCACTTACTGTTACCAATTGCTGTCCCGTCTAATGCTTTAACAGCAGGCTCTGCATCGTTTTCCGCTGACACATCAGTTACTTTAGCATCAAGAGCAACATTAGGTGAAGTAGGGTTTTGCTCTATTTCTGTTGCATCTGTATCCATACCCCAATTAAACGGAACTGCAGCGGCTTCTCCACGCACATAATCACGATTGACCGGTACCACCTTTAGCAAGGTAATATTATTAGCTGTAGCATTTTTAGTGGTACGTGTAATATTCGGCGTGTAGAAATAGTTATTCGGTGTTACACCTAAAAGTGTTTCTACTCCATCAGCATTTTCTTGGTAAACTTCATAGTATAAGTCGTTGTCATTTTCATTGTCAGCCCAGCTCAAGCGTGCTTCTGCCTCAAACGCTGTCCTAGGCATCTTCTTTATAATTTTTACATCTGCAGGCTTTGTTAAAGCTGCTGCTTTTTCATCATAGACGGACAACTGACCTAAATGGATCGAATAGTCATCTATTTTTTCAGCATTACTTACTTTTAAACTTAACGCATAGGCTGTTTTACCAGCATCTTTTCCAAGATCAACAACCGTTGTCTTCCAATCGGAGTCTGAATGAGGTAAAGAATAATATTTCATCTTATCCTGTGCATAGTCCTCACTATACGCCACACCAAGTGATACGTCTGTGCCTGTTGAATTTTGATAAACAACACGGACCTTTGTAGCATCAGTTACAGACAATTTCGTGCTATAAAGCATGGTGTCATTGATAGAACCAGGATCAAGTGGACCACTGAATGCTAATGAATTACCACCATTATAGGCCTTATCAAAATCATAAGAAACATTGATTCTACTTCCTTCATTGCGAACCCACCAGCGCCAAGTAGGCATAATATCCTGAATGGAGCGGTTATTCCATTCTCGTTCACTGGCTATTTTCCCATTTATAAAATATTGTTTTCCGTGTCCACTATTAAAATTAGTTGTAAACGGCTTCTCCTTAATAACGGACGAGTCGGTCACAAAGCGTGCCATCCCCTTCCAATCGGCAGAATCATCAGCTAGTGTAGGGTCACCTTGAGGCCCAGTCCACAGAATTTTTTCTTTCTCATGGAAATCAGCTGGATCTTTTGCGATCCCCATGGTTGAGTTTGGTGTATAAAGTGCAATGGATACCTTAGCCTGCTTGTTCTCATCCAATAGTGCATCCGTGTTCACTTTTGTATTATAAGCATTCTGTTGTAATTCAAAACCTGCATAGGCATCAAAAGGATTACGTTGATGACCGTTCATTGTATCAACGGTGGTTTTAATTTTGCTTGTTGTCCAGTTATAGTTCAAAAAGAATTCATCAACGGCATATACTCCATCTTCCGCTGGTTTTACATACATGTCGTTCTTACTATTAATAGCATTCTGGTAGTTAATAACACCATTGTTATCTTGTGCATCATACCAGCTTACATTAAGTTGTGCGTTTCGCTTTATATAACGCATCATTTCATTCATGCGTACTGCTGTCTCCTTGCTAACACCGTATGTTTCCTGATTAAAAAAGTAGCCATCAAATCCAAAATATTGCGCTACTTCAATCATTTTGTCTGCTACAGGAAAACTTCCATCTGCTTTCTGCTGTGTAAATGCTTCTATTTCTGCAACCCCTTCAGGAGAGCTCCCCCATGGGAAACCAAGCGTTGCATAGACTGGCACACCGTTTCGATGTGCGGCATCAACGATATCCGGTGTTGGAATGGCAAAAATCCCTTCATTTGTACCTGACCAATAAATGTATGAATCTAGTAATTGCCAGTTATCAAAGGCGTATACATTGAATTCATTACTTCCTACAGAGCTTGCCTTATCATGATTCCATGTTGTAATGGAAGCAGAAGTAATACCAGCTTTCGGATTGGCTAGTGGATTAACCTGCGACCCTTTAAAACGATTTTGATTTAAAGGGACACTAGCCCGGTTTAATTCTGCATCAGGGTCATTTTCAGGTGACCATTTCAGCAATGTTTCCACATTAAAGGCCGGTGCTAATGGCTTAAGACTAAGTTGGTCCGCATAGTTCTCATTTACGACATCTGTTCCATCTCCATTTACTTCGGCTTTTACTTGACTCACTCCCAATAAACTAACTAACATGAAAGTGGCTAATACAGATAACATACGGTTGTAAAACTTATTTCGTTTTCTCCTCATATTATCCTTCCTTTCTAAAGGTTTGATATTTGAAAGCCCTTTCATTCATTATAAAATTCCTCGCTTACTTTAAATAGTGAATTATTATTAGATTTACTGTGTAAATTAAAGGGTTAATTTTTTAATTATGTTAATATATGTAAAAACAATAATAAAACGAGCGGCTTTTTTTACCGCTCGTTTTATTATTGTTTTTGTGCAGCTAGTTTCACTGTTACTTCCTGTTTATTTCCATTACGATAAAACGTAACCACCATATTATCGCCTGGTTCTTTTTTCTGATATAGATGTTTTCGCAAATCAATGATGTTCCTAATCGGTTCACCGTCTAATGCGGTAATGACATCATAGGTTGTTAAACCAGCTTCTGATGCGGGAGATCTTGCTTCAATACTTTGTAGATAGATTCCACTAGTTACATCGCTAGGTAGCTTTAAGCTTCGACTCCATTCTACTTGCGCAATATCCTCAAGCGAATATGCTTCCACTCCTAGGAAAGCACGTGACATTCGACCATTCTTCTCTAATTCCTTTATTACAGGGATCGCATCATTAATCGGGATAGAAAATCCAATTCCTTCCACAGATGATTGGGCTATTTTCATCGAATTAATTCCAATTAATTGCCCGTCCATATTAATTAATGCACCACCACTATTACCAGGATTAATGGCAGCATCGGTTTGAATAACTTCTGCTTGCCAGTCTGCTCGTCCATCTCCATTAAAATCTTGGGGAATGGCTCGTCGCTTGCCACTTATAATTCCCTGTGTAACAGAACCTGATAAATCTAGCCCTAGTGGATTACCAATTGCAATTGCTGGTTCTCCAACCTTTACATGGTCAGAATCACCTAATGTTGCTACATGTTCAATTGATCCTCTATCCATTTCAAGTACAGCTAAATCCATAAAAAGATCACTACCACGTAATTTTGCTGGTAAACGCGAATCATCAGATAGAATAACTTCGATTTGATCTGCTCCATCTACTACATGATAATTAGTTACAACAAACACTTTATCGTCTTGAATCTTATAAATTACTCCTGAACCAGTGCCCGCTTCTCTTCCAGCTCCTTCTGAAAAGATCGAAGCCGATTGAATATTTTCAATACCTACTACGGTTGGGGCCACCTTTTCAACGATTTCTGTAATCTGTGTGGAAATATCCACACTCATTGGTTTTACTATCGATGATATCGTATCATCTGTGTTCGTTGTATGTTCACGTTGATAGGTTGGTTCAGGTAAAATGATTTGGTATGGCAAAATATCGTGTCGAATCAAACTAGGTAAGAAAGCAACAAATAATACGACCCCTATTAGCGCACCTAATAAACTTGGCATAACCCACGATTTTCTTTTTTGTTTCCTTTGATCGGTATTTTTCGGTTGATACTGATCATCGTATACCACGCATAACGCTTCCTCTCTATACTATCTTGTTTATCGATAGTGTGCCTCATTGAGAGAATTTTAAACGACTTCAAACAAAGGTGTTGGATTATTAGGATCAGTATCATGAATTTCAATTTGATCGCCTATCGGAAAACCTTGCTCCGTTAAATGATTTTCTACAGACATTCGAGCTAATTCCTTCATATTATTATCTTTACTTAAATGAGCTAAATAAATTCGCTTCGTATGATCACCGATGATGTCTGTTAATGCCAAGGCGGAATCATCATTAGAAACATGTCCCGTATCACCAAGAATTCGACGCTTCACATTCCATGGATAACGCCCCATTTGTAACATAGAAACATCATGATTCGCCTCAAAAATAAGCGCATTGGCGTCTTCCACAGTCTTTTTAATTCGTTCAGATACATAGCCAAGATCCGTGACGATAGCAACTTTTCTTCCATTATGATGGAATGTATAGAACATTGGTTCAGCGGCATCATGAGATACACCAAATGATGTAACATCGATATCACCAAAAATCTTTGTCTCTTCCATGTTAAAAATAAATTTTTGGTCTAGTGTTAGCTTACCTATTGAGTCCCCCATTGCTTTCCATGTCTTTTCATTGGCATAGATCGGCAAATTGTACTTTCTTGCCATAATACCTAATCCTTTAATGTGGTCACTGTGTTCATGTGTGACAAGTATCTTAGAGAGCGTTTCTGGATTAATACCCGCTTCTGTTAATAAACGATCCATCTGCTTCCCACTTAATCCTGCATCGACTAAAATATTTTCTTTATCTGTTCCAATATAAAATGCATTTCCGGTACTTCCTGATGCTAATACTGAAAAACGTAACGTCATTCATTCCCCACTCCAATTATTGTATTCCCGATGTTTAATAAACCTTGTTTTATGGTTTCATACAATTCCTCTTCTTCATCC
Organism: Paraliobacillus sp. PM-2; assembly: GCF_001368815.1. Classification (GTDB taxonomy): domain Bacteria; phylum Bacillota; class Bacilli; order Bacillales; family Amphibacillaceae; genus Paraliobacillus. The sequence goes on along the minus strand of NZ_CTEI01000001.1, from coordinate 76,546 downwards.
TCATCCTCGGTTTGAAGAAACAATAAGCTACTTTGTTCTGATGCTTGCATTTCGTCAATAAACTCATGATATGTTGTATCTATAAAATCATTGTTACGTGGATAATTGTGTCCTTCAATAGCATTGACAAAATAGTCTTCTGTTTCATTTACCTCTACATTCCAAGTTGGATTTAATACTTGCTCTCCATTTGGAAGAGAAATTAAATTGTGATAGCCTAAATTAACGTCTGTTACTTTATCGCCAGTCTCTATTAAATTTTCTTTTAGAAATAACGTCGAAATTGCATTCATTTGCGAATTTAATTTTTCTGGATCTTGTTGATCATCTTTTTCCTTCTCCATCATTGTTTGCACATATTGAATCATTTCTCCATTATCATTTAATTGAATTAATAATAAAGCATTTTTATTATAAAAAATGGGATACTCGATTTGTTGGAAGAAAATTAAAATGTCTTTACTTGTATCTTTTCCCCAAAAGGTGTAAGACTGGCTATTGAAAATCAAACCATTTAATTTTTCTTGATAAGATTCATCTTCCAAATTAATCGGTACTGGCTCTTTAAATCGTCCAATTAATAAATAGTTGTTTACAATTACTTGTTGCTGATTATTGAGTTTTTCTAGACTAGTAATATCACTTTCTGAATATGATTTATTCATCGCATAGATCAACGGGGCTTCAAATGATTCATCTGAAACATTTTCCTTTAGCCCCTCAATATTAGAAGCAATTTCTTCTTCTGTTGATGATTCTTCACTATATTTATAATCTTCTTTGGTTAGCAATTGTTGAATAAGAAATATATCTAGGACAAGGAAGCAAATAATAAACAATAATTTAGTTTGATCCCACTGCATTATTTTCTCCCCCCATCCATTGCTCCGGGACTTCTAGTTGTTCCCAACCACTTATTCCTTGCACATACCAAGTCGGCGTTAATTTGTACAATTGTTTACCAGTTTGCTGTTCAAGCTTATAGCCAATTGCAACATCATATATCATGCGATTTTTGTAATTTTCACCTTGTAAAATAGATATCACGTTAGAAGCATTCAGTACACTAGATTGCTGACCTGGTCCTCGAATATCCAACAATTGAATGGTTGGGTGTGTATACTTGTGAATTTTTTGATCATGCCATTGAACTGAAATCTTCGTAAGCGAGTCTATTTGATATACTGGATATCCTTTAAAACTCAACGTGTAATTAACCATATTCGTATTTGCTGTTGTAGATAAATCTGATAAAACAAAGCGAAATGGCTCTGTTGCAGTAAAGCCCAAATGCGTATTCATAAAATTATTGTGCACTTGATCTAATAATTGATAAACACTAATGGATTTATCATCTATTTTGGTCGCATTAGATGGATCAGTAAAGCTGATACGATTGGCGTCGCGTGTTAACTCTCTTGTTCCATCTGTATAAATCATTGCGCCTCCTTTAAGAAAAGAACTTTTCACTGAAGAAGGTGTTTTGAATAATAGGTTGATAAACGGATCAACTTCTATCTCTTTATAAGAAGATAAGTAAGATGATAAATTCACTGTTTCTGGCAAATAAACATTTTCATTATTACTATTTTCAAAAATCACATAGTTGCTTGTTGTATTGTTGTCTCTATAATTATTTAAATACGTTACTATTTGACCATAATTCTGAATACTAGCACGAATGGCCATACCAGTATCAGCCTTTGCAAATAATAATTGTGTATCCTCCTGTTTGTTTGATAATTTAATGTACATTCGATCAAAACTACCATTTGGAATGATTTCATCATCTACCACAAACAAATCCTTTAGTATTTCATTCGGTAGTTCTGTAGGAAAAATAACCTCTACTAAATTTTGTATTTTATCAATTGAGTGATATTCCATCGTCGTAGCACTAAAGTCAAATATGGACCAGGTTTGCATTTTATTATACAATTCTTTTTCGTCTTCCTTATACTCTAAACGTAATGGTTGTCCTTCTACATGATAAATGATTTGAGAAGGTTGAATGGTTTGCTTTTTTGATTGGGTCTCTCCATTCAGTTGTGCTTCAATCACATCTTCCTCATTAGTTAGTTGATCATAACTCGGCTGATAGTTCCAAATAGCTGCAGTTAATAATAAACTTAATCCGACTAAAAAGGTTAAAATAATTGTTGTCCATGATTTAAACTTCATTCTTTCCACCCCGCTTTCGATTAATAAGCGGTAACGTAAATACAATCGTTGTCCCTTTTCCCTCCACACTGTCAGCCCATATCTGGCCGTGGTGAGCAGTAATAATTTCCTTTGCAATCGCAAGTCCTAATCCTGTACCACCAAGCTGTCTAGATCGTGCTTTGTCCGCCCGATAAAAACGGTCAAAGATACGATCGAGCTTATCACGTGCAATACCGGGACCTTGATCGGTTATACTTACCTTCATGCGTTGTCTTTCTTTCATGACTCGAAAAACAATCGTCCCATTCATTGGCGAATACTTAATAGCATTTGAAATAACATTATCTATTACTTGGATAATTTTATCCTTGTCCATCCATAAAAACAGACTATCTTTTGGAATATGTCGCTCTATTAAAATAGATTCCTGTTTATTCATTTCGAAGCGATCTAATACATGATGGAAAAATGGAATAACGTTGACACGCTCTTTATGCATGGACTGTTCTTTGTAATCCATTTTTGACAATTGTAAAAGATCATTTACCAATCGAATCATACGTTCTGTTTCCTTTTGTGTTACTTCTAGAAATTGTGGTGCAATGGTTTTATCTTCCCAGGCACCATCCGTTAACGCCTCTAAATAACTTCGCAACGTGGTTAATGGTGTGCGAAGTTCATGTGATACATTAGAAACAAATTCTCGACGTTCTTTTTCTACTTTTTCCTGTTCTGTTACGTCACTTATAACAGTAATTAGACCTGTAAATTGTTCTTGTTCATCTAGTACCACAGAGAAGTTTGCTTTAATTAAAAAGAATTGTTCATCATCACTAAAATCAATGGTTATTGAACCAGCATCTTGAAATTCTAATAAATCAACTGTGTTCTCTTCTAATTGTAATACATCAATGATTGATTCACCTTTCACCTCTTCGAATGATCGATCAATCAAAATGGAAGCTGGTTCATTCATTAATGTTATCTTGCCATGTTCATTTGTAGCAATCACTCCATCAGACATATTCGATAGGACCGTACTTAATTTTCTACGTTCCTCTTCCGTCTTATGATTTGCTAGTCTAATTTTACTGCTCATATCATTAAAGGTAGTAGCTAGCTGTCCAATTTCATCGTTGCCATATACATTTACGGTTCTGCTAAAGTCACCTTGCGACATGATCATTGCTTGTCTACGCATTTCAGTAATTGGCTTAGTAATTGATCTAGCAACAAGCACCCCCAAGATAGCAGTAATAACAATGGCGATCAATGCCCCATTTAAAAAAATGTTATTGATATTATCTAGTTGGGAATAAACTTCCTCTTCCATGGAAGCCTTTAAATAGATAACCCCTAAAGACTGGTCTCTATCATAGATAGGAACCACTCGAATTAGCTGCCGATCCCCTGTGTGTGCATCACGTTGCACTGTCTCTGTATCAACATTATACAAAATGGCATTACGAATAAGGGTGTTCTCACTTGTTATTATCTTCCCAATATCTTCTTGCTGTGTGTTTGCTCCAATAATTCGAAATTGACGATCAATTACTTGTAATGTGGAATAGGAATCACTTCTCCCATACAAATCAACAATATTTTGTATATCTTGCTGTAAGTCACTACCATCTTCATCTTCCGATCTCTCTTCTTGCAATGCTTCTTTGACATTGTAGGTTAATACCTCTAAACGATCATCGATATTATTGATGAAGTTTGTTTCTAATTCATGCTGCAATCGTTTAGCAAAGTATGCACCAATCACTTGGAATGCTAGTAGAAGTAATAAAATCATAATCATAATTATCTTCCACTGAATTGATTGTGTAATTTTAACCTTTTTCATAGTTACTTACTACTCCTGTTCAGGGTTACGTAAATAATAACCAACACCTCTTCTAGTAACAATCCACAATGGATTACTTGGGTTATCTTCAATTTTCTCTCGTAAACGCCTTACGGTTACATCAACGGTTCGGACGTCACCATAGTAGTCGTATCCCCAAACTGTTTCTAATAAATGCTCACGAGTCATTACTTGGCCAATATGTCGCGCCAAATAATGTAATAATTCAAATTCCCTATGCGTTAATTCAACATACGTTCCTTCTCTTGTTACGGTATAAGCATCTGGATGTATTACCAGTGAACCAATCTGAATATCTTTGTTTGATTTTGCATGATCAGTTGGTATTTGCTGCTGTCTTCTTAAATTAGCTTTTACTCGTGCAATGACTTCTCGATTACTAAACGGTTTTGTCACGTAGTCATCTGCACCTAATTCTAATCCAAGCACTTTATCAATTTCAGAATCTTTTGCTGTCAGCATGATAATTGGCATGTTATGCTCTTTGCGCACCTCTCGGCATACTTCATTGCCATCACGATTAGGTAACATTATATCTAGTAGAAGTAAGTCAGGCTTCTCTTGATCTGTTAAGCGTATGGCTTCATCTCCATCATAAGCACAAATCACTTCATAGCCTTCTTTTTCTAAATTAAACTTTAATATATCTGCAATTGGTTTTTCATCATCGATCACTAATATTTTTTGACTCATTTGTTGTAGCCTCCTTTGACATACATACGTTAGTTATATTCTATCGTACTTTAACAAAAATGTCTTTTCATTACATTGATTATTGGAGCTTAGCATATTTTATTACTGTTAGCTATATGCGTAAGACCCTTGTTGCTTTTTCTACAACAAGGGTCTTCTTTTTTATAATTATTTATTTAATTAAAATATACTTGCTGGATTGATACGCGCGCCATTTTTGTACACTTCTATGTGTAAATGTACACCGGTTGAATTTCCAGTAGTACCCATAACTCCAATCTTTGAGCCTTTTACTACTGTTTGACCTGGTCTAACACTAATGGAAGACAAGTGCGCATAAATCGTTTTATATCCATTATTATGATTGATGACAATTTTATTTCCATATCCGCCATTGTCCCAACCAGCAGATACTACAGTGCCATTATCAGCTGCCAAAATAGCTCGATTGCTTGGACCCGCAATATCCATTCCTTTGTGGTAAGAGCCCCAACGAGGTCCCATATGACTTGAAACATATCCACCTACGGTTGGCCATGTAAAGTTCCCTGTACCTCTAGAAGGAATTACCTTTGTACCTTTGACTACAATTTCTTTTACTGGATCCTTTGTAACTTCCTCAGACACTACTTTTTTCTTGTTTACTTTTCCATTAATTATTTCTAATGCATAATGTACTTCTTTTTTACCTTCTTGTCCTTCTTGTTTTATCTTAGAATCACCTTTGTACAGCCGATCTGACTCTTGCACTTCTTTTTTGTAGGAAATCTTTTCTTCGACCATTTTTTCTTTTTTCACAATAACATCTACAAAAGGAGCATAAGCTGTGACATTAATTTTTTGACCAATTTGTAAAATCGAATCTTCCGAAAGATCAGGATTTAATTCTAATAATTGATCTGTGTCTAAATCATATTGCTGAGCAATTGTACCGAGGACATCTCCTTCTTCTACCTCATGTAACTTATCCTCTAATGTTCCTTTTTCAAGTAACTCAACACCTTTGTCTACTGTTAAAACTTCTTTTTCTTTTACTATTTCTCTTTCAAATGAAACTTTTTCTGATAGAGTTACGTCTAATGTAGTAGAGTCTCCTACAGCAAGTGTTTGTTCTTGTTCACCTGATTGCTCTTTCTCTTTATCACTTGACTCTTTTTCATTCTTTTGTTCTTGTTGTTTGAATTGATCTAGAATTTTTTTATCAACATATTTTGCTTTATATTCATAAAGTGCTTGTCTGGCTGTTTCTTCGTCCTTAAAATAGCCCGCTGAATCGCCACCAATTTGTAATTCATATGCATTGACTTGAATTGAAATATCATCTTGGACTATATCTAGCACTTTTTCATTGTTTGAGTTTGGATTAAACACACGCTCTGGTATGTAAGAGATTTCCTGTTTCACAGCATAGGAATACGAATCATTTGCGTTTTCTTTTTCTACAATTCGATCATCTATATAGGAAGTAATAATATCTTTGTTATCAACCGTTCCAACGTGCTCTCCATCTAGATAAACATGATAAATAGTATCTAGACCGATGTCTGCACTTGCTACATTAAGTGTTAAACCCACACCAAGTATAGTTGTAATAGCTGTCTTTTTTAGTAGACTCATTGATTTTAATCCTTCACCATTTGCTACTATTTCTTTCTTCCGCATCGTCCCTAGTCCTCCTACAACGAAATCTCTTTCATTCTATTAAATTTAAACCTATTATAGGCTATCATAGATTATACATACTTTTAAACCCTTTTAAATATACTGTAATAAAACTGTATCATTACTTCCAAAAATATACTAATTTAGGCCTATTTCCGTGATTTTCGTCACTATTACCCAAGCCTTTTACCACAAATCACCTGTTATATTACAATTTATATTGTAGTTGCAAACATAACAAAAGGCCTACTAAATAGTAGGCCTTTTGTTAGATATACAATTAGATTAGCTATACACGCTTCTTATCTCGTTTGTTTGTGTTCGATCTGGACCAACGGAAAAGATGGATAAAGGTATTTGCGTAAGTTGGGAAATACGTTCGATATAATGGCGTGCATTCTCCGGTAATTCACTTAAGTTTGTCACACCGGTAATATCCTCTGTCCAACCTGGCAACTCTTCATAGACTGGTTCACAATCTGCAAGGACTTTTAGACTAGCAGGGAACTCTTCCATTATCTTTCCTTTATATTTATAAGCGACACAGATTTTTAAGGTTTTAATACCAGTTAACACATCAATCGAATTAAGAGACAAATCGGTTATCCCACTTACGCGACGCGCATGACGAACCACGACACTATCAAACCAACCGACGCGACGTGGGCGTCCAGTCGTTGTTCCATATTCCTTACCAACTTCGCGAATTTGGTCGCCTACTTCATCTTGTAATTCTGTAGGGAATGGACCATCACCAACACGTGTTGTGTACGCTTTTGATACACCTACAACGTGGTCAATTTTTGAAGGGCCAACACCAGAGCCAATCGTAACTCCTCCTGCGATTGGATTAGAAGATGTGACAAAAGGATACGTTCCTTGATCAATATCAAGCATAACCCCTTGTGCACCTTCAAATAAAACACGACGACCTTGATCAAGTGCATCATTTAATACAACGGATGTGTCTGTTACATATTTAGCTATTTCTTGACCATATTGGTAATATTCCTCTAGAATATCGTCTACATTTAGTTCTTCCGTTTCATATACTTTTGTGAAAAGACGATTTTTCTCTGCAAGATTTTGTTCGAGCTTTTCTCGAAATACTTCTTTATCTAACAAATCAGCAATACGAATTCCCGTTCTTGCTGCTTTATCCATATATGCAGGACCGATCCCTTTTTTGGTTGTACCAATCTTGTTTATTCCTTTATCTTCTTCTTGTAATAAATCTAATTTAATATGATAAGGTAAAATGACATGTGCGCGATTACTCACACGGAGATTATCCGTATTTACGCCTTTATCATGTAGGTATTGTAGCTCCTCTACCATTGCTTTTGGATCAATCACCATACCGTTGCCTAATACACTTGTTTTTTCTTGAAAAAAGATACCGGATGGGATTAAATGTAGCTTGTAGGTCACGCCATCAAACTTTATTGTATGACCTGCATTGTTTCCTCCTTGATAACGCGCAACTACTTCAGCGTTTTGCGATAAGAAGTCGGTTATTTTCCCTTTTCCTTCGTCGCCCCATTGTGTTCCAACCACTACTACTGATGACATATTTGTTACCTCCGTTTATCTTACTTACATACTATCTATAAATTATTTTATACTAATTTACACATGAAATACCAAACTAAGTGTACCAAGTGGGGGCATATATGTCAACAAATAAAACGAACGTTTATTACGTTTCTTTTGTTATTCGTTCGACTTTTAGTGAGTTTATGGTTGCTTACTACTATTTAAAGGTTCTACGTCAAATGTTGGGGTAGGAGTACTTGCTCCTATCCCTTAACCTACTTGAAAATCTAAATCTTTATATTGATGATGCAATAATACACGTAACCTTAATCGATCATATCGTTTAAAGCCGAATGCATTACGTTTAATAACCTTGGTTTGATTATTTAAGCCTTCGACAAACCCATTGTTATAACCAAAGGCAAAACTATTTAGCACTTCTGGTTGCCAATTTTTAATCGTACCAATAGCTTGGATAAACGCTTCCATGCCTGACTTTTCTACTTGGGTGTAAAAGCGATATAAGCCTTGTTTAATCTCACCTAAATCTTTCGTTCCAGTCTTCGCTTCATCAAACCAAGAACGAAATGCCTCTTTTAAACCATAGGCTGTTCGTAAATCCTCTGATAAACTTAAATACCTTTCTAAATACCAATGTTGCTTATCCGTAAGATCCTCATATCGTTTGTAGAAAACATGCTTCATTCGTTTACACTTCTTACGATCATAATCATGAAAGTCCTTCTGAACACGTCTTCGTACCCGTTCTAATGCCCAATAAATGTACCGACAAAAGTGAAAGCGATCTGCGATAATGATTGGATTTCCTAAGGCTTTTTTTACGGCTGCTTTAAAGCTGTAGCTCATATCCATGACAACCATCTTCACTTGAGATCCCTTTTTCGCTAAGTACTTTTTAACTGTACGTACCGAACGGTTTGGCAAAATATCAAGGGGGACGCCTGTTTCTCCATTTGCGACGATCACTTGGTACTTCCCTTCTGATGTATCGCCTTTATATTCATCGATAGCTATTACTGGTGGCAACGTATCCACCTCTTTTAATCTAGCAGCTGCCAGTTGGTCAAATCTACGTATCGCTGTTGCTTGCGATGTTCGGAACTGCCCCGCAGTATCTTTAAAGTTTTTTCCCTGAATAACGCGAAGCCCTAGGGCTTGATTCCATTCGATGGAATGCCTTTGATATCGCTCTACAACGTGGTTCTTCTCAGGAAATCTCTTTCCACAAGAACAGACATATCTACGCTTTCGATAAAATAAATAAGAGGTTCGCTCAAAGAGCTTTAAATGCTGCACTTTTTGTATTCTATAATCATGGATACGGCTTGTCCTCTTCCCACAAGCTGGACAACGGTGCTTCCTGACGGGTAACTTTACGTGTAAGTAAAAGTTTCCCTCCAACTCCTCCATCTTTGTTACAATGACACTTTCTAATCCAGGTAATTTCATGTTAAACTGCATATACACGCATCTCCTATCCCTTTGGTTTGTTTTTCGTCAATTCAAGTGTAAAGGATATAGGAGCTTGCGTGTTTTATTTTGCTTAATTTTTTTCATACCCCAACATATATAATAGAGCCTATTTAAAGAACGCTCAATATAAAAAACCATCTAGAGTATGCACTCAAGATGGTTTTTCACCCTCCTACACCAGCTGGAGGAATATCTGATTCTTGATAACGATGATCTAAATCAACGAATTTATTATATTCTTTTACAAAAGCTAATTCCACTGTACCTACTGGACCATTACGTTGTTTTGCTAAAATAATCTCAATAATATTCTGCTTCTCGGATTCTTTGTCATAATAATCATCACGATATAAAAACCCAACAATATCGGCATCTTGTTCAATACTTCCTGATTCACGTAAATCAGACATCATTGGTCGTTTATCTTGCCTTGATTCTACTCCACGGGATAACTGGGATAACGCAATTAATGGCACATTTAATTCTCTTGCAAGACCTTTTAAGGATCGAGATATCTCAGAAACCTCTTGCTGTCTATTTTCTCTTGAATTAGCACTACCTTGAATCAATTGTAAATAATCAATCAAGATCATTCCCAAGCCATGTTCTTGTTTTAATCGACGACATTTAGAACGAATTTCATTCACACGTATGCCTGGTGTATCATCTATAAAAATTCCTGCATTTGATAAACTACCCATGGCCATCGTGAGCTTTCCCCAGTCTTCCGTTTCCAGATGACCTGTTCGTAACCGTTGGGCATCAATATTTCCTTCCGCACAAAGCATACGATTTACTAATTGCTCCGCTCCCATCTCCAAGCTGAAAATGGCAACATTCTCATCTGTTTTAATAGCGACATTTTGTGCTATGTTCAAGGCAAAGGCTGTCTTACCAACAGATGGACGGGCAGCTACAATAATTAAATCATTTCGCTGAAATCCTGAAGTTATTTTATCTAAATCACGAAAACCAGTTGGAATACCTGTTATGTCTGCATCATTTTGATGAAGTTGTTCAATATTATCATATACTTCAATTAGGACATCTTTAATATTCTTAAAGGCACCACTGTTCTTGCGATTAGATACCTCTAAAATGTTTCTTTCTGCTTCACTTAATACTTCTTCTACATCATCTTCTTTAGAGAAGCTTTCTGTAACAATATCAGTAGCTGTACGAATTAATCGACGCAACAAAGCCTTTTCTTCAACAATTTTTGTATAATAACTAATATTGGCAGCTGTTGGAACAGCACTAGCTAGATCACTAAGATAAGAAACCCCTCCAACATCATCTAACTGTTTCGCATTAGATAGAGACGTTGTTACCGTTACTAAATCAATGGGTTCCCCTTTGTCCGATAACTGCATCATAACTTGGAAAATACGTTGATGACTCGCACGATAAAAATCAGTTGGTAATAATAATTCTGAAGCAGTTGACATGGCATCTGGCTCTAAAAATATCGCACCTAATACAGCTTGTTCTGCTTCAATATTATGTGGTGGTGTTCGTTGTTCATCCCAAGACTCACTCATACGTATTCCCCCCTTCACATACCACGTAACAGAAGTATAATTATACTTCTGTTACGTGAACTTTAATTGTACCTGTCACTTCTGGATGTAATTTTACCGGTACGTTTGTATAGCCCAATGCACGAATTGGATTGTCTAATTCAATTTTACGCTTATCCATTTTAATTTTATGTGTTTTCTTCAATTCTTCGGCAATCTGTTTACTTGTAATGGAACCAAAAAGTCTGCCATTTTCACCTGACTTTGCTTTTAATTCAACTTCCATATTTGCTAACTTTTCTTTTAATTGCTTTGCTTCATCTATTTCCTCTTGCTCTAATTGTTCCTGTTTGTTCTTTTTTGCTTCTAATGCTTTCATATTTCCTGGTGTAGCTTCTATTGCTAAATTGTTTTTCAATAAATAGTTTCTTGCATAACCATCAGAAACATTTTTTACTTCCCCTTTTTTTCCTTTGCCTTTCACATCTTTTTGAAAAATAACTTTCATATTTATTCTCCTCCTTCAAGATAATTATCAATGATTTCCTTCAGTTGCTCATAGGCCTCTTCTATTGAGGTATCATCTAGTTGTGTGGCTGCATTCGTTAAATGGCCACCACCATTCATGCTTTCCATAACTAATTGAACATTAACATCTCCTAATGAACGAGCACTAATCCCGATTCTTCCATCTTCTCTTTCTGATATGACAAATGAGGCACTTATTCCGCTCATTGTTAGCAATGTATCGGCTGCTTGTGCGATGATAACTGGTCCGAATGTTTGACCTCTTTCACCAAGTGCAATAGCAATATTATCACGATAGATGGTTGTATTCTCTATTAAATGACTCCTTCTAATATATATATCTAAATCTTCTTTCATAAAGCGTTGAACCAAAATAGTATCTGCACCTTTCGAACGCAGGTAGGATGCAGCATCAAATGTACGGGATCCGGTTCTTAATGTAAAACTTTTCGTATCTACAATGATTCCTGCAAGTAGTGCAGTTGATTCAAGCATATTTAATTTTAGAGAACTTGGTTGATATTCTAATAATTCAGTTACTAACTCTGCCGTTGAGGAAGCATAAGGCTCCATATATACAAGAGTTGGATGAGCAATAAATTCTTCGCCACGTCTGTGGTGATCAATAACAACCACATACTCTGTTTTACTCAATAATTTCTCATCCACTACGAGCGAAGGTTTATGTGTATCAACAACGACCAACAACGTATTTTTCGTTACAAGATCATGTGCTTCATTAGGAGAAACAAAGTTTGACCACAATTCTTCATCTTCTTTTATTTCCTCCATTAACCGCTGTACACCTGTATCAATATCGTTTTCATCAACAACTACAGAGCCACTTATATCGTTAGCTTGTGCAATTTTCAATATTCCAATTGCAGCCCCAATCGCATCCATATCTGGTGATTTATGACCCATAATTAATACTTGATCACTCTCTTGAACAAGTTGTTTTAATGCATGAGAGATTACACGCGCCCTTACTCTTGTACGTTTTTCCATCGGATTTGTTTTACCACCATAAAAACGAACCTTACCAGATTCATCTTTTACCACTACTTGGTCACCACCTCGACCTAGTGCCAAATCAACACTTGATTGTGCTAATTCACCTAAATCGGGTAAAGATGCGCCACCGAGTCCAATTCCTATGCTTAGGGTTAACGGTACATTCTTGTTATCAGAAACCAATTCTCTTACTTCGTCTAATATTTCAAACTTTGATTTTTCTAATTTTTGTAATATTTGTTGGTTCATAACCGCTAAGAATCGTTCTTGTGAAATCCGTTTTAAATAGATTCCATATGCATTAGACCAATCATTAAGTGTAGAAGTTACATTTGAGTTAATCTGACTTCTAGATGCATCGTCCATTGCTTGTGTAATTTCTTCATAATTATCCAAGAAAATAATACCTAGTACAGTCTGTTCATTGTGATATAAATTTTGGATTTCTGTTTGTTGTGTACGATCAAATAAATAAAGTAATCGTTCTTCTCTTTTTACTATCACTTTGAATTCTATTTCACCTAAGTGAATCCAAATGTCTTCCTTTCCCTCTTTAATCATTGGAATTAAATCTTCAGAGAATTGTTCAAGTGATTGACCAACAAAGGTTTCACTTTCAGAAAACTTATTCATATATGGATTTGTCCATTCTATCTGGTAATCTTCACTATATAGGACAATTCCAATTGGCATTTCTAATAGCGCTTCTTCTCCTACTTTTTTCACACGGTAAGATAAGGTAGAAATATACTCTTCTGTTTCACTTAAGATATGCTTTTCTGATCGTACACTATAATACAGTGAAGCCACCAAGATCACAGTCATCACAATTCCTATCATCCACTGGAAAAACCAAATAAATCCTAATAATAGAAAGGATAAGGTATAAATAATCCATAAATGCAAACTTAAGGTTGGCTTCTTAAATAAATCTGGCATTATTTTTCAGCTCCTACGCCCAGACCTGAGCTCACTTTGTTTGTTCCATTTTTCCCCTTAAACCAAATCCTATATCAATTATACCTAAGATTTTTGTCATATAAAGACCGATTGGGAGAAAAATAACACTCGAAATAATAATTAGTATAGGGTATGCATTGGATAGCCGTTTTTGATGACAATAAAACAATATAAAAGAAAACCCTTGTAAGGAAAGTAAATTCCCTATTAAATTCGTTGTATTTAAAACACCTGTTGCTAAACTACCCGTCTCCTCTAAAGGAAACCATGCCAAAAGAATAGCAATAAAAAAAATCCAAATTAAACTTTTTGGTAATTGAAAGGTACGAAAGGGTGGAAAAGCTAAGCGCTTGTTACCACGCCACGAAATCACCTTATAACTCGTCCATTGTGTTACAAAAGCTATGACAATAGCAGCTAAGACTAATACAGATGGTAAAAGCGTAATAATCTGATTCATCTGTTTTTCTATTAATTCCATGTCATCTTTAGATAATTGGATTCCAGTTGACTCGGCCATTGACTGGGTTGTTTTCACTGACTCATCAACAACTAATTGATATTGTTCAATCAAATCTACCTGTGAAAAGACCTGAATCATCACAAATATAATAACTAAACCGAATGTCACTCCTACCGATCCTAATGCCCATGTTTCATAGGGATGGCGCTTTTGATATATTGCGTGTCCCAAAAGTGTTCCAGTACTTACTGCTAATAATGTTAATGGTAATGTACCAATAAACAGAAATAAGGAAAGAAATACGGATAAAACTAGGATAACCCCACCTAAAAAAAGTGTAGAGCGATACCCATAACGTGAAGCGTACAAAACAAATGGTATAGGTAATACAAATAATGTTAGTAATTCGATTCCTGGTACTAGGATAATAACAAGGAATAGTAGTCCATACAGAAATCCAAACCCTATTCCTTCTTTAAATTTTTGTGCATCCTTCATCACTTTTACACCTCTATAATTGCTAGCTTAGAAAAAGCACAGCTACCTTGCGCTGTGCCTACATACTAGCTTTTCCCTTTTTTATATGATTAATTGATAGCTATCTTTTTTACCTATACCCTTTAGTATAAACCATTGGATGGAATCATGACAAATAATATTTGTTCATCCTAATCCTTATCAAATATCTGTTGATAATCGAGAATAAATGTGGTGATCTTCAAATCTTCCATTAATTTTAAGTTCATCTCTTAATGTACCTTCCTTCATGAATCCGCAATTTTCCAAAACACGAATGGAGCCAGTGTTTCTTGGCATTACTCCTGCTTCAATGCGATGAAAACCTGCTTCCTTAAAGGCAAATCTAACGGCTAATTGAACAGCTTCAGTCATGTAGCCGTTTCCTTTATATCTATAATCAAGTCCGTATCCAATCATACATTTCTCTGCTGTATAACGTTCAACAAAGAAAAGGTTAACTGTACCTATTAGTTTGTCTGTTTGATTAGTAAAAATACCAAATCCATACTGTCTATCATTTAACCAGGCCTGTTGTTGATCTTCTATCATTTCTTCATGACTTTTGCGTGTAAAGAATGTGTCTTCTTTATCAACAGGCGAATAACAATTAAATATTTCTCTATTTTCCTTATTTATCTCTAATAATGCAGGTGCATCATTCTTTTGTAATGCTCGAATATAAATTCTTTTCCCATTTAATTTGCTTTTCATTTATTTTATCTCCTTACATGGCACTTCTTTTCTTTATTGTAATCGAACATAAGATAAACTGGCTACTTTTTTAACAAGGTGTTGAAATTTTCTGTCATTTATAATATACTGTTATTAATTTAATAATAATTTTCTTATCCAGAGAGGTGGAGGGACTAGGCCCTTTGAAACCTCAGCAACAGGCCCGCGTTGGTACTGTGCTAATTCCAGAGTTTTGTACTGAAGATAAGAAGAGCGAGTATAGAACGTGATTATAGCCTCTCTTCTTATTTATAAGAAGAGAGTTTTTTTTGTTTTGTAGCTACTTTGTATTAATAATATTCAAGAAAAGTGATTTTGTTAGAAATATGGTTATCATTCTGTAACCGTGTTTGTATAAATGAGAATAAGTTAACAGGAGGGAATAGGATGAAGCGAAGTTTAGCAGAAAGATTGCAAGATGGTACAGTGATAGCAGGAGAAGGGTACTTATTTGAATTAGAAAGAAGAGGGTATTTACAGGCAGGATCCTTTGTTCCAGAGGTGGCTTTGGATAATCCTGAAGCACTTAAACAAACCTACCGCGACTTTATGTTAGCAGGGTCAGATGTCGTTTTAGCTTTTACTTACAATGCGCACCGCGAGAAAATGAGAATTATTGGTAAAGAAGATCTACTAGAACCACTTAACCGACAAGCCATTCGATTAGCTAAGGAAGTAGCCAAAGAACATCCTTCTGAAGAAGCTTTGGTTGCAGGAAATATTTCAAATACAAATATTTTTGATCCAGAAGATCCTGCATCAAAAGATAAAGTGAGAGCAATGTTTGCGGAGATGATTGGCTGGTGTAAGGAAGAAGCTGTTGACTATATTAATGGAGAAACTTTCTACTATCATGAAGAAGCATTAATTGCATTAGAAGAAATTAAAAGAAAGGATTTGCCTGCTGTCATCACACTCGGTCTAATGGGCGAAAATATCTTACGTGATGGTTATACTGTAGAAGAATCTTGTCGTATCCTTTCAGAAAAAGGTGCACTTGTTGTAGGCATGAATTGCTTTAGAGGGCCAGATACAATGCAACCTTATTTAGAGAAAATTTGTACAAATGTAGATGGTTATGTTGCCGGATTACCAGTTCCTTACCGAACGACCGAAGAACACCCAACGTTTTTTAATTTACCAGATGCTGGTTGTTCTTGTCATGGTGGATTAGAAACATCTTTCCCAACAGCACTTGACCCACTTTATCATAATCGATATGAGCTTGCTGAATGGGCAAAACAAGCGAAACATAATGGGGTTAACTATATTGGGTTATGTTGCGGTGCTTCTCCAGCTATGCTTCGAGCAGTAGCAGAGGCTGTTGGAGTAGAAACAGTTAATTCCACATACTCACCGGATATGGAAAAACACTTTTTATTCGGTAAAGATAAGACATTGAAAAATCATAATCTGAATTATCGGACAAAAGCTTAAAGAGGATAGCAAATAAATAAAACTCCTGTTATGATAATGATAAAAAATTGTTGCAAAGGGAGTTAAAACATGATCAAAACAATAATATTTGACCTTGATGACACGTTACTGTGGGATAAGAAGAGTGTAGAAACTGCTTTTCAAAAAACCTGTGCAGTAGCAAAGGAAGTGCATGCAATTGATCCAATAAAATTGGAAGAAGCTGTACGAGAAGCAGCACGTGAACTTTATGCATCGTATGAAACATATGAATTCACAAAACTGATAGGGATTAATCCTTTTGAAGGGTTATGGGGTACCTTTGATGATGAAACAGATAATTTTCAAAGAATGCGTGACATTGTTCCGACTTATCGTAAAAAAGCTTGGGAGCTTGGTTTAAATAAGCTAGGGATAGATGATCAAACCTTTGCAATTACTTTAGCTGAACGGTTTGTTAAAGAAAGAGAAAAACATCCCTTTGTATATGAAGAAACCTTTACGATATTAGATGAATTGCGTCAAAATTATCAACTTATCCTATTAACAAATGGCGCACCGTCTTTACAAGAAAAAAAATTAAATATTACACCTGAGCTACGAGCTTATTTTGATCATATCATTATATCTGGTGCATTTGGCAAAGGAAAACCTGATCCTAGCATTTTTGATTATGCCATCGAATTAGCAGAAGTAGAGAAAGAGGAAGCTATTATGATCGGTGACAATCTCATGACAGATATATTAGGATCTAATCGTGCTGGTATCCGCAATATTTGGATTAATAGAGAAGATAAAAAGAAAACAGATGTAAATCCAACCTATGAAATTAACCATTTAAGTAAAGTTATTCATTTAGTCAAAGAACTATGATATGTTTAGCAATTAATCTAGCATTCAATTAAAGTTACCTACATGGTAACTTTTTTTGTGTGAAATTTATTGCTACTAGTTAGATAGTTTGCTATGATATGTTGACGAACGTTCGTAAGGGAGAGGTTTTATGTCTTATCAATTAATTAAAGATGCTGCACTTGATTTATTTGCCACGTATGGGTATGAAGGAACATCTCTAGCGGATATTGCCAAAGAAGTCGGTATAAAAAAACAATCCATCTACGCTCATTTTAAAGGCAAAGATGATTTATTTTTACAAGTATTAAAAGAAACCTTCTCGATTGAATTAAAAAGGGAAGACACTTATTTGAGAACAAATTTTGATAAACCGTTAAACGTTTTTTTATGGGATGCATTGCAGAGTTATATGTATCGTTTTCATCATGATAATCGCTTAAATTTGTGGTTACGCAATGCTTTTCTGCCACCTAGTCATTTGTATAAAGAAGTAATTGCTTCTTTATATGATTACATTGATCAAGTAGAACAGCTATACCTGAAACGTTTCCAACACGCATTTGATCAAGGAGAGATGAAACAATCTCCTGGTATTGCGTCAATGGCTTTTTCCGCTTTATTAGATGCGATTGGGGTAGAAATGGTTTATGGCGGGGATATGCGTGCTAGTCAAAAATTATATGCCTCTTGGCAAATTTTTTGGGTAGGTATTTCTAATCCAAATGAAACATCTAACAACTAGGGGGGATATCTTTGTATCATGCACACACTTTAAAAGAAAAGATTCATTTATTTTTAACCATACTATGGCCAATAATGATTACACAAATTAGTTTATCTGCAATGAATCTTGTTGATACAATGATGGCAGGTCGTGTAGGGACAGATGACTTAGCAGGCGTAGCCATTGGGTCTAGTCTTTGGGCTCCAATATTTACAGGAATGAACGGAATCATGCTTGCCATTACGCCCATTATCGCACAAATGATGGGAGCAAATGAACGTCATAAAATTCACTATACTGTGAATCAAGCAGTGTATCTAGCTATTGTAATTGGTGCAAGTATTATTTTACTTGGTTCTATTGTGCTAGATCCTATCTTAACTTTTATGGATTTAGAGAAAAGTGTTCAACATATTGCCTTCCATTACTTAGTCGGTCTTTCTATTGGAATTATTCCTTTATTCCTATCAAATGTGATTCGTAATTTCTTTGACGGACAAGGGTACACTCGTATTACTATGTTTATTACTGTATTAGCAGTTCCTTTTAATATTCTTTTAAATTACAGTTTAATTTTTGGTCAATTCGGTATGCCAAAGTTAGGTGGAATAGGTGCAGGGTATGCAACTGGGATTACCTTCTGGATTATTCTAGTAACCAGTCTTATTATGACATTTAAAGTTAAATTGGTTAGCGAATATAAACTATTTATTAAATGGGTAAAACCTTCTATTTCTGCATGGAAAGAACAATTATCCATCGGTATACCAATGGGATTATCTATTTTTTTCGAAGCAAGTATATTTTCAGTCGTTACTTTATTTATTGGAATGATGTTTTCGACAAATGTAATTGCAGCAAACCAAATTGTTATTAGTTTTACAACTTTACTATTTATGATTCCTTTGAGTTTATCTATGGCGATAACCATTGTGGTTGGTTTTTCCATTGGTGGTAAGCAGTTAGAAGCTGCTAAACAGTACTCCTATATTGGGGTTTTTAGTGCTATAGGGTTTTTATCCATCGGATCGATATTTATGTTCTTCTTTAAAGAACCCATTGCATACCTTTATACAACCGACCCTGCTGTTGTTCATATTGCAGCACAATTATTCACGATAGCTATCATTTACCAGTTATCTGATGCTTCGCAAGCAAGCCTTCAAGGGGTTCTTCGAGGTTACAAAGATGTAAAACTACCGTTCTATATCGCTTTTGTATCTTATTGGGTAATTGGAATACCAGCTGGCCTTCTTCTAGCTGCATTTACCTCGCTCGGTCCTTCTGGTTTTTGGATAGGTATTACATTAGGTTTAACCGGAGCAGCAATTGGTTTCTTTATTCGTTTGAGAATCGTATATCGAAGAGAACGTGCAAAGCTTATGGATGTAGCAACATAATTGTTATACTACGAATAAAGGCTTCCATTTACATGGAGGCCTTTTAAAATTATTGTATAGTCTACACTATTCGATTGTGGTATGTTGTGTGGCGTTTGATAAATCATTATATAGACTAATCCAATGCCCTTCACTTACTTCATATCGTTCGGTTTCTGGTATATCTTTATATTTAACAATCACGGATTCCCATTTAGCCGTGTTATCTTTCAATTGCTTAAAAAACTGCAATTCATTCGTATTTAATTCAAGTTTAGTAAGCTCGTTTCTTTCGAATTGCCTTTGATATTCAAACAGCTTTTGGCGGCAAGACAATATATATTCGTGCAAGTCTTGATTCGTTTCCATTCCAAAATGGTTTGCCACTTCTCTTGTTACTTGTAGTTTTTGCATATAAAAATTAACAACTGAATTTATATTGTTTAGTTGTTTCAAAGATAACGATTTACGCTCAAGTATAGTGCTTAGTGCTTGGTCACTTAGCTTACTTTCATGACCCATGGTGCCAACTACACTTCCTAAAGACTGCATAATTTGACTTGATATGTATGTTTCATAACGCTGATGTTGCTTGTAAGCGGAGTAAGCAAAGTAAAAGCAAGCAATGATAAAGGTAACTGCTAATAACCAAATTAATCTTTTCAAATAATCCCCCTTCACTTGTCCAACCATCTAGTGATTTAATAAATATATAGTTATATCATAAACCTTACAAAAGCGTGTTTCAATATTTCGTATTACATCTTTCACCATATTAGATAAATGGAAAAGAAGCGATAATATCATCGCTTCTTTTCCGTTTTAATTATTTGAATCCTTTTTTGCTTCTTCTGCTAATTCCTCAAATGATTTAACTTTACCATGCGGATCTTGTGATTGTTTTCTATTGTTCCATTCACGCTCTTTGCGACTTTTAGATGTCGACATATATGAAAGTCTCCTTTTAACTGGTGGGCTTATTTTTGTTCTTCGTCATTCTTATTTTTTTTGCTTTTTCTTTATGTGCGCGATTTGCTGCTGCACTACCTAATTCCTCGGAGAATTCAGAATCTGTTTTGCTGGAATCAAAACCTTGTTTATTTTTCTGTTGTGGATCATTTTTCTTTGTACGCTTAGCCATGCTTTTCCCTCCTTTTTGTTTTTAGTATGTAAAATGAACAAGGAAATATTCGCAAACGTATTAATAGAGCTAACAAAAAAGAGAACTCAACATTAATTGAGCCCTCTTTTCCCTCCCTATTTATAATTTCATAGCTGTCACATCATAAATATCAGCAAGCTTTGTTAACCCTTCAACATCAGCTTCAGTAACGGTTTTGTCAACGGTTAATAACATGATCGCATCTCCACCCATATCTGCACGACCAACTTGCATGGTAGCAATATTAATATCTTCTTCAGCTAAAATACTACCCACTCTACCAATTGCGCCTGGTAAGTCTTTATGATGAATGAATAGTACATGACCTTCAGGTGCTAAATCAACACTATAATTATCAACTTTAACAATACGTGCACCTAATCCATTTAGAAGCGTACCTGCGATTGTATGCACACCTGATTTCGTTTTCACTTCTACTGTAATTAGATTAGTAAATCCTTGTGTCGAACTTGTTTTTTGTTCATTAATAACAATACCTCGTTGTTCTGCTAAAAATGCTGCATTCACATCATTGATATGATCACCAAAGTGTCGTTTTAACAAACCTTTAATTGTATTTCTTGTTAGCGGAGCAACCTCCATTTCATACAATTCACCAGCATAATAAATCGTAATTTCTTTAATCACTTCTTTTGTTACGTTGGTTAAAAATAGTCCTAATTTTTCAGCTAAATAAAAATAAGGTTCAATTTTTTTCATTAATTCTTTTGGAACAGATGGTAAATTAACTGGATTCTTTACTGATTCTCCTGTTAGCAAGCGAACAACATCATGACTAACATCAATGGCTACATTCTCCTGTGCTTCTACCGTACTTGCACCTAAATGAGGCGTGGCAATTACTTCTTTTAATTCTAATAATTTATGATCTGTTGCTGGTTCTTCTTCAAATACATCTAATGCTGCACCAGCAACTTTCCCAGAAACAATAGCGTCATATAACGCTTCCTCATTAATAATACCACCGCGGGCACAGTTCACAATCTGTACGCCTTCTTTCATTTTTTTAAATGCTTCCGCATCAATTAAATGTTTGGTTTCTTTTAATAATGGTGTATGCACCGTGATGAAATCTGCTGCTTGAATAACATCTTCTACTGTTCCATGTGAAACACCTAATTGATCCGCTTTCTCTTCCGTAAAAAATGGATCATAAGCAATCACTTTCATTCGTTGGCCTTTTGCACGCATCGCAACTTCTCTACCGATACGCCCCATTCCGATTACACCCAAGGTTTTTTCTTTTAATTCTACACCAATGTGTGATTTTCTATCCCACTTCTTTTGTATTAATGCATGATAGGCTTGAGGGATTTTTCTTGCAAGTGACATCAACATCGCCATTGTATGCTCTGCGGCTGAATTTGTATTGCCGTCTGGTGCATTCACGACAATTACTCCATGCTCTGTAGCGGCTTCTATATCAATATTATCTACACCTACACCTGCACGACCAATAATTTTTAAATTTTTACCCTTTGCGATAATGTCACGTGTAACCTTGGTTTGACTCCGCACAAGTAAAGCATCATAATCAACTATTTTTTCTTGCAATTGCTCAACGGTTAAATCGGTTAACATATCCACTTCTACTTCTTTTGCTTCTCGTAACGGAAAAATACCATCTTCACTTAATGGATCACTAATTAATACGCGATAAGTCATTTTATTGTCCCCCTATTAGAATAATGGTTACATTGGCTCTCCTTCTAAACTACCTTTTACTATGCAATAATATGATTTTTGATCTTCTTCTCCTTTCTTATCTTTTAAAAAATTAATAAAAAAACTTTCCACCCTCTACGTCTGCGTAAGGGGCGAAAAGTTGTATTATCCGCGGTACCACCCTGGTTTTGCTGTCAAAAAACAGCCTTCATTGGATTATGCGTAACGTGCATCACGTGTAGATCTACTATTATTCAATCTACCTACTCTGAAGTGCTATTTATTGTATGATTCACTGATTCGCACCAACCATCAGCTCTCTTAGGAATCAACTTCAATAAACTTGTCTTCTTCTCCGTATTATTATTCACAAAGAATTTTGAATTTTCATATATAATAGCACGAATAGAAATTATGTCAACAGGTTTTAAGCAACTTTTTCATGAATGTGCGTTCAATTTAATTAATAATTTTAGTTATTCATGAACCATCGCATTTAGCAATCCACAACGAAGAGTACCTATTACATAGACGTAAGGTTTAGCTCTTCTCTTGAGCTGAGCCCATTTTCTACTGCTATGTGTCTTAAAGCTATATACAGTTCAGCTTTTGTTGCATTATAATAGGGCATTACAAATAAAAGACCGATACCAAAGGTCAAAACACCCAATAAAAACCAGCCAATAAAAGATAGATCCAGTATGAATATATTCATTTTTTCACCATTTGTCATTTGTTTACTCAATTGTATTGCCCGCTTATAACCAATGTTTGGATTATTAGATAATATATAAGGTACCATACTATAAGCATAAGCTTTCACTATTCCAGGGATGATCAATAATAAGAACCATAAAAAGATCAACACTCCCTTATAAAGCATTGCTCCTACGATACTAATGTAACGGTCACGTTTAAATGAATATCCAAGATGGTGTAAAGTCACTTCTCCTTTTGCAGCTTGAACAAAATAACGTCTCGCGCTTACTTCAATCGGATACCCTAAAAAAATACGAAGCAATAAACCAATAGCTACAGCAATCAAGCCAATAAAAATTAGAGCTGGGAGTAATGTATACCAACCTTCCCCGCTACTAACATGAACTGTATTCGCTCCACTTCCACCACTACTTCCACCGCTACCACCATTTACGAATGAAAGAATGAGACTAACTAAAAAGGCTTTCCAATATGTCCCTTTCAACACTTCTTTCGCTCTGTCTTTAAGCTCACTTCTCATCCACATAAACATGCTCCTCCTCGCGTTAGAGATAAATTTACGAATTAGCTGCAGACGAAGTCGCCGCAGATGCTCCAGCAACGGCCGCAATCATAGCTGCTTGTTGCGCTTGCATGATGGCCTCCATCACTGTGTGTAATCCTGCTTCTAACAGTGTTTTATCTTCTATTACTTCACTCATAACAAAGTTTATGGCAAAAATAAGATTGAAGTCCTTTGTCCATTTAAAGCCTTTTAAATCATTTAATTGTTCAGTAACTACCTTTATTCTCTCGATAAAACCTGAGGTATCTTCTAATAAAGCTAACATTCCGATTTCTGGATAGTGCATTTTTTTAATTTTTACTCCATTTTTTTTAAAAGCCACTAACTGTTTAGTAGAGCGATTAACTAATGTATCTTCGCTAATACTTGGATGAAGAGTCAAGATG
Organism: Paraliobacillus sp. PM-2; assembly: GCF_001368815.1. Taxonomy (GTDB): domain Bacteria; phylum Bacillota; class Bacilli; order Bacillales; family Amphibacillaceae; genus Paraliobacillus. Next base: position 52,499 of record NZ_CTEI01000001.1, on the reverse strand, counting down.
TGCGTTAAGAATTGAAGATCATTTCCTTTTTTAAATCCCTTATTACTTAAACTTTCATAGAGACTTTCGGTTCGGTTTATTAAATGATTAATTTCAACGTTTATCCCAGATAAAAGTGCTGCAAGTGGATAATCACTACTTGATGTTAAAAAGAAATGATGCTTTTTCATCTCTCTATAAATATCCAATGATCGACCTACCCGCTCTTTATCATATGATTCCTCTGAGGGGTTTGTCATAATTGCCATTGCAGCAATATAAGTAAAGGAACCTCTAGAAAAACCACCACGGATTAACTGTTCATATATGTCAATAAATTGATGGAATTCTTCCTTTGGATTTTGAAAACGCACATCCAACATGGAAGCTGTTGTAAAGCGCTGATAAGATTTTAAAGTAGAGAAAGCTCCAACATGTTTCTTAATATAATTACTAATGTCTAGGAACTGGTCTAATTGAAAATTTCGACAATTCAAAACATAAGTAGATGCAATAACCATTAAAATACGCTTATCTGAAAACTTCCATTTTAATTTATCTTGAAGCTGTTTGTAAATAGTTTCAAACGTTGATATTTTTTCATTTAATGTTGCTAAGTGCATATACACACTCTCCTTTTTAAAAAGATTGTCAATAATATAGAAACTATTTTTGATGGAATTTATTTTTGAAATTAGTAAAACCGTTAGCAACGTTCAAATGAATTGCATTTTTATTACTTTACACTTTGTTACTACGTAAATAAACCGCAAAAAGTTTCAGTATTGCCAAGTCAGGTCAATGCTGAAACTGCGTATATTCTTATTCAAAAATTTATAATTGAATATTTTGTAACTGTACTTAGTATAGATGGCTTGGTTCTTAACTATTTCTCAATGTGTCTTTCATAAATCAAGTAAGAATATAATCTATAACCAATTGGGGTGATTGCAAATAGCGATAACCACTTTAATGACGGCTCAGCAATGAAGCACCATATTATAGCTAGAATGATAGAGAATAGGAAAAACAAATTACCAGAAAACCCATTTAGTGGTTGATTGTCTAAGAAAAATGTCTTTGCACCCTTTAAATCTTTTGCATAGCATTCTTCATGATATGGGACAACTACAAATACATATGTAGCAGTTACTAAATCATCTCGCACTTTAATTTCATTGATACATTTATCACAGTAAATAGCCTTTGACACATCATCACCTCTTTAAATAAAGATTTTGGAAGTGCTCTTAACCGAAAAAACCATTTTTCCATAAACTTACTTCATTTTATTGTATCATATTTCTGTCAATTTGATATTGTTGTTTCTTTAAAATCCCTTCCAGTACCATACATCAAAAAAGGCACCATAGGGTTATCCTATGGTGCCTTTAAATAGCTATTAGTCGTTCACGTAAGGCAATAATGCCATTTGACGTGCGCGCTTGATTGCTCTTGTTAATTTACGTTGATATTTTGCAGAAGTACCTGTTACACGGCGAGGAAGAATTTTTCCACGCTCTGAAACAAATTTTCTTAACAAATCAACATCTTTATAGTCAATGTGTGTAATACCGTTCGCTGTGAAATAACACACCTTACGACGCTTTGAACGTCCACGACGAGCTGCCATCAGAAAGCCCTCCTTTAATTAAACATTAAAATGGTAAATCATCATCTGATATATCAATTGGTTCTCCATTATTTTCAAACGGATTCTTTTCATTCGATTGATTGTTGTTTTGATTAAATGATTGGTTTTGGTTGTAATCAGGATTGTATCCTGCTGATCCTTGTCCACCTTTTGATGAACCTGATCCACCGCCACCTTTTGATTCTAGAAATTGTACAGAATCTGCAACAACTTCTGTTATATAGACGCGCTTTCCATCTTGGCCTTCGAAATTTCTAGTTTGAATTCGGCCATCCACACCAACTAAGCTTCCTTTATTCATAAAGTTAGCTAAGTTCTCTGCAGGTCGTCTCCAAACCACGCAGTTTATAAAATCTGCTTCTCGTTCGCCTTGTTGATTGGAAAAGGGTCGATTAACGGCTAAGGTGAAATTAGCTACTGCAACACCATTTGCAGTATAGCGTAAGTCTGGATCCTTCGTTAACCTGCCGACGAGTACGACACGATTTAACATGGGAATCCCTCCTTATTTGTCGTCTTCACGAATTGCCATATGACGAATAATATCGTCAGAGAATTTCGCTAAACGATCAAATTCATTAATTGCTTTTTCATCGCCTTTGAAATTAATCACTACATAGTAACCATCACGAAAATCGTTGATTTCATAAGCAAGGCGTTTTTTACCTTTTTCTTCAACTTTTTCAATTTCCGCTCCATTGTCAGTAAGGATATTGTTAAAACGCTCAATCAATGCTGTTTGCGCTTCTTCCTCAATGTTTGGGCGGATGATGTACATAATTTCATAGTTATTCATCCGTTTGCACCTCCTTTTGGTCTTCGCGGCCTATCTCTTTTGAAATAAGCAAGGAGTAATAATTTGTTCATTACTCACAATCAAGTATTATACCAAACATTCAAGTATCGCGCAAGGACCAATATCCTTACTTATTTCATCTTTTGTTTACTTTTTATAATGATCCAGGCTTACACATTAAAACGGAAATGCATAACATCACCGTCTTTCACCAAATAATCTTTTCCTTCTAATCGAACATTTCCTTTTTCTTTTGCACCATTCATCGAACCAGCGTCTACTAAATCATCGTACGATACAGTTTCAGCTCGAATAAATCCTCTTTCAAAATCAGTATGAATAATACCAGCAGCTTGAGGTGCTTTTATCCCTTTTTTAAAGGTCCATGCTCGAACTTCTTGCTCCCCAGCGGTAAAGTAGGTAGCTAGTCCAAGTAATTGATAGGTTGCTTTAATTAGTTGGTCTAAACCTGATTCAGCTATTCCTAACTCTTCAAGAAACTCTGCTTTTTCTTCCCCTTCAAGTTCAGCAATTTCTGATTCTACTTTTGCACTAATCACAATCACTTCTGCGTTTTCTTGCTCTGCAAACTCACGAACCTTTTGTACATTAGGGTTGTTATCTGCTTCAAGCAGCTCGTCCTCTCCAACGTTCGCCACATATAATACTGGTTTACTTGTTAATAAATGTAGTCCCTTCACTAACTTTTGTTGCTCATCTGTAAAGGAAACAGAACGTGCTGGTTGTTCATTTTCAAATGCATCTTTCAACTTGGCTAACAGATCAAACTCTGCAACGGCTTCTTTGTCTTTTTGTCTTGCCATTTTTTCAACACGTTGCATACGTTTAGAAACAGTCTCCAAATCGGCTAAAATCAGTTCTAAATTAATTGTCTCAATATCATCAATTGGACTAACAGACCCCGAAACATGTGTGATGTTTTCATCTTGGAAACATCTAACAACATGGCAGATTGCATCCACTTGACGAATGTGAGATAGAAATTGGTTTCCTAATCCTTCACCCTTACTAGCTCCTTTTACAATACCTGCAATATCAGTAAATTCAAAAGCTGTAGGGACTGTCTTTTTTGGTTTTACTAATTCCGTTAATTTTTCTAATCGCGCATCAGGTACTTCAACAATCCCTACGTTTGGATCTATTGTACAAAACGGATAGTTAGCTGACTCTGCCCCTGCTTGTGTAATTGCATTAAATAATGTTGATTTTCCAACGTTGGGTAAGCCAACGATTCCTGCTGTTAATGCCATAAAAACTTCCACTCCTTAAGGATATACCGCTCATATGAACGTTTCAGTCATTCTAATTATAGGTACAGTCAATCAAATTGACAAGTTAACAAATGTCTAAATTCAACATCTTACATTCATTCATTTTAACCTTTTAAATAAAGTAAACATACATTTCTTTGTTTGTTTTAGATATAAAAAACTTAAATTAAAGTATTGTTCCACGTGAAACAACATTTTTTAATCTTCTTGAGCCGCTTTAACTAAAATTTTTTTTAATTTACTTTCAAATTTTTTTCGTGGTATTAATACACTGTGGCCACAGCCATCACATTTTATTCGAATATCCATACCCATACGAATAATTTTCCAACGATTTTCTCCACATGGGTGGGGTTTTTTCATCTGAACCATGTCATTCAGTTCATATTCTTTATTCATTACACCACCTCCTAGCAACGAACTAGATGATTACTATACTATTATTATCTATTCTTTATTTTATCACGTTCCTATTCATTTGTATCGGTTTAAAAATGGATATAACAACAAACTAGACAAAATATATAAATTTAACAGTCCATACAATGGATATAAATATTCAATTAATGTTGCAAAACCAAATGTTGTTAGAGGAATCATACAGACAACTAATATAAGGGCCATTAACCACATTGGCATACGAATGATTTCTTTTGCTCTTGAAACTAGACCAAGTGTTCCTGAAACTGCTGTCGTAAAAATAGCAAACCACAGTAAAATAGAAATGAAAATAAACATGGTGTATGGATAGTGTTTTAATATTGCAAATAAAGGAATTTCATATACTAGTATGTCGTTTGCAATCTGCACTAAGCTACTATTATATAAAAAAGAAATGGATCCCAATATTACTCCACTTCCTATACTAGAGAAAAGAGCTTCTTTTTTTGAATGTATCTGACCTCCTATGGCACCAAGAACAGCTACAAGTGGTAAAATATTTAATGCTGTGAAAGGGAATGCCGCAATCCAATTGCCTTGTTCTTTAATATCCGCAAAAATCATTAAATCTTGTTTTACTATAAAGGATATCAGAACACTAACTAATCCAACAATTAACAGAGGTAATATGATACTATTTAGTGATAAAACGCCATCTATATCCCAAATAAACACAATAACAACTGGTATTGCAATAAACACAATTCCCCACCAGTAAGGTAAACGAAATGCTTCCATTGTTACCCCACTGCCAGCCAGCATAATTACTGTAGTGGTAAATAAGTAAATAATAATCATACCGTCATATAAAGGGGCAAATCGTTTGCCTACCAATATCTTTAACACAGGTAAATAATCAGTCGTTTTATTTTCATAACTAATCAGTAAAATAGTATAACAACAAATCGTAAATAACGTTGCAAATAAAACGATAGCTAGTCCACTCTCCGGACCAAAAAATTGCCATAGCTCTCTACCCGATGCATACCCAGCACCGATCATTGTACCAATAATTAAAAAAATCCATTTCATTCCTGATTTAAACATGGCTTTCACTCCTATTTTTAATAACAATGTATAGAACAAAGTAAATACTCGTATACTAATAAAAATATGTATTTGGAGGAGAAGCTATGAATCTTAAAACTAAAACTCCTATCTTTCTGGAAAATGAAAAACGCTTTTTATATGATACAGCTTTTGTTAAGGAAAGGATTGCAGAAGCTTTAATAAACTGGCTTCCAGATGAACCAAAAGAATATATTATTGTATGTATTGGAACCGATCGTTCGACTGGGGATGCATTAGGCCCTCTAACAGGGAGTTTATTAAATAAACGAAAGTATAATCATTTTACTGTATTTGGAACACTTGAGAGACCGGTACATGCAACTAATTTAACTGATACCATTACTTTTATTAATCAAACATATACGAATCCTTTTATTATTGCTGTAGATGCATGCTTAGGCAGAAAATCATCAGTAGGTTCAATAATAGTTGGAACTGGCTCAATTCAACCTGGTGCAGCTCTACAGAAAGAATTACCTGCTGTTGGTGATTTGTATCTGAATGGCGTAGTAAATGTAAGTGGTTATATGGATTATATGGTCTTGCAAAGTACTAGATTACATATAGTAATGAATATGGCTGAGGTATTAGCAGGTTCCTTACATTATTTGGACACCTATCTCACTTACCCCTCAGCTAAACGTATGAAAAAAGAGACAGGAATTAATTATTCTTTTAATCAAAAGAAGTCCACTTCAGAGTCTAACTAATAGTATAAACTCCAATAGTGAACTTCTTTATTTTTTACTTATTTAAACATCTTTATATGATTCTGATTTGCTTTTAAGTTTTTTATTGAATAAATACTAAACTAATTTACACTACTTAAAAACACTTTGAGTTGTTGGATCATTACTCAAAATACTATTTTTATACAATAAATAATAGGATGCGGCTGACCAACTGAAATTTTTTGTACTAATTCCCTTACCATTTAACGGATTGTAATTTTCATGAATTGGGGCATTTCCCATTAAACCTTCTGCATGATTAAACAACTTTTTAGTTGCGTAGGTTGCTTCATTATTAAAACCATAGTTTTGTAAAGCTTCTACAGCAAACAAGGCTTGATCTAGCCATACTGGCCCTCGCCAATATTGATCTGGACTAAATTTCTCATTATCTTTGGATGCTGTTGGGAAAGGCATATACGTATTAAATTTATCTTCATCCATCATGTTATCTTTTACTTTTTCAGCTTGATGATTTGTTGCTAAATATGCCCATAGTGGAATCCAGCCTTCAGTACCCTTGCCTCTATTAACTAATAATTTGGTTTTAGAACCATCATCATTAATTTGTAAATCGTAAAAGAAACCTGTCTCTTCATCATACATATTCTCTTGGATGTACTTCTTCAATTTGTTTGCATCTTCCGTTAATGTTTTTTCATCTTCTTCCATACCAAGTTCAGCTGCCATAAGTGCTAAAAATCCTTTTTCAGCATACAGATATGAATTTAAGTCAACGGATTCTTGATTAATAGAGTAACCAACTACTTCTCCGTCTCTTTTGTTTTCAAATACCTTTACACCAACATCATCTTGGCCGCTACCTTCTTTATCAAAGCGAGTAGCATTATCCATACCACTCTCCCAAGCTGCAGCTTCAATAATAGCTTCTTCATTAAGTTTTGGTTTTTCATTTTCATCAATTATCACTTCGCCGTGTTCATCCGTTTGCCAATTAGCATCACTTACCATACTTCCATATTCAGAAACACCATTATTATCGTGATCACGATTTGTATACCACCAATTATGGTAATCCATCAATTTAGGATACATTTCTTCTAAAAACTCATTGTCATTTGTTTCTTTATATATACTCCAGACTGCCCAAGCTGCTAATGGTGGCTTGGAATTACGTTCATTCCAGTTCCCCCCATCTCCACCACGTGAACTATTTTGATTATAGAATATAACATCAATGATCGCACCTTTATCCTGTGGTCGAACATCATCATCTGCTTTAATCTGATAATCGAACAAAGCACGCATGTTGCTTTTAGCTAGATCAGGGTTGAAGTCCGATAAAGCAACAACAGCTTTCCACGAATCCCAGCTCCACATACCCATAAACCATTTATAAGACATAGAAGGAACTATGCCATCATGCTTAATGGCTCCAGCAGGACTTTGCCAATTAGTTATTAGAGTCTGAATTGATTTTACTACTGCATTTTGATATTCCGGGAAATTGTTTATTTTTTTACCAGAGAATGTTTTGTCTAAATATTTTTGCCATCTCTCCGTATTTTCTTTAAAATAATTTGCCTGGTTGTTTATATAATCAGATAATTTGTTTTTTTCTTTCGAAAATTCATCTTCTGTGAAAGTATATGACTCTGTCGTGTAGGTTTCAAAATTCCCACCTGCCTCTATGACCACTGAATCCTCAAGTGAAGATGTATAATCTAATCCGTTTATTTCTGTATTAACTTCTCTATCATGGAAAATATAATACTTTACTTCATCTGTAGCAAAGTAGTTCCACTGTTCTCGTATCTTACTAAAATTAACTTGTATTGCATTTCTGTCTTCTTTTAGGCTCGTTCCCATATTAATTGTTTTATCCCCATCAATAACCTCATTGAAAACTGAACCTTGCCAAGAAATAGCTAATTCTACCGTTTCTTCGCTGTTATTTTTAATATCTGTACGTATTAATGCAGAGCGATTACTAACAAAAATTAGTGATAAATCTAAAGTAATATCACCTAATTCATAGCTCTGTTGTAATCTACCAGGATAATAGGAAAAATCAATATGCTCACTTCTACTCAAATCATATTGTTCATTTGTTTCTTTGTTTACTATTTGAATACGATTAATAGAAGCAGATAGATTGACTGGGTACTCTTCACCAACAATTAATGGCCCAGCAAAACCACCTAACAAATTTTTATTATCTTTAGCAGGCTGATAATACCCATGCCAAGCGCCAAGATCAGAAAAATGATTAAACTTATTTGTTTGATATACTCCATGGGCTTCTTTAGTTGGATTAGCTGATAAGTCTAATAAGTTGGCAAATTGGTCAACGTTTGTACGAGCTATATTAAAATTATTATTGGCTTTATTCTCTAAGTCAACCTTTGAATTATTTGTCGTATTACTTTCTTTGTTTTCACATCCTAAAAATAGAAAGGTCAATGCAATAATAAATAAACTTACTAACAAATTTCTTTTTCTCATTTAATCACTCCTTAAAGTATTATCGTTCTCTTTTCACCAATAAATGTTTAGTTTTAAATTGTACTTTTTTGATACAGAAGATTTTAAAACTTAAATTCTAAGATTCACATGCATTCTCTTAATTTCTTTGATGTTATTCACACCTAATTATTGAATAGAAAATAATTAGGTTAGTATAAGTACTGCCTTAAACCTTTATAAGTTATTAAGAGGTTCATGCAACATTTACTATTCCTACTTTTTCAAGCCTTTATATATATTAAAAAAAGGCATAAGTATAAATAATGAAGCATAGCGTTTTTTCTTTGCATCATCATTGTATACTTATGCCTGATCGTATCAGTAACACGCAGATTAAATTGTTATTTATACCAAATATTAGATTTGAAAAAATTATATCATGTAAATGTTTTCGTTTTCAATAGAACTATTGCTTCTTTTAACTTCCTATAAAAAAGGAAATAAATCCAAACAAAAATTATATTTATTTTAATTTTTCAATCAACTGATGCAGTAAATTAGTACTACTTTAGGGATACTAACATAGTATTTATCTTATGTTAAATCTCCAATCCATCCAGAGGCTTGTTAATAGGAACAATTTTTAGTTAGTGTTCTCCATATTACATACTATCCTCATATTAGAAATTAGCTCAAAACTTACTTTTACTGAGGTTATTAGCAAGTATTGTAATCGTATTAATTAAAAAAATTGCTGATAAATAGCTAGCAAGAAACCGACTACAACCAATGAGGGTAGCAAGTTTGCTATTCTAATTTTCATAATGTTTAACATGTTTAAACCAATCGCCACAATTAATATGCCACCAACTGCTGTCATTTCTGTTATAAAGCTATCCAAAAAGATGTTAGGTACAATTTGTTGAATTGTCGTTGCTAATAAAGCAATACTACCTTGGTATAATACGACTGGAATAACAGATAAAACCACACCAAACCCTAACGTTGTTGTTAATATCATTGCCGTAAAACCATCTAAAATAGATTTGGTTAATAATACTTCGTGGTCACCTCTTAGTCCACTATCTAGTGCACCTACAATTGCCATAGCACCCACAACAAATAATAAGGTTGCTGTAATGAATCCTTGAGATATCTTTGAATGAACCCTCTTATTACTTATCACTGATTCTACCCATTTACCTAATTGATTTAAATGTTCTTCTACATTAATAAGTTCACCAATTACAGCCCCTATCATCATACTCATAAGTACAATAACAATATGATTCACCTGTAAGGCCATTTGTAATCCAATTAAAATAATTGAGATCCCTATTCCATTTAATATTGTTTCTTTAAAGCGATTTGGTATATTTGTAAACAACATTCCTAATATGGTTCCTATAATAATAGCTACTCCGTTCACAATAGTTCCAGTTAAAGCCAAAACAATCCCCTCACTTAAGATGTTCCACGTGAAACATTTAGTAATCTTTTCTATTATTTAAATCTTTTATATATAAAAAGTCTGGCATTTGTTTATTGCCAGACTTACAAGTTATTGAAATAATTCAAGAATACGATCTAAGTCGTCATCTGAAAAGAATTCTATTTCTATTTTCCCTTTTCGCTTACCTTTTTGGATTTTAACACTAGTGCCTAAATGTGTACGTAATAAATTTTCCCGTTCAGTCAAAAAAACATCTTTCTTTTCTTTTACTTTTTTCTTTTGCTCTGGAGCTTTATTATTTAACTTGGTAATAAGTTGTTCCAATTGACGGACATTCAGATTTTCATTTTTTATTTTATTTACTAAAGGCTGTAATTTATTTTTATCTTTTAAACCTAATAAAGCTCTTCCGTGACCCATAGATAACTCTCCATTATTGATTAGAGCACTAATTGGAGCTGGTAAACTTAATAAACGAATCAGATTGGCGATATGTGGTCTACTCTTTCCTAGTCGTTGAGCTAGTTCTCCTTGGGTCATTTTAAATTCTTCCATTAAATTGCTGTAGGCTTGTGCCTCTTCAATTGGGGTTAAATCTTCTCGTTGTAGGTTTTCTAAAAGAGCTAACTCCATCATCTTTTGATCGGTTAATTCTTTTATGATGACTGGAATTTTTTCTAAACCTGCTTCTTTTGCTGCTCTATAGCGTCGTTCCCCCGCAACAATCTCATAGCCTTTAATACTCTCGCGTACAATTAAAGGTTGAAGAATCCCATACTCCAAAATTGATTCTTTAAGCTCATCAATAGCTTCTGCTTGAAACGTTTTTCGAGGTTGATAAGGATTTGGTCGGCATGATTGAATAGATACTTGTTGTATTGTCTCTTCTTCACTTGATTCTTCTAATTCAGGGAAAAACACGTTAATTCCTTTTCCTAATCCTTTCGCCATTAGCGATCACTTCCTTTGCTAGATCAAGATATACTTCTGCTCCTCTAGATTTGGGATCATAAACGATAATTGGTTGTCCGTGACTTGGTGCTTCTCCAAGTCTTACATTCCGTGGTATAACGGATTTGTAAACTTTATCTTGGAAATATTTTTTCACTTCATCAATGACCTGTATACCTAGATTTGTTCTCGCATCAAGCATCGTTAATAAAACGCCCTCAATTGTTAATTGTTTATTAAGATGTTTTTGGACTAAACGAATAGTATTAAGTAATTGACTTAGACCTTCCAATGCATAATACTCACATTGAACTGGGATTAACACACTATCAGATGCAGTTAAAGCGTTAATTGTTAATAAACCAAGTGATGGAGGGCAATCAATAATGATAAAATCATACGTATTCAGCAGTGGTTCTAGTGCTTTTTTCAACCTGACTTCTCTAGATATTGTTGGGACAAGTTCAATTTCAGCCCCAGCAAGTTGGATTGTTGCCGGTATTACATCTAAATTTTCTACTGTTGTAGGAACACACACCTTTTCAGCATCTAAGTCTTCCACCAATACATTATAGATGCATTCATCCATGTCAGCCTTGTTTATCCCTGAACCACTTGTTGCATTACCTTGTGGATCAATATCTACTAACAAAACCTTATGGTTCATATAAGCTAAACATGCACTTAAATTGACTGAAGATGTCGTTTTTCCTACGCCGCCTTTTTGATTAGCAACGGCGATTACTTTTCCCATGGTGTCACCTACCTAGTTCAAACTCTATTGACTATAAAATACATTCTATCATTTTTTTCAAAAATAAACACAGAAATTAGATTTATTTATCGAATAAACAATTATTACACAAAAGAAAATCCCAATCTTGCAATACATGAAGAAGGGACTTAATAGGTGTATTATTTTTTCTTTGGAATTTTTATTGTTATCTGATAATATTCATCATGATCTTGTTCATCAGTCTCTAAATCTATTCCTGTTTCTGTGACCATATGAAGCGATTGCTTAATTGTATTTATCGCAATTCGCATATCCTTATTAATACCTTTTAATGTTGCTCGTTTCTTTTTTGGTGTTTGTTTTAATAATTTTTGTATTCTATCTTCGGTTTGCTTTACATTAAGATTCTTATCTATAATTTCTTGTAATATTTTTTCTTGCTTTTCAGGATCTTTAATAACAATAAGTGCACGAGCATGTCTCTCTGTAATCTTTTTCTCCAGAATAGCAGTTTGCACAGCTTCTGGTAGTTTTAGTAGACGCATTTTATTCGCAATGGTTGATTGACTCTTTCCAAGTCGTTGTGCTAAAGCTTCTTGTGTTAAACCGTGTATATCCAATAATCTACCATAAGCTTTTGCTTCTTCAATAACTGTGAGTTCTTCTCGTTGTAAATTTTCTATCAATGCAACAGAAGCTGTTTCTGCTTCCGTCATTTCTCGAATAATTGCAGGGACAGTTTCCCATTCTAAAAAGGTGACAGCACGCCATCTTCTTTCCCCAGCAATTAATTCAAATTTCCTTCCTTGATTGTCGGTATCCATCTTACGAACCACAATAGGTTGAATCATACCGTGTGTATGGATTGTTTGTGCCAATTCCTCAATCTTTTCCTGATTAAAAATGGAACGTGGTTGATAACGATTTGCAGCAATTTCTTTTACTGGAATTTGGATGACTTCGTCTGGCACATATTCATCCACAACTTCTTCCTTGTCACCTATGCCGAATATTCGGCCAAATGGGTGCAACATACATTAGACACCACCTTAATCTCTTTCCTATGCTACCTTACCAAATCCATCTATTGGTTTCACAGGATCATAATAATGAAGTAGCTTTTAATTTAATGTTTCACGTGAAACATTAAATTATTTTCCTTAAGATAAGTATTCATTACTTATCTGCGACGTTATTCTAATTCTTATTCTACCATATTATCTTTTAAAATAGGAAGATGATATGGGAGAAATAAAAAAAATAGATTTTATATATTGTATTTGATCAATGGTAAGAAGTAGATGCACTATCCTTGATAACTTTGTACATCTACTTGTTAGTTTTACTTATATTTAATTAGCAGTCCGTTATAAGCAATCGTATTATTAAAAATTATTGAATGGGTGTTTTATTTGGTACACCTGGTTTCCTTGGGAATTTTTTTGATGTTTTTCGTTTTTTATTAAAAATAACAATGTTTCTTTCCCCGCTATTTTCTGGAAGTTCAAACGTATTAATCTCTTTAATTTCTCCACCTAACAATTCAATAGCCGCTTTAGCATCTGCTATCTCTGCTGTTGCATTTGGTCCTTTCATCGCAATAAATGAACCATCCGTTTTACATAATGGTAAACATAACTCACTTAATGCGGATGTTCTTGCAACAGCTCGAGCCATCACGACATCAAACGAATGCCTGAATTGTTCACGTTTACCAAATAGCTCTGCACGGTCATGATAAAATGCTACATCATTAAGTTCAAGCTCATGGGCCAACTGATTCAAAAATGTAATTCGTTTTTGTAATGAATCAACGATCGTTACTTTTAATTGTGGAAAACATATCTTTAATGGAATACTCGGGAAACCAGCTCCTGCTCCTACATCACATAAATGTAATTCTGTTGTAAAATCAAAATAAAAAGCAGCAGTAATCGAATCATAAAAATGCTTTAAGTAAACCTCATCTTCCTCTGTAATTGCAGTTAAGTTGATTTTTTGATTCCACTCAATCAACGTTTTAAAATATATATCGAATTGTTTCTTTTGTTTATCAGAAAGATTAATTCCTTGTTGTTTTAATTGAGCTGCAAAGGTATTTGCATTCATCATTAACAATCCTTTCTATTACCATACTGCTTTTTATATTTCATTTATTCTAGCAACATTCCCTTGTTCAATATAAACAAGTAGAATGGAAATATCAGCTGGATTTACACCAGAAATACGGGACGCTTGTCCAACTGATAAAGGACGTACTTTTTTTAATTTTTGTTTTGCCTCTGTGGCAATTCCACCAATTGCATCATAATCAATGTTATCTGGAATAAGTTTATTTTCTGTTTTTTTCATCTTGTCAACTTGTTGGTTTGATTTTTCAATATAACCTTGATACTTAATCTGGATTTCCACTTGCTCTTTCACATCTGCAGGTAATGGCATTGATGCCTCTGTTACCTTTTCAATAAATACGTAGTTAATTTCAGGTCTTTTTAGCAAATCAGCAGCTTTGTTTGGTTCTTTAAGTGGTGTAGCACCAATATTATCCATTAACTGATTTAGTTGGTCGGAAGGTTTAATCGTTTGTTTCGCTAAACGTTTCTTCTCTTTTTCTACTTGTTCTTGTTTTTCAATGAATTCGTTATATCGTTTATCAGATATTAGCCCTAATCGGTAACCAATTTCTGTCAAACGCATATCAGCATTATCGTGTCTCAGCAGTAAACGATATTCTGCCCTCGATGTTAACAGACGATAGGGTTCATTTGTCCCTTTTGTTACTAGGTCATCAATTAATACCCCTATATAAGCTTGTGAGCGATCAAGAATTAATGTTTCAGCATTAAGTGCTTTAGCTGCTGCATTAATACCAGCTATTAGGCCTTGTCCAGCTGCTTCTTCATAACCAGACGTACCATTAATTTGCCCCGCTGTAAATAAACCGGCTATATTTTTAACTTCTAATGTTGGCCATAATTGTGTAGGTACTACTGCATCATACTCAATTGCGTATCCTGCGCGCATGATTTCCGCTTCTTCTAATCCTGGAATTGAACGTAGCATTTCTCTTTGAACAAATTCAGGTAAAGATGTAGATAATCCTTGAACATAAATTTCTTCAGTATTTCTTCCTTCCGGCTCTAAGAAAATTTGATGACGTGGTTTATCATGAAAACGAACCACTTTATCTTCAATAGATGGGCAATAACGTGGGCCTGTTCCTTTTATCATCCCAGAATACATGGCGGATAAGCCTAAATTATCATCTATAATTTGATGTGTTTTTTCGTTCGTATAAGTTAACCAACAAGGAATTTGATCGACGATTGCTTCCACCGTTTCATACGAAAAATGACTTGGATTTTCATCACCTGGTTGAATTTCTGTTTTAGAATAATCGATTGTGTGACTATTTACACGTGGAGGTGTTCCAGTTTTAAAACGAACAAGATCAAACCCTAATTCCTCTAAGTTTTCAGATAGCTTAACTGAAGCACGTTGATTGTTGGGGCCACTTTCGTAAGATAAATCACCAATGATAACGCGACCTCTCATAAATGTTCCAGTTGTTATAATAACTGATTTTGCATAATAAGCTGCTTTCGTCTCCGTAATTACACCCTTACAGACTCCATCTTCAACGATTAATTTTTCTACCATACCTTGGCGTAAAGTTAGATTATCTATATTTTCTAATTGTTGTTTCATTTCCTGAATGTATAA
Organism: Paraliobacillus sp. PM-2; assembly: GCF_001368815.1. GTDB lineage: Bacteria > Bacillota > Bacilli > Bacillales > Amphibacillaceae > Paraliobacillus. The sequence continues at coordinate 37,245 of NZ_CTEI01000001.1, read as the reverse complement.
TGGTTTATCTGCTTGTGCACGTAAAGCACGAACAGCAGGTCCTTTACCAGTATTAAGCATGCGCATTTGAATATAGGTTTTATCAATTACCTTCCCCATTAACCCACCTAATGCATCTACTTCACGAACAACTACACCTTTTGCCGGTCCTCCAATGGAAGGATTACAGGGCATAAAGGCTATCATATCTAAATTTAATGTAAGCATTAAGGTTTTTGCTCCACGTTTAGCACTTGCATTAGCAGCCTCCACCCCTGCATGGCCAGCACCTATCACGATTACATCAAAATTTCCTGCATCATATGTCATTGTATTAACTCTCCTTTTTAGTCTATCATTTATAGACATGAACGCTTATTTTCCAAGACAGAACTGTGAGAACAATTGATCAATCAGACTATCCTGAACGGTATCACCAATAATTTCGCCAAGTAATTGCCATGCCCTTGTTACATCAATCTGAACCAAATCAATTGGCATTCCATCTGTCATACCTGTCATTGCTTCGTCCAATGCATCCATTGCTTGTTTTAGAAGCTGAATATGCCGAACATTTGAAACATATGTTAAATCATTCGATTCTAATTCACCAGCAAAAAAAGTATCTGCAATTGCTTGTTCTAATTGATCAATTCCTTTTTCTTCTATTAATGCAGTCGTAATAATTGGTTGATCATTTGCTAATTGTCTTACCTTTTCTTCATCTATTTTCTTTGGTAAATCTGTTTTATTAATAAGAACAATTACTTCTAGGTCACGTACTAATTCAAATAATTTTTTATCTTCTTCTGTTAAAGATTCATTATGATTGACTACTAATAAAATTAGATCAGCTTCTTTTAGTACTTGTCTAGAGCGTTCTACCCCTATTTTTTCAACGATATCTTCTGTATCACGAATACCTGCAGTATCAACTAAGCGAAGTGGTACGCCTCTTATGTTTACATACTCTTCTATTACATCACGCGTTGTTCCAGGTATATCCGTAACAATTGCTTTATTTTCATGTACTAATGCATTCATTAATGATGATTTTCCAACATTCGGTCGACCAATAATTGCAGTTGAAATACCTTCGCGCAAAATTTTACCTTGTTTCGCCATTTGTAATAGCCGTTCAACCTCTTGATAAACCTGTTTTGTTTTGATAAGCATCATATCGTGTGACATCTCTTCCACATCGTCATATTCTGGATAATCAATATTTACTTCTACATGAGCAACCGTTTCAATTAGCTCTTGTCGTAATTGATGAATTAACTTAGATAATTTCCCATCCAATTGTTTAATAGCTACATCCATTGCTTTATCTGTTTTAGCACGAATCAAGTCCATTACTGCTTCAGCCTGAGATAAATCAATACGTCCATTTAAAAACGCACGTTTAGTAAATTCACCTGGTTCAGCCAAACGCGCCCCCATTTGTAGCGCCAATTCCAAAAGGCGATTAACTGATGCCAATCCACCATGACAATTTATCTCTACTACATTTTCTCTCGTAAATGTTTTTGGTGCTTTCATAACACTTACCATTACTTCTTCAATAAATTGATCTGTTGTGGGATCAATTATTTTACCATAATGTATGGTATGTGAGTCAGCCTCCATTAAATCTTTTCCATGGAAGATGCGATTCGCAATCTCTACAGCTTCATCACCACTTAATCTTACAATAGCAATTGCTCCCTCACCTAGTGGTGTTGATATCGCTGCAATCGTATCTTTTTCCATATTTCCACCCCACTTTTTTGATTCCTTTTATTTATTTATTATTAACCTGTTTGTTTTTATTAGACACTTGTCACTAACTTACAAGAATATCATATAATCATCCTACTTGAAAAGCAATTTAGTTAATGGTTTTATCCACATGTGCATACTATCTTTTAGTAACTATAAATCGAAGGGTTTTGTTGTTTTGGTTTTTATCCACATGTGCATAACTTATGGTTAGATTTTTTTTGTTTTATTATTATATAAAAAAAGAGTTACCTCAGATGAGATAACTCTTTTAAACATACATTTATTATTTCATTGGTTTTATTACAACGTGTCTATGTGGATCAACACCATCTGAATAAGTTTCAACCTTATGATTATCCTGTAGTGTACCATGAATAATCTTTCGCTCAAACGATGGCATTGGTTCTAAAGATACATGTTTATTTATTTTAGTGGCTTTATCTGCTAAACGATGGGCAAGCTGTTCTAATGTTTGCTTTCTTCGTTCTCGATAACCTTCTGCATCAACAATAATATTATATCGCTCTTTAGCTTTTCGGTTGATCATCGTTTGAACAAGATATTGCATCGCATTCAATGTTTGACCACGTTTACCGATAATCATAGCCAATTTCTCACCCGTTAATTCGAATGTAATTGTATTGCCTTGAACGAAAGGTTCTACCTTTACTATTTCGTTTGTAAAACCAGTAAGGATATCGGTAAGATAGTCTTTCACTAATTGAATAGGATCTTCAGCAACTGTAACTTTTACAATTGCTCGTTTTGAACCAAATAATCCTAAAATCCCTTTTTTACCTTCATCAATAATCTCTACATTGACTTGGTCCTCTGTGGTGTTTAACTGCTTTAATGCTGATTGGACCGCATCCTCAACTGTTTGTCCAGAAGCAGTTACTTGTCTCACTTTTTGTTTCCTCCCGCTGTTGATTCCTTATTCATCATTGGTTTACGAATAAATAGGGTTTGCAATACCATAAATACGTTACCAACTACCCAATACAGCGCAAGTGCAGATGGGAAGAATAATGCCATAACCCCAATCATAATTGGCATCATATACAACATCATTGTCATCTGTGGCATTGCCGCATTTTGTGATGTATTTGTTCCTGCCATCATTAGCTTTTGTTGTAAGAAAGTTGCACCGGCAGCAACAATCGGTAGGATATAATATGGATCTGGTTCGCTTAATTGGAACCATAAGAAACTACCATCATCAAGATGTGGTGTTCGCATAATGGCATGGTAAAAAGCAATTAAGATTGGCATCTGTACTAATATTGGTAAACAACCTGCCATTGGATTTACACCATTTTTTTGGAACAATTCCATAGTTTCCTGCTGTAATTTTTGTTGCGTTTGCGCATCCTTTGAACTATACTTTTCTTTCACTTTTTGTAATTCTGGTTGAATGTCTTGCATTGCCTTTGAGCTTTTTAGTTGTTTAATATTTAGTGGTAACAAGATCAAGCGAATAATAATCGTAACCACCACAATTGCTAATCCAAAACTACCACTAAATAGCTCTGCTGCTTTTGTGATGACTATAGATAATGGATACACAAAATAAGAGTCCCAAATCCCATCACTTTCACTTGTAATATCAGAATTGATATCTCCACAACCAGACAATAGCACTAATAATCCGATTAAGGCCACTAATAATAAGACCTTTTTACGCATACTCTTCCTCCTTCATTCCACTTCTTACATATATATAAATTATTCATAACTATAAATATCATATATCATACAAAAGATTTAGAACAACGTAAATAGTTGCTACATCATTGTAAAAGGGAAAACTAAAATTATTTATATTTGATTAGGAGCGTTTTAACAATTCAGTTTTTGACAGCACATGTTTCAAACTTTTTTTTACTTGATGATAATCCATCTCTTTTGTAGGTACACGTGCAATAATGACGATGTCGAAAGATGGATCAACCTGTTCTTTCAACTCTAAGAAAGCTTGTCGTAAATACCGCTTTACACGATTACGTACTACAGCATTACCGATTTTTTTGCTGACAGACAATCCAATCCGAAAATGTGGTTGTTTCGGATTGTCTAAAAAGTAAATAACTAACTGTCGATTAGCAAACGATTTCCCGTTTTTAAAAACATCTTGAAATTCTTCGTTTTTTTTAATTCGATATGTTTTCTTCATGGAATGTTACCTCCATTATACACTAAAATCCAATCAGAACGAATCACCAATAAGTGGTTTAACCATAGCCCATTTATCCATTATTCATGTACTATTCTTTGTCAAACACACTATAAAGGTTGTCCTAATTGGAAAAAAGACCACTGACATGATCTCAGTGGCCTATGCAGATAATACTTTTCTTCCCTTTTTACGACGGCGAGCAATAACTTTTCTTCCGTTTGCCGTACTCATGCGAGAACGAAAACCGTGAACTTTTTTACGTTTACGTGTATTTGGTTGAAATGTGCGTTTCATGTATAAAACACCTCCCTGAGGAATTGACTTTTTATAATAAAAAGACAGCCTAACATATTATACGGAATAAAGACACCTTCTGTCAACATGGTCCCTAATATTTAAGTATTAGGATTTTAGAAAAAAATACGTATTCACATAAAATATTATCAGTAATTAACAGTTGATATAGATCTAATCTGCATTTTTTTATTATCCACAGACCATGTGCATTGTTTTATTTATCTATTTTTCTATCCACAAGGATTGTCTACAAATTACGCACAAAATATAGTACTGTGGATAGAAAATGTCTACAAGGTGTAGTTTATGTGGATAAGTGTCGAAATACCCTTGCTATATTAGTATTTATTTGGTATTATATTTGTGTTTTAACATGTAAATAAAATAAAAACACACAAATGCTATCCACAGATTGTGGATAACGTGTGGACATGTGTTCACATCCTTGTTTATTTATTTATACACAAGTTAGTGGATAATTAATAAAACTTGCTTTTATCCTGATTTATTCTATACTTAACTATCCACAACTACGGAAATCTTATATGCCTTTCGATCCCTTCTTGAATTGGGATTGCGAGAGGCTTTTTATTTCTAATTAACTATATGCTTTCAATAGAAGTAATATGCCAAGAAAGGGGTGAAAGTTAAATGGAAAACATTGAAGAACTATGGACAAGTACACTAGCTAAAATAAAAGAAAAAGTAAGTAAACCCAGCTATGACACTTGGTTAAAAAATACAAGTGCTGAAAATATCACAGAAGACACCATCATTGTTTCTGCTCCAAATGAGTTTGCTCGTGATTGGCTTGAAAGTAGATATACAACTTTAATATCTGATGCTTTATTTGAAGTAACCGGAGCCAAGTTAAAAACAAAATTTGTTATTCCTGAAACTGAAAATCATCAAGAAAGCAAAACACAAGAAGCTAAAAAAATACCAACTGTTAAAACAACAGAAAATAATCAACCACCAAAAACAATGTTAAATGATAAATACACTTTCAATACCTTTGTTATTGGATCTGGTAATCGCTTTGCACATGCTGCTTCACTAGCTGTAGCAGAAGCTCCAGCTAAAGCATATAACCCTCTATTTATTTATGGAGGCGTAGGCCTAGGTAAAACACACTTAATGCATGCTATTGGACACTATGTACTTGATCATAATCCTGATGCAAAAGTAGTCTATTTAACTTCCGAAAAATTCACAAATGAATTTATTAACTCAATTCGTGATAATAAAGCTGAAAATTTCAGAAATAAATATCGAAGTATTGATGTCTTATTAATCGATGATATTCAATTTCTAGCAGGAAAAGAACAAACACAAGAGGAATTTTTCCATACATTTAATACCTTACATGAAGAGAGTAAGCAAATTATTATTTCAAGTGATAGACCACCAAAAGAGATTCCTACTTTAGAAGATCGCTTACGATCAAGGTTTGAATGGGGATTAATTACAGATATTACACCACCAGATTTGGAAACCCGTATTGCCATCTTGCGTAAAAAGGCAAAAGCGGAAGGATTAGATATTCCTAATGAGGTTATGCTTTACATCGCTAATCAGATTGATACAAATATTCGAGAATTAGAAGGAGCACTGATTCGTGTCGTTGCCTACTCTTCCTTAATTAACAAAGACATTGATGCTTCACTAGCAGCTGAAGCACTTAAAGATATTATTCCTAGTTCCAGACCGAAGGTAATTACGATAGCAACCATTCAAGAAGTTATTGCTGAGAAATATCATATAAAACTAGAAGAATTTGCTGCTAAAAAACGTACAAAATCAGTTGCTTTCCCTAGACAAATTGCTATGTATTTATCAAGAGAGCTTACCGATTTCTCTTTACCGAAAATAGGAGAAGAGTTTGGCGGAAGAGATCATACAACAGTTATTCATGCGCACGAAAAAATTTCTAAAATGTTAAGCGAAGATGACAACTTAAATCGTGATATTGAAGAAATAAAAGAACGATTAAAATCAATGTAACCAGTAAAAAATAAGATTATTAACTAATTGACGCTTTTATACACATGTGAATAACGTGGATAATCTTTACACGTTTGCCAACACCTTATCCACAAACGCGTGACTATAATATACAGTTACATTTTTCAGTTATCCACATACTAACAAGCCCTATTACTATTACTACGAATTTTATTATTAATAATTAATATATATAACTTCCCTTAGGAGGATTTCATTTATGCGTTTTATTATTCAACGTGATCAATTAATTGAAAGTATTCAACACGTGATGAAGGCTATATCATCTCGTGTAACTATACCGATTTTAACTGGAATTAAAATCGAAGCATCAAAAGAAGGAATTAAGTTAACTGGAAGTGATTCAGATATCTCCATTGAATCTTTTATACCGAGAGAAACCGATGGAATGATTCATGCTGAAGAAATAACAGAAGGTAGTGTTGTTGTTCAAGCAAAATACTTTCCAGATATTATCCGGAAACTTCCTCTGAAAGCAGTAGAAATTATAGCTGATGAAAATTATCAGGTTACAATAAAATCAGGTGGTGCTGAATTTCACCTGAATGGTCAAGATGCTGCAGAATATCCGCAATTACCTGTCTTACATACAGATAATTGCTTTACATTAAAGAATGAAGTATTAAAGGATTTAATCAAACAAACCGTTTTTGCTGTATCTACCGTTGAAACAAGACCAATTCTTACTGGTGTTAACATGAAACTAGAAGCAGAATTTTTACATTTTGTTGCAACAGATAGTCATCGGCTTGCTTCTAGAAAACTACCAATAGAAATATCAAATGACCAAGTCAACTTTAATAATGTTGTTATACCAGGAAAAAGTCTATCTGAATTAAATAAAATTATTGAAGACAATGACGACAAAATCACAATAAGTGTGACGGAGAATCAAATTTTATTCCAAACAAAAAATCTGTATTTCTTATCACGTTTATTAGATGGAAACTACCCTGAAACATCACGACTTATTCCTGATGAGAGCAAGACAATTATATATGCAAAAACCAAAGAGTTGTTGCAAGCAATCGACCGTGCCTCACTATTGGCAAAGGAAAATCGTAATAATGTGGTTAAACTCCAAACGAGGGAAAATCACCAATTAGAGATTACCAGTAATACACCAGAAGTAGGAGAAGTGGTGGAAGATTTATCTACAGATGGAATAGAAGGCGATGAATTAAAGATTTCCTTTAGTGCTAAGTATGTGATCGATGCATTAAAAATCATTGAAGAAGAACAAGTGAAAATTGAATTTACAGGTGCTATGCGACCATTTATTATAAGGCCGATAGATAATGAATATATTTTACAATTGATTTTGCCAGTACGAACGTATTAATTTTATATAAAAAGATAAAATATAAATCATTAGAGATAAGCTAAAAGGGGTTGTTTATGAACAATCCCTTTTTCTTTAGTAATAAGATTGTCCACAAAACTTTGCTTATCTCAAAATGTTTAGTAAAATAGAAGGAAGGGCATTAAATTGAACGGTGCAACAAAATGAATAATACCCCATAGATATGATACTATCTATTTCCCACGAAGGAGGATCTGTTATGGATACAGAAAAAATAGGTATAACTACGAATTATATTACACTTGGTCAATTTCTCAAGCTTGCTAATGTTGTGGAATCAGGTGGAATGGTAAAACTATTCTTAGCTGACTATGAAGTATTTATAAATGATGAACAAGATCAACGTAGAGGCAGAAAATTATATCCCGGAGATCAAATTAATATACCAGATGTTGGTTTATTTGAAGTTTGTGCGGAAGAAGCTATGTAATTACTGTGATCGGTTAGAAAGGGAATTATTATGCATATTCAAGAATTATCGCTTGCTAATTATCGAAACTACCAAGATTTATCTGTCACATTTGATGATAAAGTAAATGTAATCATTGGTGAAAACGCCCAAGGGAAAACAAATTTAATGGAAGCTATATATGTACTTGCTTTTTCCAAATCATACCGTACGCCTCGTGATAAAGAACTTATTCAATGGGAACAAAATTATGCTAAAATAAAAAGTAAAGTATACAAACGTAAACAAACCTTTCCATTGGAAATACAATTTTCAAGTAAAGGGAAGAAAGCAAAAATAAATCATTTAGAACAAAGAAGACTTAGTGATTATATTGGCGCTTTAAATGTAGTTATGTTTGCTCCTGAAGATTTAAATTTGGTAAAAGGGAGTCCTCAAATTAGAAGACGGTTTATTGACATGGAAATCGGTCAGATTCAACCAGTGTATATTTATCATTTAGGTCAATATCAAAAAATTCTAAAACAACGCAACCATTTATTAAAGGATCTCCAGCGCAGAAAAAGTAAAGATCTTACAATGTTGGAAGTTTTAACAGAACAATTGATTGAGCATGCTAGTGTTATTCTTGAAAAGCGATTCTTATTCTTGGATTTATTACGTAAATGGGCAGGACCAATCCATAAAGGAATTAGTCGGGAAAAAGAAAATATGGAAATTGGTTATTTAGCGTCGATAGATGTATCAGAAATGGAAGATAGGGAGAAAATAAGAGCTAAGTATACTAATAGTTTTCATTACATGGTAGATAAAGAAATCGATAGAGGTAATACGCAGATCGGTCCGCATCGCGATGATTTAATATTTTATGTTAATGGAAAAGATGTACAGACGTATGGTTCTCAAGGCCAACAGCGGACAACCGCGTTATCATTGAAACTAGCGGAAATTGACTTAATTAAAAGTGAAGTAGGTGAATATCCAATTCTCCTATTAGATGATGTGTTAAGTGAACTGGATCAATATCGCCAATCACATTTATTACATACAATTCAAGGTAAAGTACAAACGTTTGTATCTACTACAAGTATTAGTGATATTCAGCATGATACGATTCATCAGGCTGAACTTTTTCATGTAGAAAATGGTTCAATTATTATGTAATACGTTCATTATTAAAGTTTCTATAATTTTAAGTGAAGAATAGGGGGATTAACATGTTTATTCATATTGGAGGAGATGACATCATTGAATCAAAAGATGTCATTGCTATTATTGATTATCAGTATGTTGCTTCTTCATCGATTAATGAGGAAATGGTGAATAACCAGAAAAAGGCTAATAATGTGTTGAGTTTCCATGGAGAAGAAACAAAATCAATAATTATTACAAAAGATCACATTTACTATAGCCCCTTATCTGTCTTAACACTAAAAAAACGCGCTAGCATGATTTCTACAATTAGCAAATTAGATGATTATAGTAATGATGAAACATTTGAAGAAACCTAACACGGTCATTTCATATGCAATGTCATAAATTTGAGCATAAAGTTAAGAAAAATAAGGAAAGAAGAAAAGAGTGACTTTCCAAATAGAAACGTGGGTGAATTGACAATGGAAGAAAAAGTTTCAACACAACAAACATATGATGAAAATCAAATACAAGTATTAGAAGGTTTAGAAGCAGTTCGAAAAAGACCTGGTATGTATATTGGATCTACGAATGAAAAGGGATTACATCATTTAGTCTGGGAAATTGTTGATAATAGTATTGATGAGGCGCTAGCAGGATATTGTGATCATATTCAAGTGTTTATTGAAAAAGACGATAGTATCACAGTAATGGATAACGGACGTGGAATACCAGTAGGCACACACGAAAAAACAGGCCGTCCTGCCGTTGAAGTAATTATGACAGTTCTTCATGCAGGGGGGAAATTCGGTGGTGGAGGTTATAAAGTTTCAGGTGGACTTCACGGCGTTGGTGCATCAGTTGTGAATGCTCTTTCTACATCTCTAGAAGTTTATGTGCACCGTGATGGCGAGCTTCATTACTTAAGCTTTAAACGCGGTGTACCTGATGAAGAATTACAAGTAATTGGAACAACCGAGATTACTGGTACCCGTATTCACTTCACTCCTGATCCAACAATTTTTGATGAATCAACAACGTATAGTTATGATGTTTTATCACAGCGATTACGTGAATTAGCTTTCTTAAATAAAGGCTTAACTATCTCAATTGAAGATAAACGTGAAGAAGATAAGACAGACACATTCCATTATGAAGGTGGTATACGTTCTTATGTTGAGCATTTAAATCGCTCTCGTGAAGTACTACATGAACCGTTCTTTGCTGAAAAAGAAGAGTCAGGTATTAATGTCGAAGTTGCTTTGCAATATAATAACGGCTTTGCTAGTAATATATACTCTTTCGCAAATAATATTCATACCTATGAAGGCGGTACCCATGAATCAGGTTTTAAGACAGGATTAACTCGTGTCATTAATGATTATGCACGCAAAAACAATTTATTCAAAGAAAATGATCCCAATTTAACCGGCGATGACGTCCGTGAGGGACTAACGGCGATTATTTCTATTAAACATCCTGATCCTCAATTTGAAGGACAAACAAAAACAAAATTAGGTAATAGTGAAGCACGAACAATTACTGACTCGACCTTTAGTGAATTATTCTCTAAATTTTTATTTGAAAATCCAGATACAGCTAGAATTGTTGTAGAAAAAGGTTTAATGGCTTCTCGCGCAAGAATGGCAGCGAAGAAGGCTCGTGAATTAACCAGACGTAAAGGTGCTTTGGAAGTTTCTAATTTACCTGGTAAGCTTGCAGATTGTTCATCTCGAGATGCAGCGAAAAGCGAACTGTATATCGTTGAGGGGGATTCTGCAGGCGGTTCAGCGAAGCAGGGACGTGATCGTCACTTTCAAGCTATCTTACCATTGCGAGGGAAGATTCTTAATGTAGAAAAGGCAAGGTTAGACAAAATTCTATCGAACAATGAAATTCGTATGATTATTACTGCATTAGGAACTGGTATCGGAGAGGACTTTAATATTGAAAAAGCGCGTTATCATAAGATAATCATTATGACAGATGCTGATGTGGATGGTGCACATATTCGAACGCTATTGTTAACTTTCTTCTATCGCTATATGCGCCCATTAATTGATTACGGATATATCTATATTGCGCAGCCACCACTTTACAAGGTACAACAAGGAAAAGCAGCTTATTATGCATATAATGAAAAAGAGATGGAACGTATTGTTGAAGAATTGCCTAAACAACCGAAACCAGGTTTGCAGCGATATAAAGGTCTTGGAGAAATGAATGCAACACAATTATGGGAAACAACAATGGATCCAGACAATCGAACATTACTTCAAGTTAATCTAGAAGATGCAATTGAAGCCGATCAAATATTTGATATGTTAATGGGTGACAAGGTAGAGCCTCGTCGTAATTTCATTCAAGACAATGCGGTTTATGTAAAGAATTTAGATGTATAAGAAAATAGAGAAATTTGTATAAAGTGAAGGTAAGTTTGTCCTCAGTAGGATAGGAGGTAGTCATATGGTGGATAATCAACGTCCACAGGTGCAAGAAATAAATATTGGAAAAGAGATGCGTACATCTTTTTTAGATTACGCAATGAGTGTAATTGTTTCAAGGGCTTTACCAGATGTAAGAGATGGGTTAAAGCCTGTTCATCGAAGAATTCTTTATGCGATGAATGATCTAGGAATGCATGCTGATAAAGCTTATAAAAAATCTGCTCGTATTGTCGGTGATGTTATTGGTAAATATCATCCACACGGTGATTCAGCAGTTTACGAAGCAATGGTAAGAATGGCTCAAGATTTTAGTTATCGTTATATGCTTGTTGACGGTCATGGAAACTTTGGTTCAGTAGATGGTGATCCAGCCGCTGCCATGCGTTATACAGAAGCACGAATGTCTAAAATATCGATGGAGATTCTTCGTGATATTAACAAAGATACCATAGATTATATGGATAATTATGATGGATCAGAGCGTGAGCCAAAGGTATTACCATCACGTTTTCCAAATTTATTAGTTAACGGTGCGTCAGGTATTGCGGTTGGAATGGCAACAAATATTCCACCCCACCAATTAGGGGAAACAATTGATGCTGTATTAGCAATAAGTAAAGATCCTGATATTACAATTGATGAACTAATGGAATCTTATATTTATGGTCCGGATTTTCCTACTGGTGGAATGATATTAGGCCGAAGTGGGATTCGTAAAGCATTTGAAACAGGAAAAGGTTCTATTACTATTCGTGCAAAGGCTGAAATTGAAGAAAAAGCGAATGGTAAAGCGACCATTATTGTTTCCGAATTACCATATCAAGTTAATAAGGCAAAACTTGTTGAAAAAATTGCTGAACTTGCTCGTGATAAGAAAATTGACGGTATCACTGATTTACGAGATGAATCAGACCGAAATGGTATGCGTGTAGTCATTGAATTAAGAAGAGACGCAAATCCAAATGTGTTATTAAATAATTTATATAAGCAAACCGCTCTACAAACTTCTTTTGGGATTAATATGCTTGCATTAGTAGATGGACAACCGAAAGTACTAAATTTAAAGCAAGCATTATCCCATTATTTAGAGCATCAGAAGGTAATTATTAAGCGTCGTACAGCATATGAACTTCGAAAAGCAGAGGCGCGAGCACACATTTTAGAAGGACTTCGTATTGCACTAGATCATATAGACGAAATTATTACACTCATTCGCCAATCGAAAACAGCAGACATTGCAAGAACAGGCTTAATGGAAAACTATGAATTATCAGAGAAACAAGCGCAAGCAATTTTAGATATGCGTTTACAACGTTTAACTGGTTTAGAACGTGAAAAAATAGAAGACGAATATCAAGAGCTATTAAAGTTAATCAATGAACTAAAAGCAATTCTAGCAGATGAAGAGAAAGTACTTGAAATCATTCGTGAAGAATTGCTTGAGATTAAAGATAAATTTAACGATACACGCCGTACAGAAATTAGCGTAGGTGGCACAGATTTCTTTGAAGATGAGGATCTCATTCCTGAAGAAAATATTGTTATCACCGTAACTCACCAAGGTTATATTAAACGATTACCTTCCTCGACATATCGTGTGCAACGTAGAGGTGGACGAGGTGTACAAGGAATGGATACGAATGAGGACGATTTTGTTGAGCATTTAGTTTCTACTTCTACCCATGATACCGTACTATTTTTTAGTAATAAAGGAAAAGTGTATCGTGCAAAAGGATATGAAATTCCAGAGTTTAGTCGAACAGCAAAAGGAATACCTATTATCAATCTATTAGAAGTTGATAAAGATGAATGGATTAATGCAGTTATTACTGTCCATGAGTTTGATTCTGACTGGTATCTCTTCTTTACTACTAAGCAGGGGATTTCAAAGCGGACTTCTTTATCTCAGTTTGCAAATATTCGTAGAGGTGGCTTAATAGCGTTAAACTTGCGAGAAGAAGATGAATTGATTTCTGTTCGTTTAACAGATGGTTCTAAACATATTATGATTGGAACAAAACAAGGATCATTGATTCGTTTTGAAGAAGACCAAATTCGCTCTATGGGTCGAACAGCTGCTGGTGTGAAGGGTATATCTTTACGGGAAAATGATGAAGTAGTTTCGATGGAGATCATAGAAGATGGGCTGCAGGTATTGAATGTAACAGAGAATGGTTATGGGAAACAAACACCTGCCGAAGATTATCGAATCACTAATCGTGGAGGTAAAGGTATTTCTACATGTAATATAACCGAAAAGACAGGTGATGTGGTTGCAGTTAAAACAGTAACTGGTAAAGAGGATATTATGATTATAACTGCAGCTGGTGTCTTAATTCGTATGCCTGTAGAAGGAATATCAGTGACTGGAAGAAACACACAGGGCGTGCGACTAATTCGTCTACAGGAAGATGAAAAAGTGGCAACTGTTGCGCGAATTGAAACAGAGGACGATATCGATGCTATTGAAGATATTGAAGAAACAGCCCAAGAACCAACAGAAGAATAAGTCGTTATCTTGTATTTTTGAATAAAATATAAAGTAGTTTACGTATTTCGTTTGGAGTTGTCATTTGACAGCTCCATTCCTTTTAAAAGCAGATAAATTTATAAAATACACTGTTTTTGCAATAAACATAAAAAAGGTGGTGTTGTTCATGGAAGTTCATCCATCACAATTAACTCCTGAGTGTGTACTTGTAAGTGATGTGTTTGGAAAGACGAAACGACCAATTGTACTCAAAAATACAATTATTAGTGAAATGCATATTCAAGTTCTTCAACAATTCTTAATAGATAAAGTTGAAGTAGCACCAAAATTAGCAAATGGCGCCCCTTTTTATCCAAAGGAAAGAAAGGCAACGAACGATAAAATAAAAAAGATTGAAGTACAACCGCTAATAGAACACTACAATAAAACTGTCCATGCATACAAAAAAATGTTTTGGCATTGGCAAAGTGGATCTTATGTACAAATACAAAAGGTGAGGCAATTAATTGTTCCCTTGTTAGAACGAATTGAGGAATTTGGCTTATCTATTTTGGAATTATATCTTTATTCAAATAAACAAGATTATTTTTATCATCATAGTGTAGCTACTAGTTTACTAGCAGCCTTATTAGCAAAGAGATTAGGGATAAAAAAAGAATGGATGCAGGTTGGAATTGCTGCCTTCCTTGCAGAAAGTGGTATGGCAAAAATCAATCGTTCTATTTTTTTAAAAAAAGGTTTATTGAACGAAGCAGAGTTTAAAGAAATAAAAAAGCACCCCATATATTCGTATCGTTACATTGAAAAATCATCAGCTTTGTCTAAAGGGGCTAAATTGGCCATTTTACAGCATCACGAGCGGTTAGATGGTACTGGGTATCCTTTAGGGGTGAAATCAGACAAAATCCATTCCTTTGCCAAAATAATAGCTGTATGTGATACATATCATGCGATGACGTCAGAACGTAATTATCGAAAGAGCCAATCTCCATTTAACGTAATAGAACAGATGGAACGAGATTGTTATCAGAAATTTAATTATCGAATTTTTAATAAATTTATTGATTTATTTGCTTCTTATCCCTTAGGAACTAAAGTACAGCTCTCAAATGGGTCAATTGGTGAAATTGTCTATAAAGAACCAAAATTTCCTACACGTCCAATTGTCCGTTTAGAGAATGGGGAAATGATAATACTAAAAGAGAACAAATCGTTGTATATTGAACAAATACTTCATTAAGAGCCTTTACAGACATGAAATAAAAGAAAGAAAATATTAAAACATCTATTAGTGGATATATTGTTGTAAATAGTAACCAAGATAGCTGGGAACTTTTTTAGATGTAACGTTTAGAAATTGAGTAATAATTGAATAATCGCTTGATTGTTGTGTTTGCACAAAATCCCCCCACCATTCAGATTCATAACGAGCGAGCATACTAAGATGATAAAGTAGCATAAAGTGATGCATCATTTCATGATTTTGAAATGGTATATGATTGTTTAAAGGGAAGTAGATACAAGCATTTTGTGAATGAAAATATAAAGGTTGATTTACCATAACAGCAACCGGCTCGTGCAGAAGCAATTGAAAGCCTGAATTAACTTTATTAATACTAGCAATATTGATATAAGCTTGTAGTTTCTCAATAAATCGATTTTGTGATACGTGGTAAATATCTAGAATCTTCTCAGGGAATGTAAGTGTATATTCATTTATTTTTCCTACCATAATAAAGTTCGATTGTTGCTGCTGTAAGCTAAATAATGTGTCTAGTTCTGGAATAGCCTGTAATAAATGTTCAATAAGAAATTTTTCTTTAGTAAATGTTTTGACTTGAAATAAATGTGTTGAAAAGTAAGGAAATAACCCTTTTTGTTGAATTTTAACTTCATCTCGAAGTAATTGATAGTTTTGTTTTTTTTGTTTGCGTGTTGATAACCCGTGTGCTAATAAAGTCGTACTTTTTGGATAAGATGGGATTATGGTTAACAGACAAGCTTTGATAAGGTGCATCATTCCATAGTAATACAGTAACGGACGAATCATGACAGGTGATTGATCACCAGTTTTGTAATACGTCAAACCATGTTTAATCATGTAATAAAATCGTTCGCAATTATGATAGCTCCACTTTTTGTGATTTTTTATTTCCTGTTTTTGATAACAATGATTAAGATAATCGCGTGCATTCTCTTGTGATTGTAAATAATTATATAAAATAAAGATAGATTGCTTCATGGAATAGCTCCTTTTAACAGGCTTTATTAAATGGGAATTTATGTTTGGTCATAAAAAAGGTTGAAAAACATGTTTCTATGTCGTATTGTAAATAACAATAAGAAAAAGAGCTTGCTTTGGATTGGTCTATTGTAGCTTAACCAGCAACGCCCATATTTATCAATTATTATAAAAAAATATTAATATTTAAGGAGGTAACAGTTAAAAATGAGAGAGGATAAGTTTGCTAAAGAAGGTTTAACGTTTGATGATGTACTCTTAGTTCCTGCAAAGTCAGAAGTTTTACCACGAGATGTTTCTATTAAAACAAAATTATCAGATCGAATTACACTGAATATACCATTGCTTAGTGCAGGAATGGATACCGTTACAGAAGCAGAGATGGCTATTGCTATGGCTCGACAAGGTGGTATTGGCATTATACACAAAAACATGTCAATTGAAGAACAGGCAGAGCATGTGGATCGAGTAAAACGCTCTGAAAGTGGAGTTATTACGAATCCGTTTTTCTTGCTACCTGAAAATCAAGTATTTGATGCCGAACATTTAATGGGTAAATTTAGAATTTCTGGTGTTCCAATTGTAAATAACAAGGAAGACCAAGTGTTAGTTGGCATTTTAACTAATCGTGATTTACGTTTTATCGAAGATTATTCGATTCAAATTTCTGAAGTAATGACATCTCATAATTTAGTAACAGCACCAGTTGGAACAACATTGGATGAAGCAAGTAAAATTTTACAAAAACATCGAATAGAGAAGCTTCCACTAATAGATGATAATGGTGTTTTAAAAGGACTAATCACCATTAAGGACATCGAGAAAGTCATTGAATTTCCACACTCTGCCAAAGATAAGCATGGTCGTTTGTTAGCAGGGGCAGCTGTCGGTGTAACTGGAGATGCGATGACTAGAATTGAAAAGTTAGTTGAAGCTGGTGTTGATGTACTTGTTATTGATACAGCTCATGGACACTCAAAAGGTGTACTGGAACAAGTGAAAAAAGTTCGTGAAACATATCCAGATATAGATATCATTGCTGGTAATGTAGCTACACCAGAAGCAACACGTGAATTAATTGAAGCGGGTGCTAACATTATTAAAGTTGGAATTGGACCTGGTTCCATTTGTACAACACGTGTAGTTGCAGGGGTTGGTGTTCCGCAAATTACTGCCATTAATGATTGTGCTACGGAGGCTTCTAAGTACAATATTCCAATTATCGCTGATGGTGGTATTAAATATTCAGGAGATATCGCCAAATCATTAGCTGCTGGTGCACACACGGTTATGCTTGGAAGTCTCTTTGCCGGAGTGACAGAAAGCCCTGGCGATACAGAAATTTTCCAAGGCCGTCGTTACAAAGTTTATCGTGGTATGGGATCTGTTGCATCAATGAAATCTGGTTCAAAAGATCGTTATTTCCAAGATACAGAGGATGCGAAGAAACTAGTCCCTGAAGGAATTGAAGGAAGAGTAGCCTATAAAGGGCCACTAACTGATACTGTCCATCAGTTACTTGGTGGTTTACGCTCAGGGATGGGCTATTGCGGTGCAAAAGATTTAAATGATTTCCGTAATAATGCAAAGTTCATTCGAATGACTGGAGCAGGTTTACGTGAATCTCATCCACATGATGTTCAAATTACAAAAGAGTCACCAAACTACTCATTATAAATGATTAAAAGGACAACTTAGTGATTATCATGCTAGGTTGTTCTTTTTTGTTTATTTTATTATCCTTGTTTTCACCAAAATTTAAATAATAGATTTATATAATTTTACGTAAAAAGATTATAGAAAAAACCCCTACAAAAGTACGTTCCACTTTTTGATAGGATGTGATAAAATATCGAATATGTAATAACAATCGTCGTGGAGGTATAAAAGGTTGAAACTTAAAACAAAAACATCCGTGTATGCTATATTAACCTGTGTGCTACTCTTTACTTTTATAGGTTTACACCCGTTTAAAGTGCAAGCAGATGGCTTGGAAGTAGAAGCTGAATCAGCAATATTAGTTGATGCAGCATCTGGTAAAATATTATTTGCTAAAAATGCTGATGTTAAATTGCCACCAGCAAGCATGACAAAAATGATGACTGAGTATCTTGTTTTAGAAGCAATTGAAAATGGACAGATTAGTTGGGAAACGAAAACAAGTATTAGTGATTATGCTTATCGTATTTCTGCTGATATTAGTTCTTCTGGCATTGGTTTACGTCAAGACAAGCAGTATACAGTCAGGGATTTATATGAGGCTATGGCGATAAATTCAGATAATGCAACAAGTATTGCTTTAGCTGAATTAGTTGCTGGGTCTGAAGGTGAATTTGTCAAATTGATGAATCAAAAAGGGAAAGAAATGGGACTAGGTGAGTTTGAGTTTGTTAATTCTACTGGTTTATCTAATCGTGATCTTGGTGATGATTATCCTAATGGAACCGACCCTGACGCAAATAATTTACTCTCTGCACGCGCAGCTGCTTTATTAGCATATCATTTAGTAAATGATTATCCAGAGTCATTAGAAATATCTAGTCAAATTACTGATGAATTAGATGGGCACACAACAGAAAATTGGAATTGGATGCTACCTTGGAATAATGATAACTTTGCACAATATTATTATGAGGGTGTTGATGGATTAAAGACAGGACATACGGATGAAGCTGGTTATACCTTTACTGGGACAGCAGAAAGAGATGGACGTCGATTGATTTCAGTTGTTATGCGAACCGATAGCATTGGTGCTCGTTTTGAACAAACGAAGAAATTAATGGATTATGGCTTTAATCAATTTTCACAAATAGAGCTTTACCCTTCAGGTTATCAAATTAAAGATCAGTCCACATTAGATGTGGCTAAAGGAAAAGAAGATACTGTTGATATTGAAACGAGTGAGGCACTATTTTCCACGATTAAGAATGGTGAAGAAGAAGCTTATAATGTTCAATATCATATGGATGAAGACTTATTAGATGAGGATGGCAATTTAGTTGCACCTATTGAAAAAGGGCAAGTCGTAGGAACGATGGAATTAACTTATAGTGGTACAGTGGACTATGGCTATATCGTTGATAATAAACAAGTACAATCAGTTGATATTGTTACAACAAGTGCAGTAGAGAAATCAAATTGGTTCATGTTAACACTTGGTGCGATCGGAGACTTTTTTGGTGGGATTTTCACTAGTGTGAAAGATACTGTTACCGGTTGGTTCTCTTAATACGATAGATAAAAAAGGAATTGTCTTGGGACAGTTCCTTTTTAGTATTTCTTACAGAATGGAATACTTTCGTAAAGCTATTCATATGTACAAGCTATTTAAAAGTAATTAGAAGCATTAGCTTTTTACTAATTCCTATCAAATTGGTGCAAATTAGCTTGCGTTAGACTGTGTTATTGTTATACAATATTGCATATTAGTTTCACCTAAAAAATGATTGAAAATTTAAATTATATAGGGGGATAAAATCATGGCAAATGTAGGGACAGATCGTGTAAAAAGAGGAATGGCAGAAATGCAAAAAGGTGGCGTTATCATGGATGTAGTTAACGCTGAACAAGCAAAAATTGCAGAAGAAGCAGGTGCTGTCGCAGTAATGGCATTAGAACGTGTTCCATCTGATATTCGAGCTGCTGGCGGCGTAGCGAGAATGGCAGATCCAACGATTGTTGAGGAAGTAATGAATGCTGTGTCGATTCCAGTAATGGCTAAAGCGCGTATTGGTCATATTGTTGAAGCACGTGTATTAGAATCAATGGGTGTTGATTATATTGATGAAAGTGAAGTTTTAACACCTGCTGACGAAATATACCATTTAAATAAGAAAGATTATACTGTTCCATTTGTTTGTGGTTGTCGTGATTTAGGTGAAGCAGCGCGTCGAATCGGTGAAGGTGCTTCTATGTTACGTACAAAGGGAGAGCCAGGTACAGGGAATATAGTAGAAGCTGTACGCCATATGCGAGAAGTACAAGCGCAAGTACGTAAATTAGTTACGATGTCTTCTGATGAAATCATGACTTTTGCCAAAGAATTAGGTGCTCCATTTGAAGTGTTAGTTGACATCAAAGAAAATGGTCGTTTGCCAGTAGTTAATTTCGCTGCTGGAGGTGTAGCAACGCCTGCAGATGCAGCATTAATGATGCAATTAGGTGCAGATGGTGTATTTGTCGGATCAGGTATATTTAAATCTGACGAGCCAGCTAAATTTGCAAAAGCAATTGTTGAAGCAACAACACATTTTGATGATTATGAATTAATTGCCAAAGTTTCTAAAGGGATTGGTACGGCAATGAAAGGAATAGAAATAAGCACGATTGCACCAGAACAACGTATGCAGGATCGTGGTTGGTAAGTTAACAAAGGGGAAGGGATAACATGACAAAAATAGGAGTCTTAGGCTTACAAGGTGCTATTCGTGAGCATGTTCAATCCATTGAAGCATCAGGTGCAGAAGCAATTGTAATCAAGAAAAAAGAGCAACTTGATGAAATAGATGGTCTTGTTTTACCTGGTGGGGAAAGTACAACGATGCGTCGTTTAATGAATCAATATGATTTTGTGACTCCATTACAACAGTTCGGAAAACAAGGCAAACCGATCTTTGGTACTTGTGCTGGATTAATACTATTAGCAAAAGAAATTGTAGGACAAGAGGAATCTCATTTAGGATTAATGGATATAAAAGTCGAACGAAATGCGTTTGGTAGACAACGCGAATCGTTTGAGGGAAAATTAAAAATTAAAGGAATTGCAGACGATTTTGAGGCGGTCTTTATTCGAGCACCATACATTGTAGAGATTGGGCAACAGGTAGAGGAGTTAGCTACTAATCAAGGGAAATGCGTTGCAGCCAGAGAAGGCCATTATTTGTGTAGTGCTTTTCATCCGGAATTAACTGGAGATCACCGACTAATGCAATATTTCGTAAGCATGGTTAAAGAATCAAAAAAACACCTTGCATCTTGAAATAGATTTCGTTATGATAGTACAAAATAAGTCCTGAAATAAACAAAGCGTTGATAGGAAGTAGTAACAGTCTTTTCTTTCTAAGAGAGCTGATGGTTGGTGCAAATCAGTGAAAGACTGCTGTGAATCCATCCTGGAGCAGGTATGTGGTCGTAAATCATACCCGGCTATCACTCATGAGCCGTTATCTTAAAATGAAGCCGGAAGGAAGTGTTTCCTTCAATCAGGGTGGTATCGCGGGAAAAAACTCTCGTCCCTTACTTATAGGGATGAGAGTTTTTTTATTTATTTCATGGAATAATGATAATGGAGGAATAAGAATATGTTAGATATGAAACGATTACGTAATAATTTTGATGAGATAAAGGAAAAGTTAAAACATCGAGGAGAAGATCTCTCTGATTTGGATGCATTTGGTGAACTTGATAATCAAAGACGTCAATTAATAGCAGAAACAGAGGAATTAAAAGCAAAACGTAATGAAGTTTCTAAACAAATATCTGTATTAAAAAAAGAGAAAAAAGACGCAGATGATATGATTAGCGAAATGCGCGAAGTTGGTGACCGCATTAAGACAATTGATACTACATTAAAGGAAGTAGAACAGAAATTAGAAACGCTTTTATTATCCATCCCAAATATACCTCATGAATCAACCCCAATTGGAGAAACAGAAGATGATAATATAGAGGTTCGGAAATGGGGAGAAGTAAATCAACCATCATATGAGCAAAAACCCCACTGGGAATTAGCTACACAACTAGATATGTTAGATTTTGAACGTGCTAGTAAAGTCACAGGAAGTCGCTTTGTATTTTATAAAGGCTTAGGTGCTCGGTTAGAGCGTGCTTTATTAAACTTTATGATGGATTTACATGCAGATGAACATGAATATCAAGAAATGTTACCACCATATATGGTAAACAGAACGAGTATGACAGGAACTGGTCAACTTCCGAAATTTGAAGAAGATGCATTTAAAATTGAAGATTGGGAATATTTTCTTGTCCCAACAGCTGAAGTTCCAGTAACAAATTATTATCGTGACGATATTTTGACCGGTGATAAATTACCACAGAAATTCGTTGCTTTTAGTGCTTCTTTCCGGTCTGAAGCTGGATCAGCAGGACGCGATACACGTGGCTTAATTCGCCAGCACCAATTTAATAAAGTAGAACTTGTTCAATTTGTTAAACCTGAGGATTCTTATGATGTATTAGAAGAATTAACAGGGCATGCAGAAAAAGTGTTGCAATTGCTAAAGCTTCCGTATCGTGTCATGAGCATGTGTACAGCTGACTTAGGTTTCACAGCTGCTAAGAAATATGATATTGAAGTTTGGATGCCAAGTAATGATACGTATCGTGAAATCTCTTCTTGTTCAAATTTTGAAGATTTTCAAGCTCGCCGTGCAGGAATTCGTTTCCGTCGTGAGGAAAAAGCAAAACCAGAATATGTGCATACATTGAATGGATCAGGGTTAGCAATTGGTCGAACGGTAGCAGCAATTATTGAGAACTATCAGCAAGAAGATGGGTCTGTTATGGTACCTGAAGTGTTACAAGCATACATGGGTGGAAAAACAGTTATTAAATAATTTACAAAAATCATTGACATGTATAAAAAGAACTGATAATATTAATTTTGTCGTCAGTTTGGAGGAGTACCCAAGTCCGGCTGAAGGGATCGGTCTTGAAAACCGACAGGGGCTTCACGGCCCGCGGGGGTTCGAATCCCTCCTCCTCCGCCATTTTTATACATACAAAATGACAATATAAATAAACAAAAGCAGTAGCTAGTTAATAGCTGCTGCTTTTTAAATGTAATAAAATTTCACATAAACCTTGTATAATAACGAAAAATAATATAACATATTTACTATATGGTATAACAAGATAGCGAATAAATTTGTCTGTTTAAAAATAGCTAGTTTAGTGGACTATCTATTTTTTAATATACGCTAACTTGTATTGCAAAGTAGGTGATGATATGGCAATTAGAAGTCAATTATTAAAAGGAATTTTAGAGGGATGTTTATTAGCTATTATCGCAAGAGAAACGGTATATGGCTATGAGCTTGCTGTCAAATTACAAACACAAGGGATCGATGTTAGTGAAGGTTCGATCTACCCGATTTTATTGCGACTACAGAAAGAACAACTTATTGTTGGGGAAATGCGAAAGTCACCTAGTGGCCCCAATCGTAAATATTATCAATTAACTGAAAAAGGTAAGACCGCATTGCAAGCATTTCGCTCTAATTGGGAAAATCTCAAACGTCCAGTAGACCAACTATTAGAACAAAAGGAGGAATACTAAGTGGAGGCGATAATTCAAGCGAATAATCAAAAACGAAAATTGCTTAATGAGAAGAACAAAAAAATTTATGAAGATATGTTAATGTATATTCGGTTATCTTATGATAAGTCTGAAGAAGAAACCGAAGAAATATTAATGGAATTATTAGATCATTTGTTCATTTTGCAAGAAGAAGGTAAAGATGCTGAAGAATTGTTTGGAGAGGACCCACAGAGGTATGCAGATGAAATTATTAATGAACTCCCTAAAACAGTCTCAAAAAAAAGATTACTGTTATTCGGTATGGGTGTTTCCTATTTTTTTGCAGTAAGTGCAATGTTTCAAGGTTTGTTATCAATAATTTTATTTTATGTCTTTAATCAATCAGAAATAAGTCAAACGTATTCCGTTGGTACCGTGTTAGTGAATACTTGTTTGTCATTAGGTGTTGCTGCACTTGTACTATATGGAATCATTCGTTATTTAAGATGGTCTTGTTTTAAACAAGTATCTAAAGTCTTTGAATTTGTGTTTACGGGTATTTTGTTTGGTGTGCTACCATTTTGTCTGTTCATGTTCATTTTTTATTTTATGCCATCTTTTGGACCGACTATTACTTTTGATGTCTATTGGTTCATTCCTATAGGGATTGTGTTGTTTTTCATGGGACAAAAACTTAGAAAACAGGTATAAGTATTATATATTAAAAAAGGAGGAAGTAATATGTTAAATAAAATTGCATTTATTGGTGCAGGATCTATGGCAGAAGCATTGATTGCAGGAATGATTAAAGCAAAAATGTTGACTCCCGATCAAATTACAGTAACTAATAAATCAAATCAAGCGAGACTAAAAGAATTATTAATGAAATATAAAGTGAGAACGACATCATCTACTGAAAAAGCAGTTGTAGGAGCAGATGCTGTTATTTTCGCTATAAAACCCAAGGACATTACGCATGCATTGACAGAGATAAAGCCTTTCTTACAGCCATCACAATTATTAATATCTATTTTGGCAGGCACACCAATTGCCTTATTTACAGAAAAATTGCAACAAGACAATCCTGTAATTCGTGCCATGCCAAATACATCAGCAACGATTGGTTATGGTGCAACAGCGATGACAGCAGGAAAGTTTGTTACTGCGGATCAGCTAGAACAAACGAAACAATTATTTGAGACGGTCGGGAATGTATCGATTGTTAATGAAGAACAGATGCATGTGGTGACCGCTGTATCTGGAAGTGGTCCAGCATACTTTTATTATATTGTGGAGGCAATGGAAACAGCCGCTATAAAAAATGGATTAGAGTCGGATGTTGCTAAAGATTTAATTTATCAAACGATTCTTGGTGCAGCGGAAATGCTACAGCAAACCGATCTAGAGCCATATGAATTACGAAAAAACATTACAAGTCCTAATGGTACAACACAAAGTGGAATAGAAGCGTTGATGGATCATGAAGTAGATAAAGGCATAGAAGCAACAATATTAGCGGCTTTGAAGCGATCAAAGGAATTAGGCGAATCAAAAAAATAAAACAGGCACTTATAGCCTGTTTTATTTTTGGGAATTTTTATTGTCTTACTTTCCATTTACGTGATTGTTGGATAAAATGTCCCACTTTTTCGAGGACGGATTCAATAGATTGATCATCATTTATAACATCATAATCAGCAATATTAATACGTAGAATTGGACATGAATTAAAACTGTTAATCCAATTTTCATAACGTTCATGCATCTCTTTCCAATAGCTAATCGGTGTTTGTTGTTCCATCGGACGTCCACGCTCTTTAATACGATCAATCACATCGTCAAATGAACCTTCTAAATAAATTAAAAGATCTGGATGCGGGAAATAAGGTGTCATCACCATGGATTCAAACAAGCTATAATATGTTTGATAATCAGTTGGCGTCATGGTTCCTTTTTCATAATGCATTTTTGCGAATATACCTGTATCTTCATAAATGGAACGGTCTTGGATAAAACCACCACCGTATTCAAAGATACGTTTTTGTTCTTTAAATCGTTCGGCTAAAAAGTAAATTTGTAAATGAAAACTCCAACGTTCAAAATCAGCATAAAATTTATCTAAATAGGGGTTGGTATCTACTTTCTCTAAAGACGTACGGAATTGAAGTGCATTGGCTAATGCGTTTGTCATTGTTGATTTACCTACACCAACTGTTCCAGCGATGGTTATCACGCTATCATGTGGGATTTGGTATTTTTCTCTTAGGTTCATTACGTTAGTTCCCCTTTTTTTATTTGTTGTTCAATATTGTACAGAATTTGATTTAGATCATCTTGGTGTTTTATAAAATCTAATTTGTCGCCATCAATTCGAATAACAGGTATTTCTGGATGTTTTGCTTCAAAACTCTCCATAAAATCTTGATAGTCCTGTTTTAGTTGTTGTAAATACGAAGATTGGATATTCTTTTCTACATCTCTTCCACGCATAGATATACGTTTTAGCAATGTATCTAAACTAGCATCTAAATAAATCATCATATTCGGTTTAGGCATGTCATTTGTGAGGATATGATAGATTTGCTCGTATTTTTCAAATTGTGAGGATTTCAGTGTTCGTTTTGCAAATATCATATTCTTTGAAATATGGTAATCAGCAACAACAGGTTTGCTTTGTGATAAATAGTCTTTTTGGATATCTTCCAACTGTTTATATCGATTACAGAGAAAAAACATTTCTGTTTGAAAGCTCCATTCTTCAATGTTTTCATAAAATTTCCCTAGAAATGGATTTTCCTCAACAATTTCTTTTAATAAGTGTAGTTCAAAGTGTGCCGCTATTTTTTTTGATAAAGAGGTTTTGCCAACGCCAATAGGCCCCTCTACAGCAATAAATGGTAAATGTTGCATCTATTCCCCTCCAATCGACATTATGCAACAATTTATGTGTAAAATATAAGAATAAGACAATCAATATTCTATCACATTTTTCTTTATCAAAAAGAATATTCACAAATTTAACTAAATGGAATTTTTACACTGTAAAGTTTAATCTTGATCTAGTATCCTGCTAATTACTTTTCAATTGATTCGTTATTTTGTATAATATATAGGTATGATTTTATTCAACTTATCTATATACTAATTTGGCTCCATAGCTCAGGGGATAGAGCAATGGTTTCCTAAACCATGTGTCGCAGGTTCGAATCCTGCTGGGGCCGCTTTTATTAAGCAAAACGAGCAATATGCTATATAGCATATTGCTCGTTTCTTAAGTTGCTTTATTAACTATGGCAACACTGATGAGCACAGCTATCTTAAAAAATAATAGAGAACAGGAGAGGAGAGAATAAAGGGGATTAAAACAAAAATTGAAATTCCTCCACTTTTATTATCATGGTGCTTTATTTGATCATATCCAATGTATAAGCAATAAATAGCTATATAAATAGCTAATACACTCAACAGGAAGAGCTCCATTATTCTGTCACCTCATTTAGTCTTGAATCATTGAACATTTTCCCAAAAGACATGCGTTTTAACTGAAAACTAACGTTAATATCTGCATTCGGATAAATTTCTTCATCCCAATTCGCTTTTTCGAATGAAGGGATATCTTTAAACTTCTTTCGAATATATAGGGACCAATAGAATGGATCGGATTTGTATATTTTTTGGGATTTTTCAATCAATTTGTTGGCGATATTTTCATTTGTTTGTTCAATTGTGTTACATAGTTTTTTTTGATGTTCTTTATTTGACAGATAGTTCACCATACTTGGTATAGCAATGATTCGAACCTCAAATGGAACAGTCACATCGATAGAAGCATGATTTGTTTCTTTATTGTATTGTATGTCAATGATGGGATTGACTTTTTGAATATAATCTACTGCTACTTGGTAATCAGGTTTAATTGGATCAGAATAAGTAACTTGTATGTTGTCCATATGGAGTGTTTTATCCAGTATATTGCTCGTTCTTGTTTCTTGACCAGATAATATGTCAATCATTTTTCCTTTTTTAAAAACGGCAGAACCAATAAATTGTGTCCTGTTTCCGCCTTCTTTAGGGATCTGTCCAGCTATATAATTATGTTCTTTAGTTATACGGTATTCTTTTTCATTTTCCTCTAGAGTAGTTGCATATATAGCCAAAAATAAGTCCGCATCCCCTTCTGTAATTTGGAAAAAACGATGAAAATCAGCATCAGGAATTAAACCGGTTTGTATTGCTCGCTGTAACATAAATTGATAATACTTGTGTGGTCTTCGTTCCATGGATGGTTGATTATTTCTTAAAAACTGCGAAGCTTCTTCCTTACAAACAATAATTTGTACATCGCCTCTGATCTCCGGCTTTCTAGAGGCTGATTGAATAATTCGAAGGAAATCATTTGATTCTGCTAATTCTTTTGAAACAACAACTACTTTTGTATGATCTAGGACCATTCGCTTCGTAACAAAGGAATTTGCCAAACTTGTTGCGGTAAGGATATCGGTTCCGGGAACAGTAATGGTTTCTTTTTCTTCTTCTTTAGAGCCAATTGTAGATAAGGTTGAACCTGCTTCTGGATTAGCAATTTGAAAGGTAAAAGAGAAGCTACCCTTTTCGTCCTCTTTATCTATGCCAATTGCAATTACGTTGGACTGCTGTTCTAATTCGATTTTATCGTAACAACTTGTCAATAAAAGCAATGAAAGTAAAAGGATAATTAACTGTAATAGTTGTTTCATTGTTTTATCATTTCCCCTTTCAAAGATGATACTAACCATAATAAAATAGGGAATCCAATATAAAAGAAGGTGATGTAATTAGAAATGGAATTGTAAAAAACCAACTCGCTGACAATTACATTCCTTGAAATAACTGCTACCATTAATCCCAAAAAACCAATAGGAAGAAGCAAAGATTCAATATGTTTAATGTGAAAGATTTCTGAAAATATCCAACTTACTAAATACAGATATATAGCATATCGTAGAAAGCTTCCTAAAAGCCAAAAAATCATAAAGAAAGTCTCGATATTAGTCAATGCACCGAAATGAACGTACTGTAGCACGTCATGGAAAGGATAGGAAAGCATTACAATAGAATTATAATCAAACAGTGTTGCATAAATAAAAAAGAATAACATAATTTTAACAGTAGAAAAGGCTAACCCTAAGAATAACCCTTTTCTAAAATAGTTTGTTTTTTTAAATGAGGTATAAGCAATGGTAATCAAAAAAACTTCAACAAAGATAGAGCCTTTTAATGCTCCTTCTTTTAATATAGGTAATTTTCCTGATCCAAAAAACGGAAAAATCCTTTCGATAACGATGTCATTCATAGTTAAACTTATTAAAATTAAAGTAGATACTATAAACAAAGGTAAAAATATTTTTGAAGTAAAACCAATAACTTCCCATCCTTTCTTTGCAGCAAAATAGACAATGATAAAAAAAATCAAATATAGAAAAAGTGTGGGGGTTTGAGGAAAATACATTATTTTAATTTGTCCAACATAACTTCTGTAACTAAAACCCATTAGTATAAATGAACTTAGAAAGATCATAAAGCTAATAACTTTACTTGCCCAAGACCCCATGATAGCCTCTATTAATTGAACTAAATTTTTATCTTCATATTTTTTTAGTAGATGTACTAATATGAGTATGGATGGTAGAACAACGAGTAATGAGATAAATGGCATATACCAAAAGGCATTTTGTGTGTGTTGTGCAAGTAATGATGCAGTAGTATCCGATGCCTTTAATGATAGTAATATGACTAACATGGCAAACATCTCACCGGTTTTTAACAATTTATGTGGATTCATTATATAACACACCTACTTTATTTCTTTTTCAAATCTTTTGGTTGGATTTGTCCAGGACGCCAAATTTCACTACGAACGGCTTTGCGAAATAAGGTATCTTTTGGTGATTTAAAAGATGGTGCAATTGGAGATAAGAAACGCATACCGAAAGATTTTAATGATGCTGCATACATAAACCAAAGTAAGAATGCGCCCATCAACGTAAGCATTCCCATCAAACCAGCGGCAAAAATAAATAAGAATCTTGTAATTCGTACCGTATAGTTCAAGCTGACATCAGAGATAGCAAAAGATGTAAGTCCAGATAAAGCAGCTATAATGACAATAATAGGACTAATAATATTTGCTTCTACGGCGGCTTGTCCAAGAATTAATGCACCCACAATACCGATGGTAGGACCAAGTGCAGAAGGGATCCGAATTCCTGCTTCTCTAATTAATTCAAATGCGACCTCCATGATTAATACTTCTACAATTAGCGGGAATGGTACCCTTTCCCTTGATGCGGTGATCGCTAATAGTAAATCTGGTGGAATCATTTGGCTATGAAAATTGGCTAAAGCCACGTAAGTAGCAGAGATCATCATTGTTATATAAAAAGCAATAAATCTTATTAATCTAGAGAAGTTGCCAAACATAAAACGGGAATAGCGATCTTCAGGACTATGAAAAAAAGTCCAAAAAGTTACTGGTAAAATGAGACATGCAGAAGAACTGTCCATCAGTAGTATGATATGGCCATCCTCTATAAAAGCCGCAGCGTTATCTGGACGTTCGGTATAATAAATGCTTGGAAAGATTGAGTATGGTCTTTCTTCTAAATATTGCTCTAATAACTCCACATTACGGACATTATCTGTATCTATATTTTCAATTCTTTCTTTTACATTTTTTAATATGTTGGGATTTACTAAATCTGATATATATACAATGGTTACATCCTGTTTTGATCGCTCTCCAACAGAAGAAACAGTAGTAATTAGTTGTTTATCTCTAATTTGTTTACGAATTAAAGAAACATTTATATGAGTAGACTCGGTAAAAGCGTCTTGTGGCCCTTTAACAACACTTTCATTTTCAGATTGACTAATCGCACGGTGTTGAAATTGAGATACATCAATGGAATAAGCAATCTGGTCGCCTTCAGATAAAAGGACAACTTTCCCGCTATTAATATGTTCAATTGCTTTTTCTATTGTAGCTATTTCTTTTAGACTCTCATTCGTTAATACATTAGAATATGAAGAACCATCGTTCTCCAATAATGGCTGCACAATAGCTTGTTCTATTTTGTCACTATTAACAATGGAAGCATAATAGAATAAATAGACATTTTTCTTGTTAAAGTTAGCAAATAAAGTACGAGAACAGAAGTCTTTATTTATATGATGATCATATATTTCTTTTAGTTGTTTGATCAGTAGGTTGGTATCACTGCTTAATGGGGTATCTTTTTTTGTGAAATTTTCTTCCTTTTTTTCAAATGATTGAAAGCGAAACATAGATTACCCTCCAAACGGGAATATTTCAACGTTTAGTTTGTGTGGGTAATTTATTTTTATACCTTAAAGTATTTAAATCTATAAATAATAAAAACTCGCTTCCATAGCAACTGAAGCGAGTTTTTATACTGGAAAGCATTATTTTTGTTTTTTTATTGCAAAATTATCTTCTAGTAAAAGCCAATTTTGAGGGAAAGCTAGACCTAGTTTCCAATAGCTTATACCACGTAAGTTTAATTCCTTTATGAGATCAAATTTAGATTGAATCGATCTGGCATCTTCAAACCAAACTTCATGTCGCTTGCCATCCTTATCTGTATAGAAGAAAAAAGGGGCTTGTGCTTCTTGATCAAATTCAATTGCTACGTTATTATCCCTAGCTAAAAGAATAGCTTGCTGAGGACTAACAGCTTTTGCATATTCTCCCCCTGGCTCGTAAGGAAGCGTCCAATCATATCCATATAGATTTTGACCTAGCATAATTTTGCTAGCTGGCATTTCTGTTAAAGCGTATTCGACTACTTCTCTTACCTTATCTATCGGTGAAACGGCAAGAGGCGGCCCGCCACTATATCCCCATTCGTAGGTCATCAACACAACAAAGTCGGCTATTTCACCATGTGCTTGATAATCATGTGCTTCATACCATTCCCCTTTTTGCTCACTACTTGTTTTTGGAGCTAATGCAGTAGACATTAATAGACCTTCTTTTGCTAAACGATCCTTTGCTTTTCGTAAAAAAGTATTGTAGGATTCTTTTGCAGTAACAGGTAAAAATTCAAAATCAAAATGTATGTCTCTAAATCCTATTTTTTTTGCTGTTTCAATAATATCCGTTAATAATGTATCTTGAACTGCTTGATCGGTAACAATAAGGTTTCCAAGCTCTGCGCTAAAAGCTCCTTCTTCTAAGTTTGTTACAACGAGCATTAAAGTGGCATCATTTTTATTAGCAATAGCAGCAAAATTATTTAATGGTGGGGCAATTAAGTTTCCTTTTCTGTTAACACGATAACTAAAAGGGGCCAAATAAGTTAAGTAAGGTGTGTTTTTTTCTGCTGCATTTTCTAATGTAGTAGAAACGGTATTACCAAATGGTTCAATATAGGCATTTGATTCAATAGTTGGTTGTTCTTGTTCTGGGATGTATAATCGCGTACCAACAGAAAGCGTACTATTCGGATTTATATTATTAATAGCAGCTAACTCTTGATAGCTTAAATTAAATTGTTGGGCAATACTATACAAATTATCACCAGGCTGCACGTAATAAAATTGTCCAATGATTGGAATGACAAGCGATTGACCAACAACTAATTGATTGGGATTATCTAGTTCATTTGCTTCGTTTATCGCTTGATATGTTGTACCATAGATGTTGGCAATGGAATAAAGTGAATCACCACTTTTAACAACATGAATTTGCATTACTAATTCCTCCTCTTTTCTTTATACCTTTATTAGCTTATGCGTTAGAAAAGATGAAAATGTTTGGTTCTTTTTGTCCTTCTCATTTGATACAATATAATAAATAAATGATCTGACATCATCCCATAGAAAAAATAGTAGGAGTTTATCAATATGACAGATGAAGATTTTATGGAATTAGCTCTAGCAGAAGCAATAAAAGCGAATCAATTAGGTGAAGTACCTATAGGTGCGGTGATTGTTCATGGTGGAGATGTGATTGCACAAGCATTTAATTTAAGAGAAAGTTTGCAAACTACTGCATCACATGCTGAAATGCTAGCAATTGATAAAGCAAATGAACAGATAGGAAGCTGGCGTTTAGAGGAATGCACGTTATACGTTACCTTAGAACCTTGTCCAATGTGTGCAGGGGCAATTGTACAATCACGAATTCCGAGAGTTGTCTTTGGTGCATATGATCCGAAGGCGGGCTGTGCAGGATCAATTATGAACTTATTAGAAGATAATCGTTTTAATCACCAGGTAAAGCTAATGGGTGGAGTATTAGAAGAAGCATGTGGCGCATTATTAACCGATTTTTTTAAACAATTACGTAGCAAAAAAAAAGAAGTAAATAAAAATAAAAAAGGAAATAAATAACACAGTCAATCCCTTGCATTTTGCTAAAACAATCGCTATAATTGTAATTGCGCTTTACTTGCGCTTAAATTATTATACAACTTGCCGTGCTAGGTGGGGAGGTAGCGGTGCCCTATACTCGCAATCCGCTATAGCGAGACGGAATCCCCGTCTGAGGTGTATAGCTTTAAGGTCTGCCATAAGGAATTGGTGTTGATGTTTGGGTCCTGCGCAACGGGAACCCGTGAATTCTGTCAGGTCCGGAAGGAAGCAGCAGTAAGCGGTCTTTCTCGTGTGCCGCAGAGCAACCTGAACTGAGCCATGAACTTATGTAACGCTTGGGGCTATAGCATCGACGACGGGTGCACGGTGTTATCTTAATACATACAAAAACCTCTTACCATTATGCGTGAGAGGTTTTTTTCTATAATATAAATATAATTTTGACTGAATGATTCACAGAATGATTATGTTTCAGTTATAATAAAAAAGAATTCCTAAGAGAGGATCATGAATAAATGAGCTATCAAGCCTTGTATCGTGTTTGGCGTCCACAGAGCTTTGTGGATGTTGTAGGTCAATCACATATTACGCGAACACTTCAAAATGCAATAGTACAAGAAAAATTTTCACATGCCTATTTATTTTCTGGTCCGAGAGGGACTGGGAAAACAAGTGCGGCAAAAATATTTGCTAAAACCATTAATTGCAGAAAGGCACCAGTAGCTGAACCATGTAATACGTGTGACGCTTGCCAAGGAATTCAGGATGGTTCGATTTCAGATGTAATGGAAATTGATGCTGCTTCAAATAATGGTGTGGAACAAATACGTGATATACGTGATAAGGTAAAATATGCGCCAAGTGCTGTAGCATATAAAGTTTACATTATTGATGAGGTACATATGTTATCTATTGGCGCATTCAATGCTTTATTAAAAACATTAGAGGAACCACCAAAACACGTTATATTTATTTTAGCAACAACAGAGCCGCATAAGATACCATTAACGATCATCTCTCGTTGCCAACGTTTTGATTTTAAACGCATTACACAGCAAGATATAGTTGAAAGAATGGAAACAATTACTGAAAAAGAGGCGATTTCCATAACGAAAGAGGCACTCCACGCTGTTGCTTTAGCTGCAGAGGGTGGTATGCGTGATGCATTAAGTATACTAGATCAAGCTATATCTTATAGTGATGAACAAGTAAAATTAGAAGATGTACTCGCTGTAACGGGATCTGTCTCACAACAGAAATTGATAGAAATGATATCAGCGCTATTCGAAAATGATGCACAGCATGCATTACAATTGGTAGATGAGTTTATTCAATCAGGTAAAGATCCTGGTCGTTTTGTATATGATTCCATCTATTTTCTAAGGGATGTGTTATTGTATCAAAGTGCACCCCAATTAGATGTATTAGATCGTGCCATGGTTGATGAACCATTTCAACAACTAAGTAATACAATACATGCAAAATGGATTCAAAAGGTAATTAGTTTATTGAACGATTGTCAACAAGAAATGAAGTGGACAAATAGTCCGAAGGTGTTTCTAGAAATAACAGTATTAAAAATAACGGAAGAAAAATTGCAATATAGTGAAGGTAATATAGTAGAAACAGAATCAGTCAAACGTCTCATGCAAAAAGTTGATCAGTTAGAAAAAGAACTAAAGGATATCAAACAAAACAGCACAACACATGAATCAAAGCAAACACAACAGCCCGCGACAAAGCGAAAACAACCGACAACAAAAAATCGATTTAAAGTTCCATACGAACGAATTAGACACGTATTAGAGCATGCATCAAAGGCCGACTTAAAAAACATTCAATCACAATGGGCAACTTTTATGCAATTATTAAAAAAACAAAATGCGCCAGCACATGCCACTGTTCAAGATAGTAAACCAAGTGCTGCGTCAGACAATGCTTTGATATTGGCGTTCAAATATGACATTCATTGTTCACTTGCTTTGGAACACCAACAAACGATAGAATTATTATTATCAGAAGTAATTGGTAAGCAAGTATCAATTATTCCTATACCAGAAACTAACTGGGTAGAAATCAGGCAAGAATATGTGCAGAAACAACGACAACAGCAACATACTGATTCTGATAAAGAAGAAAAAGATCCGGTTGTAGAAGAGGCTCGTAAACTGGTTGGCGATGATTTATTAGAAATACACGAAGAGTAGATAATAAAAGGAGGAATTACCATGCGTGGTGGAGGAAATATGAATAAAATGATGAAACAAATGCAAAAAATGCAGAAAGATATGATGAAGGCACAAGAAGACTTGCAAGCGATGAGTTTTGAAGCGACAGCAGGTGGAGGAATGGTGAAGGTTGTAGCAAATGGAAGTAAACAAATTACGGATATTGAAATTAAAGAAGAAGTAGTAGATCCAGATGATGTAGAAATGCTACAGGATTTAATTTTGGCTGCAACAAATGATGTGCTTAAGCAAGTAGATGATCAATCAAATGAAACAATGGGCAAATTCACAAAAGGAATGAATTTACCTGGAGGAATGTTCTAGGAGGTAGTTGTTGTGTATTATCCAGAACCAATTTCAAAGCTAATTGATAGCTTTACTAAATTGCCAGGGATCGGACCGAAAACTGCGGTTCGACTGGCTTTTTTTGTACTAAATATGAAAGAAGATGACGTGCTTGATTTTAGTAACGCGCTTGTTAGTGCGAAGAGAGAGTTAACACATTGTAGTGTATGTGGACATATTACCGATCAAGATCCCTGTCCAATTTGCCAAGATGAAACAAGGGATAGCTCGGTTATATGTGTTGTTCAAGATCCAAAGGATGTCATTGCGATGGAAAAAATGAAAGAGTTTAATGGGCGTTACCATGTATTGCATGGAGCAATCTCACCTATGGATGGAATAGGGCCAGAAGATATTAATGTTCCTACTTTATTAAATCGATTAAAGGATGAAGAGGTGGGAGAGTTAATTCTTGCGACTAATCCTAATATTGAAGGTGAAGCTACAGCAATGTATATTTCACGTTTAGTGAAACCATCTGGTATTAAAATTACGCGTATTGCACATGGATTACCAATGGGTGGAGACCTTGAATATGCTGATGAGGTGACATTATCAAAGGCATTAGAGGGAAGGCGAGAATTATAAGGGAGTTGTGACCAAATGGCTTTTCGAAAAAAGATAAAAGAAAAAGAGCTAAACAAACGTTTACTTCAAGATATCTTTCGCTTAAAAGATGAATGGGCAAAAATGCAGGGAATTATTGATATAAGTGTTGAACCTAGTGAAATAGGAATGTATGAAGTAAAAGTAGCTGAAGCGAAGTACTTCTATTTATTACGTGAAGCAAGACATCGTGGGGTTAGCGCTCAATAGGGCTTGTTCTATTTCCTTTTTGTCTTTCATAGTATGTAAAAAAAGCTTGAAAGGAGAGAGGAAATGAATGCCCCTTTTGTCATTATAGGAATAATGGCTTTAATTGTCTTGTTATTAGTAGTTGGCGCTCCTTTAAAGCCAATAAGATGGTTTATGCAAGGTTCGGTAAAGATCATCATTGGTGTATTATGTTTATTTTTCTTTAATATTTTTGGAGCTTCTTTTGGATTACATTTACCGATAAATATTTATAATGCTGGTATAATTGGTCTTTTAGGTATACCGGGGTTCATCTCACTTACCGCGCTCCATCTATTGATTTTCAATTAAAAAATATCCTTCCTAAATTAAAATAGGAAGGATATTTTTGGTTAAAATAAATGGTTTACAAAGTCTACTTATACATGGTATAGTAAAAAATGTTGCTTTTGATATTGATAGTTAATTTAATATCTTTTCAAAAAAACTATTGCTTTTTATTATTATATATTATATAATATATAAGCTGTCGAATTGAGCAGCAACTACTAACAATTTGTTTTTAAAAAAATATTTAAAAAACAAGTTGACTTTTTACTGAGTTTAGTGTTATGATAATTAAGTTGCTAAAAAACACTATCAACAATTTGATCTTTGAAAACTGAACAAAACAACCAATATGTTAAGAAGTAACATGCTAGTCAAGTAATGAGTAAGCAAACTCAATGATCATCGACTAATTTCGCAACATCCGTGTTGCAACGTTGATGTCAGCACATCCGTGTGCAACCCAATTTTATGGAGAGTTTGATCTTGGCTCAGGACGAACGCTGGCGGCGTGCCTAATACATGCAAGTCGAGCGCAGGAAGCAAGCAATCACCCTTCGGGGTGTGCGCTTGTGGAATGAGCGGCGGAC